>NZ_CP163162.1:0-3417923 GCF_047497155.1 Burkholderia sp. 22PA0106
ATGAAACCCTCCCAATTTGCCAAAGGCTTCCAGGCGCGCCCCGATACCACCACCAGCGAGAAGCGCACGGCGCTCGATCGGCTCAATGCGATCGACGGATTGGTGAAATCGGACACGTCCACGCCGGTAAAAGCACCGAAGAAAGACATCCCCGTCACGATCGTCGCAACCCCCGCCACCGAAGAGTCGGCCGACGAATCCTCGCAGTATCGCGCGTGGCGCAGCGAGAACCGCTATCAGGCAGGCCAGATCATCGAGCTGCCGCTGAAGGCGATCAAGGCCAGCCCGTTCAATCCGCGCCACTTCTATCTGAAGTCGTCGATCGCCGAACTGGCCGTCAATTTGGCGAAGCAGGGGCAGCAGCAGGCGATCCACGTGATCCCCGACTACGAAAACCCCGGCACGTTCTTCGTCAGCGACGGCGGCCGCCGCGTTCGCGCATTGAAGGAAGCGAACAAGGATTCGGTGAAGGCGATCGTGATCGACATCCCGATCGGCATCGAAAGTTACAAGCTCGGCTACGACCTGAACGTCCAACGCGATTCGCAAACGGTGTTCGATAACGCAGTCGTCTGGCGACGCTTCATCGAAGAAAGCCATTTCCAAAGCCAGAAGGAACTGGCCGAGCACCTCGGCATCGACGAATCGACCATTGCCGTCGCGCTCTCGATCGGCAAATTGCCGGAAGCCGTGATGCAGGAGATGGTCGCGCGCACCGACCGTTTCGGTTCGAATATGGCGTATCAAGTCGGCCGGTATCACACCGCACGCGGCACCGATGCAACGCTGCGGTTGATCAGCAAAATCCTGGCCGACGATCTGAGCACACGCCAGGTGGCCGATATCGTGAAGGGCAGGGCGAACGCGCAGGAGAATACGAAACCGGCCGGCCGGCAACGTTACGCGCAACGCCACGAGATCAAGATGAACGGCTCGACGGTCGGGGATCTGAAGTCCTACGGCGACGACCGGCTCGAGCTGCGCCTGCGTGGGCTGTCGCGGGAAAAGCGCGACGAAATCTTGCAGCAACTCGAAAAGATGCTGCTCAACTGAGTCAGCCGGCCACCCGCATCCACGCCCCGAAGTCCAATCGGACCTCGGGGTGTTTTTCTTTGTGGGGTAGAGAAGGGAAGCGGATCCGCCGCGCGGCGTTGACAGCACCGCACCGCAAAAAGCACAAAGGCCGAACCCGCTATTCGCAGGGTTCGGCCTCCGGGTATGTCGCTACGCGTTTCGGCGTCATCGATCGGCAAGGTGCCGATCCAGCTACTTGTGAAATCAGGCCGCGCGCGAGTGGGTCAGCGTGAATGCCAGCAGATCGCCGTCGGTCGGTTCGCCCCAGGTCTTGAGCGCAAGCCAATCGAAGAATGACGTTTCGACGAGCTTCGATTCGAGACCACGCCGGCGCCAGTCGTCGCGCAGATGGGAGCCGAGCGCCGGCAGCACATCGGTCTCGAACGAGTTGCGCGCGAGATCGCGTGCATCGTCGCCTTGTTCCTCGTACAACGCCTTGGCTTCCTTGCGGCGGTACGCATCGTATTCACCGCGCAGGCGCGCCTTCGGATCGTCGGCCGCACCCGCGCCCGACGCCATCGACGTGAGCTTGCCCGCGGCCGTGCCCGGCAGCGCATCGGGATCGGCCACCGGCGGGGCATAGCCTTTCTTCAGCGCATCCTTGAACAGGGCACCGGCGCTGCGCACCGGCGGCAACGTCGTGCTGCGCATGCGTTGCTCGGTCATCTGCAAGGCCGCGCGAATCCGGTTTTCCTCGCTGTCGGCGTAGAGCGTTTGCGCTTCCTTCAACGGGATACCGAGCTTGACCATGCGGTCGACGAGCGTGCTGTCGAACACGTTCGGATGCTCGTCGAGCGCCAGCATCGGCTGCTTGCGCTCGGACACGCGAAACTGGATTTCAGCCACGCGCCGGCCTTCGCGATGTTCGATCAACTCGACGAAGATGTTCGTGACCGCGTTGACTTCGGCGATCGCCGGGCGCAAGTAATCACGCTTGAAATACTTGTACTCGCGCTTTGCCTCGTCGCCGGCTTCCGTATCGGGCGTGCCCGACAAGATCGGGCGCCACCATTCCCACGGCTCGCGCATCGTCAGATGGCTCGGGTTCGTCAGATAGCGCACGCAGATTTCATAGAGCGCCAGGCCGGCGCTGCTGCGCAACTGGCTCTGGAACTGAAGGCTCAGGCGAGCGTACTGCACCGGGTCGAGCAACTTCTTCTTGATCTTCGGCGCGAACGAGAATTCCACCCAGACCCGGCGCGTAGCCGGATCTTCGAGAATTTCGGCATCGGCGATCAACGTGGAAATGCCCCACTTGCGACCGGGCTTCTGGCTCGACGTGCCGGTGCTCCACTCAACCTGGACCGATACCATGCGACGCAGGTGCTCCTTGACGAGCGCGGTGTCGTTGGAATCGAAGGCGGAGTTCGCGACGATATCGGACAGCAAGGCCCGATAAGTGTCGCCGGAATCGTCGGCTTGCTGGGCAACGGCGAGCAGCACGTTGAACAGCTTGCGCGTCAGCAGGGTGATCTTGCCGCTCTTGGGCTGGATGGCGATCGCCTCGACCGCCTTTCGCAACTCGGCGGAGCTGGCGTTCACCACATCGACATCGGTTTTCTTCGCGCGCTTGGTGGTCGTGGCCATGCTTCGGATCGGACAGGGTAAGTTTCCCGCAAGGATAGCGACTGTGGTGATACGCGTCTATACACGCAAACTCACCTTGGGGGGTGAAGTCGGGCGATTCGCATCGCCTCACCCCAAGCGAATTCCTGCAAAAGCTCACCGGTGGAAAAGCCGACCGTGCGCGCCTCACCTTTGCTGTCGCGGGTGACGCGGACGCGCATGATAGCCGCACCGATCCGAAGCCGTCGAGACCTCTCCCGAATTTCCTCACCTTAAAAATTTTCTCGTGGACATCCGGGGAAAATTCTGCACAGGAAATCACGGCAGTGGCGGGATAAATGAGCGCAATCGGAGGGCTGTGTCCGCTATCCGAGGAAGCGCGCTGTGCTGTGGGCACAGGATCGCGGCGCCGGCCGTGCGCGCGGCGGGCTACCGAGGTGATGCAAGCATCACCGACGCAATCGTGAACGCTCGAACCGCCAGATCGCCACTCGCGCCGTGGCCCGACACAGGTGACAGTGCCCTGGCGGCGTCACGGCAAGCTCACCCTCAAGCCGTTGCACGCCGCTGACGCTCCACAAGGCGCAAGTCGCACCGATGCAAGCGAACCGGTTCCCGACCGAGGCTTGTCCCGCTCACCGTTCCTGTGAGCGATCACGAGTGTGTCTTCGCTCTCGCACGGCACCCTCGGTCGGCCTCCGCAAGCCTGCGCCAATGCCAGGCCTTCGCCCTCTCTCACCAGCCCGTCATACGGCCCCATAGCGCTCCTCGAACGTCACGGAGCCAGGCACGCCCTCACAGGGTTCTCCCCGGGGAGTTCACAGTGCCCCGTCGGCCTCACCGTTGGGCAGCCCCTCAGCCCTGGAGTGGGCACGCGCCCCACTCTCGACACCGATCTGCTCCGCCGCCTCTCGTTCGGCCGCGATTCGCTCTTCTTGCACAGCCCGCGCGACAGCCCCGTCCCACCTCCCAAACGCGCCAAACGCCCTGCCAGCAAGGGTTGTCCACAGCCTCACGGCTTCTCGAAACACCCCATCGCCACCACATCCGCCCAATAGCTCCCGAAAAATCTCACCTTTCGCGAATCACCGGTGACCCGGGGCATTCCAGCGAAAGCACCGACATACGGGGCCTCACAGCACCATCGATCCCGAAAAGCCTCACCTTTGCCACAAACAGCCGATCACCAAAGCGCTTTCCGAACGTCCCGAAAAATCTCACCTCAGCAAGGAGAGCCGACAAAATCATCAATAATTTCATACACTTAACCTGCTTCAGGCAATACAGCAGCCATTTCTCGAAGATCCCGGAAATGCTCACCTCAACGCCAAGCCTCGAGATCCTGACCACCACCTGATGCCCCCGAAAAATCTCACCTGTCACGAAATTTGCCGCGAAAAGCACAGCGTAAATCCCTGTATCGGCGCGGGTTTACGGCTAAGTGGACGCCCACTGCTCCCGAAAAACCTCACCTTATGCATTTTTTGGCCTGTGAAACGGTCCCGAAAAGTCTCACCTCAGCCTATTTTTGGCGACTTCCGCACGACTCCCGAAATCCCTCACCTCTGGCCGAGCTGGCGCTGAAATTGCAGGCATCGGCTCCTGAAAAACCTCACCTCAAGCCTGTGCCGGGCTTCAAGACGCCCAAATACGGTACTTTTTCCCGTAAAAGCTCACGTCACCTGGGCGCCGGGTCCCGAGAAACCTCACCTATGCCCAATAAATGGGCAAATCGGCGCCGGAATTCGGCCTCGACCCGCCCCCCGCAAAGCCTCACCTATGGGTTTACGTCACAGAGCCGTTCGATTCAGGCACCATGCGGGATCGCCGCGGCAAGGCCTCCCGAAAAGCTTCACCTTTCGTACCAGGCCAAAAATGCTGTGCTCCTGAATCCGCTCACGATCTTTCCCGCAAGCCCTCACGCTCGCCCCCGAACTCCATCACTTCGCGTCCCGGAAAAGATCACCATGCATCCCGTAAAGCTTCACCTGATCGGCGGGAATCCCTTGTCCAGTAAGGCTGTGCGGTGGCGTTAACGTTTTTAACAAGGGTTTCAAGGGTGTTTACTTCTATTACTCTCTACTAGGCGCCCCGCGAGTCGTCTGAAACATCTTCCTTCTTCCACCTCCGCTGTGTGAAACATCCCCAAATATTTGGAAAGCACAGCTTAGGTCTATAGAAACAACGGCTTAGCCTCGATTCTTCGTTTTGTTTCACGGATTTTCATGAGGTAGATAGATCCACAGCGACTGTGGAACGCAAGAAGCCAGGCTGTACAGCACCACTGTGGTATTTCGAGCGAATCAGTATCAATTGATACGTGTTTCGTTATGATTGACACATTCGTGTTTCCCTATGGCTTCCCCCATGACCCTCGACGACATTCGCCAATCGATACGCGACGAGCTCGATGCCCTGCGCAACAGCGGTGCGCGCCGGCAAGATCTCTCGCTGCACGCCTGCAAACGCCTCTTTTTCGATCTCGGCATCCGCCCGTCAGCCGCCAATGTGCGTGATCTGACCCAGACGGGCAGCGCCAGCGACATCCCGAAAGACATCGATTTTTTCTGGGAGCGAATCCGTTCGGCATCGAAGGTGCGCCTCGACGGCAGCGCCTTGCCGAAATCGCTCGAAGGAAAAGCCGGAGAATTGCTCGGTGCGCTCTATGAAGCCGCGTTGAGCGAAGCGCGGATGGCACTTGAAGGCGAACGACAAGCCGCAAACGACGAAATCGCGACCGCTGCGCAGCAGGTTCGCGACGCACATATTCGCCACGAAACGCTCGAAGCCGCACTGGCGCGAAGCGAGAACCGTGCGGAACAATTGCAGGCGAAACTCACCGAAGTCGAAATCGAGCGCGCCACGGCCTCGACCCACGGCGCCGCGCATCAGGATTCGCTGCAAGCGCTGACCCAACGGCTCGAGAACGAAAACGAATTGCTGAACAAGCGTTTCGAAGCCGAACAGCAACAAAATGCGTCTTTAAGGGAAAGAATTGACGCTTTGCACGTCGAATCTCGCCAAAACACTGAACATTACGCGCAGCAAATCAAGGATGCGGTGGCCGAGGCCGAACGCCGCGTCAAACCGATGCTCGTCGAGCTCGATTCGCTGCGCAGCATGGCTGGCACGTATCAGGCGGGGTTGCGTGACGTGAACCGCAAGGAATTCGAATTCCTGCAGCAGTTGAGCGCGACAAAATCGCGGGCAGATCGGCTTGACGAACAACTGCGCAGCCAAGGTGACGAACTGAGCGCCGCCACGCGAGAAATCGAAACCCTGCGCGCGGCACAGGGCGTACCGCCCGAAATCGCGGCGCTCTTGCAGCGCCTGGCCGCCGCCGGTCAGCTCGACACAGCGGCATTTGCCGCAATCGGCGTGTCGGTGGACGCCCATATCGGCGTGCCGGCGCATTGCCCGAAGTGCGAAGAAGGCGAACCGGAACTCTCGAGCACGTCCGACGGCTTCGAATTACTGTGCCCCGAGTGCGACCACACGTCGGGCGACTGTGCTTCGCGCTTCGAAGCCGTCGCACAGTTCAATAGGCGGGCCGGTTGATATGCGCTGTGGCGCGAAAGGTGAGGAAAAACGGGAGGCCAAAGGTGAGGTCTTGCAGGACCTGATCGATCACGGATTCAGGCCAGACGCAGGCTTTCGGCCGGCAACGTTACCGATTCGTCCGTGCGGTTCGGCGCTTTTTCGAGATTTTCCCGCCAGGTTCGCCAGGCGCGATGCAGGCGATTGGCCGACACCGGCTGCATGAAGCCGAGCCAATGGCCGACGCGCTCCGGCTCCACGCCGTTTTCGAACAATTCGGCCGCGAACGTGTTGCGCAGGGTTTGCGGGCTGGCGCGCTCGACGCGTGACGCGGCGATGTCCGCTGCCTCGATGATGGCGTCGACGGCGCGCAGCATCGTGGCCTTGTGCATCGGCCCGCCGGCGAGCGAGGACGGAAACACCAGTTCGCCGGGAATATTGCAGCGGCGGCGTTCGGCCAGCCAGGCATCGAACAGCGCGATCGCGAACGAGGACAGATGCGTTTCGCGCTCGAAATCCGGATGGGCGGACGGAATCCGCACAGTCGGCTCGCCGGTTTGAATGCAACTAATGGTAATGACGCGGGCTTCGCCGGTTTTCAATCCGCCGCCCAGGAATGCGGCAATCAGCGCCCGGTCGCGGCGCTCTTTCCATTGCGACATGCCGGCCGCCGGCAACGGCGAAAACAGATAGGCGAGCAAGGCCGCGCGTTCGGACGGCAACAGGAAACTGGTGGGCTCGTTATCGCGTGCGCGGCGCCACGTTGCTTCGCCATCCTGAGCGATGAAGCGCGCCGGGTTGGTCGAGCCGAATTCATTGCGCCGCACGTGATCGAGCACGCGCTCGATCAACCGTAAATAACGGACCCGTTGCGTTTTCTTGATCGGCAGCTCGCCGACGAAACGGGCGATCGCCTGCGTGTCGACAGTGGCCAGCGTTTGCTGCCGTTCGCCGAGCCAGGTCAGAAACGCACCCCACTGCGCACGATAGACGTCGGCCGACGAACGGCGGAAATCCTGCGTGGCGAGCCAGGCGTCGAACGACGCATCCGGTTGGGCGACCCAGTCCGCTTCGCTGCCGTCGAACAGATCGCGTTCGGCGCTCGCGTGCGTTCCGGCAGGGGAAGGTGTTGGGTGAGACATGAGTGTTAATCCGTTAGTTGCTAAATGAGCGTAGTGCATCGCGCCGTGAATATCCAGGGGCACTCGCTCCGACCGCGCGGCTTCAGCCGCCCCAGATCCGCACGCGCCGCGGCCGCGAGGTCGGCACCGGATCGGCCGGGCCAAGCAGCGGTTGCCGCAGCGAGGCCTCGAACGCCGCCACGGCGTACGACAACACCGCCGGCAAGGCATTCGATTGCGCGACGTCGATGGGATCGTCGGTTTCGGGAAATTCGAAATCCACCGGCCGTTCGAACAGGCAGCGGATGAATGGGTCGTGCCGCGCGGCAAAACCGAGATCGGCCAGCGCTTCGGCCTCGATGGCGTGCAGCAGCCGCCAGGTCAGCGGCACTTCCAGCCGGATGTAGCGCGTGGCGATTGCGCGGACGATCGTCTCCATATCTTGCGCCGCAGCCTTGAAGCTGAGCGCGGCCAGGTCCTGTTCGGTCATAGCGGCTCCCTCGTGAGCATGTACTGTACAAACATACAGTATATTGCGCAACTGCCGGATACGACAGGATGGGCGCGGGATCTCAGCGATGGATCACGATCAGCAGGGCCTTGGCCTCGCCGCGCCCGGCGTTGCGGATGGCGTGCGGCGCGTCGGCCGCGTAGCGCGCGGTTTCGCCCGTCTTGAGCCGGCGCGCATGGCTGCCGGCTTCGATTTCGACCGAGCCGGCCAGGACCGTCAAGTGCTCGCGCGTGCCCGGCTCGTGCGCGTTGGACACCAGCGCACCGCCGGCCGGCAGCGTCAATTCGTACCACTCGAAGCGGCCGGCCAGCTCGATCGGCCCCCACACGCGCAACTGATATTGGCTGTCGTGGCCGGCCAGCGTCGGAATGTCGTGCTGCCCATCCACGCGGATCGTCTCCGGCGATTTCGGCGGTGCGAACAGCTCGTCGAGGCTGATGCCGAGCGCATTGGTCAGGCGCCAGGCCACGGCAATGGTCGGATTGGCCTTGTCGCGCTCGATCTCCGAGAGCATCGATTTCGACACGCCGGCCGCGCGCGACAGGTCGTCGAGCGTGAGCTTGCGTTCGTTGCGCAGCCGCTGGATCGTCTCGCCCACGCGCGGCGGCGTGGTGGCGGCGTCGGCCGGGGGCAGCGACGCGCGGCGCGTGCCGGAAGAACTTGCCATTTAGATTCCGTTCGCTTAGAGTCCGTTCGATATCTCGAACTCGTGTTCGAAATACAGGAAAAATACGATAAACCCAACGGGCGACTATAACAGTAGCAGGCCGCGCGGCCGCCGCCACGAGCGCAAGCGCCGCGCGCCACGACCCATTCAGGAGCGAACAGATGCGTGATGCCTTCCTCGCCCACGTGCGCGGGACAATCGACCAGATCCGCGCGGACGGTTTCTACAAGACCGAGCGCGAGATCGCCAGCCCGCAGGCCGCCGACGTGACGCTGGCCGGCGGCGCTGGCGTGCTGAATTTCTGCGCGAACAACTATCTCGGCCTCGCCAACGACCCGCGCCTGGTTGCGGCCGCACGCACCGGCCTCGAGCGCGACGGCTTCGGAATGGCCTCGGTGCGCTTCATCTGCGGCACGCAGACGGTGCACAAGCAACTGGAAGCCGCGCTGTCCGCGTTCCTCGGCACCGACGACACGATCCTCTATTCGAGCTGCTTCGATGCGAACGGCGGCCTGTTCGAGACGCTGCTCGGCGAGGAAGACGCGATCATCAGCGACGAGCTGAATCACGCCAGCATCATCGACGGCGTGCGCCTGTCGAAAGCCAAGCGCTTCCGCTACAAGAACAACGATCTTCAGGATCTCGAAGCAAAGCTGATGGAGGCCGATGCGGCCGGCGCGCGCTTCAAGCTGATCGCGACCGACGGCGTGTTCTCGATGGACGGCATCATCGCCGACCTGAAGGGCGTGTGCGACCTGGCCGACCGCTACGGCGCGCTGGTGATGGTCGACGATTCGCATGCGGTGGGCTTCATCGGCGCACAGGGGCGCGGCACGCCCGAGCATTGCGGCGTGGCCGATCGCGTCGACATCATCACCGGCACGCTCGGCAAGGCGCTGGGCGGCGCATCGGGCGGCTACGTGGCGGCACGCAGGGAAATCGTCGAATTGCTGCGTCAACGCTCGCGCCCGTATCTGTTCTCGAACTCGCTCGCACCGAGCATCGCCGAGGCGTCGCTGGCCGTGCTCGAACTGCTCGCCAGCGGCGAAGGTGCGCGGCTGCGCACGCGCGTGCGCGAAAACGGCGCGCATTTCCGTCAGCGCATGAGCGAGGCGGGCTTCACGCTGGTGCCGGGCGAACACCCGATCATCCCCGTGATGCTCGGCGACGCGCAGGTGGCCACGCGCATGGCCGATGCGCTGCTGGCCGAAGGCATCTACGTGGTCGGGTTCTCGTTCCCGGTGGTGCCGCGCGGCCGCGCCCGAATTCGCACGCAGATGAGCGCGGCGCATTCGCTGGAGCAAATCGACCGCGCCGTCGATGCGTTCGTGCGCGTCGGCAAGACGCTCGGCGTGATCTGAGGAGAACGAAGCATGAAAGCGCTGGCGAAACTCGAACGCGGGCCGGGCCTGCGGATGACCGACGTGAAGAAGCCCGAGGTGGGCCACAACGACGTGCTGATCAAGATCCGTCGCACGGCGATCTGCGGCACCGACATCCATATCTGGAAGTGGGACGACTGGGCGCAGAAGACGATCCCCGTGCCGATGCACGTCGGTCATGAATACGTGGGCGAGATCGTCGAGATGGGGCAGGAGGTGCGCGGCTTCGAGATCGGCGATCGCGTGTCGGGCGAAGGGCACATCACCTGCGGCTTCTGCCGCAATTGCCGCGCGGGGCGGCGGCACCTGTGCCGCAACACGGTGGGCGTGGGCGTGAACCGCGAAGGCGCGTTCGCCGAATACCTGGCGATCCCGGCGTTCAATGCGTTCAAGATTCCGCCCGAGATTTCCGACGATCTGGCCGCGATCTTCGACCCGTTCGGCAACGCCACGCACACCGCGCTGTCGTTCAACCTGGTGGGCGAGGACGTGCTGATCACGGGCGCGGGGCCGATCGGCATCATGGCCGTGGCGATCGCCAGGCATGTGGGCGCGCGCAACGTGGTGATCACCGACGTCAACGATTACCGGCTCGGCCTCGCGCGCAAGATGGGCGCGACGCGTGCCGTGAACGTGTCGCGCGAATCGCTGCGCGACGTGATGCACGAACTGCACATGACGGAAGGCTTCGATGTCGGCCTGGAAATGTCGGGCGTGCCGAGCGCGTTCACGAGCCTGCTCGATGCGATGAACCACGGCGGCAAGGTGGCGTTGCTCGGCATTCCGCCCGCGCAGACGGCGATCGACTGGAACCAGGTGATCTTCAAGGGCCTGGAAATCAAGGGCATCTACGGGCGCGAGATGTTCGAGACCTGGTACAAGATGGTCGCGATGCTGCAAAGCGGGCTGGATCTGTCGCCGATCCTCACCCACCGCTACGCCGTGGACGATTACGAAGCCGCCTTCGCGGCAATGCTGTCGGGCGAGAGCGGCAAGGTGATTCTCGACTGGACGGTTTGATCGGCGCGTGGCTTGCCGTTGACGAAAAATGCCGGTGCAGCGATGCACCGGCATTTTTCATTGAAGCGCGGCGTTTTGCGATGCGTTCAGCCGCGCCGCTTGCACGACGATACGGTCACGACGCGCGGCCCCGTGTCCTGCAGCGCGATCGGCAGCGCCGTGGGCCGGCACAGCAGTGCGCTGTCGTAGCCGCGCCCGGAGAAGCGGACGATGTCGGCGATCTCGAAACCAAGGCTGCGGTAGAACGCGATCAGGTGCGAGGCCGGATGCGGCGTGTCGAGCGCGAGCCGCGCATGGCCGCGCGAGGCGGCCCAGCGCAGCGCGAACGCCACCAGCGCACGGCCCACGCCGCGCCCCTGCCACACCGGATCGACGCCGAACTGGCGCAGGCTCGCCACGTCGCGGCATCGGTAGACATCGTTGGTGGCGGCGGTGTCGTGATCGTGCAGCGTCATCGTCGCGACGATATGGCCGCGGCAGATCGCGACGAAGCAGGTGCCCGCCAGCGCGCGCTGGCGCGTGGCCGAGGCGGGCTGGTCGACGCACGGGCAGTTCAGCCCCATCGCGCCGAGCCGCGCGAACGCGCGATGCAGCAGGTCGGTCAGCGTGTCGTAACCGTCGAGCGCGGGATCGAAGCGCCGCAGCACGATGCGATCGTGCGGGGTGGGCACGTAGCCGGCGGGCCGGGCGGTGGACGGAACGGGGGCGAGGCGGGGCGTCGACATGGCGTTTCCTGAACCGGGATCGATGGTTCGCAGTGTAGGAACGCGCGGCCGCGGCGATCAAGAAAAAATGTCGTAAACGCGGCGGCGTGACAAGCCCCGCCGCCGCGCCCGCAAGCCTTACTGGGCGGGGCTTGTCGCGCTGCTTTCGGCTTCCGGCGGCAGGCTTTCGAATTCGCCCTCGATTCGCACGCGCACGTCGTCGCCGACGGCCGGATACCAGGTCGGGATGCCGAACGCCGAGCGGCTGAAGCTGCCGCTCGCCGAGAAGCCGAGCGTGGGCGCCTTGGTCAGCGGATTGCGGCCGTAGCCGTTGAAGGTGGCGTCGAGCGTGACGGGTTGCGTCGTGCCGCGGATCGTCAGGTTGCCGCTCAGTTTGCCGGTGTGGTCGCCGGTCGGTGTCCAGCCGGTGCTCTCGAAGCGGATCGCCGGATAGCGCGCGACGTCGAGCGCATCGCCGCCCTTCACGATGGTGTCGAGCGCCGGCACGTTGGTGTCGAGGCTGGCGGCGTCGATGGTGGCCGACACCTGGCTCGCGGCCAGGCCGCCGGCGCGCCAGTCGAGCACGGCGCTGGCCTTGTCGAAGCGCATCATGAAGCGCGAATAGCCGAAGTGCGAGACGTCGAAGCTGACGCTCCAGTGATGCGGATCGAGCGTGTAGCGGCCGGCCGGCACGTTCGCGACGTCGGTCGACACATGATGCGTGAGCACCGCCACCGGCGTGCAAGCCGCCGCCGCCAGCGCCATCGCGCCGGCCAAAAAGCCTTTCAGCGCACGCCTGCGCGTGTCGTGTTGCCAAGCCATGCCATCTCCTTGAAGTGTCTGCGCACCATAGCGCGAGCGGCACGGCTTGACAAAGGAGAATGATCGTTCTACCTTGTGCGGCATGAACGATACGACACGACGATCCTCAGCGCTTCCTCAAGACGCCGACGCGCCATCGGGCGGCGCGCGCGAGCGGCTGCTGGAGGCGGCCGAGCAACTGGTGTATGCGGGCGGCATTCATGCCACTGGCGTCGATGCGATCGTCAAGCGCTCGGGCGCGGCGCGCAAGAGCTTCTACGCGCATTTCGAATCGAAGGAAGCGCTGGTGGAAGCGGCGCTGTTGCGACGCGACGATCGCTGGATGGCCTGGTTCATCGGCGGCACGCAGCAGCGCGGCGCGACGCCGCGCGCGCAGTTGCTGGCGATGTTCGACGTGCTGCACGAATGGTTCGAGCAGCCGAATTTTCACGGCTGCGCGTTTCTCAACGCGGCCGGCGAGATCGGCGACGTCGAGGACCCGATTCGCGGCGTGGCGCGTTATCACAAGGAGCGCCTGCTGGCGTTCGTGCTGGAAACGTGCGAGGCCTATGCCGACGCGCACGGCGTGGCGGCAAGCGAAGCGGCACCGTTGGCGCGTCAGTGGCTCGTGCTGATCGACGGCGCGATCGGCGTGGCGCTGGTCAGCGGCGAGGCCGCGGCGTCACGCGACGCGCTCGCGGCCGGCGAGGTGCTGCTCGACGCGTTCGAGGCGCGCGCGGCACGGGCCGCCTGACGGTTTGATGCACAAGCCTTGCCGCGCCGGATACGGGTGGCAAGGCAGGAATATCTGCCGGCGGTTGAGCGGCAGTTTATTTGGTAATCCTTACTAAAAATGCAGTCCCACGAAACCAGGAGCAAGCGATGTCCGAAGTCAGCGAAGTCCGTCCGCCGGTGCCGCCGTTCACGCGCGAAACCGCCATCCAGAAAGTCCGCGCCGCCGAAGACGGCTGGAACTCGCGCGATCCGCAGCGCGTATCGCTCGCCTACACGCGCGACAGCAAGTGGCGCAACCGCGCCGAATTCGTGACGGGCCGCGAAGAGATCGTCGGCCTGCTCACGCGCAAGTGGGCGCGCGAGATCGACTATCGCCTGATCAAGGAGCTGTGGGCGTTCGAAGGCAACCGCATCGCGGTGCGTTTCGCCTACGAATGGCACGACGATGCGGGCAACTGGTTCCGCTCGTATGGCAACGAAAATTGGGAGTTCGACGAGAACGGCCTGATGGCGCGTCGCCATGCCAGCATCAACGATCTGCCGATCCGCGCGCAGGACCGGCTGTTCCACTGGCCGCTCGGCCGTCGCCCCGACGATCACGCAAGCCTGTCCGATCTCGGTTTGTAAGGTGCGCGGGCGTGTTGCCGGCCGCTCACCGGAGCGCGTTTCACGGCGACACGTTCAGCGCAACTAACGACTTGCCTATCGATGCGCGCGCAAGCATTGTCGGTGCGCGTTGCATGACGATGCCACTTCACCTTTCGCATTGAGCGCATCGTCATCAGTTAGCGATTCGTTGTGAAGCGCCTCACCTTGAATCGCGCGAACACCGCGTCGCATTGTTTAAAGGTGAGGGAATTCGGGAGCCAACCTCGGTTGAGGTGAGGTTTTTCGGGATCTGATGAGCGGTGCGTGATAAACAGCGCTGCACGTCACCGCTCGCATCGGCACACCGCGCGGCACGGAAAAAAGGGCGAATCGTTGCAGAACGATTCGCCCTTTTTGCTACGCGTGAAACATGAAACGTGAAACGCGTCAGGCTCTCATTGCTTCATGCGATCAAGCCAGCAGCTGCGCGACCACCGCCTCGCCCACTTCCTGCGTGCTGGCCTTGCCGCCCAGGTCGCCCGTGCGCGGGCCGTGCTTGAGCACGTGCTCGATCGCCGCGAGGATCGCGTCGTGCGCCTCGCGTTCGACGCCGGCGCCGTGGCCAAGGAAGTCGATCATCATCGCCGCCGACCAGATCATCGCGATCGGGTTGGCGATATAGCGGCCCGCGATGTCGGGCGCCGAGCCGTGCACCGGCTCGAACAGCGACGGGAAGTCGCGGTCCGGGTTCAGGTTCGCCGACGGTGCGATGCCGATCGTGCCCGTGCAGGCCGGGCCCAGGTCGGACAGGATGTCGCCGAACAGGTTCGACGCCACCACCACGTCGAAACGGTCCGGGTTCAGCACGAAGCGCGCGCAGAGGATGTCGATGTGCTGCTTGTCGACCTTGATCTCGGGATAGTGCTGCGCCATTTCGGCCGCGCGCGCGTCCCACCACGGCATGCTGATCGCGATGCCGTTGCTCTTGGTCGCGACCGTGAGCTGCTTGGCGCGCGTTTGCGCCAGGTCGAAGGCGAACTTCATGACGCGTTCGGTGCCGATGCGCGTAAACACCGCCTGCTGCACGACGAATTCGCGCTCGGTGCCTTCGAACATGGTGCCGCCCACCGCCGAATATTCGCCCTCGGTGTTCTCGCGCACGATCATGAAATCGATGTCGCCGGGTTTGCGGTTCGCGAGCGGGCTGGGCACGCCCTCGAACAGGCGCGCCGGGCGCAGGTTCACGTATTGGTCGAATTCGCGGCGGAACTTCAGCAGCGAGCCCCACAGCGAGATGTGGTCGGGCACCGTGTCGGGCCAGCCCACCGCGCCGAACAGCAGCGCATCCATGCCCGACAACTGGGCCTTCCAGTCGTCCGGCATCATCTGGCCGTGCTGCGCGTAGTAATCGCAGCTGGCCCAATCGATGTGGGTGGCCTCGAAACGAATCCCGAACCGTTTGGTGACCGCATCCAGCGCGCGGATGCCTTCCGGCATGACTTCGCGGCCGATGCCGTCGCCTGGAATCACCGCAATCTTGTAGACCTTCTCGCTCATCGCCAGCGCTCCTCGTCCTGATGGTTCGCAGCCCGATGCCATCGGGCGAAAAGTGCGCGGCAACTGGCCGTGTCGCGCACCGCATGACTGCATTCTATTGATTCCGTTACGGATTAGAATCGAGTTCCGGTTAAACGACCTTACACACTTCGTGAATAATCCCGTGACCAAGGCGCCCAATCTCGACGACCTGCGCGTGTTCAGCGTGGTCGTGCGCTTCGCCAGCTTCAGCGCGGCGGCCGAGCAACTGGGCGTGTCGCCCGCCTATGTCAGCAAGCGCATCGCGCTGCTCGAAACCCAGCTCGGCACGCGGCTGCTGCACCGCTCCACGCGGCGCGTGGCCGTGACCGATTCGGGCGAGCGCGTGGTGGCCTGGGCCGAGAAGATTCTCGACGATGTCGATCATCTGGTCGAGGACGTCTCGATCACGCGCACGGTGCCGCGCGGCACGCTGCGCATGTCGAGCAGCTTCGGTTTCGGGCGGCACGTGCTCGCGCCGGCACTGCTCGATTTCAGCGAACGCTATCCGCAGATCAATGTGCGGCTCGATCTGTTCGACCGGCTCGTCGATGTGGCCGCCGAGCGTTTCGATCTCGACGTGCGGATCGGCGACGAGATCGCCGAGCACCTGATCGCCAAGCGGCTCGCGTCGAACTACCGCGTGCTGTGCGCGTCGCCCGCTTATCTCGCGCGGCATGGCGCGCCGCGCCAGATCGCCGATCTCGGCGCGCATCAGTGCCTCGCGATCAAGGAGCGCGATCACCCGTTCGGCGTATGGCGGCTCACGCAGCGCGGCGAGACGAGTTCCGTGAAGGTGGGCGGCGCGCTGTCGACCAATCACGGCGAGGTGGCCGTGCAGTGGGCGGTGGCCGGGCGCGGCATCGTGCTGCGCTCGATCTGGGAGGCGGGGCCGCTGCTCGATAGCGGCGCGCTGAAGCGCGTGCTGCCCGACGTCACGCAGCCCGCCAATGTGTGGGCGGTGTATCCGGCGCGGCTGGCGACGTCGGCGAAGGTGCGCGTGTGCGTCGATTTCCTGACGGAAGCGTTCGCGCGCTGGAGCGCGCAGGCCTGAGGCCACGCGTGGGGCGCGACGAACGCGGTTCGCTGGCGAGGCGCGCGGTGAAGAAACCCCTGGCAAACAGGTCACCATCGCGCTTCACCACAGTGTGATGCGAGCGGGTTTCGCGCCGTGCCACGCGCGAATTCGCTTGCCGACCCACAGGCCATGATGGCCACCGGCCCCAGCGTGCGCATGCGTCATCCGCTGTCCACAGGCGCAAAGGTGATACTTTTCGGGACCCCATCGGCATTGCCGTCGTGGAGTGCGCCAGGGTGCGCACGCCGGCTCACCGCAACGTTTCGGGATGCGCCCGCACGACGAGGCAATCTGCCTGCAAAGGCCGTCTGGCGGGCGTTAGCGCCAACTGCTGCACAGCAGGCCGTGCGATGCGTGCCGGGAACAGGGTGAGCGCACTCACCGTTGCGCGCGCACGCAAATCGCCGTGCGGGCGCGAAAGGTGAGGTTTTTCGGGAGCTTGAAGCGCCGTGCTTTCAGGCGTCCGGATGGCTCGTGTCGTGCGCCTGTTGCAGGCGTTCGCGGCTCTTGCTCAGGTGCACGCGCATGGCCGCGCGCGCATCGTCCGGGTCCTGCCGCTCGATCGCGTGATAGATCCAGCGGTGCTCGTCGAGCACGCTGCGCAGCCGGTCGATCTGATCGAGTTCGGCGATTTCCGCGCTGCCGAGCCGCGTGCGCGGGCTGACCGAACGGCCGAGCTGGCTCAACACGTCGACGAAATAGCGATTGCCGCTTGCCTGCGCGATATGCAGATGGAATTCGATGTCGTGCGCGAGCGTGTCGGTGCTGCCGCGTTCGAGTTCGGCCGCGAAGCGTTCGAGCGCGAGCTGCATCTGCCGCAGGTTCTGATCGGTGCGCCGCTTCGCTGCGTGCGCCGCCGACGCCGCTTCCACGTCCATCCGGAATTCGATCACGGCCATCGCGTCGAGCATGTTCGACAGGTCGGCCACGGGCAGCCGCATGGGCGCGTCGTTTTGCGGCGCGAGCACGAAGGTGCCCACGCCGTGCCGCGTCTCGACCACGCGCGCGGCCTGCAGGCGCGAGATCGCCTCGCGGATTACCGAGCGGCTCACCGACAGCTGTTTCATCATCGCGACTTCGGTCGGCAGCCGGTCGCCCGGCCGCAACGCGCCGCGGCGGATTTCTTCGGACAGGGAGGTGACGACCTTCTCGGACAGGCTGCTCATGGGCGGGTGTGGGCGGAAGCGGTGTTGAAACGGGTTGAGGAAAACGGGACGGACCGCAATGTCATCGGATGTCCCGAATCCCGGCATCATAGCCGCAAACCCCGGCAATGAGGCCGTTGCAGGCCGATTCGACGGCAGATATGGGGAAATCACGGACAGATCGATGCCGTTGAGGCGCCGGCCATGCCATGCGGTCATCGGACAACATCGCGGCTCCGTTGTCAGACGAGATCACACAATCGATCGGCAATTCGACGTTGTCTGATGTCCTAGCATGGCAATGGATGAACATCCGTCAACGCTGTGAAAGCGTCCTGTCATACGCTTCGGTGTTGAGTCGAGCGATTTCAGGGTTAACGCGGCTAACGAGCACGACGGTTGTCCGACTACAATGTTGTCAGACGACGTATCACAGAAAATCGCCAGCGTGCGACTCACGGTGTTGCGTCCTGTCGTTCAGGCCGGTCACGGCCGATTCAGGAGACATCGTTGACAGCAGCTCTCGGTACGGCAGCGGCCCCGCTCGATTCGGCGGTCGCGAAGGTAATGCGGCATGTCATGCCGCTGTTTCTGATCATGTTCATCGCGAACTACATCGATCGCGTGAACATCGGCTTCGTCAATTCGCACATGCATGCCGATCTCGGCATCGGCGCGGCGGCCTACGGGTTCGGCAGCGGCTTGTTCTTCGTCGGCTATGCGCTGTTCGAGGTGCCGTCGAACCTGCTGATGCAGAAGTTCGGCGCGCGGGCGTGGCTCACGCGGATCATGGGCACCTGGGGCGTCGTCGCGGCGGCGATGGCGTTCGTGCAGAACGAACAATCGTTCTACGTGCTGCGCTTCCTGCTCGGCGTGGCCGAGGCCGGCTTCTTCCCCGGCGTGGTGTACTACTTCACGCAGTGGCTGCCGCAATCGTCGCGCGGCAAGGCCGTGGCGATCTTCCTCGGCGGCTCGGCGTTCGCGTCGGTGCTGTCCGGCCCGATCACGGGCAGCCTGCTGTCGATCAGCGGCTTCGGGCTGAAGGGCTGGCAGTGGATGTTCCTGATCGAAGGCGGCTTCTCGATCCTGCTGTGCGGCGTGAGCTGGATGATGCTGAAGTCGCGCATCGACGACGCGCCCTGGCTGACGGGCGAGGAAAAGCAGGTGCTGCGCACCACCATCGCGGCCGAGCAGACGGCGCGCGACGCACGCGGCAACGCGCACGTGCCCACCCTGAAGCTGCTGCGCGATCCGCAGATCCTCCTGTTCTGCTTCCTGTATTTCGCGATCCAGTTGACGATCTACGCGGCCACGTTCTGGCTGCCGACCATCATTCGCAAGATCGGCGGGCTGTCCGATTTCCAGGTCGGGCTGCTCAATGCGATTCCGTGGCTGATCGCGATGGTGGCGATGTACGGTTTCGCGATGGCGTCGGCACGCTGGCGCCACCAGCGCGCGTGGATGGCCACCGCGCTCGTGATTGCCGCGTGCGGGCTGTTCGCGTCGACCACCAGCGATCCGACGCTGTCGTTCGTGGCGATCTGCTTTGCGGCGATCGGCTTCAAGGCGGCCTCGTCGCTGTTCTGGCCGATCCCGCAGGGTTATCTCGATGCCCGCGTGGCGGCCGGCGTGATCGCGCTGATCAACTCGCTCGGCAACCTCGGCGGCTTCTTCGCGCCGGCCGCGTTCGGGTATCTGCAGCAGCACACCGGCTCGATCAAGGGCGGCCTGTACGGGCTGGCGGTCGCCTCGCTGATCGCGGCGGTGGCGGGCTTCTTTGCCCGCAGCCGGCCGGCCGATTCGACGCAGGGCGGCGGCACGCTGCAAAGCCGCTCGCAGTAACGCCCGGCTCATGCATTCATGAACGAGTGGCGGCGCGCGAGCCGCGCCGCCGATTTTCAAACCGTTTTTCCAGCGCCGATGCCGGCGCCTTTTTCAGGTAACGCACCATGTCATCGAATTCCGTCCAAGCGAACGCCACCCCTGTCGTGACCGAGCTGCGCGTCGTGCCGGTAGCCGGCCGCGACAGCATGCTGATGAACCTGAGCGGCGCGCACGGCCCGTTCTTCACGCGCAACATCGTGATCCTGCGCGACAGCAGCGGCCACACCGGCATCGGCGAAGTGCCGGGCGGCGAGGCGATCCGCAAGACCATCGACGATGCCCGCGAGATCGTGGTCGGCCAGTCGATCGGCAACCTGCAGGCCGTGCTGAACCGCGTGCGCTCGACGTTTGCCGACCGCGACGCCGGCGGCCGCGGCCTCCAGACGTTCGACCTGCGCACCACGATCCACGCCGTCACCGCGCTCGAAGCCGCGCTGCTCGACCTGCTCGGCCAGCACCTGAACGTGCCGGTGGCGGCCCTGCTCGGCGAAGGCCAGCAGCGCGACGAAGTGGAAATGCTCGGCTACCTGTTCTACATCGGCGATCGCAACAAGACCGACCTGCCCTACGAGAACGGCGCCGCCGGCCGCGACGATTGGGAACGCCTGCGCACCGAAGTCGCGCTGACGCCGGACGCCGTGGTGCGCCTGGCCGAAGCCGCGCAGGCTCGCTACGGCTTCAACGATTTCAAGCTCAAGGGCGGCGTGCTGTCCGGCGACGAGGAAATCGAGGCGGTGACGGCGCTGGCCGAACGCTTCCCGAACGCGCGCGTGACGCTCGACCCGAACGGCGCGTGGTCGCTGGCCGAAGCCGTGCGCCTGTGCCGCGACATGCACGGCGTGCTGGCCTACGCGGAAGATCCGTGCGGCGCGGAAAACGGCTACTCGGGCCGCGAGGTGATGGCCGAATTCCGCCGCGCCACCGGCCTGCCGACGGCCACCAACATGATCGCCACCGACTGGCGCCAGATGGGCCATGCGATCCAGTTGCAATCGGTCGACATTCCGCTGGCCGATCCGCACTTCTGGACCATGCAGGGCTCGGTGCGCGTCGCGCAGATGTGCAACGACTGGGGCCTGACCTGGGGGTCGCATTCGAACAACCACTTCGACGTGTCGCTGGCGATGTTCACGCACGTGGCCGCCGCGGCGCCGGGCAAGATCACGGCGATCGACACGCACTGGATCTGGCAGGACGGCCAGTTCCTGACGCAGGACCCGCTGCAGATCGTCGGCGGCAAGGTCAAGGTGCCGGCCAAGCCGGGCCTCGGCATCGAGCTGGACATGGATGCGCTCGAACGCGCCAACGCGCTGTACGAACAGCACGGCCTCGGCGCGCGCGACGACGGCATCGCCATGCAGTACCTGATCCCCAACTGGAAGTTCGACAACAAGCGCCCGTGCCTGGTGCGCTGAGCGCCGCCCACGACCGTTCGAATTGCCCATCACTCTCGACTTTGAAGCAGGCAACGCCATGACCACGCCGCAAGAACTGAAGCAGATCATCTCCGAAGGGCTGCTGTCCTTCCCCGTCACCGATTTCGACGCGCAAGGCAATTTCCGCGCCGATACGTTCATCGAACGCCTCGAATGGCTCGCCCCGTACGGCGCCTCGGCACTGTTCGTGGCCGGCGGCACGGGTGAATTCTTCTCGCTGACGCAAGCCGACTATTCGAATGTGGTCCGCACTGCCACGGAAACCTGCAAGGGCAAGGTGCCGATCCTGGCCGGCGCCGGCGGCCCGACGCGCGTGGCGATCGAGTACGCGAAGGAAGCGCAGCGCCTCGGCGCGAACGGCATCCTGCTGATGCCGCATTACCTGACCGAAGCGTCGCAGGAAGGCATCGCGCTGCATGCGGAAGAAGTGTGCAAGGCCGTGCCGGACATCGGCGTGATCATCTACAACCGCGCCAATTCGAAGCTCAACGCCGACATGCTCGAACGCCTGGCCGAGCGTTGCCCGAACCTGATCGGCTTCAAGGACGGCGTGGGCGAGATCGAACCGATGGTCACGATCCGCCGCCGCCTCGGCGAGCGCTTCGCCTACCTCGGCGGCCTGCCGACCGCGGAAGTGTACGCAGCGGCCTACAAGGCGCTGGGCGTGCCGGTGTACTCGTCGGCCGTGTTCAACTTCATCCCGAAGACGGCGATGGATTTCTACCGCGCGATCGCGGCAGACGATCATGAAACGGTCGGCAAGCTGATCGACGATTTCTTCCTGCCGTACCTGAAGATCCGCAACCGCCGTGCAGGCTACGCGGTCAGCATCGTCAAGGCCGGCGCGAAGCTGGTCGGCCACGACGCCGGCCCGGTGCGCGCACCGCTGACGGACCTGACCGAAGAAGAAGTGGCCGAACTCGACGTGCTGATCAAGAAGCTCGGCGCGCAGTAAGCCGGGTATTCAACGCCGACGTCACGGGACGCCCGGCCGCCGCTGCGCATCATGCAGCGTGCGGGCCGGGCGTCCCGTTTTTCATTGGCGGCGCGCTGGCTGGCAGAGCGGCAGGGGCTACAGCTTGCCGGCCTTCGCCAGCGTGATCACGCGCGCCCAGCGCTTCGCCTCGCGCTCGCTCGGCATCGGCAGCGCCCACGCCGGATGTTGTGTATCGCGCAGGTCGATCGCGAGCTGCCAGCGCTCGCCGTCCGGCTGCGCGCGGCAGCCGGCCACGTCGGTCAGCGTGTAGGTACCGGTGGCGCCATCCTGCGACAGCGCCAGCAGCCCCTGCGTCGACGACAGCTTCAGTTCCACCGCACCGTGACGCACCGCATGCGTCCAGCCGCCTTCCTTGGTGTTCGACGCGATCTCGCGCCGGCTGCGCAGCCAGGCCGCGACGGCCAGTGCGAGCAGCACCGCCGCCACGCACGACACGCCGATCGCCACGCCCGCGCCGAACTGCGCGGCCAGGGCATGAAACGCGGCAATCGCGCCCCAGACGAGCGCGGCGAATACGAGGAGAACGATCAGGATCGGCATGGCGAGAGGCGGCGCAAACGAAAGCAGGGGGAAGGAGAGACATCGCATGGCCGACGAAGCCGCCGGCCATGCGATGTGAGGGCAGACCGCGCGCGGAGCGCGGCTTGCCTGAACGGCTTCAGCGCGGACGGTGGATGTCGTGCGTGACGAACCCGGCGTCGTTGGTCGGCAGTTCGAGCGCATCGGGCACGCCGAGCGTGTTGCGGATATCGACGAGGCCCGCCGACCAGTGGTCGCGCATCGTCGAGGTGCCGAACTGATAGTCCTTGTAATCGTGCTCGTAGGACTTCTGCTGGTAGATCAGATGCTGGACGTTGTAGCGCTTGCCGGTGGACAGCACGTCGGCCTGCTGGCACCACGGATCGCTGTTGCGCACGTCGTCCGGCACCAGATCGAGCACGCGGCGCAGCACGTTGCGGAAGCGCTGTTCGCGTTGCAGCGTGTCGGTCACCAAACGCGTGCGGCTCGAATACTGCACGTCCTTGGTTCGCTCGGCGACATCGGCGAGCGTGCCCGGCAGCGGCCCGCGCGCATTCCACAGGTCGACCTGGAACGCGAGCGTGTCGCGGCGCGGCGAGGCGCGCAGCACTTCCATCAGCGGCGTGTTCGACACGATGCCGCCATCCCAGTAGTACTGACCATCGATCTCGACGGGCGGGAAGGCCGGCGGCAACGCGCCCGAGGCCATGAAATGCTCGGGGCGCAGCGTGATCTTCGTGTTGTCGAAGTAGGTGAAGTTGCCGGTGGCCACGTTCACCGCGCCGACCGACACGCGAATCTTGCCCGAGTTGATCAGATCGAAATCGCAGAACTCGAGCAGCGTTTCGCGCAGCGCCGACGTGTCGTAATAGCTGACGCGGGTCGGATCGTCGTCGCGCACGCCGGGCAGCGGCGGCGGGAAGCGCGGCACGAAGAAGCCGCGCTGCCCCTGCAGCATCGCGCTGGCCGCCTGCGAGGCGGTGAACGCCTGCCGGATCGACTCGATGCTGTTGAACAGCGCGAATTCGATCGCAGGCGGCAGCGCCGGGAAGAACGCCGGCTGGCAGATCGTGTTCCAGAACTCGCGCAGCCGCTCGACCTGCCGCTCGGGCGGATTGCCGGCGATCAGCGCGGTGTTCAGCGCGCCGATCGAAATGCCGGCGATCCAGTTGAGCGGAATGCCCGCTTCGTGCAAGCCTTCGAACACGCCCGCCTGATACGAGCCGAGAGCACCGCCGCCTTGCAGCACGAGCGCGACGGTTTCGTACGGCAGCGTGCGCGCGACCGGCTTGCCGGCTTCGTGACGGAGGTCGGGGTCGCTCGCTTGTTTCTCGGTACGGGCGTGGGGCTTCATTGCATGAACCAGCCGTGGCTGACGACGAACGACTGGCCGGTGAGCGCGGCGCTCGGGAACGCCGACAGGAACAGCACCGTTTGCGCGACGTCCTGCACCGTGGTGAACACGCCGTCCACCGTATCGCCGAGCATCACGTTCTTGACGACTTCTTCCTCGGTGATGCCCAGTTCCTTCGCTTGCTCCGGGATCTGCTTGTCGACCAGCGGCGTGCGCACGAAGCCCGGGCAGACCACATGCGAGCGCACGTTGTGCTTCGCGCCTTCCTTGGCGAGCACGCGGGCCAGGCCGAGCAGGCCGTGCTTGGCCGTGACATAGGCCGACTTCAGCGGCGACGCTTCGTGCGAGTGCACCGAGCCCATGTAGATCACCACGCCGCCGCGATCGTCCTTGTACATGTGCTTGAGCGCGGCCTTCGTCGTCAGGAACGCGCCGTCGACGTGAATCGCCTGCATCTTCTTCCAGTCGGAGAACGAATAGTTCTCGATCGGGTTGACGATCTGGATGCCGGCGTTCGACACCAGGATGTCGACCGAGCCGAATTCGGCGGCCACCTTGTCGATGCCGGCGTTCACGGCGTCTTCGTTGGTGACGTCCATCGCCACGCCGATCGCCTTGCCGCCCGCTGCCTTGATCTGTTCGGCGACGGCGTTCGCGCCGTCCTGGTTCAGGTCGGCGATCGCCACCGCCGCGCCGGCCTTGGCCAGCTCCAGTGCGATTTCCTTGCCGATGCCGCTTGCGGCGCCCGTCACGACAGCGGTCTTGCCTTTCAGATTGCTCATGATCGTTTTCCTGATGAGTGGTTGGAGGAGTTCAGGTGAGGCGATGCGTTACTTCGCGAGGTAATCGTGGACGACTTCGCCGAGGCCCAGCGTCAGGTCCGCCATGATGTGGCGGGCCTCGACGATTTCGAGCACCGGCAGGTCGGCCACCGGCGCGAGCGCGTGCGGTGCGAGATGCAGCGAGGCCGGGCCGGTCCACGCGCCCTTCATCTTGATGTCCTGCAGGTAATAGCGAACCAGTTCGCAGATGCGCGGGCTGCCGTCAACGTGCGGAATGATCTTCAGCAGATAGTTCGCGCCGGCCAGGCGCTGCTGCTGTTCGACGAGATCGAGTTCCTTGTGCTTGTAGCCCATCGTGCCGGTGGCCACGCGCACCGGGCCGTAGTCGAGCGTGCCGAGCAGCGTGTCGATGTGGGTTTCCAGCGTGGGCTGCGCGAGTTTCTTCGGGAATCCCCACAATTCGCGGCCGCCGGCGATCGGCGGGTGATCGTTGAGGTACATCGCGAGCGTGTAGCTGCCCGGCTTGCCGTCGAACTCGACCGGGATCACCTGGCCGCTTTCGGTGTAATCGCCGAAACCCGTCGAGTCAGGCATGCGAATGAATTCGTAATGCACGAACGGCTGCGTGACCTTGAGCGGTTCGGGGACGATTTCGCGCAGCCGGTCCAGATCGGTGCGGTACGTGATGATCAGAAACTCACGATTGATGAAGCGGTACGGCCCCATCGGAAAAGCCGGACTCGTGAGTGGCATCGCGAACGCATTGGACAGGACTTGACTCGGATTCATGCGGGCTCCTTGTGGATCGCTGCTGATGGATGAGTGTCGCTATCCTATGCCGTTGCAGATCGATTGTGCGCCGCCGCAAGCGGAAAAGATTATTGCTTAATTCGTAGCGTTTCGGCAGGAAAACGCAAAATCGATTTAAAAATTCGATGGAATCAAACGGCTTAACTCGCATCTTCCGGTGTGCCGATGACGTTCTTGTGAGCGCCGACGGTGAGCCTTTGCGGGATATGAGGTGAGAGGATACGGGATCGCGAGGCAATCTGCATCGACGCGTGCATCGAATGTTTGATGAACTTTTTGCAGTGCGCAATCGGCGAAGCGCCATGCCTCGGCATGGCATTTCGAAATGCTTTCGTTTCGGCTTTCAAATGCGACGCAATGCGGCGGTGCAATGCGCGTGCGAGGCGGCAGCAATCAGCCCGGCGATTTCGCGGCGGCGGATTCGGGCGCCACGTCCGGCGAGCTGCCGGTGCCGCTGTGCAATTCGGGCGTGTCGGTGGCCGAGCCGCGGGCGATTTCGCGATTGAGTTCGCCATCGTGCAGGATCGCGCACATCGCCACGAACAGCGCGAGCACGATGGCGGCGAGCACGCCGTAGCCGAGGATTCGAAGCGACCGGGCGAGCGTAGCGTGCATGGTGTGATCCGTGTTCATGGTCGTGCGCCGAAGCGATGAACGCGTGTTCGCGAAGGCGAACACCGGTTGTCGTTCGCAGCGATCGCGGCCGGCCCACGTGCCGTCGCGCCCTGCGTACCGGCTGCGCCGTGGCCCACATCGGCCCGAGCGGCGAGCAATCCGACGATATATACCACGGCGGCGGGGCCGGCAGATGGCGGCAAGCCGGCTGCGATGCCGATTTGTCACACGCCGTTTCAGATCTCCACAAGCTTTCCATGCGAAAGCCGGCCCGAGCGGCCGGCTCGATCACGCTCGCCGTGGCGTCAGTCGTCGAGCGATTCGTGGACGCCTTCGGCGCCGCGCTTCCAGTACGCCGAGGCACGGATGCGCGACTTGTGCACGCCGCGGTCGTCGCACAGGTGCTGGCGCACCGCGCGCATCGCGGCGGCTTCGCCGGCCGCCCACACGTAGCCGTCGCCTTGCGGCAGCGGCAGCTCGCGCAGGGCCTCGACCAGTTGCGCGCCGGCCGCGCCGTTGCCGGCCGCCGGGTTGTCGCGATGGCGCCAGATCGTGTAGACCTCCGCCTGCGTCGCGAATTCGAGCTGCGCCGAGGCATCGGCCACTTCCACCACCACGGCGGCGCGCGTGCCGGCCGGCAACTCTTCGAGGCGGCGCGCGATGGCCGGCAGCGCGGTGTCGTCGCCGATCAGCAGATGCCAGTCGAAATCCGTCGGGACAACGAACGACCCGCGCGGTCCGGCGATCGCGAGCGGCTGGCCGACGGCGGCCTGCGCGGCCCATTGCGAGGCCGGGCCCGGGTGATGCAGCACGAATTCGAGGTCGAGCTCGCGCGCCGCGCGATCGTAACGGCGGGGTGTGAAGTCGCGCATGATCGGCTTCGGCGCGCCTTCGGGCAGCACCAGGCCGTTCGGGCCGAGTTCGGGCAGCGGCGCGCCGGCGTCGCCCGGCGCGGGGAAGAACACCTTGACGTGATCGTCGAACGACGCGCTGACGAAGTCGTCGAGATCGTCGCCGGTCAGCGTCACGCGCAGCAGGTGCGGGGTCACGTGCGTGACCTGCTTGACGGTCAGTGCGCGGCGTTTGAGGGTATGGCGTACGCGCGTCACGGCGCGTTCAGTCGGGTTCTGCATGGTTCGATTCTCCGGGTTGGGTCGGGCCGCGCTCAGGCTTCGGGCGTGCCGTCGATGTCCGCTGCCGCGCGGCGCAGGATCGCGGCGATACGTTGCTGTTCGTCGGCGGCCGCGGCGCTCTTGCGGAACAGCGCCGCCTTCAGCGCCATGCGTGCCTCGACGAATTCGGGCAGCCAGCCGCCGTCGGGCGTGCCGTCCGCCGCGTCCGCCTGGCCGGCCATCGCGCGGCGCATGAATTCCATCTTGCGGCCGAGATGTTCGAGCTTCGCGAACAGCAGGTTCACGCGCTCGCGTTCCGTATCGAGTTGCGCGCGGCCGGCTTCGGCGAGCGCGTAACGCTTGCGGTTGCCGTCCACTTCCACGGTGACGTAGCCGACTTCCTCGAGATAGGTCAGCGCCGGATAGACCATGCCGGGGCTCGGCACGTAGAAGCCTTGCGAGCGCGTGTCGAGCGCCTTGATCAGCTCGTAGCCGTGGCTCGGCTGCGCGGCGAGCAGCGACAGCAGCATCAGTTGCAGATCGTCGGAATTGAACTGACGGCCGCGCGGCATGCGCGGATCGTCGAAGCCGCCGGGGCCGCCGAAGCCTTCGGGAAAGCCGCCGCCGAAGCCGTGACGGCCGCCGCCGCGCCGGCCGCCGGCCATCGCCCAGAGCTTGTGCAGGGCGTGGCGGGGGCCATGGTGATGTGCGTGGTGATGGCCGTGGCCGTGATGGTGGTGCTCGTGGCCGTGGGCATGGCGGGTGTCGCCGTCGAAGGCCTCGTGGCTCGGGTGGTGGTGGGAACGACGCATGGTGTTCTCCTTCGTACATGTCTAAAGATGTATCGAAAGATATATATCGAAAGATATATGGTCAAGAGAAAAAATGAGGGAGCGAGCGGGGGAGGGAAATGAGGCGGCGGTGATTGCCGCTTGGAGAGAGCGTCGGCCGGGAGGTCGGCCAGCGGGAAATCGCGCGCCGAGGGCCGGCGCGCGGGCGACACATCCGTCAGCGAGAAGCCGCCGACCCCGCGGCCTGCTCCGCCACCCCCCGCAGAATCGCCGCGAATTCCTCCGGCGCTTCCGCACAGCTCGTATGCCCCGTCTGCAACACATGCAGCGTCGCACCAGGAATCGCCCCGGCCAGCTCCTCGGCATGGGCGAGCGTGCGCGCGACGTCGAACTGCCCGTGCACCACCGCCACCGGAACCGGCGGCAGGCTCGGCAGCAGCGGCAGCAGGTCCGTCTCGATCTGGCTGCGGATCGCCTGCGCCACCGCCTCGCTGCGCAATTGCTCGGGATAACCGACGATCTCGTCGAGCAGCGGCGGCGCGGGCAGCGTTTGGAAACAACGCGCGGCGAACGCCTGCCACATCGGCTCGCCCCATTCGGCCTCGATGCGCCGCACGATGCCCGACGCGTCGCCGTGCCCCCTGGTGTTCGCGCCGCTGTTGGCGAGCACGAGGCCACGAATGCGCACGTCCGCGCGCCGGTGCGCGGCGAGCGCGCTCAGGACGGCCAGCGGCGTGCCGAGCGAATGTCCGACCAGCACCAGATCCCGCCCGGCCGGAACGGCATCGACGATGCGCCGCGCGATCGAATCGAGATCGAACGCGCCGTCGTCCTCCATCCATGCGAAAGCGACGGCATTCAGGCCCGACAGCCGCGCGGCATCCGCGTAGACGAGCGGGCTGCACATCGCGCCGGGCAGGCAGATCAGGGTGGGCAGGGCGGCGGGGGACTGGGCGAGCGGAACGATGCGCATGGGAGCGGTGGAAGACGGCGACGCCCGAGCTTACTGCACACCGGCGCCCGGCGCGCCCCGCTTGTTAGAATGGCGACCTTTTCCTGGGAGAAAACCATGTCCTGGTTCATCTACGAAGTGCCCGAGTATCACGAAGACGGGGCGCGGATCGAGCCCTTCACCGATCTGCGCAACCGTGTTCTGAAAGTCAGCGGCCAAGGCATGGCCGACGAGCTGGAAAGCGTGCGCGAGAACGCGGCGGCCACGGCGAACACGCCCGAGCATCCGCTGCGCAACGCGGACAACCCGCACGTGTTCCCGATCCCCTATGCCGATTCGATGATCCTGGTCGGCTTCATCTTCGAGACGAAGCGCGAAGGGCAGCAACTGGTGGTGTCGCCGGTGGAGATGCCCTGGCTCGACGACGCCGACACCGACGCATAAGCGATGACGTCAGCGATGTCGCGAACGAAACCCTCCGCATGAAATCGTTCGACGGCAAGCTCGCCGTCATCACCGGCGCGGGCTCGGGCATCGGCCGCAGCCTGGCCCGCGCGCTGGCGAACGCCGGCTGCCATCTGGCGCTGTCGGATCTCGATCCGGCCAGCCTGGCCGACACGGCCGCGCTGTGCGCCAAGGCCGGCGTCGCCGTCTCGCAGCACTGCGTGGACGTGGGCGACCGCGACGCCATGATGGCCTGGGCGCGCGACATCAAGGCGCGCCACGGCGCGATCCATCTGGTCTTCAACAATGCCGGCGTGTCGCTCACGGCGCTGGCGGCCACGATGTCGATCGACGATTTCGAATGGCTGATGCGCGTGAATTTCTGGGGCGTGGTGAACGGCACCCAGGCTTTCCTGCCGTACCTGATCGAATCGGGCGACGGCCACATCGTCAACCTCTCCAGCATCTTCGGCCTGGTGGCCGCACCGACGCAAAGCGCCTACAACGCGAGCAAGTTCGCGGTGCGCGGCTATACGGAATCCTTACGAATGGAGCTGGAGCTGATGCGCGTGCCGGTCAGCGCGACCTGCGTGCATCCGGGCGGCGTGGCGACCAACATCGTCAACGCGTCGCGCATCGATCCGCGCGTGGCCGAGCTGACCGGCCGCGACGTGGCGATGCATCGCCACAGCGGCAACCAGACCATCAACGTCACGTCGCCCGACGCGGTGGCCGAGCGCATCCTGCGCGGCGTGCGCCGCAACGCGCGGCGCGTGGTGATCGGGCGCGATGCGCGCCTCGTCTACTGGCTCAGCGCGTGCCTCGGGGCGGCGTATCAGCGGATCTTCGTGAAGGCGTACCGGCGCGGTTCGATGGCCGGGGGGCGCGACGCCTGATGCGGCGCGGCCTCACTTCCCGGGATCGAGCAGATTCGATGTGAAATCGCACGATTGCGCCGCGAGCTTCGCCACGGCGGCGCTCAGCGTATGCGGCTCGTCGCCGCGATGCATGGCGAGATAGCGGATCGGCGGCAAGGCCGGCGTGGTGACCACCTCGACCAGCGCGCCCTGTTCGAGCATGCGCGAGAGGCAGGCGCGCGGCAGGTAGGTGATGCCGAGCCCCGACAGCGCCAGCCCGATCTGCGCGATCAGGCTGCTGCTGGCCAGCGTCTTCTGCAAGGCCACGCCCTGCGTTTCGAGGAAACGGCTGTAGACATGGCCGGTGCCGGACAGGCTGCCTTGCAGGATCAACTGGAACTGCGCGATGTCGGCCAGCGCGATGCGCCGCTTGCGCGGCGCCAGATGGGCCGCGCACATCCACGCGTTCTCGACATGGCCGACGAGCGCGGCCGAGAACGCCTCGACCTCGTGCGTCTGCGGCACGATGATCACGTCCACCGTGCCCGCCGCGAGCCGCTCGCGCAGCGTGGCGTTCAGATCGACCTCTGCCTCCACCGTGACCTTCGGATATTCGGCCTGGATCGCCGCGATCAGGCGTGGCAGCCAGGTCAACGCGGTCAGCTCCGTCACGCCGATGCGGATCTGGCGCACCAGCGAGGTTTTCGAGCTGATGCGCTCGACCACCCGGTCGCGCTGTTCGAGCAACGCCTGCGCGTAATCGAAGAATTCGCTGCCCTTTTCGGTCAGCCGCGCGCTGCGGTTCGCCCGGTCGAACACGGCGATGTCGAACGCGCGCTCCAGCTCCTGCACGCGCTTCGAGATCGCCGATTGGGTGGTGTTCAGCCGCGCGGCGGCGGCCTCGAACGAACCGAGCTTGACGATCCAGTACAGCGCTTCCATTTGCTTGAAAGTCAGCACGGCGAACGAATGGATGAATTAAAGCGATAGTTTCTCATAACTAAATATCGCTTTTTTCGTTTCTTTTGGCTGCTTATGTTTGGCCCATCGCATGCCGCATGCATGCCAACCGCCAGCCTCTGGAGACACCATGGACTCCGTCATCGACACCCCTCACCCCGCCCGGGCCGAGCGCAAGCCGCGCATCAGCCTCGCCTGGCAAATCCTGATCGGCCTGGTAGCCGGCATCGCGGTGGGGGTGGTGCTGAACCACGCGCCGCAACTGCGCGCCCAGGCGATCGACGGCCTGCTGCAACCGGCCGGCGACATCTTCATCCGCCTGATCAAGATGGTGGTGGTGCCGATCGTGTTCACCAGCATGGTGGTGGGCATCGCGGGCGTGGGCGACGGGCGCTCGCTCGGCCGCATCGGCCTGAAGACGCTGATCTATTTCGAGATCGTCACGACGCTCGCGATCGTGATCGGCCTGGTGCTCGGCAACCTGCTGCATCCGGGCGTGGGCACCGACCTGTCGCAACTCTCGCACACCGATATCGCGCGCTTCCAGCAGACCTCGCAACAAACGCAGGGCCATCACGGCTTCATGGCGCTGTTGCTCGGCATCATTCCCGACAACATCGTGATGTCGATGGGGCGCGGCGACCTGCTGCCGGTGATCTTCTTTTCGGTGCTGTTCGGGCTCGGCCTGCAGACGGTGCCGGCCGAATATCGCGCGCCGGTGCTGGCCACCTTCAAGGGCATCGGCGACACCATGTTCAAGGTGACCGGCATGGTGATGCGCTATGCGCCGATCGGCGTGTGCGCGCTGATCGCGATCACGGTGGCGAACTTCGGTTTCGGCTCGCTGCTGCCGCTGATCAAGCTGGTGGCCGTGACCTATCTGGCAATCGTGCTGTTTGCCGTCTGCGTGCTCGGCGTGACGGCCCGTTTGTTCGGATTCCGTATCTTCACGCTGCTGCGCGTGATCAAGGACGAACTGATCATCGCGTTCTCTACCTGCAGTTCGGCCTCGGTGCTGCCGCAACTGATGAAGAAGATGGAGGACTACGGCGTGCCCAAGAGCATCACCACGTTCGTGGTGCCCACCGGCTACACGTTCAACCTCGACGGCGCATCGATCTATCTCGGCATCGGCACACTGTTCGTCGCGCAGCTCTACGGCGTGCACTTGGGCCTGCAGGAGCAGCTCGTGCTGGTGCTCACGATGGTCGTGACGTCGAAGGGCGCGGCCGGCGTGCCGGGCTTCATGTTCGTGATCCTGCTGACCACGCTCGCCAGCGCCGGCCTGCCGCTCGAAGGGCTGGCGTTCATCGCCGGCGTCGATCGCATCATGGACATGGGCCGCACCGCGCTGAACGTGGTCGGCAACGCGCTGGCGCCGCTCGTGATCGCGAAATGGGAGCGCCAGTACGACGCCGAAAAGGGTCGGGCCTACCTCGCGTCGCTGGACGCCTAAGGCGCGCCGCCCGCGCTTCGTACCGACTTCGTTTTTACCGGATTCACTTTCAGGAACCACTCAGATGACCAGCCAGGGACACCTGTTTTCCGACTCGCTCATGGAGCAGATCAAGCAGCGCTTTCATTACGTCGATCGCGATATCGACGGCAGCGAGCGGCTGTTTTTCGACAACGCCGGCGGCTCGTTCCGCCTGAAGGCGGCCTCCGAGGCGTTCGCGCGCATCGACGCGCTGCCGGATTGCCCCGAACGCATCCACGCGCGTGCGCGGTTCCTGCAGGACGTGCAGGCGAAGGGCGAGGCCGACGTGCGCCATATCTTCAACGCGCGCGGCGGCAGCGTGTACCTGTCGCTGACGGCGTCGGCCGCGATGTTCGAGATGGTGCGCGCGGTCATGGAGAACGTGCCCGGCAACAACGCCGTGACCACGATCCTGGAGCATCCGTCGTCGTTCGACGCGATGCAGCGCTACTGCGAACGCACCGGCAAGGCGCTGCGCGTCGCGCCGAGCAACCCCGAAACAGGCGGCGTGGACGTGGACGCCATCGTCTCGCTGATCGACGACGACACCACGCTGTTGAGCGTGATGTATGCGTCGAACATCTCGGGCGCGAAGCTCGACATCGCGGCAATCGTCGAGCGCGCCCGCGCGCGCAAGCCGGACTTGTTCATCATCGTGGACGCCGTGCAGCACGCGCCGCACGCCGCGATCGACCTGCAGAAGATGCCGGTGGACGGCATCAACTTCGCGCCGTACAAGTTCTTCGGCTGCCGGGGCGCGGGCGTGACCTGGCTGTCGGAGCGGCTCGCGACGCTGCCGCATCACCGGCTCGACGCGAAGGCGCCCGACGTGTGGGAACTCGGCAGCCCGACGCCGGCGCATTTCGAGGTGGTCAGTGCGATCGTCGATTACGTGGCGTGGATCGGCGCGCAGTTCAGCGATGCGCACGAGCGCCGCGAGCAATTCGTGCAGGGCATGCAGCGCATCGAGGCGCACGAGCGCGCGTTGCTGGTGCTGCTGCTCGACGGCACGCCGGTGCAGCGCGGGCTGCGCTCGATCGACGGCGTGTCGGTGTTCTGGGATCACGACGACCTGACGCGCCGCGACCTGATCGCCGGCATCGGCTTCAAGGGGCTGGACCCGACGGCCGCCGTGCGTGAATACGCGAAGCGTGGCGTGATCGTCTACGAGCGGATCGGCACGAGCCTTTACTCGGGCCGCATGCTGCGGTCGTTCGGCCTCGAAGGGGCGGTGCGTATCTCGCCGCTGCACTGCCACGCGCCGCGCGACATCGAACGCTTCCTGGCCGTGACGGCCGAGATCGCCGCCGCGATCTGAACCTGCCTCACCCCCGCGGCCCCGCCGTGGACCCCCGCACCACCAACCACGGGGCCGACGTCACACGTGTGCGCGCCGGCCCGGCTTGCGGATCGGCGCCGTTGGCTTCGGCCTCGATCAGTTCGCCGAGCAGTTCCACCGCCAGCGCGGCCGCCTCGGCCGTGGGCACGGCCACCGTGGTCAGCGCGGGCCGCGATTCGCGCGCGAGCTGGATATCGGTGATGCCGACCACCGACAACTGCGCCGGCACAGCCAGCCCCGCATCGGCGGCGGCGTGCATCGCGCCGAGCGCGGGCAGGTCGTTGGTGGCGAACAGCGCGGTCAGCTCCGGGTGCGCGTCGAGCAGCGCGCGCGCGGCCTCGTAGCCGCCCTGGATCGTGTCCGGCCCGTAGCGCAGCGGCGCGGCCGCGCCGTCGAGGCCGGCCGCCGCCAGCGCGTCGAGAAAGCCCTCGTAGCGCGCCGCGTGGATGCCCGTCACCTTGCTGCCGACGATCGCGCCGATCCGGCGATGCCCGAGTTCGAGCAAATGCCGCGCGGCCAGCTCGCCCGCGCGCCGGAAATCCACCGCCACGCTCGGCAGCGCCGGCGCGGCCTCGGGGCGCTCCCACATGCACAACACCACCGGCGTGCCGCGCTCCATGGTGCGGTGCAGGTCGTCGAGATCGAGGTTGGCGTTCATCACCAGCACGCCCTCGGACAGCGTGCCGGCGATCTGCTGCAGATACGCGCGCCCGATGTCGGGATCGTTCTCGGTGTTGCAGATGATCAGGAACCGCCCGCTGCGGCGCAGCGCATGCTCCACCGCGAGCGCGAACTCGGGGTAGAACGGGTTCGCGATGCTCGACACCATCAGCGCGAGCGTGGGCGCGCGCCCCTCGGCCAGCGCACGCGCGGCCAGGTGCGGGCGGTAGCCGAGCGCCTCGACGGCGGCCAGCACGCGCTCGCGCGTCTTCGCGCCCACCCGGCCGCGGTTGCGCAATACGTTGGAGACGGTCGCGGGCGTGACGCCCGCCGCCTGGGCGACTTCGTTCAGCGTGGTCATCGAGGTGTTTAGTATCTGGGACGGCGTGTTCAGTATTTGCATGGCAACGCGGCGCCGTTGCATCATGGCCCGGCAATCAGAACGCATGACAAGCAATACGGAGACGAAACAACCGATCGGCCACAGGTCGGTTTTTTCGATTGCAAATGATTAAGCGCTTAACCAAGATGAGCGCGATTACATCATGGAGACGCAGCAATGGCGAGCATTTCGTTGGCCGGCGTGCAAAAAGCCTACGGGCACGGCGCGCCCGTCATCCACGGGATCGACCTGGAGATCGGCGTGCACGAGTTCTGCGTGTTTCTCGGCCCGTCGGGCTGCGGCAAATCCACCTTGCTGCGGATGATCGCGGGGCTGGAGGACGTGACCGAGGGCGACGTGCATATCGACGGGCGGCGCGTGAACGACGTGCCGGCCGCGCAACGCGGCGTGGCGATGGTGTTCCAGAGCTACGCGCTGTTTCCGCACATGACCGTCTACGAGAACATCGCGTTCGGCCTGCGCCTGGCGAAGACGCCGAAGGCCGAGATCGACACGCGGGTGCGCGACGCGGCCCGCATCCTGCAACTCGACGCACTGCTCGAGCGCTATCCGAAGGCGCTGTCGGGCGGCCAGCGCCAGCGCGTCGCGATCGGCCGCGCGATCGTGCGCGAGCCGGGCGTGTTCCTGTTCGACGAACCGCTGTCGAATCTCGACGCGACGCTGCGCGGCCAGACCCGCATCGAAATCGGCCGCCTGCACCGGCAGTTCAAGGGCGCGAGCGTGGTCTACGTGACGCACGACCAGATCGAGGCGATGACGCTGGCCGACAAGATCGTGCTGCTGCAGGCCGGCGCGGACGCCGAGCGCCACGGCAGCATCGCGCAGGTGGGCGCGCCGCTGGCCTTGTATCACCGGCCGGCGAGCCTGTTCGTGGCGGGCTTCATCGGCTCGCCGCGCATGAACTTCCTGCGCGCGACGGTGGAAGCGTCGGCGCACGGCGCGGTGACCGTGCGGCTCGACGCGAGCGGCGAGACGGTGGCGTTGCCGGTGGATGCGGCGCGCGTCGCGCCCGGCGATGCGGTGACGTTCGGCGTGCGCCCGGAACATCTCGAATTCGACGGCGCGGCGGCGCGCCCGCACGCCGCGCCGGGCCTCGCGCTGACGCGCCGCGTGGCGCTCGTCGAAGCGCTCGGCGAGCACAGCTACGTGCACCTGGAGCAGCACGACGGCGGCACGCTGATCGCCAAGGCTCCGGGCGAATGGCGCGTCGCGCCGGGCGACACCGTCACGGTGCGCGCGCCCGCCGCCTCATGCCACCTGTTTGCCGCCGACGGTTTCGTCGTCGCGCCGCTGGCGGCGCGCGCGCTCGAACCGCTTCCCATCATCTGACGCTCACCAACGAGGATCCACCGATGCGCCTTGGCGTTTGCTATTACCCGGAGCACTGGCCCGAAGCCATGTGGAAAGACGATGCCGCGCGCATGAAGGCGCTCGGCATCGAGCAGGTACGAATCGCGGAATTCGCGTGGAGCCGGATCGAGCCGTCGCCCGGCGAATTCGACTGGGGCTGGCTCGACCGCGCGATCGACACGCTCGGCGCGGCGGGCCTGCAGGTGGTGATGTGCACGCCCACCGCGACGCCGCCGAAATGGCTGATCGACCGCCATCCCGAGATCCTGCCGGTGGGCGCGGACGGCCGGCGGCGCGCGTTTGGCTCGCGGCGTCATTACGATTTCTCGTCGCCCGATTACTTCGAGGCGTCGCGGCGGATTTGCGAGGCGGTGGCGCAGCGCTACGGGCAGCATCCGGCCGTCGCCTACTGGCAGACCGACAACGAATACGGCTGCCACAACACCGTGCTCAGTTATTCGCCGGCCGCGGTGGCGCGCTTCCGGCTCTGGCTGCGCGAGCGTTACGGCAGCGTCGATGCGCTGAACCAGGCCTGGGGCACGGTGTTCTGGAGCATGGAATATCGCAGCTTCGACGAGATCGACGCGCCCGTCGGCACGGTGACCGAGGCGCAGCCGTCGCACCGGCTCGACTACCGCCGCTTCGCTTCCGACGAAGTGCGCCGCTACAACCGCATGCAGGTGGACATCATTCGCGCGCACTCGCCGCAGCGGCCGGTGGCGCACAACTTCATGCAGTTGTTCACGGAGTTCGACCACTATCCGGTGGCCGCCGATCTCGACGTGGCGAGCTGGGACAGTTACCCGCTCGGCGCGCTGGAGGAGCAGTGGTACGCGCCCGAGGTCAAGGCGCGCTACCTGCGCACCGGGCATCCCGATTTCGCGTCGTTCAATCACGACTTGTATCGCGGCATGTCGAAGCTGCCGTTCTGGGTGATGGAGCAGCAGCCGGGGCCGGTCAACTGGGCGCAATGGAACCCCGCGCCGCTGCCCGGCATGGTGCGGCTCTGGAGCTGGGAGGCGTTCGCGCACGGCGCGGGCTGCGTGTCCTATTTCCGCTGGCGGCAGGCGCCGTTCGCGCAGGAGCAGATGCACGCGGGGCTGAACACGCCCGACAACCGGCTCGACGTGGGCGGCGGCGAGGCCGCGCAGGTGGCCGACGAGTTGCGCGCGCTGCTGGCCGAACACGGCGGCGACGCCACGGCGGCGGTGCCGGCGCGCGTCGCGCTGCTGTTCGACTACCCGGCCAAATGGCTGTTCGAGATCCACCCGCAGGGCGCCGATTTCCACTATCCGCGTTTCGCCGTGGAGTATTACTCGGCGCTGCGCTCGCTCGGCTTCGATGTGGACGTGGTGCCGGTCGACGCGCCGCTCGACGGCTATTCGATGATCGTCGTGCCGCCGCTGCCGATCTTGCCCGACGCGCTGGCGCAGCGGCTCGCGGCCAGTGGCGCGCAGGTGGTGCTCGGGCCGCGCACCGGCTCCAAGACGCCGAGCCTGCAGATCCCCGCCAACCTGCCGCCCGGCGCGCTTGCCGCCGGCCCGCTGCCGATCCGCGTGTGGCGCGTCGAATCGCTGCGGCCGAACGTCGAAGAGCCGGTGCGGATCGCAGCGGCCGATGGCGACGCGGCGTTCGACGGCCGCGCGCGTCACTGGCGCGACCTGCTTGAAGCAGGCGACGCTGCCACCGAAACCCGCGCGCAGTTCGGCGACGGCCATCCGGCCTACGTGCGGCACGGCGCGTTCCATTACCTGGCGAGCCTGTTCGACGACGCCACCACCGCGCGGCTGTTCGCGCGCATCGCACGCGAAGCGGGCCTCGCGCCGGTGGCGCTCGGCGACGCGGTGCGCGTGAGCCGGCGCGGCGCGCTGACCTGGGTCTTCAACTACGGCCCGGCCGTGCACGAACTCGACGCCGCAGTGCCCGACGCGGCGATTCTGATCGGCACGCGGCGCATCGAGGCGGCCGGCGTGGCCGTCTACCGTTCGCTCGACGCCGCCCCGGCCCGATGATCTTTCGCAGCGCCAACAACAACCGAAACAGGAGACAACCGATGAAAACCCAGCTTCGCTTGCGTACTACCGTCGCGGCGCTCGCCGTGGCGGCCCTGGCCGGCGCCTGGACGGCGAGCGCCGCAGCCGGCACGCTGACGATCAACATCGCGTTCAAGGGCGCGAGCCAGCGCACCGTGTGGACGCAGGTGATCGAGCAGTTCCGCAAGACGCATCCCGGCACCGAGGTGAAGACCGCGTTCGTCGACGAGGAAGCCTACAAGGCGCAGTTGCCGAACTGGCTGATGACCGCGCCGCCCGACATCGTCACCTGGCACGACGGCGAGCGCATGGCCTATTACGCCAAGCGCGGCCTGTTCGAGGATCTGTCGGCCGACTGGCAGGCCAATCATTGGGACGGCATGTATGCGTCCACCAAGGAGGCCTCGTCGTACAACGGCAAGCCGTACGCGGCGCCCACCGTGTATTACGCGTGGGGCATGTTCTATCGCAAGAACCTGTTCAAGAAGGTCGGGATTGCGAACGAACCGGCCACCTGGGCGGAATTCCTCGACGATTGCAAGAAGCTCAAGGCGGCCGGCATCACGCCGATCGCCGTGGCCGGGCGCGACGCGTGGACGCTGGCCGGCTGGTTCGACTATCTCGACCTGCGCCTGAACGGCAACGCGTTCCACCAGCAACTGATGGCGGGCACCATCCCCTACACCGACGCGCGCGTGAAGAAGGTTTACACGGCGTGGCGGCAACTGATCGACGCGGGCTACTTCATCGACAACGCGCTGTCCTACGATCTCGACGCCGCGCAGCCGTTCCTGTTCCAGGACAAGGCCGCGATGATGCTGATGGGCACCTTCATCACCGGCGGCTTCACGCCGGCGGTGCGCCAGGACATGGGCTTCTTCCGCTTCCCGGTGATCGACCCGAAGGTGCCGACCGCCGAGGATGGCCCGGTCGAATCGCTGCACATTCCGTCGAAGGCGAAGAACAAGGCCGATGCGCACGCGTTCCTCGCGTTCACGCAAACACCCGCGATCAGCGCGCAACTGGCCAAGGGGCTCGGCTCGCTGCCGGCCAACAGCCAGTCGCCGGAGCCGGACGATCCGATCTCGAAGATCGGCTTCCATATCCTGTCGAGCACGACGGGCGGCATCGCGCAGTTCTACGATCGCGACATGACCAAGGAGATGGCCGACGAGGGCATGAAGGGCATGCAGCAGTTCCTCGCCGATCCGTCGAAGATCGACGCGATCCTGGCCCAGCTCGAAGCCACGCGCCAGCGCATCTACAAAAAGTAAGCCGCACCGGCCGGGCGCGCGCCCGGCCGCCCAGGAGGTGATTCGTGACCCGTTCCGTGCTTCATACCCACGCCGACACCCGCGCCCCGGTGCAGGCCGGGCCGCGCAGCGACGGCGCCCGGCCCGAGCGTCCGGCCGCGTCCCACGCGGCGCGGCCTCGTCGCCGCCGTGCGTCGCCCACCGAGCGCCGCCAGCGCCTGACCGCCGCGCTGTTCCTCGCGCCCGCCTGCGTGATGTTCGCGTGCTACGTGGTGTGGCCCGTGCTGTCGACCCTTCGGCTGTCGTTCTTCCAGTGGGACGGCATGAGCGATCCGGCGTTCGTGGGCCTGGCGAACTACGTCGAGCTGCTGCACGCCGACACGTTCTACACGGCGCTCAAAAACAACCTGATCTGGCTCGTGCTGTTCCTGCTCGCGCCGCCGTTCGGGCTGGCCGCCGCGCTATATCTGAACCAGGCCGTGCGCGGCATGCGGCTCGTCAAATCGCTGTTCTTCGCGCCGTTCGTGCTGTCGGGCGTGGTGGTCGGGCTGATCTATTCGTGGTTCTACGATCCGACCTTCGGCCTGCTGCGGCTGATTTTCGGGCACGGCATCCCGGTGCTCGGCGACCCGCGCTACGCCACCTTGGGCGTGATCTTCGCGGCGCTGTGGCCGCAATCGGCCTACTGCATGATCCTTTACCTGACCGGGCTGACCACCCTGAGCAGCGAGCAGATCGAGGCGGCGCGCATGGAAGGCGCGAAGGGCTGGACGCTGCTGTGGCACGTGATCCTGCCGCAACTGCGGCCCACCACCTTCATGGCGATCGTGGTGACCGTGATCGGCGCGCTGCGCAGCTTCGACCTGATCTCGGTGATGACCTCGGGCGGCCCGTTCGACAGCTCCACCGTGCTGGCCTATTACATGTACGACCAGGCGATCAAGTATTTCCGTTTCGGCTATGCCTCCGCCATCGCCGTGGTGCTGTTCGCGATCATGCTGCTCTACATCGTCTATCACCTGCGCCATCTGCTGCGCAGCGAACACTGACCGTTTCCGGGAGACGCCCATGTATCCGTTGCCGATCGACCGCTGGAAACCGGCCACGCGCCGCCTCTACCGCCTGTCGCTGCCGCTCGCGCTGCTGCTGTGGCTGCTGCCGCTGATCGCGGTGCTGGTGACCTCGGTGCGCTCGTCCGAGGAACTGGCCGCCGGCCATTACTGGGATTGGCCGCACCGCTTCGCGCTGGTCGAGAACTACCGCGAGGCGCTGACCGCCTCGCCGATGCTCCATTACTTCTGGAACAGCATCCTGATCACGCTGCCCTCGGTGGCCGGCGCGATCGTGCTGGCGGCGATGGCCGGCTTCGCGCTGGCGATCTACCGCTTTCCCGGCAACGCGGCGCTGTTCGGCACGTTCGTGGCGGGCAATTTCGTGCCGATCCAGGTGCTGATGATCCCGGTGCGCGACCTGACGCTGAAGCTCGGCCTCTACAACTCGGTGGGCGGGCTGATCCTGTTCCATCTGTCGTTCCAGACCGGCTTCTGCGCGCTGTTCCTGCGCAACTTCATCAAGCAACTGCCGTTCGAGCTGGTCGAGGCGGCGAGAATCGAGGGCGCGAGCGAGTGGACGGTGTTCTTCCGCATCATCCTGCCGCTGATCCGCCCGGCGCTCGCGGCGCTGGCGATCCTGGTGTTCACGTTCGTCTGGAACGATTACTTCTGGGCGCTGTGCCTGACGCAAGGCGACGACGCCGCGCCGATCACGGTGGGCGTGGCCGCGCTGCGCGGTCAATGGACCACCTCGTGGAACCTGGTGTCGGCGGGCTCGGTGCTGGCGGCGCTGCCCTCGGTGGCGATGTTCTTCGCGATGCAGAAGCATTTCGTGGCGGGGCTGACGTTCGGGGCGACCAAGGGCTGACGGGGTGGCGACGGCGGTGCGATACGCAGCGGCTGCGGCACCCGCCGCTGCACTGCCGCAAAAAGCCGATGCCGGTAAGTCCGCGGTAAGTCGTCCGTTTCTACAGTCACGGTGTTTCTTCCACCCTTGGGCGCGATACCGTGACATTTCCTTTCCTTCGTACTGCTTGCCTGCGTGCCGGCGCGATCTGCCTGACCTGGTCCGCCACCGTTTCCCTCGCTTCGGCGCAATCGCTGTCGGCTCCGCCGCAGGACAGCGACGCCGACGGCTTCACGATCCTCGGCAGCGCCACCAACGTCACGCATTGGGGGCTGGGCGCGGGCGTGGGCGTCGAGGCATCGCCGTATCGCGGCGACGGCGCGAAGGTTTCGCCGATCCCGCTGCTCTATTTCGACGACAAATGGGTGCACGTGCTCGGCACCACGCTCGACCTGAAGGTGGGCCAGTGGAGCGGCCTGAGCGTCGCGCTGCGCGCGCGCTTCGGCCTGTTCGACGGCTACAGCGGCTCCGACGCGCCGATCCTGAACGGCATGCAGGACCGCAAGGGCGCGCTCTGGTATGGTCCTGCGCTGGCGTGGCGCAACGCGTTCGGCACGCTGTCGGGCGATTTCCTGCTGGGCGGCAACAAGGGCGAGCAGGCCAAGCTCGAGTTCTCGCGCACGTTCCACGCGGGGCGCTTCTCGATCGAGCCGCACGTGGGCGCGCAATGGCTCGACCATAGCTATACCGATTACTACTACGGCGTGATGCCGTCCGAGGCCCGTGCGTGGCGGCCCGCCTACACGGCCGGCTCGACCTGGCAATATTCGCTCGGGTCGCAGTTCACCTACGCGCTCGATGCGCATCAGCGCGTGCTGCTCGACGTGGGCGTGACGCGGCTGGGCGGCAGCGTGGCCGACAGCCCGCTGGTCGGGCGGCGCTACGTGCCCGAGGCGCGCATCGGTTACCTGTATCAGTTCAAGTGAGTCGTCCGAAATATGTCGAGAGTCGCGATCGTCGAGGATCATGAACGGCTGGCCGGGATGGTGCGCCAGGCGCTGGCCGCCGCCGGGATCGAGGCCGACCTGTTCGGCAGCGTGTCGGAGGCGCGCTACGGCGTGAATCGCGCCGATTACACGGTCGTGATCGTCGATCGCGGGCTGCCCGACGGCGACGGCCTGAGCCTGGTGCGCGACCTGCGCCGGGCCGGCACCATGACGCCGTGCCTGATGCTGACCGCGCGCGACGCGCTGCACGACCGCGTGGAAGGCCTGGAAAGCGGCGCCGACGATTATCTGACCAAGCCGTTCGCGATGAGCGAACTGGTGGCGCGGGTGCGCTCGCTGATGCGTCGCCCGGCGGTGCTGGCCGACCTGACCGCCGGGTTCGGCGACCTGGGCGTCGATCCGCAGCAGCAGACGATGCGCTGCGGCGAGCGCGCCGTGCAGCTCGGGCCGGCCGAGTTGCAGGTGATGCTGTGCCTGATGCGCGCGGGCGGTCGCACGGTGCGGCACGCCACGCTCGAACATGCGGCGTGGGGGCTGGGCGAGAGCGTCACGCCGAATGCGCTGGAGGTCACGCTGCACCGGCTGCGCCGGAAGCTGCAGGCGATGGCGTCGCGCACGCGGCTGGAAAACGTGCGCGGCGCGGGCTTCGTGCTGCGCGCCGACGACCCGGACGCACCCGGTTCCGCCGCGCCGGACGACGACGCTGCGGAGGATCGCGCATGAACGCCTCGAATCCGCCCGCCGGCCGCCGGCTGCGCACGCTGTCGGCGCGGCTCTGGCTGACCAACGTGATGGCGCTGGCGTTGAGCCTGGGCGTGCTGGCGAGCCTGGTGCTGTGGGCCTACGACCGCAATCCCCAGCACGTGCTCGGCCGCGCCGAGCAGATGGGTACCGTCAACGACGTCGTGGCCGGGCTGCGCTTCGACGCGACCGGCGCGCCGGTCGGCGTGCAACTGCCCGAACGGCAGGCCTGGCTGTTTCGCATCGCGCCGACCGAGCTGCGCTACCGCGTGCTCGACGTGCATGGCGCGGTCGTGACCGCGTCGGGCACCGGCACGGGCGCGGCCGATCCGGCATGGCTGCCGGGGCCGGTCGGCACGGTGCCCGACGGCTGCCGGCGCATGCTGATCGACGGCCGGCCGTTCATCGTCGCGATGCGGCGCGTGCGGTGCGGCGCGGCCACCTGCTTCGTGCAGGCGGCCACCAGCGTGCAGTTCCTCGACGCGCTCGCGAGCCTCAAGATCAAGCCGATTCCGCGCGTGGTGGCGGTGATCGTCGTGATCGCGACGATCGTGTTCGGCCTGACGCTGCCGTTGACGATCCGCCGCGTGTTGCGGCCGTTGCGCGACGTCTCGGCGGCGGCCGCCGCCATCACCCCGCAGAACCTGCGCGCGCGGCTGCCGGTGGCCGACGTGCCCGGCGAGATCCGCCCGCTGATCGACGGCTTCAACGACGCGTTGGCCCGCCTCGAAGCGGGCTTCACGGCGCAGCAGCACTTCCTCGCGTCGGCCGCGCACGAGTTGCAGACGCCGCTCACGCTGCTGCGCGGCCAGATCGAGTTGCAGCCCGAGATCGCCGACAAGGCGCTGCTGTTTCGCGAGATCGACCTGATGGCGCGCCAGGTGCGACAACTGCTGCATCTCGCGGAAGTGCGCGAGTCGCAAAACTTCAGCTTCGAGCCGGTGAATATCGGCGACGTGTTCCATGACGTGCAGGCCTATCTGACGCGCAAGGCCGACGCGAAGCGGGTTACGCTCCGCATCGACGAGCATGGCGCGGGCGTGTCGATCCGCGCCGACCGCAGCGCGCTGTTCATCCTGCTCAAGAACCTGGTCGAGAACGCGATCAACGTCTCGCCCGACGGCGCGATCGTGCTGATCCGCTGCGCCGACGACGGCCTGCATGTGATCGACGAAGGGCCGGGCATCGACGACGCGCATCTGCCGAAGCTGTTCGAGCGCTACTGGCGCGCGCCCGGCGCTGGTTACGAGGGCGCGGGGCTGGGCCTGGCGATCTGCCAGGAGATCGCGCTCGCCCACGGCTGGACGGTCGGGGTGCGCAGCTCGCCGGTGGGCACGCGGTTCTCGGTGGCGCTTCAGCCGGGGCGGCCGGTGGTGGGGCGGGATGCCAGTCGCGAATCGGGCTTCGATTCGGGCCGCGACGCGTTCGATGCCGCCCGCGCCGACGCGACACACGGTGCCACGCCGGGCGCGATCCTATCCTGATTGGGTTCCGACAAAACGCCGCACCCCTTGACGGCCGCCGCGCCCACGGCACTTTCAGACATATTTCCGAGCCGCTTCGGAATCGGCCAGCGCCGAATTTCAGATGCGGCTGATTGTGTGCGCTCGGGCCGCACGCAGACAATGGCGTTCATCGAGATGCCCTGCCTGCAGGGCGCTTCGATTTCTCTCACCCGGGATCCACACCGCGTATGCACGCCCCGCTCGGGGCTCCGTGGTCACGCATGCCGCGGGATGAAGCGGTACGAGCGGGTCGACAGCGATGAGTGTCTTGCGGCGGCCGGTGGGCGCGGTCGCACGGCTGTTCCCCGTGAAGTTGATTGTCGGAATCACGCTGCCATATGCGAACGCAGGGCACTCATCGCTGTCCGCCCGCCGTCCGATCCCCCATCAAGGACACGCTCATGAACACCCGCACCCTCGCTTCGGCGGCGCTCGCCTGCGCGGCCGCCGTTTCTATCCCGTCCACCGCTTTCGCTACCACGGCGCCCGCTCCCATGCCCCTGTCACCTACCGTCAACCACACGCCGACCACCCGTTCCGCGCCCGCGCGGCTGCCGTCGAATGTCGCCGCGATCGTCAACCATGTGCCGATTCCGCAGCACCGCCTCGACGAGGCCGTCAAAGCCAGCGGCCAGGCCGATACGCCGGTGCTGCGCGAGCGTCTCAAGCGCCAGATGGTGGTCGGCCAGCTCGTCGAGCAGGCCGCCGAGCACGACGGCTACGACACGCGGCCGGAAGTGCTGGCCGTGGCGGCCCGCGCGCGTTCGCAGGCCGCCGTCGATCTCTATTTGAGGGAGCATGCGCGGCCCGAGCAGGTCACGGCCGAGCAGGTGATGGCCAGCTACCAACAACTGGTGGCCAGCGCCGGGCAGTTCGAATATCACCCGCTCGTGATCGCCGTGGGCGACGCCGCCACGGTGCAGGCCGCGCAAGCGGAACTGCGCGGCGGCGCCGATTTCATGGCGGTGGCGCAGAAGTACAACACCGCCGCGAACGGCGGCGTGACCACGCCGCTGTGGCTGAAGACGCCGCTCGTCGACGGCCACACCGGCGGCTTGCCGCTCGCGCTGGCGCAGCAGATCGTCTCGATGGACAGCGGTGCCGTCAGTGCGCCGATCTCGCTCGGTGGCGCCTATGTGATCGTCCGCCTCGACGACAAGCAGCCGACCGTGGTGCCGACCTTCGAGCAGGCCGCCCCGGTGCTGCGCCGCAACCTCGAAGTGGCCGCGCAGACGCACGCTTCGAGCGCGTTGATCGAGCGGCTGACCGGGCAGGCCACGATCGAGCAGTAAGCCCCCGCGCGCGGCGCGTTCTGCGCCGCGCCATTCGAATCGTTCCTGTCGGCACGCGTCAAACTGGCAATACCGCCGCTTCGGCGGCCAGTGCGGCCCGCACCGCGTCGCGCTCGCCGACGCGCGCCATGAAGCGCGCAAGCGCCGGCCATCGTGCGATGTCGATCGAGAACGCCGGCAGCCACGTCAGCACCGTGTACAGGTAGGCGTCGGCGACGCCGAAGGTTTCCATCAGGTAATCCCGTTCCGCCAGCGTGGCGGCCAGCAGATCGAGGCGCTTGAACAAGCGCGCCTCGATCTGCGTTGTCATGCGCTCGGGCAGTTCGCGGTCGAACAGCGGGCTGCAACCGGCGTGGATTTCGGTGCTGATGAAGTTCAGCGTTTCCTGGAGCCGCACGCGCGCCCAACTGCCGTTCGGCGGTGCGAGTCCGGCCTCGGGCTTCAGGTCGGCCAGATACTGGACGATCGCCGGGCCTTCGGTCAGCACCTCGCCGTTGTCGAGCGTCAGCGCGGCCACATAGCCCTTCGGATTCACGTCGAGAAAGCTGCCGCCTTCGGCGGTACGCTTGCTGCGGTTGTCGACGCGGACGAGTTCGAACGGCAAGCCCAGTTCCCGCAACACGATGTGCGGCGACAGCGAGCAGGCGTGCGGAGCGAAGTAGAGTTTCATGGCGCGGCATCCTTGATTTGACGAGTAATCGGCGTGCATCCGGTGCGCAGGATCGCAACGATTCGACGGCCCGGCAAACGACATCTCGCGTGCTAGGATATGAAAAATTCTCATGCCGGCCCGCCCGGTGCCGCTTTCTTCCCTCTCCCTCCGCACGCACGTCATGGCAGGCAAGCTTCCTTCGCTGAACGGCCTGAAGGCCTTCGAATGCGCGGCGCGCCATATGAGTTTCACGCGGGCCGCCGCCGAACTGAACGTCACGCAAACGGCCGTCAGCCACCAGATCAGACGTCTCGAAGATGAACTCGGCGTGCGGCTGTTTCTGCGCCTCAAGGAGCGGCTCGAACTGACCGTGCCGGGGCAGGCCTACCTGCAAGGCGTGAGCCTCGCGTTCGCGCAACTGCGCTTCTCGACCGATCAACTGCGCGCCGGCACCGATGCACCCACGCTGACGCTGTCCACGCTCGCGAGCTTCGCCTCGAAGTGGCTGCTGCCGCGCCTCGGTGCGTTTCGCGCGGCGCATCCGGGAATCGATCTTCGCGTCGGCGCGTCGACCGATCTCGTCGATTTCGCGGCGGGCGGTGCGGACGCGGCGATTCGCTACGGCAGCGGTGACTGGCCGGGCCTGCGCTGCGACCGCCTGATGGACGACGAGATTTTCCCGGTGTGCAGCCCGGCGTTGCTGGCCGGTCGCGATCCGCTCACCGAGCCGGGCCGGCTTGCGCGGCACACGCTGTTGCAGGTGGGCGGCATGACGCACGACGATTGGCCCGTCTGGCTCGCGGCGGCGGGCTTGCCGACCGATCTCGCGGGGCGCTCGTGCGAGCGGCTCGATTTCGATCTCGCGCTGCTGGCCGTGCAGGCGGCCGTGGATGGCCTCGGCGTCTGCATCGGGCGGCGTGCTTATGTGGAAGACGATCTGAGGGCGGGGCGCCTGGTCGCGCCGTTCGAGACGCGCGTGGCGACCGGGCGCGGTTTTTATCTCGTGTCGCCGCCCGAGCGGGCCGACAGCCGCGCGGTGGCGGCGTTGCGTGAATGGCTGATCGACGTGGCGGCGGCGTGACCCGCTAAACCGGCCACACCCCCGAACTGCCGCGCCGGTGGCTCTCGACCAGATGCGTATCGACGATGCCGATCGCCTCCATCAACGCGAACATCGTGGTTGGGCCGACGAAGCGGAAGCCGAGCTTGCGCAACTGCTTGCTCAACGCGGTGGATTGCTCGGAGACGGTCGGCACCTCGGCCATGGTGCGCGGCGTGGGCGTGAGCTCCGGCTTGAACGACCAGACCAGCTTCGCGAGGCCGCCCTGGTCGCGCAGCGCGAGCGTGGCGGCGGCGTTGCCGATGGTGGCGAGGATCTTGGCGCGATTGCGGATGATGCCGGCGTCGGCCATCAGGCGTTCGACGTCGGCATCGGTGAAGCGCGCGACGCGCTCGGGATCGAACCGCGCGAACGCCGCGCGGAACGCCTCGCGCTTGCGCAGGATGATCGCCCACGACAGGCCCGACTGAAACCCTTCCAGGCTGATCCGCTCGAACAACCCCTGTTCGTCGCGCACGGGCATGCCCCATTCGGTGTCGTAGTAGGCGCGCAGCATCGGGTCGCCGACGGCCCAGGGCGGGCGCATCAGGCCATCTTCGCAGCGCACGGCATCGGTGGGTTTGTCCTTGCCGGGGCGGCCGGCGGGGGCGGTGGCGCGTTTCGCATCCATGGCGGGGAGGGGCGGGCATTGATCGAAGCGGCCAAGCCTAGCATGGCCTTCGCCGCTCCGGATTGCGGACTTATGGGTGGATGGATTGACGCTCGGGCAGGAACCAGTTCATCAGCAGCGCGCACAGGCCGCCGGTGGCGACGCCCGAGGCCAGCACGTTGCGCAGTGCTTGCGGCAGGCTGGTCAGGATCTCCGGCACCTGTGCGACGCCGAGCCCGAGCGCGAGCGACACCGCGATGATCAGCAGCGCGCGGCGATCGAGCGCGACGCCGGCCAGGATGTTGATGCCCGAGGCGGCCACCGCGCCGAACATGACCATCGCCGCGCCGCCGAGCACCGGCTCCGGCACGGCCTGCAGCACGCCGGCCACGGACGGGAACAGCCCGAGCACCACCAGCATCGCCGCGATCCAGATGCCCACGTGGCGGCTCGCGATGCCGGTCAACTGGATCACGCCGTTGTTCTGCGCGAACACCGAGCTGGGGAACGTGTTGAACACGCCCGCGATCAGCGAATTGACGCCGTTCACGAGCACGCCGCCCTTGATCCGCTGCATCCACAGCGGCCCTTCCACCGGCTCGCGCGACACCTTGCTGGTGGCCGTCACGTCGCCGATGGCTTCGAGCGAGGTGACCACGTAGATGATCAGCATCGGCACGAACAGCGACCACGAGAAGCCGAGCCCGAAATGCAGCGGCGTTGGGATCTGGAACAGCGCGGCCTCGCGCGCGCCGGTGAAATCGAGGCGGCCCATCGCGGCGGCGGCCAGATAGCCGATCGCCAGCGCGATCACCAGCGCCGTGCTGCGCACCCACGCCACCGGCACGCGGTTCAGCACGACGATGGTGCCGAGCACGAGGCACGACAGCGTCAGGTTCTGCACGCTCGCGAACGTGCCCTTGGCCATCGCGCCGTAGCCGCCGCCCATGCTGATCAGGCCGACCTTGATCAGCGTCAGGCCGATCAGCAGCACCACGATGCCGGTCACGAGCGGCGTGATCAGCCGCTTGATGAACGGCAGGATGCGCGACACCGCCATCTCGACGAACGAGCCGGCGATCACCACGCCGAAGATCGCCGCCATCACCGTTTCGACCGGCGTGCCCTGCTTGACCATCAGGCTGCCGCCCGCGATCAGCGGCCCGACGAAGTTGAAGCTGGTGCCCTGCACGATCAGCAGCCCCGCGCCGAGCGGGCCGAGGCGGCGGCATTGCAGGAACGTCGCGATGCCCGAGATCACCAGCGACATCGATACGATCAGCGTGGTGTCGCGGCTCGGCACGTTCAGCGCCTGGCAGATCAGCAGGCCCGGCGTGACGATCGGCACCAGGATCGCGAGCAGATGCTGAAGCGCGGCGACGAACGCGACGGCCGGCGAGGGGCGATCGTTCGGGCCGTAGACGAGATCGTGGGCAGGGGCAGGGGCGGGGGCGTTTGCGCCGGAATGTGCGGGTTGCATCGCTCGGAAGGCCGCTCGAAAGAAGGAAGGTGCGCGATTTTAACGGTTCCGGCGCGGGCGATCGATCACCCGCGCCGCCGCGCCGTGTCTTCCCCGATAGGGCGTCAATCCTCGTCGCGGTGGCCCGGCTTCAGGTGGTCGGGCACCACCAGCAGCAGCGCCTGCATGTCGACGCCTTGCAGCGGGCCGCCCGGCTTCATCATGTCCAACGCCTTGCCGACCGTGTCGGTGATGAACGCGCCTTCCTCCGGCGGCAGCTTGCCGGCTTCCTGCATCAGCTCGTGCACCAGCGGCTGCCAGTGGCTCGGCGGGGTGTTCGCCATCATGTCGGGCATCCAGCCGGCCATCGTGTCGAGCACGATGGCCGTTTCGTGCGGCGTGCGCATGTCGGGCGGCACGTGCGCGAGATGGTTCATCACGGCGCGCATGTTGGCGGCGGCATCCTGGCCGGCGCCGGGCGAGTCGGCGAATTCCGGGTGGAACGCGTTCAGGGCCAGGCCGTTCAGCACCTGCATGCGGTCTTGCGGCGGCAGCAGGTGGACCTGATCGCTGATCGCGCGGAACGCCGACTGGTGCGCGCCGCGCGAATCGACCTTGTTCAGCATCTTGGCCAGATCGCCGAGCAGCACCGCGCGCTGGGCCAGCGGCGTGACGTGCTGCGCGGCCGCGATCGCGCCGTGCACGTCGCGCGCCTTGAGCGTGTTGGGGGGCATCGATGCGATCGTCTTGCAGAGCGTCTGCACGGCTTGCTCGGCCACGGCGGCCCGTTGCGCCGGGGGCAGGTCGGGCAGGCTCACGTGGCCCGCGTTGGCCTCGCTGATCGGGCGGCTGCCCATCAGTTGCAGCAGGTCGTCGATGTGGGCGGCCGGGTCCGGCGCGTAATTGCTCATCACGTTGAGCTGGCCCGCCCACAGGTGGGCGTTCTGCACCGGGTCTTGCGGCAGCGCCGTGTAGGCCGGCGGCGCGGCGTCGGCGGTTGCCAGATCCTCCTGGAGCAGCGCGGCGAGATCGTTGTCGGGGCGCGGTTGAGCGGCCGCGGGTGGCGCGCCTTGCGGACGCGTGGCGTGGGGAATCGGTGGCGGTGTGCCTTGCGGACGCGTGGCGTGCGGAATCGGCGGCGGCGCGCTTTGCGGGCGCGTGGCGTGCGGGATGGGCGGCGGTGCGCCTTGCGGGCGCGTGGCGTTAGGAATCGGCGGCGGTGCGCCTTGCGGACGCGTGGCGTGCGGGATGGGCGGCGGTGCGCCTTGCGGGCGCGTGGCGTTAGGAATCGGCGGCGGTGCGCCTTGCGGACGCGTGGCGTTGGGAATGGGCGGCGGCGTGCCCGACGGACGCGGACGTGCGGGAAGAGGGGGCGGTGTGCCGGGCGGACGCGATGAGGCCGATGGCGGGCGCGGCGGCACGGCCGGTGCGGCCGATTGCGATGCCGTGGGGCTCGCCGACGCGGTGGCGGCGGCCGATTCCGGGCGCTGCTGCATGGCGGGTGCCGAATCCTGCGAATCCGGCTTGGATTCGGCCTCCTGCCTGGGCGGCGTCGGCGTGGCGGTCGTTTTGTCTTCCGCGCCCGCCTTGCCTTCCGAACCCGCCAGCAGCGCGGCCATGTTCGCTGGCATCGACAGTTGCGCGTGGTCGCCCGATGACGACGCTTCCTCACGCCCCTCGCTGCCCGCCTTCGCCTGCCCCGCGCCGGACGTCTTGGCACGCTGGGGCCGCCGCACCGCGCCGAGCCGTTGCAGCGTGACCGAACCGGATGCCTGCTGGCTTGCCGCGCCGGTGGGCGCTGGCGTCGGCGCGCCGGCATGCCCGTTGCCCGGGCTGGTCGTCGGCGTGGACGTCCGGTCGATTCTGGACGAATTGTTCAGCGAGTTGAGGGGCATCGGGCGTGATTCCGGTAAAGAGCCGGGTGGCGCGGTCTCGCCCGGCCGATGCGTTCGATGCAATCGAGGCGGGGCGCGGCAGTCCGGCGTCTTGCGGCGAGACAGGTTCGGTGACTTAACACGTTTAACCCGGCCGCGCGCCTCGCGCCGGGCGAAAGCCGAACCCCGATCGCGAAACCCGAAGTTTCCCGGCAGCCAGGCTCGACCCGCCAACCCGCCAGATCGCGCCCCCGAAACCCCTCAGGCCACCCCGGTCGTCATCGGCAGCGCCTTCACCCCACGCAGCGTGTTGCGATGACGCCATTCGAGCGCGTCGAGGTTCACCGGCTGCAAGTTCGGGAAGCGCGCGAGCAGCGCGCCGATCGCGATCTCCATTTCCATCTGCGCGAGCCGCGCACCGAGGCAGTAATGGATGCCGCCCGCGAACACCGGCGCGGCCTTCGCATTCGCGCGCCGGATATCGAAACGGTCCGGCTCGGGGAACACGGCCGGATCGCGGTTGGCCGAACCGATCAGCATGAACACCATCGTGCCGCGCGGCAGGATCTGGCCGGCCACCTCGATATCGTCGAAACTGGCGCGCACCGTCAGTTGCACCGAGCTGTCGTAGCGCAGGCATTCGGCGATCGTCGACGGCAGCAGCGCCGGGTCGCCGCGCAGCTCGGCCAGGCTGTCGGGGTGGCGGAACAGCGCGATCATCGCGTTGCCGAGCGCGTTCGAGGTGGTTTCGTGGCCGGCGATGAACAGCAGCATGACGTTGGCGATCACTTCCTTTTCGACGAAGGTCTCGCCTTCGTCCTCCACGCTCAACAGCGCCGAGATCAGATCGTCGCCGGGCTGGCCGCGCCGCGCCGCGATCACGCCCTCGAAATAGCGTTCGAGCGCGAGCGCGCCTTCGTTGGCCTCGTTCAGCATGACCGCATCGAGCGGCGCCAGCTCGAACGCGGCGGCCATGCAACTGGCCGCGTGGCCGAGCCGCGTGCCGTCGTCGAACGGGATGTCGAGCAGGCGGCAGATGATGTTCAGCGGCAGCGGCTGCGCGTATTCGGCCACGAAGTCGAACGCGGGCTTGGCGGCGATCGCGTCGAGCAGCTCGTGCGTCGAGACCTCGACGATCTCGCGCAGGCTTTCGACCTGCCGCGCGTTGAACGCCTTCATCAGCAGCGTGCGCAGGCGCGTGTGGGTCGGCGGATTCATCATCAGGAACATCCGGCTCAACATCTGGAACACCGGCATGTCGACCTTGTCGTCGCCGTAGCGCACGCGCACGCTCTCCAGATAGGTGCGCCCGGCGCGGCGCTCGCGCAGCAGCGTGTCGATCACGGCGTAGTCGCCGGTCACGCGCGCGTTCGGCGCGATTTCGATCAGGGGGCCCTTGGCGCGCAACTGTGCGTAGAGCGGATACGGATCGGCGAAGAACGCCGGCGACGAAAACATCGAGAAATTCATGGAATGGCCAGGCGCGGAGGGGGACGGTGACTTCTATAACACCAAGCCGGGCCGATTTATTCCATCGTCGCTTCAATTTTCGTTTGGCAGGCCGGCGCTTCGCATGACGTGCGCATCCCGCATCCCGCATCGCGGAACCGCGCCACGCACCCCGCCATTTCCGCCGTGCCCGGCGACATCCCGGCTTGTAAAAACCGCCCGCACGGATTCCGCCGCGAATCCGGAGCGGCGCAGCATGCGGCGCAAACCCTTGCCGGACAAGGCTCGCGGGCTGTCGCCCGGGCGGGCCTGCGATTTGCTGCGCAGCCCCCATGCCGCCTCGCGCACGACCGTGCGGGGCGATCCTGCCCTGGAGTGCCGTGCGATGTCCGAAGTCATCCTGTTTCCGTTGCCGCCCGATCCGGCCGCTGCCGCGCGCCGCCTGCTGGCGCGGCTGGCCGCCCTCGTCGTGCCGCGCACCACGAACCGCGACGACGAGGCCGACGGCCGCCCGGCCCCGCCCGGCGGCGCGCGCGCTCACGATGCGAACGACGGCCCCGGGCGCGACGCCGAGGCGCCCGACGGGGACGGAGGCGGCCGCCGCGACGGGCCGCGCGACGGCGACGACCGCCGCCACACCGGCGGCGATGGCGATGGAAATGGCGGCGGAAATGGCGACGGCGGCCGCGACCGCAACGGCGGCAAAGCACGCGACGGCGACGGAAAAGGCAACGACGGCAACGGCGACGGCGACGAAAACGACGACGCCCCCAAACGCAAACGCCCCGGCAAGAAGCCGCTGATCATTCTCGCGATCGTGGTGGTGCTGCTCGCGATCGGCGCGCTGATCTGGTGGTTCCTGACGCGCAACGAGGTCAGCACCGACGACGCCTACACCGACGGCAACGCGATCACGATCGCGCCGCATGTGTCCGGCTACGTGACGCGTCTGAACGTCGACGACAACCGCTTCGTGCACCGCGGCGACGTGCTGGTGCAGATCGATCCGCGCGATTACCGCGCCCAGCTCGAATCGGCCGACGCGCAACTGGGGCTGGCGAAGGCGCAACTCGATTCGGCGCGCGTGCAGCTCGACATCGCGCGCGTGCAGTACCCGGCGCAGTACGCCCAGGCGCGCGCGCAGATCGAATCGGCCGATGCGGCCTACAAGCAGGCGCAGGCCGCGCAGCAGCGCCAGCACGCGGTGGACGCCCGCGCCACCTCGAAGCAGCAGGTGGACGCGGCCGACGCGCAACGCGCCAGCGCCGATGCGAACGTGGCGATGGCCCGCGCGCAGGCCCGCACCGCCGCGCTGGTGCCGCAGCAGTTGCGCCAGGTGGAGAGCACCATCGAGGAGCGCCGCCAGCAAGTGCTGCAAGCACAGGCGCAGCGCGATCAGGCCGAGCTGAACCTGTCCTATTGCGAGATCCGTGCGCCGTCCGACGGCTGGGTCACGCGCCGCAACGTGCAGCTCGGCGCGTTCCTGCAAACGGGGGCGTCGCTGTTCTCGCTGGTCACGCCGCGCGTGTGGATCACGGCGAACTTCAAGGAATCGCAGCTCGAACGGATGCGCATCGGCGACAAGGTGGACGTGTCGATCGATGCCTATCCGAGCCTCGACCTGCACGGCCACGTGGACAGCATCCAGCTCGGCAGCGGCTCGCGCTTCTCGGCGTTCCCGGCCGAGAACGCCACCGGCAACTTCGTGAAGATCGTGCAGCGCGTGCCGGTGAAGATCGTGCTCGACGGCACGCCGCCGAACAATCCGCCGCTCGGCCTCGGCCTGTCGGTGACGCCGACCGTGCATCTGCCGTGAGCGCCGCCATGCCGCTGTCTTCCCTGCCGTTTCTGCCATTGCGTCGCGAGGATTGCCGATGAGCACCGCCCACCCCGCCGCCAGCGAGCGCGCCTGGCGGCCCGCCGCGAACCCCTGGCTGATCGCGATCGCCGTCACGCTGGCGGCGTTCATGGAGGTGCTCGACACCACCATCGTCAACGTCGCGCTGCCGCACATCGCGGGCACCATGTCGGCCAGCTACGACGAGGCCACCTGGACGCTGACGTCCTATCTCGTCGCGAACGGCATCGTGCTGCCGATTTCCGGCTTCCTGGGCCGGCTGCTCGGGCGCAAGCGCTACTTCGTGATCTGCATCGCCGCGTTCACGGTGTGCTCTTTCCTGTGCGGGATCGCCACCAACCTCGGCCAGCTGATCGTGTTCCGCATCCTGCAGGGCCTGTTCGGCGGCGGCCTGCAGCCGAACCAGCAATCGATCATCCTCGACACGTTCCCGCCCGAGCAGCGCAACCGCGCGTTCTCGATCTCGGCCATCGCGATCGTGGTCGCGCCGGTGCTCGGGCCGACGCTCGGCGGCTGGATCACCGATACGTTCTCGTGGCGCTGGGTGTTCCTGCTCAACGTGCCGGTGGGAATCCTGACGGTGCTGGCCGTGATGCAACTGGTGGAGGATCCGCCGTGGCGGCGCGACGGCGAGCGCGGCATCCGCATCGACTACATCGGCATCGGCCTGATCGCGATCGGGCTGGGCTGCCTGCAGGTGATGCTCGACCGCGGCGAGGACGAGGACTGGTTCGGCTCGAACTTCATCCGGATCTTCGCGGTGCTGGCGGCGGCGGGGATCACCGGCGCGATCCTCTGGCTGCGCTACGCGAAAAAACCGGTGGTCGATCTCGCCTGCCTGCGCGACCGCAATTTCACGCTCGGCTGCGTCACCATCGCGATGTTCGCGGCCGTGCTGTACGGCAGCGCCGTGATCGTGCCGCAGCTCGCGCAGCAGCAGCTCGGCTATACGGCCACGCTGGCCGGGCTGGTGCTGTCGCCGGGCGCGATCCTGATCACGATGGAGATCCCGATCGTCAGCAAGCTGATGCCGCACGTGCAGACGCGCTACCTGGTGGCCACCGGCTTCGTGCTGCTGGCCGCGTCGCTCGCCTATTCGCGCATCCTGGTGCCCGACATCGACTACCGGCACCTGATGTTGATCCGCTGCGCGCAATCGATGGCGATCGGCTTCCTGTTCGTGCCGATCACCACGCTCGCCTACCTGACGATCCCGCCGCGCCTGAACGACGACGCCTCGGCGCTGTTCACGATGTTCCGCAACGTGGCCGGCTCGATCGGCATTTCGGTGTCCACGGCGATGATTCGCGAGCGTGCGCAGGCGCGCATGGCGCATCTGTCCGAGCACATGTCGCCGTTCTCGCAGAACTTCCAGGACGCCTTGCAGCGCAACGCGCAGCAAATCACCGCGCTGACCGGCGCGCCGCCTTCGGCGGCGTTGCAGACGGCGAACGGGCGGCTCTACGAAACCTTTGTCTCGCAGGCCACGATCCTCGCGTATATCGACGTGTTCGCGATTCTCGCGATCTTCTGCGCGGCCTGCATTCCACTGACATTCCTGTTCACGCCGGCGAAGGCGGCGGGCGGACCGGGAGGACATTGACGATGAGGCACCGCATGAACCTGCGCACGATCGCCGCCGCCGCGACCGCGGCCATGGCCGGATGCGCCCTGCTGGGGGCCTGTACGGTGGGGCCGGATTTCAAACCGCCGCACGCGGACGCGCCGGCGCAGTGGCACGACCTGGGGGTGGCGAGTGGTGTGGAACCGAACGCGGGGGCATCGGCTTCGGCTTCCGCTTCGGCGCCAACCTCGACCACCAACGTCGCCTCCACCCCCGTGGTCGACGCCGATCCGGACCCGCGCTGGTGGCGCGCGTTCCACGATCCGCTGCTCGACCAGTTGATCGAGCGCGCCGCGCACGACAACCTCGACGTGCGCACGGCCGTGACGCGCATCGCCGAGGCCCGCGAGCAACTGCATCAGGCGGCGGCGCAGGGCCTGCCGAACGTGCGTGCGACGGCCAGCTACCAGCGCGAGCAACTCGGCGTGAAGGGGATTCTGGAGGACGAGGGCATCAACGACCGGATCGACAGCCTCAGCGCGCCCGGCTCGGCGCTGGCCGGCGCGGTGCCGGGCGGCGGCGCGGCGGTGCGGCAGGGTGCGCAGAGCGCGCTCGATTCGATCTCGTCGCCGACCAATCTCTGGCAGGCCGGCTTCGATGCGTCGTGGGAACTCGACCTGTTCGGCCGCGTGCGGCGTTCGGTGGAGGCGGCCGGCGCGCAGGCGCAGGCCGCGGTGGCCGGCCGCGACGACGCGCTGCTCTCGCTGGAGGCCGAGGTGGCGCAGACCTACCTCCAGTATCGCGGCGCGCAGGCGTTGCGCACGCTGACATTGTCGCTGGCCGATTCGCAGCAGCAGTTCCTCGACCTGACGCGCGAGCGCGCCGCGCACGGGCTGACCAGCCAGCTCGACGTGCGCAGCGCCGACGCGCGGCTCGCGCAGATTCGCGCGCAACTGCCGCAATACGAGCAGCAACTGGCGACCTTGCGCAACGGCCTGGCCTATCTGGTGGGCGGCGCGCCGGGGGCGCTCGACGACGTGCTCGACGCGTCGGGCGCATTGCCCGCGCTGCCGCCCACGGTGCCGGTCGGCATGCCGTCGACGCTGGCGCGCCGGCGGCCCGACGTGCGCCGCGCCGAACTCGACCTGCACGCGGCCACCGCCGAGGTCGGCGTGGCGGTCGCGCAGTTCTATCCGGACATCTCGCTGACCGGGCAGATCGGCCTGCGCTCCACGCACGCGCGCGAACTGGCGCAGTGGTCGCATCTGTTCTACTCGGCCGGGCCGGCGATTTCGTTGCCGATTTTCCAGGGCGGCGCGCTGATCTCGAACCTGCGGCTGTCGAAGGCGCAGCAGAAGGAGGCGGCGCTGGCCTATCGGCGCGCGGTGCTGGTGGCGCTGCGCGACGTGGACAACGCGCTGGCCGTCTATCGCACCGATCAAGGCAGGCGTGCCGCGCTCGACGACGCGGCGCGGGCCGAGCGCGGCGCGCTCGATCTCGCGAACGACAGCTATCGCAAGGGGATCGTCACGTATCTCGACGTGCTCGACGCCGAACGTCAGTGGTCCGAAGCGCGCCAGCAGGCGGTGCAGGGCGAATTGCAGGCCACCACCGATCTGGTCGCGCTGTACAAGGCGCTCGGCGGCGGCTGGCGCACCGACGACACGCGCGAGGTGGCGACCGGCGGCGCGCCGCCCGAGGCGGCCGGAAGCGGGAGCGGAGACGGAAGCGGGACCGGGGGCGATGCGGCGGCGCATTGACCGTCAGGCGCCAGGCCGCTCGTTCGAAGCGGAGGCCTGGCGTGACGGCCCGCGCCCGCTTCCGCCCGTTACTCCTTGACCGACCAGCTCGCGCCGCCGTGGCTGTCGCGCACGAAGGCGTCGATGGCGTTTTCCACGGGATCGGGGCCGTTGCCGGCGCGCGCGGTCCAGACCAGTTCGAAGCGGCGGCAGATCGCGCCGGTGGCGGCGTGGCATTGCGTGCCGGTCAGCCGGATGCGGCAGCGCAGGCCGCCGAGCCGATCCAGCATGATCGTGGTGCGCGGCGTGTCGCCTGCGTCGCCGCGCGTCTCGTCGATCGACAGCCACGCGTGACGCCGGTGCGGCAGGTGCAGTTCGAGCCGCTTCAGGCCGACCAGCACCACCAGCCCCAGCGCCGTGCCGAGCCCGGCCAGCACCAGTTGGCCGCCGCCCGCGCACAGGCCGATCATCGTCACGAACCACAGCGTGGCGGCGGTGGTGATGCCCTTCACCAGCCCGTCGCGGCGCAGGATCGCGCCCGCGCCGATGAAGCCCATGCCCGACAGGATGCCCAGCGGCAGGCGCATCAGGTCGAGCACGGCGAACGACTGCGCGCCCTTGCCCGATTGCATGAGCAGCGCATTGACCTCCAGCATCGCCAGGCACGCGGTCAGGCACACCAGCATGGTGGTGCGCAGGCCGGCGGCCTTGCCCGATTCACCGCGATTCAGGCCGATCAACAGGCCCGCGACGAGACAGACGGCAAGCCGGGCGGCGATATCGGCGAAATCGAGGACGAGCGGCATCGGATGCATGGGCGAGAACCTGTTGCGAAGAGATAGCGTTGTTCGCGCAAGGGGCATGCCCATCGTGGCTTCGCCTCGAAGCTTGCCGGCACGGCAGCCGCCCACGAAAAAGGGCGCCGCGCAAGACGACGCCCATCGAACGCCTCGCTGTCGACACGAGGCGGCAGCGGCGCCGGAGCGCCGCCTGAGAGACTAGTTCGGCCCGCGCGGGTTGCGCACCGGCGAGCGCAGGCCCAGCTCCTCGGCGAAGCTGCGCGCGCGCGAGGCGGGGGCCACGTTCAGGCCTTCGTAGTGGCGCACCACCTGCGCCTCCCACACCGCATCGGCGGAACTCAGCCAGCCGTTCAGGTCGAGTTGCGGCGCGCTGCGCACGGTGGCGGCCGGCGCCGCGATCATCAGCGTGGCGGCCTCGGTGTCGAGCGTCACGTAATCCCACGGCACGGCCGCGAGCTGGCGCACGTGCACCTGCTCCGTGGTCGGCGCGAGCGCCACCAGCGCGTAGGCGATGCGGCCGGTGCGCAGGTCGAGGATCGCGTCGCTGACATGGCCGATCGCCTCGCCATCCGAGGTGCGCGCGATGGCGCCGTCGAGCAGATGGGCCAGCGCGGAGCCGCGGTGGGCGTAGCGCGCGTCGGGATGCACGGCGTCGCGTTCGGGTTCGGGACCAAGGGGAATCATGCGGGCCTCCTGTTCAAATCAACGATGACGGGGTGGAGTTGCCTCGGGCGCGGCCGCATCAGCGCGATGTGCACGATGTCCTGCGACACCATCTGGCGGATGCGTTGCATCGCGGTCTCCGTTGTCGGGCTTGCGAACGGTGGATTCATGCAAGGGCCGTGCCGGGCAGCGAAATGCTTCGAAACGCCATGAATCGCCTTGAAAAACCTTCAACCGTCGCGCACAGGGGCACAACGGCACGAACGATTTACAAGCGATGGTAAGGATTGCGTGGTGCCGCCGGATACGGGGGCGGATTATTTCGGATGCCGCATGATGGGAAATCGGCCAAGACGCCGATAAGTTTTCGTGCGATGCTTGGCATCCCGAATCGCGCGGAAACCGCCGCCGGGTGATCCGGTACTATCTCGAAATGATGTGCTGCGCGTGGCTTTTATCGTTTTGCCGGCCGGCATGATCATATAAGGATGCAGATCGGGAATTGATTTTTGCAATGCGTTCGAGCTACTCAAATAGAAATAACTGATCGCAAGCCACGGCGCGATCTGCTTTCCTTGAGGCTGTGCTTGTTCTTTCACCGATCGCGCCTTTCGGCGCGATGCCCATTTGTCCGTACCGCCTGTTCCACTGGCTTCCCCGAGCGTTCGTGCCTGCCGCGTCGTCGTGCGGGCCGGCCGTCATGCATCGGACAAGGAGATCTCATGCCCCGTCTGCTCATCGTCGATGACGATGCCGACACCCGTGAAATGCTCGTCGCGCTCGCGCAGACGCGCGATTTGCCGTGCGACGCCGCCGCTTCGCTCGGCGAGGCGCGCTCGCGCATGCTGACCCAGCGCTACGACCTCGTGCTTTGCGACCTCGTGCTGCCCGACGGCAACGGCATCGAACTGTTCGACGATTTCCCCAAGCAGGACAAGCCGTTCGAGCTGGTGTTCGCCACCGGCCACGCCACGCTCGACACCGCGATCAACGCGATGCGCCAGGGCGCGTCCGATTACCTGATCAAGCCGTTCAACATGGCGCGCCTCGATACGCTGTTCAAGCGCGTCGCGCACGTGGAGGCGCGGCTCGACGAAGTGGAGGCGATGCGCGCCGAACTGGAGCGCGCCGGGCGCTTCGGCCGCCTGATCGGCAATTCGCCGGTAATGCGCACCATGTACGACGCGCTGGCGCGCGTGGCCGCCACCGAGGCCTCGGTGCTGCTGACCGGCGAATCGGGCACCGGCAAGGAAGTGGCCGCGCAGACCATCCACGAGCTGAGCTACCGCAGCCGCAGCCCGTTCGTGGCCGTCAACTGCGGCGCGATTCCGGCCAACCTGGTCGAGAGCGAGCTGTTCGGCCATGACCGCGGCAGCTTCACGGGCGCCGACCGCCAGCACAAGGGCTTCTTCGAGCGTGCCCACGGCGGCACGCTGTTCCTCGACGAAATCACCGAAATGCCGGTGGAATTGCAGGTCAAGCTGCTGCGCGTGCTCGAAACGGGGCAGGTGATGCGGCTCGGCTCGTCGCGCGAAACGCCGGTGGACGTGCGCATCGTGGCCGCCACCAATCGCGATCCGTCGGGGGCCGTCGAGGCCGGCACGCTGCGCGCCGATCTCTATCACCGCATCAACGTGTTCCCGCTGGCGATGCCGCCGCTGCGCGAGCGCGGCGACGACATCGTGTTGCTGGCCGATACGTTTCTCGCCAAGCTCAACCTCGATAGCGGGCGCGAGATGGCGTTCAGCGCCGGCGCGAAGGCCGCGTTGCGGCAGTACGCGTGGCCCGGCAACGTGCGCGAGCTGCGCAATTTCGTGCAGCGCGCCTGCATCTTCAGCGACGGCGCGCAGATCGACGTGCTGCCGCCGCCCGTCATGAACGCGGGCGGAAAGCACGAGCACGACGGCACGGTCAAGGCGCAGGCCGAGGAGATCCTCGGCGAGGGCCTGCGTACCGTGCAGGACGGCATGGCCGCGGCGCATCGCGGCGGCGGCGAGCGCGACTGAGCGTTGCCGCGCCGCCTTCGTCGGCATTTGTCGGCATCCGTCGGGATGCCAGCGGCGCGCCCGCGCCGCGTGCGTTCAAGGCTGCGCCGGCGTGTCTTCGTGGGCGCGCGCCAGATACGCGTTGACGATCTCGGGCAGGTGCTGCTCGAGCCAGTGCGCCATCGCGATTTCTTCCGGCAGGATCCGCTCGCACACGGTCAGCGTGGCCGTGTCGCCGGCCGTGCGCGCGGTGGAGATCAGCGTGCGGTACGCGGCGATCTGAAAGTTCTCGAAGGCGAAGCACGAAATCGCGTTCTTGATCGGCTCGTCCGACGAGAACATCGCCGTGAAGGCCTGCAGCGCGGCCAGGCTGCGCGCGCCGAAATCCTTGATTGCCGAGACGTCGCTGCCGCGCCGCCCCACGCATTCGCGAATCAGGCGAGCGTGTTCCTGCGTTTCGCGCAGATGCTGCTCGAGGCGCGCTCTCAACGCCGGATAGTGTTCGAGCCGCCGCGCCATGGCGGCCAGCATCGTGCCGGCCTGTTCTTCCATCGCGTGCGCGTCACGCAGCCATTCGTCCAGATGCTCGTCGACCGAGCGCTTCGTTTGGGCCATGTCGGACTCCTGTCGATTGAGGTTCAGGGCGGCGAGGGACGCCGGCAAGCGCGGCGAGGCGGGATCGGCCGGTCGTGCGCAACGTGATCGGACATGCCGGCTCCTCCGGGAAAGCGCCAAGCGCGCCACGCGTGAAGGGACGCAAGCGGCGGGCCCGACGACGGCACGCGGCGAGCGCGCGATCGGGCCGGCGCTTTTTGCAATCGCTTGTCAAAGTCTCCCGGCGGGGCCGGCGTGCGCGGGGCCTGCGGGCCGGGCCGGCAGCCCGGGCATGGCCGATGCGGCCAGGGAGGATGGCCGCGCGCGGATGAAGGCGTCCGCCTGCATGCCGACGATGATGGATGGCCGCCTGCGCCGCGCGAATCGCCGGACCGCCATCCCCGATCCCGTTCACGCACAGGAGCATCGATGACCGCCAACCCATTGCCGTTGGGCCGCCGCCTGCACAGCCCCGAACCTGGCATTCCCGAGATTCCCGAAACCGATCCCGAGCCGTCGCCCGACCCCGGCCAGCAGCCCGACGACGCGCCTCCGCCGTATCGCGAGCCGGACGGCGATCCGGTGCCGCCGGTTCGAGGCGCGATCACGCTGTAACGTCATGACGCCACGCCGGGTGGCTGCCGAGCGCGCCTTTCGATGCTCTCGCGCGTCTTGCGTCGCGCTCGGCATGGCCCCGTTCCCTCAGGATTGCCAGCCGTTCGTTCTGCGTAGTTTTTTGCACGGCACGCGGATTACCGCCGCCGCGTCGCTGCATTGCCGTTTGCGCGGCAAAAACTGCCGGGCGGAATTGCCGCCCGCCGCCTCGCCATTCTCCCGCCTGCCGGTCACTTCGACCGTTTCCCGCTCAAACCGAAAATGCACGCCCGGCGCGGCATCCGGAGCTTCCCTTACGTCCGCTTATTTTGGATTTTTTTATATTTTTTTCTCCCGATCATGTCGTCCGATAGAAAGCTTCTTTGCAGAAGGCCATCGTTTTCCTTTCGAGCGGATGTGCATGATGAGTCTCTCCCATCTCAAAGTTTCAATCTGCATTCCTACCTACCGGCGTGCCCATCTGATCGGCCAGTGCCTCGATTCCTGCCTGGCGCAGACCCATCGCAACATCGAGATCGTGATCGGCGACGATTCCCCCGACGACCATACCGAACGCCTGATCCGCCGCCGCTACGGCGACGACCCGCGCATTCGCTACGCACGCAACCAGCCGGGGCTCGGCCAGGCGCACAACGTCACGAACCTGTTCCAGCGCGCGACCGGCGACAAGATCCTGCTGATCCACGACGACGATTTCCTGCTCGATTTCGGTGTGGAGCGGCTGCTTGCGGAATGGACGCGCCACCCCGATCTCGACGCCGCGTTCGGCAACCAGTACGTGGTCGATCACGACGGCCGCATCAACCGCGCGGCCACGCGCCGGCTCAACCAGATGTTCCATCGCTCGCGCGCCACGGCCGGCTTGCAGGCGCCGCCGGGCCGCGTGGGCCTGGTGCAGATGTTCCCGAACAACGGCTGGCTCGCCAACGCCGAACTGGTCAAGCGGATCGGTTATGAGGATACCTACGGGTCCTGCTGCGACTACGTGTTCAATACGCGGCTGTGTCTGGTCGCGCGGCGCATCAGCTTCGTCGATGCGTTCGTGTCGTGCTATCGCGAAACCGATGCGTCGATCTCGCAGGCCACGCGCCACACGATGCGCTCGGCCTCGCTGATGGCCTGGCACTTCGTCACGGAACTGGATCTGCCGCCCGATCTCGAACCGGCGCGGCGGCTGGCGTTGCGGCGGCTGGTGCCGATCGTGGTGTCGCTGTACGCGCGCAATCACGAGCCGCGCACGAGCCTGGAGATCGCGCTGGGCAACCTCGATGCGTATCGCTTCGGCTTCAGCCCGCGGCTCTATTACCACTTGCTGATGATGTGGCGCGGGCGGCACGGGCCGGTGGCGACAAGCCTGCCCTGACGGCGCGCCGCGCGCGCAAAAAAACGCCGACCCGAAGGTCGGCGGCGTGGCCGGTGGAGGCCCGTAACGGCCCGCAAAGGCCCGCGATGCGTCAGGCGAGGCGCGCCTTCAGTTCGTTGGCCATCTGCTTCATCGCGGCGCGCGTCGGCGCATCGTTGGCCAGGGCGTTCAGCAGGCCGAAATCGTGGATCGTCCCCTTGTATTGCGTGGTGATGACCTCGTTGCCGGCCTGATCGAGACGGTGGCCGTAGGCCTCGCCTTCGTCGCGCAGCACGTCGAACTGGGCCGTCTGGATCAGCGCGGGCGGCAGGCCCTTCAGCGCGTCGAGCGAGGCGCGCAGCGGCGAGGCGTAGAACTCGCTGCGTTGCGCTTGGTCGGTGGTGTAGGCATCCCAGAACCACTGCATCATCGCGCGGCTCAGGAAATAGCCGGCCGGGTAGGCGTCGTACGAACCGTTGCCGAAGTCGTGATCGGTGACAGGCCACATGAGGCCCTGGAAGCGGATCGCCGGGCCATGCCGGTGCTTCGCCATCAGGCTGACCGATGCGGCCATGTTGCCGCCCACGCTGTTGCCCACCACCGCCAGGCGGCTGCCGTCCACGCCGATCTCGCCGCCGTGCTCGGCCACCCATTGCGTGGCGGCGTACGCCTGATTGATCGCCACCGGGTAATGCGCTTCCGGCGACGGCGTGTAGTTGACGAACACCGCGGCCGCGCCCGATTGCACCACGAGATCGCGCACCAGCCGTTCATGCGTCGGGTAGTCGCCGAGGATCCAGCCGCCGCCGTGGAAGAACATGAACACCGGCAGCACGCCGCTCGCGCCCTGCGGCTTGACGATCGTCAGCGGCACGCCGAGGCCGTCGTGCGTGATCGTGCGTTGCGTGACGTCGATGCCCGACACGTCGACGGCCACGCCGCGTTGCGCGCCGGCCAGCACCTCGCGGGCCGCGGCGGGCGACAGCGTTTCGAGGCCGGGGCCTTGATCCTGATTCAGCACGTTCAGCAGTGCGGTGGTGGCGGCGTTCGGGGTAGCGGCGGTGGCTTGCGTGGTCATGTTCATCACTCCATTCGGTGGGTGTCTGGGGCCCGGAGAAGGCGGGCTGTCGATGGAGTGGAGAATACGGAGCGCGCCGGGTTTCGAAAATAGAAGTGTTCGCAACCCATCGTTTCAGTATTGCAATGATCGCAGGCGCCGCGCGGCGGCACCCGATGCGGGCCGCCGTTATTTCGGCCAGCGCCAGGCCGGCTCGCTCAGATGTTCGGCGAAGTAGTCGGACAGCGCGCTGACCTTGGCCGGCCGCGCGCGCGCCGACGGCGTGACGAAGTACAGGCCGCCCTTGGTGAGCGACCAATCGGTGAGCACCGCTTCGAGCCGGCCGTCGGCCAGATATTCGCCCGCGATGAATTCGGGCAGCTCGGCGAGTGCCATGCCTTCCAGCAACATCGGCAGCAGCGCATCCGAGTTGGTCACGCGCAGCGGGCCGTTCGGCATCACCGGCTCTTCTTCGCCGGCCTCGTTGGTGAAGCGCCAGACATCGCTGCGCGCGCGATACGCATACGACATGCAGGGCCGCTCGGCCAGATCGCGCGGATGCGCGGGCCGCCCCTCGCGCTTCAGATAGGCCGGCGACGCCACCACGTATTGGGTGACCGCGCACAGCCGCCGCGCGACAAGCGACGAATCGGGCAGCGCCGCAATGCGCAGCGCCGCGTCGAAACCGTCGGCCACCAGGTCGACGGTCGAATCGGCCAGGTGCAGATCCACCGATACGTCGGGAAACTGACGAAAGAAGCCCGGCATCAGCGGCGCGACCCAGCGCAGCCCGAACGACATCGGCACCGCGAGCCGCACCAGGCCGCGCGGCTGCACCGACAACTCGCGCGCCGCGCCCTCGGCCGCCTCGGCCAGCCGATAGATGTCGCCGGCACGCTCGCACAGCGTGCGGCCGAACTCGGTGAGCGCGAGCTGGCGCGACGTGCGGTTGAACACGCGCGCGCCGAGCCGGTCCTCCAGGCGCGCCACGCCGCGCGACACCGTGGCCACCGAGACGCCCATCGCCCGCGCGGCGGCGGCGAACGAACCTTCCTCCGCCACCTTGGCGAACATCGCGAGTCCTTCGAAATCAGGCAGTTTCGACATGGGCATTCATCATTTCAATTTTGCAACGTTGGTTTGCGATCCATTCTATTTCGGAAGTTCGAGGCCGTCGATAAGCTTCATCCATCGCAGCACACAACCCGCCGCGAACGCCGCCAACCGGTGGCGTCAACCGATTCGACCGAACTCAGGAGAAACATCATGGCACGCAAGCTCGACAACAAAATCGCCCTCGTCACCGGCGGCACCAGCGGCATCGGCCTGGCCACCGCGCAACGTTTCGCCGCCGAAGGCGCGCACGTCTACCTGACCGGCCGCCGCCAGGCCGAACTCGATGCGGCGGTTGCCTCGATCCGCGAAGCGGGCGGCGCGGCCACCGGCCTGCGCGTCGATTCCACCCGGCTCGACCAGCTCGACGCGCTGTATGCGCAGATTCGCGAAGCGCACGGCCGCCTCGACGTGCTGTTCGCCAACGCCGGCGGCGGTTCGATGCTGCCGCTCGGCGAGATCACCGAAGCGCACTTCGACGACACGTTCGACCGCAACGTGAAGGCCGTGCTGTTCACGGTGCAGAAGGCGCTGCCGCTGCTGGCCGATGGCGCGTCGGTGATCCTGACCGGCTCGACGGCCGGCAGCGCGGGCACCGCGGCGTTCAGCGTGTACTCGGCCTCGAAGGCGGCAGTGCGTGCGTTCGCCCGTAGCTGGATCCTCGACCTGAAGCCGCGCCATATCCGCGTCAACACCATCAGCCCCGGCGCGACGCGCACCCCTGGCCTGCTCGATCTGGCCGGCGACGACGCCGCGCAACGCCAGGGCCTGGCCGATTACCTCGCGGCGCAGATCCCGCTGGAGCGCCTCGGCGAGCCGGAGGAAATCGCCAGCGCGGCGCTGTTCCTGGCCTCGGACGACGCCAGCTTCGTGAACGGCGCGGAACTGTTCGTCGACGGCGGCCAGCAGCAGATCTGACGGCCGGGGCCGGGCACGCAGCAAGCGTTGCCCGGCTCTTCAGGAGTGCGACACATCATGATCGAACATCGTCCCTTTACCGAGCTCGGTGCGATCTCGCGCGACTGGCTCGCCGCGCGGCTGCATTTTCGCCACGGCGAGATCGGGCGGCCCGAGCACGGGCCGCTCGGCCCGCTGCATGTCTGGAACGACGACGAATTCGCGCCGCATGCGGGCTTCGGCCTGCATGCGCATCGCAACGTCGAAATCGTGACCTGGGTGCGTTCGGGCGCGATCACGCACGAGGACGACGCGGGCAATCGCGCGCGCCTCGTGGCGGGTTGCGTGCAGGCGATGAGCGCGGGCGCGGGCGTGCATCACGCCGAACGCAACGAGGAGGACGTGCCGGCGCGGCTGTTCCAGATCTGGCTGCAACCGCGCACCACGGGCGGCGCGGCGCGCTGGGCGACCTGCTGCTGCGCGCCGGCGCGGCGCGAGGGCCGCTTGGTGACGCTGGCCAGCGGCTGCCCCGACGACGTGAAGGCGGGCGCGCTGGCGGTCAACGCCGATGCGCGCGTGCGGATCGCCACGCTGCGCGAGGGCGCGAGCCTGCCGTATGAGGTGCCGCCGGGCGGCGCGGCCTACCTGGTGGCCGATCACGGGCCGCTCGAACTGGGCGGGGTGCGGCTCGCGGCGCGCGACGGCGCGGCGATTCGCGGCGGCCCGGCGCTCGTGCTGACGGCGCGGGCCGATACCGATCTGCTGATCGTCGAGTGGTGGCCGCCGGTTTGAATGCGTTCCATGTGCCGCTGCGCGCCCGGTTTTTGCCGGGCGGGTCGCGCATGCCGGCGTGCAGGCCGTGTGCGGCCCGCGCCAGCGACAGGGCGAGTGCCTTGCCGATGTCGAAAACGGTGCCCGCACGACCTGTTTCCTGCCGAGCGGATCGTGCATGCGGGCATGTACGCGATGCCCGGCCCGCGCCAGCTAAAGGGCGTGCCGATGTCGAAAACGGTGCTCGCGCCCGCTCCGCCTGCGCGCCTCGCTCAGGGCCGCGTGCGGATCAGCACCTTGCCGCGCGCGTGGCCGGTGGCCAGCTTTTCGAGCGCGGCGCGGGTGTCGTCCAGCGGGAAGATCGAATCGGTCACGATCTGCAATTGCCCCGCCGAGAATTGGCGCGCGGCTTCCGCGAGGAACGGCGTGGCGCTCGCGAAGAACACGGCTTCGCCCGTCAGGTCGCCCCGCGATTCGATGCCGAACTCCACCAGCGTCACGATCCGGCCGCCCGCGCGCAGCACCTGCCATGACCGAGCCAGCGTGTCGCCGCCGTGCATGTCCAGCACGAGGTCGATGTCGCGCAGCGCCGATACATCCTGCGTGCGGTAGTCGATCACTTCGTCCGCGCCGAGGCTCCCGATCAGTTCGAGATTGCGTGCCGACGCCGTGGCGATCACGTACGCGCCGGCCAGATGCGCCTGCTGCACGGCCATGCTGCCCACGCCGCCCGCGCCGGCATGAATCAGCACGTGTTGCCCGCGTTGCAGGCGGCCGCTGTCGAACAGCGCCTGACGCGCGGTGCCGAACGCGGTGGGCACCGCGGCGGCCTGCTCGAAGCTCATGCTGGCCGGAATCGCGTGCAAATCCGCCGCCGCGATCGTGATGTGCTGGGCGAATGCGCCGCCGGCAGTGGGCGCGCTGCGGCCGAACACGCGGTCGCCCGCTTGCAGGCTCGTGACCTGCCGGCCCACCGATTCGACGACACCGCTGAAATCGCTGCCCGGCACGTACGGGAATGCGATCGGAAACACGGTTTGCAGCGTGCCGGCCAGGATCTTCAGGTCCAGCGGGTTCGCGGCGGCGGCCTCGATGCGCACGACCACCTCGTCGTGGCCCGGCTCGCGCTGCGCGGTGTTGCCGATGACGACCCCGTCCGGGCCGCCGAAGGCGGTGACGATGGCTGCTTTCATGGTGCGCTCCTCGTTATGCCGATCGATCAGGACTGCTGCGGAAACTGGCCAAGCTGAAGGAACAGGCCGAACCAGTCCTCCATGTGCCAGGTGGTGGTCACGCGCTGGCCGTCGAGTTCGTGGAACTCGTGCAGACGGAAGCTGACGTGCTTGCCGGAGGCGGGAATGCCGAACAGCTCGCCCTGGTGCGTGCCGGTGATTTCGGCGCGCACGCCGATCCTGCCGGGCACCTGGATCAGGTCGTGAATCACGATCTTCACGTCCGGGAACGCTGCGCCGAAGCTGCGGATGATCGGCTTGATGCCTTCGGGGCCCGCACCCTGGCCGGGGGCCAGCGGGATGTCGTCCCAGTCGGGGGCCAGCACGGCGTCGACGAGGTCGGGGTTCTTGTCGCTGAACGCGCGGTACAGCGTTTCCACGGCGTGGCGCTCGGCGCTCAGGCGGTCGGAGTCGGACAGGGTAAGTGGGTTGGCGGTGATCGTCATGGTGTGTGGTTTCGCTTCAGGGTTGGAGTGACTGAAGTGTGCTGGCGGCTGTAAAATCCGTCCAACAAATGAACGATATAAATGATTATTTGAATCATGGATTTTCATGGCATCGACCTGAACCTGTTGGCGGCCTTCGACGCCCTGATGAACGAGCGCAATGTCACGCGCGCCGCGACCCAGGTTGGCGTGAGCCAGCCGGCCATGAGCGCGGCGCTGGCGCGGCTGCGCCGGCTGTTCGACGACCCGCTGTTCCTGCGCAGCGCGGGCGGCCTGCTGCCCACGCCGCGCGCCCGTGATCTGGCCGAGCCGATTTCGCAGGCGCTGCGCCAGATCGAAGCCACGCTGGTGAGGAAGCCCGCGTTCGAACCGGGCCACGCCGCGCTGCGCTTCAACCTCGGGCTGGCCGATTACCCGGCGTTCGTGCTGCTGCCCGCGCTGTTGCAGGCGCTCGGCGAGCAGGCGCCCGGCATCGCGGTGGACGTGCACGCGTTCAACGATCGCGATCACGCCGTCGACCTGCTCGATGCGGGCGCGATCGACGCGGCCATCGGCGTGTCGCCCACGCGCGCCGACGGCCGGATCCTGGCGCGGCCGATCCTGCGCGACGCGTTCGTCACGATCGTCGCGCGCGATCATCCCGCCGCGCGGCGGGGCATGGACATGAACACGTATCTGGCGTTGCCGCATGTGCTCGCGTCGCCCGAGGGCGAGCGGCACGGGCTGGTGGATCAGGTGCTGGCGCAGCAGGGCAGGCAACGCACGCTCGCGCTGACGCTGCCGCAGATGTTCGCCGTGCCGCTGGTGGTGGCGCGCTCGCGCATGACGGCCACCGTCATGAAGCGCGTGGCGCTCAGTTCGCCGGCCGGGCGGGAACTGGTGCTGTTCCCGCCGCCGGTGGCGCTGCCGGAGATCGTGATTCACCTGATCTGGCATCGCCGCAGCGACGGCAGCCCGGCCCAGCAGTGGCTGCGCGCGCTGATCGAATCGATCGCCGCGCAGTTGTGAGGCGAGGCGTGCGGCGCGTCAGCCGAGCGTCACGAGCGCCTTGCCGGAGAACGCGCGCTGACGCAGCGCGTCGAGGTGCGCCGGCAGCGCATCGAACTCGACGGCCACCTGCGCCTCGGTGGCGAGGCGGCCCGCCGCGATCTGCTGCAGGATCGCCTCGCCGGCCTTGACGAGACGTGCCCAGTCGTCGTCGCTGCCGTGCGGATGCAGCGCGGCGAGCGCGACTTCGTGCATCGACAGCGCCTGGCCGAACGGCGCATTCGGCCAGGTCGCGGCGCGCCCCTGAATGCACACCAGATGGCCGTTCGCGCCGAGCACGGGCGCGAGCTGCGCCGCGTGCTCGTCGTTCACGCTGTCGATCACGGCGAAGTAGCGGCCGACGTGGGCGTCGGGCCAGCGGCTGCTTGCTTCGAGCGGGCCGTCGAAGCGGCGTTGCGCGCCGAGCGCGTGCAAGCGCGCTTCATGGCGCGGGTGGCACATCACGTCCACCTGAAAGCCGAGCGCCACGGCGAACTGCACCGCATACAGCCCCACCGCGCCACCGGCGCCGCTGATCAGCACGCGGCCCTGCTCGCGCAGCGGCAGCTTGTCGAGCGCGAGCCAGGCCGTCAGCGCCGGGCAGGGCATGCCGGCGGCCGTCGCCAGATCCACGCCGGCCGGCACGCGCAACACCGCGCGCGCCGCGACCGGCGTGTATTCGGCGAAGCTGCCGGGCGTGGCCAGCTCGGTGTGATACGCCACGCGCGTGCCGATCCAGTCGGCCGGCACGTCGTCGGCCACCGCCACCACGGTGCCCGCGCCATCGACGCCGGGCACCTTGCCGGGCGCCCAGTCGACCAGGTCGCCGCCCAGCACCTTCCAGTCCACCGGGTTCAGGCCGATCGCGGCGTTGCGCACCAGCATCCGGCCGGGCGCGAGCGGTTCGGCCGCCACGTCGGTCAGACGCAGCGCGAGGGGATCGGCGCTGCCGGCCCAGGTCCAGGCGCGCCAGGTCGCGGGGGCCGCTGCGGTTGGAGTTGTGGTCATGGTCATGGTCATCTCGGCGTCAGGCCCTGGCCGAGCGGCTCGGCTTATCGGTGTGGAGCGTAATGGCGGCGCCGGTATGCGAGAACGAACGGCGGTAGGTGGCGGACATCCTTTGGCTTTCCTTGCGAGAGAGAAGGCGTCAAGGGTAGGGGGCCGCGAGCCATAAGGAAATGCAGGTTTCGTGATTGGTTCGATGAATTCTGCTTATGACTGGGCAGCACTCGAATACCCGTCGCTTGCCGTGTTCCGCGTCAGTCGATTCGTTATGCGAATCAATTGACGGACGAAATCGGTCGCGCCACGCCCCCGAACGGTGCAGGCCGCGCACCGGCGCGGCGTGCGGCCCGAGCGTGCGCCGCCGACCGCCTTGCCGGACGGCGTGCCACCTTTGGTTCGATTCTTGCGTAACAAAAAGGCGCGGCGGCCGCTTCGGCCTGCCCGATCCGAACCGGGAGGACTCCGATGTATCGATCGCCCCAACTCACACCCGAGCTGTTGCTGCTCCAGCACAACTCGCGCAGCGGCGCGCCCGTCGAGCGCGCGCTGTTCGTGCGCTTGCTGCAACTGATCGGCCTGTGCCGCGCGGGGCAGGCCGCCTGAGCGGAGCCGCCCCCGGCTGTTACCGCGAGCGCGAACCGACTAAGGGAAACCACTCGTCAGCGTTTCTACCAAGTGTGAATCAAGTCTGATCTTTTGGGGCCGTAATAACGACGTGCGCCGGAGAATGGGAACAACCATTCGTATATCGAACCATTTCACGGACCAAGAATGAGAACCGCACGGGTCCGGCGTCCGGGTTTCGTTCGACCAATCGATCCATTCACATGTTTAAAAATCTGTCGATTCGCCATTGTGTGAACGCGATCATCGGCCTGTTCGGCCTTGCGTTGATCGTCGGTGCGTTGCTCGGGGTGGTGTCACTGAACGCGGCGAATCACGACCTGAAGCAGATGTACACGGTCGATACGCCGGCCGTGGCCAATCTCGAAGGCAGCTCGGGCCAGTTGCTGCGCCTGCGGCTGTCGCTCGCCACCTATGACTCGCTGACGAACATCGGCGACGCGGCCGGCGCCGATTCGGCGTTCAAGCGTTCGGACCAATACATCAAGCTGTCGAACGAGCGTTTCGCGGCGTATCTGGCGCAGGTCGGCGACGATCCGGGCGCACGCGGCCTGATCGACGACATGCAGAAGCGCCGCGACGACTTCATCCATCTGGGCATCGAGCCGGCGATGGCCGCGCTGAAGGCCGGCGACAAGGCCGCGTTCGGCGAGATCCAGGGCCACAAGCTGTCGCCGCTGTATTCCGCGTACGAAAAGGCGATGCTCGCGCTGGAGAAGCATCAGGTCGATATCGGCGAGGCGCGCTACGAGGCCGCGCAGCGGCAATTCTCGATGGTCATCGTGGCGGTGGCGGTGGGCCTGGTGCTGGCGCTCGCGCTGTCGCTGTTCGTGCGGATCTGGCTCGTCAAGGCGATCGTCAAGCCGGTGGATGCCGCCGTCGAGAGCTTCGGCCGCATCGCCGACGGCGATCTGACCGGCAAGGTCGAGGTCACGAGCCGTAACGAAATGGGCAAGCTCAGCGAGGCGCTGCGCAATATGCAGGACTCCCTGACATCCACGGTGGGCGCGGTGCGCAGCAGCACCGAATCGATCAACGTGGGCGTGGGCGAGATCGCGGCGGGCAACACCAACCTGTCGCAGCGTACCGAGGAGCAGGCCGCCTCGCTGGAGGAAACCGCCGCCAGCATCGAGCAACTGACCTCCACCGTGAAGCAGACCGCCGACAACGTGCGCCAGGCCAGTTCGCTGGCCGAGGGCGCATCGGGCCTGGCCGCCGAGGGCGGGCAGCTCGCGCGCGACGTGGTGGGCACCATGCAGGAAATCGTCGGCGACTCGCGCCGGATCGGCGACATCGTCGGCGTGATCGAGGGCATCGCGTTCCAGACCAACATCCTCGCGCTCAATGCCGCCGTGGAAGCGGCCCGCGCCGGCGAGCAGGGCCGCGGCTTCGCGGTGGTCGCCAGCGAGGTGCGCTCGCTCGCGCAGCGCAGCGCCACCGCCGCCAAGGAGATCAAGGGCTTGATCGTCGAATCGACGCAGCGCGTGCAGACCGGCGCCGATCTCGTGGAGCGCTCGGGCACCACGATGAACGAGATCGTCACCGCGATCAGCCGCGTGAGCGGCATCATGAACGAGATCGCCGTGGCGTCGAGCGAGCAGAGCGATGGCATCGACCAGATCAATATCGCCGTGTCGCAGATGGACGAGGTCACGCAGCAGAACGCCGCGCTCGTCGAGGAGGCGGCGGCGGCCGCCGCTTCGCTGGTCGATCAGGCGCAGCGCTTGGGCGATGCGGTGTCGGTGTTCCGGATCGAGCAGCAGGCCGGCGCGGCGTCGTTCGCGCAGGGTGGGGCGGCGATGCGAGGCGGGATGCGGGCGGGCGTGCCGCAGTTCGCCTGAGCACGAGCGGCGTATCGAAAGCGGCGGCAAAAGAACGATAAAAGCGAGTTTTTCTTGCGAATCGCGTGCCGCTTTCGCTCAAAAATTGATCGGCCGGGCTTTTAACATGAGCGTCGTGAATCGCCGGGTTGCCGGCGATGCCGACTCATCGTGAAGGAGCCTCACCATGCTGGTTGTGAACGCGCGCGCCGAACGGCGCGCCTACCCGGACTCTCTGAAGGCGCTCATGTCGGTCGAACGCGCCGAGGAGAGCCGCAACTGGATCGCCGACTGGAGCGGTGTGTCGTGCCACGCGACGCCGTTGTACGACCTGCCCGATCTGGCCGCGCGCATCGGCGTGGCGCAGGTGTGGGTGAAGGACGAATCGGTCCGCTCCGATCTCGGCAGCTTCAAGGCGCTCGGCGCGCCCATCGCGCTGGTCAGGCTCGTCATGCGGCTGAACGCCGATGCGCAGTTCGATCCGGCCGGCTTGTTTCGGGGTGCTTACCGCAGCCGGCTCGACGGCTTCACGGTGGTGAGCGCGACCGACGGCAATCACGGCAAGGGCCTCGCCGCGGCGGCGCGCAGCATTGGCTGCCGGTGCGTGATCGTGCTGCATGCGAACGTCAGCGTCGAGCGTGAAGCGGCGATCGCGGAGCAGGGCGCACGAATCGTCCGCATCGCGGGCAACTACGACGCCTCCGTGGCGGAAGCGGCGCGGCTGGCCGACGTGAACGGCTGGCACGTCGTGTCCGACACGTCCTACCCCGGCTACGAGATCATTCCGCGCGACGTGATGCAGGGCTATGGCGCGGTGGCGGCGGAAGTCGTCGAGGCCACGCGCGCGCAGGGCGATGGGGCGCCCGCGTTCAGCCACGTGTTTCTGCAGGGCGGCGTGGGCGGGCTGGCCGCCGGCATCTCCAGCTACTTCTGGGAAGTGTTCGGCGAGCAGCGGCCCACGGTGGTGATCGTCGAGCCGGAGCAGGCCGATTGCCTTTACCAGAGCGCTCTCACCGGCGTCGCAGAGAAGGCCACCGGCTCGGTCGATTCGATCATGGCGGGCCTCGCATGCGGGGAGACCTCGCCGCTGGCGTGGCGCTTTCTTGCGACCGGCGCCGATTGCTTCATGACGATTCGGGATGCCGACGCCATCGCCGCGATGCAGGTGCTGGCGGCCGGCTCGGGACGCGATATCCCGATCGTGTCCGGCGAATCGGGGGCGGCGGGGCTGGCCGGGCTGTGCGCGCTGGCGGCGGACGGTGCGCTGGCGAAGGTGGGTGTCGGCCGCGCGTCGCGGGTTCTCGTCATCAACACCGAGGGGGCGACGGCGCCGACGGTGTACCGGGAACTGGTGGGGGAGCGGGCGGAGGATGTGTTGGGGCGGCAGGGGGCTTGGGCGCGGGTGGCTTGTGAGGCTGAGGCACCCGCTGCGCCTGACCGCTGATCGAGCCACGCCGGCTAGGTGTTGCTGTGCGACCTTTCTGCCGTTGCAACGAGATGCCACGGCAGCGACTCGTAATACTGGCGCACTGTCGTGAACGCGACGTCGAAGGGCGGAAGCTCACCTTCGATCGTGGGTGCGAGATCCGCATACTCCCGTTGCGAGCGCTCGCGGATCGCCGGAGCGGCCATCGACTGGCGATCGATGCGAAGCCCGCGCGATTCCGCCTTTTCGATCAGCAACCGCAGCACCCGCTCGATACGTTCGCGATCGGCACCCCAGTGAGTCAGAAAATAGTGCAGGTCGTAGATATCCTGGCGCCGGGATCGTTGCCGTTCTTCCTGTTGCAGGATTGCGCGGAGCTTCTCGGCGAGCAGTGTGGTTTCGCTGTATGTCTGGATTTCGAGCTCGCCATCGACTCCGAGGAAATCGACGTCGCCGATGATTTCATTGAAGCTGTAGTCGATCTGGACAATTTGCGGAGACTGCCGATCTGCCAGACGCTTCATCGCGCTTGCGTTGCCTTTGGGCGCGTAGCCGATACGAATTCTCAGCGTTTGAAAATTGCCTTCGGCGCGTGGTTGCAGGTCGGTGCTCTGGATACCGCAGGCGATGCCGTAGTTCAGCGCTTCCGCAGCTTGCCGGATGGCGGCGTTCAGGCGTTCGATGAAGGCGTCCTGGCCAGCGGCGAACTCGCGGTAGTGGGCCTGCGTCGAGAAGTCGACGTCGGTCGTGTGGCGCCCCGTGGCGTAGCGGATCGCCATCAATACGCCGCCTTTCATCACCATCACCGGTTTCAATTCGTGCGATGCGCCGATCGCGGAAAGCATGATGTGGACGACGTTGCGAAAGGCTTGTTCGCGCGCGTCGGCGGCGCCGGTTACCCAATCTTCTACAGTGGTCATCAACGGCTCACGTTAAGGGAAATCATCCATTTTTCCGAGAACGCTGGCCAGTACGCTTCAGCGGGATCGAGTTTGCGCGAGCCGCCACGTTGAGCGAACTGCGTCCAGGCCTCGATGCGCGGATTGCCTCGGATTTCGCATCGATCCTCCAAGATATATCCGCCGCGGACTTTTTCGATCGGTTCGCCGTGCCGATCTAACTCATCGATGATCAAGGGCAAATAAGCGCGTGCATGTTCGACAAACGTGTCGATTACATGATGAATGCCGCCGCACAGATCGGGGCGCCGCAGCATGTCGAGAAAGGTCCGGCCAACGCTGGCGACGCGTACCGGGCGATCGCGAAGCGAGATGAATGAGCCGGCTGCCTTGCTGGCAAACAGGTTGAGCTTGCGCTTGCCTGCCGTATCGAACGCAAGCCTTTGCAGGGGCGGCATGCGGGCCGCCTGGTAATCGGCCAGGCTGTCGCCCAGGTCCGCAGTCATTCGATCGGCTGCCTGTTTGCGCCACTCGGTTGCCGGGTAGGTGGTCGCGAAAATCAGCCGGGGTACCAGCTCGGTCAGGCCGTGATATTCCATGGCCGACAGATGGGAGAGATAGCTGAATGGATCCAGTCCACACAGGATGTCGGAGGGGTCCTTGAACGGCGACAAGGTCATGAGCCACGTGTCGTCGGGCAGGTCGTTGCGGTGTTCGAGGACACCGTTTTCGATCAGATCGTCACGGTATTTGAACAGGCTCGAACGGCTCGGTCGCGAGCTGCGTGGATTCTTGATGCGGTGCCCGGCATGCTCGCGCGTGGCATGAAGCTGCCAGAGCAGCGCGCCAAGATCGTAGAGCGTCACGACACCGGAGCGATGCTCTTTGCCGAGCCGCAACGTGAGTGCACCGACGACTGAGAGAGTGGGTTCCATGAGAATGGGATGTAGAAAAGCACTGCTTGTCCTGAGGACAAGCAGTGCTTTAATATCATTAATTTCGCAAATCGTCAAGAAAATAACTAAATAAGACGTTAAAAATAGAGAGAAATTTGTTGATTTATTTAACCACGATGTTTACGATGCGTCCTAAGGACGCATCGTAAACATCGTGATAGAAAAATTTGGTCCTGACCGTAACTGGACCCGTATTCGGCGGCGTCAAAGGCCGCTCGCAACTGCCGGGCACGGTGGAGGACGCGCTGCCCGGCAAGATCGAACTCACGCCGTTCGTCACCCCTCCTTGCCGCTGTCGGACATCAACGCGGCCTTCGTGCTGATGCACGAAGGCCGCGTTGATCCGCACCGTCGTCAGTCTCGCGGCATGAACGCCGCGCTCACACCATCTCGTCGCCGGTCGGCTCCGCTGCGGGGCCGCGATGGCGCGACCGCGCGAGCCGGCTGACCGCGTCGGCGCCGCTCGCCACCGCCTGGCCGACCAGGCGCGCACCGGCGCCCGGCGCGCGCACCACGCCGTCGACGGCCATCGCCGTGGCGTTGGCGGTCGGCTTGACCACATAGGTGCCGGCCGCCGCCGCGCCCGCCAGCATCGCTCGGCCGGCCGGCGTGAGCACCGGCGCGAGCGCCTCGCCCGTCTTCTGCGCCGTCCACGCGATGCCCTGCCCCACGGGCTTCAGCGCATGTTCGTAGGCCGCGCCCGGCAGCGCCTGCACGCCCTGGCCGACCGCGCCGGCGTAATGCATGCCGTATTCCGCGCTTTTCTCGACCAGCCCCATCGCGCTGCCCAGTGCCACCGTGACGGCGTAGCCGAGTTGCGCGTTGCGCTCGCCGTACGGCCGCGCGATATGGTCGAGATCGGCCAGCGATGTCTGGTCCGATTTCGCGATCTGGCCGAGCATGCCGCTTTGCTTGGCGGCGTCGGTGGTGATGCGCGCATCTTCCTGGCTCGAATCCGCGCCCACCCATTTTTCGGCTGCCATCGTCGACACCATGCTGATGACTTCGGTCGGCGTGGAGTACATCAGCGTGATCAACTGCTCGACCGTGCCCGGCAGCACGCCCGCGTGCGACAGCAGCGAGAGCATCAGGCCGAGCGTCGCGGCGATCTCGCCGCCGGTGGCCATCGAGCGGATCGCCGAGCCGGTGCCGCGCCCGGCGCGCAACGTGGCGAGCGCTTCGTCGCTGACGTGCTTGAGCACGTCGTCCACTTGCGGGCGCGGCAGGGTGCCGGCCTCGATCATCGCCATCTTCTGCTCGACCAGCGCCTGGTGATCCTCCATCACTTCGAGCGGCACCATCGCGCCGGAGGTCCAGGTGGCGAGCAGGTTGGTGACCTGCTTGGCCACCAGCAGGCCGACCGCCAGCTTGTCGTGGCCGCTTTCCTTTGCGGCCTTCGCCAGCTCGCGCACGAAGTTGTTCGGCAGCGAGCCGACCGCCGCGATCGAGCCGGAGAACGCCGCGCCCTTGAGGTCGCCGAGCGCTTCGGACAACTGAGCGGGCATGAAGCTGCCGCCCTTCATCACTTCCATGAGCCGCTTGATGACCATCGAGTCGAAGGTTTCGGCGAACAGCGGCGTGAGCGAATCGAGCAGCGGGCCGTACTTGGCGGCAGCGGCCGGGCCGATCGCCGTCTTCACGCTGGCCCAGACGCCGTAGTCGAACGTCGCGCCGATCGCGCCGGTGCCGACCAGGCTCGCGCCGAGGCCGTAGGCCAGCTCCTTGTTGAAATCCTTGTTGGTGGCGAGCGACAGCATCGACATCGCGCCGAAATCGCCCCGGAATTTCGCGAGCCGTGCCTGCTTGGCCGGATCGTTCGGCTGGTGCGTGAGTGCGGCCTGCAGGCGCGCGCTCGCGCCGTTGTCGGGCGTCACGCGGATCTGGATGCCGACCTCGCGCAGGAAGGCGCTCGGATGCTGATCGGTGCCCGGCATGCGCGCCTCGGGCGTGAACGCGTTGTCGCCCTTGGCGATCGCGTCGCGCAGCAGATCGGTGGCCACCAGCATGTTGCCGCCGCAAAGCTTGCGGAAGCTGCCCATCTTCTCCATCAACTGCGCATCCCACTCGACATGAATCTGCGCGCCGGGCGCGATGTTCAGATGCGCGAGCGCTTCGGGATCGAGTTCACCGATCAGGTTCAGCACGCTCTGCACGCCGTGATCTTCCTTGCAGACGGGTGTGCCGTCGCTGCCGACGGTCAGTGCGCCGCCGCACGGCGACGGCAGCTTCAGCGTGATTTCGTCATCCTCATCGTCGCTCGATGCGATGCTCGGCGCCGCGCTGGCATGCGTGCCGGCCGCCGAGTGCGTGCGCGACAGGCGCGCCATTTCGATCGATGAGTTGTCGCCGTGCGCGCGCGAGCTGGTCGGCGAGCCGGGGCGGTGCGGCGGCAGCGGGCCCTTGCGCAGGCGCGAGGCGGTCTTGCTTGCGGTGGAGGCGGCATCGGAGCCGGCGCTGTCGCTCGGGCGGCGCGATTTCAGGGCCGAAAACTGAGCCGATGCGGCTTCCGCGTGCTTGCCCGTGGGGCGACCGGCATCGGGCGTGGACGCGGTGTCGGGCGAGGGGGCATCGGTTTGGGCGGCGTGGGTGGACGGGGCGAGAGAGCCGGAACGAATCGATGAGGGCATGGTGAATGCGCGTTAAGCGAAGGACGAACGTGGCCCGAACACTACGCGCGCCTCGCCGCGGTGCGCGGCGAGGGGGCGAAACGAGAGGTGGGTTTGCGAAGTGTTGAGGATTGGTCAGGATCGGGCGGGCAGGTGCCTCATCCCTGATCGTTGCGCAGTGAAAATATGAAAGGAATACTGACTTTCTCCCGCATCGCCCGGCCGTTCACGAGATACGGCTTGCAGGTCATGGCCAGCACGGCCTGGCGCGCGGCCTCGTCGAGGTCGTCGTGCTGGCTGCTCTGCACGATCGAGACGGATTCCGGCAGGCCCTGGGGCGACAGCACCGCGCGAATCACCACGCGGCCGCTCAGGCCGTGGCGGCGCGCGGAGGCCGGATACTCGGGCGCCGGAACGTGGCAGTCGGGGCGGTTCAGCGCGGCGGCGGCGGGCAGGTCGATCACGCTCGATGCGCCAGCCGGCGAGGCGCGGCTCGTGAGGGTGTTCGCGGCGTCCGTCGCGGCCGGATGCAGCAACAGCATGTCGAGCTTCTGCGTGGGCTGCGTCACATCCGATGTGTCGAGGCGTGCGGGCCGGTGAGCGTTGGCATCGGGCTTGAACGACGCGTAGCCGAGATTGAACGAGACGAAGGCGGTCAGCGTCCAGAGCACGATGAAGGTCAGCAGGGTCACCCCGAGGCGCAGCCGCATCGAGGTGACGGGGCGATGCCAGCCGCTGCGTATCCGATACCGGTAGGGGCGGCCGGCCAGCCATTGGGCGCGGAGTTCGGCGGCGTGCGCGGCCGAGCCGCGTGCAAGCGCATACGTCACGCTGATGGCCGCCACGATGGGCCACGCGAACAGCACGCCGAATTCGACCGGACCCAGCAGGTTCAACGGAATCAGCGCCGCGAACAGCAACCACTGCTTGCGGGGCCGGCCCCACTCCACGATGGAGATGCTGGTCAGCGCGGCCGCCACGAGGAGCGGCAGGGCGAACGGCGCGGCGGCGTGAACCACCGCAGCGATGCCCAGCATCGATGCGGCCGCGCCCAGCAGCCCGGCCACGATCCACCACGCTGCAGCCGCCAGTTTCATGCTGTGGCGGTTGGTCCTGAGCGCGAGGGACAGCGAGGTTTGCACCGGCAGGAGCGCGAGGATCAACGGGCCGTTGATCAGGCTCCAGAGCAGGCTGCGCGCGCCGAACACCTCTGCATGAAAGGCCTGCGTGCCCAGCACCGGCGCCAGCATCAGGCTGCAGACGAGCGACATCGAATAGAGCGAAGCGGGCACGGCGGCCATCGCCCAACCGAGCGCGGCGATCAGGCCGAACAGGCCGCCAAGCTGGATGCCCTGCAGGTCGTGCAGCCGCCCTTCCATGAGCGTGATCGAGGTGATCGTCCAGAGTCCTATCCATCCATAGCGGAACGGCGGGCGATCCTCGACGCGCCGATACCATCGACGGGCACGGTCGGGCCAGAACAGCAGGGCGAGGGCCGGCACCACGAGCGCCGTGGCGGCGAAAATCGGCAGCGCGGCGAAGGTCACCCAGGGCGGCGCCCACATCAGCAGCCGGAACGGGCCGGCGGCCACCCACACGATCGCCGCAAACCAGCCGGCCAATACGACGCCGGCCTGCCAGGCGGGTGCCTTCAGGCGCGAGTCGTATTGCGCTTCCCAGAACGCGAGCGTGGCCAGATCGAAGCGATGCGCCACGACATGCCGCGGATGGCCGCGCAGTGCCGCGAGTGCCTTGTTCAACTGGGTGGCGCGTCGGCTCGACAGCAGCATGAGCCGGGCGCGTTGCGGCGACACGGGCGCATTGCTCAGGAGTGCGAATGCCTTGGGCAGATCGTGTTCGATGCGGCGGGACAGGCGATCGGCCTGCACGCGCGCCATCGCGAGGTGACCGACAGTCTGCAGCGCGCGCAGGATGAAGCTCGAATCGCGCTCCCATTGCATGATGTCGGCGATTTCGATGCGCAGCGCGGGGTCGGCGTTGTCGCGGGCGCAGTACTGCGCGCACAACAGTTCGAACGCGTCGCGGGCCGCCAGATGGGCCAGCGCGTCGTCGCGGAGCATGGCGGCCAGCGCGATGGGTTGCGCTGGCGGACCGCGTCGCGAGGCGATGAAGCGCTGCCACGCGGCCGTGGCGATCTCGGTGGGGGAGGCCGGGGGCGTGGGTGGCGACTCCGGCGGCGCGAACCGGGGCGGCGAGGGCGGGTGTGGTACTGCCGGGATGATCGGAGCCGCCGGCGGTTGAATCGCCTCTGGAACGACCGATGCCGCAGGCGGCTGAACCGCCTCCGGCACGACCGGTGCCACGGGCGGCCGAGTTGCTTCGGGATCGTCCGCCACGTCAGGCGCTTGAACCTCATCCGGGCCTGCCGGCCGTACCGGCTTCGCAGCCGCCCGAACCACGGCGTCATCCCGATGCGGTTCATCGCGCGCTTCCCGCGCCTGAGCGATCTGCCGCGCCCGCTCGTAGGCTTCGCGCAGCGCCTGGAACGCGACCGGATCGTCGTCGGGCCGCGTGGTCTTGAGCCGTTGGGCGTAGGCGCGCCGGATGTCGGTTTCGGTCGCGTTGGCGGATACGCCGAGCGTGTCCCAGATCGATGGTACGGAAGAATTCATGCGCGCCGGGTCAGAAGATCTGGCGGGTTTCGAAGTGCTCCAGCACCCGCTTCAGCGCGGCCTGTGCCTGGACGATCGTTTCGGGGTCCTGGGTTTCGAGCACGGACTGGAACGTCACGATCTGCTGCCCGATGAAATGGCGCGGATCGCCCAGCAATTCCTGGAACAGGCGATCGGCGCGCGCCAGCAGCGTGCGGTTCTCGGTGGTTTCGCGCGGATGAATCTTCATCTTGTTCAACGCCTGCAAGCGCGCCGCGATCTCGTCCGGGCTCAACACGCCCGGGTTTTCCTCGATCACCAGCGTGTGCGCCTGGCCGTCGGGCAATTGCCGGGCGATCACTTCGAGCAGCCCGTTGACGTCGTACGTGAAGCGCACCTCGATCTTCACCGAGCCCGCCGGGGCGGCCGGCACATCGATCGGCAGGCGGCCCAGCAGGATGTTGTCGGCCACCGCGTGCGATTCGCCCTGATACACCTTCAGGTTCACGCGCGTCTGGTTGTCGTGCATCGTGTAGACCGTCTTCGCGCGGCTCGCCGGCACGGTGGTGTTGCGCTCGATGAGCGGCAGGAAGCTGCCTTCGCTGACGTGATTCGGCGTGACCTGTGTGGCGACCTCGACGCCGAGGCTGTACGGCGCCACGTCGGTCATCACGATTTCCTCCAGCGCCGCGTCGCGTTGCTTGAGCCCGGCCTGCACCGCTGCGCCCAGCGCCACGGCCTCGTCCGGATTCAGCGACCCCGCCGGCAGCCGGCCGAACAGCAGGCTCGCCATGCGCCGCACCACCGGCATGCGCGTGGCGCCGCCCACCAGGATCACGTCCTTGAGTTCGGCCAGCGGAATCCGGGCGTCGCGCAGGGCGCGCGTCACTGGTTGGCGCAGCCGGTCAAGCAGCGACGTGCACAGCGTTTCGAATTCGGCCGACGTGACGGCCATCTCGTAGGCGGTGCCGTCGAGCGTCGCGCGCATCTGCGCGCTGCCGCCCGCCGTGAGCGCGCGCTTGGCGCTTTCGGCTTCGTGCAGCAGGCGTTGCAGTTCGACGGGGTGCGCGCGCAGCCGTTCCGCGTCGAGCCGGTGCCGCGCGAGGAACGCGTCCACCAGCACGCCGGTGAAATCCTCGCCGCCGAGCATGTTGTCGCCGGCGCTGGCGCGGATCTCCATCACGCCTTCGAAGATGTCGATGATCGAGACGTCGAACGTGCCGCCGCCCAGGTCGAAGATCAGGAATTTGCGCTCGGCGGCGCGCTCGTGCACGCCGTAGGCCAGCGCGGCGGCGGTCGGCTCGTTGATGAGCCGTGCGACGTTCAGGCCGGCCAGGTCGCCGGCCGCGCGCGTGGCCTTGCGCTGGGTGTCGTTGAAATAGGCCGGCACGGTGATCACGGCCTGCTCGACGGGGTGGCCGAGATACGCCTGCGCGTCGGCCTTCAGGGCGCGCAGCACGAATGAGGACAATTCCTCGGGCCGGTAGCTGGCCTGCCCGAGCCGCAGCTTGCGGGCCGTGCCCATGTAGCGCTTGAAGTTGGCGGCGGTCAGGTCGGGGTGCGTATGCAGCCGGTGCAAGGCGGCGCGGCCGACCAGCACGCTGCCGTCGTCGTCGATGCCGACGCAGGACGGCGTGAGAAACTCGCCGAGCGCATTGGGAATCAGAACCGGCGCGCCGTCTTTCCATACGGCGGCCAAACTATGCGTCGTACCGAGATCGATACCGATAATCGTATTCACCCCATTCCCTCGCACGATGTTCTCTCATTCACGGCATGGCCTGTGGCGGCACGCGTGTATTCGGCCTGACGCGCGAGGCTACCATGGAATGCGAAATGCTCGATCTTCAATTTGATCGATTGTTTCGCGATTCAAACTAGGTTGAAGCCGTTTGTAAAAATATTCTCTGCCTGTCATTAAGACGAAGCGTGTCGCGTGTCATTCCGGTCATTTATAGTCGAACGCGCGCGGGCCGACGTCGTGCCGTCTACGGGGATGCACCGACGGCCGTCACGGCGGCTCCGCGTATCGGCAGGCATGGACACATGCGCACCGTGGGCCGGGGCGCATCGATCGTCGTTTGCCTGATTCGATGGGATTTTATTCGATCGTTATAAAACAGAACGTAAAAGGAAACGAATCATGTCGGAAACCGTTCATTTTGGCTGCGCATGCTGCAGTCCGCATATCATGCCGTCGTTCGATCACGCCTCTCCGGAATGGAAAACGCATATCGCCGGTTTGCCGCCATTGCGTGATGGCGATGGCCGGGAGCCGGTTATCTTTTACGGCGGCGCCATTTATCCGGACCCCGAGCGGCCGGAATGGCGTGTCGAGGCGATCGGCATCGCCGACCACAAGGTCATTGCGGTCGACAGCCTCGAGGCTGTGCGCGCGCAGATGCACGATCAGCAGTTCGCCGAGCCGGTGACCGAGTACGCACTCGCCGTCGGCCAGGCCCTGCTGCCGGGCCTGATCGATCCGCATGCGCACCTGATGACGAGTGCGCTCGTCAAATCGTGGACCGACCTGAGCCCGTTCAAGGGCCAGGAACTGCTGCACCCGTACAACAAGGACGTCATCGGCACGCGGCTTGTCGAGGCGGTGAAGGCCGCGAAGGAGGTGACCTCGCCGCCCAATGTCCAGCGCTGGGTGTGCGGCTTCGGCGTGGATCCGTCGCTGATGCAGACGTGGGAGGAGCCCGATGCAAAATGGCTCGACGGCTTCGCGCCGGATACCGGTTCGCCCGACGACGTCGGCATCTTCCTGCTCAACGCGTCCGGCCACATCAGCTATGTCAACACGGTCGCGCTGAAGCGGGCGGGCATCGAGAAGATCTACCAATCAGGCGTCCTGACCGAAGAACATTCCAAGCTCGTGTCGAATCTGCTGCCGGTCGATCAGAACGTCATGCTGGCGAATCTGCTGAAGGTGTTCGCGGAAGCCAACGAGCGCGGCATCACCACGATCTTCGACGCGGGCCTCGGCATGTTGAGCGGGCCTGCCGAGGTCGATACGATGCGCGCGCTGGCCAAGACGACCGCGCTGACGGTGCGGGTGGGCGCCGCGTTGTACGGCAACGATCCGGACGCGCTTGGTGGATGGCTCGCGTTCTACCGGCCGGAGCTCAACAGCGATCCGAACGTGCTGTTCAGCCTGCGCGCGATCAAGCTGATCGCCGACGGGTCGAATCAGGGTTTGACGGGGCTGCAGAGCGCCCCGTACCGATGCTGCAACGAGCATGCGGTGCCGGGCGTCGGCAAGTACGGCCTGTTCAATTTCACGCCCATGCGGGGCCTGGCGAAACAGATGGCGCGGGCGGCCGATGCGGGATGGCCGATCCTCACCCACGCCAACGGCGACGACGGGATCGTCAATGTGCTGGCCGCCTATCAACTGGCGCTCGACAAGGTGCCGCCGCCGGGCGTCGATCGCGACCCGGCGCCCATCAAGGCGCGCCACCGGATCGAACATGCCTCGCTGCTGCACGACAACGCGTTGCAGACCATGAAGCGCATGTCGATTTCACCGAGCTTCCTGATCGGCCACGTCGGCTATTGGGGCAAGGCGTTCTGCGACACGATCCTGGGCTACGAGCGCGCGCAATTGCTGGACCGCTGCGCGTCCGCGCTGGCGGCCGGCATGCGCATCAGCCTGCACAGCGATCACTTCGTCTCGCCGTTCGGGCCGCTGCGATACATGGAGCAGGCGGTCGGCCGCGTGATGGAAGCCACGCGCGTGCCGCCCACCGGCGACGCCGCGACCGGGCCGGTGGAAGTGCTGAACCCGTCGGAGCGCCTGAGCATCGCGCAGGCGCTGCGCGCCGTCACGATCGACGCGGCCTGGCAATGTCACCTCGACACGCAGATCGGTTCGCTGCTGCCGGGCAAGCAGGCCGACCTGGTGATCCTCGACCAGGACCCGCTGACGTGGCAGGCGCTCGACGCGGCAGGCATGCGCGACATCGTGGTGCGGGAAACCTGGGTGAGCGGGCGGCGCGTGTATCCGGCCGCGCAGTAAGCGCGACGGCGGCCGCCAATCGAACGAGCGGCCGGCGCGGCGTGCGAAATGCGCCGGGCCGGCCGCCCCCGCCGTATCGAATCTCAGCGGGCGCGTCCGGCCGAAGCCCCGCTATACTCGCGTCGTCGCGCGCTGCGAGGCACCGTGCCTCGGCCCGCCGGAACCAACAATCGAAAGCGATGTGGAATCTTACTGTCGTCAGGCGGCTCGCCGGGGCCGCCGCCTTGGTCGTATCGGGCGTGGCCGCCGCGCACCCGCATGTGTGGATTCGCTATGCGGCGCGCGTGCAGATGCAGGGCACGGCCGTCACCGCCATTGCCGAAAGCTGGCGCTTCTCGGAAGGGTTCCCGGTGCAGATCGTCGGCATCGATTCCCTGCCCGAGAACGGGCCGCTCGATGCCAAGCAAACTGAAATCTTCCGTAAGCAGGCGTTTTCCTCGCTCGCGGGCGCGCAATATTTCAGTCACCTTTACGTCAACGGCGAAGCGCAGCCGTTCGGCGAGCCGACCGGGTTCCGCGTGTCGATCGATCACGGCAAGCTGGTCTACACCTTCATGCTGCCGCTCAAGGCGCCGGTGGATGCCGGCAGCGCGCGCAAGGTATCGCTCGGCATCTGGGACGAATCGTTTTTCGTGGACTACGAACCGAATGGCGCGACGCCCGTGACGCTCGAAGGCCATCCCGCCGCCAGTTGCACCGCGAAGGCGTTTCAGGATCGCACGCACCCCATCTTCAACGGCCTCTATCTGCCGCAGGCATTTGCTTTGTCATGCTGAGATTCTCACGGCCCGCGATGGCCTTTTTCCTGGCGTGTTGCATGGCGTTGGCGGGCTTCGGTTTGGCCGTGCCGTGTTACGCCGCTGCGCCCACCGTCGATGTATTCGGCCAGCCGATCCGGCCGGCGTCGTCGGCGCCCTCCACGCAAGCTGCCGCGCCGGCTCCGGTTCCGGAGCCGCAGCACACGGTGGTGTTGCCGGAATTCGCGCGCACGCTGCTGGTCACCACGCTGATCTGGCAGGGCAAGCTCAATGCGCATATCGCCGACGTCGCCGCGCAATTGCGGCGTGACGCGTCGCCGTTGGCCTGGCTGACGCTGCTCGCCGTGTCGTTCGCCTACGGCATGCTTCATGCGGTCGGGCCGGGACACGGCAAGCTCGTGGCCGGCGCTTACCTGGGCTCGCGGCGCACGCGCGTGGCGCAGGCCATCGGCCTGGCAAGCTGGGGCGCGGCCGTGCAGGCGATGAGCGCCATCGTGCTGGTGTTCGGTGCGGCGTGGTTCGCGCAGGAGGGCATGTCGAACGTGCTGTCCAACGCGGCCTCGCTTGATGTCGTCAGCTACCTGCTGCTGTGCGTGGCCGGCATCTTCACGCTTTACAACACGCTGACGCGCCGCGATTGCTGCGTGGACCCGGTCGCGATCAAGCTGGTGCCCGACGCGCGCGACACCTCGGACGACGCGCCCGCCTATCTCGGCGCGAAGCTGCGGGTGCATGCCCGTTCGTCGCGCCGCGCGATGGTGGCCAACCCGTCGAGGTGGACGGTGACACTGCAGATCCTCGCGACCGGTTTCGCATCGGGCGTGCGGCCCTGCGTCGGCTCGATCTTCGTGTTGATCGCGTCGGTGGCGGCGCGCGCGCCGTGGATCGGCATCGCGGCCGCGTTCGCGATTGCTGCTGGCGTGGCCGTGACGGTGACGCTGTTCGGCCTCGGCGCGATCGGCGCGAACCGCTTCATCATGGGGCGCGGCATTCGCTTGCGGGCGCGGCTGCAGACGGCGCAGCGCGTGGTGGGGATTACGGGGGCAGTGGCGATCGTGTTGTTCGGGGCGGTGCAGGCGGCGTTGATTTTGACGGGTTATGTGCAACCCGAGTTGACCTGAATTTTTTACGATTGCGCGCCGTCGCAAATCATCACGGCCGTTTCGTCCCACCGCTACAAAGCCGCACCGAAGCTCTGTGCGACTAGAACTCGAGCGCGATCGCACGCGCCTCTTCAATCGCACCGATTCGATCGGCCTTCCCTTCCGCGCCGAGCAACGTGCGCTCGACGACAATCCCGACGACGTCCTCCACCCCCACGAACTTGAGCCAGGTTTCCATGTAGGGCCGCTGGAGGTCGAACTCGCTGGCCGGCGTGAATGAACCGGGAGACGTAAAGTTGAGCCCGCGCGCGTAGACGACCGCCGCCTTTTTCCCGCGCAACATGCCGGTAAAACCCGAGCTGTCGAACGAGAACAGCACGTCCTTCTGCGAGATGGCATCGATCAGATGTTTCAGCTTGTAGGGAATGCTGAAGTTCCACAGGGGCACCCCGAACAGCAGCTTGTCCGCCGCGAGAAAGGGGGCGGCGAGTTCCTTGATGCCTTGCCATGCCTCGGCTTGTGCCGGCGTCAGGGCCACCCCCTTCAGCCCGGCGTATTTCGCGGCCAGGGCGTCGGCGTCGAACTCAGGAATCCTCAGATTCCAGATGTCGAGCTTCTCTATTACATGATCGGGATGCGCCAGCCGGTACGCATCCAGAAAGGCATTGCACACTTCGATCGACGCCGAATGGGCCTTGTTGGGTGAACCTTCGATATAGAGCACGCGAGTCATGCAACCGGTCCTTGTCAGGGTGGTGGCGACGGGCGGAATGCGCGGTCGCTCACCGTGATTCGCAGCGTACCGGGCGACGATATAATTCGGAAACGCTATTAATTTGTCGAATTAACCTGATTTGGTGATCAATGAGCCATCCGCTCGATACCGCGCTCCTCCACACGTTCGTCGCCGTTGCGGAGGCTCGGAGTTTTACCGGGGCCGGTCGTCGGCTGCATCTGAGTCAGTCGGCGGTCAGTGCCCAGGTGGTTCGGCTGGAACAGCAAATCGCGCGCACGCTTTTCGTCCGCAACACGCGCAGCGTCGCGCTCACCGAGCATGGCCAGACGCTGCTCGGATACGCGCGCGCCATGCTCAATCTCAGCGAGGAAGCCAGAGCGCGATTGGGAACGGGCAATATCTACAGCGGCAAGCTTCGGATCGCCGCTTCGGAGGACATCGCCGGGGATTGGCTGCCTGACGCGATGCGCCGCTTTCGCGCCGCGCGCCGTGGGTTGCAACTGGAACTGACGGTCGACATCGGCGACAGCTTGTTTCGACGACACGCCAAGGGCGATTTCGATCTCGTGATCGGCAGCCGGTGTTCCGCCTCGAACAAGGGCGCGACCTTGTGGCGAGAACCGCTCGCCTGGGCGTTTGCGCGTCATGAGCCGCTCCCCGAAGGCGAGCTGGCGTTGGCGTGTTTTCCGGACCCGTGCCCGTTTCGAGAGGCGGCCGTCAAGGCGCTCGCGTTGGCCGACACCCCTTATCGAATTGCGTGCGAAAGCCCGAGTGTCACGGGTATCAGGGCGTTCGCGCGAGCCGGCATTGCCGTGGCACCGGTGCCGCGCAGCGCGATCGACGGCGAGCTGCGCGAACTCGGCCCGGCAGACGGCTTGCCGGTGCTGCCGGATATCGAATTCGTCATGATGTACGACGCCGAGATTCCGGCTGCGGTGGAATTCGCCGAGACGATTTTCGACGAAATCGCACGTCGCACGGGCAGCGTCAAACGCTGAACGCTCCCGGATCAGCCGATATCCGGCGCAAGGATTGCGAACTGGCAGGCCGATGCGCCGGTATCGGCAGAGAGGTCTCTCGCTTCCGCACACCACGCCGCGGTAATCAGGACTGCCGGATACATTCCGGCAACGAGGCCACTCCGACCGCGGGGGTTCCAACCGTGTCATCGAGCCGCAAAACCAGGTGGCCAGTCGCACCTCATCAGAACGAATGGCGCATCCCGACCATCAGGCCCAGTTGTCCCATGCCGGGCGCCGCCTATCACGCGGTCGTGGCCGAACGCGCGGCCGGACGTGAAAGCATCCGAGCATTCCTGGATTGGGTGCGCCGCGAGGCGGAACTGACCGCGCAGGCCCTGGGCGCGTTGTTGCCGATCGGCCCCCGCATCCCCTGAATCGAGGCGGCCGGGTGGTCCGGGCACCGGCAATCGACAGGAAATCCTGACGAGCCCCTCGGGCGATCATCGATTGAATCGATGTTGGTCGTCTGGCGGCTCATTCTTTGCTCATTCTTCTCGCCCAAAATACGGCCGATCGTCCAACTGATTCACCAATCCAGACAATTTTATTGATTGTAGGAAGTTAATTGAAAGTTAAAAAATTCCCCCTGCGCGTCCTGCAGATGGCGGCTCTCGTTATGCTTCCGGTGTTTGCACACGCGGACCAATCGGTTGCTGAAGTTTATAATTCGACATCTCAAACCCTGCGCTTCCCGGCGGAGCATAACCTGTCGATGCGCGAAGCACTCGCCTTCGCCCACGGCGCAGAGCCGAAATCTGCCGATACGTTTCCAATTATTTTCCCGCTCAAGCTGCGCAACAAGGCTCAATTTGATGAGCTGATAAATGCGTTAACTTCTGATTCTGGATATGGCAAGCCTCGCCATCTCAGTGTCGAAGAATTTCGCTCCATTTATGCACCAAGCGACGATCAAGTGCGGCGCGTTGTGGATTATCTGAATCGTCACGGATTTACGCGCATCGAAGTCGCGCCAAACAGGCTGTTTGTTTCCGCCCGAGGAAATTCCTCCAGCATTCAAAGCGCCTTTCAGACTGGAATGCATGTGTTCGCCATGGATGATGGGCGCTCCGTCTATGCGAATACGTCGGCAGCACTGCTTCCGCCCTCGATCTCGTCCATCGTCGACGGCGTGATCGGGCTGGACAATGTCACGTTGCTGCACACAAACGGTCGGCGATCGCCCAACCCCATCAATGATTCGGTGCCGTCACCAGCGGAACTGCGCCGGTCGGCCGAGACAGCGGGGGCTATTCCTTCCGTGACCGGCCATTGGCCGAGCGACTTCGTCGGTATCTATCACGCCGGCAACCTGCCAAGCGGTGCGGATACGACAGTTGGCGTGATTTGCGCTGGCGACAACATCCAACAGGTCGTCAGCGACTTGAGTGCCTACACGAACTTGAGCGATCTTCCCCCGTCAACACGAAGATCATCCAGACCGACTCGTTTCGGTCGGACTATAACGGCAACAACGATCTCGATGAATACGCCATGGACAGCCAAACCATTGTCGGCGTCTCTGGCGGTGTGAGTAACCTGTTGCTCTATGACGCCCCTTCATTGACCCCGCAAGATCTCTCGGTCGCTCTCAACCGTGCGGTCTCGGACAACACTGCCAAGATCATCAGCATGTCGATCGGCGGCAACGAACTTACTTTTGGCGTGGCCGCGAAGCAGCTGATGGACGAAATCTTCCAGGAAGGCATTGCACAGGGCCAAACTTTCGTCATTTCTTCCGGTGACAATGGCGTCTATTCGCGTGCAAATGCCAACAAACTGTTCCATCAAGATCAAGGCGAGCAGCCGATACTCGACACCAACGTCGAAGCGGCCCAACTCGCCAACTACAGCGTCCAGTACCCGGCAAGCTCGCCTTATGTGATTTCGGTGGGGGCCACTACGCTCTATACACGTTTTAACAGCCAGTATGTGGAAGAAGTGCCGATGAACTGGTGGTACAACTACACGTACTTGGGCCGCAATACGGCGCCCCGATTGCAGAGGAATGAAAGCAGCCAGATTTGGGATACGGTATGGGCAAGCGGTGGTGGTATCAGCCACTTCGAGAACGCGCCCGCGTGGCAACAGCATGTTAATGGCGGTTCTCGTATGCGAACGGTACCCGATGTCTCGCTCGATGGTGATCCGCAGTCGGGTGTGTTCGTAATCGAGCAAGGCAAGCGGATACAATACGGCGGCACCAGCCTGTCTGCACCGATCCTCGCAGGGTTTCTCGCACGCTTGCAGACTCAGAACAAAAATCGGCTCGGTTTCCCCGCGCGTGGGCTTTATACGGCGTTCTCAGGGCTCGACAGGTTCGCGCTGCTTAACGAGGTAAAGCTTGCGGGAGCAAACGGCACTGGTAACGGTGTGACTTGGAACGGCGTTAACTACGGCTACCCCTTGACGACGGGCTTTAATTCCGTCTCCGGCTTGGGCAGCATCAATGTGGGCAATTTGGCGAACTATATCAACGCCAATCCAGCCTTATTCAAGTAAGCCGGTAATTCCCCGAGGGTACGCATTGAGGTGGCCTCGGGGTGAGCCGCGCAGGGAATGCTGAACGCCGCTGATCGATGATTTGTCGATGTGCCGCTTCTTCGTCGAGTTCTCCTTGGTCGATAGGAGAAGAGAACTCACTTGCCGTTTGGCTGCACGATTCGACTCAGGTCATATCCTCGAAGGTCGCTAAGCTCTGGCGCCGGCGGTCCACGATCAGCCGCGTGACATCGGGGCGTGCATAATGCCCAGCCAGATCGAAGTTCTGCCTTTCACGCCGTACCGCGCGATGATCCAGCGTGGCGACGATCAGCTCCTCTCGTCCCTGGACCGGTTCCACCACCCAGGCGCCGTCCGGTCCCGCGATGCACGACCCGCCATTGGCCGGCATTTCGGGGCAATGCTCGTTGTTCAGCATGGCCGCCACGGGGCTGTCCAACGGCACATCCTCGCGCCTGAGCAGACCGCTTACGGCAAGCACGTAGCTGCGTCCTTCTCGCGCCAGAAAGCGTGTCGTGCTCTCCGTATTGCGCACATTGCCCGGCCAGAGGGCAACGTGCAGATCCTCGCCTTGCGCGTAGAGCGCCGCACGCGAGAGCGGCATCCAATTCTCGAAGCAATTCAGGCCGCCCACCATGAACGGCCCGACCGGGTGGGTTTGCAGCCCGTGGCCGTCACCCGGCGCCCAGCTTAGGCGTTCTTCGTAAGTCGGCAACAATTTTCGATGCACCGAGGCGATCCGGCCATCGGCGCCGATATGCACGCGCGAGCAATAAACGCTGTGGCCGCCCCGATCCAAGGGGCGTTCGATCACGCCGAGCATGACGGCAATCTTATGCCGCGCGGCGGCGGCGCAGACACCGGCTAAATGTCCTGCCTCCACTTGAACGGCTTGGTCCAGATAATGCGCATGAATTTCCTTCTGAAGCGGCGACTCGAAGCGCGCGCCATCCGTATGTTCGATCCAAAAAGGATAGCCGGGCGCCAAGGCTTCACCGAAGGCCACGAAGCCGCAGCCCGCCTGTGCTGCGCGGCCGATCCAATCCTCTACCTTGGCCAGGGTGGCTTCGCGCTGGAGCCAGATCGGCGCGATCTGCGCCAAGCCGACGGTCAAGCTATCTCTATCCGACATCGCAATTTCCCTCCTTTGACTTATGCACGTTTTGACTGACTTGCATTGTCATCATCGATTTGTGTCGCGATAATCCCCCGAGCCGGAACAGGATTTATGTTTGAAATGCACAAACGAGCACCCATGACACGGCCGCCTACCGATGACCCCAAGTGAGCTGCATTCTCTGTTGCCCGATCTGGCCACCTTCGCTTCCGTGGTCGAGGCCGGCAATTTCTCATCGGCCGCGCGGCTGCTGGGTACCACGCCCTCGACGGTAAGCCGCCAAATGCAGCGGCTCGAGCGGGCGCTCGGCGTCAAGCTGCTCGAACGCTCGACGCGCAGCCTCCGCCTGACCGAATCCGGCACGCAGGTTTATCACTACTGCCACAACATGGTTCACTCGGCCGCCGATGCGGTCGATACCGCCGGGCATCTCAGCGCCGAGGCACACGGCCGGGTCAGTGTCAGCGCGCCGATTGCCTACGCCAAGAGCGTGGTGCATCCGTTGATCGATGGGTTTCTGCGGGCACACCCCCGGGTTCAGGTCCAGCTGTTTTTCGAGGATCGCGAGGTCGATCCGGTGCGCGATCCGATCGATCTCGTGCTTCGGCCCACACCCACGCCGCCGCCGGGTTTAATCGCGCGCCAGCTCGGCACCGTACGTTGGTTGCTCTGCGCATCGCCTGCTTACTTGCGTGAGCGAGGGATACCGGAAGAACCCGAGGCGCTGCGTCAGCACGATTGCTTGCAGCTTGGCGATCACGCCAACGACGGCAAATGGATTTTTCGGCGCGGCACGCAAATGCATACCGTGGAAGTTCACGGGCGCTACATCGTCAACGACGTGAGCGCGCGAACCGACGCCACCTTGTCGGGCTGGGGCATAGCCAGCCTGCCGGATTATGCCGTCAAGGATTTCCTGCGTGAGGGCTCGTTGCGGCAAGTGCTGTCCGACTGGTCGTTCGAACCGCGCGTCTACAGCGGTCCGGTCTGGCTGCTGTATCCGCGTAACCGCTTCCTGCCGCTGAAGGTGCGGGTCATGATCGATTGGTTGACGGAAAGGCTGTCTGGTTCGTAAGTTCAGCAAGCGACGGGTGAGACGGTGAAACTCGTTTTCGCAGTATCCAGGTGCAGAACTGTGTCGCCAGTCGCACATACTCTGTCCCCCATGGCTGCGACGCCCCCCAAAAAAATTTCCAACATCCCCTTGACTATCTACCTTCTAGTAGATAAATTACGACCCATGGAAACGAAAACACCCGTCCGAGACCAACTGCTGGAGCACGCGATCGAGCTGATCATGCTGCGCGGCTTCAACGGTTTCAGCTACCGCGATCTGTCCGAGCGGGTGGGTGTGAAGACCTCGAGCATCCACTACTACTTCCCCGCGAAGGACGACCTGGTGCTCGAAGCGGTGCAGCAGTACAGCGAGCGCGTGATGGCCGGCATCGATACGATCGATGCTTCGCTGGCCGCGGACGCAAAGCTGAGCCGCTACACCAGGCTGTTCGGCAAGACGCTCGGCGATGGCAACCTCATCTGCCTGTGCGGCATGCTGGCAGCCGACATCGAATCCTTGCCGGAAACGGTGCGGCACGCCGTGCAGGCCTTCTTCAGCGCGAACGAGCGCTGGTTGGCGGCACTGCTGGCGCAAGGGGCGAAGGAAGGCACGCTGGCATTCAGCGGCAAGCCGGAGCACGCGGCCCGCACGCTGTACGCGGCCTATCAGGGCGCGGTGCTGGCAAGCCGGTTGTTCCAGCAGAAGGCACGGCTGGATGAAGTCGAAAAGGCGTGGAAAGCACGCGCCTGACGGCGGAGGTCACACAAGAAGACACAAGGCGGTCCACCGCCTTTTTATTGAAGCCGGTTATCTATCTATGAGTAGATAAAATTGACAGGCAACACCAGCAGGACACGTCGTTCGCAACACCCAGCGCAGGCCACCCGGTCTGCATTTTTTGAGTCGCATTGCCTACCTTGTAGTAGATAGGTTTAAAACCGTTCACTTACTCATCAGGAATCAGGAGCCCATCATGTCGATCGAAAACGTTCTCTACCGTGCCCACGCTCACGCAACCGGCGGCCGCGACGGCCGTGCCGTGGTGCCCGAAGGCAAGCTCGATTTCAAGCTGGTCACGCCGCGCGAGCTCGGCGGCGCGGGCGGCGAAGGCGCGAACCCGGAACAACTGTTCGCCGCCGGCTACAGCGCATGTTTCCTCGGCGCGATGAAGTTCGTCGCGGCGCGCGACAAGATCAAGATCCCGGCCGACGTGGCGATCGACGGCAGCGTGGGTATCGGCGCGATCCCGAATGGCTTCGGCATCGAGGTGGAACTGAAGATCGCGTTGCCGGGCATGGAGCGCGAAGCCGCCCAGGCGCTGATCGAGAAGGCGCACATCGTCTGCCCGTACTCGAACGCCACGCGCGGCAACATCGACGTCACGCTCACGCTGGTCTGAGCGCCGTCCGCACACGCTGTTCACCATTACGCCATCGCCATCGTCACCCATATTGCTGAGAAATCCATCATGAAGATCGTCAAGTTCGCCCTGATCGCCACCGCGATCGCCGCCGCCACCTCCGCCTTCGCAGCCGGCCCGGCCAACCCGGCCGTGCCGGCCAATCAACCGGATGCGGTCACGAGCCGCTTCCTCGCGGCACTGAACGGCTCGAAAGGGCCGGGCCTCGAAACGCTGTCGCCCGAAAAGGCGCGGCAGGTGCTGGTGGGTGCGCAGAACAGCGTGAAGGTGGATCTGTCGGGCATCGAGGTGACGAACCGCACGATCGAGCAGGACGGCCTCAGCGTACCGGTTACGATCGTGCGTCCGGAAGGCGTGAAGGGCACGCTGCCGGTGTTCATGTTCTTCCACGGCGGCGGCTGGATTCTCGGCGACTTCCCGACGCATGAACGCCTGGTGCGCGATCTCGTGGTGCAATCGGGTGCGGTGGCGGTGTTCGTCAACTACACGCCGTCGCCGGAAGCGCGCTATCCGGTGGCGATCAATCAGGCGTACGCAGCAACGAAGTGGGTGGCCGCGCACGGCGACGAAATCGGCGTGGACGGCAGCCGCCTGGCGGTGGTGGGCAATAGCGTGGGCGGCAACATGGCGGCGGTGGTGGCGTTGATGGCAAAGGACAAGAGCGGCCCGGCGATCCGCTTCCAGGGCCTGCTCTGGCCGGTGACGGATCACAACTTCAACGACGGCTCGTATCTCGCGTATCAGAAGGATCACTTCCTGACGCGGCCGATGATGAAATGGTTCTGGGATGCCTATACGAAGCAGGAAGCCCAGCGCAACGAGATCTACGCCTCGCCGCTGCGCGCCTCGACGGATGAGCTCAAGGGCTTGCCGCCGGCACTGATCGAAGTCGCGCAATTCGACGTGCTGCGCGACGAAGGCGAAGCCTACGGCCGCAAGCTCGACGCGGCCGGCGTGGAAGCGACCACCACCCGCTACAACGGCACGATCCATGATTTCGGATTGCTGAACGCCCTGGCCGAAGACCCGGCGACCCGCTCGGCGATGAAGGCGATGGCGGACCAGTTGAAGGCGCGCCTGAACTGAGCGGTATCGCATTGCCCCCTGCACCTTGACGCAGGGGCCGCGCGACAGGCTATCCTTGGCGGTTTCGAATCTCACGGATGCCCGCCATGAAATCAACGCCTGAATCGCGCGGCGCCGGCCCCGACGCCGCCGCGCCTGCAGAGGCCGGCGGCGAGCGCACGGAATCGGTCGCGGCGGTCGGCAAGGTCTTCACGATCCTGTCGGCCGTCGGCGCGCGCGGCGCGTGCGACGCGGCCGAGCTGTCGCTGCAACTGGGCATGTCGCGCACGGCCGTGCAGCGGCTGCTGCACACGCTCGACACGCTCGGTTACGTGGTGCGCGAGGCCGGCACCGAACGTTACCGCCTCGGCATCCGCCTGTTCGAACTCGGCGCGAAGGCGCTGGAGAGCGTGGATCTGGTGCGCGAGGCCGATCTGGAGATGCGGCGCATCGCGGCCACCACGCGCGAGGCGATCCATCTGGGCGCGCTCGACGAGGACGCCATCATCTACATCCACAAGATCGACGCCGATTACGGCCTGCGCATGCAGTCGCGCGTGGGCCGCCGCAATCCATTGCACAGCACGGCGATCGGCAAGGTGCTGCTGGCCTGGATGCCCGAGGACGAGCAACGCGAAACGCTCGCGCGCGTGGAGTTCAAGCTGTCCACGCCGCGCACGCTGGCCTCGGCCGAGGCCTTGCTGGCGGTGCTGCCGCAGGTGCGCCGGCAAGGCTATGGCGAGGATGACGAAGAACAGGAAGAGGGGCTGCGCTGCCTCGCGGCGCCGATCTTCAACCGCTTCGGCAATGCGGTGGCGGGCTTGTCGATTTCGTTTCCGACGATCCGCTGCGGCGCGAACACCACCACGCATTACGTCGCGCTGCTGCGCGAGGCGGGGCAGGCGATCTCGGCGCGGATCGGCTATCGCGGCGAGTGGCCGGGGCCGAAACCGGGCGCACCGCGCTGAACGCGCGCGTCGTCAGGCCGCTGTTTTACGCAGCGCACCGCGCATGAACGACACGAAGCGCGCCGTCACGGCATCGTGACGCGCCTCGGGCCAGCCGAGGCCCACGCGCCATTTCGCATCGCGATCCCGCAGCTCCTGCACGGTGGCGTCACGCAGCAAATGCCGTGCGCCCGACGGGATGAACGCCACGCCGGCTCCCGCGGCCACCGACGCCAACACCGATTGCACATCCTCCGCCTGCTGGCTTACGTTCGGCACGAAGCCGCGCGCGCGGCACCAGCGGTCTACCTGCGCCGCGAGGCCCGCGCCGCGCGAGCGCTGCAGCATCACGAAACCGAGATCGTTGAGTGCGTCGAGTTGCGCGGGCACCTTCACTTGCTGCCATTGCGGTGGCAGCGCCAGCGCGAGCCGTTCGTCCAGGACACCGAACGAAGCCAGGCCCGGCGCCGACGGCAGCCGCAGGAACCCCGCCTCCAGCTTGCCGGCCAGCATGCGCCGCGTCTGCTCCGCCGACGACAGATCGCTGAGCGTGATCGATACCAGCGGATGCTGGCGCCGGAATTCGGCGATCAGCGGCGGCACCAGCGTCAGCACCGACAAACAGATGCCGATGCGCAGATGCCCGCGCTTGCCGCCGCTGGTTTCGCGGGCGCGCGCGAGGATCTCGTCGGCATCGCGCACCAGCGATTGCGCGTCGGTCACGAAGGTTTCGCCGAACGTCGTCAGCTCCGCGCCGTGGCGGCCGCGCTCGAACAGCCGGCCGCCCACGCTCGTTTCGAGCGCGCCGATCTGTTTGCTCAGTGCCGGCTGGCTCAGGTGCAGCGCGTCGGCGGCGCGCCCGAAATGGCGCAGTTCGGCGACGGTCAGAAAGGCACGCAGTAGTTTCAGTTCCATTCCGCAGGGTTATCGGATCGATCGAAACATTCATTTTACGTATCGATGGCGAACGCGTTCAATGACATCTCTCTCGATGCCGGCATGCCGGAAAGGAACCGCGATGCGTGCCCGACGCCCGAACCCCTATTGTCCCGCCGACGAAGCATTGCCGGATGCGCTGCCGGTGCAGCCTGCATCACCTGCCGGCAAGCGTGCGCGAGGGCGATTCGCGACGGTCGAGAGCGAGGCGTCGCAGCCGGCGGCAAGCGGCTCGATCGCCGTGAGCTTCGCGATCGTCTCGTTCCGCAATTGGCCTCGGCGCGGTTTGTAAGGTCCGAACCCGCTCAGGCCGTGCCGGTTTTGCGATCCAGCCCTGCCAATGGCGCGCCGGCCAGTTCGCCGAGCAGGCGCCGCGCGTTGTCGCGGCAATCGATCGTATCGGGCTTGTTTTCCACCTGGCCGATCAGCGCGAGCAACCGCGCCTTGCTGAGCGCGAGCTGCTGCTCCATGGCCTCGATGTCGGCGATCTTGGCGCGCAGCTTCGGCACCAGGTCGCCGTGCTGCCAGTTCGACAGGTCGTCGGGCAGCATGCTGCGGATTTCGTCGAGCGAGAAGCCGGCCTGCTGGGCGCGCACGATCACGGCCAGCACCAGTTGCGCCTCGGCCGTGTATTCGCGGTAGCCGTTGGCCTGGCGCATGGCTGCGCGCAGCAGCCCGCGGGCTTCGTAGAAGCGGATGCGCGACGCGGCCAGGCCGGTGCGTTTGGCCAGTTCGCCGATTTTCATCGTGATGCCCCCGTGCTTGACATTGAAGCGAACTTTAATCTTATCGTCGGCTTCATTCAATGCGGGGAGCCGCTCATGTCACTGTTCGATTCGTTAACCTTACCGAATGGCGCGGTCGTGCCGAACCGCCTCGCCAAGGCGGCGATGGAGGAAAACCTCGCCGACGCCGATCACGCGCCCTCGGCCGCGCTGGTGCGCTTGTACCGTGCCTGGGCGGACGGCGGCGCGGGGCTGATCCTGACCGGCAACGTGATGGTGGACCGCCGCGCGATGACGGGGCCGGGCGGCGTGGTGCTCGAAAACGACGTGCATCTGGCGCGCTTCACGCGCTGGTCCGACGCCGCGCGGGCGGGCGGCGCGCAGGTCTGGATGCAGATCAACCACCCGGGGCGGCAGATGCCGGCGGCGCTCGGCCAGCCGACCGTCGCGCCGTCCGCCGTGCCGCTGGACATGGGTGCGTTCTCGAACCGCTTTCCGGTGCCGGAGGCGATGAGCGAGGCGCGCATCGCCGATGTCGTGCAACGCTTCGCGCGCGCCGCGCAACTGGCCGAGGCGGCCGGTTTCACGGGCGTGCAGATCCACGCGGCGCACGGCTACCTGTTGAGCCAGTTCCTGTCGCCGCTGGCGAACCGGCGCACCGACCGCTGGGGCGGCTCGATCGAGAACCGTGCGCGGCTGCTGATCGAGGTGGTGCGCGCCGTGCGCGAGCGCGTGAGCTCCGGCTTCGCGGTGGCAGTCAAGCTCAATTCGGCCGATTTCCAGCGCGGCGGTTTCGATGCCGACGACGCCAGGCAGGTGGTCGAGATGCTCGGCGCGCACGCGGTCGATCTGATCGAGCTGTCGGGCGGCAGCTACGAGGCGCCGGCCATGCAGGGCCAGGCGCGCGACGGGCGCACGCTGGCGCGCGAAGCCTATTTCCTCGAATTCGCGCGCGACATCGCGGCGGTGTCGCGCGTGCCGCTGATGGTGACGGGCGGGATTCGGCGGCGCGCGGTGGCCGAGCAGGTGGTGGCCAGCGGCGTGGCGATGGCCGGCATCGCCACCGCGCTGTCGATCGATCCGGCCCTGCCGCGCCGCTGGCGGGCCGGCGAGGACGTCGCGCCGGTGCTGCGCCCGGTCACGCTGAAGAACAAGGTGCTCGGCGCGATGGCCAATATGGCGATGGTCAAGCACCAACTGGTGCGCTTGAGTCGCGGGCGGCGCACCGATCCGCAGGTCTGGCCGGTCGGCGCGCTGATCCGCCAGCAGCTTGCGGATGCCTGCCTGACGCGCCGGTATCGCCGCTGGTCGGCCAAGGGCGGTTGAAGGCTGTAGAAAAATTGTCGACGAGATGGCTGATTCAGCGCGAATTGGCAGGATCGAAAATCGGCAAGGCAGTAGAAAATCTACTGAATCAATGCAGATTTGATGATTCGACACGCGTGCCGTGCCGTCCTACAGTGCCGAATGCACGAGGCGGGCGTACCGGCCGCCTCCCATTCATTCGGAATCTCGGGAGAAATCATGTCTGCACAGAAAGTTGCGCTCGTCACGGCCGCCGGCAAGGGCATGGGGGCCGAAATCGCCCGCGAACTGGCCGCGCAAGGCTATCGCGTGGCGTTGATGTCGCCGTCGGGCAGCGCCGTGCGTCTGGCCGAGGAACTGGGCGGCTTCGGGCTGGCCGGCTCGGTGACCGAGGACGCCGACATCGAGCGGCTGGTTGCCGGCACGCTCGAGAAGTACGGCCGCATCGACGCCGTGGTCAACAACACCGGCCATCCGCCCAAGGGCGACCTGCTGGCCGTCGAGGATGCGCAGTGGCATCTCGGCCTCGATCTGATCGTGCTGAACGTGGCGCGCGTGCTGCGCCGCGTGACGCCGGTGTTCCAGAAGCAGGGCGGCGGCGCGGTGGTCAACATCTCGAGTTTCGCGGCCGATGCGCCCGAGCAGTCGATGCCGGTGTCGTCGGCGCTGCGCGCCGCGCTCAGTTCGTTCACCAAGCTCTACGCGGACCGCTACGCCAGCGAGAACATCCGCATCAACTCGGTGCTGCCGGGCTTCATCGACAGTTGGCCGGAAACGCCGGAAATCGTCGCGCGAATTCCGGCCGGCCGCTTCGGCAAGACCCAGGAAATCGCGAAGACGGTGGCGTTCCTGCTGTCGGAAGGCGCCGGTTACATCACCGGGCAGAACATTCGCGTGGATGGCGGGATCGTCCGCTCGCAATAAACCAGCTCGTGTCGCATCGACCACGCCGGCGGCGCCTCGTGCGCGCGCCGGCGTGGTCGTTTGGGGCTGCGTACGTCGCGCCGCAAGAGAACATCAACGCAACTGCACGGCTGCCAGGCACAGCACCATCCCGCCGATCGCGCCGTCGAGCAGGCGCCACGCGATCGCCTTCTTGAACCACGGCGCCAGCAGGCGCGCACCGTAGCCCAGGCCGACGAACCACACCAGGCTGACCACCATCGCGCCCACCGCGAAGGCCGAGCGCGTGCCTTCGGCTTCGCGCGCGCCGGCCGTGCCGATCAGCAGGAACGTGTCGAGATAGACGTGCGGATTGAGCCAGGTCAGCGCGAGCGTCGCGACGATCACCGTCCACGCGCGTTGCGGCGGCGGCGCGACGCCGCCGGCCGCGCCGGTGTCGAGCGTGGCATGGCCGGGCTTCAGCGCGCGCCGTAGCGCGCTCAGGCCGAACCACGCCAGATAGGCGAGCCCGGCGTAGAGCACGCCGTGGATGAAGGTCGGGTAACGCACCACCAGCGCCGAGGCGCCGCCGACGCCGGCCGCGATCAGCAGCATGTCGGAGAGCGTGCAGAGCACGACGATCTTGCCGACGTGCGCGCGCTGAATACCCTGGCGCAAGACATAGGCGTTCTGCGCGCCGATGGTGACGATCAGCGAGGCGCACAGCGCCACGCCGTGGGAGAAGGCGATCCAGTTCATATAGATAAGGGACAGTAGACTTGGGCTTCGGATGGCGCTAGTCTGCGGCTTCGGTATGGCTAAGAAAAGCTAATTTCCCTAATGCGGATGAAGGAAAACTGATGCTCGACTATGCGTTGCTCGACGCGCTGGCGGCGGTGATCCGGCACGGATCGTTCGAACGCGCGGCGAAGGACCTGAACGTGTCGCCGTCGGCCGTCTCGCAGCGCATCAAGCTGCTGGAGGAGCGCGTCGGCGCAGTGTTGGTCAAGCGCGGGCAGCCGTGCGTGGCGACCACCTCGGGCGCGCTGCTGTGCCGCCATACCGAGCGCGTGCAGTTGCTGGAGGCGGAGCTGTCGGGCCAGGCGCCCGAGTTGCCCGGTATCGGCGGCGCGTGGCCGACCTTGCGGATCGCGGTGAACGACGACAGCGTGGCGACCTGGTTCATCGATGCGGTCGGCCCGTTCTGCTCGCAAAGCGGCACGCTGCTCGATCTGGTGATCGACGATCAGGATTACACGGCGGAGCGGATTCGCGACGGCAGCGTGCAGGGCGCCGTGACCGCGCAGGCCGAGCCGATTCAGGGCTGCCGCTCGACACGGCTCGGCAGCATCCGCTATCACGCGGTTTGCTCGCCTGAATTCCATGCACGCTATTTCTCGGACGGCCTCACGCGCGATGCGCTGCGCCGCGCGCCGTGCGTGACGTTCAGCCCGAAGGACAGCCTGCAATCGCGCTTCATCCGCCGCGCCACGCGCGCCGATCTCGATCCGCCGAAGCACTGGATTCCGCACGTGGCCGGTTATTTGCGCGCGTGTGAGACGGGGCTGGGCTGGGGCATGTGCCCCGATCGAATGATCGAGCGGCAGGTGGCGGCAGGCGAGATGATCGATTTGTCGGCAGGACGCAGCATCGACGTGGAGCTTTACTGGCAAAGCTGGCGGCTGTCGATCGGCTGGCTCGACGAATTCAGCCGGGCCTTGAAGACCGAGGCGGCGCGTTGGCTCGATTGATTCGATCGATGCGCGCGAAGGTAGTGATACAACGACACGGCGCCCCGAAGGGCGCCGCGCGGTATTGCTGAGGACAACCGATGAAGCCGTGATGCATTGCCGCCTTCACACGGCGCGCAGCCCGTCGAGATCGAGCACGTGCACGATGCGGCCTTGCATCGACAGCAGGCCGGCGCGCTGGAACTTCGACAGCGTGCGGCTGACCGTTTCGAGCGTGATGCCGAGGTAGCTGCCGATTTCCTCGCGCGTCATGCGCAGGTTGAATTCGGACGACGAATAACCGCGCACCCGGTAGCGCGAGGAGATGTCGAGCAGGAAGGCCGCCACGCGCTCGTCGGCGTTCAGCGAGCCGAGCAGCACGGATTGGGACGTTTCGCGCACGATCTGTTCGCTCATCAGCTTGAGCACGCGCGCCTGCAGCGTGCTGGCTTCGGTGCACAACGAACGCAACGGCGAGTAGGGGATCACGCAGACGGTGCTGTCTTCCAGCGCGACGGCGGTGCGCGGATGCTGATCGCCGGCGATGCCGTCGAAGCCGAGCGCCTCGCCGGCGAGGTGCAGGCCGGCCACCTGCTCGCGGCCATCCTGGCGCGTGGCGACGGTTTTCAGTGCACCGGAGCGCACCGCATAGAGGCTGTCGAACACATCGCCTTCACGGAACAGCGTTTCGCCGCGACGCACCGGGCGCGCGGCGCCGATGACCGATTCGAGGCGCTCGACCGCCTCGTTGCTGAGGCCCTGTGGCATGCAGAGATGGCGCATCGAACAGGTCGAGCAATGGGCGGCCTGGTGAGGTGCCCAGGAAGTGGTGGCGCGGGGGCGGGCGGGTTGACGCGTGATGGGGGTCAGCATGGTGGTGCTCGCTCAAGGAATCGCAACCGAAACATTTTCCCACCGGGGTTTCCCCGAACTGAGCGGCAAAACGCCGCGACGCAGCGTGCATTCCCGTTGCGCCACGGCAAAGCAATCAGTTTTCCGAATTGTCTTATGCGTCGTCCTGATGCGCGGCGGCCGTCGGGATCAGCAAAACCGGCAACGTGGCCTGCCGGATGCATTGCTCGGCGATGCTGCCGAGCACCAGCCGCTTGAAGCCGCGGCGGCCGTGCGTGCCGAGCACCAGCAGGTCGGCGCCGTATTCCTTGGTGGCGTCGAGGATCAGCGACGCGACGTCGGCCAGCGTGGTGGCCTCGCCGGTGATCACGTCGCCCTGCACGCCGGCCGCGGCGATCAGGCGCGCGAATTCCCGGGTCAGGTCGCCGCCCTGCGCGATCAGTTGCTGGCGCAGCACCGACGGGTCGTAGCCCGGCACGTTGTAATAGAGCGCGGCGTTTTCGATCGCGTAGAACGCGCGCAGCGTGGCGCGTTCGGAGCGCGCGAGCGCAAGCGCGGAATCGAATGCGTGACGCGAGGTTTCACTGCCGTCGACGGCGACGAAGATGCGCTGATACATGATGGCTCCGGGGTGCGGTAAGGGAATCGTCCGGCCTGCGCCGGACGTGTCGTGCAAGCGGCTGACCGTCTGGAGGATAACCGAGCGCACCGGCGCTTGCATCGGCCCGCGACCGCGACATTTTCACGATGTGGAGATGCCGGCGCGACGGCGCGGTTGGGCCGTGTTGCGTGCCGACGGCGCAACATCGCGCTGCCCGATCGGGATAAACCCGCGCTGCGGCGTCGCAATGCTTGGCTGTAGCGGCATGTGCGCCGCCGGGCGATCCGAACGCTTTTATTTCGGTTGGATGACGCCGGAGCGACCGAGTATGATGCTTTTTCGAGATGGCGCGGCGAGATCGCGCCGGCCGCGCGAATCCTGCCCGCAACGGGCGCCGCGGCACCCTAACGACGTGTAGTGAAGAAGAACGCAAGGGACCTAAGGTGGGGCAGCTCATGCACTCGACGACAACGGCATTCACGCATCGCGGTTACCTGTTGAACTGCGCGCCGGCGCGAATCAGCGACGGCTTGTTCCAGCCCTATGTGGTGATCTCCCGATCGAGCGATGGTGAATTGGTCGCGAATCGTTTTTTCCCTTCGGATCTCCATTTCGGCGACGAAAGCGACGCCATCGCGCATGCGCGCGACTGGGCCGTGCGCTGGATCGACGCGAGCAACAAGACCGTCTAGCCGGGCGAGGCGGATACGCATCGGCTCGCCTGCCTGGGCCGGGTTTCGCGGGCGCAGGCGAAACGCGGTAATCTTGTCGATCCTGCCATCCCTCTTATTTCACCAGCGCGGCTGTCTCCGGCCCCTCGCGCGCCGGGCACGGCTGTCTGTGTCATGTGCCATGTCGAATTCGTCTGCTGTCCGTACCTGGGATCTCGAACAGATCGTCGCCGAACTGCGCGAATCGCGCGAAACGCTGCACCGCACGCGGCACCCGCGCGGCATTCGCGAGCTGCCTTCGCGCGACGCGATCTGCCAGATCGTCACCGGCCTGCGCGCCTCGCTGTTTCCGACGCATTACGGCGCGCCGGACCTGACCGACGAGAGCGTCGATTTCTACGTCGGCCACACGCTCGAGAAGACGCTGCGCGTGCTGCACGAGCAGATCCGCCGCGTGCTGCCGTTTCTGCCCGAATACGCCGATGCGCCCGCCGCGCAACTCGACGAACGTTCGTTCGCGATCGCTCACACGCTCGGCCGCCAGTTGCCGGAGATTCGCGCGCTGCTGGTCAGCGACATCCATGCCGCCTACGCGGGCGACCCGGCCGCGCAGCACATCACCGAAATCCTGCTGTGCTACCCGGGCGTGCTGGCGATGATGCATCACCGCCTCGCGCATGCGCTGCACCGGCTCGGCGTGCCGTTGCTGGCGCGCTTCGTCAACGAGATCGCGCACTCGGCCACCGGCATCGACATCCACCCCGGCGCGACCATCGGGCCGAGCTTCTTCATCGACCACGGCACGGGCGTGGTGATCGGCGAGACGGCGATCATCGGCGAACGCGTGCGCGTTTATCAGGCCGTCACGCTCGGCGCGAAGAGCTTCCCGTCGGATGGCGACGGCACGCTCGTGAAGGGCAACGCGCGCCATCCGATCGTCGAGGACGACGTGGTGATCTATGCCGGCGCAACCATCCTCGGGCGCGTCACGATCGGGCGCGGCTCGGTGATCGGCGGCAACGTGTGGCTCACGCACAGCGTGCCGCCGGGCAGCAGCGTCGCGCAGGGCAAGGTGCGCGAAGGCGGCCGGACCGAGAACAACGGGCAGGACTGAACGCGGCGCGGCGCCCGAAGGTGAGCGTTTTCGGGAGCCGCGCCGTGGCCGGTGCCCGGCATCGAATCGTTGGGATTCCGCATCGATCGATGCGGCGAAGGGCTCAGTGCTCGCGCACCGGCGAGCGATGCTTGTACAGCACGTCCTGATCCACGCGGATCAGGTTCTGCCCCGCATCCACCACGAAATCCACGCCGTTGTAGGCGCTGCCCGTGAGCAGCAGGATGGCGTTCGCCACGTCGTCGGGGCCGGCGATGCGCGCGAGCGGCGTGGAGGCGCGGCTCGCGTGCGCGAAATCGGCCGCGGTCTGATCGTCGCTCGGCAGCATCAGGCCCGGGAACACGGCGTTCACGCGCAGCACCGGCGCGGCCGACATCGCCAGCATCTGCGTGAGGTTGCCGAGCGCGGCCTTCGCGACCGTGTAGCTGAAGTGGTCGCGGTGGAAGTTTTCCTTGATCTTCTGGTCGATCACGTTGATCACCACGCCCTGCTGGCCGAGCGCCTTGGCGCGCGCGTAGAACGTGCGCGCGAGCAGGATCGGCGCGCGGCAGTTGATCGTCCACGCGCTGTCGAGCGCGGCCAGGTCGAAGCCGGGGAAGTGATCCTGCCAGAACACCGAGGCGTTGTTGACGAGCACGTCGAGCCGCCCGAAGCGCGTGTAGACGGCATCGATCAGCGCGGCGCAGGCGTTCGCGTCGGCGAGATCGGCCTGCAAGGCCACCGCCTCGCCGCCGGCCGCGCCGATTTCATCGGCGGCGTCGGCGGCCGCGTCGGTCGAGCGGTCGTAGTGGATCGCGACGCGATAGCCGTGCGCGCCGAAGTGCCGGGCGAACGCGCGGCCGGCGCGGCGCGCCGCGCCCGTCACGAGCACGACCGGGGTGTCCGGCCCATCCGGCGTGGGCGCTGGCGCGGCCATCACGTATTGGCGAGGTTGATCGCCGACGAATTCGACACGATCGAGAGGAATTCGCGACGCGTCGCCGGATCGGTGCGGAACGTGCCGAGCATCCGCGACGTGACCATCTCCACACCGGGCTTGTGGATGCCGCGCGTGGAAATGCACTGGTGCGCCGCTTCGAGGATCACGCCGACGCCCTTGGGCTGCAGCACCTCGAACAGCGTGTCGGCGATCTGCACCGTCATCTTTTCCTGGATCTGCAGGCGCTTGGCGAACGCGTCGACCAGGCGCGCCAGCTTCGAGATGCCGACCACGCGGGAGTTCGGCAGATAGGCCACGTGCGCGCGGCCGATGATCGGCACCATGTGGTGCTCGCAGTAGCTTTCGAAGCGGATGTCCTTCAGCACGATCATCTCGTCGTAGCCTTCGACTTCGCTGAAGGTGCGCGCGAGGATGTCGCGCGGTTCGAGCTGGTAGCCCGCGAAGAATTCCTCGTAGGCGCGCGCCACGCGCGCCGGCGTATCGAGCAGGCCTTCGCGTGCGGGATCGTCGCCGGCCCAGCGCAGCAGGACGCGCACGGCATCTTCGGCTTCGGCGCGGCTCGGGCGCGTGACGGGTTCGGCGGCCGCGACGGCCACCGGCTCGGCTGCCGCCTTGCTGGCGGTCTTGCGTTTGGACATGCTGAAAGGCTCCGGTTGGCGCCGCTTGGCGCGGCTGACCGGGCATTGTTTCATGGATTCGATGCGTTCGCCGGCCGGCGCATCGGCCGCGAGCAGGCGAAATCGGACGCCGGGCCGCTCATTTCGGCCATTCGTCGAGCGCGTCGTTGAACAGCCCGGCCACCACGCCGCGCAGCCAGGCGGCGCGCGCGTCATTGTGATATTTGCGATGCCAGTGCTGACGCAGATCGAAACGCGGCAGCGGCAGCGGCGGCTCCACCAGCGTGATCGACGCGTGCTCGGCCGCATAGGCATAGCCGATTGCGTGCGGCACGGTGGCGATCAGGTCGGTGCGGCCGAGGATGAACGGCAGGCTCATGAAGTGCGGGGTTTCGAGCACCGCGCGCCGTTGCAGCCGCGCCTTCGCGAGATACTGCTCCAGCACTTCCTGGCTGCGCCCCTCGGCGCGCACCACGGCGTGGCCGCACGCGAGGTACTGCTCGACCGTCAGCGGCACGCCGGCCAGCGGATGCTCGCGGCGCATCAGGCAGATGAACCGATGCGTGAACAGACGCTGCTGGAAGAAGTTGCTGCCGTCGAGATCGGGGAAATAGCCCACCGCCAGATCGACCGCGCCGGCCTCCAGCCCGCGCTCCACCTCCGCGTGCGGCAGCGACACCGAACGCAAGTTGGCATGCGGCGCGCGGCGCGCCAACTCCTGCAGCAAGCGCGGCAGGAACACGATCTCGCCGACGTCGGACAGCGCGATCGAGAACGTGCCGGTAGTGGTGGCCGCATCGAAATCGTGCGGCGTGTCGAGGCCGCGGCGGATTTGCGCGAGCGCGTCGCGCGCGGCCGGCACCAGCGCCAGCGCGCGCGGCGTGGGCTCCATGCCGCGCGAGGTGCGCACGAACAGCGGATCGCCGAAGTGCTCGCGCAGCCGGCCGAGCGCGGCGCTCACGCGCGGCTGGCTCACGCCGAGCAGGTCGCCCGCACGGCTCACGTTGCGCGCGTCGTCGAGCGCGACGAGGTAGGGAATCAGGTTCAGATCGAGTTCGGACACGGGGGGCGCACTATCGGAAATCGATATGAAACATATCTCCAAAATGGGATTGCCGCATAGTCGGTGAAGCCCGAACATCCGATTCACTAATCGAATCAATGTTCAGGAGACGAACAATGCGTACCCAAGTCGCGATCGTCGGCGCCGGTCCCGCCGGGCTGCTGCTGTCCCATCTGCTTCGCCTGCAAGGCATCGACGCGGTGCTGATCGAAGCGCGCTCACGCGAATACTGCGAGAACCGGATTCGCGCCGGCGTGCTGGAGCAGGGCACCGTCGATACGCTGAACGAGGCGGGCCTCGGCGAGCGGATGCGCCGCCAGGGGCTGGTCCACCACGGCATCGAGCTGCTGTTCTCGGGCGAGCGGCACCGTATCGACCTGTCGGCGCTGACGGGCGGCCGCGCGATTACCGTCTACAGCCAGCACGAGGTGGTGCGCGACCTGATCGCGGCCGGCGTCGAACACGGCCACGCGATGCATTTCGAGGTCAGCGACGTGGCGCTGCACGACGTGACGGGCGAGCGCCCGGCCGTGACGTTCACGCGCCAGGACGGCCGCGCCGAGCGCATCGATTGCGATTTCATCGCCGGGTGCGACGGCTTCCACGGCCTCGCGCGGCAAACCATCCCGGAAACGCTGCAACGCTGCTTCGAGCGCGTGTATCCGTACGCGTGGCTCGGCATCCTGGCCGACGCCGCGCCGTCGCTCGACGAGCTGGTGTACGCGCACCACGACAACGGCTTCGCGCTGTTCTCGATGCGCTCGCCGAGCGTGACGCGCCTGTATCTGCAATGCCGCCCCGACGAGGATCTGGCCGACTGGTCCGACGCGCGGATCTGGGACGAACTGCATACGCGTTTCGCGAACCGCAGCGGCTGGACGCCCACCGAGGGCACGATCACGCAGAAGAGCGTCACGCCGATGCGCAGCTTCGTGTGCGAGACGATGCGCCACGGCCGCCTGTTCCTGGCCGGCGACGCCGCGCACATCGTGCCGCCGACCGGCGCGAAGGGCATGAACCTGGCCGTGGCCGACGTGCGCGCGCTGTCGCGGGCGCTGGCGGCCCACTACGCCGGCGACGACGTGCCGATCGACGCGTATTCGGCCACCTGCCTGGAGCGCGTCTGGCGCGCCGAGCATTTCTCGTACTTCATGACGAACATGCTGCATCCGTCGGCCGAGGACACGCCGTTCGTCAACCGCCTCAAGCTGGCCGAACTCAAATACGTGACGCGCTCGCCCGCCGCCGCGCAGGCGCTGGCCGAAAACTACGTGGGTTTGCCGTTCGACGATGCCCGCGTCTTGGTACCACCCCGCCTTGACAACGCATTGAGCGAGATTCTATGATCGCCGCATCGTTCGCTAATCGAATCTGAGTTCGAATAACGAACAAAACCGGATCGGGAGACGATCCGGTGCGGCGCGGCCCGAGCACAATCCGGCGCGCTGTCCGACCGTCGCATGCTGCGACGCGGATTCCCCCAGGATGAGCCATGGTCAACAAGATTTTCGAATCCCTCCAGTCGGCGGTTGCCGACATCCACGACGGCGCGACGGTCATGATCGGCGGCTTCGGCACGGCCGGCATGCCGTCCGAGCTGATCGACGCGCTGATCGAACACGGCGCGCGTGATCTCACAATCGTCAACAACAACGCCGGCAACGGCGAAACCGGCCTGGCCGCGCTGCTGAAGGCCAAGCGCGTGCGCAAGATCATCTGCTCGTTCCCGCGCCAGGCCGATTCGCAGGTGTTCGACGCGCTTTACCGCGCCGGCGAGATCGAGCTGGAACTGGTGCCGCAGGGCAACCTGGCCGAGCGCATTCGCGCGGCGGGCGCCGGCATCGGCGGCTTCTTCACGCGCACCGGCTACGGCACCAAGCTGGCCGAAGGCAAGGAAACGCGCGAGATCGACGGCAAGCACTATGTGTTCGAAACGCCGATCCACGCCGATTTCGCGCTGATCAAGGCGTTCAAGGGCGACCGTTGGGGCAACCTGGTCTATCGCAAGACGGCCCGCAACTTCGGGCCGGTGATGGCCAGCGCGGCCAAGACCAGCATCGTCCAGGTGTCGCAGGTCGTCGAGCTGGGCGGCCTCGATCCCGAACATATCGTGACGCCGGGCATTTTCGTGCAGCGCGTCGTCGAAGTGCCGCAAGCCGTGCATGCGGCCGAACTCGCCGCGCAAGCCGCCTGACCCCGGAGAACATCAAGATGAAACGACTGACCCGCGATGAAATGGCCCAGCGCGTCGCGCAGGATATTCCCGACGGCGCGTACGTGAACCTCGGCATCGGCGTGCCGACGCTGGTGGCGAACCACCTCGACGCCAACAAGGAAGTGTTCCTGCACAGCGAGAACGGCGTGCTCGGCATGGGCCCCGCGCCCGAGGCCGGCCATGAGGACGACGAACTGATCAATGCCGGCAAGCAGCACGTCACGCTGCTGACGGGCGGCGCGTATTTCCATCACGCCGATTCGTTCGCGATGATGCGCGGCGGCCATCTCGACTACTGCGTGCTCGGCGCGTTCCAGGTGTCCGCCAAGGGCGACCTGGCGAACTGGCACACCGGCGCGCCCGACGCGATTCCGGCCGTGGGCGGCGCGATGGATCTGGCGATCGGCGCGAAGCAGGTGTTCGTGATGATGGATCACCTGACCAAGCAGGGCGAAAGCAAGATCGCCGCCGAGTGCTCGTACCCCGTCACCGGGATCGGCTGCGTGACGCGCATCTACACCGATCTGGCGGTGCTCGACGTGACGCGCGACGGCCTGGCCGTGCGCGAGATCTTCACCGACCTGTCGTTCGACGAACTGCAGACGCTCACCGGCGTCCCGCTGATCGACGCGACCGAACGCGCGGCCGCGTAAGCGCGCGCTACCTTCCTGCCGCGATGGCCGCCGCGCGAGGCATCCGCCGCTCGACGCGCGGCGCCCGCGCCGGCGGGCGCGCACACCGCCGCGCTTCGGTGGACAATACGCGCTCCCGGCTCCTCCCGATCTGCTGATCATTCCATGTTCGAAGACAGTGCCCGATTGACCGCCCTCATCGGCGGCGACGCCTCGCTCATCCGGATCTGGTCGCCCACCGCGACGCTGCAACGGATGCTCGACGTCGAGGCCGCGCTCACGCGCGCGCTGGCCGCCAATGGCGTGATTCCCGCCTCGGCCGTCGCGCCGATCGTGGCCGCCTGCCGCGCCGAACGGCTCGACGCCGACGCGCTGGCGCGCGACGCCGCGCTCGGCGGCAACCTCGCGATTCCGCTCGTCAAGCAACTGACCGCCCGCGTGAAGGACGACGACGCCGACGCGGCCAAGTTCGTCCATTGGGGCGCGACGAGCCAGGACATCATCGATTCCGGCCTCATGCTGCAACTGCGCGACAGCTTCGACGCGATCGCGCCGCTGCTCGATCGCGTGTGCGCCGCGCTGGCCGAACTGGCGCGCGCGCATCGCGCCACGCCGATGATCGGCCGCACCTGGCTGCAACAGGCGCTGCCGATCACGCTCGGCCTGAAATTCGCGCAATGGCTCGACGCGCTCGGCCGCCATCGCCAGCGGCTCGACGCGCTGCGCCGCGACGTGCCGGTGCTGCAATTCGGCGGCGCGGCCGGCACGCTGGCGAGCCTGCGCGAGGCCGCGCCGCGCGTGGCCGCGTCGCTGGCCGCCGAGCTGCAACTGACGCTGCCCGACGTGCCGTGGCACACCCAGCGCGATCGCGTCGCCGAAACGGCGGCGTTCTTCGCGATGCTGATCGGCACGCTCGGCAAGATCGCGCGCGATATCTCGCTGCAGATGCAGACCGAAGTAGGCGAGCTGGCCGAACCGGCTGCGGCCGGCAAGGGCGGGTCGTCCACCATGCCGCACAAGCGCAACCCGGTCGGCTGCGCTGCGGTGCTGACCGCCGCCGTGCGCGCGCCGGGCCTGCTGGCCACGGTGTTCGCCGGGATGGTGCAGGAGCACGAGCGCGCGCTCGGCGGCTGGCAAGCCGAATGGGACGCGCTGCCCGAACTCGCGCGCATGGCCGGCGGCGCGCTGGCCACGCTCGCGCCGATCGCCGAAGGGCTGAACGTGGACACCGCGCGGCTGGCCGCGAACCTCGGCGCCACGCGCGGCCTGGTGCTCGGCGAGGCCGTGATGCTGGCGCTCGGCGACAAGATCGGCCGCCTCGACGCGCATCACCTGGTCGAGGCCGCCTCGAAGGAGGCGGTGCGCTCGAACCGCACGCTGCACGAGGTGCTGGCCGCCGACCCGGCCGTCACCGCCCATCTCGCGCCCGAGGCGCTCGCGCGTCTGCTGGACCCTGCTCAATACGTCGGCGAGGCTGCGGCCTTCGTCGATGCCGTGCTCGCGCGCTACGCGAGCGGCCATTAAGGAGAACTCTCGATGCCTTTTGCGACCGTCAATGGTGTGAAGCTGCATTACCGGATCGACCGTGCCGCCAGCGCCGATGCGCCCTGGCTGGTGTTTTCGAATTCGCTCGGCGCCGATCTGTCGATGTGGGCCGCGCAGCGCGATGCGCTCGGCGCGCACTTCAACCTGCTGCGCTACGACACGCGCGGCCACGGCCATTCCGACACGCCGGCCGGCTCGTACACCGTCGAGCAACTGGCCGGCGACGTGATCGGCCTGCTCGATCACCTGAACATCGCGCGTGCGAACTTCTGCGGCATCTCGATGGGCGGCCTGACCGGCGCGGCCCTGGCCGCACGCTTCCCGCAACGCATCGTGCGCGCCGTGCTGGCCAACACGGGCGCCAAGATCGGCTCGTCCGAAGTGTGGGGGCCGCGTGCCGCGAAGGCGCGCGACGAAGGCATGGCCGCGCTGGTCGACGTCGTGCTGCAACGCTGGTTCAAGAAGGAATTCTTCGCTGCCGAGCCGCGCCTGATCGACGCCGTGCGCGACACGTTCGTGCATCACGACGCCCATGGCTACGCCGCGAACTGCGATGCGCTGAACGCCGCCGACCTGCGCGAGGAAGTGAAGGGCATCGCGCTGCCGGTGCTGGTGGTGACGGGCGCGCACGACACGTCCACGCCGCCCGATCTGGGCCGCGCGCTGGCCGCCGCGATTCCGGGCGCGAAGCATGTCGAATTCGACGCCGCGCACATCTCCAACATCGAATGCGCCGAAGGCTTCAATCGCGCGCTGATCGAATTCCTGACCGCCTGACGGAGCCGCAGATGGACGACAAGCAACGTTACGAAGGCGGCCTGAGCGTGCGCCGCGCCGTGCTCGGCGAGGCCCACGTGGATCGCTCGCTCGCGAACCGCAGCGAACTGACCACCGAGTTCCAGGATCTGATCACGCGCTATGCGTGGGGCGAGATCTGGACCCGCGAGGGCCTGCCGCGCCATACGCGCAGCCTGCTGACGATCTCGATGATGGTGGCGCTGAACCGCAGCGAGGAACTTGCGCTGCACTTGCGCGCGGCCAAGAACAACGGCGTGACGCGCGACGAGATCAAGGAAGTGCTGATGCAGACGGCGATCTATTGCGGCGTGCCGGCGGCGAATTCGGCGTTCCACCTGGCCGACAAGATATTCAAGGACGAGGATGCGGCAGCGGCTGCGGCTGCTGCTGCGGAGTAAGGCGTTGCGGCGTGCATGAAAAGGAAGGCGGTGCACGATGCGCCGCCTTCGCTGCTTTGATTCGACGACGGCCCTTGCGGCCGTCGTGTCGTTTACGGCGATGCCCTGCCGTCACTCCGCCGCGTCGTGCGTCTTCGCGAACTGCCGCAAATACGCGCGCAGCGCCGCCTCGATGCCGCGCCGGTCGGCGCAGGTGGCCGTGCGCAGCGTGTGCTCGTCGCCGAACAGCGTGCGCGGCGCGATGTAGGTGCCCACCTCGCTGTGCTCGCGCATCACGCGGATGTGATGCGTGTTCGGATGATATTCGGCGAGCCAGTGCAGGCCTTCGATGCGGTCGCCGGCCTTCATGATGGTGTTCATCGGATCCCTCCCGCCCGGGCGGGTGCGCCCTCGACGCGCCAGCGTCCGGAGCGCTCAGGCTACGCCGCGCCGAAGCGGCCCGCAAGCGCGCATCGATGCGAAATGCGGGGCCGGGTCGGGCCGCCCCGCGCCGTCGTGCGAGGTGCGCGCTTTACAGTTCGAGCGTCAGGTCGGAGGTCGGGCGGCTGCAGCACAGCGTGACGAAGGTCGGCGAGAAGGGCGACGCGGCGGGCCTGAACGTTCAGGTTTCCTGCGCTTTGCGGTCGTAGTCGAGCTGCGCATCCTCGATCCGGCCGCCGTGCCGGCCAGCCCACGAGATCAGCGCCACGAACGGTTCCCGCAAGGTCAGGCCGAGCGGCGTGATCGAATATTCCACGGCCACCGGCGACGACGCGATCACGCGCCGGTTGACGAGGCCGTTGCGTTCGAGCCGCCGCAACGCCTCGGTGAGGGCCTTGTGCGTGATCGGATCGAGCCGCCGCTTGATCGCGTTGAAGCGCGACGGTTCGGTGCAAAGCACCGCCAGAATCAGCACCGACCATTTGTTGGCGATCTGTTCGAGCACGATCCGCGTCGCGTTGATTTCGGCGAGCGGATCCCTCGTTTTTGCATCCATGCCGGTATCCCTTCGTATATCTGCGCTATGGGTGGTGCGTAATTGACAGCAAATATACACCGTATATCTTGTCGGACACTCAACCCATTCGACGAGGTGGCAAGTGTTGAAACTCGAAGGCAAGACCGCGCTGGTGACGGGCGGCAACAGCGGCATCGGCCTGGCGATCGCGCGGAAGCTGGCCGAGGCCGGCGCGCAGGTGTTCATCGCGGGCCGCCGGCAGGCGCAACTCGATGAGGCATGCGAACAAATCGGCGGGCGCGTGGAAGCGGTGCAGGCCGACGTCACGCGCGCCGAGGATCTGGCCCGGCTGTTCGGGGTGATCGAGGCCAAGGCGGGCGGCCTCGACATTCTGGTGACCTCGTCGGGCGTGGCCGGGCAGACCACGCTGGAGGCCACCACCGAGGCGCATTTCGATCAGGTGTTCGATCTGAACGTGCGCGGGCTGTTCTTCACGGTGCAGCGCGCCGTGCCGCTGATGCGCGAAGGCGGCAGCATCGTGCTGGTCGGCTCGATCGCGGGCTCGGTCGGCAATGCGGGCTTCGGCACCTATTCGGCCTCGAAGGCGGCGGTCAGGTCGTATGCGCGCACCTGGGCCAAGGAGTTGGCCGGGCGCGGCATTCGCGTGAACACGTTGAGCCCGGGCCCGATCGACACGCCGATGATGGCCAGCGCCGGTGAAGAGGTGACGCGCATGCTGGCCGGCATGATCCCGCTGGGCCGCATCGGCCGGCCCGACGAGGCCGCCGCCGCGGCGCTGTTCCTCGCCGGCGACGACAGCTCGTTTGTTTCGGGCGCCGAACTGGTGGTGGACGGCGGGATGATCGCTTAGGCGCGTTCAGTGGCGGGCGGGGTGATCCTTCGCGTACAGCAGCAACGCGTCGTCCTGCGCCCGCGCAGCATCGTTGCTGAACGGCCGGTTCGGCTTCATCGCGAAACTGAGCAGGATCCCGCAGGCCATCACGCCGATCGACAGGATGAACGTCAGATCCCAGTTGTGCAGGCGGTCGGCGATCAGCCCCGCGATCACCGGGCTGACGATCGCCGCGATGAAGCCGTTGCCGCTCATGATGCCGCTGGCCGTGCCCGCGCGGTCGTAGGCCACGTCCATCGGGATCGCCCACATCGGGCCGATGTTCATCTCGTTGAAGAACATCGCCGCGCCGAGGAAGATCAGCGAGTACACCGGGTCGTGCAGCAGCACCACCGGCACCAGCGAGAGGCCGGTCAGCGCCATGCAGGTGGCCACCAGGTAACTGCGGGCGCGTTTCAGGTTGCCGGTGCGGCGCAGCAGCCGGTCGCTGACCATGCCGCCCGCCAGGTCGCCGATCACGCCCGCGATGAACACGCCCGACGTGAAGATCACCGCCTTCTTGATGTTCAGGTGGAACGTGTGCATGAAGTACAGCGGCATCCAGTCGAGCATCAGCCAGAGGATCCAGTTGTAGCAGAAGTAGACGGCCGAGATCGGCGCCATGCGCTTGTAGAGGCGCCACCAGGTGCCGGGCGGATCGACCGGATGCGTTTTCGGCGGCGGCAGGGTGTCGAGTTCGGCGCGCGTGATGCGAGGGTGATCGGCCGGCTTCTCGGTGTAGGTCAGATGCCAGACCACCAGCCATACCGCACTCAAGCCGCCCAACAAGTAGAACGAAAAGCGCCAGTCGAAGGCGGTCATCAGCGCGAGCACCAGCATCGGGGCGATGGCGTTGCCCAGCCGCGCCGACGAATGCGTGATGCCCTGCGCCATGCCACGCTTGTCGCGGGCGATCCACGAGGCCATCGCGCTGGTCGAGGCGGGGAACGTGGCGCCCTCGCCGAGGCCGAGCAGCAGGCGCGCCGCGATCAGCGAGACGAAGCCGCCGGCCATGCCGGTCAGCGCGGTGGCGACGGTCCAGATCGCCGCGCAAGCCAGCAGCGTGCGGCGCGCGCCGAAGCGGTCGCTGACCCAGCCGCCGATGAACTGGAAGATCACGTACGGATACGCGAACGCCGAGAACACGATGCCGAGCTCGGTGTTCGACAGCCCCAGTTGCGTCTTGAACTGGCCGGCCGCCGTGCTGATGTTCACGCGGTCCACGTAGGTGATGAAGTACATCAGGCAGAGCATCACCAGGACGGTGGTGCTGGCCTTGAGTGTTACGCGCTTCATGTCGTCTCCTGATCGTTGCTTTTTTTCGTCGTGTGGCTATTTCGCGGGCGAGCCGAACGCCGCCACCGCGTCGCGAAAGCGCTGGCTGCCGTATACGTGCTCGACCAGATCGTCGTCGTCGAAGCGATGCTCGACCACCAGCCGCCGCAGGCTTTCCTTCACGGCATGCTGCGTGACCGGCGACAGCGCGGCGAGCCGTTGCGCCAGGGCCGTTGCGGACGCATCGATGTGGTCCTTCGTCACGACCTCGTAGGCGTAGCCGCAATGCTTCGCTTCGGCCGCGTCGATGAAATCCGCCAGCAGCAGCATCTTCTTGACGCGCGGCACGCCGAACGCGGCCGCGAGGCGGGCCAGGTTGCGCGCGGCTAGCGTGTTCGACAGCGTCTTCGCGATCGGCGCACCGAAGCGAGAGGTGTCGGTGCAGACGCGGAAGTCGCAGGCCGTGGCGATCGCGAGACCGCCGCCCACGGCCCAGCCGTCGACGACCGCCACCGTGGGCGCCTCGATGCGCTCGATCGCGTCGATCACGCGCTCGACCTGTGCCTCGTAGGCCACGCCCTGCCGGCCGTCGTGGAAATCGCGGAAGTAATCGATGTCGGTGCCCGATACGAACGATTTGCCGCCCGCGCCGCGCAACAGCACGCAGCGCACGCTGCGGTCCTCGCGCACCTGCCCGATCAGGTCGAGCAGCGTGGCGTACATCGGCATCGACATCGCGTTGTGGCGCTGCGGCCGATCGATCACGATCGTGGCCAGCGCCGGTTCGGGCCGTTCGAGCCGGACGAGTTCGCTCATTGTTCGGCTCCGGCGCGCGCCTGGCGCAAGGCCGCCAGTTCGGCGCGCAATTCTTCGTTATGCTCACCGAGCAGCGGCGGGTGGCGCCGCACGCGTTGCGGCGTGCCGAGCAGCTTGACGGGGAAGCCGATGTTCTTGACCTTGCCCTCGTTCGGGTGATCGATTTCCATGCACATGCCGCGGTGTTGCGCGTGCTCGCTGCCGAATGCTTCGGGGTACGACAGGATCGGGCCGGCCGGGATGCCCGCGTCGAGCATGGTGGCGATCCAGTCCTCGCAATCGCGCATGCCGAACGAGGTTTCCAGCGATTCGATCAGCGCCTCGCGGTGCTTCAGGCGCAGCGACACCGTTTCGAACTGCGGATGCTCGAACAGGTCGGGGCGGTCGAGCAGTTCGCATAAGCGCGCCCACAGCTTCTGGTTCGTCGCGCCCATCACGAAGTAGCCGTCGCGCGCCTTGACCGCCTGATACGGCGCGCTCATCTTGTTGCTGGTGCCGAGCGGTTGCGGCTCGACGCCGGTTCCCCAGTAGTCCGACATATCCCAGATCGAGAACGCCATCGCCGCGTCGAACAGCGACGCGTCGATATGCTGGCCCTCGCCCGACTTCTGCGCGCCGATGTAGGCCGACAGCACGCCATACACCGCGAACAGCGCGCAGCCGATATCGGCTACCGGCACGCCGGCCTTGACCGGCTTGCCGCCCTTGTAGCCCGTCACGCTCATCACGCCCGACATCGCCTGCGCCATCAGGTCGAAGCCCGGCCGCGCCGACCACGGGCCGCTCTGCCCGAACCCGGAAATGCTCGCGTAGACGATCTTCGGATTGATCGCGCGGATGGTGTCGTAATCGATGCGCAGCCGCTGCACCACGCCCGGCCGGTAGTTCTCGACGATCACGTCGGCGCTTTTGGCCAGTTCGTAGAAGAATTCGCGGCCTTCGTCCGTCTTCAGGTCGAGCGCCACCGAGCGCTTGTTCCGGTTCATGTTCAGGAATCCCATGCTGTCCGGGCCTTTCATCTTGAAGCCCATCGCGCCGCGCGTCTGGTCGCCTTCGAGCGGCTCCACCTTGATCACGTCGGCGCCGAGGTCGGCCAGCATCATGCAGGCGAACGGCCCGGCCATGACCTGGCTGACGTCGAGCACGCGAATGCCGTCGAGGGGAAGGGCGGGGGATTGCGTCATGAGTGTCTCCGTGCGGGTGTCTCGGGGCCGCGCGGCGGGGGGATTGCCGGCGGTCGTGCTGTCCGGAGACTGTCGCGCACGGGGATGGCAGCGGCAAGCCTGTAACGGTCATGGCTGGTTTCGCGGATCGCGAAGGCTGCGCGAGGGCGGCAAGAGGGTGGCGCGCGCGGCGCTGCGGGTTTACGCCGCCGCGTTGCCCACCAGCGCCTGCACGATGTTGGCGAGCGTTTGCGCCTGCGCGTGGCCTTCGACGAACGACAGCACGTAGCTGCGCTGCGGCCAGTCGCCTTCGAGTTCGGCCGTGACGATCTCGGGCTCGGGATGGAAACTTCGCAGTACGGAAGGCGGCATCAGGCCCACGCCGAGGCCGTGGCGCACCACGGCCAGCATCGAATCGAAGCCCGTGACCGAGTAATCGTTGTCGAAGCGCCGGCCGCTGCTGCGGAACGCGCGCTGCACCGCCGTGAGCACTGCCGAGCCCTTGCCCAGGCTGACGATCGGCACGTCGAACAGCGCGTCGAGCGGCACCGGCGTGGTGGCGAACGCGAAATGCGAGCGGTGGTAAACGAGCACGAGGCGATCCTCGCGATAGCGGATCGGCGGCAGATCGAGAAAGCCGCTCTTCCTTTCGTAGATGCCGATGTCGATCACGCGGTCGCGCAGCATTTGCTGAACGATCTTGCTGTTCTCCTCGACGATCTTCAACGAGATGCCCGGGTAGGCGCGCTGGATCGCGGCGATATCGGCCGCCAGGAATTCGATTACCACCGCCTTCGGCGCACCGATGATGATGCGGCCGCTGAGGCCGCCGACCAGCGTGCGCGCGTCGCCGGCCAGGCGCTCGACGAGGTTGTCGATCTGCTGCAGGTAGCCCACCAGCTTGTGGCCGGTTTCGGTCAGCTCCACGCCGTGCGCGACGCGCCGGAACAGGCGCGCGTCGAGCTGCGTTTCGAGATCCGTCACGCGCCGCGAGGCCGCCGCCACCGCCAGCCCGAGCCGGTTGGCGGCGCGCGAAATGCTGCCTTCTTCGACCATCGCGACGATCAGGCGGACGGTGGTGGTATCGACTTTCATCGGCGGGAGGGCCGGGGCCGCGGCCTCGCAGGGGGAGGACGGCCATACTAACCCGGCGCGCGGGGGCGCCTGCTCGCGGCGGCCCGGAACGGACAGGATGCCTAATGATCGGGCGGCGCGTGCCCGGGGCGTGCCCCGTTCAGGCCGCGACGAGCTTCGCGACGAGCGGGTAGAGCGAGGCCACCAGCAGCATGGCCATCGTCACGTTGAACATCCGCAGGCGGCGCGGGTTCGACAGGAAGCCGCGCATGCCCTGGCCAAACGCGGCCCAGACGCTGATGCACGGAAAGCCCACGAGGATGAACACCACCGCCATGCCGATCGCGCTCGCGCCGTAGCCTTGCGAGAGCTGGACGGTGGTGGCGGCCGTCAGCACCATCATCCAGGCCTTCGGGTTGACGAGTTGGAACAACGCGGCCTCGACGAACGTCATCGGGCGCGACTTGCCGTTGTTGGCGTTCACTTCGCCCGACGTGCCGATGCGCCAGGCCAGATACAGCAGGTAGGCGATGCTCGCGACCTCCAGCACCGTGTAGAGCACCGGCAACCGCGCGAACGCCTCGCCGAGGCCGAAGCCCACCGCCACCATCATGAGCGCGACGCCGGTGCTGATACCGACCATGTGCGGCAGCGTGCGGCGGAAGCCGAAATTGACGCCCGATGCGAGCAGCATCGTGTTGTTCGGGCCGGGCGTGATCGACGTGACGAGGGCGAACAGCATGCCGGCGGGAAGGGCGCTCAGGGTCAGGAAATTCATGGTGGTGCCTCTTGAGACTGTTGCGGGAATCGAGTCGGTGAGGAGGCAGTGTAGCGACAGTTGTCTGTACGGTACCGGTACAGTTTGGCGGGAAGGAGCCGGTACGAGGTGGGTGGGGGACAAGGGATGGATTCGCAGTTTCTGTCGGCTGTCAGAAAAGTTGTTCTTAATTTTTGACCTGCGGCGGAATTTTGTAGCCACTCAAGCAGTGAGTCGGTTGTCGATGTAATCGGAATCCCGCCAGGTTCGACAAATCCGTTCTGCCAAGGGCTGCCAGGTGCGATGAACGCGGGGCCGACGCTTGCGTCGCGCAGCCACTGCATGACGCGAGCAGCGGTAAATTCCGCGCCGTAGTACATGCAGAATGTCAGCCGTGAGGGGTAACAGGCATCTTTGGGACCGTCCGTTCACCATCCGCCGGCGGAAACCGAAATGGCCGACTTGCCGGAAGGTACGCAGCCCCTGAACCTGGTTGCAATCGATGTTGCCCGCTATTCGACCGCAGTGTTGGTCGAGTCGCCAGGGGGTAAGCGAATATCGCTGCCGCAGCGACGCCGGCGCGGGCGGCGCCTCGGAACGTTCAGCTCCAAGGCCTTCATTCGAGCTCTTCGAGTCGACGAGCTTCGGGCACGTCCATGCCGCCGAATTTGTTTCGCCAGCGATGAGCGTCTGCTCCGTGATGTTGTGCCGCTTGCACAGATCGTTCACCGGTTCCTCGTGACGCTCGGATTCCCGCAGGACGCGAATGATCTGTACGTCGGTGTAGCGATTCTTCATCGAGTTCTCATTGGTCGATCGGATAAGAAAACTCACTTGCCGTTTGGCTACACGATTCGTCTCAGGTCAGTTTAATTGTCAGATTTATGAGTCGACTCACTATGTCGCAAAATTTGCGCCAGTGAGATTTCTCGTGACGCAGTTCGACGCTTATTTTGCGACACTTGGTGGGGGTAGTAGCTTTGTGCGCGAGTCCAGATGAGGTGTGAGTCCGTTTCCGTGTGCGAGCTTTCGAGATAGGGGTATACGCCGCAGCTCAAAAGTGTTGACACAAGAAATTGAGCGCATGACGATGCGACTTATACGTATAAGTCTCGATCAGGATGATCGCCTCGAATGTTGGCGTGCCCCTGAAAGATGATGAGTTGTGTCCTCGTCTCTCGAAGTCAAAGGATGTCGGAAATGGCAAATAATCTGTCTCGCGATACCTTCGGTGCAAATGCCGTTGGTGTGGTTGCTGAATTGCCCAATACAGGGAATTCGGATTCTGTAGTTAATGGTCATGGCTCGGCTTTGAAGCTGCGTCGCGAATTAAGCGTTCTCGATTTGATTATCTACGGCATGGTGTACATGCTGCCCATTGCGCCATTCGCCTTGTACGGCATCATCGCGAATGTCAGCGGTGGGATGGTGCCGCTTGTGTATCTCGTCAGCGTGGTAGCGATGATGTTCACGGCGCGCAGCTATCAGGTGTTGAGCAAAGAGTTTCCGGTCGCTGGCTCTGCATACACCTACGCGCAAAACGGCATCGGTGATTTGGCCGGGTTTCTCGCCGGGTGGTTGGTGTTTCTCGACTACATCATTGCGCCGGGTCTGCTGGCAGTCGTCAGCGCAGTGGCGATGAATAGCCTGGTCCCCGAGATTCCCCGCTCGATATGGATTCTCGGTTTCGTCGGGCTCGGGACCGTGTTGAACTTGGTCGGCGTGTCGGTTACGGCGAAGGTCAACCAAGCGTTCCTGGTCGTCATGCTGGTCGTGCTCGCAGCATTCGTCGGTGCGGGGCTGATCGCCCTGTACAGCGGGAAAGGCCACGGCGGGCTGACGCTCGGCTCGCTGTTCAATATCCATGCATTCACATGGGCAGGGCTTGGCACGGGGATTCTGATCGGCTCGACGAACTTCCTCGGCTTCGATGCCATCACCACGCTCGGCGAGGAAGTGAAGAGCGAGCAGCGCCACATGTCGAGCTTCGCTGGCATGGCGACGCTGATTATCATCGCGGTGCTGTTCGTCTTGCAGAGCTGGATTGCCGCTGATTTGGCACCGGGCGCCAAGGTGTTGTCTCCGGACAGCGCGTTCTACGATATTTCGGCGTATGCCAGCGGGCACTGGTTGTTCGCGATGACCTCAATTAGCACCGCGGTCGCCTTTGGGGTGCCGTGCACGATCGTCTGCCAGATGGCCATTGCGCGGATTATCTTCGCGATGGGCCGCGACCGCCAGTTGCCCAAGGTGTTTTCGCGTCTTTCGCGCAAGTCGCGTCAACCTTATGTCGCGAACTTGTTCGTGGCGGTGGTGTCGCTCGTGATCGCGCTGGCGTTCCAGGATCGGCTTGACGATCTGGCGCTGTTCCAGAACTTCGGTGCATTTTCCGCGTTCATCTTGGTCAACCTGTCGGTGATCGGCTACTTCCGAATCAAGAAGAAATCGAAAGACGTGTGGAATCACGTGATCCTCCCGACCATCGGCTTCGTCGTGATTATCGCTTTGATGGTCGCCATGCGGGCGGCTACGCTGAAGATGGGACTGATCTGGCTGGCCCTGGGCCTCGCTTATTACTTCGTGGTCCGATACGTCTTCGGGCGTAGCGTGGAACTGAAAATCTGATCGTCTCCAACACATTCGGTCAATTTAGCCCCGGCACCTGTCCGTCGAAAGACGAACCGGTGCCGGATCGCTTTGGGTTTTGCAATCTGGAGAATCTCGACGCCGATGAGTACATGCGTAATGAGTCCGCCGCCTCGCAGCGCCGTGTGGGCGCGCATTTCGACGCGTGCCGGTTTTTTTTCGTTTGGCTTCATGCTGTCTAGCTGGGCGCCACTCGCCCCCCTTGCCAAAGCGCGGATGGGGCTGCACGACAGTGAATTCGGGCTTGCCTTGCTATGGTTTGGTGTTGGAAGCCTGATCGCTATGCCTATCGGAAGCGCCGCGGCAAGCCGCTTCGGATGTCGAAGCATCATTCTGTTGTCCGGCCCGCTCGTATGTGCATGTCTCTTCGCGCTGGTATGGACCAACGATGTGCGGGTGTTGTCGGCCAGCCTGTTCCTTTTCGGCGGTGGTATCGGCATGACCGAGTCGGCTATGAACCTGCAGGCAGCCGTCGTGCAGCGCATGCACGAGGAATCGCTGATGTCCGGCTTCCACGCCTGGTTCAGCATTGGCGCCATCGTAGGCTCGGCCGGCGTCAGTACGCTGCTCTCACTGAATTTTCCAGGGCTTCAGGCGGTTGCGTGCGTGGTCGGCACGATGGTTCTGCTATGGCTGTTCGCCGGACGGCATTTCATTAGAAAAACCGGCGCCGGAGCCAAGTTTCGTCTAGGCGTGCCGACTCCGCACGTAGTATGGGTGGGTGTCTTATGTCTCGTGGCGTTCCTGGCCGAAGGTGCTGTCCTCGACTGGAGCGGCGTGTTCCTGACCACGCAGAAGGCGTTCAGTCAGGCGCATGCGGGATATGGTTACGCGGTGTTCGCCGCGACGATGGCTCTCGGCCGACTTAGCGGTGACCGAATCGCGCACGCTGTTGGCGGCGCCAGGGTCTTACTGGTGGGCTCGATCGTTGCGGCGGCAGGCCTTGCCGCGTTGGTGTCGCTGAGCCAGTGGATGGTCCTGCTGCTGTTGTTTGCGGTGATTGGCTTGGGGATCGCCAACATCGTTCCGTTGCTGTTTCTGCAGATGTCGAGGCAGCGGCGCATGCCGGCCGAGCTGGCGATGCCGGTCGTTGCGACCATGGGCTATGCCGGGATGCTTGCCGGACCGGCGATGCTGGGAGGTGTTGCAGAAGCATTCGGCTTGCCGACGTCGTTCCTGATTGTCGCAGGCTTGTTGCTGGTGGTGGCGGCATCCGCGCGGATCGTCTCATCGGATGTGAATTCCTGACCGGAATGTGCCGCGCATCACCCATGAAAAAGGCACCCTCTTGCGGGTGCCTTTTTAATCGAGCGGGGCGCGCGGCCGCCGTTAGACGGGGACCTTGCCGAAGCGGCGCACGCGAATGTCCGCCTGCTCCTTGTGGCCGGCGAAGCCTTCCATAGCGCAGAGGCGTGAGCAATATTCGCCGACGAGCGCCGACGCTTCGTCGGTCAGCACTCGCTGATACGTGCAAGTCTTGATGAACTTGCCGACCCAGAGCCCGCCGGTGTATCGCGCGGACTTCATGGTCGGCAGTGTATGGTTGGTCCCGATGACCTTGTCGCCATACGAGACGTTGGTACGATCGCCGAGGAACAACGCGCCGTAGTTCGTCATGTGCTGCAGGAAATACAGCGGATCGCGCGTCATCACCTGAACGTGTTCCGATGCGATACGGTCGGCTTCCTCGACCATCTCGTCGAGCGTGTCACAGAGCACGATTTCGCCATAGTCGCGCCATGCCACCGAAGCCACCGGAGCGGTAGACAGAATAGCGAGCTGACGCTCGATCTCCGCCGGCAGATCTTCGGCCAGTTGCTTCGAGTTCGTCAGGAACACGGTCGGCGAATTCACGCCGTGTTCGGCCTGTCCCAGCAGGTCGGCCGCAACGATTTCGACATCGGACGAATCGTCGGCGATCACGAGGGTCTCGGTCGGGCCGGCGATGAGGTCAATGCCGATCTTGCCAAACAACTGTCGCTTGGCTTCCGCGACATAGGCATTGCCGGGGCCTACGATCATGTCGACCGGATGAAACTGCTCGGTGCCGAGCGCCAGTGCCGCGATGGCCTGGACGCCGCCGGCGCAGTAGATCTCATCGGCGCCGGCGAGGTGCATGGCGGTCACGATTGCGGGATGCGGCTTGCCGGCGAAGGGCGGAGCGACAGCCACCACGCGCTTGACGCCCGCGACTTTCGCAGTAAGCACGCTCATGTGTGCCGATGCAAGCAGCGGGTATTGGCCGCCCGGGATGTAGCAGCCAACGGAATTCACCGGGATGTTCTTGTGGCCGAGGACCACACCGGGCAGGGTTTCTACCTCGACATCCTTCAGCGCAGAACGCTGGACCTCGGCGAAGCGGCGAACCTGAGCTTGCGCGAAGCGGATGTCCTCGATTTCACGCGCGGACAGCGTAGCGACACAGGCCTGAATCTCTTCATCGCTCAGACGAAAGGATGCCGGGGCCCAGCTGTCGAATTGTTTGGAATACTTACGAACGGCGGTATCGCCGTCTGCAGCGACTTCCGCAATGATGGTTTCCACCGTCGCGCGAACCTGGTTCGCGATCTCCGCCTGCACTTCCACGGGCTTGCTTTTCTTCAGATACCGAATCACCCAACACCTCCGAGAACACGTAGATCCGTCCAATGCAGACACGGAGTGCGCATCGGGCGGAAAGCCTTTTCCGATTCGTCGAATCGGACGGCTGATTGTCGGTGGCAGGTTTGTCGGGAGCAATTTCGCAAACTGGCTCGAATGGGCGCGATGTGGCGCACGTCGCCTGTTCGATGCGACGCAGTTCCGAGCGACCGTCTTCAGCGAAATGTGGCGCACGGCTACCTCATTTCGTATCGAGATCGCCAATGAAAGGCTTGTGGAGCTGTGCCGCGGAGGTGCAGGCCTCACCGATTCGATGTGCGAGATAGATGCAGAGCGGCGCACCCAGTGCGTCGATCCACGTCATTCGTTCTTTTCAACATCTAAAGGTACTCACTTGGCTTGACACCCACGAATTGTTCTTTCAGCATACGCAACTTATACGTATAAGTTATCTCACTAAAGGAGTCGGATCATGGCGCGTGTACTGCATCTCTACGGCGGCTGGCCGGGACACTTTCCGTACGAAGTCGCCGCTTGGACGCGCGAGTTGCTCGACGAGCTGGACTGGGAAGTCGAAGCGTCGACGGACATCTTCACGCTCGACCGCGATCTCACCGCATTCGATCTCATCGTGATTGGCTGGAACAACGCGGTCACGACCGAAACGCTGACGCAATCGCAGGAGAACCGTCTCCTCGAGGCAATCGAAGGCGGAACGGGCCTGGCTGCCTGGCATGGCGCTGGCGCTGCGTTCCGCGCCAGCCTGCGCTACCACATGGTGCTGGGCGGCTCGTTCGTCGAACATCCGGCGGGCGAGGGCTATCCCCATCCGTATCAGGTGAATCTTATCGACCGCGAGCATCCCGTTACACAAGGTGTTCAGGACTTCGAAGTGCGCTCCGAGCAGTATTACATGCAGGTTGATCCGAACAACCACATGCTCGCCGAGACCACGTTCGACGGTAAGCCGTTTCCGTGGCTGGCCGGCAACAAGAGCCCTGTCGCGTGGGTCAAGCAGTGGGGCGATGGGCGCGTCTTCTATCACTCGATTGGCCACGACACCGGCAACCTCGCGGACCCCAATGTCCGCCGCCTGACGAAGCAGGGGCTGCAATGGGCCGTGCGGGCCTGATCGTTGTCAGCTCCATCACCGAGCGCGCTCTCGGCAGTGCCTCGGTCTCGCCCGTTGGGCGGCTCGTGGCTTTAAATTTTCATCACTTTGCGGAACGATCATGGCAAAGCTTACTGGTAGTCAAATCGTCGCTCAGACGCTAAAGAACTATGGCGTTGAATACGTGGCCGGCATTCCCGGTCACGGCATCTGGACGCTCACGGATGCCTTCCTCGAGAAGGATTCCGAAATTCGATTCATTCAGGTGTTCCATGAACAGAGCGCGGTTCACCTTGCCGACGGTTTCTATCGCGTGTCGGGCAAGCCTATGGCGGCTGTCACTTCGATTGGTGCGGGGGCAAGCAACACGGTGATCGGCATGGCCACGGCCTACACCGACTCCACGAGCGTGATGCTCATCACCGGCGGGCCGCCCACGCACATGCGCGGTCACGGCCTCCTTCAGGAACTGGAGCGTTTCGTCGACAACGATTTTCCGAAGATCGCCGAAGCCGTGTCGAAGCGCCATTGGGTGGCTCAGCGCGTCGAGGAACTGCCGTTTATCATGCACCGCGCGTTCAGCTCGATGATGACCGGCCGTCCCGGCCCCGTGCACATCGAGATTCCGATGGACACGCAGGCCGAAGCGGCTGAAGTGACGCTGCACAAGCTTGAGGAACGCACGCCGGTTGGCAAGGTGTTTCCCGACCCGGCCGCGATTGCGAAAGCGGCAGATGTGCTGCGCAGCGCTCAACGCCCGGTAATGGTGATTGGCGGTGGCGTGATTACCGGCGAAGCGGCGGCCGAGGTTCTCGCGCTCGCCGAAGCCTGGAAGATCCCCGTCGTCACGACGTGGAACGGGAAGAGCGGTTTCCCCGAAGATCACGAACTGTTCTCCGGCAGCGTCGGGCAGACCGGCACGATGGCAGGGAACAAGGTGGCGTCGAGCGCAGACGTCATTCTCGCCGTGGGCTGCCGTTTTACCGACTGGTCGTCGTCGAGCTATGCGAAGGGCGTGACGTTCTCGATCCCGCCGGGCAAGCTGATTCACATCGATATCGACCCGCACGAGATCGGCAAGAACTATCCGGTGACGGTCGGCATCGTCGCCGATGCGAAGCACGCGCTTGCTCATATCGTCGACGCACTGAAGCAAGACACCGTCGAGCGCGAAGACTATCTCGGCCAGGTGGCGTCCTACAAGGCGGAATGGGAAGCGAAGCTGGCCACGCGCCGCGACTCCGACCGCTTCCCGTTCACGTCGCAACGTCCGCTCGGCGCGCTGCGCAAGATCTTCCCGCGCGACACGATCGTGGTGGTCGGCTCGGGCAATACGCAGGGTGCGGTCAAGCAGACGTTCCCCGTCTACGAACCGCGTACCCACCTGACGTCGGGCGGTTTCTCGTCGATGGGTTGGGCGGTGCCGGCCGCGATTGGCGCCAAGCTGGCGAAGCCGGATAGCCCGGTCGTGTGTCTGCTCGGCGACGGGGACTTCCTGATGACCTCGCAGGAAATCGCGATCTGCGTGACCAACAATCTGCCGGTGATCTTCATCATCCAGAACAACGCGGGTTACATGTCGATCCGCGGCGGCCAGCGCAAGCAGACCAGCCGCCACATCGGGACCGAGTTCAACTACCCGGACGGCCGCCCGTATTCGCCCGACTTCGAAGCAATCGGCAAGGCGTTTGGTCTCAAGTCGTGGCGCGTGGACAGCAACGATGCGCTTGAGCCGATTCTGAAGGAAGCGCTCGAATGCAACGAGCCGTGCCTGATCGAAATCCCGACCGACCGCGACGCGGCCGGCCCGTGGGTGCCGGGTTGGTGGGATTTCCCGATCCCGGCCTACATCACGGACGAGCGTCAGGATGAGTACATGCAATTCCGGCAATCGGAACAACATCTGTAAGGCTTCGACAGTATGAGCGATGCAACTCTCGTTCATCGCCCGTTAGTCGACTCGAAGGACTTCGCGCCGGTGTTTCGGCGCGAAGTTCGCACGGTCGAACCTCGGGACGATGGAACAGTGACCTGCGATGTGGCGATCGTCGGATCCGGCATGGGCGGCTCCACCTTCGCACACAGTCTTGTGGGGCAAGGGCACGACGTGCTCGTTATCGAGCGCGGGGATTTTCTGCCGCGCGAGATCGATAACTGGAGCGCCGATTCCGTCTTTCGTGATGGTCGATATCGGAACGCGGAATCGTGGTTCGACGAGGCCGGTACGGCCTTCTCGCCGGGTGTGTTCTATTACGTCGGTGGAAATACGAAGGTGTACGGCGCGATGCTGCCGCGCTTTCGCGAAGCCGATTTCCACGAAATTGAACACGCCGAGGGCGTTTCGCCGGCCTGGCCGATTACCTACGCCGAGATGGAGCCTTACTACGCTGCGGCGGAGCGGCTCTATCGCGTGCATGGTGAGGCGGACATCGACCCGACGGAGCCGTGGCGTTCCGGCCGCTATCCGTTTCCGGCCATCGCACACGATCCGGCGCTGCACCGGCTCGAGGCCGCGATGTGCGCGCAGGGGCTCAGGCCGTTCGCGATGCCCGCTGCGCTGGACCATGGCGCCGGTCGTCCCTGTGTACTTTGCTCAACCTGCGACGGTTACCCGTGCCTTGTCGACGCCAAGGGGGATGCCGAGTTTTCCTCGCTGCGGCCGGCCGTTGAATCGGGGGGGACGCGTTTGATGGTGCGCACGAAGATCGAGCGGCTCGTCATGTCTGCGGATGGCACGCGAGTGGAAGAGGCGCAGGGCACGCGTGATGGCGTTCCCGTCCGAATCCTCGCGAAGAAGTTCGTGCTTGCCTGCGGTGCAGTCAATAGCGCTGCGCTGCTGCTGCGCTCTGCCGACCGCCATCATCCTGAAGGTGTCGGCAACAGCTCCGGGCTGCTCGGGCGCAACTACATGGTGCATAACAGCACGTTCACGATCGCGATGGACCCGCGGCGGATCAATCCTGTCCGATTTCAGAAGACGATCGCCGTTAACGATTGGTATCTGCGCTCGGATGCGAATCCGTTTCCGCTCGGTAATATCCAGATGCTCGGCAAGATCCGTGAGCCGATGGTGACGGGCATGTATCCGTGGCTGCCAAAAGCGATCTCGCGATACATAACGGACCACAGCGTCGATCTCTACCTGACGAGCGAGGATCTCCCGGACCGCGAAAATCGCGTGCGCTACGACAGCGAGAAAGGCTCGATACGCGTGCGCTGGCAGCCGAACAACCTGAAAGCGCATCGCGAGCTGGTGCGCCGAACGGTCGCCATGATGCGCAAATCGGGTTATCCGGTAGTGCTGACCAAGCGCATGGGCATCGCCACCAACTCGCACCAATGCGGCACTGCCGTGATGGGACGCGACGCGGGTTCAAGCGTGGTTGATACCGGATGTCGTCTGCACGATGTCGAGAATGCCTGGCTGGTCGACAGCGCGTGGTTCCCATCGTCGGCCGCAGTCAATCCTGCATTGACGATTGCGGCCAATGCGATACGCGTGGCGAAGCAATTCGTGTGAGCCGGCCGGCCGACGGGGATGTTCTCTCGTTGGCCGCGGTGATGCCGAGAGATGTGATCAGGATTCGGTGGACAACAGGCCTAGCGCGGCGGCATGTAGCGCCGGATTGGCTGCTGCGAGGACGTCGCCGGGAGAGGATTCGCCGAGGGCGCGCCCTTGCCAGTCGGTGATGCTTCCTCCGACAGCTTCGATGATTGGCACGATCGGCAGAAAATCGTGCGGAGCCAGCCCCGCTTCGACGACGAGATCGCAGTTGCCCGATGCCAGTGCCGCGTAGTTGAAGCAGTCTCCGCCATAGCGATGGGTGCCGACGGCATCGCGCAAGCGATGAAATGCACGGCGATGCGGTTCGCTGAGCTTGTCGGGCGTGGTCGTCGCCATACTGGCGTGAGCGAGGGAGGAGGGGCCGAACGGTGCAGGGGCGGCGCGGGCGGTCCAGGACAGCATTCGCTTGCGCAGCATCGGCAGTTCGATGGCGCCTAGCCAGGGCTTGCCGTGATTCAGTACGCCGACGAGCGTGCCCCAGAGAGGACTGCCGGTGATAAAGGCACGTGTTCCGTCGAGCGGGTCGATGACCCAGCAGATGCGCTTTGACTTGTCGCCGTCGGAATGATTCGATAGCCCGTATTCCTCACCGCGGATGGCGTCGTCGGGGTGTCGCGTCCGCACGATCTCGCGCAGGGTCAGTTCGATCTCGCGATCGAGCTCGGTGACCGGCGACGTGTCCGCCTTGCGCGTGAAGCGGGTACGCCGCTCGATTTTCTGCAAGCAAGTCAAGCGCGCGGCCGTACACATCTGTTCGATGGTGTCTCGATAGCGGGTTTCGTCGTCAGGCTGCATGGCCGATGGTTTCGGGCAGTTGTCGGTTCATTGAGAAGTATTTCATGGCAACGACTGCGCCTCAATTTCGCAATGGGCCTTCGGGTGACGCACATGAACGCAGTGCGATTTGCCCGAGTGCCGTTTCAACGTTCTGTCCGAAGATCCAATCGACGGACGGATTCAGGAGGAATGCTGATGGATCGCCCACGGGATCTTTCTAATCTGGCCGCCAACTTGGCTTTGCTGGTGTCGTCCTACGATTCGGTTGCCGACTTCTGTCGGCGGCTCAACATCAACCGGCAGCAATTCAACAAGTACCTGGCGGCGCATCATGTGCCGTCACAGAAGGTTCTGCTGAAAATCGCGAAGTTTTTTATGATGGAGCCGTCTGATCTGTTTCGGAGTCCGTTGGAATTTCGCAGTTTCTACGAGGGCCTCGACTACGAGCTGCCGATCGACCTCAAGTCTTCGCCGGGCTTGGCCCGGTTCCTGCCGCTGATCGAGTCGTCCACGGCCTCGCTGCAGGATTTTCTCGGCGTCTACTATCGCTATCACCTTTCGTCGATCTACAAGGGGAGAGTGCTGCGTTCCGTGACGTGCTTGTACCAGCACGATTCGATGGTCGAGTACGTGACTGTCGAACGTTTTCCGCTGCTCGGGCAGTCAAACCAGGTCGGCTATTCGTTCACATACCGCGGTTACTGCTTTCTTCTGGGCGACCGGATCTTCATGGTGGACTTCGAGGGTCGTCAGAAGAACGAGATGACGTTTTCCGTACTGACGCCGCAGCATCGCAGGCCGATCCGATTCCTTTACGGCCTGCTGACAGGCGTGGCGTCGTCCTCGTTCCGGCAACCCTTCTCGACGCGCCTGGTATTCGGGTTTGCCGAACGCGGCACGATTCGCAGGCATCATTTGCGCCAGGCGACGGTCATTCTGCCGGGCGATGTCTCGATGCCGATGGAAGTGACGGACTATTTGAGCGGCGAGCACGGCCACGTCATTTGGGGCGGCGAGGGCTGAGCGTCTTCTCGCCGTCCGGCCCTATCAGAACTTGTGGCGCATCCCGACGATGGCGAGCACCTGCGAGGCCGCGCCCGAGTCGACGTCGTACGAACCGATGACGGCTTGTGCCGGGCCTGCGCCATTGTTGCCAGACGCGTGCTGATAGCCGACGGTCGCGTAGAGGTCTGTCCGCTTGCTCAGCAGGTAGTCGACACCCGCGTTGACCTGATGGTAGCGAGCCGTTGCGTTGCCATTGGAGCGCGTGTAGTTGTATCCGCCGACCACCTGGAACGATTGTGTCGCCATCCAGCTCGCGAACACAGAGCCATTGTCGAACCGCTGCGAACCCGAGAACGTCGATGCTGCGTCGGGTGCGTAGCTAACGTGCGAGTAGGCGGTGCCCACGGTCACGGCGCCAAATGCGTATTGAGCGGCAGCCCGCGCAATGTCGATCGAACGCGCCGTCTCGAATGCGCGGTTGACCGCGCTGTTGAAGAAGCTGTCCGCACTCGAGGCGCCGCGTGCCGAACTGCTCGGGTTGCCATTGTCGACATGAAGGTAGCCGGCGGCCAGGTTCAGCGGCCCTTGAGCGTATCCAAGCGCGGCCGACCAGGTTTGCCCGGAACCGACCGAGCCGGCGACACCACCGAACGCGTACATGAGGGACGCGGACAGGCCCGACAGGCTGGGGCTGGTCCATTTGACGGCATTGTTGAACCACGCGCTGTCGTCATAGTTGTCGATGTCGCCCGGTGTCGCGAACGTGCCGCTGAACTGGTCGGCCGTGATTGGCTGGACGAAGTCGGTGACTGGATCGAATTGGCGCCCGAACGTGAGCGTGCCCCAGGTTGCGCTGCTCAGGCCGACCATCGCGGTTCGGCCGAACAGGCGCCCGTTCTGAAGCGCCTGGCCGGTGCCGGTGTCGAAACCGTTCTCGAGCTGGAACACGGCACGCATGCCACCACCGAGGTCCTCATTGCCTTTGATGCCCCACGTGTTGGGCGAGAGATTCGAGGTCGACACCCGCCATTGCGAGGCTTGGCCACCGCTATTGTGAAGATAGGCGATGCCGGCATCGAGCGTGCCGTACAGGGTGACGGAGCTTTGTGCGTGAGCATGCTGCTGGAAGTGCACAACGGCTATCAGCGCCGCGAGCGCCATGACGTGTTGCTTCATTGACTCCACCTGTCAATATGACTTGATTGTTGGTTTTCGTTGCGCCGGACTGATACATGGCGAGCGCAGTATCGAATCGCCATTTTTGGCGAGCAATTTCGCAGGTGGAGGGAAAGTGGCGCAGTCGGACGCACGCGTGTGCAGCAGAATGCACGGCGTGATTGTGCGCCAGCGCTTGCACGGTGCAAGCGATAGCGTGGAGGGCTTGCGTGATGTGGCGGGCGCGGCTGGCTGTGGTGTGCGTTGACCTGCCGATGCCGGTGTCAGCTTGGGCGGGGAGAGCGGCTACCTGTCGCGATTGCGGCGGTACTGGTGCGTACGACGCACTCGGTGGGGAAAATCGTGCGCTCGACGGTGGCTTTTCCGGGCGGCGCCGCCAGCAGCGCATCAAGGATCCGCGCTGCCTCTCTTCCCTTGTCGATGAGCGGTTGCCGGATCGTCGTCAGGCCGGCTGCGGCTGCTTCGGGAATATCGTCGAAACCGATCACGGACAGGGCAGTGGGGACCGCAATGCCGTTTGCCTTCGCCGCTTTCAGGATCGCCAACGCCATGATGTCCGATGTGGTTGCGATGGCGGTCAGCCCCGGCGTGGCCAGCAATTGTTCCGCAGCCCAGGCCGACGATGCCTCGTCGAACCCGCCTGCCTCCACGATCGTCACGTCGTTAAATCCGAGCCCGGCCGCTTCGAGCACGGAGAGATAGCCCTTGAGGCGCGCCGATACCACGCGCTCCGTCGAGCGGGACAGGCGCCGTGCGGTGACGCTGCCGCGTATGCCGTCAGGCCGGAGGCGATCCGCGGCGATGCCGATGCGGCGGTGGCCCAGATCAATCAGGTGCTGCATTTGCGTCGCACCGGCCGAGAAGTCGTCAATGCCGACAAACGGCAGGCCATCGATGACAGGCGCATCGACGATGACGAGCGGTATGCCCTGTTGGATGGCGACGTCGATGCCGGGGTATTGATCCGGCAGGCTATGCACGATCAAGCCGTCGACGAATCCTCGAACAGCCAGGCTCATGCCGCGAGCTGGATCGTCCGTTTCGGATTTCTGGAGGGGAAACAACGAGAGCGCAACGTTCGATTGTTCGTTGATTTCGGCGATTCCGCGCAGCAACGCAACTGTGGATGGATCAGTGAACGCATAAGGCAGTTCGTCCATGATCATCAAGCCAATCGCGCCGACGCGCCCGGAGCGAAGGCTGCGACCGCGGACGTTCGGCCCTGGATATCCAAGCTCCTTGGCGACGCTCAGGATATGTTCGCGCTGGGCATCGGAGATCTCGGAGGGCTTGTTATACGCATACGAGACGGCTGGCTGGGAAACCCCCGCAGCCAGCGCGACGTCCTTCATCGAAACTTTTCGATTCATCTATGGGTTTTAGTTGCAGCGGTGCACGCATTGGGAAATTATATAGCCGAGCCAATTTACATGAAAAACGGACATGCCTAGGAAGAAATATCGTCCACATCTCTCGGCGATCCTGTCGTCCGGGCTTGATCAAGGTCACGGCCGTGAAGGGGGGCTGGGCAGCCGGGACGGCCGACCGTAGCGGCGCAGTCGTGCGTGACGTGACGGCACTCCGAGCACATCGATGTTGGCAATCGCGTCGAGATTCGACTGGTCGACCAAGGTCTCTTGCCGGGATATGCGGACTCGTGATGCAGTGCCGCTGATGCGAAGAGATTTGCGGCCAGGATTTTCCTAGCAAGGCAGAATCAGAAATGAACCGCGAACAAGATCTCCATCATGTGGCAGCCAACCTGAGTTACTTGGCCGCCACATTCGATTCGGTTTCCGAATTTTGTCGGAAGCTCGACATCAATCGTCAGCAGTTCAACAAATACGTAGCGGGGCAGCACTTGCCCGCGCAAAAGGTCATTCAGAAGGTTGCCCGCTTTTTTTTGTTGGAGCTGTTTGACCTCCTCCCGACCAGCCGAGCGCCTAGACTTGGAGGTTTCCGGCTTCAAGGTGTGCGAGCCGGAACTCGCACGGCGTCAGATTGCCCAGCGAACTGTGCGGTCTGAATTCGTTTCCAGCACGTGTTGACGGTAGAGATTTCCGGCCGCTCCATGCGGTGCGCGGCGGCTACGCGTCGGCGCGGCCGCTTGCGCCGCAAATTCAACTTTTCCTCGCAGTAGATCCGATACGTCTTCTTGTGATTGATTAGCCAGCCTTCTCGTCGCAACAAGACGTGGATGCGCTCTACACCATATCGAATCCGGGTTTCGGCAATGTCCCGGATGCGCTGGCGTTCGGCGCGGTCGTCACGTGGATGAGGCTGATAAAAATACGTGGCCTGACGCAACTGCAATACGGCCGTCGCTCGCCGGATGCTTACGCGATAAGCCTGGATCAAGAAGTCAGCCAGCGCGCGTTTGCGCGCCGGCTTCGTAGCTTTTTTTGCACCACCTCCTGCAGCATCTGCTTGTCCAGGCTGAGGTCGGTCACCATGCGCTTAAGTCGGGCATTTTCCTCTTCCAGTTGCTTCAGGCGCCGTAGCTCGGACACGCCGAGGCCGCCATACTTCTTTTTCCAGTTGTAGAAGGTGGCCTCCGAAATGCCCATCTTTCGGCACACTTCCGTGACCGTGGTGCCCAGTTCGGCTTGCTTCAACGCGAAGGCAATCTGCTCTTCCGTGTACCTCGATTTCTTCATGCAAACCTCCGGCCCGTCAGGGCTTCAAATTTGCCAGAAATCTCCAGTCCTCGCCGCTACGGTTTTTCGGGGGAGGTCAAACTGCTGCGCCAGTTCGGCCAGCGTGCGCTCGCCCTTGACTGCCGCCAGCGCCACTTTCGCTTTGAACGCCGCTGGGTGCGTGCGTCGGGTTCTCTTCGTCATCTTTTCGGTTCATTTGCCGGCATTGTCGCTGGCTCAGGCCCCGGCCGTTCCGCTTACCCGAATATCCGAATTTGCGCGGCCACCTCTGACGAACCGGCGAGCCTGGTCTGCGCCGCCGGTTCGTAGCTCAATCGGCCTGCGACGCTGTACCCGGCAGGGCGTCGGGCACCGCGCGCGTCAGTTCGTCGAGCCACGCGCGCGCCACCGAGTCGCTCGGCGCGCGCCAGTCGCCTCGCGGCGACAGCGAGCTGCCGGTGGCCACCTTCGGGCCGTTGGGCAGCGCGGAGCGCTTGAACTGGCTGCCCTCGAAGAAACGCTTCACGAACACGCCGAGCCAGCGTTTGATGGCGGCCAGATCGTAGGCGGGACGCACGTCCATCAGCGGCGGCCAGTCGCCGGCCTCGGCGTCGTGCCAAGCATGCCACGCGAGGAACGCGATCTTCGCGGGGCCGAAGCCATAGCGCGTCACGTAGTAGAGGTTGAAATCCTGCAACGCGTAGGGGCCAATCGCCTGCTCGGTCGACTGGCTCGGTTGGCTCGTGTTGCCTGGCACGAGCTCCGGCGAGATCTCGGTCTCGACGATACGCCGCAGGATACCCGCAGTATCGGCGCCGAAGCGCCGCCGGTCCGCCAGCCAGCGCACCATGTGCTGGATCAGCGTCTTCGGCACGGAGCCGTTCACGTTGTAATGCGACATCTGATCGCCGACGCCATAGGTGCACCAGCCGAGCGCCAGCTCGGACAGGTCGCCAGTGCCTATCACGATGGCGCGATTCGCGTTCGCGAGCCGAAACAGGTAGGCGCTGCGGGCGCCGGCCTGGACGTTCTCGTAGGTCACGTCGTAGCGCGCCTCGCCCTGTGCGGCCGGATGGCCGATGTCTGCCAGCGTGCGGTCCGATACCGGCTTGATGTCGATCTCGCGCGCGCTCACGCCGAGCGCATGCATCAGCGCCCAGGCATTGTCGAGCGTGTGCCGGCTGGTGGCGTAGCCGGGCAGCGTGTAGGCGAGGATGTTGCGGCGGTCCAGGCCGAGCCGGTCCATGGTCAGGGCGCAGACCAGCAGCGCATAGGTGGAGTCGAGCCCGCCCGACACGCCGATTACGACCTGCTCGAGCCCGGTCGCGCGCAGCCGCTTGGCGAGCCCGTGGCTCTGGATCATGATGGTTTCCTCGCAGTTCGCATCGAGCATCGCCACGTCGGCCGGCACGAACGGAAAGCGGTCGAGGCGGCGCTGCAGCGGCCCGCTCGGGCCGCCCGGCGGAGCGAGCTCGAAGCCGACGTTGCGGAACGCGCTGCCGCCGAGCGCGCGCGCGCAATCGTCGAAGGTCTGCACGCGCAGGCGCTCCTGCATGATGCGCTGCAGGTCGAGATCGGCCACCAGCAGTTGGGCGGTGTCGGCAAAGCGCTCGGTTTCGGCCAGGATCTCGCCGCTTTCGCAGACGAGTGCGTGGCCGTCCCAGGCCAGGTCGGTGGTGGATTCGCCGCAGCCGGCCGCCGAATAGAGGTAGGCGGCCTGGCAGCGCGCGCTGTGCGAGCGCACGTGCAGCCGGCGATACTCGGACTTGCCGACGGTGATGTTGCTGGCCGACAGGTTCGCGATCACGGTCGCGCCCGCATGCGCCGCGTAGGTGGACGGTGGCACCGGCGCCCAGAGGTCCTCGCAGATCTCCACGCCGAGCACGAGCTCCGGATAGTCGTCGGCGCGAAACAGCAGGTCGGTGCCGAACGGCACCTCGGCGCCGTCCAGACGCAGCGTGCCGCCCGTCACGCCGAGTCCGGAAGCGAAGTAGCGCTTCTCGTAGAACTCCCCATAGTTCGGCAGGTAGCTTTTCGGTACCACGCCGAGGATCCGGCCGCGGTGCAGCACCACTGCGGCGTTGTAGAGGCGGCCGCTCCATTCGAGCGGCGCGCCCGCCACGATCAGTCCGGGGAGCTCGGCCGAGGCGGCGCGCAGCTCGCCGATCGCCCGCTTCACGCCGTCGAGCAGCGCGCGCTGGAAGAACAGCTCGTCGTTGGTGTAGGCCGACAGGCCGAGTTCGGGCAGGATCGTCACCAGCGCGCCACGCCCGGCGGCGTTGCGCGCGAGGCGCAGCGTCGCCTGGAGGTTGGCGGCCGGATCGGCGACGACCACGGGGGGGATGGCGACGGCCACACGCAGGAAGCCGTGGCGGTACATCGAGAAGAAATCGTTCATGGGCGAGGGCGGACGGGTTGGGCGGGCGCGGTGCGACGGGGCGCGTCGGCCGCGCTGGCGGCGAAGGTAACCGATGCGGCCCTCGCGCGTAATTCGCAGCGCGTGACCGTGGCGGCCTGCACCTGCGCGGTCTCGAACGCGAAGTGGCTGGCCGGCGTGCCGAGCGGCGGCGGCGGCCGGCCGTCGCTCCACGCGGTGCCGGGCCGGCTGCGCTGCGCCTGCGGCAGCACGCTATGCACGAGCGGGCGTCCGCCGTCGAACACGATGCTGGCGAGCCAGGTGGTGCCGAAGTTCACGGCATAGCCGTGCGGCGCGAGGCCGGTGGGCAGCGGCACGCGCCCGCGCACGAACTGGGCGAGCCGCTCGCGCGGCGTGAGCGCGCCGACCTGGCTGACGTTGAGCGCGCCGGTCAGGTTCGGGCCGCCGTCAAGCGGTGCGCGCGTGCCGTCGGCGCGCAGCCGGAACTGGAGGTCGCGCAGCGTGGCGTTGGGCGGGAAGCCGGCCGCCGCGAGCTGCTCGACGGCCGTGGCCAGCGCGACGAGCGCCGGCGCCGGGCCGCTGCCCTGCCAGTACGGCAGGCCGCGCGGCGTGTCGAGCGGCGCGGCGGGATCGAAGTCGTGCGCGTAGCCGTGCGCGCCCGCGAGCCATGCCTGCGCGAATTCGCGAAACAGCGGTGCGCCAGGCGCGTCGAGCGCGTCCTCGCGACACCACGCGCGCAAGATCGCGAGCGCGGGCGCGAGATCGACCCGCGTGCCGCCGCTCGTGGCCACCGGCTCGCGGCAGGCCGCGCCGAGCGTGAGCAGGTCGTCGAGCAGCAGGTCGCTTATCGGCACGTGGTTGTCGAGTGTCAGGCGCGTGAGCGCGGCGACCCCGATCGGCCGCACGAGTTCGCACGTGAGCCGCAGGCCATGCCGCGCGCGCGGCGTGAGCGGCGCGTCGAACGCACCGAACAGCGGATGGTGCGCGGGCAACGCGGCGTCGCAATCGATGCGCTGGTACGGGTTGTTGAAGTTGGCGAGCACGCCGCGCGTGCGGCGCGCCGGGCGCTGCCCTACGGCACGCGGGCGGCGCGGCGAGAGCGCATGGCGCGGATCGTCGCCGGGCAGCACGACGAGGCCGTGGCGCCTGCGCGCTTGCGCGAGCGGGTGGTCGCCCGCCAGCGCCGCGAGCGTCGCCGCGCCGAGTTCGGGCACGTTGCTGCCGTCGACGTAGCAGGCCTGCCCGGCTGCGTCGATCGCGAGCAGGTTCACCCAGCTCGTGCCGGCCCACTGCGCGAAGCTCTGCTCCAGTTCGTCGAGCGAGCGTGCGGCGCCGATCGCGAGCCAGTGGTCGAGCACATCGGCGTTGCCGGCGTTCGCATTGCCTAGGCAGAACACCCACTCGGCATTCCATTCGGCGAGTCCCGGCACGCTGAGCAGCGGACCGTGGCGCGTCTGCCAGAGATCGCGCTCGTGGGGCCGTGCCTCGCCGCGGATCTCGATCGCGACGCGGCGCCGTTGCATCGGCTCGGGCCGGCCGTCCCAGAAGTAGACGGTCGGGTCGCCCGGCACGAGCCGCAGCCGCTGCAGCACGAATCTCTCGGCGGACGACACCGTGTGCGTCCAGGCCAGCGACGCGTTGAAGCCGAGATTGACGGTTGGGCAGCCGAGGATCGATACGCCGGCCACGTCGAGCGCGCCGGGGATCGTCAGATGCACCTGGTAGAGGCGCAAGCCGTCGTTGAAGCCGAAGTGCGGATTGGCGAGCAGCACGCTCGCACCGCCGGCTGCAGCCTCGTCGCCGATGGCCCAGGCGTTGCTGCCGAGCGGCAGATCGGTGTGGGCCGACCAGGACGGGTCGGCGCGGCTGGCGTCGTCGGCGCCGGCCGCGGCCTTGCCATGCGCGTCGGGCGCCGCAGTCCGCGCCGGTGGTTGCGCCAGCGCGAGCGCCTGCACGAAGCGCCGGCCGCTCGCCTCGTCGGCCAGCGCGAGCAGCAGCGCGGCGATGTCGTTTCGCTGCAGCACGCGCGGCGTGCCGCGAGGCACCAGCGCGAGCGGTTCGCCGGCCTCGACGAGTTCGCTCACGCGCCGGTTGAAGCCGGCCGCGAAGCCGTCGATCAGTGCGTTGGCGTGGCGCGACATTCTCGCCAGGGCGCCGGCGGCCTGGCCGCCGTAGTCGAGCGCGCGGTAGCCGAGGTCGCTGTCGAGGTTGGCGTTGTCGCCGGGTGTCTCGTCGCGGCCATAGTGGCGGCTGCGCTCGCCCAGCAGCGTGACGAGGTGCGCGAGCAGCACGGCCGCGTGATCGTCGGCCACCACGTAGCCGTGGCCGTAGCCAAGCGACTCGAAGTCGTGCGCGTGGATATGCGGCGTGCCGTCGGTGGTACGCGCGATCTCCACCGCGATTTCCGCCGGCGCATAGGCCGGCACGGCGGCGAACGACGGGTGCTCGGGAAGATGCGCCAGCGGCGGTGCGGGGGGCGGGGGCGGCATGGGCGGGATCGACGACATGGGCCGCGGCGTCAGGCCAGCTTCAGCGCGTGCGCGCTGTGGTTGGCGACGAAGGCGTCCACGCGCTCCTGCGCGATCGCGTAGTGGCCGCAGTGCAGCGGCGCGGCGTCGAAACCGTCGTCGCAGAGTCCACGGTAGTGTGCGAGCGCGTCGGCCAGTTTCACGTCGCCGCGCGTGGACGGATACTGTCGCGCCGCCGAGAGCAGGCTCGACAGCACGCAGCCGGTGATGCGCCGCTCGGTGCCCGGCGTGGTGTCCACCGGCAGTTGCCGCGCGAATTCGGTCGGGATGTAGGCGAGGTGCTCGAACGGCGCCGGCGCGGCCAGCGCGCCGCCTTCCGAGAACAGGATGTCGCCGTGCGCCTCGAGCCGCGCGATCGCCTGCTCTGGGTTGAAGCAGTGCGGGTCCGAATCGTCGACGATCAGCGTGCCGGGCCGCAGCCGGCTCACCTCGACGACGTCGGGCGCGTTGGTGGCGCCGACGATCAGCGTGGCCTCGTAGGCTTGCGGCGCCACGCCCCGGCTTTCGTGGTGGAACGACAGCTCGCCGCGAAAGCCCAGCTCGTCGCGCACTTCCTGCATCAGCCGCTCGACGTATTCGCGCTTCTGGTAGATGTCGCAGAGGATCAGCCGGCGCGGGTGGGGCAGCACGCTCAGCAGCAGGCGCAGCGTCGACGAGCCGATCGAGCCCAGGCCGATGAAGGCCAGCGTCTCGTCCTCGAGGCGGCGGCCGGCGGTGGCCAGCAGCCGCCGCACCGACAGCACCACGGCCGAGGTGGTGGTGGCGTGGCCGGTGGTGACGGGGGGCAGCGTGTCGTCCTCGGGCACCGCGCGGCCATAGTCGGTGGCCGACGGGATCAGCCCGGTCAGCGATACCATGCGCGCGCCGAGTACCTTCGCGAGCGACTGGCACTGGCGAACCAGACGGACGATGTCGGACTGATCGAGATAGATCTGCGAGTAGAAGCGCGGCAGGATCACCGAGGCGATGCGCCCGGCCGCGAGCGTGCGCACGTTCGCGAAGATCGGCAGGTCGTGGCAGAGCGCGTGCGTGAAGTGGTGCGTGTCGAGCTGCGGATTCTGCCGCAGCAGGCGGTCCGACAGGCAGCCGACGGCCACCGCGTCCACCGGTTCGAGTTCGCCCGCCGCGTAGAGCGACAGCAGCGGGCGGCGGTCGACCGACAGGTGGGGCGTGACGGCCTCGCGCAGCGCGGCCGGGGCGGCGGCCGTCTCGCGTTTCATGGCGGTCAGGCGTTGCAGCAGCAGGGCTTTCTTTTCGGCGGACAAATCGGCGAATCGGTCAGTGTTCATGTTCGGGAGCGGGTACGGGTTGACGGGGGCGCGCGCTGGGCGGGTGCGGCTCGGGGCGCGCTCAGGCGACCGGCGCGGCGGCGGCCGGCGATGCCTGCGCCTGCGCGTCGGCGAATTCGCGGCGCAGCGCGGCAAGCTTGCGCAAGCCGGCCATCACGGTGTCGGCGGACAGGCCGAAGTCGACCAGACAGGCCACCTCGTCCACGCCGGCCTCGGTGAGCTGGTTCAGCATCTCGATGCACTTGGTGCGATCGCCGAGCAGCGAGCTGAAATTAAAGTAGCGCTCGAACGCGAAATCGAGGATCGACTCCTTCGCGCCCTCCAGCCGCGCGACTTCCTCTGCCGGCATCAGGCTGCGGAACTGGCGCACGTAATCTTCCAGATAGTCGGTCAGCGGCGCGCGCACCTGCCGCTTGACCGCGGCCAGATCGTCGTCGATGAAGGTGTGCAGCGTCACGGTGATCTTGCCGCCGGCCGGGTCGAACCCGGCCGCGAGCCGCTCCTCGCGGTACAGCTTGATCTTCTCGCGCAGGTCGGCCAGCGATGGCCCCATCAGGCACAGCACGTTGGCGCCGAGCCGCGCGGCGCGGCTCCAGGTCTCGCGCGAGGCGCCCGTGAGCCAGAACGAGAAGGCCGGCTGGACCGGGCGCGGGAACGTGCGGATCTCGGTGGGCTTGCCGCCCACGCCGGCCAGCGTGAGGGGTTCGCCGGCCCACAGCCGGCGGATGGTGTCGATCGCGGGCTCCAGCGTCTCGCGCCGCGTCTCGAACGCGTCGGGACGGAATGCGAAATCGTCGCGGTGCCAGCCACTCGCGAACGACAACGCCACGCGCCCGCCCGACAGGTTGTCGACGATCGCCCATTCCTCGGCCACGCGTACCGGATCGTGCAGCGGCACCACCACGCTGCCGGCGCGCAACTGGATGCGGCGCGTGACCATGGCGAGCGCGGCGGCCAGCACGGCCGGGTTGGGATAGAGTCCGCCGAAGGTCTGAAAATGGCGCTCGGGCGTCCAGATCGCGCTGAAGCCCTCGGCGTCGGCAAGCCGCGCCGCGTCCATCAGCAGGTCGTATTTTCCGGCCGTCCCGCCGGAGCCGTCGGACGAAAAAACAGCAGGCCGAAGCCGAGCGGACGGCCGGCCGGCCGGATCGTTCGCTTTTGTTCGAGCCGCGCCTGCAGCGCGGCTTTCTGCGCATCGCTCAACTGATTGATGCGTTCGTGCAGGTTGGTCATGGCAGGGTTCCTCGCTCGGGCCACGGGTCGCGCGGCCTTCGGTTCGCGGTCATGGGGCCGTTCAAGTCTGCTTCAGCAGTTCGCGCACGTCGTCGTCCGACAGTTGCGACATCTCGTTGAGCAGCGCGTCCAGATCGGCGTCGTCGGTCTTGCCGAGCAGCTTGCCGGTGATCACGTCGGACAGCTCCGCGACGGTGGGCCGCCTCAGCATGTCGGACGGGTTGATCGCCACGCCGAACGACTGATTGATGCGGCCGACGACCTGCAGCGCCAGCAGCGAGTTTCCGCCGAGGTCGAAGAAGCTGTCGTCGGGCCCGATCGGGCGATCGCCGAGCGCGTCGCGCCAGATCGCGGTCAGTTGTTCGTGCAGCGCGGCGGTGCCGTCTTCTTCTGGAGAGGCCATGGGCAGTCCTTCATCGGTGGGTTGAACGGAAGCGGAAGCGGGAACGGGCTCGGCCGCGTCGGCCGGGGCTGGCGTAGCGGCTGCGGCCGGGGTGAGCGGGCCGGACGGCGCGAGCGGTGCCCCCGTGGCAGGCGCGGCGGCCGGCACGACACGCTCGATCCAGGCGCGCCGGCGCGTGAACGGCATGGTCGGCAGCGGTGCGAGCGGGGCGCTGGCGGCGGCGTCGAGCACGCGCCAGTCGAGCCGGACGTCGAGGCACCAGAGTTGCCCGAACGCCTGCAGAAGGGCGCGTGCCTCGTCGTCGGGCGCGCCGCCGAGACTCGGCAGCACCGTATGGCGTGCTTCGACGAAGCCGCGCGCGGCGCTCGTCAGGGTGCGGCTGGGGCCGAGTTCGAGCACCACGGCGGCCGTGCCGGCCAGATCCGCGAGCGCGGCCTGCAAAGCCTGCTGGTAGCGCACCGGCGCGCGCAACTGGCCGACCCAGTAGGCCGGGTCGATCGCCTCGGCGTCGGTCAGCCGGCGGCCGGTGACGGTCGAATGGATCGGCAGCTCCGGCGCGCGCAGCGCGATGCCGTCGAAGGCTGCGCGGAAGCGTTCGAGCACCGGCTCCATCAGCGGCGAATGGAACGCGTGCGAGGTGTCGAGCCGCTTGTGGACGACGCGTTGCGCGGTCAGTTGCGCCTCGAGCGCGGCAATGCCGGCGAGGCTGCCCGACACCACGCAGGCGGCCGGGCCGTTGACGGCGGAGATCACGCAGGTCTTCGCCTCGGCAGGGCTGGCGGCCAGCAGCGTGGCGAGCGCGGTCTCGCCGAGCGGCACGGCCAGCATCGCGCCGGCCGGCGCCTGCTGCATCGCTGCCCCGCGCGCCACCACGAGCCGCAGCGCGTCGCGCAGGCTCGTCACGTTGGCGAGCGTGGCGGCCACCAGCTCGCCGAGGCTGTGACCCACCAGCGCGGCCGGCACGATGCCTGCGTCGAGCCAGAAGCGGCCGAGTGCCCATTCGAGCGCGAACAGCGCGGGCTGGGCGCCGGCGGTGGCGTCCAGGCGCAGGCCCGAGCGCGGGTCGTGGCCGTCGGCGACGAGCGCGGCCAGCTCGATGCCGTGGTCCTCGCGCAGCCAGCGCGCGGCCTCGTCGAGCCGGGCCGCGAGGTGCGGCTGCCGACTCGCCGCCAGCATGCCCATGCCGCGTTTCTGCGCGCCCTGGCCGGTGAATTGCAGTACCACCGGCGGCGCGCCGGACGCGGGCCGGTGGGCGCCTTCGGCCGGCACCGCCGGCGCGGCGCGGGCGGCCAGCCGCTCGAACTCGCGCACCGCCTCGGCGGCGTCGGCGGCCACCACGAAGCCGCGATGGCGCCGCGCGCGGCGCTGGTGCTGCAGCGTGCGCGCCGCAGCGTCGAGCGAGGGCGGCGCCGTGGCGCGCCAGACCTCGGCCAGGCGCCGCGCATAGTCGGCGAGGCCCGCCTCCGAGGTCGCGCTGAACGGCAGCAGGCGCGCGCGCGGCGGGCCGGCGTCGGCCTGCGGTGCCGCGGCGGCGTCCGGTGCCTGTTCGAGGATCAGGTGCGCGTTGGTGCCGCCGATGCCGAACGAACTGACGCTGGCGCGGCGCGGCAGCCGGTCCGCGGGCCACGGGCGCGCGTCGCGGATCACGTAGAACGGGCTGTCGGCGAGCCGCAGCTCCGGGTTGGGCGCCTCGAAGTTCAGGCTTGGCGGCAGCACGCCGTGGCGCACCGCCTGCACGGCCTTGATGAGCCCGGCGATGCCGGCGGCCGCGCCGACATGGCCGATATTGCTCTTCAGCGAGGAGATGCCGCAGAAGCCGATGCGATCGGTGTCGAGCCGGAACGCCCGGGTCAGCGCGGCGATCTCGATTGGGTCGCCGAGCGGCGTGGCGGTGCCGTGCGTCTCGACGTAGCCGATCGTTTCGGCGCCGACGCCGGCGGTGGCCATCGCCTCGGCGATCACGCGTGCCTGGCCGTCCACGCTCGGCGCCGTGTAGCCGATCTTGATCGCGCCGTCGTTGTTCACCGAGGTGCCGCGGATCACGGCCAGCACCGGCACGCCGCGTTCGACGGCATCCTCGAGTCGCATCAGCGCGACCACGCCCACCCCGGCGCCGTCGAGCGTGCCCTTCGCGGCCTGGTCGAACGGCCGGCAGTGGCCGTCCGGCGAGAGGATGCCGCCCGGCGTGTGCAGATAGCCCTCTGGATCGAACGCGGGTATCGCCGCCGAGCCGGCCAGCACCATGTCGCATTCATGGTTCAGCAGCGCACCGCAGCCGAGATGCACGGCCACCAGCCCGGTCGAGCAGGCCGTGTTGAGACTGATGCTCGGGCCGGTCAGGTCGAGCCGGTATGACAGCAGCGTGGCGGCCGAGTCCTTGCGGTTGATCATCTGCAGCGACTCGATGCCGACCGAGCGGACCACGTCGGGGTTCGGCAGCAGGTGCTCCTCGAGGTAGCGGCTCAGCCGCACGCCGGCGTAGACGCCCACCGTGAGGTCGCCGCCGGGCACGTGGCCGGCCTGTTCGAGCGCCTCGTGCGCACACTCCATCAGCAGGCGCAGCTGCGGGTCGGTGATCTCGGCCTCGCGCGTCGTCATCCCGAAGCACTCGGCGTCGAAGCCCTTCACGTCGTCGATCAGCGGCCGTGCCTTCACATAGTGCGGCGCGTCGCTCGACTCGAGCGGCACGCCGGCCGCCGCGAGTTCCTCGTCGGAGAAGCGCCGGATCGATTCGCGCCCCGCCACCACGTTGTGCCAGAGCGCGTCCGCGTCGGCCGCGCCGGGAAAGCGCCCGGCGATGCCGACCACCGCGATGCCCTCGACTTCATGATTCATGTTCGTTTCTCCCCTGTCGGCGCGCGGTGGCGCCGGTGTTGCGGTGTTTGCGCTGTTCGATTCGGCGGCGCGCGGCGGCCGACAGCAACGGTTCGCGTGCGCCGTGATCGGCGCCGCCTGGCTGGCCGCCGGGCGGGGCGATGCCGCCGCCCGCGTCGAGGAAGGCGGCCAGCAGCTCGACGGTCGGATGGCGGAACAGGTCGACGATCGGCAGCTCGCGGCCGAAGCGTGCGAGCAGTGCCGCTTGTACCGAGATCAACTGCATCGAGTTGCCGCCCAGCTCGAAGAAGCTGGTCCGGGTATCGATTTCGTGATGGCCGAGCGCATGTGCCCAGATCTGCGCGATGCCCGCCTCGGTGGTGCTGGCCGGCAGGTGCCGGACCTCGCGGGAGCCGGTCCGTACCACGGGCTCGGGCAGCCGGCGGCGGTCGATCTTGCCGGTGATGGTGGTCGGCATCGCGTCGATCACCTGCAGCGAGACCGGCACCATGTAGGACGGCAGCTCGCGTTCGAGATGGCGGCGCAGCGCGCGCTCCGGGTCGTCCGGCGCCGTGCCCAGCACCACGTAGGCGGCCAGTTGCGGCTGGCTGTCGGCGTCCTCGAACACCTTGACGGCCGCGTGCTCGACGCCGCTCATGCGCCCCAGCGCGGCCTCGATCTCGCCGGGCTCGACGCGGTTGCCGCGGATCTTCACCTGCGCGTCGGTGCGGCCCATCAGGTCGATGCTGCCGTCGTCGAGCCGGCGGCCGATGTCGCCGGTGCGGTAGAGGATCGGGCCGTGAGCATCGGCGCTCGCCGCGAACGGGTTCGGGATGAATGCCTCGGCGGTGCGCCCGGTGTCGTTCGCATAGCCGCGCGTGATGCCGATGCCGTCGATATGAACCTCGCCGAACGTGCCGATCGGCACCTCGCGCCGATGCGCGTCGAGGACCCGCACCTGCGTGTTCGGATTCGGCAGCCCGACCGGCAGGCGCGGCAGCCGCAGGTCGCCGCGGGTCACGAGGTGGTTGGCCGAGGTCATGGTGGCCTCGGTCGGCCCGTACTGGTTGACGATGCGCAGGTCATCGCCGAACACAGCCCAGGCGCGCGTGCAGTCCTCGGCGCTCAGCCGCTCGCCGCACGGCATCAGCGTATCGAGCCGCAGTTCGCCGGGCGCGCCGCGCGTCTCCGCGACTGTCAGGATCGAGCGCAGCAGGGTGGGCGTGATGCTGAACACCTTGCTGATGCGCTCGCGCGCGAGCCGCGTCAGCAACGCGGCCGGATCGCGCGCGACCTCGGGCGGCAGCAGCACGGCGGCGGCGCCGGCGGCCCAGGCGCCGAACAGGTCGCGCACCGACGGATCGAAATTAAAGTTCGTGATCTGCAGCACGCGATCCTCGGGCCGCACCTCGCGCGACTCGACCAGGAACACGAGGTCGTGGGCGACACCGCGGTGCGGCACCATCACGCTCTTGGGCGTGCCGGTCGAGCCCGAGGTGGTGATGACGTAGGCCAGATCGCCGGGAGCCGGATCGCGGCGCGCGCCCATCGCGCCCGGCGCGGGCCGCGAGGCCGCGCACGGGTCGATCACGGTGCCCGTGAAGCCGAGCGTCGCGGCTCGTTGGCCGGCCTCGGCCAGCAGTACCGTGATGCCGACCGAGTGCAGGATCTGGCGAATCCGCTCGTCAGGCCATTCGGGATCGAGGGGCACGTAGGCGCAGCCGGCCACGAGCGTGCCGAGCAGCGCCACCGCGCGGGTCATCGAGCGTCCCATCAGCACGCCGACCGGCGCCTCGCGCGGTACGTTCTCGGCCAGCAGCGCGCCAGCCAGCCGTTCGGCCGCCTCGAGCAGGCCGGCGTAGGGTAGCGAGGCGTCGCCGTCGATCACGGCAGCCCGGTCTGGCCAGCGCGCCGCGCTGGCCCGCACCAGCTCGACGATGGTGGCTTCGCGCGGCGCGCGCGAGACGCGCGCCGGCAGTGCGGAGAGTTCGTCGGCGAGCGCTGGCGAGAGCAGCGCGAGCTCGTGCAGCGGGCTGTGCGGGGCGGCGGTGACCTGTTCCAGCACGAAGCGGTACATCTCGATCAGGCGCCGGATGGTGGACGGCGCGAACAGCGCCGTGTCGTATTCGACATAGCCGGACAGCCGGCCGTCGCGCTCGAGCAGGTGCATGTTCAGGTCGTACTTGGCCGAGCCGGGCAGCGCATCGATCCGCTCGACGGCGAGCTCGGGCATGTCCAGCCCGTCGAGCGCGCCGGTGTCCATCACGAACAGGATCTGGAACAGCGGTGCGTAGGCTAGGTGGCGAGCCGGCTTCAGTTGCTCGACGAGTCGCTCGAACGGCATGTCCTGGTGCGCGTAGGCATCGAGCAGCGTGCGTCGCGTGGCATTGAGCAACGCATTGAACGGCTGCGTGTCGTCGACCTGCTGGCGAATCACCAGCGTGTTGACGAACAGTCCCACCAGATCCTCGAGTTCGGGGCGAAGCCGGTTCGCCACCGGCGTGCCCACCACCACCTCGGCGCGTTGCGTGAGCCGTGCGACGAGCGCCTGGAACGCGGCCAGCGCGAGCATGAAGGGCGACGCGCCGTGCCCGCGCGCGACCTCGGCGAGCCTGGCCGAAAGCGCGTCGGGCAGCACGAACGGCTCGGTTCGCCCCGCGTGCAGCGCGACCTCGGGGCGCCGGTAGTCGGTGGGCAGCGTCGAGAGTTCGGGCAGCCCGGCGAGCTGGCTGGTCCAGTAGGCATCGAGCCGCGCGAGCCGCTCGCCGGACAGCCAGTCGCGGTGCCATTGCGCGTAGTCGAAGTAGCTGACCGGCAGCGGCGGCAGCGCGGCGTCCGTGCCCGCGCGTGCCGCCGCGTAGAGCGGGCCCAGCTCGTCTCGCACGATGCCGGCCGACCAGCCGTCGCAGACGATGTGATGCATCGACAGCACCAGCACGTGCTGGTCCGCGCCCGTGGCGAGCAGATGGGCGCGCAGCGTGGTGTCGCGCGCCAGGTCGAACGGCCGGTTCGCCAGTTCGCGAACCGTGGCGGCGAGCGCGTCCGGCGCCACCGGCACCGCGGCCAGCGCGGCGAACCCGGGTGCGCACGGCGTCTGGACGGTGCGTTCGCCGTCCGCCGAGAACGCGACCGACAGCACCGGGTGGCGCGTCACCAGCGCGTCGAGCGCGCGCCCGAGCGCGGCCACGTCGAGCGGCCCCACGAGCTTCAGCGCGATCGACATGTTGTAGGTCGAGGCGCTGCCCTCGACGCGCGCGAGGAACGCCATGCGCTGCTGCGCGGGCGAGAGCGGATACGGGGCCGCCGCGTCGCGGCGCGCGATCGGCGCGCCGTCGAATCGGCCGGCGGCTTCCGCGGTCACCTCGCCGGCCACCTCGCGGCCGGCGTCCGGCACCGCGACGCCGCGCGCCGCGAGCCGTTCGGCCAGCTCGCGCACGGTCGGTGCCTCGAATACGTCGCCGATGTCGAGCGCGAGGCCGTGATGGTTCACGAGCCGGGTCACGGCCCGCGTGGCGAGCAGCGAGTGGCCGCCGAGTGCGAAGAAGCTGTCGTGACGCCCCACGCGCGCGAGGCCGAGCAGCTCGCGCCAGACCTCGGCGATGCGGGCCTCCAGCGCGCCCTGCGGCGCCTCGTGGGGCGGCGCGTCGGCCGTGGGCATGGTGCCGGCGTCGAGCGCGGCCAGCGCGCGCCGGTCGAGCTTGCCGCTCGGGGTGAGCGGCAGCGCCGCGAGCGGCACGATCGCCTGCGGCACCGCGAAGGCCGGCAGCCGGCCGCGCACGGCGCCGAGCAGGCGCGCGGCGTCCAGGCCGGTAGCGGCGCCCGGCTCGGCGACGACGAACGCGAGCAGCCGCTCGTCGCCGGCCTCGCCGCGCCTCACGCTGGCGGCGGCGCGCGCCACGCCCGGCTGTGCCTCGAGCACGGCCTCGATCTCGCCCAGCTCGATGCGAAAGCCGCGCAGCTTGGTCTGCAGGTCGCGGCGGCCGAGGAACACGAAATCGCCGTCGGGTCGCCGCCGCACCCGGTCGCCGGTGCGATAGAAGCGCTCGCCGGGCGCGGCGAACGCGGGCACGAAGAAGAGCTCGGCGTTCAGCTCGGGGCGGCCCACGTAGCCGTCGCCGACGCCGATGCCGCCCACCAGCAGCTCGCCCGCCATGCCGTCGGGCACCGGCCGGTCGTGTTCGTCGACGGCCACCAGCTTGAAGCCGGGCAGGGCCGCGCCGATCGGCACCACGGCCGGCCAGTGGTCGAGCGACGTGGGCAGGCGCTTGTAGGCGCAGACGTCCGAGCATTCCGTCGGCCCGTAGGTGTTGACAATCTCGGTGCGCTGCGGCGCCTCGCGCAGCCAGTCGTCGAGCGGCCCGAGCGAGATCGGCTCGCCGCCGAGGAACGCGTGGCGCAGGGTCTCGATGCCACGCCAGCCGTTGGCCGCGTCCGCCTCGACGATCGCGTAGAACATGCTCGGCGTGCAGTTGACCACGCTCACGCGCTGCCGCGCGATGTCGGCCACCACGCTCGGCGCATCGAAATCGGCGCGGCTCTTGATGATGAGCGTGCCGCCGTGCAGCAGCGGCGCGAACAGGTTCTTCTGGGTCAGGTCGAAGCTGAGCGCGCTCAGCAGCAGCACGCGGGTGTACGCGTGGAAGCCGAAGGTGTCGGCGTACCAGTGCAGCAGGTTGACGAAGTTGCGCTGTGTGACGACGGCGCCCTTGGGGCGGCCGGTCGAGCCCGAGGTGAAGATTACGTAGAGCGGCAGCGCCATCGGGTCGGCACCGGGCGCGAGCGCGAGTTCGGGCGCGTGCGCCGGCTGCGCGGCCGCCTGCGCGTGCAGCTGCTCGAGCGCGAGCACGGTGGTGCCGCCGAGCACCGGTGCGGGCGGCTCGACGATCGTGAGCGTGGGTCGCGCGTCGTCGACCATCGCCTGCAGGCGCTCGGCCGGGTAGGCCGGGTCCATCGGAATGTAGGCGGCGCCTGCCATGCCGATCGCGAGCACCACGGCGACCAGGCGTGCCGAGGGCGGCAGGCAGACGCCCACGCGGTCGCCCGGTGCCACGCCGGCGGCTATCAGCGCATGCGCGTAGCGGTTCGCGAGCGCGTCGAGTTCGCCGTAGCGCAGGCTGCCGCCGGGCGCGATGATCGCCAGCGCCTGCGGCGTGCGCGCGGCGGCGGCGGCGACCAGCGCGTGGACCGGCACGGGCGGCCGCTCGACCGTGTTGTCGCGCCATCCGCGCGAGAGGCGCGCGAAGTCGGCGGCCTCGCTCGGATCGAGCTGGCCGAGCGGCCGTTCGGGCGATGCCGAGGCATCGGCCACGAGTCGCTCCAGCAGCAGCAGGTAGCGGCGCGCGAGGTCGGCGATCCAGCCGCCGTCGAAGCGGTCGGCACGGTATTCGAAGGCCAGTTCGGCGTCGTCGCCGTCATCCTCCACCAGCAGCGTCAGGTCGAACTTGGTCTGCGACGGCGCGAGCGGCAGCGCGGCGACCGCCAGCGCGTCGAGCGCGAACGAGGCGGCCGAGGCCGGCTGCATCGCGAACATCGCCTGGAACAACGGCGCGCCGGCCGGCCGGTCGATCGCGCGCAGCACCTGTTCGAACGGCAGCTCGGCGTGGATCAGCGCATCGCGCACGGTGCTCGACGCCGCCTCCAGGAACTGGCCGATCGGCCGGTCGAGCGCGCAGTCGAAGCGCAGCGCCACGGTGTTGGCGACGAAGCCGACGAGGGCCTGCCATTCGGCGTGGGTGCGGTTCGCGATCGGCGTGCCGATCACCACGTCCTCCTCGCCAGCGTAGCGGCTGAGCAGCGCGGCGAAGCCCGCCACCAGCAGCGTGAAGCGCGTGAGCCGGTGTTGCCGCGCATGTGCGTCGAGCGTCTCGCGCAGCGCGGCCGGCAGCGCCAGGCGCAGCGTGGCGGCCGGCTGTTCGGCCGAGCCGGGCCGGTCGGCCGGCAGCGCGAGCGCGGGCGCGGGCCGCGCGAAGCGCTCGCGCCAGTAGTCGCGCGCCGCGCGCTGCTCGCGCGAGCCGAGGCGCCGCTGCTGCCAGCGCACGAAATCGGCGAAGCGGCGGCCCGGCGCCGAGCCCCGGCCCGTGCCGTCGCCATGGCTGCCGTGGTTGCCGGTTCGGGCGGACAGGCCGGACGTAACGGACGTAACGGACGTAGCGGCCTTCGCGCGGGCCGCCGCGTAACCGGTGGCAATCTCCTGCATCAGCAGGCCCACCGAGACGCCGTCGCAGCAGACGTGATGCAGCACGATTACCAGCAGATGGCGCGCGTGGCCGGTGCGCAGCAGGCGCACCCGGCACGGCCATTCGGCGGCCAGATCGAAGCGGCGGTCGGCCTCGCCGCGCGCGAAGGCGAGCGCGTCCAGCTCGCTCATGTGCGTCATCGGCAGCGAGAACGCGTCCGCCGCGTCGACGCGCGCCAGCCATTGCCCATCCGCCTCGACGAAGCGCGTGCGCAGCGCCTCGTGGTGCCGCAGCACGGCCGCGAAGGCGTGCGCGAGCGCGTCCGTGTCGAGCGCGCCGTCGATCGCGAACAGGGCCGGCAGGTGGTAGGCCGCGTGGTGGGCGAGCCGGCTGGCCAGCACCATCTGCTGCTGGCCGTCCGACAGCGGGCCGTCGCCGGCCGTGTCGCCGCCATCACCGGCATCGGCTGCCGCCTCAGGCGGGGCGACGTCGCGCGCGCGGGCCGCCTGCGCGTCGAGCGAGTCGAGCAGGTCGAGGATCTCGGCCTTGCGGTCGCGGATCTGCTCGATCAGGCCCGCCGTCAGCATGCCGGGTGCGGCGTCGGCGGCCAGCTGGCCGGCCTTCGCGTAGAGGCGGATGCCGCGCTGCTGCAGATCGGCCACGAAGCTCACGGTACTCACAACAGCACCTCCTCCCGGGCGCCGCCGGGCTCGTCGGCGGCGCCGGAGCGCGCCGCCAGTAACGTGATGTAGGCGGCCAGGTCGGCCACCGTGGTGCGCTCCAGCACCTCGCGCAGGGGAATCTCGACGCCGAAGTGCTCGCTGCAGCGCGTGAGGATCCGGATCGCCTGCAGCGAATGGCCGCCGAGTTCGAACAGGTCGGCATGAATGCCGAAGCCCTGTAAGCCGAGCACCGCCTCCCAGATCGCCAGCACCGCGCGCTGCGCGTCGCTGGCCGGCGCGGCGGCGGCGTCATGCGCGACCGGGTCGAAGCGCGGCAGCGCGGCGCGGTCCACCTTGCCGCTCGCGTTGCGCGGCAGCGCCTCGAGCAGCACATAGCCGGCGGGACGCATGTAGCTCGGCAACGAGGCGGCCGCGAACTCGCGCACCGCGTCGATGCCGCCGGCCTCTCCCGGCACGTCGCCGCTGGCCAGGTAGGCGACCAGCAGCGCGTCCTGGCCGTCGCCGCCGTCACCGGCCGGCGCGGTGTGACGCGTCTGCACCACCACGGCATCGCGCACCGCCGGGTGCCGCAGCAGCACGGCCTCGATCTCGCCGAGTTCGACGCGGTGGCCGCGGACCTTCACCTGGTGGTCGCGCCGGCCCGACAGCACGATGCGGCCGTCGGCCAGCTGGCGGCCGATGTCGCCGGTGCGGTAGAGCCGTGGTTCGAGGTCGGCCAGCGCCGGCACCGGGACGAACGCGTGTTCGGTCAGGTCGGGCCGGTGGCGGTAGCCGCGCGCCTGGCCGTCGCCGGCCAGGTACAGCTCGCCCGCCACGCCCACCGGCACCGGCTCGCCCTGCGCGTCGAGCAGGTAGACGCGCTTGCCCGGCAGCGGCGTGCCGATGGTGTCGAAGCCGCCCGGCTCGCGCAGCACCGCAGTCGAATAGACGGTGTCCTCGGTCGGCCCGTAGAGGTCGTAGACCTTGCCGATCGTGCCGCGCGCGTACAGCGCGTCCACCAGCGACTGGCGCAGCGGTTCGCCGGCAAGGTTGACGGTCACCACGCTGGCCGGCAGCCTGCCCGTCTCCAGCAGTGCCGCCGCCGCCGACGGCACGGTGTTGATCAGCGACACCGGGGTGGCGGGCGGCGTGGCCGGGTTCTCGCCGATCACCACGCAGCCGCCGTGCGCGAGCGGGCCGAACAGCTCGAACACCGAGATGTCGAACGCGATCGAGGTGCCCGCGAACACGGCGGCCAGCTCGTCGGCCGAGTAGCTGGCGCCGATCCACGCGAGCAGCGACAGCACGTTGCGATGCTCGATCTCCACGCCCTTCGGGCGCCCGGTCGAGCCGGACGTGAACAGCACGTAGGCAAGGCTGTCGCGGCCGCCGCCAGCGTCGGGCGCGACCGGCGAGGCGGCCGCCGGCGCATCCGCCGCGAGCGCCTCGGGCGTGACCCAGGTGCAGCCGTCGTCGCAGAGCGCGCTCTGCAGCGCGGCGGGCGCGACGATCAGCGTGGCCTGCGCGTCGTCCAGCATCTGGCGCACGCGTTCGGCCGGCACGCCGAGGTCGATCGGCAGATAGGCGGCACCGGCCTTCCAGATCGCCAGCAGTATCACCGGCAGGCGCACGTCGCGCGGCAGGCCCACGCCCACCACGTCGCCGTGGCGCACGCCGCGCGCGTGCAGCGCGGCGGCCAGCGCGTCGGAGTCGTGCCGCAGCCGCGCATAGTCCAGGTGTTCGGTGTCGGTGCGCACGGCGATGCGCTCGGGCACGCGACGCGCCATTGCGTCGATCATCGCGTGGACCGTGGTGTGCTCCGCTGCCACGTTCGTGCCGGCCGGCGCGGCCGGCAGCGGCCGGTGGTTCCACGTCACGAATTGCCGCTCGCGTTCCGTCGCCTCCAGCAGCGCGGCCCGCGCGACCGGCTGGTCCGGCCGGGCGATCAGCGCGCCGAGCAGCGTGAGGAAATGCGCGGCCATGCGCTCGACCGCGGCGCGCGAGGCGAGTGTGGCGTCGTACTCGAAACGCAGCACGAGCCGCTCGCCGGCCTGGATCGCGACCAGCGTGAGGTCGGTTTGCGCGGCCGGGGTGGGCACCGGGAAGCTTTCGAGCGCGAGCGTGTCGACCGTGAGCGGCTGGCCCGCCGCGCCCGCCAGCAGGTCGGCGGCCTGCGGCAGGCGGTTCAGGTTGTGATAAGCGAACAGGATGCGCGAGAACGGATGGCGCACGTCGGCGTCACGCCGCGCGAAGCGCCGCGCCAGGTCGATGAACGGCGTGGCGCGGTGGGCGAGCGCGCCGGCCACGGTCTGCTTCATCGCGGCGAGCAGCGCGGTGAACGGCAGCTCGCCGTCCACCGCCTCGCGGATCACCAGCAGGTTCACGCCGTAGCCGACCCAGTCGTCGAACTCGCTGCCGGGCCGCACGGCCGCCGGCGTGACCACCGCCAGGTCGCGCTGCGCCGTGTAGCGGTGCAGGAACGCGAAGAACGCCGCCAGCAGCGCCATGTTGCGCGTCACGCGCTGGCCGGCGCAGAGCGTGTCGAGCGCGCTCGTCAGCGCGGCGTCGAGGTCGATGTCCACGCTCATGCCCGCGCCGGCCACGTGGCCCGCCGGGGTTTCGCCGGGCAGTGCCAGCGGCAGCGCCAGCGGTTCGATCGGGGTGGCGAGGCGCGCGGCCCAGTATTGCCGGTCGGCCTGGGCCCGCGGTTCGTGCAGCAGCGCGGCGAGCCGGGCGCGATAGTCGGGCGCGGCGGCCGCCGCGGTGGCGCGCGCCGGCAGCGGACGGCCCTCGGCGAGGCACGCGTGGAATTCGGCGAAGTCGGCCAGCACCGTCTGCAGCGAGCCGAGATCGGCAACCAGGTGATGGGCGATCAGCACCAGCACATGATCGTCGGGCGCGCGGCTCAGCAGTTCGGCGCGGAACACGGGGCCGCCGAACAGGTCGAGCGGCACGCCGGTGGAGGCGACAATGCGCGCGCGCAGCGCATCGTCGGACTGCCCGGCGCAGTTGATCACGTCGAGCAGTCCGGCTGACGTCGTTGCCGGCTGCTGCCGTATCTCGCCGTTGCCGTCCTCGACGAAGCGGCTTGCGAGGTTCGGATGCGCGACCGTCAGCGCCGCGAGCGCCTCGCGCACCTGCGTGGCCGAGAGCGGCATCCGGATTCGCAGCGGCAGCACCAGGTTGAAGCAGGGCGAGGACGGGTCCCACAGCTGCGCCGTCCAGATCGCTTCCTGGTAGGGCGTCAGGGCGGTGGGGTCGACGGCGGGCGGCGGGGGCGCGGCCGCCTCGCCGCCGGTTGCGCCATCGGTCGCGCCCCCGCCGTCGAGCGCACGTGCGGCCAGCTCGCGCGCGAGTTCCGCCACGGGCCGGTCGTCCATCAGTTCGTCGAGTGCCACTGCCACGCCGAATTCGCGCGCCAGGCGGGTCTGCAGATCGACGAGCGCGAGGGAATCGAGGCCGAGCGCGAGCGCGGAGGCGGCCCGTACCTCGGGGCGCGCCGCGCCCGCCGCGCCGAGCATCGCGGCGATCACGCGCTCGCTCAATGCCTCGACGCTGTCGACCGGCACGAGCGGTGCGGCCGGCATCGCCGCCGCGGGGGCCTCGGCGCCCGCCCCCGGCCGCGCGCGCGCGAGCACCGGCAGCTCGCCGTTCAGGTAGTGCTGGCGCACCAGCGTGCGCTGGTTCTTGCCGCTTGACGTCTTGGGCACCACGCCGGCCTGCACCAGCACCAACTCGTGAAGTGGAATGCCGTGCGCGGCCGCCACCGCGGCGGCGGCACGCCGCCCGGCCTCCTCGGCGTCGAGCGATTTGCGCACGGCGCGCTGGATCTCCTGCACCACCACCAGGCGCTCGCCGTCCTCGCCGTCGATCGCGAATGCCGCGCCGCAGCCGGCGCGGAAGTCGGCGCTGCTCTGCTCGACGGTCTGCTCGATGTCGGTCGGATAGTGGTTGCGCCCGCGGATGATGATCAGCTCCTTGAGCCGGCCCGTCACGTAGAGTTCGCCGCCGTCGAGCAGGCCGAGATCGCCGGTGCGCAGGAACGGCGGCGAGTCCTCCCCGGCGATGCGGGCGTCGAACTGGGCGCGCGTGTCGTCCTCGCGGTTCCAGTAGCCGTCGGCGACGCTGCCGCCGCGCACCCAGATCTCGCCGATCTCCCCGGGGCCGCTCACGCGCAGGCCGTGCGGATCGACGATGCGCACCTGCTGGTCGCCGCCCACGCGCCCCGAACTCACCAGCTCGGCGGCAGGCTGCCCGTCGACCGCGTCGATGCAGCGCCCGGCCTGCAGCGCGAGCGCGTCGACGCGGCGCGTGAGCGCGCCGGCACCGGGCACGGCGCCCGACACGAACAGCGTGGTCTCGGCCATCCCGTAGCACGGGAACATCGCGCCCGCATCGAAGCCGTAGTCGGCGAACGCCGTCGCGAACTTGTCGAGCGTCGAGGCGCGGATCGGTTCGGCGCCGTTGAACGCGACGCGCCACGAGGACAGATCGAGCCCGGCCTTGTCGGCCTCGGCGATGCGCGTCGCGCAGAGTTCGTAGGCGAAGTTCGGGCCGCCGCTGGTGGTGGCCCCGTAGGTCGAGATCGCGCGCAGCCACTTGAGCGGCTGCTGCAGGAACTCGAGCGGCGACATCAGCACCGACGGGATGCCGAGATAGACGGGCTGCAGCACGTTGCCGATCAGGCCCATGTCGTGATACAGCGGGCACCAGCCGACGAACACCGTGTCCGGACCGTGGCGGAAGCCCTCGCGGATCGCGCGCTCGTTGGCGAGCAGGTTGCGGTGCGTGACGCGCACGCCCTTGGGGCGGCCGGTGGAGCCCGAGGTGTATTGCAGGAACGCCAGATGGCTGGCGGGCAGCAAGGCCCCTTCGGCGTCGGATACCACGCCCGGCGCGGCCAGCAGCGCGTCGGTGCCGATCACGCTCGCGCGCGACGGCACGTCGGCCTGCGCGATCTCTTCGCTGATCGCCTCGACCAGATCGTCGCTGGTCAGGATCGCGCCAGCGCCGCAATCGGCGATGATCGCTGTGAGCCGGTTGCGTCGCGTGGCGCGACCCGACGGCGGATAAGCCGGCACAGCCGCGCAGCCCGCGTAGAGGCAGCCGAAGAACGCGGCGATGAAGTCGAGCCCGGGCCGATAGAGCAGCAGCACGGGCCCGCCGCTCGGGCATTCGCGCGCGAGGCGGGCGGCGATCGCGGTGGCGCGCCGGTCGAGTTCGGCGAAGCTTAGTTGCGGTGCCTCGACGACACCGTCGGTCAGGAACCGGAACGCGGTGTCGTACGGCTTGACGGCTGCCCAGTGACGCAGGCATTGGCCAAAGTTGTGAAGATGATCGAACCGACTCATTGTGGCTTCAAAGGCATTCATCGTCGCGCTCCGGTGCGGCATCGAGGTAATTCGCTTGAGAAGGAAAGGGCGTTCTCGGGCCGCTTGCGCGGACCCGATGTCACGGCGTGTCGGACGGGAGTCGGCCTCGGCGCGCGCGCTCGTCAGACGGCGCCATCGGACTGCCGCGAGAGGGCCGGATGCCGGCGCCGCGCGGCCCAGCCGAGCGCCACGCAGGCGGCCAGCGAGAGGGCCGCGTAGCCGCTCCAGTAGAGCGACTTGCTCGCGAGCCGCGCATAGTATTCGCCGCCGAGCGTGCCACCCAGCAGCGAGCCGAGCAGCGCGGTCAGGCCAAGCATGCCGAACACGGTGCCGGCGTACTGGCGCGGGATCGAACGGTTGGCCGTCACATCGATGGTCGGGTCGATGATCATCTCGCCGATCGTATAGACGGCGATCATCAGGCCGAACCACAGCGGCCCAGGCAGGCCGGCGAAGCCGGCGAAACTCGCGCCCACGATCGCGAAGCCCGCCGCCAGCATCGCGTGCGCGGACCAGCGCCGCGCGAGCCACTGAGTGAGCGGCAACTGCAGCGCGATGATGACCACTGCGTTGATCGTGAAGATCAGGCCCGAGGCGGCCGTCCCGTACTGCTGGTTCGCGTGCAGCGGCAGCGTCAGCTCGAGCTGCATGTAGATCGCGTAGAACACCACGTTGACCAGCGACATCGCGAGAAAGCCGCGGCTTCGCAGGATCTCGCGCACCGCCGCGCCGAACGAATACGTCGGCGCGGCCGGCCGTGACCGGGCCGATTCCGGCCGCGAACGCGTCGCGCCGCGCGCCGCGACGACGAAAAACGCCAGCACCATCGCCTGGATCGCCGCCGCGGCGAGGAAGATCATCGTCGGCGAGAGGCGCATCAGCACGCCGCCGAGGATGCCGCCGGCCGCCACGCCGAGATTGTTGAAGACGTTGCGCGTGGCATAGGCGAAGTGGAGCTGGTCGTCGGTCACGACCTTGGCCAGTACCGATTTCGAGGCCGGGATGAAGAGCGCGGCACTGCCGCCCAGCAGCGCCGCGCTGACCAGCAGCCCGGCGTCGTGCGTGAACAGCGCGAGCCCGAGATAGGACGCGATCCGCAACACGTTGCCGAGCACGATTGCGACGAATTCGCCGTGGCGGTCGGCCAGGTAGCCGCCATAGAGGATCAGCCCGCGCTGGCAGGCCGATTTGACGGTCAGCACAATGCCGGCGAACGCGACGCTCAGGCCAATGTCCTTGACCACATAGACGGCCAGGTACGGGATCACCATGAAGCTGCCGGCATTGATCAGCAGTTGGAATAACAAGATCAGCCGCGCGACGGGCGGCAGCGCGAGGATCCGGGACAGCGTGGACATGGAAGGGCTCCGGGATTCGAGGGCTAGGCGGCCGGGCTCGCAGCCATCAGCGTCAGGCGGTGGATTTGCCCACGCACGTGAAACACCTCCGGACCACGCTGCATCGACAGGCTGCGTGCAGCGCGCTCGACCAGCGTGTCGTCGACGCGGTCGGGTGCGGGCCAGTGCAGCACCAGGCGATTCACGCCGGGCACCAGCGCATCGGCGGGAATCATCGTTTCGGCACGGCTCCAGGCGGTGCTGACGGCAAGCGTGCCGACCGTGCGTCCGTTGACGCTGACCAGGCAGCGGGCCGGCCCGTACAAGCCGCGCGGGGCCCGGATCACGGAGCGCAGCACGGCGCCGGCATGGCCGTCCGAGATCACGGCGAAGTCCGATTCGCCGCCAACGGCCTGGTAGTAGCCCGGGTTCTCGTGAAACGGGCGAAGCGCCGCGTGGTGCCGTGCCGCGTGCTGCGGCTGCAACAGGTCCTGCGTGGTGCCGGGCCGCAGATAGGCGTCGAACAGCTGCGCATGCCAGGCTTCGCGCACGCCGGTCTCGCCGTGGCGCGCCAGCGCCTGAACCATCGCCGACTTCAACTCGTGGTCAGCCAGGTGCGGGTTGAGCTTGAAGCCCATGTAGCGCTCCACTTGCGCGATGTCGAGATCGTCGAATGCCTGGTGCGTCCAGCGCGGCTGCAGGCAAGTCTCGAACGCGAGGAACGAGCGGTACCAGCGCCTGACGTCGTCGGGCGCCGTGTCGATCGCCGAGTCGACCCAGTGCGCGATGATCTCGCCCGATTGCCCCCAGTTCGCGTTGTGGATCGCCGCGAGAAACATGGCGCTGGCCCGGGCGCGCGCCGACAGCGCATAGGCCGGCTTGTCGTCGGCCTTGTCGGGGCCAGGCTTGCCGCAGCCGAGCGCGGCCACCACGGCCGCCGCCGCATGCCGCGCGAGCGTATCGATACCGAGTTCGGTCAGGTGGCAGTAATCGAGGAAATGCTCGCGGCCCGGCAGCGCCCCCTCTTCGGCGATGCGCTGTGGCAGATCCACGACGGCGATGCCGGCCGCAGCGGCGTGCCGGCGCAGGGCGTCGATCGAGCGCGTGTGCATGCCGGGCGCCTGCGGCACGGGCAGGATCGCCGCCATGTCGCGTGCCTTTTCGAGCCAGGGCCGCGCGGCCGGCGCGCCCTGTGCGTGCAGCAGCGCCTGTGCCTTCAGCCACAGGCTGTGCGAGGCATGGCCGCCGTCGAGCCCAAGCATTGCGTCGGCCGCACGTTCGAGGCGCGTATCGTCGCCGGCCTCGCGGGCCGCCTCGGCCTCGGCGCGCAGCGCCTCCCATTGCGCGAGCGCCGGCCCCGACAACAGGGGCGGCGCCTGCGTGAAGCCGGGCTTCCAGTCGCGCAGGTTGAATTCGGGGATCGCGAGCACCAGCTTCGCGCCGGTACTCGTGCCGATCCGCGCGAGCGTGCCGACGAGCCGGGCGGCGAAGCCTTCCAGCGCCTGCTCGAGCGTCGCGACGAGGCCCGCGATCCCGTCGGCGCGCAGCGCTGACGACAGGCCCACCAGATCGACGTAGCCGAAGATGTCGCCGGCCGACAGCCAGTTGTTACCGGCGAACAGCACCAGTGCGTCGGGCTGCAGCAGCTCGGCGGAGAGCGTCGAGATCTCGACGCTCTCCGTGAAGCTCATGTTGGTGCGCGCCAGGTCGAGCACCTGCACCGAGGATGCGGAGAGTCGCTCCAGGTGCTTGTGCAGCACGCCGGCGGGCGTCAGGTAGGGGTCGTAGAGGAAGCCGCGTCCGGCCGACTCGCCGACGAACACCACGCGCCGCGCCGCGCCGTCCAACTCGAAGTGCTCCAGGTCCGCCCAGGTGCGCCAGTTGCCCTGCGCGTCCTTGATGCGCTCGAAACGCTGCGGATGATCGGCGACGCGCCGCCAGCAGCCGATCGTGTCGCCGGCCTCGGCCGGCTTCGATACGGCAAGCCCGGCGGGCGGCTTCGTCGTGGTGGCAGCCGGAAGGGCAGTGGCTTCGCCGAGCACCAGCGACTTGACGAGGTCGATGATCTCGGGTGCGTCTCGATTATCACCAATTAGTTGTGCCAAACGAATTAGAGTGGGAGATGTCATCGGGTACTCGCCTCCTAGATGAAACTGTAGACGTTGTGGGCGATGCCCGACGAGACCAGCGGGGCGGTGTCGCCGAAGCGCTTCAGCCAGATTTCGGGCACTTCGTCGCGATCGATCAGCGCGTCCTCCACCACCAGGCAGTCGATCGCCGAGCGCAGGAAGCAGATCAGCGCGTCCTCGACGGTGCGCACGATTGGCTCGTCCTTCAGGTTGAACGAGGTGTTGAGCAGCAGCGGGCAGCCGGTGCGCTGGTGAAACGCCTCGATCAGCCGCGCGTAACGCGGGCTGACCGCCTCGTCCACGGTCTGCACGCGTGCAGAGCCGTCGACGTGCGTGATCGAGGGCAGCTCGAGCGGCGAGCGCGTCTGGCAGGTCTCCAGCATGAATGGCGACGGATAGGCCAGATCGAAGTGGCTCGACGCGTGCGCCTTCAGCACCGACGGCGCGAACGGGCGGAAGCCCTCGCGCTTCTTGACGGCCCGGTTGATTCGCTCCCGCATGTCGGGTACGCGCGGATCGGCGAGGATCGAGCGCGCGCCTAGCGCACGCGGGCCGAACTCCATCGCGCCCTGCACCCACCCGATCACCTTGCCCGCAGCGAGCCGTTCGGCGACGGCATCGACCAGCGCGGCCTCGTCACCGGTGAATGATTGCCAGCGTGCGGGCGAGTTCTCCAGCAGACGGCTCACCTCGGCGCTCTCGTTGGCGCTGCCGAGATAGACGTGACGCAGCTCTCCCAGGCCCGGCGCCTCGCCCGTCAGCAGCACGTGCCCGAGCGCGGCCGCACCGAATGCGCAGCCGGAATCGTTGGAGGCCGGTTGCACGAACAGGTTGCGGAACGGCCCCTCGCGGTGGATCCGCCCGTTGGCGACGCAGTTGAGCGCCACGCCGCCCGCCATGCAGAGGTTCTCGGACGGCACCAGCGCGTGCAGATAACGGACCTTCTCGAGCAGCAGTTCCTCCAGCACCAGTTGCAGGCTGCGCGCCACGTCGTAGTGGAAGCTGTCGAGCGCCGCGCCGCGCTGGCGCGCCGGGCGGCCGAACAACGCCTCCAGCGCGGGGCTGTACATCACATCCTCGCCGATGAAGGCGAAATATTGCAGGTTGAGCTCGAAGCTGCCGCCCTCGCTGCACCTCACCAACTGCCGCATCGGCTCGGTCAGCGTCGGCTTGCCGTACGGGGCGAGGCCCATCACCTTGTATTCGCCCTCGTTGACCTCGAAGCCGAGATAGGCGGTGATGGTGCTGTAGAGCAGGCCGATCGAATGCGGAAAATCGACTTGCCCCAGCAGATCGAGACGGCTGCCTCGACCCTGCGCGAACGACATCGTGTTCCACTCGCCGACGCCGTCGACGGTCAGCACCGCCGCGTCGTCGAAGCCGGCGTAGTAATAACTGCTGGCCGCGTGCGAGCGGTGGTGCTCGAAGCACTCGACGCGGCCCTCGAAGCCGAGCACCTCGCGAATGTCGTGCATGACGATGGCCGGATCGACCTGGCGGCGAAACGACAGGTTCGGCCGCGCGTGCAGATGCGGCAGGCTCATCGCCAGTTGCCGTTCGAGCTTGCGGTGCGGGTTCTCGTAATAGGCGATGCAGTCGATATCGACGATATCGAGGCCGGCGGCATCGAGGCAGTGGCGCAGCGCGTGCCGCGGGATCGACGGATCGTGCTTGAGTCGCGTGAAGCGCTCTTCCTCGGCCGCGGCGACGAGCTTGCCGTCGACCAGCAGACAACAGGCCGCGTCGTGATAGTGAGCCGATATGCCGATAACGTTCATCTAGCGTTCCTGGTGAAGGCGGGCGTGAGCGCGGCTTATTCCGCGCGCGGCTCGGTGGCGAGCACGCCGAGCTGGATGAACAGCTCGCGTACCGTGTAGATGGAGCTGATCGCGTACGGGTAGCCGGCGAACAGCGAGTTCTGTTCCAGCGCGGCGAAGATCTCATCGGGCGTCCAGCCCACCTCGAGCGCGGCCTTCGCATGGAACTGGATCAGCCCCGAATACGCGTTGATCGCCGCCAGCGTGGTCAACGTGATCAGCGTGCGCAGCTTGATCGATAGCCGCTCGTCGCCGAAGTAGTCGCCGTAGGACTCGACGTTGATGTCGTGATAACGCGGCGACACCTCGCGCAGCTTGTTCAGCACGAGGTCACCATTGTCGGGTTCCAGGGCCTTGATGGCAGCCAACCCCAACTTGTACCGCTCACTCCACGCCGATCTGTCAATCATGAATCACTCCCGTTGGTTGTCGATTGAGACTCGATTTCAAGGTGTCACGAATAGCCGGATTCGAGGTTCGGTACCTGCGTTCCGAAGGCCGTCAGGGTTCTCGCCACCTCCTTGCGCAGCACGTTGAGCAAGGTCAGCTTCGAGATCTGGACGGCGAGCCAGAGCACGATCACGCCGAGCAGATAGCTGAGGGGAATCGACACGAACGGGTTCGGGAAGCGCTCGCGCATGCTGAGCGCGACGATCGCGATCAGTGGCGTGGCCAGCAGCACGATCAGCAGCAGCTGGTAGAACAGGATCTTGCCGTGCATCGCCTTCTTCATCGAGTAATGCCAGACCCGATGCTTCTCGTCGGCCGTGCAGGCGCGTAATTCAGGTATCGAACGGTAGTTGAAGTAAATCATGCTCGCATTTCGAATTTCAGCGTGAAATAAATCGGGTGAATTGAAGCAAATTTTGCTCCAATTGGAGCTGGCAATTGCATTTCTTAAATGCCAGGGTTGCGATGAAGGTTAATCGATTGCTTACGAATCAATTAAATCGGCTCAATATCACAAAATGCGAACTGGCCGCGATCATGGCACAGCGTGGACCAGTAGCGGCTTCGTAAGCGACGCTACCCGCGAGCCCCGCTGGTGGTGGAGCACCGCCGCCCAGACGCCGAATTCGCGGAGACCCTCCGGCGGCTTCGGCAGGCATGCGACGCGGATACAACTGAGCACTCGCGCTGTCGTCGGTCGTCAGCACCCAATCGCACTGCAATGGTGCGCCGGATGCTTAATCAGGTAATGCTGAACTGTTTATTGACCTTTAGTCGCTTTTCAAAAACTATATTCACCAAGATTGTGCATTAATTGACTGAGATTAGTTTAGCAGCAAATTCCGATAGGCGTAAATGCAAAATTAAACGGTTGGTATAAATTTATGGATTTAAGCCGGTACCAGTAAATATCAAAATGAAACGCCGCACCGGCACGCGAGAGCCGGCGTGGCGCCGAGGCGAAGGGGGCGGGAGGTTCGGCAGAGGAGCACACGCCGCGAGACCGCGGCGTGCGCATGAAGGCGTTCAGTTCGCGGCCAGATCGAGATGGAAGAAACGGTTGAAGCCCGTGGAGGTGTAGTCGCCGAAGCGTTCGCCCTTGATGAAGCCGTGGCGCTGGTACAGCGTCACGGCGGCCTCGAACGCATCGCCTGAACCGGTCTCCAGGCTCACACGCGTATAGCCGCGCTCGCGTGCAAGGTCGAGTAGGTGCGTGAGCAGTCGGGAGGCCACGCCGCGGCGCAGGTGCGCTGGATAGGTGCGCATAGACTTGATTTCACCGCGGGTGGGCGAGAGTTCGCGCAGTGCGCCGCAGCCGAGCAAGGTGTCGTCCTCCCAGGCGGTGAAGAACGCGATGTCCGGCTGCTTGAGGCCGGATAGGTCGAGCGCGAATACGCTGTCCGGCGGAGAGTTCGCATGCATGCCCTGCAGGTGCAGACGCAGAAGATCCTTGACCTGCGGATGTTGGAAGTCGCCTGGTTTGATGATCATGGAAAGAGTCCCGTCGTCTTTCGGCAGTAGAGGGGCGCCGCGCAGAGGATGCCGCGCGGCGGGCAGATGTACGGTGCGTATCGGAGGTCGGGCGCGGCGTCAGTATCGCATTCACCAAAATGGCTGGGCAGCCATGGTCATTCTGTTTTCGCGCCGGCCATTGCGCGTCGGTTCGATTCATTTTCCTCGGTAAGGATGCTTGTCCTGAGCTGAATCGTGTCGCCAAACGGCACGTGAGTTTCCGTGCTGCTTTCTGCTGCGGACAACTTTTCTGATAGCCCACACGTACAAAGGTACAGTGCTGCATGGTCAAGAAAACATCTCCCGAACAGCGGCGCGAACTGGGCGCCTTTCTCACCAGCCGGCGTGCGCGACTGCAGCCGAAGGACTTCGGCCTCCCGGATGGCCCGCGCCGCACGCCCGGCTTGAGGCGGGAGGAAGTCGCCGTCCTGGCCGGCGTCAGTGTCAGTTGGTACACCTGGCTGGAGCAGGGGCGCGATATCCAGCCGTCGGTCGATGCGCTGGAGCGCATCGCCAAGGTCATGAAACTCGATCGCGTGGAGTCGTCCCACCTGTTCGCGCTGTCGACGCGGGAGGCGCCGACCGCCGCGTCGTCCGGCGAGACGGAAGTGAGCGCCGGGCTCGAACAGTTGGTGCGCGCCATCAATCCGATCCCCGCCTATGTCCGAAACGCGCGCCTCGACATCCTCGCGTGGAACGACGCGATTGCCGACTTGTTCGTCGATTACGGCTCGTTGAAGCCGCACGAACGCAACACCTTGCGCTTGCTCTTTCTGTATCGGCCGTATCGCACCTTGATTCTCGACTGGGAGCAGATGGCGCGCGGCATGATTTCGGCGTTCCGCGCCGCGCGTGCCCGTGCCACGGACAAGGCCCCGTTCGACGAACTCGTCGAGGAACTGTCCGGCGAGAGCGCGGAGTTTCAGGATTGGTGGAAGGACATCGACGTGAAGGGCTTCGACGAAGGCAGCAAACGGCTTCAGCATCCGACCGCCGGGCATATTTCGTTCACCTACGTCGCCTTGACGCCGGAGGGGCGGCCGGACCTCTCGCTGGTGACGTATATCCCCAAGATCGCTGCCTATGACCGGCAGTCATAGGATTACAAGACGCCTTCTTCGCTGAATCGAGACTCCCTACACTGACCTTCATCGCAGCACTGAACGCTGCTCAATCAAAGGTCATGGAGGTCGTCGATGTCAGTCCCCGCCACGCTGTCGAACCCGCAAGCAGCCGCTGTCGCCGTTTCCCGCAATCCCGCCACCGGCGAATGGATTGAAAGCTACCCGTTCCAGACGCCGAGCGACGTCGAACGCATTCTCGACGAGAGCGCGGCGGCGTTTCGCCTCTGGCGTGCCACCCCGATGCGCGAACGCGTGGCCGCCTACGGCCGTCTGGCCGCCGAGTTGCGTGGCAGGACCGACACGCTCGCCGCGCTGATCACGGCCGAGATGGGCAAGACGCTCGCCGCCGCCCACGCGGAAATCGAAAAGTGTGCGAGCACCCTCGACTGGATCGCCCAGAACGGCCCGGCGATCCTCGCGGACGAACCGGTCGACGTCGATGGCGACGATCAGGTCCACGTGTCCTATCTGCCGGTCGGCACGATCCTGGCCGTGATGCCCTGGAACTTCCCGTTCTGGCAGGTGATTCGCGCATCGGGGCCGATCATGCTGTCCGGCAATGGCTTCCTGCTCAAGCACGCGCCGAACGTGATGGGCTGCGCGTATGCGCTCCAGGCGGCGTACGAGGCGGCCGGCTTCCCGAAAGGCCTGTTCGCCAACCTGAACACCGACAACGACACGGTGGCCCGCGCAATCCGGGACGACCGGATCGCGGCCGTCACGCTGACCGGCAGCATGCGCGCCGGCGCCGCCGTGGCGGCCACCGCGGGGCAGGCCCTGAAGAAGAGCCTGCTCGAACTGGGCGGCTCGGATGCGTTCATCGTGTTGGCCGATGCGAACCTCGACCTGGCCGTGAAGGCCGCCATCGAGGCCCGCTTCCAGAACGCCGGGCAAGTGTGTCTGGCGGCCAAGCGCTTCATCCTTGAAAAGCCGATTGCCGAGGCGTTCACGCGCAAGTTCGTGGAGGCCGCGAAGCGGTTGATCGTCGGCGATCCGCTCAACCCGGACAGCGCGATCGGCCCGATGGCCCGCGCGGATCTCCGCGACGAACTGCATGGCCAGGTCGAGCGGACGATCGCCGCCGGCGCGACGCTCCTGCTCGGCGGCACCAAGCTGGACGGTGCGGGCAACTTCTACGCGCCCACCGTGCTGGCGAACGTGATGCCCGGGATGGCCGCGTTCGACGAGGAGACGTTCGGCCCCGTGGCAGCCATCACCGTGGCCGAGAACGTGGAGCACGCGATCGAGCTGGCCAATACGAGCGACTACGGGCTGGGCGGCAACCTGTGGACGCAGGACGTCGCACGTGCCCAGCGCATCGCGCGTCGTCTGGAAACGGGCGGGGTGTTCATCAACGGCTTCTCCGCGTCGAACGCCCGGATTCCGGTCGGCGGCGTGAAGAAGAGCGGGTACGGCCGCGAGCTGTCGCATTTCGGCCTGCGCGAGTTCACCAATGCCCAGGCCGTCTGGGCCAAGACCGTGAGCTGAGTGCATCGCTCGACAACGCAACCCTGAAACCCGAAGAGAGCCCACATCATGTCCCATTCCACCACCAGCCCCGTCTTGCAACCGGTGACGATCGGCGGCCTGTCGCTCAAGAACCGCATCGTGATGGCGCCGATGACGCGCAGCCGCTCCGACGACGCGGGCGTGCCGCCCGACTACGCCGCCGACTACTACGCGCAGCGCGCCAACGCCGGTTTGATCATCACCGAAGCGACCAATATCTCGGCGCAGGCACGCGGCTATCCGCGCACCCCCGGCATCTGGACGGAACCCCAGATTGCCGGCTGGAAGCGCGTGACCGATGCCGTGCATCGCCGGGACGGGAAAATCTTCCTGCAGCTGTGGCACACGGGGCGCATGTCCCACCCCGACATGCACGATGGCGGCCTGCCGGTGGCGCCGTCGGCCATCAAGCCGGCGGGCCAGATCCGCGTGCATGACGGCATGAAGGATTTCGTGACGCCGCGCGCGCTCGAAACGAGCGAGATTGCGCCGATCGTGGACGATTACCGGCGCGCCGCGGAAAACGCCAAGCGGGCGGGCTTCGACGGCGTGGAAGTGCATGCGGCGAACAATTATCTGCTGGAGCAGTTCATTCGAGACAGCACCAATCACCGTACCGACGCGTACGGCGGCTCGCTCGAAAACCGCCTTCGCTTTCCGCTCGACGTGGTGCGCGCCGTGGTCGACGTATGGGGCGCGGAACGGGTTGGCATCCGCATCTCGCCCGTCACGACCGCGCCCGGCGATACGCCGCTCGACAGCAACTCGGCCGACACCTTCGGGGCCTTCGTCGATGCCTTGTCGCAGCTTGGTTTGCTCTACATCCACGATATCGAAGGCGTCACGCAACTGAGCCGCGAGGCGTCCGACGGCATGAGCTTCACCGCGTTGCGCAAGCGTTTCAAGGGCGCCTACATCGCCAACAACCAGTACACGCTGAACCTGGCGGAAACCACGCTGGCAGCGGGCGATGCGGATCTGTTCAGCATCGGCCGGCCGTTCATTGCCAATCCCGATCTGGTTGGCCGGCTTGCCAGCGGGGCGCCGCTTGCGGAAGCACCGAAGCAGTACTGGTATGGCGGCGACGCGACCGGCTATTCGGACTGGCCCGCAATGAAGGCTTGAACGCGATACCGAGCACTTTTTACCTCGTAGTTATTTTTCCCTAAGGAGTCTGAATCATGTTTTCGATGAACCGATTTGCATCCGGTGTTGCACTCGCGGCCGCGTTGACGGCAAGCCATGCGGCTGTCGCGGAACCCGTCAAGAACGTCGTGCTCGTTCACGGCTTCTTCGCCGATGGTTCCGGCTGGCAGGGCGTCGCGGATATCCTGACGCGCGACGGCTTCAAGGTCTCGGTCGTGCAGCAGCCGGAAACCTCGTTCGAGGACGACGTGAAGGCGGCCCGCAATGCGATCGACGCGACGGATGGGCCGAGCATCGTGGTGGGGCATAGCTATGGCGGCATGGTGATCACGCAGGCGGGGGACGATCCGAAGGTCGCGGGGCTGGTGTACGTGGCCGCGTTCGAACCGGACGTCGGCGAAACCTTGCGCGACCTCGCCGAGAAGATGCCGCCTGCCACCAAGGGCATCAAGCTCACGAAGGACGGCCATCTGTACTTCGACCAAGCCAGCTTCGCGGCCGATTTCGCGGCCGGCGTTCCGCCCGCGGCCGCCAGCTTCATGGCGATCTCGCAGGTCCTTCCCGCGGTGCAGACCGCCAATGCCCCGGTGACGCAAGCCGCGTGGAAGTCGAAGCCGAGCTGGGCCGTGGTCTCCAAGGAGGACCGGACGGTCAATCCCGACCTGGAGCGATTCATGGCGCAGCGCGCGGGCAGCACGGTGACGGAAATCCATGGCGGTCACGTGGCGTTTATCGCGCATCCCGCGCAGGTCGCGAACGTCATCGAGCAGGCGGCGCGCGACGCGGGTCGCGCACGGTAATCCGAGTAGAACCGGTCGGCGTCGCTCGAGAAAGTTGTAGACGACTGGTCTAATCGTGGTTATAGTGGCCGACATGAAACACCCGCGGTTGGCTTGTGAAGCGACCGTGCACGTGCGTCGTTGTTGGTGCCTGCACGGCAGGAACAGCGAGCACGCTTTTTTTTACATTGAAACTAGACGACTGGTCTACTTAATGACGCAGTCGTTTCTGACAGGAGCAGCGAAATGAAAGTGCTGATGGTTTTGACCTCTCACGACGAACTGGGCAACACCGGCAAGAAGACGGGCTTCTGGCTCGAGGAACTGGCCGCGCCTTACTACGCATTCAAGGACGCTGGCGCGGAAATCGTCCTGGCGTCGCCGAAGGGCGGCCAGCCCCCGCTGGACCCAAAAAGCAACGAGCCGGCCTTTCAAACCGAACTGACCCATCGTTTCGAGGCCGATGCCGCCGCCAACGCGCAACTCGCCGCCACCGTGCGTCTGGACAGCGTGTCCGAGTCGGACTTCGACACGGTGTTTTATCCCGGCGGCCACGGCCCGCTGTGGGACCTCGCCGAGGACGCCCATTCCATCGCATTGATCGAGGCGTTCCTCGCCGCCAACAAACCGGTGGCGCTGGTCTGCCATGCGCCGGGTGTGCTGCGTGACGTCAAGTCGCCGGACGGACGCCCCGTCGTCGCAGGCCTGCAGGTGACGGGCTTCGCCAACACCGAGGAAGACGGCGTCGGGCTGACCGATGTGGTGCCGTTCCTGGTGGAGGACATGTTGAAGGCCAACGGCGGCGTGTATTCGAAGGGCGCGGATTGGGGCTCGTACGTGGTGGCGGATGGCCTGCTGATTACCGGCCAGAACCCGGCGTCGTCCGCCGAGGCCGCCGCTCGCCTGATGGCGGAACTCACGCGCTGAACGCAGGCGCAAGCCAACCCAACCGAAACCCGGAGAACCCCATGTCCACCACCACGCAAGTCAATCGGTCCCAAGCTATGTTCGATGGCCCCTACACCCTGAGCATCGCAGGCAGGCAGGTTGCCGCGACCTCGTTTTTCGATGTCATGAATCCCGCCACCGGCGCAGTCCTGGCGCGAGCGCCGGCCGCCACGCCGGAGCACATGGAAGAGGCCATCGCCGCAGCGAAAACCGCGTTCAAGACGTGGTCCGCCTTGCGCTACGAGGAGCGGCAGGCTTACCTGAACGCGTATGCCGACGCGCTGGAGGCGCATCGCGACGAGCTGGCGCGCCTGCTCACGCAAGAACAGGGCAAGCCGCTCGCGACGATGGCCGAACCCGAGGTCGATCAGTCGATTTCGTGGATTCGCCAGATCGCGGCGCGCCGGATTCCGGTCGAGATCGTCGAGGAGACCGATACGCACGTCGTCGAACTCCATCACACGCCGCTCGGCGTGATCGGCGCGATCACGCCCTGGAATTTCCCGGTCCTGCTGGCGTTGTGGAAGGTGGCGCCGGCACTGATCACGGGCAACACGATGGTGATCAAACCGTCGCCGTTCACGCCGCTGTCGACGCTGCGGTTCGGCGAGATCGCGCAGACGGTCTTGCCGGCCGGCGTGCTCTCCGTCGTGTCCGGCGGCAACGAGCTGGGGCCGCAACTGACGGGCCACGCCGACATCGCGAAAATCAGCTTCACCGGATCGACGGAAACCGGCAGGCACGTGCTCCGTTCCGCCGCCGGCACCATCAAGCGCGTGACGCTGGAGCTGGGCGGCAACGACGCGGCCATCGTGCTGCCCGATGCCGACTATCGCGCGATCATTCCGCAACTGTTCTGGGGCGCCGTCGGCAATTCCGGTCAGTGGTGCGTCGGCATCAAGCGGCTCTACGTCCACAGTTCGTTCCATGCCGATTTCGTCGCGGCGTTCGTCGAGTATGCGAAGCAGCAGAAGATGGGCGACGGGCTCGATCCCGCCGTGACGGTCGGCCCGGTTCAAAACAAGATGCAGTTCGACAAGGTGAAGACCTTCCTCGACGACATCAAGGCCAACGGCCAGAAGGTGGTGCTCGGCGGCGAAGTCGATGCGTCGCGGCCCGGCTACTTCATCCCCGTGACGGTGGTCGACAACCCGCCTGAAACCTCGCGCATCGTTCAGGAGGAGCAATTCGGGCCGATCGTGCCGATCATCGCCTACGACGACGTGGACGACGTGGTCGAGCGCGCCAACAACAGCCCGTACGGGCTCGGCGGGTCGGTCTGGGGGCGCGACACCCGCGCGGCCGCGGCGGTGGCCCATCGCCTCGAGACCGGCATGGTGTGGGTCAACGAAATTCACACGCAGGGCGTCGACATTCCGTTCGGTGGGCAGAAGCAGTCGGGCCTGGGCACGGAACACGGCAGCGAAGGGCGTTTGCTGTTCACGAATCCGAAAACCGTTCTGATTCGCAAGTGAGCGCCGCCATGCGCGCTTGCGTCGTGATGATCCGGGAGCGAGTGAACGACCCCGGTGCCGCGTAAGCCGAGCCGCGATTGAACCGCATGAAGCAGTGGCCGTGGCCCGTTATCGGGCCGCGACCGATCACGATGATCGATTGAATTTGAGAGGTGATTCCATGAGCAACAACATCGAAGGCAAGGTGGTCCTGATTACGGGCGGCAGCACGGGCATCGGCGAGGAAACGGCGCGCCACCTGGCCGCACTCGGGGCGAAGGTGGCGATCGCGGCGCGACGCAAGGACAAGCTGGACGCGATCGCCGCCGAGATCGGCGCGGCCGGACATGCCGTGCGCGCCTATGCGCTCGACGTGACGGACAAGCAGCAGGTGGAAGCGGTGGTGGCCGGCGTCGTTGCCGATTTCGGTCGCCTCGACGTCCTGATCAACAACGCCGGCATCATGCCCATTCGACCGATGTCCGAGGTCAACACCGACGAATGGGATGCGATGATCGATGTCAATGTGAAGGGCACGCTGTACGGCATCGCGTCGGTATTGCCGCGATTCATCGCGCAGCAGGGCGGCCACATCATCAATTTGAGTTCGGTGGCCGGCATCAAGGTGTTCGCGCCGGGGGGCACCGTCTATTCGGGGACCAAGTTCGCCGTGCGCGCCATCTCGGAGGGTTTACGCCAGGAGGTTGGCGAACATATCCGCGTGACATCGATCGAGCCGGGCGCCGTCGACAGCGAACTGAAGCACAGCACCTCGGGTGGCGCACGCGATACCGTGCTCGATTTCTATCGGCAGGCGATTCCCGCCTCATCGGTGGCGCGGGCCATCGCGTTTGCGATCGAGCAACCGAACGACGTCGATATCAACGAGATCGTGTTGCGCCCCACTAAACAGGAATTCTAGTTAAAGCCGCGAACCCGTTGCTCGACAAGGGTCGGGGCCTTGTCGAGGGGAGCCGCTCGGTCTGCGCGGCAGACGGTGCCGCGCGAGTCGGTGGCGGGTAAGTCGAGGTTCGTTATTGTGGCCGTGCTGTCTTCAGCCGACTATCCAGGATTAAGGTTTCCTAATTTTCCGAGGCCGATCGGAGGTGCATCGCGAACATCTGACGAATCCGCCGATGCCCGCGGAGCAAAAAGTCACAATGTAGATACGTATCGCGCACACAAGACCTATATGATGCGGATCGAGCATTCCGTGTCGCAGGGTTCGTCATGATCAGTAATGCTCAGTAATGTGGTGGGGAAAGCCATCGATGTATCTTCCGGCGTTGGCGATGTCCTGTTTCACCAAGCCGCCTTGACAACCTGCGGCGCTTCGAGGCGAGACGCCCGACCCCTCCAAAACCGGAAGTCCATCATGAATGCCTTGGGGTACTGGCTGATGCTCGGCCTGCTGCGGCTCCTGTCCGTCCTTCCGTATGCGTTGGTCGCGAGAGTCGGCAGCGGGCTCGGTACCGTGCTTTATCGCATTCCGAGCCGGCGCAGACACGTCGTGCGCGTCAACCTGCTCCTCTGCTTTCCGCTGAAGACCGACGAAGAGCGCGAGCTGCTGGCGCGCATGCATTTCGAGCATGTCGTGCGCAGTTACCTGGAGCGCGGATTCCAATGGTTCGGCAGCGCGCGATCGATCCAGCGCCTGGTCGTGCTGGACAGCCATATCGATCTCCATGACCCGAATGCGCCGCCCACGATTTTCATGGGCTTCCACTTCGTCGGCATCGAGGTGGGTTGCATGCTCTATTCGTCGTCGCTGCCTGTTGCGGCGCTTTACACGCGCATGTCGAACCGTCGCGTGTGCGATCTCGCCAAACGTCAGCGCGGACGCTTCGGCGCCGAGATGATCGAACGCAGTGTCAGCGCGAAACAGCTCGTCAAGCTGCTGCGCGCCGGCACGCCGGTGATGCTCGCGGCGGATATGGACCACGGCATCGCCGGCTCGGTGTTTGCGCCGCTATTCGGCGTTCAGGCTTGCACCTTGACGTCGGTGTCGCGCCTGGCGAAGTTGAGCGGCGCACGCGTCGTTCCGTTCGTCACGGAAGTGCTGCCGGATTTTCGCGGCTACAAGCTGACGATCTTCGAAGCGCTCGAGGGCTATCCGACCGATAACGCATTGATCGACGCGCGGCAGATGAATGCCTTTCTCGAAGCACAGATCGTGCGGTTTCCGGATCAATACTATTGGGTGCATCGACGGTTCAAGAATCGCCCGGCGGGTGAGCCCGGCGTGTATTGACGACGCCGGTCGCATCGGACGATCGCCGAATTCCCGATGGCAAGGCAGGGGATCTGGCGCTGCCCGCGCCACGCTGAATCCATCGAGCATCGAAGCTTGACCCGACGGTGACCTTTGCTCCGTGACGACGCAGCGGCCGAGGCGCCGCATGCGCATCACCCGAACCATGCGCTTTGCATTCAGCCGCGCCTGTGTTCCCCCTGCACGCCGAAAACGCCACACAACAGTTTCACGGGTCGTCCTCCGGCAGCGAGGCCGAAACGGTGTTGCAGCAGGGCTACCCCACTCGAGCAAGCCGACCCAATAGCCGCATCGTTTATTTGTACGATGTGTGACATCTGTTTACCTGAATATTAGTGTGTGTTACGTTTCTGTCCGAATAGAAGCATCGATCGCCATTGTCAATTAGAGATTGTGCGGATGCTTCCCATCGTCGATACCAGAAAATTTCCTCACATGTCATCAGACGTCGCGATCTCTAGACGCAAATTCCTGCTAGGCGCCGTGCTGGCGTTGCCCACGCTGGGCGTGCTCGTCAATACGCTGAGTGCTGCGGATGCCGCCGACATGGCGGCCCCCGATCTCGCCGCCTATCACCCCGAGTTTCTCTCTGCCGACGAGTGGTCTTTCCTGCTCTCGGCGTGCGACCGGCTGATCCCCGCGGATGGGCGTGGCCCCGGCGCGCTCGAAACCAATGTGCCGATCTTTATCGATCAGCAACTGCACGGTGACCTGGGCGCAGAAATCTATCTGCAAGGGCCGTTCAACACGCACGCCCCCAAGGAGCTCGGTTATCAGTTGCCATATACGCCGCAGGAGATCTACCGGCGCGGCATCGCCCTGACCGACAGCTATTGCCGTCGAACCTTGCACAAGCGCTTCCACGAGCTCGATACGGCCGCTCAGGACACCGTGATGGCGGCCTTGGCCGCCTCGCAGGTGGCATTTTCCGACGACGGCGAACCCGCGCTCACGGCCGGGCAATTCTTCGGGCAGATGCTTGCGGATTCAAAGAACGGTTACCTGTCCGATCCGATGTACGGCGGCAACAAGGGCATGAAGGCATGGATTGCCATCGGTTTTCCCGGCGCACGCGCCAGCTTTCTCGAATGGGTGTCGCAGCACAACGTCAAGTATCCGCTCGGGCCGGTGAGTCTGAACGGCCAGCGGGCTTGAGCGGCACTTTTGATACGGCGCAGCGATGCGCCATCGACGCAGAATTCAACGAGGAACACCGTGGCAAAGATCACTAATGATGCCGTCGACGTTGTCGTCGTCGGGCTCGGCTGGGCCGGCTCGCTCATGAGCATCGAGCTTGCCCAGGCGGGGCTGAAGGTCCGGGCGCTGGAGCGCGGAGAAGATCGCAGTAACGCGGATTTTGCCTACCCCAAGCCGGCGGACCAGTATGCCTATGGCGTGCGAAACAAGATCATGGTGACGCCGCGAGACGGCGCCCTGACCGTGCGCCACAGCACCAACGACACCGCATTGCCCACCCGCAAGTGGGGCGCCTTCGTGCCGGGAACGGGCGTGGGCGGTTCGGGCCTGCACTGGACCGGTGTGCTGATTCGCCCGACACCCACCGACCTCAAGCTCAAGACGTATGCCGACCAGGCGTACAAGAAAGGCCAGCTCGAAGACGGCATGCAGGTGCAGGATTTCCCGTTTTCCTGGGACGAGATCGAGCCGCACTACGACTTCTTCGAAAAGGTGTGCGGCATGTCGGGCGTCACCGGCAACCTTCGCGGCAAGCTTCAGGAAGGCGGCGATCCGTTCGAGGGGCCGCGCTCCAACCCGGTGCCGCTGCCGCCGCTCGAAGATACGCTGAACAACACGATGTTCTCGGACGCCGCACGCAAGCTCGGTTATCACCCGTTCTCGAACCCGTCCGCCAATGTCTCGCGCGCGTGGACCAACCCGTACGGCAACCAGATCGCACCGTGCAATTACTGCGGTTATTGCAGCAAGTACCCGTGCCTCAACTTCTCCAAGGCATCGCCGCAAACGGCCGTGCTCGATGCGCTCAAGCGCATGCCGAATTTCTCCTACCGCGTGAATGCGAACGTGCTGCGCGTGGAGCTGCATGCGGATGGCAAGACCGCCAAGGGCGTGACCTATGCCGACGCCCACGGCAACGAAGTGTTCCAGCCGGCGAAGATCGTCGTGTTGGCCGGCTTCCAGTTCGTCAACGTTCGTCTCATGCTGCTTTCCGGGATCGGCAAGCCCTATGACCCCATCAGTGGCAAAGGCGTCGTCGGGCGTAACTACGCATTCCTCAGCAATGGGGGAGCCAGCCTGTTCTTCAAGGACAAGCATTTCAATCCGTTCGCGACCGCCGGCGCGACCGGGCAACTGTTCAACGATATTTCGCCCGGCAACTTCGACGGCCCGTCGCTCGGCATTCTGGGTGGCGCGAAGATCCAGAGCGCGCAATCGACGGGCGCGCCCATCGGCACCGCGCTGCCGCATGGCACGCCATCGTGGGGCAAGGGCTGGAAGGAAGGGATGCAGGACTGGTATGGCCACTCGATGCGAATCAGCATCACGACGAGCTGCATGTCGTACCGCGATCACTACGTCGATCTCGACCCGACGTACAAGGATCCCTGGGGGCAGCCGCTGCTTCGCATCACGTTCGACTGGAAGCAGAACGAACTGAAGCTTCAGCAGTATCTGCGCAAGATCGTCCTGAACCTCACCCAAGAGCTGAATCCCGACAGCTACAGCGAGAGCTTCCTGGCGATGGATTCGCATTGGGACATCACCAAATACGTGTCGACGCACAACGTGGGTGGCGCGGTGATGGGCGATTCGCCGGAAACCAGCGCGCTGAACCGCTACCTGCAAAGCTGGGACGTGCACAACGTGTTCGTGCCGGGCGGCAATGCGTTCCCGCAAAACTTCCAGGCGAATCCGACCGCGACGATCGGGGCGATCACGTTGTTTGCCGCGCGTGCGATCAAGGAGCAGTACCTCAAGAATCCGGGCCCGCTCGTCCAAGCATGAACGCCATGACCTCATTCAAGACTTTCATTGCGGCGGCGCTGGCTGCCGCCGCATTCGGCGCCACCTCGGCGCAGGCGCAGCCGGCCGGTTCCGCCGATGCGGATCTGATCAAGCAAGGTGCATATCTGGCGCGTGCCGGCGATTGCATGGCCTGTCATACCGTCAAGGGCCGCGCGCCGTATTCGGGCGGGTTGCCGATTCTGAGCGACCTCGGCACGATCTATTCGACCAACATCACCCCCAGCAAGAAGAGCGGGATCGGCGACTACACCGAGCAGCAATTTGCCACGGCGTTGCGTCATGGCATTCGCGCCGACGGCTCGCATTTGTATCCCGCGATGCCGTATCCGTCCTACGCGAAAATCACGGACAGCGACGTTCATGCGCTCTACGCGTACTTCATGCACGGTGTAGCACCGAGTGATGATGCCGCGCCCGTCACCCGCTTGAGCTTCCCGTTCAACCAGCGCTGGGGCATGGCGCTCTGGAACTGGGCATTCACCTCCGACAAGCCGTTCACCGCGCCGGATGGAGCGAGTGAGCAGGTGCGACACGGCGCTTATCTCGTGGAAAGCCTTGGACACTGCGGCAGTTGCCACACGCCGCGTGGCGTGGCGATGAACGAGAAAGCCTTCGACGGCAGCGATGCCCGCTTTCTGTCCGGTGGCAAGCTCAATGGCTGGAACGTGCCGTCGCTGCGCGGCATGCCCCAGTGGAGCCAGCAGGATGTGGTCGACTATCTTCAGACCGGACGCAATGCCCGCGCGGCCGTGGCGGGCGAGATGACCTCGGTGGTGGAGAACAGCACGTCGCATCTGAGCGACGCGGACCTCTCCGATATCGCGGCCTATCTCAAGACGCTGCAGGCAAAGGATGGCGCCGGGGTTCAAGGTGCGGCGATCGGCGCGAGCGGCGCCGATGCGACGACCGCGAAGTTGACCGCGGCGCAAAATCTGACGCTCGGCGAGCGCCTGTATATCGACAACTGCAGCGCCTGTCACTTCGTAAACGGCCGGGGCGCGCCACGCGTGTTCCCTCATCTCGACGGTGCGACCGTGGTCAATGCAGCGGACCCGACCGGCCTGATCCACGTGATCCTGGCCGGCGCGAGCACCCCTTCCACGCAGAAGGCGCCGTCGGTCCTGCCGATGCCGGGCTTCGCCGGCCGACTGAGCGACGATGAAGCGGCGCAACTCGCGAGCTTCGTGCGTGGTGCGTGGTCCAATCATGCGGGTGCCGTCAGCGCGCAGGATGTCGAGAAGGTTCGGCGCACGTTGGGGCCGGTGGCTGCTGCGGGGCGGTGAGTCGTAGGGGGGCTTGGATCGCATCGTCACGATACCGATGAAGCACATCGCTCGTTGTCGAACCGACATCCCCCGACTGTCATGCTCAGCCCGTCATGACAGTCGGCTAACCCAACGCGTCACTGGCGTGATCCGCGGGAACGCGCGGCATTAAGCTGCCTTTCCCGTCGCCGCGTGTTGCGGCGGCACTCCGGATCGCGCCACGCGGGCATGCCGCCGTGCGTGCGCGGGTCCGCTTTCTGCGAGCCCCAACATGACCACGCTCACGCTGCCCGTCACGGACGACAGCTTCGCGCAAGCCGTCCTTCAATCGCCGATTCCGGTGCTCGTCGACTTCTGGGCCGACTGGTGCGGCCCCTGCAAGATGCTCGCCCCGGTGCTCGCGGAACTGGCCTCCGCCTATGCGGGCCGCCTCGCTGTCGTCAAGATCAATGCCGACGAAAACAAGCAGACCATGAGCGAGCATTCGGTGCGCGGCCTGCCCTCGCTGCTGCTGTTCGCGAACGGCCGTGAGCTCGCGCGCGTGGTCGGTGTGCAATCGCGCACTCGCCTCGAAGTGTTTGTCGACGCGCACCTCGAAGCGCTGGAGGGTGCACGATGATGCGCGCCTATCACGACGACGCGGCGCTGAAGGCTGTTGCGCTCGAACGCCTCGCGGCCGGTGCCGAGTCCGGCGCTTTGCGTCCCGGCCCGTTCGCCTGGCACGGCGATGGTGGCAGCGCCGCCGGCTGCGTATTGCGCGATGCCGACCTCGACGCGTACCCGCGCGTGCTTGGCCTGCCGGCCTGGCTCGCGCTGGCGATCGATCACCTGAGCGCCATGCAGGCTTCGCGCGAAGCCGCCGTCGATATCGCCAAAACGCTGTTCGAGGCGGTGCCGGTGGGCGCCGATCTGAGTGCGCTGGGCAGCGAAATGATGGGCGCATTGTTGGCCCGGCTGGTTGAAGCGTTACCGGCCGGACAGGCCCCGCGCCTGGCGCACTTGCTCGGCGAGGTCGCCGCCGCGCACGCGGCCCGGGCAACCGGCGACACGGTTTCGCCGGCCGCGTGGAAAGCGCTGCGGCGCGCGGCGGTCGAATTGACCGACGCGACGCCGGGCGACGGCTTCGTCGCGGCGATCGCGGCTGGCGTGGAAGCCGCTGGTTGGGACCCGGAGGCGTCGCCGGCGGCGCTGATCGATACCTTGCGGGCCTTGACCGGCGTGTGCGACCTGCAGGCCTTGCGCGCGTTCGGTTGGACCGAGGACGACGACACCCGTGTGAAGGCCGCGCTCGACGACATTTATCAACGCCACCTGGCCGACAAGCCGGACGACACGCGCACCGTGTTCGAGATCTACGCGATCGAGGCGCCGGCGGACGAGGCGCGCCTGCGCGAGCGCATGAAGGTGGGGCGCAGCGGCGTGCGCGAGGCCACCCGCTGGGCAGTCGAGCGCCTGCTGGCGCTGCTCGCGCGCTACGCCGCGCCGGCCAATGCCTGAGCGAGCGCGCGCCATGCCTGAACGTCGCCGGCCGAGGCGACGTTGAAGCGCATGAAGGCGGCCGCCTCGCGCTGATGCGAGAACATCGCGCCCGGCGCGCACAGATGCCCCTGCGCCAGCAGCGCGGTGGCAATCTGGCTGGCGTCGGGCGCGGCGCCGGGCAGTCGTCCCCACAGATACATGCCCTGCTCCGCGCGATGCGCGACCTCGATGCCGAGCGCGTCGAGCGCCTGCCGCAGCACCGGCCGCGCCGCATCCAGCCGGGCCCGCAATTGCTCGCAATGATGGCGATACGCGCCTTCCGACAGCAGCCGATAGACGATCCGCTCCGACAGGCTGCCGTTCGAGGCGCGGCTGACCGACTTGTAGCGCGACAGCCAGGCGATGCGTTCGGCATCCGCCGCGATATAGCCGACTCGCAGCCCGGCGCCGAGCGTCTTCGAGAAGCTGCCCACATAGATCACGCGCCGCAACTGATCGAGTGCCGCCAGCCGCGTCTGCGGCAGCGGGCCGATGGCAGGCAGCAGGTCGGCGTAGCAGTCGTCCTCCACCACCGTGAGGTCGTACCGCTCGGCGAGCTGCAACACACGGAACGCGCGGTGCGTCGACAGCCCGCCCGATGTCGGGTTGTGCAGGCCGGTGTTGCAGATGTACATGCGTGCACCAGTGCGCTCGCAGGCGTCGCGCAGGGCCTCCGGGTCGGGGCCGTCGGTGTCGCGCGGCACCGGCACGGCATTCAGGCCGGACGCCATCAGGCGGTCCAGCAACAGATACGATGCGGGGTCGTCCACCAGCACCGGCTCTCCCGGCGTGCGCAGATAGGCCATCACGATCAGGTTCAGCGCGTCGGTGGCGCCCACCGTGGTGGCGATCCGGGCCGGCGTCGTGCCGATGTCGAGCGCATCGAGCCGCAGCGCGATCTGCGCGCGTAGCGGCAGGTAACCCTGCGGCTCGCCGTGATCGTGAACCCAGTCGAGGTTGCCGCGCGCCACGCCGCGAAACGCGTCCGCCACGGCCGGCGTATTGATCCAGGCGGCCGGCAGCTCGCCGGCACCGAGCCGGCTCGCGAGCGGCACTTGCGGGTCGAGCAGGCGTTGTCGCCAGTCGATCGAGGCGGGCAGCGGCAGGCCGCGCCGAATGGCGGCAGCGGGGGGCGCACGTTGCGAACCCGGCGCTTCTGCGCCGCTCGTGCCTGCCGCGTTGCCGGCGCCCGCGCGCACGTAGAAGCCCGCGCCGCGCCGCGTGGTCAGGTAGCCGTGCGCGACCAGCCGGTCGTAGGCGCGCGCGGCCGTGTCGCGGCTGACGCCGCAATTTGCCGCCACCTCGCGCAGCGACGGCAGGCGCTCGCCTTCGGCGAGCTGCCGGGCGCGGATCGCGCGCTGCACTGCCGTGAAGATCTGTTCCACCAGCCCTGGCTTCGACGCATCGGGCAGCGCCGCCAGCGCGGCGCGGTCCAACACGAAGCCGGCTCCAGCCCGGCGCGCGCCGACGGCGACGAGAGGAGGCGGGTTCACGCTTCGCGGATCAGCACGAGGTAGTCGCCGTACATGTCGATGCGCAGCGGCAGCGCTTCGGCCAATTGGCGCAGTACGCCGTCGGGATCGCGCAGGTTGAACACGCCGCTCACGCGCCGTCGCGCAGCCGCCTCGCTGGCGCGAATCACACCGGTGCGGTAGCGACGCAACACGCTGAGCACGTCGCCCACCGCCTGGTCGGAGGCCATCAGCATCGAGCCGGTCCAGGCCAGTGCCATCGCCACCGATTCGCGCGCCTCGCGCAGCCGCTCGCCGGAGAAGCGCAGCGTCTGCCCCGCGCGCAACACATGTCGGCTGCCATCGCGCAGCGCGAGTGTGCCTTCGCCTTGCGCCACCGCCAGCATCGAGTGATCGTCGAACACGCCGAGGCTGTAGCGGCCGCGCCGCAGCGCGAACGAACCATGCGCGGTGGCGGTGACCAGCGTGGCGTCGTCGGCCCGCAAGGCCGCGTCCACCAGCACGCAGCCGGCGTCGAGCCGCCAGGCGTCGCCGGCCGAGGCGCCGACGCGATACAGCGAACTGCCTGCGTCGAGCCGCGCGTTGGCATCCGGCCCGAGCGCGATGGTGCGCTGTTCGCCGATGCCGGTGCGGAAGGTTGCGTCGTAGCCGAGCGAATGCAGCGAGCGATAGCCGAACGCGCCGAGCAAGGTCAGGCCGAGGCCCGTCTTCAGGCCGGTCTTCAATGCGCGCCGGCGCGGCAGGTCCGCATGCAGCAGCGCATCGCGGCTCGCGTGCGCACCGCCGTCCGCCAGTTGCCGGAACGGCCCGAGCTTGCGCTGCAGCGATTGCCACGCCGATTCGTTGGCAGCGCTGGCCTGGCGCCAGCTGTCGAAATGCGCGCGTTCGGTGGCGGTGGCTTCGCCGGAGCGCAACAGCACTTCCCAGGCAATGGCGGACTTGACGGGATCGTTCAAGGGGGGCGGGTTGATCGTGTCGTTATGGAATGCGAATCAGTTGTTTCAGGCGGCCAGGATGCACGCCAGCGCTTGCGCGATGTACTTGCGCACCATGCTGGCGGACACGCCGAGCAGCTCGGCGATCTCGCGGTAGGTCAGCCCGTCCAACTGGCTGTACAGGAACGCCTGGCGTGCCTTGCGCGACAGGCCGCGCAGCAGGCGATCGACGTTGACGAGGGTCTGCACCACCTCGAGCACCGATTCGGGCGAGGGCGTGCTGGGTTCGTCGGCGGCGGCCAGTGCGGCCAGATAGGCGGTTTCCAGATCGCGGCGCCGCCACATGTCGAACACCAGGCGTCGCGAGATGGTGGTGAGCAGCGCACGCGGGTCGCGCACCGCGCGCACATCGGGCAGCGTGGCCAATTCGACGAAGGCCGACGAGGCCACGTCCTCGGCTTCCGAGGGGCAGCGCACCTGGCGGCGCAGCGTCTGCTTGAGCCAGCGATAGCTGTGCGCGAACTCGGCGGCGAGAAACTGGTTGCGGTACGCGAGATCGCCGGCTTCGGCGGCGCTGGCGTTTCGAGGCTCGTCCGCGCTCGCGCAGGGCGCCTGCAGTGCTACCGCGTCTGAGACTATCGCGTCCATACCGTAACCGTTCCGATCCTGCAGTTCGTCATTACTTTACCGTGAGCAAAAAAATACACGGCAAGTCGTTGCGCAATTTCGTGACGGCGTTGCGTGCGTCGCACGCCGCCGATCCGCGCGACGACGCAGTATAAGGACGCCGGCTCGCCTGTCGAAATAAGGATTCCTGCGTTCGTTATCAGTCTGCGGATTCATCGCGCATCTCCACTCGGGGATCGTCGGGACGCCTGGCCGGACGCATCGTGCGACGGCCGCCCGTGGCCTGACGATGCGAGCCGATCTTAGCGCGCCGTATTTTTGACGGGCCGGTTGCTGTGTGGCTTTGCGCGATTCGCGCGTCGTCAAGATATGGCATGCCCTTTTTGCCGGCAAATCGTTGCTTGTCGAGCATGAAATTCCATTGCTCGCGCATTGGCCGTTGCGTATTTGCCGCAAGCGGCGCGTCTGCATGCGCCGCGCGGGCCGATTCGCGGAATTTTTTTCGTCTGACGGTATCACTTTGGTTCGCCTCGTTCGACATACCCGGTGAAGGCGCGCCGCGATCCCCGCGCGCCCATCCCGGAGCCGCGCGCGGCGGAGGACATCGTGATAGACCGAACCGATCGACACATACTGGAAATCCTGCAGGAAGACGGCACCTGTTCGGTGGCCGAGATCGCGGAGCGCGTGAGCCTGTCGACCACGCCATGCTGGCGGCGCATCCAGCGCCTCGAGCAGGACGGCGTGATCCGCCGCCGCGTGGTGCTGCTCGACGCGGCCAAGCTCAACCTGGCCGTGACGGTGATCGTGCTGATTCGCACCGCGCATCACGGCACCGCCTGGCTCAAGGCGTTTCGCGACGCGGTGGTGGAGATTCCGGAAGTGGTGGAGGTGCACCGCATGAGCGGGCAGGTCGATTACCTGCTCAAGGTGGTGGTGCCGAACATCGCGGCCTACGATGCCGTCTACAAACGGCTGATCGGCATCGTCGAACTGCACGACGTCAGTTCGAGCTTCTCGATGGAAACCATCAAATCCACCACGGCGTTGCCGCTGGTATACAGCAGCGGGGTGCCGGCATGACGCTGGCCACTTCGCCTCGCCAGGCCGGGCGCGCCATCCCGCGCGCGCTGCCGAGGCCGAAGCCGCGCGACGCGGTGATCGCGTTGGTGATCGCCGCGCATGGGCTGCTGATCTGGCTGCTGGTGCACCACACCCGCATCGAGCTCGAATCGTCGGCGTCGGCGTCGGCGTCGGCGTCGGCCGCGAGCGGCGGCCGGTCGATCGCGGTGCAACTGGTCAGCCGCCCGGCGGCCGCTGCACCGGTATCGCCCGCACCGCCAGCGCCGGTGCCCGTGCCACGTCCGGTGGCGACGCCGCGCAAGGCACCGGCGCACACCAAGGCGCCGCCGGTGCTGAACACCGAGGCGCCGTCCACACGCGAGGTGGCGCGCCGCGCGCCGCTTGCCGCTGCGGCTCCGCCGCCATCGGTCACCACGTCCGCACCTGTGCAGCCCGCTGCATCGGCCACCCCGGCCACGGCCGCGACACCCTCGAACGACGCGACGCATCCGCCCGCGCCGGGCGCCAGCCGCCCGAGCCTCGACACCAAGCAGATCAGCAGCGGCGACATGGCCCGACTCGGTTGCCGGATTCCGGCGCCGGTCTATCCGGCCAAGGCCAGGCGGCTGGGCCAGGCCGGCGTGGTGACGCTGCGCGTGACGGTGGCCGCCGACGGCCATGTCGCCCGCGCGCTGGTGAGCCGTTCCAGCGGCTACCCGGCGCTCGACGATGCCGCGGTCGAAGCGCTGCAGGCCGGCCGCTGCCAGCCCTATCTCGAGAACGGCATGCCGCGTCAGGTCGAAGCGAGCCAGCCGATCGCCTTTCATCTGGATGACTGAACGTCGTCCGCCTTCTGGAGTCGCACATGGAACATTACGGGCTTGCCAACGTCTGGCAACAGGGTGATCTGATCACCCGCTTCATTCTGATCTTTCTCGGCGGCATGTCGGTGGTGTCGTGGGCGGTGATGATCGTGAAGGGGCTGGCGAACCGGCGCCTCGCGCGCCTGGGCCTGGCCGCGCACACGCGCTTCTGGGCCGCGCGCTCGATCGACGAGGGCATCGAGACGCTGGAGCGCAGCACGCATGACAATCCGTACCGCCAGCTCGCGCTGGCCGCGCGCGAGGCCAGCGAGCAGAAGCATCAGCCGCTGCTGGAGGACGGCCTGGGCGGCGGCGAGTGGATCGCCTACTGCGTGCGCAACGCGCTCGACGAACAGGTGGCGCACCTGCAAAGCGGCCTGGCGGTGCTCGCCTCGATCGGCAGCACCTCGCCGTTCGTGGGGCTGTTCGGCACCGTGTGGGGCATCTATCACGCGCTGGTGGCGATCGGTGCCTCCGGGCAGGCCAGCCTCGACCATGTGGCCGGGCCGGTGGGCGAGGCGCTGATCACCACGGCGGTCGGCCTGTTCGTGGCGATTCCCTCGGTGCTCGGCTACAACTTCGTGGCGCGCGGCAACAAGAACGTCGGGCAGAAGCTGCTGCGTTTCTCGCACCAGCTCAACGTGTTCTACGTCACGGGGCACCGCAAGCAGCAGGACCGCCTCGATAGCCGGGCCGCCCGGCTCGGTGCCTGAGGCGCGGCCATGTCGATCCTCAACGATCCCTCCGCTTCGGGTGCCGACGACGGCTTCGTCAACGACATCAACATGACGCCGCTGATCGATGTGATGCTGGTGCTGCTGATCGTGTTCATCATCACGCTGCCGGTAATGAACCAGGCCGTGAAGGTGGCGTTGCCGAAGGCCCCCGCGCAGGCCGCCGACCCCTCGCCAAAGGACATCGACGTGTCGATCACGGCCGACGGCACGGTGCTGTGGAACCGCACGCCGGTGGATGCTGCCGACCTGGCCGCACGGATCGCCGCCGCAGCGGCCGGCGCCACCGGTGCGGGCGGTGCGCCGCCGCCGGCTGTCAACGTCTACGCCGACGAAGCCGTGCCCTACGGGCGGGTGGCCAAGCTGCTGGCGAGCGTGCAGGCCGGCGGCCTGTCGCACATCAACTTCGTGACCGATCCGCCGGCTGCCCCGGCTACGTCCTCGCCGGCCGCCACGTCGCACTGATTTTCCCGCATTGCCCGACGGCTCCGCCTTGCGCTCCCGCGCCTTCGCGCGCCGGAGCGGGCCTTCGTGCGCGCACGCCGTGCCGGCCGTTCGCGGCCCGGCGTGCTCCCTTATATCGTTCGTACTCCGGAGCTTCCGTATGTCAGACCATGCCCCGCCCGACACTGTGGCCGCCCAGGCCACGGTGCCACCCGAACACGCCGCCGAACATGTGCTCGCGCTCGCCCTGGCGGCCGGCGCGAGCGCGGCCGAAGTGCGTGTCAACGACAGCGAATCGCTGTCCGTCACCGTACGCGGCGGCAAGCCCGACGAGCGTACGTTCCGTCATGCGCACGGCATCTCGGTCACGCTGTATCGCGGCCAGCGTTGCGCCACCGTGGCGTCGTCGGACCTGTCCGGCCCGGCGCTGCAGGCGCTGATCGCGCGTGGCCTGGAGATCGCGGCGATCACCGCCGAGGACGCTTGCGTCGGCCTACCGTCGAGTGCCGATGTCGCTGCGCCGTCGAGCGCCGACGCGCTCGATCTCGATCACCCCTGGAATTTGAGCCTGCACGATGCGGTGACGCTGGCCTCGCGCATCGAAGCCGCGGCGCTGGCAGTGGACCCGCGCGTGCCGCAAACCGAGGGCGCTTCGGTGTCGAGCGCGCGTACCCGCCACTGGTTGGCCAACAGCGACGGGTTGGCGCTGGCCGGCAGCTCGACCTCGCATTCGCTGGCCTGTTCGCCGGTGGCGATCCACGACGGCCAGAAGCAGGTGGACGGGTGGTGGGACACCTGCCGCCGCGCGACCGATCTGAGCGATCCGGAAGCGCTCGGCCGCCATGCCGCCGAGCGCGCGCTGGCCCGGCTCGGCGCGAAGCCGGTGCCGACCCGGACCTGCCCGGTGCTGTTCGATCCATCGAGCGCGATCGGGCTGCTGGGCGATTACCTGTCGGCCGCGACGGCGGGGCGGCTGTACCTGCACCGCTCGTTCCTCGGCGGCGCGCTCGGCAAGCCGTTGTTCGCGCCGCACGTGCGCCTCGACGACGATCCGTTCGTGGTGCGTGGCATCGGGAGCCGTGCCTGGGATGGCGCCGGCCTCGCCACGCGTGCACGCACGGTGGTGCGCGACGGCGTGCTCGATGCCTATTTCGTCGATCTGTACGGCAGCCGCCGGCTCGGCGTGGCGCTCGCCGACCACTGCATCGGCCCGACCAACCTGCGTCTGTCCAGCAGCCTGACCCGCGCCGGGGACGACTGGCCGGCGATGCTCGCGCGGCTCGGCACGGGGCTGGTGGTGTGCGGCATGACGGGGCAGGGCGTCAATCCGCTGACGGGCGATTTCTCACGCGCGGTGCATGGCTTCTGGGTCGAGGGCGGCGAGATCCGCCATCCGGTGGCGGGCGTGACGGTGGCCTCGAATCTGCTGGAGATGGCGTGTGGTTTGGTGGCGGTCGGTGCCGATGCCCTGACGCGCGGCAACGTCACCACCGGCTCCTGGTTGATCGACGCCATGCGCGTGGGCGGTGCCTGACATGACCTTCTCCTCACTTTCCTCCTCCGAACCCATCACCATGCCCGATACCGTTGCTTCTTCCCGCACGGCCCCCGTGACCCCCGAGGCGGCCGCCCATGCCCTGCTGGCCGCGCAGGGCCTCGATCTCGGTGGCCTGTTCGGCTGCGTGTCGCAGGCGATGGGCGCGCATGCCGATTTCGCCGACCTGTTCGTGCAAGCGTCGGTGTCCGAACACTGGGCGCTCGAAAAGAGCGCGGTCAAGCGCGGCGTCTATCACGCCGAAACCGGCTTCGGCCTGCGCGCGGTGCATGGCGAGCAAGCGGTGCTGTCCACCTCGCAGCGCGTCGATGCCGAGGCGCTGCGCCGCGCAGCCGGCATCGTCTCCGGCGCCACCGCGCATGGCGGCGCGCCGGCTCGCGTGATTGCGATGGCGAACCGCGCCGAGCCGACACGCTATTACCCGGCGGACGATCCGCTCGGCACGCTCGATTCGGCGGCCAAGATCGCACTGCTCGAACGCGTGGACCGCCACGTGCGCGCTTGCGATTCGAGCGTGGCCGAGGTCGAGGCGAGCCTGTCGGCCACCCACCAACTGGTGGTGATTGCGCGCAGCGACGGCCGCCACGCGGTGGACGTGCGGCCCCTGGTGCGGCTCGACATCAACGTGCAGGTGCTGCGCGGTGGCGCGCGCGAAAGCGCTTCGCGCACGCTGGGCGGCCGGGCCGGCTACGCGATGTTCACCGACCCGGCGATCCGCGCGGCCGCGCGCGAGGCGGTGGAGGCTGCGCTGGGCAAGCTCGACGCGCGCGCCGCGCCGGCCGGCGTGATGAGCGTGGTGATCGGCCCGGGCTGGAACGGCGTGTTGCTGCACGAAGCGGTGGGCCACGGCCTCGAAGGCGATTTCAACCGGCGCGGCGCCTCGGCGTTCGCGGGGCGGATCGGCGAGCGGGTGGCCGCGCCCGGCGTCACCATCGTGGACGACGGCACCGTGCCCGGCAGCCGCGGCTCGGTGTCGGTGGACGACGAGGGCACGCCGGGGCGCTGCACCACCTTGATCGAGGACGGCATCCTGCGCGCCTATATCCACGACGAGACCAATGCGCGCCTGATGGGCACCACCTCCACCGGCAACGGTCGCCGCGAGTCGTATCAGTCGCTGCCGATGCCGCGCATGACCAATACCTACATGCGCGCGGGCGAGCGCGACCCCGAGGAGATCGTGCGCTCGGTGAAGCGTGGCATCTACGTGGCGCATCTCGGCGGCGGCTCGGTGGACATCACCAGCGGGCGCTTCGTGTTCTCCGCTTCGGAAGCCTTCCTGATCGAGGATGGGCGGCTCGGTGCGCCGATACGTGGCGCTACCGTGCTCGGCAACGGGCCGGAATCGTTGAAGCAGGTGCGGCTGATCGGCAACGACCTCGCGCTCGACACCGCGATGGGCGTGTGCGGCAAGGCCGGCCAGAGCGTGCCGGTGGGCGTCGGTCAGCCCACGCTGCGGATCGACGAGATGACGGTGGGCGGCACGGCCTGAGCATCCTGAGCCTCGCGTCGACAAAAACGGCCCCTCGCGATTCAGGTCGCGGGGGGCCGTTGTGTCGTGTGCAGCGGCTCGTGCGATCTCTCGGCTGCGAGCACGCGGCGATCAGCCTTCGTCGATCGTCTCGCGTTTCGCCGCGGCGTGCACGCCGAGTTCGATCACATGCTCGTGGAAGGCCGCGACGCCGGGCCGATGCGCGACGCTGATCACGGTTGCGTGGGGCAGCGCGTCGAGCACGGTGCGGTACAGCGTGCGCTCGGAGGCTTCGTCGAGCGCGCTGGTGGCTTCGTCGAGGAACAGATAGGTCGGCCGCTGGAGCAGGATGCGAGCGAACGCAAGCCGCTGCTGCTCGCCGCCCGACAGGCGGTGCGCCCAGCGGTCCACCACGTCGAGCGAATCGGCATAGTGCGCCAGCCCGCAACGGCGCAGCACCGCGTCGGCGCGCGCCGCATCGAGCGTGTCGCCGGTCAGCGGATAGGCCAGCGCGTCGCGCAACGAACCGGTGGCGATATAGCTGCGCTGCGGCACGAACATCAGCGCCTCGCGCGGCGGCATCGACAGTTGCCCCTCGCCGTACGGCCAGATTCCCGCCATCGCCCGCAGCAGGGTGCTTTTGCCGCTGCCGGAACGGCCGCGAATCAGATGATGGCTGCCGGCGGCAATCGCGAATGCCGGCGTGCCGGCCAGCGTCGCGCCGTGCTGATCGGTCAGGCGCAGCGCGCCGACCGCGATGCCGGGGCCGTCGTGACGGCGCAGCGTGAGCCGCGGCGCGGTTGCTTCACCGGGCGCGGCCGGCGAAGCGGGCAGTGAAGCGGCCTGCGCATGAGTCGCGTCGAGCAGGGTCAGCAGCCGGCGCGTGACCGCGCGCAACGTGGCGAACTCCTGGTAGCACTGCGGGAAAAAGGCCAGCGTGCCCGCCACCGAACCGAACGCCGACGACACGCGCATCAGCCAACCCACCGTCAGCCCGTGCGCGGCCATTTGCGGCAGCGCGAGCAGGGCGGGCAGGATGCTGCTGATCTGTCCCGGCACCTGGGTCGAGAACATCACCATCGAGGTCACGCGGATGATGTCGAGCGCATTGCCGCGCACCAGCGCGAAGCTGCGCTTGAGCCGGGTGGCCTCGGTGGCCGCGCCGTCATAGAACGCCACCTGCTCGGCGCCGTCGCGAATCTGCAGCATCATGGCGCGGAAGTCGGCCTCGACGCGTTGCTGGTGCGCGTTCAGGAACATCAGCCTGCGCCCGGTCACATGCGTGATCAGCAGCGTGGCGCCGGTATAGGCGAACACCGCGAACACCATGTAGCCGGGAATCGACAGCGTGGTGCCGCCCGCATGCAGCGTGTACGTGCCGGTCAGCCGCCACAGCACCACGCTGAACGTGAACGCCGACACCGGCACGCTGATGATCGAGAAACTCAGCCGCAGCGTGGTGGAGACGAACAGGCGCACGTCCTCGGCGATCCGCTGGTCGGCGTTGTCGAACAGCTTGTCGCGTTCGATGCGGAAATAGCTGTCGCGGGCTGTCCAGGCGTCGATCAGATGGCGCGTGAGCCAGGTGCGCCAGCGCAGCACCAGCAGTTCGTGCAGCACGTACCCGATCAGCACCAGCGTGGCGGCCACCAGCACCACGCCGAGAAAGCTCAACAGCAGGTGCGGGATGGTGGCGAAGCGGGCCGCGCCGATCGCATCGTAGAAGCGGCCCGACCACTGATTGCTCCAGACGCCGATATAGACGCCGGTAAAGCTCAGGCCGATGATGACGGCCGCCATCGCGGCGGACAGCGGCGCCTCGGACGAGCGCCAGTAGGGCGAGACGAGTTCGCTCACGCGGGACCGCGGGCGGCTGCCGCGCGTTTCGGATTCGCGGTAGTCGAGATCGGTGGGGGGCAGGGCGGACATGGGTTCGGCTGGGGGGCAAGACGGGGAGGAACGGCGCGCCGCCGGCATCGCGACGTGGCGCGCCGGCGGCGGGGGAGACTCAGAAGTCGTAGGTGCCGGTCAGCAACACGGTGCGCGACGGTCCCATCGGGATGAAGCTCGCGCTCGTGCTGCTGTAGTACAGGTTGCGGTTGAACACGTTCTTGATCGACAGGTTCAGGCCGTAATGCTTCTTGCGGTAGAACAGGCCGACATCGGTCTCGATCTGGCTGGGCAGGTGGTAGGCCGGCACGGCGGTGTAGCCGGCGTCCTGGCCGCTGGCGTAGTACAGCCCCACGCCCAAACCCACGCCTTGCAGCGTCGCGTTCTGGAAGTTGTAGGTGGTCCACAGGCTGGCGGTGTGTTTCGGGAAATTCACCCGCAGCGTGGGGTTGTAGCTCTGCTGGTAGTTGTTGTAGGTGTACTGGCCAATCACGTTGAGGCCCTTGGCCACCTGCCCCTGGAACTCCAGTTCGAAGCCGCGGCTGACCGAACCGGTGGTGCCGAGCGAATAGCCCGAGTGCACCGGATCGGTGACCGGCTGGTTGGTGTACGAGGCTCGGTAGGCCGCCATCGTCACGGCGAGCTTGTCGTCGAGCAGGTTCATCTTCACGCCGATTTCGGCCTGGTCGCTGCGCTCGGGCGGCAACAGCGCGCCGGAAAACGTGATGGCCGTGGCGGGCACGAAGCTGCGGTTGTAGCTCGCATAGGCGGCAAGCTCGTCGGTCAGTTGATACATCAGGCCGAGGCTGGGGCTGTAGGCGGACTGATGCGTGCCGGCGTTCTGCCGGCTGTTGCCGATGATGTCGAGCGTCGAGAGGTAGTTGTCGCGACGAATCGAGCCCAGCGCGTGGAATCGGCCGATATTCAACTGCTCCTGCAGGTACAGGCCGCTGCGGGTGGTCGCGTAATTCAGGCTCGGTTGCAGGTCCGCCGAGAGCGGCGGCACCGAATAGCCTCCCCAGATGTTGGGGATATTGAAGATGTTGAAGTTGTTTTCGTCGAACTGCGACACGCGGCTGTAGCCATAATCGAAGCCGATCAAGGTGGTGGACTTCACCGAGCCGTAGTCATACTTGATGCGCGCATAGCTCTGCGTGCTCAGCGTGTAGTAGATCGAGGATGAATTGAAACCGATCAGCGTGAGCGAATTGCCGGGGCCGATTGTGGAGCCGGTGCCCCAGCCGAGTTGGTGTTGGTACGATCGCAGGTAGTTCGCGCGGTTCACGAAGCTCAGATGATCATTGATCTTCTGCTCCCACTTGCCCTTCACCTCGTCGGAACGCGTTGTGAAGGCATCCTCACGATTGCCGAGCGCCTGACGAAAATAGCTGTTGTAAAAGCCGCCGCTCGCGTAGCCGACCGTGAACTGCGGGAACGGATCGCGCGTGACGATGTGCGTGTAGCCCAGTTGCAGATCGGTGTGGGCGTCCTTCCATTCGATGGTGGGTGCGAAGTAGACATGCCGGCCGCCGTCGTAGCCCATGGCGGATTCGGTCGATTTGTCGCCGGACAGCACGAAGCGGTACAGCAGCTTGCCGTCCTGGGTCAGCGCGCCGGTGCTGTCGAACGCGAGCTGCTTGTAGCCGTACATGCCGATTCCCATCTGGATCTCATGGAACGGTTCGGCCTGCGGCTGCTTCTTCGTGATGTTGATCACACCGCCCGGCGGCGAGTCGCCGGCCAGGATCGCCGACGGCCCTTTCACCACTTCCACGCTGGCAATCGCAATCGAGGGGATCAACGAGGTGGCGGCCGGGTTGGTCGAATTCGCGCCGGCCATCGACATGCCGTCGAGCATCACCGGCGCGCCGGTAAAGCCGCGTATCGAGAAATCGGGCACGCCATAAGGGCCCGGCCGGGTGATCACGCCCGAGGCATTGCGCAGGATGTCGGCCAGGGTCGTGTCGTTCTGACTTTGAATCACCGCTGCGTTGATTTCGGTGATCGACTTCGGCGTTTCGCTCAACGGGGTGTCGGTGCGCGTGAACGTGCTGGACGACTCGGTCAGAAAGCCGGTGCCGCCCGAGTCGCGGGTTGCGGCCACGCTGATCAACGGCAACTCCGCCGAGGCTTCCTCGGCCTGGGTGGCCGCGGCTTGCGGGGCGGGCGCGGAGACGGGCGCCTTGGCCGGCGATGTGGCGCGCCGCAACGTCAGATGATTGCTGTCGGTGACGACCAGTTCCACGCCGGTGCCCGCGAGCGCCTGACGAATCGCCTCGATCGGCGCGAGCCGGCCCTCGACCGGCGCAGAGCGCTCCGAACCGACCAGCGCCGGATCGAACGAGAGCGGCAGGCCCGTGCGCCCGGCGATCTGGATCAGCACCTGGTTGAGCGGACCGCTGGGCAGGTGGTAATCCTGCGCGGCGGCGACAGTCTTGCCGGCCGTCTGGGCGTGCGCGCCTGCCGCCGCGAGACATTGAGCGGACGCGATCGCCAGGGCAATGGCGCGGGGGCGGAGCAGCCTGCGGGGACGAGAAGTCACGTTCATCATGTGCGGTTCTGATCGAGTGATGTTATCTGTCGGGCGTCACGCGCAAGCACCGGGCTGGTCTCTCGCGCGACCGCCTGGCGGCAGTCACACGTCGCGTTTTCATCAGTTATGTCGAACGACGCAAGTGAAAGTGATACCGTCCCGAAGAAATTTTTTAGGCCACCTGTCGTGACCGATTCGTGACCGATTTCGGCCGCCTGATCGGCGGATTCGGGCTGGGTGACAGGGATGGCAGGCCGACGCTAGGCCTGCACGTTGGTGGGGTGTCGATACGGATGGCCCGCCGGAATGCGTGCTTCGCTGCACACGACGTGTCTGCAGCGAAAGGTGTGGAATAGCGCCCGCCGGTCCGGCAGCCATGCATCGAGCCCTGGCATGAAGGCCCGATTTGTCCGATCGATACCCCTACTTCAACCAATCATCCACCGTGCTCTTGTTGGCATCGATCCACTTCATCACGCCTTTCTGCGGATCCGATTCGCCGCCGTCGCGAATCGCCTGCATCAGCGAGCCGAGCGTGTGGTCGTCCATCTTCCACGTGTTCATCCAGCGCGCGATATCGGGGTGGCGGCCGCCAAAGCCTTTGGTCGCGATCGCGTAGATCGCGTCGGGCTGCCCGTACACCTGCTTCGGATCCTTCAGGTAGTGCATCGGATATTTCGCCCACACCCAGTGCGGATTCCACAGCGTGACGACGATCGGCTCGTGGCGCTTCTCGGCGCGATCCAACGCCAGCAACATGGCCGCCTCCGACGAGGGCAGCACCGCGGCGTCGAGGCCGTATTCCGTGCGTGCCTTGGCCGTCAGCTTCATCAGGCCGCTGCCCGGTTCGATGCCGAAAATGGTGGGCTTGCCGTCGTGCTGGAATTGCGCGGCATTGGCGTTCAATTGATCGATGCTGTCGATCTTCACGTAGTCGGGCACCGCAAGCCCGAGCGCCGCACGCGGAAACCACGGGCCGATCTTCTCGACGCGCGATTGCACGGACGCATAGGGCGCGCCGTCGGCCGAGGGCAGCCAGACCTCGAAGGTCAGGTCGAGCTTGCCCTGCGCCACACCGCTGTAAATGATCGCCTTGTCGCCGGGCTGCAGCGTGACGTGATAGCCCTTCTGCGTCAGCAGCGCCTGCCACAGATTCGCCACGGCAATGTTCTCGGCCCAGTTGTTCACGCCGATCACGATGTTGTGCTCCTCGGCGTGGGCGAACGCGGCGGGAGACAGCAGGCAGACGAGCAACAGCCGGTAAAGGCTGCGTCGGAAGGCGCGAATGAAAGGCGGCAAGCAGGCGTGGAAGCGGGACAGCAGCGGCGGGAGCAGGCTCATGGCGGCACTCGGACGAAGTGGGTAGGGTGAGGGCGGCGAGCAGGGTGCAATCGTCTCGAGGACGTGCCACGGGGTGCTCGCTCGACGACATCTTCACGACGCCAATTTGGTTTTGACAGCGAGGAATTCCGATGAAGCCCATCGGAGAAGCCGATCGATCGGCCGTGCGCCGCACTCGCTGCCGCAGGCTCAGGCCGGCACGGGCTCGCTGCGGGTGCGCCGCCGCTCTTCCACCATCGCTTCGATCAGCGAAGCCAGATCATCGGTGGCGGGGTTGCGGCTTTGCGGCGACCGAAGCAGTTCGAGATCAGCCGGCGGCAACGGCGGCAGGCCGTGTTCCGCGCCGAGCACGCGCCAGTGCGCCGGCAAGGTGCAACGATCGATGATGGTGACGGCCGCGCCGTGGTTGACGGCGACCTTGATGCCGGTCGGGCTCTGGCTCGTATAGATCACGTGATACGGCCGCCCCGTTGCGGCCAGCGCGGCCAGCCCGCGCTGACGGTAGCAGCAGGTTTCCGGAAACAGCGCGAGCGGCACCGGTGCGCCCTCGGCCAGCGTGAAGCCCTGGTGCGCGGCCCACACCACCTCCTCGCGGCCCAGGTGCCGCCCGTCCGACTGCGCGCCGTGCCGCACCACGAGCGCCAGATCCAGTTCGCCCGCCTCCAGCCGCTCGATCAGCTCCAGCGACATCCGGCAATCGATATGCGGCCGCGCACCGGGGCGCAGCCGGTAGAACTTCTCCAGCAGGTCGGGCAGCCACAGCTCGGCGTAATCCTCAGGCAGTCCGAAACGAATCACGGTTTGGGTGCTGCTGTGCTTCAGCGCGGTGATCGCCTCGTTCTGCACCTGAATGATGCGGCGCGCGTGAATCAGGAAGTTCTCGCCGTCGCGCGACAGGGCGAGGCGGCGGCTGTCGCGCAGGAACAGGTGCGTGTCGAGCCGCTCCTCGAGGGTGCGGATTCGCAGGCTGATGGTGGATTGGGTGCGGTGCATCTGCTTGGCGGCCGCGGTCACGCCGCCGCTGTCGACCACGGCGATGAACGCGCGCACCAGCTCGCCGTCGAGCGAGCGCAGTTGAGACCAATCGGGTTCGCTGATGGTGGTCATCGGAATTACTCGCTTTCCAAACGAAATTGTCGGTCGAATCATGCGGACGTCGCTGGGCCGATTGTTGTCGAAAACAATTCCGGCCACAAACCCGCCCACTTTTTTTCGAAACCGGAGCCCGCCGTGTCAGTTAGCCTGCCTCTCGCCGACGCAGAATGCATCGATCTGAGCGATATCGTCGATACCGACCGTTACCCCCTGCATGATCCCGATCACCCGCGCATGCGTGAGCTGCTCGCGAATTGCCGCGCGGAGCTGGCCGGCAACGGCAGCGCCGTGCTGCACGGCTTTCTGCGCCCCGAGGCGCTGGCGCAAGCCGGCGCGGAAGGGCGCGAATTCGCGAAGAAAACCTACTTTTCGCATCGCAAGGTCAACGCCTATTTCACGGCGGACGACCCGGCGCTGCCGCCGGGCGACCCGCGCCGTGTCTTCATGGATCGCACCAGCGGCTTCGTCACGCGTGACGTGATCCCGGCCGATGCGGTGGTCCATCGGATCTACGTGGCGCAGGCGATGAAGCGTTTCGTGGCGGCCTGCCTTGGCGAAGCGCGGATCTGGGAATACGCCGACCCGTATGCCGGCCTGGTGCAGAACGTCATGCCGCCGGGCACCGAGCAGCCTTGGCACTACGACACCAACGAATTCATCGTCTCGATGATGACGCAGCAGCCCGAAGCGGGCGGGGATTTCGAGTACTGCCCGAACATTCGCTCGCCGGAAGGCGAAAACTACGGCGGCGTGGGCGAGGTGGTGCGCGGCGAGACACGCGCGCCGATCAGCGTGATCACGCTGCAGCCCGGCGATCTGCAACTGTTCAAGGGCCGCTTCTCGCTGCACCGCGTGACGCGCGTGGCCGGCGCGATCGACCGGCACACCGCGATCTTCGCGTATTCGAAGCGGCCCGGCGTGGTGGGGCGGCTGGAGCGCACGCGCCAGCTCTACGGGCGCGTGTCGGAAATGCATCTGGAAGCCGAACGCAACCTGGTGCGGGCAGACAGCCTGGTCGACTGAGCCGATCCTGACGCCACGCATCGAAGCCGATTTTATTATTCGTTGTACTGATCGATAACCATTTCCCCCACTATCATGACGATCCTCCGCCCGACCCGCCGTCCCGAAGATTGCGAACCCACCGCCGACGAGATCGCGCAGATCCAGCGCGACCGGCTTGCCGCGGTGCGCCGCGAATTGAAGAAGCGCGACCTGAGCGCGGCCATCCTGTTCGATCCCACCCACATGCGCTATGCCACCGGCTCGCGCAACATGCAGGTGTATTCGATGCGCAACCCGGCGCGCTACGTGTTCGTGCCGGCCGAAGGCAAGGTGGTGCTGTTCGAATATGCCGGCTGCGAATTCCTGGCGGCGGGGCTCGACACCGTCGACGAAATTCGCCCGGCCACGGCGATTTCCTATTACTTCTGCGACGACATGCTGCGCCAGGTGACGGAGCGCTGGGCCGACGAGATCGACGATCTGGTGCGCGCCAACGGCGGCGGCAAGCGGATCGCGATCGAGAGCGCCACCTCGGCGGCCGCGTTCGCGCTGCAGGCGCGCGGCTACGAGATTTCCGACGCGCAGGAGCCGCTCGAACGGGCACGCGCGATCAAGGTGAAGAACGAGATCAAGATGATCCGCGCCTCGCTGCGTGCCGCCGAGGAGGGCGTGCGCAAGCTCGAAGCGGCGCTGGTGCCGGGCATCAGCGAGAACGAACTGTGGTCGCATCTGCATCAGCACGTGATCGCCAGCGACGGCGACTATGTGGAGACGCGCCTGATCAGTTCGGGGCCGCGCACCAACCCGTGGTTCCAGGAAAGCAGCCCGCGCAAGATTCAGGCTGGCGAACTGGTGGGGCTCGACACCGACGTGGTGGGCCGCTTCGGCTACTACGCCGATTTCTCGCGCACGTTCCTGTGCGGCGACGGCCCGGCCACGGACGCGCAGAAGACGCTGTACCGGCTCGCCTACGATCAGGTGCACGCCAACATGGAAAACGTGCGGGTGGGCACCACGTTCCAGGAGTTCATCGCGCGCGCCTGGCAGATTCCGCAGCCGTACCGGGCGCGGCGCTATTTCGCGCTGGCGCACGGAGTGGGCATGACCGGCGAATATCCGTACATCTGCCATCGTGAGGACAACGATGCAAAAGGCTATGACGGCGTGATCGAGCCGGGCATGACGCTGTGCATCGAGAGCTACATCGGGCACGAAGCCGGCGGCGAGGGCGTCAAGCTGGAGGAGCAGGTGTATGTGCGCGACGACGGGCAGCTCGAACTGCTGTCCGACTACCCGTTCGAGGCGCGATTGCTGGCCTGAGCCTGCATGAGCGTTGCGCAGCGCCGCCGGGCGGCCTGCGCAGGTCGACGATCCATTCGTCGCAATTGGCAGTAGACGACTGGTCTAATCGATGCTACAGTGCGCTCCATGAACTCAGCCGCCGTCCGCGAAACCGCTTCCGATACCCGCGAGGGCATCATCTCCGTTGGCCAGACCTTGATGGCGAGCCGGGGGTTTTCGGCCGTCGGCTTGAACGAAATCCTGGCCGCCGCGGGCGTGCCGAAGGGCTCGTTCTACCACTACTTCGGCTCGAAGGACGCGTTCGGCGAAGCCTTGCTGAACCGCTATTTCGAAGACTATCTGGCCGATCTGGACATCACGCTGGCCGCGCCGAAGCAAACCTCGGCGCAGCGCCTGATGACGTACTGGCAGCAATGGCGCACGAATCAGGGCTCGTTCGATTGCCAGGGCAAGTGCCTGGCGGTCAAGCTGGCCGCCGAGGTGGTGGACTTGTCCGAAACCATGCGCGCCGCGCTCGATCGCGGCACCTCGGGCATCGTGGCCAGGCTGACGGGCGCGATCGAGGCCGGGCGCGACGACGGCTCGCTGTCGTTCGACGGCGAGCCGGCGCAAGTCGCGCAAGGCCTCTACGAGTTGTGGCTGGGCGCGAGCATTCTGGTCAAGATCGTGCGCAGCATGCAGCCGTTCGACACGGCGCTCTCGACCACCCGCAAGATCCTGGGCATCGCCGGCTGATCTGTATGCCCGCAACGGCACTTCTCGCGAAGTGCTTTTTTTGACGCTGAAACTAGACGACTGGTCTAATTCGGAAGCGCCGTTTATCTCGATGGAGCGATACACCATGAAGATCCTGATGGTTCTCACCTCGCATGACCAACTGGGCAACACCGGGCTCAAGACCGGCTTCTGGCTGGAAGAGCTGGCGGCGCCGTACTACGTGTTCAAGGACGCGGGCGCGGAGATCGTCCTGACCTCGCCGCAGGGCGGCCAGCCGCCGCTCGACCCGAAGAGCAACGAGCCGATGTTCCAGACCGAGCACACGCACCGCTTCGAGGCCGATGCGGCTGCCACCCGGCAACTGGCCGCCACGCTGCCGCTGGCCGGCATCGATCCGGCCGGCTTCGACGCGGTGTTCTATCCGGGCGGCCACGGCCCGCTGTGGGATCTGGCGGAAGACACGGATTCGATCGCGCTGATCGAGGCGTTCATCGGAGCCGGCAAGCCGGTGGCGCTGGTGTGCCACGCGCCCGGCGTGTTGCGCCACGTGAAGACGGCCGACGGTCGCCCGCTGGTGGACGGCAAGCAGGTCACAGGCTTCACGAACACCGAGGAAGACGCGGTGCAACTGACCAACGTGGTGCCGTTCCTGGTGGAAGACGAACTGAAGAAGCACGGCGGCCGCTTCTCGCGCGGCGACGATTGGGCTTCCTACGTGGTGCAGGACGGCTTGCTGATCACCGGGCAAAACCCCGGCTCGTCGGCCGAAGCCGCCGCGCGGCTGCTCGCGCACCTCAAGCAGGGCGGCAACGCCTGAGCCGGTCCGCCCGCCATCCGGCGGGCGCGGGCGGCACGTCGCGCCCATCCGCCTTAATTGCTTCGTCATCCGAATCGAAATCATCATGCAACGACACGCACTCTTCGAACCGGTCGCGCTCGGCCCGTTCACGCTCAAGAACCGCATCGTATTGCCGCCGCTGACGCGGCAGCGCGCGAGCCGCCACGGCGACGCGGCCACCGACCTGATGGCCCGCTATTACCGGCAGCGCGCCGGCGCCGGGCTCGTGATCAGCGAAGGCACGCAGATCGAGCCGCGAGGCCAGGGCTATGCCTGGACGCCCGGCATCTACAGCGATGCACAGATCGCCGGCTGGCGGCAAGTGACCGAGGCCGTGCACGACGCGGGCGGCCTGATGTTCGCGCAGCTCTGGCACGTGGGCCGCGTGTCGCATCACGCGCTGCAGCCGGGCGGCCAGGCGCCCGTTGCGCCGTCCGCGATCCAGGCCGCCAAGGTGCGCGCGTTTATCGCCACCGGGCCCGACACGGGCACGCTGGTCGAGCCGCCCGAACCGCGTGCGCTCGAACGGCAGGAGGTTCGCGAACTGGTGGCGATGTACGCGCAGGCCGCGCGCAACGCGATGGCGGCCGGCTTCGACGGCGTCGAGATCCACGCGGCCAATGGCTATCTCGTGAACCAGTTCATCTCCGAGCATGCGAACCATCGCGCCGACGAATACGGCGGCTCGCTCGAGAACCGGCTGCGCTTCCTGCGCGAGATCGTCGAGGCGGTGGCGGCGGAAATCGGCGCGGAGCGGATGGGGGTGCGCTTCACGCCGCTGTTCGAGAGCACCGATCAGGATCGCGTCTATATCGGACTGGTCGAGGCCGATCCGCACGCGACCTATATCGAGGCGATCAAGGTGCTCGAAGCGGCCGGGGTGGCCTACGTGTCGATCGCGGAAGCCGACTGGGACAACGCGCCCGATCTGCCCGACGGTTTCCGCCGCGAGGTGCGGCGCGTGTTCTCGGGACGGATTCTGTATGCGGGCCGCTACACGGCCGAGCGCGCGGAGCGGCTCGTTCAGGCGGGGCTGGCGGATCTGGTCGGCTTCGGCCGCCCGTTCATCGCGAACCCCGACCTGCCCGAGCGGATCGCCAACGGCTGGCCGCTCAATGCGCTCGATGCGCCGACGCTGTACGGCGGCAGCGAGAAGGGCTATGTCGATTACCCGGCGCATGAAGCGGCGGAGTGCACGATCGGATCGGAATCCTGACTATCTCGCGCGCTTACGGCACCGCGCTCGGAAGGTGATCGTGAAACAGCGTGTAGACCAGCGCGCGCAGCCACCGGTGGCCGTCGTCGCGCTGGTAGCGCTCGTGCCAGAACTGGGCGATGTCCACCGGCGCGATGTCGAACGGCAGCGCCACGGCGCGCACATCCTGGCGGCTCGTCAGCACGCGCGCGAGCCGGCTCGGAAGGCAGGCCACCAGATCGCTGGCCGAGACGATGTGATCGAGCCCGAACGAATGCGCGACCTGCAACGACACGCGCCGCGCTCCGCCGCGATGCGGCGAGCGCGCGTTCAGTTCGGCCTCGAAATGCGCGTGGCTGCCGGCGGTGGGCGTGTAGATCACCTGATCGGCCGCGAAGAACTGCTCGGCCGACAGCGTGTCGCCGATCGTGGGGTGGCCGTTGCGCACCAGCACCACGTAGGTTTCGTGGAACAGCCGCTGCTGATGAAAATCGGCGTGCAGCCCCGCGAACATGCCCAGCGCGAGATCGATCTGGCCGAGCTTCATCATCTGCTGCGCGGCGTCGAGCGGCGGATCGATCGTGACGATGCGGATGCCCGGCGCTACCCGGCGCAAGTGCGCGACGAGCGGCGGGATGAAGATGGCCTGCCCGAGATCGCTGACGTACAGGTGGAACGTGCGCGTTTCCGAAGCCGGATCGAACGGCCGCCCGGCCTGCAGCGCGAGCCGCAGCGAGGCGAGCCCGCCGTCGACCAGCGCCGCGATGTCGTCGGCGCGCGGCGTGGGCTGCATGCCGTCGGGCGTCTTCACGAACAGCACGTCGTCGAACAGGGTGCGCAGCCGCTTGAGCGCATTGCTGACCGAGGGCTGCGTCAGATGCAGCGCCTGCGCCGCGCGCGTGGTGCTGCGCGTGCGATACAGCACGTCGAACACCAGCAGCAGGTTGAGGTCGATGTTGCGCAGCAACGTGTCGGGAGTGGTGGGCATGCGAGCGGGGAGCTAGGGTAATCCTGGGGCATTCATGCGCTGAATACCGGCATTCAGTCGATCAATTTAACAGAGGTCCGGGCCGTCCCTATGCTGGGGTTCGACGCAGCCGCAACGATGCGATGCGGCTGCCTTCGCTAACCCAACAACATTCTGGACACCTCAATGGACAACAAGATTGCACTCGAGGAACACTTTGCCTCGCCGGATACGATCGGCGATTCCGAACGCTTCTTCACCCACGACCTGTGGCAGGTGCGCCGCCGGCAGTTGCTCGACATCCAGGACGAGCGGATCGAGCGGATGGATGCCTGCGGGATCGGCTACGCGATTCTCTCGCTGAACGCGCCGGCCGTGCAGGCGATCACCGACCGGCAGCGCGCGATCGACGTTGCGCGCCGCGCCAACGACCTGCTGGCCGAGCACGTCGCGCGTCGCCCGGACCGTTTCGGCGCGTTCGCGGCGCTGCCGCTGCAGGATCCGGAGGCGGCGGCGCGCGAACTCGAACGCTGCGTGAAGGAGTTCGGCTTCAAGGGCGCGCTCGTGAACGGCTTCTCGCAGATCGGCAGCGAGGACGATTCGACCTACTACGATCTGCCGCAATACTGGCCGTTCTGGGCCGAGGTCGCCAAGCTCGACGTGCCGTTCTACCTGCATCCGCGCAACCCGTTGCCGAGCCAGCAGCGCTCGATCGAGGGGCACCCCTGGCTGATGGGGCCGGCCTGGGCGTTTTCGCCCGAAACCGGCGTGCACGCGCTGCGCCTGATCGGCAGCGGCCTGTTCGATGCCTATCCGAGCCTGCAGATCGTGCTCGGCCATCTCGGCGAACTCGTGCAGAACAACATCTGGCGCACCTCGCACTGGGCCTCGGCCGACGGCAAGAACCCGCTCGGCGTCAAGGCGAAGCGGCCGTTCATCGATTACTTCCGCGAGAACTTCCACGTCACGACCAGCGGCAACTTCCGCACCATCGCGATGCGCAACGCGATGGAGGAAATCGGCAGCGACCGCGTGCTGTTCTCGGCGGACTACCCGTTCGAGGCGATGGAGGAGGCTGGTACCTGGTTCGACCGCGCCGAGATCGGCGAGAACGACCGGATCAAGGTCGGCCGCGACAACGCGCGACGCCTGTTCCGGCTCGACTGAGCGGCCCGCCGTGACCGCCGCCCGCGCGTCGCCCGACAGAGGCGGCCCGGGCGGCGCCGGCCGCTTTCCACGAAAAAAAACCGATAACGGAGACACCTCTTGCAACCCGCTCACGCATTCGACGTGCCGCGCTGGATCGACGCGCAGCCGTTTTCCCGCTTCCAGTTCTCGATTGCCGCGCTCTGCTTCGCGGTGGTCGCGCTCGACGGTCTCGACACCGCGCTGATCGGCTTCGTCGTGCCCGCGCTGCGCGCCGATTGGCATCCCGGCACCACCGCCGTCACGCTGCTGGTGGCGTCCGGCCTCGCCGGCCTCGCGCTCGGCGCGTTTTTCGCCGGGCCGCTCGGCGACCGGATCGGGCGCCGCCGCCTGCTGCTGGCCTCGGTGTTCGGCTTCGGCCTGTTCAGCCTGCTCAGTGCGCTCGCGCCTGACATCCGCGTGCTGACGCTGTGCCGTCTGCTGACCGGCGTCGGCCTCGGCGCGGCGATGCCGAACGCGATCACCATGACGTCCGAGTACAGCCCGCGAACGCGCCGCGCGCTGATCGTCACGACCATGTTCTGCGGCTTCACGTTCGGCTCGGCGGCGGCCGGCTTCGTGGCCGCGAAGGTGATCCCGCTGTACGGCTGGCATGCGATGTTCGTGATCGGCGGCCTGCTGCCGCTCGCGCTCGGCGCGTTGATGCTGGCGGCGCTGCCCGAGTCGATCCGCTTCCTGATCCATCGCGGTGCGCCGGCCGACGCGATCGCGGCGCTGCTCGCGCGGATTTCGCCCGGCGCGCCCGGTGCCGATCATCGCTTCGTGGTGGACGAGCCGGCCGCTGTGGCGGCGCGCTCGCCCGTGGCGCAACTGTTCGCGCCGACGCTGCGGTTCGGCACCGTCGCGCTCTGGTGCGTGAGCTGGATGAACCTGCTGGTCGTGTATCTGGTCACCAACTGGATGCCGAGCCTGTTTCGCGAGGCCGGTTTCGATCTGTCGCAGGCGGCGGTGGTCACGGCGATGTTCCAGGTGGGCGGCACGGTCGGCTCGATCCTGATCGGGCGGGCGATGGACCGCCGCAACGCCTATGTGGTGCTCGCGCTCGCCTACTGCGCCGGCATGCTGTGCGTGCTGCTGGTGGCCTGGCGCTACGACGATCTGCTGCTGTTGTGCGCCGGCATCTTCGGCATCGGCTTTGCCGTCGCCGGTTCGCAGACAGGCGCAAATGCGCTGTCGGCCGGCTTCTATCCCACCGCGAGCCGCGTGACGGGCGTGAGCTGGTCGCTCGGCGTCGGCCGGCTCGGCGCGATCTCGGGCTCGTTCGTCGGGGCGCTGCTGCTGGGCAGCGCGGTGGGGCTGTCCGGCGTGTTCCTGCTGCTGCTCGTGCCGGTCGCCTGCGCGTGCCTCGCGATCGGCGCGATGGGCCTGCACTATTCGCGCGGCCACCGCGTCGCACCGGCTGTCGAATCCGTCGAATGACGGCGCGCGGCGGCCCGATCCGCCGCGCCTTCCCGCCTCGTATCACCCCATAACAAAGTTCAGGAGATCTTCCGATGCCTTCGTCCATCGGCCGCCGCGGCGCGGCCTCATCATTCGCATTACTGAGCATTCTGGCGGCCCACGGCGCGGCCGCGCAAAGCAGCGTCACGCTGTACGGCAGCGTGGATGCCGGCATCGCCTACATCAACAATCGGGCGGGCAGCCCGCAGGTGGCGATGCTGCAAGGCGTGGCGCAGCCCGACCGTTTCGGGTTGCTCGGCACGGAGGCGCTGGGCGGCGGCTGGCAATCGGTATTCCGGCTCGAAAGCGGGTTCGCGACCAACACCGGCGCGCTGTCGCGCGCGAACACGCTGTTCGGTCGGCAGGCCTATGTCGGGCTGTCGTCGGCGCGTTTCGGCACGCTCACGCTCGGCGAGCAAAGTTCGTTCAACTACGATTGGGTCGCGCCGCTCGGCAACAACTTCCAGGGCGGCAATCTGCTGTCCGCGCACCCGGGCAATCTCGACGGCCTGGTCGAAACCAGCGCGGCGCAGGAGGCGAACGTGATCAAGTACCGCTCGCCGGTGCTGAACGGCTTCGCGTTCGGCATGCTGCTCGGGCTGGGCGGCGTGGCGGGCAATTTCTCGGCGGGCCGGATCGCCGGCGCGGGGCTCAGTTATACGCACGGGCCGCTGGCGCTGACGGCGGCCTACGAGAACGAACACAATCGCGCGATCGGCGCGCAGCTCGGCGACACCACGGCCGGGCTCGGCTTGACGACGTTCCAGGGTCAGCCCGCGCTGGGCTATGTGGCCGACAAGGTGGAGAACGCCGCGTTCGGTGCGCGCTACGATATCGGCCCGGTGCGGCTGCACGCCGTGTACACGTATGTGAAGCTGGCGGCGGGCGGCCAGTCCAATTCGTATCGCACGGCGGAAACCGGCTTGAACTGGCTGACCACGCCGGCCAATTCGATCGGCGCCGGCATCGCGTCGACGAGCTTCATCGGCCGGCGTTATCTGACGGCCACGCTCGGCGACGTGTATTCGCTATCGAAAGCCACCCAGCTTTATCTGCACGTGATCGCGCAGCAGGCCACCGGCACCGGCGATGCGCGCGCGGCGATCTTCTCGGTGGGGGCGTCGGGCACGAATCGGCAGATGGCGGTGGTCACCGGCATCCATCATTTGTTTTGAAGCCGGCGGCGCGTTCGCTCACAACCGGCGGCGAGACAGCACGAACTTCTCGAGTTCCGCGCAGGCGTGATCGATGTGCTTCTTCAGCAGCGCCGCCGCGCCGCGCACGTCACCGATCTTGCAGAGGCGCACGAGTTCGCCGTGCTCCTCTTCGGCGCGGCGGCAGCTTTCGGCACTGAGCGACAGTTGCAGCCGCGTATAGCGGTCGGTTTGCTGCAGCAGACTGGTGACGATCGCCAGCGTGCGCGGCTGCTCGGCGCGCGACATCAGCACGTCGTGCAGCTTGCTGTTCAGTTCTCCCCAGCGATTCGAATGCTGGGCGTCGAGTTCGTGCTTGTATTCGGCGAGGATCGCGTCGAGTTCGAGAAAATCGGCGGGCGTGAGCCGGGGCGCGGATTTCTTCAGCAGCAGCGGTTCGAGCAGCCCGCGCAGCATGAACAGTTCGCTGATCTCGTCGATCGACAGTTCGGACACCACGGCGCCCTTGTGCGGCACGATCCGCACCAGCCCTTCGCCTTCGAGCTGCACCAGCGCCTCGCGCACGGGGATGCGGCTGATGCCCAGCTCGGCCGCGAGCGCATCCTGCCGAAGCTGGAAGCCCTCGGGCAACTCGCCCGACATGATCTTGCGGCGAAGCTCGTCGGCCGCCCGTTCCGCGACGGTGGTAGCCGAAAACCGGGGGGCGGTAGCTGTGGAATTCATTGCGGAAGATCGTCCGTATCGTAGGGCCGGGGCAGGCGTGCGCCAAAGGCGCCGCCATGCGAAGCGCATATTGTATAAAAACGCGGCCGCCGCCCATGAGCGGCCCGGGCGGCAAAGCAAAACGGCCAGCTTGCGCTGGCCGTCGGGAAGGGCACGAGGCGGTGCGGCGGCCTCGATCCTTATGCGCTGACTTCCTTCGACCAGCCCGCGTACCACGTGCGGAACAGCGTGTACTGCGTTTCGGCGTAGCGGCGCTGGGCTTCGCTCAGCACGTCCGTTTCGTTGAAGTGCAGCGTGTATTCCGTGTCGCCGTTCAGGACCATCAGGTACTTGTAATAGAGAACCAGGTCGGTGCCTTCGTCGAACGAGGACAGCACGGCCAGCGCGGCTTCCAGCTCGCGCGCCTGGCGGCGGGCGACCACGTCGCCCTTGGCGGCCTTGCCGCACAGATCCACCAATTGCAGCACTTCGCGCGGCAGCGCGTTGCCGATGCCGGTGATCGCGCCGGTGGCGCCGCAATTGACGAAGCCGTGGAATACCTGGGTGTCGACGCCGGCCATCAGCGTGACGCTGTCGTCCTGGCTCGTGATGTGCTCGGCCGCGTAGCGCATGTCGGCGGCGCCGCCGAATTCCTTGAAGCCGATCAGGTTCGGGTATTTCGCGCGCAGTTCGAAGAACAGGTCGGCGCGCGTGGCGAAGCCGTAGTACGGGCTGTTGTAGATCACGGCCGGCAGGGCCGGCGCGGCTTCGAGGATCGCCGAGAAGTGCGCCTTCTGCGCCGTGGCCGACGAGCCGCGCGACAGCACGCGCGGGATCACCATCAGGCCGCCCGCGCCGACCTTGGCGGCGTGCGCGGCGTGCGAGACCGCTTCCTTCGAGTTGACCGCGCCGGTGCCGACGATCGTCGGGATGCCGGCGCCCACCAGGCGCGCGACGCCTTCCTGGCGCTGCGCTTCGCTCAACAGCGGCCAGTCGCCCATCGAACCGCAATAGACCACGGCGCTCATGCCGGCGTCGATCAGCTTGCGGCCCGTCGCGACCAGCGCGTCGTAGTCGGGCTGGCGATCGGCGGTGCAGGGCGTCATGAGGGCGGGAATGGTGCCCTTGAAGATGTTGTCGCTCATGGTGTTTCCTTCGGCATTCGTTAGAGGATTCGGCTGCTGCGGCAAGAGGCAATCGGTCTGCCCCGGTTGGCTCGGTGGGGCATGCGTTGCACGTCGTGATCCCACGCCAGGATAGTAACGTACGTGGATATTTTATACAAAATATTTGTGATGGCGAGATCGCAGGGCGGCGTGAATCCTTTTCATGTAGTTGATTATTATGGATTTGTTGTGCTTGTCTGGTGATCGTCGCCAACGAGATTCGAAGCATATTTTATGCAATATGATGCGACGAGCCATTCGGATCGCAGGCAATCCGGGTTTGCCGGTATGATCCGCGGCCGGCCACGTTCACGGCTGCCGGCATGCCTTCCCGCTCACATTCAACGCACCCCGATGGTTCGATGACGGATAGCTTTGCCAAACGAAAGCGCGCGATCGCGCTGCTGATTCCGCTGCTGTTGGTGTTGGCCGCCACGACGGCCTACCTGCTGCGTCCGCGCTACACCCCGGCCGAGCGCGATTACTACACCGCACTGTTCTGTCATGTCGTGACGACCGGCGGCAGCCACGATGCAGACAAGACCATGCGTGCCATCGTCGAAAACGGCAACGCCGATTACGCCCTGAGCAAGATCGAATACAACGCGGCGGCGGCACAGGATGCGATCTCGCGTTTCGCGAAGCTCGATGCCGGGCAACAACACCTGGCGCAGCAAAACAGCGCCGATTGCGAGCGTCTGCTGGGCTTGGCGGCTCGCTGAAACGGCGGCATCGAAACCTGCGCGAAAGCCTCGTTTATGCTCGATGAGGAATTAATGGCATCCTCTCGTTCAGCATTGCCAATCGTTGGTTTTGAGCTGATCAATCGGCTTCGCGCGATCGCGCAGGTTGTCCTCAAGTCCTCCCTTTCCGCGCCGTTATGCGTGAGGTGCGGTGGTGCTCTGTCGATGCACCGGCCGCAAACGACGCGCTGCCTTCGGCATTCGACATGCCACGGCCACCGCGTCCCGCTCCACTTTTGACGACCCGATATGCGTTGCAGATCCACGGCCTGGCCGCTCGCTTCGGCGGCTTTCGCCGCCCTTGCCATTCACGCTCCGGCGGCCCTCGCCGACGAGCCCGACTTCCTGACGCCACGGCTGACTTCCGGCAAGCTTCTGCTGACCGGCGGCGTGTCGCAGATCGAAGGCTCGGCGGGCGGCGGCCTGGCGCCGTGGGCGGTGATCGGCGGCTACGGCACCGCTTCGCAGGTCGGCGCCAACGTGCATGCCACCTATGTGCGCACCCAGGATTTCGCGCTGACAACGTACGGCGCGATGGTCGGCATCGGCAATCGCGTCGAGCTGTCGGTGGCGCGCCAGGAGTTCAACACGCGGCAGGCCGGCGCGCAGCTCGGGATCGGCTCGGGGTTCAAGTTCAGGATGGACACCATCGGCGTGAAGGTGCGCCTGTTCGGCGAGGCGATTCTCGATCAGGACACCTGGGTGCCGCAGGTTTCGGTGGGCGTGCAGTTCAAGCACAACGAACAGGGCAACCTGGTGAAGGCCTTGGGCGCGACCAGTGATTCCGGTACGGATTTCTACTTGTCGGCCACCAAGCTGCTGCTCGCGCAGAGCCTGCTGCTGAACGGCACGCTGCGCTTCACGAAGGCCAATCAGTTCGGCCTGCTCGGTTTCGGCGGCGACAAGTCGAACAGCTATCACCCCGAATTCGAAGCATCGGCCGCGTACCTGTTCTCGCGCTACTTCGCGCTCGGCGCCGAATACCGCACCAAGCCGAACAACCTCGGCTTCGCACGCGAGCAGAACGCCTACGATGCGTTCATCGCCTGGGCGCCGAACAAGCTGGTTTCGCTCACGCTGGCTTACGTCATGCTCGGCGATATCGCGACGTTCCAGAGCCAGCGCGGCCCGTATGCCTCGGTGCAGTTGGGGTTCTGATCATGACGCTGACGACACTGAACCGTTTCGCCGCCTGCGCCTCGATCGCGCTGGGCCTGATGTTTTCGCCCGCGGTGCACGCCGACGACGCGCTGTACCAGCAGTTCGGCGGCCAGCCGGGCCTCGTGAAGATCATCGACGATTTCTACGACCTGCTGCTGGTCGATCCGCGCACCAAGACCTACTTCGACGGCGCGCCGATCAAGCGCATCAAGCAGAAGCTCGCCGAGCAGTTCTGCGTGCTGCTGGGCGGCCCCTGTGTTTACACGGGCCGCACCATGAAGCGCTCGCATGAAGGCCAGAACATCGATCGCGCCGCGTTCGATGCGCTGGTGGAGGATCTGCAGACGTCGATGGACAAGCACGGCGTGCCGTTCCGCGCGCAGAACAAGCTGCTGGCGAAGCTCGCGCCGATGTATCGCGATATACAGGACCGCGAATGAACGCTCCGACGCGCGCATGCCGGCCGTTGCCTGCACAACCTATTTCGTTTTTCACCGGCACCATGGCAAAGCATTCTGACAATCGGCGCTTCTTCGGGCGCGGCGCGATCGGCGCGGCGGCCTGCTGGCTCGCGCTGCACGCGGCGGCGGCCAGCGCCGCGAGCATCGAGGTGAGCGTGGTCGATCAAAGCGGCGCGCCACTGGCCGATGCGATCGTCTATGCCACGCCGTCGAGCGGCAAGCTGCCGCCGCCCAAGCCGGCCAACGCCGTGATCGACCAGTACAAGCGGCAGTTCGTGCCGCTGGTGTCGGTGGTGCAATCGGGCACGTCGGTCAAGTTTCCGAACAAGGACAACTTCGAGCACGACGTGTATTCGTTCTCGCCGGCCAAGAAGTTCGAACTGCACCTGTATCACAGCACGCCGTCCAGCCCCGTGGTGTTCGACAAGCCGGGCCTGGTCGTGATGGGCTGCAACATTCACGATTCGATGGTGGGCTACCTGATGGTGGTCGACACGCCGTGGTTCGCCAAGACCGATGCCGCCGGCCACGCCACGATCGACAAGCTGCCGGCCGACGACTACACGGTCACGGCCTGGCACTATCGTCTCGCCGATACCAAGACGCTGCCCGTGCAGAAGCTGCCGGCCGGCGCCACCACGGCGTCGTTCAAGCTGAACCTGTCGGCCCAATAGGCGCTTCATGCAATTTCAAAGCCTGCGCGCTCAGATCGCAATCGTTGTCGTGGTGCTGATGCTGGTGGCCCAGCTCGCGGCATTCGGCGTGATCAGCACGGTCATCCGCGAGAATGCGCGCAGCAACGTGAATCAGCAGTTGGTGCTGGCGGAACGGGTGTTCCATCAGGTGCTGCGCTCGAACGGCGAAAAGCTGACGCAGGCCGCCAGCGTGGTGGCCGCCGATTTCGGCTTCCGCGAGGCGGTGGCCACGCACGACGAGAACACCGTGGTGTCGGCGCTGTACAACCACGGCGCGCGGATCGATGCCGACGTCGTCATGCTGGCCGATCTGGACGGCAAGCTGATCGCCGACAGCCGCGGCGACACGCAGGCGAGCGTGCGGTTTCCGTTGAGCAGCCTGATTCAGGCGGCGCGTGCGCAACACGATGCCTCGTCGATCGTCGCGGTCGACGGCAAGCTGTATCAGGTGGTGGCCGTGCCGGTCAAGGCGCCGATCACGATCGCCTGGGTGGCGATGGGCTTCGTGATCGACGATGCGGTGGCGAAGGAAACGGCCACGCTCACGTCGCTCGACGTGTCGTTCCTCGACCGCCGCCCCGATGGCCGCTGGAACCTGCTGGCCACCTCGCTGCACGACAAGCAGCACCTCCACGCCAGCATTGTCGACACGGGCGACCGCGATTACGCCACGCGGCTCGTGATGCTGCAGTCGAGCGGCGAACCGGTGGCGGTGATGCTGCAGCGCTCGCTGCACGACGTGATGGCGCCGTATCTGCGTTTGCAGACGGCGCTGCTGGTGATCACCGCGCTGGGCGTGATCGTGTCGGTGGTCGGCAGCATGCTGACCGCGCGCAGCGTGACGCGCCCGCTGACGATGCTGGCGCACCTGGCGAGCCGGGTCGGACAAGGCGAGTACAACGAACCGATCGAGGTGAAGCGCCACGACGAGGTCGGCAAGCTGGCGACCGCCTTCAATCGCATGCAGGCGGCGATTTCCGAGCGCGAGCGGCATATCGTCGAGCTGGCCTATACGGATCAACTGACCGGGCTGGCGAACCGCGCGCGGTTCAACGATCGCCTGCAGGAAGCCATCGACCTGACGGACCGGGGCCGCGAGGCGTCCGAACACGTGTTCAGCGTGATGATGATGGACCTCGACCGCTTCAAGCTGGTCAACGACACGCTCGGCCATCCGATCGGCGATCGTCTGCTGTGCGAAGTGGCGGTGCGCCTGCGGGCCGCGCTGCGCAGGATCGATCTGGTCGCGCGTTTCGGCGGCGACGAGTTCGCCGTGCTGCTGCCCGGTTATTCGAGCGCCGACGCGGAGCGCGTGGCCACCGGCTTGCTGAAGACGCTCGAACAGCCGATCACGATCGAGGGGCAACTGGTGGACGTGGGGGCGAGCATCGGCATCGTTGCCTACCCGCAGCACGGCACCGACATGAACGCGCTGATGAGTCGCGCGGACATCGCGATGTATGTCGCGAAGCGCGCCAACACCGGCTACGCGCTGTACGACAAGAAGCACGATCAGAACAATGCGGAACGGCTGTCGCTGATGAGCGAGCTGCGCCAGGCCGTCGAACACGATCAACTGACGCTGTTCTATCAGCCGAAGCTCGACCTCGCCACCGGCACGGTGAAGTACGTCGAGGCGCTGGTGCGCTGGGAGCATCCGACGCGCGGCTTCATCGCGCCGGACCAGTTCATCCCGTTTGCCGAACAAACCGGCTACATCAAGGTGATTTCGCAATGGGTGGCCGACAAGGCGATCGGCCAGATCGCGGCGTGGCAGGCGGCGGGCATGCCGCTGGCCGTGTCGGTCAACGTGTCGGCGCGCGAACTGATTCTGTCCACGCTGCCCGATACCTTCTCCGCGCTGCTGAAAAAGCATTCGGTTTCGCCGGACATGCTGTGGATCGAGATCACCGAAAGCGCGATCATGGACGATCCGAATCACGCGATCGAAACGCTCGATCGCCTGCACGCGCTCGGCATTCATCTGGCGGTGGACGATTTCGGCACCGGGTATTCGTCGTTGTCCTATCTGAAGCGCATGCCGATCGACGAACTGAAGATCGACAAATCGTTCGTGATCGGCATGACAGACCATAAGGATGACGAAACCATCGTGCGTTCCACCATCGACCTTGCGCACAACATGGGGCTGAAGGTGGTGGCCGAAGGCGTGGAGAGCGAGGAGGTGCTGACGCGCCTGCGCGAGTTGCGCTGCGACCTGGTGCAGGGGTATTACCTGACGCGCCCGCTGCCGCCGGCGAAGCTCGAGGCCTGGCTCGAGGATTGGGCGATTGCCTGACGCCCGGCGCGTGTCGATCGAAGGCTTCGACAAGCCTTTGGTCGGCTTGCGATTGAATTCGAATTACGGCGATTGTTAATCTGTTGGAAAGACAATCGCTTTCATCTGTAGGAAACCTCAACGATTTAGCAACATCCCTCAAACAACGCTTCTTTTTACAAAAAGATACGTTATATCATTTCGCGCCATTACCCGATCCGGCGCGTGTGATCTGCCCTGCATGCCGCCGAGGTCGCTGCCGAACCTACCGTTACCGCGCGCCTTCGACCATGAAAACACCTGCTCCCAACCCTCGCGCCATCCTGCTGGCCGTGGCGGCCCTCGTTTCGCAGTACGCTCACGCGGCCTCGCCGGCCGCGGCGTTGGGCGGCGTCGTCGTGGATACGGCCGGTGCGCCGGTCGATGCGGCCAACGTCGTGCTGAAGGATGCCGGCGGCCACGACATCGCGCATCTGGCCACCGATGCGTCGGGCCGGTTTTCGCTGGCGGCCGTGCCGCCGGGCACGTACACGCTGGAGGTGTCGTCGTCGGGCTACGACTCGGTCACGCGCACGGTCAGCCCGTCGGATGCGCACCCGGCCGATATTTCGGTCACCTTGCCGTTCGATGCCGCGCTGGTCGACATGAAGGCGGTGCAGGTCACGGCGAAGCGGCTCGACGCCGCGCGCAACGGCCTGCTGCCCGAAACGGGCAGCAGCATCTACCGCATTTCGAGCGACGACATCGACGCGATGCCGCAAGGCGCCGATACCCCGCTGAACCGGGTGCTGCTGCAGGCGCCGGGCGTGGCCAACGATTCCTACGGACAACTGCACGTTCGCGGCGATCACGCCGACCTGCAATACCGGATCAACGGCATCCTGATTCCCGAGCCGATCAGCGGCTTCGGCCAATCGCTCGACACGCGCATCATCGATCACGTCAACCTGCTGACGGGCGCGCTGCCGGCCGAATACGGCTACCGCACGGCGGGCATCGTCGACATCCACACCAAGTCGGGCGAGGAGCTGGGCGATGGCGGCTCGGTCGACGTGTTCGGCGGCAGCCACCAGACGCTGAAGACCAGCGCCGACGTGTACGGCAACAAGGGCAAGCTCAGCTATTACTTCTCCGGCTCGCTCGGCGTCAACAACCTCGGCATCGAGGCGCCCACCTCGTCGCCGAGCCCGCTGCACGATCACACGCGGCAGGGCGACGCGTTCGGCTACCTGTCTTACGTGCTGAACCCGCAGACGCGCGTGAGCTTCATGTTCGGCACCACCTCGAATCAGTTCGAGATCCCGAATACGCCGGGCCTCACACCGAACTTCTCGCTGGCCGGCACGCCGAGCTTCGATTCGGCCAACCTGAACGAATCGCAGTCCGAACTGAACAACTTCGCGGTGGTGGCGCTGCAAGGCACCAACGGCGCGGCGCTCGATTACCAGGTGGCGTTCTTCACGCGCTACACGCGCACCCAGTTCAACCCCGATCCGGTCGGCGACCTGATCTACAACGGCGTGGCCTCGCAGGATTTCCACAGCGACACCGCCAACGGCATCCAGGCCGATACGACCTACCGCCTGAACGAGCATCACACGCTGCGCGCCGGCTTGTTCCTGCAACAGGAGCACGCCGAGTTTCGCGACAACGTGTCGGTGTTCCCGACCGACGCGGACGGCAACCAGAGTTCCGACGTGCCATTCTCGATCCCCAGCGCGGACAGCAAGACGGGCTACCTGTACAGCGCCTATCTGCAGGACGAGTGGAAGATCAATTCGCGGCTGACGATCAACTACGGCGTGCGCTACGACGGCATGGACCAGTACGTGACGGCGAACCAGTTGAGCCCGCGCATCGGGCTGGTGTTCAAGGCGGCCGAAGGCACGACGCTGCACGCCGGCTATTCGCGTTACTTCACGCCGCCGTCGTTCGAGCTGGTGTCGAGTTCGACGATCGGGCGCTATGCGGGCACCACCAACGCCAGCGCGATCACGCAGAACGATGCGGTGCAGCCCGAGCGTGATGACTACTTCGATATCGGCGTGATCCAGCAAGTGGGTTCGGACCTGACGCTCGGCATCGACGGCTATTACAAGAAGGCGCACAACCTGCTCGATCTCGGCCAGTTCGGCAGCGCGCTGATCTACACGCCGTTCAATTACCAGTACGGCAAGGTGGCCGGCCTCGAACTGACGGCGAACTACAAGCACCGCAACCTGTCGGCTTACCTGAACGTGGCGTTCAGCCATGCGATGGGCAAGAACGTCGATTCGGCGCAGTTCAATTTCGATCCCGACGAGCTGGCCTATATCTCGAACCACTGGGTCAACCTCGATCACGATCAGCGCGTGACGATCTCGTTCGGTGGCGCCTACACGTATCGCCAGACGACGTTCTCGTTCGACGGCATCGTCGGCAGCGGGCTGCGCGAGGGCTTCGCGAACACGGGCAAGCTGCCGTGGTACGAGCAGGTGGATGTGTCGGTGGTGCAGCGTCTCGACCTGCCGTGGATCGGCAAGGTGGACGGCCGGCTGGTGCTCGTCAATGCGTTCGGCGATTCGTACGCGCTGCGCGACGGTTCGGGCATCGGCGTGTTCGCGCCGCAATACGGCCCGTATCGCGCGGTGTATGCGGGTGTAACGAAGTACTTCTAAGCATCGTGACCGTGCGCGATCGGTGCTGCACGGCAAGTATGAGCAACGAAGGCCGGCCCGACATGGCGTCGGGCCGGCCGGTGTGGCTGGAGCCGTGGCCGGTCAGAGCTTCGGCGGGCGGCCCGTCTTTACCGTATCGACGGCGCCGATGGCGGCCACCAGCGCTTCGGTCGATGCCGCTTCGAGCAGCAGCAGGCCGGCGCGCAGCAGTTCGCTCTTCGATACCGACACACCGGCTTCGAGCGACTTGCTCTTGAGCACGTCGATCTTCGCGTAGTCGGACTTCGGCATCGTGAAGCTGTCGCGGATCACCTTCTCGCGCTTCGCGGGCTTGGCCGGGGCTTCCACCGGCGCTTTCTTGTCGGCTTTCGCGCCGGCCTTGGCTTTTGCCTCGGCCTTCGCGTTGGCTTTCGCCGCGGCCTTGTCGTCGGGCTTGGTTTCCGTCTTGGCTTCGGGCTTCACGTCGGCTTTTTCTTCGACCTTCGCGACGGCCTTTTCTGCCGCCTTCGCCTTCTCGTTGCTCTTCACGTCGACCTTCGCCGCGGCCTTGCCGGCCTTCTTCGCGGGTTTTTCCGCAACCGGTGCTGCCGGTGCGGCGGCTGCCTTGCTGCTCTTCTTGGTGGTCTTCTTCGCGGCCTTGTCCGCCTTGACGGTGGTTTTCTTCGGCGCGGCGGCGACGGTGTCGGCTTGGGCGGCGTCGGTTTGCGGGGTGGCGGCGTCGGGCGTGGTCGGCATGTTCATGGAGGCTCCAGTCGAATTAACAATATAAACAGTATATATCGTTTATATTGTTCCACCGCCTAGGTGCGGACCCTTGGGTCGTCGACTGCGTTGCGGCGTTCTTCTCCCCGTCGCCCGTGCTGCATCGATTGCATCGTTCTCCTCAGAACCGCGTACGCAGCCCGACAGTCGCCACCACCTGCGTGGCCGAACCCGATGCACCACCCGCCGTATCGATCAGCGCCACGTAGTGGTGCCCGCTCACACGCTGATAAATCCCTTCGAAATACACGTCGGTGCGCCGTGACAACGAATAGACGAGCTGCGTGTCGATCTGCTGCCATTTCGGCGAACTGCCGTAGGACGCCGAGCGCGTCACGTGCCCGGCCGTGAACACATAGGCCAGCCCCAGATCGAGATGGTGCGCGAGCCGGTAGCGGCCGTTCAACTCGTAGTTGTCGAAACCGACCTGTCCGTTCGAGGAACCGAACGCCTGGCTGCCTTCGAACTGGCTGTGCGAATAGACGAACGCAACGGAACCGTCGCCCGCCTGATAGCGCGCCGCGCCCGCCACCACGCGCTGCACGCGCGCGGCGAGCTGGAAGCCGGCCACGCCGTTCGCGCTCGATTCCGCGGTATCCAACGCGCCGGCCGTGTTGGTGCTGTTGGTGCCGTCCACCTGCAAATAGCCGGCCGCCAGCGAGAGCGGCCCGTTCGCATAGCGCGCGCCCGCGCTCCACGCGCGGTTCGTGCTGAAGCCGGTGCTGTTCGAAAACGCATAGAGGCCGCCGAACTGCAGCCCCGAGAAATTCGGGCTGGCGTATTTGACGGCGTTGCTGAAGCGCAGCAAGTCGGCCATGTTGTCGTTGTCGTACGGGTGCGCGAAGCTCGATTTGCCGAACGAGCCCGATTCGGCCGACAGCGGCGCCACGTAATCCACCACCGAATCGTATTGACGGCCGAGCGCGGCGAAGCCTGCGTTCGGCGTGCGAATGCCGACATAGGCTTCCCGCCCGAACAGGCGATTGTCCTGGCCGAGCTTGCCGTTCTGGAGGTTGAAGCCGTTCTCCAGCACGAACACGGCGCGGTAGCCGTTGCCGAGATCCTCGCTGCCGCGCACGCCGAAGCGGCTGCCGTTGATGTTGCCGCTGGTGGCTTGCAGCAGCGCGCCGTGTTGCCCGCTCTTGGCAACGTTGTTGGTGTACATGAGGCCCGCATCGATCAGGCCGTAGAGCGTGACCGAGCTTTGTGCATGCGCGAACGGCGAGACGAAGCCCGCGAGGAGCACCCCGCTCCGAATGATTTTTTTGAACATCTGGATGAATTGTCGCTTTAGCGTGTGAGGTGAAAGCGGATGCTAAAGACGTGAAATTCGATTCCCAACGTCAGGCTTCGGGAGTCCAAATGAATGAAGTTCGGGTATGGATTGCAGGATGGAATGGATAAGGATATGCGCTCGCGTGATATGAAAATCAGGCGCGAGAAGTGCTGAAAATATCCTTGTTATTCAAATGGATCTGCGAGTTTCAAGCCGAGAATTGCAGGCCGGCGAGGCGCGATTGCTTTTAAAGCGTGCTACGTCATTCAGCTAGTTGCAATTCTCAATTCCAGATGGCGTGTGGCTGAAAGTCGTCACGTCAATGCCATTCAGGCGATACCCAGCGCCTGCAATATCGGCACATGCATGTCGGCGAAGCGTTGCGCTTTGTCTCGCAGTGCCTGACTGCTCTCCTGCCCATCGAGCGCCGCTTCCGCAAACGCGGCCCATTGCGCCGGTTCGCTGAAACCGCGCTGCCGCGCCAGCAGGAACAATTGCGCTACGCGCGGCACCCGCACGCCCGACCCGGACACGGGGCTGGCCAGGAACTGCACGTCGCCGCGTTGCAGCGCCTGCTCGCAGATGGCCGCGTTCAGTCGGGCCGATGTGCTCCGCGCGGCGGCGATTCGTGCGTCATCCTGAACGTTCAGCAACACGCCGCTTCCTACCAGCAACGTGACGGCCTTGACCACGCCATCGAACGTCAGCCCGTGCGCATGGCGTTCGATCTCGGCGAGGCTCGTGGGGCGATGGCCGGCCAACGCATCGAGGATCGGCCCGTAGGTGGCGGCTGGCAATACTGCTTCACCGAGCGCGCCGCGCACCTTCAACTGCACGGCTTCGCGCGGCAGTGCCAGCATCACGCGCTGCGCGCGCAGCGCGGCCTGGCGTGCTTCCGCGCCGAGCGCCGGCGCGCCCTTGATCCAGTAATCGCGACGCATCGAGCGCAGCGTGCAGAAATCGCGCGTCGTCTCGCGCACGATGGGGTCGTCGATCTCCGCCAGCAACGCGCGTTGCGCGGGCGTCAGGTTGATCTCGTCGACGTGATCGCGATAATCGGCCGAGCCCGCATAACGCAGGCCGCACGCGCCGAACGTGGCGGCCACTTGCGAGAACGTCAGCGGTTGCCAGTCGCGATTGAAATATTCGTGGGCGAGGTAGTGCGCATCGTCGGCGGACAGCGCATCGATGCGCGCGGCCAGTTGCGGGTTCGCTTGCGCATAGCCGGGTTGCGCGGCCATCACGCGCTGGAGGAACGCCACCGATTGGGCGACCTGCGACAACGCGCGTGCTTCGTCGGACGCTTCGCCGGGCGATGCATGTTGCGCTCCGGCGTGAAAATGGCTGCGCAGCAATTCGCGCACCGGCAGCATCGCGGCCCAGCCCGGCTCGGTGTTGTAGCTGACGTACACCACGCCGCCGTGGTTGAGCTTGCGTTCGATGAACTCGGCGAGGCAGGCGCGATGCTCGTCGGCCACCCAGCTCCAGATGCCGTGCAGGCCGATGAAGTCGAAGTTCGGCAGATCGTCGCGCGCGCAGAACGCCGCGAAGCTGTCGGTGCACAACGTGGCCCGCGAGCCGGCTTGCTGCGCGAGTTGCTGCGCGAAGCGCGCGTGCGCGGCGTTGAAATCGGTGCCGAACCAGCGGCTGTCGGAGCCGGCCGCGTGCAGGTTGACGCTGACGCCGTGGCCATAGCCCAGTTCGCAGGCGGCGCGCACCGTGGGCGGCGCGAAGCCCGATTGCAGCAACGGCAGGGGCAGGCGCAGCGGATTCAGTTCATCGCAATAGCCGTAGGTGTAGGCAATCCCGTCGATGTTGCCGGCTGTCCAATCGCTCACGATCCGTTCCGCTTCCCTGAAGGCGCACCCGGCGCCAGGGCCGGGCCGGCGTGAGCCGAAGCCTCTCACGGCGCGGGGCGGCTTGTCCATCGGCGCCGCGAGGGTGTGGATTTACGCGCGAATCCGCGCCAGGGCGGCGGGCCTTCAGCTTGTCATAAGGCGGCCGCGCCTATACACGCAATTCACGCCGAACGAGCGGCGCTTCTTCGAGCAGATCCTGCGGCCGCAGGTGGAGGCGGGGCGGATGGTGTCGGCGGAGCGCGTCGCTTATCTGACGGCCGTGAAGCCGGGCGGCTGAGGCGGATGGCTGAGGTGGCTGGCCGAGGCGTGCGCCGCGTTCAACGCAGCGCGATCTGCGCCGCGTCCGCGGCGAGCGCCGCCTCGAACAGCGGCTTGCCCGGCCCGGCCAGCCACGCGTCGAAGTCGAGCAGCGGGCCGAACTCCTGTTCGAGCGCCGGGATATCGGCGTGCCCGGCCAGCCGCCCGTCGTCGAACAGTTCAGCGAGGCGGCCCAGGAACGGGTTCTGGGCGAGCAGGCTGTCGGGAAAGCGCGCGTAGCGGATCGGCCGCCCGGCGGCGCGGCTCAGGCTCGCCTGCAGGCTTTCGGCCGTCAGTTGGTCGCCGGCGATTTCGAGCGTGCGGCCCGCGAAGCGCTCCGGCGCGGCGAAGATCTTCGCGACGATCCGGCCGATATCCTGCGCGGCGATCGTCTGCCCAGCCTGGCCCGGCCGCAGGAAAAACGTATAGGCATCCTGATCGAGACCCATGCCGGGCAGCATCAGCAGTTCCATGAAACCGGCCGGGCGCACGATCGTGCTGGTCAGCGCGAGGCCGCGAATGTGCGCCTCGATGGCCGACTTGCTGTCGAAATGCCCCATGCCGGTTTTCTCGGGGCCGGCCGCGTTGACCGAGGTGTAGACGAGGTGCTGCACGCCCGCTTCCACGGCGAGATCGGCGATGGTCGTTCCGTAGCGCACTTCCTGCTCGTCGCTCACGTTATAGGCCGTGCCTTGCCCCGAACTCGGCTGCACGCTGAACACGCCATACGCACCCTGCATGGCAGTCCTGATCGATTCCGGATCGGCGAAATCGCCGCGCACCAGCTCGATGCCGCGCGCAGCCAGCGCCCGCGGCTTGTCCGCCTGCGGATCGCGCACCAACGCGCGCACCGCCCAACCCTGTTCCTTCAGCGCGGCGGCCACCGCGCCGCCTTGCTGCCCCGTCGCGCCGAATACCAGCACGACGCCGTGCGTGCGTTCCCGATCGATTGCCATCTTCGTATTCCTCAGTGTCAGAGGTCGTTGATGGTATACATTTGATACCTGAACGCAATTACGCACCTGAAGGCTACCTGGTAGCCCGGAGTATCCCGCCCATGGCCTCGCTGTCCCCGGAAGACCTCGAACTGAACCGCCTCGTGCTGGAGGAGATCACCAGCAAGTGGACGCTGCTGGTGCTCGGCTGCCTGTGCGACGGGCCGATGCGCTTCAACGCGCTGCGCCGCGCCAACGAGGGCATCACGCAAAAGGCGCTGACGCAGTGCCTGCGCCGTCTGGAAGCGAACGGTTTCATCACGCGCACGGTGGTCAGCACGGCGCCTGTTGCGGTGTCCTATGCAATCTCGCCGCTCGGGCGCTCGCTGGAGCCGCATCTGCAGGCGATCCTCGGCTGGACGGTGGCGCACCGCGAGGCGGTGATGGCGGCGCGGCAGGCGTTCGCCGCGCAAGGAGGCGGGTAGGCGGCCGGCCGCCCGGTTGCGGGCGTATGATCCTCGGGGCCGTCATGGCGCCTTCAACATCCGGACGATCGAGCGCGATGGTCCGGATCTCGCGAGCACGATCTCTGTCATGGTTTTGTCCGTTTCCTCCCGCGATGTCACGCCCGCCGTCGAGGCCGATCCGCATGCCGGCAAGTGCCGGTTTGCCTTCGTTCTGCTGAACGATTTCACGCTCGTCGCGTTCGCGGCGTTCGTCGACGTGCTGCGCCTCGTCAGCGATTCGGGCGACCGCAGCGGCCGGGTGCGCTGCAACTGGACCTTGCTGACCGAACAGGCCGGCCCGGTGCGCGCCAGTTGCGGCGCGCAGATCGTGCCCGACGGCGGGTTCGGCGAGCAACCCGATTACGACTACGTGGTGGTGGTGGGCGGCCTGCTCGGCGGGCGCAATCGCGCCTCGCGCGCCACGCTGGCGTTTCTCGCGCGCTGCGCCGGGCGCGGCGCGACCGTGGTGGGGCTGTGCACCGGCAGCTTCGCGATGCTCGAAGCCGGGCTGCTCGATGGGCGCAAGATCTGCGTGAGCTGGTTTCATGCGCAGGACCTGCTCGAGGCGTTTCCGTCGCTCGATCCGCAGCAGATCGTGTCGGACCGCCTGTTCGTGGCGGACGGCAATCGCATCACCTGCGCGGGAGGGCGCGCGTCGGCCGACGTGGCCGCGACGATCCTGCGCCGGCATGTGGACGCGTTCGTGGTGGACAAGGCGCTGCGCATCCTGCAGATCGCGCATCCCGACGACGGCAACGCGCCGCAGGCGCCCGGCGGCCGCTTGCCGGAGCGTTGCCATCCGAAGGTCCGGCGCGCCGCGCTGATCATCGAGCAGCACATCGCCACCGGCATTTCGCCGGCGCAACTGGCCGAGCGGCTCGACCTGTCGGTGCGCCATCTCGAACGGTTGTTCAAGGAATCCACCGGCATGGGGCCGCGCGCCTACTGCAAGCAGATGCGTTTGCAGTTCGCCGCGTGGCTGCTGGCGCGTACCGACAAGCCGGTCGCCGACATCGCGGTGCGCTGCGGCTTCCCGAGCGGCTCGCACCTGAGCCGCGAATTCCGCACGCATTTCGGGCTGCCGCCGGTGCGCTACCGTGCGCAGGGCGCGCAACGGGCGCGGGATGCCGGCGGCGCCCCGGCCGCGCATGACTGGCGCGACGTCTATCCGGACCGGATCGAATTCTATTGAGCGCGGCGCGGGCCCCCGCTTGCTTCTATCGCGACGGCGCGGACCACGCCACCGCGTCGTGCGGATGCAGGCTTTCCAGATGCCGGACCTGCACGCGCGCATCGTCCTGGTCGCGCAACGCGGCCTGGATGCGGCGCGCGGCATCTTCCACGAACATCAGGTTGCCGCCGTTGAGCGCCGCGAAGGCCTGCTCGTCGGCGCGCTTCACGGCCGTCTGCACTGGCGTGCCGACGGCTGCCTCGATGCGCTCGATCAGCGCGAGCAGGCCGAGCGTGGGCGCATCGCGGTCGGTGCCGACCGAGACGCAGGCCTCGCTGCGCTGGCTGTGCGGGGTGGCGAGCGTCGCGTGGCGGCGCAGCCAGGCGCTCACGGCGGCGGGGGCGACCATCGCCTGCCCTTCGAACGCCTGCTGGAAGCCCTGTTCGATCAGTTGCCGCGACAGCGCGGCCGAGCACGGGCAGGTCGACGAATAGCCCACCGTCACTTCGCTTCGCAATGCGAAGCGTCCGCCGGCCAGCTCCGCATCGATGCGCACCGGATACGATTTCCAGCCCGACAGCCCTTCGGTGACGAGCGCCGGGCGGCGCGTCAGCAATTCGGCATGCAGGCGCAGCCGCGCGTTGCGTGTTTCGCAGTCCCGATGGCTGTCGATCATCGCCTCGAGCAGCCGCCGCAGGCCGGCCGGCGAGAGCGGGCCGGCCTCGGCGTGTTCGTCGAGCAGCCGGTACAGGCGCGACATGTGGATGCCCTTCACATGCGGGGCGGGCAGATCGACCTGCAGATCGGCGCGCGCATGCAGCGTGTGCCGGTAACCGGGTTCGTCGAGCGTGACGGGCACATCGATGCCGCGCATGCCCACCCATTCGAGCGGGCCGAGGTTGGGGGCGAGGTCGGTCAGGGAGACGTCGGGAAGCGCTTCGTTCATACGGAGAACCAAAGGGTGGGGCGGCCCCACCGGCTCACGGCATGGGGCGCGCGTTCAAGTCAGGGCCAATCTGAAAACGGGCTGGGCCAGGCGGCCCAGGCTTGCGGGCCTTGCGCCATTTCCGCGTCGGTCAGCAGGCAGGCGTCGAAGCGGGCGCGCAGCGCGGCCTCGTCCATCTCCATGCCGATCAGCACGATTTCCTGGCGTGCGTCGCCCACGCGGTCGTCCCATTTCGCGCGGATCAGCGCGACGGCTTCGGGGTCGTCCGGCCAGCGTTCGTCGGGCACGGCGGCCCACCAGTAGCCGGCGGGGCCATGACGCGCCACCGCGCCGGCCTGCGACCAGTTGCCGGCCAGCGTCGGATGGCTGGCCAGCCAGAAGAAGCCCTTCGAGCGCACCACGCCGGGCCATTCGCTTTCGACCAGCACGTGGAAGCGTTGCGGATGGAACGGGCGGCGCGCGCGGTAGACGAAGCTGCCGATGCCGTATTCGTCGGTTTCGGGGCGGTGCATGCCGCGCATTTCCTGCAGCCAGCCGGGCGCCTTCGACGCCTCGTCGAAATCGAACAGCCCGGTGCCGAGCACGCGGTCGAGCGGCACCTTGCCGAACTCGGCCGCCTCGATGCGCGCGCGCGGGTTGAGGCCGCGCAGGATCGCCGTCAGCCGTTCGCGCTCGCCGCTGTCGAGCAGGTCGATCTTGTTCAGCACGATCACGTCGCAGAACTCGATCTGCTCGATCAGCAGGTCGACCACCGTGCGGCGGTCTTCCTCGCCGAGCGATTCGCCGCGCGATTGCAGGCTATCGCGCGAGCTGTAGTCGCGCAGGAAGTTGTAGCCGTCCACCACCGTCACCATTGTGTCGAGCTGGGCGCTTTCGTTGAGACAGCGGCCGTCCTCGCCCTCGAACGTGAACGTTTCGGCCACCGGCAGCGGCTCGGAGATGCCCGTCGATTCGATCACGATCTGGTCGAAGCGGCCTTCCTGCGCGAGACGGTCCACCTCTTGCAGCAAATCCTCGCGCAGCGTGCAGCAGATGCAGCCGTTGCTCATCTCGACCAGTTTCTCGTCGGTGCGCGACAGCTCGGCGCCGCCTTCGCGCACCAGCGCCGCGTCGATGTTGACCTCCGACATGTCGTTGACGATCACCGCGACGCGCCGGCCTTCGCGGTTGTTGAGGATGTGGTTCAGCAGCGTGGTCTTGCCCGCGCCCAGAAAGCCGGACAGGACCGTGACCGGCAGCCGGGCGGGCGGGGTGGACGTGAGGGTGTCTTGACTCATCGTGGTATCTCGGGGAAAGGCGCGATGCGGCGGGCCGGGTTGCCGGTCACGCGACGATCCGGCGCCGGGTGATCGAAATGATACGTTATATCATCTCGGTGCGTGCGCGGAGTTTCGACGCGTGGGAATGGCGGGGGAAGGGGAAAGTCGGGGGTGGGTGGCGGCGGGAGCCGGGCGGGCAACGGTGAATGCCGTTTGTCGCTGGTTCGCCGCGCCTGCGCGCGAGCGGTTCGACCCGGTGGGGGTTCGCCCGCGCGCCGCGCGATGTTCGATCCGATCACATATCGAGCGACGCACGCGGCGGTGCGCCGTCAGCCGCCGTCAGCCGTCAGGCCGCGCGCACCAGCCGGTTGCCGCCGAGCGACTTGGCCGTGTAGAGCGCCGCGTCGGCGGCGGCCAGCATGTCGACGAGCGGCGGCACGTCGTGTTCGTAGCGCGCCAGGCCCACGCTGACCGTCGCCTGGATCGGCGTGCCGTCGCGATTGACGGTGATCTCGGCGGCGAAGCGTTGCGCGATGAAATCGCCGAGATCGTGGGCGCGTTGGGCATCGTAGCCCGACAACAGCACCGCGAACTCCTCGCCGCCGATCCGCGCCAGGATCGTGTCCGGCCCGAGCACCGCGCGGGCGACCGCGGCGAACGACTTCAGGACGTCGTCGCCGGCCTTGTGGCCGAAGCGGTCGTTGATGCTCTTGAATTGGTCGAGATCGAGCGCCAGCACGGCGAACGGCTGCTTGCCCTTCGCCTTGCGGATCGCCAGCGCGCCTTCCTCGAAGAACCAGCGGCGGTTGCCGAGGCGGGTCAGGTAATCGGTTTGGGCCTCGCGCAGCAGGCGGCTGTGGGTTTCCTCGCGCACCAGCCGCAGCAGCGTCATCGGCAGGATCACCGAATAGAGCACGCCTTCGTACATCGTGATCTGGCTGGCCAGCAGCACCAGCGGCGAGCCGTAGCGTTCGGCCAGCATCGGCAGCAGGAGCATGCGGGCCGCGTACAGCAGCGCGTGCAGGCTCGTGACCACGATCGCGATGCGGCGCGTCTGGAATGCCTTCAGGCTGGCGCTGCGCAGCAGTTCGCGCGCGGTCAGCGCGCTGGCCAGGGCGATCGGGCCGGCGCTGATGTAGAACCACATCGCCTGCGGCCAGTGCGCGCCGACGATCAGCCAGGCCAGCGCGTCGAGCAGCAGCAGGCCGACCGAGAGCCGCAGCACCTTCCGCCCGCTCAGGGCCGCCACCCCGCCCAGGATCAGCAGATAGCCGCCGAGCAGGATGAGATTGCTGATGGCCGCCCCCAGCACGCCCGGCAGCGCGGTGCGCGCGAGCACGATCACACATCCCGCGCCGAGCGTCGCGTACCCCGCAGCCAGGATCCGCAATGCCTTGCTGCGCTTGGGGTGTGACGCGTGTTCCCAGAACGTCAGGCCGGCACTGGCGAATAACGTTCCGATCGCGAGGAAATATAGGGTAAGAAGGTCGACGTGCATGACTGACGTGTAGGCCCGGGGCGGTGCTTCGCTGGGGCGAGGCGGCATTTTACGCCTAACGTCGGACAACCCGGAGAACGTCAAATTTGTTCAATTCGGGGGCCGGCCGCGGCGAGCGCCGCGGCCGGCCGCTGGCGGTCAGGGGAGCATCGGCGGCATGCCCTGCATGGTTTTCGCCCAGTCCTGCTTTTGCTTGGCGAGCCTGGCGGTGTCGGCGGCTTTCTGGTCGTCTTTCTTGCGTTGCTCGTCTTCGGCTTTTTTGTCGGTTGAACCGAAGGTGTCGGTGTCGCGGGTGCGGAAGTAGAGCGTGTCGGCCAGAACGTGATCCTGCCAACTGGTCAGCAAGGTGTCGTGGACGAGCATGTCGAACATCGCCATGACGTCGGGGGGAGGGGGTGCTTGCCGCCGATTCCTTCCTTCCAGGCGTCGACGAGCGCCATCTCGTCATCGGACAACAAGCCATATTCGAGCACGGACGCCGCGATTTGCGCGCCCCCCAAGCCGTAGGGGTCGGGAGGGGCGCTACGGAGTGATTCAGCCGTTTTCTTGCGCTGATCCTGCTTGCCGGCCTTCGCCACGAGTCGGTCGGCGTCGTTCTGCAAGCGCGTCCAGACGCTGGTGAAATCGCGCGGCGCGGTGCCGACGAGATTCTCGAAATGCGTTTCAGCGGCGTCGCGCTCGGCCTTCAGTTTGAGCAAGGTGGCCTGATCCTCCGGCGGGCGCGTCGAGATCATGCTCATGATGACGCCCTGACGTTGCATTTCGGCGTCGAGTTTGCTCTTGGTGAGCTTGCGCTGATAATCGGCCGCCGCGTAATCGCTGCGCCATTTTTCCACCGGGTCCGAAATCGTCTTGCGGAACTCCGGGTCCTGATAGCGCACGGCGATCCAGCGCAGAAAGATCTTTTCGTGATCGAGGATATTGAGCCCGGCCTTGCGTGGGACGAGCGCCTGGTAGGCGTCGACCAGGTGGCGGATGCGGTATTGCTTGCCTTCGCAGGTGATGGGCGTGGCGATGGAGAACTTGTCGAACGTCAACGCTTTGCCGGCCGCCATTTCCTCCATCGAACTGATCGCCGTGCCGGCTTTCATGGCTTCCAGCAGCATGTCGCGCAGCGGGATGCGCATCAATTCGGCGTTGAAGCCGAGCGATCCCTTGACCGCGCCGCCGACCACATCGCAACTGGTGCCCGGATAGAGGAACTGTTCGCCGCGCGTCTTTTCGAGGCTGTCGAGGCGTTGGTAGCAGCGCTTTTCGTGCGCCGCCGCGAAGTGCACGCAGCGCTCCACGCTGGGGGGCACGTCCAGCGCGCGATCCTTGTAGTCCGTCTTGATCACGTTGATGAACGGCACCAGCCCGACCACCTGGCTCGCTTCTTCCGACATGACGGACGACACCGCGTCGAGCAGGCCAAGGAATTTGATCTTGATCTTGACGCCGTCGATGGCCAGATCGAGGTCGTCGGTCTGCTTGTATTGTGTTGCCAGCGCATTGACGAAGGTGCGTGCGAGCACACAGCCTCGATCGGCGCCGAACACCGACACTTCGATCACGCCGACATGGGGCATTTGTGCCCGCACGGCGTTGTAGGCCGCCTTGAACTGGTCCATCGCGGCGAGCAGGCGGGTATCGATGCCGGTGCCGAAGTACATCGCCATGAAGGCGTTGTCGCGGACGATCGGCACGTTCTCCATGATGATGCCCGCGAACAGGCTGCGCGCGACGGTGCCGAGCGCCTTGAGCGGATTCTTCTTGAGGGCGCCGATCGTATCGTCCTTGGCCCCTTTCAGCACGAGGCTGCCGGCTGCTTTCGAGCGCTGGAGCAGGCGTTCAGAGGATGAAGTCAGCACGTTGGTGATGCGTCGGGCGTCCGCTGGAATTCCCTTGATCTCCTTCTTGATATCCTCGAACGCCTTTTCGAGCGGGCGGAACGAGAATTCCTTGGCGGATTCCTTGAGCGCCTTTTCGGCACGGGATTTCACATCGGCTTTTTCGAGCGGATCCTTGACGCGGAAAAAGGACTTGCCCACCGATTCGGCAGTGGATTTGACAGTGCTGACTACCTTGGCGGTGGCCATCTTGGTTGCCGCGGCGGTCGCATTCTTGATGGCGCTGGCGTCGGAGTCCTCATTGAGCGGCGTGCCGAGGCCCGAGTAGTAGAAGGCATACCAGAATTGATTGGCAGGACGTAGCGCTTCGTTGTTTTTGCGATGGGCTTCCCACAATCGACAAATGTTGGAGTATTGCGAACTTTCGGGGTCGTCGATATCGCGGTTTCTGCCGAATGCATCGAAGAAAAATCCCATGCGGATCACGGCTCCGCAGGGCAAGCATGTGGCCGCAGGATAGCTGGCGGCATTCTGCTTTGAAACTTGCAGCAAGACGGAAACCGGCGTTGCGTCGTCTGGATCGAGTTTGGATTGACCACCCATGCTATTTCTCCTGCGAGAGAGGAGGCGGAAGCAAGCCGTCCGGAATGGAGGGGACAGCTACAGGCGTGAATTTTCCGCTGGACAATTGCGATTTGACCTTGGGCGGCAATGTTTGAATGGCCTTGGCAAATGCACCGGGCTTGTCCTTGTTCGATTGCAGAATTTTCTGCACATCTGACTGCGTATCGAATCGATCGTTGACGAGCAGATTGAAGTAGGCGTACTGCTCCAGATCTTTCTGATCCGTCAGCCGATATTTGAGCCACGCTGCCGCGACCGCACGCGCCACATGACGGAATTGCTGATATTCATCTTCGCCGTTTCGCTTATTGACCTGGGCCTCGTATTGCCTCATCCATCTCATGACATCGACCATCGGCAGACGGGAAGCGTCATTCAACCCACCGGGAAACTGAAGCTCGACGTGATGATCCGGAAAGAAATGCACCTCCAACAGTCTTTCTCCGATGTGGTCTGGTGATTTTGTGGGCGGCAATGATGCATTGGCTTCGGCGGAGAAGCGTTTCTTGTCGCCGGTGTGCCACTGATCGACATCGTAGTATTGCCACGTCACCGTAAATTCAGTGCCCTTCAACGAATAGCAACATGTGACGCCCCCACCACCGCCACCCGGCGGATCATCGCCGCCGCCCGTCGCCTTGTTGCCATAGGCATCCGTCACCGTGAAGCGGATCATGTTATAGGGCAGGTAGTTCTGGCCCATGACCGAAATGCCGCTATAAGTCGGCTCCGATTTCCCGCAAGCGGACAACGAGATCATCATCGCGCCAGCGACAAATGCTCGGGCCGACCAGTTCAATATTTTCCTTACATCACGCATTTGAATCGTCCTTCCGATAGATGTTCTGTCCGATGGCGCTCGACTTGATTCGAGCGCGCTCCGGCGTGCTGCCGCTGACGGTTTCGGTGCGTGGCTGAGGCAGCAAGCCATCGGCAATCTCCGGTACCGCAACAGGCACGAACTTGTCGTGCTTCAACTCGGCCATCACGTTCGGCGCCAGCGACCGAATCGCCTTCGCGAACGCCCCAGGCGTGCCCTTGCTCGCCTGCAGCATCCGTTGCACATCCGCTTGCGCGTCGAACCGGTTGTTGACGAGCAGACTGAAATACACGTATTGCTTCAAATCGTCGGAATCCGCCAGGCGATACTTCAGCCACGCAGCCGCCACGACCCGCGTGATGCGGCGCATCTGCTGATCCTCGCGTTCGTCATAGCGCTTGTCCAGTAGCGATTGATATCTTTGCATCCATTGGACCACCTCGATCATTGGTACACGAGGCCTGTCGAGATATCCTCCGGGAAACTGAAGCTCGACGTGCTGGTCGGGATAGAAGTGCACTTCCAGAAGTCTCGCGCCGACAGGGTCTGGGAGTGGCGTTGCCGGCATCGACACCTTGGTTTCCGCATGGAACGTTCGCTTGTCGCCCTTATGCCACTGGTCGGCGTCGTAGTAATTCCACTTCACAATAAATTCGGTGCCTTTCAGCTTGTAGCAACACGTCATGCCACCGCCCCAGCCGGGAGGATCGCCGCCGCCACCACTGGCTTTGTTGCCGTAAGCATCGGTGACCGTGAAGCCGTCCATGTTGTACGGCGTGTAGTTCATGTTCATCAGGGAGATCGCGCTGTACGTCGGCTCCGACTTCCCGCAAGCCCCCAGCGCCACGATCATCACCCCAGCCGCCACAACCCGGCCCACCACCGCCCCCGCCCTCAACCCGCACCACCCAACCGCTTCAACTCCATCGCATCCCGAATCGCATCCCACTGCGCGTCGCCAATCCCCGCCAGCGCCGCATCGACATCCATCTCCCCACGCTTGACCGCCGCGAGGCACGCCTGCACATCGGGATGCTCGTCAAACCTTGGCGAAACATGCACACCGATCGTCACATACGACAGCACCTGCGAGGCGTCCTCGATCCCATAACCTGCAGCCCGTTCGATCAACAACACAATCGCTTCGTACAACTCGACATCCGACAGATGATCGACCGACATCGCCATCGTTTCGCGAAACTGCAGCGCCAGCTTGTCGGGATACCCGAGCGCGATCAATCTCGCATGCTGCATATCGACCAGATCAACGAGGCTGTCGCTGCCGATCACGCCGCCATCAGCGCCAACCGCCGCCTCGTTGCGCCACACCACTTCCTTGCGCCATCGATCGCGATACCGCAACGCGACGAACGGCGCGAGAAACCGCTGCGCCTGCGCATCGGACCACACCTGCCGCAGCCGCGCCAGCACATGGTTGTCGAAGAAGAACAGGAAGAACCGTCGCCCGCCCGGCAGTGTGTAGACGACATACTGCCGGCAATGCGCGTCGAGCCGGTCGAACGGCAGCGGCGACCACGCCCACGTCACGGCGTGCAGATCGACCAGGCGTGTCCACAGCTCGTGAAGCAGACGATGCTGCTCGCTGCCGGTGGCCAGCGCCTGCCGGTCGAAGGCGATCAAATGCGGGGCAATGTCGGGATACGCGTCGAGATTCGTCTCGCGCCACAGCGAGGCATGACGCACGCCGTGCGCGGCCGCGAGCCGCGCATCCAGGCCCGGACAACCGCGCGAATCGACGAACGCATACAACTGCAAGGGCAGGCCCTGCGCGGAGCGCTCGGCAAACCCGTCATGCAGGCTTTCCAGGAACGCGGGCCAATCGTCGAGCCGCGCGGGCGATTCCTCAACGACATCCATCACCTCGGCCGCATCGGTTGCGTCCGCAACCTCAACGCCGTCCTCCTGCACCACTGCCCCGGTTTCGTTCTGCTCGCTCATCAATCCGCCTCGACCATCGATTCACGTCCGCTGTGCGCATTCAGCAAGCACTCCTTGCACGTGCCGCCCGGCAGCGCCGGCAGCGGATACGGCATGCTGGCCGGCCCGGCGAACGTGTGCTGCGCGCCCTTCACGTCGATGGTGCCGGGTGCGTGGATCTCGATGTTGCCGCCGCTGATGCGGATATAGGCGCCGCCGGATGTCAGCAGCACGTCCTGCTTGGCGGCCACGTCGATGGTGGCGGTGGCGCTCACCAGCTTCAGCGTTTTCTGCGCGGTCAGCTCGATATTGTCGGAATGCGCCTGCACCTCGACCTTGCCCTTGCCGGCGAACAGCTTGATGCCGGCGTTCTGCACGAACAGGCTGAGGGTCTTGCGCACGCTGGCCACGAGCGATTTGCCGACGGCCAGCACCGTGCTCTGGCCGCTGACGAGGTTGATCTGCTCGGTGCCGGCCAGATGCACCGATTGCTGGCTCGACAGCGCGATGCCGGCCGGGCTGCCGAGCAGCATCACCGGCTCCTTGAACGCGTTCGCGCTGCCGGTGCCGCCGCCCGCGGTGTTGCCGCCGGAACCAGAGCCAGAAGCGGAGCCGGCCACGCTGTTTTGCGTCGCGTCGGTGAACGCCTTCATGGCGTCGTGGCCCTCGGCGAGCGTCTCGGCCTGGTGCGTCTCGCTGACCTGCGACAGCGATTCGATCAGGCTCTCGGCATTGACGAGCTGCTGCTGCGACTCGCGCACGTCGAGCGGCTGGCTGTTGGCGGCCTTCGGATGGGTGGTGAGATACAACCCCTGCGCGGCGCGCACGGCGCCGTAATCGTCGGTGCGCAGATCGAAGCCGCTGCCGAGATAGCCGCCGCGCGTGTTGCCGTTCTGGTCGATCAGGTAGCCAAGATGCAGCAGCGAATTGGCGCTGCTGCTGGCGAGACGCATGCGGTTCTGGCCGGTGGCGTCGTCGAGCACCATCTCGTTGTAGCCGCTGCCGGCGTATTCCTTCGAGCGGTGGCCGGACAGAATGCCGTTGCTGTGCCATTGCGGCTTGACCGCGCCGTTGTACACGCGATGCAGGCAGATCGGCCGGTCGCAATCGCCGCCGAGATAGCCGATCAGCACTTCCTCGCCGACGCGCGGCATATGCACGCCGCCATAGCCGCCGCCGGTGTCCGATTGCGCGACGCGCACCCAGCACGAGGCGCGCTCGTCGCCGTCGTTGAGGCGATCCCACACGAAGCGGATCTTGATGCGGTTCAGCGCATCGGTGTACACCTCCTCGCCCTGCGGCCCGACGACGATGGCGGTTTCGAGCCGCATCTCGGGCTTGGCGTGCGCGAACGGGCTGCGGTACGGCACGGCGGTGCGCTGCGCCTCGACTTCCACGCGATAGAAGCCGGTCGAGCCATCGTCGTGCGTCACGGCGAACCCGCCGTCGCCGCTGTCGGCGCGCGCCTGCGCCAGTTGCGGCTGCAGGCTGTGCGGAAAATTCGCGTCGTGGTCGGACAGCGGCAGGTTGTTCTCGATGAACCCCTGCACGCGGATCGCGGCGAATTCGCGTTGCGAATCGGCGTCGCGATCGTGCTCGGGATGGCCGGTCAGCGTAAAGCGCCGGCCGGCATCGATGCCGCGCACGCCGCCCGCGCCCGTGAACCGCTTGGCGCGCGATTCCCATTCCTCCAGCCGGATGTTCGACAGCGCCTCGCCGCGATCCTGCGCGGCGAACGTGTAGGCCCCGGTGTATTCGTAGACTTCGGTTTGCTGCGGCAGGCTGCCCTGGTTGTCGCGCGTCGGCAGCGTGGTGCCCTTGGGGTTGGCGGTGGCGGCCGGCGATTTGTAGTCGAACGTGCGCGTGGTATGCGCGCTGCTTTGCAGCGTGCGCGAGCCGGCCCATTGCGTGAACGCGTCGGCTTCGCTGCCGGTGGCGATGCGCGCGAACGTGACGGCTGCCGGGGAAAGCGCGTCGAGCGAATGGATGTCGTCGGTGATCACGAGCGTGTGCGACGCGCCGCCCGCATCGTGCCGCCAGAAGCCGAACAGGCCTTCCTGCTCCATCAGGCGGTGCACGAACTGCCAGTCGCTCTCGCTCTGGCGGCAATACGAGCGGCTCGGCAGCGGCTTCGACAGCGCGAACCGATAGCGGCCCTGCGCCTGCGGATGCGCGTCGAACACGGCGGCGAGGATGGCGTCGGTGCCTTGATCCTGCCAATAGCGCATGTCGCTGCGAAAGCGCAGGAAATGCATCCACGAGGCCATCGTCAGTTGATAGCCCGACAGGCTGCCGTCCGAACCGAGCCGGCGCGCGGTATGGATAAAGCCATTGACGGGCCGGTACGACATGTCCGCCTGCTGAATCCACAGCGTGATTGGCTGCGCAATCAGCGATTTCAGTTCGACATCGGGCGCGGCGGACACCATGTCGAGCGTCATGCTGAAATCGCGGCCCAATTCGGCGTGCGTGACAGCCCGGCGCGGAATCAGGGTGTTATCGGGCAGGCAGGGAATATCCGTCTTCAGCAGACGCCCCTGTTGAATCAGGCCGCCACGAATGGCCTGAGCCAAATCGGTCATGTCCATGCATTTCCCATCGTTTTATCGGTGGCGGGCGCGAGCTTCCCGCACACGTTCGGAGGTAGCGCTCCGAATGGCAAAGCGGCATTTTAGCGGGATTACGAAGGCCTGACGATGACTGTCGATTCAATTAATGTCAAAACGCCATTTGAAGCGCGTCAAATGGCGTTTTGAATGGCGGCGAGCGCGAGATAACCTGTCGAATCGAACAGGCGAGTTGAAAACGATTTCGAACGATATCGAGCGATTCAACGATGAAAATCGAATGCGGGTTAAATTACCGATTATCGGCATTCGATTAAAGAAATCGGTAATAAAACCCGCCCGGCATTAATCGGCCCGCTTTGCAAACACCTCCTTGAACACCGGCATCGCCGAAAACACGTTCGGCCAGCCCGCGTAGAACGCCAGTTGCGTCAGCATCTCGGCGGCTTCGTCGCGGGTCAGGCCGTTGTCCATCGCGCGGTTCAGGTGATACGGGATCTGCGCGACCTGGCCGTTGGCCACCAGCGCGGCGACCGTCACGAGGCTGCGGTCGCGCGGCGCGAGGCCGGGGCGCAGCCAGAGGTCGTTGAACAGCACGTCGGTGGTGGCCTGCACCACGCCTGGTGCGGTCGTGCCGAAATTTTCGCCGACGGTGTGCGCGCGCTGGCGTTCGGCCGCCTCGTCGAGCGGCAGCGGCGGCGTATCGACGGGCGACAGTTGGGCCGCGTCGATGCCGCGTTCGCGGAACGTGTCGGCCAGTGCGCCGGCCGCGGCCGTGGCGTTGCCCCAGCCGGCGTAGAACGCCAGATGCGCGACGATCTCGGACAGCTCGGCCGGCGTCACGCCGCGATCGAGCGCGAGCGGCGCCTGGCCGCGCAACTCGGCGGCCTGGTTGCGCGCGATCAGCACGGCGACGGTGACGATGCCGCGATCGCGCGGCGCAAGGCCCGGGCGTTGCCACACGTTGTCGAGGACGGTGGCCGTGTAGTGCGCGAGGGCGGGGGAGGCCGCGCCGAGGTCGGCGGCCGTGAGGGTGTCGTGCATGGCGTGAATCCTGTTCGGGGTGGCGCAGGCGCTCAGTGCCAGCGCCGTGCCGGCCGCCGCAAGATGCGCGGCAAAGCGCGCGGCCAGCCGGGGCGGGCGGCGTTCACTCGCCGAGATACTGCGCATCGCTGACCTGGTCGAGCCAGTCGACGTTGCGGCCGTCGAGCGCTTCCTGGATCGCCACGTGCGTCATGGCGGTGGTGGCGGTCGCGCCGTGCCAGTGCTTGTGGCCGGGCGGGCACCAGATCACGTCGCCGGCGCGAATCTCCACGCGCGGCTCGCCTTCGCATTGGGTCCAGCCGCAGCCGGCGGTCACCAGCAGCGTCTGGCCGAGCGGGTGCGTGTGCCAGGCGGTGCGCGCGCCCGGCTCGAACGTGACGCTGGCGCACGAGACGCGCGAGGGCGGCGGCGCGACGTTGAGCGGGTCGATCCGGACGGTGCCGGTGAACCAGTCGTCGGGGCCGCGCATCGAGGGCTGCGAACCGGCGCGCATCAGTTTCATGGGGCTTCCTTGCGAGTCATGGGATGCCGGCCAATGTACCGAGCCCGCGATCATGCGACTAGATGGCAAAATCGGCATGATCCTATGCGTGGGAGCATCAATTGAAAGAGAACCTCGACGACCTGCTGGCGTTCATGGCGGTGGCGCGCGAGCGCAACTTCACGCGCGCGGCGGCGCAGCTCGGCGTGTCGCAATCGGCGCTGAGCCGCACCGTACGCCTGCTGGAGACGCGCATGGGCATGCCGCTGCTGGCGCGCACCACGCGCAGCGTGTCGCTCACGGCGGCCGGCGAGCGGCTGCTGGCGGTGGTCGGGCCGCATCTGCAGGAAATCGGCGTGGAGCTGGAGGCGTTGCGCGCGATGACCGACCGCCCCGGCGGCATGGTGCGCATCACCACCACGGATTACGCCGCCAACGCCTATGTCTGGCCGCGCGTGCAGCCCTTGCTGCGGCTGTATCCGGAGCTGGAGATCGAGCTGGTGAACGACTACGGGCTGACCGATATCGTGGCGGACCGCTACGACATCGGCGTGCGGCTCGGCGATCAGGTCGAGAAGGACATGATCGCGCAGCGCATCGCGCCGGACATGACGATGTCGATCGTCGGCGCGCCGGGCTACCTGGCGTCGTGCCCCGCGCCGGCCACGCCGCAGGATCTGACGCAGCACAACTGCATCAACCTGCGGCTGCCGACGCGCGATTCGCTGCTGGCGTGGGAACTGGTCAAGGGGCGGCGCGCGTTGCAGGTGCGGGTGGCCGGGCAACTGACGTTCAACAACGTCTACCAGATGCTCGACGCGGCGCTGGCCGGCTTCGGGTTGGCCTACGTGCCGCACGATCTGGCCGAGCCGCTGGTGCAGGCCGGGCGGCTGGCCTGGGTGCTGGAGGATTGGTATCCGACCTTCGTCGGCCACCATGTGTATTACCCGAGCCGCCGCAAGTCGTCGCGCGCGGTGGAACTGGTGGTGGAGGCGCTGCGCGAGGGCTACCGGCCCGAACGCGCCGAAACGCGGCGCGGCGGCGGCAAGGCGCGGCGTTGAGGCCCCGGTGAGGAACCGGCGCGTTCAGCCGGTCATTCCCCGATCAGATGCACGACGATATCGCGCTGATGCGCGATGCGCCGGTGCTCGAACAGGTAGATGCCCTGCCAGGTGCCCAGCACCATGCGCCCCTGCTCGACCGGGATCGACAACTGCACCTGCGTGAGCACCGTGCGCAGGTGCGCGGGCATGTCGTCGGGGCCTTCGGTGTCGTGTTCGTAGCGCGCCGGGTCCTCGGGCGCGATTTCCTCGAAGTAGCGTTCGATATCGCGCTGCACCGATGCGTCGGCGTTCTCCTGGATCAGCAGCGAAGCCGACGTGTGGCGGCAGAACACCGTCAGCAGGCCGGTGCGGATCGATTGCTGCTCGACGAACGCGCGCACCTGCCGCGTGAAATCGATCAGGCCGCGCCCGCGCGTGGCCACGCCGATATGCTGGACCGCCTGTTTCATCGTGATGGCCTCCGTTGCGTTCAGCCGAGCGCGGCGAACCCGTTCGCCTCGATCTGCGCGGCGGCGGTGGGGCGCACCACGCGCGCCACTTCCACGCCATCGCGCAGGAACACCAGCGTCGGCCACAGCTTGATGCCGAACGAGCGGCCGAGCGGGCGGCCGGGGCCGTCCTCGATCTTCAGGTGGCGCACCTCGGCGTGCGCGGCGAACGCCTCGCGGATCGCCGGCTGCGCGCCGGCGCAGATCCCGCACCAGTTCGTGCCGAACTCGATCACGGTGGCGCCGGCCAGCGCGTCGACGGCGGCGCGGGTGGGGGCATCGGGCGTATAGGGCTGGGTGGCGGTCATGGGGGGCTCCTTGAGGAAATCGCAATGCAATGCGGCCGCGTGGGAGCGCGGCCGCAGGCTTCCACTCTAGCGGAAACGGCCCGATGCCGTCGCAGGGCAGCCGAGCGGGCCCGCTCGCGCCGTGCATTTTGCCGGGGACGGGTTCGAAAAAAGTTATTGACGGTTTCCCGTATCGAACCAAAAGGCTCAATGCCGACAAGGCTTTGCTGCATCAGATCCATTCGAAATAGACGATTGATGCGTGCCGGGGCGGATTGACGCCCGGGCCGCCATCCGCTTTGATACGCCTATCCGCGCCGCGGCGGCCGTTTTCCGCCCACGCGCCTCACCACTGGAGCCGCGCATGGCCCGAATCATTGGCGGCATCGCCGCCTCCCACACGCCGACGATCGGTTTCGCGTTCGACAAGAACAAGCGCGACGATCCCGTCTGGGCGCCGATCTTCAAGAACTTCGCACCGCTGGCCGACTGGCTCGAACAGAAGCGCCCCGACGTGCTGCTGATGATCTACAACGATCACGTCACGTCGTTCTTCTTCGATCATTACTCGGCGTTCTCGCTGGGCGTCGGCCCGCAATGGACGGTGGCCGACGAGGGCGGCGGCGCGCGCGACCTGCCGCCGATCGACGGGCACCCGGCGTTCGCCGCGCACGTCGGCCGCTCGCTGATGGCCGACGAGTTCGACATGTCGTTCTTCCAGAACAAGGCGCTCGACCACGGCTGCTTCTCGCCGCTGTCGATGCTGTGCCCGCACGATCCGGCCTGGCCGGTGAAGCTGGTGCCGCTGCAGATGGGCGTGCTGCAACTGCCGATGCCGAGCGCGCGCCGCTTCTACAAGCTCGGCCAGGCGTTGCGCCGCGCGATCGAAAGCTATCCCGAGGATTTGCGCGTGGCGATCGTGGCCACCGGCGGGCTGTCGCACCAGGTGCACGGCGAGCGCGCCGGCTTCAACGACACGGCGTGGGACGCGCGCTTCCTCGACCTGTTCGAGCACGATCCCGAGCGGCTGGCCGGCATGACGATCGCCGAGTTCGCGACGCTCGGCGGCTACGAAGGCGCGGAAGTGGTGATGTGGCTGACGATGCGCGGCGCGCTGCCCGCCAACGTGAGCTGCAAGCACCGCAGCTACTACCTGCCATCGATGGCCGGCATCGCCACGGCGATCTACGAAGGCGCGGAAGACGACGCGCCCGACGCCGCGCAGGCCGAGCGCCAGCGCGCGCGCATCGCGGCCGAGCTGGCCGGCATCGAGAAGCTCGAAGGCACCTACCCGTTCTCGACCGAGACGGCGGTGCGCGCCTGGGGCATCAACGCGTTCCTGCACCGCATGGTGGAGCCGGCGCATCGCGAGGCGTTCCTGGCCGATGCCGAAGCCAGCTTTGAGGCGGCCGGCCTCAGCGAGACCGAGCGCGACCTGATCCGCCGCCGCGATTGGCGCGGCCTGCTGCATTACGGCGTGATCTTCTTCCTGCTCGAAAAGCTCGGCGCGGTGACGGGCATCTCGAACCTGCATATCTACGCGGCGATGCGCGGCGAAACGCTCGAAGCGTTCCAGGCCACCCGCAACGCGCCCGGCGCGCTGTATTCGGTGGCCGGCAAGAGCGCCGGCGCGCTGGCGTGGGATCAAGCCAAGCCGGGCGACACAACGAATCGAGACTGAGCGGCTCGCCGCGCAACGGTGCGCGGCGCCGCAATCCATTGATTAAGGAATCCGCATGATCATCGATATTCACGGCCACTACACCACGGCCCCGAAGGCGCTCGAAGCCTGGCGCAACCGCCAGATCGCCGCGTTCAACGACGGCACGCCGATGCCGGCTGCCTCGGAACTGCAGATCAGCGACGACGAGCTGCGCGAATCGATCGAAACGAACCAGCTTGCCAAGATGCGCGAGCGCGGCATCGACCTGACGATCTTCAGCCCGCGCGCCAGCTTCATGGCGCATCACATCGGCGATTTCGCGGTGTCGAGCGCGTGGGCCGCGATCTGCAACGAGCTGTGCTACCGCGTGAGCCAACTGTTCCCCGAGCACTTCGTGCCGGCCGCGATGCTGCCGCAAAGCCCGGGCGTGGATATCGCCACCTGCATCCCCGAACTCGTGAAGTGCGTCGAGCAATACGGCAACGTGGCGATCAACCTGAACCCCGATCCGTCGGGCGGCCACTGGACCAGCCCGCCGCTGTCCGACCGCTACTGGTATCCGATCTACGAGAAGATGGTCGAGTACGACATCCCGGCGATGATCCACGTCAGCACGAGTTGCAACGCCTGCTTTCACACCACCGGCGCGCACTACCTGAACGCCGACACCACCGCGTTCATGCAGTGCCTGACCTCGGACCTGTTCCGCGATTTCCCGACGCTGAAGTTCGTGATTCCGCACGGCGGCGGCGCGGCGCCCTACCATTGGGGCCGCTTCCGCGGGCTGGCGCAGGAACTGAAGAAGCCGCCGCTCGGCGAGCATCTGCTGAACAACGTGTTCTTCGATACCTGCGTCTATCACCAGCCGGGCATCGACCTGCTGACCAACGTGATCCCGGTCGCCAACATCCTGTTCGCCAGCGAGATGATCGGCGCGGTGCGCGGCATCGACCCGGAAACCGGCCATGCCTACGACGACACCAAGCGCTATATCGAAGCGGCCAGCATCAGCGAAGGCGAGCGTTTCAGCATCTACGAGGGCAACGCGCGGCGCGTGTATTCCCGTCTCGACACGGCATTGAAGAACAAGGGGCTTTGATCATGTACGAACTCGGCGTGGTGTATCGCAATGTCGAGCGCGCGGACGCGGACGTGGCGCGCAAGCTCGGCGAACTCGGCTCGGCCACCGTCCACGAGGCGATGGGGCGCGTGGGCCTGCTGCAACCCTATATGCGGCCGATTTACCCGCATGCGCGCGCGGCCGGCACGGCCGTCACCGTGCTGCTGCAACCGGGCGACAACTGGATGATGCACGTCGCGGCCGAGCAGATCCGGCCCGGCGACATCGTGATCGCGGCCGTCACGGCTGCCTGCACGGATGGCTATTTCGGCGATTTGCTGGCCACCAGCTTCCAGGCGCAGGGCGCCGTGGGCCTGGTGATCGACGGCGGCGTGCGCGACGTGGCCACGCTGGAAGAGATGAAGTTCCCGGTGTGGAGCAAGGCGATTTCGTCGAAGGGCACCATCAAGGCGACGCTCGGCTCGGTCAACGTGCCGGTGGTGTGCGCGGGCGCTTATGTGAGCCCGGGCGACGTGGTGGTGGCCGACATCGACGGCGTGGTGTGCGTGCCGAAGGCGATCGCCGCCGAGGTGCTCGACAAGGCGCTGGCGCGCGAGGCCAACGAGGGCGCCAAGCGCGAGAAGCTGGCTTCGGGCGTGCTCGGCCTTGACATGTACAGCATGCGCGAGCCGCTGGCGAAGGCCGGCCTGCGCTATGTCGATTGAGCGCGCCATGCCCACGCCGCTGACGCTGATTTCGTCGATGGCGACGCGCCAGTTGCTGGCGCGGCTCGCCGCTGCCTATGCGGCCGACACGGGGCGCGAGGTGGCGATCGAATCGGTGGGCGGCGTGGAGGCGGCGCGGCGCGTGAGCGAAGGCGAGGCGTTCGACGTGGTGGTGCTGGCCGGCGACGCGCTGGCGCGGCTGGCCGAAGCCGGGCAGGTGGACGGCGGCAGCCGCGTGGCGATCGCGCGCTCGGGCATCGCGGTGGCCGTGCGCAGCGGCGCGCCGTTGCCGGCGATCGATTGCGAGGCGGCGCTGCGCGAGGCGGTGATGCAGGCCCGCACGATCGGGTATTCGACCGGGCCGAGCGGCACGCATCTGGAAGCGTTGTTCGCGAGGTGGGGCGTGGCCGATGCGCTCGCGCCGCGTCTGGTGCGGGCGCGGCCCGGCGTGCCGGTCGCGTCGTTGGTCGCGGCGGGTGAGGTTGAGCTGGGTTTTCAGCAGCGCAGCGAGTTGCTCGGTCAGCCTGGCATCGCGATCGTTGGCGCGCTGCCCGACGCGGCGCAGGCCGTGACGACCTTCACCGGCGCGATCGGCGCGCGTTGCGCGCGGCGCGATGAAGCGGCGGCGTGGCTCGCGTTCCTGGCTGCGCCGGCGGCGGCCGATATCAAGCAATCCTGCGGAATGGACGCGGCCTGATCTGGGTTGCCCGGTCGCCACATTGCGGATCGTTTCGAACAGCGTGGCGGCGGGCGGCGAGAGCCTACCCGCTCGCGTGCTCATTCGCGCGGTGCGTCGCTCGCAACCGCTGCTCGCGCGTCACATTGCGGATCGTTTCGAACAGCATGGCGGCGCGGGCAGCGAGAGCCTGCCCGCCCGCGCGCTCAGTCGCGCGTCGCATCGCTCGCGGCGTTCAACCCGCCGCGCTGCTCGCGCGCCACGTCGCGGATCGTGTCGAACAGCGCGGCGGCCGGCGGCGAGGCCAGCACGCCCGCGCGCCGGATGATGCCGATCGGCCGCACCGTGCCGGCCAGTTCGATCGGCAGCGCCTTCACTTCGCCATCCTTCAGATCGGCGTCCATCTGCCCCTGCGACACCACCGCCAGCATGGTCGAGCGGGCCAGCAGCCCGCGCACGATCATCGAATCGCCGGTTTCCACGGCCGGCGTCGGCTCGGCCTGCCCGGCCAGCTCGAACGCGGCGGCCAGCAGCGCGCGCGAGGGCGTGTCGCGGCGCGGCAGGATCCATTGATAACCGGCCAGCGCGGCCAGCGACACGCGCCGTTTCGCGGCCAGCGGATGATGCGCGCCGACGATGATCGCGAGCGGTTCCGCGAACAGTTCGTGCACTTCGAGATCGGTGGAGTAGCGCGCCTCGCGCAGCGCGCCGACGATGAAATCGAGGCTGCCCGCGCGCAGCGCCGCGCACAGATCGTCGAACGGGCTTTCGATGGTGCTGACCTGCACGCCGTGCGCGCGAGCGACGAGCCGCGCGATCGCCTCGGGCAGCAGCGAGGCGCGCGACAGCGGCAACGCGCCCACCACCACCTCGCCCGCCAGCGTGCCGTGCGCGGCGGCGATGTCGCTGGCGAGCCGCGCGAGATCGTTCAGCGCGTGGCGGGTGGTCTGGCCGAGCGCGATGGCGCGCGCGGTGGGTGTGAGGCCGCGCGCGGTGCGCAGGAACAGCTTGTCCTGCGCGCATTCCTCCAGCAGCGAGATCGCGGCGCTGACGGCCGGCTGGCTCACGCCCATCTGGCTGGCGACGGTCGGCATGTGCCGCGAGCGCAGCAGGCGGCAGAAGATTTCGAGGCGCTTGTTGTTGAGCGCGGCGGCCGGCACGGCGCGATAGAGATCGCCGGCGAGCGGCTCGGCGGCCTTGCGGCGGTTCCAGACGGACAGGTCGCGCATCACCGAGCGCACGCGCGGCAGGATCGCCTCGGCCGGCGGCGTCGGCACCACGCCGGCCGGCGTGCGCTGGAACAGCGGCGCGCCGACGCTGCCTTCCAGTTCCGCGATCGCGCGCGTGACCGCCGACTGCACGCGGAACAACTGCCGCGATGCGCCCGCGAGGCTGCCCGTGTCGATCACGGCGAGGAAGGTTCTGAGGTGTCCGAGGTTCGGCTGCATGGTGCCGCCATGCTACACGAGCATGGCGGGGCGGCAGCGGGGTGGCGGGGCGTCCTGGCAGGCGTTGCGAGGATGGTCGCGCCTCGCCGGGCGAGGCGCGCTTTCACGCATCAACTCGACCGCGCCCCCGCCGCTCCGGCCGATCGCTCTCCACCATTCGCGCGCCGACGTGCCGCCGCCCCGCTGCGCGGCCCGCCCAATTCATTGAGCGGCGTGCGGTAGGTTTCGCGAGCCGTCCAGGCCGACAGCGCGGCCAGCGCGGTGATGATCAGCGTGGCGGTGCCGATCAGCATCGGAATGTCGTGCGTGCCCGGCGGCGCGATGGCCGCGAACAGCGACGGCAGCAGCGCCGTGATCGCCATGCCGATGTTCTGGCCGATCGACATCGCCGACACGCGCGTGCGGGTCGGGAACAGCTCCGGCATGAAGCTCGGGAACACCGCGTTGAAGCCCTGGTAGATCACGCCCCACATCAGCACCGAGGTGACGATCGCCAGCGGCGCGTTCTTGACGCTGATCGCGTACAGGTACGCATACGACAGCAGCCCCGCGCCGAGCGAGCCGACCACCACCGGGATGCGCCGGCCGATCCGGTCCGAGAGCTTGCCCACGTACGGGATCACCAGCACCGCCACGATGTTGCCGATCAGCGGGATCGCCAGATAGGTGTTCGGATGGAAGCCGATGCCGTACGACGGCTGCACCGCGTAGGCCGCGCCGAAGATGGTCGCCACCATCGCGATCACGGCGGCCGTCGCCATCACGGCGATGCGGATCATGTCGCGCCAGCTTTCGCGGAACGCCACCGCGATCGGCGAGGCCGGGATGCCGCCGTTGTTGTCCTCGTCGACGAATGCGGGCGATTCCTGCACCTTGCGGCGGATCACGAAGCCGGCCGCCAGCACCAGCGCACTGAGCAGGAACGGAATGCGCCAGCCCCAGGCGACGAACGTGTCGTTCGGCATCCAGTAGGCAAGCGGCATGAAGATCGCCGCCGCGAAGATCTGCCCGGCCTGCGTGCCTTGCAGCGCGAAGCTCGCGTAATAGCCGCGCCGGCCTTCGGGCGCCTGTTCGAGAATCATCGAGCTGGCGCCGGATATTTCACCCGCCACCGCGAAGCCCTGCACGAGGCGCAGCAGCACCAGCATGACGGGTGCGGCGATGCCGATCTGGCCGTAGGTCGGCAGCAGGCCCACCGCGAACGTCGATGCGCCCATCAGGAACATGCAGAGCAGCAGCAGGTGCTTGCGGCCGTGCGTGTCGCCGCGCCGGCCCAGCAGGAAGCCGCCGATCGGGCGCGCCACGTAGCCCACGCCGTAGGTCGCCAGCGACGCCACGATCGCCAGCTTCGGGTTGCCGTGCGGGAAGAACAACTGCGGAAAGACCATCGCCGCGGCTTGCGCGTAGATGAAGAAATCGTAGTATTCGAGCGCCGAGCCGATCCAGCCGCTCGCCGTGGCGCGCGTGGTCTGCTTCGCGCGCTCCTGAGGTGTGATGTGTCCGTCGTTCATCGATCGGGTCTCCTGAATAATATTGGAATGCCATCCTCGCGGATGGTGCGGCAGCCGGGCTGCCTGGCGTGCGCTTGCGTGCGCGCTCAGACCTCCAGCGGCGTGACGTTCATGAAGGCGCCCAGGTTGCCGAACTGCGCGAGCGCCATGTCCGCGCCGGTCTGGATTCGGCAGCCGAGGCCGCGCGCGATTTCCAGGAAGCGCGTGATGTCGGGCGAGGTCACCACGTCGGCCGCCAGCGCGCCGGGGCGCAGCGTGGCCAGCACCGTTTCGGCCAGCGGCAGCGGCGCGTAACCTTCCATGCCGGCCGGCGACGCGTTGACCACCAGATCGAACGGCGCGAGCGAATCGAAATGCGGCTCGATGAAGCTGCCCGGGTGATGTTTTGCGAGCAGCGCGCGCAGCCGTTGCGCGCGCGCCGCGTCGGGATCGACCACCGTGACCGAGGCCACGCCGTGCTCGCACAGCGCCCAGCCGATCGCGCTGCCCACGCCGCCCGCGCCCAGCACCAGCGCCTTCGCGCCGGTCGGCTCGAAGCCGTGGCTGCGCGCCGCGTTCAGGAAGCCGTCGCCGTCGACGATGTCGCCGACCAGCCGGCCGTCGCACTCGCGGCGGATCACGTTGACGCAGCCCAGCGCCTCGGCGCGGCGGCTCAACGCATCGAGGCGCGGCGCGATCTGCTGCTTGTAGGGCACGGTGACCACACAGCCGCGCAGGTTGCGCCAGGCGCGCAGCGCGCCGATGAACGGCTCGATCGAGCCGCCGTCGAGGTCGATCGGGATCATCGACACGTCCTTGTCGTGCCGCGCGAACCAGTCGTTGAAGTTCTGCGGCGATTTCACCTGCGCGATGGGGGAGCCGACGATGGCTACCAGTTCGGTCGTACCGCGAATCATTGAGGCGTCCGGAATTCGTTAGGAACACGACGCTATGGTGCGACCGCCTCGCCCGGCCCGACAACGCCGAAAAATCGAAAATATTGCGATAAGCGGATCGGGATTGCGATAATCGCAGCGTCGTGCCGGTTTCCGGTTCGCTTCGTTTCTCCCGAATCCTCAGATGAAAACGCCCGTCATTCACGAACGCGACCTGATCGCCGGCTTGCAGAAAGGCCTCGCGCTGATCCTGCTGTTCAACGACCAGACACCCCGCCTGACCGTGCCCGAGGCCGCGCAGCGCTCCGGCCTGACCAGCAGCGCCGTGCGGCGCTTCCTGCTGACGCTGGTGCACGACGGCTATGCGGAAACGGACGGCCGCTACTACTGGCTGACCGCGAAGAACCTGCGGATCGGCCAGGCCTATGTGGAATCGGCGCGGCTGCCGCGCATGATGCGGCCGATCGTCGAGAAGGTCGCGGCCGAGACGCGCGAGCATGTGTCGGTGGCGGTGCGCGACGGCGACGAGGTCGTGCATATCGTGCGCAGCCGCGTGATGAACGTGTCGTCGCTGTCGATGCGGCAGGGCTGGCGGCTGCCGATGTACTGCACCGGCAGCGGGCGGCTGTGGCTGGCCTCGCTGCCCGACGCCGAGGTGGAGGCGTATCTGGCGCGCGTCGACCGGCAGGCGCTGACGCCCTATACGCGCACCGGCGTGGCCGAGATCCAGGCGATCGTCGGGCAGATCCGCGAGCGGGGCTATGCCGAACTCGATCAGGAATACGAAGTGGGGATGCGGATTCTCGGCGTGCCGCTGACCGACCGCCACGGCCAGATGCGCGCCAGCCTGACGATCACGACGCAGGTGTCGCCGCTGTCGCTCGCGGAGATTCGCGAGCGCTACCTGCGCTATCTGTACGAAGGGCAGGCGCTGCTGCGGCCGATCATGGACACCTGAGCGGGCGCGGCAGCGCGGGGGTGCTTCAGTTTCAGTTTCCGTTGCCGCGCGCGAACAGGTCGTTCATCAGGCTGCCGGGCGGCGTGTCGGGCAGGCCGTCGAAGCGGCCTTCGGCCAGCGATTGCGCCGCTGCCAGGAAGCCGCCCCAGGCCGCGCGCGCCAGTGCGCCGCCCACGCTCACGCGGCGCACGCCCATCGCGGCCACGTCGGCCAGCGAGAATTCCGAAGCGGAACCGATCAACAGGTTGACCGGCTTCGGCGCGACCGCCATCACCACGGCCTCGATCTGGCCGCGTGTGCGGATGCCGGGCGCATAGAGGCAATCCGCGCCGGCTTCCGCGTAGGCGCGCAGCCGGGCGATGGCGTCGTCGAGATCGGGCACTCCGGCGACGAAATTCTCGGCGCGGCCCACCAGCAGCGTGTCGCCGCCACGTTCGTCGATCGCGCGCCGCGCGGCGGCGATGCGCGCCACCGCCACCTCGATCGGCAGCAGCGGCGCGTGCGCGTCGCCCGTCGAATCCTCCACCGACAGGCCGGCCACGCCGGTTTCCACGGCCAGCGCCACGCTCTGCCCGACTTCCTCGGGCGTGGCGCCGAAACCGTTTTCGAAATCGGCGTTGACGGGCAGATCGGTGGCCTCGACCAGCGAGCGCAAATGCGCGAGCACCGCCTCGCGCGACACGGTGTTGTCGGCGCGGCCCGCCGACCACGCGAAGCCCGAACTGGTGGTGGCGAGCGCCCGGAAGCCGGCCGCCGCGAGGTAGCGCGCGCTGCCCGCATCCCACGGGTTCGGCAACAGGAAACAACCGCTCGCGTGCAACTCGCGGAAGGCGGCGCGTCGTTCGGCAATCGTGCGTGGCATGGGCATCCTCGGAATCGTGATGGGGGCTGGCCCGTCCGGCATGGCGGGCATTGAATTTGCGCTGCGGGCCGGCCTTGCACGCCATGCGTGCTGGCGGCCCGAGCGTCAGTCTGCTGCATTTTCGCCGGATGCGCGCAGGCAACGTGTCGGGGCGGCGTGAAATATCGGTGTCCCGATCATCGGGCGGCGCGGCGCCCGGTAAAACGCGCTTCAACCCTCGGACGACTAGAATCGTCGGCACGCTGCATCCGCATTCGCCACCGGCGTTTGCCACCATCCGCCACGAGAGGAGCCGCCATCCGATGAGCACGTCCTTCCCGCATTCGGGCCGCCGCCTGTGCAGCCCCCAGGCCCTGAAAACCGCCGCCGCCGGCGCGTTGGTCGCCGCCAGCCTCGCCGTCGCGCCGCTCGCTCAGGCCGCCACGTTCAGCCAGGCGCCGTACGGCACCACGCGCGACGGTCAGGCCGTCAGCCAATACACGCTGAAGAACGCGCATGGCACCACGGTCAGGTTCATCAGCTACGGCGGCGTGATCACCGCGATCGACGTGCCCGACCGCCACGGCAAGTTCGCCAACATCGTGCTCGGCTTCGCGTCGCTGAAGGATTACGAGACCTATAACGGCAACATCCATTTCGGCGCGCTGATCGGCCGCTACGCCAACCGCATCGCGAACGGCCAGTTCCAGCTCGACGGCCAGACCTACAAGCTGCCGATCAACAACGCGCCGAACACGCTGCACGGCGGCCCGGACAGTTTCGATTCGAAGGTGTGGAGCGTGAAGCCGCTGCCCGGCAACGGCGCGGGCCCGGACGGCGCGGGCGCCGAGCTGACCTACGTGAGCCCCGACGGCGAAAACGGCTTTCCCGGCACGCTGACCGTGCACGTCACCTACCGGCTGACCGACGACAACGCGCTGCATATCCGCTACGAGGCGACCACCGACAAGCACACGGTGGTGAACCTGACCAATCACACGTATTTCAATCTGGCCGGCGAGGGCAGCGGCAGCGTGGAGGATCAGGAGATCCGCATCGCGGCGTCGCGCTACACGCCCACCGACCGCAATTCGATTCCCACCGGCGAGCTGGCCACGGTGGAGGGCACGCCGCTCGACCTGCGCCGCGCCACGCCGATCGGCCGCCATCTGCGTTCGAGTTTCGAGCAGATGGTGTATGCACGCGGCTACGACCACAACTGGGTGCTCGACCATGGCGGCGAGCGCACGCCGGCGTTTGCCGCCAGCGTTCATGACCCGCACAGCGGCCGCGTGCTGACGGTCGACACCACGCAGCCGGGCCTGCAGTTCTACACGGCCAATTCGCTCGACGGCAGCGCGGTCGGTTCGTCGGGGCACGCGTACCGGCAAACGGATGCGTTCGCGCTCGAAGCCGAGCACTTCCCCGATTCGCCGAATCATCCGGCGTTCCCCACCACGGAATTAAAGCCGGGTGAAACGCTGCACGAGGAGACGGTGCTGCGCTTCTCGGTGCGCTGAAGCCGCTGGATTCAGCGGGCGTCAAGAATGCTGCCCGCTTTGTTCGCGCAGGCCGAATTGAGATTTCAGCGGCAGCCGCTGTTCAGCCGGGGCGGCAGCCGTTACGCTGTCGTCAACCCTCTACTCCTCCCGTTGTTACCCCCGGGGGCCAGGGGCGCAGGCCACGTCGTGGCGGCGCCCCGACTCTTTTTCCCCTATTTCCCCCATTCGCAGAAAGGTTGTGTGAGCAACCAGTTCGGCATCGGCGTCATTTCCCATTTGCTTCCCATTTCCCGTCTTCAACCGGGAAACAACTGCCCCTGCCCGGAAATCACCGCCTCGAAATCGTCCTTCAGGAACGGCAGGATCGCATCGGCCACCGGCTGCAACTGGCGGCTCAGGTAGAACGCGTAGTCGATCGGCGAGCGTATCGTTTCCAGCGGCTCGGGGCCGGCGGTGGTCATCACGTAGCTGATCCAGCCGCCGCGCTGATATTGCAGCGGGCGGCCCTGTTCGCGGTTGTATTCGTCGGCGGTGCGTGCGGCGCGCACGTGCGGCGGCACGTTGCGCTGATACTCGGCCAGCGGCCGGCGCACGCGCTTGCGATAGACCAGTTGATCGTCGAGTTCGCCGGCCAGCATGCGCCGCACCGTGTCGCGGATCAGGTCGAGATACGGCTCGCTGCGAAACACGCGCGTGTACAGCTCGCGCTGGAACTGCTGCGCGAGCGGCGTCCAGTCGGTGCGCACCGTTTCCAGCCCCTTGAACACCACGTCCTCGCCGCCGTCGGCGGTTAGCGCCAGGCCCGCGTAGCGCTTCTTGCTGCCTTCTTCCGCGCCGCGCACGGTGGGCATCAGGAAGCGCAGGTAATGGCGCTCGTATTGCAGTTCGAGCGCGCTGTCGAGGCCGAAGCGTTCGCGCAGATGCTCGCGCCACCACGCGTTGATGTGCGCGACGATCGCGCGGCCCTTGACGGCGGCCGACGCGTCGTCGTGCGCTTCGCGCAGCCAGACGAAGGTGGAATCGGTGTCGCCGTAGATCACTTCGTAGCCCTGCGCTTCGATCAGCTCGCGCGTGCGATGCATGATCTCGTGGCCGCGCATGGTGATGGATGACGCCAGTCGCGGATCGAAGAAGCGGCAGCCCGACGAGCCGAGCACGCCGTAGAACGCGTTCATGATGATCTTCAGCGCCTGCGAGAGCGGCGCGTTGCGTTGCCGCTTGGCCTGCTCGCGGCTCTCCCACACGCGCTTGACGATCTCGGGCAGGCAGTGGCGGCTGCGCGAGAAGCGCGCGCCGAGGAAGCCCGGCACCGAATCGGCGTCGCCGGGCCGCGCGAGGCCTTCCACCAGCCCGAGCGGATCGATCAGGAAGGTGCGGATGATCGACGGATACAGGCTCTTGTAGTCGAGCACCAGCACCGAATCGTAGAGGCCGGGGCGCGAATCCATCACGAAGCCGCCGGGGCTGTTCTGGCCGGTCACGTCGCCCAGGTTCGGCGCGACGTAGCCGAGCCGGTGCATGCGCGGCAGGTACAGATTCGTGAACGCGGCCACCGAGCCGCCGGTGCGGTCGGCTGCCAGCCCGGTGACGGTGGCGCGTTCGAGCATGAACGACAGCAGGTCCGCCTTGGCGAAGATCCGCGTGACCAGTTCGCAATCCTTGAGGTTGTAGCGCGCCAGCGCGGGCTTGTCCTCGTCGAAGCGGCGCTGGATCTCGTCCATGCGCTGATACGGGTTGTCGACCGCCTTGCCCTCGCCGAGCAGCGTTTGCGACACGTATTCGAGGCTGAACGACGGGAAGCTCCAGGTGGCCGATTTGAGCGACTCGATGCCGTCGATGATCAGGCGCCCCGCCGCGCTCGCGAACAGGTGGTCGGGCTGCTGGCCGTGCGCGCGCAATTCGAGCGTGCCGCCGTCGCGGCCGAGCCGCAGCGGCACGCCGTATTGCTCGGCGTGCGCGTGCAGCACGCGCAGGTCGAACTGGATCAGGTTCCAGCCGATGATCAGGTCGGGGTCGTGCTGCGCGAACCACGCGTTGAACCGTTCGAGCAGCGCCGCGCGGGTTTCGCAATACACCAGGTTCAGGTCGTGGCCGTCGAGCGTGGCCGCGTCGCCATTGGGCGGGCCGAGCATGAACACGTCGCGCTGGCCGCAGCCTTCGAGCGCGATCGAATACAGCTCGCCGCGCGCGCTGGTTTCGATGTCGAGCGACACGCCGCGCAGCGCCGGGCGGTAGTCGGGGTCGGGCTTCAGTTCGGCGTCGGTCAGCAGGCCGGGGCCGGCCGGCGTGCCGCGAAAGCGCACCGGCGCGGTGATGAAGCGCTCCATCGTGTAGCGGTCGGGCGGCGAGACATCGGCTTCGTACACGTCAACGCCGTCTTTCGCGAGCCGCTTCTGCAACGCGCCGAGGTGGCGATGGCGGCGGCCGTAGAGGCCGAGCACGGGGCGCTGGCGGAAATCGCGCAGCGCGAGCGGGCGCAAGGCCACGCCGCTTTCGCCGGCCAGCACGCGTTCGGCGGCCTCGCGTTGCGCGGCCGGCACGAACGCCACCGATTCCTGCGGACGCAGGCGCACCCGGCGCGGGCCGCTGCCGGTGGCGAGCCAGAATTCGATCTCGACGCCGGCGGCGGTGTCCCGCCAGTGACGGGTCAGGATGAAACCCTGCTCGAATTCGGTCAAAACGCGTGCTCGTGATGGTGAAGGTGCCTCAGGCGGCGGATTGTAGCGCCTGCATGGCGGTCGCGCCCGGCGCGCGAACCGAGGCCCGAGCGCCGAAGCCGGCGAACCGGCCTGACCCGAGGCCCGAGCGCCACCACGCCGGCCGCGCCGGGCAGGCTCGGCCGACGGCGGCATTCTTTGCCATAATTCACCCCCGAATCGGCGGGCCGCCCGCCGTTGCACGACAGGCCGTCCGCCGCGCGGCCCGCTTCGCCCGAACAAGGATCGCCCGTGGAACTGAGACAACTTCGCCATTTCGTCGCCGTCGCCGAGGAGGCCAATTTCACGCGCGCGGCCGAGCGCTGCCACATCGTGCAGTCGGCGCTGTCCACCTCGATCCGGCTGCTCGAAGAAGAACTGGGCGCGAAGCTGCTGGTCCGCACCACGCGGCGCGTGAGCCTGTCGGCGGCCGGCACGGTGTTCCTCGATCGCGCCCGGCGCGCGCTCGACGTGCTCGACCGGGCCGCGCTGGAAGTGGCCGACATCACCTCGGTGCGCAGCGGCAAGCTCTCGATCGGCACGGTGCAGAGCCTGCCGCAGTTCCTCGAACTGCCGGGCCTGCTGTCGCGCTTTCATCAGACGCATCCGGGCGTGGAAGTGCGGCTCGTGCAGGGCGCGGCACCCGAGTTGAACGAGAAGGTGGGCGCGCATGAACTCGATCTGGCGATCCTGCCGATCGAGGAGCGCAACGAGCGGCACACGTCGCACATCATCGCCTGCGACGAGATGGTGCTGGCCTGCGAGCGCGGCCATCCGCTCGCGGCGGCCGGCGCGGTGCCGCTGGCGCGGCTGGTCAAGGAAGCGTTCGTCGATTTCGTGCCGGGGCAGGGCACGCGGCGGCTGGTCGATCGCGGCTTCGCCGAGGCGGGCCTGCAGCGCCGCGTGGCGTTCGAGATCGGCGATCTCGACACGGTGCTGGACCTGGTCGGCCAGGGCCTCGGCATCGCGCTGCTGCCCGAGGATGTGGTGGTGCGCCGCCCCGAGAGGCTCGCCTGCGTGCGGCTCGAACGCGCCGAGTTGTGCTGGGAGCTGGTGGTCACGCACGCGGCCTCGGCGTCGGGCGATGCCGCCGACGTGCTCGACCCCGCGCCGGCCGCGTTCCTCGACATGCTGATGGCCGAAACGGCCGATCAACGCTGACGCCATTCCGGCTGTTTGCCGGACCCGTTCCCGCATAAATTACAAATTGCCTTCGTAAGCATTCTTTGTGCTTTCGAGCGTGCCGTCGCGCCACGCCGTTGCCGCGTGGCGGCGCGCGGTCGTGGCGCACCGCATCGGCCCATTCCACATACTGGGCGCGGCTCGCCATGAGTCATCGTATAACTCGACGATCCTTTCAATTACTGAAAGTCAGTCTGTCGGATAGGCAAATTCGTGCCGAAACTGTCGAATAAAAATGAAAGAATAAGAAGTGAAAATGAAATAAAAGAATTTTCCATAAAAATCAACAACTTAATTCATATCGAAAAGCTGTCAAGTCAAGGTTTCAACAAAAATGACACAGAGATTTCCCTAGGAATATGCAATTCAGCATTGTTGAATTTTGCACTTGCGTTATAGGATGACTGACTAGATGAGGGACTCCAAGCACACGGATACTCGACCTCACCTGGAGACCGGCCCGCACTCGCAAGGGCGGCCGATAACGCATAACGCTGACCGCCTGCGGGGTGCAGGCGCTTTGGAATCACAGGGGACGCAATGAAGAAACGCATCATGGTGGCAGCAACGCTCACCGGCCTGACCGCGGGCGTCGCACACGCTCAAAGCAGCGTGACGCTGTACGGGATCGTCGATACGGGTATCGGCTGGCAGAGCAGCCAGGCCTCGCTCGGCGCGACCAGCGGTGGCAAGTCGGCCGTCAAGATGGTCAACGGCATCTGGGCGGGCAGCCGCTTCGGCCTGAAGGGCTCGGAAGATCTCGGCGGCGGCCTGAAGGCCATCTTCCAGTTGGAAGAAGGCTTCAACAGCGCCACCGGCGCGCAAGCCGTGTCGGGCCTGATGTTCAATCGTCAAGCCTATGTGGGCCTGTCGGACGCACGCTTCGGCAGCTTCACGGCCGGTCGTCAGTACACCGCGTACTACACCGTGCTGTCGCCGTACAGCCCGACCACCTGGCTGACGGGCGCATACGGCGCGCACCCGGGCGATATCGACTCGCTGGATACCACGTACCGCGTCAACAACTCGCTGGTGTACATGTCGCCGACCTACGGCGGCTTCACGTTCGGCGGTTCGTACGCATTCGGCGGCACGCCGGGCAGCACCAACAACGGTTCGACCTGGAGCGTGGCCGGGCGCTACGCGATGGGCCCGGCCGGTCTGGCGGTCGGCTTCATGCGTCTGAACAACTCGACGGTGGGCGGCGGTGCGTGGGGTGCGAACTCGACGGCATCGAACGGTGGCGCCGAGCCGAGCGTGTCGGGCATCAACAACGGCTATCAGTTCGCGGCAGCGCAGCAGCGCCTGGCCGTGACGGGCGGCTGGACGTTCAACTCGCAGTGGGACGTGACGGCTTCGTACTCGAACGTGCAATACATCCCGGGCTCGGGTTCGCGCTTCACCAACACGGCGATCTTCAACACGGCCGGCGCGGTGCTGCACTTCAAGCCGACCCCGACGCTGGACCTGGCAGCCGGCTACAGCTACACGCGCGCCACGCTGGCGAACGGCGTGCAGCACGCAGCCTACTACCACCAGTTCAACCTGTCGCAGTACTACAGCCTGTCGAAGCGCACTGGCCTGTACGCGCTCGAAGCCTATCAGCGCGCCGGCGGTCAGACGCTCGCACTGGGCGGCAGCATCATCAAGGCCACGGCCGACATCGGCGACGGTCAGAACAGCGCACCGTCCTCGTCGCGCAGCCAGGTGGCAGTGGGCGCGGGCATCATCACGCGCTTCTAAGCAGCAAGGTGTGTGCGGGGCGGCGTGAGCTGCCGCCCCGGCAATTTCCGGTATTTGCAGTAGAGGGTTCGCCATGGCGAGCCTTCTTTTCGCCGTCGCCGCGTTCACGCGCCGACGGCGTTTTCTTTTGGGGCGCCGCACTTGCAGGTGCGTGGAACACGCGCCCGGTGCATTTTCAATTCGCAACTAACGGTCTATCCCGCGCGGCCTCGCCAAACCCGCGCCGCGCCCGCGCGCACGAGGCGGCGGGCGCGGCGCGCAACGCGGCTTACTCGTCGTCCATCAGGCGGACCTTGACCTTCTTGCCCTTGACCTTGCCGCCGTTGAGCTTGCGCAGCGCATCGCGCGCGACGCTGCGCTCCACCGCCACGTAGGTCGAGAATTCGGTCACGTTGATCTTGCCGATCTGGGCGCTGGAGAAGCCGGCGTCGCCGGTCAGCGCGCCGAGCACGTCGCCCGGGCGGATCTTCTCCTTCTTGCCGCCGAGGATCTGCAGCGTTTCCATCGGCGGCAGCAGCGGCTCGTTGCTGGCCGGCGTGAGCGAGGCCAGCGGCGCCCATTCCACCTCACGCCCCTGCGCCTGCTCGATGCCGCCCACGCGGCCCATCTCGTTCATGCTGGCGAGACTGAGCGCCCAGCCTTCCTGATCGGCGCGGCCGGTGCGGCCGATGCGGTGCACGTGCACTTCCGGGTCGGGCGTCACGTCCACGTTGATCACGGCTTCGAGCTGGGCGATGTCGAGGCCGCGCGCGGCCACGTCGGTCGCCACCAGCACCGAGCAACTGCGGTTGGCGAACTGGATCAGCACCTGGTCGCGCTCGCGCTGGTCGAGCTCGCCGTGCAGCGCGAGCGCGTGGAAGCCCTGCGCGCTCAGCACGTCGAGCAGGTCGCGGCACTGCTGCTTGGTGTTGCAGAACGCGATCGTGCTGGCCGGCCGGTAATGGTTCAGCAACTGGCCCACGGCGTGCAGGCGCTCGTTGTCGTCCACCTCGTAAAAACGCTGACGGATCTTGCGCGCGTCGTGCTGTTCGACCAGCTTGATTTCCTTCGGGTTGCGAAGGAACTGGCGACTCAGCTTGGCGATGCCGTCCGGGTAGGTGGCCGAGAACAGCAGCGTGAGCCGCTCCGACGGGCATTGGCGCACGACGATGGCGATGTCGTCGAAGAAGCCCATGTCGAGCATCCGGTCCGCTTCGTCGAGCACCAGCGTGTTGAGCGCGCCGAGCGCGAGCGTGCCGCGTTCGAGGTGATCCATGATGCGGCCGGGCGTGCCGACCACGATATGCGCGCCGTGCTCGAGGCTGGCGGCCTGCGGGCGCATCGGCGTGCCGCCGCACAGCGTCAGCACCTTGATGTTTTCCTCGGCGCGCGCGAGGCGGCGGATTTCCTGGGCGACCTGGTCGGCCAGTTCGCGGGTCGGGCACAGGATCATCGCCTGCACGTCGAAGCGGCGCGTGTCGAGGCGCGCGAGCAGCGCGAGCGAGAACGCGGCGGTCTTGCCGCTGCCGGTCTTGGCTTGCGCGATCAGATCCTGGCCGGCGAGCGCGACCGGCAGGCTGGCGGCCTGGATCGGCGTCATCTCGGTATAGCCGAGCTGCTCGAGGTTGGCGAGCATCGCGGGCGCGAGCGCGAGCTCGCTGAACGGGCGGGCGGGTGTGGCTTGGGTCATCGTGGCTCCTGGCTCAGAACGGGCGGCCTTCGATCTGCTCGTAGACGGGGTTGCCGTCCTCGTCGTCGTAGCGATACAGATAGTTGCGCGCGCCGCACAGCGGGCAGCGGAACAGGTCGCCCTGGCCCTCGTCCTTGATGACGACGTCGGCGAGTTCCCACGGCGTGCCGCAGCTCTGATTTCTGCAAGTAAACAAGTTCTTCTCCAACGGAATGCGGGGGCGCCCCGGCAGGCCGGGAGGCGGACGTGCGCCGCGCGTCAGCCGCCCGCGGCAACCTGGCGGAAGCCGGATCGGGGCGGGTGGGCGTGGAGCGGGGCGTCGGGGCGCGGATGGAATGAGGGCGATCGGTCGATCGCGCGTGCCGCGATTTTAACGGATGCGCGCGTGGAGGCCGGCGATTTCGATTCTCCCTACGCGGCAGACTGGAAATGATTTGTAAGACTGTTGCGGCGGCGCACGGCTCACGGTATTCTCCGGACCCAACTCACCCTGCATTCGAGTGCGTCGCTCGCACCCTGCAGGGCCGCCCACCGGCTCCCGGCCGGCGCACCCCACAACGAGAACCTGAGAGACGGCGCGGCAGCGCGAACCGGGTTTCCCTGCTCCGCGCGGCGAAACCGTTCCATGCAGCTCCCGCCGGCGCGGCACGACCGCGCAACATCATCGTTGCGGCAATCAGACAGTTCACGATTGCCATTTTTCAGAAGCCGCTATCGCGGCTTTTCTTTTTCCCGGCGAATGGCGCGGGCCGCGCCGCATTCGATTTATTTCGCGCCCGATCGGAATGCGCCATTCGAGCGGTCGGTCTATTAACGCACATCGCTCGATAACGTTTTCAAATGCAGAAAACCATTCGAATGACGCCCGGCTATTGTTGGTAGAAACCCGAGAGCGCCTGTTGGCAAGGCGCTGGGCGAATCTGCATGGCATGTTGCGATACACAATATCGCTGCATTGCCTGCGATATAAATGCGCATTTATCGCGCATTGTCATTTCGTTTATGTAGAATGACATCCCGACAGTTTACGAATTGAAGTGGGCATCGCGAAACACACCGGACAACGAATCATTTGAACCCGCCGGTGCGATGCCCAACGGCGCGTGACGCCCACGCCGCGTCGCGATCATCCAGATAACTGGAGCCTGAGAGACCGCGCCCCGCGCGCCGGGCAAGCCCCGGCGCGCGGCAACGCGCACCCGGTATCGGCCCCCCTCGATCCCCCTTATTCTTCGAACGCCACGGCCTCGTGCGCCGGCTTGCGGCTGCGCGCGGCGATCAGGCATTCGGCCGCTTGCCACGCGTCGCCGGCAGCCTGCTCGCGCTCGCCCGCGGTGGCCGCGAGGATCGCCCCATCCAGCAACATGACGAGCTGCCGCGCGAGCGGCCCGGCCTCGGCCGGCGCGACGAGTTCGCCGAGCAGATCCTGCATGAAGCGGCGCAAGCCTTCCTTTTGCGCGAACGCGAGGCGGGCTGGCTCGCCGTTATGGTCGTTGTTGCCGTTATTGCCGTGGAATTCCGACCACGCGCCCACGAACAGGCAGCCCGTGAAACCGGGCGAGGTGAACCAGCCGTGGTGCCAGTCGAACACCGCGCGCAGACGCTCGACGGCGGTGCCGTGCGCGCCGGCCGCGTCGGCCATCGATTGCCGCGTGGCGCCGGCCCGCTGCGACAGCACCTCGCAGATCAGGTCGTGCTTGGAGGGGAAATGGCGGAACAGCGTCATCTTGGCGACGGCCGATTCCTTGATGATCCGGTCGATCCCGACGGCGTGATAGCCGTGGGCGGCAAACAGGCGAGTGGCGGTGTCGACGATGCCTTGCTTTTTTGCGCTCATGCCTCGGGCGTCCTGTGGTCGCCCGGGCTGGCCGGCGCGCCCGGAGATCGAGCGTCGCATCCCGCCGGGCGCGTCAGGCGGCGCGGGGCGGGAAACCGGGCGAGACGCACAGCCTACCGTGGAAGCGAGCCGTCACGGCCCACCGTGGCGCGGCCGCGACGCAGGGCGCGCGCCGACTTGTTGCGGTCATGGAAGCGGGGGCGCGAGCCGAAATCGCGCCGGGCCGACGCTCAGGCAGCGGTTTCGGTGTCGCCGCGCTTGTTGTTGCGCTTGGCGTCGTACATCGCCGCGTCGGCGATGCGCAGCAGCGTGTCGATATCGGTGTCGCGGGCCGTGACGGGCGCGATGCCGACGCTCGCGCCGACCGTCGCGACGATGTCGCCGCCCAGCTCGATCGGCTTGGCGATTTCCAGCGCGATGGTGCGGGCGAAGTCGCGCGGCGTGCCGTACGCGTCGCATTCGTCGACGATCACGAATTCGTCGCCGCCCATGCGCGCCACCAGCGCGTCCTTGCCGGCGAGCCGGCGCAGCCGTTCGGCCACCTGCGCGAGCAGCATGTCGCCGGCCTCGTGGCCGTAGGCGTCGTTGACGGGCTTGAAGCCGTCGAGGTCGAGATAGAACAGCGTCATGCCGGCGCGCATGCGCGTGCGCACCTTGCCGTTGGCGGCCTGGAACAGGCCGGCGCGGTTGAGCAGGCCGGTCAGCATGTCGTGATGCGCGCGGTGGTTGTTCTCGCGCTCGGCCTTCATGGTGGAGATCAGCATCGCGTTGAGGCGGCGCGCGGCGACGCTCATCGCGAACAGGTAGAACGGGATCTGGATCAGCGACAGCCACAGCACCTTTTCGCCCGACAGCAGCGAGCCGAGCGCGCACGGGCCGAGCGACAGCACGATCATCACGGCGACCAGCCGCGGCGCGGCGAAATTGCGGAAGCAGATGCCGCCCACCATCGCGGCGGCCGACAGGAACGAGAGCGTGGCCGCCACCCAGTCGCCGCTCAACGCGCTGATGAACGCGCCATAGCCCACCGATGCGCCCCACAGCGGCGCGAGGTTCAGATAGAGATCGGTGGGGGTGTCGCGGTGTTGGAGCGCGCGGCGGCGCGACAGCACCAGCACCACCAGGCGGATCGCGCAGATCAGGATTTCGCCGATCAGCCAGATGCGGAACGGCAGCGAAGGGTGACGCGATTCGAGCGCCCAGGCCACGGCGATGGTATTGAATACGCCGCCGAAGAAGATCGGCAGCGTGCCGAACAGGGTGCCGACGAGCGCGACGCGGATTTCCGGCGGCATGTCCTGGCCCGGTTCGGCCAGCCATCTCGCCAGCCGCCCGCGAGGCAACGAATACACTTCGGTCCTGCTCTGCACTTGACGTACCTTCGTCGGATCGCGGCCGGCACACGGCGAGCCGGCGGCGCTTATTTGGAATCGGACAGGCGATGGAGGTGGCTTGCATGCCGTGCCTCGAAGGGCGGCACGCCGTCGGACCCCGCCGTCCGCCGTGGCGGACGGTTCCGACGCTCGCGCGGGCGCCGAGCACCCTGCCTGCGTGGCGGCGCTGTTTGCGCCGTATGCAAGTCTACCAGCCCGGAGGCGGGGCGAAAAACGCGGTTCGATGATTCGGTTTGCTCGATATTGCCGGCACGATCGCGTGGGCTTCGTGCCCCGGCGCTGCCAGCCTTGCCGGGGCGCGACGCCCGGCCGGCGCTAGAATGCCTGCTTCGCGCCGCCCCGCCTTTTGCCCTGTTCGCCGCCCATCATGTCGCGCTCCGCCCGCCACCACCGCCTGCCGCCGCTGAACGCCCTGCGCGCGTTCGAGGCTGCCGCGCGTCACCTCAATTTCCGGCTCGCCGCCGAAGAGATCGGCGTGACGCAAGGCGCTGTGGCGCAGCAGGTGCGCCACCTGGAGGACGTGCTGCAGCGCCGGTTGTTCGAGCGGCTGCCGCGCGGGCTCGCGTTGACGGCCGATGGCCGCGCCTATTTCCCGGCCGTGCAGCGCGCCTTCACGATCGTTGCGGACGCAACCGATACGCTGACCCGCCAGGCCTCGACGCTGACCATCACCACCGCGCCGTCGTTCGCGTCGAAGTGGCTGATTCCGCGGCTCGCGCGCCTGCGCGAATCGCATCCGGCGCTGGAAGTGCGGGTGATCGCCGATGAAAAACTGGCGACGTTTCGCGGCGACGGTGTGGATATCGCGATCCGGCTCGGCAAGCCGCCGTTCGGCAAGGGGCTGGCGGCCGAGCTGCTGTTTCCGCTCGACGTGTTCGCGGTGGCCGCGCCGGTGCTGCTCGACGCTTCGCCGCCGGTGCGATGCGGCAGCGATCTGGCCGCGCATGTGCTGCTGCACGATGCGCATGACCTGTGGCCGGAGTTTCTCGATGCGCTGGCGGCGGGGCCGGGTGTCGACGCGGGCAAGGGGCCGCGTTTCAACCAGTCGTCGCTGGCGATCGACGCGGCCATCGACGGGCAAGGCATCGCGCTGATGAGCGAGCCGCTGGTCGAGCGTGACATCGCGGCCGGGCGGCTGCGCCGCGTGCTCGATTTTTCGTTCCCGTTGTCGCTCGGTTTCTATGTGGTGTATCCGCAAGCGGCGGCCGACACCGAGGCGCGGCGCGCGTTGCGCGAATGGCTGCTTGCGCAGCGCGACCAGGATCGGCGCAGCCATGGGACGGACGCGCTGCGGATCTGAGTGGGGCAGGCGGTGTGTTGTGCTGGGTAGCGCTGGGTAGTGCTGGGTCGCTCAGGACGGTTCGGGGGTGCTCGGGATGTTCAGGGTGCGACCCAGCCGCCTCGCCAGCCTTGTGCGCCACCCGCGCTCCCTGCGCTCGCCGTGCCTTGCGTGTTCCCGATGCTTCCGATGCCCGCAGCATTCCCAGCGCCTTGCCCACCCTCCGCGTCATGCACGAAGCGTGCGCGGCGGTGGCCATCCGCCGCCAGGTCGAGCCAGTCTATCGCATCGATGCGCACGTCGATCACGGCGAACTGCGCGAACCCTTCCATGGCATCGATTTCGGCCCCGTCCGGCGCGGCCGGCGGATGCGCGTCGGCCGGCTTGGCCACCGGCGTGCCCGGCGGCAGCGGCGCGCGATAGAGGATCAGCGTGCGCGGCCGGCTCGACCGCCAGATCGCGAGCCGTTCTGCCTCGCTCGTGCGCAGGCTGGCGATGCCTTCGGCACGGATCTGCAAGCCGTTGGCGAGATCGCAGCCGACCAGCGCGAGGCGGCCGTCGCGGGCGATTTCGGCGGCCTTGGCCGAGCGCGCGTCGGTATGGAACATCAGCATGCGGGCCGCGCGATCCACGCCGCGCAGCACCACGGTGCGCACCTGCGGCGCGCCGTCGAGGCCTAGCGTGGCCGCCTGCAGCATCGTGAACGGCGAGCGCTCGCGGCCTGCGTTCGCGCCTTCGTCGAGCAGGTTCCAGATGCGGTCGAGCAGATTGATCATGGCGGGCAGCGGCAAGAGGGAACGGCACACGATAGCGGGCCGCTCCGGCGCTGTAAACGGATCTCGCCCCGGCGTCGCGCCCGGGCCGCAATGGGCCGGGCGCGACGCCGGGGCGAGGAGATCGGCGCGAGCCTGCCGCGCCGGCAGCGAACCCGAGCGAACCCGAGCGAACCGGCGTGACGCCGGCTCTCGCCAGGCGCGCCGTCAGACCGCCGTCAGACCGCCGTGTTGCGGCGTTGCAGCAGCGAGCCTTGCTGTTGCTGCGCCGAGGTGCCGGTGGCGACCGGCAGGATCGGGCCGCCGTCGGCATCGCTGTCGTCGCTGTGATCGACCTCGTGCACCGACGCGTTGCCTTCCGTCTTCTTGGTGTTGCCCATCTGCGCGAACGGCGCGTACATCACCATGCCGAGCAGCAGCGCCACGGCCAGGTTGTTGACGTTGGTCTGCGCGCCTTCGCTGAGGCCGGTGGTCTTGTCGGCGACGATCTGCGAGAGCAGCGTGCTGGCCGTAAACAGCGTCGCGCGGGCCGGGAACGCGCCGGTGGCGGTGTTCTTCAGCTCCTCGAGCGTCGGCATGTGGAGCGAGGCCTTCAGGGCCGGTGCGCCGCCGGCGGTGATCGAGTTCGACACCAGGTCGTCGGCCACTTCGCCGAACATGTTCCAGCCGGCGCGCTCGGCCGAGTGGTCCGTCTGCAGCACCTGGCCGGCCGCGCCCGCGCCCGACGGGCTGGACGTGTACGACATGCCCGAGCCCACCACCATCTGGTCGGCCACGTAGGCGGTGCCGGCAGCTTGCGATTGCGCGAAGCTCGGCGTCTTTTCTTCCTTCGGATCGAGCTTGACGAACTGCTGCACGCCGTCGCGCATCGCGCAATACAGCACGAACGCGCCCAGGCTGGCCGACGCGCCGGCCATGCTGCCGGTGCCGACCGCGGCCAGGCCCATCACGCTGCCCACCGCCATCAGGGCGAGACGCGAATTGCGGCTGGTGTTGGTGGCGATGCCCTTTTCCTTGTCGCGCATCATGCCGGTGACGAGCAACGCGATCGGCGCGGCCGTCAGCATCAGGCCGATCATCGATTTCACGTCCTTCGACACCTTGTCGTCGCTAAGGAGTTCGCCGAGCTTCTGGCCGGTCAACTGACGCAGGAACGTCGGGCCGTAGACGGTCGGGATTCGCGCGACGATCGAGTGCGCGGCCGAGGTCACGAACTTGCCGACCGGGTTCTCGAAGTTGTTGTTGACGATGTCGTTGGCGAAATCGAGCACGCTCTGCACCATCTTGCGTTGCTCGGGCGTGCTCGGCTCAGCGCTGTCGTCGGTGCCGATCGCCTGGTGCAGCACGGCCATGTTCGCGTCGAGGCGCACCGGGTCGTGCGACACGTCGAACGCCTCGATCATGTCGTGCATCTGCGTTTCGAGCTGGCTCAGGCCTTCCGAGCTGAACTCGGCCAGTGCCGGCGCGTCGGTGATGTCCGTCTCGTGGATGCTGTGCAGGCTGTGGAGGCTGACCGAATCGGTTTCGCCGAGCATCGTGCGCTCTTGCTGCGTGGCGTGCGCGGGATGCGTCGGGCGGCGCTGCATGCGCGGCGGCGGCGGGTGCTGGGCGTTGCGGCGCGCGGCGGCGGCCGCCGAGCTGGACGCGGCGGTCGACGACGATGCGGTGGTTTGCGTCTGCGGGCGCGTGCGCACGCTCAGGCGCGAGCCGCCCTCCTGACGCTGCGAGGTCAGATCCGACAGCGCGTTGTTGCCGGCGCGCGTGGTAGGCGCGTTGGTCGTGTTGTGGGTGGTGGTGTGATCGGTGGGGATGGACGACTCGCCGATGGACGGCGTATTGGTGCGCCCGGAGATGCTGTTGGTTGCCATGAGGCCCTCTCGTAAGGATCGAGTCGCCGGTGCATGGCACATGCATCGACCTGATCCAGTGTTCCAGTGTTCGGCAACAGTAGCGAGATGGAGCGCGCGCCGGCGGCAAAACGCGAACGTGCGTCGTGCATGACGAAGAGGCCGCCGCGCGGGAGGCCGATCCGACATCTGCATTACATCGTGGCGTGCTGGATGCGGGGACGCATCAGGCGCGCGGCGGCGGGTCCGGCTCGTCGGCGGCGTCGAAGCTGTCGCGGGCGTCGAAGAACGTGTCGCCGTCCTGGTCGATGTAAGGTGTTTCGGGCGGGCGGCCCGGCGATGTGGCGGTGCTCGCGGCGCTCGCGCGGGCGGTGCCGGGGCCGGTGCTGCTGCCGGGCGGCGGCGGGGCCGGGCGCGTCGGCGGCGCGGTGCGCGGGGTGGCGGTGCCGCTCAGTGCGTCGAGCGATTGGAAGCGCGACGCGGTGCTCGACCCGGCAGCGGACGTCGGATCGAGCAGGCTGTCGAGGCCGGTACGGGTGCCTGCCGCGGGCGGGGGCGGACGCAGCGGCGAGCGCGGCGGGATGGTGGGCGCAGGCGGCGGCGGGCGCAACGGCGAGCGCGCCGGGATCGGCGGCAGGGCCGATTGCGGACGGCGTTGCGATGTCGATGGCGCGAGCGGCGGCGCGATGGGGCGCTGTTGTTGCTGCGTGTCGGTTGGGATCGCAGGCGGAGTACGCGTGGGAGCGGGCGGCACGACAGGCTGCTGCTGTTGCCGCGCGTCGGTCGGCACAGCAGGCGGAGTGCGCGTGGGCGCAGGCGGCGCGACAGGTGGTTGCTGTTGCTGCGTGTCGGTTGGGATCGCAGGCGGAGTACGCGTCGGAGCCGGTGGCACGACCGGCCGTTGCTGTTGCCGCACATCGGTTGGCACTGCAGGCGGCGTCCGCGCGGGCGGCGGCGGCCGCAACGCCGAGCGCGGCGGCACCACGGGCGGCACCGGCACCGCAGGCACCACCGGCACCGCAGGCGGAGGCACCACCACGGGCGGCACCACCACCGCCGCCGCCTGCCGCTCCTGATAGCGTTCGAGCTTGTCGAGATCCGCGAAATCGGCCGACTCCGAGACGATCTCGTGCTCGCCCGACACCTGCGTGACCGACGTCGCGATCAAGCCCGCGTTGAGGCCCGAGCGCGTGGTGATCGCGTTCTGTTCCTTGACCTTCAGGTCGGACGCGATCCACGACGCCGGGTTCGTCATGATGTCGTCGATCCGGCGCGCCACGCTCGCGGTCGGCTGGCCGTGCACGGCGTCGCTGGCGGTCAGCGCGTCGATCTGCCTGGCCGCGCTGTCGCGCAGCCGGAAGCGATGGAAGAACGTCTGGTTCGGCGCCGAGTTGGCGCGCGCGTCGCCGAGCAGCGTGTCGATCTTCCGGTCGGCCGCCTCGTGCGCGGTGGCCCAGTGCGCGGGCGTGGCGGTATCGACATCCACGCCCTGCGCCTTGAGCGACTTCAGCGCATACAGGTCGCGCCACGCACCCGCCTGCGCGTCCACCGCGTGCGTGAACGTCTCGGCCGACTTGTATTCGACGTCCACCAGGCACGAGCGCGGCACCAGCTTGCCGTTGTCGCGCGCGATCTGCACGCGCGATTCGATGCCGGAATCGGTCAGCGCGAGGATCGCCGACGGCGTGTCGATCGACGACAGCCCCAGCCCCACATCGTGCGCCTTCGGCCCGAGCGACACCGAGCCGCTCAGGCCGCCGGTCAGGCGCGCGACCCAGCGCGCGCCGCTGCCCGAGCGATGCTGCTCGACCTGCAGCGCGCCGGCGTCGTCGTGAACCTCGCGCGTATGGCGGCGCGTGGCCGTATAGCCGGCGCCCACGCCGATGCCGGCGGACAGCGGCGTCTTGGGAATCCCGCCGTACACGCCCACGTCCACGGTGCCGCCGCGGCGCACGGTGTCGTCGATGCCGTCGGTCCAGCCGACCGAAATGTCCGGATCTTCCAGGAACTGGTCCGCCAGGCGGTTCCAGGTGTCGCCCTCGTTGCCGGTGCGCGCCGTCGCGGAGCTGTCGACCAGATGCTCGAACAGCGCCGCGTACTTGGTTTCGAGCGTGCGGTCGTCGAAGTTGGAGCCGTCGGGCAGCACGCGCCGCGCCACTCGCAGCGACACGCCGCTCGGCTCGTTGCGCTCCTGCTGGTGCAGCACGGCCTGGGTCGTCACGCCCGCACGCAGGTAGGACAGGCCCACGTCGAAGTCGTAGCCCACGCGCACCCCGAGCCCCGCCTGCGCGCTGATGCCCTTGGCGGTGCCCATGAAGATTTCCGAGCCGTAGTTGCTGCGCGCGAACTCGACCAGCGCCGAGCGGTTGCCGGCCGCGCGAAGGTCCACGCGCGGCTGGATCGGCACGCCGTGCACGCTGAGCAGCTTGCCGACGTTGGCCGACAGCCCGCGCGTGCTGAAGCCGAACCGGTTGCCGTCCTGCATGCGCAGCCGCGCGCCGGACGGGATCGTCCTGACCACCTCGGACAGCGCCGCCACCACGCCTTCCTGGCCCGGCGTGGCGACTGTTTGCGGCAGGTTCTTGGTGTCGCTCCTGAGCGTATCCACCGCGCCGATGAAATCCGCGTCCTCCACCCCGGCGCGCTGCGTCCAGCCGGCGATGCGCTGCGCGTTGAACGGCACCGTGCCGAGCGCGCGGAACGCCGGGTCCTGCTGCGCGTTGCGGCCCGACCAGCCGGCCGTGTCGCGCAGCATCGCGTCGCGTGCGGGCATCAACTCCGGAGTGGCGGACAGATCCTCGGTGGCCAGCGCGTTGCGCATCTCGTTGGCCTTCGCGACGATCAGCCTGGTTTGCGCGGCATCGGGCTGGCCGGTCTTGAAGCCGCCCTGATCGAACCAGACATGCAGCGCCGCCAGCTCGGCGATCGAGTGGCCCGGCTGCGCGTGCGTGAGCGTCGCGGCGGGCTGCATCATGGGCCGGTCGAGCAGCGCGCCGCGATGCTCGGCCAGCTTGGCGAGCGACTTCTGTTCCTTGGCGATGGTGGCGCGCGTGACGTCCTGCGTGCCGCTGCGCAGCGCGGCCAGCGGCGCGCGGTGCTTGCCGACCGAGCGCGCGGCGAAGGTCTTCCAGCGCGTCTCGCCCGCTTGGTCGAGCGCCTTGCCGGTGAACTTGTGCAGACGCGAGCGCGTCTTCGCCAGCGGCGTGCCGGGGCCGTCCTCGCGATAGTGCTGGCGCCACGCGAAGAAGTCGCCCTTGTGCGCGGCGCTCATCTGCGCCACGCCGTGCGTGTTCGCGGTGGCCGCCGCCGAGAACGCGCGGGCGGCCAGCGTGGGCGTGCCGCCGGCCGCCACGTTGCGCGCCTGCACGGCGCCGGGCGCGGGGTCGTTGGCGGGCGTCAGCGCGTCGTGCGGGCCGGGATCGGCGTGATCGGCCGCTTCGAGCATGGTGCGCTGCGCGTTGATGCGCAGCGGCGTGTCGTCGGGGCGCGGGCCGCGCAGCACCTGCAGCGCGTCGAAGCCTTCCTCGGTGCGCGACAGGGTGCGCGCGGCGAGCCAGGCGCGGGCGCGCGTCTCGTCGAGCGGCTGCGCCGCGCCGGCCGGGTTCGCGCTGGTCGATTGATCCATCTGCGAGAAATCGAGCCGCGACATTTCATCGAGGATCGCGCGCGCGTCCGTGGAACTTGTTGCGCCCGCGCTGCGCAACGCGATGGCCAGCAGCGCGCCGCGTTGCGTGGAGGGCGCGGCATCGGGCGCGCCGAGCCCCGCGAGGCGGCCGGCCAGGATCGCGTTGTCGCCGCCGTTCACGCGCTGCACGCCGGCCGGCTCGGGGAACCACACGTCGACCTGGGTGCGCAGCGCGTCGGGGCTGTCGAGCGATTCGATCCGCATCGCCTGCTCGTCGGCATCCTCGTGATCGTCCTCGGGCACTGCGGGCAGCGCGCCGCTCAGTGCCGCGCCGGCCTTCTTGCCCGCGCGGCGGCGCAAGGCCTCGGCGTGCGAGGCCTTCGGGTCGGCCGCGTAGCGCGCGCCGCCGGTGACGTATTCGCTGGCGCCGATCGGCCGGTTCGCGCTGATGCGCTGATGGAACGGCGTGGACAGTTCGGAGCTGGCGGCCTGCACGTGCGTGACGACGCTGGCGGCCACGCCGCGCGAGGCGCCCGCTTGCGTGCGAGCTGTGTTCGGTGCGGCGTTCGGATTGGCGTTGTGGCCGCCCGAGCGCGAGAACATCGCCTTCAGGCGGGTGGTGCCCAATTGGCGGCGTGCGGCATCGTGGTTCGGTGCGGGATGGGCCGGGTCGCCCGCCGTGCGCGCGTCGGCCGGTGCGTTCTGCCGCGTCGCGTCGCGCCGGTTCGGCAGCGGCGCGGCCGGCTGCGTGGTCGGTGCGGCCTGCCCCGGCACCACGTGCGCCACGCCGGGCACGCCGCGCGCGGCCGGCTGCTGCGGCTCGGCGGGTGCGGTCCCACCGATGCGGGCGAGGACGGACTTGAACGACGGCATCGAGGCTCCGTGGCGCCATGCGGGCCTCGCGCTTCATCGCGAGGCCCGCATGTTGGGATGGAGTGCCATGCTAGGGCGCCTGCGTGACATCCATTAGTCACGACCCTCACGGTATCGGAAGCCATGTCGCGCCATGCGAAGCGGGCTACGCCGGGCGCGACTTCTCAGGGCGTGCCGTCGAGCGCGTCGAGATCGGCGCGGATTCGTTCGACGATGCGATAGGCGCCCTGCTCGGTGGCGCAGCGCAACGCGGTGAGCAGCGCGCGGCGCGTGAGCTCGGACGCCTCGCCGCGCGCCCGCGACAGCCGCCCTTGCAGATGCAGCAGCCAGGGCAGCGTCCAGCGCTCGCCGGTGCGGTCGGCGCGGCGCGCGGCCTGCGCGATGCCGTTCGCGAGCGTGTCGGCCAGGACCGGCTCGGCCTCGAACGGAATCGACGGCAGCAGCGTGGTGACGAATGCCAGCTCGACGGGCGGCACGCGGTGCGATTCGAAGCGCCCGGCGATCTCCGCGACCAGGGCGCGCGCGGCCTGCCGATCGCCGGATCGGCCCACCAGCCAGCGTTGCACGTCGAGGCCGGTGCGCAGCCAGCGGCGCGGCGCGGCCGAGCTGGCCAGCTCGACGAGCGCCGCCGCGTAGGCCTCGGCGCGTGTCACGTCGTCTTCCACCACGGCCAGCGCGCAGGCGTGGCGCAGCGCGACGCAGCACGACAGCGGTTCGTTGTCGGCGGCCATCAGGTCGGGGATCTCGCAGTCGCGCGGCGTGCCGCCCACCAGCCATTGCACGGTGGACAGCGCCGCGTTCGCGATCAGGTGCAGTGACAGGCCGTGGCGGGTGGCCAGCGCGCGTGCCTCGCGCACCACTTCGGGCGGGTTGGCGGCGTCGCCGGCGGTGCCGCCGAGCAGCGGAATCGCCTGATGCAGATCGCCCGTGTAGGCGCGCAGCATGCCCTCGATGAGCTGTGCGTTGTGCTGCGCGGCGGGCCAGCGCGCGGCGTCGGCGATCTCCGAATACTTGCGCGACAGCTCGCGCGCGCGCTCGGTTTCGCCGCGGATCTGCGCGCGGAAGAACAGGTGCAGCAGCGCGCGCAGCCGCGTGGAATTGTCGGCGCAGGCGCTGGCGATCTCATAGGCGCGCTGCCATTGCAGCGCCGCCTCGCTGGCCGCGTTGCGCTTGCAGGCCAGCGCGTTCGCGAGCGCCGCCGCCACCCGCATCTCGGGGCGAATTCGGCGCACCGCGCCGTTGTCGCCGCATACCGCCACGCGTCGCGCCCAGCCCACGTATTCGTCGCCGAGCGCGAGCCGCACCCACAGCGGCGCGGAATGGTCGAGCAGGTCCGCGCCGAGTTCGGGCTTGCCGTTGTCGATGCTCCAGTCGAGCGCGGCACGCAGGTCGGCCAGATCGTGACGCACCGAAGGGGGCGCGAGAAACGGCCCCGCGCCGAAGCGGCGTGCCATGCTGCGCGCGATCTGCGCCGCGTGCAGCGCGCCCGGCGTGGCGCGTTCGGGCGTGCGCGCGAGCGTCGCCAGCGCGAAGCGGCGCACCGAGGGCGGCAATTGCAGGCGCAGTTCGCCGTCGCATTCCACTTCGTCGACGAGGCCCGCCGCCACCAGGTTGCGCAGCCGCCGGCCGGCCACCTCGGCCGGCGTGTCGTCGAGGCTGAGCGCGCGATCGAACGCCACCAGCAGTTCGATCCCCGTGGCTTCGTCGAACGCGCCGTGAAACAGCCCGAGCCGGCGCAAGGTGCTGCGCGTGCCCGCGTCGAGCCGGCCGTAGACGAATTCGACGCACGCCAGTTGCAGATCGCCATGCGGCAGCAGCCGGCGCCGCGCGCCCGAGCGCTGGGTGAGGAAGCGGTCGAGTTCGGTCGCGGCGCCGACGAACGTCGAGCGCACCTCGCCGCTGGCGGCCAGCGCGACGGCCAGATCGGCAGCCAGCAGTTCGACCGGATGCGGCATGCCGTCCACGCTCGCGCAGATCGACGCGGCGGCGGCCAGCGCATCGGCCGGCAGGCGCGTGGCGCCGGGCGCGCCGTCGCGGCGCTGGCGGCGCAGGAAGGCCGAGAAGAACAGCGCCAGTGCGTCGCTGTTGCCGGCGTCGTCGGGCTGGTGCGCGTCGGCCGAGACGCCGAGCGGCGCGACGGCGATGGTGCGTTCGCCGAGCACGGCAAGCGGCGCGTCGCCGGTGGCCAGCACGTGCACGCCGGGCGCGGCGGCCGTCAGCTGCTCGATCACGCGCGCCACCGCATGCCGCAACGGCGAGACGTGATCGATGACGATCAGCAGGCGGCGTTCCCGCAATGTGTCGGCGAGTTGGTACGCATCAAGCTCGCCGCCGGCGGTGTCGACGTCGAGCGCATCGGCGATCGCATGCACCACGCGGTCGGGCGTCGAGAGCGTGGCGAGCGGCACGTAGGCCACGCCGTCCGGGAAGCCCGGCGCGAGGCCGCGCGCCGCCTCGATCGCGAGGCGGGTCTTGCCGATGCCGGCCGCGCCGGTCAGCGTGACGGTGCGCGCGGCCGGCACGGTGGCCAGCAGTTCGGCCAGCTCGGCGTGACGGCCGACGAACGGCGACGGGTCGTGCGGCTGGGCCTGGGCGAGCGTGTCGCGCGCGAGCGGCGCGGGCTGGAGCGGTGTGTCGTCGAGCGGAGCGGGGCTGTCGGCGGGCGCGGCGGCTGCGTCGCGGGCCGGGCGTTCGCCGCCGTCCACGTCGGGCTGATCGACCACCCGCAGGTCGCCGGCGAAGCGGTAGCCGCGGCCCGGCACGGTTTCGATCAGGTCGCGATCGTCGCCGAGCACGCGCCGCAGCGCGGAAATCTGGGACTGGACGGTATTGGCGTCGACTTCGAGGCCGGGCCACGCCGCTTCACGCAGCGCGGTGATGGCCACCGCGCGGCCGTTGGCGTCGATCAACAGGATCAGGATGGCGAGCGGACGCGCGCCGATCGAGACGATTTCGCCGTCGGCGATCAGCAGGCCCGCATCGCGCAGCAGCCAGAAGCGGGAGAAAGCGATCGTGCGGCCGGCCGGGGTATCGGACGGCGCGAGCACGCTGCGCCGGTTGGGCGCGCGTGGGGAATCGGATTTCGACATCGGGGACTACACGGGACGCCTGACTCGGGTTGATCGGCCGAGCGGCGCTGGACGGTCATGCGCGCAACCAGACGTACTCCCCGGAGGCGATGCCGTCGAACATGTCGTCGCTCGATTCCATGATGTTGCGCCGCCAGTAGCGGCCATGCTCTGCGTAATGGGCGAGCAGGTCGGCCAGTTCCGCACCGTCCACGCCGCTGTCGAACGGAATGCGCAGTATCAGTACCACGTTCCCGGTATCCGTGTCGATCCCCATTTGTGCCTGATCCTGCGCGTAGACGAGCAGGTTCGCTTCGAGCATCAGGCGGAAAATCGTCAGGGTTCGGCCGGCGGTGACGGTTCCGTAATGGAAGTTCGCGTACATCGCGTCGATGTCGTTATCGAAGTAATCGAGGCGGACGTCGAAACCTTCGACCTCGATCGCGCGCGTGGTCAACACGTTCTGCACGTCGGGCAGGCCGATGACGGCGCAGAGATCCTCGATCAACCAGGTATAACGGTCTGAGCTCATGCGATGGACTGGGCTGGACTGGGAAGGCCGGGTGGGGGGAACAACGGAAAACAAAAAGGGCGGCCGCCCGGAGCCGGGCGAAACCGCCGCCACGACGGCGTCGCGTGACGCGACGCCCGCGTGTGCCATTAACCGCCTTGCGATGCGCTTTTGACGTTGCTCGCGCCGCTCTTCATCACGTTCGCCAGCGAAGCCGCCATGCTCTGTTGGAGCTGCATCTGCGCCGAAGCGAGCGTCATCTGGTTCATCTGGTTGCTGATGCCTTGCATCTGCGATTGCGTCGATGCCGAATCGGCCGAGCCGGCTGCCGAGTTGGCTGCGCCGCTTGCAACGTTGCCTGCCGTGCTGGCCAAACTGGAGGCCGAGCCGGCCAGCGAACTGATATTACCGAGAGAAGGCATGGTGTTACCTCGCGAGTCTAGGAAGTTCGGTTTTCGAAGGAAAGACAGGTACTGCCACTGCGATGCCGGTCCGGTTCCGTCACGCCGTGGCGGGCACGGAGCCGGGCAGCGTTCGAAGGCGGCGTGCCGCCCGCGAATGGGTTACGACGCGTTCGCGCGCTGCTCCTGCAGCTTGGCGAGCGCTCGCGAGGTCGCGAGAAAGCCGCGATACAGCTTCGCGAGATTGCTGCGGTCGAGTTCGTTGGTCGACGGGGTCGCGCCGATCTTCTCGGCGGTCGCGTCGAGGGCCGCGCGCAATGCGTTGACGCGGGCCTGGCTGTCCGGCGCGTTCAGCAGCGTGCGGATGTCGTTGAAATCCTTGGCGTGCGGTTCGAGCGGTTCGTACATGATTTCGATCCCTGTGGTGACGTGTCGGCTCAGCTCGCGATCGGCGAAGCCGGCGGCCGGGACGATGATTCGGCCCGGCGCGCCGGCGGCGCATCGGGGCGGCGTGCCGATGCGAGCATCGGCGCATACGAGCGGGCCGGTGCGCCTTGCGGCGCGGCTGCGGCCGGTACGTCGGCTGCCGCGGACGGCAGCGGCACGAATTCGTTGGCGTTGCTCGGCGGCTCCTGCGGGTTGGCCGCGTTGCGCGCGCTCTTGGTGTTGCGTGCGCCGTGGGCGCGGTTGCCGGCGTTGCCGCTGTTGCGGCCGGCCGTGGCCGGTGCGGCGGCCGTTGCATCGGCCGCCGCGTTGGCGTCGGGCGTGCCAGTGGCGCTGTTTGCGGCGCTGTTCGCCGTGCCGTTCGTTGCGCCTTGTATCGCGCCGTCGGTCGACATGTCCGCCGGGGCGCTGACGCCCGTGTTCGCGCCGACGTTCGCACCGGTGGCCGTGTTCGGCGCGGCGGCGCCCGAGGCGAGCTGCGGGTCCGACGCGTAGATATGCTTCACGCCGTCGGGCGTCTGCGCGTACTGCACGCCGTCGGCCGAGATCATCTCCGAGTAGGCTGTGGCGTCCGTCGAACTGGCGTTGTCGGCCGATTCGGAGACATCCGAGACGATGTCCTTCACGTTCGGGTCGAGATCGGCGCGCACGCGGGCGATCGCCGCGTCGAGCGCCATCTTGTTGCCGACCGAGCCCTTGATCACGAAGCGCCCGCCGCCGCCGTACTGCACGCGCGCGCCCGGTATGCCCAGCGAATCCTCGATGCTGCGCGCCACTTGCGGCGCCACGTCGTATTGCGCCGCGACCTGGGTGATGGCGAGGCGGCGCAGCAACTGGCGCACCGCGGCATCGTCGGCCGAGCTGGCCAGCATGCCCGTCACCACCACCGTGTCGCCCACCGCGTGCGCGCCGAGGCCTTCGATGCGGGCCGCGGCCAGCGCGTCGGTCACGCGGTGCGCGTTGTCGTCGGCGTTCGGCGGCAGGGCCGCGCGGCTCATCTGCGCCGTGGACAGCACCGACACCGTCACGATCACCGCGCCCACGCCGAAGCAGGCCGCCGCGACGCCCAGGTAGCGGCGGCGCAGCGGCGAGGCCTTCGGCACCGGCTTGGTCATCAGCGTCTGCAGCAGTTCGTAGTCCGACGGCCATACGCCCGCTTCGTCGCCGACGCAGAGGATCGTGCCGTCGAACTGCATCGGCACGAAATCCACCAGCAGGATCGTTTCGAGCGGGCCGCTGGTGGCCGTGCCGGCCGTCGCGGCGTTCGCTTCCGGCGTGCCGGGGGCTGCCGCGACCATTTGCGCCGACACCACGCCGGTATCGGCCACCGTCAGCCACAGGTCGCCGCCGCGCCAGTCCGTCAGGCGAATGTCGGCCGCATCGTCCGTGCCGATGCGGTGCGCGCCGGGCGCGAGCTGCAATTGCGCGCCTGCGTGGGTGCCGGTGAGTATCCGCAGCAGTTTCATGGGTGCGTCGAGTCGGGTCACAGCCTCAGCTATCGTTCCGACTAATGTAGGCGGTCGGCAGGGATCGGCTGGCGAAGGATGCGAAGCGGGAGCGTGGTATGCGAACGCAGGGGCGGGGGGAGATTGGGGGCGGGGGCGGGGCGGATTTTGCGGGAAAGGGGGCGAAAACGTTGGCGTGGCGGGGGGCGAGTGGGGCCGACGGCCGATTCGGGCGGTTTTGCGCTTGACCGCTTCGGAGGGGCGCCGATGAGGATTGGCCGCTCGCTTGCCGCCCGGGCAGGTGACGTCGCGGTGGCCCGACGCCGCGACGGCCGTGCACCGGCCGTCGCGCGGTCAGGCAGGTATCGAAGTGCCTGCTTGAGCGGGCACAGGCTGGTATCGAGGGGCTGTCAGGCCGCGAGCGTTGCCGGACGGAACGACAGGCGCAGCCCGAGCGCAGCGGTGATCTTCATCACCGTGGCGAAGCTCGGATTGCCATCGCCCGACAGCGCGCGGTAGATGCCTTCCCGGCTCATGCCGGTGTCGCGAGAAAGCTGGCTGATATTGCGCGCGCGGGCAACGTCGCCGAGCGCGGCGGCGATCAGGGCGGGATCGCCGTCTTCGACGGCGGCTTCGAGATAGGCGGCAATATCCTCGGCGGTGACGAGGTAATCCACGCTGTCGAAGCGGCTGAATTTCGCGGGTTTCATCGTGGTGACTCCTTCCATTGCAACGCGATTGACCGGGCGAGGGCGATGTCGCCTGCCTGCGTGGGTTTGCTGCCGCCGCACAGCAGCAGGACGACGGTGATGCCGCGTTGCAGGTAATACACCCGGTAGCCGGGGCCGTGGTCGATCCTCATCTCCGAGATGCCGTGTCCGACCGGTTTGACGTCGCCGGGATTACCGAGACCCAGGCGCCGGATACGCAACACGATGCGCGCTCGTGCCTGCTTATCGCGAAGCGCGGTGAGCCACGACTCGAATTGGACAGATTTGAAGATTTCGATCAAGTGTCAACTCTAGTTATCAGCTCATGAAATGTCAACCGAGGTTGACAGAAATTCGGCTGAAAATGACGGATGGCCTGATTTGGGTCACGTTTTCAGCGGAGAGGGACGCTGAACGTGCGCGAGACAGGGTGTGACCGCACATGGCCGATGGCCGGGGCGGCGCAACCAACAGGGTAGGGAGGGCGGCGTGTCGTGTCGCCTCGGCCGGCTGGCTGAGGCGATCGGCGATGATTGCGCTGGAAGACGCCGTGTTTGGGCTGCGGAATCGCTGGGAATGGAAGGGAGGAGGTCCGCCGAATGGCTGAGCCGCCTCCGTCGCAACCGCATTGTGTCGTCAGCGTCCACGACGAAGACAAGCAGATGATCGCGATCCGCACGTTGCTCAACGCGCGCTGGCGACCCCGATGGCCCCAGCCTTGCGCGTGCCGTTGCCGCTCGACGAAATGAACGTCGCGCTCGATGACGAGCAGGCGCGCGTCGTCGGCATTGCGTTCAACCTGCTGTCGATTTATCGGGTGGCGTTGATGAATTTCGAAGCGGTGGAATCCCGCGATGCGCGCGCCGCGCTCGACCGGCCGGCGCATGGGAAAAGACGCCGCCCGACAAGGCGATCGTCTGTTTGAAGGCTGAAGCAGAGGCCCGGCTTATCGTCGGGTTCGAATCGGTTGAAATGGGGCTGGTTGGTCGTTTTTAACGTCGCATGAACGATCGGGCCGATCGCGGCCCTCTCACCCCTTCCCCCCTCCGCCTTCTTCCCCGCCCGCCCCAAGATCCCCGCCTTCACACTCTGCTGAATCGCCCCACCTCTCTCGCGCCGCAATTTCCCCGCCTTGAACTCGGCCCGCAGCATCACGAGCGGCAGCACCATATTGAACGACTGGCTCCCGGTAGAAGGCCCACCCGCCAGCGCCAGCTCCCGCAGCGCCGCAATCCCGCCGGCGCCCACGTGGCCGATCTTCATCTCGATCTGCTGAAGATCGATCATCGCGGCGGCCAGCTTGGCGGCCCAAGGCGTGGCGTCGGCTTGTCCCGCGCTGGCGCGCAGCTTCACCACGGCGTCGTTCCAAGCAGTACGCACCGCCTCGGCGCGCTGCGCATCCTGGCCTTCGCCGAACTTCGCCGCGATCGCATCGAGCGCGCTCGGCGGCGCGGTTTGCGCCGAGGCCGGGCGCGGCCCGCCCGCCTGCGCATCCGCACCGGCGCCGCCCGCCTTGCCGGCCTCCACGGGCGTGTCGTCCTGTTCCTGCTCGCGCCCGCGTCCGCCGCCACCGCCGCGTCCGCCGTTCAGCGCGTCCATGTCGTCCTGCTTGAACGAGGCGTCGCCGTCGTCGTCTCCGCCCGCGCCGCCCACGTTGTTGCGCTTGGCGCGTGCCACGTTGGCGCGCTTGCGGTTGCGCGCAAGGCTCGCGAACTTGCGCTGCGCGGCCTGGTTGCCGTTCTGCGCCTGGTTGGTGTTGGTGAACAGCGTGCCGTTGTAGGTGGTGGCTTTCTGCGCCTGCCGCGCGCCTTCCTTGGCGGCGGTGTTCTGCTGCGCGTCGCCGGCGCGGCGCGCCTGATCGGCGGCGGCGGTGGTTTGCGGGCGAACGGTCGGGTTGCGGTTGATGGCCATCGGGTCGGTTTTCCGGTCAGAGCGGCACGGCGGTGCGCATCATCTGGTTTGCGAAATGCAGCACGGCGGCGCAGCACACCGGCGCGACGATGATGATGGTGATGGTCACGGCGATCAGCTTGATGACCTGCGGCAGCGTCTGGTCCTGCAGCGAGGTGATCGCCTGCACGAACGACACGCCCAGCCCCACCACGGCGGCGACGATCACGGGCGGCAGCGACACGGTCAGGCACAGCAGCATGCCCTGCGTGGTGAAACGGATCAGCGAATCGACATCCATCGTCGCTCCTTACTTGTAGGTCATCACGAGGCCGTGGATCAGCGTCGACCAGCCGTCCATCACCACGAACAGCAACAGCTTGAACGGAATCGCCACGTTGGTCGGCGTGACCTGGTTCAGCCCGAGCGCGAGCAGCACGTTGGCGATGATCAGGTCCACCACGATGAACGCGATATACAGCAGGAAGCCGATCTTGAACGCGTCGGTCAGCTCGGACAGCGTGAACGACGGCGCCAGCACGATCAGGTCATGCTCGGTCAACTGCTGCGCCTGCTCCTTGGGCCACACCACGGCGGCGGAGCGCAGGAAGAAGCGTTTCTCGCGCTCGGCGGTGTGCTTCTCCAGGAACGCGCGGAACGGCTCGCGCGCCGCGCCGAACGCCTGGATCAGCGCCTGCGACGGCTGCGCCGACAGCTGCTGGCCCTCCAGCGCCTTCTGCGCCTGCATGCCGATCGGCGCCATCACGTAGATCGACACCAGGATCGCGATGCCGTTGAGCACCATGTTGGGCGGCACCTGCTGCACGCCCAGCGCGTTGCGCAGCAGGCCGAGCACCACGACGATCTTCGCGTAGGAGGTCACCACCATCGCCACGAAGGGCAGCAGGCTGATCGCGATGACGACCAGCAGCAGCCCGGTAATGTCACTGAACTGAACCATGCCGATGCGCCATCCTGATGATTCGTACGCCGAGATGCTCGCCAACCGTCACGAGTTCGCCAAAACCCACTGTTTGCCCATGCACCACCAGCCGCAACTGCGCATCGGCGGCCGGCACCGGCAGTTCGACGACATAGCCCGGGCCGAGCGCCGAAAGCTGGTCGAGCGGCAGCGCGACCGTGTCGATCTCGAACTGCACGGGCAGCTCGAGGTTGCCGACCACGATCGGTTCGTCGGGGCGATCCGTCGCGAGGCCGACATCGGCACGGGTCGAATCGAGTTCGTCGGACATGGTCCACTCCTGAGTAAGGGTAAGCGTCCGGCCGTCGAGCGACGCGCCGGCGTGCGCGCGCAGATGGCCGCGCGCGCCCCACGCGGCCACGACGCGCGGCGCGCCGCCGCCGCCGTGCAGCGCGGCTGCATCGAAGGTCGGAAACAGGCAGCGCAGCAGCACGTCGCCGGGTTCGAGCGCCGAGAGCGTCTCGACCGCGAAATGGCGGGTGCCGACGATGGCGCTGCCGGGCAGGTTCAAGGCGGGAAACGCGGTGCGCCAGGCGTCGCCCGCAGTGCGGGCGATCAGCGCGTCGAGCGTGCCGAGCACGGCGCTGGTGGCCGCCACGGTGCAATCGATGCGGGTTTCGCCGAGCGCGATCGACAGCGCCATCGGCGGCAGGTCGAGCTTGGCGTCGGCAAGGCAGTCGGCCAGCGGGCGGCGCATCACGGACACCACGCGCGGCGTGTCGAAGCCCATTTTTCCGAGCGCGGCGGCCAGCGGTTCGAGCAGCACGCCGGCCACCGTCTGGCGCAGCGCCAGCTCCGCGCCGCTCGGCGACAGCATGGCCGGCGCGCCGGGCACGCCGGTGCGGTCGGGCCAGGCGAGGATCGCGAGCGCCGGGTGCGCGTCGAGATCGAATTCGACGAACACCGGCCGCGCCGCGCCGCCGGGGGCGGCCAGCGCCAGTTCGAGCACGGCCGGATCGCGCAGCGCGCCGCGTGCCGCGCCGGGGCCCGGGCCGGCGATGGGCGCGATGCGCAGCACCCGCGCGCCGGTGGCGGCCAGCACGGCGGGCGCGAGGCGCGCATCGTGCGCCGTCTGCGACAGGCGGGCCAGGCCGACGTCGACACGGCGCGGCACCGCGCGCGCGATCGCAGCTTGCGTCACGGTCACAGCGCTCGCGGCAGGCGTCGGTCGTGCCGGCGGAGCGACGTGCGGCGCCTGAGCGTCGGGGTCGCTCGCAGGGTCGTCGCTGGTCGTCGCGGTCAGAAAGTCGGCCATGCAGGGAAGCGGGTGATTACCAGATGGTGAGTTCGATGTCGCGAACCTCGCCCCACGCGCGCATCGTTTCGGCGAGCTCGCGCTGGAGCATCGTGCTGTGGGTCAAGAGTAAGTCGCGCGCGGTCGGGTCCTGCGCATCGAACCGAAGCAGGAGACTGAAACGCGAAAGCGACAGCGACAGCCGGGTTTGCGGCAGCAGCGCGGGGTCGAGCGTCATGTGCGCTTCCCAGTTGCCGGCGTTGGCGATGGCCGGATCGCCGCAGAACGCCGCGATCTCGCGCGTCAGCACGCCGAGCACCTGCAGGTATTGCTGCTGGTGCATGTAGACGGCCGACACGATCGGCACGGCGGCGCGCTCGACGCGGGCCGGCAGCGTATCGCGGTCGTCGGCGGCCGGGATGGGCGAGAGCGTCGCGCCGGGGTCTTCCGCGGGCGCTTCGGCATCGTCCGGCAGGTAGCGCGGATCGAAATACAGCGCGATCTCGGGCTGCGCCGGCGCTTCCTCGGGCGTGTCCTGGCCGCCCGTTTCGGCCTGCTCGCGGGCGGGCAGCCGGTGCGGCGCGCGGCGCGAGGCCAGCGAGGCGTAATCGAAGCGGCGCTCGCGCGGCCGGCTCGGCTCGGCGCTCGCCGCGCCCGGAATGATGCGCGCCGAGCGCGAGTCGATGGCGGTCATGGGCGGCTCAGGCGTTCAGCGTGACGCGGCCGACCGGCTTCAGCTCGACGTGCTCGCCCAGCTCCTGGTACGAATACACGGCCAGCCAGCCGAGCCGCGCCTCGATCATGCGGCGCACGTAGCGGCGGATATCCATCGACGTGACCAGCACCACGCCGTCGCGCGGCGCGGTGCCGACGAACGACTGGATGCGATCGATCAGGAACGCGGCGTCGTTCGGCGGCAGCGCGAGGAAGTTGCCGGTGGGCGTCTGCTTGATCGCGGCGCGAATGTGCTGCTCGGCCTGCATGTCGAACAGCACGGCGGAAAGCTGGCGCTCGCCCTTGGCGGCGCGGTGCGCGAGAAAGCGCGAGAGATCGCCGCGCACGTACTCGGTCAGCATCAGCATGTCCTTTTCCTTCGCGCCCCAGGCGATCAGGCTTTCCATGATGGTGCGCACGTTGCGGATCGACACCTGTTCTTCCAGCAGGCGGCGCAGCACGTCGGCGATCCGCTGCGGCGGCAGCACCTTCTGCACCTCGGCCACCAGGCCCGGCGCGTCGTGGCCGATCTGGTCGAGAATCCACTGCACTTCCTGGATGCCGAGGAACAGCGTGGCGTGGCGGCGCATGGCGGCCACGCAGGCGTGCGGGATGATCTGCTCGGCGCGCCACACGGGCGTCTTGGGCGGGATCGCCTTGTCGTCGAGCCAGCGCGTGGGCAGGCCGTCGGTGGCGATCAGCGGGCCGGGCTCGGTGCGCTCGGCCAGTTGCTGGTATTTCTCGGCCACGCTGGCCGCCACGTCGGACGCCAGCAGCGACAGGTCGGGCAGCAACACCTTGCCCGCCGGCAGCGCGACGCTCAGGTGCGGCACGTCGTGCACCAGGATCTCGAACGTGGAAGCGGCCAGCGGCGCGTGAATCCACATCGTGATGCCGGGGAACGGCAGCCCGAGCAGCTCCTGCAGCGCGTTGCGCTCGCCCTCGAACGCGATGTCGAGCGTCGGCAGCGACAGCCGCGCGGCCAGGTCGGGCGAGATCCGCACGCCCACCGCGCAGGCGAACTGCGGCGCGCGCGGCAGGATCGGCGGCACCTCGGTCTTCGCGCCGGAGCGCTGCATCGAGGCCAGCGTCTCGCCGCCGCCGTGCTCGCTGTCGCGGGCGGCGGGCTTCTTGGAAAGCTTGTAGCCGGCGAACGCCAGCAGCCCCGCCAGCATCACGAACAGCAGCGCCGGAAAGCCCGGCACGGCCGCGAAGCCGAGCAGCAGCAGCGCCGCGAAGAACAGCGCGCGGCTGCTGGAGCCGAGCTGATGGCCGATCTCGTCGCCGAGCGAGCGCTGCTTGGTCTGGCGCTCGTCGGCCACCCGCGTGATCATCACGCCGGCCGCCACCGATAGCAGCAGCGACGGGATCTGCGACACCATCGCGTCACCCACCGACAGCACCGAGAAGCGGTTCGCCGCGTCGCCGGCCGACATGCCGTGATAGGCCACGCCCACCGCGATACCGGCCAGGATGTTGATCAGCGTGATGATCAGGCCCGCGATCGCGTCGCCCTTCACGAACTTCATCGCGCCGTCCATGCCGCCGTGCAACTGGCTTTCCACCGCCAGCGTGGCGCGCTTGCGCTTGGCTTCCTCGGGGGTCAGCAGGTTGGCGCGCAGGTCGGCGTCGATGCTCATCTGCTTGCCGGGCAGCGCGTCGAGCGTGAAGCGCGCGCCCACCTCGGCCACCCGCTCCGAGCCTTTCGCGATCACGATGAACTGCACCGTCGTGATGATCGCGAACACCACCAGGCCCACCACCAGGTTGCCGCCCACCACCAGCTTGCCGAAGCTCTCGATGATGTTGCCGGCCTCGGCGTGCAGCAGGATCGACTTGGTCGAGGCGATGTTCAGCGAGAGCCGGAACAGCGTGGTGAACAGCAGCAGCGACGGGAACGCCGAGAGCGCCGAAATGTCCGGCACGTACATCGTGATCATCAGGATCGTCACGCTGATCGTGATGTTCAGCGCCAGCAGCGCGTCGATCATCAGCGGCGGCAGCGGCAGGATCATCAGCGAGATGATCGCCACCACCAGCGCGACGATGCCGATTTCGCCGCCGGCAGGGAGTTTCAGGGACTTCAGCATCGTGGCTCCGGAGGCTGCGCTCAGTGAACGGGCGGGTGAGGTTGGGAATGCGCATCGCGGCTCGCGCCGATCGAATCGACCCAGCGCAGGATCGCCGCGATGGTTTCGAACAGCGCGTCGGGAATCGGCTCGTCCACGCCGACCTTGTAGAGCGCCCGCGCCACCGGCGGGTTGCCGACGATCGGCACGTCGGCCTCGGCCGCCGCGCGGCGGATCGCGGCCGCCGCCTCGTCCATGCCCTTGGCGATCACCACGGGCAGCGGGTGTTCGTCGGGCGCGTAGCGCAGCGCCACCGCGTAGTGGGTGGGGTTGACCACCACCACGTTGGCGCGCGCCATGCGCGGCGGCGGCGAATTGGCCATCTCGCGCGCGATCCGCTTGCGTTCGCCCTTGATCATCGGGTCGCCTTCGTCGCTCTTGTGCTCGCGCTTGACCTCGTCCTTCGACATCTTCATCTGCTTGATGAACAGCATCTGCTGCAGCTTGACGTCGGCCGCGCCGACCACGATGAAGATCACCGCCGCCACCAGCATCAGCTTGAGCAGGATGCTCCAGAACATCGCCGACAGCTCGGCCAGCGGTTGGTACAGCGCACCCGACACCAGCGGGATCAGGCCGCGGATCACCACCCACATCACCGCGAAGATCAGCGAGGCCTTGACGATCATCTTGGCGGTCTCGATCACCGTCTTGATCGAGAAGATCTTCTTCAGGCCTTCGCCGGGGTTCAGCGCGTTGATGTTCGGCATGACCGGCTTCAGCGCGATCTGCAGGCCCACCTGCATGCCCGAGCCCATCAGGCCCGCGAACGCCGCGCACAGCGCGAGCGGCACCACGGCGAGCAGCGCGATGCCGCCGAAGCGGTAGAGCCGGTCGTACATGTCGGTGAGCGTGTGCGGCGTGTTGACGAATTCGAGCGAGCTCATCACGAGTTGCCGCATCGAGTCGCGCAGGTGCGCGCCGGTCGCCATCACGAAGCCGATCGCGGCCGTCATCGAGATGGCGTCCGCGAGGTCCGAGCTTTTCGAAACCTGGCCGTCCTTGCGGGCGTCGCGCAGTTTCTTGTCGGTAGGTTCTTCGGTTTTTTCGTCGCTCATCGCTCGCTCGGCGCGGGTTGTGCGCAAGCGCCCGCCGGGCGGGGCGGACAGGGGTTGGCGGGGCGGCCGGCGGCGCTCGGGCTGGCTTGCGGCGGCGAGGCGGCAGCGTCCAGCGGCGGCGCACGCACCGAGCCGGTCGGACGAAGATAGCCGGGGGGCGTGGCGGGGAGGGGGAGGGACGCGAATCGGGCGATGGGGATGCGAAGTTGGGGGCGGCGGCGGGCGGCTCGGGCGGATTCGCAACGTCTGAAAGGCGGCCAACCTTATGTCAAGGTAGGCCCGCGATCCCGGCCCGGGTGCACTACTCGCATGGATTCAGGGACGGGCTGCGGCCGCCGGGGCGAGTCGCGTCCCACGCCTCTGGGGATACTCCCAGGCCGGTGCCCGGCCGCGCCAGCCTCACCAGGCGATGGCCGCGAGCGGCGTCGCATACGCCATGCTCGGCCGCGCCCATTTTTCGCGGGACTGCATTCCTGATTCGAGCGGCACGGAATACCCTGCCCATTTCGGCATGTCGTTCACCTTTTCATTACCCGATCAGGCTCGCCACGAAGTCCACTATTGATTCGACCATCCGTGAGAAGAGCCCCGCATGGCGGATGAAGAAAAACACCACGATAAAAAAGATCGTGGCGCACGTAACGATCGTGTCAGTCGTACTCCAGCCCTTGTCCGGCGACAGCAGCATGCAGACCATCCAGAGCGAGGCGAGCGCGCCAAATTCAGGACCCAATAACGGCCTGTAGCCGTATTCCTCCTTCCATGGCACGTCCACCGCAGCCGGCTCCTTTGCCACCAGATTCAGCGCGACACCCTGCGTGTCGGGCAGCGCGACAAGCTGCGGCCCCTGGCCGAAATGCGCCATCTTCGCGGCCAGCGCCTGAGTCACCCAGCGCGCCACGGGGGCTTGCGGGCCGATGGCAGGATCGAGCGCGTGCGCTTCCACCTTCAGGCCGGACTCCTTCACCGCGGCAAGCGTCGCATGCTGTGCCAGCCCCTTGAGTCTGCTGTGCCAGAAGTGACGGATACGCTCGCCGGGCACCTGTCCGGCCTTGAGCAACGAGGTCAGCAGTGCATCCACCTGATCGGCGTCGCCAGTAATCTGGCGCAGCAGCCACGCCTGGCGCTTCAGGTCCGGCTTCTCGGCGATCAGGGCAGGCGAGCCCAGCAGCAATGCCACTGCTGCTTCGGAATCCCGATGTTCGGCGTCCGGTCCGCTCTTGTTCAAATGCCAGGCGAGCAGGAGACGATACTTCGGCATCGTGTCTTGTGAGTGCCAGCCATGGTAACGGGCCTCACTCTCGAACCACCGATCCGCAAAGCCAAGGTCGCGACCGTTATCCAGCCAACGCACGACCGGCTTGCCCGGTAGCTCCAGCCTGCACCAGGCTGTCAGAACCTCGCTGGATAGCGCCTCATGGTCGCACTGCATCACGATCTCGAATGAGCCACTTTTTGCCGCTTGCGCGAGCCTCCTGACCAGCGGCGTGAGCAGCGCATCCAGCAGGCGGCTCAAACGCGATCCATCATCGGCCGCATCGATATTGTTCAGCGCCATCACCTTGCCGGGATTCATGGGCGGTGAGCCTTCGAGTGCCAGCATGCGCTCGGCCAGGTCCGGCTCGGGCGTGAGGATCACGCTGTCGAGCACCGCCATGCCAGAGCGGCTTTGCCGCTGCCAGCCGGTTATCTGGCGCCAGCGTGCCGAGTTATGTTCAGCGGCCTGCATTGCCGGGATGTCATACGCAAACCGGTGCACGATAAAACTCAGTGTCAACCAGCCGAAGAACGGCACCGCGACCGCGTCATGCAGAACGCTGTCCCACGGTATGGCGCCATCCTTGGGCAAGCCAGGCACTACCAGGGCGAGAGCGAAAACCTCGACGATCACGTACAGCACGAGATGGAACCAGATGGATAACGGCTCGTCTGTCGCCCGCTCGGACGGGAACTGCGGGTTCCAGAGAAAATTCATTCGACCTCCCGTCAATCCACGGTCCATTCGTGCTGCGAGGCAAGCAGCCGGGGCTTCGGGTTGCAGGCGCACAGGCAAAGGTCATCCTCCAGCGCCGGCATCTTGCCGTACCAGTCCTGTTCGAACCGCTCGCTGTTGCGGCCGATCCTGCCGGTGGTGCCGCAGGCCGGACAGTTCACCGGTGCACCGATATAGCCCATCCTGCGCCCGTTGTAGCCGGTGCCATCGATGCCATCGGCCACGGTCCCGAGCGCGGTGGTGCGGTCGCCTTCGTAAATATGGGCGCGGGCTCTCATCTCAGGCTCCCACCCATTCCCAATCGGTCTGTTCGGCTGGATTGACGTGAGAAAAAGTGGCCAAACGGAGACGGCGCATTCGCACCCACCTCAGGCGCACCCTCGCCCGTATTCCCCAGCGATTCCGGCCGCGGCGCGTCCGGTGCGGGCACAAAGGCCGGGTTGGTGCGCCACACTTCACACGCTGTCGTGTACGGCACGAACTGCGGTGCGAATGCCACGCCGCCCAGGTCCATCTGCGCAGGCCCAGTCCCTTTCACACCCGCCGTGCGATACAGCACGCCCCCACGCGAACCGATCTCGACGCCACCCCCGCTGATCATTACGTAAGTGCCATCCACGTTCAGGACGATTTCCTTCGTCGCCTTCACGTGAACCACGCCATTGACCGACTCGACGGACATATCCTCCTGCGACGCGAGCTGCATGCGACCACGCTGGGCCTGCGCCGCGAAATCACCCGCCGACGTAATCAGGCTCATACCCTTCTGCGAGAACATCGACACGATGTCACGAGCAGCAACGGTGAAGCGCTTGAGCGTACTGAAATGCATGCCTTTCTTCGCGGTGCCGATGACCGCGCCGTCGGCGGCAAGGTGCATCCCTTCCGCCGAAACAACACCAACAGGCCCCGGCCCCGTGACCAGAACGCCAGGCTTTTTCAGCGCCTTCAGGCCATCATCAATCGCCTGCTGCGCATCCAGATCGGCAGGCGATGCCTTCGACGCGGCGGCCGAATCCGCAAGTGATTTGCCGAACGTTTGGTGATCCTTGAACTGCGCATCCGTCTCATCCATCGCGAGCACCTTGCCGCTACCACCGGCCTGGTCATAGGCCGTCAACATCACACCGGCACCGCCGCGCCCGACCCAGTTCCCCGAAGTCCTCAGTTCCGCGCCCGCACCCCGCGCCTTCAACTCGCCGTCGGGTATGAAACCGAGATTGAGCTGCGAGCGGCCCGAATGCTCGGTGCTGAGTTCGATCCCCTGTTGGTTGTCGAAGTCATCCATCCACAGCTTGTTGCCGGATTGCGTGCGGATTTCGTTGCGCGACATACGCCGCCGCGAGGAATTGACGAGATCGGGACGCTGGCTGTTCGGCATGAAGCCCACCAGGATCGGCTTGTTCGGGTTGCCTTCGCGAAACGCCACCAGGGCTTCGTCGCCGTCCAGCGCAGGCATGTGCATGCCTGTGTGGTCCTTGCCCGAAAAGGGCTTCGCCAGCCGCAACGGAACGCTCTCCGCGCCTTTGGGCCAGTTGCCGAAGTCGCAATGAAAACGTGCGACGTACTCCCCTTTATCCGTCAGATAGGCAAATTTATATTGATCAGGAGAACAGATCGTTGCGCCGAGTGTGCCGTGTATACGGGGCCATCTGTTTTCCTCGATCGCCATCCGGTAAGGGCGCTCGGCCGGGATCGCGGTGAAGCGGTTCATGTAGCTGGCATCCCTCGCGCCGCGATGCACGACCTTCGTCACGAACATGCCCCACGTCGCGTCTTCAAGCTCCCGATTCGAACGCACGACACGGCCCGGCCTGAGTTCGAGCACGGTCGATTTGACCTTGTAGCGCACCTGTCGAACAAGCGCCGCCTCGTGCCGTAACTGCGCCTCACGCTTTGCACCTTCGGCGTCGCCGTGATGCGTGCCCCACACGTAGGGCTGGCCGATCATGGTCGGGTCGTCGTGAGCCGGCGTGCTTTCGTTGCGAAGCATTTCCCATGCGCTTGCCGGGTTGTAGTCGGCAACGACGAACGATTCCGGCACGGTGCGGGTATGCACCTTGAAGGAAAAGATGGATTCCTCGAACGTTGACAACCCGGCAGTGGGACGATCGGGCACGGTGACATGGGGCCGATCGTAGCCGTCGATATCATCGGCAATGACCAGCACCTCGCCGTGCTTGCCGGTGGTCGTGAAGCAGAACAGGCCTGCCTGTTCCATTTCCAGCCTGATATAGGCCCAATCGCCCATGTTGTATTGAAAACGGAAGTCATGCCGCGGATGCTCGCGTCTCAAACGAAGTTCAATCTGCATCCAGAAGCGGATATCGTGACGCTCGAGAATGGCCTTGATGATTTCCCACGATGTCATGTGCTGGTAGGTGACGCAATTGCTCGAACCATCGAGCATTGCAATCCACTGGCAGATCACAACGTGGTAAATACAACCATCGCGCGATTCCGATACCAGATCGAAACGCGACACAAAACCACTGAACTTGCGAATCTCGCGACCGTCCTCGGGCTGGATCGTGAACGCCGCGAACTGCCCTAATACCTTCTTTCTGCCGACTGGTTCCGCCGTCGAGATCACCGCCTTGATCCGGTAAGGCTGGCAGATCTCCTCACGCACTTCCCAAGACACGACCGATGCAACCGGCATGGGTTTCGGTTTGCCAGTCTCCCGCTCAACCGGCTGTGGCTTGCGCGGCATGAATTTCAGATGCGCCGACTGCCGTCCCGTCAGATATTTTCTCAGCCGATCGGATTCGGGCATATATGTCCTGTCAACGAAATTTTGATTTTCGGAGAAAACATTGACTCTTATTTTCGGAATCAATGTTTTTGCGTTTTGATTGTTGGAAATTTAGAAAATCTCGATGATGCCGATTTATTAATGAGCGTGAGCATACTGAAACTCTGATAAATCACTATCGATAACGGATAAATCATTGACGGAAATCTTCCAAATTTCTAGTTTAAGATTTTTCTAATTGACATCCGATCATTCGCAGAAAGAAGCCAGCCGAGGCCGTCGTGCCAATCGACTCAGCGCAGACAGGGTGGGATCGTTTCGAACGGGAAGTGGGCATCACGACACCGCTCGGCAGTATGGATTCGCTCCGGCGCGTCGGTGGACCGGGTGGGCGGCAACAGAGTGAGGGACGGGTTTCGCTGGCGATAGGGGAAAAGCATCGGGCACTCATTTCGAAGATGACTTCAGCAATTCCTCGGTACCCCGGGTAAATTGGGGCTGGATTCCCGGGCCGCCGCACCGAACCCCCTCCCACCCAGGCTTCGCTTTCGCTGCGCTGCCTTCGCATCGCCGCCCGCACGCGCCACGGCCGGTTGCTAAGGTTCGATGGTGCGTCCGATCGACCCCGAGCGTGGCGCGAAGAATTCCGCCAGGAGAATGCGCGATGACCAACGCCACACCCGATTACCTGAATTGCAGCCCGGAGATCGTCGGAGGACTGATCGAAACGGCTTCGGATGCGCTGCTGCAGACCTTCCCGAAGGTGTCGGTCGATCCGTACGACATCGAACTGATGCTCGACGCGCTGCGCGTGCTGCGCCCGAAGGTGCCCGAGATCCAGATGCTCGACGGCATCCTGCACATGGTCCGCAACCATTGGGACGACGCGATCCTGGTGCTGCGCGAAGTCAGCGAGAGCGCGCCGCGCTTCGCCTACGCGAAGGCGCTGCTGGCGTTCTGTCTGTCGACCAAGGGCGACGGCGACTGGAAGCTGATCGCCAACGAAGTGCTCGAGACCAACCCGACGCGCGACACGGTTTCGCTCGTGAAGGCGCTGCACGCCCGCGAGGAATTGCTCGGCGCGGTGCAAGCCAGCCGCAACGGCAGCGCGTTCGTGCCGCCGGCCTCGATCGAGGAGCTCAACGACGAGCTCGCGAATCGCGGCGATCACCCCGATACGCATGCCCCGATCGCCGCGCCGGCCGCGGGCATCGAATCCCTGCCGTTCGGCGTCGCGCTGCGCGCGTGAGCGTCGCCGGTTCGTCTGACGGAGGACGACTATGACTGCAATCGATCATTCCGCGGCGCTGCGCGCCTCGCTCGAAGCCCTGAACAAGCCGGAGGCGGCAGGGGGCGGCACCTCGCCCGCCGCCGCCGACAAGTTCAAGGCGATGATGGACAAGCCGTCGATGGCGCCGCCACACGCGGCCCAGAGCCCGTCGATGGAAGTCGCCTCGAAGCTGGTGGCCGCGCAGGACGCCGAGTTGCAGCGCAGCGTGACCGACGCCGCCCAGTTCATGCAGCAAGCCCCCGAGATGAACCTCAACGAGATCAACGCGGGCTCGATTCGCCTGACCTACGAGCTGGCCGCCACGCAGCTCGACATGGAAGCGAAGATGGGCGTCGTGAACTCGTCGAAGTCGTCGATCGAAACGCTGATGAAGAACCAGTGACACGCGGCGCCCGCGGGCGCCGTGCGGTCCGCCGCGAGACTTACCCCATGCCACAGACTCGGTCAGGATGGCGGCGTACGGCCGTCGCGGGCGCGTTCGCGCTCTGCGCGCTGCTCGCCGGTTGCAAGAAGGAACTGTACGGAAACCTGTCCGAGCAGGACGTCAACGAGATGGTCGTGGCGCTGCTCGAGAACGGCGTGGACGCCTCGAAGGACACGCCCGACGGCGGCAAGACCTGGACGCTCGACGTCGACGAGAACCAGATGGTGCGCGCCATGGAAGCGCTGCGCTCGCGCGGCCTGCCCAAGAGCCGCTACGACAATCTCGGCGACCTGTTCAAGAAGGACGGCCTGGTTTCCACGCCGACCGAGGAACGGGTGCGCTTCATCTACGGCATGTCGCAGGAGCTGTCGTCCACGCTCTCGAAGATCGACGGCGTGCTGGTGGCGCGCGTGCAGATCGTGCTGCCGAACAACGATCCGCTCGCGCAGACGATGAAGCCGTCGTCGGCGGCGGTGTTCATCAAGTACCGCCCGAATTCCGACGTGGGCGCGCTGGTGCCGCAGATCAAGACCCTGGTGATGCACAGCGTCGAAGGCCTGACCTACGACCAGGTCAGCGTGACGGCGGTGCAGGCCGATCCGTCGGACCTCGCGCGCCAGCCGCAGCCGCCGCAGGGCGGCGCGCCGCTGGTGTGGATTGTCAGCGGCATCGCCGGCGCGGTGCTGATTCTCGCGGCGGGCCTGCTGATCGTGCTGCGCCGCAAGCTGCCGCACGGCTCGGACAGCTCGGGCGGCGTGAACGGCGGCGGTGGCGGCGCCGAGGCGGGCGATGGCGCCGCCACCGGCCTGCGCGGGCGGCTCGGTGCGCTCGGCGCGCGCCTGCGTCCGCGCCCGGCCAACTGAGCGCGCGCCCCGCACGCATGGATTCCCCCGCGTTCTATCCACCGCAACGCGTGGCCGCCGCACTGAGCGGCTATCGCGACAACCTCGACACGGCCGCGCTGTGGGCCGACCCGTCGTGGTCGTCGCTGCCCGACAACGGCTGGCGCGATGCGCTCGCGCGCGCCTCGTCGGCCGCGCGCCGCGCCTGCTCGCAGGCGATGGCGCGTGCGGCCGGGGTGCGCGAGCCGCCGTTCGGCGCGTTCGCCACGCCCGCCGTGCTCGGCCTGGCCGGCCACGGCGTGCCGGCCGCCTCGCCCAAACCGAATCTCGCGCTGCTCGACGCGCTGCCGATCGCGCAGTCGCTCGCCGTGCTGCGCATGCGTTCGCTGTCGTTTCGCCGGGTCGAGGTGCGCCGGCTGATCGACAAGCACACGCGCTCGCGCCTGGCCGAATGGACCGGCGTGCATCCCGACGCGATCGCGCAGGATGCGCATGCCGCCGACGCGCCCGACGTGGCGCATCTCTCGATGAAAACCGGCCTGCCGCCGCTGGCCCGGCTCGACGCCATCGACATGGCCGCCGAAGGCTGGCTGCTGTTCGTGCGCGACGCGGGCGGCCTGAACGGCCCCGGCGAGGCGCGCGCGCCGTCGCTCACGCGCCTGGCGCTGCCGCGTGCGCTGACGCCGCCGGCCTCGTTGCCGGCCGCCAGCGGGCTCGATGCGGCCGGCTCGATCCGGCTGCTGGCCCGGATGCCCGAACTGCTGCCGGAGGTTGCATGGCTATTTGGTTGAGCCGTCCGCGCGACGCGCACCACCAACCCGACGACGACACCCCGCGCGCCCGGCTCGGCGCGGCCGGCGACGTGCTGCCGCGCGAGCTGTTCGGCTCGCTGGTGTCGCTCGACGACGCCTACGCGGCGCTCGCCGACGACCGCGCCGCGCTGATCGAGGCCGCGCGCCACGAAGCGCTCGGCATCGTCGAAGCCGGCCACGCCGAGGCCGAGGCGATCCTGGCCGCCGCGCGCCGCGAACGCGACGAAGCTGCGCGGCTCGGCTATCGCGACGGCTACGACCGCGCGCTCGGCGACTGGATGGACCGCCTGGCCGACGTCGCCAACGCGCAGAACCAGCTTCAGGTGCGCATGCGCGAACGGCTGGCCGATATCGTCGCGTCGGCGGTGGAGCAGATCGTGCGCACCGAGAACCGCGAGGCGCTGTTCGAGCGCGCGCTGGCCTCGGTCGAGCGGATCGTCGATGGCGCGACCTATCTGCGCGTGGCCGTGCATCCGGACGATCTCGACAGCGCCAAGGACACGTTCGATCGCCTCGCCACGCGCTGGCGCGAGCTGGGCCGCCCGATCCCGATGTCGGTGGTGGGCGACAAGCGGCTCGCGCCGGGAAGTTGTGTCTGCGAATCGGATTTCGGCGCGGTGGACGCGAGCCTCGACACGCAATTGCGCGCGATGCACGGCGCGGTGTCGCGTGCGCTCAAGCGCACGCTGGTGGAGGCCGAGCAGGACATGGCGCAGGACGCCGCCGACGCCGAGGCGGCGCAGGGCGAGATGGTGGCCAGCTATGCGCAGGAGGCCGAACTGGCCGCGCACGAGGCGTATCCGGTCGCGCCGCCGGCCGCGCAGGACCCTTATGCGGCTCAAGATCCCTATGCGGCTCAAGATCCCCATGCCGCCGCGCCGCAAGATCCCTATGCGCATCCCGATCCCTACGCCCACCCCGACCCCTACGCCGCGCAGCCCGCCCACGATCCGTACGCGGCCGGCGACGCTGTGCAGTACGAAACATCGGAGCACGAAGCGCATCCCGACGAAGCCGCGCACCATGCCGAGCCGCAGCAAGGCGACTATGACGCTGCCCCCGCCCCCGAACTGACCGTCAACCTTCGCCACGGAGGCCCCCGGTGAGAAACGTCTCCTGGCTCGAACGCACCGACGATTTCGAGCGCCTGACCGACGCGATCGAGCGCGAGATCCTCGCGGTGCCGGCCGTCGCGCGCACCGGCAAGGTCATGGAAGTGGTGGGCACCGTGATCAAGGTGTCCGGCCTCGACGTCACGCTCGGCGAGCTGTGCGAATTGCGCTCGCCCGAGGGCGAACTGTTGCAGCGCGCCGAGGTGGTGGGCTTCACGCGCGACGTGGCGCTGCTCTCGCCGTTCGCGCGGCTGGAGAACGTGTCGCGCGCCACGCAGGTGATCGGCCTGGGCCGGCCGCTGTCGATCCAGGTGGGCGACCAGTTGCTGGGCCGCGTGCTCGATGGCCTGGGCGACCCGATCGACGGCGGGCCGCCGCTCGATTCCGACGACTGGCGGCCCGTGATCGCGCAGCCGCCCGACCCGATGACGCGCCGCATGGTCGACACGCCGATGCCGACCGGCGTGCGCGTGGTGGACGCCATGATGACGCTCGGCGAAGGCCAGCGGATGGGCATCTTCGCGCCGGCCGGCGTCGGCAAATCGACGCTGATGGGCATGTTCGCGCGCGGCGCCGCCTGCGACATCAACGTGATCGCGCTGATCGGCGAACGGGGCCGCGAAGTGCGTGAATTCATCGAATTGATTCTCGGCCCGGACGGCATGGCGCGCTCGGTGGTGGTGTGCGCCACGTCCGACCGCTCGTCGATGGAGCGCGCCAAGGCCGCGCACACGGCTACCGCGATCGCCGAGTATTTCCGCGACCGCGGCCTGCGCGTGCTGCTGATGATGGATTCGCTGACGCGTTTCGCGCGCGCCGGCCGCGAGATCGGCCTGGCCGCCGGCGAACCGCCGGCGCGGCGCGGCTTCCCGCCGTCGGTGTTCGCGGAGCTGCCGCGCCTGCTCGAACGCACCGGCATGGGCGAGACCGGCTCGATCACCGCCTTGTATACGGTGCTGGCCGAGGACGAAACCGGCGGCGACCCGGTGGCGGAGGAAGTGCGAGGCATTCTGGACGGCCACATGATCCTGTCGCGCGAGATCGCCGCGAAGAACCAGTACCCGGCGATCGACGTCCTCGGCAGCCTGTCGCGCGTGATGTCGCTGGTGGTGCCCGACGCGCACAATCGCGCGGCCTCGCGCGTGCGCGAACTGATGGCCAAGCATCGCGACGTGGAAGTGCTGTTGCAGGTGGGCGAGTACCAGCCCGGCCAGAACCCGCTCGCCGACGAGGCGATCGAGAAGGCCGACGCGGTTCGCGCGTTCCTGTGCCAGCGCACCAGCGATTACGCGGCCTACGACGACACCACCGCCTATCTGCACGAGCTTGCCGGAGTGAGCGCATGAGCGTGGATGCGCGCCTGAAGCGGGACCGCCGCGCGATCGCGCTGTCGCGCGCCACCGATCGCCGCCGCAAGCAGAACGAGCAGTTGCGCATGCAACTGGTCGGGCAGCGCGCGGCGCTCGCGCAGCGCGAGGACGAACATGCGCAGGCGATCGAGCGCGTCGAACAGGACGCCGCCGCCGTGCAGGCCATCGACGATCAGATCGACGCGATGATGACGGGCGCGATGCCGTTCGTGGTGGACGATTTCCAGGCCTGCAAGATCGTGCGCGGGATCGCCGTCGAGCGGCTGCGCGCGAGCGAGGAGCAGGTGGAGCAGGCCTTGCAGGCGGTGCACGCCGCGCAGCAGGAGATCGTCGAGAGCAATCGCGCGATCGCCCGCAACGTCGGCAGCATGGACGCCTGCGAGCAGCGCATCGGCGTGATGCGCCGTGTTTATCAACGCGCCGAGGACGACGCCGCCGACGACGAGGCCGAAGACGGCGTGCTGGCGCGCCGCGCACGCGACAAGGCCGCAGCATGAATCCCTCGCTGAATGTATTGCCCGACCTCACGCACCTGGTGATGGGCTACCTGACGCTGATCGGGGTGTCGTCGATCCGCCTGTTCGTGATCATGACGATCTTTCCGCCATCGGCCGACGGCGTGCTGCAAGGCCCGGTGCGCAACGCCATCGTCATTTTGTTCAGCACCTTCATCGCCTACGGGCAGCCGTTGTCGTTCGGCGAGGAACTGCACGGCGCGGCGCTGGTGGAACTGGGCTTGCGCGAAGGCATGATCGGGCTGGTGCTCGGCTTCGCGGCGTCGTCGGTGTTCTGGGTGGCCGAGTGCGCCGGCTATTACATCGACGACCTGACCGGCTACAACAGCGCGCAGGTGCAGAACCCGCTGCGCAACGAACAGGCCACGCCCACCGCCACGCTGTTGCAACAGGTGGCGACGGTGGCGTTCTGGAGCCTGGGCGGCATGAGCTTCCTGCTCGGCACGCTCTACGAATCGTATCAATGGTGGCCGCTCACGGCGCACAGCGTGGATGTGTCGAGCGTGCTCGAATCGTTCGCACTGCAGGAGACCGATTCGCTGATGCAGCAGGTCGCGAAGCTCGCCGCGCCGGCCGTGATGATTCTGTTATTGATCGACGTGGCGTTCGCGTTCGCCGCGAAGTCGGCCAGCAAGCTCGAACTGATGGGTTTGAGCCAGCCCGTGAAGGGCGCGGTGGCGGTGCTGTTGCTGGCGCTGTTCGTGGGCGTGTTCGTCGATCAGGTGCACGACCAGCTCACGCTGTCGTCGTTTACCTCGCAATTCCGCGCGTGGGCCGATGCCGCGCACGCCAGCAATACGGGCGCGGCCACGCATCCGGTCGATCCGCATGCGAAGTGATGTTGCGATGTGCGAGGTGTGCTGAGAATGTCTTGATGAAGCGAGTGAGGAAGTGACTGAGCAATCGTGAGACTCACGCGAAGCCGCGTCGCGTGGGGCGCAATTCTCAAATCGGCATCATTGCTGAAGATTGCTCAGTCAAACTGAGAGTTCGAAGATGAAGTGACGACTACATTGCTTGCATGGCGCTGCGATCCGGTGCCGCGTGCAAATGCAAGGAGAGTCGCTTCATGTTTTCGATGCTCTATTTCCCGATCGTATCCGCGCTCGCCGCTTCCGATGAAGTGGCCGGCGCCGGCAACGCAGCCCGCACCGTCGATGCGATTCTCGACGGCGAATTCGTCGCGGCCGTGCAGCAGTCGGGGCGACGCCTCGACGATTCGGCCTCGGCGGCCACCGCCCAGGAATTGCAGTGGCACGCGGATCTGCAACTCGTGCTCGGCTTCGATGCCGAAGCCGAGGATGCCTACCGCCGTGCGCAGCGCCGGATGCGTGCCTCGAAGGCCGAGATTCGCGTGGCGACCTGCCGCAATGCCGCCTGGCAGGCGCTGTTCCGTCATCGCGTGGGCACCGCGCTGGCCTGTTTCGCACGGGCCGCCGACGAAGCCGAGGCGCACCCGTCGCGCCGTCTCGAAGCGCGCATCGGCATTGCCTGCGCGCTGCATGAACTGGGCCGCACGCGTGAGGCGCTCGACGCGCTCGACGACGTGACGGTCACGCACCCGCGCTGGCGCGAGGTGGTGACGGCGCTGCGTTTCGACCTGATCGCGCAGCACGAATTGCGCAGCGCGAACGCGTTGCAGGATCACGTGTATTGGCGCTCGGCCGCGCTGGCCAGCCCGGCCGCCTACTTGCCCGCGCCGCGCGCCGGCTTCGCCGAGGCGTTGCAGGCCGCGGCCGGCGTGCGCGCGCCGTTGCTCGCCGGGCGAGTGGCCTACCTGCGCGACCTGCACAACGTGACGGGCGGCGACCGCGATGCGATCGCCAACGTGTGCGCCTACCTCGAACGTGTGCGCGATCAGGGCTTCGCCGATTATCAGCGCGCCGTGCGCCTCGAAATCGCGCTCGCCACGTTCGTGGGCGACGCGCCGCATATCGCGCAAACGATCGTCGAGCCGCTGCATCAAGGCGTGCGCGGCTCCGACACCGGCCACCGCCAGCTCGAATATCTCTACTGCGCCGCCAAGCTGCGCGAAACCCAGGGCCGCCCGCAGGAATCGCTGCAGTGGTACAGCCGCTACGCGCTGGTCGCGATGCAGTGCCTGCGCGAGGATTCGCACGTGCGCACGCCGGCGCTGGACCGCCAGCCGAAGGCCGCGCCCGACGATGTCAGCGCGCGCCTGCCGGCCAAATACCGCCGCGCCTACCGCTACGTGCTCGACAATCTCGAACGCGCCGACCTGTCGGTGCGCGAGATCGCCACGCAGATCGGCGTGACCGAACGCGCGTTGCAGAGCGCGTTCAAGAGCTGCCTCGGCCTGTCGCCGAGCGAACTGATTCGCACGCGCCGCATGGAGCGTATCCGCGAGGCGTTGATCGATCACGCCGACGCGGGCGACCAGCGCGTCCTCGAAACCGCCCGCCGCTGGGGCGTCCAAAGCCGGTCCACGCTCGTGACCGGGTATCGCAAGCAGTTCCGCGAAGCGCCGTCCGAAACGCTCGAACGCTGACGCCGGCCTTTCCCTCCATCTTCCCGAATCGACATCCATGAGAGCGAAGAAGCTTGTTGCCGCCGCGTGCCTCGCGGCGGCGCTGTCTGCCTGTCTGTCCGATGCCGCGTTCGCGGCGCCCGTGCGGTGGCGCAGTGCAACGGTCCACGTACAACTCGATGGCAAGGACCTGAAGGACGTGCTGCGCGATTTCGCGGCCAGCCAGGGTATCGCCGCCTCGATCGCGCCCAACGTGGCGGGCACCGTCACGGGCCGTTTCGACCTGTCGCCGCAGCGGTTCCTCGATACGCTGTCGTCCACCTTCGGCTTTGTCTGGTTCTATGACGGCAACGTGCTGTCGATCAGCAGTTCGAACGATGTGACGCGCCAGGTGCTGCAACTCGATCACAGCGAGATCGGCCAGTTGCGCTCGTCGCTCAAGCAGATCGGCCTCGACGATCCGCGCTTCCCGCTCACCTACGACCCGGTGTCCGGCACCGTGCTGGTCAGCGGCCCCGCGCAATACGTGCAGATGATCGCCGACGTCGCGCAGCGGCTGGACGCGAGCACCGGCCACCGCAACGGCTCGGTGATCCGCATCTACAAGCTCAAGAACGCCTGGGCCACCGACCACGACGTGCAGGTGGACGGCGCCAAGGTGACGGTGCCGGGCGTGGCCACCATCCTCGGCAACATGTACAGCGTGAAATCCGGCTCGACGGGCGGCCAGCCCAGCTCGGCGCCGAACATGCAGCGCGTGCAATCGCTCAACGACGTGTCCGGTTCGTCCACCGGCATGATGGGCAGCGGCGGCGGCAGCGGCATCCAGCCGCCGCCGTTGCCGCCGTCGATGTCGGGCTCGCAGTCGGTGGGGCAGGCCGGCCAGGCGTTCGGCGGCGCGTACGACAACAACAACGCCGGCTACACGCGGCGGCGCGGCGGTGGCGGCGGTTCGGGCGGCGACGTGGCGGTGACCGACGGCAGCGACGGCCTGCCGGTGATCCAGCCCGATCCGATCACGAACTCGGTGTTGATCCGCGATACGCCCGATCGCGTCGGCCAGTACGGCGACCTGATCCGGCAGCTCGACGTGCGGCCGAAGATCGTCGAGATCCAGGCGCACATCATCGAGATCGACGACGACACGCTGCAACAGATCGGGGTGGACTGGCGCGCGCACAACAGCCATGTCGATTTCCAGACGGGCAACGCGGCGCAGGCGCAGAACACCTACGACGGCCAGCTCAATCCGATCTTCGGCACGGTGGCGCAATCGACCAGCGGCTCGTCGAGCACCACCGGCTCGCTGGTCAACGCCACGCCGGGCGGCGCGGCGCTGTCGGCGGTGGTGGGCGGCGCGGGGCGCTACCTGCTGGCGCGCGTCACGGCGCTGCAATCCACCAACAAGACCAAGATCGACGCCTCGCCGCTGGTGGCGACGCTCGATAACGTCGAGGCCGTGATGGACAACACCACGCGCTTCTTCGTGCGGGTGCAGGGCTATACCTCGGCCGACCTGTACAGCGTCTCGACCGGCGTGTCGCTGCGCGTGCTGCCGCTGATCGTCGACGACGGCGACAAGACCCGCATCAAGCTCAGCGTGCACATCGAGGACGGCCAGTTGACCCAGCAGCAGGTGGACAACATCCCGGTGATCACGACCAGCCAGATCAACACGCAGGCGTTCGTCGGCGTGGGCGACAGCCTGCTGATCGCGGGCTACACCACCGACACGCAAACCAACGGCGTGACCGGCGTGCCGTTGCTGTCGCGCATCCCGCTGCTCGGCGCGCTGTTCCGCTATCACAGCGACGATCACTCGCACAACGAGCGCGTGTTCCTGCTGACTCCGCGCGTGATCGACGCGGGCGTCTGAAACCGGAGCCGGCGGCTGATTCCCGAGCGCGCCGGCTCGGTTCGCATATCGGTGGATCGCTTCGCACGGCGGCCGGAAGGGCCGGATGGGCACACCCTATAGTCAGACGAGTCGGCATTGCCGCCGATCATTCCGTGGGGGAGTCGTTCATGTCGTTATTCGTCAATTCCATGTCGACGCAGCCGCTCGACCCGTCGTCGCTCTGCTCGGGCGGCAGCAGCGGGTCGAACGCGGCGTCGCTGGTGAAGGTTCTGCAGCAGATCGCGCAGATGATTCAGGAAATTACCCAGGCACTGAAAATGGCCGCCTCGGCCGATCAGGACGGTTCGGGCCTGGGCGGCGGGGGCGGGGGTGGCGGAGGCGGCGGCATGCCGCAATCGCTGGCTGCTGCGCCTGGCGGCGGTGCGGGCGGTGGCGGCGGGGTGCCCGCAGCCGGTGGCGGGGGTGGCGGCGGCACGCCGGCCGTCAGCGATTCGCCGGCCGGAAGCGGTAGCGGCACGCCGGTGCAGGCCTCGGCCGGCACCACCGGCCCGAGTTCGGGCACCGACGTGTCGAGCCTCGGCGGCAGCAACGCCGACAAGATCGCGTCGTTCCTGCAGAACAACCTCGGCCTGAACAAGGACGCGGCGGCCGGCGTGCTCGGCAATCTCCAGCAGGAGAGCGGGCTCGAATCGGACATCAACCAGGGTGGTGCGCGCGGCGGCCCGTCGGCCAACAACGCCGACGACAACCAGAACGGTTACGGCCTGGCCCAATGGGGCGGCGTGCGCAAGGAAGGCCTCGAGCAATTCGCCGCATCGCAGGGCAAGCCGGCCAGCGACCTCGGCGTGCAGCTCGACTATCTTGCGAAGGAAGTGGGCGAAAAGCCGGGCCTGGTCGATGCGCTGAACAGCGCCGGTTCGCCCGACGCGGCCGCGAAGGTGTGGGATCAGCAGTTCGAGATGGCGTCGGACCCGCAGATGCAGAACCGCAACCAATACGCGGAGCAGTTCGCGAGCCAGGGGCTGTAAGCGCGACGCGCGCCGATGGAGTCTCGATGAAAAAACGGCCGGCATTTCCATGCCGGCCGTTTTGCGCTGTGCGGTGCCGCGAGCGGCGTCAGCCGTCGTTGCGCGGCAGGGAGAGCACCGGCAGGCGGATGCAGTCGGACGGCGAGCCGTCGTCGCGCATCGCCTTCGCGACCATCGTCACGCCGATATTCCACGGGTTCGCATACGACGCCCACGGCTGCGCGAGCGCGGCCGTCGCGCTGTGACGCGCGTGCACCGTCGGCCCGTTGGCCGGCGCTGCAACGTTTGCGCGATCGGCTGGAACCAGCAACGCGGACGCGCGCGTTTGCGGCGGGCAGGCCGGCGCGGCTTCCTGGTGCGTGCGCGGCGGCGCGGCGTCGAGTTCGTCGAGCAGGTCCGGCAGGCCATCGTCGGCCATCGCGAGATCGTTCGGAGAACTGTCGATCACGCCGTCGGTCTGCTCGATCCGGTAGCCGTGGGCATACATGGTGCGCAGCGCGACCCCGGCTTCGCCGGTCAATTCGAGCTTGCGGCGCAGCTTGTAGATATGTTGTTCGAGACGCCGGCCGACGATGTCTTCCGTGCTGCCCCAGATCGCGCCGGCCAATTGGCGGCGCGTGACGTATTCACCGGCACGCGAGAACAGCAGCCACGCGATCGCGAATTCGCGCGTGGTGACGCGCACGCTGCGGCCCGCGATCTGCACGGTGCTGGCCTGCTGATCGAGCGTATACGCACCGAGCGTGACGCGCTGTTCGTCGCGCGGCGCCGGTTCGGCGTCGACGCGGCGCATCGCGCGCAGCGCACGGGCGGCCAGTTCGTTGCGATCGAACGGGGCGAGCACGACGTCGTCGGCGCCGGCGTCGAACGCGCGCTCCAGGCTGTCGCGATCGGTAAACGTGCCGACCACCAGCACCGGTGCGCGGCGGCCGCCATAGAAAGTGCGGCGGGCGAAAACGGTGCGCGTGCCGTCGATGCCGGTGGCGGCGTCGACCAGAATCACGCGGTAATCGTCCCGATACAGGCCGCGCGCCAGCGCGACATCATCATCGAATTGAATGCATTCGATCGATGCGTCGAGAAAATGCTGGCGCAGTCGTTCGAACATGCTGACGTTGGGCGTTAATACGGCGAACTTCAACCTGAACCTCCTTTCCTTGTCCCGGCGTGCAATGAACCGGCAGGCTACTGGCACGGAGCGAAATTACAGGCATAGAAATTCCAGGGGTGTAACTTATTGTTAACCGTGGGAAAGAAAATGAGAGTTTTGAAGTACTAAACGTGAAGGTTTTTCGAATCGTGGAATGCGATGTTTAGTTTTTAATCTAAACAACATGTTTCTTAATGTACTTGTAAGCTTAAATCGTGTGTCTCCAGACAAGATTGTAATTTCATTGAAAGATACCTGGAAATAGGTATAAGTGGTATCGAATCGATTACATTTCAGTTTGTAAAGTTAGATGAGATTTGGTGAGTAATGCCCGGCATTACTTGAAAGGCACGCTCGAATTTCCATGTATATGCAACGGAAATGCGCAAAGAACCCCTATCGCGCTTTCATAAAGAGAACAAAAAGACCTGCTATTGAGCGAGCGGCGACGTGCGGTAGAGCTGGTAGGTCGCGAAGTACGGCACATAGAGCTGCGTACCCTCCACGCGGCAGGCGTCGCTGGCCGGAATTCCGCCTCGCGTATTCATTCTGATCACCGCGCTGATGTTCGTCATGCGGCCGCCCTGGCCGTCGCCGGCGCGCGTGCTCGCATCGATCCCGTAGCGCACCCACGGCAACGCATTGGCGTCGACGATGGTGGCCGCCAGCGTCTTGCCCACCGCGAAGCTGCCGTCATGGGCGAGGAAGTAGCGGCCCGGCGTGACCGAGCCGACGCTCTGGCCGTGCGCGTCGATCAACGTGGCTTCCGGCCCATAAGGTTGCCAACGCAACGTCTGGCCGGCCGGGCTGCCCGGCGCGCCGGGTTCGAGCGCCGTCACGCGATGACATCGATAGACCTGGTCGCCCGCCGCCGTCAGCGTCTCCTGCCACAGCTCGGCCGTGGGGCCGCGCAGCGAATCGGGCACGCCCGCATCGGGCGGACCGGGCGGCGGCGGCGTTGTGCAACCGGCGAGCGTGGCGAGCAGCGCGAGCGCGGCCGGCGCCAGGGCGCGGCGGCGCGGGTTCGCCGGGGCGAGGGCCTGCGATGCCCGGAGGCGGTCGACGAACGGAAAAGCGTGCATGGCCGCGAACGGAAAGTCGGTAAGCCCTTATCAGACAGGAAGCGGGGCGGGTACGCGCGCGGCAACCCGAAGCGTTGCGCAGCGACGCGCAGCGATCCCCCCAGGCTGCCGCGTGTCGCTGCGCATCCCTTGCTCGTGCTTCGCATTTCCGGCAGGACGTTCGGATTCCCGAAGTTTCGCGGCGCGCCCGTTGACTAACATTGGAAACGGCATAGCGCCTCCTGTGACAGGCGGCATATGACGTAAACGCAGCACGTCTACTTCGGACCCACATAGGAGGCCACATGAATTTAGCTGGCGGAATTGGAGTCAACCTGCAAAGCCCGATCACCAATGCGGGCAATGCAGCGAGCCTTTCGGCGCAGATCATGCCGATGCTGCAGCAGACCAACCAGATGGTCAGCCAACTGGCAGGCTCGGTCATGCAGCAACTGCTCGGTCAGATGCAGCAGGAACTGAAGCAGGCCCAACAACTCGCGCAGTCGCTCGGCGGCGGCGCGGGCAATGCGACCGGCGCGGGTGACGGCGCAGGTGGGGCTGGTGGTGCGGGCGCAGGCGCCGGCACGGGTGGCGCGGGCGATGTCGGTGGCGATGCCGGCGCGGGCGCGATCGGCGGCGCGGCCGGTGCGGGCGCGGCGGACGGCTCGGGCATGACGACGCAGTCGGCGGCGGGTGCGCTCGCGTCGTACATGTCGCAGAACAACATCGGCTCGATGGACCCGAACGCCCTGTATCAACTGGCGCAGAACCCGCCGGCCGGCACGCCGCCGGACGTGCAGAACGCGGCGAAGTTCATGCTGCAGAACCCGGACGTCTTCAAGGCCATCGAAACGCACGACGTGGCGGGCGCGGATGGCGTTGCCGGCCAGGGCGACATGCAATGGGCCGCGCAAGGCGGTGCCGATAACGTCGCCAGCGGTGCGGGCGGCGCAGGTGGTGCAGGCGATACGACCGGCGCGGGCGACGTCGGCGGCGATTCGACCACGGCCGGCGACGGCTCGGGCGCGGCATCGGGCGGCGCGCCGATGACGATGCAATCGGCCGCGGGCGCACTGGCTGCCTACGCGAATCAGAACGGCATGAGCACGGTCGATCCGAACGCGCTGTACCAGATGGCGATGAACCCGAAGTCCGGCGAATCGCAGGATGTGCAGAACGCCGCGAAGTTCATGTTGCAGAACCCGGATGCCTTCCAGGCCATCGAGACCAACGACGTCAAGGGCGCGGACGGCCTGTCGTCGATCGCGAACCTCGAGAAGGCCGCGCAAGGCGAGATCGCCGACCCGACGGCGGGCTCCGGCTCGACCGCTTCGGCCTCGGCCTCGCAGCCGATGGGCGGCATCTCGCCGGAAATGTTCATGCAGATGGCCGGCATGGGTGGCATGGGCGGCCTGATGGGCGGCCTCGGCGGCGGCATGGGCATGATGGGCGGCATGGGCGGCCTGCAAATGCCGAAGGCGCAGGACAGCGACGACGACAACGCGTAAGGCTCGCAGCCGGCCCGCTCCGCGAGGAACGGGCCGCGTTGTCGGTTATACGCGTCCTCGCGGGGCGGCCGTGCCGCCCCGCGTTTCCCATTCCTAAATTTCGATACCGCGTTCCATGACCTCGCTCTCATCCCTTTCGTATTCTTCCCCGTCCGTCACCGATCCGTCGATGTCGGGCACGAATGATTTATCGGGCGGGATGCAGTCCGGCCTGCAGATGATGGAAAACCTCAACTCGCAGCTCCAGCAGATAGTGCGGTCGTTGATGGACGCGGCACAACAGCAGCAAAGCAACAGCGGCGACGCGGGCGGCGATTCGCCCGCCTCGGGCAGCGGCAGCGGCGGCATGCAGATGCCGCAATCGGACCCGTCCTCGGCGCTCGATGCGACGGGTGGCGCGGGCGATGCGTCGGGTGCGGCCGGTGCCGCCGGTGCGGCCGGCGGCGCGGCCACGGCCTCGACCGACGACGGCAAATACGCCGCGCTCGATCAGTACAGCCAAACGAACGATCAGTCCGACATGTCGAAGTGGGCCGATCTCGCGCCGGCCGACCAGGGTGCTTCGCTGGAGCGTCCGCTGGCGGCCATGCAGATCCTGAGCGGCAAGACCGGGCCCGACGGCCAGCCGCCGAGCGACGCGCAGAAGGCGGCGGCGATGCAGTTCGTCAACGACAACCCGACGCTCAAATCGGCGTTGCAGAACACCGGCGCGCTGAAGTCCGACGGCACGGTCGATACGAAAAAGATGCAGGGCTTCATGGGCCAGGTCAGCACCAACCTGAGCCAGGCTGATTCGGATATCAAGGACTATATGAAGAAGCATCCCGACGCGGATGCCGATTCGGTCAACGTCGAACGTTCGGCGGGCCTGATGAAGGCCTATAACGCGATCACGGGCGAATCCGAAGGTCACAAGTCGAACGGCAAGAACGGCAACAACTACACGCATGGCGGCAAGAGCGGCGGCGGCCTGACGACCCAGCAGCAGGTCGAGGATCTGCAGAAGAACTCGGGCTTCAGCTCGGCGCTCAAATCGGCCGCCACGGCGTTCGGCTCCGACGGCGGCTTCGACGATCTGGATCGCAGCGGCGACGACAAGGCCACCCACAAGCGCGATCAGGTTTACTCGACCAAGAACCTCGATCACTTCCTGTCCGACGATGCGCCCACCACCCAGGCCGGTTCGCAGCAGTTCCTGCAGAACGCGAGCCTGGAGAACATCACCGGCAACACCGACATCAGCAGCCTGAACGGCGACGTGATCCAGAACCCGCAGAACTACTCGCCGCAGCAGAAGGCCGCGGTGATGGTGAAGCTGATGGAAACGCTGGTGGACGTGCAGGCCGGCGGCTCGGACAAGCTGCGCAACGTCGACAAGACGGTGGCGGCGCTCCAGCAGGACATCCAGAAGCTCGCGAGCGACCCGGACACGTCCGCCTATCTGCAGAAGACGGTGCCGCCGGAAATGCAGCAGATGTCGGGCGAATTCCAGGGCGCGGGCGGCGTCACGTCGGCTGGTGGCGGCGACTCCGGCTCGGACGGCACGGCAGCGGCCGGCGGCAACGGCCAGAACCCCGGCCAGACCATCGACGACGTGCATCGCGGCCTGAGCGACGCCAAGACGGTGGCGCAATCGCTCGGCGATCTCGCCAAGGGTGAAGGCTCGATGGGCCTGAGCGGCGACGCCGCGGTGGGCGAAGCCGCGGCCGGTGCCGCGGAAGGCGGCGCCGAAGGTGCGGCGGCGGGCGCGGAAGCGGCCGAAGGCGCGGCAGCCGGCGTGGAAGGCGGCGCGGCGGCAGGCGAGGGCGTGCTCGGCGCGGTCGGCGGTGCGATGGCGGCAGCCGCGCCGGTGATGGCGGTGGGCGCGGCGGTAGTGGGCGTGGCCGGCATCATCTTCGCGATCGTCGAGGCCGTGAAGAAGCACAACGACCAGAAGGCGTTCGCCTCGAACGTCAACCCGACGCTGCAACAGTTCGGCATTCCGCTGCCGTCCTGATCGTCAGCACCCCCAACCGTACCGGAGGCCCGCATGCGCAGCCTGGTATTCGACCGTCACGACGAGGTCAACCTGTTCGTGGCGTCGCGCACGGGCGAGGAGCGTTACGACGACGCGCGTGCGATCGGTCTCGCCAAGGATGGCGAGCTGGTCGCGGGCGTGGTGTTCCAGGGGCACAACGGGCCGAACCTGTTGATGCACTTCGCGCTCGGCGCCTCGCGCCACGTCATCACGCCGGCCTTCGTGGCGGCGGCGTTTCTCTACCCGTTCGCGATGCTGCGCTGCCGGCGCGTGACGGGCCTGGTGCGCGTCGACAACCCCGAGGCGCAGCGGCTCGACGAGCATCTCGGCTTCGTGCGCGAGGGCGTGATGCGCGGCGCGGCCGGCGACGGCACCGATTTCATTCTCTACGGCATGTTGCGCGAGGAATGCCGTTATATTCGCGGGCGTTATCTGAAGGCGTTCCTGAAGGAGACCGAAGGGATTCCGGACGAGGCGGCAATGCCGCAGGCCAACGCGGACGAGCCGGTGCGCGTGGCTGCCTGAAAGCAAGCATTCCGGCGGCGTGGCGCTGCCGTTTCGTCATCCTCAGCGATGACGAGCCGCGTCACGCCCCTGCCGTTTGCGGCGCGGCGAATTCCCCGAGCATCCAGTCGCGCAGCTTGCGCAACGCCGCGCTCGTCTCGAAGCGCTCGGGCGTGTAGCACAGGTAGTGGCCCTGGTTGTCCACCTCGACCGGCGCGTCCACCGGCTGTACCAGCGTGCCCGCGTCGAGCGGCGAGCCGATCAGGAAGGCCGGCACCAGCGCGAGGCCGAGCCCGGCCTGCGCGGCCTGGATCAACACCGCATATTGTTCGAAACGCGGCCCCGCGAACGCGTTCATGCGCGTGACGCGGTGCCGTTCCGACCATTCGAACCAGACGCTCTCGGCCTGCTCGTGCACCAGGCGCGGCGCGTCTGCCACGTCGGCCGGGGTGTGCAGCGCATGTTTGGCCGCGAACTCGGGCGAGCAGACCAGCACGAACGTGCGGCCCGCCAGGTAATCGCAGCGCACGCCTTCCCAGCGGCCGTCGCCGTAGCGGATCGCCGCGTCCAGCCCGAACGGGAACGGGTCGCCGTGCGCCAGATGGCGGCGAAAGCTCAAGGTGACGTTCGGCGCGGCGGCCACGAACGCCGGCAGGCGCGGCACCAGCCACTTGGTGGTGAAGGTCGGCACGCTGGCGATGGTCAGCAGGTCGCTGTCCTCGCGCACGCTGAGCAATTCGAGCGAGGCGTTGCCGATCTCGCGCAGCGGCCCCGTGACGCGCGCGTGATACACCTGCCCGGCGCGCGTCAGCGACAGGTTGCGCCCCTCCCGCACGAACAGCTTCACGCCGAACAGCGCCTCCAGGTTGGCGATCTGGCGGCTGACCGCGCTCGGCGTGAGTCCCAGCTCGCGCGCGGCATACGAAAAGTTCAGATGTTTGGCGGAACTGGCGAATGCGTGCAGTTCGGCGATGTTCGGATACAGGTGCTTCATCGCGAGGTGTTCCGGATTCGCAAGGGTCGATGCGCACTTTGTACGTTTTTTTCATGACGATGCCATGTCGAAAACGCACACTGGCGGCCGTCATCGCGAAGCCAAGCTGCTGATTCAACGAGGTTTCGCGCCGTTTCATCCGCTCGCCTACGGACGCCTCGATGTCTTTCTCCCCCGCCACGGCCGCCGCCGCTGGTGTTCCCATTCGTCGCAGCAATCGCGCGCCGTCGCCGGGCCGCGTGCTGGTGCGGGCCGTGGTGGCGCTGTTCGCGCTGTACCTGCTGCTGCCGATCGCGCTGCTCGTGGTCGGCTCGACCGGGCAGAGCTGGACCAACACGCTGCTGCCCACTGGCTTCACCGGCCACTGGTACGCGGACCTCGCGGCCGATACGAGCTTTCGCCGCGCGTTCGGCACCAGCTTCGTGGTGGCGCTCGCGTGCTGCGCGCTGAACGCCGTGCTCGGCGTGCCGCTCGCCTATGCGCTGCACCATCGCGCGCGCCGTGGCGGCGGGCTGGCCGCGCGGCTCGTGATGCTGCTGCCGATCGCGGTGCCGGCGCTCACGCTGGGCTTCGGCTATATCGCCGTGTTCGGCGGCGACACGCTGCCGTGGCTCGGCACGCTGTGGCTGATGATCGCCGCGCACGCGGTGCTGACGCTGCCCTACCTGCTGCAAACGCTGCTGGCCGACCTGCGCCACCTCGACTTGGCCACGCTCGAAGCGTGCGCCGCCACGCTCGGCGCCACGCCGCGCCGGCAATTCTTCACGATCGTGCTGCCGAACCTGCGCCACAGCCTGTTCGCCGGGCTGGTGATGGTGGCGGCGCTGTCGATCGGCGAGTTCCAGATCTCGAACCTGATCGCCGGCTTTCGCTACCGCAACTATCCGGTGGTGCTGCTGCAGGCCTTCTACGGCGCGTCGGGCTTCGCCTGCGCCGCCACCGTGGTGCTGCTGGTGCTCGCGATCGCCGCGACGCTGGCCTCGGTCGCCACCGTGCAACGAATCAAGTAACGCCATGAGCCTCGAATTCGACAACCTCAGCTACACCTACCCGGGCGCGTCGCACGGCATCGCGAACCTCTCGCTGGCCGCCGCGCAGGGCGAACTGCTGGCCGTGATCGGCCAGAGCGGCTCCGGCAAATCCACGCTGCTGCGTTTGACGGCCGGCCTGCTGACGGGCTACGCCGGGCGCATCGCGATCGGCGGCGAGGACGTGGCCGCGCAGCCGGTGTGGCGGCGCGGGGTGGGCATGGTCTTTCAGCAGTACGCATTGTTTCCGCACCTGAGCGTGGCCGACAACGTCGCCTACGGCCTGAAGATGCGCGGCGTGGCCGGTGCCGAACGGCGCCGGCAGGCGCTCGCGATGCTCGAACGCGTGGGCCTCGCGAGCCACGCCGAGCGGCGGCCCGCGCAGTTGTCCGGTGGTCAGCAGCAGCGCGTGGCGCTGGCTCGCGCGCTGGTGATCGAGCCGCGCGTGCTGCTGCTCGACGAGCCGCTGGCCGCGCTCGACGCCGGCATCCGCCATCAGTTGCGCGACGAGATCCGCGCGCTGCAACGCGCCTGCGGCGCGACTACGCTGTTCGTCACGCACGATCAGGACGAGGCACTGAGCATGGCGGACCGCGTGGCGATCGTCGAGGGCGGGCGCGTGCTGCAGGTCGGCACGCCGCGCGAGCTGTACGAGCAGCCGGCCTCGGCGCGCGTGGCGCGCTTCATCGGCCATTCGACGATCCTGAGCGGGCGCGTGGTGGCCACCGATCGCGTGGACGTGGGCTTCGCGACGCTGTGCGCCGCGACCGGTGCGCACCGCGAGGGCGACGCCGTCGAACTGCTGCTGAGGCCCGAGCATGTGCAGGCCGATCCCGCACCGGGCGGCACCAACCTGATTCGCGGCGCATGCGGCGAGGTGCGCTACTTCGGCTCGACGCACCGCTACGACTTCCTGCCGCACGGCGCGGCCGCGCCGCTGGCCGGCGAGGGCCGCGAGGTCGCGCGGCACAGCATCGCGATCGACCCGCGTCATTTGCGCGTGCTGCCCGTGGCATCGAATCCGACGGTTGCGCCGAATGCGTGAAGCCGCTTCCCACCCGAACCACGCCGCCGCTCGCGCTTTCGAGCGGCGGCCCCAACCCGATCACCCCGTCTCCCGGAGAATCCCGATGTTCGCAGCACTCGCCCTGACCCAACGCATGCGGGCCGTCGCGCTCGCGCTCGGCACGCTGCTCGCGTGCACCGCCCACGCCGCGCAAGCCGCGCCGCTGTATGCCGGCGAGGACGCGCTCTACCAGAAGGCCGCCGACGAAGGCCTGGTGGTGTCGTTCGACACCGGCCCCGAGTGGGCCAACTGGAAATCGCTGTTCGCCGAATTCCGCAAGCGCTATCCGAAGGTCGAGATCACCTACAACGACATCGGCTCGGCCGCCACCGTGGTGGCGCTCGACAAGTCGCGCCGCCGCCCGCAGGCCGATACCGCCTACTACTTCGCCGCTTCCGCGCTCGACGCGAAGGCGCGCGACGTGGTCGCGCCGTTCAAGCCGCTGAACTTCGACAAGCTGCCGCCCGTATTCCGTGACGCCGACGGCCGCTGGTTCACCGTGCATTCGCTGAACATCGCGTTCCTGGTCAACCGGAAGCTCGTGAAGGACGTGCCGCAGCGCTGGTCCGATCTGCTGAAGCCCGAATACCGCAACGCCGTGGTGTATCTCGACCCGCGCTCGACGGGCCAGGGCCAGGTGGACGTGTTCGCGGCGGCCTACGCGAACGGCGGCAGCGTGGACGATCCGAAGCCGGGCGCCGATTTCTTCGGAAAACTGAAGACCGCCGGCAACGTGCTGCGCGTGGAAGGCACCACGCCTTACGCGAAGTTCGTCAAGGGCGAGATCCCGATCCTGATCGGCTACGAGAACGACGGCCTGAAGGCGAAGTACGCCGACGGCATGGGCGACGCGGCCGAGGTGGTGATTCCGCAGGACGGCAGCGTGTCGGCGCCGTATGCGATGAGCCTGGTGAAGAACGCGCCGAACCCGTCGGCCGCGCAGCTGTGGCTGAACTTCGTGATGAGCGATGCGGGGCAGGCGCTGTTCGCGCAGGGCTACGTGCGCCCGGCCGTGCCCGGCGTGGCGCTCGCGCCGGACGTCGCCGCGAAGATGCCGAACGCGCCGCAGGTGCGCCCGCTCGACGTGGTGAAGGCCGCCGCGAAGAAGGCGCAGGTCGACCAGCTCTGGTCGCAGGCCACGCTCGGCCAATGATGCGGGCGACCTCTATCGAACGCCGCGACGCGGGCCTGTTGCGCCGCTTCGGCGCGGCGCCGGCCGCGGTGTTGTTCGCGATCGCGTTCGCGCTGCCGCTCGCGGCGCTAGTGGCATCCGCGTTCGATGGCGGCGGCCATGCGTTCGGCGCGGTGCTCGGCGATCCGCTGGTGGCCGATGCGGTACTGCGCTCGATCGGGCTGGCGGCGGCCACTGCCACGCTGTCGAGCGTGATCGGCGTGGCGCTGGCGATCGCCCTGGCCGGGCAGCCGCCGGCACGACGCCGGTTCGCGCTGGCCGTGCTCGGCGTGCCGCTGGCGTTCTCGGGCCTGGTGATCGCCTACGGCTTCATCCTGAGCTTCGGGCGCGCGGGCTTCGTGACCATGCTGCTCGCGCGGCTCGGGGCCGATCCGTCGCGCGTGGGCGGCGTGATCTACACGAGCTTCGGGCTGGCGATCGCGTATGCGTACTACCTGATTCCGCGCGTCGCGCTGATGCTGTATCCGGCGTTCGCGAACTTCGACCGCCGGCCGCTCGACGCGGCGCTGACGCTCGGCGCGCGGCCGTGGCGGGCCTGGATCGACGTGGCATGGCGCGAGCTGTGGCCGTCGGTGGCGGCGGCCTGGTGCCTGGTGGCGGCGATCGCGCTCGGCACCTACGGCACCGCCGTGGCGCTGGCCGGCACGCAGATCAACATCCTGCCGCTGCTGATGTACCTGAAGCTGTCCGACGGACAGACCGATTTTTCGCAGGCAGCCGTGCTGTCGATCCTGCTGACGGCGCTGTGCACCTGCGTGCTTGCAATAGGGGAATGGATTGTCAGACCAAGGCAACACTGAACGCGCGGCGCCGGCCGGTGCCGCGCTCGCGGAACTCGCGGCCCGCCAGCGCGGTGCGAACCGGCTGCTGATGCCGGTCGGCGTGATCGGCCCGCGCGCGGCCACCGACGAACAACTGCGCGTGGCCGAAACCATTGCGCATGCGCTGGCGCAGGCCGGCATGGCGATCGTCGGCGGCGGCAAGGGCGGCGTGATGGAAGCGGCCGCGCGCGGCGCGCATCGGGCCGGCGGCATCGCCATCGGCCTGCTGCCCGAGGACGACGCGGAAGGCGCGAACCCTTACCTCAGCGTCGCGCTGCCGACCGGGCTCGGCATCACGCGCAACGCGCTGATCGCGCGCTCGTCGCTGTGTCTCGTCGCGGTGGGCGGCGGGCTCGGCACGCTGTCCGAGATCGCGCTCGGGCTGCAATGGGGCAAGCCGGTGTTCGCCATCTGCGATGCGCCGCAGGTCGCCGGTATCGAGACGTTCGATTCGGTGGATGCGCTGCTGGTGCGCGCGGCACGCTGGCTCGGTTTGCTCGCTTGATCGGCTGATCGACCGAGTCGGCAACGGGGTTTCGCAGTACAGGTTTTTCCGTCAACTAAAAGTAGGATTGCTAATCATGAAGAAGACCTTGATTGCGTCGTGCCTGCTCGGCGGCGTGGCCGCCGGCGCGCACGCGCAAAGCAGCGTGACGTTGTACGGGATCGTCGACAACGGCCTGGCCTGGCAGAACAGCGCCACCTCGCTCGGTTCGACCTCGGGCGGCCACTCGCTGACCAAGATGACGTCGGGCGTGTGGGCCGGCAGCCGTTTCGGCCTGAAGGGCAGCGAGGACCTGGGTGGCGGCACCAAGGCGATCTTCACGCTCGAAGCGGGCGTGAACGCCGCGAACGGCACCTCGCAATTCACGGGCGGGATGTTCACGCGCCAATCGTGGGTGGGCCTGACCGATGCGCGCTTCGGTACGCTGACCGCCGGCCGCCAATACACGGCCTATTACACGATTTTGTCGCCGTGGAGCCCGACCACCTGGCTGACCGGGTATTTCGGCGCGCATCCGGGCGACATCGATTCGCTCGACAACATCTACCGCGCCAACAACTCGCTGGTCTATCAGTCGCCCACGCTCGGCGGCTTCACGTTCGCCGCGTCCTATGCGTTCGGCGGCGTGCCGGGCAGCGTCAACGCCGGCTCGACCTGGAGCGCGGGCCTGCAATACGCGAACGGGCCGGTGGGGATCGGCGCGGCGTTCCAGCGCGTGAACAATTCGACGCCGGGCGGCGGCGCGTGGGGCGCATCGTCCACCACCTCGAACGGCGGCGCGGAAACGGCGGTGTCGGCGATCAACAACGGCTACCAGACGGCGCAGGCGCAGCAGCGCTTCGCCGTGACGGGCGGCTACCGCTTTTCGGATGCATGGGATGTTTCGGCATCCTATTCGAATGTGCAATACATCCCGGGCGCGGGCTCGTCGTTCCGCAACACGGCGATCTTCAACACGGCCGGCGCGGTGCTGCATTTCCATCCGTCGTCGTCGTGGGATTTCGCGGGCGGCTACAGCTATACGCGCGCCACGCTCGCCAACGGCGTGGCGAACGCCGCGCAGTATCACCAGTTCTCGATGTCGCAGTACTACAGCCTGTCCAAGCGCACCGGCCTCTACGCAGTCGAGTCGTACCAGCGCGCCAACGGCGACACGCTGTCGAGCACCGGCAAGGTGGTGATCGCCACGCCTTCGCTGGGCGACGGCTTCGCCGCCACGCCGGCTTCGTCGCGCAGCCAGGTGGCGCTCGGAGTGGGCGTCGTGCACCGGTTCTGAGCGTGGGAGCGGGCCGCGCCGGTGCGCGCGGCCCGCTCCGCTTTTTCCACGCGAATTCGTCAGACCTCGCAACGGCCGGCGTGGCAAGCACGCCGACCGTTTTCGTCATGACGGTGCGCCTGCCCCGCGTGCGTGCAGGCGAAAAGCCACACGCTGCACCAATTCCACAAAATCAACAAATACAACAAAACGGGCTTGACATCATTTATTGGCCTGCCTGTAATGGATCACATCGCCCGATGTCGCCGGGCCTTGCTTCGATCCCGTGATGAATCCCCGATACCGCAACGATTTCATGCCGACCGTCAGTGCCGCCGCCGCCGATATCCGGTCGGGCGGGCTGACGCCGTCCGCGCTCGTGCAGCACTGCCTGAAATCGATTGAAACCCACAATGCCACATTGAACGCGTTCGGCGACGTGTACGCCGAAGCGGCGGCCGACTATGCCGACACGCTCACGAAGGAAGCGACCGAAGGCCGGTTTCGCGGGCCGCTGCACGGCGTGCCGTTCGGCATCAAGGACCTGTTCGCCACGGCCGGGCTGCGCACCACGCGCGGCTCGCTGACTTCTGCAAATTACGTGCCGTCGGACGACGCGCCGATCATTCGCCGCCTCAAGGCGGCCGGCGCGATCCTGATCGGCAAGACGGCCACCACCGAGTTCGGCTGGAGCGGCGCGAGCCTGTCGCGTGTGTTCGGCGACGGCCGCAACCCGTGGAACCCGGCGCTGACCAGCGGCGGTTCGAGTTCCGGTTCGGCGATCGCGGTGGCCGCGCGCATGGTGCCGGCCGCGCTCGGCTCGGACGGCGGCGGATCGGTCAGGATTCCTGGCAGTTTTTGTGGCGCGTTCGCGCTGAAGGGTTCGCTGGGCCGGATTCCGACCTGGCCGTGGTCGGCCACCGAAATGCTCAGTCATGCCGGGCCGATCACGCGCACCGTGCGCGACAGCGCGCTGCTGTTCGACGTGCTCGCCGGCCCCGATGCGCGCGATCACCAGGCGCTGCCCGCGCCCGGCGAATCGTATGCGGCGCGCTGCGATGCGCCGCTGCCGCCGCTGCGCGTGGCGTTCTGCCCGACGCTGTTCGGCGTGGAGGTCGATCCGCAAGTGGCGCGTGCGGTTGCCGCCGCCGTCGAGCAGATCGCGCGCACGCTGCCGGTGGAGATCGACACGCCCGCGCTCGACTGGCGCGATCCGCTGCCGACGTTCGAGACGCTGTGGGTGGCGGGGCGCGGCATCGTCTACGGCAACACGCTGCGCGATCGCACGGCCGAACTCGAACCGGGCTTCGCGGCGCTGATCGAGCGCGCGTCGGCCTACGATCTGGCGGCCTATCTTGCAGCGGTGCAGCAGCGCGCAGCGTTCGCGTGCCAGGTGCATGCGCTGTTCGATCGTTACGACCTGCTGATCACGCCGACGCTGCCGATCCTGCCGTTCGAGGCGGAGCGCATCGCGCCGGCCGATTTCGACACGCGCGGCAGCGCCGTGCCGTGGGCGCGCTGGACGCCGTTCACCTACCCGTTCAACCTGTCGGGCCACCCCGCCGCGAACGTGCCGTGCGGCTGGAGCGAGGCGGGCTTGCCGATCGGCATGCAGGTGGTGGGGCCGCGTCACGCCGATGGCGCGGTGCTGCAGTTTTGCGCGGCGTTCGAGGCGATCGCGCCCTGGGAGCATCGGCTGCCGCCGATGCTCGGTGCGTAAGGCGGCCGCGATGCATCGGGCCAACTCGATCTCGACCGCCGCCGCGCCGCGCTCCGTGTGCGACGCGTTCGGCACCTGCCGCGCCCCGGCGCGCGCGCATCGCGCCGCCGCTCGCGGCCACGCCGTGCGGGCGCGCGGCCCCCGCTACACTGGCGGCATTCCTGCGACCGAGACCGTTCTTCCCATGCTGAATCAGCCCCGCCTCCAAGAAATCCTGCGCCTCCTGAGCCAGCAGCAGCGCGTGAAAGCCGCCGATCTCGCCGCATCGCTGCTCGTTTCCGAGGAAACGATTCGCCGCGATTTCAAGTACCTCGAATCGCTTGGCAAGCTGCGCCGCATTCACGGCGGGGCGATCCTGCCGAAGCTCAGTGAAGAGCAGCCGCTGCAGGTGCGCAACCGGGTCCGCACGCAGGCGAAGGCGCGCATGGCCGAATGCGCGGCGCAACTGGTGCAGGACGGCATGGCGCTGTTTCTCGACACCGGTACCTCGACGCTCGCGCTGGCCCAGGCGCTGACGCGCTTCGCCGGGCTGCGCATCGTCACCAATTCGCTCGACATCGCGATGCTCGTCACGCAGCAGAGCAGCAACCACGTGGTGGTGACGCCGGGCGACGTGCGCCGCAACGACAACGCGCTGGTCGGCCCGCACACGCTGGCCTTCGCGCGGCAGTTCCATTACGACATCGCCTTCATGGGCATCGGGGGCGTCGATCTCGACCTCGGCCTGATGGATTACGAGGAACCCGAAGCGATGTTGCGCCGGACCCTCGTGGAGCACTGCGTGCGCAGCGTGATCCTTGCCGACGACGGCAAGTTCGGACACCGCACGTTCATCAACACGCTGCCGTTCGTCGCGGTTTCGGCGCTGGTCACCAACCGGCCGCCGCCCGACGATTATCGTCAACGCCTGGAACAGGACCATGTCGACCTACTTCACCCCTGATCTGCCCGGTGCGCTCGATGCGCCGGGCGCGGACACGGCGCGCGCGTTCGACGCGCTGTTTCGCGCCAGTTCGGCCATCGGTGCGACGCACGCGGGCGGCCTGCACCGGCTCGCCGCCTCGGCCGAGGATGGCCGCGTGCGCGATCTGCTGCGCGACTGGCTCGCGCATCACGGCTTCGCGGTGCACGTCGACCGGGTCGGCAACCTGTTCGGCCTGGCCGAATTCGATCCGGCCGCGCCGTGGGTGCTGTGCGGCTCGCATCTCGACAGCCAGCCCAGCGCCGGCCGCTTCGACGGCGTATACGGCGTGCTGGCCGGCGCGGTGGCGGCGGCGTCGATCGTCGGGCGGTTTCGCGCGGCCGGCGTGCGCCCGGCCTGCAACTTGGCCGTGGTGGACTGGACCAACGAGGAAGGCGCGCGCTTCCAGCCGAGCCTGACGGGCAGCAGCGCGTTCACCGGCGCGATGACGGTGGACGCCGCGCTGGCCTGCACCGACGCGCAGGGCGTGACGTTGCGGCAGGCGCTGGCCGGCATCGGCTACCTGGGCGACACGATGCTGGACCTGCCGCTGGCCGCCTATGTCGAGATGCACGTCGAGCAGGGCGCGCGGCTCGAACGCGACGCGGTGCCGATCGGCGTGGTCGGTTCGACCTGGGCTGCGCTGAAGCTGCGCGTGCGCTTCGACGGCGAGCAGAGCCACACCGGCCCGACGCCGATGGCCGAGCGGCGCGACGCGCTGCTGGCGGCGGCGCAAGTGGTGACGGCGGTGCACGCCGAGGCGAGCCGGCACGGCGAGCGCATGCACAGCTCGGTCGGCCGCCTCGACATCTATCCGAACTCGCCGAACGTGGTGCCGTCGCGCACCACGCTGCATGTCGAATTCCGCTCGGCCTCGACCGACCTGCTCGACGGCGCGGCGCAGCGCTTCGATGCCACGCTGGCCGAGATCGCCGCGCACACCGGCACGCGTGTCGAAATCGAAAGCCGCCAGTTGCGCGCGCCGCTCGCGCTCGACGCCGGGCTGGCCGCGCTCGCGCACGAGGTCAGCGCCTCGCTCGGCCTGCGTTCGGCCGACAGCGTGACGGTGGCCGGCCACGACGCGATCAGCCTGAGCCGTGTCGCGCCCGCCTGCCTGCTGTTCGTGCCGAGCCGCGGCGGTGTTTCGCACAACGAAGCGGAATTCACCGAGGACGCCGATCTGCACACCGGCCTGCGGATGCTCGAAGCCCTGCTGGAGCGGCTGTGCCTGTCGGCCGTGCCGGCACGCCGAGCGGGGCCGCCATGGTGAACGAAACCCCCGAACTGCTGCGGCTCGCGCACACGCTGGCCGAAGCCGGCATCGGCGCCGACGCGCGGATTGTTGCAGGCACCGCTGGCGTGGCTTCGCCGATGCGGCTCGCGACCGAATGGGCCGGCTTCGCGGTCGAGCAGGGCGGCGCGACCTGGTACGCGAAGGTATTGCACGACGACGCGCGGCCGCTTGTCGATCCGTCATGCAGCGCGCGCGCCAGCCGGGCCGCCGCCGAGGCGGGCGCCGCACCGGCGTTGCAGGTGGCCGACACGGCGCGCGGCGTGCTGCTGTTCGACGCGCTGCCGGCCGAGGCCTGGCGCTGGGCGCGCATCGACGATCTGGCCGCGCCCGAGCCGTTGGCGCGGCTCTGGGCACGCAAGCGCGCGGTGCATCGCGGCCCGTCGCCGGGCTTCGAGCGGTCGCTGGCGGCCGATCTCGCGGCGCTGCGCGCGCTGTGCGTGCGCGATGCGGTGGCGCTGCCCGCGGGCCACGCGTGGCTCGACGAATGCGTCGATCTCGCCTGCGCGGCGCTCGACGGCGCGCGCGCCGACAGCGTGCCGCTGCATGGCGACGGCGTGGCGTCGAACGTGATGGTCGGCCCCGGCGGCGCGATGCTGCTGATCGATTTCGATCGCGGCGGGATCGGCGACCCGTGGTACGACGTGGCGACCACGCTTAACGAGCTGGCGCAGTTCGACGCGCAGTGGCGCGACGGCATCGCGCTGTGGGCCGGCCGTTGCGACGAGGCCGATTACGCGCGCTGCCGGCTCTACGCGATCGCCGACGATTGGTACTGGACGCTGTGGGGCCTCTGGCTCGGTGCGACCTCGCCGCGCCGGCTCGAATTCACCAAGCTCGCGCAATGGACGCTGCTGCGCTGCCGGCAGGCGATTCACGACGCGCGTTTCGAAGGCTGGTTGCGCATGCTGGGAGGGCGGACCTCATGATGACGCTGGGCGAAGCCCGCTCTGCGGGCGAACACGCGATCGAGGCGGCGATCCGCTGCGTGCCGGATTGGGACGACGGCCGCCGCGTGCGTTACGCGCCGGTGGGTGGCGGCATCTCGAACGCGAACTGGCGCGTGGAAGTCGAGCGCGAACCGACCGCGTATTTCTTCAAGGTGCCGGGGCGCGGCACCGAGATGTTCATCGACCGGCGCACCGCGCACGAGGCCAGCGTGAAGGCCGCCGATTCCGGTTATGGCGCGCCGGTGTTCGCGTTCCTCGAATCGTGCGGCGTGGAGGTGTTCGCGTTCATGGAGGGTTGGCGCGCGTCGTCGAACCTCGACTTCGCCGACGGCACGATCCGTCACAACGCGCTGCGCGCGCTGAAGGCGTTCAACGATCAGCCGCTGCTCGCGCAAACCAAGACCGCGTTCGACATGATCGACGAGCATCAGCACCAGGTCGAGACGCTGCACGCCGTCACGCCGCCCGACCATGCGTGGCTGTGCCGCCAGTTCCGGCGCGCGCGGCAGGCGCTGGCGGCGTCGGGCATCGACCTCGCGCCGTGCATGAACGACACGCTGGCCGGCAACTTCATGCTCAACGAGGCGCGCGAGATCATGCTGGTGGATTTCGAATACGCGTCCAACAACGATCGGCACTACGAACTGGCGCTGTGGTTCGGCGAGATGTTCTTCGATGAAGATGCCGAGCTGGCGCTGATCGAGGATTACTTCGGCCGCGCCACGGCGCGCGAGATCGCGCGGGTGCAGCTCTACAAGGCGCTGGCCGACCTGAAGTGGTCCACTTGGGCGATGGTGCAGCGCGCGGTGTCGACGATCGATTTCGATTTTCATAAATACGGAACCTGGAAGCACATGCGCGCCCGCGCCGTGATGCAGGATTCCCGATGGGAGACGTGGCTGAGACAGGCTTGATTGGGGGCGGGGCCTGGGCGAACGGCGCCGCGCGGCGCGCGGCGAATCGACAACCGGTGGCGAAATTCAGGGTGAAGCGGCATGTCAGTCATTCAGTTATCCATATTAAGTTTCGGCGGCGCGCCGGCACGTGCGGCGCATCGGGAGGTGGGGCGATGAGCACGGTATTCGAATCCACGCAGGCGTCGGGCAAGCGCGGCGCGATCCGCGTTGCCTTCGGCATCTACTTTTTCCTGCTGCTGATGATGGCGCTGTTCCCGCCGCTTTATCTGGGCGTGAGCGGCAGCACGCGGCTGGTGTTCGGCGTGCCGCTGCCGATCTTCTACTGGATCGCGAACGCGGTGCTGGTGGGGCTCGGCTGCTGGGCGCTTTACGTGACGGAAGGGCTGACCGGCGAACTGGCCGACGAAGGAGAAGCGGCATGAGCGAACTGACCGGAGGCGGCAACCCGTTCATCACGTTCGGGACCATCGTGGTATTTCTCGCCGCGATGATCGCGGTGCTCTACGCCACCAACCGGCGCAGCACCACGTTCGCCGATTACGCCGTGGGCGGCCGCTCGTACGGGCCGTGGTACGTGGCGATGAGCTACACCAATTCGTGGTGGCCCGGCTCCACCTTCACGGCGTTCTTCGCGCTGTCGGTGGGCGGCGTGCTGGGCTTCTACGGGATGGTCTACGCCACGCTCGGCGTGACCGCCATGTACCTGATGGCGAACCGCGCCTGGACCTGGGGCCGCCAGTTCAACCTCACCACCCAGCCCGACCTGCTCGGCATGCGCTTCAACAGCCCGGCCGTGAAGCGGATCGCGTCGATCATCGGCATCATCTCGGTGTTCCCGTGGGTGGTGATGGGCATCCAGGCGCTCGCCACGCTGTTCCAGTTCGCGAGCTTCGGGCAGTGGACCGTCACGGCCTGCCTGGCAGTGGGCGTGGCCGTGGTGCTGATCCGCCAGTACTGGACGGTCAGCATGGGCATGCGCGGCCTGATCATGACCGACATGTTCCAGGGGCTGATCGCCTACGTGGTGTGCGCGGTGGTGTGCGTGCTGCTGCTGGCCGGCCCGCACGCGTCGTTCTCGAACCTCTCGCAACTGACCGGCAAGATGCTGCTGATCCCGGGCGACGCGCGCACGTCCTACGGGCCGTGGTACATGTTCAGCCTGATCTTCACCGGCGTGATCGGCTCGATGTGCTGGCCGATGAGCTTCCAGCGCATCTACACGGCGAGCGGCGTGCGCGCCGTGAAGAAGGGCACCTTGCTGACCATGCTGCTGGTGGGCGGTTTCTACTGCATCCTGATGCTGTTCGCGGCGGCGGCCAGCCACGACCCGAAGGTGGCGGCCAACCCGCAGCACGGCTGGTTCGTCGCGCTGGCCGACATCGGCGGCCCGTGGCTGCTGGCGCTCGCCATCGTGATCGTGCTTGCGGCCAGCATCGGCCACGTGGACGGCTGCGTGCAGGTGTGCGGCACGCAGTTCGCGAACGATCTGGCCACCTGGCGCGCGCCGCGCACCGACAAGCAACTGATGGTGCTGTCGAAGGCCGGCATGGCGGTGTTCATCATCGCGGCGGCCGTGATCGCCTACCTGACGTTCAACTACAGCCGCCTGCAACTGCTCGCGCAAATCTCCTATCAAGGGATCATCCAGCTCGCCGTGCCGCTGTTCTTCGGCATCTTCTCGCGCCACGGCAACAAGCAGGGGGCGATCGCGGGGATGGTGGTGGGCATCGCGATCGCGATCGTGCTGACCACGCTCTATCCGGACGACATCCGCGCGCTCGGGTCGCTGACCAGCGGGATCGTCGGCCTGATCGCGAACTTCCTGGTGTTCGTCGGCTGCGCGATCGCGATCCGCCCGTCGGCCGAGGAGAAGGCGCGGCTCGACCGGTTGTTCGCGAAGCCGTCGCGCGCGCCGGCGGGGGCTGGTGCGCCGGCGATGCGCTGATCCGGTTGCAATGTTTGGCGTGACGAACCGCCCGCGCGGCGGTTCGTCGGTGGTTTTCTTTCCGATTCCTTCCGACTTCTTTCGATGGACACCGCATCATGACCCTGGCGATCTTCGATCTCGACGACACCCTGATCGATGGCGATTGCGCGAGCTTGTGGAGCTGCCGCATGGCCGAGCTCGGCTGGGCCGACGGCGACGCGTTCGTGAGCCGCTGCGACGAGATGATGCGCGCGTACGGCGCGGGCACGCTGTCGATGGGCGATTACATGGCGCTGACGCTTGCGCCGCTGATCGGCCGCGATGGCGGCGAGGTGGGTGCCGCCGTCGAGGCCTTCGTTGGCGACGTGATCGTGCCGCGCATGCGGGCCGACGCGTGCCGCGCCGTCGAGGCGCATCGCGCGGCCGGCGACCGCCTGCTCGTGATCTCGGCGTCGGGCGCGCATCTGGTCGAGCCGATCGCCGCGCGCTTCGGGATCGACGCGGTGATCGCGATCGACCCCGAACTGCGCGACGGCGCGTACACCGGCCGCACGGTCGGCGTGCTGCCGTTTCGCGAGGGCAAGAGCGTGCGGCTCGACGCGTGGCTGCGCGATGCCGGCGAGGCGCTGGCCGGCGCGAGCTTCTATTCCGATTCGCACAACGACCTGCCGCTGCTCGGCCGCGTCGATCGCCCGCACGCGGTGCGCCCCGACCCGGTGCTCGAACGCCAGGCGCGCGAGGCCGGCTGGCCGGTGCTCGACTGGCGTTGACTGCCGACGCCGAACCCCGGCGCGCCATCGTCCATTCCGCCGCTCGCGCAGCGCTTCCCGCGCCCGCGCCGGCACGCTTTCACGAATTCCGCTACAGTCGTCGCGCTCGGCCTCGCCCCGGATGGCGGCGCGGCCCGGCACTCTTTCTGAAACGTGATGGCAAGGAGATGGCGATGCGGATTCTGGTGGTGGGCGCGGGGGCGACGGGCGGTTATTTCGGCGGGCGGCTGGCTGCGGCCGGGCGTGACGTGACGTTTCTCGTGCGCGAGGGGCGCGCCCGCGCGCTCGCGCGCGACGGCCTCGTGATCCGCAGCCCGGCCGGCGACCTGACGCTGCGCGACGTGAAGACGGTGCAGGCCGGCGACGCCGACCGCGCCGGCGCGTTCGACCTGATTTTCCTGAGCTGCAAATCGTATGGCCTGGACGACGCGATCGAATCGTTCGCGCCGTTCGTCGGCCCGCGCACGGCGATCCTGCCGGTGCTGAACGGCATGCGCCATATCGACGTGCTGAAGGCCCGCTTCGGCGACGCGAACGTGATGGGCGGCCTCTGCATGATCGCGGCCACGCTCGACGCCGGGCAACACATCGTTCACCTGAACGATGCGCACGCGGTGGGCTTCGGCGATCTGGCGGGCGGCCTCACGCCGCGCACGCAGGCCGTGGCCGAGGCGTTCTCGGGCGCCGGCTTCGACGTGCTGCCGGCCGACGACATCGTCGCCAAGATGTGGGACAAGTGGATGTTCCTGTCCACGCTGGCCGCATCCACGTCGCTGTTCCGCGGTTCGGTGGGCGATATCCTGGCCGCGCCGGACGGCCGCCAGTTGCTCGAAACGATGTTCGGCGAAGTGACCGCCATCGCCGCGCACAACGGCTTCCCGGCCGGCGAATCGCTGCACGAGCGCGCGCGCCGCATGCTGTTCACGGCATCGAGCATGACCGCCTCGATGCTGCGCGACGTCGAGAACCACGCGCGCGTCGAGGCCGATCACGTGATCGGCGATCTGCTCGCGCGCGCGCCGGCCGGCGACGGCGGCCTGAAGCTGTTGCGCGTGGCTTACAACCACCTGAAGGCCTACGAAGCGCGCAACGCGCGTGAGAGCGCGGCCGTCTGAGGCTCGCCCGTGCGGCGGGCGCTGCCGTCTGATACCCGCCCGCGCATGACGGCACCGGGCATCCTGCCCGATCACGCCCGCCATGCGCTGCCGCGCTTGCTTCCGCGCGGCGAATTGCTAGGATGAGCGTCGACGCGCGCGACACGATCGTGCGCGGAGATGACGACGTGCGCCGATCCGGGCCATCGAACCCGCCGCCGCTGCCGACCCGGCCGCCGCGCTGCCGGGGTGTTTCCTCCGCCTGCTTCAGCCTGCTTCCGCCACCGTGCCGCCCCGCCGTTTCTCGCGCGCCGGCACGCGCTCCGCGTACCTTCCCCGCCGCCCGACGTCGCGCGCCGCATCGTGCGGCGTGCTTCAACGATGCATATCGAGGAGACAAGGCATGGCAAGCGAAGTCGTGGGATTCGTCGGGATCGGCGTGATGGGGCAGCCGATGGCGCTCAACCTCGCGCGCGCGGGCACCGAACTGGTGGTGTGGAACCGCTCGCCCGCACGCTGCGAACCGTTGCGCGAAGCGGGCGCGCGGGTGGCCGAAACGGTCGACGAGGTCTACCGCAGCGCAAAGATAGTGATCCTGATGATGGCGACCGACGCCGCGCTCGACGCCGTGCTCGGCCGTGGCACGCCCGCGTTCGGCGAGCGCGTGGCCGGGCACCTGATCGTGCAGATGGGCACCATGTCGGCCGAGTATTCGCGCGCGCTCGACGCCGAGATCCGCGCGGCCGGCGGCCGTTACGTCGAAGCGCCCGTGTCGGGTTCGCGCAAGCCGGCCGAGGCGGGACAACTCGTGGCGATGCTGGCCGGCGAGCCGGACGACGTCGCCGTGGTGCGCCCGCTGCTCGCGCCGATGTGCCATCAGGCGGTGGAATGCGGCGCGGTGCCGGCGGGCCTGCTGATGAAGCTGGCCGTCAACAGCTACCTGATTCCGATGGTGACGGCGCTGGCCGAGGCCTCGCATCTGGCGCGCCATTACGGGCTGGACCTGACGCAGTTTCAGGCCGTGCTCGACGCCGGCCCGATGGCCAGCGCCGTGTCGCGCGTGAAGATCGACAAGCTGGTGCGCGAGGATTTCGAGGTGCAGGCGTCGATTGCCGACGTGCTGAAGAACAACCAGTTGGCCGCCGAGGCCGCGCGCAATGCGGGCCTGGCGTCGCCGCTGCTCGATACGTGCCACGCGCTGTACGACGAGACGCTGGCGCTCGGGCACGGCGGCGAGGACATGGCCGCCGTGGTGCGCGCGATCGAGGCGCGCACGGCGCGGGGCCGGGGCTGAATGTGCGAGTGTTTAAGCCGCGCGCGGTGTTTCGTCAGCGGTGCTGATTAGTTGGCGGCATCCCAGGCCGCATCGAGCGCCGCCATATCCTGATAGACGGGCACGTCGGCCGGGAACGGGTTCTCCTCGCCCGGCGCGACGATGCCCGCGAACGGCATGCCGAGCCCGCGCGCCGCGTCGAATTCCGTGAACGAATCGCCGATCGCCAGCACCTCGGCCGGCTGCCAGCCGCCCTGGCGCAGCACGTCGGCGAACGCATCGGGCTTGGTGGTGGGCGAACCGACGATGCTGCGGAAATAGCGCGCGAAATCGCGTTCGCGCGTGATGCGCTGCAGATCGTCGTCGGCGGTGCCGGAAATCAGGTGCAGCGACAGCGCGCCCTGCCGCCGTTCGAGGAATGCGCGTGCGCCGGGCAACTCGGGGCAGCGGTCGATGCGTTCCATCAGCAGCTCGCTGTAGCGCTGCGCGCGCCCCTGCACCACAGCCGGGTCCGGCACGCGGCCGAAGATCACCTGCTCGTAGTGCGCGAACTTCGCGACGCGGCCCACGCCGCCATGATGCACGAGATGGGCCAGCATGTCGGCGCGCTGCGTCTCGCTGATCGGCTCGTCGTAGCACTCGAAGAACAGGTTTACCTTCATCCAGACCGAATCGAGAATCACGCCGTCGAAATCGAAAGCGATCGCGCGGATCGTGTCGAACGGGATCGGGGAAGGCATCGTGTTACTCCGTCAAAGGGGGGAAGCGGGAAGGGGAGATTGGAGCGTGGCGCTCAGGCGCGGTCCATCGTCATCGCCTCGAGCTGGCGAACGATTTCCTCGCGCAGGTCGGGCGACAGGTTCTGATAGCCGAGCAATTCGGAAATCCACATGCCGTCGGCGGCGAGCCGGCAGATCATCAGGCGCGCGGCGTCGCCGAGCGGCAGCGGATCGGGGCGCGCGATCTCGCGCATCGGCGCGGCCCAGCGTTCGCGCGCGTCCGGGTCCGTCATCATCGACGACACCAGCACGCGCAGCAGGTTGGTGCTGGCGGCGGGCGCGGCTTCGGCCATCGCCGCGTGCAGATAGGCGCGCGCGTTCGCGCCCTGCGGGTGCGGATCGTTGTCGATGCGCGTATGCATCTGCTGCTCGAAGCGTTCGAGGGTCTGCGCGAACAGCGCATCGAACAGCGCCTGCTTGCTGCGGAAGTGATATTGCAGCCCGCCCTTGCTGACGCCGGCACGCTCGGCCACGGCGTCGAGCGTGACGGCATGCACGCCGTGTTCCGCCGCGATATCGGCGGCGGCGCTCAATAACTGCGAACGGACATGGGCGGGGGCTTTCTTGCGGCGGTTGCCGCGGGTGTCGTCGGTGGCGGGGCGCTCGCCGGAGGCGGCCGATGCGGCTGCGGACATGCGAGGCGCATCGTCAGCGGATACGAAATCCGGCGCGGGCAACGAGGAGGCGGGCACGGCGGCCGGGTCGACAGGCGGCGCGGCGGGCGCGGAAGGCCGGGAGGAATTCATCCGCGCATCTTAACATCGGCCGTCAAATCCAAACAATCCGGCTGGATGGTATGATCCGGCCGATGAAAAATTCCGCTCTTCCTCTGCCATCGATGCTCGATGCCGCGATCCTGCGCGGCCGCGACGCCCTTGCGCAGCGCCAGGACGCCGACGGCAGCTGGTGCTTCGAACTCGAATCCGACGCGACGATCACCGCCGAATACATCCTGATGATGCATTTCATGGGGAAGATCGACGACGCACGGCAGGCCCGCATGGCGATCTACCTGCGCGGGATTCAACGGCTGTCGACCCACGGCGGCTGGGATCTCTACGTGGATGGCGCCCCCGACGTGTCGGCCAGCGTGAAGGCCTACTTCGCGCTGAAGGCGGCAGGCGACAGCGAATACGCGCCGCACATGGCGCGTGCCCGCGAATGCATCCTGAAGCTCGGCGGCGCGGCGAAGTGCAACGTGTTCACGCGCATCCTGCTGGCCACCTTCGGCCAGGTGCCGTGGCGCGCCACGCCGTTCATGCCGGTGGAGTTCGTGCTGTTCCCGAAGTGGGTGCCGATCTCGATGTACAAGGTCGCCTATTGGGCGCGCACGACGATGGTGCCGCTGCTGGTGCTGTGTTCGTTGAAGGCGCGCGCGAAGAACCCGCGCAACGTGTCGATTCGCGAGCTGTTCGTGGTCGCGCCCGAGGAAGAACGCCATTACTTCGCGCGCGGCGGTTTCGTGCGCAACCTGTTTCTCGGCATCGACCGCACCGTGCGCCATGCCGATGCGCTGATCCCGCAGGCGCTGCGCCGCCGCGCGATCCGTCACGCCGAGGCGTGGTGCGCCGAGCGCATGAACGGCGAGGACGGCATGGGCGGGATCTTCCCGCCGATCGTCTACAGCTACCAGATGATGGATGCGCTTGGGTATCCTGACGATCATCCGCTGCGCCGCGACTGCGAGCGCGCGCTCGAAAAGCTGTTGGTCGAGCGCCCCGACGGCAGCATGTACTGCCAGCCGTGCCTCTCGCCGGTGTGGGACACGGCCTGGGCCACGATGGCGCTCGAACAGGCGCGCGCGGTGCCCGAGACGCGTGCCGATCCGCGGTTTTCCGAAGCACAACTGAACGAGAAGATCGGCGCCGCCTACGAATGGATGGCCGGCAAGCAGGTGACCGAGCTGCGCGGCGACTGGATCGAAAATGCGCCGGCCGAGACGCCGCCGGGCGGCTGGGCGTTCCAGTACGAGAACCCGTATTACCCCGACATCGACGACAGCGCGGTGGTGGCCGCGATGCTGCATCAGCGCGGCCGCGCGCTGGCGCGCAGCACGGGCCACAACCCGTACGAGCAGGGCGTGGCGCGCGGGCTGGACTGGATGCGCGGCCTGCAATCGCGCAACGGCGGCTTCGGTGCGTTCGACGCCGATTGCGATCGTCTGTACCTGAACCTGATCCCGTTCGCCGATCACGGCGCGCTGCTCGATCCGCCGACCGAGGATGTGTCGGGCCGCGTGCTGTTGTGCTTCGGCGTGACCGGCCGCGACGAGGACAAGCCGGCGCTCCGGCGTGCGATCGAATACGTGAAGGGCGCGCAGCGCGCGGACGGCAGCTGGTGGGGCCGCTGGGGCACCAACTATCTGTATGGAACCTGGAGCGTGCTGGCCGGGCTGGCGCTGGCCGGTGAAGATCCTTCGCAGCCCTACATTGCGCGGGCGCTGGCCTGGCTGCGCGCGCGGCAGCATGCCGACGGCGGCTGGGGCGAAACCAACGACAGCTATATCGATCCGGCGCTGGCCGGCACCAACGGCGGCGAGAGCGCATCGAACTTTACGGCCTGGGCGCTGCTCGCGCAGATGGCGTTCGGCGACTGGCAATCGGAATCGGTGCAGCGCGGCATTCGCTATCTGATGTCGGTGCAGCAGGACGATGGCTTCTGGTGGCACCGTTCGCACAATGCGCCGGGTTTCCCGCGCATCTATTACCTCAAGTACCACGGTTACACGGCGTATTTTCCGCTGTGGGCGCTGGCACGCTACCGGCGGCTGTCGCACGCGGCGCGGGTCGAGGCGGAAGCCGAAGCGTTGCCGAACCTGACGCTCACGCTGAAGACGCGCGAGGCGGTGGCCGTGCAGTAAGCGCGGCGGCGTTTGGCGATCCTGATCAATCGGGCAGCCGGTCACGAGCCGGCTGCCCGATTGCCGTTTACGGCGCCTTGGCCGGTGCGCTGCCCGAGCACGGCAGATAGCGCAGCGGCCGGGCCGCCACCTTCACGCAGGCTTCGGTCGCCTGGGCGGGCGCGCCCGCGCGTTGCCCGGTGACCTGCACGCTGTTGTCATCGCGCTGCCAGCGCAGCGCGGGTTGCGGATTGGCGGCGAACGTCACGCTGCCCACGCCGACATCGTCGTCCACCGCGAGCCGGCCTTGCCACGCCGTGAGCTTGCGCGCGGCGTCGTAGTTGCCCGACATGGTGTTCACGTTGAACGAGAACCCCTTGGCGTAGCCGACCTGCGAGTAGGTTTCGAGCGACCAGCGCAGCGTCCAGCCGGCGCCGTCCGGCGCACGTTCGACGACGGTGGCCGGCGGCCAGGCGATGTCGCCGAGGTTGACCGTTTTCGCGAGCTGGCATTGCAGCAGGCGCGGTGTGGGCGCGTGCGGGTCGCTCACGTCGACGCGGGTGCCGGTTTCGCCGATGGCAGCGCAGGGCCAGCCGTCGAGGCTTTGATCGAAGGCGAGCGTGACGCGGTAGACGGTGCCGGCATCGCCGTTGCGATGTTCGATGCCGCGAATCGACAGCGTGCCGAGCGCTACCGCGCGTTCGCTCGTGATCGCGGCGGGCTGCCCGTTGGCGACGCGCGTTTGCACGCGGCTGCCGGCCGGGAACGTCGCGCCGCCCATCTGCACCGGCGCATCGGCCTCGCGCATCGCGCCTTGCGGGCCCGTTTGCATGGCGCTGCGATAGGTGACGGCGAGCCACGGCAGCGGTGCGCAGAGGAACAGCGCGGTCGCGAGGTAACGCGTGAGCGGGCGTGCGCGGCGCAGCTTCGTGAACAGGAACACGGTCAGCAGCAGCCAGCCGGCCGCCAGCGCGAGCACGGTGAACAGCCGGGTGCCGCCTGGGCTGCCGCTGTCGGCATGGCAGAGCGAGGGAGTGAGGGCAAGGCCAAGCGCGAGAAGGCGCGCGGCCCCGTGTGACGTGCTGGCTGGCATCGATCGCGGGCGGATCGGGATCATCGGGTTTCCGGAATGGCGAGTACGCCGCCACGATACACGAGGCGGCGTGAAGCCTGCGCTGCCGCCATGGCTTCGCGCGGGCCGGTTCAGGCGCGCGCGTCGGCCCGCTTCGCCACCCGTACCGGAAAACGCAGCGCCATCGCGAACAGCAACGCATACAGCGCGGCCAGCATCGCGAAGCCCCACGCGTAGGCGGTCGCATGCGTGCTCGCGCCGTCGCCCGCTGCCGGGATCGCGAGCCGCCAGGCCAGCAAGGTGGAGCACAGCGTGGTCAGCGCCGGGCCGCCCAGCCGCTGCACGATGTTGAGCGCGGTGGTGGCCATCGGCAGCGCCTCGCGCGGCACCGACGCATAGGCGGCCGTGATGGTCGGCACGCCGATCGCGCCCTGGCCCATGCCGCGCAGGAGCTGCGAGGCCAGCATGACCGCGAGGCCGAAGCCGTGCAGCGGCATCCACACCATCGGCAGCGTAGAAAACAGCGCGAGCAGCGCGCCGCCGGCCGAAACGTATCGGATGCCGAAACGTTCGGTCAGCATCCCCATCGACGGAAACGCGATCATCAGGCCGATGCCGGTAGGCGCGAGCAGCCAGCCCATTTCGCCGGGCGAGCGGCCCACGCCGTCGATCAGGTAGAGCGGCACCAGCATCTGCGAGACGAACAGCGCGCCGTTCGCGATGAATTGCGTCAACGCGGCCAGGCCGAACACCGGGCGGCGGAACACAGCGAGATCGATCAGGGCGTGCGCGCCGAGGCGGCGCGCATGGCGCAGGAACAACGCGATCAGCAACGCGCCCGCCGCGAGCGAGGCGGCGCCCTCGGGGCGCGCGACGCGTTCGCAACCGAACAGCACCAGCACCAGCGCGGGCGACAGCAACGCGAAGCCCATCCAGTCGAGCCGGCGTTGTTCGCCGGTGGGGGTGTCCGCAGGCAGGAAGCGCACCGCGAGCACCAGGCCCAGCGCGCCGATCGGCAGGTTCATCAGGAACAGCCAGCGCCACGACGCGTAATCGAGCAGCGCGCCGGCCAGCACTGGGCCGAGCACCGGCGCGATCAGCACCGGCACGGCGGCATAGCCCACCACGCGTGCCATCTGCGCGCCGGCCACGCGCGCGATGGTCAGCTGCGCCATCGGCGCGAGCAGGCCGCCGGTCACGCCCTGCAATACGCGGAACGCGATCAGCGAACCGGCCGACCACGCCAGCCCGCACAGCGCGGAGGTCACGGTGAACGCGGTGAAGCAGACCAGATAGACGCGCTTCGCGCCGAGCCGATCCACCAGCCAGCCGTTCATCGGCAAGGCCAGCGTGAGCGCGAGCAGGTAGGCGCTGGTGACCCACTGGATCGTCGCGAGGCGGGTATGCATCGCGTGGGCGAGGCCCGACAGCGAGACGTTGACGATGGTGGCGTCGAGTTGCGCGAGCAGCGAGCCGAGCGTCGCCACCGCGCACACCTTCCAGATGGCCGGATCGAGGCGCGCGGACGCGGCCGGGGCAGTATCCCGTGCTGCAGTGCCGGATCGGCGATCAGGCACCGTGCTTGTCGAGCAGCGCGATGACGTCCTGCGTCGTGCCGGATTCGCCGAGGCGCGGGAAGATCGTGCTGAAGCTGTGCGCGTGCGCCTCGACCTTCAGGTCGGTCATCGCATCGCTGACGAGCGTGACGTTGTAGCCGAGCGCATGGGCGACGCGCGCCGTGGATTCGACGCCGATGCTGGTGGCGATGCCGCACAGCACGATCTGCGTGACGCCGGCGGCCTTCAGCTTGGCGTCGAGATCGGTGTTGGTGAACGCGCACCACGAACGCTTGGTAACCAGCAGGTCGCTCGGCTGCTGCTTCAGTTCGGGGATCAGGTCGGCCCAATCGGGCGGCAGCGCGCCGCCGCCGTGCGATTGTTCGTTGCGGCCCGGCGGGATGCCGGCCACGTTGACGAGCACCACGGGCAGTTGCTTCGCGCGGAACGCGTCGAGCAGCTTGACCGATTGCGCGACGATGTCGGCGGCCGGATGCGCGATGGGCAGGGCGACGATGCCCTTCTGCAGGTCGATGACGACGAGGGCGGTTTTCGGATCGAGGACGGTGACGGTCATGGAAAGACTCCTACGGCGCGGGGCCGGTGACGGGTTGGACCAGGAACGGCGCGGCGCCGCCGGAATGCGGCGCCGTGAAAGATTGCGAGGCGGTTCGAAGGACTGCGAACGGCCGGCGGTCAACGCTCGGCCAGTTGCTTGATCAGCGGCAGGGCGGCGGCCAGCACGCGGCGCTCCTCGTCGCTCAGTTCGCGCACCGCTTCGAGCAGCCAGGCGTGCTTGGCGGTGCGGCGCTGCAGGCGTTCGGCCGCGCCCGCGGGCGTCAGCGCGATCAGCCATTGGCGGCCATCGGTGGGATGCGGCTGCCGCTCGATCAGCCCGGCCGTTTCCAGGCCGACCACCAGCGTGCCCATCGATTGCGGCTTCATCGATTCGGCGCGCGCGAGATCGGCGGTGGTCAGCGGGCCGCTCTGTTCGAGGCGCGCCAGCACGCTCAGTTGCGACAGCGTGTATTCGCTCGGCCCCAGCTCGGAGCGCACGCGGCGCACCAGTTGGCCGATGGCGAGGGTCAGGTCGGAGACGGCGGATTCGAGCGCGCGGTCGGAAGCTTTGGCGGGCGACATGGACGGTATCGTATTAAAAGAAAGTTGAACTTGCAAGGTTAACTTCCAAATTATACGAAGGCTTTCGACAGGCGTCCATTTCGCTTTCCAACGCCTGTCGAAACTGTTTCGCAGGGCTGAAGATCGCGCCGCGCGGCTAACGATCCAGTTCGGGGTAGTGGCGGAAGATGCCTTGCGTGTTGAACGGGATGCGCCGCTCCGAAGCCAGATAGCGTGCGATCGGCGGATGCGCGGCGACGCGCTCGCGAATCTCGCTCAGGCCCGGATGGTTCGGTTCCTCGCGGCCCATCGCCTTCGGGAACGCATAGCGCAGGCCCTCGATCAGCTGGAACACGGAAAGATCCACATAGCTCAACTGGCTGCCGACCATGAAGCCGCCGCGATGCGGGTTCTGCGCGAGCACGCGGCTGAAGTAGCCGAGGAACTTCGGCAGCCGGTTCGCGATGAAATCCTCGCTGCGCCACGCGGCCTCGGCCAGTTGATCCTCGTAATAGAGGCCCGAGCCGATCGGGTGATGCGTGTCGTGGATCTCGGTGACGAAATCGGCCACCGTCAGTTGCAATTGGTGTGCCCACAGGCGGCCGGCTTCGTCCTTCGGCGCGAGGTGCAGCTTCGGGCCGAGGAACAGCAGGATGTTGGCGACCTGGCCGACGATGTGCTCACCGGCCTTCAGGAACGGCGGCGCGAACGGCACGGCCTCGAGCGTCGTGCTGTCGAGCAGCTTGCTCATGGCCGCCATGCCGCCCTTCTGGCGTGCCACGTCGGTGTAGTCGGCCTCGGCGGCTTCGAGGGCCAGCCTCACGTATTCGCCGCGCCCCTGGATGGTGGGCCAGTAATACAGCTCGTAATGCATGGTGTGCGCCTCCGTCGAACGGGATCAGCCGACAGTGTAGGACGGCTGACGATCCGGCGTCGGCGCGCCTTTCTATTTTCAGGCCAGGCCGCCCTGGCAGACGTACTTGATCGACAGGTAATCGTCGAGGCCGTATTTCGAGCCTTCGCGGCCGTAGCCCGATTCCTTGACGCCGCCGAACGGCGCGGCCTCGCTGGAGAGCGCGCCCTCGTTGACGCCGACGATGCCCGCTTCGAGCTGATGCGTGACGCGCTCGATGCGGCGCAGGTCCTGGCTGTAGAAATAGGCGGCCAGGCCGAACGGCGTGTCGTTGGCGGCGCGCACGGCGTCGGCTTCGTCCTCGAAGCGGAACAGCGGCACCACCGGGCCGAAGGTTTCCTCGCAGCTCAGTTGCATCTCGGCGGTGGCGTCGGCCAGCACGGTGGGCGCGTAATAGTTCGGGCCGAGTTCCGCGAGGCGCTTGCCGCCGGCCAGCACGCGCGCGCCGCGCGTCACGGCGTCGTCCACGTGGCGCGCGATCTTGTCGATCGCTCGGTCGTTGATCATCGGGCCGATCTGCGAATCGGCCTGGGTGGCGGGGCCGACCTTGAGCGCGTTCACGCGTTCGGCGAGCCGCTCGGCGAAGCGCGCGTACACACCGGCCTGCACGTAGACGCGGTTCGGGCACACGCAGGTCTGGCCGCCGTTGCGGAATTTCGAGGCCAGCAGGCCGGCCACGGCCGCGTCGAGATCGGCGTCGTCGAACACGATGAACGGCGCGTTGCCGCCCAGCTCCAGCGACAGCTTCTTCAGCGTGGCGGCCGATTCCTTCGCCAGATATTTGCCGACCGGCGTCGAGCCGGTGAAGGTGATCTTGCGCACGCGCGCATCGCCCAGCCAGTCGCCCACGGCCGCCACCGCGCGCTCGCGCGAGGTGCTGATCAGGTTCAGCACGCCGGCCGGCACGCCGGCTTCGTGCGCGAGCAGCACCAGCGCCAGGGCCGTGAGCGGAGTGTCCTCGGCGGGCTTGGCGACCACCGTGCAGCCGGCCGCCAGCGCCGGCGCGATCTTGCGCGCGATCATCGCCAGCGGGAAGTTCCACGGCGTGATGGCGGCCACCACGCCCACCGGCTCCTTGCGCGCGCTCATGCGCTTGCCGCGCTGCTGCTGCGGGATCAGGTCGCCGTAGATGCGGGTGGCCTCGTCGGCGAACCACGCCACGTACGATGCGCCGTACATCACTTCGCCGCGCCCCTCGGCCAGCGGCTTGCCCTGTTCGAGCGAGATCAACTGACCGAGCGGGTCGGCGTGCTCCACGATCAGCGCGTGCCAGCGGCGCAGCACGGCGGCGCGCTCGGCGGGCAGCGCGTCGCGCCAGGCCGGGAACGCACGCGCGGCGGCGTCGGTGGCGGCGCGCGCGTCGGCCTCGCTGCTGTCCGCCACCGCGGCGATGGTCTTGCCGGTGGCCGGATCGGTCACGGCGAAGCAGCGGCCGTCCGAGGCGGCGGTCCACTGGCCGTCGATGAAGTTGTCGGTGCGAATCAGGTCCTGCAGGCTGAAGCGGGCGGTCATGGGGTGGCGTCTCGTCGGAAGGGCGTAGGCGCTGCGCGCCGCCATCGGGCGGCACGCAGCGGTTCGCACCATGCTACCGCCGCTGCCGCAGTGCATGTTTCGCCAAATAAATTGCTAAATAGTACGAATCGGTTGTTTTGAGGGGGGCGCACGGCATTTCATGCTGTGCGATGCACGCTCAGGCCGTCGCGCGCGGCCCGGCCGCGATGGCGGCGGCCAGCCCGAGTTCGGGGTAGGCGAGATCGACGGCGGCGAGATCGGCGTGCATCTCGGCGAGCAGCCAGTCGCGTACCTCGGCCACGATCGGCCGAAGCGGGCGCCCCGGCGCCCACGACAGGCAGCACAGGCGGTCGGTCACCTGCAATTCCGACACGGCTGGCACTAGTTGCTTCTGCGCGAGCCAGTGCGCAAGCACGTTGACCCAGCCGAGCGCGATGCCCTGGCCCAGCAGCGCGGCCTGCACGACGATCGCGTAATCGTTGAAGCTCAGGACGTGGGCGGCGGTGCGCTCGCCGCTGGCGAACGCCCGGTAGCGCGTGTGCCAGCCGCGTTCCTCGGCATCCATGACGATGACGGTATCGCCATGCTCGTGCCAGGCCTCGCCGCGCGCGAGTTCCGCGTAGCGCGGGTTGCACACCGGCAGCAGTACCTCGGGCATCACGGCCACGCTGTGCTCGACCGGCTCGCCGCCGTGCAGGAAGCGCATGCCGAGATCGACGTCGCCGAGCGGGCCGCCGATGCGCCCCGAAATCAGTTGAAAACGCAGATCGACCGACGGAAACGCCGCGTTGAGCCGGCCCATGCGCGACATCAGCCAGTGCGTGGTGAACGCGGTGGACACCGACAAGGTGACCGGTTCCACCCCGGTGGCGCGGGCCTCGATCTCGCTGATGGCATCTTCGATGCCGTTCAATCCTTCGGAGATCTTGCGATAGAGAATGCGGCCGTTCTCGGTCAGCTCGATGCCGCCGTGCACGCGCTCGAACAGGCGTACGCCGATGTGATCCTCCATGCGCGACAGCATGCGGCTGACGGCCGGCTGGCTGACGTAAAGCTCCTCGGCCGCGCGCGTGAAATTTCCGCAGCGCGCGGCGGCTTCGAAGACGAACAGCGCGTTCGCGCTCGGGAGTTTGCGACGAAGGTTCGGCATGACCTGATGTTATGCCCGATCCAACAATTTGGGAATTGCCGCCAAAAATATGGACGCCTATATTTTGTTCAACACGGTCTGACAAAGCGGGAGCGATGGATGGACGCGAGAGTAAAGGCAGGCGTATCGATTCGATCGGCGGTCAAGCGTTATGGCCAGGTGGCCGCGCTCGACGACGTATCGCTGGACGTGGCGCAGGGCGAATTCGTTTCGCTGCTGGGGCCGTCCGGCTCGGGCAAGACGACGCTGCTCGGCATCCTCGGCGGCTTTGTGCAGCCGACCAGCGGCAGCGTGTGGGTGGGCGAGCGCGACATTACATTTGCGCCGCCGCACAAGCGCGACATCGGCATCGTGTTCCAGAACTACGCGCTGTTTCCGCACATGACGGTGGGCGAGAACGTGGCGTTCGCGCTGCGCGCCCGCCGCGAGCCGAAATCGGGCTGGGCGCGCCGCGTGGCCGATGCGCTCGCGATGGTCGAACTGTCCGGCTACGAGGGCCGCCGCATCAGCGAGCTGTCGGGCGGCCAGCGGCAGCGCGTGGCGCTGGCCCGCGCGATGGTGTTCGAGCCGCAACTGATCCTGATGGACGAGCCGCTTTCCGCGCTCGACAAGCAACTGCGCGAAACCATGCAGATCGAGCTGCGCCGCCTGCATCGGCGGCTCGGCGCGACCATCGTGTATGTCACGCACGACCAGCGCGAGGCGCTGACGATGAGCGATCGTGTGGCAGTCCTGCGTAACGGCAAGCTGGTGCAGATCGATACCCCCGAGCGGCTCTACGACCGCCCGTGCAATGCGTTCGTGGCCAGCTTCATCGGCGAGGCGACGCTGCTGCCGGTGCAGCGCGAGGGCGAGCACGCGGTGCGGCTCGGCGATGCCGTGCTGCACACCAGCGCGCCGCTGCCGCGCGGCGACAAGCTGCTGCTCGCGGTGCAGACCGAAAAGCTCGTGATCGACGATGGCAACGCGCCGGCCGGGGCCAACCGCCTCAGCGCGCGCGTGACCGAGGTGCTCTATCAGGGCGAAAGCCTGCGCGTGTTCGCGACGCTGCCCGACGGCACCGCGCTGAGCCTGCGCCAGCCCGGCAACCACGACGCGCGGCAACGCATCCCGCCGCCCGGCTCGTCCGTTTCCGTCGTGCTCGACCCGCGCGACACGATCGTCGTGCCCGCCTGACGGGCACCCCCGCTTCCGGCGTCATGCCTCGCAACGCGCTTCGCTCCGGCGAGGCCGCGGGGGAGAGGTGCGCCCTGTTTGCAGTGCCGTTTTCGAAACCCGTGTCATGTCATCAAGGATCCAAGCCATGAAGCTCACCGATTTCAAGGTTCTGACGTTCGATGTAGTCGGGACGCTGATCAACTTCGAACAGGGCGTGCTCGCCTCGGTGCGCCGCCTCGGCGGCCCCGCCGCGAAGGACCTGACCGACGATCAGATCTTCGAGCCGTACCTGCGCGGCCGCGCCGCGTTCCCGGGCCGCTCCAGCCACGCGATGTCCAGCGTCTACCTGTCGTTGGCCAAGGAGCTGGGCCTGCCCGACGATCCGCAATCGGCCGCCGCGTTCCAGCGCGACGTGCTCGAATGGCCCGCGTTCGAGGATTCGGTGGCCGCGCTCAAGCGCCTGCGCAAGCACTTCCGGCTGGTCGCGATGACCAATGCCGACCGCGTCGCGCTGTCGGCCTACGCGCACACGCTCGGCGATCCGTTCGACGATACGGTGTGCTGCGACGAAACCGGCGTTGCCAAGCCGGACCCGCAGTTCTTCGCCTACAACCGCGGGCGCCAGGCCGCGTTCGGCTACAAGTTCCGCGAGATCCTGCACACGGCGCAGAGCCAGTATCACGATATCGGCATCGCCACCCAGCTCGGCTATGCGACCTGCTGGATCGAGCGCCGCCAGGGCGAGAAGGGCTTCGGCGGCACGCCGGTGCCGAACGAAGTGACCACGCCGACGTTCTGCTTCGCGACGCTCGCCGCGCTCGCCGATGCGGTGGACGCCGAACTGGCCGCGGCCTGATCATGCTCGCGCCGTCCGCCACGACCGCTCCGCAGCCCGCTTTGCAGCCTGACTCGCTGTGGCGTCATCTCGCCGGCCGCTCGGGCGTGCTCGACGCCGATGCCGGCGCGGGCCCGCTCGACCGCGATCTGCAGGTGGAGGTGGCGGTGATCGGGGCCGGCTACTCGGGCCTCGGCGCCGCGCATGCGTTGCAGCGGCGCGGCGTGTCCTGCGCGGTGCTCGACGCGAACCCGGTGGGTTGGGGCGCGAGCGGGCGCAACGGCGGCGTGGTGTCGTCGAAGTTCCGCCTGTCGTTCCCGACCATCGCGAGCCGTCACGGGCTGGATGTCGCGAAGCGCATGCACCGGCTCGCGCATGAAGGCGTGCGCGCGGTGGAGGCGCTGGTCGACGAATTCGGCATCGAAGGCGCGCGGCTCGCGCACACCGGCAGCTTGCGCTGCGCGCACACCGAGCGCGCGCTGGCCGCTTGTCTGGCCGAGGCCGAATGGGTACGCACGACGCTCGGCGACACCTCGATGACCGCACTCTCGCGTGCTCAGGTCACCGAAGAAACCGGCTCGACCGGCTTCGTCGGCGGCGTGTTGAGCGCCGACGCGGGCACCATCCTGCCGCTCGAATACGTGCTCGGCCTCGCGCGCGGCCTGGCGGCGCGCGGCGTGCCGATCCACACCGGCACGCCGGTGCTCGCGATCGAACGCAGGCCGGACGGCGTCACGCTGCGCACGCCGGCGGCCACGGTGCGCGCGAAGCAGTTGATCGTGGCCACCAACGCGTACTCGGGCTTGAGCGCGGCGACGGCCGACTATCAACGCGAACTCGTGCCGTTTCGCAGCGCGATGATCGCCACCGAGCGCCTGCCGGCCGAACTCGATGCGGCGCTGATGACGCGCGACCGCAGCTATACCGAAACGCGCCGGATGATGAAGTGGTTCCGCCGCGCCGACGGCCGCATGATCTTCGGCGGCCGCGACGCGTTCGGCAAGGAAGGCCAGGACACCGGCTTCGAGGCGCTGCGCCGCGCGATGGTGGCGCTGTTCCCGCAACTGGCAGGCGTGCGGGTGGAATACCGCTGGTCGGGCTACGTCGGCATGACGTTCAACGCGTTGCCGCACGTCGGCCGCAGCGACGACGCCACCGTGTTCTGCCTCGGCTACAACGGCGCGGGCGTGGCGATGGCGAGCCTGATCGGCCAGCACGCGGCCGCGCTGGCGCTCGGCGAGCGGCCCGATCTCGCGCTGCTCGCGCAGGACGGCCTGCGGCCGGTGCCGTTTCATGCGCTGCGCGCGCCGGGCGTCAGGCTCGTCGCCGCGTGGTACCAGATACTCGATTCGCTGGGGGTATGATGGCGACTGCCAGAACTCTGATTTCGGATACCGAATTGATGCGACCGAACGAGGCCGGCGCCGCGCGCCATCATCAACGGCGCGAGGATCGCGCGATGCTGCTGTTGCTCGCGCCCGCGCTGGTCGTGGTCGTGCTGCTGCTGGTCGCGCCGCTCGCGTGGCTGTCGTGGCAGTCGATCCGCCAGGACGGCGGCTTCACGCTCGAATACTACCGCCGCATCTTCAGCGGCCCCTACCTCGACACCTTCGCGCTGACGTTCCGCATGAGCGCGATCGTCACCGCCGTCACGCTGCTGCTGGCCTACCCGGTGGCGTACCTGGCCGCCTCGGTGCGGCCGCGCTGCACGGCGCTGATCCTCGGCATGGTGGTGCTGCCGTTCTGGACCAGCGTGCTGGTGCGCACCTATGCATGGCTCGTGCTGCTGCAGCGCACCGGCGTGGTCAACAAGGTGCTGATGGCCACCGGCCTGATCGATCGCCCGCTGCAACTGGCCTACAACGAGCTGGGCACGATCGTGGCGATGGTGCACATCCTGCTGCCGTTCATGGTGCTGCCGCTGTATTCGGCCATGCAGAAGATTCCCCGCAACCTTTCTCAAGCCGCCGCCAGCCTCGGCGCCACGCCGCTGCACAACTTCGTGCGGGTGTTCCTGCCGCTGTCGATGGGCGGCGTGGTGGCCGGCGTCACGCTGGTGTTCGTGCTCTGCCTCGGCTTCTACATCACGCCCGAACTGATGGGCGGCGGCCGCTCGATCATGGTGTCGATGGTGGTGAGCCGCAACGTGGAGATCTACAACAGTTGGGGTGCGGCCAGCTCGGTGAGCGTGGTGCTGCTGCTGTGCGTGTTCGCGATCTTCTATGCGGCCAGCCGCGTGATCCCGCTCGACAAGACCCTGGGGGCGAAATGAAACCGAATCCGCTCGCCCGCGCGCTGCTGATTGCCGCGGTGATCCTGATCCTCGCATTCCTGATGATCCCGGTGCTGATCGTGGTGCCGATGTCGTTCTCCGACACGCGCTTCATGACGTTCCCGCCGCCGTCGCTGTCGCTGCGCTGGTATCACGCGTTCTTCGGGAATCCCGAATGGCTCGCGGCGGCGCGCACCACGCTGGCCGCCTCGTTCGGCGCGGTGCTGATCGCCACGCCGGTGGGCGTGGCCGCGGCCTACGCGATCGAACACGGCCGGCATCCGTTGATTCGCCGGCTGCGCACGGTGCTGATGCTGCCGCTGATGGTGCCGATCATCATCGTGGCGGTGGGCGTGTTCTTCGTCTACTCGCAGTTCGGCTATGTCAACACGCTCGGCGGCCTGATCCTGGCCGACGCCATGCTGGGCCTGCCCTATGTGCTGATTTCGGTGGGCGCGGACCTGCGCTCGTTCGATCACGCGCAGGAAATGGCCGCGCGCAGCCTCGGCATGAACCGCCTGCGCAGTTTCCTGACCGTCACGCTGCCGCAGATCCGTTCCAGCGTGATCTCGGGCGCGGTGTTCGTGTTCATCCAGGCGCTCGACGAAACGGTGGTGGCGCTGTTCGTATCGGGCGGCCCGAACCAGACGCTGACGCGCCGCATGTTCGTGACGCTGCGCGACGAGATCGATCCGACCATCGCCGCGATCAGCACCATGCTGACCGCGATCACGCTCGCGCTGGTGCTGATGATGGTGATCAGCCGGCGCGGCGGCAATCAGGCGGCGAGCGCGGCAACGGCCTGAACGCGGCACGCTCGCCTTTTCACGGACTCCTACGGATTTGCGCATGACCGATGCCCTGAACTTTTACATCGACGGCGCGTGGGTCGCGCCGTTCGGCGACGCGCGCCTGCCCGTCGTCGACCCGTGCACCGAACAGCCCTACGCCGAAGTGGCGCTCGGCGATGCGCGCGACGTCGAGCGCGCCGTGGCCGCCGCGAAGCGCGCGTTCGGCACGTTCTCGCAAACCGAGCCGGCCGAGCGCGTCGCGTTGCTGCGGCGCGTGCTGGACGTTTACTTGCGGCGCTACGACGAGATCGCGGCCACGCTGTCGCGCGAGCTGGGCGCGCCGCCCGCGCTGGCATCCGACTGGCAGGCCGGGCTCGGCCGGCGTCATCTGGAAGAACTGTTGCGCACCAGCGAGACGTTCGTCTGGCAGCGCCGCAAGGGCTCGACGCTGATCTGCCACGAGCCGCTCGGCGTGGTTGCGCTGATCACGCCGTGGAACTGGCCGATCAACCAGATCGTCTGCAAGGTCGCGCCGGCGCTGCTGGCCGGCTGCACGATGGTGCTCAAGCCGAGCGAGGTGTCGCCGCTCGACGCCGCGCTGTTCGCCGAGGTGCTGCACGAAGCGGGCGTGCCGCCCGGCGTGTTCAATCTCGTGCACGGCGACGGGCCGGGCGTGGGCGCGGCGCTGTGCGCGCATCCGGACATCGACATGGTGTCGTTTACCGGCTCGACGCGCGCCGGCGTGCAGGTCGCCACGCTGGCCGCGCCGGGCGTGAAGCGCGTGCATCAGGAGCTGGGCGGCAAATCGGCGAACCTGCTGCTCGACGACGCCGATTTCGAAACGGCCGTGAAGAACGGCGTGGACAGTTGCTTCAGCAACAGCGGCCAGTCGTGCAACGCGCCGACGCGGATGCTGGTGCCGGCCGAGCGTCACGACGAGGCCGTCGAGATCGCACGGCGCGCGGCGCTCGCGCATCGGGTCGGCGCGCCCGGCACGGCCGGCGTGACGATGGGGCCGGTGGTCAATGCCGTGCAGTTCGGGCGCGTGCAGCGGCTGATCGAGGCCGGCGTGGCCGAGGGCGCGCAACTCGTGGCGGGCGGCCCCGGCCGCCCCGACGGGCTGACGCAGGGCTATTACGTGAAGCCTACCGTGTTCGCGAACGTGCGGCCCGACATGTCGATCGCCAACGAGGAGATCTTCGGGCCGGTGCTCGCGATCCTGCCGTATCGCGACGAGGAGGAAGCGATTTCGATCGCCAACGACAGCCCGTACGGCCTGGCCGCCTACGTGCAATCGGGCGACCTGGCGCGCGCGCGGCGCGTGGGATTCCGGCTGCGCGCGGGCGGCGTGTATCTGAACTATCCGGCCTGGGATGCGGGCGCGCCGTTCGGCGGCTACAAGCAATCGGGCAACGGCCGCGAATACGCCGAGTGGGGGCTGGAGGCGTTTCTCGAAGTGAAGGGCGTGGTCGGCTACGGCGACTGACGCCGCGCCGATCGATCGAACGCCGTGCCGCGCGTCTTGCGCGGCACGGCGTTGTTCATTCAGGCGGGCGCGGCGCGGCCGAGCAGCGCGTCGGCGATGCGTTCCGCGATCATGATGGTCGGCACGTTGGTGTTCGCGCACGGGATCGACGGCATCAGCGACGCGTCGCACACGCTGAGGCCGTCCACGCCATGCACCGCGCCGTCAGGGCCGGTGACGGCCAGCGGGTCGCCGGCCGCGCCCATCCGGCAGGTGCCCGACGGGTGCCAGGTGCCGCCCACCGAGCGCGTGACGAACTCGGTCAGCGCGGCGTCGTCGGCCAGCAGCGTAGCGAGCGAGACGCCCTGCGTGACGACGCGCCCGATCAGCGCGCCGCGCAACGGCCCGGCCACGTCGAGCAGTGCGCTCAACGCGCCGCGCTGCACCGCGTTCCAGCGGCCCGGCTGCGCCACGGCCGCCACGCGCGGCGAATAGCTCGACGGAAAGCGCGGCCCGAGCCGCGCGGCCAGCGCGGGATCGGCCAGGGTTTGCGCGCCGAAGCGCACCGCGCCCTTGAGCCGTTCGAGATCGCGCGGATCCGACAGCATCGAGAACGCCACGGCGGGTTCCTCGCGCGCATCGGCCGAGGCCAGCGTGACGCGCCCGCGCGAATACGATTTGTTGACCCAGAAGAACATCGTGCCGAGCCGGTAGCCGACCGAATGCCAGCCCGAACGCGACAGGATCGCGCCGTGCATGTCGCCGGGCGGCGTGCCGGGCAGCCCCGACGAATAACGCACGATGGCCTGCTCGTGATGCTCGTCGGGAAACGGCGTGCGCGCCGCGCGCGGCAGGAACGCCGACACTGCGATCGACGGATGCTCCATCAGGTTGCGGCCCACGCCCTCGCGCGCGGCGATTACCTCGATGCCGAGCGCGTGGAGATCCTCGCCCGGGCCGATGCCGCTGCGCAGCAGCAGCGCGGGGCTGTGGATCGCGCCCGCGCTGACGATCACGTGCCGCGCATGCAGCGTGGCGCGGCTGCCGTCGGGGCGAATCACGTCCGCGCCTGTCGCGCGCTTGCCGTCGAAGCGCACGCGCTCGACTTGCGTGTCGGTGGTGATCGTCAGGTTGGGGCGGGCGCGTGCGGCGTCGTCGAGATAGCACACCGAAGTGGGGATGCGTTCGCCCTGCTCGCTGACGGCGATCGCGCCGACGAACGCGCCGTCCTGCCAGGGGCCGTTCTGGTCGTCGCGCAGCGGCAGGCCGCGCCGGCCGAGCGCGTCGATCACGCCGCGCACGAACGGCGAGAGCCGCTCGGGTGGCGCGCGTTGCACGCGCAACGGGCCGCTCGCGCCGTGCAGCGGGCCGTCGAACTGCACGTCGCGTTCGAGCTTGCGGAAGTAGGGCAGGCAGCTTGCCCAGTTCCAGCCGGACGCGCCGAGCGCTGCCCATTCGTCGTAATCGGCGGGTGCGCCGCGGTTGGCCATCAGCGCGTTGATCGCCGAGCCGCCGCCGAGCACGCGCGCCTGTTCGTAGCGGCGAGACGCGGCGGGCGCGCTCATGCGGGCCTGCAAGCGCGCCCACAGGTTGCGCGTGTCGAGATAGGCGCGGCCGGGGTAGCGGCTGCGCATGTCGGGCGGCAGTGTGGCCGCCGACACGTTGCGGCCGGCCTCGACGAGGCAGACCGAGCGGGTGGCGTCCTCGGAGAGCCGCGCGGCCAGCACGCAGCCGGCCGAGCCGCCGCCGAGTATCAGGTAGTCGTACACGATCGAAACCGGCAGGAAAGGCGCATCGCCCTGGGCGGCGCGTTATGTAGCAATTCGGCGCGCGGCAGGGCGGATGACGGGAATCGAAGTAAATTGAAACGAGCGCCGCGCGGCATCAAGTTGCGGACGCAACGAAGCGACAAAGCGGCACGCCTCGCGCGTGCCGCGCCGCCACCCCGCTTATTGCTGCATGAACTTGAGCCAGCGCGCCTTGGCCTGGATGCCTTGGGGCGTCGCCCACCATTCTTCCGACAGCAGCGCCTGCTTGGCCGCGTTGGCCGGCGAGCTGGGCAGTTCGCTCGCGCGCTGCGGCGTGATCTTGCCGGTTTGATAGGCGGCCGGGTTGCCGGGGCCGTAGTCGATGTACTTCGGCAGGTTCGCCTGCAAGTCGGGCGAGACGGCCGCATCGACGAAGCGCACCGCGTTCGCGAGGTTCGGCGCGTTCTTCAGGATGCACAGCTGGGTGTTCTGCAGGATGCCGTCGTCGTAGGTGAACGCCACGTCGGGGTTGTCCTTCGCGACCGCGCTGGCGCGGCCGTTCCAGATCATTTCCATGTCCACTTCGCCGTCGTGCAGCAACTGCGCCGATTGGCCGCCCGAGGTCCACCAGACGGCGATGTCGGGCTTGATCTGCGCGAGCTTGCGGAACGCGCGATCCACATCGAGCGGATAGAGCTTGTCGCGGGCCACGCCATCGGCGAGCAGCGCGGCTTCGAGCACGGTTTGCGGGTCGTTGCGCAGCGCGCGCGTGCCGGGGAAGCCCTTCACGTTCCAGAAATCGGCCCAGCTGTGCGGCACCTTCTTGACGGTTTTCTTGTTGTAGCCGATCACGCTCGAATAGAACTCGTACGGCACCGAATACGGCGTGCGGTATTTTTCGGGGATCGACGCGGCGCTCGGCATCTTCGTGTAGTCGAGCTTTTCGATCAGCCCTTCGGCGCCGCCGCGCAGGCAGTTCGAGGTGGGCGTGTCGACCACGTCCCAGATCGGCTTGCCGGTGGCGCCTTGCGCCTTGATCTGCGGCCATGCGTCGGGAATGCTGTCCTGCGCGATGGTGATGCCGAGCTGCTTGGCGGCAGGGTCGAGAATGGCCTTGGTCTGGGCTTCCTGGTACGCGCCGCCTTGCGACACGAAGGTGATCTGGCCGGCGGCGAGCGCCGACGTGGCGCTCGCGCTACCGATCGCGAGTGTTATGGCGGCCTGACTCAGGCGTTTCGTTTTCGTCACGACTCTTCCTCGACACGGTTGCAGTGGACACTTCATCCGGAAGGGCTGGCCGCGATGCGAGCGGCGCTCCGGGGGGAATCGATCTTCGGGTCGATTCGAATATAGTGAGCCAATTTGCTGCGGACAACGCCGAAATTGTTGGAGCCGGCATGACCTGATGTAATGGCCGCGTCGGGTGAAGTGTGTCGGTGTGCTGATGATTCGTCTGTGTTGAGCGGACGCGGGTATTCGCCTAGTTCCGAACCGGGTTGCGCTCTGCGGCGGGCGCGTTGCGTTGGGTGCCTGCGGCATGCGCGGCCTCGGACGGCATCAACAGCAAGGCCAGCGCGAGCGAGATCAGGCAGCCGGCCAGCACTTCCTCGATGCGCATGGCCGCGAGCGGCACGATCGCGAAGCCGAGCGTGCCGTACAGCAGGCCTACCAGCAGCGTGATGAAGAACACGCCGCGCGCATACGCATGAAGAATGTAATAGGCCCAGCCGAACACCGACGCGATCATCGCGGCCACCAGCACGCCGGTCTGATGCGCGAACACGGTGACGAGCAGCACGCTGGCCGCCGCGCCCGCGAGCGTGCCGATCACGCGCTGCACGACGCGCGTCCGCGTGCCCTGGTGCGAGGTGGTGCCGAGAAACACCACGAACGTGCTGATCACGGCCCACATCGCGCGATCTTCCGAGAGTGCGCCGCCGGCCAGCATCGCGAGCAGCGCGGCGGCGGTGGCGGTCAGCGCCGGCCGCCAGGCGAGGTGGTGCAGCCGGTGCGCGAGCATCGCGGCCAGCGGCGCGCGGGCCGGGCGTTCGCCGGGCGGCAGGCCGTGTTCGACCGGAATCAGCGCGCGGCCCACCAGCGCCAGCACGGCCGGCGCGAACGTCATCAGGCCGAGCATCTGCATCAGCCGCGTGGGGTCGGGATGCAGATACAGCCCGAGGTAGAACGACACCAGCGTCAGCATCGCCGCGCCCACCGCGCGGGCGCCGAGCGATTGGCCCAGCACGCCCGCGAACACCACCAGCAGCGAGCCCGCGCCGCGCCATAGCGGCTGGTCGGCCACGGCTGCCCCGGCGGCCAGCGACAGCCCGGCGCAGCTCGCGAGCAGCGCCAGCGTGACGAGCCAGCCCGACCAACGCGCTTCGCGCAGGAACAGCGGCGCGATCATCGCGAACAGCGCGGCGGGAATCGCGGCGGTCAACGGAACGTGGTGGCGAACGGCCCAGGCGAGGCCGAGGCTGGCCGTGAGCGAACAGGCGAGCGCCGAGCGGGTGGCGCCGCGCAGGCGCGCGAGCAAGGGGTCGTGCAGGCGGGCGCGATGGAACACGCGCGAACAGGCGGCGGCGATCATGGTCGACGATATCCGTGCCGGCAACCGGGCTTGTGGCCGTGTGCCGATATCCGGGCGGGCAGCCCGGCGTTGAATGGACACCGGATGCGCAGGCCCGCCGGGATCTCCGGCATGCGATGCGCCCGGTGAGGCGATCGGCCCGGGCGGCCCGCGCGCCGCGTCGAGGGTGGGACGCGGCGGCGGATGGCTCGGGTTTTCCCGGATGATATCCGGTCAAAAATGACATTGGCGGTGGCGGCTCAGGGTATCCGCCGATGCGAGAGGGGGCCGCCGGGGCGGCGGATTCGGGTACGCTGCGCTGACCGCCTGCCCCGACGAGGAGCTGCCCATGAACGCCATCGCCATCATCGAGCGCTACGAAGTTGCCTTGCGCGACGCGATGCTCGCCAACGATGTTGCATCGTTGTCCGAACTGATCGACGACGACCTGGTGTTCACGGCGCCGGACGGGCAGGTGCTGTCGAAGGACGACGATCTGGACGCGCATCGCGCGCGCTTGCTGCGCCTGCATCGGTTCGATATCTACGAGACGCGCACGCAGCGCGTCGGCGAACTGATCGTGACGGTCACGAAAGCGCAACTGGCCGGCCATTTCGGCACGACGCCGATCGACGGCCAGTTCGCCTACACGCGGCTCTGGCGCGCGGCCGGGCCGCGCTGGCGCGTGATCGCCGGGCACGCCTCGCGGATCGGCTGAGGGCGCGGCTGCACGCGCGCCTCCCGAGGCGCTTCAGCCGAGCAGCTTGAGCCCGGCCGGCAGCGCTTCGCCGAACACGCGCCCCGAATCGGCGCTGTCGAGCGTCACCACCTCCCGCACCATCGCGATCCAGGCCGGCGAGGCATGCGCCGCTTCGAGCCGTTGCAGCACGGCGGCGCGCACCGCGTCGGGCAGGTCGCGGCTGCGGTCGCCCGTCATGCGGGCGATCTGCGCGGCGGCAAACATGGCCGGTTCCACCTTCTTCCAGTCGAGCGCGAGGATCGCATCGAGCCAGCGCGTCGCCACGTCCGGCGGCACCACTTCGTGAGCACTGCCATGGAACGGCAGCCGCGCGCCGAGCCGGCCGATCGCCCACCAGTCCTGCCGGTTGCCCGGCGTGCGCGCGAGCTTGTCGAGCAAGGCTTCGGCGATGGCGATCTTGCGCGCGGCCGGCACCTGTTCGAGCGAGGCGTAGAGGCGCGTCATGTCGGCCGCACCGAGTTTCGCCGGATCGAACGGCAGGCCGTGATGCTTTTGCGCGGCGGCGGTGTCGAGCCAGTGCAGCGCGTCGAGCATCTGCTGTTGCGCCTCGGCCGGCAGGCCGCCCGCCGCACGGCGCCAGAGCGTCCACCATTCGGACCAGACCTGCGCGTCGTTGACGTGCTGGATGCCGTCGTCGAACAGTTGCCACAGTTGCTCGACGCGCCAGGCATCGAGCGGATGGCCGAAGCCGGGGCGGATGCACCAGCCGGCCAGGTTCAGCCACAGCCGTTCGTGGTCGGCCGAGCGACGGCGGCGGCCGGCGCGCGCCCACAGCGCGCCGAACAGTTGGCGCAACAGCGAGAGATCCCAATCCTGACGCGGGCCGAGCGTCTGCTCCAGTTGCGCACGCAAGCGCTTGACGGCCTTCGGATCGACGCGCGTGGAGGCCGCGCCGAACACTTGTTCGATCAGCTCGACGGCCTGCCCGAACGCGGGATGGCGCGCCTCGCCGGAGGCTTCGCCATCGGCTTGCGCTTCGCTCTCGTTGCCGCGCAGGCTGAATTCGAGTTGCCAGCGTTGCGCGTCGTCGTCGGTGGCGACGCAGTGCATGTCGAGCGTGCCGACCTCGGTCAGCGCGGTGTGCAGGCGAACCTTGCGTTCGCGCTTGCGCTCGCCGCCGCGTTGGCGCACCACGGTGGCGACCGGCGGCAGCCAGACAAAATCGTTGCCCGACAGCTCGGCGATCTCGCCCGGCTGCCACGGCGTGTCGGCGGCGGTCGAGACGAGATGGAACTGCACGGGATGGCCGAGCCGCAGCGCGAACGTGCGATCGTCGAGCCGCACGGCCTGATCTTCGGGCGTGCCGCGCGGCAGCACGCAGACGCCACGCGGGGGCGGGGCTTCGGTGTTGGCGTCGCCGTTTTCATCGACGGCGGGCGGCTTTGCCTCGCCGTCGCCGTCGAGCACGAGGAAGTAACTGCGCGGCGAACCGCCGCCGATCCTCGGCGCATGGCCCGCGCGCGCCAGCCCGTAGGCCACCGCGCCGCGCGCCACGGCGATATCGGGCTGATCGTTGTTGAGCACCTTGAGCGGCTGGCCGCGCCACGCGCCGAGCGTGTCGGCGAGCCGCCCGGCCAGCGCGCGGGCGCGGAACACGCCGCCATTCAGCAGCAGCGTGTCGGGCATCGCGAACAGGGCGTCTGAGGGATCGGTCGTTGCGTCCGCAACGGCTTCGCGCGACTGCGCGGCGAAGCGCGCCAGAAACGCCGCGACATGCCGCGTGATGGCCGGATCGGCCGCGTACGGCAGCCCGAATTCGACGATCGCCGCGCGCGAGCGGCGCGGCGTGTCGTCGGCGCGGCCGGCCGGAAAGAAGCCGTCCACCACGATCCGCTCCACCTCGTCGCGCGCGAGCCGGGTGCTGCGCGCGCCGCCGATCAGCTTCGAGCCCGCGCCGAGCAGCGTGACGGGCACCGCGTCGGGCGCGTCGTCGCCGAGCAATTGCTCCTTCGCCACGCGGCAGCGTTCGACCAGTTGCGACAGGCTGGCGGCCGACAGCCGCGCGGGCGATCCCGCCGCCGTGCCCGCTGTACCTTGTGCATCCGCGCCCGTCAGCCGGCGCTCGGCCAGATGCGCGAGCGCCAGATCCATGTTGTCGCCGCCGAGCATCAGGTGATTGCCGACGCCGATCCGCGTGAGGCGCGGCGCGCCCGATTCATCGAGGGTGCCGGGCTCCACGCGGATCAGCGTCAGATCGGTGGTGCCGCCGCCCACGTCGCACACCAGCACCAGGCGCGTGCCGTCGAGCGCTTCGCCGAGGCCGTCGCGGTGCTGATAGAGCCAGTCGTAGAACGCGGCCTGCGGCTCTTCGAGCAGCCGCAGCGCCGGCAGCCCGGCCGCGCGCGCGGCTTCGAGCGTCAGGGCGCGCGCGCCGTCGTCGAACGACGCGGGCACGGTCAGCACGACGTCCTGGGTTTCGAGCGGCGCGGCCGGAAAGCGGTGGTTCCAGGCCGCGCGCACATGCGCCAGATAGCTGGCGCTGGCGGCCACCGGCGAAACCTTGGCGACCTCGTCGGGCGCGCCCCACGGCAGGATCGGCGCGAGCCGGTCCACCGAGGCGTTCGACAGCCAGCTCTTGGCGCTGCTGACGAGGCGGCCCGGCACCTGCGCGCCGAGCTGGCGCGCGAAGCGGCCGACCACGGCCGGCTCGCTGGCGCCGCCCCACGGCAGCGCCAGCGCGTCGGCGGCCAGTTCGCCGGCCGCCGGGTGATAGCGCGAGGAGGGCAGCAGCGGCGCGGCCCCCACTTCGCCCGGCCCCACCAGTTGCTCGACCTCGAACACGCGGATTTGCGTTCCGCCCGCCTCGACGTAGGCGACGACGGTATTGCTGGTGCCGAGGTCGATCCCGACGACGTATCGCGTCATCAGGCGTCCGTGCCGCCGCGTACGTCGAACTCCACCTTCCAGCGTTCGCCGCTGCCGCGCGGCACGGCTTCGAGTTCGAGCGTGCCGGCCTCGGTGACGCGCGCATGCAGCTTCACGGCCACGATCTCGCCGGGCGTGCGGCCGTCGGCCGGCAGCGTGGCCTGGATTGCTTCGAGCTCCTGAAGTTCGTCGGCCGACCAGTAATCGAGCATCGTGCCGACCTGATCCTGGCGTCGCACCGACGAGCCGAAGAAGCGGAAGTGCACTGGCTCGCCCACCACCAGGCCGAATTCCTGCTCGGGCAGCGCGGCATCCGAGCCTTCCTCCATGCCGAACGGCGCGACGCACAGCGCCGAGATGGGCGGCTCCATGCCGGGGATTGCCGGCATCGCCGATTCGATCGCCACGTAATAGGCGCGCGCCGTGCCGCCGCGAATCCGCACGCCTCGGCCGCGCTTGACGTAGCCGTAGTAGGCCGCGCCGCGCGCCACCGCGAGGTCGAGGTCCGCGCCGCCGAGCAGGCGGGCCGGGGCCGCGCCTTCGGCCGCGAGCCAGCCGTTCAGGATCGACAGGATGCGCTCGGTCAGCAGTTCGGACTTGAACACGCCGCCGTTGAACAGCACGGCGGTGGGATGCAGGAAGCTGGCGGCCGGGTCGGCCGCGAACGGCTGGCCTTCGAGTTCGGCCAGCGCGCCGACCTGCTTGCCGAGGAAGGCGGCCAGGTGGCGCGTGATGCCCGCGTCCTGTGCGTAGGGCAGGCCCAGTTGCGTCAGGCCGGCGCGCGTGCGCACCGTCGGGCGTGCCGCGGCGTCGGTTTGCGGGAAGAAGCCTTCGAGCAGGATCTGGGTGAGTTCGGCGCGGGTCAGTTCGGTGCGGATCGAGCCGCCGATCAGCTTCGAGCCGCGGCTCGGCACCACCAGCGGCACGGTTTCCACGCTGCGGTCGGTCAGCAGCGTTTCCTTCGCACTGCGACACGCGTAGGTCAGCGCGCGCAGTTGCCACGGATCGGCCTGGGTGCCTTGCGCGGCGAGCTTGCGCGCCACCACGTGGGCGAGCGCCAGATCCATGTTGTCGCCGCCGAGCAGGATGTGCTCGCCCACCGCCACGCGGTGCAGTTCGAGATTGCCGTCGCGTTCCACCACCGCGATCAGCGAGAGGTCGGTGGTGCCGCCGCCCACGTCCACCACCAGGATGATGTCGCCGACCTTGACGTCCTTGCGCCAGCCGCCGCCGCTTTTCTGGATCCAGCTATAGAGCGCGGCCTGCGGTTCTTCCAGCAGCGTCATGCGCGTGTAGCCGGCGGCCTGCGCGGCCTCGGCCGTCAGTTCGCGCGCGGCCGGATCGAACGAGGCGGGGATCGTCACCGTCACGTCCTGGTCGGCGAACGGCGCGTCGGGGTGCGCGTGGTTCCAGGCTTCGCGCAGGTGGGTCAGGTAGCGCACCGAGGCTTCGAGCGGCGAGACGCGTTCCACTTCGGGCGGCGCGTCGTTCGGCAGGATCGCCGCGCGGCGGTCCACGCCGGGGTGGCAGAGCCAGCTCTTGGCGCTCGACACCAGCCGGATCGGCGTGCCCGCGCCGCGGCTGCGGGCCATCTCGCCGACCGCGTAGTCGCGCGTGGCCGTCCACGGCAGCGTCAGGTCGCCCGCGGCCAGTTCGCCCGGATGCGGCAGGTACAGGAACGAGGGCAGCAGCGCGGGCGTGTCGACCGCGCCCGGCGAGCTCAACTGGGCGACCGGCAGCACCTGCTGCGCGGCGGCGTCGCCGTCGCTGGCGGCCAGATCGACGTAGGACAGCGCGCAGTGGGTGGTGCCGAGATCGATGCCGATCGAGTAACGCGGGTCGCTCACAGCTCCACCTCCGCCGGCGCGATCACCGAGACATCGTGCGATTCGACCAGCTTCGGCAGCTTGACGGCCTCGGCGCGCCAGCCGCGATGGCTCAGGGTGCCGGTGAACGGCGCGGCGCCGACCACGTTGCCGGTCAGGCGGTTGGCGGTGGCGTCGAAGCCGGCCGGCAGCGTCACGCGCGTGCCTTCGGCCTCGCTGCGCACCGGGCGGATCGTGAAGTGCTCGCGCAGCGTCGCGCGGCAGCCTTCGTGCACGAGGCGCGCGGCCGCGCCGATTTCGGCGTCCGCGTAGGCGGCGATGTCTTCCTCGACGAAGTCGACGAGGCGCGCGTTCTTCTGCAGCAGGCCGAGCAGTTGCAGCGCGGCGTCGGGGCTGGCGGCCTGGATCACGGGCGCGGGCGGTTGCGGGGCGGGGGCGGGCTTGGCCGCGACCGGTTCGGGCGCTTTGGGTGCGACGGGGGCGGCGGCGGGCGCTACGCCGTTGCGCAGGTCGCGCACGTCGGCGGCGAGCTTGCCGTTGCCGAGGATGGCGAAGAACGATCCGATGGCCACCGACAGGCGGCCAGCGAAGGACAGATTCGATTCAGGCATGTCATGCAACTCCGGTGGGCAGGCCGGGCGGCGCGCGCGTGAGGCGCGCCGGCGCGGGCTGCCGGCAGGGACGGGACGAGACCGGTGCAGTCTCGAAAAACCCGTATTTTGCCTTGTTGTGGTCTGGCCCCGCGCAAAAGTCGCGGTGGTGGGGGCGGGGAAGTGCGGTGGGACGGGCTTGGGCGGGGGGGCGTCGCACGGGGTGGGCCTGGGGCGGGGCGGTTTGGGGGAAGGGGTTCGGTAGTGGTTGTGGTGGATGGAGCGATCGCGGAGGCGGGCCTTCGCCGAGGTGTTGAGGGAAGGCGTCTGACAGTGGCCGCAGCGTATAGGGCGGTCGCAGGGGGGGACCGTAGCGGGAGCGGTTCGACGATGATTGGCGGCGAAAAACGGAAGGCCGTTGCCAAACGCGCCTCGCCCCCACAACCGGCACAATAGTGCCCCGCCCGCTTGCCGGGACTATCAGGAGACCACCGGATGAAACTCGCCCTGATCGGTGCTTCGGGCCTGCTGGGCCGCGCTGTGGCCGCCGCGCTCGCGCCGCGCCGCGAATGGCAGCTCGTCGCCACCGTCCGCGATCCGGGCAGCGCGACCGCGCAGGCCGCCGCACGCCTGGCCGGGCTCGCGCCCGAGGCGCTGACGCCGCTCGACGTGCTCGATCCGCGTGCGCTCGACCGTTTCTTCGCCGCGCAGCGCCCCGACGCGGTGATCGTGTGTGCGGCCGAACGGCGGCCTGATGTGTGCGAGCGCCAGCCCGAGGCGGCGCGCGCCATCAACGTGACGGCCCCGGCCGAGATCGCCGCGCGCGCCGAGGCCGGCGGCGCGTGGACGCTCGCGATGTCCACCGATTACGTGTTCGACGGCCGCGCCGCGCCGTACCGCGAAACCGACGCGCCCGCGCCGCTCAACGCCTACGGCCGCAGCAAGGCCGACGGCGAGACGGCGCTGCTGGCCGCCTCGCCGCGCGCCTGCGCGCTGCGCCTGCCGCTGTTGTTCGGCCCGGCGCTGACCTGGGCCGATTCGGCCGTGACGAGCCTGGTGCCGGCGATCGTCGCGTCGTCGCGGCCGGGCGTCGCGCCGGTCGACATGGACGCCTGGGCGATCCGCTATCCGACCTGGACGCCCGACGTCGCGTTCGTGATCGCGCAACTGGCCGCGCGCCACGCGGCCGGGCAGACGGTGACGGGGCTGTGCCAGTGGTCCGGCGACGAGCCGATGACCAAGCACGAGATCGCCGTGCGGATCGCCGCCGCGCTCGGCATCGCGCCGCGCCTGACGGCCGTGACCGAGCCGCGCGATGCCACGCCGCGCCCGTACGATTGCCATCTCGACGCGTCGCGGCTGGAAGCGCTCGGCCTCGGCCGGCGCACGCCGTTCGATACGGCGATCCGGGCGGTGCTGGCGGCGGGGGAGGCGCTCTGACGGCGGCGGCTGGCGTCGGTTCCGCCGCCGGTTCGGCCTGCTCCTGTCGCGTCGCCAGCCGGCCGGCCGACGCGGGCTTCCGCGCCGCGTTCATGCGCCGCGACGGCCGATAGGCCCGAACCCTGTTTCCGGTTGCCTCGCAACAGGAAATCCGTCAGGCGTTCGGACGATTCCTCGTCAGCCCGCGCGTGCAGCCAGCCTTCGCATGCGGGAATCGGGCGAGGTACAATTCGCCAGCCTATTCCTCCGGCTCGCCAGCAGCCGGATTCCGGCCGGTGTGCCAGCCGGCAACCTCGCTTTCAGTTAGCCATCATGTCAACAGCAGATGTCGAGAGTCTGCCCAATCTGCTGCCCGGCATGTTGCCGCGGCTATGGGCCTTCTCGCTGCGCCTGTGCGGCAACCAGCACGACGCGGAGGATGTGCTCCAGCGTGCCTGCGTGCGCGGCCTCGAACGCGCTCACCAGCTGCAGCCGGGCACCGCGCCGCTGAGCTGGATGTTCTCGATCGTCCACTCCACCTGGATCAACGAATTGCGCGCGCGCAGCGTGCGCAGCCGTTCCAGCATGGAGTGGGACGACAATTTCCTCGAAACGGTCGCCGATCCCGGCGCGCGCAATCCCGAAGACATGCTCCTGAGCGGCGAGATCATCACCGCCGTGGAGCGCTTGCCGGAAGCGCAGCGGATCGTGATGCTGCTGGTGGCCGTCGAGGGCCTCAGCTATGCCGAGGCCGCCGACGTGCTCGAGGTGCCGATCGGCACCGTCATGAGCCGGCTGTCGCGGGCGCGACAGACCATCGGCGCCCAGTTCGGACCGCGCGACGACGCGGCCGCTTCCCCCCAAAACGAGCCGCGCGATGAAGACCGACGACGCCAGCCTGCTGGCTTATGTGGACGGCGAACTCTCGCCGCAAGATACCGCGCAGATCGAACAGGCGATCGGCGCATCGGACGAACTGTCGGCGCGCGTGGCCCTGCTGCGCGCGTCGCAACTGCCGTACGGCGAGGCGTTCGGGCAGCAGTCGCTGCCGCCCGTGCCCGAATCGCTGACGCGCAACGTGGAGGCCATGATCCGCCGGCATCGCGAGGCAGCCGCCGAGGCGGTTGCAGCCTCGGCCTCGGCTGCGACCGCCGCCGCGCCGGCTGCCGAAGAACCCGAAGCCCCGCTCGGGCCGAACGTGCACCGCCTGCGGCCGCGTGCACCGAAGCCGGCCGCGTTCACGTGGCCGAAGCTGGCCGTCGCGTTCGTGGCGGGCGCGTTCTGCTGCGGGCTGGCCCTGCAATTCCTGCCGACGCTGCGCGGCGAGGGCGCCGGGCTGTCCACGGTGGCGAGCCAGGGCGGCATGGCGCCGTGGATTCGCGCTGCCGCCGGCTATCAGCAGCTTTACGTGCGCGACACGATCGCGTCGCTGCAACCCGACGCCGGCGCGACGGCCGCCACGGTGGCGGACATCCAGAATGTCGACCGCTTGCCGGTGCAGATTCCCGACCTCAGCAGCCAGGGCCTGACCTTCAAGCGCGTGCAGCGGCTGCGCTTCCACGACAAGCCGCTCGTGCAGATCGTCTATCTGCCGAAGCAGGGCAAGCCGGTGGCGTTGTGCGTGTTGCGCGATGCGAAGGGCGATGCGGCGCCGTCGAGCGAGCAGGTGGACGGCATGTCGGTGGTGGCGTGGCGGCGCGGCCAGCTTGGCTACGCACTGATCGCCGCGCCCGGCGATGTGAACCTCGAAGGCCTCGGCAAGCAGCTTTACGACGGCCCGGCGCCGGCCACGATCGGCGCGGCCGAGGTGGCCGCGCCTGCTCCGCGCGCCTGAGCGCCGCGCGGGGGCCGGGCGGCGATAGGTCTGAACTATGCGTATCATAGCGATCTGCTAACGACGCGCCGCGGCCAACCCGCGTGCCACGACACTTGCGCCAGATGAAACCCGACGACAGCACATTGATCGCGTACGCCGACGGCGAGCTGAGCCCAGCCGCCGCGGCGTCGGTCGAACAGGCGCTGGCCGAATCGTCGGCCTTGCGGGACGAGGTGTCGCGGCTGCGCGCGTCGCGTTTGCCGTATCGCCAGGCGTTCGCGGCGCAATCGCTGCCGCCGCTGCCCGATGCGCTGCGCTTGCGGATCGAGGCGATGGCGAGCGCGGCCCGGCAGCAGCCGGCGCAGGCGCTGCCGGAAACGGGGCCGGAAGCAGGGGCTGGATCGCAGGGCGAGGCTCCGTACCGCCACGCATCGCGGCCCGAGGCATCGCACGTCGAAGCACCGCAATCCGAGGCGCTGCAATCCGAGGCGCTGCAATCGGAAACGCTGCAATCCAAGGCGCCGCTGCCGCATCTCGAAGCACCGAAACCCGAAACGCCGCACGCCAAAGCACCGCAGCCGGGCAGCGCCATGTCTGGCGTCGTGCTCCCGTTCGCCAAGCATCGCATTCCGCGCCCGGCCCTGTGGCTCGCGGCGGCGTTCGTCGCCGGCGCGTTCTGCGCGGGGCTCGTGCAGCAATTCGCGGCGGGCGGGCTGGGCGGTGGCGACACGCCGCTCGCGGCAGCCGGCGTGAAGCGGCCGTGGATCAGCGTCGCGGCCGAATATCAGCAGTTCTACACGCGCGAGACGCTGGCCGATGTCCAGCCCGATCCGGCCGTCTCGGCGCGGATCATCGGCGCGATCCGCAGCGACGACGGCATCGCCGTGCGCGTGCCCGACCTGGCCTCGGCCGGGCTGACGTTCAAATCGGTCGACCGCCTGCGCTACGACGGCAAGCCGCTCGTGCAGATCGCCTATCTGCCGGAGCACGGCACGCCGGTCGCCCTGTGCGTCATGAAGGATGCGCGGCCCGATCAGGCGATCGCCCAGCGCGAAATGCACGGCATGTCGGTCGTGACCTGGCGGCAGGGCAGTCTGTCCTACGCGCTGATCGGCAAGCCCGATTCCGGCGATCTGAACGCGATCGCCCGGCAGATCGCCGGCAGCCGCGTGGAGGCGATGTTCGCGGCGCGCGAGATCGCACGCCGGCTGCTCGGCTGACGCGTCCGCGTCGTTCAAAATTCGGCTCGGCAGGCCGGTTCCCTTCCTTTTTTGTCTCGTCTAAGCTTGTTGCGCTGCCGCAAGGGCAGCGTGGCGCCATGTCATAACGCCTTGATTTTTATAGGGTTGGAGTCGATTGAGGTTCGTCGGCACAGCCTGCGGCGCTCTGTCGCGCGGCAGTTGTTGCGAAAAGTGCAATCCCTGTTGCAGTGCGGCGAGCGATCCGTATAATGCGGGTTATTCCCTAGGTATTAACCCGAGGTCATCATGAAAGCAGCAACTGCATCCACCCCCGTCCTGGCTCAATGGTTCGCACAAGTGCGCAGCAATCTGGCACGCGCTTGGGAACTGCACGTTCGCACCTGCGAACTGATCGCCGAAGCACACCGCCGCATGTAATGGCGGGCGGCCCGGCCGCGGGCAGGTCGATGCGGAGCGGCGCAGCGCACAGCTGCGACGGTGCATCGAACTCTCCGAGCCGAAGCCGCGTTCGAACCCGGCATGCTGGTCGCCGGGTTCCGCGTGAGTCCTGACGATTCACGCATGCCGGTCACGCGAATGCTCGCGTGCCGATCGTCCCGCCGGGGCGAATCCCGCTGACAGGATTCGCCGCTCCGGCAACCGCTCGACGGTCGGCCACCGCAGCAACAGGCGCAGCAAGGCCTGATTCGCGCCACGGCCCCATTCAGTCCGTTTCGCCCCGCGAGTTCGCCGGCGAAACGCAGTTCTCGCATCGCGCGGGGCCGGCAACATGCCGGTTTCGCGGCGATTGCCTCGCATCGATGGCGCCGATCGTTCCGATCCCTGTGCGCCGCATCCCCTTCGGTCAGACCGTCCGCGCCCGGTTCCGCTGCCTTGCTCGCGCCTACGCGCGCCGCAAATACTCGCTCGGCGCCACCCCCAACACCTTCCTGAACATCGCCGCGAACGCGCTCGGGCTGTCGTAGCCGTGTTCGAGCGCCAGCTCGAGAATCGACGCACCGGCGGCCAGGCGCGGCAAGCTCAACAGCAGGCGGGCGTGCCGCCACCACGCGCCCGGCGTCATGCCGGTTTCGCGCGCGAACGTGCGGGCCAGCGTGCGGGCGTTCATGTGCGCGGCGCGCGCCCAGCCCTCCAGCGTGACCGGCTCGGCCGGATGCCGGATCAGTTGCGTGCACAGCGCGGCCAGCGCCGGATGGTGCGGCATCGGCACATGCAGCGCGAGCGGCGGGGCCAGTTCGAGCTCGTCGAGGATCAGCGCCAGCATCCGGCCGGCGCGGCGGTTCAGGTCGTAATCCCACGGCAAGCCGTGCGCGGCGGCGATCAGCTCGCGCAGCAGCGCGCCGACCTCGATCACGCGGCAATCGCGCGGCAGCCCCGGGCGCACCTCGTAGGCGACGAACAGCGAGCGCATGCGCACGTCGCCGGCCATATCGATCGCGTGATGCATGCCGGCCGGCACCCACACCGCCCGCCCCGGCGGCACCACCCAGCTTCCCGCCTCCGCGCGCACGATCATCACGCCCTCGATCGCGTGGATCAGTTGCGCCTGCACGTGCATGTGGCTCGGGATCGACGAGCCGGCCGGCATGTCAGTGGCGATCACGCCGATCTGATGCGCCTTCTCGCGGGCATCGAGCGCTTCGAAAAATTCGTTCATATGTCTATTTCGCGACGATGAATGCACATTGCGCGTGCGACTGACGCCACGCCGCGACCTTAGCATGGCCCGACTGTTTTCGTTCAACCGCTTGCGACGAGCGCTGCCGCCATGTTTCCGATGTCTTCCGACGAGCCATTGCCCGTGCCATCCGCTTGTTTCGATTGTTCCGAGTCGTGGTGTTCGCCGTGTCCGCCGACCGCGCACACCACGCAGGCCGCGCCGACTACGCCGACCGCGCCGACCGCGCAAACCGCGCAAACCGCGCAAACCGCGCAAACCGCGCAAACCGCGCAAACCGCGCAAACCGCGATTCCGCGCCCGTTCGTGCCGAGCGCCGCCGCGCTCGCCGCCGTGCTTGCGAGCGTGCTGACCGCCGCGCTGGCCGGCTGCGCCCCGGCCGCGCCGTATCGCGCGCCGGTGGCCGACGCGGCCCGCAACGCGCCGTTCGATGCCGCCGCCACCGTTCCCGAAACCCGCCCGGCCGCGCCGCCCGACCATTGGTGGCGGCTCTACGACGACCCCTCACTCGACGCGCTGATTCGCGACGCGCTCGCGCAGAACCGCGACCTCGCCGTCGCGGCGGCCCGCGTGCAGCGTGCCCGCGCGTTGCTCGGCGAGGCCGAGGCGGCGCGCCTGCCCGCCACGCAGGCGTCGTTTGGCGTGGACTACGGCCGCCATACCGCCGACCAGACCGTCGCGTCGGCGCGCGACACGGGCAGCGCCGCCACGCGCTTCGGCTGGTCGCCGGGCTTCGGCGTGTCGTGGGAACTGGACCTGTGGGGCCGCGTGCGTCATCTGGTCGAGGCCGCGCACGCCGACGCCGAGGCGCGGCAGGCCGCGTCCGACGCGTTGCGCGTGACGATCGCGGCCGACACGGCCGGCGCTTACGCGAGCGCCTGCGCCTACGGCGAACGGATCGACGTGGCGCAGCGCTCGCTCGCCGTGGCCGAACGCGTCGCGGCGCTGACGGCGCGCCAGCAGGCGCTCGGCCTCGTGTCGCGGCTCGAGGTCGCGCGGGCGCGCGCGCTGGCCGACGACACGCGCGCCGAGCTGCCCGCGCTCGAAGGCGAACGCCGCGCGTCGCTCTACGAATTGGCGGTGCTGACCGGCCGCCCGCCCGCCGAGGTGCCGGCGGCGGCCGTGCAATGCCGTCGCGCGCCGCGGCTCGCGCAGCCGTTCCCGGTGGGCGACGGCGCGGCGCTGTTGCGCCGCCGCCCCGATCTGCGCGAGGCCGAGCGCCGGCTCGCGGCGGCCCATGCCCGGGTGGGCGAGGCGCAGGCCGCGCTCTATCCGTCGATCGTGCTGGGCGGCTCGGTGAACTGGCTGTCGAGCTCGGGCGATCCCGCCTCGCTCGGCGACCGCTACGCGATCTCGTGGGGCGTCGGGCCGCTGATCAACTGGCATTTCCCGAACCTGGCCGCGAGCCGCGCGCAACTGGGCGCGGCCCGCGCCGACGACGACGGCGCGCGCGCCGCGTTCGATGCCGACGTGCTGCGCGCGCTGCGCGACACCGAGCAGGCGCTGGCGCGCTACGGCGCGGCCTGGCAACGCCGCGACGCGCTGCAGACGGCCCGCGACGAACACGCGCGCGCGTTCGCGCTGGCCGAGCGCGCGTTTCGCGAGGGCGCGGCCGATTCGCTCGACGTGCTCGACGCCGAGCGCGGCCTGATCGCCGACGAGGCCGCGCTGGCCGCTGCCTCGCAGCGGCTCGCGCTCGATCAGGTCGCCGTGTTCAAGGCGCTTGGCGGCGGCTGGCAGCCGTGATCGCCGCGCCGTTTCCCTTCCTTCATCGATCCGATTCCACGCACACTTTCACGCCGACATGAGCACGACCACCGAGCAGAACCCCGGCATCGCGCCGCACACCGAACCCGTCGCGCCACCCGCGCGCTTCGCGGGCGCCCGCCGCACCTGGCTGATCGCGGGCGGCGCGCTGGCCGTCATCGCGCTGCTGGCCTGGGGCTGGCACTGGTGGCGCGTCGCGCGCTTCGTCGAAAGCACCGACGACGCCTACGTGCGCGCCGACGTGGTGACCGTCAGCCCGCGCGTGTCGGGCTACGTCACGCGCGTCGCCGTGGACGACGATCGGCGCGTGGCGCGCGGCGACGTGCTGGTCGAACTCGACGACCGCGATTTCCGCGCGAAGCTCGACGCGGCGCAGGCGGCCGTGGCCTCGGCCGAGGCCGCCCGGCAGGAAGCCGACGCGGCGGCCGCCACGCTCGACGCCCGCATCGCGCGGCAAGGCAGCGCGATCGCGCAGGCGCAGGCCGATGTCGAGGTGGCGCGCGCCGAGGCCGACCGCCGCGCGGCCGATGCGACGCGCTATCGCGCGCTGTTGGCTGACGAGGCCGCCAGCGGCCAGCGCTGGGAGCAGGCGCGCGCCGAGGCGCTGAAGGCGCGCGGCCTGCTGGCCGGCGCGCAGGCCGCCGCCCGCGCACAAGGTGAGGAGCGCGAAGTATTGCGTCGCCGCCGCACCGAAGCCGCCGCCGCGATCGGCGCGGCGCAGGCCCGGCTGGCTGCTGCACAGGCGCAACTTTCGCTGGCGCGGCTCGATCTCGAACACACGCGCATCCGCGCCACGCGCGACGGCGTGGTGGGGCAGCGCGGCGTGCGCGCGGGGCAATACGTCGAGGCCGGCACGCCGCTGCTGGCGGTGGTGCCGCTGCACGAAAGCTATGTGGTGGCGAACTTCAAGGAGACGCAGCTCGCCGCGATGCGTGCGGGCGAGGCGGTGCGGCTCGACGTCGATACCTATTCGGGCCGCGCGCTGCATGGCCGCGTGGTGGGCATCGCGCCCGGCTCCGGCGCGCAGTTCGCGCTGCTGCCGCCCGATAACGCCACCGGCAACTTCACGAAGATCGTGCAGCGCGTGCCGGTGAAGATCGCCGTCGACGCGTTGCCGGGCGACGTGGTGCTGCGGCCCGGCATGTCGGTGATCGCGCATGTCGATACGCGCGGCGGCGGCGAGGCCGGCGCGCACGGAGCGCAACCGTGAGCGCGGCCGGCGGCGGCCACGAGGCCGTCTCGCTGCGCGCCTGGGTGGCCGTGCTCGGCGGCGTGGTGGGCTGCTTCATGGCCGGCATGAACGTGCATGTGACGAACGCCTCGCTGCCCGATATTCGCGGCTCGCTCGGCGCGAGCTTCGAGGAAGGCTCGTGGATCACCACCGCCTACCTCGTCGCGGAGATCGTCGTGATCCCGTTGACGGGCTGGCTGGTGCGCGTGTTCTCGGCGCGCCGCGTGCTGCTGGTGGGGGCATCGGGGTTTCTGGTGTTTTCGATTGCCTGCTCGATGGTGCCGAACGTCGGCGCGATGATCGCCGCGCGCGCGTTGCAAGGCGCGTTCGGCGGCGTGCTGATTCCGCTGTCGTTCCAGTTGATCGTGACCGAGCTGCCGAAGTCGCGTCACCCGCTCGGCATGGCGCTGTTCGCGATCGCCAACAACGTCGCGCAGGCGGCCGGGCCGTCGCTGGGCGGCTGGCTGACCGACACCTATTCGTGGCGCTGGATCTTCTACCTTCAGGTGCCGCCCGCGATCGCGCTGGTGGCGGCGATCGCGTGGTCGATCCGCCCGGTGCCGACCGAGCCCGGGCAGTTGCGAAACGCCGACTGGGGTGGCATCGCGACCATGGCAGTCGGCCTGAGCGCGTTGCAGATCGTGCTGGAGGAGGGCGAGCGGCACGACTGGTTCGCGTCGGGCGGCATCGTGCTGCTGTCGGCGCTGGCGGCGGCGGGCATCGCGGCGTTCGTCGCGATCGAATTGCGGCGCGCCGATCCGTTCATCAACCTGCGGCTGCTCGGCCGCTACAACTTCGGCCTGGCCAGCCTCATGCAGTTCCTGTTCGGCGGCGTGGTGTTCGGCGTGGTGTTTCTGGTGCCGAACTATTTCGCCGAGGTGCAGGGCTACAGCGCGCGCGACATCGGCCTCGCGATGATTCCGTACGGGCTGGTGCAGTTCGCGATGTCGTTCCTGACGCCGCCGCTGATGCGCCGGGTCGGGCCGCGCGCCACCATCGTGGCGGGCTTCGCGCTGGTCGCGGCTGGTTGCCTGATGAACATGCACCTCGATGCCGATTCGGCCGCCAACGTGATCGTGCCGTCGCTGGTGGTGCGCGGCATCGGCCAGTCGCTGGTGGTGATCGCGCTGTCGGTGATGGCCGTGGACGGCATCGAGAAGACGCAGCTCGGCTCGGCCTCGGGCGTGTTCACGATGGTGCGCAACGTCGGCGGCGCGGTGTTCATCGCGATCGCGAGCCAGATCGTGGTGGAGCGCGAGAAGCTTCATGCGATGCGGATCGGCGAGGCCGTCACGCCGTTCTCGGCCGCCTACCAGGAGCGCATGGCCGCGCTGACGCGCGCGATCGACGGCCTGCATCGGGCGCGGCCGCAGGCGCTGCCGCTCGACGACACGAGCGGCGTGCATCGCCTCGCGCTCGCGCTGATCGATCGGCACGTCACGCGCGAGGCGCTGCTGATGGCCTACAGCGATGCGTTCCTGCTGGCCGGCGTGGCGATGCTGGCCTGCGCGGCGGGCGCGTTCGCGCTGCGCCGCGCGACGGCGCGCTGAATCGGCCGGCCCGCGCTCGGGGGACAGCGTCAGCCCGGCGACACCGCCTTCAGCGCGGCCACGAAACGCCTGTCCGACAGATACGCCACGTTGAAGCGGCAATAGGCCGACAGCCGGTCCGCGCCGGGCGCGAACACCGCGCCCGGCGCGAGGATCACGCCCTGGTCGATCAGCGCCTGCGCAAGCTGCATCGAATCGGGCCAGCCCGGCAGCGACGCCCACAGGTACAGGCTCTGATCGCTTTCGCGGAACACCTCGGCGCCCAGCCGCCTGAGCGCCACCAGGCCGGTTTCGGTCGCGCGCCGCAGCTTGTCCTGCAGGAAGTTCGTATGCCGAAGGAAATGGCCGTCGCTGACGATCGCGTCGATGGTGCGTTCGCAGTACTCCGAACTGCTGACGTGCATCAGCATCTTGACGTCGGCCAGGTCGCTGGCCAGCCCCGCGTCGCAGGCCAGGAAGCCCACCCGCAGCGCCGCCGACACCGATTTCGCGAAGCTGCCGATGTAGATGGTGCGGCGCAATTGGTCGAGCGTGGCGATGCGCGTCAGCGTGCGCGGCTTGAGATCGGCCAGCGCGTCGTCCTCGACGATGGTCAGGTCGTAGGCGTCGGCCAGTTGCAGGATGCGGTGCGCCTTGGCCGCCGAGGTGTCGGTGGCGGTGGGGTTGTGGCCTACCGATTGCGTGAAGAACAGCTTGGGCCGGTGCGCGGCGAGTTCGGCTTCGAGCGCGGCGATCGACGGGCCGTCGGTTTCGCGAGGAATCCCGATGATTCTCGCGCCGCTCAATTTGAGCTTGCCGAACAGCGGGTAGTAGCCGGGGTCGTCCACCAGCACCGCGTCGCCCGGGTGCACGAAGTAGCGCAGCACGATGTCGATCGCCTGGTTCGCGCCGTGCGTGAGGACGATCTGCGAGGGCTGCGCGTCGATGTCGTAGCCGGCCAGCTTCTGCTGCAGCGACTGGCGCAGCGGCAGGTAGCCGTAACGGCTGCCGTAGCGGAACAGCGAGGCCACGCCGGTGCGCACCACGCGCTGGTGGTACAGGTCGAGCCGTGTCTTGGCGAGCCAGTCCACCGGCGGGAAGCCTTCGCCGAGGTTCAGCACGTTGGCGCTCTCGTGCAACTGCTCGCGCATCAGCCAGACCACGTCCATCGCGCGGTCGAGCGTGGTGGCGTCGTCGGGGTCGGCCGCGGGCGCGGCGGCCGTGCTCGCGCGCCGGCACACGAAGAAGCCGGAGCCGCGGCGCGGTTCGATCAGGCCGTTGGCGGTCAGGATGTCGAACGCGCTGACCACGGTGTTTTTCGAACAGCCCGAGGCATCCGCATATTCCCTGATCGACGGCAGCTTGCTGCCGGCCGGCAACACGCCATCCTCGATCTGTCTGGCGAGATTGTCCGCAATCGCTTCAGACAGCGTGGTTCCTGCGCGCCGTATCATCGCGTCCGCTCCGGGTGGTGCGTGCACTGTGTCGGGTACAGTGCCGCGAGTGTTGTCGGGAACTGTACCTTTCATTGAGGTACAGCGCGCCTATTATTCGTCCATTCGAACCGGCCCCGCAACACAGGAATACGCGGGGCCGACCCAACACCGAAGGAGACGACCCCGATGCCCATCGATTCCGCCCTGCCCGATTTCCGCTCCCTCACGCCCGCCGAACGCCTGTCGCGCATCGCCGTGGCGGCCGGCCTCGACGACGCGCAACACGCGCTGCTCGCCAAGCCCGGCGCGCTGCCGCTCGACATTGCCAACGGCATGATCGAGAACGTGATCGGCACGTTCGAGCTGCCGCTCGCGGTGGCCGGTTACTTCCGCATCAACGGCGAGGACGTGCTGGTGCCGATGGCGGTGGAGGAGCCGTCGATCGTGGCGGCGGCCTCGTTCATGGCCAAGCTGTCGCGCGAGGCCGGCGGTTTCTGCACTTCCAGCACCGGGCCGCTGATGCGCGCCCAGGTGCAGATCCTCGGCATCGACGATCCGTACGGTGCGCGTCAGACGATCCTCGCCAGCAAGGCCGAGCTGATCGAGCTGGCCAATTCGCGCGACGCCCTGCTGGTCAAGCTCGGCGGCGGCTGCCGCGACATCGAGGTGCATGTGTTCCCCGACACGTCGCGCGGCGCGATGGTGGTGGCGCACCTGATCGTGGACGTGCGCGACGCGATGGGCGCGAACACCGTCAACACCATGGCCGAGGCGGTGGCCGGCAAGGTGGAGGCGCTGACGGGCGGCACGGTGCGGCTGCGCATCCTGTCGAACCTGGCCGACCTGCGGCTGGCCCGCGCGCACGTGCGCTATTCGGCGGCGACGCTGACCACGCGCGACTACGCGGGCGAGGACGTGATCGAGCGCGTGATCGACGCCTACGAGTTCGCCGCCATCGATCCTTACCGCGCGGCGACGCACAACAAGGGCATCATGAACGGCATCGATCCGGTGATCGTGGCCACGGGCAACGACTGGCGCGCTGTGGAAGCGGGCGCGCATGCGTATGCGAGCCGCAGCGGCCGGTATACGTCGCTGACCACCTGGGAAAAGGCCGCCAACGGCGATCTGGTCGGCACCATCGAGCTGCCGATGCCGGTGGGCCTGGTGGGCGGCGCGACGCGTACCCATCCGCTCGCACGTGCCGCGCTGAAGATTCTCGGCGTGGAATCGGCGCAGCGGCTCGGCGAAATCGCGGCGGCGGTGGGCCTCGCGCAGAACCTGGGCGCGCTGCGCGCGCTGGCCACCGAAGGCATTCAGCGCGGCCACATGGCGCTGCACGCGCGCAATATCGCGATCGCGGCCGGCGCGACCGGCGCGGATGTCGACTGGGTGGCGAAGAAGATGGCCGCCGCCCGCGACGTGCGCACCGATTACGCACTGCAATTGCTGGCCGGGCCGCGCGACTGAGCGACGGGGCCGGACGTTCGTCGAGGCAGCCCGGCTTGCCGGGACGCCGGGAGCGAACCGCACGGAGTACGAAGCAACGCAGTAACGCGCGAAGCCGCGCCGCGTACGGCCCTGCCGTGCCGGCGCCGTTTCGCGTCAGGGCAGCACCGCGCATGATCGCCATCCGGCATGCGCGCACGCGGACCGCGGGACCCACCCCGGCCGCGCAGCACACTCCATATCGAAGGAGGAGACAGATGAACGACATTCGCGTGGAATCGGCCGCGCTCGCACCGCCGCGTGCCCTGCACGACACGGCGACCGACGCGCCGCTGGCCGAAGTGTGGGGCGATACCGTCGACTTGCGCCATCTCGGCTGGTCGGTCGTGATCGGCGTGGGCGTGGCGCTGGGCGCGTTTCTGGCGGGCCGCGCGCTGCTCGCGCCGGTGGTGGCCGATCCGCAGATCGCGCGCGCCTACGCGATGCTGGTGGGCCTGGGCGGCTGCCTGGCGGCCGGGGCGATCTGCGCCAGACTGTTCAAGCCGAAGCGCGTGGTGGTCGAGCACCTGGTGGACGAGGCAGCGCGCCTGCGCGTGCTGGCGCAACTCGATGCCGAATCGGGCGGCCTCGGCACGCTCGACGACCTGAGCCCGGCCGCGCGCGCCGAAATGGACGAACTGGGCCTGACGGCCGTGTTCGCCGCCTACGAACGCGGCGAGCGCGATGCCTCGGCATCGGCCGCCGACACCACGGGAGCGCGCCGATGACTCCGCTGCTGTCCGATTTCTCCGTCGCGCTGGCGATGGGCCTGCTCGGCGCGATCGCGTTCTCCGCGATCGGGCTGGTGTCCGGCACCGACGAAACCACCACCATCGCGCCGCTGACGCTGCTGGTCGCGCTGCTCGGCGTGCCGCCGGCCGGCGTGTTCACGTTCTTCCTGGCCGGCGCCGTGGCCAAGCACATGACGCACGCGATCCCCACCGCGCTGCTCGGCATTCCCGGCGACACGCTGGCCGCGCCGCTGCTGCAGCAGGCCACGGCGCTGCGCGCGCTCGGCGTGCCGCACATCGCGTTGCGCAAGATGATCTCCGGCGCGATCGTGGCGGCCTGCGTGGCGGTGCCGCTGGCCGTGCTGTTCGCGGTGCTGCTCGCGCCGTTCGGCGGCGCGATCTCGAAGGCCGCGCCGTGGGTGTTCCTGGCGGCCGCGTGCGTGATCGCGTATGCATCGGCGGGGCGCTGGGCCAGCGTGCTGCTGCTGATTCCGTTCGTGATGCTGATCGTTGCGTTGCAGACGCTGACCGGCAAATACGGCGTGAAGCTGTCCGTCAGCTATTTCCTCGGCATCGCGATCGGGCCGCTGATCGCCGACTTGTTCGGCATCCTGTCGCCGCCCGCGCGGCGCGCGATGCGCCGCGACCGGCTCGCCACGTTCTCGCTCGCGCCCGACCTGAAGGGCTGGCGCGGCTGGTTCCCGAACCCGCTGCGGATTCTCGACCGCAGCCAGACGGGCTGGACGCTCGGCACCGCCGCGCTGTCGAGCGCCACCTTCGTGTTCAGCCCGGTGGCGATGACGGTGGTGGCGGGCGAGATCGTCGGCGCGCGCATCAAGCATGCGTATCCGCGCCTGACCACGGTGATCGCCGCGCGAAACGGCGTGACCGAGGCGACCTATATCGCCGAGGCGCTGATCCCGCTGATCGCGTTCGGGCTGCCGTTGAGCCCGGTGGCCGCAGGCCCCGCCGCGCCGCTGTTCAACGCGCCGCCGCGCTTCTTCGTCGATGCCGCCACGGGCCAGATCCACAACCTGCACACGATGATGTCGGCGTGGGCGTTTCTCGGCTACGGCTTGCTGGCGGTGCTGCTGGCCGCCTTGATCGCCTATCCGCTGGCGATGAACTACGCGCACCGCGCGGCGTCGTTCGTTGCGCGCAAGCTGAGCCACGAGGCGATCATCGCCACCTTCGCCGGGCTGATCGTGGTGATCGGCGTGTGGGAGGGCGGGCTGGCCGGGTTGGCCGTGATCCTGACGGTGGGGCTGGTGGGCGGGGTGCTGTCGAAGCTGTTCAGCTTCAACACCGGCGTGCAGTTCATGGGCTTCTATGCGGCCGTGCTCGGGGTGCCGGCGCTGATGAAGCTGATTTGAGCGAAACCGTCTTCGATTTTGCTTGCGATGGCCGCGGCGTAAAATGCGCGCAGATTCAGCCCGCTCACTTTTCTCCCCGCCGGCCTCCGCATGGAAATCAAGTGGATCGAGGATTTCATCGCCCTCGCGCAATACCAGAGCTTCTCGCGCGCGGCGGAATTCCGGAACGTCACGCAATCGGGTTTCAGCCGGCGCATCCAGTCGCTGGAGCAGTGGATCGGCGCCGAGCTGATCGACCGCAGCAGCTTCCCGCCCGTGCTGACGCCGGCCGGCCGCCTGTTTCGCGAGGCGGCCGACGACATCCTGCACAAGCTCCACGACACGCGCGCGATCATCCGCACCGAGCAGCGCATCGCCGGGCACGGCCTGCAGATCGCGGCCGGCCATACGATCGCGCTGAATTTTCTGCCGCCCTGGCTCAAGGCGCTGTCGGCCCGCTTCGGCGAGGTGCGCGCGCGCGTGGTGCCGGCCAATGTCCACGATTCGATCCTGGCGCTCGTCAACGGCAATTGCGAGCTGATGTTCGCGTATCACCACCCGGAGCTGCCGCTCCATCTCGACCCGGCCCGCTACGAACACCTGACGGTGGGCCTCGACACGCTGCTGCCGGTCAGCCGGCCGACGCCGCGCGCCGCGCCGCAGTTCCGTCTGCCCGGCACCACCAAGGCCGCGCTGCCGCTCATTGCGTACACCGAAACGAGTTACTTCGGGCGCTGCCAGGCGTTGTTGCTGTCGCGCGCGCCGGCCACGCCGATGCTGCGGCTGCATTACGAATCGGACATGGCCGAGGTGCTCAAGAAGCTCGTGATCGAGGGCGAGGGGCTGGCCTGGTTGCCGAAAAGCGCCGTCGCGCGCGAGCTGGCCAACGGCGAACTGGTGTTGGCCGGGCCGTCGAGCTGGCACATGGAAGTGGAGCTGCGCGTGTACCGCGACGCCAGCAACCGCGGCGCGTTTCTCGACACGCTCTGGCAGCACCTGCGCGCCTCCGCCTGAGGCCGTCCGGCCGCGCTCGCGGCCCCTATGCGGAATCCGCATACGCGCATGACGGACCCGCATCGCGGTTTTTTTGACCATCCCTACCATCCGTTCTGACGGCCGGATTGCCCGGCCGCGCCCTCGGTTCCGATCCGCTGCCCGCGCGTCGCGATACCGGTCACGCTCAATCGCTTCGCGCCGCGCGGCCCGTCGGCCGCCCGGCGCATCAGGGACGGACATGAAATCACGCCTCACTTTCTGGATCGCCGCCGGCATCGTGCTCGGCATCGCGGCCGGCTACTTGTGCCATGCCCACGCGGCCGACGCCGCGCAGGCCAAGGCCATCGCCGGCTACTTCTCGATCGTCACCGACATCTTCCTGCGGCTGATCAAGATGATCATCGCGCCGCTGGTGTTCGCCACGCTGGTGTCCGGGCTGGCCGGCATGGAAGGCGGCACGGACGTCGGCCGCATCGGCCTGCGCACCGTGCTGTGGTTCCTGTGCGCGTCGCTGGTCTCGCTGCTGATCGGGCTGACGTTCGCCAACCTGCTGCAACCGGGCGCCGGGCTGCACCTGAGCCCCGGCACCGAGGAAACCGTCGCCGGGCTGAACACCGCCGGGCTCAACGTCAAGGACGTGGTCACCCATGCGTTCCCGACCAGCCTGCTCGACGCGATGGCGCGCAACGACATCCTGCAGATCCTGGTGTTCTCGCTGTTCTTCGGGCTGGGGCTCGGTGCGCTCAAGCACGACCCGCGCGTGGCGGTGGTGATCGGCGCGATCGACGGCCTGGTGCCCGTGATGCTGCGCCTGACCGGCTACGTGATGCGCGCCGCGCCGTTCGGCGTGTTCGGCGCGATCGCCTCGGCGGTGACGCTGCGCGGGCTGGACGTGATCGTCACCTACGGCAAGCTGATCGGTTCGTTCTACGCAGCGTTGGTGGTGTTGTGGGTGCTGCTGCTCGCGGTGGGCTGGCTGTTCCTCGGCCGTGATGTCGGCCGCTTGCTGAAGGCCGTGCGCGAGCCGGCCATGCTGGCGTTTTCGACCGCCAGCAGCGAGGCCGCGTATCCGCGCCTGACCGAGCAGCTCGAACGTTTCGGGGTGCCGAAGAAGGTGGTGGGCTTCACGCTGCCGCTCGGCTATGCGTTCAACCTCGACGGCTCGATGATGTACCAGGCGTTCGCCGCGATCTTCATCGCGCAGGCGTTCGGCGTGGACATGCCGCTGTCCCAGCAGCTGACCATGTTGCTGGTGCTGATGTTGAGCAGCAAGGGCATGGCCAGCGTGCCGCGCGGCTCGGTGGTGGTGGTGGCCGCCGTCGCGCCGCTGTTCCACCTGCCCGCGGCCGGCGTGGCGCTGGTGCTCGCCATCGACCAGATTCTCGACATGGGCCGCACCATGACCAACGTGATCGGCAACAGCGTGGCGACCGCCGTGATCGCGAAATGGGAAGCGCGGCGCGAGGCCGGCATGGCGCAGGCGGCTCCGGCTTCGGCCGCGACGCGTTTCGAGGCGCTGCCGGGCGAGGCGCAATGAACGCGCCGGCAAGTCAGGCCGTGGCCGCCGACGCGGCGGCGCGGCGCTACGGCGTGGTGGGCGGGCTCGGGCCGCTGGCCGGCGCCGACGTGTTCTACAAGCTGATGCGCGCGGCGGGCGCGACGCCGATCGACGCGATCTTCGAGCAGCATCCGTTTCGCGGCGTCGAATTTGATCGCGAGGCCACCACCGCGCGCAAGCTCTACGTGTTCGACATGATTCGCGATTTCGAGCGGCGCGGCGTGACTACCGTGGTGCTGCCGTGCTTCCTGAGCCATACGTTCATCGACGAGTTGCGCGCCAACACGTCGCTTGTGATTGTCGATATCGTCGAGGCGCTGCGCGAGCATGTGCGGCGGAACTGGCCGCAGGCGCGCCGGATTGGCGTGCTGGCTTCGGCGGCCACGCGCGCGCAGCGCCTGTTCGAGCGGTATTTCGCGGCGGACGGCTTCACGTTGTGCTACCCCGAAGCGGAACTAGGCGATGCGGAAATCGATGCCGTCACCGAGGCCGTATACGGCGCGGGCGGCATTCGCTCGGGTGCCGTGGCCGGGCGGCCGGTGGCGCTGTTGCGGCGTGCGTGCGCGTCGCTCGTCGCGCAGGGCGCGGACGTGATCGTGCCGGGGCTGACCGAGATCGCGCTGGTGGCCGATGCGCTCGGGCCGCTGCCCGTGCCGCTCGTCGATGCGAACGCCGTGTACGCGCGCCATGTGCTCGATGCGGGCGCGCTTGCGCCGCGACGGCCCGAGCCGTTCCGGATCGGCGTGGTGGGCGGCGTCGGGCCGGCCGCCACCGTCGATTTCCTGGCCAAGCTGGTCGGCAACACGCCGGCCGCGCGCGACCAGGATCATCTGAAGGTGATCGTCGAGCAGAACCCGCAGATCCCGGACCGCACCGCGCACCTGATCGGCGACGGGCCGGACCCGACCGTCTCGCTGTACGCCACCTGCAAGCGGCTCGAACAGGGCGGCGCGAACCTCGTGGCGATTCCGTGCAACACCGCGCATGCGTTCGTCGAGCGGATTCAGCCGCGCCTGTCGATTCCGATCGTCAACATGTTGAGCGTGACGGCGCAGTATCTGCGCGAGCGGTTTCCGTCGCTGCGCGAGGTGGGGGTGCTGGCGACCTCGGGCACCTTGACGAGCGGCGTGTATGGCGATGCGCTGGCCGCGCAAGGGCTGGCGCAGATTGCGCCGCCGCCGGAATTGCAGGCGCGCGTGATGGCGGCGATTTATGGCGAGCGAGGGGTGAAGGCGGGGTTGACCGAAGGCGCTTGCCGGGACGATATCGACGCGGCGCTCGATGGGCTGGTGCGGATGGGTGCGCGGGTGGTGTTGCTCGGGTGTACGGAGTTGCCGTTGCTGTTGCCGGCGGGGGAGCGACAGAGCGCCGCTGGCGCGTGCGTCACGCTGGTCGATCCCACCGACGTGCTGGCCAGGGCCTGTGTCGCGGCGGCCGAAGCCGCGCTCATCAAGTAGGTTACCGAAGCAGCTCGGCAACGACCGCCTCGGCCAGCCGCGCGCACGCATCGGGGTTCGTATCGAGAAAGAGCGCGGGCTCGATCAGTTCAAGCTCGATGACGTGAGGCCGGCCGCCGATCGAGACGAGATCCACGCGGGCCAGCAACGGCACGCCGGGGGCGCGCTGCAAGGCGAGGCGGCCGGTCTCCATTTCCATTTCGGTGACCGTGTGCGCTTCGACCGAGCCACCGTGATGATCCTGCACGCGATAGTCGCCCTGGCGCGCCCGCTTGCGCACCGCGTGGGAGTAAGCGCCGCCGAAATACAGCAGCGACACCTCGCCTTCGTCGAGCACCGATTCGATGAACGGCTGGACCAGCACGTTGCCGCGCGCGGCCAGCGTGCGCAGATGGTCATGCGCTTTCTTGCTCGATGCGCGTGCTCGCAATGCACCGATGGCGCCGATCGACACGGCCGGCTTGATGACCACCTCGTCGTGCCCGAACGGGGCCAGCCGTTGGTCGTGCCGATCCTCCCCCGCCGGCACGTAGACGGTGGGGATGACGGGCACCCCGGCCGACTCCAGATCGAGCAGATACCGCTTGTCGACGTTCCAGAGAATGATGTCCTTGGCATTCCGAAGCGTCGTTTGCGCGCTCACGGCCGTCACCCACTGCATGAACGCCGCCTGGCGGCCGAAGTAATCCCACGGGCTTTTGATCAGCACCAGATCGAACGCCTGCCATGCCACATCGGCGGCGTCCCATGCCACGACCGCCGGTTCGCATCCGCTGCGTTTCAGTGCGCCGCACAGCGTGCCGAGTTCCACGTCGGGCTTCGGCATGTTGGCCGCGGTGACCACGGCGACTTTCATCGATTTGTTTGGCGATTTCATTCGACGTTTCTCTGGTTGCGGTTGATTGCGCCGATTGTGATGCTTTGCGCCGGAAACTATAACTTGCTGCGCTGGAACAGCTTTTATGTTCTCGATGCATAGATGCACGGCCATGGAACCTATCGACCTTTTTGCGTTGTTACCGGACTTGGCGACGATCGCGCGCGGGGTGGACGCCGGCAATTTCTCTGCGGCGGCGCGTGAGCTTGGCACCACGCCGTCCACCGTCAGCCGCCAGATCAAGCGTTTCGACGAGCCGGCCGATCTCGCCAACGACGTGGGCGCCCGCCTCGACGCCGCGCTTGACGGCTGGGGGATTGCGAACCTGCCGGAATTCGCGGCCGCGAACGCGTTGCGGCGCGGCGATCTGGTTCCGGCGCTGGCCGACTGGCAGTGCGAGGCCGGCCCGTACATGGGGCCGATCTGGTTGCTGTACCCGCCCAACCGCTTTTTTCCGTCGCAGATGCGCGTGCTGATCGATCATCTGGCGAGCCATCTGCACGACACCGGCGCGGCGTGACGCGCACCGACGGCGTTATCGCGAGGCCTGGCCGTCCGGTGCTCTGTCGGTGGAAGCGGCGAGCGCCTGCTGCGCTTCGAGTGCCGCCAGGCGCTCGCTCAATTGCCGGTGCATCACGTCGAACGCATCGCTGCCCAACGCGATGCGCTTCGGCGCGGGGTGCTGATCGGCGCTGGCGATCATGATTTCAGCCATCTTCGCCGCGTCGCCGAGCGGCACCTGGGCTTGCGCCTCGATCATCCGGTGCGCCATGCGAGCCGGCGACGCATCGTAGGCGGCGAGCTTGGGCGACAACTGCGCGCTTCGATAGCGAAAATCGGTGCCTGCCGAACCCGGTTCGATCAGCGTGCAACCGATGTCGAATGCGGCCACTTCCTGTCCCACGGCATCGATGAAACCCTCGATGCCCCACTTGCCCGCGTGATACAGCGCCCCGCCGGGAAACGCCGCCTGGCCGCCCATGGTGGACAACTGAATGATCCGGCCGCGCCCCTGTTGCCGCAGATGCGGCAGCGCCGCGCGCACCACCTGGATCGAGCCGATCAGGTTCGTGTCGATCTGATGGCGGACCTGCTCGTCGGTCATTTCCTCGGCCGCGCCGAACAGCCCGTAGCCGGCGTTGTTCACCACCACGTCGATCGGCCCCAGTTCGCCGAACGCCCGATCGACGACGCGGCGAATCGCCGGCGTGTCCGTCAAATCAAGGTATGCCAACCAAAGCGATGCGCCGTGTCGGGCCTTCAGATCCGCCATCGCGTCGAGCTTGCGCACCGTGCCGGCGACGCGATCCCCTCGGGCCAGCAGTTGTTCGGTCATGTGGCGGCCGAAGCCGCTGTTCACGCCGGTGATAAACCAGGTTTGCTGCATGGTGTCGATACTCCTCGAGTCCGTTCGCGTTGCACTCGCTGCCCGGCAAGCCCGGGCAGCCCAATGCAGGATAAGATCCGGGGGCTGGATTCTGAATACTTCAAAGTCGCATTTTCATGCGTGAAAATCTGAAATCATGATCGATCCGTTCTCCGATTTCCTGGGTCTGCTGGGCGCGCGCTCCGTCGTGTCGGGCGGCCTCGTGGCGGGTGGCGCGTGGGCCATTCGTTTCCCGCGCTCGAACACGATCAAGTTCTGGGGCGTGGTGCGCGGTGGTTGCTGGGTCGTGTTCGAAGGGGATGCACAGCCCATCCGGATCGAAAGCGGCGACGTATTCCTGCTGTGCGCACCGCGCTCGCATGTGCTCGCCAGCGATCTGGCGGCCGAGCCGGTCGAACTGGCCGACGTGCTCGACGGGCGGGTGGGCAGCACCGCTCATCACGGCGATGGCGACGATTTCTTCATGATCGGCGGCAAGGTCGAATTGAACATCGTGTCTCATCCGCTGTTGCAGGGCGCGTTGCCGCCCGTGATTCACGTACGGGGCACATCGACTCAGGCGCAACCGCTGGGCTGGCTGCTCGATCAACTGGTGCGGGAGCGGCAGGGTGGTTTTCCGGGGGCGAACGTCGCGTCGAACCAGCTTGCGCACCTGATGTTCATTCAGATCTTGCGAGCGCATGTCGAAACCGCGGGCTTGCAGCCCGCCGGCTGGCTTCGCGCGCTGAGCGATACGCGTCTCGCGCCGGCGCTGCAACGCATGCATGACGAACCGGGCCGCGCCTGGGCGCTTCGCGAGCTGGCCGACGCCGCCGCGATGTCGCGTGCCACGTTTGCCGCTTATTTCAAGACCGTTTCGGGCATGTCGCCGCTTGCGTATCTGACGACATGGCGCATGCATCTGGCGCAGCGCGCGCTGCTGGAAACCCGCACGCATGTGAACGTGCTGGCCCGCTCGCTCGGCTATGCATCGGAGAGCGCGTTCAGTCATGCGTTCCGGCGCGTGGTCGGCCGTTCGCCGAAGCATTTTCGGGAGTGGGCGGGGGAGGGGGTGGATTAGGCTTGTCTCACCCCACCCTCTCCGTGATCGCATCGAACAACGCCAGATTCAAGCGCTTCAGTTCGTTATTCGCAGGCGCGGGCTGTGCCGAGAACTTGGCGATCACCGTCTCGCTCGCCGGGTCGACATACAGCCACTGGCCATGAATGCCGATCGCAAAGCAGGCGCCGTTGGCGTTCCCTCGCTGATACCACTTGTTTCGATAGCGTCCGTCGGGCAGCCAATCCGCGAAGCTGCCATTGCGCCAGGCTTCGGCGCTTCCGCCGTGGCGCGTATCGTCGATCCAGGCGCGCGGGATCAGCCGCCGTCCATCGATTTCCCCGCCGACGCGCACGAGTTCGCCGATCCTCGCGAGATCGCGGATGGCCATGCACAGGCCGCCGCCCGAACGCGCGGTGCCGGCGATGTCCACGGTCACGTAGCCGTCGGCACGCAGGCCGAGCGGCTGCCACAAGCGGGCGGACGCGAAATCCGCGTAGCGCTGGCCCGAGGCGCGTTCGATCACGAGGCCGAGCACATCCGAATTGGGCGAGCAGTAATGAAACGGCCCGCCGTGATCGCCGGCTCCCTTGGGCAAGGCCGCCAGCAGATCGATCACGGTTTCCTGCGGCTCGCCGTCGCGGCGCGGGTCCCACAATCCAGCCCGGCGGTATCGAGAATAGAGGCCGTGCGGATCGAGATAATCCTCGTCGAACGCGAGGCTGGTGCGCATGTCGAGCACATGCCGGACGCTCGCATCGCCGAACGCCGACGATTGCAACTCGGGAACGTAATGCGCGACCGGCGCATCGGGATCGAGCAGCCCGTCGCCGTGCAGGATGCCGGCGAGCAGGCCCGCCACCGATTTGCTGGCCGAGAACAGGATATGGCGGCTTTGCAGTGTGAAGTTCGGTGCGAGCCAGTCGGCGACGATGCGCCCCGCACGCATCACGGTCAGGCCGTCGGTGCAAGTGTCGTGCAGGATCGACGATATCGTGTGGCGCACGCCGTCGATGGTCAGCGCCTGCCCGACCAGCGCGGCGGCATCGACGGGGGCCGTTTCGGCGAGGCCGGATGCGGCGACGATGCGCGTCGACGGAATGATCTCGTGCAAATGGCGGAAGGCCCAGACATTCCACGGCGCGTCGCGCCAGTTGTGCTGGCCTACCGCGTCGCGGCGAAATCCGTAGTCCTGTTCGAATCGGGAGGCAGTCATGAGGCGTGGCGATGGAGGATCAATGAATGTGTCGCAGGAAGTCGCGAAAGCGCTCGCTGGGCGGCGCGGAAAGCAGCCGTGACGGATCGCCGTCGTGAACCAGCCGGCCCGCCTCCATGAACAGCAGGCGCGTGCCCACTCGCTGCGCGAAGCCCATTTCATGCGTGACGACGACCATCGTCATGCCCTCCGCGGCGAGCGTCTGCATGACCTTGAGCACTTCCTCGCGCAGTTCGGGGTCGAGCGCCGAAGTCGGTTCGTCGAACAGCATCAACTGCGGCTGGATCGCCAGCGCTCTCGCGATGGCGACGCGCTGCTGCTGGCCGCCCGAGAGTTGCGACGGATAGTGGTTCATGCGCTCGGACAGCCCGACCTTCTGCAACAGCGAACGCGCGATGTCGTTGGCCTCGGCGCGCGACTTGCCGCGTGCGCGGATCGGCCCGAACATCACGTTCTGCAGCGCCGTCAGATTCGGGAACAGGTTGAACTGCTGGAACACCATGCCCGCTTCGAGCCGGATACGCCGCACGTCGCGCGCGCTACCCAGCACGCTGATGCCGTCGACGCGCAGGTCGCCCCCGCTGAGCGTTTCGAGCCCGTTGATACAGCGCAGCATCGTCGATTTGCCCGAACCGGACGGGCCGACGATCACCGTCACTTCGCCGCGCTCGACCGTCAGATCGAGCGGATGCAGCACGAGGTGCTGCCCGAACTGTTTCGATGCCTGCCGGAATTCGATCATGCTCATCTCAGGCGTACTCTCCGTTCAAGAACTCGCAAGCCCAGCGCAAGCAGGCTGATCACGAGCAGGTAGATGCAGGCCACGGCGGTCCAGATTTCCACCGCGCGAAAATTTTCCGCCATGATTTCCTGGCCGCGCCGGGTCAGTTCGCCCACGCCGATCACGAGAAAGATCGACGTGTCCTTGACCAGATTCACGAACTGATTGCCCATCGCCGGCAGCGCCCGCCGCATCGCGATCGGCGCGATCACGTGGGCGAGCACGCGGTGAAACGGCAGGCCCATCGCGAGACCGGCTTCCCGCAGCCCGCCGGGCACCGCGTCGAGCGCGCCGCGCACGATCTCCGCGTTGTAGGCGCCCGAGTTGACGATCAGCGTGATGATGGCGGCGCTGGTGCCGCTGATGCGCACGTTCATCATGATCGGCAGTGCGAAGTAGACGAACATCACCTGCACCACGATCGGCGTGCCGCGTATCAGCGCGACGTACAACTGCGCGGGCAGCATCGCGAGCCGCCCGCCGTAGGTCAGCGCCACGCCCGCGATCATCCCCAGCACGAGACCGCCGGCGAGGCCCGCCAGCGCGATCAGGATGGTCAGCCGAAGCCCTTGCATCAGATCGGGCAATGCGGCCAGCATGGCCGCCCAGTCGAAGTTCATGCCGAGCGCTCTCCGAACCACTTGCGATTCAATGCGTCGAGCCGTCCGTCGGCCTTCATCGCGGCGAGTTGCTGGTTGGCGGCGGCCACCAGCGGGCTGCCTTTCTGGAAGCCGATTCCGACATCGAGCCCTTCCAGCGGCGGCTGCACGACGCGCACCTTGCCCTTGCCGCCGGTGTTGGCGTAGTAGAGCAGCAGCGGCTTGTCGTACACGACCGCATCGGTGCGACCCGCCAGCAGCGCGAGCAGCGCATTGTTGATGCTCGGAAGCTGCTCGATCGTCGCGTCCTTGATGTGTTCGCGGATGTACCCCACCGCCACCGTGCCGGTTTCGGTGCCGATGCGCTTGCCGGCGAGGTCGGCGGGCGAGTGGATGCGGGTGTTGTCGATGCGGGTGACCGAGATCAGCCCGCTCTTGTAGTACGGCATCGAGAAATCGATCACCTGCTGGCGTTCCGGCTTGATGAAAAGCTGCGACACGATCGCGTCGAGATTGCGGGTCTGCAAGGCCGGCAGCAGCGCGCCGAACTCCATCGGTTGCAGGCGCCACGTGCGCTTCATGCCCTTGGCCACTTCGCTCCAGACTTCGACGTCGAAGCCGGAATAGCCGTTGCCGTCCTTGTAGGCGAACGGCGGCGCGCCCACGTTCGAGCCGATCACGAGTTCCGCGTCATCGGCGCGGACCACACGAGAGAGCAAGGCGGCGGGCGCTGCGGCAAGGCCGAGTTGCAAAAGTTGACGACGATTCATGGTCTTCTCCACGTTGGAGGGTCGTTGCGGGTCGGCTTTGCCGATCGTTTGTAAGACGGGATGCGAGGCGTCAGGACAGTTCGATGCTGTTGTCCGGCACGTGTTTCAGCGCGACGACCAGTTCGATTTCGAGCAGCGCGCCATCCGGCAATCCAGCCACGCCGACGGCCGATCGCGCATGGCGCCCGCGTTCGCCGAGGATCGCGTGCAACAGCGTCGAGGCTTCGTCGAGCACGCGCCCGTAGTGCGCAAAGCCGGGCGCCGCATGGACGAAGCCGCGCAGGAACAGCGTGCGATCGATATCGAGCGACGTCGGCACGCCGGCATGCAGCGCGGCGAGCGCGCGCAGCACGCAGGTGTGCGCCGCGTGCCGGATCGTCTCGGGCGTTGTCGTATCGCTCACCGGGCCGGCAATCACGCCGCCTTCGATCCGGCAGACCTGGCCGCTCACGTAGGCAATATCGTCATGAATCACCACGCTCTCGTAGGCGCCACGCGGCGCGGGCGCGGCGGGCAGCGCGAGGCCGAGTTGCGCGATTCGATGTTCCAGGTCCGACGTCATGACGGCGACCCCGGTTGCGTTTCGATGACCACCCGTCCGCCTAGCCAGCAACCGTCCGGCACGCGGCTCCGGTCGCCGTCTGCGAAACGGAAGCGCACGGAAATCTGCGAAGGGCGATGCATCGCGCGGCCCTGACGGATCGTGACCGCCTGAACGGAAGATTCGATCGCGCCGCTGGCAAGCAGTCCGAACGAAAGTGCCGAAGCCGCGATGCCGGTGGCGGCGTCCTCGGGGTAGCCGGAGGCGCGCGGGAACTGCCGCGCATCGAACACAGCCTGCGCTGCGTCGTGCGCCGCATACGGATAGAGCCCGGTCGAATCGATTTGCACGCACAACGCCTCGATCTGGCCGAAGCGCGGCTGCAATGCATCGAGATCGGCCACGCTGGCGAGCGGGATCAAGGTCTTCACGCGGCTGGTGCAGGCGTTCTGGATCGGCAGCGGCGCCAATTGCGCCTCGGTGATGCCGAGCACGTCGAGAATCGCGCGCCGCGTGGCCTGGTCGTCCAGCGCTTCGACGCTGCCCGCCGGTTGCGAGATCTCGACCGCCGCGCCGTCGCCGGATTCACCGGTGATGCGCGCCAGTACCACGCCGCTGCGCGTCAGGATGCGGAGCCGGTCGCGCTGCAGGCGCCCGTTGCGGTGCAGCAGCCAGACCGCGCCGACGGTGGCGTGGCCGCACATCGACATTTCGTGGTTGGGCACCCAGAAGCGAAACTCGAAGTCGCAACCCGAGCCGGCCGGCGCCGGCATGACGAAGCCGCTTTCGTGGCCGTAGCGTTGCGCGACCGCCTGCATCTCGGCATCGGACATCCCGTCCGCGTCGATCACGATGGGCGCGGGATTGCCGCCGCCTGGCGCGGCGGCGAATACGTTGACGAGTTCGACTGCGTGGTGTGGGGTCATTACGGTGTGCGCCCCGCCAATCGGGGCCTGTATTTCCATGCGATCAGGTTACGGAAATCCACGTGATGCCGCGCGTTTCGGCGGGCCGCGCCAGTTGATCGAACGGGCCATGGCGGTGCCGGACGCCGGTTTTTGTACTGCTATGCTCGTGACACGGTTTCATGCGCGACATCGCGTTGCGTTGGCGTACAGGCGTATCCGCGAATCGGTGCGCGATCGTGTTCTGGTCGAATGGGAGGTGAGGGATGCTGCGTTCGTTCGATGAGGTCTGCCGGCCGGCCGACAAATCTCTGCTCGTTTCTGCCGGCGACGGCTGCGCGACGCTCACTGGACGCGGCAGCTACGCGATGCCCTGGCATTGGCACGATTGTCTGATGTTTATCCTGCCCAGCCTCGGGGCGGTCGAGATCCGGCATGAAGACCGGCGCGCCGGTATCTGGCTGTCGCAAGATCGCTTCGCGGTGATGCCGTCCGAGCACGCCCACCAGACGCGCGCCGCATGCGCGCCCCACACGCACGTCGCGCTTTATGTCACGGCTGATGCGCTGCGCAGGCTCGATACCGGTGTCGGATCGCTCGACGCGTTTCGGCGGCGTACGCGCAAACCCACGCTGTTTCGCAAATCCGCCGCCATCCGCAATCTGCAGGACCTGTCGCTGCGCGCCGACCTCGGCGCCTATGGCAGCGAGGCGACCCGGCAGGCCCTGGCGGCGGCGCTGCTGATGCAGTGCATCGGCGAGGTCATCGCGGGGCACGGCGAATCGGCGCGGTCGCCCGCGGAACATGGCATGGCGCTGGTCGCGGATATCGAAGCCTATGTGACGTCGCATGTCGACCGGGATATTCCGCTCGATGCGCTCGAGCAGCGGTTCGGGGCGTCGCGTCGGCATATCACGCGCCTGTTTCGTGAACGCACGGGGCTGTCGATCGGGGAGTTTCAGCAGCGTGTGCGTTATCGGATCGCCTGCGAGTTGCTGACGCAGACGGATTTGCCGATCGGGGAGGTGGCGTTTCGGGTGGGGTTCGCCAGTGGCGCGGCGTTGGCGCATGCGATGCGGCGGATCGGGGGGCATTCGCCTTCGGAATTGCGGGCGGGGGCGGGGGCTACGTTGGGGGCTGATTGCTGACTGACGATGCGAACGCGTCTTGATGACCCAAAAGCGTCAGCAGGCCGGTTTTGCGTCGAAGTCACGTTTGGGGGAAGGATCGAAGCGGCGATTCGAGTCGCCGCCATGACGGGCTGCCGATGAATGAGTCGGATCGCGGATACCGATGCGGCAGCGGTGACGGCAAGGCCTGCGATGAGAATGATAATTAACTGACTAGACACGCTTGTGTGGAAGATCCGAATCGCAAACCGGCCGTGGCCGCGGGCTTCCGGGGTGGGCGCTATCTGTCGGCGCAGGGCAGCGCGCATGGAGAGTGGCAATCGAATGGCTCCGCGAAACCCGGCATGGACGCCTATGCGACGTCCAAGCAGTGTGCGTTGGTCACCGCAATGAGCTTTGCCCGCGAGACATCGCGATTGCATTTCACCGCCATCGAGCCAGGTTTCACTCCCGGCACGGGACTGGGCATGGGCAACGCCAAGGCGTTCGTGCGCGCGCTGGTGGCCGTTCTGGTGCCGGTGACCGTGCCGTTGCCGATGCCCTTTATGAAAATTCTCAGCACGCCCCGGCGCTGGCACGCGAGACGCAATTCCAGGATCGCGTCGTCGCTCAAACGCGCGACTTACTGGCGAGCTTTCTCAGGTAAGGCGTTGCTGCCTTCATGACATCCGACCGGTTATGGACGAATCCGCCGCGCTATCTGGCCTTATGACTGAAGGCCCCGTCAGGATTGGCGTAGGAATTCGCATCCTTTCGCGCTCCGGCCGTGCCGGGCAGAATGGCAAACCGGTTCATCGCGGATAGGTCCGCTGCATCCGGCGTTCATCAAATTTCCACGGTTTGTGGACAGTGTTGCCGCAAGATCCTTATCTTGCGTTGTGCATGTTCCGTTTCAACGCGGCGGCCGACGACGACACTCACAGGAATGCTTGCATTGATTCTCGAAGGAAACCATGAACACTGCCCATCCGATTAAGCCGTACTGGGTCGATAACGTAAATGAAGCAGACGAGTTGGCCGTCTTCTTCACGGAAAACACCGACGCTTCCTATATCTCCCACTCTGAACTCCAGTTTGGTCTTGCAGAATCGCCGAAGTGCTGGAATCCGGATCGGCCGCGACTGATCAGGTCGGAAATTACAGAAAGCATAACGGCAGAAACAGCGGAAAATGGGCCGCCGCCAACGTTGATATTTGCTGCAAGAAACGGTTTGGAACTCGTCGCGATGGGGTGTGTTGCGATGCATACCCAAGGTCCCGGGGTTCCTTATGCTGTTTTGGAGGACATCGTTATCAGCCGCAGCATGAGACACGTTGGTATCGGACGTACCGTGCTGGATTGGCTTGTGCAGGAAGCACGAGAGGCCGGATGTCATCGCATCTTTCTGGAAAGCGGCGCTCAGAATCACAAGGCGCATGAATTCTTCGAGAAGCAAGGCTTTACGCGTGTTCGGTCGTGATGATGCGCGAACTGTGAATGCGGGATTCACGTCTGGCCACGCGGCAGCGTGAGCTCGAACACGGAGCCGCCAGACTGAGACGGCCTGAACGTAGCCTGTCCTCCGTGCGCCAACGCAATCGCCCGCACGACCGAGAGACCCAGGCCGGCGCCGCCGAATTTCCGGGAGCGCGAGGCATCGGCGCGCGTGAACGGCTCGAAAACCAGCGGCGCGAAGTCGGGAGACAAGCCTGGGCCTTCGTCTTCCACGCCAACCGAAAACGAATCCTCCCGAACGCTGAGCGAGACAAGCAGACGGCCCGGCACGGCGTATCTTCGCGCGTTGTCGAGCAATGCGAATAGTGCTTGCCGGATACGGGCGCCATCGCAAGCCACGACCGTGTCGGACAGGTTCAGCTCGAGGATGAATCCGGCTTCGCCGAGTGCATCCCCAATCGAGTCGACGGCACGCCGGATTTCGATATCGATGCGCGTGGGCTCGATGCGCATCTCCAGTCGCCCGATGTCCTGCAAGTTCATGATGTAAAGATCATCGACCAGCCGGGTCAGACCTTCGACCTGAAACAGCAAGCCGCGTATTTGTGTTTCGTCGGGCGTGAATATGCCGTCCCGCATGCCTTGCAGCCGACCACGCAAAATGGTGAGCGGGGTTCGCAATTCATGAGCGATCGCGGCGTTCCATTCGGTTCGCTCGGTCGTCATGCGCTCGAGTCGAACCGCCATCGCATTGAAGTCGTCAACGAGCAGGGCGGTATCGCCGAGCGAGCGGTCGCCAGCCAGGGCACGCGCCTCCAGGTCGCCCGCCGCAATACGTCGGGCGCCTTCGGCAAGCGAGTTCAGCGGCGCAAGAATGCGCTTGGCCAGGCGCGACGCCATGATGACCGCGAACACGAGCCCGAGAAGCAACAGTGTGGCGAAAATCAGGTAGTCCTGGGGGTCCGGAATGAAGGCTTCCGCCAAGGTCGTCGGTTGTGGCGGCGGAGAATGAGCGTAGAGCAAGCCATAGATGATGAATGAGCCGACGAAAAGAATCAGTGCGGTGATGACCGATACGAGGCCCATCGAAAGGACGATCTGACGCCCGAGCCGTCCGCGGTGCTTTCCGGCTGTTGAGGTGACGGTTTTCATCAGGAACCGGTCAGCTTGTAACCCACGCCCCGAACCACGGTAATCATGTCGGAAGCGCCCGCTTTCTCGAGTTTCTTCCGCAGGTTGCTGACATGGCTGTCTACCGTGCGTTCAAGCGCAACGCCACCCGGCAGGCAGGCATCGAGAAGCTCGCTGCGGGTGAACACGCGCTGCGGAGATCTGGACATATGCGTGAGCACGCGGAATTCCGTGAGCGTGAGCGAGAGTTGAACGCTTTGGCCGGATTGTTGTTCCGCAGCCAGCGTGCGGACGCTGGCCACGTAACTCGCCGTGTCGATCTCGAGCCGGCCGACGCGCAGCACGGGTTCGTTGCGGCAGGATGTCGTCCGGCGCAGCACGGCCCCGATGCGCGCCACGATTTCGACCGGATTGAACGGCTTGACGATGTAGTCGTCCGCGCCGATGCGCAGGCCCTGCAGACGGTCGATGTCCTGATCGAGCGCGGTGACGACGACGATCGGCGTGTCGCCGCGCCGGCGCAGTTCGGCGAGCACTTCCCAGCCGTCCTTGCCCGGCATTTTTATATCGAGCAGCACGAGATCGGGTTTGAGCAGCGGCTGCACGTCGAGCGCGGTCTGGCCGTTGTTGACCTGATAGGTGCGATAGCCCTCCCGGCGCAGATAGGCGTCGAGAATCTCGGCGATTTCGGGTTCGTCTTCTGCGATCAGGATCAGCGCGTTCATGGTTCGTCGCGGGCGTTGTGCAGCTTTTCGGAGAGCGCATCGTGAACCCACGCAGCGCACCAGGCAATCCGCTTCATCAAATCTCCATCATAGCTCGACACTTCGGTGCGGCCGAACAGCGGCGAATCGCTGCCGCGTTTTCTCGACACAATCTCCACACAACGTCCAACGTATTCAAACGGCAGCGCGGCACACTCCTGGCTCGCCCAACCGCAGCCCGTATCACTGAGCCGCCATGACGCACTTCCCGATCAGAAAGACCGCCGCCGCGCTGGCCGTTGCGCTTGCCCTCGTCGCCGCGTTGTCCGGCTGCAAACGCGGCCACGTCGATGCTGCGCCACGCGCGTCCATTCCGAACGTCAGCGTCATCAAGCTGCACCAGCAGGCAGTTCGGGTTTCCGCCGAACTGCCGGGGCGCGTCGTCGCCTTCCTTGAAGCCGAGGTGCGCCCGCAAGTCGGCGGCATCATCCAGCAGCGTTTGTTCGTGGAAGGCAGCGAAGTCGAGGCCGGCCAGCCGCTCTATCGTATCGACCCCGCAAGTTATCGCGCCGCGCGTGACAACGCCGAAGCCGTCCTGCGGCGTGCAGAGGCTGCCGTTCCCTCCGTGCAGGCAAAGGCCGACCGGAACCAGGTGCTCGTCAGGCACAACGCGATCAGCCGGCAAGACCACGAAGAAGCCATCGATGCGCTGGCGCAGGCGCGCGCCAGCGTCGCCGTCGCAAAAGCGGCACTCGAAACGGCACGCATCGACCTCGACCGCACGACGGTCCGCGCCCCCATTTCGGGACGCATCGGCCGCTCGACGCTCACGCCCGGCGCGCTCGTGAGCGCGAGCCAAGGCACCGCGCTCACGACCATCCACCAGATCGGCCAGGTCAACATCGACCTCACGCAATCGAGCGCGAACCTGCTCGACCTGCGCGAAGCCATCGACGCCGGGCGCGTGGTGGACGCAAACGGCGGCGTGCCGGTGAAGCTGAAGCTCGAAAACGGGGCGATCTATCCGCTCGAAGGGCGCCTCGAATTCGGCGAATCGAACGTGGCGACCGGCACCGGCACCTACACGCTGCGGGCCGTGGTGCCGAACGCGCGCCGTGTGCTGCTGCCGGGCATGTACGTGCGCGCGATCGTGGAGGAGGGCACGGTGCCGCGCGCCTATCTGTTGCCGCAGCGTGCCGTGAGCCGCAACCCGCGCGGCACGGCCACTGCGCTGATGGTGCGCGGCGGCAAGGTCGAGGAAGTCGAGCTTGCCGATGCCCGCGAGCACGGTAACGACTGGCTCGTCACGCAAGGCCCGCGTGAAGGCGATGCGCTGATCGTCGAAGGCAGCCAGCAAGTGCGCGCGGGCGACGCGGTGGCGGCGACCGAAGTCGCCATCGACGCCGCCACCGGCAAGGTACGCCCGCTGAAGGCCACGCAGAACGGCAACGCCGCTGCAGAGGGCCATGCCGCCGAGCAATCGACAAAAAGGAACTGAACGCCATCATGTCGGCATTCTTCATCAGACGCCCGGTGTTCGCGTGGGTGCTGGCCATCGTCGTGATGCTGGCCGGGGTGCTCGCGCTCAAACGCCTGCCCGTCGCGCAGTATCCCGAGATCGCGCCCACCACCATTTCGATTGCCGCGAGCTACCCTGGCGCGGACGCCGGGACCATCGAAAATTCGGTCACGCGCGTGATCGAGCAAGGGCTCACCGGCCTGGACAACCTGCTCTATATGTCGGCGAGTTCGGACGCTTCGGGCCAGGTCGAGATTCGTCTCACCTTCAGCAACAACGCCAATGCCGATGTCGCGCAGATGCAGGTGCAGAACAAGCTGCAACAGGTCACCGCGCAATTGCCTTCGGTGGTGCAAAGCACGGGGCTCACCGTCACGAAATCGTCGGCGAGCTTTCTGATGGTGGTGGGCTTCGTCTCGACCGACGCCAAGCTGCGCTCGATCGACCTCGACGATTATGTGGGCAGCACGCTTCAGGATCAGATTCGCCGCGTGCATGGCGTGGGCAATACGCAGTTGTTCGGTTCGAGCTATGCCATGCGGATCTGGCTCGACCCGGCCCGTCTGCAACAGTACGCGCTGATGCCCGGCGATGTGGAAACCGCGTTGCGCGCCCAGAATGCGCAGGTCGCGGCGGGCCAGTTGGGCGCGCAGCCCGCCCGCCCCGGCCAGCAGTTGAACGCCACGGTCACCGCGCAAAGCCGCCTGCAAACCGTCGCGCAGTTCGAGGACGTCATCGTCAAGAGCGCGAGCGACAGCGCCCTGGTGCGCCTCAAGGATGTCGCCCGGGTGGAACTGGGCGCCGATTCCTACACCTATGCCTCCACCTATAACGGCAAGCCGGCGTCGTCGATGGGCGTGATGCTGGCCGCCGACGCGAACGCCATCGACACGGCCGCGGGCGTCAAGACGCTGATCGCCTCGCTCAAGAGCACGCTGCCCGCCGGCGTGGAGGTCGTCTATCCGTACGACACCACCCCCTTCGTCGCGCTGTCGATCCATGAAGTCGTGAAGACGCTTGTCGAAGCGATCGTGCTGGTCTTCATCGTCATGCTGGTGTTCCTGCAGAACGTGCGTGCGACGCTGATTCCCACGCTCGCCATTCCGGTCGTGCTGCTCGGCACGTTCGCCGTGCTTGCCGTGTTCGGCTACTCGATCAACACGCTCACCATGTTCGCGATGGTGCTCGCCATCGGCCTGCTGGTGGACGACGCCATCGTCGTGGTGGAAAACGTCGAGCGCGTCATGCGCGAGGACAACCTGGACCCGCGCGAGGCCACGCTCAAGTCGATGCGCGAGATCACGGGCGCGCTGATCGGTATCGCGACGGTGCTTTCCGCCGTGTTCGTGCCGATGGCGTTTTCTTCCGGATCGACCGGCACGATCTATCGTCAGTTTTCGGTCACCATCGTCACGGCGATGCTGCTCTCCGTTGCCGTCGCGCTGATTCTCACGCCCGCGCTCTGCGCCACGATCCTGCGCCGCCCTCATGGCGATGCCGCGCGGCATGGCTTCGCGGGCTGGTTCAACCGTCACTTCGAGCGCGGCTCGGACGCCTATCGCGGCAGCGTCGCCGGCATGCTCGGGCGCGGCAAGCGCTTTCTGGCGATCTTCGTCGCGGTGGTGGTGGCGATGGGGTGGATGTTCATGCGTCTGCCCAGCTCGTTTCTGCCCGTCGACGACCAGGGCATCCTGATGACCACCGTGGAGCTTCCGGCCGGCGCGATGAGCGCGCGCACCCAGGACGTGCTCAAGCGTGTGACGGACTATTACCTGAACGACGAGAAAGACGCGGTGGATGGCGTGATGGCCATCGAGGGCTATGGTTTTGGCGGCTCGGGCCAGAACGTGGGCATGGTGTTCGTGCGCCTCAAGGACTTCGAGCAGCGCAACTCGGCGAATCTCTCCGCAAAGGAAATCGCGCAGCGCGCGAGCGTGGCCTTCGCCGCCATCGGCGACGCCCGGGTTTATGCGCTGCTGCCGCCCGCCGTGGACGGCATGGGCACGTCCAACGGCTTCGACTTCTATCTGAAGGACAGCAACGGCGCGGGGCGGGAAAAACTGATCGAGGCGCGGAACACGTTGCTGGCCGCCGCGGCTCGTGACCCCGCGCTGACCGATACGCGCCAAAGCGGCCAGGATCCCACACCGCAGTTCGCCGTGGCCATCGATCAGGCCAAGGCGAGCGCACTCGGCTTGAGTCTTGCCGATATCAACCAGACGCTGTCGGTCGCGTGGGGCAGCGACTACGTGAACGATTTCATCGACCGGGGGCGCGTGAAGCGCGTCTACGTGCAGGGCGATATCGACTACCGCATGCAGCCGCACGATCTCGACGGCTGGCATGTGCGCAACGCCGGCAACGAGATGGTTCCCTTCTCCGCGTTCGCGCACGGGCGCTGGACGTTCGGCCCGACCCGGCTGGAGCGCTACAACGGTGATTCGGCGCTGGAGATCCAGGGCGAGGCCGCGCCGGGCGTGAGCTCGGGTACGGCAATGCGCGCGATCGACAGACTGGTTGCCGCGCTGCCGCCGGGATTTCGTCACGAATGGACCGGATTGTCGTATGAGGAGCGGCTCGCGGGCGATCAGGCAACCGGGCTCTATGCGATTTCCGTCCTGGTGGTGTTTCTATGCCTCGCGGCGCTCTACGAAAGCTGGTCGATTCCGCTCGCGGTGATGCTCACCGTGCCCATCGGCATGGCGGGCGCGCTGCTGGCCGCGATGCTGTGCGGCCAGACCAACGACGTCTATTTCAAGGTCGGGCTTCTCACGACCATCGGGCTGGCGGCGAAGAACGCGATCCTGATTGTCGAGTTCGCCCTGGAGCGGGAGGCGCACGGGGCAGGTGTGGTCGAGGCCACGCTCGACGCCGCGCGCCAGCGCCTGCGGCCGATCCTGATGACGTCGCTCGCCTTCATCCTCGGTGTGGCGCCGCTGGCCGTTGCCACCGGCGCGGGTTCAGGCGCCCAGAACGCGATCGGCATCGGCGTCATGGGCGGCATGCTCGCCTCCACCGTGCTGGGCATTTTCTTCGCGCCGCTGCTTTATGTGGCGGTTCGCATGGCGTTCAAGGGCAAGCGGGCGTGAATGCGGTTCGAGGTGTTGTCGCGGGCGGCTGCGCTATCTGGCCTTATGACTGAAGGCCCCGTCAGGATTCGCGTGGGGGTTGGCGTCCTTTCGCGCTACAGCCGTGCTCGGGTCGGACATGCCCATCTGCTCGCGTAGCGGCGCAGGCGTGTATTTGCCGGGCTTTGCATCGGGCTTGATGTCTTCGAGCCCCCAGCTCCATGCATCCAGCATGCGCTTGGCGACTTCGCGGAAATCAGGGTATTGGTCTGCGAACTCGGACACCCTCGGCGTGACCTGGCGAACTGCAGCCGAGACGCGCTCGACAGCCTCCCCCAAATCCGCCTTGCTCAGGCCAAGCCGCGCACCACCGTAGTTCTGCAGCAGTGCGCCCGACGCCCAAACCCGCTTGCCCTTGACAGGCAGCGCCGGGATTGCCGACACATATTTCGGGTAGACGGTGCCGCTCAAAACGTCGTAGACAGGTGCGAGCCGCACGTCGTCGCGGCTGGTGTAGACGAGCGCGAAGTTCTTCAGGTGGGCGTCCTGATTGTGGACTGCATGATTCAGCAGCAACAGGGTGAAGAGCCGTCGGGCATTGTCCTTGAACGCGTCGCGTGGAACGTAGGTCCTGGTCAACGTTTCGAGGAGTTCGAGTGTGCCGTTGTACTTGTTGACGGGGTCCAGGCCTTTCAGCGCGCAGTAGTCTTCCACCGCCAACGTCTGGCCGTCGCGGGGGCGGTCGAAGCGCCGCACCGCCAATACCTGCCCGTCGTCGGACAGTTGTGCGTCGGGGACTTCGAGCCCGGCCTGGCGCGCGACTTCCAGGCATAGATACTCGTTGATCGCCAACGCAGGCAGATCATCGAAGCCCGTCTTCAGGATGGTGTCGTGGGTCCATGTCGTGGCTTTCTCTTGCAACAACGCCTTGGGCATCACCCCCGAGATGCCTTCCGTGATCCTGGTCTCGAGCAGACGCAGGAGGTTGTCGCGCGAGTCGGTCGACGCGAGCAGTTCCGCCATGTTGGTCTTGTTGGTGGCCTGTCCGAGCGTCGCGCCACGCGGCACGACCTGTACGCGTCCGATCGTGTTCGCGCCGGTGAGCGCGAGCAGCCCGAAATCGCTCACGTCGGCGTGCGGGCCGAGGTGGCGGATCATGATGTCCTTCTTGACGCCCTCCGGGAGGTTCATCTGAAAAAACGGATGCAACCGGGGCCACACATACGACGCTGCGCGCACCGGCATCAGCAACGAGACCTGGTTCTCTTCCGCAGCATCGGGCAGGTACGTGAAAACGAACTGCCCGCCCTCTTCAGCGAGCGTGCCGACCACCTGGCCTCGAACGTAGACGTAAAGGGGATCGTGGCTCATGATTTGTTCTCTGTCGCCCTGAAGCGCTGCACGGCGCGCACCCGCACGCGGCCGGACGTACCGTCCGAACCGTTCGGCAGGTCTTCAGGGTCGTCCAGCACGTCGTCGAGCGTGCGTTGATGCCCATGGCGGCGCACAAGGATCTCGAGCCCGACGGCGTCGAACAGGCTGAGCATCTTGACCGCGCCCAGCTCGGGCAATGAGCCAGTCTCGAACAGGCTGATGCGTTCGCGCGGCAAGCCGCTCAGTTTGGCGACTTGTTGTTGCGTCAGGTTCGCGGCGAGCCGGGCCTCCCGGAACGCTTCACCTAATTCGGCTAAATTCATGTAATGTATACCTCACATTATCCGTTTTCGGGATGATATTGTATCGTATACGTCACAATAATGATGCCAGGCGTCTACGCTGTTTGTGATGTATATGTCACATTAAAAGCATCTAAACGACTAATGTGATTGATACGTCACAAAAGATCCGCGGCTGCGGGGCCGTGCAATCGAAGTCACGCCCCACCCATCGCCCATCAGCACCTCAACCCCCCAAGCCTCCCGGGTCCACATTCCCCCCGCAGATCACCACCGCCACCCTCTCCCCCGGCGAGCGAACATAAGCCCCCGCCATCAACGCCGCCAACGCCGTCGCGCCCCCCGGCTCCGACGCCACCCGGAGCCGATTCCACAGCAGGTTTTGCGCGTCGCGAATCTGCGCATCCGACACCAGCACCGATTCATTCACCGTGGGCAACAGAACCGAAAACGGCACGTTGCCAACCCGCTTGCACCCAAGTGAATCCGCCGCGATCCCGCTCGTCTCGACATCCACCGGTTCACGCGCCTGCAACGCCCGATGCAAGGTCGGACACTGCGTGGGCTCCACCGCAACGATCTTGACCCGCCCCGCGAACCACGCCGCGATGCCGCCGATAAACCCCCCGCCGCCGACAGAAACCAGCACCGTGTCGACATCCGGCAATTGCGCATCGAGTTCGAGCGCCAGCGTGCCTTGCCCCGCGACCGTGGCGGGATCGTCGAACGCATGCACCTTCAGCGCGCCCGATTCGGCGGCCCGCGCCTCGCTGGCCGCGAGCGCCTCGACATAGGTATTGCCTGCCACCACGACCTTCGCGCCGAGGTCGGTCAGCATCTTGCGCTTGAGCGGCGTGGCGAGGCTCGGCACGTAGATTTCGGCGCGGGCGCGCAGCTTGTGCGCGGCGTAGGCGACGGCGATGCCGTGGTTGCCCCCGGACGCGGCGATCACGCCGGCCGGCGGCAGCGGTTGGCCGAGCAGGCGGTTGAACGCGCCGCGCGGCTTGAACGAGCCGGTCACCTGCAGCGATTCGAGCTTCAGGAACGTGTCGCCGGGCACGTCGAACCAGCCGGCCTCCAGTTGCACGACGGGCGTGGTGCGGATGTACGGCGCAACCCGCTGCGCGGCCGCGCGAATGTCGTCTCGGGTAATCATGAGCGTTGATCCTCGTAGTGAGCGGCGGCTTGCGGTGCGGCCGGGATGACGGTCACGGGCGCCTGGCGGCGTTCGTCGACGGTCAGGCGAAACACGTCGGGGCGGCTGTAGTGGCCGGTCACGTCGAAATCGAACTTGCCGCGCGCGATGTTTCGCAGGTCGATCTCCGCGGTCAGGATGGTTTCCTCGCCGAACGCGGGGCCGGCGAGAATCCGCCCGAACGGATCGACGATACAGCTTCCGCCCGCCTGCACCACGGCGTCGGGGTCGTCACCGAACAGGCTGTCGTACGCGGCGGGGTAATCGCTTCGCCGCAGAAACTGATTGCTTGCGAGTACGTAGCATCGGCCCTCGATCGCGATGTGCTGCATCGATGCGACCCACGACGGCCGCGAATCGGCCGTCGGCGCGCAGTAAAGCTGGATGCCCTTCGCATACATGGCCGTGCGCATCATGGGCATGTAGTTCTCCCAACAAATCACGGCGCCAAGCTTGCCGAGTTCGGTGTCGAGCACGGGCATGGTGGAGCCATCGCCGTAGCCCCAGATCAGGCGCTCGGAACCGGTGGGCATCAGCTTGCGGTGTTTGCCGAGGTAGTGGCCGCCCGGCCCGAAGAACAACACGCAGCAGTAGAGCGTGCCCGCATCGCGTTCGATCACGCCGATCACCAGATGCACGCCGTGCCGCCCGGCAATGGCGGCCAGCGCGTCGACGCACGGCCCCGGCACGTCGATCGCGGCCTCCCAATACGCGCGATAGGCGTCGCGCCCTTCGTCGCTGCGCCCGCCGACGTACGAGCCGAACGCATGCCCCTTGGGGTAGCCGCCGACGAACGCTTCGGGAAACACCACGAGCCTGGCGCGCTGCGACACGGCGGACGCAACCAGGCCGTCGACTTTCTCCAGGGTTCGGCGCTGGTCGAACGGCACGGGCGTGCCCTGCACGACGGCCGCGATCCACGGCGATTCGAGGTTCGATTCACTCATTGCGATCTCCTTGTGTATCTATAGTGAACATGTTAGTATCAGTATCGAACATAATAGGCGCTTGCCCGATCCGGGGCAAGCGGTGCGTGTTCGTCTTTGTTCAAGGTCGAGGAGAGCAGCGATGGGCGAAATCGCGACGGTCAACAGCGTGGAGCACGCCGTTCGTCTGGTTGAGCTGATGGCCGGGTCGGAGCATGCGCTGGGCGTCAGCCAGATGGCGCAGTCGCTCGATCTGCCGCGGGCCACGGTGTACCGGCTGCTCAAGACCTTGGCCCAGCGCGACTGGATCGTTCAGGATGACAAAACGTATCGGCTAAGTTTCCGATTGGCGGCGCTGTTTCAGGGGGCGGGCGTGGAGGCGGCGCTGGCCGAACGCGTCACGCCGCTGCTGCATCAACTCGTGAAGCAGACGGGCGAGACGGCTCACTTCGCGGTGCTCGATGGCGACCGCGTCGTCTATCTGGCGAAGGTGGATTCGCCGCATCCGATCCGCATGTTCTCGGAAGCGGGCTGGCGCGGGCCGCTGCATGCCACGGGCGTGGGCAAGGTGCTGCTGGCGTTTGGCGAGGCGAAGCTGCTGGCGCGCATTTGCGACGCAGGGCTGAAGCCGTTCACGCCGAACACGCTGGTCGAGCCGGCGCAGCTTCAGGACGAACTGGCGCGAATTCGCCAGCAGGGTTATGCGCTCGATGCCGAAGAACTGATCGACGGCCTGACGTGCGTGGCCGTGCCGTTGACGAGCGGCGGCGAGGTGCGCGGTGCGGTTTCGGTGGCCGGGCCGACTGCGCGGCTGGCTGATCCCGAGGCGTTGGCGGCGTTGCTGAAAGCGGCCGTGGAGGCGTTGCCGGCGATGTTGTGACGGGCCGGTTGTTTCGCGTGTATCTGATTCGCTGGGTGTCGGGGTATTGGTGACGGTGCGCGCGGAAAATCAAAAGCTTATGAGCAGTTGCGCCACCGTGGCCCGGCGGGGGCGTCAGAGGTCATGCTGCTCCAAGTGTTCTGCGACCGTCCCAATGCAATTCCCATGTTGAGCGATATGGTCACGACCATACCGTTGCTTGCACGTTATCAAACCGGCATACAGATGTTCGAACTGCGGAAAGTCAACGGTCACGGGGAGGAAGTCTTTGTATCCCCGCACACACTGATTTCTCTCTAAATCGTAAGTGGCTCGTGAGTGGCGTAGAAAAAGGCCATCCGGGAACGCTTGTGGCAACTCCTGGGGTGCGACTGGAGATGTCGGGAGGATGGATGCGGTACTTCCGACAAGGAAGTCGTCGAAGCGTATTAACGCAGATACGGCCGTGCGCATGCAAAAATCATGGACGCTTCGCGTAGATTCATCAGGCGATGGCGGCGGAAAGTCGAAAATCATCCCCATGCCAAAGCGCTGTTGAGTTTGGCCAAAGCGAGGAAGCGAGGGAAACGAAACCTGCGCAGATGCGTCGATAACAGACATCGCCAAGGCCAAAACCATCAGGCATTTTTTCAAGGATATGTTTCCCGATCGAAGTTGGAATCCACCGCCCACTCGGGCGGAATCTCCCCGCGCCCGTTACTTCGCGCCCGCTTCCTCGCGCATGCGACGCGCTTCGTCGCGCAGGAACTGCTGGTAATCGTCCAGATCGCCGTCAAAGGGCTCGACGCCGCCCTTGGTCACGAGCCAGAACTCGTCACATACGGCGCGCAGCAGTGACCGATCGTGACTGACCAGCATCACCGTGCCCTCGAACTCGTTGAGCGCCATGCCCAGCGCCTCGCGGGTGGCCAAGTCGAGGTGGTTGGTCGGTTCGTCGAGCAGCAGCAGGTTGGGGCGCTGCCACACGATCATGCACAGCACGAGCCGCGCCTTTTCCCCGCCGCTCATCGTGCCGACGGCCTGATGCACCATGTCGCCGCTGAAATTGAAGCTGCCGAGGAACGTGCGAAGCGATTGCTCCGTGCCGCTCTGGCCGGGGGCGCGCATATGCGCCGGCGTGTCCTTGGCCAGGCGGATCATGTGTTCGATCGGCGTGTCGAGCGGACGCAGCACGTCGAGTTCCTGCTGGGCGAAGTAGCCGATGTTCAGGCCCTTGCCTTCGCTGATCTCGCCGGTGATCGGCGTCAGCGCGTGCGCGACCGTTTTCACCAGCGTGGATTTGCCCTGCCCGTTGGCGCCGAGGATGCCGATGCGCTGCCCGGCCAGCACGGAACGATTGATGCCTCGCACGATGACGGTCGGCGGGGTGCCCGGCGCGGCGTCCGCCGGCGCGGGATAGCCGAAGCTCGCGTCCAGCATCGACAGCAGCGGGTTCGGAATGTTGAGCGGCTCCTTGAACTCGAAGTTGAACTCCGCGTCGGCCAGCACCGGCGCGATCTTCTCCATGCGTTCGAGCGCCTTGACCCGGCTCTGCGCCTGCTTCGCCTTCGAGGCCTTGGCCTTGAAACGGTCGATGAATTTCTGCAAGTGGGCGATCTTGTCCGCCTGCTTTGCCATCGCGGCCTGCTGCAATTCGAGCTGCTCGGCGCGCATGTCTTCGAACTTGCTGTAGTTGCCGCCGTAACGAACGAGCTTCGCGTTGTCGACGTGCACGGTCACCTGCGTCACCGCGTCGAGGAATTCCCGGTCGTGGCTGATCACGACCATGGTGCCCTGATAGCGCTTGAGCCACGCTTCGAGCCAGACCAGCGCGTCGAGGTCCAAGTGATTGGTCGGTTCGTCGAGCAACAGCAAGTCGGACGGGCACATGAGGGCACGCGCCAACTGGAGCCGCATGCGCCAGCCGCCGGAGAAGCTGTTGACCGGCTGGTCGAGCTGCGCATCGCTGAAGCCCAGGCCGAGAATCAGCGCCTGAGCCCGCGAGGCGGCATCGTGGGCACCGGCGTCGTGCAGGGCCATGTAGGCCTCCGCCATGCGCATGCCGTCGTCGCTGGCTTCCGAGGCGGTGACTTCCGCCTGCGCGGCCAGCAGCACGGTGTCGCCTTCGATCACGAAATCGGTCGCGCTCTGTTCCGTCTCGGGCATGTCCTGCGCGACCTGGCCCATCTTCCACGCAGCGGGAATCGAAAACTCGCCGCTGTCTTCATGCAGCGTGCCGTTCAGAAGGCCGAAGAAGGAGGATTTGCCGGCGCCATTGCGGCCGACAAGGCCGATCTTTTCGCCTGGGGCGAAGGTGACGGATGCGCGATCGAGTACGACATTGACGCCGCGGCGCAGGGTGACATTACGGACGGAGATCATGAGGGGCGACTTCGGACTTCGGAGAGGACACGCATCATAGCCGACCGGAGGGGGAGGCCGCCTGATACGGGTGGGTTCGCCCGGTTGGTCCGTCGGCTTCAGGCTATCGTGGGTAGCTCTGCGCGGGAAACGGCCGGACGTTGCCGTTGGCCGGTTCACCCCGATTTCAGCCCTGCGCGGTCGGCCGGATCACGATGCTGCCGACATCCACGTCAGGCGGCTGATCGATGGCAAAAAGGATGCCCCGCGCGATCGCATCGGGCGAAATGGCGATCGCTTTCAAACGATCCTCGACCGCGGCCTTTGCCGCCTGATCGGTCATGGAATCTCCGAAATTGGTATCGATCACGCCCGGTGAAACCTCGGTAACCCGGAGCTTGGGTCCGGCTTCCTGTCGCAACGCCTCCGTTGCGGTGCGCACGGCGTTCTTGGTGGCGGCGTACACGCCCATGGTCGGCAGAATCTTCAGCCCTGCCGTCGATATCACGTTGATCACGTGGCCGCTGTCCTGCCTCGCGAACACGGGCAGCGCAGCGGCAATGCCATATAGCGTGCCGCGCAGATTGACGTCGATCATCGCGTCCCAATCGTCGACGCACAGCGCGTCGAAGCGCGAGATCGGACCAATGCCGGCGTTGTTGACGATCACGTCGAGGCGCCCGAAGCGGTCGACTGCGTGAGCCACCAAAGCCTCGAGATCGGCGCGGCGCGTCACGTCGGTCACGCAGTGGCTCGCCCGCCCCCCGGCTGCGTCAAGCTCGGCGGCCAGGTCAATCAACACGGCCTCGCGTCGAGCGCCGAGCACCACCGCGTGACCGTGCTTCGCCAGCAACCGTGCGGTTGCGCGCCCGATGCCGCTGCTCGCGCCCGTGATCGCAATCACCTTCGTGTTATTCATTTCGTTCTCCTTTGATGTCGAAATTAAACAGGGACATCAAAAGATGGTCTATGCTCGGCTCACCATGAATTTGTCGCGATCGTCCAAATCTCCGCGTGACCCGCTGTCCGACGTGCTTGCGCTGCTCGACGCGCGGGCCACGCGTCCGACGCGGCTTGAAGCTGCTGGGGACTGGGCGCTCGCTTTTCCCGAGCGGGAGCGCCTGAAATTTGTCGCCGTGCTGAAGGGCGCCTGCTGGATCGAACTCCCCGGCCACGCCGGCGAGTTTCTGCACACCGGCGATGTCTGCCTGATCGGCCGCACGTCCTATACCGTTGCCAGCCGCCCCGGCGTGCCGTCCATCGACGGTATGCAGTACTACGAAGGAATGGCGCTGGACAGGCTGCGCCTCGATGGCGATGACACCATCATGCTGGGCGGGGGCATCACCCTGGCGCGAGAAAATGCCGGATTCCTGCTCGACATGCTCCCGGTCTTCGCGATCGTCCCGCGCTCGCCTGGGGCGGCGGCCAGTGTTGCCGCCGTGCTCAAGTTGCTCGATGCCGAAATCACGCGCGATGCGATGGGATCGGAGACGGCGACTGCCCGGCTTGCCGAAGTCCTGATGATCGAGGCGATCCGCGCCCGCACCGTCGGCCCGGTCCCCGCCGGTTGGCTGGACGCGCTGGCCGAGCCGCGTCTGGGCCGCGCGCTTGCCCTGATCCATAACGACATCGCCGAGCCCTGGACGGTCGCGCGCCTTGCCGCAGAGGTCGGCATGTCGCGGTCGGCGTTCGCTTCGCTCTTCACGCGGACGGTGGGCCAGCCGCCACTCGATTACGTGAGGTCCTGGCGGCTTGCGCGTGCGCGCGCCATGCTCGCCAGCGGAGAAGACAACATTGCGCAAGTGGCGCTCACGGTCGGCTATTCGTCGCAAAGCGCGTTTGCGCACGCCTATCGCCGTGCGTTCGGCACTACGCCGCGTGGCGCTTTCAAGCCTTCGATTACGGAAAAAATTCCACGTTGAGCAGGCCGGTGAAAGACTGGCCCGCATCGTCCAACCGTTAGCTTTATGCGTTACGGGCCAGCTTTCCGCTTCGCCACATACGCAAGATAAGCGACGATCAAATCGATCTCCCGATCGCTCAACTGATCCTTCGAGAAAGCCGGCATGGTCCTGCCGGGCCAGTCCCGAACCGATGCCGGATTGCGAATATAGCGATGCAATGCCGAGGGCTGAAAATACTCGACGGGATTCATCGGCACGTTGAGGTCGGGGCCGGTATCCGCGCTGCCCGCGTGGTTGAGCCGATGACAGGCGAAACACTGCGTGATGAACAGGCTCTGGCCCGCGCGGATCGGATCGGTTGCCGGCAATGCCGGATCGACGGCGAGCACCGGCCAGCGAGCGGAGGGAGACGGTTGCGTGGCCAGTTGCGCGATCTGGTAAGGCCATTGCTCGCTGCGCACCGATGCCGCTCCCCGGCCGACCCAGACCAGATAGAACGGGCCGGCGCCGACCGGCTTGCCCGGCAACTTGGGCCATGGCCGTGCCGGGTCTTCCACCGCGAGCCATGCGACGGCGATCGCGGTATCACGGTTGCGCACGAGATCCATCGGCAGTTGCGCGGCAAAGCCGTCGGTCGCGCGCGCTTCGAGCACGCTGTCCGCCGGCAATGCCGTGGCGTCGAGCAGGTCGGCCAGCGGCACTGCGCGATAGGTCGCTGATTTACCGTAGGCGATATCTTGCGGAACGTGAATCTCGGCAGCATCCGATCGCGCCAGCAACTCTGCCTGGCTGAACGACTGGGTTTTGCCGCCAATCACGAGTTTGATCAAGGGCTGCGCGGCTGCCGCATGCCCGATCGCGCCGAGCGTCAGCAGCAGAACCGCAAGCAACACACGTTTCGACATGGGTTCTCCAGGCAGTGTTGTTGTCGGCGCCATCGGCTGCGGGGATGGATGGGCCGCCGTCAATTCATTCGGCACCGGTGGGCGGATTATGTCAGCGGTGCCGAATCGTCGGTAGTGCGTACGTGCTTCTGCGCTTCATGAAGAATCCATGTCGCAAATGCCTGCAGCGGCGCTTCACTCAACTCGATCGGTTCAGGAAGAACGAGACAGAAGTTTTTGGTAATCGTTTTGCCGTCCGGCCAGGGCGCGACCAGACGGCCCTGTTCAAGCTCCGCCCCGATGTAAAGACGCGGCACCAATGCCACGCCCAAACCGGCCAGCGCGGCCTCGATTAGCATCGAATGCAGGTCGTACCGCGCGCCAACCGCCGAATTGGTCAGCGCGATGCCGGCCTCCTGCGCGTAAAGCTGCCACGCATCCGGATTTTGTCGTCGGTGAAGGCGGGGCAACGCGTCCAGCGATGGGTTCGGACCGGCGTCGGCGAGAAGCGCCGGACTACAGACCGGCACCAGCACCTCCTCCAGCAGACGATGCGAATGCATACCCGCCCACGCCGGATGCTCGAAATGAATGGCGGCATCGAAGCCGCTACCGGCAAGAATGAACGGTTCCATGCACTCGGCAATATGCACGGTGACGTTCGGATGCTGGTGTTGAAACCGTTTCAGGCGAGGGATCAGCCAGCGGGTGGCAAAGGTCGGAATGGCGGCGATATCGATGCTCGCGCCCTCGATCGGCTGCCCCATCAGATACAGGCTGTCCCGTTCCAGCCGATTCAGAATCTCGCGAACCTGCACCGCGTAGCGCGTGCCGTTGGGCGCAAGCCGAACCCGGTTTCCCACGCGATCGAATAGCGCGATACCTAAAAACGCTTCCAGGCGCGCGATTTGACGACTGATTGCGCCTTCGGTCAGCGCCAGCTCTTCAGCCGCGCGCGCGAAGCTGCCGTGTCGAGCCGCCGCCTCGAAGGCCAGCAGCGCGGAATTGCTTGGAATCTTGCGTCGCATCGGTGTTTTACGGGGGAGAGCGTTGGACGTCAGCTTGAGCAAACGTCAATGAAGGCTGAGTTTATATCGTTATATAGGCTGGAAACGCCAGATTAGCATTACGTTACTGCAATGAAAATCGGTCGTTTGCAGCGATCTACCCGGCCGTCACGAAGGACAATCTGATGATCTACACCGTGGAATGCAGCTTCGCCGATCCCGACAGCGAAGCCGAATGGAACGACTTCTACAGCCTTGAAAAACTGCCTGCCCTCATCTCGGTCACCGGCTTTCACACGTCGCAGCGCTTCAAGTCGATCAGCAGCGGCTGCCCGGTCTACTTGGCTATCCATACGATTGACGGCCTCGATGTCCTGACGGGCGACGAATATCGTCTGAAAGGCGGCGGCAATTTTGCAAGGTGGCAGCAACACATCACCGACTGGCACCGAAATCTCTATAGCGATATTGGCCTTGCGCCTGCGGTCAACGCGGACGAACTCCTCGCGCTGTGTGCAGGCGGCCCCGAACCTCTGGTCCAGATGGGCCTCACGCCGTTGTCGATGCAAGCCGTTGCGCTGGAGAAGTTTCCGGCACGCCGTTGGCTTGCAAAGCTGCCACGGCAAGCTGCGCAGCGTGTTGGGGGGATGTTTGAAGATGTTCACTTCTATGCGCCGATGACGGAGCAACTGACAAAACAAGGCAAGTAGGTCTGCCGTGCCCAACATCACGCTCTATATCCCTGCGGGGCAAATACCCTCCGATGAAAAGCTCGCCGAGCTTTCCCGCGATTGCGTCGAGCTTTGCACAGATGTGCTTCAGGCGGCGCTCAAGAACGTTCATGTCATCTATGTCGATGTTCGGCATGGACACGGCCATCCGGCTTTCGCGGAAATCCACTATCGGCTTGAAACGTTTCGCACGCCAGCCGTCATGAACCGCTTTATGGAAGGCCTCGACGACGCCATCGCGCGCCGCACGGGTCTCACGGCGCGCATTCGTTGTTTCGGCTACGCCGCGTCGGATATTCACGCTCGAAATTAGACAGTCTTCCGGAGAAGAATCGTGTCCATCGTTACCTTTCCCAGCCAGCGAGCCGGGGATTTCACCATCACCGCGATCAGCGACGGTTATCTCACCGCGAGCCTGGATTTCCTGTCGAATATCGACCCTGCCGAGGCTTCCAGAATGCAAAGCGATGCCGCGCAGAATGAGCCTTCCGCAGTGCATATCAATTGTTATCTGGTGCAAGGAGCGGGCCGCACGATTCTTATCGACGGCGGGGCCGGGGGTATCAAGCAATGGGGCGGGCGCTTGAAGTCAAACTTATTGCTTGCCGGTGTCGAACCGGCCGAGATCGACACGATCCTGCTGACACACGCTCATCCTGACCATGTCGGTGGGCTGGTGGACGCGGCCGGGCACATCGCCTTTCCGAATGCGGAGCTGGTGGCGCATCAGCGAGAGGTCGCATTCTGGCGGGATGAGGGAAACCTGAGCCGTGCCAGCGAGCGTGCGCGCGGTAACTTTGCGATAGCGCGTCAAGTGTTCGACGGATACCGCGACACGCTTCGCACGTTCGATGAAGGGGAGGTGCTTCCCGGTATTCGGGCGATGCCGCTGCCGGGGCATACGGACGGGCATTCTGGATATTTGTTCGAATCGCATGATCAGGCTGTGCTGGTATGGGGAGATATCGTTCATTTTCCGCATATCCAGATTCCACGGCCTGAGGTGTCGATTGCGTTTGATCAGGATCCTTCCGAGGCGGCTGCTACACGGTCACGGCTTCTGGATCTGGTCAGTTCGGAGGGGCTTTTGATTGCTGGTATGCATTTGGGGGAATTGGGATTTGCGCGAATCAAGCGAGCGAACGCAGGTTATGGGTTGCTTTATGAGACCGATGCGTGAGGCCGGGAACGGGCACGATCATGTGTGATGGCATGTGACGGCAGTTTGTGGCCGGGAACCGACCAACTTGATTGGCGGGTTGAATCCGCAACCCTGAGCGGTCCGTCGCAGTTCTCCAGAACAGACGTTCACTGCGAGCTAAAGTGCCAACGCGGTTTCTTGGAGAACAGTATGAATAAAGGGACTTATGCTTCTATTGGCTTTGAGCGTCCTGCTGGTGATGTTCGGGCTTCATCAATTCCACTGGCAACGTGTGAACCTTTGCAATGGCAAAGGCGGCAGGTTTGTTTGTAGCCATAGCCAGTGATAAGTCCTCCTGGAAAATCGCTTTGAATTTCGAGTCACGACCGAATTCAAAGCGATTTTCCAGAAACACTCACTTATCGGAATCCACAAGCCAATTGTCAGTCGACCGCCTATGCGGGCTCATCGAGCGGCTTTACCCTTCCCGAGTCGCCGCCAAGCCAATACGGCGCGATCTGGGGGGCGATTTCCTGGAGCGCCGCATTCAGCATGCGTTTTCACACAGCCTCGCCGGAAGGGGCTCCCACGCTAAAAAGCTGAACAGCACGCGCGGCACTCGCTGCGAAACGGCACGCGGGTCATATAGTCGCCGTCCCAAAAGACATCGCACAGCCCGCTCCAGCTGACTTCAAGAAGCCTCTCGTGCAAACGGCCAAAACTTAGCGTCGCATCATAGACGTCGTGATGCCCGAATACGTATAGCAACCCAAGTTCGGGATGTGGATACGAAGCGTCTGTCTTGTGCTCCCACGACGTACTCATGCCCTGCAGTTCTTCGGCAGTATGCGCGTGCATGTTGAAGCCCTGGTGGTAGAGCCGAGGTGTCCACAGCTCGCCGTCAAACTCTTGGGGCTTCGCCTCAATTTCGAGCGACCATATGCCGCCACAGTAGTGCAAATTCGCCGTTGCGACCTCGAAACTCCGGTTCCGCAAGAAGATGAAATTATTCATGCTGCTCCGATTTCCTGAACGTCCGGTTCCGCCGAACGGTGACCCAACTTAGAAGCTGTTGCGAAATTAGGTTTTGGGTCTGTTAACTTTTCCGACTTGGTGTTAACTTTCTGTCTTGTTTTGCCCAACAGGAAGCGATGCCGAAAGAACTGATAGACGACGAATTGTGGTCACTCATCGAACCGCTGCTGCCGGTGCGAGCACCACGCAATCGCCAGTATGCAGGCCGCAAACCGACACCCGACCGCGCGGTGCTGGCAGGCATTGTGTTCGTGTTGCGCTCGGGCATTGCGTGGAATCTACTCCCGCAAGAAATGGGATGTGGTTCAGGCACGGCTTGCTGGCGACGGCTCGTGGCGTGGCAACAGGCCGGCGTCTGGCAACGCATCCACGAAACGTTGCTGGCCGAGTTGCGTCGCCGTGGCGAAATCGACCTCTCGCGTGCGCTCGTCGATAGCTCATCGATCCGCGCCGTACTGGCGGGAAAAAAACCGGCCCGAATCCCACGGACCGGCGCAAGCTCGGCAGCAAACACCACCTCATCGTCGACGCGCAAGGCATCCCGCTCGCGGTCATCCTGAGTGCAGCAAACCGTCACGACATTACCCAGCTTGATGCGCTGGTCGATGCCATTCCACACATCAGGGGCAAGCGGGGACGTCCGCTGCGCAAGCCGCAAATCATACAAGGCGACCGGGGCTACAGTTCTGAGCCCCATCGGCAGCGCTTGCGTGAGCGCGGCATCACGCCGATGCTCGCAAAAATCGGCGCGCCACATGGCAGTGGACTGGGAAAAACACGTTGGCCAGTGGAGCGTTCGATTGCCTGGTTGCACTCGTTTCGACGGCTCAAAATTCGTTATGAACGCTACGCTCATGTACACGAGGCCTTTATGTCTTTGGCTTGTGCCTTGATTTGCTGGACACGTCTCAAATCTCTGGATAACTAATTTCGCAACAGCTTCTTAGAGGCCGACATGCACGGTCAGATTATTCATAGATTTCTCCTGACATTAAAATGTCAGCTGCGCGTCTCCAAGGGTTTTCAGGCGGTGTGTAGTATTTCAGGCCTTTCCTCGATGCATCTGCCCACGCACACGATGCTTCGAGAAAGGGGTCTATAGAATCATTTTGCCAGCCCAAGGCACCGCTTGAATAGGGTGAAGATGGGTTGCTCGCTTCAACTTCGGCTTCAGTGAACCAGTCAGTGGCCAGATGTGCCAGAAATGCAAGGAAGGAACGTTCGTCGGCAACTTGTTCCTGCGCGTTGTTTAGCTTCGTCGCCATCTCGGCCTTCAACTCGTCTAATTTGCTCCCCATGCGAGCCCCCTCTAGTCGTCACGTCAAGCAGAAATTGTCACCGATCTAGGAGGCGGCGTCGAATGTCTCAAACTGGCCGGCAAGCGACCGCTCACCGGCGAGGTACATGAAACCTCGGTTTGCTCTGCCATTTCAAAAGCATCGCCGACCTCGATGCCGATCCCGCCGCCAAGGCAGGCGTGGGTGACGAGGAAATCGCTGTCGCAATGCCGATGAATACCCGCGACGCGCTCGTCCATTCGGCACGCGTGATGGATCTGGTGAACGGGCCGCAGCGCTGACGGGGTTGCGCTGCATTCCGTTCACCGCCTTGACAGCGGTGCGATGGGGCCCTTATCGTGCTCACGCGGCGCGATGGGCCAAGCTGACCTCGGGAGCAAGCTCGACCGCTTCCCGAACGACGGGGTTACCCCTTCGTTGCAACGCAATTGGCAATACGTCGCAAGAGCCTTGCTGCGCTTCGCGCAGAGCCGCTCCAGCCGGACCGGCACGTTGACTCATCGCTCCGCCCTCTCTCATGCGCCCCGGTATCCCGAAGACCATTGCGTTGCTCTGCGAAGCCATGCTGGCCGGCGACCCCGAGCCGGCCGCAGTCGCCGCGCGGCTGGTGCTGGCCTGCGACCGGCACGAAGGCTGGATGGACGCGATCGCCCGGATCGCCGTGGAACGCTTCGCGCGCGTCTGGCGCGACACCGAACCGGACGAACTGGCCAGCCTGTTCGAGCTCGAGGCGCCATTTCCCCCGGGCTGGTCGGTACGCGACCTGCCCGCCATCGTTCGCATCCAGCGCCGCGCGCCCGAGCAGCGGTTGCCGCCGCCGCGCCTCGTCCATCTCGATCTGCCGAGCCTGCCGACCTTGCGCGAACTGGCCGACTGGCTCGAACTCTCCGATGAGGACCTGGCCTGGCTCGCCACGCGATGGCGTGTCGCGCCGAACGAAGCCGCCTCGCCGCTCCATCACTACCGGTATCACGCCCGAGAAAAGCCGGATGGCCGGCATCGGCTGATCGAGCAGCCCAAGCCGCAGCTGCGCGTGGCGCAATACAAGCTGCTGCATGGCTTGTTCGACCGGGTCCCTCCGCACGAGGCCGTGCATGGCTTCCGGCGCGGCCGCAACATCGTCTCGTTTGCCGCGCCGCACGCGGGTCAGCCGCTCGTGATCCGCCTCGACTTCGAGGATTTCTTCGGCTCTGTGACGGAGGCACGCGTACACGGCCTGTTCCGGACACTCGGCTATCCCGTGGCCGTCGCGCAGGCGCTCAGCGCGCTGGCGACCAACCGCGTGCCGAGCCGGCTGTTCGACGTCAGCGGCCTGAAGGGGAAGTTCGACTGGCACGCGCAGCAGCGGTTGCGCACACGGCATCTGCCGCAAGGGGCCGCCACCTCGCCGGCGTTGGCCAACCTGTGCGCGTTCCGGCTCGACCTGCGGCTGGCCGCGCTGGCACGCGGCTTCGGGGCAACCTATACGCGTTATGCCGACGATCTCGCCTTTTCGGGCGGCGACAGGCTGAAGAGGGTGGCTCGCGACTGGCCGCTGTGGGTGGCGCGAATCGCCGAGGACGAGGGTTTCACGGTCAGGCCGCAGAAGACGCGGGTCCTGCGGGACAACATGCGCCAGCAGTTGGCCGGCGTGGTGGTGAATCGGCATCCGAACCTGCCGCGACAACGCTTCGACCTCCTCAAGGCCACGCTGACCAACTGCGTGCGGCATGGCCCCACCTCGCAGAACCGCGACGGTCGCACCGATTTCCGAGCCTCGCTGGCTGGCCACGTGGCGCATGCAACGATGTTGAATGCCGCGCGCGGCGCCAAGCTGAAGGCGATTTTCGATCAGATCGACTGGACGCGCGGTTGAAGGTGGTTCGAAGCGGATTGAGTGGCTGGTGGTTTTCGACCCGTTTCGGCCAGTCGATTCTCGAGGGACCGACTGACTCGAACCTGAGCATTGCTGCCATTGAAGATTCCAGAAAACGGACTTCCGCTTATTTACTTTGCAGATGTCAGCCGAGGGCCGCGAGGCCGTACTGGCCGTTCCTCAGGGCTCGCGGGCTGCCGGGCTCTTTGGGGGGTGTTTGGGATCGAGCTCCGGAGCATCTTTCGGGCAGCTCTGGCGATCTCCCAGACGCTCGAGGAGTCGTGCCTCGCATTCGGAAACAGAGTACCCGCGCCGCTGCGAGATCATGAACGTGAGGGGGCGCATATGCCATGCGCGCCGTTGGAGCTCGACAAGCGTCCCATTCGCGAGGTCCTGTTCGACCATATGGCGCGGCATGTGCCCCCAGCACAAGCCTCCTCTGAGTAGGTCGTGCTTCGCGCCGAGGTCATTGACCCACCACTGGTGTTCACTGGCGATCCCCTGTTGCGTCTTTTCTGCATCGGGCTGGTTGTCGGTGACGACAAGCTGGATGTGCCGGCCGAATTCTTCCCGCGATATCGGCCTCGCCATTGCGGCCAGCGAATGCGATGGCGCACAGACGGTCACCATTTGCGCATCGCATAAATGCAGCCGTTCTATCGTGCCTGGGCTGAGCTCGGGCACGTCTGTGATCGTTACCGCCAATGCGCACGTACCTTGGAGGACCAGACGCTCGCCGCCCTGCATGGTTGTCATGCGCAGATTAATTGCCACCGTTGGAAAGTCCGCCTGCAGGGTGCGCAGGCATTCAATCAGGTGGGCGCGCGAAAAATAGGTATCCACGGCGATCGAGACCTGTGGAACGCCGGTTTCAGCAATCGCAACCGCACGCATCTTCATTTCCTCGGTGCGTGAGATGACTCCGCGCGCATCGGGCAGGAGGCTGCGGCCCGCCGCCGTGAGCGTCGCTTTGCGCGTGTTGCGCTCGAACAGCACCACGTCAAAGGCATTCTCAAGGGCGCTGATCGCGTGACTGATCGCCGACTGTGCACGCCTCAGTTCCCTCGCTGCCCCGGAAAAGCTTCCTTGGTCACACACCGCGACGAAGGCCCGAAGTTGATTGATGGTGACACTGTCGAGCATGGATATCTAAAAAGTAGATTGTATTTATAGATATTTAGTCAATTTCCTTCATAAATCAAGAGCCTCAAAATCTGGCTTGTCGTTTTCGTTTCGAAGGATGCACGATATGAACAGATTGAATGGAAAGACCGCCGTCGTCACTGGCGGAGCTACTGGCATCGGCTTCGCTGCGGCAAGGCGCTTCATCGAGGAAGGCGCTTTCGTCTTCATCTACGGTCGCCGGCAGGAAGCGCTCGATGCCGCCGTGACCGCCCTCGGTCCAAATGCCCGTGCTGTAAAGGGCTCGGTCTTCGAACTGACTGACCTCGACCGGCTCTACGCGGCGGTGAAGGCCGAGCGCGGAACCCTCGACATCGTCTTTGCCAACGCTGGGGCGGGACGCCCGCTTCCTCTCGGCCAGATCACCGCCGGGCACATCGACGATATCTTTGACACCAATGTAAAGGGGACGATCTTTACGGTCCAAAAGGCGTTGCCGCTGATGAGCTCAGGCGCTTCGATCATCCTGACCGGATCGAGCGCCGGCACCACGGGAGCCGCGGGATTCACGGTCTACAGCGCGAGCAAGGCCGCGGTGCGCAACCTCGCCCGGACCTGGGCGGAGGACTTGAAGGGCACCGGCATCCGCGTCAACGTGCTGTCGCCCGGGGCAACGGCGACCGAACTGGCCAAGCAGGCGCTGGGCGAAGAGGGCCAGAAAGCCTACGGTGCGATGACGCCGCTCCAGCGTATGGCCGATCCGGCTGAGATCGGGGCCGTGGCCGCCTTTCTCGCCTCGTCGGACAGCAGCTTCATGACCGCCAGCGAGGTCGCCGTCGACGGCGGCCTGGCACAACTCTGAATCACATGACGCAGTCACTAAAGACGCTAAAGGGCAAAACAGCGCTCGTTACCGCGGCATTGGCCGCGCGATTGCCGAACGTCTTGCAAAGGACGGGGCGACAGTCGCACTGACCTACAACGTGAGCAAATCCGGCGCGGATGAGGCGATTGACCGCGCTGAAAAAGAAGGAGAAACAGATGAATTACTCAATCATTGGCTTTGGGAAGATTGGTCACGCACTTGCGAGAGCGTTCGCCCGAAAAGGCATCGAAGTGGCCGTTGCAACTACGCGCGATCCGGCAAGCTTCGCAGCCGATGCGGCCGCGATCGGACCCACGATCATTCCCCAAACCCTGGCGGAAGCCCTCAAGGCGGACATCATCTTTCTGGCACTTCGTTTCGAGTCGCACCCGGAAGTCGCGAAGGCATTGCCGAACTGGAAGGGAAAGACCGTCATCGACGCGATGAACACGCAAATCCCGCCGGAGGAACTGGGCGGCCTTCCGTCCTCCGCCTTCGTTGCGAAGGCGTTCAGCGGAGTCCGCCTGGTGAAAGGCTTCAACCATCTGGTTGCTGCCGTCCTGGACCAGGACCCGGTTGTGCATGGAGGCAGGAGAGTCGTGTTTCTGGCGAGCGACGATGCTGCCGCAGCAGCGGAGATCGGTGAGCTTGCTAAAAATCTCGGTTTCGCACCGATCCAGCTTGGCGGCCTTTCGGAAGGCGGATGGCTTGTGCATGCACGCGGAAAGCACTGGGGTCACCTAATTTTCAAGGATCTGGTCAAGTTCGATTAGTTAGCTGATTGAAGATTGCAGTCTCGCCTCGTGGACGAAGCTTGGCCGGCACGCATCGCGGGCACGAGGGATTGGCAGATCTGTTCGTTCAACGCTCGCGCTGGTAGTCGTACCGATGCGCGAGCCATCGGGTGCCGCTTCCATCCGCCAGAATGAAGTACTGGTCCTTCGTCTCGTGGTCGGGGCCTTTGCGCGCGATCACCTGTTCCATTCGAAGCAATCGTCCTGACCATTCAGGCAAGATCGGTGGCGCGGCAAACGGCTCGAAACGCAGCGTGATGCGGTCAGGAGCGTCGCGCTCGAAGCTCGATGCCGTCATCGGGGGGACGGGCACGCGAGTGTCGATGGAGACATAGCACCACTGCCCCGCGATCGCATCATAGCCAAGATAATCGATACGCACGGGCTCTTTGCTGTTCACGGTATGCAGACGCTCTTCCAGCAAACCGCCCGCCATGCGCCTTTCGGCGACCAGCCCTTTGGTGACTACTGGCGGCGCATCCGGACGAACCCAGAATGTCTCGACAACGATCCACTTCCCTTGCTGACTGGACAGGGCTGCCGTCTCCCGCATTACGTTCGCTTGCTCACTCTGCTGAGCCGAAACCGGGACGGTCAAGAAGATGCCGACGGTGGCCAGCGACATCACGAGAGGGAGAAGGAAACGAGGTGAGCGCACGCGAATCTCCTTGCGGCTGTTAAGGGAAGGAAAAGAAATATCCATGCGTACGATGGTAGACCGCGCCTGTCTGGCGACGGTAACGATAATATTTCGCCCTGATGTAGCCTCTGGGGATACAACGTGATTGATCTTTTCAAAGACGTTCCTGCTTTTGTCGCCGCAGCAGAGGCGGGGAGCTTTGCGGCTGCCGGCCGGCAATTGCACCTTTCGCGCTCGGCGGTCGGCAAGGCGATCGCGCGCATCGAGGATCGCCTCGGTGTTCGCCTGTTCAACCGAACGACACGCGCACAGTTGCTCACCGATGAGGGCCGCGCCTTTCTCTCTCGATGCGTGAGGGCCACGGAGGAACTGCGCGAGGGCGCCGCGTGGCTGGATGCCGGGCGCGAACGCGCCAGCGGCGTGCTAAGAATCACGATGCCCGTGCTCTACGGCCGACTGAAAGTCGCGCCACTGCTGCTGCGTGTCGCAGACGAGAATCCTGAGCTGACAATCGAAATCGATCTGCGGGATCGCTGCGTGTCCCTTGTCGAGGAGGGATATGATCTGGCCGTCAGGAGCGGATCGATCGGTACGGCGGCTGGCCTGTCGTCGTACATTGTCGGCCGGCACGCGACAGTGCTTTGCGCGGCACCGTCGCTGGTTGCGCGGCTGGGCATGCCCAATTCGCTCGACGACCTTGGCCGATACGACTCACTCGTCTACCATCGCGACGGATGGAGCGAGCCTTGGATCTTCCCGACCGAGGACGGACGACTGGAACTGGTCGAGCCACGTTCGCGCATCCGCGTTGCCGATCTCGGGATCATCCTTGACGCGGCGGTCTCGGGCCGAGGGGTTGCGTGGTTGCCCGACTGGCTGGTCGAGGACACGCTCGCGTCGGGTACGCTTGTTCAACTCCTACCCCACCTCCCTGCACGCCACCATGATGTCCACCTGCTCTGGGCAACGGCGGCGGTTATCCCTGCGCGGCTACGGGTCGCGATCAATGCCCTGCGCAGAGCGGCTTAGTACCAGGCGAATGAACTGACGCACAAGTTATGAAAGCTTGCGAGCCGAGCATAGGAACCGTCAGGCCGGCCCGGATGCGACGCTTGCACGGTCCTCTGATTCGGGAGAATGTCTGCAACCGGTCGCGACGCAGACATTCGTACGTCGGAGTTCAGGAATTGACGAACGCCTGCGGTTGGCCGGCAAGCGGACCGAGAGGGCCGGCCGCTTCCAACCCGAAGCAGTCTGTGCCCGAATGGACGACACGCAACCGCTGCAAATCAATAGACGAACATCCCAACGATCACGACCGCACCGGCGTGAAGCCGTCGGAACTCCAGTCCTCGCTGCCGACCCCGTGATGGACAAAAAAGAATCCCTCGGGGTCGTAGCGGTTCTTGATCGCTTTCAATCGCGCATAATTCGCCCCCCAAAACGCTTCGCGCCAATCTCCACGGAAAAAATCTGTTTCCGACAGATAGGAGCCGCCTTGTGGTGACAATGCTTTGAGAACGGCCGCGGCTTTGGCCACACGCTCGGCTTGGCGGTATGCCTCTGTCATGTCAGGCGGCGTGATCGGGAGACCCGCAAACGGCGGCGAACCGCCCGCAGCCACAATCATCAAAGCGAACGCGTCGGCAACTTTCGGATTCATGGCGCACTGACGTGCGTGCGCGTTCACCTCCGCAGGGGCGCCCGCGAGTCCCTTGTTGACATGCAGTTCCACGCTCTGAAATTGGGCGGCCTCCATGAGCGCTCCGGCAAGCCGGCCGCGTTGGGCGGGTTCGAGAAGCGTCGCGGGCAGCCATTGTGACTCGTAGCCGTACAGAAATAGTGAGGCTTGGTCTCCATCGCCTCGCCACCAACCGTGCTGGGTGGCCGCTCCGGCCCGTGGGTCGGGCGCTAGCCCCGGGTTGGTCTTGAGATCCCACCAGCGGCGTGCGGGACCGGCGCCGATCCGAGGTTCGTCGTTGAAGATGAAATCTGCCGGTGAGGCTCGTACCCAATCGATGAACGGCGCCCAGACCGATTTGGCCCGTCCGTCGTCGAGGCCCTGACACACCATCGACACCCTGACTTCGTCTTCGTGAAAAACAAGCTGCTCGCCCCATTGGGGGTTGAACAGGTTTTCGGCATAGTGGTCAACGAGCCGTTCAACCAGCCGCCGGTAAGCCTCGCGCGATGAGGCCTTGACCGTGAACTCGGCCCAACCAAAGTGCTCGGGCAGATCGTGGGTCTGCAAAGTGATCCGGGTCACCACACCGAAACTGCCGCCACCTCCGCCTTTCAGTGCCCAGAAAAGGTCGGGCTCCCGCGATGCGTTGACCGTGCGGACCACGCCGTCAGCGGTGACGATCTCGGCCTGGAGCAGGCTCGCGGCCGCCAATCCGTAACGCTTCGAGAACGATCCGAAACCGCCGCCCTGGACGAGGCCGGCCACCCCCACGCTCGCACAGCCGCCGCCCTGGACGTATCGTCCCGCCTGGGTGGTAACGGCAGTGTAGACATCGATCCACATGCAGCCGGCCTCTACCGTCACAGCCGGGGTCGGAGGCATCGAAGAGCCCGATGGAACGAATGCATCGTGCAGTTCGATGCGGTTCATCGCGCGTGTCCAGATCAAAAGGGAATCCGGCGCGTTCGAGCCGCCAAGGTAACTATGCCCCCCGCCTTTCACCACCAGACGCAAATTGTGTTGGCGCATGAAATTGATGCCCGCCACCACGTCGGTGGTGGAACGGGCCGCCACGGCGTAAGCGCTCGCGCGGGCTGTCCATCCGTCGAGCCACCCTGATATCTGCGTGCCGCCAGGATCGTCACCGAGCGCGATCGGGTTTCGCGCTTCCCCCAGGCGAGCAAGACAATCGGGCGTGCGGGGCGCTTGCGCACAGGTCTGCCAGATGGTCGTTGGTCGCAACAGATTTCCGCCAACTGCGCAACTCAGCGCCTCCCATTCCTCTGCGTCCGGCCACGCAGGATCGCGAGGCCGGACGCGGCCCGTTCGAGCCGCTGCTGGAATCACGTCGGCAAAAATCGTGGTGGTGGGGAGGAACGGCAGGGCGGCAACACCCTTTAGCAGGCATCGTCTCTTCATGACGTCTCTTTTTCTTACCGTGAGCTAATCGGCTTGGCGAACCATCTTTTCTGGATTCTAAAGCGAGCCCGGTTCATCGTAGATGAGTGGCCGGTACCTGCCTTCAAGCGCGACGAAGCAAGCCGATACTATCGGCGACGCGTAGCGCGATCGCAGTCACTCTGTTACCCCACCCCCAATCCATCAAAAATTTCGATCATTAAACAAAAATAAATATCGTTTTCCATCGATACCATGAATCTTTAACATCATCGTCATGGTTCCCCGCCCAACCGGCAGCGAACCCAACCACCCCCACAAAACCGGAGCCCCGACGATGACCACCCCCCAAACCCCCGCCCCCCTGCTGCCGTTCCACATCGCCTTCCCCGTCCACAGCCTCGAAGCCGCCCGCGCGTTCTACGGCGATCTGCTCGGCTGCCCCGAAGGCCGCAGCTCGGCCGAGTGGGTCGATTTCAACTTGTTCGGTCACCAGATCGTCGCCCACCTCGCACCCGAAGAAGCCGGCATCGCGCCCACCAACGCGGTCGACGGCCACGGCGTGCCGGTCCGCCATTTCGGCGCGCTGCTGACGCTGGAGCAATGGCACGTCCTGGCCGACAAGCTGCGCGCGGTGGGCACGAAGTTCGTGATCGAGCCGTATATCCGCTTCAAGGGCGAGCCGGGCGAGCAGGCCACGATGTTCTTCCTCGATCCGTCGGGCAACGCGCTCGAATTCAAGGCGTTTGCCGATCTCGGCAAGCTGTTCGCGAAGTAAGCGCCATGTCACGCTGCGATGTCGTGATCTCGGGGTTCGGCCAGATCGGCCGGGCCGTCGCCGGGCTGCTGGCGGCACGCCACGCGCGCTATCGCGAGCGCTACGGCGTGGACGTGCGGCTCACGGGCATCAGCCGCTCGCGCGGCGGGCGCATCGATCGCGACGGCCTGCGCGATGCGCTCGACGCCGATGCACCGCTCGATGCCGCGCTGACCGGCGAGGCGTTCGTGGCGGCCGCGCGGCCGCAGGTGCTGATCGAGGCCGGCCCGACCGACTACCGCACCGGCGGCGCGGGCTACGGCTACCTGCGCGCGGCGCTGGCTTCGGGCGCGCACGGCATCGCGATCTCGAAGGGCGCGCTGGTGTTCGATTACCCGGGGCTGCGCGCGTTGGCCGATGCGAATGGCGTGCGGCTGAAGATCAGCGGCGCGACGTCGGCCGCGCTGCCCACGATCGACCTGATCGAACTGAATGCGGCCGGTTGCGAGGTGAGCGTGATGGAAGGCATCTTCACGGCCACCACGAACTATGTGCTCGATCGCATGATGTCGGGCGTCGCGTTCGCCGACGCGGTGGCCGAGGCGCAGCGCGCGGGCATGGCGGAGCCGGACCCGCGCTTCGATCTGGACGGCTCGGACACGGCCTGCAAGATCTGCATCCTTGCCAACGCGGGCTTCGGCGCGCGGCTCGCGCTCGATGCGATCGCGCGCGACGGCATCGAGCACGTGTTGCCGGACGATCTCGCGCGCTGGCGCGCCGAGGGCCGGGTGCCGAAGCTGGTCGGCCGCATCGAACGGCGCGACGGCGCGGTGAGCGCTTCCGTGCAACTGCGCACCTACGCGAGCGATCATCCGTTCGCGCAAGTGGGGGCGGGCATGAAGGCGGTGCGGATCGAGACGGACGCGATGGGCGAACTGCTGGCGATCGGCCACACCAGCCCGCTGGCGACGGCGGCCGCCGCCCTGAAGGACTTCGAGCATCTGCTGATGCAGGGCATCGCCGCGCGTTAGGCGTTCAGGCACCCGGAATGAAAAAAGCAGGCGCGCAGCCTGCTTTTTTACGCCCGTCGGGCAGAGCGCAGCGCGTGGCGCGCCGCGCGGTGAAGCTCAGGCCGCCGGCCCGATCTCGCGGTGGATCGGGATCACGGTGCGCCCGCCGTTGGTGCGCAGCACGTCGCGCAGGTCGTTGATGACGGGAAACACCTCGTTGTTCCAGTCGGCGCCCTGCATGTCGTGCGCTTCCTGCTCGCGTTCGACGATCCAGCGGTCTTCCTTGAAGATCCGCTCGGTGAACCACACCAGCAGCGGCCACGCGAAATCGAGCGCGAACGGCACGGACGGCTTGCGGATCGACAGCATGCCGAACGTCCGGTTGGTGCGCTGCTCGGCGTCGAGCGGCACGTAGACGATCCAGAGATCCATCACCAGCGTGCCTTCGCTCGACAGGATCTTCAGCTTTTGATACGGATACTCGGTGCGGATCGTCATGACGCTCTTGTCGCTCTGATCCTGCGGCTTCTTGCTGGCGCCGAACACGAGCGCCTCGCCGATCGGCTGCTTGCCCTCGGCGCGCGAGAACGTGTAATCCACTTCCACCCAGCCGTCGCCGCGGCGGCGGCCGAGCGAACGCGCCTTCATCTGGCCCATCTCGCGGCGATGCAGGAACTGATGGTTCATGTCCATCAGGTTCTCGTGCATGAACGAGTAGTGGCATTTGACCTTGCGGCCGAAGCGGCGGGTCTTGTACTTCGGGTCGGACACGGTGGGCAGCCCGGGCACGGGCTTTTCGGCGGCCAGCGCGGGATCGCCGGTAAACACGAAGATCAGGCCTGCCACTTCCTGGCACGGATACGACCGCACGCCGTTGGGCAGGCGCTCCTTGCCGAGATACGGGACATCGACGCACTGGCCGCTGCAATCGTAGGTCCAGCCGTGATAGCCGCAGCGCAGCGCGTCGCCGTCGACCACGCCGGCGTGCAGCGGCACCTGGCGGTGTGCGCAGCGATCTTCGAGCGCAAAAACCGTTCCCGATTCACCTCGGAACAGAACGATCGGATCGCCGGCGAAATGCACGCCGAGCGTCTTGCCGCGCTTGAGTTCGCGCGACCAGGCGAGGGGATACCAGAAATCGGGATGAATCGGCACGCGGCGCAGATCGCGCACGGGAAGCGTGACGGTGGAATCGGTGGCGTTGTTCGTGTTCTGCAGGGGCACGGCGTGCATGCGGGAGCATCTCCTGGCGTTGCGGGCGCATGGGACCATCGCGGCGGAACGCGAAGGGCAATCGGAGGAGTGTAAGCGAAACTGGCGCGGCTCAGTCATGCCTTGTGAAGCAAACATGACAGGGGACGTGCGAGATAGGGGCGGATCGGGCCGCGGACCGGGCCGAGAAGCAACCGGGGCAGCCGCCCGCGCCGTGGGCGATTCGTCAGGGGGACTGACGGTCGGCGGGGTTTTTCATGGGCGGCCCGGATGACGATCGGCCATCCGAAACAAATTCGCCGCGTGCCGACGTGACGCAGCCGGCACGCGGCGCGCGTCAGGCGGGCAGTTCGACCCGCCGCAGCTTGCCGGCCAGCAGGCCGTAGGCGAGGATCGCGACGATCCCGTGCGCGCCGACGAACCACAGCGCGCGGTCGAACGAGCCGGTGGTGGCCACCACGAAGCCGATCACGAGCGGCGTGACGATGCCGGCCGTGTTGCCGATGCCGTTGAAGATGCCGCCGCTCAGGCCGGTCATGTCGCGCGGCGCGACGTCGGCGAGCACGGCCCAGCCGATCGCGCCGAGGCCCTTGCCGAAGAACGCCAGCGACACCAGCACCACCACCATCGTGTCCGATTCGGCCCACGGCGCGAGCATCAGCGAGGTGGCGAGCGCCATGCCGATCATGAACGGCGTCTTGCGCGCCACCGAGGTGGAGCAGCCGCGCCGGATCAGGAAATCCGACAGCAGCCCGCCGAGCACGCCGCCGCTGAAGCCGCAGATCGCCGGCAGCGCCGCCACGAAGCCCACGGTCATGATGTTCATGCCGCGCGCCTTGACGAGATAGATCGGAAACCAGGTGATGAAGAAGTAGGTCAGCGCGGTGATGCAGTACTGGCCGATATAGACGGCCCACAGCGTGCGGCTGGTGAACAGCGCGCCGATCTCGCGGCGCGTGAAGCGGCGGCGGGTGCCGGCCTGGGCGCCGTCGAGGCTCACCAGCGCGCCGTTGGCGGCGATATGGTCGAACTCGGCGCGGCTCATGCGCGGGTGCGAGCCGGGGTCGCGCAGCACGGCGAACCACAGCACCGCCATCGCTAGGCCGAGCGCGCCCATGAAGAAGAACACCTGATGCCAGCCGAACGCGTGCGTCAGCCCGGCCATCAGCGGCGTGAAGATCACCACGGCCAGATACTGCGCCGAGTTGAACAGCGCGCTGGCGGTGCCGCGCTCGTTGGTCGGGAACCAGGTCGCCACGATTCGCGCATTGCCGGGGAAGGCCGGCGATTCGACCAGGCCGAGCATGAAGCGCATCACGAACAGCGCGACGGTGGCGCTGGCCGCGCTGCCGAACAGCGACACGCTGCCTTGCGCCATCGTGAACACCGACCACAGCACGATGCTCGCGCCGTACACGCGGCGCGCGCCGAACCGGTCGAGCAGCCAGCCGCCCGGAATCTGCCCGATCGCATAGGCCCAGCCGAACGCGGAGAACACGATGCCGAGCGCGCTCGGCGAGAGGCCGAGATCCTTCGAGACGAAGGTGCCGGCGATCGAGAGCGTGGCGCGGTCGGCGTAGTTGAGGACGGTGACGCTGAAGATCAGCGCCAGGATCCAGTAACGGAAATGGCCGATGCGCTCGCTGGCGGCCGCGGCCTTCGACGTCGTGATGTCGATGCTTTTCATGTGTCTCCTCCCTGATTTGGCGGGATGGTGCTGCCTGGTTCTGCCTGATTCTGCTTATTGCCGTGGTTGTACGGCCCGGCGCGTCACGGCGTGACGCTCGTATCGGGCCGGCGGCCGGCGAAACTGGCGGCGAGGCTGTCGAGCACGATCGCGCCCATCGCCTCGCGGGTCTGCACCGTCGCGCTGGCGCGATGCGGTTGCAGCACCACGTTCTGCATGCCGAACAATTCTGCGGGTGCGTTCGGCTCGTCCACGAACACGTCGAGCCCGGCGCCCGCAATGCGGCCGTCGGCCAGCGCGCGCACCAGGTCCGCCTCGTTGACCAGCTTGCCGCGCGCCACGTTGATCAGATAGCCATCGGGGCCGAGCGCGTCGAGCACGCGCGTATCGACGATGCCTTCGGCGTTGTCGGCCGAGGCCGCCAGCACCAATGCGTCGCTGTCGGTGGCCAGTTGCGCGAGATCGGCGACGAAGCGGTACGGCGCGTCGGGCAGCTCGCGCAGGTCGGTGTAGGCGATCGGGCAGCCGAACGCGGCGGCGCGCGCGGCGATCGCGCGGCCCACCCGGCCCAGCCCGACGATGCCCACCCGCATGCCGCTGAACTTGCGTGCGAGCGGCAGCCCCGGCGCCTTGCCCCACTGGCCGTCGCGCACGTGGCGGTCGCCCACGCAGAGGCCGCGGCAGGCCGACAGCAGCAGGCCGATCGCGAGGTCGGCCACGTCGTCGGTCAGCACGCCGGGCGTGGTCGAGACATGCAGGCCGCGTTCGCGCGCGTAGTCGAGATCGACGGCGTCGGTGCCGATGCCGTTGATCGCGACGATCTTCAGGTTCGGCAACTGGTCCATCACCGCATTGCGGATGCCGGAGGCGCCGCCCGTGACCACGCCCTGGATCCGCGCGCCGATCTCGCGCAGGTAGCCGGCCGGCTCCGCGTGCTCGTAGTAGCGATGCAGCGTGTAGCGCTCGGCCAGTTGGCGCTCGAGCGAGGGCAGGACGGGGTTGATCAGCAGGATGTCGAACGGCATGGCGGGTGGTGTCTCGAACGGCTTGAAATGGGAATCGGCGGCGCGCCGGCAGGCAAGGGGCGAGGGCGGCCCTGTGCGAACGAGTATAGGCAGGCGATCGATCGAGGTCTAAGCTATATTCCGCATCGATCAATACAAAAATTGGAATGAACGTCGAACTCAATCATCTGCGTTGTTTCGTGGCCGTGGCCGAGGAATTGCACTTCGGCCGGGCCGCCGCGCGGCTGTTCATGACGCAGCCGCCGCTGAGCCGGCAGATCCAGTTGCTGGAGGAATCGCTCGGGCTGCTGCTGTTCGAGCGCAACAGCCGCAGCGTGAAGCTGACCGCGGCCGGGCGCGGCTACTACGACGATGCGCAGCGCATCCTTCGCCTGACCGACCAGGCCGCCGACGCGGCCCGGCGCGTGGCGCGCGGCGACGAGGGGCAGGTGACGGTGGGCTTCACGGCGGTGGCCGGCTACCGGCTGGTGCCCGAACTGCTGGCGGCGGCGCGCGTGCAGTTGCCGGGCATCCGGCTGGTGCTCAAGGAGATGGTGTCGGTGGTGCAGATCGAGGCGCTGAAGGCGCGCGCGATCGATATCGGGATCCTGCGCGCGCCGTCGGCCGACCCGGAGATCGTCACGGCGCGGCTCGCGCGCGAACCGCTGATGGTGGTGCTGCCGGCCGCGCATCCGCTCACGCGCCGCAAGACGATTGCCGCGGCCGATCTGGCCGGCCAGCCGTTCGTCATGTATTCGGCCGACGGCGGCAAGTATTTCCACGATCGCGTGCTGGCGCTGCTGACGGAGGCGGGCGTGTATGTCGACGTGGCGCAGCAGCTCGACCAGACGCATACGGTGCTGACGCTGGTGCGCGCGGGGATCGGCGTGTCGATCGTGCCGGCCTCGGCGCGCGAACTGGGCATGCGCGACGTGACGTTCCGGCCGCTGTGGGCGCGCGACGCGGTGGCGGATCTGGATCTGGGCTGGCGGGTGGAGCGGGACAGCCCGGCGGTGGAGCGGTTTCGGGCGTTTGCGATGGAGGGGCGGGGGGACGGATAAGGCGTTATTCGGTATCCACTTCCGGCCAGAGGCGCGGAAAAACGAAGCGCAGGCTTTGCAGCGGCAGATCGAACGACAAGTCGTCTCGATGCGAGGTGGATTTCAGAATGCCGAAATCGAGCAGGCTGCGGATGACGCGACGGCCGGTGGTTTCGCCTTCACCGAGCATCCGCGCGAAATCCGCGCGGGGTAACGGGCGTTGCAATGCGATGAATTCGAGCGGTAGTGCAGCTTGCGCGGCTCGGATGACGGATTTCTCCGAGCCGATTTGCCACGGGTTGGCTTCGAGATATTGCAGGAGATCCTTCAAGCGCTGGGCAAAGCCGCCGGCGTCGATCATCTTCAGCATGAAATCGACTTGATCGAGGCAGCAATCGAGGAAGTAATCGACAAAGCGGATCAAGCCTTCCTGCGAAAGATTGCCTCGGCCATCGAGATCGTTTCGACGGGTCATATCGGCGTCGGCCAACCGGGTGTAATAGGCTTCGTGGCTTCGTGCAAAGCCGCGAAGCGGCGACCAGAGGCCCCGGGTCAAGCCTGCCGCGTTCAGCGCGAGATGCGAATGCAAACGGCAGACGCGGCCGTTGCCGTCGATAAACGGGTGAACCCAGGCCAATCGATGATGCGAGCATGCAATCGCGATCAACTGAAGCTCGCGCGGGCGGATGAACCGATAACCCAGGCTCCACTCGGCCAACAGCGGTTCGATCATGTCGACTTCGGGCGCGGTATGCCGCCCGACGGTGACATCCTTGTCGCGCAGCGCACCGGGCACGATCGGATCGCCATCCGGCGTCACGCGCAGTGCTTCCGGCATGGCGACAAAGAACCGTGCGTGAATCTCGCGTACCCGGGCCGGGTCGAATAGCTGCGGCACCGACATGTCCCGCCATTCGGCTTCCAGTTCCGATTCGGCGCGGATATGGGCAATGGCCATATGCTGCTTTCGAAAATCATCGACATCGGGCGAATACTCGCGCCGCAGTGCGGCCTCGATCTTGGCGGGGGGGTGTGTTGCCCCTCGATCTTGTTCGTGTAATACGAATTCATGCTGCGCAGCCGTGGCGCGAGGGCCGCTGCCAACGGGGTGCCGTCGACTTTCAATAGCTGTTGCGTCTTGTCGATCAGTGCCGATGCGCGCTCGATCGAACCATTCAGAACGCGATTTTCCGGAAATAGGGGCTGGAATGTCGCGGTGGTCGTCATATGCGCTTCTGGCTGGCTCGGTGGAGGGAGAAATGGAGGGTTTCGTGTAGCCGAAATTCTGCCATAACTATTTATTTTGTATAGAGATTATTTTTATCGTGAAGGGTTGTTTGGAGGGTTCCATGAAGGGTTCCGAGGAGGCGTGAGAATGAACCCTTCTTCCGACACTTTTTCCCCATGCGCCTTTCTCTGCGCTTTCTTAAGTTTCGCTTAAGCATCCTCCCCGACCATCTGCGCGCGTTATTTCCGCCCCCCGTGCCGACAAGCGATAACGACAGGAGAATGCCGATGCATTGCGAAGCGGCAAGCTTCGTGAGGCAGACGAGTGGCAGCGGTGCGTCGCCCGCCATGGCGCGCCGGATGCAAGCGCAAATGCAGGCACGGATGGCGGAAAGGGCGATGTTGCGGGCCACGAAATGCCGGTCTCGCAGCAGGCGGCGTTCGGCGGCGTGTCGGCTTTGGCCGGCATGCCTCTTGACGCAATGTTCGGCGCATCGCCGGCTGTCCCGCACGCTCCTGCTCATCCCCTGATGTCTTCGCGCCCCGATTCGCACACCGGCGCGTCAACCCGACCGATCGACACATGCCAAACGGGCCGGGGAAAGCTTCCACGCTTCCCCGGCCCGTTTCGTTTCCCCACCTCAAACGATCAACCCCCGCCCGCTCGACACATCGCTCGCCAGCAGCAGCGACAGCCGCCGCAGCGCCGCATGCAGTTGCGTGCGATCGGGCGTGGCCCCGAGCGACACGCGAATCGCGTTCGGCGCGTTCGCGCCCAGGTAAAACGCCGTGGACGGCGCCACCGCCAGCCCTTCGGCACCGGCCGCCCCGGCCAGCTCACCGGGCGCCCAGTAACTCGGCAGCGGATACCAGAGATGAATGCCGGCCTCGCAGCCGCCCGTGGTGCCGAGCATCTGCGCGGCGGCGCGCAGCCGTTCGCGCGCCTCGGCGCGCACGCCGTCGAGCACCTGCGCGGCCGAGCCGTCGTTGATCCATTGCGTGACGAGCGCATTGGTCAGCGGCGGCGACATCAGCGAAAACGAGCGCAGCGCGGTCAGGAACGCATCGCGCAACGCCTCGTCGGGCAGCGCGACGAACGCGGTGCGCAGCCCCGGCGACAGGCATTTCGACAAGGTCGACACGTACACGACCTGGCCCGGCGCGATCCGCGCGAGCGGCGGCGGCGCGTCGGGCGCGAACAGCCAATACGGATCGTCCTCGACGATGCGCACGCCGTGCCGCAGCGCCACGGCCAGCAACTCCTGCCGGCGCGCGGCCGGCAGGGTCGCGCCGGTCGGGTTCTGCAACGTCGGGTTCAGGTAGATGAGCCGCACCGCGCTGCCTTGCGGCTCGCGGCAGGCGGCGTCGAGCGCGTCGGGCCGCATGCCCTGCGCGTCGGTCTCGATCGGACGCGCGACGCGCCCCAGTTGCGTGGCCGCCAGCGGCAGCCCCGGGTAGACGAGCGGTTCGCAGGCGACCGTGTCGCCGGGCGCGGTCATCGACACGATCAGCGCGGCCAGCGTGGCCTGCGCGCCGGGGCTGACGACCACCCGCGCGCGCGGCACCTCGCCGAGCATCGGCCGCAGCCAGCCGACGGCGGTGTCGCGGTCGGCCTCGCTGCCGCCGCCGAGGTGATAGGTCATCAGCAGGTCGATGTCGCTGCGCATCAGCACCTGCGACATGCCTCGCCGCAGCAGCATCTCCAGGTCGACGCCGGCCGGCGGCGGGGGGATGTTCATGCTGAGATCCACGCGCTGCGCCAATTCCACCTTCGGCGCCGCCACGAACGTGCCGAGCGGCCCGCGCGATTCGAGCAGATGGCGGCTGCGCGCCTCGTTGAAGCCGCGCGTGACGGTGGTCAGGTCGACGCCGAGCAGCGCGGCGATCTGCCGTTGCGGCGGCACGCGGTCGCCCGGTTGCAAGCGGCCGTCGGCAATCGCCCGCTCGATGAACGTGACGATCTGCAAGTAACGCGGCCCCCGGCCATCGGCCAGCGCGTCTTGCCATACATGTGAGGGTTCCGAAAGATTTTGCGGCATTCTGTCGCGGTATGTGTGTGTCATGTCTTACTCTACCATCCGACATCGAAGCGCGTAAATCCATACATAAGGTATTTGTATGCACGGCCATGCCGGCCGCGCGTTCCGGGGGCCGGCACGAACGGGCATCGATGCGGATGGGCAGGTTTGCGCGTCAAGCCAACACGGACAATCCATGCGCACACCATCTTCCCGAACCCCGCCCGGTGTCGAATCCGGGCCACCGCAATCCCCGTCTTCCCACGCCTCCCCGCTGGCCGCCGCCATGCGCACGCTGCCGGCCGCCGCGCTGTTGCTGCTCGGCGGTTGCAGCAGCGTGCTGATGAACCCGAAGGGCGATATCGGCGTGCAGGAAAAGCACCTGATCCTGATCGCGCTGGGCCTGATGCTGCTGGTCGTGATCCCGGTGATCGCGCTCACGCTGTGGTTCGCGTGGCACTACCGCGCCACGAACCGCAGCGCGACCTACGCGCCGCGCTGGTCGCATTCGACCGCGATCGAAGTGGTGGTGTGGACCATCCCGTGCGTGATCGTGGTGGTGCTCGCGATGCTGATCTGGCGCACGACGCTGAGCCTCGATCCCTACAAGCCGATCGAATCGCGCGAGAAGCCGGTGCGGGTGGACGTGGTGGCGCTGAACTGGAAGTGGCTGTTCATCTACCCCGACTACGGCATTGCTTCGGTCAACGAACTGGCGGTGCCGGTGGGCACGCCGGTCGATTTCCGGCTGACGGCCGAATCGCTGATGAATTCGTTCTTCATTCCGCAGCTCGGCACGCAGGTCTACGCGATGCCGAGCATGCAGACGCGCCTGCACCTGATCGCCGATGAAGCCGGCACGTATCTGGGCCAGTCGGCGGCGTTCAGCGGCCCGGGCTTCTCGGACATGCACTTCAAGACCCACGCGACCAGCCGCGGCGAGTTCGACGCCTGGGTGGCGCGCGCCCGCCAGTCGGCCGTCTCGCTCGACGCGGCCGCCTACGCACGGCTCGCGCAACCGAGCGAGAAGAACGCGCCGACGCTGTACGCGAGCGTGGTGCCCGACCTGTTCGACAACGTCGTCGCCGCCTCGATGCGGGCCGGTTCGGCCAACCCGAGTTGCACGGCGGCGGAGCCGGGCGTGGTGGCGACAACCATCAAGTCGGCCGACGCGGCTTCGATTTCCCTTTCTTCCGGCGGCGCGCGCTCGCCCCTTCTGGCTACCCGGTAATCATCATGTTTGGAAAGCTCACTCTCGATGCCATACCCTGGCACGAACCCATCATCATGGGCACGCTCGCGGTGGTGCTCGTGCTCGGTGCGGCGCTGTTCGGCGCGATCACCTACGCGGGCAAGTGGACGTACTTGTGGCGCGAATGGTTCACCTCGGTGGACCATAAAAAGATCGGCGTGATGTATATCGTGATGGCGATCGTAATGCTGCTGCGCGGCTTCGCGGACGCGATCATGATGCGCGCCCAGCAGGCCGTCGCGAACAACGACGCGGCCGGCTACCTGCCGCCGCATCACTACGATCAGATCTTCACGGCGCACGGCGTGATCATGATCTTCTTCGTGGCGACGCCGCTGATCATCGGCCTGATGAACGTGGTGGTGCCGCTGCAGATCGGCGCGCGCGACGTGGCCTATCCGTTCCTCAACTCCTTGAGCTTCTGGTTCGCGGTGGTGGGCGCGGGGCTGGTGATGATCTCGATGTTCGTCGGCGATTTCGCGGCGACCGGCTGGGTGGCGTATCCGCCGCTCTCGGAGCTGGGCTACAGCCCGACGGTCGGGGTGGATTACTACATCTGGTCGTTGCAGATATCGGGCCTCGGCACCACGCTGACCGGCATCAACTTCATCGTGACGATCCTGCGCATGCGCGCGCCGACGCAAAAGCTCATGCAGATGCCGGTGTTCGTGTGGACCGCGCTGATCACCAACATCCTGATCGTCGCCGTGTTCCCGGTGCTGACGGGCACGCTCGCGCTGCTGACGGCCGACCGCTATCTCGGCATGCACTTCTTCACGAACGAGCTCGGCGGCAACGCGATGATGTACATCAACCTGATTTGGGTCTGGGGCCACCCCGAGGTGTACATCCTGATCCTGCCGGCGTTCGGTGCGTTCTCGGAGATCATCGCGACGTTCTCGGGCAAGCCGCTGTTCGGCTACAAGTCGATGGTGTACGCCACGGCCTCGATCGGCGTGCTGTCGTTCTTCGTGTGGCTGCACCACTTCTTCACGATGGGCTCGGGCGCGAACGTCAATGCATTCTTCGGGATCATGACGACCATCATCTCGATCCCGACCGGCGTGAAGCTGTTCAACTGGCTGTTCACGATGTATCGCGGCCGCATCCGCTATCACAGCGCCACCCTGTGGACGATCGGCTTCATGATCACGTTCGCCGTGGGCGGCATGACCGGCGTGCTGCTGGCCGTGCCGGGCGCGGATTTCGTGCTGCACAACAGCCTGTTCCTGGTGGCGCACTTCCATAACGTGATCATCGGCGGCGTGGTGTTCGGTTGCCTGGCAGGCGTGAGCTTCTGGTTCCCGAAGGTGTTCGGCTTCACGCTCGACGAGTTCTGGGGCAAGGTGTCGTTCTGGTGCTGGCTGATCGGTTATTGGCTCGCGTTCACGCCGCTCTACGTGCTCGGCTTCGAGGGCATGACGCGCCGCATGAACCACTACGCCGTGCCGGAATGGCACCCCTGGCTGGTGATCGCGCTGGTGGGCGCGGTGTTCGTGGGCCTGGGCATCCTGGCGATGCTGGTGCAGATTTATGTGAGCGTGCGCCGCCGCGATGCGCTGCGCGACGTGACGGGCGACCCCTGGGGCGGCCGCAGCCTCGAATGGTCGACCTCGTCGCCCGCGCCGTTCTACAACTTCGCGATCGTGCCGACCATCACCTCGGTGGAACAACACTGGGACGACAAGGAATCGGGCCGCGCCTACGTTCAGCCTAAGCAGTACGAAGCTATCCACATGCCGCGCAACACCGGCGCCGGCGTGATCATCGCCGCGTTCAGCGCCGTGTTCGGCTTCGCGTTCGTGTGGCACATGTGGCCGTTCGTGTTGCTGGGCCTGATCGGCATGGTCGGCACGTTCCTCGCGCGCACCTACGACACCGATACGGATTACTACGTCACGGCCGCCGAAGTCGAGCGGATCGAAAACGCGCGTTTCGCGCAACTGAAGCGTCACGCTCCCGTGCCGCTCAATGAAACCGAGGTGGCCTGATGAGCGCCCATAGCCTTGAACACGGCCACGACAATGGCCACGACCACGGCCATCACGACGACGGCAGCAAGACCGCCATCGGCTTCTGGATCTACCTGATGAGCGACTGCCTGATCTTCGCGACGCTGTTCGCGACGTTCGGGGTGCTCGCCAACGCCACGGCCGGCGGCCCGACGGGGCAGAGCCTGTTCGAGCTCGATTACGTGCTCGGCGAAACCATGCTGCTGCTGGTCAGCAGCTTCACGTTCGGCCTCGCGATGCTGGCGATGAAGGGTGGCCGGCGCGGCACGGTGATCGCATGGCTCGCGATCACGTTCGTGTTCGGCGCGGGCTTCATCGGCATGGAAGTGCACGAGTTCGCGAAGCTGGTGGCCGACGGCGCCGGCCCGCAAACCAGCGCGTTCCTGTCCGCGTACTTCGGCCTGGTCGGCACCCACGGGCTGCACGTGACCTGCGGCCTGATCTGGATCGGCGTGATGATGCACCAGGTGTGGAAGTTCGGCCTGAACGGCATGGTGCAGCGCCGCCTGGCCTGCCTCAGCATGTTCTGGCACTTCCTGGATCTGGTGTGGATCTGCGTGTTTACCTTCGTCTATCTTCGGGAGTTCGTATGAAGCCCAGCCCGCATTCGCATTCCGGCCACGCCGCCCATGACGGGCACGACGCCGCGCACGGCTCGCTGAAGGGCTATGGCATCGGCATGGTGCTGTCGGTGCTGCTGACCTTCGTGTCGTTCGGCGTGGTGATGACGCATATCGTGCCGCGCCAGTACGGCCTGGCCGCCATCACCATCGCCTGCGTCGCGCAGCTGATCGTGCAGTTGTTCTACTTCCTGCATATCGGCACGGCGCGCAGCCAGCGCGCCAACACCGGCATCTTCATCTGCACCGGGTTCCTGATCGCGGTGATCGTCGGCCTGTCGCTGTGGGTGATCCACAACGCCAACGTCAACATGATGCCGACCCACATGTCGATCGAACGCGCGCTCGCCAAGGACTGATCAAGAACTGACGAGCCCGTCCGGCAGCCTCGCACGGCGCACCGCTCCTCACGGGGCGGTGCGCCGTTTTCGTTTGGATGCGCGGCTCAGATGGCCGGCGACGCCAGATGATGCGGATCGCCGAGCGCGTCGGCCACCAGCCGCAGCGCCTCGCGGCAATCGTCGGGCGTTTGCGGGCCGCCGAGGCAGAGGCGCAGCGCGTTGGGCGGATTGCCGTCGGTGGAGAACGCCGCGCCGGCCACGGCGGCCACGCCGCGGTTGCGCAGTTGCTGCGCGAGATCGGGCGCGGAGCGGTGGCAATCGGGCGGAATCGGCAGCCACAGATGAAAGCCGTCCGGGTTTGCATCGAACGGCCAGTCGTGCAGCACCTGCGCGGCGATCGCCAGACGCGTGCGGCCCTCGGCGCGGATCGCATCGAGCATGGCGGCGACGGTGCCGTCGTTGACCCATTGCGTGGCCAGCAGCATGGTGTACGGGCTCGGCATCACGGTGGTGGCGCGCAGCGCGCCGGCGATGCGCTGCGCCTGCCGCGCCGACGGCGCGAGCAGGTAGGCGATCCGCAGGCCGGCGCCGAAGTTCTTCGACATGCCCGTCACGTAATACGTCAGCTCGGGCGCGAGCAGCGCGAGCGGCGGCGGCGCGTTCTGCGGCAGCATCGCGTAGGCGTCGTCCTCGATGATCGGCACGTTGTAGCGCAGCGCCACGTCGGCCAGCGCTTCGCGGCGGCGGAACGGGATCGTCAGCGTGCTCGGGTTCTGCAACGTGGGGTTGCAGTAGAACGCGGCCGGCTTGTGCGCCTTGCAGAGCGATTCGAACGCGTGCGGCAGCGGGCCGTCCTCGTCGCGCGGCAGCGCCTGCAGGCGCACGCCGAGCTGCGAGGCGATCGCCTTGATGCCGGGGTAGGCGAGCACGTCGAGCGCGAGCGTGTCGCCGGGGCGCGCCAGCAGCGACACCAGCGCCACCAGCGCGCTGTGAATGCCGGGGCACACCAGCACGGCCTCGCCGTTGCAGCCCGGCAGGCGCCGCCCGAGCCACGCGCGGCCGGCTGCGCGATCGGCCGGCGCGCCGCCGAAATCCTGATAGCGCAGCAACTGATACGGATCGGCGCCGGCCAGCAGCGCGGCGGCCGAATCGGTCAGGCGCGCGGCCATCACGGGCGGCTCGGGCGGCATGTTCATCGACATTTCCACGCTGCTGCCGCCCGACAGCGGCAAGGTCTGGGTCGGCCCGCGCACGAACGTGCCGCTGCCCGCGCGGCTGTCGATCAGCCCGCGCTTGCGCGCCTCGCCGTAGGCGCGGGCCACCGTGGTGTAGTTCAGTTGCAGCGCGTCGGCCAGCTCGCGCAGGCCCGGCATGCGGTCGCGCGGCTTGAGCCGCCCCACCGCCACATCCTCCTCGATCAGGTCGGGAATCAGCAGGTAGGCCGGCTTGCGACTCTCGGCGAGCCGCTTCGACCAGTGAGCGAGTGAGTGATCCATGTGGGGTTTCCAGGCGTCGATGCAATTCACCAATTCACGTTAACACGCGAATCCACGCAAAAAAAAATCGATCGGATACCGAATCGAAAAGCGATTGCATTGATCGCGCCACGTATCGTTTTGATGCATGCGCGCACAGCCGGTGCGCATGCCGCTGCGCCAGCGCGGTGCGCGATGCGCAGGCGCGGCGCGTTTCCAGGGCGCCGCCGGCCCGCCCGGCACGGCGGGTGAGCCACCGTTTCGAAGTGCAGCGTTCTCGATGATTGGACAGTGATCGCATCGCCGTGCGCCGGCACGGCATGTCCCATGCGTAATGGAAGGCGTCCGGGCAACCCTGGCCCGGCGTTTCCGATCATTCACAGACACTTGGAGAACACGATGCCTGCCGTCAATCATCCGCAGCACCAGAAGGGCGACGTACTGGTCGACTACGAAGAAAAGGTATTCGAGGACGTCAAGGCGGAGCCGGGCGAGAAGGCGCTCGTCACGTTCCATACCGTGGCGTTCGAGGGCTCGATCGGTTTCGTGAACTTGCTGCAGGCCACGCGCCTGCAACGCAAGGGCTTCGAAACCTCGGTGCTGCTGTACGGCCCCGGCGTGACGCTCGGCCTGCAACGCGGCTTCCCGACGCTTGGCGACGAAGCGTTCCCCGGCCACCTGAACTTCAACAAGCAACTCTTGAAGTTCATGGAGGAAGGCGGCAAGGTGTACGCGTGCCGCTTCGCGCTGCAGGCGCTGTACGGCCACGGCGAGGCCTCGCTGATCGAAGGCATTCGCCCGATCAATCCGCTCGACGTGCTCGATATCCAGCTGCTGCATCGCAAGGAAGACGCACTGATCATCCACACCTGGACCGTCTGACGGCCGCGCGGAGTTTTCCATGAGCCACAAGCGCATCGTTCGCGCCGCCGCCGCCCAGATCGCGCCCGATCTGGAGCGCGCCGCCGGGACGCTCGAGAAGGTTTGCAGCACGATCGACCAGGCGGCCCGCGAGGGCGTGCAATTGATCGTGTTCCCGGAAACCTTCGTGCCGTATTACCCGTACTTCTCGTTCGTCCGGCCGCCGGTGGCGGCGGGCGCCGATCACATGCGGCTCTACGAGGACGCGGTGGTGGTGCCGGGGCCGGTCACGCAGGCGGTGGCCGAGCGGGCGCGGCTGCACCGCATGGTGGTGGTGCTCGGCGTCAACGAGCGCGATCACGGCAGCCTCTACAACACCCAGCTGGTGTTCGACGCCGACGGGCAAATCATCCTCAAGCGCCGCAAGCTCACGCCGACCTATCACGAGCGGATGATCTGGGGGCAGGGCGACGCGGCGGGCCTGAAGGTGGCGCACACGGCCATCGGCCGGGTGGGTGCGCTGGCCTGCTGGGAGCACTACAACCCGCTCGCGCGCTATGCGCTGATGACGCAGCATGAGGAAATCCATTGCGCGCAGTTCCCCGGCTCGCTGGTCGGCCCGATCTTCGCCGAGCAGATGGACGTGACGATCCGCCATCACGCGCTCGAATCGGGCTGTTTCGTTGTGAACGCAACCGGTTGGCTGACGGACGCGCAGATTCATTCGATCACGCCCGACCCGCAATTGCAGAAGGCGCTGCGCGGCGGCTGCCATACGGCGATCGTCTCGCCCGAGGGGCAGCATCTGGCCACGCCGCTACGCGAGGGCGAGGGCCTGGTGATCGCCGATCTCGACATGTCGCTGATCACCAAGCGCAAGCGAATGATGGATTCGGTGGGCCATTACGCGCGCCCCGAATTGCTCAGTCTCGCGATCAACGACCGGCCCGCCATGCCGGTCACGCCGATGGCGCCGGGCAGCGCCGTGGCATCCCCCGTGGCATCCCCTTTCCCCGCTTTCGAAGGAGCGATCGATGAACGCCATCGCGAAGCCGTCGGCACAGAGCCGGCAACTGATCACTGAACTGCAGTCGGTCGGGCTGCGGCTCGTCGATCCGAAGGCCGGCGCCGCAAGCCGCCGCGGCGGCGCGGGGCCGTCCGATCACAAGGCCGTCACGGTGGACGGCGTGACCGTGATGGTGCCGGTGCACACCAGCACCGCATGGGATTCGCCGTTCGTGGCCGGCGCGCCCGACGCGCTCGGCGCGAGCACGCTGACGCGCGGCGCGATTCCGATCGCCGAGATCCGCTTTCCGGCCAATCCGCGCTTCTACGCGCTGCAGACGCTCGACGGCGTGCCGTATTCGCAGATCGCCACGCTGCACGGCGCGGACGTGCTCGCCACCACGGTGCTGCAAACCTGCATCCGCTACGAAAGCCGCCGCAAGATGTGCCAGTTCTGCTCGATCGGCCAGTCGCTCGCGGCGGGCCGCACCATCGCGCGCAAGACGCCCGAGCAACTGGCCGAGGTGGCGCGCGCGGCGGTGCTGCTCGACGGCGTCAAGCACATGGTGCTGACCACCGGCACGCCGGCCACCAGCGATCGCGGCGCGAGCCTGCTGTGCGACAGCGCGTTCGCGATCAAGGCGGCGGTCGATCTGCCGATCCAGGGCCAGTGCGAGCCGCCCGACGACGATGCCTGGTTCGCGCGCATGAAGGCGAGCGGCATCGACACGCTCGGCATGCATCTGGAGGCGGTTACGCCCGCGGTGCGCGAGCGGATCATGCCGGGCAAGGCCAGCGTGCCGATCGCGCGCTACCTCGACGCGTTCGACGCGGCGGTGGCGGTGTTCGGGCGCGGGCAGGTCAGCACCTACATCCTGGCCGGGCTGGGCGATACGCCCGAGGCGATCCTCGCGATGTCGGCCGATCTGGTCGCACGCGGCGTTTATCCGTTCGTGGTGCCGTTCGTGCCGATCAGCGGCACCCCGCTCGAAAGCCATCCGGCGCCCACGCCCGAGTTCATGCGTTCGGTGCTCGCGCCGCTCGGCGCGATGCTGCGCGACGCGGGCCTGCGTTCGGCCGACATCAAGGCCGGTTGCGGCAAGTGCGGCGCGTGCTCGTCGCTGTCCACCTACGAGGCCTGATCATGGACTGCGAAGCGATGTGGGACAGCGGCGCGGCGCTCGCCTACCGGCCCGCCGAATTCCGGATCAAGTGGGCCGCGCTGCCGTGGGAAGTTCAGGAAGCCTACCGGTTGCGGCGCGCGGTGTTCTGCGTCGAGCAGGGCGTGTTCGTCGGCGACGATCGCGACGAGATCGACGCGCACGCGCAACCGCTGGTGGCCGTCAGCGGTTGCGCGGGGCTGCCCGATCAGGTGGTGGGCACGGTGCGAATTCACGAAACCGCGCCGGGCGTGTGGCTCGGTTCGCGGCTCGCGGTGCATGCGGCGTTCCGCACGCACGGCCGGATCGGCTCCACGCTGATCCTGCTCGCGGTGCGCAGCGCGCATGCGCTCGGCTGCCGCGAATTCCACGCCCATGTGCAGGCGCAGAACGTGCCGCTGTTTCGCCGCCTGCATTGGGAATCGCTCGGCGAGGAGATGCTGCACGGCCGCCTGCATCACCGGATGCTGGCCGATCTCGCGCACTATCCGCCGTGCACCACGCCTTACACCGGTTTCGTGTTGCCGGCCGGAGGGGGACGATGAGCCTCGCCGAACGTATCGCGACGCTGCGCGCAAGCCGCGGCTTCGCGCACAAGACGGATATCGCCGGCGTGGTGGGCGCGCTCGCGCGCGCGTTGCCGAACGGCGCGGCGGATCTGGCGCAGGCGGTGGCGGTGGGCGACGACTGCGCGGCGATCGCCGACGGCGACGGCTACCTGCTGTTCGCGATCGAAGGCCTGGTGGCCGATTTCGTCGAGGCGATGCCGTGGTTCGCCGGCTACAGCGGCGTGATGGTCAATATCAGCGACATCTACGCAATGGGCGGCCGGCCGATCGCCGTGGTCGATGCACTGTGGAGCGAGGGCCTGGACGCCGCGCGCGCGGTGCTTGACGGCATGGCGGCGGCCTCGGCCGCCTATGGCGTGCCGATCGTCGGCGGCCACAGCAACGCGCGGGCCGATGGCGCGCAGTTGGCCGTGGCGATCCTCGGGCGCGCGCGCCGGCTGCTGTCGAGCTTCGCGGCGCAGCCGGGCGACCGGCTGCTGATGGCGGTGGACCTGCGTGGCCGCTTCGAAGATCCGTACCCGTTCTGGAACGCCTCGGTCGGCGCGCCGCCGCAGCGGCTGCGCGACGATCTCGAACTGCTGCCCATGCTGGCCGAGGACGGCCTGTGCGATGCGTCCAAGGACATCAGCATGGCCGGCGCGATCGGCACCGCGCTGATGCTGCTCGAAGCGTCGCAGGCGGGCGCGCGCATCGATCTCGATGCGATCCCGCGCCCCGCTGGCGTGGATTTCGACCGCTGGCTCGGCGCGTTCCCGAGCTTCGGATTCCTGATGTCGGTGCGCGAGGCGCAAGCCGATGCCGTGATCGCGCGCTTCGCCGCGCGCGGGCTGGCCTGCGCGGCGATCGGCACGGTGGATGCGACGCGCGAGGTGGTGCTGACCGAAGGCGGCGAGGCCGCGCGCTTGTGGGATTTGCGCGAGACGCCGTTCATCGGTGCAGCGCCGGGAGCCGCGCGATGAACGCCGCACCGCTGCGCATCGCGCTGTTCACGCACTCGGTCAACCCGCGCGGCGGGGTGGTGCACACGCTGGAGCTGGCGTGCGCGCTCGGCCGGGCCGGGCACGACGTGACGGTGGTCGCGCCGGCCGGCCCCGGCGAGCGGCTGTTTCGCGACGGCGGCAGCGAGCACGACTGCTTCGAGATGGACGGCTACCGCGTCGTGCTGGCGCGCACCGGGGCCACGCCGTTCGATACGGTCGGCATGGTCGAGACGCGGATCGCCGCGATCCGGCAGGCCTTCGACCACACCGCGCTGGCCCGCTTCGACGTGCTCCACGCGCAGGACAGCATCAGCGGCAACGCGCTGGCCGACTGGAAGGCCGAAGGCGCGATCGAAGGCTTCGTGCGCACCGTGCATCACCTCGACACGTTCGCGAATCCGCGCCTCGATGCGTGGCAGCGCCGCGCGTGGCGCGATGCCGATCGCGTGCTGTGCGTAAGCGCCGACTGGACCGCGCGCATGCGCGACGAGTATGGCGTGGCCGCGCAACAGGTGGCCAACGGCGTGGACATCGAACGTTTTTCACAGGCACCGGCCGCCGCGATCGACGCGGTTCGGCAACGCTTCGGACTGCTGCCGAACGGCGCGACGGTGCTCGCGATCGGCGGCATCGAGGCGCGCAAGAACACGCGCGCATTGCTCGACGCGTTCGCGCAATTGCGGCGCGCGAAGCCGCACGCGCAACTCGTGATCGCCGGCGGCGCGAGCTTGCTCGATCACGATGCCTATACGCGCGATTTTCTCGCCCGAGCGGCCGAACTGGGCCTGCCGGTCGGCGTGGGCGGCGCGGTGGTGGTGACCGGCCCGCTCGACGATGCCGCGATCGTCGCGCTGCTGCATGCGGCCGATGCGGTGTCGATGGTGTCGCTGCGCGAGGGCTTCGGGCTGGTGGTGCTCGAAGCGCTGGCGTGCGGCAAGCCGGTGGCCGTGTCGCGCATCGCGCCGTTCACCGAGCATCTCGACGCGCGCACGGCGGTGTGGGCCGACCCCGGCTCGATCGATTCGATCGAGCAGTCGCTGCACGACGCGCTCGACGGCCGCCGCGCGCCCGATTTCCACGCGGCCGTGCCGGCGCTGCTCGCGCGCTTCAGTTGGGCCGCGAGCGCCGCCTCGCACGCGGCGATCTACCGTCAATGGCTGAACGAGCGCGCCGCCGCCGTTCCCCTCGTTACCGAACAGGAATCCTGATCATGCCCGTCATGCACTTCCGGGTCCGCTGGCCCGACGACAGCGAAACCCGCTGCTATTCGCCGTCCACCGTGGTGGCCGATTACTTCACGCCGGGGCAGCGCTACGCGCTCGACGATTTCGTGACGCGCTCGCGCGAATCGCTCGGCATCGCGTCCGAGCGCGTGCGCGCCAAGTTCGGCTTCGCGTGCTCGGCCGCGATGGACGAACTCGCGCGCATCGAGACGCTGGCCGAGCGCTTCGGCGCCGCGCCCGACGCCGCCGTCACCGTACTCGCGCTCGAATGACCGCGCCGGCGTGCCCGCCGGTATCCCGCGCCCGTCCATCTTCAGGAGTTCCATCATGTCGAACGCTTCCGCTGCTCTGTCCGCCTCGCCCTCGGGCGAGATCCCGCACTATCCCGTGCTCGTCGTCGGCGGCGGCCAGGCCGGCCTGTCCGTCAGTCATTACCTGAAGGCGGCGGGCATCGCGCACCTCGTGTTCGAGAAGGAAACCGTCACGCACACCTGGCGCCGCCAGCGCTGGGACGCGTTCTGCCTGGTCACGCCGAACTGGCAATGCGCGCTGCCGGGCCATCCGTATCGCGGCGACGATCCGCACGGCTTCATGACGAAGGATCAGATCATCGAATATCTCGACGGCTTCATCGCCGCCGTCGATGCGCCCGTGCTCGAACACACGGCCGTGCAGCGCGTCACGCGCGGCGCGGATGGCCGCTACTGCGTGGCCACCTCGCGCGGCACGTTTACGGCCGATCAGGTGGTGGTGGCCTCGGGCGGATATCACACGCCGATCGTGCCGCGCATGGCCGAACGGCTGCCGGCCGGCATCGCGCAAATCCAGTCGTCCGACTATCGCAACGCGGCCGCGCTGCCAGAAGGCGGCGTGCTGGTGGTGGGCTCGGGACAATCGGGCGCGCAGATCGCCGAGGATCTGCATCTGGCCGGCCGGCGCGTGACGCTGGCGGTGGGCGATGCGCCGCGCTGCGCGCGCTTCTATCGCGGCCGCGACGTGGTGGATTGGCTGGCCGACATGCGCTACTACGAAATGCCGGTCGGGCAGCATCCGCTGCGCGAGGGCGTGCGCGACAACACCAATCACTATGTGACCGGCCGCGACGGCGGGCGCGACATCGACCTGCGCCGCTTCGCCGCCGAAGGCATGGAACTGTACGGCCGCCTCGACGATTGCCGCGACGGCGTGCTGCGCTTCGCCACCGATCTGGGCGCCTGCCTCGACAGCGCCGACGACACCTACAACGGCATCAACGCCAGCATCGACGCGTTCATCGCGAAGCAGGGCATCGCTGCGCCGCCGGGCCAGCGCTACGCGCCGGTGTGGCGCCCGTCGGCCGAGCGCGCCACGCTCGCGCTGGCCGACAGCGGCATCACGTCGATCGTCTGGTGCATCGGCTTCACGCCCGATTTCAGCTGGATCGACGTGCCGGTGTTCAACGGGCGCGGCTATCCGGCCCACGAGCGCGGCGTGACCGGTGCGCCGGGGCTGTATTTCGTCGGCTTGCCGTGGCTGCATACCTGGGGCTCGGGGCGCTTCTCGGGCGTGGCGCGCGACGCCGAGTACCTGGTCGAGCGGATTCGCGCGACCGCCGACGCCACCACGCTGCTGGCCGAAGACGCGGCGGCCTGAAGCACGGGCGCGACACGATGCAGACGACCCTTCATCGCTACCGGGCCGGCATGCCGCAACTGGGCCTGACCGGTCTGGCCGAGAACTGGCTGCTTAAGGAATGCGGCCACCGTCATTGGGAGGCGCTGGCCGCGCACGCGGGGCGCGACACGCCCGATTTCACCGACGAGCGCGGGCGGCCCGCCTATGCCGCGTTCGTCGCGGTGGGCGTGAACCTGCCGCCGCCGGGCGCGATCGACGAGCACGACCGGTTCGAGATCCATCTCGACCTGAGCCGCGTGGGTGCCGTGCGCCACGCGAGCGAGCAGCGTATCGTGCGCGACGGCGCGGTGCTCGGCTCGGTGCGGATGCTGTCCACCTTCGTCACGCGCGAGGCGGCCCACAACCGTTCGGTGGCGCGCGCGCGCATCGGCGGGCTGGCGGGTGCCACCGCCGAAGTGCCCGAAGCGCTGGCCGAACTGACCGCGCGCGGGCGCGGCCTGCGCGACGGCGACATGGATGCCTTGCCGGCCTGGGCGCGCGACGAGCAGGCCAGCTTCGAACCGCTCGCCTGCACTGCGTTCCTGCCGTGCCCGAACAACGATTTCAACGGCGCGGATTTGCTCTATTTCGCGAGCTTCCAGGCCTTCGTCGATCGCGCCGAATGGCAGCGGCACCGCTTCGCGAAGCCGCCCGCGCTGGTATCGCGCTCGCTGCATTTCCACGGCAACCTCGACGTGGGCGACACGCTGACGGTGCGCGCGCGCATCGAGCGGCTCGACGCGGCGCAGCTGCGCCACTGGAGCGAAATCGTGCGCGGCGCCGACGGCATGAAGATCGCCGACGTGATCACCGAAAAACGTTGGGATACCTGATGAACGACGACGATTCGACATCCCGGCCTGCCCCGCGCGTGCGCGACGTGCCGCTGAAGCCGGTCTACACGCGGGCCGATCTCGACGGCCTCGCGCATCTCGACGGCAGCGCCGAGCCCGGCGAACTGCCGTTCGTGCGCGGCCCGCATCCTGGCATGTACACAGCGCGGCCCTGGACGATTCGTCAGTACACCGGCCATGCCGACGCGGCCGAAACCAACCTCGCGTTTCGTGCGGCGGTGGCCGGGCAGGCCGACGGGCTGTCGGTCGCGTTCGATCTGCCGACCCAGCGCGGCTACGATTCCGATCACCCCGAGGCGGCGGCCGACGTCGGGCTGGCCGGCGTGGCGATCGACAGCGCCGACGACATGCTGCGCCTGTTCGACGGCATCCCGCTCGACCGCATCTCGGTGTCGATGACGATGAACGGCGCGGTGCTGCCGGTGCTGGCTGCATTCATCGTGGCCGCCGACGAGCGCGGCGTGCCGGTCGCGCAACTGACCGGCACGATCCAGAACGACATCCTCAAGGAATACCTGGTGCGCCATACGTGGATCCACGCGCCCGAGCCGTCGATGCGGATCGTGGCCGACGTGGTGGCGCATCTGGCCGAACATGTGCCGCGCTTCAACGCGCTGTCGGTATCGGGCTATCACTTCCAGGAGGCGGGCGCGGACCCGGTGCTCGAACTGGCGCTGACGCTTGCCAACGCGCGCACCTACGTCGAACGGCTCGCGGCGGCCGGGCTCGATGCCGACGCGGTGTGTGCGCGGCTCAGTTTCTTCTTCGGCGTGGGCACCGATTTCTATACGGAGATCGCCAAGCTGCGCGCCGCGCGCCTGCTGTGGGCCGAACTGGCGGCCGCCTGCGGTGCGCGCTCGCCGCGCGCCCGCGCGCTGCGCACGCATTGCCAGACTTCGGGCTGGTCGCTGACGGCCCGCGAGCCCGACAACAACATCGTGCGCGTGACCGTGGAGGCGATGGCGGCCGTGTTCGGCGGCACGCAATCGCTGCACACCAACGCTTACGACGAAGCGTTGGCGCTGCCGTCGGCGGGCGCGGCGCGGCTCGCCCGCAACACGCAGCAGATCCTGCAACACGAGATGGGGCTGTGCGACACCGCCGATCCGTGGGCCGGCTCGTATCTGATGGAATCGCTGACGGCGGGCATTGCCGCGCGCGTGCGGGAGATTCTCGGCGAGATCGATGCGCAGGGCGGCATGCTGGCGGCGATCGAATCGGGCTGGGTGCGGCGGCGTATCCGTGCGGGCGCCGAGGCTGTGCAGGCACGTATCGATATCGGCGCGCAGACGGTGGTCGGCGTGAACCGCTTCGTGGCCGACGATGCGGGGCCGCCGCCGGGCTGCCGCGAGATCGATGGCCGCCATGTGCGCGCGATGCAGCGCGCGCGGCTCGAACGCACGCGGGCACGACGCGATCCGGCGCGGGTTGCCGCCACCCTGCAGGCGCTCGGCGACGCCGCGCGCGGCGGGCCGGGCTCGGGCAACCTGCTGGCGCTCGCGATCGATTGCATGCGGGCGCGCGCCACGGTGGGCGAATGCACGGCCGCGCTCGAACGCGTGTGGCCGCGCTATGCGTTGCCCGACGATGAACCGCTGCGCGCCTATGCCGACGCGCGCGATGGCGACGCCGCATGGCTGGCCGCGCGCACGCGTGTCGAGGCGCTTGCGGCGCGGCTCGGGCGGCCGCCCGTGGTGGTGCTCGCGAAGCTCGGGCAGGACGGCCACGACCGTGGCCTCAACGCGATCGCGTCGGCGTTGGCCGATGCCGGGTTCGTGGCGGTGCGCGCGCCGCTGTTCGCTTCGGCGGCGTTGCTGGCCGAGCGCGTTGCCGAGCAGGCGGCGGCGGGGCCGGTCGATTTGGTTGGCGTGTCGACGCTGTCCGGCGCGCATCTCGACACGGTGCCGGCGCTGCTCGACGCGCTGGCCGCGCGTGCGATCGACGTGCCGGTGGTGGTGGGCGGCATCGTGCCCGACGCGCACGCGAGCCGTTTGACGGCGGTCGGCGTGCGCGCCGTGTTCGGGCCGGGCACGCCGATGGACGCGCTCGTGATGCGGCTCGCGGCGATCGTCGAACGCTCGGCCGTTGACCGCGACGGCCGCGCTGACCGTGCTGACAGCGACGACCTAAACGACCTAAACGACTGCACCGCCTGCGCCGCACTCAGTCCGCGGGCTGCCTGAGGTCGGCCTGATAGAACGCCGGGAAGCGATCGAGCTGGCGCTGCGCATCGTCGGGTGCGACGCCCTCGGCCAGCACCGCGCTCGAAAAGCCGGTGCGCTCCATCATCTGCAACTGGTCGGCGAGCACCTCGCCGGTGGCGCGCAGGTCGCCGCGAAAGCCGAGCCGCCGCCGCACCAGATACGCCTGGCTGTAGGCGCGGCCGTCGGTGAACGCCGGGAAGTGCAGTTCGACGCGCGCCGCGCGGGCGATCGCTTCGGCGTGCTCGCTCACGTCGGCGTCGTTGGCCAGCGCGAGCACGGCGCCCTCGGCCTGCGCGGCTTCGGCCGCGTGCGCCACGGCGCTCAACAGGCGAATACGTTCGGTGGCGCTCATGCCGGGTTCTCCTCGACGATGCGCGCGGCCTGCGCGGCCGCCTTGAACGGTTCGATGCCCACCCGGCCCACCGTCTCGATGAAGCGTTCGTGCCGCTCGCCGCACGGCGCGCGCAGCGCCAGATAGGTGGCGAGCACCGCATCGATCGCGTCCGGCACCTCGCGCGCCGAGAACGACGGGCCGATCACCTTGCCCGCGCGCGCCTCGCCGCCGCGCGCGGAGCCGTCCGCGCCGCCGAGCGTGACCTGATACCACTCGCGCCCGTCCTTGTCGACGCCGAGGATGCCGATATGGCCGCTATGGTGATGGCCGCACGAGTTGATGCAGCCGCTGATATGCAGGTCGATCTCGCCGAGGTCTTCCAGTTCGTCGAGATCCTGGTAGCGCTCGGCGATGGCGTCGGCGATCGGCAGCGAGCGCGCGTTGGCCAGCGCGCAGAAATCGCCGCCGGGGCACGCGATCATGTCGGTCAGCAGGTGCACGTTCGCGCTCGCCAGCCCTTCGGCGCGTGCGGCTTCCCACAGCAAGAGCAGGTCGTCGGCATGCACCCATGGCAGCACCACGTTCTGCGCGTGCGTGACGCGCGCCTCGCCGGCCGAATAGCGATCGACCAGCGTGGCGACGCGTTCGAGCTGATCGGCCGACGCATCGCCCGGCGCCTGCAGCGTGCGCTTGAACGACAGCGTGACGATTCGCAACGCCGGGTCGCGATGCGGCGCGACGTTGCGGGCGAGCCAGCCGGCCAGCGCCGGCGTGCGCGCGGCAGCCTCGGCCAGCCGCTCGGCGGCGGCCGCATCGGGCGCGCGGCGCGAGACGGCCTCGGGCGTCACGAAGCAGGCCCGCACGCGCGCGAGTTCGGCGTCGGGGATGGTGTGCGGGCGGCCGTCGTGGCCGACGATCTGCGCGAATTCGGCATCCACGTCGTCGATGAAGCGCTGGCCTTCCGCCTTCACGAGAATCTTGATGCGCGCCTTGTACTTGTTGTCGCGACGGCCGTACTGGTTGTACACGCGCACGATCGCCTCGATGTAATTCATGATGTCGCGCCACGGCACGAACGCGCGCATCAGCGTGCCGATCAGCGGCGTGCGGCCCATGCCGCCGCCGGCCGTGACGCGAAAGCCCAGTTCGCCGTTCGCGTCGTGCAGCAGGCGCAGCCCCACGTCATGCCAGTCGGTGGCCGCGCGATCCTCGGCCGCGCCGCTGATCGCGATCTTGAACTTGCGCGGCAGGAACGCGAACTCGGGGTGCAGCGTGGTCCATTGGCGCATGATTTCGGCGAACGGGCGCGGATCGGCGATCTCGTCGGGCGCCACGCCCGCGCGTTCGTCGCACGAGATGTTGCGGATGCAGTTGCCGCTGGTCTGGATGCCGTGCATGTCGACGGTGGCGAGCAGGTCCATCACGTCGGCCGCGCGGTCGAGCGGAATCCAGTTGAACTGAACGTTGGTGCGCGTCGTGAAGTGCGCGTGGCGGGTGGGCAGGCGCACCGTGCCGAGCGCGCGCTGCGCATCGAGCGCCTGGCGGTACACCTCGGGCTCGGGCACGTCGTAGTCGCGCGCGATGCGGGCCAGCACGCGCAGCTGCGCGCTCGACAGTTCGCCGTACGGCACCGCCACGCGCAGCATCGGCGCATGGCGTTGCACGTACCAGCCGTTCTGGAGCCGCAGCGGGCGGAACGCGTCCTCGCCGAGCCGGCCGTCCTGCCAGCGTTCGAGTTGATCGCGGAATTGCGCGGCGCGACTGCGCACGAAGGCGCGGTCGAAGTCGGTATATCGATACATGGGGCACAGGAGAAGGCTCGGCGCGCGCGCCGGGAAGCGACGAACTTACGGCGGCGGCCCGGGGGCGACAAGAAGCAGATCGCGCGAAAAACGGCGCAGCAGTGCGGCGGCCGATCTGCTGCGCCCGTTTTTCCGCCGCCTGCTGCTATACGCGCGGCCGCCGGCAGGCGACCATGCTTCGCAGTGCACGGCGTTGTCTTACCCCTTCGTCTTTTTTGCCGTGCCGGGATTACTGCGCGAGTGCCCGGGTCATCACCCCTAAACCCGCAGAGCTTGCGGCCGCATGCCTGTGGCGCGGCAGGCAACCGCTCCGACACGCTACGCTCGTGCCGGAGCCCTTATTTCACGAGGCGAATGCATCTGGCGCGCTGCGCCGATGCATTCGTGTCGGATTCCTCAAGATTGCGTCGGTGGCGTGAAGGGAAGGCTCTGGCGGGGTGTGCCGAGCCGCGGCTCGGCAATATGCATCGGCCGATGCGCCAGCCGGCAGCCCAGCCGAAACTCCGGCCGACCCGACCAGCCGCCGTTCTCGCACGGCACCCGTTCAGCGCTTGCCCGCCGTCGTCAGCCGCATCGATTCCGCCGCCGTCTCCCGCAGCCATTGCGCGAGCCGTTGCGCGCCATCGGGCAGATCGGCGTCGTCGCGCGTGCAAAGGTAGTAGTCGCGGCCGTCGTCGAGCGCCGTGTCGAACAATTGCACCACCTCGCCGCTGGCGATCTCCGCCTCGATCAGCGGCGCGCGCATCAGCCCCGCGCCGAGCCCCGCGCGAATCGCGCTGAGCGTCAGTTGCCCATCCTCGAACATCGGCCCGACCACCGGCGGCACGTTGCGCACGCCCGCGTTGCGCAGCCAGTTGACCCAGGTGCTGCGATCCTCGTCGTGCACCAGCGGCACCACGGCCAGGTCGGCCGGCTTGCGGAACGGCCCGAAGCGCCGCCGGAACGACGGATGGCAGACCGGCACCATCGCGCCCGGCAGCAGCTTCTCGCAGCGGTAGCCGGGCCAGTCGCCCGCGCCGAAGCGGATCGACAGATCCGACGCGTCGCTGCGGTAGTTGCGGTGGTTCGCGTAGAGCACGGTCACGTCCACATCGGTATTCGCGTCGAGGAAGCGATGCAGCCGGGGCACGAACCAGCCGATGCCGAACAGCGGGATCAGGCTGACGGTGATCTGCCGCAGCGAGGAGCGATCGCGCACGAAGCCGGTGGCGCTGCGCAGCACCGAGAACGCCGCGCTGATCGAGCGGTAGTAATCGCGGCCCTCGTCGGTCAGCGCCAGCGCGCGGCCCTCGCGCACCGTCAGCGGGGTGCGGATGAACGCATCGAGCAACTGCAATTGGTGACTGATCGCCGACGGCGTGATGTCGAGCTCGGCGGCGGCGGCCGTGACCGAGCCCAGCCGCGCGAAAGCCTCGAACGCACGCACCGCGCGCAGCGGCGGATCGTTGGATAATTGTTCGATATTTTTCATGTTTTGAATTCTATCGAATAATCTTGGGATTGGGCTATCTTTTGAAATCCTTTATGGGTAAGGATTTGAGTGAATTCTGTCTGGCGGGCATAAGCATTCAATCAAAGGATATTTGCCGATCATCAATCGACTATTTAATATTTTTCATGTTTTAATCGTCCGCCACACGCTCCCCGACCATGAAAAAAATCGTCCTGTCCGCTCCGTTCGCCGGCACCGCCATCGCGGCTGCCGCCACCCTCGCGCTGTCGCTGGGCGCGCCCGCCGTGATGGCGGCCGACGCGCCGCAAACCGTGCTGATCGGCCTGGCCGCGCCGCTGACCGGCCCGTCCGCGCGGATCGGCAAGGATCTGCAGAACGGCGCGCAACTCGCAATCGATGATGCCAACCGCACGCATCCGACCATCGGCGGCAAGCCGGTCGTCTACAAGCTGGTGGCCGTCGACGATCAATCCGACCCGCGCACGGCCGTCACGGTCGCGCAGGATCTGGTCGGGCAGCATGTGATCGGCGTGGTCGGCCACTGGAACACCGGCTGCAGCGTGCCGGCCGCACGCGTGTATCACGACGCGGGGATCCCCGAGATCGCGCCGGCCTCCACGGGCCACCAATACACGCTGCAAGGCTTCGATACCGCGTTCCGCATCATGGGCCACGACGACACCGGTGGCGCCTACACCGGCGCATACGCGGTCAAGACGCTGCACGCCAAGCGCATCGCCGTGCTCGACGATCGCACCTCGTTCGGCTCGGGCCTGGCCGACCAGTTCGTGAAGGGCGTGAAGGCGGACGGCGGCAATATCGTCGATCGCGAATACGTGACCGACAAGACCACCGATTTCAGCGGCGTGCTGACCGCCATCAAGAGCAAGCGGCCGGACGTGGTGTTCTTCGGCGGCCTCGACGCGCAGGCCGCGCCGATCGCGCGCCGCATGCATCAGCTCGGCATCGACGCCACGCTGCTCGGCGCGGGCGGCTTCGTCAGCCAGACCTTCCTGTCGCTGGCCGGCAAGGACGGCGAGGGCGTGACTGCGCTCGAACCGGGCCGTCCGCTCGCGAAGATGCCGGGCGGCCCGGCGTTCGACGCGCAATACCGCGCGCGCTATCACGCGCCGATCGAACTGCACGCGCCGTTCGCGTACGACGCGGCGGCCACGCTGATCGCCGTCGCGCAGCAAACCGGCTCGACCGATCCGGCCAAGCTGGTCGCCGCGCTGCACAAGGTGGATCGGCAGGGCGTGACCGGCCGCATCCAGTTCGATGCGCAGGGCAACCTGAAGGACCCGGCCTACACGATCTACCAGGTGCGCGACGGCAAGTGGAACGTCGTCGACGTGCTCGGCGGCGGCGCACCGGCGCACTGAAACTCGGAGCCGGATTTCGGCGTGAGCGGGCGGCGCCGGTGGTGAACCGGCACTGCCCGTTTGCCGTTCCGGGGTTCCGGCCTCCGCGCCCGGTTCGCCGATTCCCGGTAGCCGTAACGACACGAGCCGCCCTTTGCCGTTCCGAGGTTCCGGCCTCCGCACCCGCTTCGCAGCTTTCCCACAACCATAACGACACACACCCCAAGTCAGGAGCTCACATGACCGAGCCGACCCAACCCGCCGCCCCGAGCGGCAAGGCCGATAGCGATACCGACACCCGCCTGGGCATCCTCGCGCGACGCAGGATCGAGGCGGAAATCATCAAGCCGATCTACGAGATCATGAAGCGCGAATTCGGCACCGAGCGCGCGCAGGCCGTGATCGCCGAGGCGGTGCGCGGCGCGGCCGTCGATGCGGGCAAATCGTTCGCGGCGCAGGAGCCGAACGGCGCGAGCATCGCTTCGTTCGTGGCCCTGCAGGTGCTGTGGGAGAAGGACGACGCGCTCGACGTGAGCGTGCAGCGCGAGGACGCCGAACACTACGATTACGACGTGCACCGCTGCGCCTACGCCGAGATGTATCACGCGATGGGGCTCGGCGAGATCGGCCATCTGCTCAGTTGCGCGCGCGACGAATATTTCATTCGCGGCTACGACCCGCGCGTTGCGCTGACGCGCACCACCACCATCATGCAGGGCGCGAAGCGCTGCGATTTCCGCTACGCCGTGCGCGAAGCGAAGGAGCCGAATCATGGTGAATGAACGCGATGCGGCGCTGCGCGTGGACGGCGCGCGGCTGTGGGATTCGCTGGAGCGGATGGCGCGCATCGGCGCGACGCCGAAGGGCGGCGTCTGCCGCCTCGCGCTGACCGAACTCGATCGCGAATCGCGCGACCTGTTTGTGGAATGGGCGCGCGCGGCGGGCTGCACGATCCGCGTGGACGCGATGGGCAACGTGTTCGCGCGCCGCGCGGGCCGGGTGGCCGACGCCGCGCCGGTGATGACCGGCTCGCACGCCGACACGCAGCCGACCGGCGGCCGCTACGACGGCATCTACGGCGTCCTCGGCGGCCTCGAAGTGGTGCGCGCGCTGAACGACGCGGGCATCGAAACCGAACGCCCGATCGACGTGGTGCTGTGGACCAACGAGGAAGGCTCGCGCTTCGCGCCGGCGATGGTGGCCTCGGGCGTGTTCGCGGGCGTGTTCACGCTCGACTACGGCCGCTCGCGCACCGATCGCCAGGGCGTCACGCTGGGCGACGCCCTGGCCGCGATCGGCTATGCGGGCGACGCGCCGGTGGGCGGTTACCCCGTGCACGCGGCCTACGAACTGCATATCGAGCAAGGCCCGATTCTCGAACGCGCCGGCACTACGATCGGCGTGGTCACGGCCGGGCAGGGGCAGCGCTGGTACGAACTGACGTTCACGGGCGTGGACGCCCACGCGGGCACCACGCCGATGGACGCGCGCCGTGACGCGCTGGTTGGCGCCGCGCGCGTGATCGATTTCGTCGATGGGCTCGGCCGCCGTCTTGCGCCGGATGCGCGCGCCACGGTCGGCATGATCGAGGCGCGCCCGAACTCGCGCAACACGGTGCCGGGCGAGTGCTTCTTCACGGTGGAGTTTCGCCATCCCGACGCCGCCGTGCTGGCCGACATGGATGCGGCGCTGCGCGCGGAAGCGGCGCGGATCGCGGGCGACGCGGGCCTCGGCGTGCGCATCGAGCAGATCTTCGATTACGCGCCGGTGCCGTTCGCGCCGCGCTGCATCGAGGCGGTGCGCGACGCCGCCGCCGCTCTCGGGCTGTCGCACCAGGACATCGTGTCGGGTGCGGGCCACGACGCGTGCTATCTCGCGCGCGTCGCGCCGACCGGCATGATTTTCGTGCCGTGCGTGGACGGCCTCAGTCACAACGAAGCGGAAGCGATCACGCCCGAATGGGCCGAGGCGGGTGCGAACGTGCTGCTGCACGCGGTGCTGGCGAGCGCGCAGGAAGTGACGCAGGAAGCGGCGCAGGCGTAATGCGGACAGGCCGCGCGTGGGGCGTCATGCCCACGCGCGGCCGGAGCGATCAACCGATGCTCACAGGGACGGATGGCATTGGAACGTCAGGCGCGCCTCGCGATCGGAGACTTGCTCCAAGCCCGGGCTCGCGCGCATGCCCTGCTGGGCGCAGTAGGCATCGGCGGTGCTGATCGCCTTCTGATGCGCGGCGGCCCAGGACAGCACGGCGCCGTGCGAACTGGTGTTGACGGTGTAGGTATGCGGCTTGTCGGTGGCGCTGACCTCGGACACGCTGGCGCATGCACCGAGCCACAGCGTCAGACAGGCCGCGAGCAAGACGGTAAGCGGCGTTCTGGAAGACATAGGGCGTTTTTCTGGCTGGGTTGGCGGCGCATGACGCCGCACTGGGACAGGCGGAAGTATCCGTGAATTCGCCGGCGCGATCATCGCTACCTGGCCGAACACTTCGTTTCCGTTGTGTGAACAATGTGCGACGAAGCCGGAGGTTCGGCCTCGGGCCGGCGAGCCGGTATCCTGTGCGACCGGCGCGGCGGCGAGGGGTTCCGGCTGCGGCCCGCCCGATCCAATCGAAAAACGAGGGTAATAACCGATGAGAGCACGGCATTTCGCGGCCGCCTGCCTGATGGCGGCCTTGACGGGGATCGGCACGAGCGCCGCGCAGGCGGCCAGTTTCGATTGCAAGGCGGCGCGCACCGGCGTCGAACGCAGCATCTGCAGCCAGCCCGCGCTCGGCGATCTCGATTCGCAACTCGATACCACCTATCGTCAGACCGTCGCCCGCGCGGCGGACCCGGCCGCCGTATCGCGCAGCCAGCGTGCCTGGCTGGCCGAACGCAACCGCTGCGGCGATGCGGCCTGCATCGAACAGGCCTATCGCGACCGGCTCGGTGCGCTGGCCGCCGTCAAGTCGGCCGAATGGCGCCGCTATTCGAGCGCGGCGCTCGGCATCGCGTTCGATTACCCGTCCAACCGCAAGCCCGTCACGCCGTGCCCGGGCACTGGCGAAAAGCGCTGCGTCGCGCTGGTCGGCCGGGGCATGGACAACAGCGATTACTTCGTCGAACTGAACGTGGTGAACGGCGCGCTGGAAGCCGTGGCGCAACGGGACGCACTGTTCAAGCAGGACGACAACGGCAAATGGGTGACGAGCGCCGGGCCGGGCACACCCGCGGATGTCGAGCGCTTCGCGGGCCGTGGCTGGCAGGGCATGCGGGCCACGCAGACCTGCGGCGTCAGCGATCCCGAAAGCGGCTTTCACGCCGCGGGCGGCGAATGCCTGTGGGCGGTGTTGAGCAACGGCACGCAGGCCGTGGTGGCCGATACGCAGGGCATCGTGGGCAACGACGACGACACCGCGCGCATGCTCGGCTCGCTGCAGTTTCTGCACTGATTCTGCACAAATCGCCGCCGCCGGCCCGGTAAACCGTGCGCGGCGGCGCGTTTTTTCGAATCCTCAGTTCATTCTCAAGCGCCTCGGGCTTCACGCAAAACCGGTCGGCCATTGCGTCCGGCCGCGTTCACCGAGCAGCGCGCGGCCGAGCGCCTCGAACGCGACGGCCGGCAGATCCGGCAGCCGTTCCACCACGGTGCTGGCCGGATAGAACGCTTCCACCGCATCGTCCAGGATGCCCACCCCGATCAACTCGATGCCTTGTGCGCGCACCTCCGCGATGCGCAGGCGCAGGTCCGCGCGCAGCCGCGCCGGGTCGCCGTCGCCGGTGGCCGGATAGCCGTCCGACAGCACCATCAGGATGCGCCGCTGCGCGCGCCGCGCGAGCAGGCGCTCGGCGGCCCAACTCAGCGCCTCGCCGTCCGGGTTCTCGTGGCCGCATTCGAGGCGCGCGAGGCCGCTGGGGTTGTCGGAATCGAAGCGCTTGTAGATTTCCAGGTCGAGCCGCTCGACGAAGCGGTTGTAGCCGCGCGGCGCGTGGCCCTGCGCGAGCCAGCGGTCGCGGAACGCGCGCATCGCCGGGTCGTCGATCGAGCTGTAGCCGAGCGCCTCGCACGGAAAGCCCAGTTGCGCGAGCGCGTCGCACAGCGCCGCCGCGCAAAGCCGCGCGAGTTCGATCTTGCGGCCGGCCATCGAGCCGCTGCGATCGATCAGCAGCGTGACGGCGGTGTCGCGCCCCGATGTCGCGCGCCGCGTGCGGAACGGCGTGCGATAGCCGGGCGTGGTGGCGACCCGCGCCAGCGCGCGGCGGTCGAGTTCGCCGCGTTCCTGTTCGGTGCGCCAGTGCAGGTGCTCGTCGGCTTCGAGTGCGCGTTCGAGTTGCGCTTTCAGACGCGCGGTTTGCGCGCGCGCCGCGCTGCGCAGCTTGCGCCAGGCGGTGGCATCGCCGCTGCCGGTCAGGTCGGTGACGGTGTCGAACGCGGTGGTGATCGGGATCGAGCGAACCGGCGGGGCGTTCGTTTGCACGGCGCGCGGCGAGGGCGCGCTGTCGCCGCTGGCCTGGTCGTCGGCCGAGGATGCGCTGTCGGCCGGCGTCGCGGCGTTCGACAGTTCGGCGCTTGCGGCCGGTGCGTCGGTGGCGGGTGCGCTGCCGAACGCGTCGTCGGGGTCGATCTCGATCGCGGTATCGGGCGTGTCGAGCGAGGTTTCGCGATCGACCGTGATCATCATGTTGTTGGCGTTGCCGCGCGCGAGCCCGCGCACATGCGCGACCAGGCGGCCGGCCGCCTCGATGCTGTCCGCCGTCGAGCGGGCGGCGCGCGCCGCGTCGATCAGCGTGCCGCTGGCGTGCAGCGTGGCGTCGAGCGAGGCGACGCGTTCGGGCAGCGTGGGCGCTTCGCCGTGCAGCTCGCGCGCGATGCGCCAGATCAGGCGGTCGCGCCAGTTCAGCTTGGGCCAGCGCCGGGCGATCTCGCGCGCGGCGGCTTCGCGTTGACGCGCGAGCAACGGCGCCGCGCCGGGGAATTGCGCGGCCAGCGCGCGGCTGGCCCGGTAATCGTCGATGGTGTCGGCCAGCGCGCGCGTGACCTCGACGGTCACGCCGGCCCGTTGCGCCGGTTCGCCGAAGCGCAATCGGGCGGCCAGCAGATCGAGCCAGCCCGCCAGTTCGTCGGCCGACAACGGCGTGTCGCCTGCGGTGGCGGGCAGCGTCAGGACGGTCGCGCCGGTTGCTCCGGTTGCGTCGCCCGCCAGGTCGAGGCGCGGGCCGTCGCGCGACACGCGTACCTGCACGTGCGGGTCGCCGGTCAGCACGCGCGCGAGCTTGCCGAGTTGCTCGCCGGGGTCGTCGTTGGACGGTGTGTGGGCGGGTTTGGTTGTGGTGGTTGCTCGGGCTTTGGCTGCGGCTCCGGCTCCGGCCCCGGCCCCGGCCCCGGCTTCGGTTGCACCCCCGCCCCGGCCCCCGACCCCGTCTTCGTCCCCGGCCGGTTTCACGCCGGCTCCTGCCCGATGTAATGGCGGACGATGTCGCGGATCAACGCGGCGTCGTCGGCGCTGACCTTCGCGTAGATCGTCGGGCCGGCCGCGATGTCCGGGTCGCCGGTGCGCAGCATCAGCGCGGTCCAGTCGATCAGGCGGCGCGTGGAGAACGCGCTGGCCAGGTCGTCGCGTTCGAACGCTTCGCGGCACGCGGCGGCGATCGCGGCCAGCGTCTCGGCCATCGGCACGCTGACGCGCGGCCCGAACGTGCGGCGCAGCACCTCGGCCTCCTCGGCCGGCGAAAGGTAACCGATCTCGTAGACACGCCAGCGATCGAGAAACGCGTCGTTCATCACGTTGGCGCCCTGATACAAATGCCGGAAGCGGCTCATCGCGCCGGCCGCGTTGGCCGTAGCGAACAGGCGGAACGCCGGATGCGGGGCCACGATCTCGTCGCCCTTTTCCTTGAGCAGCAGGCGGCCGCCCGGTTCGAGCACGGCGGTCAGCACCGCGAGAATCGCCGGCTCCGCGAAATCCACCTCGTCGACGATCAGCCACAACCCCGCGCGCATCGCCGTCGGCAGCACGCCGTCCACCCAGATCGTCTCGCCACCCTTGACCGTCCAGAAGCCGACGAAATCGCCCACCGTGGTCTGGCCGTTCATGTTCGCGCGCAGCACGCCCTGGCCGGCCTGCGCGGCGGTCTGCTCGATCAGGCTGGTCTTGCCGGTGCCGGTGTGGCCGATCAGCAGCAGGCGGCGGTTTTCGGCGATGTCGCGCACCACGTTGGCGGCACGCTCGCCGAACAGGTAGGCCGGGTTGGTCGCGGGCACCAGCGGGCCGCCCGCGCCGCGCGCGAGTGGCACGCCGGCGATCGTGACGCGGGCGTCGGCACCGGTATCGGCGGCTTGCGCGGCCTCGGCCGCGGTCTCGCGGGCAGCTGCGTGCAGGTCGGCGAGGAAGCGCGCGCGATGAGGCGGCGCAGCGGCTTCGCCGTGGTCGTCGCGTCGCGCGTAGCCTTCGCGATGCCATTTGCGCAGCTTCGTATCGAGGTTGTCGAGATCGATCACGGTGTCGATATCGATGTCGCCGCTGGCGCGGCGATGCTGAATTCGGTAGCTGCGCGGCCGGTCCGAATGGCTGACGAGCCAGGCGCCGTCGTCGCGCGCATAGACGCCGACAGGCGACGGTTCGGTGGAAAGCGAGTCGGACAGGGTGCTCATCGTCGGAAGGAGGCGGCGGCGCGCGCGGTCGGGAAGCCGCCATTGTGCGCCGCGGCTTGGCGTCGCGCGGGGCAAAAACCGAGCCGTCCGGGCAATTCGTTCCGTTAAGGAGTCAATTCATTTCCCGTCAGTGGTTTATTGCTTGCGGAGATTGATTCAGACTGGCGCTTCCGGTTCGCGCAGCCGCACGAACCGCCCCTCTATATATAGAGCGGCTTCGCTCCAGCAGCGGGCCGCCAACCCGGAGCCCGATTCGATGACGACCGACCTGACCCAGCTTCCCGGCTCGACGCTCGCGTTCCGCCGCCGCCCGGCCGCTGGTGTGGCGCGTGCGCGGCTGCTGTTGCTGCACGGCGTGGGTGGCAACGAAACCAACCTGGCGGCGGTGGCCGATGCGCTGCCGTCCGATCTCGACCTGCTGTTCGTGCGCGGGCCGCTGACGCTCGGCGCCGGGCAGTTCGCGTGGTTCAACGTGCGCTTCGGGCCGAACGGCCCGGCCATCGATGCCTCGCAGGCCGACGCGAGCCGCCTGCATTTGATCGATCTGCTTCGCGCGCTGCGCACGGCCGACGGCGCCGCGCCGCTGCCGACGCTGATCGGCGGTTTCAGCCAGGGCGGCATCATGAGCGCGAGCGTCGGCCTCAGCGCGCCGGGCGAGGTGCGCGGCTTCGCGATCCTCAGCGGCCGAATCCTGCCCGAGATCGCGCCGCACGTCGCGCCGCGCGAGGCGCTGGCCGGCCTCGACGCGTTCATCGCGCACGGCGAGTACGACGACAAGCTGCCCGTCACCTGGGCCGAGCGTGCCGACGCGATGCTGACCGAACTCGGCGTGCCGCACGCCGTGCGCCGCTATCCGGTCGGCCATCAATTGACCGGCGAGATCGTCGGCGATTTTGCGGCGTGGGCGGATGCGCGGCTCCGGCAAGCTTGAGCGTCGCCGCGCACCGTTCTGCGCGGATCGCGCCGCGCGCGCGATAATCGCGCTTTGACGATCCGGAGACGCGGCAAATGAACTTATCGGAACAATGGGTGCTCGTGACGGGCGGCGCGCGCGGGCTGGGTGCGTCGATCGCGCGTTCGCTGGTGCGCGAAGGCGCGGGCGTGATCGTCAATTACCTGAACAGCGAAGCGGCGGCCATCGCGCTGGTGGCCGAACTCGGCCCGCGCGCGATCGCCTTGCAGGCCGACGTGACCGACGCCGCGCAAGTCCGCCGGATGGTGGATGCGGCGCGCGAGCGCACCGGCGAGCCGATCGCGGCGGTGGTCAACAATGCGCTGGCCAGCTTCCGCTTCGACGGCGACGCGCGGCCGCAACTCGGCGATATTTCCTGGGAGCGCATGCAGCAGCAGCTCGAAGGCGCCGTGAAGGGCGCGCTCAATACGATGCAGGCCACCTTGCCCGGCATGCGCGAGCGCGGCTTCGGGCGGATCGTCAACGTCGGCACCAACCTGGTTCAGAACCCGGTGGTGCCGTATCACGACTACACGGCGTCGAAGGCCGCGCTGCTGGCGCTGACGCGCACCGCGTCGAACGACCTCGGCCCCGACGGCATCACCGTCAACATGGTGTCGGGCGGCCTGCTGCGCACCACCGATGCGAGCCGCGCCACGCCCGAAGCCGTGTTCGACATGATCGCGGGCTTCACGCCGCTGCGCCGCGTGACCACGCCCGAGGAATTCGCCGATGCCGTGCTGTTCTTCCTGTCGCCGTGGTCGCGCGCCGTGACGGGGCAGAACCTGATCGTCGACGGCGGGCTGGTCAAGGGCTGAGGTCCTGGCCGGGCAGCGTATCGCTTTCGACCAGGCCCGGCACCGCCTCGCGCATCGTCGCGACAAAGCGCAGCAGCCGCGACGGGTAGAACTGCGCGTGCGGATACGTGAGGTAGGCCGGCAGCGGCGCGGCGCGCCATTCCGGCGCGACGTGCACGAGCCGGCCGGCGGCCAGATCGTCGGCCAGCAGCCATGACGAGCTGATGCCCACGCCCATCCCGTGCAGCATTGCGCTGCGCAGCGCGAACAGATTGTCGGTGCTCATGCGCGGCTGGATCGTGAAGCGGCGCGTCTCGCCCGTCGTGCGATGCGTGAGCGCGATTTCGTTGCGGTAATAGGTACGCAGCGCCAGCCATGTCAGCGGGGCCAGCGCCTCCGGCGTGGCCGGGATCGTACCGCCCTCCAGCAGCGACGGCGCGGCCACCACGATGCGCGGCACGTTCGCCAGCTTGATCGCCACCACCGACGGGTCGGTCGGCTCGCCTATCTGAATCGCACAATCGATGCCGGTGCCGATGAAATCGTGCACTTCGTCCTGCAGCAGCCATTCCACCGTCACGCGCGGGTGTGCACGCAGGAAGCGCATCAGCGGCTCGACGAAGATCTGCTGGCCGAACGCATGCGGCACCGTCACGCGCAACGGGCCTTCCGGCTCCTGCTGCGCGCCGCGCAGATCGGCCTCGAACGACGCCCAACTGGCCAGCAATTCCTTGGCGCGCTTGAACGCGCGTTCGCCATCCACCGTCAACCGCATCGAGTGCGTCGAACGATGCAGCAAACGCACGCCGAGCGAGCGTTCGAGCGCCTGCAAGCGCCGGCTGACGGTGGGCTGGGTGGTGCGCAGCAAGGCCGCCGCCGCCGACAGGCTGCCCGATTCGACTATACGTACGAACGTTTCCATCAGTTGAAAACGATAGCCGGCATCGTCGGGCGAGGCTTCCGAAACCCGGTGAGGTGCGCCAGAGGCAGGGCTGGCGGGCGATTTGATGGTCATGCGTCGAGCGTATATCAAATGTGCGGGTGGTGCCACTACCGGGCCTGTGCCGCAGCCGTCACACTCGCGTCTCCTGATTCACGACGAGATGGAATCCCATCATGAGCTCGACTCCCGACTTCGAACCTGCTGGCGGCGTGGCCCGCGAAGCCATCATGCCGCCCGCGCATCGTGCCGCGCCGGCCGCCGCTGCTTCCGCCGGCCAGGGCCAGCCGGCCGTGCTGACGCCGCGCCTCGTGCTGCTGTTGGCCGCCGCCGCCGGGCTCGGCGTGGCGCCGCTCTATTACAGCCAGCCGATGCTGGGCGTGCTCGGGCCGGATATCGGCGCGTCGGACCGGCTGGTCGGCTTCGTGCCCACGCTGACCCAGCTCGGTTATGCGCTCGGCATCCTGCTGCTCGCACCGCTCGGCGATCGCTTCGACCGGCGGCGCGTGATTCTCGTCAAGGCCGGCGTGCTGGTGGCCGCGTTGCTGCTGGCCGCGCTCGCGCCGTCGATCGGCTTCCTGCTCGCCGCCAGCTTCGCGGTGGGGCTGGCCGCGACGCTCGCGCAGGACGTCGTGCCGGCCGGTGCGACGCTCGCGCCCGACGCGCATCGCGGCAAGGTGGTCGGCACCGTGATGACGGGGCTGCTGCTCGGCATCCTGCTGTCGCGCGTGGTGGCCGGGGTGGTGGCGGGCAGCCTGGGCTGGCGTGCCACCTTCGTGATTGCGGCGGTCAGTGTCGCCGCGATCGGCGTGGCGGCCGCACGCGGCCTGCCGAGCTTCCGGCCCACCACGCAGTTGCCGTATCGCGCGTTGATCGCTTCGCTCGGCGCGCTGTGGCGTCAGCACCCGGCGCTGCGGCGTGCCGCGTTCGCGCAGGGCATCCTCGCGATCGGCTTCAGCGGCTTCTGGACGACGCTGGCCGTGATGCTGCACGGCGCGCCGTTCCATCTGGGCAGCGCGGCGGCCGGTGCGTTCGGCCTGGCCGGTGCCGTCGGTGCATTGGCCGCGCCGCTGGCCGGCCGGCTGGCCGACCGTCGCGGTGCGGAATTCGTCACGCGGCTCGGGATCGGCGTGGCCACCGTGTCGTTCGCCGCGATGGGTTTCGCGCCGTGGCTGCCGGTGACGGCGCAGCTTGCCCTGATCGCACTGAGCACGGTGGGCTTCGATCTCGGTTTCCAGTCCACGTTGATCGCGCATCAGACCATCGTCTACGGCATCGATCCGGCTTCGCGCAGCCGGCTCAACGCGGTGTTGTTCGTCGGCATGTTCGTCGGCATGTCGGCCGGCGCGGGGCTGGCGACCTTGCTGTTCGCACAGTGGGGCTGGACGGCGGTGGTCGTACTGGCCGTGGCCACCTCGCTGGCGGCGCTGGCGGTGCGGATGCTGGGCCGGCGTTGAGTTGCTCGATTAACGTTTGAAGGCAGACAGGCGGGCGGGCCGGATGGCTCGCCCGTTTTGTCATGGATGGGCGGCGGCGCGCCGTTGACGCGCCAGGGCGATCTGTCGACAATCCGCAGACCATTCATGCGCGGGTTCGCCGACCGAGGATGTCATGCCGCTACGTTTGAACGCATCGTTGTGCTGTGTGGGGTGGTTCGTTGCGATGTCGATGGGGGCGGCGGAGGCGGTTGCGCGGCCGGCTTCGGATGCCGTTGCGTTTGCATCGCCCGTTGCGTCGGCTTCATCGGTCTCATCCGCTTCGCCCGCGCAGGCCGCATCGGCGCCGTCCGCACATCGCCCGCGCGCTGCCGATGCGTCTGCCACCCCATCGCACGGGAGCGACGACACCGGCCACCTCATCCCCGTACCGCCCGAAACCCGCTCGGTCACGCGCCATTCGATCCGGCTCGACGGCCGCACGCTCGACTACACCGCCACCGCCGGCAATCTGCTGCTGCGCGACGATGCCGGCGAGGCCACCGCGAGCGTCTTCTATATTGCTTACACCGCGAACGGCAAGCGCGCCGCGTCGCGGCCCGTGACGTTCCTGTTCAACGGCGGCCCGGGCGCGGGCACGATGTTCCTGATGATGGGCTCGTTCGGCCCGAAGCGGGCACACACGGCAAGCCCCGCCGTCAGCGGGCCGGCGCCCTACGCGCTGGCCGACAACCCCGACAGCCTGCTCGACCAATCCGACCTCGTTTTCATCGACGCGGTGGGCGCCGGTTTCTCGCGCCCGGTCGGCCACGCGACGGGCAAGAACTTCTGGGGCGTCGACAGCGACCTGAGCGCGTTCGACCATTTCATCGAGCGCTACCTGACCGTCAACGGCCGCTGGGATTCGCCGAAGTACCTGCTCGGCGAATCGTATGGCACCGCGCGGGCCGCGATGCTCGCGCATCGGCTGAACGACAGCAACATCGCGTTGAACGGCGTGATCCTGATGTCGTCGGTGCTCGATTCGGCGGCGTTCTCGCCCGGTTCGGATTTCGAGAGCGAAAGCTATCTGCCGACGTATGCCGCGATCGCCTGGTATCACGACCGTCTGTCGCCGAAGCCGCCGAACCTGCCCGCGTTTCTCGACGAGGTGCGGGCGTTCGCGCGCGGTCCGTATCAGCAGGCGCTTGCCGCGGGCGACGCGCTGCCCGACGCCGAGCGCGACGCGATTGCCGCGCGCATCGCCAGCTATACCGGGCTCGACGTGCAGTTCGTCAAGGATGCGCGGTTGCGCGTGGGGCCATCGCGGTTCCGCAAGCAGTTGCTGCGCGGCGAGTCGCGCAGCCTGGGCCGCTACGACGCGCGCTTCGAGGGCATCGATTACGACGATGCGGGCGAGCGCCCCGATTACGACGTGTCGGCGACGAGCATTTCGAGCGTATTCGACGCGGCTCTGCACCAACATCTCGCGCAGGATCTCGACTACCGGCCGACCGATCGGTATCGCGTGTTCAACGATGCGGCCTTGCGTCAATGGGACTGGAAGCATCGCGCCTGGTGGGGCGAGCAATTGGCCGTGCCGTATGCGGCCGGCGACCTGGCCGAGGCGATGCGGCAGAACCCGAAGCTGCGTGTGCTGTCGCTGAATGGCTATTTCGATCTGGCGACGCCGTTCTACGCGACCGAATATGCGCTGTCGCATCTCGGCCTCGACCGCTCGCTGCGCGCGAACCTCGCGCTGCGCTACTACCCGACCGGCCACATGATCTATCTCGACGACGCCGCGCTGCATGCGATGAAGGGCGATCTTGCGGGCTTCTATCGGGTGTCGACGCCGTCCGATTGAGGGCGGTCGGCGTGGGAGTTGGTTGCGCGAGCAACCGTATATCGCGTTTCTTCGTTTGAGATCAACGGCTTGTCATAAAGGGCGCCGCGCGAGCGGCGCCCTTTATGCATTTTCTTTGCGAAAACGCTTGCACGAAGCGGGATGGGTGCTTAGAATTCGGCCTCTCTCGCGATGACGGAAACGCAGAACGGGAGGGGAAGCTAGGCAGGACAAGGAGAGCGCCGGAATTTAGGCTGCTTCTTTGAACTGGTGAGGAACTCGATCGATGCGGTTTGTTGATCGAAGCGCTGAAAAAAGTAGTTGACGCGCTTCAAAATGTTCTTCATAATCTCGCTTCTCTGCTGCTGAAAACGCAGCGCCGAAACGAAGCCAAGCTTCTCTCGGAAACGCTCTTTAACAATCTACAGCCGATAAGTGTGGACGCTTGATGGAAGCGGTCCTGATCTTAGGATCAGGTCAGCAAAAGTATCAAGAGTCTCACACAAAAGTAAGTCAGGTTTATGAAGTAATTCGTAATCCTGTCAGCTTTGAGTGAGCGACCGGTTCGAAAGAACCGAAAAACAGTAACAGGTATTGAACTGAAGAGTTTGATCCTGGCTCAGATTGAACGCTGGCGGCATGCCTTACACATGCAAGTCGAACGGCAGCACGGACTTCGGTCTGGTGGCGAGTGGCGAACGGGTGAGTAATACATCGGAACATGTCCTGTAGTGGGGGATAGCCCGGCGAAAGCCGGATTAATACCGCATACGATCTACGGATGAAAGCGGGGGACCTTCGGGCCTCGCGCTATAGGGTTGGCCGATGGCTGATTAGCTAGTTGGTGGGGTAAAGGCCCACCAAGGCGACGATCAGTAGCTGGTCTGAGAGGACGACCAGCCACACTGGGACTGAGACACGGCCCAGACTCCTACGGGAGGCAGCAGTGGGGAATTTTGGACAATGGGCGAAAGCCTGATCCAGCAATGCCGCGTGTGTGAAGAAGGCCTTCGGGTTGTAAAGCACTTTTGTCCGGAAAGAAATCCTTGACTCTAATAAAGCCGAGGGATGACGGTACCGGAAGAATAAGCACCGGCTAACTACGTGCCAGCAGCCGCGGTAATACGTAGGGTGCAAGCGTTAATCGGAATTACTGGGCGTAAAGCGTGCGCAGGCGGTTTGTTAAGACCGATGTGAAATCCCCGGGCTCAACCTGGGAACTGCATTGGTGACTGGCAAGCTAGAGTATGGCAGAGGGGGGTAGAATTCCACGTGTAGCAGTGAAATGCGTAGAGATGTGGAGGAATACCGATGGCGAAGGCAGCCCCCTGGGCCAATACTGACGCTCATGCACGAAAGCGTGGGGAGCAAACAGGATTAGATACCCTGGTAGTCCACGCCCTAAACGATGTCAACTAGTTGTTGGGGATTCATTTCCTTAGTAACGAAGCTAACGCGTGAAGTTGACCGCCTGGGGAGTACGGTCGCAAGATTAAAACTCAAAGGAATTGACGGGGACCCGCACAAGCGGTGGATGATGTGGATTAATTCGATGCAACGCGAAAAACCTTACCTACCCTTGACATGGTCGGAATCCTGGAGAGATCTGGGAGTGCTCGAAAGAGAACCGATACACAGGTGCTGCATGGCTGTCGTCAGCTCGTGTCGTGAGATGTTGGGTTAAGTCCCGCAACGAGCGCAACCCTTGTCCTTAGTTGCTACGCAAGAGCACTCTAAGGAGACTGCCGGTGACAAACCGGAGGAAGGTGGGGATGACGTCAAGTCCTCATGGCCCTTATGGGTAGGGCTTCACACGTCATACAATGGTCGGAACAGAGGGTCGCCAACCCGCGAGGGGGAGCTAATCCCAGAAAACCGATCGTAGTCCGGATCGCACTCTGCAACTCGAGTGCGTGAAGCTGGAATCGCTAGTAATCGCGGATCAGCATGCCGCGGTGAATACGTTCCCGGGTCTTGTACACACCGCCCGTCACACCATGGGAGTGGGTTTTACCAGAAGTGGCTAGTCTAACCGCAAGGAGGACGGTCACCACGGTAGGATTCATGACTGGGGTGAAGTCGTAACAAGGTAGCCGTATCGGAAGGTGCGGCTGGATCACCTCCTTTCTCGAGCTAATACCGCGAAAGTTGAGCGTTCACGCTTATCGGCTGTAAATCAAGACAGACTCAGGGGTCTGTAGCTCAGTTGGTTAGAGCACCGTCTTGATAAGGCGGGGGTCGTTGGTTCGAATCCAACCAGACCCACCACTTAGTCTGGACAGTATCCTTGAGAAGTCTCTGTATGGGGGCATAGCTCAGCTGGGAGAGCACCTGCTTTGCAAGCAGGGGGTCGTCGGTTCGATCCCGTCTGCCTCCACCAATCTTCAATGACAAGCGTTCAGGTCAGCATGACCTGAGGATTTGTCATTGGCGATTGAGCCAGTCAGAGCGATCGGTACACCTTGTGTACTTATCGGCTGTCGTTCTTTAACAATCTAGAAGAAGTAGTAATTTGAATAACGGAAGCGTCTATTTGAGATGGGCGTGAAAGTTATTCGGGTTGTGATTGTATCGATGTATCTCAAGAAGATTCGAACTTAAATGTTCGGCTCAAATTGGAATACGGCACAAATGCGAGAACTCAACCTGTAACGACTGTCAAGCGCAAGCAAGACGGACTCGTTATAGGGTCAAGCGAACAAGTGCATGTGGTGGATGCCTTGGCGATCACAGGCGATGAAGGACGCGGTAGCCTGCGAAAAGCTACGGGGAGCTGGCAAACAAGCTTTGATCCGTAGATGTCCGAATGGGGAAACCCACTCCTTTTGGAGTATCCATAGCTGAATACATAGGCTATGTGAAGCGAACGCGGTGAACTGAAACATCTAAGTAACCGCAGGAAAAGAAATCAACCGAGATTCCCAAAGTAGTGGCGAGCGAAATGGGAAGAGCCTGTACTCTTTATTTGTATTGTTAGTCGAACGCTCTGGAAAGTGCGGCCATAGCAGGTGATAGCCCTGTAGACGAAAACAGTATGAAAGAACTAGGTGTACGACAAGTAGGGCGGGACACGTGAAATCCTGTCTGAAGATGGGGGGACCATCCTCCAAGGCTAAATACTCGTGATCGACCGATAGTGAACCAGTACCGTGAGGGAAAGGCGAAAAGAACCCCGGGAGGGGAGTGAAATAGATCCTGAAACCGCATGCATACAAACAGTCGGAGCCTCGTAAGGGGTGACGGCGTACCTTTTGTATAATGGGTCAGCGACTTACGTTCAGTAGCAAGCTTAACCGAATAGGGCAGGCGTAGCGAAAGCGAGTCCGAATAGGGCGTTCAGTTGCTGGGCGTAGACCCGAAACCAAGTGATCTATCCATGGCCAGGATGAAGGTGCGGTAACACGTACTGGAGGTCCGAACCCACTAACGTTGAAAAGTTAGGGGATGAGCTGTGGATAGGGGTGAAAGGCTAAACAAACTTGGAAATAGCTGGTTCTCTCCGAAAACTATTTAGGTAGTGCCTCGCGTCTCACCTTCGGGGGTAGAGCACTGTCATGGTTGAGGGGTCCATTGCGGATTACCTCGCCATAGCAAACTCCGAATACCGAAGAGTGCAATCGCGGGAGACAGACATCGGGTGCTAACGTCCGGTGTCAAGAGGGAAACAACCCAGACCGCCAGCTAAGGTCCCCAAATATAGCTAAGTGGGAAACGAAGTGGGAAGGCTAAAACAGTCAGGAGGTTGGCTTAGAAGCAGCCATCCTTTAAAGAAAGCGTAATAGCTCACTGATCGAGTCGTCCTGCGCGGAAGATGTAACGGGGCTAAGCTATATACCGAAGCTGCGGATGCACATTTATGTGCATGGTAGGAGAGCGTTCCGTAAGCCTGCGAAGGTGCACTGTAAAGTGTGCTGGAGGTATCGGAAGTGCGAATGCTGACATGAGTAGCGATAAAGGGGGTGAAAGGCCCCCTCGCCGTAAGCCCAAGGTTTCCTACGCAACGTTCATCGGCGTAGGGTGAGTCGGCCCCTAAGGCGAGGCAGAAATGCGTAGCTGATGGGAAGCAGGTCAATATTCCTGCACCATTGTTAAATGCGATGGGGGGACGGATCGCGGAAGGTTGTCCGGGTGTTGGAAGTCCCGGTCGCTGCATTGGAGAAGGTGCTTAGGCAAATCCGGGCACAGAATTCAAGGGTGTGGCGCGAGCTTCTTAGGAAGCGAAGCAATTGGAAGTGGTTCCAAGAAAAGCCTCTAAGCTTCAGTTTAACAGTGACCGTACCGCAAACCGACACAGGTGGGCGAGATGAGTATTCTAAGGCGCTTGAGAGAACTCGGGAGAAGGAACTCGGCAAATTGGTACCGTAACTTCGGGATAAGGTACGCCCTTGTAGCTTGACTGGCCTGCGCCAGAAGGGTGAAAGGGTTGCAATAAACTGGTGGCTGCGACTGTTTAATAAAAACACAGCACTCTGCAAACACGAAAGTGGACGTATAGGGTGTGACGCCTGCCCGGTGCCGGAAGATTAAATGATGGGGTGCAAGCTCTTGATTGAAGTCCCGGTAAACGGCGGCCGTAACTATAACGGTCCTAAGGTAGCGAAATTCCTTGTCGGGTAAGTTCCGACCTGCACGAATGGCGTAACGATGGCCACACTGTCTCCTCCCGAGACTCAGCGAAGTTGAAGTGTTTGTGATGATGCAATCTCCCCGCGGCTAGACGGAAAGACCCCATGAACCTTTACTGTAGCTTTGCATTGGACTTTGAACCGATCTGTGTAGGATAGGTGGGAGGCTATGAAACCGGAACGCTAGTTTCGGTGGAGCCGTCCTTGAAATACCACCCTGGTTTGTTTGAGGTTCTAACCTTGGCCCGTGATCCGGGTCGGGGACAGTGCATGGTAGGCAGTTTGACTGGGGCGGTCTCCTCCCAAAGTGTAACGGAGGAGTACGAAGGTACGCTAGGTACGGTCGGAAATCGTGCTGATAGTGCAATGGCATAAGCGTGCTTAACTGCGAGACCGACAAGTCGAGCAGGTGCGAAAGCAGGTCATAGTGATCCGGTGGTTCTGTATGGAAGGGCCATCGCTCAACGGATAAAAGGTACTCTGGGGATAACAGGCTGATACCGCCCAAGAGTTCATATCGACGGCGGTGTTTGGCACCTCGATGTCGGCTCATCTCATCCTGGGGCTGTAGCCGGTCCCAAGGGTATGGCTGTTCGCCATTTAAAGAGGTACGTGAGCTGGGTTTAAAACGTCGTGAGACAGTTTGGTCCCTATCTGCCGTGGGCGTTGGATATTTGAAGGGGGCTGCTCCTAGTACGAGAGGACCGGAGTGGACGAACCTCTGGTGTACCGGTTGTCACGCCAGTGGCATCGCCGGGTAGCTATGTTCGGAAGAGATAACCGCTGAAAGCATCTAAGCGGGAAACTCGCCTTAAGATGAGATATCCCTGGAGGCTTGACCTCCTTGAAGGGTCGTTCGAGACCAGGACGTTGATAGGTCAGGTGTGTAAGCGCAGTAATGCGTTCAGCTAACTGATACTAATTGCCCGTAAGGCTTGATCCTATAACAAGTCTGCGTCGATAGCTGTGAGTGCTTCAGCACTTACAGATATCCCGTCCTGAACCGCAGGTTCAGGATCTTAAACAGCGCGACAAGTTATACAGCATTGAGTCCTCGTGTGCCGATACACACAACTCATTACTACTTCTTCCAGATTGGTCGTGGCGCTCAACAGCGACTCGACAACCCCTTTAGCCTGATGACCATAGCGAGTCGGTACCACCCCTTCCCATCCCGAACAGGACCGTGAAACGACTCTACGCCGATGATAGTGCGGATTGCCCGTGTGAAAGTAGGTAATCGTCAGGCTTCCTCCTTCAGAACCCCCGCTGCGTATGCAGTGGGGGTTTTGTCTTTGGAGCTTCTGAATCAGCCTCCCGCTCCCGTCACCCGCCAAACGGTATTGCCGACATCGTCCGCGATGATCAACCCGCCTTCCCCGTCTTGCGTCAGGCCAACCGGTGCACCGTGGAGCTGCTTTTCGTCATCGGACGTAAAGCCCGTGACCACCGGCTTTGGCGCTCCCGTGGGTTTTCCATCTTTGAACGGCACATACACCACGGCATAACCGCTCAACGGTGAGCGATCCCAACTGCCGTGCTCGCCGATGAACGCGCCACCCCGATACTCCGCCGGCAGGTTGTTGCCTGTGTAGAACCACAAACCGAGCGGTGCGACGTGCGAGCCGATCGCGTAATCGGGGCTGATCGCCTTTGCGACGAGATCCGGGCGCTGCTGCTTCACACGCGAATCGACGTGTTGCCCGTAATAGCTGTACGGCCAGCCGTAGAAACCACCATCCTGAATCGACGTCAGATAATCGGGCACGAGATCGGCACCGATTTCGTCGCGCTCGTTGGCGATGGCCCAGAGCTTGCCGCTCGTCGGTTCCCATTGCAGCCCGGTGGGGTTGCGCACCCCTGATGCGTAGATGCGGCTCGCGCCCGAGGCCACGTCGACTTCGAGAATCGCCGCGCGTCGATATTCGACGTCCAGGCCGTTCTCGCCGATATTGCTGTTCGAACCCACGCCGACATAGAGCTTCTTGCCGTCGGGGCTGGCGAGCAGAGACTTGGTCCAATGGTGGTTGACGGTGCTCGGCAGGTCGGCCAGCTCCACGCTGGGCGCGCTGATCGACGTCTGGCCGGTGGTGTACGGGAATTTCAACAACGCATCGGTATCGGCAACGTAGAGCGTATTGCCGATCAACTGCACGCCGAACGGCGAATCGAGCCTGTCGATAAACGGGTATTTGTCCCATTCGCCGTGGCCGCCCGGTTTCCTGCGCAGCAAGGTGATCCGGTTGCCGCCCGGTGCGCCCTTGCCGGCGCGGCTCGTGATCATTCCAGCAATCAATTGCTTGGGAGAACTGATGGGTTCCGTGTGCGGGCTGTTCGACTCGACCACCAGCACATCCTGATTCGGCAGCACATAAACTTGCCGCGGATGTGCCAATCCCGAAGCGATCTTCTCGATCTTCAAGCCTTGGGCAACCTTCGGCGTTTGTCCGTCCTGCCAGCCCACACCCTTCGGCACCTGTATCGGCGGCATCAGGAAGTTGCGTGCACTGGGCAGCGGCGGATTCGCGCCCGATTGATGTTCCGTATCGTATTGCGCCTTTTCGCTGCAAGCACCGAGCAGCATCGTCGCCACGATGGCGGTGGCCAGCACGTTCAGTGATAGCGACTTATTCATGACGGCCCCCTTGTGCGCCGAAGCCGAACTTGCCGAACGCGAGCGTCAGTTGGCCGAGGCCGAGCAATACCACCGTGATCATCGAAAGTAGTACGTTCTCCGGAACAATCGCGTAGGCGTCGCGGCTATGCACGAATGCGTTGGCAATTGCGGCGATAATGCCGGCCAGGTTCAGCCAGAAGTCGAGGCGTTCGATACGCAGCACCGGGCGGTGGGACGGTAGCCAGACATGCCCGAGATTGAGCAGGCGCGGCACGATCGCCATCACCAGCCCGATGCTGACGAGCCAGGACGCGCCCTTGGCCCAGAGCACGTTGGCGGTATTGGCGTAGACGATGTCGAAGATCAGGGTGCCGACGAACAGGCCGTAGGGAATCGGATTGAGCAGGTCGAAGATCGCGGTGGCGAACCGCGACCGATAGCTCGGGCTGGCTGGAGTCATGAAAAAATCCTCGTGTCTGATTGGAAGAAGGTGAACAATCACGCGCGACCGCAGCAGAAGCGATACGGTCGTCCCACTGACGCCACGCTGGCGGCGGCGTCATCAGCTCTCAGGTCATGTCGATGTAGCGAAGCACGGTGATGCAGCCCGCGATCGCAACGCGGTAGACGGGCCTCGTGAAATATAGGCCAGCTTTGGCCGATGCGTATCGAAGCGAATCGCTTCATGTCGCGGCAAACCGGTATCGATGCGCGCGCAACGGCATCGCGCGACCGTCGGATCGTTGGCACACCGATGCACTCGGCACCTCCGTTCGCCAGGCTTTAGCCGCCATTTCGGCATGCGCTTATGAAGGCCATTCATCAATGGCTGTGCGAAGATACGCGCTCGGTTCGCAGCCCTTTGCGACAACGCCGGCATTGTCGCCGGCCCGCTTTAACGGAGCCATGGCGAATGCCCACCCTCGACAACATGCGTTTGTTCGTGAAGGTTGTCGAGACAGGCAGCTTCACGAAGGCGGCCCAGGCTGCCCACGTCGCGACGCCCCAGGTGTCGCGCGCCATTGCCGCGCTCGAATCGCAATTGCGCGTGCGCTTGCTGAATCGCACCACGCGCCGGATCGCCGTCACGGAAGCCGGCGAACGCTACCTCGTGCACTGTCGCCAGATTCTCGATCTCGTCGATGAAGCGGAGGCCGAAGCGTCGGGCGCGGCGCGCTGTCCGTCGGGGCGCTTGCGCGTTCACGCCACCGCGGGCTTCGGCCGGCACTACCTGGTGCCGCGGCTCGCGCGTTATCGCGAGCGCTATCCCGAGGTCATGATCGACCTGACACTCGCACAGCGTGTGCCCGATCTGGTCGACGAAGGCTACGATCTCGCCGTGGTGGTGGCCAGCGAGTTGGGCGATTCCACCTTGGTCGCGGAGCGCATCGGCACCACCTACAGCGTGTTGTGCGCATCGCCGGCGTATCTCGCCCGCGCGGGCGTGCCGGCCGCGGTGGCCGATCTGCACGACCATGTCTGCCTGCAACTCGTGGTGCCGAATGCCTCGACCAGCGCCTGGCAGCTCGAAGGCGCTACGTCGTCCGAACTATTCATGCCGGAGCAGGAATGGCCGTTCGTCGTCAACGTCGCGGACGCGATGGCCGATGCGCTGCGTTCCGGCATGGGCATCGGGCCGTTGCCGATCTCCACGGCGCTGGAAGGCTTGCGCGACGGTTCGCTGGCGCGCGTGCTGCCGGCCTGGCGGCTGCGCTCGAACGGCATCCATGCGCTCTATCCGTCGCGACGGCATCTGGAGGCGAAGGTGCGTACGTTCATCGATTACCTGCGTGCGGTCGTGCCGCCGGTGCTGGAGCTGGAATCGCATGCGCTGTCGTCGCTGACCGGCGCGCCGAATCCGCACGCGGTGCGCTCGTCGCATGACAGGGACGACGATAAGCAGGCAAATGGCGCCGAGTCCGAGCAGCCGCTGGAACACCACGACCTGAGCGACTGCGACGCCTGAACGAACCCGCTCGGCGTCAGGTGGAACGCGTCAGTCGCGCTGACGCAGCGCGTCGATCACGAGCGAGAGCGCGCGCGACGATTGCCGGCGGCTCGGGTAGTAGGCGTGATAACCCGGAAACGTGGTGCCCCATTCCTTCAGCACGCACTTGAGATGGCCGGCGCGAACGTGCGGCATCAGTTCGTCCTCCGGAAGATAGGTCAGCCCGAAGCCTTCCAGCGCGGCGGCCAGCATCTGCGGCGTGCTGTTGAAGATCAACTGGCCGTCGACGCGCACCAGCACGTCGTGCTTGCCCTTCTTCAACTCCCACGCATAAAGGCTGCCGCGCGTGGGCAGGCGCAGGTTGATGCAGGCGTGTTCGAGCAGATCCTGCGGGCACTTCGGCAGCGGGTTGCGCGCGAAATACTCGGGCGAGCCGGCGATCATCATCCGCACGTCGGGGCTGATGCGCACGGCGATCATGTCGTTGGCCACCTGATCGCCGAAACGCACGCCGATGTCATAGCGCTGCGCCACGATGTCGGACAGGTTGTAGTCGATCGACATCTCGATCTTGAGCCCCGGGTAATCGGCCAGCAGCGGCTTGAGCCGCGGCCAGAGGATCGAGTTGACCGGGTGATCGGTCGCGGTAATGCGGATCAGGCCGACCGGCTTGTCGCGCAGTTCGGACAGCGCATTGAGTTCGGATTCGATCTCGTCGAAACGCGGCGCGGCCACGTGCATGAGCCGCTCGCCGGCCTCGGTGGTGGCGACGCTGCGCGTGGTGCGCGTCAGCAATCGCACGCCGAGCCGCGTTTCGAGGCCGCGGATCGTATGGCTCAGTGCCGATTGCGACACGCCCAGTTGCGCGGCCGCCTTCGTGAAACTGCGTTCGCGCGCGACGGCGAGAAAGGCCAGGAGATCGCTGAAATTGTCGCGTGCCATCGAGGAACCCACCGGGCGGTGGACATAAATTCGAGATAAAGATCGTGCATGCTATCACCGGCTCGAAACGCACGTGTGGCGTGAGGCCGTTCGTGAGGGTGCGACATGATGGCGCTCTGATTGATGAACGTCATTCATAAGGCCATGCCGTATCGAGCGGCTAATCAAATAATCCGGACGCTGTTACATTGCGGTTCGCCGGAAGATGAGCGTGGTTTCCGGCGCGCTTGACCAACGACGAAGTCAGCCGGCGGACACCTTGCCGGCAGCCGGATTCACGCACACTACCCCGTGCGCATCGTTGGCCGCGAAGCGACCGGCACGCGTTCATCGCCATCGTCGCGCCCTGAAGGGCACGCGATATCAGTTTCAGGAGGCTGGCGCCGAAAGGCGCGGGAGACGGGCGCCATTCAAGGCTCGAGCGAAGCGGTTCGCACAAGACGAACCGGCCGCGACGGGCCTGACGGCGCCACGACGGACGCAGCGACGTCCGAACGTACGAACCGAGCTTTCTGGAGTTGCCACATGAAGTCGTATTGCAAGGCCGCCATTGTCGCGGCCGGTTTCGTCGTTCCCGCCATTTCGTTCGCGCAAGGCAATGCACCGTTGACGCGCGCGCAGGTTCGCGCGGAGCAGGCCCGCTACGAGCAGGCCGGTTTCAATCCCGCGCGCGACAACCCTTCGCATTGGGTGGACGACCTGCAGGCCGCGTCGGCCCGTGTGAATGCCGAACGCAACCGCAGCATGCGGACGGCCAGTGGCGGCGCGAACCCTATGCCAACTATTGCAAATTGAGTTTGATTCAGCGCAACAATTTTCTGTTTGTGATAGGTTCCCGCTCCACTCATCAGTTTGATGTGTCCGGGCGCCGGGTCATGCATTGGCTACGGTCCGGTCGCGCATCCACTGACGTTGCACCGGAAAGGGGTGTCCGATGCAGCGATCGAGCCGGGTCCCGGGGTTCTTCGTCTTTTTTGTGTCCGCGCTGCGTGCCGCTTCGCGGATGCCGTCGTCGCATCGTCTCGTCGTGGCCGCCCGTTCAGGGCGAGCGGCGGCGAGCGTGACACGGGCCGACGCCGCGATCGTGGCGCCGGCGCTTGTCGTCCCCGTGTTTGCCGCATCGTAACCGGCGCAGTGTCGCCGGCCGGTGCCGTTTCGTTGATTCTTATAGAGGTCGCTCCATGCGCGTCGAACGGGTTTCTTATCGCATTATTCCTGTCGCAGCAGCCGTAGCCGCGCTGCTTGCCGCCTGCGGAAAGCAGAATGCGGCTCCGCCGCCGTCCACGCCGGAAGTCGGCGTCGTGACGGTCCAGCCGCAATCCGTGCCGGTCGTCTCCGAACTGCCGGGCCGCACCAATGCCTTCCTGGTCGCCCAAGTGCGGGCGCGGGTCGACGGCATCGTGCTGCGCCGCGAGTTCACCGAAGGGGGGGATGTGAAGGCCGGCCAGCGCCTCTACAAGATCGACCCGGCGCCGTATATCGCCACGTTGAACAGCGCCAAGGCCACGCTCGCCAAGGCCCAGGCCAACCTGGCCTCGACCAACGCGCAGGCCGCGCGCTTCAAGGTGCTGGTGGCCGCGAACGCGGTCAGCAAGCAGGATTACGACAACGCCGTGGCCTCGGCCGGCCAGGCCGCCGCCGACGTCGCGTCGGGCAAGGCTGCCGTGGATACCGCGCAGATCAACCTCGGCTATACCGATGTGCTTTCGCCGATCACCGGCCGCATCGGCATCTCGCAGGTCACGCCGGGCGCCTACGTGCAGGCCAGCGCGGCCACGCTGCTGTCGACCATCCAGCAGATCGATCCGATGTATGTGGACCTGACGCAATCGAGCCTCGATGGCCTGAAGCTGCGCCAGGACATCCAGAGCGGCCGGATCAAGACGGCCGGCCCGAACGCGGCCAAGGTCAAGCTGGTGCTGGAAGACGGCAAGACCTACCCGCTCGAGGGCAAGCTGCAATTCACCGATGTCACGGTCGACCAGACCACCGGCTCGGTCACGATCCGCGCGATCTTCCCGAACCCGAACCGCGTGCTGCTGCCGGGCATGTTCGTGCGCGCGCGCATCGAGGAAGGCACCAACGACAACGCGTACCTGGTGCCGCAAGTCGGCGTCCAGCACGATCCGAAGGGCCAGCCGACGGCGCTGGTGGTCGGCTCGGACAACAAGGTGGCGTCGCGCGTGCTGACGACCTCGGGCACCTACGGCCAGAACTGGGTGGTCGAGGGCGGCCTGCAAACGGGCGACCGCGTGATCGTGCAGGGCGTGGGCAAGGTCCAGCCGGGCGCGACGGTCAAGCCGGTCGCGGCGCAATTGCCGCCCGACCCGAACGCGGCATCGGATGCGAGCGCTGCATCCGCGCCGGCATCCGGTGCATCCGGCGCATCAGCTCCCGCAGCTTCCGCATCGGGCGCGTCCGCAGCGAAGTAACAAGAGGTCCTAAATGGCAAAATTCTTTATTGATCGGCCAATTTTTGCGTGGGTGATTGCGATCGTGCTGATGCTCGTGGGCGTCGCATCGATCTTCACGCTGCCGATTTCGCAGTACCCGACGATCGCGCCGCCCGCGGTGCAGATCACGTCGACGTACCCGGGTGCCTCGGCGAAGACGGTCGAGGACACGGTCACGCAGGTGATCGAGCAGCAGATGAGCGGCCTCGACAACTTCCTGTACATGTCCTCGACGAGCGACGACTCGGGCACCTCCACGATCACCATCTCGTTCGCGCCGGGCACCAACCCGGACATCGCGCAGGTGCAGGTGCAGAACAAGCTGTCGCTCGCGACGCCGGTTCTGCCGCAGGTCGTGCAGCAGCTCGGCCTGAAGGTCACCAAGTCGAGCTCGAGCTACCTGTTGTGGATCGCGTTCAACTCGGAAGACGGCAGCATGGGCCGTAACGACCTGACGAACTACGTCGCGTCGCACGTGCTCGATCCGCTGAGCCGCCTGAACGGCGTCGGCCAGACGCTGCTGCTCGGCTCGCAATACGCGATGCGGATCTGGCTCGACCCGACCAAGCTGACCAACTACAGCCTGACGCCGGCGGACGTGTCCAGCGCCATCGCCGCGCAGAACGTGCAGATCGCGGGCGGCCAGATCGGCGGCACGCCGGCCAAGCCGGGCACCGTGCTGCAGGCGACCATCACCGAGCAGACCCTGCTGCAGACGCCGGAGCAGTTCGGCAAGATCCTGCTGAAGGTCAATCAGGATGGTTCGCAGGTTCGGCTGAAGGATGTCGCGCAGATCTACCTCGGCGCGGAAAACTACAACTACGACACGAAGTACATGGGCCAGCCGACCGCCGGCGTCGGTATCCAGCTTGCGACGGGCGCCAATGCGCTCGCCACGGCGGGTCTGATCAAGGCCAAGGTCACCGAGCTGTCGAAGTACTTCCCGCACGGGATGGTGGTGCACTACCCGTACGACACCACGCCGTTCGTGAAGCTGTCGATCGAGGAAGTGGTCAAGACGCTGCTGGAAGGCATCGTGCTGGTGTTCCTCGTGATGTATCTGTTCCTGCAGAACCTGCGGGCCACGATCATCCCGACCATCGCCGTGCCGGTGGTGCTGCTCGGCACGTTCGCGATCATGAGCGCGGCCGGTTTCACGATCAACACGCTGTCGATGTTCGGCCTGGTGCTCGCGATCGGCCTGCTGGTGGACGATGCGATCGTGGTGGTGGAAAACGTCGAGCGCGTGATGTTCGAGGAAGGGCTGTCGCCGAAGGAAGCCACCAAGAAGGCGATGGGTCAGATCACCAGCGCGCTGGTGGGCGTCGCGCTGGTGCTGTCGGCGGTGTTCGTGCCGGTGGCGTTCTCGGGCGGCTCGGTGGGCGCGATCTATCGCCAGTTCTCGTTGACGATCGTGTCGGCGATGGTGCTGTCGGTGCTGGTGGCGTTGATCCTGACGCCGGCCCTGTGCGCGACGCTGCTCAAGCCGATCGAGAAGGGCCATCACGAAGAGAAGAAGGGCTTCTTCGGCTGGTTCAATCGCAACTTCGACAAGGGCCGCGAGAAGTACCACGTCGGCGTGCACCATGTGATCAAGCGCTCGGGCCGCTGGCTCGTGATCTATCTCGCGGTGATCGTCGGCGTGGGCTTCCTGTTCGTGCGCCTGCCGAAGTCGTTCCTGCCCGATGAAGATCAGGGCTACATGTTCATGATCGTGCAGACGCCGCCGGGCTCCACGCAGGAAACCACGGCTCGCACGCTGAAGGACATTACGGACTACATGGCGAACAGCGAGAAGAACGTCGTGGATTCGGTGTTCACGGTGAACGGCTTCAGCTTCGCCGGCCGTGGCCAGAATGCCGGCCTGGTGTTCGTCAAGCTCAAGCCGTTCGAAGAGCGTCTGGCCAGCGACCGCAAGGTGCAGGCCCTGATCAAGCGGACCTTCGGGCACTACTCGGCCTACAAGGACGCGATGGTGATCCCGTTCAACCCGCCGTCGATTCCCGAACTGGGCACCGCAGCCGGCTTCGACTTCGAGCTGACCGACAACGCGGGCCTCGGCCACGATGCGTTGATGGCGGCGCGCAACCAGTTGCTCGGCATGGCCGCCAAGGACCCGACGCTGGCGCTGGTGCGTCCGAACGGCCTGAACGACACGCCGCAGTACAAGGTCGATATCGATCGCGAGAAGGCCGACGCGCTCGGCGTGACGCCGTCCTCGATCGACCAGACGTTCTCGATCGCGTGGGCCTCGCAGTACGTCAACAACTTCCTCGATACGGACGGTCGTATCAAGAAGGTGTACCTGCAGGGCGATTCGCCGTTCCGCGTGACGCCGGAAGACCTGAGCGTCTGGTACGTGCGCAACAGCTCGGGCGGGATGGTGCCGTTCAGCGCGTTCGCCACCGGCCACTGGACGTACGGTTCGCCGAAGCTCGAGCGCTACAACGGTATCTCGGCCGTGGAAATCCAGGGTCAGGCATCGACGGGCAACTCGACGGGGCAGGCGATGAACGCGATGTCCCGGATCGCGGCGCAGTTGCCGAACGGCATCGGCTATTCGTGGACGGGCCTGTCGCTGCAGGAAGTGCAGTCGGGTTCGCAGGCGCCGATTCTGTACGGCATCTCGATCCTGGTGGTGTTCCTGTGTCTGGCGGCGCTGTACGAAAGCTGGTCGATCCCGTTCTCGGTGATCATGGTGGTGCCGCTCGGCGTGATCGGTGCACTGATCGCGTCGACGCTGCGCGGCCTCGAGAACGACGTGTTCTTCCAGGTTGGCCTGTTGACCACGGTGGGGCTGTCGGCGAAGAACGCGATCCTGATCGTGGAATTCGCGCGTGAATTGCAGCTGACCGAGAAGATGGGCCCGGTCGAAGCAGCGCTGGAAGCGGCGCGGCTGCGGCTGCGTCCGATTCTGATGACGTCGCTGGCGTTCATCCTGGGCGTGCTGCCGCTGGCGATCAGCAACGGCGCGGGCTCGGGCAGCCAGCACGCGATCGGCACGGGCGTGATCGGCGGCATGATGACGGCCACCTTCCTCGCGATCTTCATGATTCCGATGTTCTTCGTGAAGGTGCGGTCGATCTTCGGCGGCGAGAAGGAAGACCCGGATCAGGCGCTGCGTCTCGCGCAGGAACACGCACACCGCACGCAAGAAGGCGACGGCAACCAGGAACATTGATGACCATGCGAAAAATCGTTTTGACGGCAATGGCGTTCGCGCTCGTCGCTTCGGGCTGCACGATGGCGCCGCATTACAAGCGTCCGGATGCGCCCGTGTCGGGCTCGTTCCCGTCCGACGGCGTCTACGCGACGCAGCCGGGCGCGAGCGACGCGCGCAGCGCCCAAGGCCAGGCCGCGCCGGACATCGGCTGGCGCAACTTCTTCGCCGATCCGCGCTTGCAGCAACTGATCGAATTGGCGTTGAAGAACAACCGCGACCTGCGTGTCTCGGTGCTCAACATCGAGGCGGCGCGCGCGCAGTACCAGATCACGCGCGCCGAACTGCTGCCGACGCTCGGCGGCACCGGGACGGGGTCGATCCAGCGGCTGCCGGCCGGTATATCGACCACCGGCGCTCCGCTGATTTCGCGCGACTACAACGTCGGCTTGTCGGCGTCGTGGGAGCTGGACCTGTTCGGCCGAATCCAGAGCCTGAAGGATCAGGCGCTGGCGCAATATCTGTCGACGGCACAGGCCCGCAAGGCGCAGGAAATCTCGCTCGTCTCGCAGGTGGCGGATCAGTATCTGACGCTGCAATCGACCGACGACCTGCTGAAGGTCACGGAAGACACGCTGAAGAATGCGCAATCGTCCTACAACCTGACGAAGCTGCAGTTCGACAACGGCACCGGTTCGGAGCTGGACCTGCGTCAGGCGCAGACGGTGGTCGAACAGGCGCTGGCGAACCAGCAGGCGCAAGCCCGGGCACGCGCGCAAGCCGTGAACGCGCTGGTGCTGCTGGTCGGCGAGCCGCTGCCCGACGATCTGCCGGCCGGTTTGCCGCTGAACAACCAGAACCTGCTGACGGATATTCCGGCCGGCTTGCCGTCGGATCTGCTGACGCGCCGCCCCGACATCATGGAGGCCGAGCAAACATTGCGCGCGGCCAACGCGAACATCGGCGCGGCCCGTGCGGCGTTCTTCCCGAAGATCTCGCTGACGGCCGCGTTCGGCACGGCGAGCCCGACGCTGGGCGGCCTGTTCAAGGCCGGCACGGCGGCGTGGTCGTTCGCGCCGAACATCGCGCTGCCGATCTTCGAGGGCGGCTCGAACATCGCGAACCTCGATTTGGCGCACGTGCAAAAGCGCATCGAGATCGCGAACTACGAGAAGGCGATCCAGTCGGCGTTCAGCGAAGTGTCGAACGGCCTGGCGGCGCGCGGCACCTACGATCAGCAGATCGCGGCGCTGGCACGCAACGAGGAGGCGCAGCAGCGCCGTTACGATCTGTCGGACCTGCGCTACCGCAACGGTGTGGATAGTTATCTGACGGTGCTGACGGCGCAAACCGACCTGTACACGGCGCAAACCACGTTGATCTCGGCACGCCTCGCGCGCTGGACCAACCTGGTGGACCTGTACCGCGCGCTGGGCGGTGGCTGGATCGAGCAGACCGGCGATCAGCCGCGCGAAGCCGATGCGCCGGTGGATTACGGCAAGCAAGCCGCGCCGGCTGCGGCGGCCTCGCAAGCCACGGCGGGCTGACCCCGGTACGGGCGGCGGCATGGATTGCCGCCCGCGCCTCGCGCACACCCCGGAAGCCCTCGCGGTTTCCGGGGTGTCGTTTTTTGTCGAACCGGAATGCGTCGAGCCCGTCATGCCGCGCGCGATGGCGAAGCGTCACCGACCTGTCCGCGGGCGACATCGATCCGGCCTCGTTACCCCCTGCGCCGATTCCGTCCTATCGCGTTGTCGCAATTCTTCTAGATGCGAACCGGCGCTTCCGCTTGAATAACGTTCCGAATCAGGCAATTTGATCGAGGCACGCCGCGGCTGCGGCGCAGGTAAGTCTTTTGACGACGGACGTCGGGAAAATCATGTTCAACTATTCCACCAGCACCATCGAAGCGGTCGATCCGGACCTCTGGCAAGCCATCCAGCACGAAAACCAGCGCCAGGAAGATCACATCGAGCTGATCGCTTCCGAGAACTACACCAGCCCGGCCGTGATGGCTGCGCAAGGTTCGCAACTGACCAACAAGTACGCGGAAGGCTACCCCGGCAAGCGTTATTACGGCGGTTGCGAGAACGTGGACGTGGTCGAGCAACTGGCGACCGATCGCGTGAAGGCGCTGTTCGGCGCGGAAGCGGCGAACGTGCAGCCGAACTCGGGCTCGCAGGCGAACCAGGGCGTGTTCTTCGCGGTGCTGAAGCCGGGCGACACGATCATGGGCCTGAGCCTGGCCGAAGGCGGCCACCTGACGCACGGCATGGCGCTGAACATGTCGGGCAAGTGGTTCAACGTGGTCAGCTACGGCCTGGACGCGAACGAAGACATCGATTACGAAGCGCTGGAAAAGCGCGCGCACGAAACCAAGCCGAAGCTGATCATCGCGGGCGCCTCGGCGTTCTCGCTGAAGATCGATTTCGAGCGGATCTCGCGCGTGGCGAAGGACATCGGCGCGTATTTCATGGTCGACATGGCGCACTACGCCGGCCTGATCGCAGCGGGCCTGTACCCGAATCCGGTGCCGCACGCCGATTTCGTGACGACGACGACGCACAAGAGCCTGCGCGGCCCGCGCGGCGGCGTGATCCTGATGAAGGCGGAGTACGAGAAGCAGATCAACTCGGCGATCTTCCCGGGGATCCAGGGCGGCCCGCTGATGCACGTGATCGCGGCGAAGGCGGTGGCGTTCAAGGAAGCCGGTTCGGCGGAATTCAAGACGTATCAGCAGCAAGTGGTGGACAACGCGCGCGTGCTGGCGGAAACGCTGGTCAAGCGTGGCTTGCGGATCGTGTCGGGCCGCACGGAAAGCCACGTGATGCTGGTGGATCTGCAAGCGAAGAAGATCACGGGCAAGGCGGCGGAAGCGGCGCTGGGCCTGGCGCACATCACGGTGAACAAGAACGCGATTCCGAATGACCCGGAAAAGCCGTTCGTGACCTCGGGCGTTCGCCTGGGCTCGCCGGCGATGACGACGCGCGGCTTCGGCACGAAGGAAGCCGAGATCGTCGGCAACCTGATCGCCGACGTGCTCGAAGCGCCGGACGATGCGGCCACGCTGGAGCGTGTGCGCGGCCAGGTCAGCGAACTGACGGCACGTTTCCCGGTGTACGGCGGTCGTTCGTAATCCTTGGCAATCGCACCCGGCCCGAGCCGCTGTGCAACGCGGCGGCTCGGACGGATGGCCGGCTCAGGCCGGCGCGTCGGCGCGAATGAAATCGATGAACGCGCGCAACGGCGCCGGCACGAGCCGCCGCCCCGGGTAGTACAGAAACGGCCCGGAGAACGATTCCCACCACGGTTCCAGCACCGGTTCGAGCGCGCCGCTCTCGAAATGCGGCTTCAGCCAATCCTCGAACAGATGCACGATGCCGGTGCCGGCCAGCGCGGCATCCACGGCCAGATCGACGGCCGCGCCCAGTTCCACCAGCAACTGCCCCGACGGTTCGATCCGCACCTTTTCCCCATCGCGCTCGAAATCCCACGGCGGGATCGCGCGCCCCGGGAAGCGGCCGAGGATGCATTCGTGTTCGAGCAGGTCGCGCGGATGCGCGGGCCGCCCGCGCCGCGCCAGATAGCCGGGCGCCGCGCCGAGCGCGAGGCGCTGCACGCGCGGGCCGATCGGCACCGCGATCATGTCCTGTTCCAGCCGTTCCTCGTAGCGGATGCCGGCGTCGCAGCCGGCCGCCAGCACGTCGACGAAGCTTTCGTCGGCGGCCACTTCGAGGCGGATCTCCGGGTAGGCGGCCAGAAAGCGCGGCACGATCGACGGCAACACCAGCCGCGCCGCGCTGACCGGCACGTTGAGCTTCAGCGTGCCGGCCGGGCGGTCGCGAAGGCCGTTGATCACGTCGATGGCGGCCTCCACTTCATCGAGCGCCGGGGCGAGCCGGGCCAACAGCCGCTCGCCGGCCTCGGTCGGCACCACGCTGCGCGTGGTGCGATTCAGCAGCCGCACGCCGAGCCGCGTTTCGAGCCGGCGCACCGCCTCGCTGAGGCCCGACGCGCTGTTGCCGGTGGCGCGTGCGCCGTCGCGAAAGCCCTTCGCGCGCGCGACCGCGACGAACGCCTGCAATTCCGTGAGATCGACGCTGCTCATTGTTCGCTCCTTCGTACAAGCCGTGCGGATTATGGCGGCTTATCGGTGGAATCGCCAGCGCGTAAGCTCTGGATTCCTTCACGTTGCCACCGCAGGAGCCTCACATGACCGCATCATTTCGCGCTTCCACCTTCGAACTCGGCGATCTGCCGGTGCACCGGATCGGCTACGGCGCGATGCAACTGGCCGGCCCCGGCGTGTTCGGGCCGCCGAAGGATCGCGCCGCCGCGCTCGCCGTGCTGCGTGCGGCCGTCGAAGCCGGCGTCGATCATATCGACACCAGCGATTTCTACGGCCCGTACGTGACCAACGAGCTGATTCGCGAGGCGCTGCACCCGTATCGCGACAATCTCGTGATCGTCACCAAGATCGGCGCGCGTCGCGGCGACGACGGCGCCTGGCTGCCGGCCTACACGCCCGACGAGCTGAAAAGCGCCGTGCACGACAATCTGCGCCGCCTGCAGCTCGATGCGATCGACGTCGTGAACCTGCGCATCATGTTCTCGACGCACGGCCCGGCCGAAGGCTCGATCGAGACGCAACTGAGCGCGCTGGCCGAGTTGCAGCAACAGGGGCTGGTGCGCCATATCGGCCTGAGCAACGTCACGCGCGCGCAGATCGAGGAAGGGCGCAAGATCTGCGAGATCGTGTGCGTGCAGAACCACTACAACCTCGTGCATCGCGCCGACGATGCGCTGATCGACGCGTTGGCCGCCGACGGCATCGCCTACGTGCCGTTCTTCCCGCTCGGCGGTTTCTCGCCGCTGCAATCGTCGGTGCTGTCGGGCGTGGCCGAGCGGCTCGGCGCGACGCCGATGCAGGTCGCGCTGGCCTGGCTGCTGCGCCGCTCGCCGAACCTGCTGCTGATTCCGGGCACCTCGTCGGTGGCCCATTTGCACGAGAATCTGGCGGCCGGCGATCTGGCGCTGCCCGACGACGTGATGCGCGAACTCGACGGCGTGGCCGCGGCCGCCTGACGGCGCAACGTCCCGTCCGAGAGGCGGGACACCGCCGCGCCGTTACGCATGCCAAGGCATGCGACCCCGTATCCACGGCGGGCGGTCGGCGGCCGACCGTTGCTGACACGTCACTTTTAAGCATGTGCTGGCAATCATCGATTCCAGCCGGCGTGTGTCTAATTCCTTGTTTTTGTGAGGATTGGCGAGAAGGGGCGGCCCGGGTAGGAGAGCGAAATAGCGCTGCCCGGGCCATTCCGGGATGCGCGGAACGCTCAGGTCGATTACAGTGTTCGGTTACCACGGCGGCGGGCGTCCCCGCCGCTCTCTAGAACACCAGGAGCGGACCTCATGAGCACCGGCAGCACCTCGACTTTCCCGATCGAACGCCACCCGAACCCGACTTCCGCCGAAGAACGCGCGCGCCTGCTCGCGAACCCCGGCTTCGGCAAGATCTTCACCGACCACATGGTGACGATCCGCTATACGGAAGGCCAGGGCTGGCACGATGCGAAGATCGTTCCGCGCAAGCCGCTGGAAGTCGATCCGGCGATGCTCGTGCTGCACTATGCGCAGGAAATCTTCGAGGGCATGAAGGCGTATCCGCTGCCGGACGGCAAGATCTCGCTGTTCCGCCCGGACCAGAACGCCAAGCGTTTCCGCAATTCCGCGCGGCGTCTGGCGATGGCCGAGCTGCCCGAAGAGCTGTTCGTGAACTCGGTGCGCGAGCTGGTCAGCCTCGAGCGCGGCTGGATCCCGTCGGCCGAAGGCAGCGCGCTGTATCTGCGCCCGTTCATGATCGCCAATGAAGTGGTGCTCGGCGTGAAGCCGTCCGCCGAATATCTGTACTGCGTGATCGCCACGCCGGTGGGCGCGTATTTCAAGGGCGACGCGTCGAAGGGCGTCTCGATCTGGGTGTCGGACAGCTACACGCGCGCCGCGCCCGGCGGCACGGGCGACGCGAAATGCGGCGGCAACTACGCCGCCAGCCTGGCCGCGCAGGCCGAGGCCTCGCGCGAAGGCTGCGACCAGGTGGTATTCCTCGACGCCGTGGAGCGCCGCTGGATCGAGGAGCTGGGCGGCATGAACGTGTTCTTCGTGTTCGCCGACGGCTCGCTGCAAACGCCGCCGCTGACCGGCACGATCCTGCCGGGCATCACGCGCGCCTCGCTGATCGATCTGGCCCGCGACCTCGGCTACACGGTGCGCGAGGAAGCCTATTCGATCGAACAGTGGGAAGCCGATGCGAAGAGCGGCAAGCTCGTCGAATCGTTCGCCTGCGGCACGGCCGCGGTGGTCACGTCGATCGGCCAGGTGAAGGGCCGCAAGCACACGTTCACGATCGGCGACGGCAATGCCGGCCCGGTCACGCAGCGCCTGAAGCAGACGCTGGTCGGCATCCAGACGGGCAAGGAAGCGGATCAGCACGGTTGGGTGGATATCATCGGCTGAGTGGTGAATCACCCTGCCGGGGTTGGATGCGAAAAACCCACGCGACCGATTGGTGGCGTGGGTTTTTTGTTGGCCGCAAAAAGCAAGGTGTCCACGAGCAGCTTTAAAAGGCTACTTTTCGGAATGTAGCGCTCCGAGGCTAATCTGCCTCAACTCCTCCGCGCCACCAACGCCGACACCCTCTGCGCCGCCTCCAGCAGCGGCTCCAGAAACTCCTTCACCATTTGCTTGGCCGTATGCCGCTGCGCATTGCCGCTGATGTTCATCGCGGCGATCACGCGCCCGCGCCGGTTCTTGATCGGCGCGGACAGCGAAATCAGCCCCGCCTCCAGTTCCTGATCGACGATCGCCCAGCCCTGCTTGCGCACGGTGGCAATCTCGGCTTTCAGCGCGGCCGGATCGGTGATGGTGCGCGGCGTGTGCGCCTGGATCGGGCGCAGCGCGAGCACTTCGTCGAGCGCCGAATCGTCGAGCGAGGACAGCAGCACACGCCCCATCGACGTACAGTACGCAGGCAGCCGGCTGCCGATCGACAGGTTGATGGTCATGATCTTGTGGGTCGGCACGCGCAGCACGTAAACAATCTCGGCGCGATCTAGCACGGCCGCCGAGCAGCTTTCGTGGATCTGCGCCGAAAGCTGCTCCATGACCGGCTCGGCCAGGTTCCAGAACGGCATCGACGTGAGGTAGGCGAAGCCCAGATCGAGGATTTTCGGCGTGAGCCGGAACAGCCGGCCTTCGGCCTCCACGTAACCGAGCGTTTGCAGCGTCAGCAGGATCCGGCGCGCGCCCGCTCGCGTCAGCCCGGTCGCCGCGGCGACCTCGGTCAGCGTCTGCTCCGGATGTTCGGCGTCGAATGCGCGAATCACGGCCAGGCCGCGCGCGAACGATTGAACATAGGAGTCGCCGGGTTTGGCCTGAAGATCGTCTGTACTCATGGGCTGGGGTCGTGTCGTGTAGCGGTGGAGAGTAGCGCAAGGGGACGGGTCGCGCCAAGCTCGGGTGCGGAGAATCGCCGCCGGGAGCGCCCCGAACTTGACACGCCCCCGGCCGCCTCCCTATGATCGCAAAATAGTTCGATATTCGATCTTGTGTTCGTTTATAGAACATTCCGATGCGGCGCGGCGAGTGTGCCGGCGCGCATTTCATCCGAACGAAGTTCCGGAGACAACCATGACCGATGCATTCCTCTGTGACGCAATCCGCACCCCGATCGGCCGCTACGGCGGCGCGCTTTCCGGCGTTCGCGCCGACGACCTGGGTGCGGTGCCGCTCAAGGCGCTGGTCGAGCGCAACCGCGAAGTCGATTGGGCCGCGATCGACGACGTGATCTTCGGCTGCGCCAACCAGGCCGGCGAAGACAACCGCAACGTCGCGCGCATGTCCGCGCTGCTGGCGGGCCTGCCGGAAGGCGTGCCCGGTTCGACGGTCAACCGCCTGTGCGGTTCCGGCATGGACGCGATCGGCATCGCCGCGCGCGCGATCAAGTCGGGCGAGGCCGGGCTGATGATCGCCGGCGGCGTGGAAAGCATGAGCCGCGCGCCGTTCGTGATGGGCAAGGCCGCGAGCGCGTTCTCGCGTCAGGCCGAGATCCACGACACCACGATCGGCTGGCGCTTCGTCAATCCGCTGATGAAGAAGCTGCACGGCGTCGATTCGATGCCGGAGACGGCCGAGAACGTCGCGGACGATTACGCGATCAGCCGCGCCGATCAGGACGCGTTCGCGCTGCGCAGCCAGCAGAAGGCGGCGCGCGCGCAGCAGGACGGCACGCTGGCGCAGGAAATCACGGCGGTCACGATCGCGCAGAAGAAGGGCGATCCGCTGGTGGTTTCGCGCGATGAACACCCGCGCGAAACCTCGCTGGAGGCGCTGGCCAAGCTGAAGGGCGTGGTGCGTCCGGACGGCACGGTCACGGCCGGCAATGCGTCGGGTGTCAACGACGGTGCCTGCGCGCTGCTGATCGCCAACGAAGCGAACGCGAAGCGTCACGGCCTGGTGCCGCGCGCGCGCATCCTGGGCATGGCGACGGCCGGCGTCGCGCCGCGCGTGATGGGCATCGGCCCCGCGCCGGCCACGCAAAAGCTGCTCGCGCAACTCGGCATGACGATCGACCAGTTCGACGTGATCGAGCTGAACGAAGCGTTCGCCTCGCAAGGCCTGGCCGTGCTGCGCATGCTCGGCGTGGCCGACGACGATGCCCGCGTCAACCCGAACGGTGGCGCGATCGCGCTGGGCCATCCGCTCGGCGCATCGGGCGCGCGTCTCGTGACCACGGCGATGTACCAACTGCATCGCACGCAGGGCCGCTTCGCGCTGTGCACGATGTGCATCGGCGTGGGCCAGGGCATCGCGCTCGCCATCGAACGCGTCTGATCGCGCCTTAGCGCCCCTCGCTCCTTGCCGCCCGCGTTCGCGCGGGTGGCCGACGGCAGCCTCGACCTTCGGTCGGGCTGCCGTTTTTCATGGGCGCGAGCCTTGCCACGTGCCGTCGATCACGGATCAATTAATTGGCGATCTATTGATGTAAATCTAGGAAATGAGGATTTTGAGAGCTTTTCTCCTGATCAGGTTAATGTTTTCCCTCATGCTGCCGTCAAAAAAGAGATAAGCCCGCAGCCGTTGCGATGCCGCGCGGGCGCCAGCACGACCTGACCTGAATGAGAGAAGCCACGGTGGCCCATGCCTTCGACGCCGTGTGCCGGAGCCAATGAATGCGCAATAACCAGCCGGTCACGCAGCACGAATACGAATTCCCCGACGACGCGACGCTGATGTCGACCACGCGCGCCGACGGCACCATCACCTACGCGAACGCGAGCTTCGTCCAGATCAGCGGCTTCACGCCGGAAGAACTGGTCGGCGCGCCGCACAACACGGTGCGGCACCCCGACATGCCGCGCGAGGCGTTCGCCGACATGTGGGCGACCATCCAGGGCGGCGAGCCGTGGATGGCGCTCGTCAAGAACCGCCGCAAGAACGGCGACCACTACTGGGTGCGCGCCAACGCCGTGCCGCTGATGCGCAACGGCCAGCCGCAGGGCTATATGTCGGTGCGCACCAAGGCGTCGCGCGAGGACATCGCCGCGGCCGAAGCGCTGTATCGCGACTTCCGCGAAGGCCGCGCGGGCGGCCGGCGTTTCTACAAGGGCATCGTGATTCGCGGCGGCTTCGGCCGGCTCGCGTCGCTGCTCAAGACGATGTCGGTGCGCACGCGCATGTATGCGCCACTGGCGGCGCTGGTGCCGGTGGTGACGGGCGGCGCGTGGGCCTGTGGCGCGAGCGGGTTGCCGCTGGCCGGCGTGGCCGCCACCACGGCGGTGGCCACGGGTTTGGTGGCGATGTGGCTCGACGCGCAGATCGTGCGGCCGCTGCGCGATCTGCACGAGCGCGCGTTGAACGTGGCGACCGGCGAGAGCCGCAACGGCCCGGCCGCCACGCGCGTGGACGAGATCGGCATGACGCTGCGCACGATCGACCAACTGGGGTTGATGTTCCGCTGGCTGGTGGACGACGTCAGCGAGCAGGTGCTGAACGTGCAGCGCGCCAGCAGCGAGATCGCGCAGGGCAACAACGACCTGAGCGCCCGCACCGAGCAGGCCGCGACGGCCGTGCAGCAGACCGCGTCGTCGATGGCGCAGATGACGGCCACCGTGTCGAACAACGCGGCCACCGCCTCGCAGGCGAACCAGCTTGCCGTGTCGGCCAGCGACGCGGCCTCGCGCGGCGGCCATGCGGTGGAAGAGATCGTCGGCACCATGAACGAGATCACCGACAGCTCGCGCCGCATCGCGGACATCATCGGCGTGATCGACGGCATCGCGTTCCAGACCAACATCCTGGCGCTCAATGCCGCGGTGGAAGCGGCGCGCGCGGGCGAACAAGGCCGCGGCTTCGCGGTGGTGGCGGGCGAGGTGCGCGCGCTCGCGCAGCGCAGCGCGAACGCGGCCAAGGAGATCAAGACGCTGATCGAGAACAGCGTCGATCGGGTGGCCTCGGGCGCGCGCCGCGTGGACGACGCGGGCCGCACGATGGACGACCTCGTGGTGCAGGTCAAGCGCGTGGCCGACCTGATCGCCGACATCAGCTCGGCCACGGAAGAGCAGAGCGTGGGCGTCGAGCAGGTGGATCGCGCGGTGGTGGATCTCGACAACATCACGCAGCAGAACGCGGCGCTGGTCGAGCAGAGCGCGGCGGCCTCCGAGAGCCTGCGCCAGCAGGCCACCTCGCTGGTGGATGCGGTGGGCGTGTTCCGCTGACGCAAACGACAACGCCTTCGCGGCGCGAACCGCGAAGGCGTTGTTCATTTCGCTGCCGGCAGAGGCGGCGGAATCGGCGGAATCAAACCGCCAGGCACAGATACTTGATCACGACGTAATCGTCGATGCCGTAGTGCGAGCCTTCGCGGCCGAGGCCCGATTGCTTGACGCCGCCGAACGGCGCGACCTCGTTCGAGATCAGGCCGGTGTTGATGCCCACCATGCCGTATTCGAGCGATTCCGCGACGCGCCAGACGCGGCCGATGTCGCGGCTGTAGAAATACGCGGCCAGGCCGAACTCGGTATCGTTCGCATGACGAATCACTTCGTCGTCCGAGGCGAAGCGGAACAGCGGCGCGAGCGGGCCGAACGTTTCGTCCTTCGCCACCTTCATGTCGGGCGTCACGCCGGTCAGCACGGTCGGCTCGAAGAAGCCGTGGCCGAGCGCGTGGCGCTTGCCGCCCGTGATCACCTTCGCGCCCTTCGCCAGCGCATCCTCGATGTGCGATTCCACCTTCAGCACGGCCGCTTCGTTGATCAGCGGGCCTTGCGTGACGCCGGCCTCGGTGCCGCGGCCGATCTTCAGCCTGGCCACCGCCGCCGCGAGCTTGTCGGCGAACGCGTCGTACACCGCGTCGTGCACGTAGAAGCGGTTGGTGCAGACGCAGGTCTGGCCGCTGTTGCGATACTTCGAGGCGATCGCGCCTTCCACGGCCGCATCGAGATCGGCGTCGTCGAACACGATGAACGGCGCGTTGCCGCCCAGCTCCAGCGACACCTTCTTGACCGTGGGCGCGCACTGCGCCATCAGCAGGCGGCCCACCGGCGTCGAGCCGGTAAACGACAGCTTGCGCACCGTGGCGTTGCCGGTCAGCTCGCCGCCGATCGCCTTCGGATCGCCCGTCACCACGCTGAACACGCCGGCCGGCACGCCCGCGCGCTCGGCCAGCACGGCCAGCGCCAGCGCCGAGAACGGCGTGGCTTCGGCCGGCTTCACGACGATCGGGCAGCCCGCGGCCAGCGCCGGGCCGACCTTGCGCGTGATCATCGCGGCCGGGAAATTCCACGGCGTGATCGCCGCGCACACTCCGATCGGCTCCTTCGTGACGACGATGCGCTTGTCGCCGGCCGGCGTCGGGATGGTGTCGCCGTACACGCGCTTGCCTTCCTCGGCGAACCATTCGAGGAACGACGCGGCATACAGGATTTCGCCCTTCGCCTCGGCGAGCGGCTTGCCCTGCTCGGTGGTCAGGATCAGCGCGAGATCGTCGGCGTGGGCGAGCATCAGCTCGTACCACTTGCGCAGGATCGCGGCGCGTTCCTTCGCGGTGCGCTTGCGCCAGGCCGGCCATGCGGCGTTGGCGGCCTCGATGGCGCGGCGCGTTTCGGTGGCGCCGGCCAGCGGCACGGTGCCGAGCAACTCGCCGGTGGCGGGGTTGCGGACTTCGAACGTGGCGCCGTTCGCGGCGTCCTGCCATTCGCCGTTCAGATAGATCTGCTGACGGAACAGCGAGGCGTCCGTCAATGCAGCGGTGATGTCGTGGCTCATGCGTGACCTCGTGATGCGAATGTAAAACGCCGCGTTCGAAGCGAACGCGGCGTGTCGGGCCGGGTGGGCGCGCGTCAGGCGGCGACGCCGACGGTTTCCTTCAACACTTCCTCGAGGATGCCGAGCGCTTCGTCGAACACGGCGTCCTGGATCGTCAGCGGGAACAGGAAGCGCACCACGTTCGAATACACGCCGCACACCAGCAGCAACAGGCCGCGCTCCAGCGCGCGCGCCTGCACGCGCTTGGTGAATTCGGCGTCCGGCTCCTGCGTGCCGGCCTTGAAGAACTCCACGGCGACCATCGCGCCCGGGCCGCGCACGTCGACGATCTGCGGGATTTCCGGCTTGAGCGCCGCGAGCTTCGCCTTCAGCGCGTCGCCGAGCTTCACGGCGCGCGCTTCGAGTTGTTCTTCGTCGATGATGTCGAGCACCGCGTGCGCCGCGGCCACTGCCAGCGGGTTGCCGGCGTAGGTGCCCCCGAGGCCGCCGGGGGCCGCCGCATCCATCACGTCGGCGCGGCCGACCACGCCCGACAGCGGCATGCCGCCGGCCAGGCTCTTGGCCATGGTGGTCAGGTCGGGCAGCACGTCGTAGTGCTGCATCGCGAACAGCTTGCCGGTGCGCGCGAAGCCGGTCTGCACTTCGTCGGCGATCAGCACGATGCCGTGTTCGTCGCAGATCTTGCGCAGGCCGCGCACGAAATCGGCCGGCGCCTGGTAGAAGCCGCCTTCGCCCTGCACCGGTTCGAAGATGATCGCGGCGACGCGCTTCGGATCGATGTCGGCCTTGAACAGCATGTCGATCGCCTTCAGCGAATCGGCCGTGCTGATGCCGTGCAGCGCGTTCGGGTAGGGCGCGTGGAACACGTCGCCGGGGAACGGGCCGAAGTTCAGCTTGTAGGGGGCGACCTTGCCGGTCAGCGCCATGCCCATCATGGTGCGGCCGTGGAAGCCGCCCGCGAACGCGATCACGCCCGGCCGGCCGGTGAACGCGCGGGCCATCTTCACGGCGTTTTCGACGGCTTCGGCGCCGGTCGTGAAGAACGCGGCCTTCTTGGCCTGCGTGCCCGGCGCGCGGGCGATGATCTTCTCGGCCAGTTCGACGTACGACGCGTACGGCACGATCTGATAGGCGGTGTGCGTGAATTGCTCGAGCTGCGCGGCCACGGCCTTGACCAGCTTCGGGTGGCGATGGCCCGTGTTCATCACAGCGATGCCGGCGGCGAAGTCGATGAAGCGGCGGCCTTCGACGTCCCACAGCTCGGCGTTCTCGGCGCGGGCCGCGTAAAAGTCGCACATCACGCCGACGCCGCGCGGGGTGGCGGCGTTCTTGCGGGCTTGCAGATCGGCATTCTTCACGGGGATCTCCTTCCAGTCGATTCGGTTTGGTTCGTTCAGACGGTGGCCGCGGGAGCGCGGCCGATGGAGACGACTATAATCCGGCTTGGCTCTGAAAATTAGAGCCATTCCGGTAAATCTATAGGAGCCAATTTTGAGGGCGAGCGTGTTATCCGACTGGCTGGCGCAGCGTCTCGTGCGCAGCGGCGGCGCGCAGCCGGTGTACCGGCAACTGCACCGGCTGTTGCAGCAGGCGATCCTGTCGCGCGAGCTGCCGGCCGGCACGCGCGTGCCGTCGTCGCGGCTGCTGGCCGCCGAGCTGGGGATCGCGCGCAATACCGTCACGCAGGTGTACGAACAACTCGTGCTCGAAGGCTACGTGACGTCGGCCACCGGGCGCGGCACGTTCGTGGCCGATACCTCGCCCGACGAGATCGTCGGTGCGGCCGAGCGCGACGGGCCGGACGCGGTGCGCGGAAAGAGGGCGGCGGCAGGCGGGCGCGGCGCGATGGCCGCCACGGGCGCAGGCGTTGCCTCGCCGCCCGCGCCCGATCCGGCGTGGCTGGCCGATCCGGCCGGCGAGACCGGTGTTTCACCGCTGGCGCTGCGGCGGCCGCTCGCGCGCGCCTTGTCGGCGCGCGGGGCGCGGCTGGTGGAGGGCGCGGGCGTATCGAAGCGCCAGGGCGGCGCGTTCATGCCTGGTGTGCCCGACGTGTCGCGCTTTCCGTCGCGCGTGTGGACGCGCCTGCACAACAAATACTGGCGTCGCCTGCGGCCCGATCTGCTGACCTACGCGCCGGGCGGCGGGCTGGCCTCGATGCGCGAGGCGCTGGCCGATTACCTGCGCACCTCGCGTTCGGTGCGCTGCTCGCCCGAGCAGATCGTGATCACCACCGGCATCCACCAGTCGATCGATCTGGCCGTGCGCCTGCTGACCGACCCCGGCGACGTGATCTGGACCGAGGATCCGTGCTATTGGGGCGTGCGCAGCGTGCTGCATGTCTCGGGGCTGACCACGCGGCCGATTGCCGTGGACGACGAAGGCATCGCGCCGAGCGCCGAGGATCTCGCCACGCCGCCGAAACTGATGCTCGTCACGCCGTCGCACCAGTATCCGCTCGGCATGGTGATGAGCCTCGCGCGGCGGCGCATGTTGCTCGAATACGCGCGGCAGCACGGCGCATGGATCATCGAGGACGACTACGACAGCGAATTCCGCTACGGCAGCCGGCCGCTCGCATCGTTGCAGGGGCTGGATACGAGCGGGCAGGTGATCTACGTGGGGAGCTTCGGCAAGACGCTGTTTCCGGGGCTGCGGGTGGGTTATCTGGTCGCGCCGGAGCCGCTGGCCGAGAGCTTCGCGACCGCCAGCGCCGAGCTGTATCGCGAGGGGCAATTGCTGCAGCAGGCCGTGCTCGCCGAGTTCATCGCCGAGGGGCATTTCGTTTCGCACATCCGCAAGATGCGTGCGCTGTACGGCCTGCGGCGGCAGACCTTGCTCGACGAACTGGCGCGCCGCTACGGCGACGCGCTGCCGGTGCTCGGCGGCGACGCCGGGCTGCATCTCGTGATGCAACTGCCCGACGGCACCGACGACCGCGCCGTGGCGCAGGCCGCGCTCGAACGCAACATCGTGGTGCGAGCGCTGTCGGGCTACTACGCGGATCGCTCGCGCGCCGCGCGCGGGCTGCTGCTCGGCTATGCGTGCGTGCCCGAAGACGAGATCGGCGCGGCGTTCGGCACGCTGGCCGAGGCGATCGATGCGGGGTGGGTGGGCGGGTAGGGGCTGGCTGCGAAGAAAGGTGTTACTCCACGACCGTGAATCTCATTCGCAGGCCCAGCGAGCGGAGAATCTTTTGCACTGTTTCGTAGCGGGGATGCGCGCCCGGCGCCAGCGCTTTATGCAACGTCACACGTCCGACGCCGGCATCTGCTGCCACCTTTGTCATGCCGCGCGCACGCGCAACAGCGGCTACTGCGGCGAGAAATACCGCAGGATTGGGATCTTCCGCTGCAGCGGCAAGAAATTCCGCAACGACCTCGTCATTGTCGAGGTAGTCGGCCGCATCGAATTCGGCGTAATGGGCCATCGCTTACTCCTTCAGTTCGCGCGCCATACGGATCGCGCGTCTTATATCTTTGTCTTGTGTTGATTTGTCGCCGCCGCACAAGAGCACATAGACGACGTCGCCGCGACGGACATAGTAGACGCGATAGCCGGGTCCCACGTCGATTTTCATTTCGCAGACGCCTTCTGCGAGCACGCGATACTCACCGAAATTGCCGAGTTGGGCGCTGATCAGTCGAGTGGCGATGCGACCCCTGCCGCGTTGATCACGCAGGCCTGAAAGCCATTCGGTAAATTCATTGGAACGCAGCAAGGTAACCATACCATAGTGTACCCAATTGGGTACACTATGGTGCAGCATCCGCCTGGCGCGAATCGTCGCACCGGGCGCCCCTCAAAACCGGATCAACACCGCTCCCGCCACCACCATCCCGCACGCCACGATCCGCCGCGCCGTGGGCTGCTCGCGCATCGCGAACCAGCCGATGCCGATCGCGAAGATCGAGCTGGTCTCGCGTAGCGCCGAGACGGTCGCCACCGGCAGGTGCCGGTAGGCCAGCGTGACGATGGCGTAGGCGGCCAGCGCGCAGGTGCCGGCGGCCACGCCGCGCCACAGCGTGGCCGATGGCGCGAGAAGCGGGCGCGGGCCGCCGCGCAGCGCGCAGACGAGCAGGAACTGCGGCACGTTCCACAGCAGATAGACCCAGCAGATATACGACAGCGAATTGCCCGCGAGCCGCACGCCGATGCCGTCCACCACCGAGTAGGCGGCGATGAACACGCCGGTCAGCACCGCGTAGGGCACGCTCTCGCCCGACAGCCGCAACCCGCGCCGCAGCGCCAGCGACACGATGCCGAGCGACACCAGCGCGATGCCGGCCAGCGCGAACGCCGACGGCCGTTCGCCGAGCGCGACGAACGCGAACAACGCGACCAGCAGCGGCGAACTGCCGCGTGCGATCGGGTAGATCTGGCCGAATTCGCCGCTGCGGTAGGCGCGCAGCAGCGCGAGGCAATAGCCCACCTCCAGCAGCGCCGACGCCGCGATATACGGCCACGCGCCCGGCGCCGGCGCGGGCAGCCACAGCGCGCCGGCCACCCCGGCCACGATGTAGGGCACGGCCATCGTCCCGAGCTGGATCACGCGATCCTCGCTGACATGCAGGAACGCGTTCCAGACCGCGTGCAGCAACGCGGAGAACAGCACGAGGGCAACCAGCAGGTGATCCATGGACGGCTTCGGCAGGCTCGCGGCGCGAGCGGTGGAGGCAAGGGCACGCCACGCGCGCAGACCGTGCGATGTGGCATTGCGCGGCAAAATGCGGCAAGGCGGCGATTATCTCAGCAGCGGCCCGATTTCGCCAAGTGTCCGTTTCGTGACGCTCGCGGGCGCGCGGCGGGCGCGGATTGCCGATAATGGGCGCTTCTTCATCCGGACTGTTCCCATCGCCATGAACGACACCCCGCACACGAATGCCCCGCCGCGCCTGACGAGCCTGTCGCACGGCGGCGGCTGCGGCTGCAAGATCGCCCCCGGCGTGCTGGCCGAGCTGCTCAAGCGCAACGCGCCGCCCGCGCTGTTCCCCGATCTGCTGGTCGGCACTGAAACCGCCGACGATGCCGCCGTCTACCGCCTCAACGACGAGCAGGCGATCGTCGCCACCACCGATTTCTTCATGCCGATCGTCGACGATCCGTACGACTTCGGCCGGATCGCCGCCACCAATGCGCTGTCGGATGTCTACGCGATGGGCGGCAAGCCGATCTTCGCGCTGGCGCTGGTCGGCATGCCGATCAACGTGCTGCCGCACGAGACGATCGCCGCGGTGCTGAAGGGCGGGGAATCGGTGTGCGCCGAGGCGGGCATCCCGGTGGCGGGCGGGCATTCGATCGATTCGGTCGAGCCGATCTATGGGCTGGCTGCGATCGGCGTGGTGCATCCGTCGCGCGTGAAGCGCAACGCGGGCGCGCGTGCCGGCGACGTGCTGGTGCTCGGCAAGCCGCTCGGCGTGGGCGTGCTGTCGGCCGCGCTGAAGAAGGGCCAACTCGATGCGGCGGGCTACGCGGCGATGATCGCGGCCACCACCAAGCTGAACCGCCCGGGCGCCGAACTGGCCGCGCTGCCGGGCGTGCACGCGATCACCGACGTGACCGGCTTCGGCCTGCTCGGCCACGGGCTGGAGATGGCGCGCGGCGCGCGCCTCAGCGCGCGTGTGCGATATGCATCGCTGCCCTGGCTGGCTGGCGCGCAGGCGTTCGCCGAGGCCGGCGTGATCACCGGCGCGTCGGGCCGCAACTGGGCCGCGTACGGCGCGGACGTGCGGCTTGGCGAGCACCTGTCGCCGGCCGCGCAGGCGCTGCTGACCGATCCGCAAACCTCGGGCGGCCTGCTGGTGGCATGCGCGCCCGAGACGGTCGACGACGTGCTGGCCTGTTTCCATGCCGACGGTTTCGCGCAGGCCGCCGTGATCGGCGAACTGGTGGACGGCCCGGCGCGGATCGAAGTCGCCTGAGTTTGCATGTAGCGCCCGGTGCCGGGCGCTACGCAGTGGCGAGCGTCAGGGCGCGCGGGCGTCGCGCCGGATCGCTTGGGGCGACACGCCGAGCCCGCGCACGAACGCTTCCCGCATGTGCCGCCGGTCGCGAAACCCCGTTTCCCGCGCGACCGTATCGAGGGTATGGCGGCTGCGCTCGATCATGAGCCGGGCCGCTTCGAGCCGAAGCGCCTCGACGGCCTTCGCCGGCGATTTGCCCGTTTCCTGCGTGAACAGCCGATGAAACTGCCGGGGGCTCAGGTTGGCCGCCTCGGCAAGCTCCTCGACGGACAGCGCCCGGTGCAGATTCTGCCGGGCATGGTTCAGGGCGTTCTGGATCCGGTCGGTTTTCGGCGCCAGCTCCAGCATTTCCGCGTGCTGGGTTTGCCCGCCCGAGCGGCGCTGCGGCATCACCAGCCGATGCGCGACCGACCGCGCCACCTCCATCCCGAGATCCTTCTCGACCATCGCGAGCGCGAGATCCAGCCCGGCCGTCATGCCGGCCGATGTCCAGATCCGGCCGTCGACGATGAAGATGCGATCGCTTTCGATCAGCACGTCAGGGAATCGCGCCTGCATCTGCGCGGCAATCGCCCAGTGCGTGGTGACGCGCCGCCCGGACAGCAGGCCCGCTTCCGCCAGCACGAAGCCGCCGGTGCAGATGCCCGCGACGCGCTGGGCGCGCGCGCTTTGGCGGCGCAACACGTCCACCGTGCCGGGCGGCGTGGGCACCGCGAACGGATCGGCCACGCCCGCCACCAGCCACGTATCGACCTTGGACGTGCCGTTCGCGGCGTGCGTGCCGATCGGGAAGCCGACCGACGAGCGCACCTCCCCGCCTTCCGCGGAGTACAGCGTGAAGTGATAGAACGGATCGCCGGCGACCGTGTTGGCGTGCTCGAACACCGATTGGGTGGCCAGCGCCATCATCTGAAAGCCGTCGCTCAACAGAAAACCGATTCGATGCATCGACAACTCCAGGGTGGGCGGGGGATGGCAGGAAAAATGACTATATACGTCATTTGAGACATTCGCCAGCGCGGCCAGAATACGTTTCGGCAAGTCACCCGAAACCTTCCCTGGAGTAAGTCATGACGCAATCTCATCCTGGTACCGCCCTGATCACCGGCGCCTCGTCCGGCATCGGCGCCGTGTATGCCGACCGTCTCGCGCGGCGCGGTTACGACCTGATCCTGGTGGCGCGCAACCGCGAGCGCCTGAACGCGTTGGCCAAGCGCATCACCGACGAAACCCATCGCAACGTCGAAGTGCTGGTGGCGGACCTCGGCGAGCGCGCCGACGTGCAGCGGGTCGAAGCGACGCTGCGCGACGACGCCAGCATCACGCTGCTGGTGAACAACGCGGGGGTGGGCACGCACAGCCCGCTGCTCGAAACCAGCGTCGATGCGATGACCTCGCTCATCGAGCTGAACGTGACCGCGTTGACGCGGCTCACGTATGCCGCCGCGCCGGCCTTCGTCGCACGCGGCAAGGGCGCCATCATCAATATCTCGTCGATCGTCAGCATCGCGCCCGAACTGCTGAACGGCGTGTACGGCGGCAGCAAGGCGTTCGTGCTGGCGTTCAGCCAGTCGCTGCATCACGAGCTGGCCGCCAAGGGCGTGCAGGTGCAGGCCGTGCTGCCCGGCGCCACCGCCACCGAGTTCTGGGAAATCGGCGGCCTGCCGCTCGAGCACCTGCCGAAAAATATGGTGATGACGGCGCAGGAGATGGTCGATGCCGCGCTCGTCGGGTTCGATCGCCAGGAGCTGGTGACCATTCCGTCGTTGCATCAGGTCGAGGATTGGCAGGCGTACGAAGCCGCTCGCCAGACGATGGCGCCGCATCTGTCGAACAGCGTTCCGGCGCCGCGTTATACCGCTGCCTGATGGCCGCGCGTGCGATGTCGGCGTGAAGATCTTCCCACCCGATTTCGCACGCGCTTCGCACGCGCCTCATGCCGGGCAGGCGATCACGGCACCACGAAGTGCGTCGTCCTGGTCTCGATCACGCTGTGCGAGGCATCCACCAGCTCGATGCGCACGGTGTGCGGGCCGGGCGGCAGCGGGCCGAAGTAGATCGCGTCGCTCTGCGCGTGGATCCAGCTCCATTTGCTGTCGTCGACGAACACGTGCAGATGCCCGATCCTGGGTTTCAGCGTGGTGGCCGCCTTGCCGTGGATGTCGGTGTACAGCGGCAGGATGCTCAGGTTGTCGACGCGAAACGCCAGGTAGACATAACCGTCTTTCAGGACATCGGCGCGGGGCTTGAACAGCGTCAGGTGCGGTTGGGCGGGGGCTGGGAGATCGGCGATGACGCCAGGCGGCGGCGGGAGGCTGCCCGGGCCGGCGGCATGGGCGGATGTCGTGCCGAGCAGGCCGGCAAGCAGCGCCGCGGCGAGATAGCGCGTGTGGATCATGTTCCTCTTCAAGCAATGGAGTGAAAGAGCTTTCAATTGCTTGACAGGATAGTTTTTGCCGCCGCCCGGCGGCATCGGTCATTCGACCGAGGCGGCCAGGCGAAGCGCCTCCCTCAGAGGTAGCTGCAGACGTAATCGAGCGTCTCGATCACTTCGATATCGAAGCGCGACTTGCCGGGCACGGAGAACGATTCGCCTTCGGCGTACGTCTGCCATTCATCGCTGCCTTCGAGGCGGATGCGGCACTTGCCGGCCTGCACTTCCATCAATTCCGGTTCGTTCGTGCCGAAGTTCAGCGTGGCAGGAAGAATCACGCCGAGCGTCTTGCGGCTGCCGTCCGGGAAGATGACCGTATGCGAGACGCACTTGCCGTCGAAGTAGACGTTCGCCTTCTTGACCACTCGAACCTGATCGAATTCTGCTGCCGATGCCATGCCACTGTCTGATTGGGTTGGGTAAGGCGCCGCGAGCGGCGATGCCGCCGGCGGGCGCGGGGAATCTTACCGGAATCGTGTCGCGTGCCTTGCAGCGCCCCGGAAATTTGGCCGCCCGGGCGCGGCGGCTAGAATCGCAAGTCTGGCGCAGGAAACCGGCCGCAGCACCCCGGTTTTCGCCGTTCGATCGCCAGACAGACGGCGGCACAGACCGCCGCCATTCTCGTCGTGCCACCGCGTCACGACGAAACCGATGCGCGCGCCGCGCCGGAGGGCCGGCCAGGCTCGCGCATCCGCAGTGTCCGTAACCGTTCTCATCACTCCATTCATAAGGAACGACGATGCTGACTCGCTCGATGCTTTCCGCGGCCGTGTTCTCGCTGGCCGCGTGCGCCACGGTGCCGTCCGTCGCGCAGGATTCCACCGATGTTCAGGCCCAGCAGGGCGCGCCCGGCCACGACGATCACGGGCCGGGCGTGCGCACGCCGAAGGTCATGATCGTGACGATGTTCGGGCCGGAAGGGCAGGCCTGGACCGATCGCCTCGGCCCCTGGACCCAGGTGAAGGTGCCGGGGCTCTCACCCGACTATCCGACGGTGCAGTGCAATCGCCAGGAGGTTTGCGTGGTGACCACCGGCATGGGTTACGCGAATGCCGCGGCCACCATCATGGCGTTGAGTTTCTCGCCGAAGTTCGACCTGCGCCGCACCTATGTCCTCGTGTCGGGCATCGCCGGCGTGGACCCGGCGCAGGGCACGGTCGGCTCGGCCGCGTGGTCGCATTACCTGGTCGATTTCAGCCTGCAATGGGAGCTCGACGCGCGCGAGATTCCGGCCGGCTGGAACACCGGTTATCTCGGCATCAACACCAAGAGCCCGAACGAGAAGCCGCCGCTCGACTACCGCAGCGAGGTGTTCGAGCTGAATCCGAAGCTGACCGCGGCCGCCTATGCGCTGTCGCGCAACGTCGTGCTGGCCGACAACGCGCAGGCGCAGGCCGCGCGCGCGAAGTTCGACGCCGCGCCGGCCAACCGGCCGCCGACGGTGGTGCAATGCGACACGTCGTCGGGCAATACGTGGTTCTCGGGCACGAAGATCGGCGAACGCGCGCGCCAGTGGACCAAGATCCTGACCGACGGCAAGGGCACCTACTGCATGACGGCGCAGGAAGACAACGCTACCTACGAAGCGCTGACGCGCGCGGCCGCCACCCGGCGCGTCGATCTCGCGCGCGTGGCCGTGCTGCGCACCGGTTCCGATTTCGACCGGCCGTATCCGGGCCAGACGAGCGTCGACAACCTGCTGAACTATGCCGACCAGGGCGGCTTCGCGATCGCCACCGAGAACCTGTATCGCGCGGGCAATCCGCTGGTGCAGGACATCGTCACGCACTGGGGCGAATGGCGGGACGGCGTGCCCGCGCGTTGAGCGGTTCGGCGCCGGTGAGCGGCGCCACGTGATGACCTGAAAAAGGCGGCCGCGCTTGATGAAAGCGGGCCGCCTTTTTCACTGCCGGGCTTGCCGGTCAGCTTTTGCCGTTCGTACGCGGTTGGGCGCGGAACGGAATCCACACCGGCGCGGTGCGATCCCATTGATCGAGTTGGGACGGTTTCGGTTCGTTCGGATTCATGATGCGAGCTCCTTACGGATGACGAGGCCGGCGCGGCCGGCGTGCGGGTTGCTGACGGCTTAACGATTGGCGAGTTGGCTCGACGGGCCGCCCGATTCCGAGGTGCCCAGGCGTTGTTGCGCCAGTTCGATGCCTTGCGGGTATGACGTGCTCTTGCGCAGCAGGGCCAGCGTGCCGTCGCGTTGGGACTGCGCCAGTTCGGCGCGCACCTGGGCGCGGGTCAGCGTGCTGGTGGTCTTGGCGGCGGGCAGGTCGCCGTAGGTGCCGGCGCGGCCGATGCCGCCATCGGCAAAGGCGGAAACGGCGCTGGTGGACAGGACGAGTGCGGCGGCGATGGTGAGGGTTTTCATGTTCAGCTCCTTTGAGTACCTGAATTCGGATGCGCAACGCATTCGGTTACGCGACGGAGTGAAATTTAGGTGCAGCCGCAGCATCAATAAATGGGATGCGCGCGAATTGAATTGTCGCCCTGTTGGAACAATCGAATTCCGTACTGTCGATAGGGTCAGGCTAAAGCCTTTGCTGGCGTGGGTTTTGGCGGTTCTCGCACGAGTGTGCGGAACCGCCGTTTTCGTATTGATGCGTCAAATGCAATAGTGTGATTCTGTGGAGTTCATGATTCGCATGCGTCATGCTGCAACGCGGAAAAACAAGGGACAGGGCGATGAAAATCGGCCCGGCGGCGGGCTGGTGGAGGCGGTGGCTGGCATTCGGTGCGCATGACGCGCCGCAGCGAGCAAGTGCTGAATGCATTGCCGGCTATGCCGATCGGCCAGTTGTCGCCGTGAATGCTTATGCCGATTTCATCATTGTCGCCGTGCATTGGTCACAAGCCGGGCCGCCGGATCGCGACGGATACTTGCACTCGACGATTCCGTTTTATCCCATCGAGGCGACATGACCGAGCATTTCGGCCGGTAACCCCCGGCATCCCTCGCGGCACGGCCCGACAGGCCGCCCGCCGCGTTCCACTTCCCGCAGCCGGATCGCTGCGACCGCGGGCCGTCCGGCCCTGGTGATTCCTGCCCCGCGCCGTTGTCGGCGTTATCGGTTCCGTGCACTTCGCCGTGCGTGGGGCGGGCGTTCGTCCCTGCGTTCCGGTTGCGCGTATCGCTTCGGTGGCGCGCTCCGCGCGCGTGGCCAGGCGCTCACATGGCAGGAGACACGATTCATGGCAACCCAAGGAAAATTCCATCGGCGGCTTTCGCTGACCGACCTGACCTTCATCGGCCTCGGCGCGATCTTCGGCTCGGGCTGGCTGTTCGCGGCGAGTCATGTCGCCACCATCGCCGGCCCGGCCGGCATCTTCTCGTGGGTGCTAGGCGGCTTCGCGGTGCTGCTGCTCGGCATCGTCTATTGCGAACTGGGTGCGGCGCTGCCGCGCGCGGGCGGCGTGGTGCGCTACCCGGTGTTCTCGCACGGGCCGCTGCTCGGCTACCTGATGGGCCTGATCACGTTGATCGCGTTCTCGAGCCTGATCGCGATCGAGGTGGTGGCCGCGCGCCAGTACGCCGCCGCGTGGTTCCCGGGGCTGACGGTGGCCGGCTCGAACGCGCCCACCACGATCGGCTGGCTGCTGCAGTTTGCACTGCTGTGCCTGTTCTTCCGGCTCAACTATTCGAGCGTGAAGACCTTCGCCACCGCGAACAACATCATCAGCCTGTTCAAGTTCATCGTGCCGCTCGCGGTGATCGTCGTGCTGTTCGTGTTCTTCCGGCCGCACAACCTTCACGTGGCCGGCTTCGCGCCGTTCGGCATGTCGGGTGTCGAGATGGCGGTATCGGCGGGCGGCGTGATCTTCGCGTACCTGGGGCTCACACCGATCATCTCGGTGGCCAGCGAGGTGCGCGACCCGCAGCGCACGATCCCGATCGCGCTGATTCTCTCGGTGCTGCTCTCGACGCTGATCTACGTGCTGCTGCAACTGGCGTTTCTCGGCGGGATTCCCACGCAGATGCTCGCGCACGGCTGGGGCGGCATCGATCACGCGTTCTCGCTGCCGTACCGCGACATCGCGGCGGTGCTCGGGGTGGGCTGGCTGGCCTACATGGTGGTGGCCGACGCGATGATCTCGCCGAGCGGCTGCGGCAACATCTACATGAACGCCACGCCGCGCGTGATCTACGGCTGGGCCAAGACGGGCACGTTCTTCCGCGTCTTCACGCGCATCGACGAGGCCACCGGCATTCCGCGCGCGGGGCTGTGGCTGACGCTCGCGCTGTCGGTGTTCTGGACGCTGCCGTTCCCGTCGTGGGACGTGCTGATCAACGTGGTGTCGGCCGCGCTGGTGCTCAGCTACTGCGTCGCGCCGGTGTCGGTGGCGGCGCTGCGCCGCTCCGCGCCCGACCTGCCGCGGCCGTTCCGTGCCGGCGGGTTCGCGGTGCTCGGGCCGTTGTCGTTCATCGTCGCGGCGCTGATCGTCTACTGGTCTGGCTGGGGCACGGTGTCCTGGCTGCTGGGCCTGCAGATCGTGCTGTTCGTCGTCTACCTGGCCTGCGGGCGCTTCGTGCCGAAGGATCAACTGAGCCTGGCCGAGCAGGTGCGCTCGTCGGCCTGGTTGATCGCGTTCTATGCGCTGATGATCGGTGCGTCCTACCTGGGCAGCTTCGGCGGCATCGGCGTGCTCGGGCATCCGGCCGATACCGGCGTGGTGGCCGTGATTGCGCTTGTGATCTACTACTGGGGCGCGGCCACCGGCGTGCCGGCCGCCAAGCTGCGGCTCGACGACGACGAGTGAGCCGCGCGACGCCGTCGGGCGCGCGCCGCATTGCGAGGCGGCGCACGACACCATTTCGAACGGGGCCACGCTGCGGCCCGGAGGGAATCGATGAGTATTGCTGAGGATGTGAGCCTGTCGCTCGACGAGGTCGATGCGCTGGCGCGCCGCGTGCTGATTGCGCACGGCGTGAGCGAGAGCAACGCGCGTTCGCTCGCGAGCGTGATCGTGCAGGGGCAGCGCGACGAGTGCCATTCGCACGGCGTCTACCGCCTGATTTCCTGCGTGCGCACGCTGCGCACCGGGCGGGTCGACGGGCGCGCCGTGCCCACGCTGCGCAAGCTGGCCGGCAGCGTGATCGAGGCCGACGCGCACGGCGGCTATTCGCTGCCCGCGTTGGAGCTGGGCCTGCCGGCGCTGGTCGAGGCGGCGCGGCAGCAGGGGCTGGCGGCGCTGACGATCCGCCATTGCTATCACTTCTCGGCGCTGTGGCCGGAGGTCGAGGCGATCGCCGCGCACGGGCTGGTGGGCATCGCGATGTGCCCGAGCCACGCCTGGGTGGCGCCGGCCGGCGGCACGCGGCCGGTGTTCGGCACCAATCCGATCGCGTTCGCGTGGCCGCGCCCGGCGGGGCAACTGCCCTACGTGTTCGACTTCGCGACCAGCGCGATCGCGCGCGGCGACATCGAACTGCATGCGCGCCAGGACAAGCCGATTCCCGACGACTGGGCGATCGACGAGCATGGCCAGCCCACCACCGATCCGCACGCGGCCATGCGCGGCGCGATGCGCACGTTCGGCGGTCACAAGGGTTCGGCGCTGGCCACGATGGTCGAGCTGATGGCCGGCTCGCTGATGGGCGATCTGACCAGCGCGGAATCGCTCGACTACGACGGCGGCGCGGGCGCCTCGCCGTATCACGGCGAATTGCTGCTGGCGTTCGATCCGGCGGTGTTCGCGGGCGACGGGCTGGCGGCGGGCCACGCGAGCGGTGAACGCGTGCTGCGCGAGATCGCCGCGCAGGGCGCGCGCCTGCCGTCCCAACGGCGCTTCGCGGCGCGAGTGCGCAGCGAGGCGAACGGCGTGCGGGTGCCGCGCGCCTTGTATGACGATATCCTCAAGCTGCTCGATTGAGCGGCGCGTGGCGTCGCGCAAAAGCAGAAGGGGCGGCCGAGAGGCCGCCCCTTCGTCATTCCAGTCGCGCGGGTGCTTGCGTTACGCGGCCCACTCGCTGACCACCGGCGTGTCGATCATCGGCGCGCGTTCCGCTTCCTCGAACGTGCGCTTGCTGCAGACGGTGTCGAGCGGCGGGCGGCCCGAGCCGTTCAGCAGCGGGCAGCGGTCGAACACTTCGGCCACCCAATCGACGAACACGCGCACCTTCGGCGACAGATGCCGGCTGTGCGGATACACCACCGAGATCGGCATCGGCAGCGGCTTGTGGCCCGTCAGCACTTCCTTCAACTGGCCCGAGCGCAGTTGCGGCAGCACCATGAACAGCGGCGGCTGGATCAGGCCGAAGCCCTCGATGCCGCAGGTGACGTAGGCGTCCGCATCGTTGACCGACACCACGCCTTCCATCTTCACCTCGACCTCCTTACCGTCGATCAGGAACGCCCAATCGATGTTGCGGCCGGTGCGGCTCGAAAAATAATTGACGGCGCGGTGATCGGCCAGATCGTCGATCGAGCGCGGTTCGCCGTAGCGCGCCAGATAGGCCTTCGAGGCCACCGTCACGCCTTCGAACAGGCCCACGCGGCGCGCCACCAGTGAGGAATCCTGCAGAGCGCCCACCCGGATCACGCAATCCACGCCTTCCTGAAGCAGATCGACGGGGCGATCCGACAGGCCGAGCTGCAGATCGATGTCGGGATAGCGTTCGCGGAATTCGTTGAGCGCCGGGATCACCACGAGCCGCCCGAGCGAGCCGGGCATGTCGACGCGCAGCTTGCCGTGCGGCTTGCGGTTGTTGATCTGGAAGCTCGCCTCGGTTTCCTCGACTTCCGCCAGGATGCGAACGCAGCGCTCGTAGTACGCCGCGCCGTCCGGCGTCAGCGACAGGCGCCGCGTGGTCCGGTGCATCAGGCGCACGCCGAGAAATGCTTCGAGGTTCTGAATGATCGTCGTGACGGAGGCGCGCGGCAGGCTCAAGGTCTCGGCCGCCTTGGTGAAGCTGTTCGTATCGACGACGCGTGTGAAGACCTGCATGGCTTGAAGACGGTCCATCGCTTTACCTCCGGGATTGTTCGGCCCCGATCGGCCTGTTCGACATGCTTATGAGCACGTCTATCCGCCGATTGTTCAAAGCCCCTGAATTGTGTTGCCGGATTATAGGCATTTATCCTGATGTCTGCCGGACCCAGAATGCGCTCCATCTTGCAAATGGACGCGCTTCGGCGCTTGACTCATGGATGCATCCGGTTTTCGCAATCTGCTGAATTCCGCTCCGGCCACGCCGGAGCGGGCTGGCACGTCGCTCGCAGTGTCCGATGTCGAAATCGAGGGCCATGCCCAGGACATCGTATTGCGGCTGTATCGCCGGCCCGACAAGACCGGATTGCCAGTAGTGCTTTATTTCCATGGCGGCGGTTTCGTTCGCGGCTCGCTGGCCGATGCGGACTTCGCCGCGCGCTTTCTTGCCGAGCGCCTGCCCGCGCTGGTGGTGTCCGTCGATTATTCGCTCGCGCCGAAACATCCGTTCCCGGCCGCGCCGGAAGACGCGTATCGCGCGGCGCGCTGGGTCGAGGCCCGGGCGCGCGCGTTCGGCGGCAATCCGCGCCGGATCGCGGTGGCCGGCCACGACGCGGGCGGCCAGCTCGCCAATTGTCTGGCGTTTATCGCTCGCGATCGCGGCGACGTGAACATCGTGGCTCAGGCCCTGTTTGGCCCGATGCTCGACCCGAGCATGACGCGCATGGGCGACGAGCGCCAACTGGCTTCCGACATCACGGCCAAGGATTGCGCGGCCAGCTATCGCGCCTACCTGCCGCAACCGGCGCAACGCATGCATCCGTATGCCGCGCCGCTCGAATCGGCGCGCCTGGCGAAGTTGCCGGCCACGCTGATCGCCACCGCACAGAACGACGTGCTGCATGTCGAGGCCGAGCGTTACGCGGCCCGGCTGATCGAGGCCGGCGTGCTGGTGCAGGTGATTCGTTATCCCGACGTTACGCACGCGGAGCTGGGCGGCTATGCGCCCGCGCTGCAGGAGGCCGTGCGCTTCCTGACCTGCCGCTTCCAGGCTCACGCCAACGACTAACAACACCAATTCACTGATTCCAACGCAACCGGAGATCTTCATGTCCATCTTACGTACTCCTCAATCACGCATCGCGGCTGCCGCGCTGGCCGTCGTCGTCGTGATCGGCGGCGGCGCGTTCGGCGTGATCCACGCGAGCGCGAGCGCCCCGCAGAACGCCGCGCCGCCGCTGCAGGAAGTCGACGTCGCCAACGTATTGGCGAAAACGATCACCGACTGGCAGACCTACTCGGGCCGCCTCGAAGCGATCGACCGCGTCGAGGTGCGTCCGCTCGTGTCGGGCACCATCGTGTCGGTCAACTTCAAGGACGGCGCGCTGGTCAAGAAGGGCGACACGCTGTTCGTGATCGATCCGCGCCCGTACCAGGCCGAGGTCGACCGCACCGCCGCGCAACTGGCCGCCGCGCAAGCGCGCGACGGTTATGCGCAAACCGATTGGCAGCGCGCCCAGCGCCTGATCGGCGACAACGCGATCGCCAAGCGCGACTACGACGAGAAGCAGAACGCCGCGCGCGAATCGGCCGCCAACGTGAAGGCCGCCGCCGCCGCGCTCGAAACCGCGAAGATCAACCTCGGCTACACGCGCATCGTCGCGCCGTTCGCGGGCCGCGCCTCGCGCGCCGAGATCACGCTCGGCAACGTCGTGTCGGCCGGCGCCTCGGCCGCACCGCTCACCACCGTGGTGTCGGTCTCGCCGATCTACGCCTCGTTCGACGCCGACGAACAAACCTACCTGCGCTATATCGGCAGCCAGCGCGACGGCCGCCGCGTGCCGGTCGATCTGGGCCTCGCCAACGAAACCGGCTACTCGCGCACCGGCGTGGTCGATTCGGTCGACAACCGGCTCGATACCTCGTCGGGCACGATCCGCGTGCGTGCGCGTTTCGACAACGCCGACGGCGCGCTGGTGCCGGGGCTCTACGCGCGGATCAAGGTCGATGGCAGCGCGCCGCACCCGGCCCTGCTGGTGGACGATGCCGCGATCAACACCGATCAGGACAAGAAGTTCGTGTTCGTGCTCGACAAGCAGGATCACGTCACGTACCGCGAAGTGCAGATCGGCGCGCTGCACGGCAATCAGCGCGTGATCGTCGGCGGCCTGCAGGCGAGCGACCGGGTGGTGGTCAACGGCACGCAGCGCGTGCGTCCGGGCGAACCGGTGAAGGCGCACATGGTGCCGATGACGGGCGGCGGCGATGGCGATTCGGCCACGCCGGTGGCGGATGCCGCCAAGCCCGCCAGCGGCCGCGCGCAGTCGTGACGGGGCGCTGGTTCGCCCTCGTCACCACTCGCACAACCCGATAGAGCTTTTCCATGAACATATCCAAATTTTTCATCGATCGTCCGATATTTGCAGGAGTCCTATCGGTACTGATCCTGCTCGGCGGCGTGATCGCGATGTTCAAGCTGCCGATTTCCGAATATCCGGAAGTCGTGCCGCCGTCGGTGATCGTCAAGGCGCAGTTCCCGGGCGCCAACCCGAAGGTGATTGCCGAAACGGTCGCCTCGCCGATCGAGGAACAGATCGACGGCGTGGAAGACATGCTGTACATGCAGTCGCAGGCCAACAGCGACGGCAACCTCACGATCACCGTGACGTTCAAGCTCGGCACCGATCCGGACAAGGCCACGCAGCTCGTGCAGAACCGCGTGAACCAGGCGCTGCCGCGCCTGCCGGAAGACGTGCAGCGCTTGGGCATCACGACGGTCAAGAGCTCGCCGACGCTGACCATGGTGGTGCACCTGATCTCGCCCGACAACCGCTACGACATGACCTATCTGCGCAACTACGCGCTGATCAACGTGAAGGATCGCCTGTCGCGGATCCAGGGCGTGGGCCAGGTCCAGCTGTGGGGTTCGGGCGACTACGCGATGCGCGTCTGGCTCGATCCGCAGAAGGTGGCGGAGCGCAACCTGACCGCCGACGACGTGGTGCGCGCGATTCGCGAGCAGAACGTGCAGGTCGCGGCCGGCACGATCGGCGCGTCGCCGTCGATTCCGGGCACGCCGCTGCAGTTGTCCGTGAACGCGCGCGGCCGTTTGCAGAACGAGAGCGAATTCGGCGACATCGTCGTCAAGACGGCGCCCGACGGCGCGGTCACGCACCTGCGCGATCTCGGGCGCATCCAGCTCGACGCCTCGGAATACGGCCTGCGCTCGCTGCTCGACAACCAGCCGGCCGTGGCGATGGCGATCAACCAGTCGCCGGGCGCGAATTCGCTGCAGATTTCCGACCAGGTCCGCGCGACCATGCAGGAGCTGTCGCAGGATTTCCCGGCTGGCGTGCAGTACAAGATCGTCTATGACCCGACGCAGTTCGTGCGCTCGTCGATCAAGGCCGTGGTGCATACGCTGCTCGAAGCGATCGCGCTGGTGGTGCTGGTGGTGATCGTGTTCCTGCAAACGTGGCGCGCGTCGATCATTCCGCTGATCGCCGTGCCGGTGTCGATCATCGGCACCTTCTCGCTGCTGCTGATGTTCGGTTATTCGATCAACGCGCTGTCGCTGTTCGGGATGGTGCTGGCGATCGGGATCGTGGTGGACGATGCGATCGTGGTGGTGGAGAACGTCGAGCGCAACATCGAGAGCGGGCTGTCCGCGCGCATGGCCACCTACAAGGCCATGCAGGAAGTGAGCGGGCCGATCATCGCGATCGCGCTGACGCTGGTGGCCGTGTTCGTGCCGCTCGCGTTCATGACGGGCCTGACCGGCCAGTTCTACAAGCAGTTCGCGATGACCATCGCGATCTCCACGGTGATCTCGGCGTTCAACTCGCTGACGCTGTCGCCGGCATTGTCGGCACTCCTGCTGAAAGGCCATGACGAGAAGCCGGATTGGCTGACGCGCGTGATGAATCGCGTGCTCGGCGGTTTCTTCCGCCGCTTCAACTCGGTGTTCCATCGCGGTGCGGAAGGCTATGGCCGCGGCGTGCGCGGCGTGCTGTCGAGAAAGACGCTGATGCTCGGCGTCTACCTGGTGCTGGTCGGCGCCACGGTGCTGATGGGCCGGCTCGTGCCGGGCGGCTTCGTGCCCGCGCAGGACAAGGAATACCTGATCGCATTCGCGCAGTTGCCGAACGGCGCCTCGCTCGATCGCACCGAGAAGGTGATTCGCCAGATGGGCTCGATCGCGCTGAAGCAGCCGGGCGTGGAGAGCGCGGTGGCGTTCCCGGGCCTGTCGGTCAACGGCTTCACCAACAGTTCCAGCGCGGGCATCGTGTTCGTCACGCTCAAGCCGTTCGACGAGCGTCACGGCAAGACGATGTCGGCCGGCGCGATCGCCGGTGCGCTGAACCAGCAGTACGCGGGCATCAAGGATTCGTTCGTCGCCGTGTTCCCGCCGCCGCCGGTGCTGGGCCTCGGTACGCTGGGCGGCTTCAAGATGCAGATCGAGGATCGCGGCGCGGTGGGTTACGCGAAGCTGGCCGATGCGACGCAGGATTTCATCAAGCGCGCGCAACAGGCGCCGGAGCTCGGCCCGCTGTTCACGAGCTACCAGATCAACGTGCCGCAGCTCAATGTGGATCTCGACCGCGTGAAGGCCAAGCAGCTCGGCGTGAACGTGACCGACGTGTTCGACACGATGCAGATCTACCTGGGCTCGCTCTACGTGAACGACTTCAACCGCTTCGGACGCGTGTATCAAGTGCGCGTGCAGGCCGATGCGCCGTTCCGTCAGCATGCCGGCGATATCGGCCTGCTCAAGACGCGCAACGCGGCGGGGCAGATGGTGCCGTTGTCGTCGCTGGTCACGGTGTCGCCGACCTTCGGGCCGGAAATGGTGGTGCGCTACAACGGCTACACGGCGGCCGACGTGAACGGCGGCCCGGCCCCGGGCTTCTCGTCGGGGCAGGCGCAGGCGGCGGTCGAGCGGATCGCGGCGCAAACCTTGCCGCGCGGCGTGAAGTTCGAATGGACCGACCTGACCTATCAGCAGATCCTGGCCGGCAATGCCGGGCTGGTGATCTTCCCGATCAGCGTGCTGCTGGTGTTCCTGGTGCTCGCGGCGCTGTATGAAAGCCTCGCGCTGCCGCTCGCGGTGATCCTGATCGTGCCGATGAGCATTCTGTCGGCGCTGACGGGCGTGTGGCTCACGCAGGGCGACAACAACATCTTCACGCAGATCGGCCTGATGGTGCTGGTGGGGCTGTCGGCGAAGAACGCGATCCTGATCGTGGAATTCGCCCGCGAGCTGGAGCACGACGGACGCACGCCGTTCCAGGCTGCCGTCGAGGCGTGCCGGCTGCGCCTGCGCCCGATTCTGATGACGTCGATCGCGTTCATCATGGGCGTGGTGCCGCTCGTGCTGTCGACCGGCGCCGGTGCGGAAATGCGTCATGCGATGGGGATCGCGGTGTTCTTCGGGATGCTCGGCGTGACCCTGTTCGGCCTGATGCTGACGCCGGTGTTCTATGTGGTGCTGCGGACGTTGGCGGGTGGCAAGATCCACGTCGCGCAGAAGGATACGCCGCGGTACGACCCGTCGACCGCGGATGCTTGAGGACCAGACGATGAAAAACGACAAGACGATCCTGCGCCTCGCGAAGCTGGCCGGCATCAGCACGCTGATGTCCGCGCTGCTCGCCGCGTGCGCGGTCGGCCCCGACTACAAGCGGCCCGACGTCACCACGCCGGTTGCCTTCAAGGAGGCGCCCACGCTCGCCGCCGGCGAGCAGGCCGGCACCTGGAAACCGGCCGAGCCGGCCGACGCCGCGCATCGCGGCGAATGGTGGACGGTGTTCGGCGACGCCACGCTCGACGCGCTCGAGAAGCAGGCGCTCGACGCGAACCAGAACCTGAAGGCCGCCGCCGCCCGCGTGGAGGAAGCACGTGCTTCCACCCGCGCGGCGCGCTCGGCGTGGTTCCCGTCGCTCGACGCGGGCTTCGGCCCGACGCGCGAAGGCGTGTCGTCGGCCTCGCAGTTCCTGCCGCAAGGCTCGGGGCCGATCAACGCCACGCTGTGGCGCGCGCAGACCAGCGTCTCGTACGAGGCGGACCTGTTCGGACGCGTGAGCCGCAACGTGGAGGCGTCGCGCGCCGACACCGCGCAGAGCGAGGCGCTGTTCCGCTCGGTGCAACTGGCCTTGCAGGCCGATGTCGCGCAGAACTACTTCGAATTGCGTCAGCTCGATTCGGATCAGAACCTGTACCGGCGCACCGTCGATCTGCGGCAGGAATCGCTGAAGCTCGCGCAGCGCCGCTTCGACGAGGGCGACATCAACGAACTCGACGTGTCGCGCGCGAAGAACGAACTGGCCTCGGCGCAGGCCGATGCGGTGGGCGTCGCGCGTCGCCGCGCGGCGTCCGAGCATGCGCTCGCGATCCTGCTCGGCAAGCCGCCGGCGGATTTTTCGTTCAGCGAAACGCCGATCGTGCCGGTGGCGATCAGGATTCCTGCCGGTCTGCCGTCGGCGCTGCTCGAACGGCGGCCGGATGTGTCGGCGGCCGAGCGCGCGATGGCGGCCGCCAATGCACGGGTCGGCCTGGCGAAGTCGGCCTACTTCCCGAAGCTCGACATCACCGGTTCGTTCGGTTTTGAAGCGGCCACGCTCGGCAGCCTGTTCATGTGGTCGAGCCGCACGTTCCTGCTCGGGCCGTTCGCCGGCTCGGCGCTGTCGCTGCCGATCTTCGACGGCGGGCGTCGCGCCGCGGGCGTGCAGCAGGCGCGCGCGCAGTACGACGAGCAGGTCGCGAACTATCGCCAGCAGGTGCTGGTGGCGTTCCGCGAGGTGGAGGACAACCTGGCCGACCTGCGTCTGCTCGACGATCAGATCCGTGCGCAGGGCGAGGCCGTCAGCGCGTCGCAGCGCGCGGCGAAGCTGTCGCGCACGCAGTATCAGGAAGGGCAGGTGGCCTACCTCGACGTGATCGACAGCGAGCGCTCGGTGCTGCAATCGCAACTGCAGGCGAACCAGTTGACCGGTGCGCAGGCGGTGTCGACGGTGAACCTGATTCGCGCGTTGGGTGGCGGATGGGGCGCGCCGGCGGTGGCGGTGGGCGCGGCCGGTGCGGCATCGGCCACGCAGGCGGTGGCGCAGCGTTGATGCGTGTAGCGGGTTGAAATGGTTGTCATGAAAACGGGCCTTTCAGAGGCCCGTTTTCAGTTTACGGGCCTGTTTTTGCAGGCCGTTGAAGATGGCGTCGGCCAGATCGGCCGGAAAATCGGCGGGCAACAGCGCCGCCACTTCGTCGATCACGCCGGGCGTGGCCGCCACGAGCCGCTCGACGATCGCGTGAACGTCCGCCTCGGTCAGCCCGCTGCGCTTGCCTTGCGCGAACCAGTGGCGCGGCTGGATTTCGCTCCAGGCGTAGTGCCGGTTCGCGCCGCGCACGGCCATCGCCATCTTCACGCGCTGCGGCGCGATCTGGCCGGCGCGGCGCCCCATGATCGGATGGAACGACAGGATGTCGTAGAGCGGAGTGGCGCGGTAGCGCGCGTCCGGCAGATGCGCGATGCTGAAATTCTTGCCGTGGCCGTCGGCGGCCGCGAGCATCCAGAACAGGATCTGCGTCGTGAAGAAATGGCGGCGGTCGCGCTCGGCGTCGACCGAGCCGGAAAGAATATCCATGGCCGTATCGATGCCGGGGCCGCCGTCGGCTTCGTATTTGGTCAGCCCTGAAATGCCGGAGGCCTGGCACAGGTCTTCCTGCGGCAGACGCACGACCCAGGTGCCGTCCGCGGACAGCCGACGATCGAAGCGCGCGACCACCAGCGCCTTCTGATCCTCGAAGCGGCCGACGCCGCACGGTGCGGCGGGCAGGCCGTAGGCGGCGGCGATCAGCGCGCAGAGCCATTCGTTCTCGACCGAGGTGCGCATGTCGGCGCCGATGCCGCCGACCAACCCGAGCGGCAGCTTCAGGATATGCGAGGTCGGGGTGCTGCCTTCGGGGCGCAGCCATGTGTTGTCGTGCCAGAGCAGCGCGGTTTTTTCCTGCGCGCCGGCGATCGACAGGCGCAGGTCGGGCGCGGCGGCACTGCCGGCAGCCGGCGCGAGCGGCAGCGCGCGCAGCCATTGGGCGATGTCGCGCTCGTCGAGCGGCGTGCCGGCGATGCGCTTGAGATCGTCCGGCGCCTGACCGGGCGGCAGCAGTTGCAGCGCGCCCACGCAATCGCGCCCAACTGCTTCGAGCAGCCCGAACGGCGAGGCGTCGCGCGCGGCATGGCGTTGCGCGATGCGGCGGCGGATCGCGTCGCTGTCGGGCAGCAGGTTGTCGAAGTAATGGGCGACGGCCGCGCCGTGATACGGCGCATTGCCGGGGCGCAGCGGCAGCGACAGCGAGAGCGGGCGGCGTTGGGGATCGGCGAGCCAGCTGTCGGCGTAGGCCAGCCGATCGACGCCTTGCACGCGTTCCCAATAGCCGACCTCGATGCCGTTCATCCAGAGCGCGAGGCGCGTTGCCTGGTGCGAGCGGGGCATGGCGGCTTACCAGTTTTCGCGCGACGTATCGCTGGCGGCGGGCCTGCTGCCCGGCTCGTGCGCGTCGTTCAGCGTCAGTTCGATGCCGAGGATGCGCATCACGCGAAACAGCCGCTCGAGGCTGGCGGTGGTCGGGTCGGCTTCGAAGCGGGCGTAGGTTTGCTGCGTCACGCCAAGCCGCTCGGCCATGGCGGCTTGCGTGAGGCCCGCGGATTTCCGGAAGCCTTGCAGCAGCGGCCGTAGCTGGCCGAGGGTCTTGACCGGGTAGTTCACGATGAGAAGGCGCGACGCGCACGAAGTGGCGAACGTCCGGATTTTACAGCATACAGGCTGTATTTTTAAAATACAGCCTACAAGCTGTTTTTTGTGAATACAGCTTGTGGGCTGTTAATTGATCGCGCTCCGGCGATGCTCAACGGCGGCGGTTCGATGCGGTGGTGGCCGTTGTCGATGCCGTTTTTGCCTGCGTCACCGGCGGATTCAACGCCGCCACCCCCGACACCTCCTGATCCCAGTAAGTCGGCAGCCCGTTATACGGATTCGGCAGCTTCAGCGACGTCATGTAAACACCACCCGCCCCGTTCGTCACGGCGAACTGCAGGGCGCTGCTCATCTGCGTGGCTGTGGCGTTGTAGACGATATGGATGAACCGGCTCGCGGCATAGTTCGCCTGCCATGCCGCCGCCTTGTACTTCGCGTAATTCGCCTGCTTGTCCTCGTACACCACGAAGCGGTCCGCCACCGGCAGGCTCGCGTAGATCTCCGGAATATTGGCGCCCGGGTTGTTGACCACCTGGTAGTTCGGCGACAGGCCCTTGATGTAGTTGTAGAGCGATTGGTAGTACTGCACATGCGCGGTGGTGCTGTCGTTCGCCATCTCGTCGATGAAGAAGCCGTCCACCGTGTAGAACGCCAGATAGGTGTTGATGTCCTTGGTGACGTCGGACAGCGAGCGGCTGCCGTACGACGTATGCACGTAGGCGATCACCTTGCCGCCGGCCGTGCGCACCTTGGTGATGGCGTTCGTGTAGGCCGGATCGACGGCAGTGCCGGGGCCGCTGTTCGGGTTGACGATGGCCGTCAGCGGCACCGAGGCGGCGTTGGTGGCGAGCGTGTTCCAGGCGGTCGAGCCCGAGCCGGACGGATAGAAGTAGGCCGGCACGACCAGGTCGGCCGCCTGTGCGGCGCCGCCCGTCACGCAGAGCGAGGCCAGCAGCGCGCAGGCCGCCGAGGCGAAGCGCCGGAACCGGCCGGGCGCGCGGCGGGTGCGCGTGCGTTGCCTGCGATCGATAAGGAGTGCAGGGCAAATCTCGACGCCGTGGTGCTGAATGCTCATGGTCTACCTCTGAATGGGCCCGCCGCCGAGGGCCTGGCCCGTCGTGTCGGGTAAGGGGGTACGTCGCCCCGGGAACTGCCGCCGTTATTTCGGATTGCTGCCTGTTTTTCGATGCGATGCCAGTGCCTTGCCGATCCACCTACTTGCTTGCGAGCCGGATTTCCCCGTCCGGCCATTCATGAATAGCAGCTTTCAATATCGTCTGCAAATTGCGTATTACGCGAGGATCGCCGCGTGATCCCGCCTCCGCCCATATCGTATTTGCCGATTTCCATTTCCGGATCGCTTGTTGGACCGGGCCTGGCGCGCGCGGCTATCATCGGCGCCAAGCCCCTCGCCATCGTGCACGCAAACGTGTGCGAAGGCGATATCCGTGTTTACGACAGCGGGTCGGCAATATCGAGGGCGGCGCGCGGGCTTTCGCACGCAATGCGTGTGACGCCATGACCGCCCCGATTCGTCTGACCTGAAACGATGGAGAACAGAGATTCGATGAGCGATTCCCGATCGCCGGCCGCCGCCGGTGGGCAGGCCGATGTCAAGGCCGATGCCGATGCGCCGCGGAGCTTCGGTGAACTGATCGTCGCGTTGCGCGCGAGCGCCGCCGAGCGCGATCGGCGCGGCGGCCACGCGGCTCGCGAGAAAGCGTGGATGGCCGGCCTCGGCCTGCAGACGCTGGCCGTGCCGCGCGCGTTCGGCGGCCAGGAGGCCGATTGGCCGATCGTGTATCAGACGATTCGCGCGATCGCGCGCGTCGACAGCGCGCTCGCGCATCTGGTGGGCTTCCAGGTGTTGCAGATCGTCAGCGTCGACGTGTGGGGCAGCGACGCGCAACGCGAGCGCTACCTGCGCGGCACGGTCGAGCAGGGCTGGTGGTGGGGCAACGCCGTCAATCCGCTCGACACGCGCCTCGCCGCGCATCAGGACGGCGCCGGCGGCTATCGGCTCGACGGCATCAAGGGCTTTTGCTCGGGCACGCGCGGTTCGACGCGGATGACGGTGTCGGCGCATGACCCCGTGACCGGCAAGCCGGTGTTCGCGGTGGTGCCCACCGCGCGCGAAGGCATCACCGTGCACGAGGATTGGGACCCGATCGGGCAGCGCCAGACCGACAGCGGCAGCGTGTCGTTCAGCGGCGTGACGGTGGCGGCGGACGAGGTGCTGCATCGCTCGGAAGCGCCGCCGAGCCCGCGCGCCACGCTGCGCACGCTGGTGTCGCAACTGGTGCTGACCAACCTGTTCGTCGGGCTGGCCGAGGGCGCGCTGGCCGAGGCGCGCGACTACGTGGCGACGCGCGGGCGGCCGTGGATTCATGCCGGCGTGGAGAAGGCGCAGGACGATCCGTACACCTTGCAACGCTTCGGCGACATGCGCGTGCAGGCGGTGGCCGCCGAGGCGCTGGCCGATCGCGCGGCGCGCGCGTTGCAGGCCGCGTGGGACCGCAAGACCGCGCTGACGGCGGACGGGCGCGCCGAGGTGGCGCTGGCGGTGTCGGAGGCGAAGATCGTGGCGCAGCGCGCCGCGCTCGATGCCGGCGAGGCGCTGTTCGACGCCTGCGGTGCTCGCGCCACGGCCGCGCCGCTCGCGCTCGACCGCTTCTGGCGCAACGCGCGCACGCACACGCTGCACGATCCGCTCGACTACCGGCTGCGCGACGTGGGCCGTTTCGCGATGACCGGCGTGCTGCCGGAAGCGTCGCTGTACACCTGAAGCCCGCGCCGGCCGCGCGGCGGGCTCACTCCCGCCCGCGCTCGCCCGGCACGCGCGCCATCTTCCGCTCGAACGATTCGAAGGCCGAAACATCGGCGCCCGTCAGCAGCGCGGCGGCGTCCGGGCCTTCGTGCGCGGGCATCGGCACTTCCTGGCAATCGATCAGATGCCGCACGCTCGGGTATTTCGACATGCGCGGCCGCTTGTAGCGCAGCCGGAACAAGCGCGGCACGACCTGGCCCGCGTCGCCCAGGTCGCCCACCTTCTGCACCGGCGCGCCGAACCAGAACCGGATCCACGCGGCCTGCCGCTCGCCGGGCGGCGCGGCCATGAAATCGGTCAGCACCAGCAGCACGTAGGGAATATCGCGTTGCGCGAGGGTGGGCCAGGCCCACAGCTTCAGCACGTCGGCGTGCTCGATCGCGTGCGTGAAGCGCGTGACCTGGAACGCCGAGGCGGTTTGCCGGATCGTGTGCAGGTGCCGCTGCCATTGCTGGAAGAAGCTCGCGCGCAGTTGCCGGGCGCGCTCGGTCAGCGGCGGGCCGACATTGACGGCGAGCGGGTTCGGCACCGCGTCCGACACCAGTGGGCAACGCGCGAACGGCCCGGCCGCATGCACGAAGCGCCGCGCCTGCGAGCGGTCGCGCAACTGCACCACGCGCAGCACGCCCGAGCACAGCGGACAGCGCGCCAGGCCGCGCAACAGCGGCAGGTCGCGGCAGAACGCGTCGACATGAACCAGACGGTCCTCGACGGGGTGCAGCGCGTATTCGAGCAGCGGCCGTTCTTTCATCTCGATCACGGAAGGCGAGGGGGCTGGGCGGGGACGCAATGCGACAACGGGATGACGGAATCAAACACGCGTTCCGTGACAAGACGATGATGCTCGCGCAGGCGCAGCGGGCCGCACGTCGAACGCGTCCCGCCCCCGCGCCGCGCCGCGCCGCGTTCAGCGCAGCTCGCGCGCCACGCGCTGCAACGCCTCAAACGCGCGATAGCGCCCGGCATGCCAAACCGCAAGCTCGCCGTCGGCCGGCGCATAGCGGCGGCTGATGCGCGACATCGCGCCCATCGCCGCGCGCAGGTCGTCGTGCACGCCGCCCGCCACGCCGCCGAGCATGGCCGCGCCGAGCAGCACCGGCTCGTCGGCCTCGGTGGCGAGCACCGGCTTGCCGGTGGCGTCGGCCAGTAACTGGCGCACCAGGTCGAGCCGCCCCGCGCCGCCGCTGATCACGATCTGCTCGACCGGCGCGCCGGCCGCCGCCTGCGCCTCGACGATCTGCCGCAACCCGTAGCCGATGCTGCAAATGCCGGCCAGATAGAGCGCCACGAGGCTGTCGAGATCGGTGTCCATGCCGAGCCCGGCGATTACGGCGCGCGCGTGCGGATCGGCGAACGGCGCGCGGTTGCCGAGGAATTCGGGCACCACGTGCAGGCCGTCGGCAAGTTTCGCGGCGGCCGACAGCGCGCCGTCCACCCGCGCCACCGCGCGGCCGGCCAGCCACACCGGCAGCGCCTCGCCGGCGCGGGCCGCGTCGCGCGTGGCTTCGGCGGCGGCCGGATGCATCGCCAGCAGCCGTTCGATCGCCGCGCCGGCCACCGACTGGCCACCCTCGTTGAGCCAGGCGCCCGGCACCATCGCCGAGAAATACGGCCCCCATACGCCGGGCACGAACACCGGCTCGCGCGTGGTGGTCATGGTGCACGACGAGGTGCCGAACACGTAGGCGAGGCAGGTTTCGGGCGCATGCCCGGCGCCGACGGTGCCGATCCCGCCCGCATGCGCGTCGATCGCGCCGGCCGCCACCGGCGTGCCGGGCGCGAGCCCCAGCTCGGCGGCGGCCTGCGCCGTGAGGCCCGCGCCGAGCGGCGTGCCGGGGTCCACCACGTGCTGGCCGATCCGCGCGAACTGCTCGTCGGCCAGCTCGCCGAGGCCGATCTCGCGGAAGTAGGCGTCGTCCCAACGCCGCTCGTGCGCCAAATACGTCCACTTGCAGGTGACGGTGCAGGTCGAGCGCGCCAGGTCGCCGGTCGCGCGCCAGGTCAGGAAATCGGTCAGGTCGAAGAACTGCCAGGCCGCGTCGAACACGGCGCGGCGATGCTCGCGCAGCCACAGCAGCTTCGGCGTCTGCATCTCGGGCGAGATGCGCCCGCCGACGTAGTTCAGCACCGCGTGGCCCTGCGCGTTGATGCGCTCGGCCTGCGCCACGGCGCGGTGATCCATCCACACCACGATGTCGCGCTCGGGCTGTTCCGACGGCCCGACCGGCAGCGGCGCGCCGCCGTCGCCCAGCACGACCAGCGAGCAGGTCGCATCGAAGCCGAGCCCGGCCACCTGCGCCGGCGCGATTCCAGCCTGCGCCAGCGCCGCCTTCACGGCCGTGCACACGGCCTGCCAGATATCGGCGCTCGATTGCTCGACGATCGCGCCGCTTTCGTGGAATACGGCGATGTCGTGCCTGGCCGACGCCACCATGCGCCCCTGCGCGTCGAACAGGCCGGCGCGCGCGCTGCCGGTGCCCACGTCGATGCCGATCAGGTAGCGCGCGTCGGGGTTCGGATGATCCGTCATGTCTCGGTTCCTGGAGTGGGAGCGTGGCGCGACGATCTCACAGATCGACGCTGGTGGGCAGGATCACGAGATCGCGGATCGTCACGTTGCGCGGGCGCGTCAGCATGAACAGCACGGCGTCCGCCACTTCGTTGGCTTGCATCAGGCTGCCGGCGGCCAGCGCCTCGTCCATCTTCGCCTGCGGCCAGTCGTCGAGCAGCGCCGTCACCACCGGCCCCGGCGCGACCGCGCCCACCCGCACGCCGTGCTGCATGAGCTGCCGCCGCGTGGTGTGCACGAACGCCTGCACGGCGAACTTCGACGCGGTGTAGATCGGCTCCCACGCCACCGGCACGATGCCCGCGATCGAGCTGGTGAACAGGATGTCGCCGGAACGCTGCGCGACCAGATGCGGCAGCACCGCGTGCACCGAGCGGAACGCCGCGTTGATGTTCAGGTTCAGCATCCGGTCCCATTCGTCGGGGTTGCCGTGCAGCACCTCGCCGCCCACGTAGGCGCCCGCGTTGGCGTGGAAGATGTCGAGGCCGCCCGCGAGCGCGACGATGCGCGGCAGCATCGCCGAGACGTCGGCCGGATTCAGCAGATCGACCGCCAGCGGCAGCGCGCGCTCGCCCAGTTGCGCGCAGCAATCGGCGAGGCGATCCTGCGCGCGGTCGATCAGCACCACCGTGGCGCCCGCGTCGAGCAGCGCGCGCGCGCAGGCGAGGCCGATTCCCGAGGCCGCGCCGGTGATGGCGGCGACCTTTCCGTTCAAGGGTTCAGACATGCGGAGTTCTCCAGGAGAAAAAGGTCAGGCGCGGCCGTGCGAGACGCGCGAGCGGCGCGCCAGCGAATCGACGATCACCGCGATCGCGAGCACCGCGCCGGTGATCATGAAGCGCAGCGACGACGACAAATTCAGGAGCGTCAGGCCGCTCGCGATCGACTGGATCACGACGATCCCGAGCACCGCCGACCATGCGCTGCCGCGCCCGCCGAACAGGCTGGTGCCGCCGATCACGGCCGCCGCGATCGCGTTGAGGTTGACGTCGCCCGAGCCGGCCTGCTGGCTGGCCGAGGCGAGCCGCGCGGCGCTCAGGATGCCGCCGAGCGAGGCGAGGCTGGTGCACAGCACGAACGCGCTGGCGTAGATCGCGCCCACGTGGATGCCGGCGCGGCGCGCGGCCTCGTGATTGCCGCCCACCGCGTGCATCGAGCGGCCCCAGCGGGTGCGCGTCAGCGCGTAGTGCATGGCGGCGGCCAGCGCGACGAACAGCGCGAACATCAGCGGCACGCCGCGGCCGTGGTCGAGATAGGCGACCACCGCTTCGAGCAGCACGGTGAGCGCCGCCGCGCGCAGCAGCAGGCTGCCGGCCGACGGCGCGGACAGCCGGGCCGCGCGACGCCGCGCATGGGTGCGCAGCCCGAGCAGCAGCATCGCCGCGCCCGGCAGCAGCGCGAGCAGGTGCGACACCGGCGCGGGCAGCACCCGCAACTGGCCGAGATCGACCAGCGCCGAATCGTAGGGCAGGTTGATCGAGCCGGGCGGCCCGAGCACGTAGAGCTGCATGCCGAGGATCGCGAGCAGGCCGGCCAGCGTGGTGACGAAGCTCGGCATGCCGAGCCGGTTGAACAGGAGTGCGTAGCACAGGCCGAACACCGCGCCGGCCGCGATCGCCGCGACGATCGCGAGCAGCACCGGCCAGCCCGCGTTGATCCACAGCGTGCCGACCAGCGCCGAGGCGAAGCCGCTGATCGAGCCGACCGACAGGTCGATCTGCCCGACCATCAGCACGCAGACGATGCCGAGCGAGATCACGCCCACCGTCGAGCAGTCGAACAGCAGGTTGACGAGGTTGTTGGCCGACAGGAACACCGGATTCAGGCTGGCGAACACCGTCCAGATGATGACGAGGCCGGCCACCACCGGCAGCGAGCCGAGGTCGCCGGCGCGCACCCGCTGCGCGAACGCGGCGAGCGTGTCGCCCACGCCGGCGGCATGTTTGACGCGTACGTCGGCGCGGTCGAGCAAAGGGCTCGAAGCCGGACTTGAAGTCGGACCCGGGGCCGGCTGCGGGGCGTGTTGCGATTCATTGCGCATGATCGTTTCCTTGGCTGGGCGCGGCGTCCTGGCCGGCGGTGCGGCGGCCGGCGCGGCGCGATACGGCGTTCTCGGTGGCGCCGGTGATGGCGGCCACCAGCGAGGCGTTCGACGAATCGGGGTAGAACACGCCGTTGTTGCGGCCGAGCCGCAGCACCACGATGCGATCGGCCACGGCGCGCACGTCTTCCATGTTGTGGCTGATCATGATCACGGCGTGGCCGCGGTCGCGCACGCGCTCGATCAGGTTCAGCACCTCGGCCGTCTGCGCCACGCCGAGCGCGGCGGTCGGCTCGTCGAGCATGATCAGCTTCGGGTCGAGCAGCAGCGAGCGGGCGATCGCCACCGTCTGGCGCTGGCCGCCCGACAGCGAGGCCACTACGTCGCGCACGCTCGGAATGCGCGCCGACAGCTCGTTGAGCAGCGTCCAGGCGCGCACTTCCATCTGCACCTCGTCGAGACGCAGCGGGCTCAGTTCGCGGCCGAGAAAGATGTTGGCGACCACGTCGAGGTTCTCGCACAGCGCGAGATCCTGGAACACCGTGGCGATGCCGAGGTCGAGCGCCGTGCCGGGATCGGACAGCGCCACCGGCTTGCCGCCGAACGTGATGGTGCCCGAGGTCGGTTGATGGACGCCGGCCAGCAGCTTCACGAGCGTCGATTTGCCGGCGCCGTTGTCGCCGACCAGCGCGACCACTTCGCCCGCGTGGACGTCGAGTTCGATGTCGGTCAGCGCCGACACCGCGCCGAAGCGCTTGGAGATGCCGCGCAGGCTCAGCACGGGTTCGCCGCGCGGGGCGCGGGTCGTGGAATCGTGAGTCATGACGGAGATGCCTGTGAGTTGGCGCGCGGCCCGCCTTGCCGGGCAGGCTGCGCGGCCGTGGTCAGTCAGTTCGCGATGCCGAGCGTCTTGCAGCCCTGCGCATAGCGGCCGGTGCACAGTTCCTTCGCGCTCGCGAAGCCCTTGGCGATCACTTCGGCCTTCAGGTTCTGCGCGGTGATGACGGCCGGCGTGAACAACTGGGTGGGAGTCTTGTAGAGCGTCGTCTGGCCCTTCGGCGGCTGGCCCGACAGGAAGCCCGTGGCCACCTTGGCCGCGGCCGCCGCGACGATCTCGCTCGGCTTCAGGATGGTGTTGTACTGGTCGCCCGCGATGATCAGTTGCAGCGCGGCGTTGGTCGCGTCGTTGCCGGTCACGGCCGGCAGCGGCGTGACGCCGGCCGCCTTGAACGCGGCGATCGCGCCGCCCGCCGTGCCGTCGTTGGCGGCCACCACGCCCACGATCTGCGCGCCGAAGCGCGTGATCTGCCCGCTCACCCATTGCTGCGCCTTCGGCGGCGCCCATTCGGGCGTGTCGAACTCGGCGAGCGTGGCGTAGCCGCTGCCCTGCAGGCCCGCGTGGATGCCGTTGCGGATCAGCCCGGCCGCCGCGTCGGTGGGCGAGCCGTTGACTTCGAGCACGCCGCCCTTGCCGGCCGGCACGCCGCTCGCCTTCAGGTGCTGCACCAGCGATTGCGCGATCGATTTGCCGATCGCCTCGTTGTCGAACGACACGTAGTAGTCGGCCGGCGTGGCGGGAATCGGCCGGTCGTACGCGATCACCTTCACGCCCTGCGCCTGCGCCATGTGCACCAGCGAGGCGGCGGCGGTCGAATCCACCGGGTCGATCACGATCACCTTCGCGCCCTGCGCGATCGCCGAGTTGAACTGTTGCTGCTGGAGCGCCACGTCGGCGTTCGCGTTCTGATACAGCACCTGGCAGGCGGGGCACAGCTTCTGCATCTCGGCCTTGAAGCCGGGGAAATCGTGCTGCTCGTAGCGCGTCGAGGCCTGGTCGGGCATCAGGAACGCCACCGTGCCGGACGGCGCGGCGAAGGCCGGGGCGGTGCCGGCGAGCGCCAGGCTCAGGGCGGCGGCGCGCAGCGTGCGGGAAAGCATCGGGTTCATCGGGTGTCTCCGTGTCGTTGAAAATGGCCGGCTTCGGGTGGGCCGTTCGGGTGCTGCGTTCTCGGATATTGATCCGTAGTGCGAATCGATTGGGCTGGCGCGTTCCGGTTGTCGCAGAGGGCGCCTGCCCGGCGTGCGCGGCGCTAGACGAGCGCCGCGTCGGTGCCGGGCTGCGCCGTTGCCGCTGTTGCCGCCGTGGCGCTGGCCGCGTTCAGTTGCTGATAGGCACGCCAGCGCGACGGCGACATCGCCTTGATCATCAGGAATTGCCGGTTGAAGTTCGACAGGTTGTTGAAGCCGACCTGATAGCAGATATCGGTGATGCTCAGTTCGTCCGACATCAGCAACTGGCAGGCGAGGTTGATGCGCAGGCGGTTCACGTACTGCACGAACGGCACGCCGGTATGACGGCGAAAGTAGCGCGAGAACGCGCTGGCACTCTGGCCCGACAGCGCGGCCAGGTCGGTTTCGCGCAGCTCTTGCGACAGGTTCTTGCCGATATGGGCGAGCACGTGGTTGATGCGCGAGGCGCCGTAGCGCGCCGGGTCGGCGCAATAGGCCGCGCTGGCCAGCCGCGCCGGCTCGGGGCTGCGCACCAGCAGTTCGAACAAGGAAACGAACAGCACGATGCGGCGCATGCCCTGCGCGCCGAGCATCTCGCGCAGGATCGGTTCGGCCGCCGCGCCGGTGTCGGGCGAGAACAGCAGGCCCCAGCGGGCCGCATCGAGCAGCGCCTCGACACGGCGAAACTCGGGAAATGCGGCGATCACGCGCTCGACGAACTCCGCGCCGAACTGCAGCACCAGGCAGCGCTCGTCCACGCGCTCCTCGCGCGGCACGTGGCTGACCCAGTTGTGCGGCAGGTTCGCGCCGGTCATCACGAGGTTGCCGGGCGTGAAATCGCCGATATGGTCGCCGACGAAATACTTGCCGCTGGTGGCGGTGATCAGGTGGATCTCGTATTCGGGATGGAAGTGCCAGCGCACCGTGCGATACGGATAGCCGTGCGACCAGACCTTGAACGATTCGTCGCGCGGCACGGCCACCAGTTCGAGATCGGGCTGCGCACGCTCGCCGGGCCGCGCGGCGTCGTACGCATCGTGCGCGTCGTCAACCCGGATCGCCTTCATCGTCGTGTCTGCCGGCACCGCCGTGTCTCCTGTGTCTCGACGTTCTCGTCGCTTCGTTTTGCTTCGATTCGCGCGGCGCGTCGAGCGGCCGGGCGATGGATGAAAAATAGCCGCGACGGCGCGCGGTTACCACCGAAAATAAGACCGCGAGCCGATACTTTTTTGCATTCGGGTAAGCCCGTAGCCCCGGCAAGGTCAACTTTCGTGCAATGGGAAAACGGGGTGGGAAGCGGTTGGCGCTGGGTCGGAACGGGCTGGAAGCGGCGGAAACGCGGGCCTTCGACGGGCCATCAGTGGGCCATCAGTGGGCTGTAAACGGCGCCAGGCCGCCGGCGCGTCAGCGCATCGGCGGCCTGGCGAGCCGGGCGGCGGGGGTCAGTGTTTGCCGTTCAAACGGCGCACGCACGCGCCGCAGACACCGAACACCACGTGGTTGTAGCTCAGGTAGCGGAAATCGTGTTCCTCGGCGATGCGCGCCTGCTGCGCCTCGAAGGCCGGGTCCTGAATGTCCTGGATCGCGTCGCAGCGCGTGCAGACCAGGTGGATATGCGGATCGCCGCGATTCAGTTCGTAGATGACCTTCGACATGCCCAGCGACGAACCGAGGATCAGCGAGGCTTCCTGCAACGACCCGAGCGCGCGGTAGATGCTCGACAGGTTGTACGGCTCGTCCTGATCGGCGAGGCGGCGGAACACCTGATCGGCGGTGAAATGGGCGTTCGGCGATTCGTGGAACAGGCGGTAGACCGCAATACGTGTCGCGGTCGGCCGCATATGGGCCTTTTTGAGGTTCGAGAAAATCGCGTTCATGGATGCCGGCAGCGGTGGACGCGGCGCGCCGCTCGGTATCGGGCGCGCCGGACTTCGAAAGCCTGCTGGTCGAAACTTAGATGAAAAACAGGGCCTGATCTTATCGGCGCGAGGGGGGCGGTAGAAATTGCGGTAAATTCGCGCGTGGATGCCCGAATCAGGTCGCGAATGGCGTCGGCGGGCACGGCCAAGGCAAGGCAATGCAGGCGAAAGAACGGGGAACGTGCCGATGAGAGTGTTACTGGTCGAAGACGACGAGATGATCGGCGACGAGATGGCGGGTGCGCTGCGCGACGCCAGCTACGCGGTGGATTGGGTGCGCGACGGCGAGAACGCGATCGCCTCGGTGCGCACCCAGCGCTACGAACTCGTGCTGCTCGACCTCGGGCTGCCGAAACAGGATGGTTTTCATGTGCTGGCGGCCATTCGCGCCGCCAACAACCCGGTGCCGGTGGTGGTGGTGACGGCGCGCGACGCGCTGGAAGACCGCATTCGCGGCCTCGACAACGGCGCCGACGATTACGTGCTCAAGCCGTTCGAGATCACCGAATTGCTGGCGCGAATCCGCGCGGCGGTGCGGCGCGGCGGCGGCACGCCCGCGCCGGTGCTCGACAACGGCGTGGTGTCGCTCGATCCCTCCACCCACGAGGCGCGCGCCGGCGAGCGCAGCGTGCGGCTGTCGAGCCGCGAATTCGCGCTGCTCCACGCGCTGCTGCAACGGCCCGGCGCGATCCTCTCGCGCACCGAGCTCGAAGATCGCATCTACGGCTGGAACGAGGAAGTCGAAAGCAACGCCGTGGAATTCCTGATCTATTCGCTGCGCCGCAAGCTCGGCAGCGAGACGATCCGCAACGTGCGCGGCGTGGGCTGGATGGTGTCGAAGGCGCAATGAGACATTCCCTGCAATTCCGCTTGTCCGCGTGGCTGTCCGCGATGGTGTTGCTCGCTGCCGTGATCGCGGGCGTCGCGTCGTTCTGCGCCTCGTTCCATGAAGCGAACGAGTTGCAGGACTGGCAGCTCGAACAGGTGGCCGCGATGCTGAGCCCCGGCACGCTCGACGCGATGCAGCGCGACGGCTCGATCGGCGGCCATGTGAAGGCCGTGCACGACAAGCCCGAACTGATCGTGCAGCGCCTCGATGCGGGCGCGGGCCCGCTCGCGCTGCCGGCTTCGCTGCCGGACGGCGTGCAGGACGTGACGGTGGCCGGCGTGGATTGGCGGATCGTGGTGCGCACGCTGGCCGGCGGCGCGCGCGTGGCCGTGGGCCAGCAAACAGCCGGCCGCAACGACGTGGCCGAAAGCAGCGCGCTGGCCGCCACCGCGCCGCTGATCGTGTTCGTGCCGGTGCTGGTGCTGGTGCTCGGCTACGTGGTGCGGCGCATGTTCGCGCCGCTGCGCGCGCTGTCGGCGCATGTCGACGGGCGCGACAGCCGCGATCTGTCGAGCCTGTCCAACGACGGCCTGCCCGACGAGATCCACCCGTTCGTGGTGGCGCTGAACCGGCTGTTCGATCGCGTCGGGCAATCGATCGCCGCGCAACGGCGCTTCATCGCCGACGCCGCGCACGAGCTGCGCACGCCGCTGACCGCGCTCTCGCTGCAGGCCGAGCGGCTCGAACCGCTGACCGCCGCCACGCCCGCGCACGAACGCGTGCTGGCGCTGCGGCGCGGGCTGGCGCGCAGCAGCGCGCTGGTCGAACAGTTGCTGACGTTCGCGCGCGTGCACGACGGGCCCGATACGCCGGACGCGCGCCTGTCGGTGGCGCAGGCCTGTCGCGGCGTGCTGGAGGATTTGATGCCGCTGGCCGACCGCAAGCGGATCGACATCGGCGTGATCCAGCTCGACGAGGCCGACGTGATCGCGCGCCCGCTCGACCTGCGCATGCTGGTGCGCAACCTGGTGGACAACGCGATCCGCTATACGCCCGATGGCGGGCGCATCGATCTGGCGGTGCGCGCGAGCGCCGGGCAGGTGGAATTGAGCGTGGCCGATACCGGGCCGGGCATCGCGCCGCAGGAGCGCGAGCGCGTGTTCGATGCGTTCTACCGGATCGTCGGCAACGAGGCGCTCGGCTCGGGGCTCGGGCTGGCGATCGTGCGCACGATCGTCGAGCGCACCGGGGCGCGCATCGAGCTGGGCGATGTCGAGCCGAGCGGGTTGCGGGTGACGGTGACGTTGCCGCGGGCGGTATAAGCCGCCGGGCCCGTCCCCAACCCCTCCCATCCGCCGCCGAGCGCCACGGTCAGATCCACCGCCGCCGCGATCCGTTGCGCGTCGATCCGGTCGACCTGCTGCTGGTTCGACAGCGCGATCGTCTGCGCCGTCACCACGTCGAGATAACTGACCGCGCCCGCGTCGAAGCGGTTCGTGGTCAGCTTCAGCGCCAGGTCGGCGGCATCGGCCGCGCGCCGCGCGCTGTCGGCCTCCGAGGCCAGCGCGTGCAGCGTGCTCAGGTCGTCTTCCACCTGCTGGAACGCGCTCAACACGGTTTGCCGGTAGTCGGCCACGGCGCCGTCATATTGCGCGGTCGCGCCGTGCAGCGCGGCGCGGCGCCGGCCGCCGTCGAACAGCGTGCCGACCAGTTGCGGCCCGAGCGACCAGAACAGGCTCGGCGCGGTCAGCCATGGCCCGAACGCCGCGCTCTCCAGCCCGGTGCTGGCACTGAGCATCAGGTCGGGGAAGAACGCCGCGCGCGCCGCGCCGATCTGCGCGTTGGCGGCGGCGGTGCGCCGCTCGGCCGCCGCGATGTCGGGCCGCCGCTCCAGCAACTGCGACGGCACGCCGGGCGGAATCGCCGGCACCGCGAGCGCCTGCACGCGCGGCGCGATCGTAAACGTCGATGCGCTTTCGCCCACCAGCGTGGCGATCGCGTGTTGCAGGCGTGCGCGCTGCGCGCCGATGTCGGTGGCCTGGGTGCGCGCCGCTTCGTATTGCGCGCGCGCCTGGGCGACGGCCGAGGCGTCGATCGCGCCGTCCGCGAGTTGCTGTTCGAGCAGTTGCAGCGCGCGGCCGTAGGCGGTCACGGTGCGGTCGAGCAATTGCTGCTGGGTGTCGAGCGAGCGCAGCGCGAAGTAATCGGTGGCGAGTTGCGCGCCGATCGCGAGCCGCACCGCGGCCACGTCGGCCTCGCTGGCCGACGCGTTGGCTTGCGCGTTGGCCACCGCGTCGCGAATCCGGCCGAACACGTCCGGCTCCCAGCTCGCGGAGACGCCGGCCATGTAATCGGTGGTGGTCTTGCCGGCCAACGACGAGCCGGCCTTGTTCTGCGAGACGCGCGCGCGGTTCGGCGTGGCGCCGGCCGTGATGGTCGGCAGGAAGCCGGCGCGCTGCTCGGCCACGGTGGCGCGCGCGGTGTCGAGATCGGCCAGCGCGCGCTTGAGCGTCTGGTTCGACACGTCGACGCGCGCTTCGAGCCCGTTGAGGTCGGCGTCGCCGAACGCGGTCCACCACGGGCCGCGCGTGGCGGCGTCGGCGGGGGCGGCCACGCGCCAGCCCGGCTGCGCCAGCGGCGCGCCGGCGTAGGCGGCGGGGATGTCGATGCTCGGGCGTGAGTAGTCGGGCAGCGTCGAGCAGGCGCCGAGCGATAGTGCTGCGAGGGCGGCCGTCAGGGCCGTGACGAGGGCGCGGCGGGCGGGGTGGGGGCGCGGAGCGGACATGTCGATGCGCCTTTTAGTGCTGGGTGGTAGGGGTGGCGGCGGCTGAGGTCGAGCCCGCTGCCGAGCCCGAGCCCGAGCCCGAAGCCGAACCTGCCGAACCTGCCGAACCTGCCGAACCTGCCGAACCTGCCGAACCTGCCGAACCTGCCGAACCTGCCGAACCTGCCGAACCCGCCGAACCCGCCGAACCCGCCGAACCCGCCGAACCCGCCGAACCCGCCGAAGCCCCCGATGCCCCCGATGCCCCCTCACCCGGCACCGCCGTACGCGTCGTCGCCGTCACGCTGACCATCGTGCCCGCCGCGAGCGAATCGCCCGGGTTGTCGATCACGCGATCGCCCGCGCCGATCCCGCCGACGATCTCGACGCGCGTGCCGAAATCGCGCCCGATCCGAACCTGCCGCAACGCCGTGCGGCCGTCCTGGCCGACCACCGCGACGGTCACGCCGTCGGGCCGGTACAGCAGCGCGCTGACCGGCAATTCGAGCGCCGGGCTGGCGCTGGCGATGCTCAAATGCGCCTGCGCATAGGCGCCCGGCATCAGCGTGCCGTCGCGGTTGTCCACGTCGATCTCGACGCGCAGCGTGCGCGTGACCGGATCGATCGCGCCGCTGCTGCGCACGACGCGGGCCGCGAAGCGCCGCCCCGGATATTGAGGAGAACCGAGATAAACGCCGGTGCCGGTCGTCACGTTCGCGGCGCTGTCCTGCGGCACGTCGACGAACACGCGCAACGTATCGGTCTGCTGAATATGGAACAGCTCGCCGGTCTGGCCGGGCGAGCCCGGCGTGCCGCCCGCCGTCACCAGCGTGCCGACGTCGACGTTGCGCGCCGTGACCACCCCCGCGAACGGCGCGCTGACCGTCTCGAACGACACGAGCTGCGCCAGGTGCGCGACGTTCGCCTGCGCGGCCGCGAGCAGCGCGCGCTTGGCGTTCATGTCGGCCGACTTGGTGTCGGCGTCCTGCTGCGAGACCGATTGCGTCGTCAGCATCTGCTGCCAGCGAGCGGCCGTCGATTTCGCGTAATCGTAGTTGGCCTGCGCGACAGCCTCGTCGGCGCGCGCCTGCTTCAGTTGCGCGTCGAGATCGGGCGCGGCGATTTGCGCGAGCGTGTCGCCGGCCTTCACGTGCGCGCCGATGTCGGTCCGCCAGCGCGCGATATAGCCGCTGGTGCGCGCGTAGATCGCGGCATCGGCGAACGGCGTCACCGCGCCCGGCAGGATCAGCTCCTGATCGGCCGGCGCCTGGCCGGGCAGCACCACCGTGACGGGCAGCGCCTGCTGGGCCGCCACCTGCGTGTGCTGCGCGGCGCTCGCCGCCACGCGCGGCACGATGCCGGCGGCGAGCAGCGCGGCGAAGCCGGCCGCGAGCGCCAGTGGCAGCACGAGCGAGCGACGGCGCGGCGGGGTGGCCGGAACCTGGGCCTGAGCTTGGGCGGTACCCGGTGCTTGAGCCTGAGCCTGAGCCGGTGCCTGAGCGTGGGAAGGCGCGGACGGCGGCGTGCGGTCGGCGGGATCGAAATCGTTCGTATCGTTCATGATCGGTAGGCGCGAAAGGGTAGCGGCGGGCTCAATGACGGCCGGCGGACGGAGCGGGATCGGCGGCAGGGGCGGCCGGCGGCGCGGCGTTGCGCCGTTTCTCCAGCCAGGCGTGCACCATGCCGAACACCACCGGCACGAACAGCAGCGTGGACAGCGTGCCGAACGCCAGCCCGCCGATCACGGCGCGGCCGAGCGGCGCGTTCTGCTCGCCGCCGTCGCCGAGGCCCAGCGCCATCGGCAGCATGCCGATCAGCATCGCCAGCGCCGTCATCACCACCGGGCGGAAGCGCGTGAAGCCCGCTTCGAGCGCGGCCTGCCACGGCGCCGCGCCGTCGCGCAACATCTCGCGCGCCGCGTTGATCACGAGAATGCTGTTCGCGGTGGCGATGCCGATACAGAGGATCGTGCCGGTCAGCGCGGGCACCGACAGCGTGGTGTGGGTGGCGAACAGCATCCACGCGATGCCGGCCAGCGAGGCGGGCAGGCCGCTGACGATCACGGCCGGGTCGAGCCACGACTGGAAGTTCACCACCATCAGCAGATAGACCAGCGCGATCGCGAACGCCAGCCCGGCCAGCAAGCCCGAGAACGACGTGTCCATCGCCTGCACCTGGCCGCGCAGCACGATCTTCGAGCCCGGTGGCAACTGGGCGCGCGCCGCGTCGACCAGCTTCGTCACGTCGGCGGCCACGCCGCCGAGGTCGCGCGCCTGCGTCGACGCGTAGAGGTCGAGCACCGGCTGCACGTTGTAGTGCGACACCACCGCCTGCTGGCTTGCGCGCGCGAACGTGCCGAGCCCGCCGAGCAGGTTGCGCGGGGCCGCGCCGGCCGGCGTCGCGCCGGTGCTCGGCGGCGACGGCAGCGGCAGGTTGGCGAGCGACTGCAGCGAATCGATCGCGTATTGCGGCGCTTCGATCGCGATCGGGTAGCTCACGCCGTTGCTCGGGTCGAGCCAGAAATTCGGTGAGGTCTGCGAACTGCCCGACAGCGCGATCAGCAGGTTCTGCGAGACATCGCGCTGCTGGAGGCCGGCCAGGATCGCGCGGGTGCGGTCCACGTTCACGTTGATGGCCGGCTCGTCGCCGGGCTGCTGGATGCGCGCATCGACGAGGCCCGGCACGCCGCGCAGTTGCGCGAGCAGGCGGTTGGCCACCTGGCGGTTCGCGTCGAGCCGGTTGCCGACGATCTGGATGTCGATCGGCGAGGGCAGCCCGAAGTTGAGGATCTGGCTGACGATGTCGGCCGGCAGGAACGCGAACGTGATGCCGGGGAACGCCTGCGTCAGCGCGTTGCGAAGCTCCGCCACGTACCGCGCGGTGGGCGGATGGCCGGCCTTCAGCGAGATCATGACGGTGGCGTCTTCGGTGCCGATCACGCCGCTCGAATCGTAGGTCAGGTTGATGCCGCTGACGGGCACGCCGATGTTGTCGAGCATCGAGGCGATCTGCGCAGGCGGGATCACCGCGCGGATCTTCGCCTCGACCTCGTCGGTCAGGCGCGCCGTCTGCTCGATGCGGGTGCCGGTGGGCGCGCGCAGATGCAGGCGGATTTCTCCGGTATCCACGGCCGGGAAGAAATCGCGGCCCGCGAACGCGAACAGCGAGGTCGAGGCCAGGCAGGCCAGCACGAAGCCGATCACCACCGCGCGCCGGCGGCGGATCGCGCCGTCGAGCAACGCACGGTAGCGCGCGCGCACCGCCTCGAAGCGGCGCTCGAAGCCGCGCTGGAAGCGCGCGAAGCGGCCGGTGGCGGCGGGGTTCGGCGCGCGCAGCAGCCACATCGCGAGCGTCGGCACCAGCGTGCGCGAGAGCAGATACGACGCCGCCATCGCGAAGATCACCGCCTCGGCCATCGGCACGAACAGGTAGCGCGCCACGCCGGTCAGCAGGAACATCGGCGCGAACACGATGCAGATCGACAGCGTGGAAACGAACGTCGGCACGGCGATTTCGCCCGCGCCGGTCAGGATCGCATCCTCGAGCGGCGCGCCGCGTTCGAGGTGATGCGTGATGTTCTCGATCGCCACCGTGGCGTCGTCCACCAGAATGCCCACCGCGAGCGCGAGCCCGCCGAGCGTCATGATGTTGATGGTCTGGCCGAGCGCCGACAGCGCCAGCAGCGAACTGAGCACCGCCAGCGGGATCGACACCGCGATGATCAGCGTGGCGCGCCAGCTTCCGAGGAACAGCAGGATCATCAGCGCGGTCAGGCAGGCGGCGATCAGCGCCTCGCGGATCACCCCCTGGATCGCCGATTTCACGAACACCGACTGATCGCCGAGCGCGGTGATCTTCAGCGCCTTCGGCAGCCCGGCCGCGATCTGCGGCACCAGCGTCTTGACCTGCCCGATGATCGACAGCGTCGAGGCGCTGCCGGTTTTCTCCACCGTCAGCAGCGCGGCGCGCTTGCCGTCGGCGCGCACGATATTGGTTTGCGGCACGTAGCCGTCGCGCACGTGGGCCACGTCGCGTACGTAGATCACGTTGCCGTTGATGGCCTTTACCGGCAGGTTGTTCAGCGCGGCGATGGTTTGGGTGCTGCCGTTCATCTGCACGTTGTATTCGCGCGCGCCGATCTTGGCGGTGCCGCCGGGCAGGATCAGGTTCTGCGCGTTGACGGCGTTGACCACGTCGGACGGCGCGAGGCCCTTGGCCTGCAGTGCGCGCGGGTCGAGATCCACCACGATCGAGCGCACCTTGCCGCCGTACGGCAGCGGCACCGACGCGCCCTGCACGGTCGCGAGCTGGGTGCGGATGAAGCTGTTGCCGAGGTCGTAGAGCTGCTGCTCCGGCAGCGTGGTGCTCGACAGCCCGAGCTGGAGGATCGGCACCGTCGAGGCGCTGTACGTGATGATGTTCGGCGGCAGCGTGCCGGGCGGCATCAGGCGCAGGATCGACGCGGAATTGCTGGCCGCCTGCGCGATCGCGCGGTTGATGTCCGCGCCGGGGTGGAAGAACACCTTGACCACCGACACGCCGTTCAGCGACTGCGATTCGATGTGCTCGATGTCGTCCACGTCGGACGTCAGCGCGCGTTCGTAGATCGAGGTGATGCGGTGCGCCATGTCCTCGGCCGACAGGCCGTTGTATTGCCAGACGATGCTGACGACGGGGATGTCGATGTTCGGGAAGATGTCGGTCGGCGTGCGCAGGATGGCGAGCGGGCCGCCGAGGGCGATCAGCAGCGCGAGCACGACGAACGTATAGGGCCGGCGCAAGGCCAGCCGGACGATCCACATGGCGGTTCCTTCCGGGCAGGGGGAGCGGGGCGGCGTGCATGCCGCGACGGAAGGCGCCAGTGTGGTGGCGCGGCGGCGTCCCCGCTCTGACGCGCACATTACGAAAGCGTCATGTGCGCGGATTGCGGTTTTGTCATCCGATCGTCAAGTTCGCGGCAAGGCGCGGCGACCAGAATCGTTTCCGTCGGCCCGCTTTCCATTCCATCGCGCTGTATTCGATTCGGATTGCCAAGCATCGAGGCCGCTTCATCGACGGACGACGGAGGTTACTCATGAACAAGACGATTCGCGGGATCGCGGCGCTGGCCGCGGCAGGGATGGCTTCGCTGGCGCTGGCTGCACCGGCCATGGCCAAGGTGGACAACAACGGGCTGACGCGGGCGCAGGTGCATGCGCAACTGGTGGACGCCCAGCGCGACGGGCTGGTGCCGGCGCGCGATGGCGACTATCCGCCGTCGGCGCAATCGATCGAGCGCAGCCGCGAGCTGTACGCGATCTCGCATCACGCCGCATACAGCGAATCGGGCGGGCGCGCAGTGGCGAGCGAATGAAAAAAGCGGGCCGAATAGCCCGCTTTTTTGTGCCGGATGCGCCGGAGCCAACCCGACGCCTGGTACTGCATGCCTTGAGGCTTACTGATAGAAGTTCATCGTCAGCATCGCCGAACGGCCCGGCGCCCACGATGCGTAGATCGGGTAGGCGGTCGCGAAGTACTTCTTGTCGAAGATGTTCTGCACGTTCAGTTGCAGGTCGATCGACTTGGTCACGTGGTACGTGGCCGCCGCATCGAAGCGCGCGTAGCCGGGCGTCCACTTGCGGGCCGTGGCCGCTACCGACGCGTAGGTCAGGCTCGAGATCGTTGCGCCCGCACCCACATTCAGCTTCGGCAGCGCGTCGTAGCTGGTCCACAGCGTGAAGTTGTGCTTCGGCACCATCACCATCGGCAGGCCGGAGGCGGTCGGGCTGCCCGGGCCGGCGTTGGTCGTGACGGCGTTCAGGTACGAGTAGCCGCCGAACACGTGCCACTTGCGCGTGACGTCGCCGGCAAAGCCGAACTCGAAGCCGCGCACCCGTTGCGAACCGGCGTTGACCGTGTGGCCCAGGCCGTCGGACACGCGGGCGTTGGTCTTGTCGGTCTGGAACAGCGCGGTGGTCAGCGACAGGCGCTGGTCGAGCACATCCCACTTCGCGCCCACCTCGATGTTGCGCGAGCGTTCCGGCGCGAGATCCTGGTTGGTCGCGACCAGCTGATCGGTGCCGCCGCCGATGCCGGCGTTCGAGCCCGGCGGGTTCGACGAGGTGCCGTACGAGGTGTACAGGCTGACGGTTTCGATCGGCTTGAACACCAGGCCGAACTGATAGCTGAACAGGTTCGCCGTGTTGGTCAGGTCGGCCACGCCGGCCTGCTGGGCGCGCACGTCGTAACGGTCGTAGCGCAGGCCCGCGTTGAAGCGCCAGCGCTCGGACAGGCGCACCGTGTCGAACAGGTAGGCCGACGCCATGTCGGTGCGGGTGTTGGTGGTCGGGCCGGGGAAGGTCTTGTCGCCGTTCAGCAGCAGGTTGCCCGTCCACGGGTTGTTCGGGTTCCAGCTGCCGAGCGGCGTGCAGTTGAACGCCACCGTGCACGGGCCGCCCGAGCGGATGTTGTTGCCCTTCGAATCGCTGACCAGATAGCCCTCGTAGCGGCTCTGTTCGTGGCTGAACTCGATGCCGCCCGTCAGCGTGTGCTCCATGCCGAACAGCGTGGCCTTGCCGGTCAGCTCGGTCTGGTTGGCGATGTTGTTGGTCGCGTACTTGCCGCTCTTGGCCTGCAGCGAAATGATGTTCGAGGTAGGCGAGGTCAACTGCGGGTTGGTGGCCACGTAGTCGAGCGTCGAGCGGCCCACCACCGTGGTGTTGCGCAGCTTCCAGCCGCCTTCGAGGCGATGCTCGACGCGCACTTCGGCGGTGTCGGTCTGGCCGTAGCGGTAATCGCGGTTGTTCAGCCCGTAGAACTGGCCGCGATCCGACTGCACCGGCGTGCCGCTCGCGCGGAACGGCACGCTGAAGTCGGGCATGTCATAGCTGTTCAGGTGGTAATAGCTGACCGTCACCTGGGTCGGCGTGTTCAGGCCGAACGTGACCGACGGCGCGATCCCCCAGCGCTTGCTGTACACATCGGTGCGGCCGGCCTGGTCGGCGTCGTGGCCCATCACGTTCAGGCGCACCGCCGTGGTGTCGTTGAGCTTGCGGTTCACGTCGAGCGTGGCGCGCTTGTAGCTGTCGGTGCCGAAGCCGATGCTGCCATTGGTGAAGTTGTCGTTCTTCGGTGCCTTGGTGACGATGTCGATGCTGCCGCCCACCGAGCCGCGCCCTGCATAGACCGAATCCGGGCCCTTGACCACGCTGATCTGCTCGATGTCGAACGTCTCGCGGTTTTGCACGCCCGAATCGCGCATGCCGTCCACGAAGATCGAGTTGCGCGATTCGAAGCCGCGGATCACCGGGCGGTCCGCCGACGGGTTCGCCGCCGCGTCGCCGCCGAGGAACGTGATGCCCGGCACCGTGCGCAGCGCGTCGGCGAAGGTTGTCACGTTCTTCTCGCGCATCACTTCCTCGGGAATTACCGTGACCGAGCGCGGCGTGTCGAGCAGCGGTGCGGTGAACTTGAACGAGGGCAGCGCGCGCGTCTGCATCTCCGCTTGCGCCTTGACGGACACCGTCGGCAGCGTGGCGCTGCGCGTTGTGGAGGACTGCGAAGCGCTTTGCGAAGCCGAAGCGGCGGGTGCGGCGCCTGTCGAGGTGGTGGCCGGGGCAGTGGTCGGGGCAGTTTGGGCGACCGCGACGAGCGGAGCCAAAAACACGGTGCAGGCCAGGGCCGAAACGAGCGCGCGAGGCTTCGTATTGAGCGAAGTAGACATGGGCGAGAGGGCGGTGGTGTCGAAAAACGGCGTGTCGCGGGGGCAATCTCGCCCGCTGAATATTGATCTTAATGAGAATGATTCGTGATTGCGTTCCGGATTGTATTGATTTCGAAATGCTTTGTAAACGAATGTTGTAAAAAATCGACTCGACCATTCTTCTGAGCAAAATCAAGGCGGAACGGCGGTTTCCGGGCAATCGCGTGGTACGCGCGCGGGGTGGTGAAGAGAGGTGGGAAAGAATTGGCAAGAATGAATCGCCAGTGAATATGACGATTACGGATAGATGGCGCACGGTCGGCCGGGCGTCCCGGCATTGCGCTTCGAGCAAGTTTGTATTGCGGGTGGTGCGGCCGCCGTTAACGCCACGTTAACGTCGCGGCGCTCATGCTGCGTCTCCGTGCCGCGTTGGCGGCCACCGTCCACGCAGAGTGATTGGGGGAGCGGACGCATCTCGTGCGCTCCCCGTCTCACTCTTTTACGACCCGGCCTGCTGGCCGGGTCTTTTTTGCCTGTGCGCGTGCCGATGCCCGCTTCAGGCCTTGCCGCCGGGCTGGTCCAGGGTGGTGAGCAAGGCCGCGAGCGCCTGCTTGCAGGCGGCCGCGTCGGGCTTGCTCGCGCGCAGGGCGGACAGCGCGTGGTCGATCGCGTCATCCACGCGGTGCCAATCGGCGGCGGCGCGCGGCTTCAGCGACGGCTCGGCGCCGTCCCACTTCGTTTCGAGATCCTTGATGCGTGCCTTCGCGCCGGGCAGGTTGCCGGCGTCGACGAGCTTCGCCGTATCGGCGGCGATGGTGCGGAAACCGGACAGGTCGCCGAGCTTCGACGGCGCGGCGGTGGCGGCCTGGGCCGCTTGCGCGCCGACGATCGCGCCGGGCACGAACGGCAGCGCGACGAAGGCGCCGAACGACAGCGAGACGAAGGCGCCGAACGACAGCGAGACGGCGAGCAGGGGCGCGGACAGATGACGGATGGTGCGGGAATGCATGGCAGGACTCCTGATGAATGGGCGGCCGGCGGGCCGCGATGAACAAGCGAATGAATGACCGAATGGAGGGAACGGATCAGGCTGCCGCGCTGGAAGACCCGCCGCGCCGGTGCGCGATGCTCAACGCGCCCACCAGCAGCACGATCACGACGAGGAACGCGAGGCTCGTATACACCGTGCCCCAGCCGAGGCCGCCGTATTCGCGTGCCTGCGAGAGCAGGTCGCCGAGCGAGGCGCCGAGCGGACGCGTCAGCACGTAGGCGATCCAGAACGCCAGCACGCGCGGCATGCCGAGCCAGGCCGCGAACCCGGTCAGGGCGATCAGCGCCGCGCAGGCCAGCACGCCGAGCTGGAAGCCCATGCCGAGCGCCTCGGTGGCCAGGTCGCCGGCCGCCGTGCCGAGCGCGAACGTCAGCAGGATCGCGGCCCAGTAGAAGGTTTCGCGGCGCGTCGTGACGATCGTCTCGAACGACAGCGTGCCCTCGACGCGATACCAGATCGCGAACGCCGCGGCCAACGCCACGGCGAAGCAGGCGCTGCTGGCATGGAGGCTGACGTGCAGGCCGTCGGTCAGCGCGTCGGTGATCTGCGTGCCGACCACGCTGACCAGCACCACGTTGAGCCAGTAGATCCATGGCACGTAGGCGCGGGTGCGGAACTGCGCGGTCAGTGCTGCCGCGAGCAGGAGCAGCATCAAGCCGCCCGTGATCGCGGTGCCCAGGCCGACGTTGACGGCCAGGTAATCCGCGCCGGTTTCGCCGACGGTGGTGGTCAGGATCTTGATCACCCAGAAGGCGAGCGTGACGGGCGGTACTTTATTGAGCATCCGGGCGGCGTCGCCGGTGCGGGGCGTTGTCATCGAAATCACGGGAGTCTCCACGGTCGCGTGCGCGATCCGGGCGGACCGCGACGCCACTGTGCCGTCGCGCAGCTTAAGTGAAGCTTACGAATTCATTTCTGTTGCGAGGGTGTCGCCGTTAAGGTCGAGTTAACCGCGAACCCGGAAGATGGGTCGTGGATGTCGAGCGAGGCACAGGCTGCATCGATCGCCGATTCGTTCGCATCCCTTCTCTTCTGGAATTTACAAAGGAATCCATATCATGAAAAAGCTGCTTGCCTCGATCCTTGCCTTCTCCGCGCTTGCCTCGGTTGGCGTTGCTCATGCCGACGTCACGCATCTGACCTCGCGCGACAGCGTGAAATCGGAACTGGTGCGTCTTGAACAGGTGGGCTACAACCCGGCGCACAAGTCGGACAATTATCCGAACGACATTCAAGCCGCCGAAGCGAAGCTCCACGCGCAGGATGCGATGGCCGCCAATGGCGCGCCGCGCGATACGTCGGGTTACGGCTATGCGCCGGCCGGAACATCGCAAGGCGGCACGGTGGCGCATCTGGGCGATCGTGACGGGTTGTATACGCATCACTGATGGCGGCGTGCCGTTTCATCCAGCCGCGCGACGCGCGACCGGGCCTCATCGGCCCGGCCCGCGTCAGGTATCCCAAGTGTGTCGATGCTGCCTTCAGGCAGTTGAGCTGAAAGGCCCCGAAGTCGCTCGCGCGACGACGGGGCCTTGTCGTTTCATCGGCAGCCGGAAGCCGGCGAACGTCAATCGCTGCGCCCCCCACCTCGCACCCGCAACAACATCCGCAACACCGCCGGCAGCACCACCAGCACCAGCGGCAACTGCACTACCAGCCCCGAAATGATCGCGACCGCCAGCGGCTGCTGCATCGCCGAGCCCTGCCCCAGCGCGAACGCCAGCGGCAGCAGCGCCAGGATCGCGGCGATGGTGGTCATCGCGATCGGCCGCAGCCGGTTGCGGCCGGCGAGGATCAGCGCCTCGTCCACCGGCATGCCGTCCTCGTGCACCAGCGAGCGGAACTCGGACACGTAGAAGATCGCCACCTCGGTCACGATGCCGATGATCATCGTCATCCCCATCATCGCGGAGATGTTCAGCTCGATGCCGGTCAGCCACAGCCCGACGAACACGGCGCCGGCCGCGAGCAGCGGCATCGCCAGCACGGCCAGCGCGATGCGCAGCCGCTCGTACAGGAACAGCAGCAGCGCGAACACCAGCGCGAGCGCGGCGCCGAACACGGCCAGCAGCCCGCGAAACGCGATCTGCTGTTGCTGGTACAGCCCGCCCAACTCGTAGTACACGCCTGGCGGCAGCAGCGACGGCGTGGCGAGCGCGTGCTGCACGTCGGCGATGGTCGAGCCGAGGTCGCGGCCGTCGATGCGCGCGGTCACGGCCACCATCCGCTTGAGGTTGTCGCGGCTGATCTCGGGCTGGCCGCTGACGGTTTCGGGCGTGGCCACGCGCGACAGCGCGAACAGGTGCCCGTCGGGCGCGCGGATCGACAGCCGGCCAAGCTCGGTATCGGTCAGGCGCCGCGCGCCGGCCACCTGCACGCGCACGCCGATCGTCTTCGGCCCGACCTGGTATTGCGTGGCGACGCTGCCCTGCACCATGTCCGACACCTGCTGCGCGATGGCCTGCGGGTCCACGCCCTCGGCCGCGACGGCGTCGGCGCGAATGTGCAGGTCGAGCGCGTCGCCGGCCGGGTTGATGCCGTCGTTCACGTCGACGATGCCGGGGATCTTGCCGATCTGCGCGGCCACATGCTGCGCGGTGGCGTCGAGCACGGCGGTGTCGTCGGCGTAGATCTTGATCTGCACCGGCTGCGGCACGGCGGTCAGGTCGCCGATCAGATCCTCCATCAACTGCGCCAGCTCGATGCTGACGCCGGGCACCTGCGCGTCCACCTGGGTGCGGATTTCCTCCATCACCTTGTCGATCGGCTCACGGTCGCCCGACTTCAGGCGGATGAAGAAGTCGCCCTTGTTCGGCTCGTTGAGATCGCCGCCGAGGCCCGCGCCGGTGCGCCGCGAATAGGTATCGACGTTCGGGTTGGCGCGCACGATGGTTTCGATCTGCTTCATCAGCCGATCCGTTTCGGTCACCGAAGTACCGGGCGCGGTGTGATAGTCGAGCACGAAACCGCCTTCGTCCATCGACGGCATGAAGCCGCTGCCCACCTGCGTGTAGGCGAACGCCGAGGCGGCCAGCAGCGGCACCACGCCGAGCAGCACCAGCAGCGGCCGCGCGCTGACGCGCGATACCAGCGCCAGATAGCGGCGGTTCAGCCAGCCGCCGAGCCGCGTTTCGGGATGTTCTTCGGCATCCTTTGCGGTCAGCCAGCGGTCGCAGAGGATCGGGATCGCCAGCCACGTCACCAGGAACGAGATCAGCAGCGCGCTGGCCATCGTCACCGACAGCGCCTTGAAGAACGCGCCGGTCACGCCCGACAGGAACGCCAGCGGCACGAAGATGATCAGCGTGGCGGCCGACGAGCCGGCCAGCGGGCGCGTGAATTCGAGCGCGGCGCGCATCACGCGGCCGTGGAAGCCGTGCTCGTTCGGCTCGCGCATGCGCCGTGCAATGTGCTCGATCATGACGATCGCGTCGTCGATCACGAGGCCCACCGCCGCGGCCATGCCGCCGAGCGTCATGATGTTGAAGCCCATGCCGGCCACCTTCAGCAGCAGGATGGTGGCGGCCATCACGATCGGCACGAGCGCCACGGCGATCAGCGTGATCTTGATGTTGCGAAGGAATACGAACAAGGTGGCGGCGGCGAGCAGCACGCCGATCAGGATCGCATCGCGCACGCTCGACGCCGAGGCCACCACCAGCTCGCTCTGGTCGTACCAGTTCGCGAGGTGCACGCCGGGCGGCATCTGTTTGGCGAAGCCGGCGAGCTTGGCGCGGATCTCGCCGGCCATCGCCACGCTGTTCGCGCCGGGCTGCTGGTAGACGTTGACGAGCACCGCGTCGCGGCCGTCGGCGGTCACGCGAATCCACTGCGGAACCACGCCGCGCGTGACGCTGGCCACGTCGCCGAGCCTCACCTGCGTCGCGCCGCTGGTGGACACCACCACGTCGCGCAGCGCGTTCAGGCCGCTGAACGCCGCATCGGCCACCACCAGATAGAGCTTGTCGTGATCCTCGATGCGGCCGGCCGCCATCAGCACGTTGCCCGCGCCCACCGCGCGCGACACGTCGGCTACCGACAGCTTGTAGGCCGCCAGCCGCTGCGGATCGACGGCCACCTGCAGTTCGTCCTGCGCGCCGCCCGTCACGTCCACCCGCGCCACGCCGCCCACCGCCGACAGCAGCGGGCGCAACTGGAACTGCGCGAGATCGCGCAACTGCGACAGCGATTGGGTGGTCGAGGTCAGGCTGTAGGCGATCACCGGGAACACGGTCGGGTCCATCCGGCGCACCTGCATGCTGGTGCCGGGCGGCAACGTCGACATGATTTCGGCGATCGCGGCCTGTGCCTGCAAGGTGGCCTGCGCCATGTCGGTGCCCCAGCCGAAGTTCAGCGAGATCTCGGCCGCGCCGCGGCTCGTCTTCGATTCGACATCCTGAACGTTGGGCACGCGCCGCAACGCTTCTTCCACCGGCATCGTGACCAGCGCGGCCATCTGTTCGGCCGGGCGGTCGCCGGCGTCGAGCGACACCACCGCGCGCGGGAATGCGACGTTCGGGAACAGCGAGATCGGCAACTGCAGCGCGGTCAACGCGCCGGCGATCGCGAGCAGCGCGATCACGAACAGCAGCGAGCGGCGGTGCGCCTGCATCCATTGGCCTGCGTTCATCGCTTGACGCCCCCGGTGGTGCGCACGGCCGCGCCGTCCGTCAGTTCGTAGTTGCCCGACACGACGATCGGCCAGTCGGCGTGCAGCGGGCCGTCCACGCCGTAGCCCTGCTCGTTCTCGACGCGCGTGGCGACGGCGATGCGATGCGCGCGCGCGTCGGGGCTGACCTGGAACAGCCACGCGCCCTTCGCATCGCGCAGCACGGCCGCGCGCGGCACGATCCACCAGGTGCCGGAGTTCGCCGCGATGTCGGCGCGTACGCGGGTGCCGGGCAGCAGCGCGCTGCCGGCCAGCGGCACGGCCGCGCCGACATCGACGAGCTGGCTTTGCGGATCGATCGACGCGCCCACCACCGTGATGCGGCCCGCGACGGGCGCGCCGGCGCGAGCGGACAGGCCGGCGAGTTTGACGGTGTCGCCCGGATGCAGCGAGACGGCATCGGCCGGCTCGACGCCGAGCATGACGTTGGCGGCGGCCTTGGCCGCGTCGTTGCCGTTGCCGGGGCTCACGCCCACCAGTTGCGCGAGCGCCGTACCGGCCTGGATCTGGTCGCCGGGCGTCGCGCTGATCTGCGACACCACCGCGTCCGCGGAGGCGGCCACGGTGTGCGGGCCGGCGGCGATGCCGAGCCGCGCCTGCGCATCGAGCGCCTGCCGCGCATCGGTATCGGCCTTGCTTGCGGCGGCCAGTTGCGAGGCGGTGGCGAGGCCGTCGTGCAGCATCGCTTCGGTGCGCACGCGTTCGTCGCGCGCCAGCTTCGCGGCGCTTTGCGCCTGCGCGAGCGCGGTCACGGCGGACGGATCGGCCTCGACCACGAACAAGCCCGCGCCGCGCGCGACGCGCTGGCCCGGTTGCACGAGCACGCGCGTGACGCGCGCCACGTAAGGCAGGCTGACGGTGACGGCGTTTTCGGCCGAGGCGGCCACCACGCCGTAGGCGCGGATCTGGTTCGAGGCCTGGCCGCGCGTGACATGCGCGAGTTCGACGGTCACCGTGGCGTGCGTGTCGGCGTGGGCGAGAGTGGGCGCGACGGCGGGTGCGAGCACGGCGGCCAGGGCCGCGGTCAGCACGGCGAGGTGCGGCGCGGCGCGGAAATGCGATGAGAAGGGCATGGGCGGAATCGGTTGCAAGGGCGAGAGGGCGAGAGGGCGCGCGGCGTGGCCGCGCATCGGTCGGCGCTTAACGGGCAGCATTCAACGGGCGGCTAGCGGCGGCTCGGTATCGGTCGGGGCGTGGATGCTTGGCGATCCTGACGAATCCGCCGGCGTGCCCGGGTCGGGAATCGTCGCGCCGAGCATCGCCTGCAGGCCGATGCGTTGCTCGGCCAGCGCTTCCTGCTGGGTGGCCGCGTCGATGCGCCGGGCCAGCGCGGCGGTGGCGGCGTCGGTCATCTGTTGCAACGTGATGTCGTGCGTGGCGTAGGCGCTGCGCGCGCGTTGCCCGGCGGCGTCGAGCGCGGGCAGCGCCGCTTCGGCACGCACCAGTTGCGCTTCCGACAGCGCCGTGTCGGCGCGCAGGTGCGCGATGTCGGCATAGGCCGCGTTCAGGCGCGTGGCGTATTCGTCGGCAAGGCGCTGGCGGGTGGCCGTCTCGATCGCGATATTGCCGCGATTGCGGTTGAACACCGGCAGCGAGAAGTTGATCTGGAAGCCGCTCGAATAGATCTCCGAGGTATCGCGCGAGCGATTGAAGCCCACCTGCAGGCTCGGGAACTGGTTCAGCACCGCCGCGCGCAGCTTCTGCTCCTGCGCGGCGTAGCCGGCTTCCAGCGCAATCAGGTCGGGGCGGCGCGACGGCAGCGCGGCTACCGCTGCATCGAGCGTCGCGTCGGGCAGCGGCGCGATCGTGTCGCTGCCGGTCAGCGTCAGCGTCACGTCGGGCGCGAGGCCGAGCAGCAGGTTCAGATCGTGATGCGTCTGCGCCTGCGCGTGGCGCATGTCGTTGGCCTGCCTGGTGGCGTCGGCGTAGGCCAGTTGCGCGGCGGTGGCCACGTCGTCGGTGGTGTCGTGGCGCGCGATCGCGCGTTGCGTCTGGTCGAAGCGGCTGCGGGCCAATTCGCGCTGCGCGTCGAGCAGCGGCAGCATCGCCGCCTGGAAGCGCGCCTTCACGAACAGTTGCTTGGCCTGCACCACCACCTGCCATTCCTGCCACAGCAGCGCGAGGTCGGTCTTGCGCGCGGCGGCGTCGGCGGCCTTGCGGTTCGCGCCGCGCGTGACGATCGCCATCACGTCCATCGCCAGGCCATACGAGAACGCGCGGCCCAGCCCGACCTGGCCGGGGTAGTCGCTCGACACGCTGATCTGCGGGTCGGGCAGCAGGCCCGCCGCGAACGCCTGCGCGTGGGCGATGCCGAGATCGTCGCGGGCGAGGCGCAGGTCGGGGTTGTTGGCCACGGCCAGCATCGCCACTTCGTCGATGTCGAAGCCGTCGCTCGGGTCGAAGCGATGCGCGGCGAGCGCGGGCGAGGGCATGGCGGCCGGATCGATGGTGAGGCGGGCGAGGCCGGCGGTGGTCGTGAAGCTGGCTTGCCGCGCGAGCGGCTGCGGCCGGTACGACACGCAACCCGCCGTGAGCAGCAGGCACGCGGCGGCCAGCGCGCCGAGCGTCCGCCTGGCGTGACGGTGCGGTTCGGGGCGGCGCACCGGATGAGGACGGACTCGGGGCAATCTGGGCTCCTTGGGATCGGCGATGACGAGTGGCGGATTGTCGGAGGGCCAGCATTAAGGGAGCCTTAACAATCGGTGCCGGGTCGCGGCGGCGCCACGGGTGCGACAGCGCGCCGCTCGGGCCCTTGGCGCGGGGCCGGCGATGCTAAGGCGGCGCTAAGGATCGGCTGCCTAAGATTCGTGTTTATCGAGCGCCTGACAGGTGGGCGCGACACGTTTACGGAACAGGCACCATGCGCGTATTGCTCGTCGAGGACGATCCGCTGATCGGCAGCGGGCTGGAAGAAGGACTCCGCCACGAAGGCTTCGCGGTGGACTGGGTGCGCGACGGCGATGCGGCCACGCTCGCGCTGCGCACCACGCCGTACGGGCTGCTGCTGCTCGATCTCGGGTTGCCCGGCAAGGACGGCCTGGCGCTGCTGACCTCGCTGCGCCGCCGCGACGATGCGCTGCCCGCCATCGTGATCACCGCGCGCGATGCCGTGACCGACCGCATCGCCGGGCTCGACGCGGGCGCCGACGACTATCTCGTCAAGCCGTTCGTGCTGGAAGAACTGCTGGCGCGCATCCGCGCCGTGAACCGCCGCCACGCGGGCCGCGCGCAGACCACGCTGTCGGCCGGCGCGTTGCGGCTCGATCCGGCGCGTCATCAGGTCTGGCTGTCGGGTGACGAGGTCGCGCTGTCGCCGAAGGAATTCGTGATGCTGCACGAGCTGATGGTCGAGCCGGGCGCGGTGATCTCGCGCGAGCAGTTCGAGGAGCGGCTCTATAGCTGGGGCGAGGAAATCGAGAGCAACGCCGTGCAGGTGCATATCCACAACCTGCGCAAGAAGCTCGGCCATGTCGCGATCCTGACGGTGCGCGGCGTGGGCTACCGGATCGGCGAGGCGGCATGAGCGCGTCGCCCGTGCGCCGGCTCGTCACGTCGCTGCGCGGCCGGCTGCTGATGTGGCTCCTGCCCGCCGCCTGCGTGGTCGGGCTGCTGGCGAGCGCGGGCACCTACTGGGCCGCCGTGCGCGAGCTCGATTTCCTGCTCGACGACCAGTTGCGCAGCGTGTCGCAACAGGTGGAGATCAACCAGCACGGCCTGCCCGCGTTCGCCGGCCACGGCGGCATCGCGGCGCCCGCGCGCAAGCTCAACGACGCCGACGACGTGGTGCTGCAACTCTGGCGCGACGGCCAGCTTGCGTTCACGACCGACCCCGGCATCGTGCTGCCGCCGCCCGGCGCGCCGGGGCTGGCCACGCTCGACGCCAACGGACAAAGTTGGCACACCTACATACGCGAGAGCGGCGGCACGATGATCCGCGTCGCGCAGCCGCGCACCGCGCGCTGGGATGCGCTGGCGCGCATCGCCATCCATCTGCTGTGGCCGGTGCTGTCGCTGCTGCCGCTGCTCGCGATCGCGCTGTGGTTCGGCGTCGGCTACGGGTTGCGGCCATTGAAGATGATCGCGGAAGGCCTGCGCCAGCGTCACGCCACCCATCTCGATCCGCTCGATACCGAAGCCGTGGCCGACGAGGTCAAGCCGCTGGCCGGCGCGATCAACGATCTGCTCGGCCGGCTCGACGAATCGTTCACGCTGCAACGGCATTTCATCGCCGACGCCGCGCACGAACTGCGCACGCCGATCATGGGCTTGTCGATCCAGGCGCAATTGCTCGGCCGTGCGACCAGCGATGCCGAGCGTGCGCGCATCGTCGCGCAGATCCAATCCGGCGCGACGCGGCTCGGCCATCTCGCCGAGCAGTTGCTGACGCTGGCGCGGCTCGAACCGCGTCACGGCCCCGATGCGCAGGCGGCCGCGCATGGCAGCGTGGATCTCGCGGCGCTGGCGCGCTCGGTGGTCGGCGATCGCGCGCGGCTGGCCGATGCGCAGCAGGTGGATCTCGGCGCGGTGGGCGAGGGCGCGCTGCCGGTGCCCGGCAATGCCGACACGCTGCGCGTGCTGCTCAACAACCTGGTGGACAACGCGATCCGCTATGCCGGCGCGGGCGCCAGCGTGGACGTGCGCACGCGCCGCGCCGCCGACGGCGTGGCCGTCATCGAGGTGTGCGACACCGGCCCCGGCATCCCGGCCGCCGAGCGCGCGCGCGTGTTCGAGCGCTTCTATCGCGGCGTGGGCGCGCAGGGCGTGGCCGAATCGGGCAGCGGGCTCGGGCTGTCGATCGTCAAGCGCATCGCCGAGCAGCATCATGCCTCCGTGCGGCTCGGCGACGGCCCGGCCGGGAGCGGGCTGGCCGTGGAGATCCGCTTCGACGGCGCGGCCGAAACCATCGCCGCCTGAGTTCCGCGCGGGCCGCCCGGCCCGCTTCGTTACGCGCTTTCCGTTCGCGAAGGCCGCCGCGCACGTCGTCCGACACCGCCCTTACGCCTGTCTCGTCCTCGCCGCAACATCCCGGCATCGTCAGATTTATTTCGAGATATTTATTGTTGTTGTATATAATAATCATTCTCATTTACCTGATGAAACGCGTTACGCCCAGCCCGGGAACGTCCGATGTCGGCCAACAAACTGCTCCTGCACAGCGAAGTCGATGCGCTTTACAGCGGCCATCACGCATGGCTTCAGCGCTGGCTCGGCCGCAAGCTCGGCTGTGCGCATCGTGCTGCCGATCTCGCGCACGACACGTTCTTGCGCCTGCTCGCGCGCGAGGAACCGATCCGCGCCGAGGAGCCGCGCGCGTTCCTGACCACGGTGGCGCAGCGCGTGCTGTACAACCACTGGCGGCGCGAGCAGCTCGAACAGGCCTACCTGGAAGCGCTCGCTGCCCAGCCCGAGCCGGTCGCGCCGTCGCCCGAGACGCGCGCGCTGCTGCTGGAAACCCTGCTCGAAATCGATCGCCTGCTCGACGGCCTGCCGGTGGCCGCCAAGCGCGCGTTCCTGCTGGCCCAGCTCGACGGCCTGACGCAAGCAGAGATCGCCGCCGAACTGGGCATCTCGCTCGCCACGGTCAAGCGCCATCTGGTGAAGGCCGCCGCGCAGTGCTTCTTCGCGATGACGGTGTGAGCCGATGAGCCTCGACGGACGGCCGGCGATTCCGCCCGACATCGCGCGGCGCGCGGTGGAATGGTGGGTGGACCTGCAAGACGGCGGCGCGCGTGACGCGGCGCTGCAGGCCGGCTTCGAGCGCTGGCGCGCCGAGCATCCGCTGCACGAGGCGGCCTGGCGGCATATCGAAACCATGCAAGGGCGGCTGTCGCGGCTCGCGGCCGGTGTCGATGCGGGGGCGGCGCGCGCGGCTCTGTTGCCAGTGCGCTCGCCGCGCCGGCGCGCCGCGATCAAGGCGTTGACGCTGCTGGTGGCCGCCGGCGGCGCGGCCTGGTCGCTCGATCCGGCCGAGCGCTGGACGCTCTGGAACGCCGACTGGCGCACCGCCGTGGGCGAGCGGCGCAGCGTCACGCTGGCCGACGGCACCACCGTGATCCTCAATACCGACAGCGCGATCGACGTGCGCTTCGACGTCGCCTCGCGCCGCATCGCCCTGTTGCGCGGCGAGATCATGGTGACGAGCGGCCACGAGGCGCGCAGCCCCGCCCGCCCGCTGGTGGTGACCACGGCGCAGGGCGAGCTGACGCCGCTCGGCACGCGCTTCGCGGTGCGCGACGAGGCGGCCGGCGTGCGCCTGAGCGTGTTCGAGGGATCGGTGCGCGCGCAACCGCTCGATGCCGGCGCGGCCTCGCGCGTGATCGCGGCCGGGCAGCGCACGGAGATGGCGCACGACGGCGTGGCCGCGCCGCGCCCGCTCGACGCCTACGCGGGCGCCTGGACCGGCGGCTCGCTGGTTGCCACCCGGATGCGGCTCGCCGATCTGCTGGCCGAACTGGCGCGCTACCGGCACGGCTATCTGCAATGCGACGCCGCGATCGCCGAGCTGCGCGTGTCCGGCACCTATCCGCTCGACGACACCGACCGCGTGCTCGACACGCTCGGCGCGACGCTGCCGATCGAGGTCGACCGGTTCACGCGCTATTGGGTGCGCGTCGTGCCGGCGCGCGGTTGAGGCAAGCCGAAGCCGAAGCCGGTTTTACGGCCACGTTCGCTCCGAGCCGTTTCACCCTCCTCGAAAAATATTTTCGACATCCTGAGCTGTTTTGTCCGTCTCGCGTGACAGGGAAAGGAAAGCACGTTTCTGCCCATCGTTTCCCGATTCATCGACCCATGCACCCGACCCGTACCGCCCGGCCGCCGCGCCCGTTTTTCCTCGTTCCGTCGCGCGGCGCCGCCGTGCGCCTCGCCTTCGCGCCGAGCCGCGTGGCCGGTCGGCTCGCGGCCGTCGTGCTGCTCTCGGCGCTGGTGCCGCCCGCCGCGATGGCGGCCGGTGCCACAACCAGTGCGGCCGATGCCGCCGATGCGCCCGCCACCGCGCCCGCCGGCGAGCGCAGCTACGACATCCCCGCCGGCCCGCTCGAAGGCGCGCTGAACCGCTTCGGCCACGAGGCCGGCATCCTGCTCGCGTTCCCGGCCTCGCAGGTGGCCGGGCTGCAGAGCGCCGGCCTGCATGGCCGCTATGCGGTGCCACAGGCGCTCGGCCAGTTGCTGTCCGGCAGCGGCCTTGCCGCGCAGCGCCAGCCGGGCGGCGGCTACACGCTGGTGCACGGCGCGCAGAGCGGCGCGGCGGCAGCGGCGGCCGGCGACGATTCCGCCATCGCGCTCGCCCCGGTGCAGGTGCGCGACCGTAGCGTCAAGGCCGACAGCTACCGGCCGCAGAAGGAAGCCGGCGTCACGCGTTCGGAAGCGTCGCTGCTCGACACCGCGCAGGCCGTCAACATCGTGTCGGCGCAGGTGCTGCGCGACCAGAAACCGCGCAACCTCGACGACGCGCTCGGCAACATCAGCGGCATCACGCAGGGCAACACGCTGGCCGGCACGCAGGACGCGATCATGAAGCGCGGCTTCGGCGACAACCGCGACGGCTCGATCATGCGCAACGGCATGCCGGTGGTGCAGGGCCGCGCGCTGAACGCCACCGCCGACAGCGTCGAGGTGCTCAAGGGGCCGACCTCGCTGCTGTACGGGATCATGGATCCGGGCGGCGTGATCAACGTGGTCGGCAAGGTGCCGCAACTGACGCGCTCGAACACCGTGTCGGCCACCGGCGAAACCTACGGGCACGGCAAGAACGGCGGCGAGATGATGCTCGACCTGACCGGCCCGATCGGCGACACGCGGCTCGCCTACCGGCTGATCGTCGATCATTCCGACGAGCAGTACTGGCGCAACTTCGGCACCAGCCGCGAGACGCTGGTGGCGCCGTCGCTCGGCTGGTACGGGCGCGATACGCAGGTGGTGGTGTCGTACGAGCACCGCGATTTCCTCTACCCGTTCGACCGCGGCACCGCGCTCGACCCGCGCACCAACGCGCCGCTGGCGATCCCGGCGCGCGAGCGGCTCGACGAGCCCTGGAACAACATGGTCGGCGCGTCGAACCTGTTCCAGATCCAGGCCGACCACCAGTTCAACGCCGACTGGAACGTGCACGTGGGCTACAGCTACAACCGCGAAACCTACGACGCGAACCAGGTGCGCATCACCGCCGTGAACACCGCGAAGGGCACGCTCTCGCGCAGCGACGACGCCACCCACGGCGCGGACAGCACCGACAGCTACGGCATCGCCTACGTCAACGGCAAGGTGCGGCTGGCCGGCATGCGTCACGACCTGCAGTTCGGCATGGACAGCGAATACCGCAGCATCTACCGCGCCGATCTGCTGCGGCAGGCCGTGTCGATCCCGTTCAGCTATCTGAACCCTGTGTACGACCTGATCCCGCCGTCGTCCACCATCTCCGCGCCCGACAGCGACCAGACCGACCGCCTGCACAGCCTCGGCCTGTTCGCGCAGGACACCGTGCACCTGACCGACAAGTGGATCGTGACGGCCGGCGTGCGCTTCATGCGCTACAGCGAGCTGGCCGGCAAGGGCCGCCCGTTCGTCGCCAACACCGATCTGAACGGCACCAAGTGGCTGCCGCGCGTGGGCGTGGTGTACAAGGCCACCAACTGGTTCTCGCTGTACGGCAACTATTCGCAATCGCTGAAGCCCACCTCGTCGATCGCGGCGCTGTCGTCCGGCTTCACGATCAGCGGCGCGACGCCGCCCGAGCAGGCCACCGCGTACGAAGTGGGCGCGAAGCTCGACATGCCGTCCGGCATGACCGGCACGCTCGCGCTGTTCGACATCGAGAAGAAGAACGTGCTCGTCTCGCAGTTCAACGACTTCACCAATCTGACCGACTGGCGTACCTCGGGCCGCGCGCGTTCGCGCGGCATCGAGCTGGACGTGTCGGGCAAGATCGGCAACAACTGGAACGTGATCGCCAGCTACGCCTACATCGACGCCAAGACCACCGAGGACCCGGTGTTCACCGGCAACCGGCTCTGGAACGTCGCGCGCAATACCGGCTCGATCGCGGCCGTGTACGACGTCGGCGCGCTGTTCGGCGGCGACGACCTGCGGCTCGGCGGCTCGGCGCGCTATATCGGTTCGCGCCCCGGCGATTCGGCCAACAGCTTCACGCTGCCGTCCTACGTGCTCGCCGACGCGTTCGCGACCTACGAGACCAAGATCGGCAAGCAGAACCTCAGCGTGCAGTTGAACGTCAAGAACCTGTTCAACCGCACCTACTACCCGTCGAGCGCGAACCGCTTTTTCGTGGCGCTCGGCGACGCACGGCAGGTGCTGCTGACCACCACGCTGCAATTCTGATCGGAGCATGACGATGACGAAGATGAGGAAACCGAAGGAATACGGCGTGGCGCTCGCGGGGCGCAGGCGCTGGCTTGGCGCGGCGGGGGCGTTGGTGGCGGGGTGGGTGTCGAATGCGGCGGTGGCCGCATCGTCCGCATCGCCCGAACCGGCCGGTGGCACGCGTGTGACGATGCTGGTTCAGCTCGATGGACCGAACCTCGCGGTGGATCGGCAGATCGCCGCTCACCTCGGCGCGCGCGGTTACGCGGTGCGGCTGGTCGATCAGGATGCGGCCGTGGCGGCGGCGTCCGATGCCGATCTCGTGCTGATCTCGTCGACGGTATCGGCGAAGGCCGTGCGCCCCGAGTGGCGTTATCTGGCCAAGCCGCTGCTGACCTGGGAGAACGATTTCCTCGACGATCTGGCGATGACCGGCAAGCGCCACGACGCCGATTTCGGCGAAACCGGCAAGGAGCGCTACCTGTGGATCGTCAACGCGCCGCATCCGATCGCGGCCGGGCTGCCGGCCGGCACGACCGACGTCTACCGCAAGCAGGCGCCGATGAGCTGGGGCAAGCCGGGGCTCGGCGCGGCGACCATCGCCACGGTTTACGGGCAGCCGGACAAGGCGGCGCTGTTCGCGTACGAGCGTGGTGCGACGATGGATTACGAATCGCTCGCGCCGGCGCGCCGCGTGATGTGCTTTCTCGACAACGACACGTTTCCGAATTTGTCGGCGGCGGGGATCGCGTTGTTCGATGCGGCGGTGGATTGGGCGGTGGGGCGGCGGTGAGGCTTACGGCCGAATGATTGGCCGGCCGAAATGGCAAACGGACCGCGATGGGCGGTCCGTTTTCGTATGCAGTGCCGGTTTCCCGCTCGGGGTATTCCGGCTGAAGCGACGCCGTTACATCCCCGGCTTACGCAACGTCACCCGCTTGATATCCTTCACGATCACCAGATAACACAGCACCGTCACCAGCGCATTGAGGCCGACAAACACCAGCGCCCCATTGAACGAACCCGTCGCGCTGACCAGATAACCGATCACGATCGGCGTGACGATCCCGGCCGCGTTGCCGAACATGTTGAACAGGCTGCCCGACAGGCCGATCGCTTCCTTCGGCGCGGTGTCGGCCACCACGGCCCAGCCCAGCGAGCCCACGCCCTTGCCGAAGAACGACAGCGCCATCAGCGCGATCACCAGCGCCGCGCTGTCCACATAGTTGCAGCCGATGATGACCATCGACAGCGCCATCCCGCCGATGATCGGGATCTTGCGCGCCCGGGTGAGCGACACGCCGCGCTTGATCATCCAGTCCGACAGCAGCCCGCCCAGCACGCCGCCGAGGAAGCCGCAGATCGCCGGCAGCGAGGCCAGCACGCCGGCCTTCAGGATCGACATGCCGCGCGACTGCACGAGGTAGATCGGAAACCAGGTCAGGAAGAAGTAGGTCAGCACGTTGATGCAGTACTGGCCGATATACACGCCGATCAGCATCCGGTTGCCGAGCAACTGGCGGATGTAGAACCAGCCGGCCAGCCGTTCCGGCGCGCCGTCGGCCGCCACCGGCTTGCCGCGTGTCTCGATCACGCCGCCGCCCTGCTCGATGTGCTCGCGTTCGGCCTGGTTCACGCGCGGGTGGTCCGCCGGGCTGCGCACGGCGCGCATCCAGATCACGGCCAGCACGATGCCGATCAGGCCCAGCCACAGGTAGACGTGATGCCAGCCGTACGCATGGGTGAGCCAGGCCATCAGCGGCGTGAACAGCACGGCGGCGAAATACTGCGCCGCGTTGAAGATGGCCGACGCGGTGCCGCGCTCGCTGGTGGGGAACCAGCTCGCGACCACCTTGGCGTTGGCGGGGAAGGCCGGCGCCTCGGCGATGCCGACGGCGAAGCGCAGCACGAACAGCGCCGCGATCGCGGCGGCGGCGCTGCCGGCCAGGCCGATCATGCTTTGCAGCAGCGTGAACAGCGACCACAGGAAAATGCTGCCCGCATACACGCGGCGCGCGCCGAAACGGTCGAGCAGCCAGCCGCTCGGCAACTGCGCCAGCACGTAGGCCCAACTGAACGACGAGAAGATGTAGCCCATCTGCACCGCGTCGATGCCGAACTCCTTGCGGATCGCCGTGCCGGTGATCGACAGCGTCGCCCGGTCCGCGTAGTTCAGCGTCGTCACGACGAAAATCATCAGCAGAATCCAGTAACGGACGGCAGTCCGTTTGGCCGTGGTGGCCGGATTGGCGGTGCGGGTCGCTTCCATGAGTGTCCTGGCGAGAGCGCGAATCGGGAGTCGTTGCAGAGCGGGTTCCGAGACGATGCCGTTACGTAGGTGTAATGGTACGTCGTCGTACAACTGGGCAGTGTAGTAGGGCGACGTGACCGGAACCACTCGGGTTTTCCCTGGCCCTGTAAAAATCGTCAGCGGCTTTTGTGACAAGGCAATCCGCGTGGCCGGGGTCGAAACGCGGGTAGCGATTCTTCTAGTCAGTCATCGTATCTGTTCGGCTACAATATGCGGCACGAACTTTTTTGGACTGACGGAGCATATCCATGCAATTGACAGGCGAAATGCTGATCGGCGCCGATGCCGTGAAGGGCACGGCAGGCACGGTGCAGGCGTTCAACCCGGCGCTCGGCGAAACCATTGCGGAGCCGGTGTTCGGCTCGGCCAACGAAGCCGACGTCGAGCGCGCCTGCGCGCTGGCGCAGGCGGCGTTCGACCCGTATCGTTCGGCGCCGCTCGACCAGCGCGCGGCGTTCCTCGAGGCGATCGCCGACGAGATCCTCGAACTCGGCGACGCGCTGATCGAACGCGCCCAGGCCGAAACCGGCCTGCCCGCCGCGCGCCTGCAAGGCGAGCGCGGTCGCACGGTCGGCCAGCTTCGCCTGTTCGCACGCGTGGTGCGCGACGGCCTGTTCCTCGGCGCGTCGGTCGATCCGGCGATGCCGGAACGCACCCCGCTGCCGCGCTCGGATTTGCGCCTGCAGAAGATCGGCCTCGGCCCGGTGGTGGTGTTCGGCGCCAGCAACTTCCCGCTGGCGTTCTCGGTGGCGGGCGGCGACACGGCATCGGCGCTGGCCGCCGGCTGCCCGGTGATCGTCAAGGCGCACGAAGCCCACCTCGGCACCTCGGAGCTGGTGGGCCGCGCGATCCAGCGCGCCGTCGCCCGCACCAACATGCCGGCCGGCACGTTCTCGCTGATGATGGGCCCGGGCCGCGTGATCGGCGCCGCGCTCGTCAAGCACCCGGCGATCAAGGCGGTGGGCTTCACCGGCTCGCGCCAGGGCGGCCTTGCGCTCGTGAACCTCGCGAACGCACGTCCGGAACCGATCCCCGTCTACGCCGAAATGGCTAGCATCAACCCGTTCGTGGTGTTCCCGGCGGCGCTCGCGGCGCGCGGCGAGAAGATCGCGCAGGGCTTCGTCGATTCGCTGACGATGGGCGTGGGCCAGTTCTGCACGAACCCGGGCCTGGTGATCGCGATCGACGGCCCGGAACTCGACGCGTTCTCGGCAACGGCCGCAGCCGCGCTCGGCGGCAAGCCGGCCGGCACGATGCTCACGCGCGGCATCGCCGAAGCGTATTCGAACGGCCGCGCCAGGCTGCAGGGCGCCGACGGCGTGCGCCAGCTCGGCACGGGCGGCGCGGGCGAAAACGGCTGCGCGATGACGGGTGCGCTGTTCGACGTGGCGGCCGAAACGTTCCTGCGCGAGCACGCGCTGCGCGACGAAGTGTTCGGCCCGGCCTCGCTGATCGTGCGCTGCCGCGACCTCGCCGAAGTGGCGACGGTGCTGGAAGCGCTCGAAGGCCAGCTCACGGCCACGCTGCAGATCGACGAAGGCGACTACGACGCGGCCCGCACGCTGGTGCCGATCCTCGAACGCAAGGCGGGCCGCCTGCTGGTGAACGGCTTCCCGACCGGCGTGGAAGTGTGCGACGCGATGGTTCACGGCGGCCCGTTCCCGGCCACCTCGAACGCGATGTATACCTCGGTCGGCGCCACCGCGATCGACCGCTTCCTGCGCCCGGTGTGCTACCAGGACTTCCCGGAAGCGCTGCTGCCGGACAGCCTGCGCGAAGCGAACCCGCTCGGCATCGCGCGCCTGCGCAACGGCCGGGGCGAGTAAGGCCTGACCGGCGCGCGTGGCGGCTTCGATGCCGCCGCGCGTGCCCGACGTTTCTTTAACGGCTTCGTTGCGGCGGCTTCGAAGCCGTTTTTTTATGCGCGCGCCGGGGGCTGCCGGAAATCGTTGGCATCCCGAATGATCGACGCGTCGTTGGCGTCGAGGTGAGCCTCGCCGCTGGCCGTGCCGTCAGCCGCGTTGCGCGCCGCTTCCTTGCGCAATCCCGCGCCGCCCGCATGGGCGATCGCCGCGCCATGGCCGATCTGCTGGCACGCTTGCGCGATGATCTTCCTGCCTTGCCTCTCTACGCATCGCTGGCGCCGCTCCTGACGGCGCGGCATCGTCTCACGCGTTACCCCTGACCTTGTCCGCCGCGGCTCGCCGGCCCGGCTTTGCAACTGCATCTGCTCTGCACCGGCCGACCTTGCGCCGCGGCGGCTTTTCCCCGGAGAAAAGCCCGATGTGCCCGACGTCCCTTCCTTCGGCATCCGCCGCGCGCCCCGTCGTGTTGACGGGCGACCGCCCGACCGGCCCGCTGCATCTCGGCCACTACGTCGGCTCGTTGCGCACACGAGTGCGGCTGCAGGACACCCATCAGCAGAACATCCTGATCGCCGACACGCAGGCGATGACCGACAACGCGCACGATCCCGACAAGGTCCGCCGCAACGTGCTCGAAGTGGCGCTCGATTATCTGTCGGTCGGCATCGATCCGGCCAAGACCACGATCTGCCTGCAATCGGCGCTGCCCGCGCTGGCCGAGCTGACGCTGCTGTACATGAACTTCGTCACGGTCGCGCGGCTGGAGCGCAACCCAACGATCAAGGACGAGATCCAGGCGCGCGGCTTCGGGCGCGACATCCCGGCCGGCTTTCTGTGCTACCCGGTGGCGCAGGCGGCCGACATCACCGGCTTTCGCGCGACGGTGGTGCCGGTGGGCGAGGATCAGGCGCCGCTGATCGAGCAGACCAACGAGATCGTGCGGCGGCTGAATCGCCAGACCGGGCGCGCGCTGCTGCCCGAGGTCGAGGCAATGATCCCCACGCTGGGCCGGCTGCCGGGCATCGACGGCCGGGCGAAGATGAGCAAGTCGCTCGGCAACGCGATCGCGTTGGCCGCACCCGAGGACGCGATCCGCGCGGCGGTGCGGCAGATGTACACCGATCCGAACCACTTGCGCGCATCGGACCCGGGCACCGTGGAGGGCAACGTGGTGTTCACGTATCTCGACGCGTTCGACGACGACGTGGCCGAGGTCGAGCGGCTCAAGGCGGCGTATCGCGCGGGCGGGCTCGGCGACATGGTGGTCAAGCGTAGGTTGGAGGAGCGCCTGCAGGCGTTCGTCGCACCGATCCGCGAGCGGCGTGCGCAACTGGCGGCCGATCCGGGTTATGTGGTCGAGGTGCTGATGCAGGGCACCGAGCGCGCGCGCGAGCTCACGCAGGCCACGCTCGACGCGGTGCGCGAGGCGCTCGGCACGTTCTCGATCGAGCGCGTGCGCGAGCAGTATGCGTCGCTGAAGGGATGAGGCATCGGCGCCGCGCCCGCGCCGCCCGGCTCGGGCGTCGCGCGGGCGCGGGCCGGGTCAGAACTTGTGACGCAGCGCGAGCCGCACGGCCACCTGGTTCGACGTCGAGGCGGGGCCGTCGGTGCCGAGCACGAAGCCCGAATCGAGGATCGAGTTCGTGCGGTTGCCCGTCACCTTCGACAGCGCGCCTTGCAGGTAGATGTCGGTGCGCTTCGACAGGTTGTAGTCGGCCATCAGCCCGATCGTGTGGATCTTCGGGCTGACGTTCTGCGCCGACGAATCGTATTTTTCGAGCGACAGCACGTATTCCGCGCCGACGAAGAACGACTGGCTCAGTTGCAGCATGCCGTTCAGTTCGAAGTTCTGGTATTTCAGCGCGTTGAGCGTGGTGCCCGGCGCGACGATCGCGGCCGGCGAGCCCAGATAGATGTTGCCGGTGGGGTTCTTGTAGTTCGTGTTCGAGTACGCGAAGCCCACGGTGGCGATGCCGAACGTGTAGTTCACGCCCACCCCGAAGATGCGCATGCGCTCGGCCAGGAAGCTCGCGTCGTTGCTGGCGATCGCGCCGGCCGCCGTCGCGCCCGGATGGTTCGCCTGCAAATAGGCCGCCGCCACCAGCAGGCCGCCGCGCGTGTATTGCGCGCCGACGCTCCAGGTGCGGTCGTTCGCGAAGCCGGTGTCGTTGCTGAACGCGTACGCGCCGCCGAAGCGCAGGCCGTTGAAGTCGGGGCTGGCGTACTTGACGGCGTTGTCGAGGCGGAACGAGTTGTCGGTGTTGTCGTTGTCGTACGGATGCGAGAACAGGTAGCCGGCCCAGTTGCCGTTGGCCGTGGTCGGCGCGAAGTAGTCGACCACCGAATCGTACTGACGGCCGAGCGTCACCGTGCCGAGGCGCTTGTCCTGCAGGCCCACGTAGGCTTGCCGGCCGAACATGCGGCCGCCTTCCTGCGCCTTGCCCGAGCTGGCGTCGAAGCCGTTTTCGAGCTGGAACACGGCCGACAGCCCGCCGCCCAGATCCTCGTTGCCCCTCAGCCCCCAGCGGCTGCCCTGCGCATAGCCGCTGGCCATTTCGAGCGCGCCGCCCTTGCCGCCGATGTTGTTGGTGTAGTTGAGCCCCTCGTCGATCACGCCGTACAGCGTGACGCTGCTCTGCGCGAATGCCGGGGTGGCGACGGCCGCCATGACGGCGAGTGCCGCGATGCGCTTTTTCATTTGGATCTCCGAATCGTTTTGTCTGTTGTCGTTCGATAAGGGCCGGGAAGCCCGGGCCGGGGTGCGATGCGGGCGCCGGCCATGGAACCGGCGCTCGCGGTCAGGCCGGCGCGCGGCGGGCGAGGCCGCGTGCCGGCAATCGGTCGCCCGCTGCCGTGCGCGCCGCGATCGCGGCGTGCACGGGTGTCTCCTGGGGGCGGGCGGGAAAAACGTTGAAGCGGGGTGTCAGCCGGCCATCGCGGTGGCGCGGGGGCTGGCCGTGCCCGATGCGGCTTGCGCGGCGGGCGCCGCGCGGGCGTCGTCGAGGATCAGGTCCGCGCCTTTCTCGGCGACCATCATGGTCGGGGCGTTGATGTTGCCCGAGGTGATGTTCGGGAACACCGAGGCGTCCACCACGCGCAGCGCGTCGAGGCCGTGCACCTTGAGGCGGGCGTCCACCACGGCGGTGGCCGGGTCCGGGCCCATCGTGCACGAGCCGCACAGGTGGTAGATCGAGCCGGATTGCTCGCGGAAGTACTGAAGGAAATCCTCGTCGCTCTGCACGGCCGGGCCGGGCGAGATCTCCTCGATCGTCATCGCGCGCAGCGACGGCGCCCTCATCAGCTTGCGGATCAGCTTGCTGCCCTGCACGGCTTCGGCCAGGTCCTTCTCGGTATCGAGCGCGTTGATGCGGATCTTCGCGGCATCCTCGGCGCGGCCCGAGGCCAGTTCGATCGAGCCACGGCTGGTGGGGCGGCACGGGTTGAAGGCGATCAGGAACCCTGAATACGGTTCGGGCTTGATGCTGGCGCGGTTGCTCTTCGGAATCCGGTAGGACAGCGGATTGAAATAGAGCTGGAGGTTCGGCTCGCTCTCGCCGCCGTCGCCACGGAAGAAGCCGCCGGCCTGGTTCACGCTCATCGCGAGCGGGCCGCGCTTTTGCAGCAGGTAGCGCAGGCCGATCTTCATCTTGCCGAACAGCGTGCCCATCTCGTCGTTGAGCGTCGGCCGGTTGGCCTTGAAGTAGAAGCTCACGCACAGGTGGTCCTGCAGGTTCCGGCCGACCGCCGGCAGTGCGTGCACCACCGGGATGCCGTGCTTGGCGAGCCTTACCGGGTCGCCCACGCCCGACAGTTGCAGCAGCTTCGGCGTATCCACCGCGCCGGCGCAGAGGATCACCTCGCGGCGCGCCACGGCGTGCTGCTCGCGGCCTTCGTGCGCGTACGCCACGCCGGTCGCGCGCTTGCCGTCGAAGCTGACGCGGCGCGCCAGCGCTTCGCTGACCAAGGTCAGGTTCGGCCGCGACAGCGCCGGATGCAGGTAGGCCACGCCGGCCGAACAGCGCTCGCCGCGCCTGGTGTTCAGTTCGTAGATGCCGGCGCCCTCGAAGTGCGCGCCGTTCATGTCGGCCGTGCTCGGCATGCCCAGTTCGCGGCAGCCGGCCAGGAACTGGTGGACGATCGGGTGCACGTCGTCCGTCATCGGCGTGATGTGGATCTTGCCTTCGCTGCCGTGCCATTGCGGCGCGCTGGCGCCGAGCGGGTGCGTTTCGAGGCGGCGGAAGTAGGGCATCACGCTGTCGTAGGACCAGCCGCTGTCGCCGCTGGCCTTCGCCCAGTCGTCGTAGTCGATGCGCTGGCCGCGCACGTAAACCAGCGCGTTGATCGCGCCCGAGCCGCCCACCACCTTGCCGCGCGGGCAATACAGCTCGCGCCCGCCCAGCGCCGGCTCGGGTTCGCTGTAGTACATGTAGTTGTACTTGCGGTTGTAGTAGGTCTTGGTGAAACCCACCGGCACCTTGAACCAGGGCGAAGCATCGCGCGGGCCGGCCTCGAGCACGAGCACCGTGTGGCGGCCGTCGGCGCTGAGCCGGTCGGCGAGGATCGAACCGGCCGAGCCGGACCCGACGATGATGTAGTCGTATTCCATGTCTTGATTCCTGCTTCTGCGCGCGGCGGGCTTCAGCCCTTGGCCGGCGAGTAATCGTTGACGTCGGCGGGTTGGGCGGCCATCTGCAGATGCAGGCGCTGGCCCGTGTACGGCGTGTGCGCGCGCACCACGTCCATGTTCAGCTCGATGCCGAGGCCCGGCTCGTTCGACGGGATGATGTAGCCGTCTTCCCAGCGGATCGGCGTCTTGACGACCTCCGAGTGGAAGCCGCCCCAGGTCATGATGCTTTCCTGGATCAGGAAATTCGGCGTGCAGGCGGCGAGCTGGATGCTCGCGGCCGCGCCGACCGGGCCGTTGTACAGATGCGGCGCGATCTGCGCGTAATGCACCTCGGCCAGCGTCGCGATCTTCTTCGCTTCGAGCAGGCCGCCCACGCGCCCCACGTTCATTTGCAGGATCGACGCGCCGCCGGCCTGCAGCAGCTTGTGGAATTCGTACTTGGTGGTCAGGCGCTCGCCGGTGGCGATCGGGATCGAGGTGTGACGCGCCACTTCGGCGATCGCCTCTTCCTGGCCCGGCGGCACCGGCTCCTCGAACCACAGCGGATCGTATTTCTCCAGCCGCTGCGCGAGCCGGATCGCCGACGACGGCACCATCTGGCCGTGCGTGCCGAACAGCAGGTCGGCCTTGCTGCCCACCGCCTCGCGAATCTTCCGGCAGAACGTCTCGCAGCGATCAAGCACCGCCAGCGAGAGCTGGTGGCCCGAATACGCCGTGTACGGGCCGGCCGGATCGAACTTGACGGCCGTGAAGCCGCGCTTGACGTTCTCGGCCGCGCATTCGGCGGCGAGATCGGGGTCGTCGTAGTCGTACTCGCCCTGCGCGTTCTTCGGATACAGATAGGTGTACGAACGCAGCCGTTCGTGGATCTTGCCGCCGAGCAGTTCATACACGGGTTTGCCGGCGGCCTTGCCGATGATGTCCCAGCACGCCATCTCCAGGCCGCTCGCGATCCCCATCATGGTCAGGTCGGGGCGCTGCGTGAAGCCGCTCGAATAGCAGGCGCGGAAGAAGCGCTCCACATGGTGCGGATCGTGGTCGAGCAGATGGCGCTCGAAGACGTCGCGGATCGCGGGGATCATCACGTCGGGATGGAAGGTGGCCGCGTAGATCTCGCCGACGCCTTCGATGCCGTCGTCGGTCTTGAGCTTGACGAACAGCCAGTACATGCCGCCGACGTGCGGCGGGGGACCGCCACGCTGAACGTTTCGAGTGAGACGATTTTCATCAGGATTCCTTCTGAGCAGAGAGACGGCGCTTGAGCATCACCGCCGCGCCCGCACCCACGAGGGCCACGGCGGCGATATAGCCGAAGTAGAGCTGATAGCCGGTGGCGCCCGGGAAGTTCTGGGTCGCATAACCGTTGATGAGCGGGACGAACACGTCCGGCGAGTAGCCGAGCACCGAGATCAGGCCGATCGCGAGGCCCGAGCAGTGGGCCGGCACGCGGCAGTCGTCGAGCAGCGACCAGTACAGGCCGCGCACCGCGTAAGTCAGGATGCCGATGAACAGCACCAGCACCACGAGCAGCAACTGCGGCGTGGCAGCCGGCACCACCGCGAGGCCGACCAGCGACAGCGCGGCCAGCACCAGCGCGCCGGCCAGCACCGAGACGCGCGACAGGCGGTCGCCGAGGTAGCCGCCGCCGATGCCGCCCACCGGGCGCATCCACAGCTTGAGCGTGGTGATGAAGCCGGCCGCCGTGGTGCTCAGGCCGAAGCCGCCTTCATGCAGGTAGGCCGAGAAGCTGTAGGTGGCCCAGAACACCTGATAGCCGCAGAACACGATCGCCGCCACCAGCCACAGCGACGGGTTCGAGGCCAGCGTGCGCAGGTCGGCCAGCAGCGCGCCCGGGCGGGCCGTGGCGCCGCCGGATGCCTGCGTCGAGCGCGGATCGCGCACGAAGCCGATCGCCACGCCCAGCACGATGCAGATCACCGCATACATGTGCACGACCAGCTTGAAGCCGCTCGCGTCGGTGCCGTCGTGATGGCGCGTGACGTACGCGAAGATCGAGATCGCGATGGTGGCGAGCAGCGCCTCCACCAGCCCGCGGCCGCCGTCGAGCAGGCCGAAGAAGCGGCCTTGCTCGCTGGCGCCCGCGATCATGTTGACGCGCTTGATCACCGCCGCCCAGAACGTCAGGCCGGTGGTGATGCCCCAGCCGCCGAACACCATCATCAGCGTCGTGAAGGCCGGCGCGGTGGCGTAGACGAAGCCCAGCGCGCCGGTGCCGATCAACGAGAAGCAGATCAGGTAGCGCGGCGAGATGCGGTCGGCCAGCCAGCCGCTCGGCAGGTAGCTGATCAGGAACAGCGTGCCGAGCGAGGAATAGAGCAGGCCGAGCTGCACGTCGTCGATATGGAAGAACGTGAGCATCGTCGGCTGATACACCTGCCGCAGGTACAGCATCGGGTAGATCGCGCCGGCGGCCGCCACCAGCAGCAGCAACTGGGTATAGCGTTGCGCGCGGCTCGCGCTCTCGGACGGGGCCGCGGCAAGCGCCGCGGCGGAAGTGGGGGTGTGCGCCGACATGGTCAGTTCTCCTGAGAAGACGGCGGCCGGCTGTGGCGGCTGTCTCCGAATATTGTTGTGTTGTCGAGGTTGTAGTGGGGCGGCGCGCGTGTCAGGCGCGCGCCGCCCATGGGTGCCGCATCGTCAGTAGTGCATGACGACGAGGCGGGTCTGGGTGAATTCGAGCATGCCGTGCTTGCCGTCGTCGCCGCCGAGGCCCGAGCGCTTCCAACCGGCGTGGTAGCCCTGGTACGGATCGGCCGGGGTGCGGTTGACGTAGAGTTCGCCCGCTTCGATGGCGTTCGCCACGCGCTGCGCGACGCGGTAGTTCTCGGTGTAGAGCACCGACGACAGCCCGTACTGATGGTCGTTCGCCAGCGCGATCGCTTCGTCCAGGTCGCGGTAGCGCAGCACCGGCATGACCGGGCCGAAGCTTTCCTCGCGCACGATTTCCATGTCCTGGCGGCAGTTCGTCAGAAGCGTGGCCGGATAGAAGAAGCCCGGGCCGGCCGGCAGCGTGCCGCCGGTTTCGAGCGTCGCGCCCTCGGCCACCGCGCGCTCGACCATCGCGTGCACGCGTTGTTGCGCGGCGGCGTTGGCGAGCGGCCCCATGCGGGCCGGGTCGTCGCGGCGGTCGCCGATCGTCACGGCGGCCATCTTCTCGCGCAGCAGCGCGACGAAGCGGTCGTGCACGCTTTCATGCACGTACACGCGCTCGATCGCCGTGCAGAGCTGGCCGCAGTGGGTGGTTTTGGAGGCGACCAGCGCGGCGGCGGCTTGTTCCAGGTTCGCGTCCGGCTCGATGATGGCCGGCGTCTTGCCGCCCAGTTCGAGCGACGGCTTGGCGATGTTCGTCTTGCAGTATTCGAGCACGGTGCGGCCCGCGCCGACGCTGCCCGTCAGCGTGATCATGCCGACCTGCGCCTGCGTGCACAGCACGGCGGCCGTGTCGTGGTTCATCGCGAGGATGTTGACGAGGCCGGCAGGCAGGCCCGCCGCGTCGGCGGCGCGCGCCACTTCGAACGCCGAGCACGGCGTGTGGTTGCTCGGGCGCACCACCACCGCGTTGCCCGCGATCAGCGCCGGCGCGATCTTGCGCATCAGCGTGTAGATCGGATAGTTGAACGGGATCAGCGCCGCGACCACGCCGATCGGCTCGCGGTGCAGGAACAGGTTTTCGTTCGGGGAATCGCTCGGGATGATCTCGCCTTCGATGCGGCGCGCCCATTCGGCGTGATAGCGGGTGATCTCGGCGGCGTAGCGCGCTTCGTTGGTGGCGTCGCTGACGCTCTTGCCCGATTCGAGCGCGAGCGCCGCGCCGATCTGCGGCGCGCGTTCGGTGATCGCGTCGGCGAAGCGGCGCAGCGCCTCGGCGCGTTCGGCGGCCGGTTGCCGGCGCCAGGCGCGTTGCGCGGCGGCGGCGGCATTGACGGCGGCGACGGCGTCGGCGGCCGAGGCGGCGCGCACGCGGCCGATCGATTCGCCGGTGGCCGGGTCGGTCACGGCGATGAAGCCGGCTTCGGCCGAATCCACGAACCGGCCATTGATGTAATTGTGTTCGTCACGCATGACAACGCTCCTCCTGTTCCTGGCAGGTGAATTGTTGTCATGCGTGGTGGGCGCGGCAAGCGACGATTTTTATCGTCTAACTTGAGAAAAAGGAATGTTAGTGGGGGAGGGGCGGGGCGACTCGTGAAATGTCATGGAGGCCGAAATATTCACGTAAGGCTTTGGTAAATAAGGATGATTTTCGACATGCGGCCGGGAGACGCTTTCAATTCGATACGTGGTGACTTCCCGGGATGATGCCGTGGCCTCGCTTCGCGCGCGATGGTGTTCTGGTCGAACGGGTCGGCGTACTCCTGCCGTTCGAAGACGCGCAGAAAACACCATCGGCGCACTGGGGCTGATGTTCGCCTTTCACCGCGGAGAGAATCCGCACGCCTTCCTGCTGCGCGCCGAGGGCCTGCGCAATACCCTCGCGCGAAAAATTCCATCGTTGCAGGCGCTGACCGAACCCAGGCGGTAACGCGAGCGAGAACGGTCAGCTACGCGCCCTCTCCGGCGGCGGATCGGAAGTCAAACCGCCGCGGTCGCCGTGGACGTGGACGGTAGCGCCACCCCCTGCAAGATCAGGCCATGAATCCCCGCCAGCGTCTGCTGCCAGTCGGCGCTGTTCTTCTCCGCGTCGCCGTTCTCCAGCAACGGCTTCAACAGCGCCAGCAGATCCTTCGACTGCGACGCGCTCGCCGGCGTCGTGACGTCCGACACCAGATTGCCCCGCAAGTATTCCGTCTGACGCGTCGATTGACTGGCCGACTGGCTCAACGACGCATCGAGCACTCGCCCCTTCTCGGTTGCGAGTTGCATCGTGCTGTCGGTGTCGGCGCTGATCTGCAGATATCGGTAGCTCTGCGACAGGAGCGACGTGGTCAGCTTGGGCGTGCCGGTGCCCGTGACCGTCTGGTGATAAGCGGCGCGCAGGTGCGATTGCTGATGCTGCGAGATCGAGCCCTTGAGCAGACTGCCCGCGGTGCTGGTTGTTTGGGAGAACTGATAGGACATCGCGTCCGTTTCGTCGAGGCGCAGCGGGTTCGACGATACCGGCGTGTCGGCCATCGACGCGCTGAAGTCGGCCAGGCCCGTCAGCATGGCGTGATCGGCCTGGGCGAGCCACGGCGCATAGCCGGTGCCCACCAGTTGCTGCGACGACGTGCCGTAATTGCTGTTCAACTGCGTGAACGCGTCCTCGAACAGCCCCGTCAGCGCCGCGTTGCCGTGGCCTTGCGCCGTCGCGTTGTCGATCTGCTTCAGGTAGCTCGCAATCGCCTGGCTGCGCTGCGCATCGCTGCCCCATAGCGCGGCATTGCTCATGTCGACGTTCACGCTCAGGGTGCCCACCGCCCCGGACAGGCTCAGGCTGCGGGCCGTGCTGCTCGTCGAGAACGTGGCGGAGAGATCGTTCGCGCCGTCGCCGATCACGCTGAATTGCAACTTCACCGACGACAGCACCGATGCATCGCCCTGCATCAAGCTGCTCAAATCGAGCTTGGGCGGCACGGCGTCGAGGCCGTCGATCGCCTTCTGGAAGCCGTCGGCCAGTTTGGCCAGCGCGGTGCGTTCGCTGTCGCTCAGCGGGCCGCTGCTGCGGATGTTCGCGCCGAGCGTGCCGCCGCCGCTGTCGAGCGTGATGTCGACCTCGACACCGCTCGCGGTTTTCACGGTCAGCGCGACGTTGGCCTGCGGCCCCGTGGAGGCGGGCACGAGCTGGCTCGCGGCGCTGGCCGATGTCAGGCTGACCGATTGCGAATAGTCGTCGCCGGTGGTCTTGAAGCGGTCGAGCAGCGCGCTTCCCAGGCCGTTCAACTGGCCGGCGATCGATTGCGAATAGGCGTAATTGGCGGCCATGGTTTGCGTGACCGGATCGGAACCGCCTTGCGACCAGGTCAAGGCCGGCGCGGTCGCGTTGGCGAGCGTGCCTTGCGGCGTGTAGACAACGGCGGCGGCGCCGAGCGCCGACGGAATCGTGACGATCGTGGAGGGCTGCGGCGAAACGGCGAGCGTTGCCGGCTTCGTGTTGGCCGTGGTGTCGGGCAGCAAGGTGGGCGCCAGCCCGGGGAATGCCGTCAACGAGGATGCGGTGGTCATGGTGCGGGCGCCTTGGGTGCCTCGTGCGAGGGGAATGGGGCTATGGGGCAATGGGTAAACAACCTCTGCGTTATCGGCGATGCCTGCGCGTTCTTTATCCGCTTTTGAAAATTAAGGATCTGTCAGGTTTCCGAATCAATTGGTAATCGAATTGCAAACCCTTCCGAGATTTCCGCGTTTTCCGCCCGCACATGAGGCGTTCGATTGCCTGCCTTAAGCCTTCCTTCAGGTCGCCGTCGATACGATCGGGCGTCTTTATCCTCGAAGCGGCTCGGCCTCGCCGCCGCTCATCCCATGTTCCCGATTGCAACCGGTTTCGCGTTCGGCTTCGGCATCGCCGAGGGAGTGTCTCGCGATGCGTGACGCATGGCGCGCCAATGTGCTGATCGCCGCCGTCGCGGCGATGTTGGCGCAACTGATCGTGTTGCTGCTGATGGACGTGTTCCATGTGCCCGATCGCGCGTTCACCTCGATGCCGTTCCATTGCGCGGCGGTGGTCTATCTCGCCGCGGTGGTGCTGCTCGTGCATTGGTGTGCCGCGCACGCGTTTCGCGGCGCGCTGGCCTCGGGGTATGTGCGTCTGACCTCACCGGCCGAGCGCCTCGTGCGGGTCGCGGCGCATTGCCCGCGCCGCACGCTGGTGCTGTTGCATCTGCGTCTGCATCGCTATCAGGTGGATCGTCGGCCCTTGTGATTCGGCATCTGGCCGGATGACGGTTTTGTCATGAACGGGCCACGATCGGGAGCGTCCCGCGCCGCCAAACTGAGCGCGGGCAGGCACCGCCTGCAATCGCCAACCTGGATGCAGACCCGTCGTGAACAAGCTAACTTCGATCCGTACTTTCGTTAAGGTTGCCGAGTGCATGAGCTTCGCGAAGGCCGCGAAACAACTCGGCGTATCCGCCTCGGTCGTGACGCGCAGCGTCGCGGAACTCGAAAAACATCTGGGCGTGCTGCTCGTCAATCGCACGACGCGCAGCGCGGCGCTGACGCGGGTTCGAACCTCCGCATGCCTAGCGAACCCGCTTGAGCGCCGCGAGGAAGCTGTCGATCAGCGCCATCTGGCCGCCCGCGCGCGTCAGCCGCAGGATGCGCGACGAGAACGGATTGCGCGTCAGGCGAATGAACACGGCACGCTGGGATTGCGTGCGCGCCAGCGCTTGCGGCACGAGCGCCACGCCCATGCCGAACTCCACCATCGTGACCACCGTCTGCCACAGGCGCGCCTCGTGCCGGATGGTCGGGCTGAATCCGGCATCCACGCAGGTGGCGATGATCTGGTCGTGATAGTGCGGCGAGACGGCGCGCGGAAACAGGATGAACGGTTCGTTCTGCAGAACTTGCAGATCGATGCGCTTCTTCCCGGCGAACGGGTGATCGGCCGGCAGGCAGCACAGAAACGCCTCCGACATCAGAAGCTGGGTGTCGATCTCCGCCGGATAGTGGCCCCAGTAGGCGAACCCCAGATCGATCTGAAGCTGCTGAAGCGCCCGGCTCTGTTCGGCCGTATTCATCTCCTTGAGCGCGATCTCCACATCGGGGTGGGCCGCCTCGAAGCGTTCCACCGCCTCGGGCAAACCCCGATAGAGCATCGAATTCACGAAGCCGATTCGCAGGCGGCCCGCCAACCCGTGGGCGGATTGCGTGGTGAGCTTCGCCGCCTCGTCGGCCTGTTGCAGCAGCCGTTGCGCTTCCGCGAGCAGGACTTGCCCGGCGTTGGTCAGCACCACCGACTTGCTGCTGCGCTCCAGCAGCCGCGCGCCCAATTGTTCCTCGAAGCGCTTGATATCGAAACTCAACGCGGGTTGCGAGATGAACAGCCGGCGTGCCGCGCGCCCGAAATGCAGTTCTTCGGCGACGGCAACGAAGTATCGGAGTTGTCTGAGTTCCATCGGTTTGCGCTCCCCAACGATAGATGCGTGTTATCGCACATGCCATCAATTGTATTGGACGCTTATCGAGTGGGCTCGTACTCTCGATGGCACTTCAGCGGCGCCCCGACACGCCGCGCCATCATTCAGGAGACGATCCATGTCCGACCCGCGACAGGAACCCGCGACTTCGAACATCCCCGACAGCCGCGGCATCAATTTCTTTACCAGCGACCCTTCGTTCGGCCCTTTGCTCAGGAGCTTCCTGGGCGACACGACCTACCACCTCATCGAATCCCGTCTGATCGACCTGGGCCAACGCGCCTCCGATGAACTCGACGCCTGGGCCACGAGCGCGGACCACAACCCCCCGGTATTGATGCAGCGCACCCGAAGCGGCGAAGCGCTTCAGCGTATCGAGAAGCATCCGGCCTATGTCGCGCTCGAACGGGTGGCCTACAGCGAGCTCGGGCTGGCTTCGATGAGCCATCGAAGCGATGCGCCGCCGCCGCTCGTCAAGTACGCGCTGACGTTCCTGTTCGTGCAGGCGGAATTCGGCCTGTGCTGCCCGGTGAGCATGACCGATTCGCTCGCCCGCACGCTGCGCAAGTTCGGCAGTCCGGCGCTGGTCGATCGCTACCTGCCGATGCTCGCCTCGCAGGATTTCGACACGCTGTTTCAAGGCGCGATGTTCATGACGGAGCAGGCGGCGGGCTCCGATACCGGGCGCACGGTGACGCGCGCAACGCGAGGCGCGGACGCGAACGGCAACGAAGTGTGGACGCTGACGGGCGACAAGTGGTTCTGTTCGAACCCGGACGCCGACCTGGCGATGGTGCTGGCTCGCCCCGACGACGCGCCGGACGGCATCAAGGGGCTCGCGCTGTTCCTGCTGCCGAAGGTGCTCGACGACGGCAGCCGCAACACGTATCGCATCGTTCGCTTGAAGGACAAACTCGGCAGCCGCTCGATGGCCAGCGGTGAAATCGTGCTCGACGGCGCGCGGGCCTACCTGATCGGAGAAGTCGGGCGCGGCTTTCATCAGATGGCGGACATGATCAACATGTCGCGCCTGTCGAACGGCGTGCGCGCGGCCGGGCTGATGCGTCGCGCGCTCACCGAGGCGCTGCATGTCGCGCGCAATCGCTCGGCGTTCGGCCGCAAGCTCGTCGAGATGCCGCTGATGCAGCGGCAGTTGCTGAAGATGATGCTGCCGGCCGAACAGGCTCGCTCGATGTTCATGCAGATCGCCGCGCTGCTTCCGAAGTCCGACCGGGGCGACGCGCTCGCCGCCAAGTGCGTTCGCATCCTCACGCCGCTGGTGAAATTCCGCGCCTGTCGCGACGCGCGAAAGGTGACCGGAGACGCAATGGAAGTGCGCGGCGGCGTGGGCTATATCGAAGAGTGGGCCGACCCGCGGCTCGTGCGCGATTCCCACCTGGGCTCCATCTGGGAAGGCACCAGCAACATCGTTGCGCTCGATGTGGCGCGCGCCACACGTCGCGAAGGCGCGCTCGAATCGCTCGGGCACTACCTGAATGCGCAACTGGACGAAGCCGCGTTGCCCCGGGCGTCGATCGAACTGTTGCGCGACGTATTCAGTCGCGCCAGCGTCGCGCTCGACAGCGTGGCCGAGTGTGGCCGTGATGAAAGCGTGCGCGAGGCGGCCAGCGCTGTTTACCACGCGACGGCGGCCGTCTTCATGGCGACGGAAGCCGCCCGCATGGGAAGCGATTTCCGCCGGCTGGCGCTCGCCCATCTCGTCGTCGAGCACAAGCTCATGCCGCGCGATCCGTTGGCGCCCGTGAATGCCGGCGCCGACGCCGGTGTGTTCCGCAAGCTCGTCGACGAAACGCCGATGGCGCTCGACGATGCCATGTCGCTGATCCCCACGAACAAGGAGCGTGCGCAATGAGTACGAATCAGGTTACCGGTGCGCTTCAGGGCCTGCGTGTCATCGATCTGAGCCGGGTGCTTGGCGGTCCTTACTGTACGCAGGCGCTGGCGGACCACGGCGCGCAAGTCATCAAGCTGGAACCGCCGGACGGCGACGAGACGCGCGGCTGGGGGCCACCGTTTGTCGGCGACACCGCCTCCTATTTCGTCGGGGTCAATCGCAACAAGCAGGGCATTTGCGTCGATCTGTCGTGCGAGGCGGGGCGCCATATCCTCTGGCAGTTGCTCGAAGGCGCGGACGTGCTGGTCGAGAATTTCAAGCCCGGCACGCTCGAACGCTGGGGGATGGATTACCCGCTGCTGTCGAAACGCTTCCCGAAGCTGATTCACTGTGCGATTTCCGGGTTCGGGCCGGATGGCCCGCTTGGCGGGCTGCCCGGCTACGACGCGGCGATCCAGGCCATGGCGGGGCTGATGAGCGTGAACGGCGAGGCCGACGGGCCCGCGCTGCGCGTCGGCTTGCCGGTGGTCGACATGGTGACCGGCCTCAACGCGCTGGCCGGCATTCTGCTCGCACTCGCGGAGCGCGAGAAGAGCGGCCGGGGCCAGTCGCTCGATATCGCGCTGTACGACAGCGGTGTTTCGCTGCTCCATCCGCATCTGCCGAACTATTTCGGCAACGGGCGCACGCCCCAGCGCAGCGGCAATGCGCATCCGAACATCACGCCCTACGACAGCTATCGAACCGCGACCGCGCCGATCTTCCTCGCGGTAGGCAACGACCGTCAGTTCGCGAAGCTGGTCGGCCACCTGAATGCGCCGGAGCTTGCACAGGATGTTCGCTTTGCCGACAACCGGAGCCGCTGCGCGCATCGTGCGGAACTCAAGGCGGAACTCGAACGCCTGATGCAATCGCTCGATTGCGAGGCGCTCGCGACGGCGTTGATTCGTGGCGGCGTGCCGTGCGGGCCGGTCCAGACCGTCGATGCCGTGGCACGTCACCCGCACACGCTGCACCGCGAGTTGATGGTGGAGATCGGCGCGTATCGTGGCACCGGCACGCCGATCAAGCTGTCCCGAACCCCGGCCACGTATCGCACCGCGCCGCCCGCGCTCGGTGGCGATACGCGCGCGGTGCTCGATGAACTGGGCATCGATGACGAAACGCAACGGCGGCTGTTCGAGGCCGGCGTGTTGAAAGGCTGACGCCTGGAAGCCATCAGGCATCCGAACCAACCGGCGCACAGACCGGCAATCATCAGGAGACAAGCGATGCAACCCACCGTGCAGGAAGGCCCGAGGCGCCAGCCTCGGCGCGCCGCATTCGCCGCGTTCGTCGGCACGACGATCGAATGGTATGACTTCTATATCTACGCGACGGCTTCGGCGCTCGTGTTCGGCAAGCTGTTCTTTCCTCAGGGCGACCCGTTCTACAGCACGCTCGCCTCGTTCGGCGCCTTCGCCGTGGGCTTCTTCGCGCGGCCGTTCGGCGGGCTGGTGTTCGGCCACCTCGGCGATCGATTCGGACGAAAGAAGGCGCTCGTCGCGACGCTCGCCATTATGGGGATCGGCACGGTGGGTATCGGCTTCCTCCCCACTTATGCGTCGGCCGGCGCGCTGGCACCCGTGCTGCTGGTGCTGTTGCGCGTGGCGCAGGGCGTCGCGATCGGCGGCGAGTGGGGCGGCGCTGTGTTGATGGCGGGGGAGCATGCGCCCGCGGCCAGGCGCACGTTCCTGGCGTCGTTCGCACAACTGGGCAGCCCCGCCGGCCTGATTCTCGCGCTGCTCGCGTTTCGCACGGTCGGACATCTGCCGCAGCAACAGTTGATGGATTGGGGCTGGCGCATTCCGTTTCTGCTCAGTGCGGTGTTGTTGCTGGTTGGCGTGTTCATCCGCTCGGGCGTCGCCGAATCGCCCGAATTCGCGGCGGCCGCCGAGCGCGCGAAGCCGGCCAATCTTCCCATCGTGGATGTGCTGCGCAACGCGTGGCGCACCGTGCTGCTTTGCCTGGGCGCGAACGTGATCGGTGTCGCGGGGGCATGGTTCTGCAACACCTTCATGCTCAGTTTCGCGACCGGAACGCTGGGCATCAGCCGTGCGCTGATGCTCGACTGCCTGTTTGTCGTCGCGTTCGTCCACTTCTTCAACCAGCTTTTCTCGGGATGGCTTGCGCAGCGTGTCGAGGCAAGGAAGTTTCTCGCCTGGGCCGCGGGCCTGGCGATGATTTCGCCGTATCCGATGTTCATCCTGGTATCGACGGGCAAGCCCATCGCCATCGTGGTCGGCATCGCGATGGCCGTGATGTGCATGTCGGGTTCGTACGCCGTGATGGCCGGATTGATGACCGAGGCTTTCGACGTGCGCTACCGCTACTCGGCGATTTCGCTGTCTTATCAGTCGTGTGCCGCGCTGGCGGGCGGACTGACGCCGTTGGTCGGCACGGTTCTCGCTCATGCGTGGCCGGGGCAGTGGTGGCCGCTGGCGGTGTTCTACAGTGCGTTGGGGGGGATTTCGCTGGTGTGTTTGTTGGGGTTGAAGCGAGGGGGATCGGGATCTCGCGTGCCGGGCATGGCGCGGCAGGTGCCGAGTGTTGGTGGGGGAAAGGCGTCCGAGTAGGTTCTGGTTACACGGTGGATTGGCGCGCTTCCTTAGGCCGCCAAGCTCGGCTGCAAGTGGTGCGGCCTGATATGCACACTGTATGCCGAGTTTCAATTCCGACGACCGGCGCGTTTTTCCCGAATTTTTTTCAAATCTTCATGATCATCCTGTAAACAACGATGGCGATAAACAGGTCGGCAAAGACAAACCCGTAAATAACGTGGTGCTGTCGGGCAAGTTCCTGCCGTACAAGGCGTATTGAGCGCAGCGCAATACAGTGCGTGGGCCGGCGCCGGATCAGGCTTCCGGCATCGCCCCGGCCGGCGAGGACGGCCGCAGGTTGTGCGTGGACAGCCAGACTTCGTGCTGGAGCCATTCGCGGAACTGCGCGATGTGCGGGTCCTGAGATTGTTCGGGGCGCGTGACAAACCAGTAGGACTGCCGGCCATCGATGTGCACGTTCAGCACCTGCATCAACTGGCCCGCCGCGATCTCGCGCGCCACCATGTGGCGATCCGCGATCGTGATGCCGAGGCCGTCGATCGCCGCGCGGATCGCGTGATCGAGCAGATCGAATTCATAGCCGCCGCGCGTATCCACGCCGTCGATGCCGGCCGCCGTCAGCCAGTGCTGCCACGTCAGGTAGCGCTGGTCGTCGGCCGCCAGCACGTGCAGCAGCGTGAAGCGATTGAGGTCGATCGGCCCGTCGTGCTGCACGCGCGCGTACAGCGCCGGCGCGCACACCGCGATGTGCTGCTCGTGCATCAGCAGCACGTTCTCGAAGCCGTCCCATTCCCCATCGCCGAAACGCACCGCGCAATCGAGCAGGCGCGAGGTGCCGAGGCTGTCGGCCAGGCGCGTGGTCAGGCTCAGTTCGTATTGCGGATGCGCTTCGCGCAGGCCCGGCAGGCGCGGCATCAGCCAGCGCGCGGCAAAGGTGGGCGGCACGTTCACGCGCAGGCGGTTGTGGTGCTGCTTGTCCTGCAGCCCGCGCACCGTCAGTTCGATCTTGTCGAACGACTGCTGCAACGCATGCAGCAACACGCGGCCCGCCGAGGTCAGTTCGAGTTGGTGATGGCGGCGCGTCAGCAGCGCTTCGCCGAGCTGGCCTTCCAGTTGACGCACCTGCCGGCTGACCGCGCTCTGCGTGACGTTCAGCAGCTCGGCCGCACGCGTGAAGCTGCCGGTGCGGCCGGCCAGTTCGAAGGCTTTCAGCGCGTTCAGCGCGGGCATTTTGCGTCTCACGGCGGGGCAGGTCGGGAATCGGGACGGCGCCTATTGTAGAGCGCGCCGGACAGCGCTGCGAGCGCCGTAAACGCAGCAAACCCCTCGGCTCGACAGCACGAGGGGTTGGTCAGGAAGCCGAACGACGGTGCGTCCGGCGCCGGAGGCTTACTGCGCGCCGAGCTTCTTGATCAGCACGTCGAGTTCGGCCACTTCTTCTTCGGTCAGGTCCGTCAGCGGTGCGCGCACCGGGCCGGCGTCGTGGCCGACCAGCTTCGCGCCGGCCTTGACGATGCTGACCGCGTAGCCTGCACGGCGGTTGCGGATCTTCAGGTACGGCAGGAAGAAATCGTCGATCAGCTTGCCGACCGTTTCATGATCGTCCGCCGCGATCGCGCGGTAGAAATCCATCGCCGTCTTCGGGATGAAGTTGAACACGGCCGACGAGTACACCGGCACGCCCAGCGCCTTGTAGGCCGCTGCGTACACTTCCGCGGTCGGCAGGCCGCCGAGGTAGGCGAAGCGCTCGCCGAGGCGGCGGCGGATCGTGACCATCGGTTCGATCTCGCCCACGCCGTCCTTGAAGCCGATCAGGTTCGGGCAACGCTCGGCCAGGCGTTCGAGCATGTCGGCGTTGAGCTTCGAATTGGCGCGGTTGTAGATGATCACGCCGATGTCCGGCACGGCCTTGCACACTTCTTCCGCGTGCAGCGCAATGCCATCTTGCGACGCTTCGGTCAGGTAATGCGGCATCAGCAGGATGCCGTTCGCGCCGAGGCGCTGCGCTTCCTTCGCGTATTCGATCGCCACGCGCGTCGGGCCGCCGGCGCCGGCCAGGATCGGCACCTTGCCCTTGCAGGTTTCCGTGGCAGTGCGAACCACATTCGAATAGTCGGCTTGCGTCAGCGAGAAGAATTCACCCGTGCCGCCGGCCACGAACAGTGCCGAGGCGCCGTACGGAGCGAGCCATTCGAGGCGTTCGACGAAGGTATCGGCGCGGAAATTGCCTTGCGCGTCGAAATCGGTAACGGGGAAAGACAGCAGCCCTTCGGAGATGATCTGCTTCAGTTCTTGCGGCGTGGTCATGAGGAGTCGTCCTGTGCGCGTGAGCGGATTCGGTCAATAACAGTTACGTTGTATGTCATCGTACAACATCGTTTTGGCTCGTGCAAGCGCCCGAAAGCCCGTAACAACCCGTATACATGCGTTTCGTCATCAGGGTTTACGCACAATCCCGCCGGCTCGGCCGGTGTTGTATGATGACTGTTAATTCATGGCAGTCGCACGAGGATTTCCCCGATGTCCCAGTCTCCCCTGTACATCCGCGTCCACCCGGACGACAACGTCGCGATCGTGGTCAACGACGGCGGCCTGCCCACCGGTGCGCAGTTTGCCGACGGCCTGACGCTCGTCGAAGGCGTGCCGCAAGGCCACAAGGTCGCGCTGGTCGATCTGAAGGAAGGCGATACGGTGCTGCGCTACAACGTCGTGATCGGCTACGCGTCGAAGGATCTGCCGCGCGGAAGCTGGGTGAACGAACGCACGCTGCGCATGCCCGAGCCGCCCGGCCTCGAAAACCTGCCGCTCGCCACGAAAAAGGCGCCCGAGCAGGCGCCGCTCGAAGGCTATACGTTCGAGGGCTACCGCAACGCGGACGGCTCGGTCGGCACCCGCAACATCCTGGCGATCACCACCACCGTGCAGTGCGTGTCGGGCGTGGTGGAGTTCGCGGTCGATCGAATCAAGCGCGAGCTGCTGCCGCGCTACCCGAATGTCGACGACGTGGTCGGCCTCGAACACACCTACGGCTGCGGCGTCGCGATCGATGCGCCGGGCGCGGAAATCCCGATCCGCACGCTGCGCAACATCAGCCTGAATCCGAACTTCGGCGGCGAAGTGATGATGGTGAGCCTCGGCTGCGAGAAGCTCCAGCCGGAGCGGCTGCTGCCGGCGGGCGCGATTCCGGTCGCGGCCGACAAGCCCGACAACGGCGGCGTGGTGTGCCTGCAAGATTCGGCGCACGTCGGCTTCATGTCGATGATCGACTCGATCGTCAGGATGGCGGAACAACATCTGGCGCGCCTGAACCTGCGCCGCCGCGAAACGGTGCCGGCGTCGGAACTGGTGGTAGGCGTGCAGTGCGGCGGCAGCGACGCGTTCTCGGGCCTGACCGCGAACCCGGCGGTGGGCTTCGCGGCCGACCTGCTGGTGCGCGCCGGCGCGACGATCATGTTTTCCGAGGTCACGGAAGTGCGCGACGGCGTCGCGCAACTGACTTCGCGTGCCGCCAACGAGCAGGTCGCGCAGGACATCATCCGCGAAATGGCCTGGTACGACGCGTATCTGGAGCGTGGCCGGGTGGATCGCAGCGCGAACACCACGCCGGGCAACAAGAAGGGCGGCCTGTCGAACATCGTCGAGAAGGCGATGGGCTCGATCGTGAAGTCGGGCAGCTCGGCGATCTCGGGCGTGGTCAGCCCCGGCGAGCGGGCCAGGCAGAAGGGCCTGCTCTACACCGCCACGCCGGCCAGCGATTTCATCTGCGGCACGCTGCAACTGGCGGCCGGCATGAACCTGCACATCTTCACCACGGGCCGCGGCACGCCGTACGGCCTCGCGCAGGTGCCGGTGATCAAGGTGGCCACGCGCAGCGATCTGGCGCGCCGCTGGCATGACCTGATGGACGTCGACGCCGGCAGCATCGCCACTGGCGCGAAGACGATCGAGCAGGTGGGCTGGGAGATGTTCGAGCTGATGCTCGATGTCGCCAGCGGCCGCAAGACCTGGGCCGAACAATGGAAGCTCGCGAATGCGCTGACGCTGTTCAACCCGGCGCCGGTGACCTGATCGAGCGCTCGGGCCGGTTTCAGGCCCGCTTCAGGCTGCATACCGCAGACCCGCCGCGATCCTCACGGACCCGGCGGGTTTGTCGTTGATGGCGTGCGTTCCGGCAATTTCGCCGCCACGATCGATCGGTCTGCTTACTTGTTCGCCCCGAGCGCGCCGCGCAGGCGCTCCATCAGCGTGTAATAGCGTTGCTGGATTTCGGCGGCCGATTCGGGCGCGCCGGCCGAGAAGCGCTCGGCCCAGGCCGCGTGCCATGCGTAGCTCGCGTGCCGCGCGCGATCGCCGCTCGGGCCGGCGATCAGCGAGCGGATGCGCGCATCGTGCCCCGCGCCCGAATGCGTGTCGAACAGTGCGAGCATCAGCGCGTGATACGCGCGATAGATCGCATCGTCGAACAGGTGGCGGTACACATGCAGGGTCTTGTCCAGCTCGCGCTTGGTGCGGATCACTTGATCGGGCGTGATGTCCTTCCAGTCGCCCACCCACGTGTAGAAGCACAGCAGCGCGTTGAGCTTCGGCGCGATCTCGTCGTAGATCGCGAGGCGTTTCTCGATCAGCTTCTGGTTGGTCCACTGCACGAGTTCGAGGCGCTTGATGCGCCGGCTGATCAGCCAGCCGAGCGCCGTGACCGACAGCGGCGTGAGCACGCCGACGCAAAGCTTGACGATTTCGAAGGTGTTCGACGTGAGCGCGGGCATCGTCGTGAAGGAGCTCGAAGGGGCAGGAAACCGCAGCCTAGCAGGCGCGGATGTCATGCGGGAGGCGCGACCGGCGCGCATGCGACGCGAGATGGCGGCGGCGCGCATCTTTCGGTTGGCGTTGCATGTGGGCCTGCGCCGATGCGCGTGGATGGCCGCGTGCGCATCGCGATCCGTTAGCAGAGCAGAAAATTTTTATCGGGGCTTGCCCGGATTGCGGGCGCCGATGCGGCATCGCCTGCGCCGCGCGGCGGCCCATGTGTAAAGTTTTGCTACAACCTTTTGCTTGGAACCCCGCGTGAAAGTTTTTAGTCTGGCGCATTCACCAGACGCGGCGCAGTTCCGCCGCGTCGTCAGTCCTATAAGGAGAGAGATATGACGCGTTCCGTCGATTCCGGCGTGATCTTCATCGCGAGGCTGTTGATGGCGGCCCTGTTTTTGTGGGGCGGCGTGATGAAACTGCTGGGGTACGGCGAATTCGTGGCGTATCTCAAGGGCATGTACGTGCCGTTCGCGCAGGTGTCGGCGCCGATCATCGTCGCCATCGAAGGCCTGGGCGGCCTGCTGCTGGTGGTCGGCTATCGCGTGAAGCCGCTCGCCTTGCTGCTTGCGCTCTATACGATCGCGACGGCGCTGATCGGCCACAATTTCTGGGACGCCACCAATTCCGCCGCGCAGCACGACATGGTGATCCACTTCTGGAAGAACGTGGCGATCGCCGGCGGCTTCCTGCTGCTTTACGTGACGGGCGCGGGCGGCGTGAGCATCGACGGCATGCGCCGGCCGAGCAATACGTTCGGCACGCTGCGCTGACCTCAGCCGGCTTGCGATCCGCTTTCCGTTTGCGGCGAAACTGTATCGAAACGTTTCCCCGGCTTTGGCTCGCGCCATGAAAAAAAGCGCCTTGCGGCGCTTTTTTCATGGCGGCGTGGGTTGCAGGCCGCTTCGGAGTCCATTGCTTCGGAATCCGTCTCAACGCTCCTTCGCGTTGCGCGCGCACAGCGCGGCCAGTGCGCCGATCACGCACACCGCGCCCACGTAGGCGGTCGGCGCGAACGAATTGGATTTCATCATCAACGACACGACCACCGGCGACAGGCCGCCGAAGATCGCATACGCGACGTTGTACGAGAACGAAATGCCCGAGAAGCGGATCACGGCCGGGAAGCCGCGCACCATCGCGGACGGGATCGCGCCCACCGTGCCGACCAGGAAGCCGGTGAGCGCGTAGAGCGGCACCAGCGTGGTCGGATCGGCCGCGACGCGCGAGAACAGCGTGCAGAAGCTGGCGGCGAGCAACAGGCCGCCGATCACGATCACGACCTTCGCGCCGAAGCGGTCGGCCAGCGCGCCGGCCACGATGCAGCCGATCGTCAGGCCGACGGTGGCGATGCTGTTGGCGAACAGCGCCGTGGCGGCCGGAATGTGCAACTGCTTTTGCAGCAAGGTGGGCGTCATCAGGATCACCACCACGATCGCGGCCGACAGCATCCAGGTCAGCAGCATCGAGACGATCACCGAGCGGCCGTGGTCGCGCAGCACCGCCTTCAGCGGGATCTCGGCGGCCAGCGCCTTGCGCGCCTGCAGTTCGGCGAACACCGGCGTTTCGTGCAGCCAGCGGCGCAGGTACACCGACACGAGACCGAACACGCCGCCGAGCAGGAACGGAATCCGCCAGGCGTACGAAGCAATTTCAACCGGGGAAAAATGCCGGTTCACGCCGCCCGCCACCATCGAGCCGAGCAGGATGCCGGCGGTCAGGCCGGCCGTCAGCGTGCCGCACGCATAGCCGATGCGGCGCGACGGCACGTGCTCCGACACGAACACCCAGGCGCCCGGCACCTCGCCGCCCACCGCCGCGCCTTGCAGCACGCGGAACAGCAACAGCAGCACGGGAGCCAGGATGCCGATCGAATCGAAGGTCGGCAGCAGGCCCATCAGCAGCGTCGGCAGCGCCATCAGCAGCACGCTCAGCGTGAACATCCGCTTGCGGCCGACCAGGTCGCCGAAGTGCGCCATGATGATGCCGCCGAGCGGGCGCGCCAGATAACCGGCGGCGAAGATGCCGAAGGTCTGCAACTGGCGCAGCCAGTCGGGAATGTCGTGCGGGAAGAACAACTGCCCGATCGCGGGCGCGAAGAACACGAAGATGATGAAGTCGTAGAACTCGAGCGCACCGCCGAGTGCGGCCAGGCTCAGGGTTTTGTAGTCGCTGCGCGTGAGCGCGCGATCGGCGGCGGCGCTGGGCGCGTGGCCTGTTTCGTATGCTTGCATGGTCGGGGCGAACGGAATTCGGATCTCGGCGCGCGCACCGTGCGCGACGCCGCAAGGCGTCCCGGGCGGCGGGCCGGATCGGCTCGCGACACGGGCCGCGTGATTCCGGTTCGGAGACACGCGGGGACGGCGTACTGGCGGGTCGCTGGATTCTACAGGATTAACGCAGGGGGTTTGACGCGCGATGCGTGCCTGGCAGGAAGGGAACGGGCGTGTAAGCGAAATGCAAAAACGGGCGCCCGACGCGCCCGTTTTTTGCCATTGCGTGCGGCCGCTGATGGGCCGCTGAACGCGCCGCTCGGCTCAGTTGCCGGCGATCGTATCGACCGCCTTGAACTGGCCGTGATCGACGCGGTAGATCGTCACCGGCGCGTCGCGCAGGTCGCCCTTCGCGTCATAGGCGATGGTTGCCGCCGACACGCCCTTGACCTGTACCTTGCCGACGAACGGGCCGTACACCTTCGGGTCGGTCGAGTTCGCGTTCTTCATCGCCGTCAGCAGCGCGATCGCGCCGTCGTACGAGTACGGCGAGTACGTGACCACTTCCTCGTGGAAGCGCGCCTTGTAGCGCTGCTCGAAGCCGCTGAAGCCCGGCATCTTTTCCTTCGGCAGCCCGCCCATGTAGACGATCGCGCCTTCGGCCGCCTCGCCGCCCACCTTCAGGAAGGTCGGCGATTTCGACATTTCGCCCGTGATGAACGCGGCCTTGATGCCGAGCTGGCGCATCTTGCGGATCATCGGCGAGGATTGCGCATCGCCGCCGCCGTAGAAGATCGCATCCGGGTTCATGCCCTTCAGGTTGGTCAGGATTGCAGAGAAATCGAGCGCCTTGTCGTTCGTGAAATCGCGCTTGACGATGGTGCCGCCGGCCTTCTGCACGGACGTGGCGAATTCGTCGGCGATGCCCTGGCCGTACGCGGTGCGGTCGTCGATGATCGCGATGCGCTTGTAGTGCAGCGTGTTCACCACGTAGCTGCCGACGATGCGGCCGGCCTGCGAATCGCTGGTCAGCAGGCGGAAGGTGGTCTTGTAGCCGCGCGCCGTGTATTGCGGCGAGGTGGCCATCGAGATCTGCGGCAGCCCGGCCTTCTCGTAGAGATCCGACGCGGGGATGCTGGTGCCGGAGTTGAAGTGGCCGATGATGCCGGCCACGTTGTCGTCGATCAGGCGCTGCGCGACGGTGGTGCCGGTGCGCGGGTCGGCCTGGTCGTCCTGCGAATCGAGCACGAACGTGACGGGCTTGCCGCCGATCACCGGCTTGGTCGCGTTGAAATCGTCGATCGCGAGCTGCACGCCTTTCTGCATGTCGGTGCCGTAGTTCGACTGCGTGCCGGTCAGCGGCGCGGCGAAGCCGATCTTGACGGCGTCGGCGGCCATGGCCGGCGTGCCGGCTGCGACGAGGGCGGCGGACGCGGCGAGCGCGAGTTGCGAGATCTTCACCTTCACTTTCGTTTCCCCTTTGGCTGCTGCGGCCGGCTTTCATGCGCCGGCCTGTTGGCGATCGCGGGGCGCCGGCCGGGAGCCGGCGTCCACTGTGCTGAAATCGGCGGAACGTTGCCGTGAGCCCGGCGCCTGGCGTGCAACACATCGTCCAGGCGGGGACGCAACGATTCGAGCGATGACAGCGCAGTCTAGGTAGCGAAAAAGCGGAAGTCTTGCGAGACAACAGCACGCCGGATGACGATATCGGCATATGCGCGATTTCCCTGGCTATGCCGATTTCGTCATCGAGTGCGCATAATGTCGCCAAGACGCGAGGCGCCGCCGCTTCCTACGATAGCGGCATGAAAACACTCGACTTCATCGATTCGCACACGGGCGGTGAGCCTACCCGCCTCGTCGTGTCCGGAGGGCCGGATCTCGGCGCCGGCCCGCTCGCCGAGCGCCTCGAACGCCTGCGCACGCAGCACGACGACTGGCGCGCCGCGGTGGTGACCGAGCCGCGCGGCTCGGACGTGATGGTGGGCGCGCTGCTGTGCGAGCCGTCCGATCCGTCCTGCGCGGCGGGCGTGATCTTCTTCAACAACGTCGGGTATCTGGGCATGTGCGGCCACGGCACCATCGGGCTGGTGGTGTCGCTCGCGCACCTGGGCCGCATCGGGCCGGGCACGCACCGCATCGAAACGCCGGTCGGCATCGTCGAGGCCACGCTGAACGCCGATCGTTCGGTATCCGTGAGAAACGTGCCGGCCTACCGCTACCGCCAGGGCGTGAGCGTCGAGGTGCCGGGCCACGGCCCGCTGAAGGGCGACATCGCCTGGGGCGGCAACTGGTTTTTCCTGGTGGCCGAGGATCAGCACCGCCGCACCGTCGCGCCGCCGCACCTGAAGGAGCTGACCGCGTTCTCGGGCGCGGTGCGCGATGCGCTGATCGCGGCCGGCATCACCGGCACGCACGGCGCGCTGATCGACCATATCGAGCTGTTCGGGCCGCCGTCGCGGCCGGGCCTCGACAGCCGCAGCTTCGTGCTGTGCCCCGGCGACGCCTACGATCGCTCGCCGTGCGGCACCGGCACCAGCGCCAAGGCGGCCTGCCTCGCGGCCGACGGCAAGCTGGCCGAGCAGGCCGTGTGGCGGCAGGAGAGCGTGATCGGCAGCGTGTTCGACCTGCAATACGTTCGGCATGACGAAACGATCGAGGGCGAACCGGCGATCGTGCCGACGCTCACCGGCCACGCGCACGTGATGGCCGAAGGACGGCTCTGCTTCGACGACAGCGACCCGTTCGCGAACGGCATCCGGCTGAACTGATGGCGCGCGCGGATGTGATCGTGATCGGCGCGGGCATCGTCGGCGCGGCGTGCGCGGCGGCATTGGCCGCGCGCGGGCTGGCGGTGGAGGTGCTCGACGCGGGCGGGATCGGCGCGGGCACCACCGCGGCCGGCATGGGGCACCTGGTGGTGATGAACGATTCGCCGGCCGAGCTGGCGCTCACGCGCCGCTCGCTGGCGCTGTGGCGCGAACTCGCGCCGAGCCTGCGCGAACGCGACGCCTACGTGCGCTGCGGCACGTTGTGGGTGGCTGCCGACGACGAGGAACTGGAAGCGGCGCAGGCCATGCGCGACGGCTACGCGGCGGCGGGCATCGCGGCCGAGGTGATCGGCGCGGCTGCGTTGCGCGCGCGCGAGCCGATGCTCGCGCCGGGCCTGGCCGGTGGCCTGTTCGTGGAAGGGGACGGCATCGTCTACGCGCCGTCGGCCGCCGAATGGCTGCTCCGGCATTCGCCGGGCGCGGCGCGCATCCGCACGCGGCTCGGCACGCGTGTCGCCGCGCTCGACGGCACGCGCGTGCGGCTCGACGGCGGCGACACGCTCACGGCCGCGCAGGTGATCGTCGCGAACGGCATCGACGCCGCGCGGCTCGTGCCCGGCGTCGCGTTGCAGGCCAAGAAGGGCCATCTGCTGATCACCGACCGCTACCCCGGCGCGATCACGCATCAACTGCTCGAACTCGGCTACATCAAGAGCGCGCATCACGCGCAGGGCACCTCGGTGGCGTTCAACGCGCAGCCGCGCCCGACCGGCCAGATCCTGATCGGCTCGTCGCGGCAGTTCGACACCGCCGATCCGGCCGTCGAGATGGCGGTGCTGGCGCGCATGCTGGCGCGCGCCACGCGCTATCTGCCGGGCCTCGCCGGCCTGAACGCGCTGCGCGCCTGGACCGGGTTTCGCGCTGCCACGCCTGACGGCATGCCGCTGATCGGCCCCGCGCCGGGGCGGCCCGGCGTGTGGCTCGCGACGGGCCACGAAGGGCTCGGCGTGACCACCTCGCTGGCGACGGCCGAACTGATCGCCGCGCAACTGGGCGGCGAGACGCCGCCGATCGCGCCCGAGCCGTATTGGCCATCGCGCGTCACGACGGAGGCCGGCCATGACTGAGATCGACCGCAAGGCGATCGGCGTGACGATCGACGGCGCGGCCTGCCGTGTGCCCCAGGGCGTGACGGTGGCGGCGGCGCTGGTGATCGCGCTGGGCGTGCGCGGTACGCGCGCGTCGGCGAGCGGTGCGCCGCGCACCATGCTGTGCGGCATGGGCGTGTGCCAGGAATGCCGCGTCGGCATCGACGGCCGTGCGCATGCGCTGGCGTGCCAGACCGTCTGCCGCGACGGCATGACGATCGATACGACCTGGAAATCCGAACGATGAATGTGCATTACGACGTCGTGATCGTCGGCGCGGGGCCGGCCGGTTTGTCGGCGGCGCGGGCGGCGGCCGAGGCCGGCGCGCGCGTCGCGATCCTCGACGACAACCCCGATGCCGGCGGCCAGATCTGGCGGCAGGGGCCGGTGTTTGCAGCCGCCGCGCCGCTGGCCGAGGCGCTCGACGCGCTGCGCGCGCTGGGCGTCGAACGCCTGTCCGGCGCGCGCGTGGCGGCGGCGCTGCCGGGGCGCAGGTTGCTGGCCGAGCAGGGCGCGGCCAGCCTGACGGTGCGCTACGAACGGCTGATCGTCGCCACCGGCGCGCGCGAACTGCTGTTGCCGTTCGCGGGCTGGACGCTGCCCGGCGTGACCGGCGCGGGCGGCTTGCAGGCGCTGATCAAGGGCGGCGTGCCGGTGCGCGGCGAACGCATCGTGATCGCGGGCAGCGGGCCGTTGCTGATCGCCGCGCTGGCCACCGCGCGCGACGCCGGCGCGAAGGTCGTGGCCGTGGTCGAGCAGGCCGGCGCGAACGCCGTGGCCCGCTTCGGGATGTCGCTGGCGGCCACGCCATCGAAACTCTGGCAGGCCGCGCTGCTCACACGCGGCTTCGTCGGCACGCGATACATGACGGGCGGCGTGGTGCGCGCGGCGCACGGCGAGGCGCGTGTGGAGGCCGCCGTGATCGAGGCGGGCGGACGTACCGAGACGATTGCCTGCGACCGGATCGCCTGCGGTTACGGGCTGCTGCCGAATTTGACGCTGGCGCGCGCGCTCGGCTGCACGGTGGAGGGCGGCGCGGTGGCCGTCGATGCCTGGCAGCGCACCTCGCTCGATGCGATCTACGCGGCCGGCGAAAGCACCGGCGTGGGCGGCATGGAACTGGCGCGTGTCGAGGGGACAATCGCGGGCCTGTCGGCCGCCGGCGTGAGCGAGGCCGATCCGCGCTTCGCGCCGCTGCTGCGCGAGCGCGACACCTGGCGCGGTTTCGCCGCGCGCGTTGCCCAGGCGTTCGCGCTCGGCGCGGCGGCGCACGCACTGCCGCCCGACGACACCGTGCTGTGCCGCTGCGAGGACGTGACGCTCGGCATGGCGCGCCCGTACGCGAACGCGCGCGATGCCAAGCTGCAGACGCGTTGCGGCATGGGCGCGTGCCAGGGCCGCGTGTGCGGCGCGGCGGCTGCCGTGCTGCTGGGCTGGCAGGAAGGCGGCGCGGGCGCGCCGCGTCCGCCGTTCGTGCCGGTGCGGGTGGGCACGCTGGCCGCGCTCGACGGCGCGGCCGATGCCCTGGCCGATCCGCCGCTCCTATAATCGACGCACGCCGTTCCCCATCCCGTGCCACAGGAATCATGACTTCGCTCGCCGCTTCCCCATCGCCGCTGTCGGATGCGATCCGCCTGCCCGCCGCGCCCGGTGGCGGCGGGCTCGACGCGATGCTCGCGCATTTCGCGCTGCTCGAACCGGTGTTCGACGGCCTGCCCGACGTGGCGTTCTTCGTGAAGGACGTGGCCGGCCGCTACGTGCTGGCGAACCGCACGCTCGCGCAGCGCTGCGGCTTCAAGGAAAAGCGCGACCTGTACGGCAAGACCACCGAGGAAGTGTTCCCGCGCCGCTTCGGCCGCAACTATCTCGAACAGGATATGGCGACGATCCACGTCGGCCAGCCGCTGACCGATCAATTGGAGCTGCACCTGTATCCGGGCCGCGAGCCGGGCTGGTGCCTGACCACCAAGGAACCGCTGCGCGACGCGGCGGGGCAGGTGGTCGGCCTGGCGGGCATTTCGCGCGACCTGAAGGCGAACGAAGGCTCGCATCCGGCGTACAGCCGGCTTGCCGATGTCGTGCAGTACATCCAGGAGCATTACGTTCAGCCGCTCAATCTCAAGCATCTGGCCGCAATGGCCGGGATGTCGGTCGCGCAGCTCGAACGTTATTTCCACAAGGTGTTTCATCTGACGCCGCGCCAGGTGCTGCTGAAGACGCGGCTCGATGCGGCCACGGCGTTGCTCGTCACGCACGAGAAAGTGACCGACGTGGCCGCGCTGTGCGGCTACACCGATCACAGCGCGTTCTCGCGGCAGTTCAAGGCGACGGTGGGCGTGACGCCGACCGAATACCGGATGACCTTGCAGGCCGAACGCGGCGCGTGAGCGGCGCATGGCGCGTAATGCTCAGGAAGTCTCAACGCCAAAAAAAGCAACTAACGGTCTAGCCGCATCGTCGCTGGCGAGGGCGGCCGGGTTGCGCGTGTATCCAGCGCGAGCGATCGGCCAGGCGCAATGCCGTCAGGTGGGCTACGGGGAGAAAACGAAGGGGAATGCGCGACAGCGCGCATGGATCAGGCGGGGAAAAGGGACGATGCGGAGAGGCGGGCGAGGCGGCCAAAGAGACTGCGGCGGGCTGCGCGAGCGCGCCGGCCAAAGCCACGGCCCGATCAACGGAAGCCGAGGCCCTTCAGAATGGCCGTGCCATCGGCCGTCAGGCGAACCAAGGGTGCGTCGGCATCGCTGCCGACGGTTTCGATCAAACCGGCTTCCTGCAACGCGGGCAACTCGGGCTTCGCGTTCGCGGCGATCGGCGCATGCAGCAGCACGAGCAGCGTGGCGATCTCGTGGTGACTGAGCAGGCGGCGCAGCATGGTCTTCGGGCGTGACGGGGGGCTGGCCGGGCGGCCGGGTGCATCGTTGGCGCTCATACAACCTCCTATTTATCGCGAAAACCAATGGGTAGCGGATGGTGACGTCCGAGACTTAAACGATTCTTAAAACCGTGGCGAGGAAGGGACAAGGCGGGCGGGCATCCGTTACCAGTTGTAACGGCGGCGCAGCGGGCGGCGGCGCATGTTGCGCCGCGATGATCGCGCCGGCCCTTGATCTGTTTGAAACGGCGGCCGGCGGTGGGGGCGGGGATGCTGCGGGCCGTTCCGTTACGGCCGTAAGACGCGAGGGGGCGGCCGTCGTCGCCGATCGGCCGCCCGCCGTTCCTGCGAAAACGTTTACTTCCGGCGTTGCGCCTGCGCGGCCAGCCGCACTGCCGTGTTCGCCGCGCCATAGCCGTCGTAGCCGCCGCGCCGCTCGACGATCTCGAACGAGAAGCGGTTGTCGATCAGCTCCGTGTAGGCATGCAGGAATTCGCCGCCGTTCTCGTCGCGGTCGTACAGCAGATGGTGACGGCACAGCGCGTCGATGAACGCGTCCGACAGCGCGTAGCGCGCGGCGAGGTCGTCATAGTAATTGCGCGGAATGCGCAGGAAGCTCACGCCGTCCTCGGCCGCCTCGGCCACCGCCTTGACGATGTCGTCGGTGCGGAACGCGACGTGATTGAGCCCCGAGCCGTGATAGCGGTTCAGCGATTCGAACACGGCCGTGTGGCGATCCACCGAGGCATTGAGCGCGATCCGCACGCTGCCGTCCGGGCTGCGCACGGCGCGGCTGCGCATCAGGCCGTACGGGTCCGGCACCAGCCAGCTTTTCTCCACCTCGAAGCCGAACGCGGTGCGGAAGAACAGCACCCAGGTGTCGAGCGCGTCGGCCGGCAGCGCCAGGCAGACATGATCGATGCCCGTCAGCGGGCCGACTTCCACCGGGCCGTCCACGTCGGTCAGCACGAAATCCGATTCGTAGAGCGTCGGCGCGCCGGGCGCCTCGTCGATGAAATAGTCGAGGCTGCCGTCCGGCGCCTGCACGCCCGGCACCACGCGCTCGCTCGGGCCGACGCGCCCCGAGAACGGCGTGAAGCCGAAGCTGGCGGCGCGCTCGAACGCGAGCTTGGCGTCGTCTACCTGGAACGCCGACGCGCACAGCGACAGCCCGTGCTGCTGGAAGAACGCATCGGCGAACGAATCCGGCTCGGCGTTCAGCACGATCGAGGCCGCGCCGTGCTGATACAGCATGACGTTCTTCGAGCGGTGCTTGCCGGCCAGGCGGAAGCGCAGCTTGCCGAGCCAGCCGGCCACGTTGGCGGCCGCCGCCGCATCCACGGCGAATTCGATGAACTTGAAGCCGACGTGCGCGGGCGCGGCCGGCGGCGCGAACAGCGGCTGGCTGGCGGCCGGCGCGTGGCCGTCGGCGGCCAGCCGCACGCGCGTGATGTCCTCGAGGTGCAGCAGCGAGCGCAGGCCGTCGGCTGCGGTGATCGCGGTGGGCGCAGCGCGGAAGCCGTCGTTGAAGATTTCGAGCGAAAGCGGGCCGTCGAAGCCCGATTCGATCACGCGCGCCGTGAAGCGGGCGAGGTCGAAATCGCCCTGGCCCGGGAACGAGCGGTAATGGCGGCTCCATTCGAGCACGTCCATCGCCAGCTTCGGCGCGTCGGCGATCTGCACGAACGCGATCCGGTCGCCGGGGATTTGCGCGATGGCGTCGGGATCGTCGTCGAGCGAGAGCGTGTGGAAGCTGTCGAGTGCGAGGCCCAGGTGCGGGCTGTTGACGGCATCCACGAGCTTCCACGCGTGGCGGTAGGTTTTCACGACGCGGCCCCAGGCCAGCGCCTCGTAGGCGGCGATCACGCCCGCGCCGCGCGCGGCCTCGGCCAGCGCGCCGAGCTGGTCGGTCAGCAGGGCGTCGTCCGCGATGGTGTTCGGCGAGACGTTGCTGCAGACGAGGATGCGATCGGTGCCGAGCGCATGCATCAGGTCGAACTTGCGGCGCACGCGGTCCAGGTTGCGCGCGAGCTGCTCGGGGCTGACGCCGTCGAAATCGCGGAACGGCTGGAACAGCACGATGTCCAGGCCGAGATCGGCGGCGATCCTGCGCACGTCGGCGGGCGAACCATCGAAGTAGAGCAGATCGTTTTCGAAGATCTCGACGCCGTCGAAACCGGCCGCCGCGATCGCATTGAGTTTTTCGACGAGCGTGCCGGATAGCGACACGGTGGCGATCGAACGCTTCATGAGCGAATTCCCGCAAAAAGGGTTCGGAAGTGACGACAACGGACGAACAGGTTAACCAGAACGCGTTCGAAGATCGCGCAACTCCCCGATTTTATTCAGACAAGTGACCGAATTATACAAACTAACTAGATGGTACAAATAAGCATAAACCCCGAAAGACAAGCGATGCGCGCCGAAGGCACACTTGCGCCACCTCAAAGATTGTAGGTGGCGGATGCGAGATGCGATCCGCCCCGGTTTTACGGAGTCACGCGCAATGTCGAAGCCGAAGGTCCTGGTGCTCAACGGGCCGAACCTGAACCTGCTGGGCACCCGGCAGCCGCATATCTACGGCGCCGAGACGCTGGCCGACGTCGAGCGCCGCTGCGCCGAGGCGGCCGAATCGCTGGGCCTGGAGATCGAGTTCCGCCAGTCGAACGCCGAGCATCAATTGATCGACTGGCTGCACGAGGCGCGCACGCGCATCGACGGCGTGGTGATCAACCCGGCCGCCTACACGCACACCTCGGTGGCGCTGGCCGACGCGCTGACGGGCATCGACAAGCCGGTGATCGAGGTGCATATCTCGAACGTGCACCGGCGCGAGGCGTTCCGGCATCACTCGTATGTATCGGCGGTTGCGCTGGGCGTGATCTGCGGCATGGGTACCGAGGGTTATGTGTTCGCGCTGCAACGCTTCGCGACGATCTTGAAAGGGGCGGGGCAATGAGCGGTCAAGCGGATAAGACATCGTTCCTGATCGGGCTGATCGGGCAGGGCATCGGCGGTTCGCTGTCGCCGGCCATGCACGAGCGCGAAGGCGGTCTGCAAGGCTTCAACTATGTTTACCGGCGGCTCGATCTCGACGTGCTCAAGATGAGCGTCGACGAATTGCCGAGGCTGCTCGACCTGGCCGAACGGATGGGTTTCGACGGCCTGAACATCACGTATCCGTGCAAGCAGCGCGTGATCGCGCATCTCGACACGCTGTCCGACGATGCGCGCGCGCTGGGCGCGGTCAACACGGTGCGCTTCGCCGACGGCAAGCGCAGCGGCCACAACACCGATTGGTCCGGGTTCGCGCGCGCGTTCCGGGGCGGGCTGGACGGCGTGTCGCTGGCGCGCGTGGTGCAGATCGGCGCGGGCGGCGCGGGGGCGGCCGTGGCGCACGCGGCGCTGATGCTCGGCGCGAGCGCGCTGACGATCTTCGACGTGGATGCCGCGCGGGCCGCGTCGCTGGCGGCCGAACTGCAAACGCGCTTCCCGCAGGCAGTGGTCACGGCGGGCGGCGCGCTCGACGCCGCGATGGCGCAGGCCACCGGCCTGATCCACGCCACGCCCACCGGCATGGCCAAGCATCCGGGGCTGCCGCTGCCGGCCGAATTGCTGGCCGGCAAGCCGTGGGTGGCCGACATCGTCTATTTCCCGCTCGAGACGGAATTGATCCGCGTCGCGCGGAAGATGGGTTGCCGTACGCTGCCGGGCGGCGGCATGGCCGTGTACCAGGCGGTCGACGCGTTCGAGATATTCACCGGCCGCGAGCCGGACGCCGAACGCATGTTCTCGCACTTCGAATCGCTCGTCGCACGCTGATGCGGCGCGGCCAGGACAACAACCAGGAGACTTCGATGCAGCATTCCTCCCAACCGACCGCCACGGCCGCGTCCCGCGCGGACGCGGGCACCCAGCGCCGCTCGTCGGCGCGCTACCGGATTCTCGCGCTGCTCGCGTTCGGCACGATGATCAACTATCTCGACCGGACCGTGCTCGGCGTGGCCGCGCCGAGCCTGACCAAGGAACTGGGGATCGGCGCTGCCGTGATGGGGATCATGTTCTCGTCGTTCTCCTGGACCTACGTGCTCGCGCAGGTGCCGGGCGGCCTGTTCCTCGACCGCTTCGGCAGCAAGGTTACCTATTACCTGTCGATGACGTTCTGGTCGCTGTTCACGTTGCTGCAAGGCTTCGTGGGCAGCGTGGGCACGCTGCTGGCCTGCCGCCTGGGCCTCGGGTTCAGCGAGGCGCCGTGCTTTCCGACCAACAGCCGCGTGGTGGCGACCTGGTTCCCGCAGAAGGAGCGCGCGATGGCCACCGGCACCTACACGGTCGGCGAATACATCGGCCTGGCGTTCCTGAGCCCGGTGCTGTTCGCGCTGATGGGCGCGTTCGGCTGGCGTTCGCTGTTCTGGGTGGTCGGCGGGGTCGGCATCCTGTTCGGCCTGGTCTGGCTCAAGCTGTATCGCGAACCGCGCGAGCATCCGGCCGCGAATGCCGCCGAGCTGGCCTACATCGCCGAGGGCGGCGGCCTGATCGACGGCGAATCGAAGGCCGGCAAGCCGGGCCAGAGCAAGTTCAGCTGGTCGATGGCCGGCAAGCTGCTGAAGAAGCGCCAGCTCGCGGGCATCTGCCTCGGCCAGTTCGCCGGCAACTCCACGCTGGTGTTCTTCCTGACGTGGTTTCCGACCTATCTCGCCACGGAACGCCACATGGGCTGGCTCAAGATCGGCTTTTTCGCGGTGATGCCGTTCATTGCCGCGTCGGTGGGCGTGATGTTCGGCGGCATTTTCTCCGATTACCTGCTGCGTCGCGGCAAGTCGGCCAACGTGGCGCGCAAGCTGCCGATCATCGCCGGGCTGCTGCTCGCCTCGACCATCGTGCTGGCCAACTACGTGCAGAGCAACGAGGCGGTGATCGCGATCATGTCGGTGGCGTTCTTCGCGCAGGGCATGGCCGCGCTGGGCTGGACGCTGGTGTCCGACATCGCGCCGGAAGGCCTGCTCGGCGTGACCGGCGGCATCTTCAACCTGGCGGCCAACCTGGCGGGCATCATCACGCCGCTGGTGGTGGGGTTCATCGTCGCCTCGACGGGCTCGTTCGTCGGTGCGCTGGCCTTTATCGGCGTGATCGCGCTGATCGGCGCGCTGTCGTACATCTTCATCGTCGGCGACATCAAGCGGATCGTGCTGTAACCGTTCTCCGCGCACGGCACGACTTGGCCCGGCCCGCGACAGCGGCGCCGGGTTTTTTTATGGGGGCGGGCGAGGTGCGCGGATGGCGGTGGGGGCAATGCGCGGTGATGCCGCGTCGAGCCGAGCCGGGCTGATACACCGAGCGCTGAGCGCTGAGCACGGCCGCCACCGCCACCGCCACCGCCTTCAACGCACCACAATACCGAGCCGCTTCAGCGCCGCCTCGATCGCAGCTACCGCGCGGCGGATCTCGTCGGCATCGATCGCGCCGATGCAGCCGACCCGGAACGTCTCCACCTCGGTCAGCTTGCCCGGATACAGCACGAAGCCCGCGTCGCGCACCGCTGCGTAGAACGCCATGAAATCGTAGGCAGGATCGCGCGGCGCATGGAACGTGACGATCACCGGTGCTTGCACGCGCGTGTCGAGGAACGGCACGAAACCAAGCGCGCGCATCCCGTCGATCAGCGCCGCGCAATTCGCCGCGTAGCGCGCGCCGCGCGCCGGCAGGCCGCCCTGTTCGGCGTATTGCGCGAGCGCCGCGTGCAGCGCGGCCACCACGTGCGTGGGCGGCGTGAAGCGCCATTGGCCGGTGCGCTCCAGGTAGGCGTGCTGGTCGTGCAGGTCGAGCGCGAGCGACGGCGAACGCCCGACGCTGGCCGCGAGCAGCGCACGTTTGACGATCACGAAGCCCATCCCCGGCACGCCTTCGAGGCACTTGCCGCTGGCCGACACCAGCGCGTCGATGCCGTGCGCCGCCACCTCCACCGGCAACGCGCCGAACGAACTCATCGCATCGACGATCAGCGGTTTGCCGTGCCGCGCGCACACGGCGGCGACCTGCGCGAGCGGGTTGAGGATGCCGGCGCTGGTTTCCAGATGCACGAGCGCGACGTGTGTGATGCGCGGCGTGCGCGTCAGCATCGCGTTGAGCGCTTCAGCGTCGATGGCCTCGTGCTCCGCGAACGGCAGTTCCACCGTCTCGATGCCGAGCCGCCCGAGAATCCGCACGATCCGCGCGCAATATGCGCCGTGGTTCGGCACCAGCACCACGCCGTCGCGCGGCACCAGCGTGCCGAGCGCCGCTTCTACGGCGAACGTGCCGCTGCCCTGCAGGGGCACGCAGGCATACGTGTCGTCGCCGCCGGCGATGCGCACCAGATCGGCGCAAAGCTCCCGCGTCAGGCGATTGAACGCGGCGTCCCACGAGCCCCAATCGCGCAGCATCGCGCGGCGGGTGGCCGGCGAGGTGGTCAGCGGGCCGGGCGTCAGGAGAATCGGGTCGGTATCGGGCGTCACGTTGCCTCCGGGGCGGAAAGGAATAAAAGCAGGCGGCGCGCGACGGTCGGCGCACCGGACAAATCTCATCGTAGTGGCAAAGTGTGTCAATTATTGGAGTTAAGTGGCGCAGTCATGGAGTTGTCATCGAACGCTGTGATGCTTCGCCTGCTGCCGGAACGAATGCGTTCCGGCCGGCGTGGAGCCGGGCCGAATGCAAGCCCGCACAAGACGACAGGGCGCCGGCACGAGCCCGGCCCGACCCTCTATCCGCATTACGGAGAAGCGAGATGACAGTCCAGAATTCCTTCGGCACGGTGTTGCGCAAGCTGGCGCTGGCGGCGTGCGCGGCCGGCCTGCTGCAAGGCGTCGCCCTGCCGGCGCATGCCGCCGGCGCGGTGGTGCTGTACACGGCCGACGGCCTTGAAAACCTCTATCGCGACGTGCTGCCGGCGTTCGAGAAGAAGGAAGGCGTGAAGGTGAACATCGTCACGGCGGGCAGCGGCGAAGTGGTGAACCGCGCCAACGTCGAGAAGAATTCGCCGAAGGCCGACGTGCTGGTCACGCTGCCGCCGTTCATCCAGCAAGCCGGCCAGCTCGGCCTGCTGCAGGACTACGCGAGCCCCAACTACAAGAACGTGCCGGCCATCGCCAAGGCGGCCGACGGTTCGTGGGCGACCTTCGTCAACAACTACTTCTCGTTCGCGATCAACCCGGATGTGGTGAAGAACCCGCCGAAGACGTTCGCCGACCTGCTCGCGCCCGAATACGGCGGCAAGGTGGCCTACTCGAACCCGGCGACGGCCGGCGACGGCATGGCCGTGATCATCCTGACCACCACGCTGATGGGCGAGGACGCCGCGTTCGACTACCTGGCCAAGCTCGAACGCAGCGCCAAGTTCCACACCAAGGGCACGGGCTACCTGAACGTGCTGCTGTCGCGCAACGAGATCAGCGTCGCCAACGGCGATCTGCAGATGGATCTCGACGACGCCGAGCACGGCGCGCTGGCGGTCAAGCCGGTGTTCCTGACGGCCAAGGCCGGCGACCCGCCCACCACGTTCCAGTTGCCCTACGCGATCGGCCTGATCAAGAGCGGCCCGAACGCCGACGCCGGCAAGAAGCTGATCGACTACCTGATGTCGGCCGACGTGCAGGCCAAGGTGCCCGACATGTACGGCATTCCGGGCCGCACCGACGTGCCGCTGACCGGCAAGAACGGCGAAGCCGTGAAGCGCGCGATCGCGGGCGTCAAGCTGATCCCGGTGGACTGGAACGCCGTGATGGCCAAGAAGGCCGGCTGGACCGAGCGCTGGAAGAAGGACGTGATCGGCAGCTCGGGCAAGGAAACCGAAGTCGTCAAGCCGAAGTGACCGGTGCCTGAAGGATGCCTGTGAATACCGCCAGCCTGACCCATCTCGGCACGCGCGGTTCGGCGCAATCGCACGCGGCTCCGCGTGCCGTTGCGCCGGGCGGCGTGCAGATCGAGCATCTGAGCGTGCGCTACGGCGCACGCACGGTGCTCGACGATCTTTCGTTGCAGATCGGCGCCGGCGAGCTGCTGACCGTGCTCGGCCGCAGCGGTTGCGGCAAGACCACGATGCTGCGTTTCATCGCCGGGTTCGTGAAGGCTGACGGCCTGACCGGTTCGCTGACGGTGGCCGGCCGCGATCTGACCCATGCGCCGCCGCACAAGCGCAATCTCGGCCTGCTGTTCCAGAACTACGCGCTGTTTCCGCATTTGTCGGTGTTCGAGAATGTGGCGTTCGGGCTGCGCGCGCGGCGTTTGTCGTCGGGCGAGATCGCGCGGCGCGTGGCCGATGCGCTGAAGCTCGTGCAGCTCGGCGACGCCGGGCATGCGATGCCCGCGCAATTGTCGGGCGGCATGCAGCAGCGCGTGGCGCTGGCGCGCGCGCTCGTGATCGAGCCGGACGTGCTGTTGCTCGACGAGCCGCTGTCCGCGCTCGACGCCAACCTGCGCGCCTCGGTGCGCACCGAACTGAAGGCGCTGCACGAGCGCCTGCCGAACCTGACGATCGTCTGCGTCACGCACGACCGCGACGACGCGCTGGTGCTGTCCGATCGCGCGCTGCTGATGCGCGACGGCCGCATCGCCCAGATCGGCACCCCGCAGCAACTGTACGACCGCCCGCGCGACGGCTTCGTGGCGCGTTACCTCGGCGCGGCGAACCTGTTGCCGCCGAACGTGATCTACCCGATCGGCGATCCGCTGCACACCCTCCGCGATCAGGTCGCCTGCGTGCGGCCCGAGCGCTTCACGCTGAAGCCGCCCGGCAGCGGCGGGCTGAACGGCACCATCGGCGCGGTCGAGTGGCATGGCTCGGAGCTGTCGGTGTCGGTGATGCTCGATGCCGTGCCCGACACGCCCGTCCTGGTCACGCTGCAACGCGGCCGTGGCATGACGCCGGCGCGCGGCGAGCGCGTTTCCCTGCATTGCGAGGCGGATGATGTCGTCCTTATCGACCCCTGAGCGCAACGTCGAGCCGGGCCGCGCCGCGAAGCGCGAGGCATCGGCTGCCGCGCATGCGCGGGTGGCGCGACGCCGCCGCTGGCAGGGCAACCTGCATCTGTTGGTGCTGGCAGTCGTCGTGCTCGGCCCGCTGGTGCTGTATCCGCTCGCGCGCCTGCTGCTGCTCAGCGTGATGGGCGATCACGGCTTCACGCTGGCCGGCTACCGCGCGTTCTTCGGCAACCCCGACACGCGCAACGTGCTCGGCACCACGCTGTGGGTGCTGTGCGTGAGCGCGGGCACGGCTTCCGTGCTCGGCGTGCTGCTCGCGGCGCTGCTGTTCTTTCGGCCGTTTCCGGGTGCCTCGCTCGTGACGCGTTTTCTCGAACTGTATGTGGCGTTCCCGTCGTTCCTGGTGGCGTTCACGCTGATCTTTCTTTACGGCTCGCAAGGCTCGGTCAGCATCGCGTTGCAGCGGCTGTTCCATCTCGATGCGCCGCCGCTCGATTTCCTGTTCGGCATCGGCGGCGTGATTCTTGCGCAGACGGTGTTCTACACGCCGTTCGTGGTGCGCCCCACGCTGGCCTCGTTCGCGACGCTCGACCTGCGGCTGGTCGAGGCGGCGCGCAGCCTCGGTGCGAGCGGCTGGATGCTGGCGCGGCGCGTGATCCTGCCGATCGCGTGGCCCGGCATCGCCGCCGGCACGATCCTGTGTTTCCTGCTGACGCTGAACGAGTTCGGGATTCTGCTGGTGCTCGGCAGCGCACGGCTCGTCACGCTGCCGGTGGCGATCTATACCAGCGCGTCGGTCGATCTCGACCTGCCGACCGCCGCGGCCGGCGCCGTGGTGATGCTGGCGATGTCGCTGTCGCTGTATGTGCTTTATCGCCGGATCAATCGCCGCGCGATGGGGGGAGGCCGGAATGTCCGCTGACTATCGTCTGGGTGGAGAGGCCCCCGCGCCCTTGCCGCAACACCGCGTCAACGCGATGGACGCCGTGCTCAAGCAGGCCTCGCGCGTCGCGCTCGGCCTGGCCGCGTTCGCCTGCTTCTGGCTGTTCGTGCTGCCGGTGATCGTGGTGGCGCTGTCGAGCGTCGCCACGCGCTGGTCCGGCACCATCTTGCCGGCCGGCTACAGCCTGCGCTGGTTCGCCGCGCTCGGCGAGCCCGAATTCGGCGCGCTGGCCACCAGCCTCGAAATCGGCTTCGGCGTGGCCGTGATCGGCACGGTGCTCGGGCTGTGGCTCGCGCTGGCGCTCGAAGGGCGCACCAGCGGGCGGCTCGGCACGCTGCTCGATGCGATCGTGATGCTGCCGAACGGCGTGCCGAGCGTGGTGCTTGGGCTGGCCGTGCTGATCGCCTATCATCAAAAGCCGGTCGATCTGTCGAGTTCGGCCGCCATCGTCGTGCTGGTGCAGCTCGCGCTGATCCTGCCCTTCTGCTATCGCTGCGCCGCCGCCGCATTGCGGCCCGAACTGACCGTGCTGCGCGAAGCCGCCGCCAGCCTCGGTGCGCCGCCGTCGATGGTGCTGCGCCGCGTGCTGCTGCCGCAACTGGTGCCGGCGCTGCGTGCGAGCCTCGCGCTCGGCTTCGCGCTGTCGCTCGGCGAGCTGGGCGCGACCATGACTGTTTATCCGCCGGGCTTCGCGACCGTGCCGATCGTCGTGATCGGGCAAGTCGAGCGCGGGTATTACCTGCCGGCGTCGGCGCTGGCGCTGTTGATGCTGGTGGCGTCGCTGGCGGCGCTGATGTTGATCGCGGCGCGCGTGCCGCGCCTGCGCCGGCCGTCGTAACGCAGGGCCGGCTGTGCGAACGGACAACGATGAAGGTGGAGGAGTCATGCTGAAACCGGATCAGGACACGATCGACGTCAACGGCCGCCGCTACCGGCTGCCTGTCACGCCCACGGCCATCGTCTGTATTGGTGGCGGCGCGCCCGCGTATCTCGATGCGGCGCTTGCCGCCGGTGTCGTGCCGTTCGTCGCCCGCATGATGCGCGACGGCGCGGCGTTCGACGCCGACGGCGTCGTGCCCGCGTTGACGCATGCGAGCCAGGTGTCGATCGCCTGCGGCGTGCCGCCCGTCGTGCATGGCATCTGCGGCAATACGTTTCACGATGCGCTCGCGCAAGGCGGCGCGGGCGCCGAGGTGGCGCTGCACCGCGCCGACGACCTGCGCGCCGGCACGATCTTCGCCGCGGCGGCCGAGGCCGGTGCGCGCGTGGCCGTGGTGACGGCCCGCGACAAGCTGCGCCGGCTGCTCGGCGCGCGGCTCAAGGGCATCTGTTTTTCGGCCGAAAAGGCCGCGCAGGCGTCGCTCTCCGAGAACGGCATCGCCGATGCACTCGATCTGGTCGGCTTGCCGTCGCCGTATATCTATAGTCCGGAGCTGTCCGAGTTCGTGCTGGGCGCCGGCGTGCGGCTCGCGAGGACGCGCAAGATCGATCTGATGTATCTCGCGACGCACGACTACGTGCAGCGCAAGTGGGCGCCCGGCTCGCCCGAGGCGAATGCGTTCTACGCGACGATCGACCGGCATCTGGCGCTGCTCGACGCGCTCGGCTGGGTGGTCGGCCTGACCGCCGATCACGGCATGAGCGCCAAGCACGATCCGCACACCGGCAAGCCCAACGTGGTGTATCTGCAGGACGTGCTCGACGCCGGGTTCGGCTTTCCGGCCACGCGCGTGGTGTTGCCGATCGCCGATCCGCATGTCGCGCATCACGGTGCGCTCGGCTCGTTCGCGACGATCCACCTGGGCGCCGGCCTCGATGCGGACGAGGTGGTCGCGCGGCTGCGCGCGCTCGACGGCGTGGCGCTGGCGCTGCGCCGCGACGATGCCGTCGCGTATCTCGAACTGCCGGCCGACCGCATCGGCGATGTGGTGGTGGTGGCGCGCGACGATGTCGTGCTGGGCCGGCGCGAGCGCGAGCACGACCTGTCCGCGCTGACCCTGCCGCTGCGCTCCCACGGCGGTTTCGGCGAGCAGCGGGTGCCGCTGCTGTTCAACCGGAGCATGGCGTCGCTCGACCCGAGCCGCCGCTGGCGCAACTTCGACGCGTTTGAGCTGGCGCTCAACCATGCCGTGCGCGGCGCCGATTTCGCGTTCGGGCGCGCGTTGCACGCACCCAATCTCGTCAATCAGGAAGGAGTCGGGACGTGGCATTGACGCTGGACGACATCCGCACGCTGTTTGAACGCCGCGGCGGTACCGCTTACAGCGGCGAGCCGGTGACGCAGCTCGAGCACGCGTTGCAGAGCGCGCAACTGGCCGACGACGAAGGCGCTGACGACGCGCTGATCACGGCGGCGCTGCTGCACGACCTCGGGCATCTGCTGAACGAGCAGGGCGAGACGCCCACCGCGCGCGGCATCGACGATCTGCATCAGTACTACGCGCTGCCGTTCCTGCGCGGCATGTTTCCCGAGGCCGTGCTGGAGCCGATCCGGCTGCATGTCGATGCGAAGCGCTGCCTGTGCGCGATCGAGCCGGGGTACGCCGAGGCGCTGTCGGCCGATTCGGTGCGCAGCCTGGCGCTGCAGGGCGGTACTTATAGTGATGAGGATGCGCGGACGTTCCTGCTGCGTCCCCACGCAGGCGATGCAATCCGGCTGCGCCGTTGGGACGACGAGGCGAAGGTGGCCGGCGGCGTGACGAAATCGCTCGATTACTTCATGGAAATCGCAGCGCGCACGGCAATAACGATGCGTCGATAGAGTTTTTGCGCGAATTTATTCGCATATTTCTTTTTATATCAAAGGCTTGTCATAAAAGGGCGCCGCGCGAGCGGCGCCCTTTATGCATTTTCTTTGCGAAAACGCTTGCACGAAGCGGGATGGGTGCTTAGAATTCGGCCTCTCTCGCGATGACGGAAACGCAGAACGAGAGGAGAAGCCAGGCAGGACAAGGAGAGCGCCGGAATTTGGGCTGCTTCTTTGAACTGGTGAGGAACTCGATCGATGCAGTCTGTTGATCGAAGCGCTGAAAAAAGTAGTTGACGCGCTTCAAAATGTTCTTCATAATCTCGCTTCTCTGCTGCTGAAAACGCAGCGCCGAAACGAAGCCAAGCTTCTCTCGGAAACGCTCTTTAACAATCTACAGCCGATAAGTGTGGACGCTTGATGGAAGCGGTCCTGATCTTAGGATCAGGTCAGCAAAAGTATCAAGAGTCTCACACAAAAGTAAGTCAGGTTTATGAAGTAATTCGTAATCCTGTCAGCTTTGAGTGAGCGACCGGTTCGAAAGAACCGAAAAACAGTAACAGGTATTGAACTGAAGAGTTTGATCCTGGCTCAGATTGAACGCTGGCGGCATGCCTTACACATGCAAGTCGAACGGCAGCACGGACTTCGGTCTGGTGGCGAGTGGCGAACGGGTGAGTAATACATCGGAACATGTCCTGTAGTGGGGGATAGCCCGGCGAAAGCCGGATTAATACCGCATACGATCTACGGATGAAAGCGGGGGACCTTCGGGCCTCGCGCTATAGGGTTGGCCGATGGCTGATTAGCTAGTTGGTGGGGTAAAGGCCCACCAAGGCGACGATCAGTAGCTGGTCTGAGAGGACGACCAGCCACACTGGGACTGAGACACGGCCCAGACTCCTACGGGAGGCAGCAGTGGGGAATTTTGGACAATGGGCGAAAGCCTGATCCAGCAATGCCGCGTGTGTGAAGAAGGCCTTCGGGTTGTAAAGCACTTTTGTCCGGAAAGAAATCCTTGATTCTAATAAAGTCGAGGGATGACGGTACCGGAAGAATAAGCACCGGCTAACTACGTGCCAGCAGCCGCGGTAATACGTAGGGTGCAAGCGTTAATCGGAATTACTGGGCGTAAAGCGTGCGCAGGCGGTTTGTTAAGACCGATGTGAAATCCCCGGGCTCAACCTGGGAACTGCATTGGTGACTGGCAAGCTAGAGTATGGCAGAGGGGGGTAGAATTCCACGTGTAGCAGTGAAATGCGTAGAGATGTGGAGGAATACCGATGGCGAAGGCAGCCCCCTGGGCCAATACTGACGCTCATGCACGAAAGCGTGGGGAGCAAACAGGATTAGATACCCTGGTAGTCCACGCCCTAAACGATGTCAACTAGTTGTTGGGGATTCATTTCCTTAGTAACGAAGCTAACGCGTGAAGTTGACCGCCTGGGGAGTACGGTCGCAAGATTAAAACTCAAAGGAATTGACGGGGACCCGCACAAGCGGTGGATGATGTGGATTAATTCGATGCAACGCGAAAAACCTTACCTACCCTTGACATGGTCGGAATCCTGGAGAGATCCGGGAGTGCTCGAAAGAGAACCGATACACAGGTGCTGCATGGCTGTCGTCAGCTCGTGTCGTGAGATGTTGGGTTAAGTCCCGCAACGAGCGCAACCCTTGTCCTTAGTTGCTACGCAAGAGCACTCTAAGGAGACTGCCGGTGACAAACCGGAGGAAGGTGGGGATGACGTCAAGTCCTCATGGCCCTTATGGGTAGGGCTTCACACGTCATACAATGGTCGGAACAGAGGGTCGCCAACCCGCGAGGGGGAGCTAATCCCAGAAAACCGATCGTAGTCCGGATCGCACTCTGCAACTCGAGTGCGTGAAGCTGGAATCGCTAGTAATCGCGGATCAGCATGCCGCGGTGAATACGTTCCCGGGTCTTGTACACACCGCCCGTCACACCATGGGAGTGGGTTTTACCAGAAGTGGCTAGTCTAACCGCAAGGAGGACGGTCACCACGGTAGGATTCATGACTGGGGTGAAGTCGTAACAAGGTAGCCGTATCGGAAGGTGCGGCTGGATCACCTCCTTTCTCGAGCTAATACCGCGAAAGTTGAGCGTTCACGCTTATCGGCTGTAAATCAAGACAGACTCAGGGGTCTGTAGCTCAGTTGGTTAGAGCACCGTCTTGATAAGGCGGGGGTCGTTGGTTCGAATCCAACCAGACCCACCACTTAGTCTGGACAGTATCCTTGAGAAGTCTCTGTATGGGGGCATAGCTCAGCTGGGAGAGCACCTGCTTTGCAAGCAGGGGGTCGTCGGTTCGATCCCGTCTGCCTCCACCAATCTTCAATGACAAGCGTTCAGGTCAGCATGACCTGAGGATTTGTCATTGGCGATTGAGCCAGTCAGAGCGATCGGTACACCTTGTGTACTTATCGGCTGTCGTTCTTTAACAATCTAGAAGAAGTAGTAATTTGAATAACGGAAGCGTCTATTTGAGATGGGCGTGAAAGTTATTCGGGTTGTGATTGTATCGATGTATCTCAAGAAGATTCGAACTTAAATGTTCGGCTCAAATTGGAATACGGCACAAATGCGAGAACTCAACCTGTAACGACTGTCAAGCGCAAGCAAGACGGACTCGTTATAGGGTCAAGCGAACAAGTGCATGTGGTGGATGCCTTGGCGATCACAGGCGATGAAGGACGCGGTAGCCTGCGAAAAGCTACGGGGAGCTGGCAAACAAGCTTTGATCCGTAGATGTCCGAATGGGGAAACCCACTCCTTTTGGAGTATCCATAGCTGAATACATAGGCTATGTGAAGCGAACGCGGTGAACTGAAACATCTAAGTAACCGCAGGAAAAGAAATCAACCGAGATTCCCAAAGTAGTGGCGAGCGAAATGGGAAGAGCCTGTACTCTTTATTTGTATTGTTAGTCGAACGCTCTGGAAAGTGCGGCCATAGCAGGTGATAGCCCTGTAGACGAAAACAGTATGAAAGAACTAGGTGTACGACAAGTAGGGCGGGACACGTGAAATCCTGTCTGAAGATGGGGGGACCATCCTCCAAGGCTAAATACTCGTGATCGACCGATAGTGAACCAGTACCGTGAGGGAAAGGCGAAAAGAACCCCGGGAGGGGAGTGAAATAGATCCTGAAACCGCATGCATACAAACAGTCGGAGCCTCGTAAGGGGTGACGGCGTACCTTTTGTATAATGGGTCAGCGACTTACGTTCAGTAGCAAGCTTAACCGAATAGGGCAGGCGTAGCGAAAGCGAGTCCGAATAGGGCGTTCAGTTGCTGGGCGTAGACCCGAAACCAAGTGATCTATCCATGGCCAGGATGAAGGTGCGGTAACACGTACTGGAGGTCCGAACCCACTAACGTTGAAAAGTTAGGGGATGAGCTGTGGATAGGGGTGAAAGGCTAAACAAACTTGGAAATAGCTGGTTCTCTCCGAAAACTATTTAGGTAGTGCCTCGCGTCTCACCTTCGGGGGTAGAGCACTGTCATGGTTGAGGGGTCCATTGCGGATTACCTCGCCATAGCAAACTCCGAATACCGAAGAGTGCAATCGCGGGAGACAGACATCGGGTGCTAACGTCCGGTGTCAAGAGGGAAACAACCCAGACCGCCAGCTAAGGTCCCCAAATATAGCTAAGTGGGAAACGAAGTGGGAAGGCTAAAACAGTCAGGAGGTTGGCTTAGAAGCAGCCATCCTTTAAAGAAAGCGTAATAGCTCACTGATCGAGTCGTCCTGCGCGGAAGATGTAACGGGGCTAAGCTATATACCGAAGCTGCGGATGCACATTTATGTGCATGGTAGGAGAGCGTTCCGTAAGCCTGCGAAGGTGCACTGTAAAGTGTGCTGGAGGTATCGGAAGTGCGAATGCTGACATGAGTAGCGATAAAGGGGGTGAAAGGCCCCCTCGCCGTAAGCCCAAGGTTTCCTACGCAACGTTCATCGGCGTAGGGTGAGTCGGCCCCTAAGGCGAGGCAGAAATGCGTAGCTGATGGGAAGCAGGTCAATATTCCTGCACCATTGTTAAATGCGATGGGGGGACGGATCGCGGAAGGTTGTCCGGGTGTTGGAAGTCCCGGTCGCTGCATTGGAGAAGGTGCTTAGGCAAATCCGGGCACAGAATTCAAGGGTGTGGCGCGAGCTTCTTAGGAAGCGAAGCAATTGGAAGTGGTTCCAAGAAAAGCCTCTAAGCTTCAGTTTAACAGTGACCGTACCGCAAACCGACACAGGTGGGCGAGATGAGTATTCTAAGGCGCTTGAGAGAACTCGGGAGAAGGAACTCGGCAAATTGGTACCGTAACTTCGGGATAAGGTACGCCCTTGTAGCTTGACTGGCCTGCGCCAGAAGGGTGAAAGGGTTGCAATAAACTGGTGGCTGCGACTGTTTAATAAAAACACAGCACTCTGCAAACACGAAAGTGGACGTATAGGGTGTGACGCCTGCCCGGTGCCGGAAGATTAAATGATGGGGTGCAAGCTCTTGATTGAAGTCCCGGTAAACGGCGGCCGTAACTATAACGGTCCTAAGGTAGCGAAATTCCTTGTCGGGTAAGTTCCGACCTGCACGAATGGCGTAACGATGGCCACACTGTCTCCTCCCGAGACTCAGCGAAGTTGAAGTGTTTGTGATGATGCAATCTCCCCGCGGCTAGACGGAAAGACCCCATGAACCTTTACTGTAGCTTTGCATTGGACTTTGAACCGATCTGTGTAGGATAGGTGGGAGGCTATGAAACCGGAACGCTAGTTTCGGTGGAGCCGTCCTTGAAATACCACCCTGGTTTGTTTGAGGTTCTAACCTTGGCCCGTGATCCGGGTCGGGGACAGTGCATGGTAGGCAGTTTGACTGGGGCGGTCTCCTCCCAAAGTGTAACGGAGGAGTACGAAGGTACGCTAGGTACGGTCGGAAATCGTGCTGATAGTGCAATGGCATAAGCGTGCTTAACTGCGAGACCGACAAGTCGAGCAGGTGCGAAAGCAGGTCATAGTGATCCGGTGGTTCTGTATGGAAGGGCCATCGCTCAACGGATAAAAGGTACTCTGGGGATAACAGGCTGATACCGCCCAAGAGTTCATATCGACGGCGGTGTTTGGCACCTCGATGTCGGCTCATCTCATCCTGGGGCTGTAGCCGGTCCCAAGGGTATGGCTGTTCGCCATTTAAAGAGGTACGTGAGCTGGGTTTAAAACGTCGTGAGACAGTTTGGTCCCTATCTGCCGTGGGCGTTGGATATTTGAAGGGGGCTGCTCCTAGTACGAGAGGACCGGAGTGGACGAACCTCTGGTGTACCGGTTGTCACGCCAGTGGCATCGCCGGGTAGCTATGTTCGGAAGAGATAACCGCTGAAAGCATCTAAGCGGGAAACTCGCCTTAAGATGAGATATCCCTGGAGGCTTGACCTCCTTGAAGGGTCGTTCGAGACCAGGACGTTGATAGGTCAGGTGTGTAAGCGCAGTAATGCGTTCAGCTAACTGATACTAATTGCCCGTAAGGCTTGATCCTATAACAAGTCTGCGTCGATAGCTGTGAGTGCTTCAGCACTTACAGATATCCCGTCCTGAACCGCAGGTTCAGGATCTTAAACAGCGCGACAAGTTATACAGCATTGAGTCCTCGTGTGCCGATACACACAACTCATTACTACTTCTTCCAGATTGGTCGTGGCGCTCAACAGCGACTCGACAACCCCTTTAGCCTGATGACCATAGCGAGTCGGTACCACCCCTTCCCATCCCGAACAGGACCGTGAAACGACTCTACGCCGATGATAGTGCGGATTGCCCGTGTGAAAGTAGGTAATCGTCAGGCTTCCTCCTTCAGAACCCCCGCTGCGTATGCAGTGGGGGTTTTGTCTTTTGTATTTCCGATTTTCTCCATTAAAAATCGAAGTATGTCGATACGTTGAATGGCAATGGTATGCTACGCGTCCCCGATACGGATCGAATTGCATCCGCTATCCGGTCATTCAATTGACGCGATGAACTGGATTATTTAGATAATCCACTGCATCGGGATCGACAGCAAGGAATCATGACTGCAACTTCCAGCGATAAAGCAACTCAGCCGATTTCCATCGTGAGAATTGAATCCGCGATCAATGCCTGGCGTGAAGTGTATGTGCCGGCCGAGATCCATGACGACTACGCGCTCGACAGCGCAAGCAGTTGTCTCGCTGAAGTCTATGGTTCGATGATTTTCCACGGAGAATCGAGCGTCGAGCTGAAATCGCTGACGCAGGACCAGCTCGACGCGCTGCTCGCGACCGAAGTCTGAGCCGAGACGGCAGGGCGTAAGCAATCCGTAACACGCATTCGCCTTGCCGACCATCGATCGATAAACCCGCGCTCCCGCGCGGGGCTCCGTGCTGCACGTCATGCAATCGGAGTACCATCGTCGCCGCAACACACGGATGCGCGGCGCGGCTCTGACCTCCCGCACGCCACTCGGCATCCTTCGCCTGATCCCATTCCGCTCGATATATCCCGTATGACCGACAGCAGCGTCGATCGTCGTCAGACGACAGGTTTCCTCCCGTATCTCGTGGCCGCGACCTTCTTCATGGAGTATCTCGACACCACCGTCATCGCGACCGCATTGCCGCAGATGGCGAAGTCGTTCGGCGTCGGCCCGAATGCGCTGAGTCTGGGGATGACTGCCTACATGCTGGCGCTCGCGGTGTTCATTCCGATCAGCGGCTGGATCGCGGATCGCTTCGGCTCGCGCACGGTGTTCGGCTCGGCGATTGCTGTGTTCACGATTGCGTCGGTGTTGTGCGGCCTGTCCGACAGCGTCGGCACGTTCACGGCCGCGCGGTTGTTGCAAGGCGTGGGCGGCGCCATGATGGTGCCGGTCGGGCGGATGATCGTCGTGCGCAGCACCGACAAAGCCCAATTGATGCGCGCAATTGCCACCATCACGTGGCCCGGCATCGTTGCGCCCGTGGTGGGGCCGCCGGTGGGCGGCTTCATCACGACCTACGCGTCGTGGCGCTGGATCTTCTTGCTCAACGTGCCGCTCGGCATCGCCGCGCTGGTGTGCGTCATGCTGCTGGTACGCAACGAGCGTTCGGAAGAGGCGCGTCCGCTCGACTGGCTCGGTTTCGTGCTGTCGGGTGCCACGCTGACCTGCATGCTGTGCGGCACCGAAGCGGCCGGCCAGCAGGACGCGAACTTTGTCGAAGCGATCGGCCTGATCGCCGCCGCCATCGTGTTCGGCGCGGCCGCCTGGTGGCATGCGAAACGCACGCCGCATCCGCTGCTCGACTTCACCACGCTCAAGGTGCCGACGTTCTCGGTCACGGTCTTCACCGGCTCGGTCACGCGCGTCGCGATCAACGCGGTGCCGTATCTGCAGCCGTTGCTGTTCCAGGTGGGCTTCGGCATGTCGCCGTTCCAGTCGGGCCTGCTGCTGCTGGCCAGCGCCACCGGCAACCTCGGCATGAAGGCGCTGACGTCGTGGATTCTCGATCGCTTCGGCTTTCGTCGCGTGGCGCTGGTCGACGTGACGATCGCCGGCTTTTCGACGATCGCGTGCGGCTGGTTGACTGCGTCGACGCCGCTCGTCATCACGCTGGTGGTGGTGTTCGTCTACGGGCTGTCGCGCTCGATGCAGTTCTCGACGCTGGCCACGCTGGCGTTCGCCGACGTTCCGCCGAAGCAGACGAGCGCGGCCAGCACTTTGTCGAGCGCGGCGCAGCAGATGACGATCGGCATGGGCATCGCGTTCGGCGCGATGTCGTTGCGGCTGGCCTCGCTGTTGCGCGGCGATGCAACCGGCACGCACTACGTGATGGCCGATTTTCGCTGGGCGTTCCTGGCGGCCGGCGTGCTCGCGCTGCTGACCCTGCCCGGTTACGCGCGGATGGCGACGAACGCGGGCGACCGCTTGCGGGCAAGCGTCGCGAAGCGCTGAAGCATCGAGCCGCCGAAGCACCGAAGCACCGAAGCACCGAAGCACCGAAGCACCGAAGCACCGAAGCACCGAAGCACCGAAGCACCGAAGCGCCGAAGCGCCAAAGCGCCGAACCACCGAACCACCGAACCACCGAACCACCGAACCACCGAACCACCGAACCACCGAACCGCATACGTGTCGCGCTTACTGCGCGTCGTGAAAAATCACCCCGAGCGTGTGCCGATGCCCTGAGCGCAGCCGGCTCACGCCATGCCGCAGGTTGACGCGGTACACACCGCGCGTGCCCTGCACCGGCCGCCCATGCACGGCGAAGATCGCCGCGTCGCCGCGCGCCAGCGGCACCACCTCGGCGCGCGACTGTATGCGCGGGCGCTGCTCGGTCAGCACGAACTCCCCACCCGTGAAATCCTCCCCCGGCTGCGACAGCAGGATCGCGACCTGCAACGGAAAGACGTGCTCGCCGTAAAGGTCTTGATGCAGGCAGTTGTAGTCGCCCTCGCCGTAACGCAGGATCAGCGGCGTCGGCCGCGTCTGGCCGGCCGCGTGACAGCGCTGCAGGAACGCGTCGTGATCGGCCGGATAGCGCGTGTCGATGCCGAGCGCGCGGTTCCAGTCGTTGGCGATCGGCGCGAGCGGCGCATAGAGATCGCGGCGCAGCGCGGCCAGCTCGGGCAATAACGGGTAGCCGAAATATCGATATTCGCCGCGGCCGAAGTTGTGCTGCGCCATCACGATGCGGCTGCGATAGCGCGATGTGTCGTCGTAGCCGGCTATCCACGCATCGCAGGCATTGCGATCGAGCAGGCCGCGAATGACAGCCACCCCGTGCGCATTCAACGCGTCACGAATCGCGCGCCATTCGTACTCGGCAGGCAATACCGACGAAAGAGAAGGGGAGGCGGGCGTGAACGGCGAACGCCGTTCGAGGCTGGCAGTCACGATGAATCTCCACGCAATGGGCTGGCGATCATCGTAGAGGCCACGCGCTCGCGCGGCGCTCCGAATCTTGCGCGGCAATCGGGCTGGAACCGGGCCGCCTGCCGGGAGGTCATCTCGCCGCAAACCCCGCGAGACGGCCTCCAATCAATACATCAAAACAACGGCCGAACGGGAACCGCCGCGACCATCAAGCGATCGCGTGAAACAGCCAGTACAACCCCCCGGCCAGCACGATCGAGGCCGGCAGCGTCAGCACCCAGGCCAGCACCAGGCTGCGCACCGTCCCCCATTGCAGGCCCGAGCCATTGGCGGCCATGGTGCCCGCCACGCCCGACGACAGCACGTGCGTCGTCGACACCGGCAGGCCGTACATGTCGGCCGCGCCGATCGTGATCATCGCCACGGCCTCGGCCGATGCGCCCTGGCCGTAAGTCAGATGCTGCTTGCCGATCTTCTCGCCGACCGTCACGACGATCCGCTTCCAGCCCACCATCGTGCCGAGGCCGAGCGCGAGCGCCACGGCCACCTTGACCCAGGTCGGGATGAACTTGGTGGAGTGGTCGAGCTGCGAGCGATAGTTGTCGATCGCGCTGCGGTCGTCGGCCGAGAAGTTCGGCTGCTTGGCCTTGTCCATCAGGCGGATCGCTTCGGACACGAGATACATCGTGTTGCGCACGTTGTCGATCTGGCCTTGCGGCATGTCGGCCATCGAGCCGGTCGAGCCCACGGTCGAGCCGACAGCCGAGGCCAGCGAGTTCGACAGTTGCTGCATGGCCGGCACCGTGTCCGGCGTCAATTGACGCGTCTGCACGTAGGTTTCGACCACGGCGCGCGAGTTGGTCGGGGCGGCGACGCCGTTGGCGTACTTGCCGAACGTGGCCGAGGCCTGGTGCGCGACGGCGATGAAGGTCTGCGTTTCGGCCGGCGTGACGGCCTTGTTCAGCGCGTAGGCGGTGGGCACCGTGCCGATCAGGATCAGCATGATCAGGCCCATGCCCTTCTGGCCGTCGTTCGAGCCGTGCGCGAACGACACGCCCGTGCAGGTCAGGATCAGCAGGCAGCGGATCCAGAACGGCGGCGGCTGGTCCTTCGGCGGTTCCTTGTAGAGCGCCGGCGCCTTCACGACGGCCTTCAGGACCAGCAGCAACAGGCCCGAGAACAGGAAACCGACCAGCGGCGAGAACAGCAGCGCCTTGCCGACGCCGCCGGCCTGGCCCCAATCCACGCCGCTCGTGCCCGACGCGCCGTGCATCAGCTGGTTCATCAGGCCGACGCCGATGATCGAGCCGATCAGCGTGTGCGAGCTGGACGACGGCAGGCCGAAATACCAGGTCGCGAGGTTCCAGACGATCGCCGCGATCAGCAGCGCGAACACCATCGCGAAGCCGGCGCCGCTGCCCACCTGCAGGATCAGCTCGACCGGCAGCAATTGCAGGATCCCGAACGCCACCGCGCCGCTCGACAGCAGCACGCCCATGAAATTCCAGAGGCCGGACCACACCACCGCGATGTTCGGCGTGAGCGAGTGCGTGTAGATCACGGTGGCGACCGCGTTCGCGGTGTCGTGGAAGCCGTTGACGAACTCGAAGCCGAGCGCGATCAGCAGCGCCACGCCGAGCAGGAAGTACGGAAACAGCGAATGGCTACCGACCGGTGCGAGATCCGCGAGCAGGTGGGTCAGCACGTAGCCGCCCCCCGCAACGAGGATGACGAAGAAGACGATCAGACCGAAGCCTTTCGATCGACCGAGATCGATGGAAGACGAAGTAGGTTGGCTCATGGCGGACGGTGGGATTGTGGTTTGGGACGATCGCCCGATCCTAGCCCCCGCACTTAGGCAGTTTCGTGACAGTTGACGATTGCCCTGAATGGTTCGACCGGGCGCATGCCGCGTCGGTCGAATTGACATCGTCGTCATGAAACCGTGCCGGACCAAGTGGTAAGGAATGCCACGCATCCGCCAGAATTCAACCGCGTGCCTGCCGCACCGCTGGCGGGCCGGCGAAACGCCGCGCGCAGGCCACGCAGGCGACCACCACCGCGGTCACAGCCAGCATCGAGGCCGGCACCGCTTCGTGCAGCAGCCACGCTGCGAGCAGGAGTCCGAAGAAAGGTTGCAGCAACTGGAGCTGGCCCACGCCCGCGATGCCGCCGAGCGCCAGCCCGCGATACCAGAACACGAAGCCGATCAGCATGCTGAACAGCGATACGTAGGCGAGGCTCCACCAGGCCGGCGCGCCGATCGCGGCGAACGACGCGGGGCGGCTCGCGATGGCGAGCGGCAGCATCAACGGCAAGGACAGCACCAGCGCCCACGAAATCACCTGCCAGCCGCCGAGTCGGCGCGACAGCCGCGCGCCTTCCGCATAGCCCAGGCCGCAGGCCAGGATCGCCGCCAGCATCAGCAGGTCGCCCGCCAGCGAGGCGCCGCCGCCGTTGCGCAGCGCGAAGCCCACCACGGCGGCGCTGCCGATCGACGAGAACAGCCAGAACGCCGCGTGCGGCCGCTCGCCGCCGCGCAACACGCCGAACAGGGCGGTGGCGAGCGGCAACAGACCGACAAACACGATCGCGTGCGCCGACGTGATGTGACGCAGCGCGAGCGCGGTCAGCAGCGGAAAGCCCACCACCACGCCGAGCGCGACGATCGCGAGCGGCATCAGGTCGGCGCGTGCCGGTCGCGTCTCGCGAAACGCGAGCAGCAGCGCGATGGCGATCAACCCGGCGATCGCCGCGCGCGCCACCGTCAGGAACACCGGGTCGAAACCGAGCACGGCGATGCGCGTCGCCGGCAGCGAGCCGCTGAAGATCAGGACACCGAGGAAACCGCTGAACCAGCCTTGGGTGGAGTTCTGCATGATGAACGTGGACGCCGTGGTCGGGGAAGGATGGGGCAGCATCCCACGCGCGCGCTTCCGGGGTAAGCTACGGAGCAGCACAATTTCAGCAAACTGTACTGATCGGAGCCCCGTACAGATGGCGGACATCCACTCCACAATCCCACCCAAAAGCGCGGGCGACGGCAGCCGCGTGGTGCAGGTGATGGCGACCTTGCGCGCCCGCATCGCCAGCCGTGCGCTGATGCCCGGTGCGCGCGTGCCGTCGATCCGCTCGATGGCGGAAGCGCTCGGCATCTCGAAATCGACGGTGGTCGATGCCTACGACCGGCTGGTGGCCGAGGGCGCGTTGTCGGCACGGCGTGGTTCGGGCTTCTTCGTGGCGGGGCATGCGCCGCCGTTCGCGCTGGCCGACGTCGCGCCACGCCTCGATCGCGAGCTGGACCCGCTGTGGCTGACGCGGCAATCGCTCGAAGCCGGCAGCGCGGCGCTGAAACCGGGCGCGGGCTGGCTGCCGGCCGACTGGTTGCCCGACGACGGGCTGCGCCGCGCGCTGCGCACCGTGGCGCGCGACGGCCAGCACGACCTGGCCGACTACGGCGCGCCGCTCGGCCTGGCGGCGCTGCGCCAGCAGCTTGCCTGGCGGCTCGCGCAGCACGGCATCGAGGCCGCTGCCGACCAGATCCTGCTGACCGACAGCGGCACGCACGCGCTCGATCTGGTGTGCCGCTTCCTGCTCGAACCGGGCGACACGGTGGTGGTGGACGACCCGTGCTACTTCAATTTCCAGGCGCTACTGCGTGCGCATCGCGTCGAGCTGGTCAGCGTGCGCTACACGGCCAACGGCCCCGATCCGGCCGAGTTCGCGCGCGTGCTGGCCGAGCACCGGCCGCGCCTGTACGTGACGAATTCGGCCGTCCACAACCCCACCGGCGCGACGCTGGCGCCGGCCGTCGCGCATCGCGTGCTGACGCTGGCCGCCGAGCACGACGTGCTGATCGTGGAAGACGACATCTTCGCCGACTTCGAGATCGACCCCGCGCCGCGGCTCGCTGCCTTCGACGGCCTGTCGCGCGTGATCTCGATCGGCAGCTTCTCGAAGACGCTGTCGGCGGCGGTGCGCTGCGGCTATCTCGCGGTGCGGCACGAGTGGGTCGATCCGCTGATCGACCTGAAGCTCGCGACCACCTTCGGCAACGGCGGCCTGAACGCAGCCGTCGTGCATCGGCTGCTGGTGGACGGCACCTACCGCCGCCATCTCGACGGCCTGCATGCACGGCTCGGCGATGCCGTCAGCGAGACCTTGCGGCAATTGACGTCGGCCGGGCTGACCGTGCCGATCCGGCCGCGCGCGGGCATGTTCCTGTGGGCCGAATTGCCGGACGGGCTCGATGCGGCGGCGGTCGCGCGGCATGCGCTGGAGGAGGGCGTGGTGTTCGCGCCGGGCAACGTGTTCAGCGTGTCGCACACGGCCACGCATTACCTGCGCTTCAACGCATCGCAGAGCAACCGGCCGGCCGTGTACGCCGCGCTGCGGCGCGCGATGGCGCTGGCCGCGCGGCAGCCCGCCTAGCCGTTTTCGGCATCGAAGCGATTCCGCGATGGAACGCGCGCCGCGTCGGGGCGCGCGAGCCGTGTGCTTACGCGCCAGTCGTTGCCACGCGAGTCGCCGCTGGTTTCTCGCGACGTGCGGCATCGCCCTGCACCCCGCGATCGGGCTCGCCCGCATCGCCGCGCCGCGCGATGCGGATCACGCAGAAGCCCGACAGCAGCGCCGCCGCCGCGTATTGCAGCGCGAGCGGCCACCAGGCCGGCGCGGCGCTCTGTGCGATCACAGTCGCCACCAGCGGCGTGAGGCCGCCGGCCAGCGCGCCGCACACCTGGTACGAGATCGAGATCGCCGTATAGCGGATGCGCGCCGCGAACAGGCCGCTCACGAAACCGGCCACCACCGCGTAATAGCCCGATTCGGCGATCGTTGCCAGACCGATGCCGAGCGTGATCGTGATCGGCGTGCCCGCATGCACCAGCGGCAGCATCACGAACGGCACGATCGCGGCCCAGGCGGCCATGGCGACCAGCACGCGCGTGGTGCCGAAGCGCTGCGCGACCCAGGCAGCGCCGAGCTGCACCACGAACTGCAGGCAGGCCACGATCGTCATGCAGTGCAGCACCATCGAGCGATCGAGCGACAGGAACTGCGTGGCGTACGTGATCATGAAGATGTTGCTGAAATACACGCCCGCGATGCCGTACACGTTCGCGCCGATCGCGAGCAGCAGCAGCGGCCACTGGCGCAGCGATTCGCGCAGCGGGTTCGCCGCCATCTCGCCGGCGGCCTTCACCTCGGCGAACTCCGGCGACTCGGACACGCTCGCACGGATCGCGAAACCCACCACCAGCAGCACCGAGCTGGCCAGGAACGGCACGCGCCAGCCCCAGCTCATCATGTCTTCCTTGGGCAGCATGCTGATCGCGCCGAACGCGAGCATCGACAGGATCAGGCCGCTCGCGCTGCCCAGCTGCGCGAACGACGCGAAGAACGTGCGCTTGCCTTCCGGCGCGTGTTCGCCGGCCAGCAGCACCGCGCCGCCCCATTCGCCGCCCACCGCGATGCCTTGCAGCACGCGCATCAGCACGAGCAGCGTGGGCGCGAGCATGCCGGCCTTCTCGTAGGTCGGCAGCAGCCCGATCGCCACCGTGGCCACCGCCATCAGCAGCAGCGTGGCGAGCAGCGAGCGCTTGCGTCCATAGCGGTCGCCGAGATGGCCGAACAGGATGCCGCCGAGCGGGCGTGCGAGGAAGCCCACCGCAAACGAGCCGAACGAGGCGAGCAGGCTCACGAGCCGGCTTTCGCCGGGGAAGAACAGCGGGCCGAACACGATCGCCGCCGCCGTGGCATAGCTGTAGAAGTCGTACCACTCGATCGTCGTGCCGACGAACGACGCGAGCGCCGCCCGTCGAGGTTGCCGGACCGGCGTTGAAGCTTGCATCACGAAGTCTCCTTCTGGTTCTTTCTTGTAGGTGCCGCGCAGCGTGAGGGAGCCGGGGCTCAGTCGCGCAGCTTCACGCCGGGAAACGCGCACAGCAGCTCGTAGGCGAGATTCGCGCCGAGCAGCGCGGTGGTGCCGAACGGATCGTAGGGCGGCGCCACTTCCACGAGGTCGGCGCCGACGATATTGAGGCCGTACGCACCCCGAATGATTTCGAGTGCCTGCGGCACGGTCAGCCCGGCGATTTCCGGCGTGCCGGTGCCCGGCGCGTAGGCCGGATCGATGCCGTCGATGTCGAAGCTGATGTACACCGGCGTGTTGCCGATCTGCTCGCGCACCTCGCGCATCAGCGGCGCCAGCGATTGATTCCAGCACGCCTCGGCCTGCACCACGCGAAAGCCCTGCTCGCGGCACCAGTCGAAATCCTCGGCGGCGTAGCCGGTGCCGCGCAGGCCGATCTGCACCACGCGATCGGTCGCCAGCAGGCCTTCCTCCACCGCGCGGCGGAACGGCGTGCCGTGCGCGATCTTCTCGCCCATCATCGTGTCGTTGACGTCGGCGTGCGCATCGACGTGAATCAATGCGACCTTGCCGTGCTTGCGGTGGATCGCGCGCAGGATCGGCAGCGCGATGGTGTGGTCGCCGCCGAGCGTGATCGGCTTGCAATCGTGGGCCAGGATCGCGTCGTAGGCGGTTTCGATGCGGGCGATCGAATCGAGCAGGTTGTAGGGGTTGATCGCCACGTCGCCCACGTCGGCCACGCGCAGCGAATCGAACGGCGCGGCGCGGGTGGCCATGTTGTACGGGCGCAGCAGCACCGATTCGGCGCGGATCTGGCGCGGGCCGAAGCGCGCGCCGGTGCGGTTCGAGGTGCCCAGGTCGAACGGCACGCCGACGAAGCAGGCGTCGAGGCCGGCCGCGCTCGGCACGTGGGGCAGGCGCATCATCGTCGCGATGCCGCCGCTGCGCGGCATGTCGTTGCCGCCGAGCGGCTGGAAGAAGGGGGTGTCGTTCATGGGCGTCTCGGTGATTCTGTTTCGTGTGGAACGGGAGCCGCCGTATCATTCGACGCGGCGCGACGCATAGTTGTACGCGTTTTGCCGGGCTGGAAGAATGCCAAGGTTTCGACGTCAACATCGATCCGGATCGATGTAATCAAGGGGGAGCATCCGTGCTGGGGAATCTGTCGACGCTCGATCTGCGTCTGATCCGCGTGTTTCTGGCGGTGGCCGACGCGGGCGGCGTGACCGCCGCGCAGGCGGTGCTGAACGTGGGGCAATCCACCATCAGCGCGCAGTTGTCGTCGCTGGAGACGCGGCTCGGCTACCGGCTCTGCGAGCGCGGCCGCAGCGGTTTCCGGCTGACGCCGAAGGGCGAGCGCTTCCAGTCGATGAGCCGCAAGCTGCTGGTGGCGCTCGACGAATTCGGCAGCGCCGCGCGGCACATGGATCGCCAACTGGTGGGCACGCTCAACATCGGCCTGATCGGGCATACGCCGATCAGCCAGAACGCGCGCATCGCCGAGGCGATCGCCGCGTTCCGCACGCGCGACGAGGCCGTGCGTTTTTCGATTTCGGTGCGGCCGCCCGGCGACCTGGAGGAAAAGCTGCTCGGCGACGAGATCCAGATCGCGATCGGCTATTTCTGGCATCGCGTGCCGGTGCTCGACTACACGCCGCTGTTCATCGAGCGGCAGGTGGCCTATTGCGGGCGCGGGCATCCGCTGTTCGAGCAGGCGGGCGGGCTGTCCGCCGCCGACGCGGCCGCGCACGAATGGGCCTGGCGCAGCTATCCGCTGCCCGAGGCGCAACTGTCCACCTCGCCCGATCGCGTGACCGGCACCGCCGACAACATGGAGGCGGTCGCGCTGCTGATTCTCTCCGGGCATCACCTCGGCTACCTGCCCGAGCATTTCGCGGCGCCCTACGTGGCGCAGGGCTTGCTCGCGCCGCTCAACCCCGAGCTGCTGAACTACGACGTGACGTTCCACATGGTCGTGGCGCGGCGCGCGAAGAAGGCCCCGATCGTCGCGGCGTTCCTGGAGGATCTGGCCAGCGCGCATCTGCGCGTGCCGGCCGGTGGCGAAACAGGGGAAATCACGCCTCAGGCGATCGGCAAGCCCTGATCGCCCTTGACCTCGCGCAGCGACAGCACCGATTCCACCGACGTGACGCCCGGCAGCACGCGCAGCACGTCGCGCACGAAGCTGCCGTAATCGTCGAGATCGCGCCCGATCACCTGCAGCAGATAGTCCGCCGAGCCGGACACGTTGTGGCACGACAGGATGCGCGGCATCGCCAGCACCTCGCGCTCGAAGCGGTCGCCGAGCGCGCGGTCGTGCACGGCGATGCGCAGCAGCACGAATGCCACCACGCCGTAGCCGAGCTTCTTGCGCGAGAGCTGGCCGCGATAGCGCTCCACGTATCCCTCGTTTTCGAGCCGCTTGAGGCGGCGCGCGCACGGCGTTTCGCTGAGGCCCACCGTGTCGGCCAGCCGCGCGATCGGGATACGGCCGTCGCGCTGCACGGCGGCGAGGATGGCGCGGTCGGTTTTGTCGAGGTCGTCCATGATGGGCGGATTCCGTTGTTCGATGGCGGAAATATAGAGGAATCCGGCTCGAATGTCGTTGTGGAAGGCCGTAAATGGCTCAAAAGCGCTCCGCGAACCCGGGCACACTGGAGCGCCTTCGCACGGCGCGTGCGCCGTGTTCCGAAGCGACCTTTTCGACCTCTCTTCGACCTCTCTTCGACCTCTCTTTTCGCCGATCCGCCCCATGATTTCGCTCCACTTGCTCGCCCTCTACGTCGCGGCGCTGGCCGCCGTTTTCGCGTTGCCCGGCCCCGACATGGCGCTGCTGCTGCAGACCAGCATCCAGCGCGGCATGCGTCCGGGGATGGCGGCGGCGGGCGGCCTGGCGCTGGCGCGGGCGGTGCACGTGACGCTGTCCGCCTGCGGCGTGGCCGCGTTGCTGCGCAGCGCGCCCTGGCTGTACGACATCGTCCGTTATGGCGGCGCGGCGTATCTGGCCTATGTCGCCTGGCAGATCTTCCGCTCGCCGCCGTTCGCGATGCCGGGCGGCGTGGCCGTCGCGCCCGGCTCGGACGTGCTGCGTCAGGCGTTCACCAAGGGCTTGCTGACCAACCTGCTCAACCCGAAGGCGCTGTTGTTCTGCTCGGTGCTGCTGCCGCAGTTCGTGCGGCCGGAGGCCGGCTCGGTGGGCGTGCAGGTGACGGTGCTCGGCGTGCTGCTGGTGGCGCTGGGCGGGGTGTTCGATTCGGGCTATGTGGCGGGCGCGTCGCGGATCGCGTCGTGGATGCGCGCCCACCCGCTCGCGCAGACGCTGCAGCGCTACACGTTCGCGGCCGCGCTGTTCGCATTCGCGTGGCGCTTGTCGGTGGACTGAACATCGAGGCTGGACAAGCGCCGCGCGCTGACCGAGGATGAGGGTCGTCGAATCTTTCGACATGCCGCGCGGGGCCGGCGCCATCGGCTACCGGCCCCGCCGCCATTCATTCCAGGGAGTGTGTGTTCGTGACATCGTCTTCGTTTTCGTCTTCGTCGAATCCCAAAGCCACTGTCGCCACTGGCGAATTCAGCGTCCGGATCGGCGCGCCCGAACTGCCGGGCGTGCCGGCCGGCGCCGCCGCCCTCGGGCGGCTCACGCTGGAGAAGGAATACAGCGGGCCGCTGCGGGGCCACGCGGCCGGCGAGATGCTCAGCATCGGGCAGCCGGCCAGCGGCGAGGCGACCTACGTTGCGCTCGAATCGTTCGTCGGCACGCTCGATGGCCGCGAGGGCGGTTTCGCGCTGTCGCATCACGGGCAGATGCATGCGGGCAAGGAAGCGCTGCGCGTGACCGTGGTGCCGGGTTCGGGCAGCGGCGAGCTGGCGGGGATCGTCGGCGAGATGGAGATTCGCCGCGAGGGCGGCCGCCACGAATACGTGCTGCGCTACGGATTCGTGGGGTCGTGGTTCGATGCGCTGCGCACCGCTGGCTGAGCGACCGGCGAGCGTGTGCCCGGCCTTCGGCGCCGGCATGCGCCGAGGCGGGATCGCCTGACGATATGCGCGGCGCGCGGGCTTACCCCAGCGCCGCCGTCAACGCCGGCACGGCGGTGAACAGATCCCCGACGAGCCCGTAATCCGCCACGCCGAAGATCGGCGCCTCTTCGTCCTTGTTGATCGCCACGATCACGCGGGCGTCCTTCATGCCGGCCAGATGCTGGATCGCGCCCGAAATGCCGATCGCCAGATACAGCTCCGGCGCGACGATCTTGCCGGTCTGACCCACCTGATAATCGTTCGGCACGTAGCCGGCGTCGACCGCCGCGCGCGAGGCGCCGAGCGCCGCACCGAGCGTGTCCGCGAGCGGTTCGAGCAGTTGCGCGTAATGCTCCGCGCTGCCCAGGCCGCGCCCGCCCGACACCACGGTCTTCGCGCTCGTCAGTTCGGGCCGATCGAGCTTCGTGACCTGCCGGCCGACGAACTCGGCCCGGCCGCCGCCGGTGTCCATCGCCTCCACCGCTTCCACCGTTTCGATCGACGCATGGCCGCCCGTCGCCTCGGCGGCGTCGAAGGCCGTGGCGCGCACCGTGATCACCTTGATGGCATCGCGCGATTGCACGGTGGCGATCACGTTGCCCGCGTAGATCGGCCGCTCGAACGTATCCGCGCCGAGCACGGCCGTGATGTCCGAGAGTTGCGCGACGTCGAGCCGGGCCGCGATGCGCGGCGCCACGTTCTTGCCGGCCGCCGTGGCCGGCGCGACGATGTGCGAATACTGGCCGGCGAGCGCGAGCACCGTCTCGGCGAGCGGTTCGGCCAGCCCGTGTTCGAGCTGCGGCGCCTCGGCCAGCAGCACCTTCGCCACGCCGGCGATGCGCGCGGCAGCGTCGGCCGCCGCCTGAGCCTGCCAGCCGGCCACCAGCACATGCACCTCGCCGCCGAGTTGCCGGGCCGCCGTGACGGCGTGCAGCGTCGCGGCGTTCAGCGCCGCGTGTTCGTGTTCCGCAATGACGAGCGTCGTCATGGTTCGTGCTCCTTACAAGACTTGGGATTCGTTGCGCAGCTTGTCGACGAGCGCGTGCACGTCGGCCACCTTGATGCCCGCGCCGCGCTTGGGCGGCTCGGCGAAGCGCAGCGTGTGCAGGCGCGGCGCGACGTCCACGCCCAGTTCGTCGGGCGTGAGCGTGGCGAGCGGCTTCTTCTTCGCCTTCATGATGTTGGGCAGCGTCACGTAGCGCGGCTCGTTCAGGCGCAGGTCGGCCGTCACCACCGCGGGCAGCGCCAGCGAGAGCGTTTCGGTGCCGCCGTCCACCTCGCGATCGACGCTGGCGCGGCCGTCGGCGATCGTGAGCTTCGCCGCGAACGTGGCCTGCGGCAGCCCGGCGAGCGCGGCCAGCATCTGGCCGGTCTGGTTGGCGTCGTCGTCGATGGCCTGCTTGCCGAGCAGCACCAGTTGCGGCTGTTCGCGTTCGATCAGCGCATGCAGCAGCTTGGCCACCGCGAGCGGCTGCAGCTCGGCGTTCGATTCGACCAGGATCGCGCGGTCCGCGCCGATCGCCAGTGCGGTGCGCAGCGTGTCCTGCGCCTGCGCCACGCCCATCGACACGGCCACCACCTCGCTGGCCACGCCTTGCTCCTTGAGGCGCACGGCCTCCTCGACGGCGATTTCGTCGAACGGGTTCATCGACATCTTCACGTTGGCGAGATCGACGCCGGTGCCGTCCGATTTCACGCGAACCTTCACGTTGTAATCGACGACGCGTTTGACTGCGACAAGTATCTTCATGGCGGTTTGGGAAAGGTTCGGGCGAGCGGCGGCGCGGTCCGCGCAATCGATGCGGCCCGCGCTTTCGCTTCGCAGTGCAAAACAAAAAGGACGAAGAAAAAACGGAGCAGGGGGCCGGCCCCTGCGAATGCGGATCAGATCATGCCGGAGGTGCGCATGTCGGCGAGATGGCGCTTCATGTCCTGCACGTCGCGGGCGTGGGTTTCGCCCTTGCGCAGCGCGACGCTGGTGGACAGGATGTCGACGATCACCAGCGCCGCGAGGCGCGAGGTGGTGGGCGTGTAGACGTCGGTGTTCTCCAGCGTTTCGGCCACCACCGCCACGTCGCAGTAGCGCGTGAGCGGCCCCTGCGAGCCGGTGATCACCACCACGATCGCGCCGCGTTCCTTGGCGGTGCGCGCCACCTCGATCAGCGAGCGCGTGGCGCCGGTGTTCGAGATCGCCACCACCGCGTCGCCGGGCTTGAGCATCGACGCGGCGATGAACTGCTGGTGCGAATCCTGGTGCGCGACGCACGGCACCCCGAACAGCGGGAATTTCTGCTGCGCGTCGAGCGCCACGATGCCCGACGCGCCGAAGCCGAAAAACTCGATGCGCGCGGCCGAGGCCAGCAATTCGACGGCGCGGCCGATCGCCTCGAAATCGAGCTTCTTGCGCGCCCAGTCGAGGCTCGTGATGGTGTAGTCGAAGATCTTGGTGGCCACCGTTTCGGGCGTGTCCGCATCGGACAGCACCGAATGCGTGGCCGGCGCGCCGAGCGCGAGGCTCTGCACCACGCGGATCTTGAAATCCTTGAAGCCGTTGCAGCCGATCGTCGCGCAGAAGCGCAGGATGGTCGGCTCGCTGACCTGGGCGAGCCGCGCGAGTTCGGACAGGCTCACTTCCGCGATCGAATGCACGTTCTCCAGGATGTAGTCGGCCACCTGGCGGCTGCCGCGCCGCAGCTCGGGCCGGGCACGGTCGATCACTTCGAGGATGTTGTAGTCGGGCACGCGTTGTTTCCTTCCTTGACTGGCGGGCATGAAGTGCAAAAGGCTCATGCGGAGCGTCATGCGGCGCATCGCGGCACGGCAACCGCGAGGCGCATCCAACGCGGAGTTTAGCGGAATATCCAGCGGCGCCAGAAGCCCGCGCCCTGCTGCATCAGCACCGCCGCGACGATGATCGCGCCCATCACGACTTGCTGGTGATAGCCCGGCACGCTGGCCAGATTCATGATGTTGCCGATCACGCCGAGGATCAGCACGCCCATCAGCGTGTTGAGCACGCCGCCCTTGCCGCCGGCCAGGCTCGCGCCGCCGATCACCACCGCCGCGATCACGGTCAGCTCGTCGCCCACGCCCACGGTGGGCGCGCCCACGCTGGCGCGCGCCGTCGAGACGATGCCGGCCAGCGCGGCCAGCGCGCCGGAGCACACGTAGGTGCCGAGAATGTGGCGCGCCACCGGCACGCCCGACAGCCGCACCGCCTCCTCGTTCGAGCCGATCGCGCGCACCACGCGGCCGGCGCGCATCCGGCCGAGCGCGATGCCGCCCGCCACGAACACCAGCAGCATCACCAGCGTCGGGCCGGGAATGCCGAAGTAGCTGTGGCGGCCGAAGTCGAGCAGGGCCTGGCCCGCGTCGTCCACCAGGATCGGCGAGCCGTTCGAGACGATCATCGCGATGCCGCGCGCCACCGTCATCATGGCGAGCGTCACGACGAACGGCGTCAGCCGGCAGAACGCCACCAGCACGCCCGACACGAGGCCGCACAGGCCGCCCGTCACGAGCGCGGCCGCCAGCGCGAACGCCAAGCCGTGCTCGGGGATCAGCATCGCCGACAGCACGCTGCCGAGCGCCGCGACCGAGCCGACCGACAGGTCGATGCCGCCGGTCAGCACCACCAGCAGCATGCCGACCGACATGATGCCGACGCCGGCCACCTGGCGCGTGATGTTGGCGAGGTTGGGCGCGGAGAAGAAGTCGCTCGAGATGAACGACGCCGCGATCACCAGCACGACGAGGATCGCCACCGTGTTGAAGCGGCGTGCGGATTGCCAGGCATGCTTGAGCTTCGAGCCGGCGGCGGGGCGCTGGCGCGGGTTCGAGGTAGCGGCGCTGGGATTCATGATGGGTGTCTCCAAACGGGTAGAACGTTCCGGGACGGCGGCAAAGGCCGCGTCAACCGTGAATGAGGGAGGCGTCCTCGCGCCCGGCCGCCTGCGGGCCGGCATGCGGGGAGCCGTGGGTTTCGCCGGGATCGCGGCGCAACGAGAGCGCGAGGATCGCTTCCTCGCTGTAGTCGGCGGGCTGCAGTTCGCCACGGATGCGGCCTTCGCCCATCACCATGATGCGGTCGCACAGCCCCATCAGTTCCTGATGCTCGGACGAGATCACCAGCAGCGCCTTGCCGCGTTCGGCCAACTGGTTGATCAGCGTGTAGATCTCCACCTTCGCGCCCACGTCCACGCCGCGCGTCGGCTCGTCGAGGATGATCAGGTCGCCGTCGGCATGGAACCACTTGGCGAGCACCACCTTCTGCTGGTTGCCGCCCGACAGCGTCGAAACGTCGGCATCCATCGAGCGGGCCTTGATGCGCAGCGCGTCCATCAGTTGCGCGACCGCCTCGCGCTCGCGGCGGAACGCGAGAAAGCCGCCCGGCGCGCTGACCGATTTCAGCGAGGCGAGCGTGGCGTTGATGCGGATCGGCATCGCGAGCACCGCGCCCTGGCCCTTGCGATCCTCGGGCACCAGGCCGATGCCGGCGCGCACTGCCGCCATCGGCGTGCGCGCGTTCAGGCGCTTGCCCTTCAGTTCGATGCTGCCGGCCTCGGCCCGGTCCGCGCCGAAGATCAGCCGCGCCACCTCGGTGCGGCCCGAACCGATCAGCCCGCCCAGCCCGACCACCTCGCCCGCGCGCAGCGAGAACGACACGCCGCGCACCGCCTCGCCGCGCGCCAGTCCGTCCACCTTCAGCACCACCTCGCCGGCCGTGGCGTGCCGTTCGGGGAACAGCACCGACAGCGGCCGGCCGACCATCTTGCGAATCAGTTCGTCGCGCGAAATCTCGGCCGGCACGACGGTATCGACGCGGCGGCCATCCTTGAGCACCGTGATCCGGTCGGCGATCGCGAACACTTCCTCCAGCCGGTGCGAGATATAGACGATGCCCACGCCGCGCGCGCGCAGCGAGCGCACGATCTCCAGCAGGCGTTCGGCGTCGGACGGCGCGAGCGCGGCGGTCGGCTCGTCGAGCACCAGCAGCTTCAGTTCGCCAGACAGCGCCTTGGCGATCTCGATCACCTGGCATTGCGCGGCCGACAGCGTGCCGACCAGCGCGGCCGGATCGATGTCGAAGCCGAGGCTGGCGATCAACGCGCGCGCCTTCGCACGCAGGCCGCGCCAGTCGATCACGGCGGGCAGGGCGGCCAGGAACACGTTCTCGGCCACCGACAGGTCGGGCGCCAGCGCCGTCTCCTGGTGGATCACGGCGATGCCCTCGGCCAGCGCCGCGTGCGGGTTGCGCAGCACCCTCTCGCGGCCCTGCACGCGGATCGTGCCGGCGTCGGGCTGGTGGCCGCCGCCGATCACGCGCATCAGCGTCGATTTGCCCGCGCCGTTTTCGCCGACGAGCGCATGCACCTCGCCGCCGTGCACGTCGAAATCGATGTTCTCGATCGCGTGAATGCCGCCGAATCGCTTGCCGATGCCGGTTAGTGCGATGAACGGAATCATTGGACTGTGTCTCCACTCGGGCGCGCGCCAGCCGCCGGCGGCGCGCGCATGCGACGAAGAAAGCGTCAGAAGATCGCTTTCGGGTTGTAGTACTTGTCGACGTTGCTCTTCGAGATCGCGACGGCCGGCGTGTACGACAGCTTCGGCACTGCACCGGCCTGGCCCTTGGCGGCCTTCACGCCGATGTCCACCGCGGTGCGCGCGACCAGCGCCGGATCGTTGAGCGCGGTCACGCCGTACTTGCCCTGCTTGATCAGCGCGAGCGCTTCCTTCTGGCCGTCGGCCGCCGCCACCAGCGTGATGCCGTCGCGGTTCGCGCTCTGGATCGCGCGGCGCGCGCCGAGCAGCATGCTGTCGTTCTCGGCGAGCACCATGTTGATGTCCTTGTTGGCCACCAGCAGGTCTTCCATCGCCTTCAGGCCGCCTTCGTCCGACCAGTTGCCCCAGCCCTGACCGACGATCTGCAGGTTCGACTTGCCGGTTTTTTCGAGCTGCGCCTCGACGATGCCGGCCAGCACGCCGTCGCGCCGTTCCTTGCCGACCGGGTTGCCCTTCTCGCCGGACAGCAGCGCGATCTTCAGCGGCTTGCCGCCGGTGTTGTCCACCACCCAGCGGCCCACCAGCGCGCCGTTCTCGCTGTTCGACGACTGCACCAGCGTGACGTAGTTGGCCTTCGGGTCGAGCGTGCTGTCGAACACCACCACCTTCACGCCGGCCGCGCTCGCGGCGTTCACCGCGCCCACCAGCGCCTCGGGATCGGCCGGATCGATCAGCAGCACCTTGACGCCGCGCGTGACCAGATCTTCCACGTCGGAAATCTGCTTGCCCATCTTGCCCTGCGCATCGGCCACGATCACGTCCGCGCCGAGTTCGGTGGCGCGCGCCTTGGCCGATTCCATGGCCGCCGCGAAATACGGTGCGTTGAGCACCTTCATCGAAATGCCGACCTTGAGCTTGTCGGCGGCGAACGCGGGTGCGGTGGCGATGATGCCGGCCGCGGCGAACGCGGCGGCGCAGCACAGCTTCTTCATAAGACGCGACATGTCTCCTCCTCTTGTGGGTGTGTCACGCGAAAGGGCGGCGCGGTGCGCTCGCCCGGAAATGCGGGGCGCGGCGCGTCACGGCGCCAGCAGCTTGCCGGGGTTCAGGATGCCGCGCGGGTCGAGCGCGGCCTTCACGGCGCGCATCGCGGCCAGCTCCTCGGGGCGGCGCGACAGCGCCAGCACCTCGAGCTTCTTGGTGCCGATGCCGTGCTCGGCCGACACCGAGCCGCCGAGTTCGGCCGTCACGCCGTACACCACGCGCTTGACCTCGGCCGCGGCGCTCGCCGGCCAGTCCGGCTCCTGCACCACGACGTGCAGGTTGCCGTCGCCGAGATGGCCGTAGACGAGGATGCTGGCGTTCGGCCATTGCGCGCGCAGCCGCTGCTCGCAGCGCTGCGCCGCGATGCCGACCTCGGCGATCGAGAAACTGATGTCGAACGACACGCGGCCCGGGATCAGCCGGCCGTATTCGCCGGGCGCGTCGCGGATCGCCCAGAACGCGGCGGCGTGCGCCTCGTTGGCGGCCAGCGCGGCGTCGTCCAGCGTGCCGGCTTCGAGCATCTCGCCGAGAAACGTCTCGAACGCGGCGTGCTGGCTGTCGGGGTCGGCGCCGCTGCTTTCCAGCAGCACGTAGAACGCGTGCCGGCCCGCGAGCGGCGCGCGCAATTCGGGCAGGCGCGACAGCACGAAGTCGTAATAGCCGGGCCACATCACCTCGAACGCCGACACGCCGGCCGGCAGGCGCTCCTGGGCGAGACGCAGGAGCCGCGTGACGCCGTCGTAATCGGGCACGCCGCACCAGGCGGTGGACACCGCGCGCGGCTTCGGGCGCAGCCGCAGCACCGCGCGCGTCATCACGCCGAGCGTGCCTTCGCTGCCGATCAGCAGGTTGCGCAGGTCGTAGCCGGTGTTGTTCTTGATCATCTTGCGCAGGCCGCCCACCACGCTGCCGTCGGCCAGCACCGCTTCGACGTCGAGCGCCTGCTCGCGCATCATCCCGTAGCGGATCACGCGATTGCCGCCCGCGTTGGTGCCGAGGTTGCCGCCGATGGTCGCGCTGCCGCGCGCGCCGAGATCGAGCGGAAACATGAAGCCGGCCGCCTCGGCCGCTTCCTGCACGACCTGCAGCGGCACGCCGGCCTGCACCGTCATGGTGGCGCTGACCGGATCGATCTCCTCGATCGCGTTCATCAGTTCGAGGCTCAAGGCCACTTCCCCGCCCAGCATGCAGGCGCCGCCCGCCAGGCCGGTCAGGCCGCCCTGCGTGACCACCGGCTGATGGTGCGCATGACAGATGCGCAGCGCGGCCGACACCTGCTCGGTGGTGCGCGGGCGCACCAGCGCGATCGGGTCGGCGCACGGCATGCGGCTGGAATCGGCGTGACGGCGGCCGGCGAAATCGGCCGGCAGGCTCACCACGGCGGCGCCCAGCGCCTCGCGCAGCGCCGCGACCACCGCGGCGGCGCGGGCCGGATCGGGCATCTCTTGCATGAAGTCGTCTCCTGCATGTCCGGCTGGCCTGCGGGTCGAATCGCAGCCTTGCCGGGTTCGTAACGATAGTGTTGCAATCATTATATTTGCAATTCTTGGGATTTTCCCTAGTGAAAACCCGAGTGTTCGTTTGTTTCACAAACTATATCATCACGAAAACTAACGTTTCATTCGAGTTCTCAGAGGGAGAAACAGTCATGCAATGGCCCGAGCCGCGTTCGTTCGACGTGGATCTGGATACCGGCCTGATGGCCGGCACCGATTCGCACTATCAGAAACGCCTTGGCGATCTCGCCGGCCTTTATGCCGATGCGGCGGCGTTCGATGCGCTGGCCGCGACGCGGGCGAGCGAGGTTGTCTACGAAGTCACCGACCACCGGCCGAATGCCGAGCCGGGGGACCTGATCACGGGTGTGACCCGCATGAGCGCGGGCAGGGTGGGGGACGAGTTCTTCATGACGCGCGGCCATATCCACGCGAACATCGACCGCCCCGAGCTGTATTTCGGGCTCAAGGGCCACGGCCTGATGCTGATGGAGGCGCCGGACGGCGAGACGCGCATCGTCGAGATCCGCGCCCATACGGTGTGCTACGTGCCGCCGCGCTGGATTCATCGCTCGGTGAACCTGGGCGACGGCGATTTCGTCATGCTGTTCTGCTATCCGGCCGATTCGGGGCAGGACTACGCGATCATCGAGCGCGCCAACGGCATGCGCCAGCGCATCGTGAGCGACGCTAACGGCGGCTGGCGCAGCGAACCCAACCCGGCGTGGCGCGCGCGCAGCGCCGAGGACATCGAGGCGCTCGTCGCGCGCCGCCATGAAACGGAGCAAGCCCGATGAGCCACACCCCCGCCACCCGTCCGACCTTCTATTTCATCGGCGTGACCACCGGCCAGAGTTCGATCATGCGCGTGTTCCCCGAGTGGGCGCGGCATCTGGGCCTGGGCGACGTCGAGATCAAGGGCATCGATTTCCCGCTGCACGCGAGCCGCGAGGCCTATCGGGAAACCGTGCAATTTCTGCGCGACGATCCGCTGTCGCTCGGCGCGCTCGTCACCACCCACAAGATCGACCTGTACGCCGCCTGCCAGGATCTGTTCGACGAGATCGATCCGCACTCGCGGCTGATGGGCGAAACCAGTTGCCTGTCGAAGCGCGACGGCAAATTCGTCTGTCATGCGAAGGATCCGATCACGTCGGGCCTGTCGCTCGACGGCTTCCTGCCCGAGCAGCACTTCGCCCGCACCGGCGCGGAAGTGTTCTCGATGGGCGCGGGCGGCTCGACCATCGCGCTGACCTGGCACCTGATGCAGGCGAGCCGCGGCGCGAACCGGCCGTCGCGCGTGATCGTCTCGAACCGCTCGGCCGGCCGGCTGGAGGAACTGGAGCGGATTCACCGCGAGCTGGATCTCGGCGTGCCGTGCGAATACGTGACCGCGCCGCGCGCCGAGGACAACGACGCCGTGCTGGCGCGGCTGTCGCCCGGCGCGCTGGTGATCAACGCCACGGGGCTGGGCAAGGACGCGCCCGGCTCGCCGCTGACCGACGCGGCCCGCTTCCCGGAGCGCGCGGTGGCCTGGGACCTGAACTATCGCGGCAAGCTGGTGTTTCTCGACCAGGCGCGCGCGCAGCAGGCGGCGCGCGGCTTGCAGGTGGAGGATGGCTGGACCTACTTCATCTACGGATGGACGCGGGTGATCGCCGAGGTGTTTCATATCGAGATCCCGACGCGCGGCCCGGCCTTCGACGACATTTGCCGGATCGCCGCGGCGGCCGGCAAGCCCGCGCCGGCCGCCTGATTTCCCGCGCCGCTGCGGCGCCCGCACTCAACTGAAGGATTGACGATGTATCTCGACAAATTCCGCCTCGACGGCAAGCTCGCCGTGGTGACCGGCGCCGCGCGCGGCATCGGCTTCGCGATTTCCGAAGCGCTGACCCAGGCCGGCGCGCGCGTGGTGCTGACCGACATGCATCGCGGCGCGCTCGACGAGGCCGTGGCGAAACTGACGGCGGCCGGCGCACAGGTCGAGGCCGAACTGCTCGACGTGACCGACGCGGCCGGCGTGCAGCGCGTGCACGACGCGGTGATCGCGCGCCACGGGCGCGTGGACGTGCTGGTCAACAACGCCGGCATCGCGATCTCGAACCATCCGGCCGAGACCATGACCGACGAGGTGTGGGATCGCGTGATCGACGTGAACCTGAACGGCGTGTTCCGCTGCTGCCGCGCGTTCGGCAAGAGCATGCTGGCGAACGGCGGCGGCAGCATCGTCAACGTCGGCTCGATGTCGGGCTTCGTCGTGAACCGGCCGCAGGAGCAGGCCAACTACAACGCGTCGAAGGCGGGCGTCCACCACCTGACGCGCTCGCTGGCCGCCGAATGGGGCGCGCGCGGCGTGCGCGTCAATGCGGTCGCGCCCACCTATATCGATACCGAGATGAACAAGTATGTGTACGAGGATCCGGAGATGTACCGCCACTGGGTCGGCGGCACGCCGATGAACCGGCTCGGGCGCGTGGACGAGGTCGCCTCGGTGGTGCTGTTCCTCGCCAGCGAGGCCGCGAGCCTGATGACCGGCTCGATCGTGCTCGCCGATGGCGGCTACGTGTGCTGGTAACCATGAACGCCATGCCGCTGTCGATCGACGTGGAAACCTTCGAGATGCCGCTGGCCGCGCGTCTCGCCGGGCGCGCGAGCGCCGCGCCGGACGCATTCGCGCCCGCGCCGCCGGCCGGCGGCGTCGCGCTCTACTGGCTGGGCCAGGCCGGCTTCGTGATCGAGGGCGCGGGGCGGCGCCTGCTGATCGATCCGTATCTGTCGGATTCGCTCGCGAACAAGTATCGCGGCACGCGCTATCCGCACCGGCGCATGATGGCCGCGCCGGTCGCGCCCTACGATTTCGAGCGGGTGGACCTGGTGCTGTGCACGCACCGCCACACCGATCATATGGACCCCGACACCTTGCAGCCGCTCGCGCGGCGCTTTCCGCAGCTGCGCTTCGTAGTGCCGGCCGCCACGCTCGGCGAGGCCGTCAAGCGCTGCGGCGTGGATGCCGCGCGGCTGATTCCGGTGGATGCCGGCGAGTGCGTCGAGCCGCTGGCCGGCGTGCGCGTTTCGCCGGTGCCGTCGGCGCACGAGACGCTCGACGTCGATGCGCAGGGCCGCCATCCGTGGCTCGGCTACGTGATCGAGATCGCGGGCGTGCGGCTCTATCACTCGGGCGATTGCGTGCCGTACGACGGCTTGCCGGAGCAGGTGGCCGCGCTCGCGCCGCATCTTGCGCTGCTGCCGGTCAACGGCCGCGACGACGAGCGCAGCGGCAACGGCGTGCCCGGCAATTTCACGCTGGACGAGGCCGTCTCGCTCTGCAAGGCGGCCGGCATGCGCGCGATGATCGCGCATCACCACGGGCTGTTCGACTTCAACACCATCGAGCCGGCCGCGATCGATGCGCGGATCGTCGAGGAGCAGAGCGCGCTGGCGCTGTACCGTGCCCGCACGCAGTGCGCGTGGCGGGTGCGGGCCGAGGCGCCCGCGCCGGTTGGCGCGCGGCACGGTAGCTGATCGGGCGTGGCGGCCCGCCGATTCACGAAGCACAACGAACCAATGAAGATGGAGACAAGCCCTTATCTTGCGATCGATGTCGGCACCGGCAGCGTGCGCGCGGCGCTGGTGGATGCCGATGGCCGGATTCGCCGGCTCGCCGCGCGCGAGCACGAGCAGCACGTGCCGCGCTACGGCTGGGCCGAGCAGCGCCCGCTCGACTGGTGGGCCGGCGCGGTCGAGGCGATCCGCGAAGTGCTGGCCGCCGAGCCGGACGCGGCCCGCAACCTGGCCGCGATCTGCGCCTGCGGGCAGATGCACGGCACGGTGCTGATCGACGCCGACGGCCAGCTCACGCGCGATACCGCGCCGCTCTGGAACGACAAGCGCGCCGCGCCGCAGGTGGAAGCGTTTCGCGCGCGCTATCGAGGGCTGGGCGACGCGCACGCCTACCTGCCGCGCACCGCCAACCCGCCCACCGCCGCGTGGCCGGCGTTCAAGCTGCAATGGATTCGCGACCACGAGCCGGACGCCTACGCGCGCGCGGCCACGGTGTTCATGCCGAAGGACTACGTCAACTTCCGCCTGACCGGCGAGCGCGCCTGCGACTGGAGCGACGCGTCGATGATGTTCCTGATGGACCCGCAAACGCGCACGTGGTCGGCCTCGATGTTCGACGAACTCGGGCTGGACCCGCGCAAGATGCCGCCGGTGCGCGCGCCGCACGAACTGCTCGGCCAGGTGACGCAGGCCGCCGCGGCGGCCACCGGGTTGCGCGAAGGCACGCCGGTGCTGGTCGGCGCGGCCGACTACCCGGCCTCGGTGCTCGGCTCGGGTGTGTACGAGCCGGGGCTGGCCTCGGACATCACCGGCACCTCGTCGATCATCACCGTGATCGCCGACGCGCCGATGCTGCACCCCGAGGTGTCGAACGTGGCGACCTGCGAAGGGCACTGGGGCCGTTTCACGCTGCTCGATTCGGGCGGCGACGCGATGCGCTGGGCGCGCCGCGCGTTTCATGAAAATACGTTGTCCTACGAAGCCGTCGCGCGCAAGGCGGCCGAAGCGCCGGTGGGCGCCGAGGGGCTGTTCTTCCTGCCCTACCTGAGCGGCGAGCGCTTCGGCGAGCATCCGAATTCGCGCGCGCAGTTCTTCGGCATCGCGGCCCGCCACGGGCTGTCGCATCTGCATCGCGCGGTGCTGGAAGGCGTGGCGTTCGGCGTGCGCCGGCACATGGCGATGATCCAGCCCGAAGGCGTGCGCATCGACCGGCTGGTGGCCGCCAGCGGCGGCGCGAAGGCCGCGCTGTGGCTCGACATCAAGGCCAGCATGTATCGCACGCCGATCCTGGTGCCGGCCGAGGTCGAATGCGGCGTGATCGGCTGCGCGCTGCTGGCCGCCACCGCCTCGGGCCAGTTCGCCACGCTCGGCGACGCCGTGCGCCGCTTCGTGCGCTTCGAGCGCGAAGTGCTGCCCGACCCGCGCGCCAGCGACACCTACGACCGCATGATGCCGATCTTCGAGCGGCTCTACGCCAGCGCGCAGCAGTTCTACGACGATCTCGACGGCCTGCAGGCCGCCGCACCGGAGGGCCGGGCATGAACCTGAAGCCGCAAGCCGTGCTGTGGGACATGGACGGCACGCTCGCGCTGAGCGAGCCGCTGCACATGCGCACGCTGCTGGCCGCGCTTGCGCACCACGGCGTGCAGGCCGGCGACGAGCTGCATCCGCTGATGTTCGGGCAGACTGGCCGCGAAGTGCATCGCATCGTGCGCGAGCGGTTCGGCATCGAGGCCGGCTTCGGCGAGTGGTCGGCATTTCGGGCCGCGCGCTACGTGGCCGAAGCGCCGCAACTGGTCGAGCGCCCCGGCGCGCTCGGCGTTTGGCGCGCCGTGCAGGCGGCCGGCGTGCCGCAGGCGGTGGTGTCGAACGCGGGCCGCATGCTGCTCGAAGCGAACCTGAACGCGCTCGGCCTGCAGTCGCCCGAACTGGTCAGCGTCAGCGCCAACGATGTGCGCCGCGGCAAGCCCGATCCCGAGCCCTATTCGCGCGCGGCCTATCTGCTCGACGTGCCGGCCGCCGGCGCGGTGGCGGTGGAGGACAGCCCGACCGGCGCGCAGGCGGCGCTGGCCGCCGGCATGCGCGTGCTGGGCTGGCCCGCCGATGCCGAACACGTCGCGCTGTTCCCGCCGCAAGTTCAACTGGTGTACGACGCCGCCGAGCTGGCGGCCGCGCTCGGCCTTTCCCTCGATCCTTCGACATCCTGACCATCATGCTGAAAACCAGTATTTTTCCGTCGCGCTACGTGCAGGGCGCGGGCGCGCTCGACACGCTCGACGCCGAACTCGCGCGGCTCGGCTCGCGCGCGGCCTGCCTCGTCGACCGCAACGTGGCGGCGCTGCTCGAACCGGTGCTCGCGCGCGCCGGCAACGTGGCGTTGCAGGTGCGCGCCGTGGACGCCGCCTGCACCGAGCGCGCGGTGGCCGAGACGGCCGACTGGGTGCGCTCGACTGGCGCCGATATCGTCGTGTCGTTCGGCGGCGGCAAGGTGATCGACACCGGCCGCGCCGCCGCCGACGACCTGCGCCTGCCGTTCGTCTGCGTGCCCACGGTGGCCGCGTCCGACGCGCCGTGCAGCGCGCTGGCCGTGATCTACGACGACGCGGGGCGGGTGGTGCGCGACCGCTTCGTGCGCCGCAACCCGGACCTGGTGCTGCTCGATACGGCCGTGATCGTGCGCGCGCCGGCGCGCTTCTTCATCGCCGGCATCGGCGACGCGCTCGCCACGTTCTACGAAGCCGACGCCTGCCGTCGCGCCTACGCGCGCAACCTGTGCGGCGGACGCGGCACGGCGCTGGCGTTCGAGGCCGCCCGGCTGTGTCGCGACATGCTGTTCGCGCACGCCGTGCAGGCGGTGCAGGATTGCCGCGCGCAACTCGTCACGCCCGATTTCGACGCGACGCTCGAAGCCACCGTGCTGCTGTCCGGCATCGGCTTCGAATCGGGCGGCGTGGCGGCCGCGCATGCGATTCATCACGGGCTGGCCGACCTGCCGTCGTCGCACGGCCTGCTGCATGGCGAGAAGGTGGCGGTGGGCGTGCTCGCCTCGCTGTTCCTGTCGGCGGTGCCCGACGACGAGCGGCGCCGCGTGTTCGCGTTCTGCCGCGCCGTGGGGCTGCCCACGCACCTCGCGCAGATCAACGTCGATGCGGCCGACGACGCTGCGCTCGGCATTGCCGCCGCCCGCGCCTGCCGCAGCGGCGAAATCATCCACAACGAACCTTATCCGGTCGATTCCACGATGCTCGTCGCCGCGCTGAAAAGCATGGACCGTTACGGCGCGCGCCTGGAAGCCGACCTTCAACTGCCGAGAGCCGCATGAACCCGATCGAAACACACTCCACGCCGACCTTTCATCCGCAACTGTTCGCGGGCCGCACCGTGCTGGTGTCGGGCGCGACCAGCGGCATCGGGCTGGCCATCGCCGAAGGCTTCGCCGGGCTTGGCGCGCAGGTGATCGCCACCGGCAGCTCGGCGGCCAAGCTCGACGCGCTGCAGGCCGACCGTTCGCTGGCCGGCATCCGTTTCGCGGCGCTCGATGTACGCGACGGCGAGGCGATCGAGCGCTTCGCGGCCGGCCTTGAGACGCTCGACGTGCTGGTCAACGCGGCCGGCGTGGCGCGGCCGTTCGACGAGTACCGCGACGATGTGTTCCGCGAGGTGCTCGACGTGAACCTGACCGCCGCGATGCGCTTGTCGATGGCGGCGCGTGCGCACCTGGAGCGGACCAAGGGCTGCATCATCAACATCGCCTCGATGCTCAGTTATCTGGCCGACGCCGAAGTGCCGGCCTATTGCGCGAGCAAGACCGGCATCCTCGGCCTGACGCGCTCGCTGGCCCATGCGTTCGGCGTGACGGGCGTGCGCGTCAACGCGATCGCGCCGGGCTACCACCGCACCGACATGACGCGGCCGTTGTGGGAATCGCCCACCGCCGCGCCGAAGATCGCCGCGCGCAGCGCGCTCAAGCGCTGGGGTGAGGCGGAGGACCTGGTCGGCGCGACGCTGTTCCTCGCGTCGCCGGCCGCGGCGTTCGTGACCGGGGTGACGCTGCCGGTGGATGGGGGTTACGCCAGCGGCAGTTGAGCGGGGCAGGGCGGCAAGCGGGGTCGGGCCCGCCCGATTTCCCCCGACAAATAACTTCAGGTAAATTACCCACCGAACGCCCGCCCCATCCCGATCCGGAGCCGCCCTCTCCATGCAGGACCGTCCCCTTCCGCTCGACCTGTCCGGCCTGGCCCGGAGCCTGTACGCGCAGGGCACCGAGGAAAGCATCCTGGCGCGGCTGATGGAGCGCATCGCGCCGGTGCATCGCGTGTGCGTCGATATCGGCGCGAGCGACGGCCTGCGCAACAGCAACACCGCGCTGCTGCTGCGCGAGCAGGGCTGGTCGGGGCTGCTGGTGGAAGGCAGCGCGTATCGCTTCGGCAAGCTCGCCGAACACTACGCCGGCGCGCGCCATGTTCGGCTTCGCCACGACCGCGTGCAACCCGACACGGTGGACGGCCTGCTGGCCGACGCGGGCATCCCCGCCGATTTCGACCTGCTGTCGATCGACATCGACGGCAACGACTACTGGATCTGGCGCGGCCTGCGGGCGTTTCGGCCGCGCATCGTCGCGATCGAATACAACCCGTACTACGCGCCGCCCGAACGCTGGGTCATGTGCTTCAACCCCGATCACGAATGGGACGGTTCGACCTATTACGGCGCGAGCCTCGAATCGCTGTGCCATCTGGCCCGCGACAAGGGCTACGAACTCGTGTGCTGCGACGACATGGGCAACAACGCGTTCTTCGTGCGGCACGACCTGTATCCGCTGCTCGGCATCGCCAACAACGATCCGTCGGTGCTGTTCCGCCCCGCGATGTACAAGCTGCGCTACGTGGGCAACAACACCTTCCTGACCGGCCATCCGTATCGCCATGGCCCGGCCGAGCGTATCTGAATGCCACCGCCCGCCGCCTCCTTCGACGCGATCCGCGCGGCCTACGCGCTTGGCCCGGGCGAGCCGCCGCGCCGTGTCGGCGAGCGCGTGTGGCATCTGCCGGGCGAGGGTGGCGGCTTCGCCGTCAAATGCTATGCGGCGGCGCATCGTGCGCGCGCGGAGAAGGAAGCGGCCGTGCTCGCGCATCTCGCGGCGCACGACGATGCACGCTTTCGCATCCAGCGGCTGCGGTGCACGTCGAGCGGCGCGCCGCTCTGGTCGGACGGCAGCACGCACGCGATGCTCACGCATTGGCAGGACGGCCGGTTTCGCACCTACGACACGTTCACGCCGGCCGAATGGGCGGCGCTCGGCGCGAGCCTGGCGGCGCTGCACGGGCAACTCGACGGGCTGCGGCTACCGGCGGCGGACACGATCCGCACACGGCTCGAAGCGATCGACGTCGAGGCGGTGCGCCGCAGCCTGCACAATGCCTGCGACCAGGCCCGCCATCGTGCCGATGCCGAACCGCTGTACCGCTACGCCGACCTCGCGCGCCGCCTGCTCGACCACTGCCATCCGGGCAGCCTCGCGGCGTTCCCCGCCGACGATCCGCAGCACCCGATCCACAACGACTACAACCAGTTCAACTATCTGTTCACGCCCGCGCTGCCGCCCGTGATCCTCGACTGGGAGGCGGCGATCGGCGCGCCGCGCGAATACGAACTGGTTCGGTGTCTGAATCATTTGCCGCTGGAAGCGCCGGCGCTGGCCGAGGCGTTCGTGCTGGCCTATTTGCGCGTGCGGCCGGTGGCGGCCGAGCGCTTCGCGTGGGCCGTCGACGCGGCGTGCCTGCAGCATGCGATCAAGCTCTGGGTGGTGCAGGGCTGGCTCGACGAGCCGGCGCGCTTCGCCGTGCATCTGGCCGGCGCCGTGACGATGGCGGGCGCGATGGTGGATGCGCGCGGCCCGCTCGTCGATTTCTTTTCCCGTTGCGCGCAAGCAGGACGCTGACATGACTACCGATCCGAACCCGGCCGCCCCGGCGGGCGAGCGCAAGCATGTGTTTCCGCCGCCGATGGAGCGCCACTACCGCGTCGAGGGGGGCCGCGTGCAGACGCGCTCGCTCGAAACGCATATCGTCGATCACTGCAACCTGACCTGCGCGCAATGCTGTTCGCTGTCGCCGCTGCTGCCCGAGTGGCACGTCAGCCCGGCGTCGGTCGAGCAGGACCTGCGGATTGCCGCCAAGGTGCTGAACCCGCGCGTGTTCAAGCTGGTCGGCGGCGAGCCGCTGCTGCACCCGGAGATCGTCGAGATCGTCGGGCGCGTGCGCGACACCGGCATCGCGCCGCTTATCTCCGTCACCACCAACGGCCTGAAGCTCGGCGAGATGAGTGACGCGTTCTGGCAGGCGGTGGATGCGCTGACGATCTCGCGCTACCCGAAGCCGGCGCTGCCCGCCGCGCTGGTCGCGCATGTCGAGGCGCAGGCCGCGCGTTTCGCGGTGCGCCTGAACTGGAAGGTGCAGGACGTGTTCACCACCATGGACCGCGCGCAGCCGTCCACCGATCGCGACGAGGCGCAGCGCGTATATCGCGATTGCTGGATTCGCGAGCGCTGCCATATGATTCGCGACGGCACGTTCTACACCTGCACGCGGCCCGCGCATTTCCATACGCTCTATCGGGGTACGAAGGATTTCCAGGCCGACGGCCTGCCGCTGCGCGACGGCCCCGGCATGCTCGACGCGCTGCTGGCCTACCTGCAACGCGAAGCGCCGCTCGAAGCCTGCCTGCATTGCCAGGGCGGCAGCGCGCCGGTCGCGCCGCATCGCATCCTGAAACGCATCGAAGTGGACACCTTGAAGGCTCGCTACCCATGATCGTCGGCACGCGTGACGCATTCGGCTTCCAGCGCCTGCATTACCACCCGCGCAGCGGCGCATCGGCCGGCACCATCCGCGCCACGTTGCTGGCGGCCGCGCATGCCGGCCAGCCCGCAGCCGGCGCGCCCGACGCGGCGGCCATCGCCGGTTACCTGAGCGGCGCGCGCCTGGCCGGCCGCACCGTGTTGCGCGACGTGCTGGCCGTGCCGCCGGGCCATGCGCTGTTGCGCACGCCACAGGGGCTGGCGGTGCAGCCCGCGAGCGAGCCGGCCCGGCCCGCGAACCTCGACGCGGTGCTGCGCGCCTCGCTGCAACGCGCGCTCGACAGCGGCAAGCGCGTCGCGCTGGCGCTGAGCGGCGGGCTCGACTCGGCGCTGCTGCTGGCCTTGCTGCGCGAGTTGGGCGCGCACCGGCAGGTGAGGTCCTACATCCTCGCCACCGACATGCCCGATTACTGCGAACTCGACGCCGCGCTCGAACTGGCCGGGCAGATGCAGGCCGACGTGAAGATCGTGCGCGTGAGCGAGGCCGATTTCGTGGCCGCGCTGCCGCGCACCACGCAGGCGGTGGAGGAGCCGATGTTCAACCTGCATCCGGTCGCCAAGCTGTTGCTGGCCGAGGCGATGGCGGCCGACGGCATCGAGTTGGCGATCACCGGCGACGGCGCCGATCAGGTGCTGCGCCGCGATCGTTCGGCGAACTATCTACCGTTGTGCCACGCGCTGTTCGATGCGGCGGGCGTGGAACTGGTGCCGCCGTTCGTCGACGACGCGGTGGTCGCGCACCTGACCAGCTTCGAGCCGGACCCGGACAAGCAGTGCCTGCGCGAACTGGGCGGCCGTCTGGCGCTGCCGGCGCGCCTGGTGAAAGGCCCGAAGCGCGGTCGTCTCGCGCCGGCGATGGACCTGTCGGCCTGGCTCGATCCAAACCGCACGCCAGCGCTGGCCGCCTCGCTCGGCCTGCCCGCGCCCGCGCTGGCCGCCGATACCGAGCGCGTGCTGTGGACCACGCTCGCGCTGATCCTCGATCATCTCGATGCTTCGTCGCATCGTTCGACCTGAACCGCTCATGACACGCATCCTGTTCTGCGTGGTGCCCGAGAAGGGGCACCTCAATCCTTGCATCGGCCCCGCGCAGCACTTGCGCGACGCGGGCTTCGAGGTGGCGTTCTATGCGCCCGTCGATATCGGCGCGCAACTGGCGGGCGCGGGCGGCTTCGCGTTTCTCGGGCCGCGCGAGATTCCCGAGCGTCACGACCTGTCGCGCGGCGCGAGCTTCGCCGAGCAGATCCGCGACGCCGACTGGCTGCGCCACTGGATTCGCACGCTGCTGATCGATCTCGCGCCCGAGCAGGTGGACGGCATTCGCGCCGTGCTGCGTGACTGGCGGCCCGAGGTGGTGGTGATCGATCCGCTGCTGTACGCGGCGGCGATCGCGGCGGAACTCGAAGGGCTGCCGTGGGTGGCGATGTCGAATTCGCTGAACCCGGTGCTGCCCGACGATCTGGATTCCGAACTGTTGCGCACCGTGCGCTGGCTCGCGCCCGAGCGCGAGGCCCTGTTCGCGCGTTATGGGCTGACCGGGCGTTTTCGCGGCTGCGACATCCTCTCGCCGCACCTGACGCTGGCCTTCACGACCGAGGCGCTGGTGGGCGCGCCGCCGCCCGGCGTCGAGCTGGTCGGCCCGGCGATGCCGTCCGGCCCGCGTGGCGACGAGACGGCGTTCCCGTGGGAGCGGCTCGATCCGGCGCGCCCGCTCGTCTACATGTCGCTCGGCAGCCAGCTTTATTACCATCCCGATCTGTTCGACAAGGTCGTCGAGGCGGTGCGCGCGACGCCGGCGCAACTGGTGCTGTCGATCGGAGAACTGATCGATTCCGATTGGCGGCCGGGGCAGAAGCTCGGCGCGCCGGCGGGCGAGGCCGACGTCATCGCCGTGCGCTACGCGCCGCAACTGGCGCTGCTGCGGCGCACGCACGCGTTCATCAGCCACGGCGGCGCGAATTCGGTGATGGAGGCGCTGGCCAGCGGCGTGCCGATGCTGCTCTCGCCGTTCTGCAACGACCAGTTCCATTCGGCACATTTCGTCGAACAGGCCGGCGCGGGTTTCCGGATCGATCTGGAACGCGCCAGCGTAGAGGAATTGCGCGCGGCGATCGAACGACTGCTGCAACCGGGCGGCGAGCGCGAGCGCGTGGCGCGGATCCGCGAGAGCTATGCGCGCGACGGCTCGGCCGAGGCCGCGCGCCGGATCAGCGCACTCGCCGCAGGAAACCGCCGGGCGACAGCGTCATGATCACGCGGTCCTCGATGTCGAGATCGGCCTCGAAGCGCGGATCGGCATCGAGGAAGGCGCGCGCGGCCGTGGCGGGATTGTTGCCGCGGCCGTAGGGCTTGCCGTCGAACATCGTGGCGGGCAGGTATTCCATGATGGTGTCCATCACGATGACGTAGCTGCCCGGCGTGACGAGCGGCGCATAGCGTTCAAGTTCGCGCAGTACGTGCGCGTGCGTATGCGTGAGATCGAGGATCACCATCACGCGCGCGCCGTCGGGAATGTGCGCGCGCACGGCGGCCAGCGTATCGTCCGCGCACGAATCGCCTTCGATCAGCGTCATGCGATGGGCGAGCCGGTTGGCCTGCAATTGCGCGCGCACGTCGTCGCGCAGGCGCGGCTCGATGGCGATCACGCGGCCGTCGCCGCCCGTCAGTTCGAGCATCGACGCCGAGAACACCACGCCGCCGCCGGCCGCGATGCCGGTCTGCACGATGCGGTCGGGGCGCTCGCGCCACACCAGCTCCTGAATCGCGAGCATGTCGCCGGGCAGATGGAAGAAGCGCTCGCCGAGCCAGCGCGTCTGGAACAGATGATTGAATTCGGCGGCGCGCGTCAGCCACGCGATATTGAGGTCCCGCATGCGGGCCGAGATACGGTCGGACATGGTCAATGCAATGCTCAGGAGTGACGTGGAAACGCTCGAACCCTTGCTTCAACGGTATTGGCATACCGGGCCGGTGCGCCTGGCGGCGTTGCCGTCGGGCCATACTAACAAAACGTTCAGGCTGGAATGCGAGGCGGGCGGGCGGGTGCTGCGCGTGTCGTGGGCCGGCAAGCCGCTCGATCAGGTGCGGCGCGAGGCGGCCGTGCTCGATCATGTGCGCGCCGTGCCCGGCCTGCCGGCGCTGCCGGTGTTGATCCCGACTGTCGATGGGCAGCCCGGCGCGCATTTGCCCGATGGCCGCTGGCTCCATCTGTTCGAGGCGATCGACGGCGTGCCGGGCCTGCCCGCCGACGCATTGGCCGGCACGCTCGACGCGATGCGCACGCTGGCGCGCCTGCATGCGGCGATGGCCACGCTGCCGGCGCCCGGCGCCACGCCGCTCGGCTGGCTGGCCGCGCGCCATGCGCGCGTGGCGGCGCGCGCGAGGCCGCGCCTGCCGGGCGAACTCGATAGCGAGTACAACGAATTGATCCGGCGCATCGGTGCGCATCTCGCGACCGCAACGGGCTGGTTGACCGGCCCGGTGCACTGGCTGCACGGCGACTATCACGCCGGCAACCTGCTCTATGCGGGGAATGCCGTAAGCGGCGTGCTCGATTTCGACGACGTGGGGCAGGGTGCGCACTGGCTCGAAGCGGCGTTCGCGTTGTTCGCGCTGTCGCGCGATGCGCAGCGCGACGATCGCTTCGTATTCGATGCGCCGACCTGGGCTGCCGGGTTGCAGTCCTACGCGGCGGCGCGGGCCGATGCCGCGCCGGGCTGGATCGATGCGCATCGCGAGGCGCTGACGTTGCTGTTCTGCGCGGATCAGACGCTGATCCATCTCGAAGCGGCGCAGCGCGGCTTGTGGACACCCGGCGCTGGCATGGGGTTTCTCGGCGCCTGGCGGCAGTTGATCGCGGATTAGGCCGAAGTCAGGAACAAGCGCACCGCCTCGACCGTATTGGGGCGCGGCTCGCCATGCCGCGAGCCGTCGTGCAGGCAGAACAGCGCGTCCTGGCCCAGCGCGGCGCGCGCGGCCAGATGCGCGCGCATCGCGTCGCACAGCGCCTGCGGCGCGGGGGGCGGCCGCTGCCAGTCGTCGAGGATCGCGGTCCAGCCGGTGTGTTCGCGTTGCAGGCGGGCGAGCACGCCGGCGCGGCAATCTTCGGGCTGCCAACCATAAGGCAAACGAAACGGAACGACATCGGGCACGGGTACGCCGGCCAGCCGATGGGCTTCGCGGATCAGCGCATCGGTGGCCTCGATCTCGCCGCTCAGGGCCGCATCGCTCAATTCGCCCGCGCGGGCATGCGTGTAGGTGTGATTGCCGAGCCGGTGGCCTTCGCGCACGATGCGCGCGGCGATGTCGAGCGCGCCTTCGAGATGCCGGCCGAGCACGAAGAAACTGGCCCGGCATGCGGCGGCGCGCAGCACGTCGAGCAGCGGCGGCGTCGACGGGCCGGGGCCGTCGTCGAAACTCAGGTGGAAGGACATGGCGGTTGGGGAAGGCGGGGAGTAGCGCGCTGGCACGCGGCAAGTGGCGGGAACCGGAACGATAACGCAGCCGGCGGGGCCGTTACTCGCACTGCGGCGCGAGCAGGCTCTTTTCCTTGCCGATCAAGGTCCAGCCGCTGTCGATCTGGCTGCGCGGGTTGGTTTCATGCAGCCACCAGGTGCCGCATTCGGTGCAGCGATAACGCGCGATGCGCACGGGCGCCTTGAACATCGGGCGCAACTTTTTCAATGGGCCATCGCGCAATAGCGCGGAATGGGCGTCTCCATATGGGCCGGCTTGATTCAACTGTTCGCACGCAGTGCAGCGCATGACATTCAGATATCCGTCACATAACTGACACATTTTATGACGGCCTTCGACGAAAGATGAAAGTAAATTTCACGAAATTTTAACGGATTGTAGAAATCAAAACTATCGTTGAAAACGTTTCTATAAATGTGCCAATTGGTCGCAGATAGGGTCGATTCAATCGCATCCGATCGGTCGAGGGTGGGTGCGACGCGCTTCATGCTTTCAATTGCCATTCATTTCCGATGCGTAAAAATGCCTAAAGAAATTGCTGAAGCGCAAGCAAAAAAATGGGAAAAATTTAATGGCCCGATACGTGCAACGAATCGATTTTCCGAATCGAGCGCCGCATGCGAAAGGCCGTGGCAATAACGCCTGGCGGCCAATTCGAATGGCAACGGTTTGTTGCATTTGTTGCTTCCAGCAAGGGCTTAAAGCGCGAATGCGCGCGTACGGAAATGCCGCCGCTGATTTACACTCGACTGGCCGTTCTTATTCTGATCGATCAATCCGGCGTCACTGAGAGGACGCCGGCAACCTGCCGGAACCGCAGGCGGCAGGTCAGGTCGGATTTTCCGTAGACCGTGCAACACGGAACCTTGGAGGGTCACAACATGGCAAGGCATCTTCATGCCGGCAACGAGCCGAAAGTCGTCACCGAATCAAAATGCGTCGGCGCATGCGATCCAGCCGAGCGGATTCACGTCACGATCATGCTGCGGCGCGAGGGGCAGGCGGCGCTCGATACGCTCGTCGACAAGCTCGCGAGCGGCGATGCGGCGGCCAAACCGGTGTCGCGCGACGATTTCGCCAAGCGCTTCGCGGCCCGTGCCGACGATATCGAGCACACCGAAGCCTTCGCGAAACAACATCAACTGACGGTCGAGCGCGTCGATCCGGTGCAGAGCGTGGTGGAACTGGCCGGCACCGTCGCGCAGTTCGAGAACGCGTTCAGCGTCAAGCTTCAGCAGTACGAACATCATGCGGTCGGCACGTTCCGCGCGCGCACCGGCGATATCGCGCTGCCGAACGAGCTGCACGACGCCGTCACGGCCGTGCTCGGCCTCGATACGCGCCCGCAGGCGCATCCGCATTTCCGCTTCCGGCCGCCGTTCAAGCCGGCGCGCACCGGCGCCAGCACCTCGTACACGCCGCTGCAACTGGCCTCGATCTACAACTTCCCCGAAGGCGACGGCGCGGGTCAATGCATCGCACTGATCGAACTGGGCGGCGGCTATCGCGCGGCCGACATCACGCCGTATTTCGACCAACTCGGCGTGGCGCATCCCAAGCTGGTCGATGTGAGCGTGGCCGGCGCGCGCAATGCGCCCACCGGCGACCCGAACGGCCCGGACGGCGAGGTGGCGCTCGATATCGAGGTGGCCGGCGCGATCGCGCCGGGTGCGACGATCGCCGTCTATTTCTCGCCGAACAGCGATTCGGGCTTCATCCAGGCGGTGAATCAGGCGATCCACGATACGAAGAACCAGCCGTCGGTGGTGTCGATCAGTTGGGGAGGCCCGGAAGCGTCGTGGACGCAGCAATCGATGCAGGCGTTCAACAACGTGCTGAAGGCGGCCGCCTCGCTCGGCGTGACGGTGTGCGCGGCGTCGGGCGACAGCGGCTCGGGCGACGGCCTGCAGGACGGCCAGAACCATGTCGATTTTCCGGCCGCCAGCCCCTACGTGCTGGCCTGCGGCGGCACCACGCTCGATGCGCAGGCCGGGCAGGGCATCCGCCGCGAGGTGGTGTGGAACGACGAGGCGGCCAGCGGCGGCGCGGGCGGCGGCGGCATCAGCGCCGTGTTCGATGCGCCGCCCTGGCAGAAAGGCCTCTCGGCGAAGCAGACGGGCGGCGGCAGCACGCCGCTCACCAAGCGAGGCGTGCCCGACGTGGCAGGCGACGCGTCGCCCACCACCGGCTACGAGGTGCTGATCGCCGGCACCACGGCCGTGCTCGGCGGCACCAGCGCCGTCGCGCCGCTGTGGGCTGCGCTGATCGCGCGCATCAACGCGGCGGCCGGCAGCCCGGCCGGCTGGGTCAATCCGAAGCTCTACGCGCAGGCGTCGGCGCTGCACGACATCACGCAGGGCAATAACGGCGCGTTCGCGGCGGCGGCGGGCTGGGACGCCTGCACGGGGCTCGGCAGCCCCGACGGCGTCAAGGTCGCGGCAGCGCTGGGTGGTGCAGGCAACCAGAAGTAGTTGGTATTGCGAAGCAAGGCGATGTGCGCGCGCCGGCCGGCATCGGAGACGCCGGCCGGCCGTGCCGGGTTGGCCACCCTGGCGCGGCGGCATGCGCGTCCCGGCAGTCGGCGGTTCATTCAAGCACGTTCGATAAAACCAGAAGGAGCGGCACGATGAGCAAGCAATCAGGAACTTCGTCCAGCGGCGGCACATTCCCGTTGCAGCATGGCGCCCACAACTCGCACGGCGTGCCGCCGGGCGTCGATCCGGTCGCGCTGGCGCGCGGCCGCGACGAGCCGTTCTTCGATCCGGTGGCCTACGGCAACGGCCCGGACGATTCGGTGACCGACATCAGTGAAGGCGCGGCGGTCACCCATCACACGCTCACGCTCGATGGCAAGCGGATCGCCTACACGGCCACGGCCGGGCATCTCGTCACGGTCGATCCGAGCAGCTCGCAGCCGAACGCGAAGCTGTTCTACGTGGCGTTCACGCAAGACAGCCAGAAGGAGGAAACGCGCCCCGTCACGTTCTTCTATAACGGCGGGCCGGGCTCGTCGTCGGTGTTCGTGCTGCTCGGCTCGTTCGCGCCGCGCCGCATCCGCACCGCGATGCCGAGCTTCACGCCGCCCGCGCCGTACCAGATGGAAGACAACCCCGACAGCCTGCTCGACAGGAGCGACCTGGTGTTCGTGAACCCGGTGGGCACCGGCTATTCGGCCGCCGTGGCGCCGTACAAGAACCGCAATTTCTGGGGCGTCGACGAGGATGCCGATTCGCTGAAGCAGTTCATCAAGCGCTACCTGACCAAGAACAACCGCTGGAATTCGCCGAAATACCTGTACGGCGAGTCGTACGGCACGGCGCGTACCTGCGTGCTGGCCTACAAGCTGCACGAGGACGGCGTGGACCTGAACGGCATCACGCTGCAATCGTCGATTCTCGACTACCAACAGGCCGGCAACCCGGTGGGCGCGCTGCCGACCGCCTCGGCCGACGCCTGGTATCACAAGCAGCTCGGCGTCTCGCCCACGCCCACCGATCTAGGCGCGTTCACCGAAGAGGTGGCGCAGTTCGCGCGCACCGATTACCTCGACGCGCTGCGCAAGTTCCCGCAGACGGACGCGGCCGTGGTGCAGAAACTGGCCGACTACACCGGCATCGATACCGCCACGCTGCTGTCGTGGAGCCTCGACGTGGCCAGCTACGACGCACGCGGAAATTCGGTATTCCTCACGACCTTGCTGCGCGCGCGCGGGCTCTCGCTCGGCTCGTACGACGGGCGCGTGACCGCGATCTCGTCGGGCATCGCCGGCAACATCGATCCGAACTCGGGCGGCAACGATCCCACCATGACCGCCGTCACCGGCGTGTACACGGCGATGTGGAACGCCTACCTGAACGAGCAACTGAAATACACGTCGAATTCGGCGTTCACCGACCTCAACGATCAGGCGTTCGCGAACTGGGATTTCAAGCACAAGGACCCGACCGGCGCCGAGGTGGGCGTGGACGCGAAGGGCAACGTGGTGCTCTACACGGCCGGCGACCTGGCCGCCGTGATGGCGCTGAACACCGACCTGAAGGTGCTGTCGGCGAACGGCTTCTACGATTTCGTCACGCCGTTCTACCAGACGGTGCTCGATTTGCAGCAGATGCCGCTGGAGAACGCCGACGTGCGCAAGAACCTGTCGGCGCGTTTCTATCCGTCGGGGCACATGGTGTATCTCGACGGCGGCTCGCGCACCGCGCTCAAGCGCGATCTGTCGGCCATGTACGACCACACGGTGGCCGATTCCGGCGCGGTGATGCGGATTCGCGCGTTGCAGGCGAAGAAGCGCGGCGGCTGATCCGGCATCGCGCTGCTTGAAGCGGTAAACGACAAAGCCCGGCCGGAGTTCGGCCGGGCTTTGTCGCATTCGCGCGCCCGACGGTTCGCCGGGGCGCGACGCTGCGTGGCGCCGCTTAGAAGCGGTGCATCATGCCCAGTCGCACGACGGTCTGGTTGATGCCCGACGACGAGCCGGCCGATGCGTCGATGATCTGCGCGTTGTCGAACGAGGTGCCGGTGTGCGCGCTGACGGCGTGCTGATAGGCCGCCTGGACGTACAGCGAGGTGCGCTTGCTGAGGTCGTAGTCGAGCATCATCGCGAGCTGGTGGTACTTCGGCGTGTAGCTGCCGGCTTGCGAGTGCAGGTGGGCCATCGTGAACGTGTACGAGGTGCCGAGCCAGAACGCCGACGTGAAGTAGTACTGCGAATTCAGTTCGATGTTGTCGAACTTCCACGCGTTCCAGGCCGCACCGTTCGACGGCGTGCTGTTGGCCAGCCAGACGTTGCTGGTCGGCGAGTAGACGTCCACATGCGAGTAGGCCGCCGCCACCTGAACCTTGGTGAAGCGGTACGACACGGCCGCGCCCATCGTCTGTTGCGACGCGCCGTTGAACAGGTCGCCCGAGGTGATCGCGCCGCTGGTGGTCGACCCCTGGTTGTTCATGCGCAGGTACGAGGCCGCTGCCGTCAGGCCGCCGTTCTGGTAGTTGACCGTCGCGCCCCACAGGCGGTTGTTCGAGAAGCCCGTGCTGTTGCTGAAGCCGTACATCGCCTCGAACGTCAGGCCGTTCCAGGTCGGGCTGACGTACTTGACGGAGTTGTTGACGCGGAAATCCCAATCTTCGTTGTTGTTGTCGAACGGCACGGTGCCGATGTCGCCGCCCCAGTTGCCGGCCGCCGTCAGCGCGGTGTAGCTGAGCGGGTCGACCGTGATGTCGTACTGGCGGCCCAGCGTGACCGTACCGTAGTGATCCGACGACAGGCCGACGTAAGCCTGGCGGCCGAATTCGCTGCTGTCCTGGCCGAGCTTGCCGTTGTTGATGTTGAAGCCGTTCTCGAGCACGAACACCGCATGGTTGCCGCCGCCCAGATCCTCGTTGCCCTTCAGGCCCCAGCGGCTGCCGGCGGTGTCGCCGCTCGACAACTGATAGGCCGAGTGGCCGCCGGCGTTGCTCGTGTAGTTCAGGCCTTCGTCGATCAGGCCGTACAGCGTGACGCTCGATTGCGCGTGCGCGGCGACCGCGAACAGCGAGGTCACGGCTGCGGCGATGCCGAGGAGCGTGCGTTGGATCGGTGTGGTCTTCATGTTTTTCCCTTCCTGAGAGGTGGTCGTATCCGGGCCGCCTGTGCGACGGATGACGGAGTGTAGGTAGCGGGAAAAACCTGTCGGGGCGGAACGCTGAAACTCAGAGTTCCGCTCGATGCAAGAGCCGGTCAGTCGCCTGACGGTGAAGGGATTTCATGAAACCGACGCAGGATGGCCGGATTATTTCGTTGTATTTAGGTTTCGGTGTGCTTGACGTCGGCTTTTTCTTCGCCCTGCCGGTGCATGGCGCACCGGCAGGTGGTTCAGCGTACGAGCTGGCGCACGCCGAGCGCGACGATCACGCCGCCGCAGATCCGATCCGCCCAGGCCTTGCCGCGCCGATACGCGGCGGCCACGCCCGGATGCGAGAGCACGATCGCCACGAAGCCGTACCACGACGAGGCCACCACCAGCACCACCGACAGCATTGCGCCGAAGGTGGGCCAGGTGACGTGGGTGGGCGTGGCCGAGGCGAACACGGCCGCGAAGAACGCGATCGATTTCGGGTTCGCGATATTGGTCGCGACACCCTGCACGAACGCGCGGCGATGATCGACAGGGCCGGCCTGCGCCTGCGCTTGGGCGGCCCCGGCATCGATGCCCGGCGCGGCCTTCGCGTTGAGCACGAGCCGCGTGCCGAACCAGATCAGATAGCCCGCGCCCGCGAACTTCACGGCCAGCGCGATCCACGGGAACGCCGTGAACACGATGCCGACGCCGAGAATCGCGCAGCTCGCCCAGAACAGGTTGACCGACACGATGCCGCCCACCATCGCGAGCGCGGCGGCGCGCGTCGACGACGCGGCCTTGTGCGCCACGGCCACGAAGTTCGGGCCGGGGATCACCACGCCCACCACATAGACGGACAACACCGCCAGTACCGCGTGCCAATCGATCAGCATGCCGAAGCGCCTTGTCGGGAAACGGTAAGCGACCGCGCGCTCAACGCGCCGCGCCCGGCCAGTCGAGCGGGGTGTACGGCAGCGCGCGCTTGTGGCGCGAGGCGTCGTAGAAGCGCAGCACCGTTTCGTACACGTGGTCGTCCACCGGCTTGCCTTCGAGGAAATCGTCGATCTGCTCGTAGGTCACGCCGTAGGCGGTTTCGTCGGGCAGCAGCGGGCGCAGCGCTTCCAGGTCGGCGGTCGGCACCTTCATGACGAGGGCGTCCGCGCCGCCGAGGTGGCGCGCCACCTCGCGCACGCGGCGCTTGGTCAGGCCCGCCAGCGGCAGCACGTCGGCGCCGCCGTCGCCGAACTTGGTGAAGAAGCCCATCACCGATTCGGCCGCGTGGTCGGTGCCGATCACGATGCCGCGGCGCGCGCCGGCCACCGCGTACTGCGCGATCATGCGCTCGCGCGCCTTGATGTTGCCGTGCACGAAATCCTGTTGTGCATCGTCGCGGAACGTCAGGCCGCTTGCGGTGGTGGCGGCCAGCATGCCGTCGGCGGCCGGCTTGACGTCCACCGTCAGGTTCTCGTCGGCGGCCACGAACGCCAAGGCGCGCTGGGCGTCTTCCTCGTCGCGCTGCACGCCGTACGGCAGGCGCATCGCCACGAAGCGCGCGTCGTAGCCGCTCGCGCGCAGGCGTTCGACGGCGAGTTGAGCGAGGCGGCCGGCCGTGGACGAATCCACGCCGCCGCTGATCCCGAGCACGTAGGTGGTGAAGCCCGTCGAGCGCAGGTAGTCGGCGAGGAAGGCGATGCGGCGCTCGGCTTCCTGGGCGGCGTCGAAGTTCGGCGAGACTTGCAGTTCGGCGGCAATCGCGCGTTGGCGCGCGGCGTAATCGGGACGGGTCATGATGGGTTGGCTCTCCGGAGCGGAATCGGGTCAGACGCGCATCATAAGCGGAATAGGCGCAATCGCGCGCAGCCGGTGCAGCGCGGCCTGTCCTCGGCTGGCCTTGCGCGTGCCGTTCAGCGCGACCAGCGCGCCAGCGCCACGCCCGCCAGCGCGACCGCGAAGCCGGCCAGTTGCAGCGTGCCGAGCGTCTCGCCGAACAGCGCGTAGCCCTGCAGGGCCGCAAGCGGCGGCGCGAGGAACATGAGCGAGGTGGCGCGCGCCGCGCCGCCGTGCCGCAACAGCCACACCAGCAGCAAGATCGCGCCGCCCGACAGCATCGCCACGCCCCAGGCCAGCGATATCCACAGCGTGGGCGAGGGCAGCCAGCGCGTCTCGCCGAGCGCCAGCGCGAAGCCGGCCGCCACCACGGCCGCGCCGAAGTTCTGCACGGCGACGGTGGTGCGCAGGTCGGTTTTCGCCACGGCGCTCTTCTGGTAGAGCGAGCCGGCCGTGATCGAGCCGATCGACAGCACCGCCACCAGCACGGTGAATGCCGACACGCCCGCGCCCGCCGCAGCGGCCGGGGCCGCCAGCTTCGGCGCGAGCACCAGCGCGACGCCGGCCAGCCCCAGCGCCATGCCGGCCCAGCCGCGCGCGGGCAGGCGCTCGCCGAACAGCGGCACGGCCAGCACGGCGGTGGCGAGCGGCTGCAGCGCGCCGAGCAGCGCCATCACGCCGGCCGGCAGGCCCTGCGCGACGGCCCAGTAGCTGGCGCCCAGATAGAAGCCCTGCAACAGCGCGCCGGCCAGCAGATGACGGCCCCATTCGCGGCCCACCGGCCAGCGCGCCCGCGTGACGAGCGCGATCGCGGCGAACAGCAGCGCCGTGCCGCCGAAGCGGGCCAGCAGGTAGAGGTTGGGATCGGCGTACGGATGGATCGCGCGGGCGACCACGAAACCGGTGGACCAGAGCGCGACGAACGCGGCGGCGGCAAGCAGGGCAGGCATGAGGCAGGGCGGCCACGGACGGCGCGCGGAAAACGGGAAGCGCGCAGTATCGGCGCGCCGGTGCGGCGCGTCTTGTCAAAATCTGCACCGGGGCGGGAGCGGCCTGCCTGCATCGGCCGCCCCGCGTTCGGGGCTCAGGCGAGCGCGAAAACCTCGGCGTCGGCCGCCCGGGCCGTTTGCATCCCGGCGCGCTGAGCGGCCAGTTGCGCGTGCAGGCGATGCGCCTCGGCGAACGTGAAGTCGATCCAGTACGGATCGCCGGCTCCGTCGTTCAGGCGTTCGGCCGGGAAGAGGATGGCGAGGGCGGCGGCGGGTTGGGACATGGCAAGGCTCCACGAGCGGATGGTTCGGCGAGCGGCGAGTGTAACAACGCGTGCGCGCGATATTGGGCGCGTGCTTGCAACACTGCTTTGCAGCGCGTTGCCCGCGATCGGGCGGTGACGGGGGGCGACGTGCGGGGCCGGCGCCGCCCGCATGCTCACAATCCTGTCAATTAGCCGTACTACAATAGGCCGCCCCGTGGTTTCCAGGGCGATTCCGGACCGTTTCATGCTCGCAGAACAACGTCATCAATACATCCTGTCCGAACTTTCCCGCTCCGGCGCCCTGTCGGTCGCCGAACTCGTGCGCACGCTCGGCGTGTCGCGGGAGACGATTCGCCGCGACCTGAACGCGCTGGCCACCCGTGGCCTGGTGGTGACCACCCACGGCGGCGCGCTGGCCGCCGACCGCCGCGAGCCGAGCCTGTCGGAGCGCCAGGCCGCCCACACCGACGCGAAGCAGGCGATCGGCCGTCGCGCGGCCGAATTCGTTCCCGACGGCGCGTCGGTGCTGCTCGATTCGGGTAGCACCACGCACGCGGTGGCGCTGGCGCTGAACGACCGGCACCGCCTGACCGTCTACACCAACGACTGGAGGATCGCCTTCGCGCTGGCGCGCCGCAACGAGAACCGCGTCACGCTGCTCGGCGGCGAGCTGTCCGACGACGAGGACGCCACGTTCGGCCTCGACACGATTCAGCAACTGGCGCAGTACCACGTCGATTTCGCGTTCGTGGGCGCCGGCGGCGTGACGCAGGACGGCGACCTGACCGACTATTCGCGGATCGCCGCCGAGGTGCGCAGCCGGATGCTGGCCTCGGCCGCCACGGCCGTGGTGGTGGCCGATCACTCGAAGTTCGGGCGCGTCACGCCGGTGCGCATCAACGGCATCGAGAACACCCGCTACCTCGTGACCGATCGCTCGCCCGACAAGGCCGTGCGCCGCGCGCTGACCGCGCGCGGGATTGAGCTGGTCGTCTGCGACGTTTGACGACCTTTCGATGTGCGAACGCTCGTGCCCGGCCTTCTTCATGTGACAGGCCGGCTCGACGCGCACGCCGAGCTCCTGGCTCTCGGGAATCTCGACAGACCTGAGCAGTGCCGCTTCCATCCGAGCCTTGAGCATAGGCGAAGAGGCCGGTAGTGCCTGGTCGATGTTCGTCAGGTCAACAGTCCTTATCACGCTTTGTCAGCGTCATCCTGATACTTCGCATTCTCCCGGAAGCATTTGGAAAAACTATTAATATATTAATGTTAATGAAATTCGGTATAGTTTAGTTGAAATGGGTCGCCTATGTACATGATAATTTTGAAATTTAAAATTAGAATAATCTTAAATTTAATATTATATTTACAATTGATGTTTATTGTCCCTTTTTGATGTCAATCGCTTTGACATCGCGTGGGCAGCGCTGTTTAATACGTCGTCACATAAAAATCACGCGAATGAAGCCGCCGCGATAGGAGCTGTCGGCGATTTCAGGAAAGAAATTCTCACAGGTCGCATTTCGATTAAGTCGGCCTGCATATTCGCCATTCCGCAATTTCCGGTCGAAGGCATGGCTATCGGCCTGTCGCCGGTGTCGCAAATAGCCAAGGCAAAGCACTGATTCCGTCAGCTTTGTGTGTTGCCGGTGCCGTTCATGTCTGCGGCCGCTCAACGGAGTTCTCGCATGTCGTGGGTCCTGCCTATTCAAGCCTGCGCTGCCGCGGCGTCCGCGCAAATCAGTCCCACGCTCGCGACGAGCCTTCCGGCGCAACCGTTGATGCTCAATCTGGCTGCGTCGCCTGCATCGAAAAGTGCGGTTTTTTCCGGCATGCCGTACACGCTGCTTGCCGAGGGTGTCGTGGTCCGCCGTGGCGTAATCGACGGGACTGGCCAGATACCGATCGATCACCGGGTGACGACGCGTGAATACCTGCTTGAGCTTGCGAACGGCGTGACGTAATCGATTCCGGTTGCCGACGCGTATCGGGGTGATCCGGGCAATGGCGAGCTGGCGAATCTGGGCTTCCATCATCACGAACACAGCACCGACGCGGACATTTCTCGTGCCGGTGACCGTGCGACGCATCGCGAACGCTACAACGCGCTGCTCAACCTGAGTTCGGAAGCCTCTTCCGACGACTGACCATGGCCGATCCTTCAAAAATCGTTGTTCCCATTGCCCGAAACGAGACATCCTCCGCGACGCTGTGTCTACCGTGGTTCCTCGACATGGTCCCGGCAGACCTTGGCGGTTCCGACAAGAAATCGGGCGGCTTTGCCGAGTTTCATCCGGTTCCCGCCTCCTACCAGCCGCTTGTCAACGGCGAGGAGACATTCGGCGCACTGTACGACGCGATCCTTGCTGCCAGGCATTCGATCGACTACCTCTGCTGGGGTTTTCAGCCATCCATGTATTTCCGGCGGCGCGGCGGCGACTCGCTTTGCATCGGTGACCTCCTGATCCGGAAGGGGCGCGAAGGGGTGAAGGTCCGCATTCTGTGCTGGGCCGATACGTTTGCGGTGGCGCAGAAGCTGGAAAATCCGAACCCGGGATATGACCTGGTGCGCAGCGCGTTTACGCAAAACGAGAACAACACCCAGCTCGAATATGACCGCGAGTGGTACTACCGGGCTCGCATCGCCCCGTCACCGGAACAACAGGAACTGTCGGAAACACTGCGGCTCTCGGTTCCGCCTGATGCCTCGGGTGTGGGTTCGACGCCTGGCTTGTCCATCAGGCCGCTGGAAAATATTCAGTTGGTCACGCGTGACTTTTCCCTGCGTGACCGCTGGGAAATCATGTATCGCGAGTCGAGATTTCGCTCGGACACCAACGTCAGCGAGGCGGGGGTGATGGTCGGGTATGGAGGCGGGCCATCGCATCATCAAAAAATGGTGCTGATCGATTACGAGGTGCCGAGTCAGGCCGTCGGCTTCGTCATGGGACATAACACGCTCGACGCCTATTGGGATGACGATGCGCACCGCTACGCGCGCATGCATCCGCGATTCGGCCGCAATGGAGAAACGCCGCGCCAGGACATGTCGGCTCTGGTGACCGGGCCCATTCTCGAGCATCTGAACGTCAATTTTTGCCGCGCCTGGCAGCGCAGTGCGAAGGTCGATCTACTGAGCCGGCGCAAGACGTATGCCGCTCAACTGAAAGTGCGGCCTGGCATGGGCACGCCCGTCATGGCGCAGATCAACCGAACGCAGTCGCAGGAAGGCGTGCGCAATATCAAGGCGCTTTATTTGCAGGCGGTCAATAACGCCACGCAGTTTATCTACATCGAGAACCAGTATTTCCGCTGGGCGCCGCTTGCCGAGAAGATCAAGGCGGTTGCCCAACAGCATGTTTTGGCCGGGCGCGATCCTGGCAAGCATGGCCCGCTGTATCTGTTCGTGGTGACGAACTCGACCGACGATGCAGTGGGGATGGGTACGGGCACCACGTACGACATGCTCGACAGTCTCGGGCGTGCGGACACGATGCCCAACGTGGCGCGGGTGTCTCGCTCCGAGCAACTGGGGCGCGATTTCCAGAGTGCGATGAACGAGGCCGTGGCGGCGCGGCTCGATCATGGCGCTGACGGTGGCGCACGCCGGGAAGCGGCGAGAAAGAAGCTCGACGCGTTGCGGCAGCAGTTTCGGGACAACCGCGACGTGGATAAGCCGATCCTGCCTCAGGAGATTCCCGGCCTGAAAATTCATGTCTGTACGCTGGTGGCACCGGATTCTCCGGCGAAACAGTGGATGCCGGTTTATGTGCACAGCAAGATCATGATCGTGGATGACGTGTTCCTCACGCATGGTTCGGCAAACATCAATCTGCGCAGCATGGAAGTGGATAGTGAGTTGAATATCTGCCATGAGCATTCTGGTGTGACGCAGGCGTTGCGGCGGCGGTTGTGGGGGATGCATACGGGAGGGAGGGGGGCGCAGGATTTGCCTGGTGATGCGTTTGAAGAATGGGGGCGTGTTATCGATCGGAACGCCGACACTCAAGCCAAAAATGATGCGCCGAAAGCGTCGTTGGTTGGTTTCATGCGGACGTCAACGAGCCGACTTCGACTGGACTAATTCATGAAAATAATTTTCCTCGCGTTTTCTCTCATTCCATTACTTTCCGCCTGCTCGAAAAAGGATAGTCAATTGCCTTCGCAATCCGATATGAATAGCGTGCGTGCGAATCTTGCATTCGTTTGTGTGCATGAGGCGGATCGCTTGCCGTCGCTCGACCCGCAGGCGGATGAGCTTTTTAGATATGGTCTGTATCTGGAGAAGCGGGTCGGTCCCAAGGACTTCAATAGCGCCGCGCGCTATTACCGGATTGCCGCTGCCTATGGTCACTACAAGGCGAATCATAATCTGCAATTGCTTGTTGCGCACGGCTATGCGGAGTCGCCGTTCCCGGACGTCGAAACGATCGATCTGGTGGACCAACTGATCAAGGCAGGCGTGCCGGGTGGGTATTACGACATGGGCCATTATCTCGAACGCGGATACGGCGTGAAGCGGGACGCTGATGCGGCGAGACGGTACTTTCGAAAGGCTGCGGACATGGGCAGTCCGGAGGCACAGGCGTATGTCGGCAATCTGCTCGCGCCTATCAACAATGCACCAGCTATTGCTCGACAGATGCGTCAGTGTTCCGCAGAACAAGGGAATTCAAATGCAGCTAACACTTTGGGTATCGATCTCCAAAATGACAAACTATTTCCGGGAGCTGTAAAAGCTTTTCAAATGGCGGTAGCTGCGGGAAATACCATGTCAGCACTGGCTCTTGAGGAAGGGTATGGAGCACCTCCTTCGACAGACGAGATGAATTATCTCGCGTTGGCCGGTGATCCGGAGCGATCCCGCCGGTACAAATTGATCCGGATGTTCTTAAGGCATAACGACGGTCGTAACCCCAAAGTCCCCGACATCGACAAGATCGTGCCGCTGCCGCCAGCCAAACTTCCGCCGTGGGACGGCACGTTCCAATGGCAGAAAGAGCAGGACGCCGCCGTGCCGCCGCCCAAGCCTTCCGACGAATTGATCGACAGGCTTGCGAAGGCAAAAGACCTTGATCCGGTGACTGGGTTGCCGCTCTCGATAGCCTTTTTGCAGACTTCAGCGGCGGAAGAGCCGACAGCGACGCGCGCGCGCTCGCCGATCGGAACGACGGCGCGAGCGGGTGAGCGTTGCCCGGAAGGTGGCGTGTGGTGCGCGCAGATTCGTCCGGAGCTTCAAGCCGATACAACGCGGAACTTCGATCGGGGCGATATCTTGCCGTTGCTCGACGTCCATGAACCACGTTCGCTGGCGCTGCTCGACAGCGTGCTGGGCAAGCGCCGCTATACGACTGACGTCATCTGGAAGCTGGTCGCTCATGAAAAAGCGGCGTGCTGAATCCCGGCGCTTTCACGACGCCTTGCACAGCCGATGCAGGCCGACACAACCTACATGGCGATCGTTGCGTTCCACCCCAACCCCGGAAAGGGATGCAACTGGAAATACGCGACCGAGAAAAGTAAGCTCGACGCCGACAAGCCGCTCAAGCTCGAACAGTTCGCCCCCTTTCTGCCCGGTTCCGGCGGCATATCGCACCGATGCGCACCGATGGCCGGTTTTAACTGAGCCGACACGTAAACGTCACCATTGCGTCATGCCGATGGCAAGCAAGCCCGCGACACTGGCCGTTCCACCGAGCCGAGGAGCGAGCCGATGTCCGTCACCGTGCGCAGTTACCTGTCCCCCACCCTAGTGCTGCTGGCCTTCGACTGGCCGCAGGCCGCGAACCGCGCCGATTTCCTCGGCTTCGCGATCCGCCGCACGCCGGGTTTCCACAGTGCGGACGGCCACACGCGCGCGGCCAGCAGCTGGCTGCCGAACCGGCTGACGTTCGACGGCCCGGTGGCCGACACGCAGCGCGATGCGCCCACCGATCAGGCGCCGATCCAGAAATTCATGTGGTGGGATGCGCGTATCGATCCGCCCGACCGCGGCCAGGCGTTCCGCTACGACGTGTTCCCGGTGGTCGGCACGCCCGACGCGCTGCAGGTGCTCGACGCGGAAGCCGGCCATTGCGCGCTGACGCTGCCCGATCACGTGGTGGACGGCGTGGGCACCTGGTTCAACCGCGCCGTGGTCAGCTCGCAGGCGTTCGCGCGGCAGGTGGCGGCGCTCGGCCTCGGCGAGCACGACACGCCCACCGCCGCGCAGGCGCTGGCCTTGCGCACCTGGCTCGCCAACGATCTGCAGCAGGTGTTCGGCGCGATGCTCGATCCGGCCACACGTGCGGCCTCGGCGGTTTATCACCTGACCGACACGTTGTGGGCGATCCCGGCGTTCGAGACGTTCGGCAAGGCGCACGGCCGCGATGCGCTGGCGATCGTGTACGACGCGCACGTGACCGAGCGCAAGGGCAAGCCGCCGCTGCCGTCGCCGAACCAGCCGGCCGTCGATGCGTTGAAGGATCTGGCGACGCTCGCGCCGCGCGACCGCACGCGCATCATGCACGACAAGTTCATCGTCACCGACGGCGGCGGCAGCGATCCGCATCCGGCGCGCCTGTTGACCGGTTCGGCCAACTTCACCACCGAAGGCCTGACCGAGCAGGCCAACGTGCTGCATACGTTCGATTCGGCGATCCTGGCCGGCCTCTACAACGATCGCGCGCACGCGCTCGCCGCGAACCCGAGCATTGCCGACACGGCGAAGCTGACGAGCGGCTGGTCCGAGCCGGTACAGGTCGGCTCGGCTGGCGTGCGGGTGGCGTTCTCGCCGGAGCCGGGCAAGTCGCGCATCGAGATCGACACGATCGTCGCGGCGATCGAGGCCGCGAAACATTCGGTGGTGTTCTGCCTGTTCATGCCGACCGACGCGCCGTTGCGCGACGCGTGCTTCAAGGCCGGCGACGCGGGGCTGATGATGTTCGGCCTCGTCAACCGGATCAGCGCGAGCGGCGCGCAGGCGGCCGAAACGGACCAGCACGACGGCAAGACGCTCGATGCGTCGCGGCTCGCCAACCTGGAGCTGTACCACCGCAGCCGCGACAACCGCGACGTGATCGACGCCGAGTATTTCTCGCCGGCCACCGTGCCCGAAGGCTTCGAGCCGGAGCTGCGGCTGTTCCCGGGCGAGCCCGCGCCGGCCTATCCGCCGGTGGTGATCCACCACAAGTTCATCGTGATCGATGCCGAGGGCGAGAACCCGATCGTCTACACCGGCTCGGCCAACATGAGTTCGAACTCGGAGCACTACAACGACGAGAACCTGCTGGAGATTCGCGACGCGCGTATTGCCGGCACTTATCTGGCCGAATTCCTGCGGCTCTACGAGCATTACCGCGCGCGGGCGCTCGCGATCGAGGCGCAGCGCACCGGCACGACGCACGCGCAGGCGCATCCGACGCTGGCGTTGCAGCCCGATGCGCGTTGGGCGAAGAAGTATTTCGCGGAGGGAAGCCCGGAGGCGAAGGCGCGGGTGGCGCTGGCCGGAGGCTGACAGGCAGGGCGCGCGCGGGAAGCAGAACGGCGGCGCGGCCTGGCGGCCGCGCGCATTAGCGGAATCAGTCGGTGATGTAGCGCAGCACGCTGTCGACGATCATCGCGCGGTGCCGCACGCGCAGCCGCGGCGCCGACGGATCGCGGCCGAACGCGGCGCCGAATGTGTAGCGGTTCGAGACGCGATGGAAGCAGAACGAGCTGATCATCAGGTGCAGGTCGAACGCGTCGATGTCGGCGCGGAACGCACCGGCTTCGGCGCCGCGCGTGAGCAGCGCTTCGAGCGTCTTGATGATGCTGACGTTGCGATCCTTGAAGGTGGTCAGTTGTTCGAGGTATTTCGCGCCGTGGATGTTCTCGATCGAGACGAGGCGCACGAAATCGCGATGCTTGTCGTGATAGTCGAACGTGAATTCGACGAGGCGGCGCATGCCTTCGGTGGGCGGCAGCTCGCCGACGTTCAGTTCGACCTCGAGCGCGCGGATATCGCCGTAGACCTTGTCCAGCACCGCCTCGTACAGCCCTTCCTTGCTGCCGAAGTAGTAGTACAGCATCCGCTTGGTGGTGTTGGTGCGCTCGGCGATCGCGTCGACACGCGCGCCGGTCAGGCCCATCGCCGAAAACTCCTGCGTCGCGACATCGAGGATGTTGCGCCTGGTTTGTTCGGGATCGTATTTGCGCCGGGACTCGCGCCGCTTGCCTCCGGGCGGCGCGGCGCCTTCCGGCGCGTCGGGCTTGCTACCTTGTGTCATGGGTGGGTGTCGGCGGCTGGTTCGGCGCATTCTAGCATGCGCTCCGGGGCCGTCCTGACGGCCCCGAATGGGGACGGCCGGAGCTCGAATGCCCCGCCCCGCATGGCGAATGCAGGGCGGGGCGGCTTGCGAGTGTGACGCTATCGACGCGAAATGGGCCGGCCACTCTGCATCGGGATCACCGGCATCCGCAGGCGCCGGGATGCAACTTTATCGGCGAGCGTTGCCGGCGACATGGCGAACCGGCTCGGCTTCCCGGCATTGCTTGCCATCATCGAAGCATGAGCCAAGAAATCCTGATCGTTCTGGATATTCGTCAACACCTCCGGTGGGAGCGCCGCGGTGTCCAGTGCCGGCTGCAGCATATTGCGTGCGTTGTCGCTGTATTGCGTCACGTAATAGTCCATGCCGGTGGGATTCGCGAGCACTGCGCCGCAGCCGTCGAGCCGTACTTCGGCGCTCGCGTCGCTGAGGACGAGGCGATTGGTCGAGGCGAGCTGGTTGCCGTAGGCGAGCGTCACCGGAATCGACCAACGATCCGCCGGGAAGAAATTCGAGTTGGGCATCGGGGCCTGCGACAGCATGACGACGGTTTGATTCGCATTGAGGTCGCAGCGTGTGTCGAGTGACAAGACGGGCACGCCCGTCTGACGCGCGAAGCTGTTGCCGATCTGCCCGACATCGATGCCGCTTGCGTCGGACAGGGCATTCCACAGCCGCTGCGGCGTGCCGTTGCCGAGTGCGTAATCGCGCAGATATTGCTGCAGGCCACGTTGCATGGCGGCGTCGCCGATGTAGCCTTCGATCATCTTCAGGACCTGCTCGGACTTGTAATAGATCGCCTGCGATCCCGACAAGAAATCGGTGGCGCCTAAATCGTTGAAGTTCGGCTGCATCGGAAACGGCATCACCGATGTGTCGTAGTCCACGAGGCCGGGCTTGAACATGACGTTGTCCGCCCATTTGAAGTGGTTCGGATCGAGTGCGACGCCGGCGTGCGTCGTGGCGTAGCTTGTCACCCCTTCGTTAAGCCACACATCGTCCCACCAATCGAGCGTGACCAGATCGCCGAACCACTGATGAGCGATTTCGTGAATGATCACTTTCATCGCTGCCGGTGAGAGCGGCTCGCCCGGCTTCGCCAGGATATCGTCGGCGAATTCGAGAATGGCGCCCCAGTTCTCCATGCCGCCGAACCACAGCTGTTTTTCCGCCATGAATTTGTCGTTTGCAGCGACCGTGTCGAATTTGGTCAGCGGCAGCGGGTGTCCCGTGTAGCGGTAGAAATAGTCGAGCGCCTGCTTGGTCGCCTCCATTGCGGGCTTGGCTTGTTCCATCATGCCCGGCGGCGTGAAGATGCGCAGGTGCATACCCTTGTCGTCGGGCAGCGGGCTCGTGAATTCGTCTTCCAGCACATCGAAGCGGCCGCCGGCAAAGAACAGCAGATACGACGGCATCGGCGGCGTTTTCTCGAACGATACCGCCTGGTAGCCGCTGGACATGGGCGTCGCCTGCTTTTCCATCGCGTTCGACACCACGCGCCAATCTTGCGGTACTTCGGCGGACACCTCGTAGGTCGGCCGGAACGCCGGCTCGTCCCAGCCCGGGAACCAGCGGCGCGCGAAGTTCGATTCGAGCTGCGTCAGAATCCCGCCGCTGGTGCTGCCGTCGGCACCCATCAAGTCGATACGGAACATGCCTTCGGCGGCGGAGCAACCGGCACGAGGATCGTCGTCGCAGGCGCCCTCCGTGCCCTTTGCCGGATCACCTTTGGTAGTCAGGTTGATGAAGCCGCGCCATTCCATATGCAGCGTGTAGCGACCCTTCGGAATCGTGCCGCGCGCGGCGCGCAACTGATAAAAATCGCCGCCACTCTGCCGCGTGATGACCAACGGCACGTTGCCTGGTTGCAACGTGGTCGTGTGCTTGGCGAAAATCAGTTTGTGCGCCGCCACGACGATCTTGGTGACGGGTTCGAGCACGTCGATCTCGACATCGGCGCGACCGTCGAACTCCGAGAGGTCGGCGCTGGGGCGAAACCACAACTTGTAGTTGATCGGTACCACCGTATCGGGAAACTCGACTGGCTTCACCGACTTGTCGACGACAGCCACGGGGGGCGGCGACGTGTCGATCGGGTCGTCGTCGTCGCTGCCGCCGCACGCGGTCAGCGCGAGCGCCGCGGCAGCGAAAAGGTAATGGATCTTGCGAAAGGGCATCCTCATACCGGATTCTCCTGGGTGATGAGATAAATACGGACACGCCGCCTATCGCCGAAAGGCGAGCGTGCAAATAATCGCTTGAAGAAGAAATTATTCGACTTACCGAGGTAAGTGCGGCTAATAGACGCGATTCGCATGACGGCGCAATGCCTTTGCGGCCGTGCTTTTGAGCGAAGAGGTGACGCGTCGTTTTCAAAAGCTTGCGCATTCTAAAGGGGGGATGTTGTGGGCGAATTGTAATTTAGTAAAAGAATTAAATAATTTTGATTTTAAAGAGGTGACTTATCGAATGCGCATTAATCCTATTTGCACGACACGAACGTTGTGATAGTGCGCGTCGCCCGCCCCGGTACAATGCGCGACGAACTAAATCCGCCCGGAGACGCGCCAGCATGGCTTCCACCGAACACGCTTCCTCTTCCGCCGCCGCCGGCGGCGCCGTGACTCACGCCGGCGAGATCGCCGCTCGCCTCGACCGCTTGCCGCCCACGCGCACCGTCTGGAAACTCGTGGTGCTGCTGAGCCTCGGTTTCTTCTTCGAGTTGTACGACCTGCTCTACAGCGGCTATGTGGCGCCGGGCCTGGTCAGGAGCGGCATCCTGTCGTCGGGCACCCACGGCCTGTTCGGCACCACGGGCGTGGCGAGTTTCATCGCCGCGCTGTTCGCGGGGCTGTTCATCGGCACGATCGCCTGTGGTTTCCTGGCCGACCGCTATGGCCGCCGCGCCGTGTTCACGTGGTCGCTGCTGTGGTACACGGCCGCCAACGTGGTGATGGCGTTCCAGGACACGGCCGGCGGCCTGAACTTCTGGCGCTTCGTGGTGGGCCTCGGGCTCGGCGTGGAGATGGTGACGATCGGCACGTATATCTCCGAGCTGGTGCCGAAGGAGATCCGCGGGCGCGCGTTCGCCTGCGAGCAGGCGGTGGGCTTCTGCGCGGTGCCGGTGGTGGCGTTCCTCGCCTATCTGCTGGTGCCGAACGCGCCGTTCGGCCTGGACGGCTGGCGCTGGGTGGTGCTGATCGGCGCGCACGGCGCGATCTTTGTCTGGTGGATTCGCCGCGCGCTGCCCGAAAGCCCGCGCTGGCTCGCGCAACAAGGGCGGCTGGCCGAGGCCGACCAGATGATGCGCGCGCTGGAGGCGAAGGTCGAGGCCGAATACGGCCGCCCGCTGCCGCCGCCGGGGCCGGCCGAGCCGGTGATCGCGCGCGGCCGTTTCGCCGACATGTGGGTGGCGCCGTACAGCCGCCGCACCGTCATGATGACGATCTTCAACGTGTTCCAGACGGTGGGCTTCTACGGTTTCGCGAACTGGGTGCCGACGCTGCTGATCAAGCAGGGGATTACCGTTACCACCAGCCTCATGTATTCGAGCGTGATCGCGCTGGCCGCACCGCTCGGCCCGCTGCTGGGGCTGCTGATCGGCGACCGCTTCGAGCGCAAGCACGTGATCGTGGCGATGGCGGGCGCGGCGATCGTGTGCGGGCTGCTGTTCAGCCAAAGCGGCACGGCCGGCACGCTGGTGGCGCTCGGCATCGGCCTCACGCTCGCCAACAACATCATGTCGTACAGCTTCCACGCGTATCAGGCCGAGCTGTTCCCCACGGCGATCCGCGCGCGGGCGGTGGGCTTCGTGTATTCGTGGAGCCGCTTCTCGGCGATCTTCACGTCGTTCGTGATCGCCTCGGTGCTGAACGGCTTCGGCACGGCCGGCGTGTTCGCGTTCATCTCGGCCGCGATGCTGATCGTGATGGCGTCGATCGGGTTGATGGGGCCGCGCACCAAGGGCATCGCGCTGGAGCAGATCTCGCACTGACGCACCGCCGGCCGCCGCGCTTCTTTCTTCTTCCGCCATAACGACAACGCGCCCGGGTCGACCACCCCGGGCGCGTTTTGCATTTCAAGGCCGCGCATCGCGCGCCGGCCGCTGCTGCTTGGCCGGCGCCGCTACCCCGGCTTGGTGCCCAAGCCCTTCAAGCCCTGGATCACGACCATCAACGCCCGGCCGTGTTCGTCCGAACCATCCCACGCCTCCACGATCGCATCGCGCAGCCGCTCGTCGTAATTGCCGGTGCGCATGCCCGACGAAGGCGCTTCCATGCCGTAGAAACTGCATAGCTTAATGAATGGCTCGCTGCGCCGCAGACGCTGCCCGTCGGACAACCGAAGGCGCGACACGGTGGGCTGGCTGACCCCGCAAAGCCTGGCTATTTCACTGGACGAGCGTGGATCTGCCCGCAGCCTGTCGAGCAAGGCATGAACCGAAAAATTGTGATCCAGGGCTTCCATGTCATGCATTATAACTATACAGTAGCGCTTATTGAAATGCCCTGTCGCAAGATCGGGCCGCAGTACCGAGAGAGTTGATGACACTGAAACATCTGCCCCCCACGTTTTGCTGGACCAGGATCGGCGCCGAGTTCGGCGAGGATCTGTCGACTGTCGTGCTCCGCAAGGAGTGGGAGCGTCGGCTTGGCGGCGGGCGGTTTCTGTGGGGCATCGGGCAGCCGCTCGGCAGCAGCGTGCAGGTGGCCGCGCATCGCACGGGGTCGCTGGCCGCGCTGTTCACGCCGTCGGCGAACCGCGCACGCGCGGTGGAAATCGGCCCGCGCGCGATGCTGCTGTGGAATGCCTGGGTGGATGCGGGCGGGCAGGTGCGTCAACTGCCGCCGTATGCCTTCATCACGAGCCGCCCGACCTTGCCGTCGGGCCGCCGCCGCGAGCAGTACCACGCGCTGGTGTGCGCGTCGGCCGCGCCGCTCGGCGTCGGCACGCGCCTGCGCGTGAGCCCCGACAACCTGCGCAGCACCGTCACCGGCAAGCCGCTCGGCGCGGCGCAGTCGGCCGTGGTGGTCGATTGCGTGGCGCGCACGGTGGAGCCGGGCGCGCGCAGCTATCCGGTGGCGTTGACGGTGGAACTGGACGCGCCGTACACGGTTCGGCTCGCGCAGCCCACGGTGGTCAAGGCGCGTGATCTCGCGCGCGTGAGCAAGGCGGCGCGCGAGGGCGATTTCGAAACCTATGTCGATCTGGTGGAGCGCCTGCGCGGGCGCTCGGCCGGCGCACAGTCGCGCGGCTTCACGCGCGACCTGTTCGACTTGCCGGTGGTGGAGCCGGTGGCCGTCTACACGGATTTCGTGAAGCGGCTGCGTGCCCGGTCACCGGCGGAACCGGCGCGCGGCTCGACGCGCGACCTGTTCGAATTTCCCGCGCCCGAACCGGCGCCGGCATTCGCCATTCCAGGCGGCGCGCAGGGCAAGCTGTTGCTCTAGCGCCGCGCGGCCTCGGCGCCGCGCGACCGAATGACGGCCAGGCTCGGAAGTCGCTCCCGCGGCCGCTGCAGGGTGCAGCGTCGCGGCGAGCGGGATTGATGCCCGCGCGCATGCGTTGCAGGGCGCGCAGCCGGCTTGCCGACAGGCAGGCCCGAGGAGGAAGGTGCATGGCGAACATCGGTCATTCGCGCGAGGCGCTTGCCGCCCAGCGTTACGTCGAGGCGACGCGCAACGTCGATCTCGCATTCCGCGCGGTGCGCGGCGATCAGGAAGACAGCCCGGAAAGCGCCGAATATGCGGCCGCGCAATCGCGGCTCGATCGCGCGCTCGACGAGCTGGCGCGTGCGCAGGAACTGTTCGATACGGCCGTCAGCGTGCGCGGCACCCGGCATTCCTGAGGCGAACGCGGCGCGCGCCGTGCGCCGTGCGTGTCACGCCATCGGCATCTCGCGCGTTCGCGCACCGTAAGCCGCGCGCCGTTGCGCCGGGCGCGCGTATGCTGTGCCGATGCCCGCCGTCACGCGCGTTCGCGCGGCGGCCCCCACCTTTTCGCTCATCCGCCATGACTGCTCCTGTCGATTTGAACGGCCTGCGCATCGGTATCACGATCGGCCTGCGCGAGCCGAACGAAAGCCTCTGGATCAACGGCATCAAGCAGAACGCACTCTATCTCGCGAAGCTGCTGATGGCCTCGTCGCACGGCTATCGGGTCACGCTCGTCAACACCACCGATGTGCCGTTGAGCGAGGGCCTGCCGTGGGATCGCGCGGCGTTCGACACGCGCAGCTTCGCCGAGATGAAGGATTCGTTGGATGTCCTGATCGAACTGGGCGGCCAGATCGACGCCGAGCAAACCGCCTACCTGAAGGCACGCGGCGCGAAGCTGGTCAGCTATTGCTGCGGCTTCGAATATATCCACGCCACGCAGTCGATCCTGTTCGGCCGCAAGCTGTGGGATTCGCTGTTCATCAATCGCGGCTACGACGAGGTGTGGGCGATCCCGCAGATCGCGCCCAATTCGCTGCCGTTCCTGCAATCGCTGCGCCGCTGCCCGGGGAGGGTGGTGCCGTTCGTGTGGGATCCGATGTTCCTGACCGAGCGCTCACGCCCGCTGCGCGAGCACGGCGAATATCGGCCGAGCGGGCAACTGGCCAAGCGGTTGACGGTGATGGAGCCGAATCACGACGTCGTGAAGTTCTGCCTCTATCCGATGCTGATCATCGACGAAGCGTTCCGCCGCGATCCCGGGGCCGTGTCGTTCACGCACGTGACCAATGCCGATCACATCGCGCAGCGCAGCCAGGAGTTCGTCATGCTGATGAATTATCTGGAGATCGTGCGCGCCGGCAAGGCCAGCTTCGTCGGCCGTTTCGATACGCCGCAATTCCTGGCCGAGTTCACCGACGTGGTGGTGTCGCACCAGTGGGAAAACCCGCTCAACTATTTCTATTTCGACGTGTGCTGGCAGGGTTATCCGCTCGTGCATAACGCGCATCTGGTGCAGGACCTCGGCTACTACTACCCGGAAAACGACGTGCAGGCCGGCGCGAAGGTGCTGGCGCGCGTGCTGCGCGAACACGACGCCGATTGGGAACACTACCGCGAGCAGCAGCGTGCGCTGCTGCACCGCTATACGCCGGAGAATCCGGCGCTGGTGGCCGATTACGATCTGCTGCTGGCGAACCTGGTTGGCGTCGCGAGCGCGTGATGCCGGCCTGACGCCGGTCTGACATTGAGGTACACGCCCGGGCCTGCGCCCGGGCGCGCACGTCAGGCTCAGGCCTTCGGCGTGAACGGTTGCGGCACGCGGTTGGCGCCCTGGCGCGCCAGCATCCAGCCCGGATACTCGGGCGCCAGCGCGCTCACCTCATCGAGCTTCGCGAGATCGTCCGCATCGAGCTTCACATCGGCGGCGGCCAGGTTCTGCTCGATCTGGTCGAGCCGCTTGCCGCCGGTGATCACCGTGGTCACGAACGGCTTGCTCAGCACGTAGGCCAGCGCGACGGTCGCCACGCTCACGCCGTGCTTCTCGGCGATCGGGCGCATCGCCGCGACGCAGGCCCAGGCGCGATCCTTGTCGACGGGCGGGAAGTCGAAGTTGGCGCGGCGGCCTTCGGCGTCGCTCGAACCGGGGCCGAACTTGCCCGACAGCAGGCCGCCCGCGAGCGGCGACCACACCATCAGCCCGAGCTTCTCCTCGTTCATCATCGGCACCAGCTCGCGTTCGAGATCGCGGCCGGCAATCGAGTAGTAGGCCTGAACGCTTTCGTAGCGTGCGTAATCGTGCTTGGCGGCGATGCCGAGCGCCTTCGCCACGCGCCACGCCTGCCAGTTCGACACGCCGACATAGCGCACCAGGCCGCGCGAGATCAGGTCGTCGAAGGTGCGCAGCGTTTCGTCGAGCGGGGTGACGGTGTCGGTGCCGTGAATCTGATACAGGTCGATGTAGTCCGTCTGCAGGCGTTCCAGGCTCGCCTCGACCGAATCGAGGATGTGGCCGCGCGAGGCGCCGCGATCGTTCGGACCGTTGCCGACCTGCGCGAACACCTTGGTGGCGATCACCACGTCCTTGCGCGCCACCTTGAGGTTCTTCAGCGACTGGCCGAGGATCTTTTCCGATTCGCCGAACGAGTAGACGTCGGCCGTATCGATGAAGTTGACGCCGGCGGCGAGGCTGCGCTCGACGATCGTATCGGCCGCGTCCTGGCCGACGCTGGCGATGCTGCCCCACATGCCTTCCTGCCCCGGGCTGCCGAACGTCATCGTGCCGAGACAGATTTCGGACACGAACAGTCCGGTGTTGCCAAGTTGGTTGTAACGCATCGTGATCTCCGTCGTTCGGCCGGCGGCGCCAGCCGTAAGCCGCACACTATGCGCTCACGGTCCGATGCGATAAAGTGCGCCAATCTGAACGCACTGTTATTTTCAAACATCACAATGCAGAACCTGGATTCGCTGCGGATCTTCGTGCGCGTCGCCGAAATGGCCAGCTTCACGCGGGCTGCCGAAAGCCTCGGCATCCAGAAGGGGCGGGCGTCGAACACGGTGCGCGCGCTGGAGGCGGAACTGGGCGCGCGGCTGCTGCATCGCTCGACGCGCACCGTGCAACTGACCGAGGACGGCCAGGCGTTCTATCAGCGCGCGCAGGATTTGCTGGCCGACGCCGACGCGCTGCAGACGATGTTCACGGTGCGCCACGATACGCCGCTGCGCGGCCGGTTGCGCGTGGATCTGCCCACCGAGCTGGCGCGAACCATGGTGGTGCCGGCGCTACCGGCGTTTATCGATGCCCATCCCGAGGTGGTGCTGGAGCTGTCGAGCACCGATCGGCGCGTGGATCTGATTCAGGAAGGGATCGATTGCGTGCTGCGCATCGGCGGCCTGGTGGACGACACGCTGGTCGCGCGCCGCCTCGGCAGCCTGCGGATGGTCAACGCGGCCAGCCCCGGCTACCTGAAGCGCTTCGGCACGCCGCGCAGCCTGCGCGAGCTGTCCGAGCGCGGCCACCGCATGGTGTTCTATACCTCGACGTTCGGCCATCGCTCGGCGCTGTGGGAGTACGTGGAGCGCGGCCGGCCCGCGACGCTCGCCCTGCCGTGCGCGCTCAGCGTGAACAGCGTGCAGACCTATTACGCGGCCGGCGTGGCCGGTATCGGGTTGATCCAGGCGAGCCGCTCGCGGCTCGGCCCGTTCCTGGAACGCGGCGAACTGGTGGAGGTGCTGCCCGATTTCCGGCCGGCGCCGTTGCCGGTCTGGCTGGTGGTCGCGCACCGGCACAACCTGTCGCGCCGGGTGCGCGTGTTCATGCAATGGCTGGAGCAGGTGCTGACGCCCTACCTCGATGGCGAGGACGCCTGAGCGCTTCCGCTGCTCAGTTGCCCGGAATCGCGCCCTGCGCGACGCGCGGCACGTAGCCCGTCAAATGCCAGCGGCCGTCGTTTTCGAGCCGGAAGCTGACCTTCTCGTACACCACCTTGCCCGACACCTGCGTGGTGGCGTAATCGACGTTCGCATAGAGGCCGTCCGGCACGTCCTTCGCGCCGGTATAGATGATGCGCGTGACGGCGGCCCAGCCGCGGCCCTTGATCTGGCCGACTGCCTGGCGCGAGCCGCGCACGTCGTCGGCGAAGCGCTGCGCATCGTAGCGCTGCTTGACGAACGGCGCGGCGTCGTTCCAGAGATCCTGGAAGCGGCCGGCGTCGATCAACTGGAGCGCGTAGTCGCCGTCGCGCAGCAACTCGTCGGCCGAAGTGCCGGCATTGACGGGCGCGAGCGACAGCGATTGCCCGGCCGGGGCCTGCGGTTGCGATTGGGCCAGGGCGAGCGGCGCGCAGGCCGCTAAGGCGCACAACACGGCGCCGCGAACGATGATCGATTTCAATGGGCCTCCGGGTGCCGGTTGAGCGTGGTGTCGCGTGCCGTGCTTCACCGGTACAGCGCGGCGAGCGCGTCCGTGTAGGCGGCGACGTTGTCGGGGTTGTCGATGTCGACCGAATGCAGCAGGTGCGCCGCGTTCTCGCGGTAGGCGTCCAGGTTCGCGTCGTGTTCGCGGAACGCGCGCAGCAACTGGCGGCCGCCTTCCTCGCAGTCGAAATCCGGATAGAAATAGCCGCACTTGCCGAGATACGGCGAGTTGTGGACGAGCGGATAGCCGCCGTACAGCAGTTCGTAATAGAGGTAGTTCTGGGCGTTTTCCCAGGTGTGCGATATCACCGCATCGCCGTGCTGCGACATGAATTCGTACAGCGCGAAGCGGCCTTCGAACGTGGCGAGGCTGTGGTTGACGATGTCGAGGCTGCGCGCGAAATGCACGAACGTGGTGTGTTCCTTCATGTGCAGCGCGTTGCACACGCGCACGAATTCCACGAACGACGGCTCGGCGCGATAGGCTTGCTCGGCGATCAGCATCGGGATGATGCTGGTCTTGACCATGCAGATGTTCGGCTCGAAGATCGCCACTCGCCAGCGCGCGCGGCCCGGCTGATAGCCGAACGCGCGGCCTTCCTCCAGCGTGGCGCGCGCGCGGTCGAACAGCATCGGATGCCAGATGTGCGGCACGATCGTGACCGGGCGGCGCAGGCCCGTTTCGAGGTAGTGGCGGCACGAGTGCTCGAATTCGGGAATGGTCCAGACGCCGTCGTAGTGCGCGCCCGAAAACAGGAAGCCGGATGGTTTGTCGAACATCGCGCGCTCGATGTCGATCACGTAATCGTTGCCCACCCGCATCGTGATGACCTTGCCGCCGCGCGCCCGGTAGGTGGCGATCCAGTCGGCGTTGAACTGTGCGCTCATCTCGATCAGCACGTCGCAGCGTGCCATCGCTTCGTCCATCGAGATCAGCGGCACGTTCCATTCGCCGAGCATCATTTGCGGATCGGCCGGCTCGGTGCCGCCGCCGTTCACCATCACCGCGTCGGCGACGAGCGGCGATTGGCGCAGCAACAGCACCAGCAGCAGGCAGTTCTGGAAGATGCCGTTTTCCCACAACGACTGGCCGGCGCCGCGCACATACAGCGAGACGCCGACCACGAGGCGCTTGCCGCCGTTCGGCAGATCACGGACGGGACTATCGGACATGCAGGTTTCTCCGCGGAATGCCGTCAGGCAACGAGGCGTTCGACGTAGGCGTCGAGATTCGCCGGATGATCGATCGACACGCGTTGCAGCACGGCGTCGGCCTTCGCACGGTAGGCGGCGAAATTCGTGTCGTGCTCGCGCCAGGCCTGGTGCAGCACCCGGCCGCCCGTGGCCGAATCGAACTCCGGGTAGTAGTAGCCGGCTTCGCCGAGCATCGGCGAATTGTGGATCAGCGGATAGCCGCCGTACAGCGCGTCGTAATAGAGGTAGTTCTGCGGGTTTTCCCATTGATGGGAAATGATGGCGTCGGCGTGCTGGGCCAGGAACGACGGCACCTCGACGCGCGGCTCGAAGGTGGCCTTGTGATGGCGCACTAGATCGAGGCTGTTGGCGAAGTGGACGAACGTGCGGTGTTCCTTCATGTGCATCGCGTTGACCACGAACAGGTGCTGCACGGCGCTCGGCTCGGCGCGGTAGAACTCCTCGGCCACCAGCATCGGGTAGTGGCAGCTCTTGACCACCGAGATGTTCGGCTCCAGCGTGGCCAGCCGCCAGCTCGCGCGGCCCGGCTGGTAGCCGAAGCGGATGCCTTCCGCGGCCAGCGCGGCGGCGCGGCGCTCGACGAAATGCGGCGACCAGATGTGCGGCATCGAATGCACCGGCACGCGCATCAGCGTGCGCAACAGCGGCCCGGCCGTCTTGTCGTCCTTCGGCAGCATCCAGACTTCGTCGTAGGGGCCGCCGTTGAAGATGTGGCCCGACGGCAGATTGAAGATGGGGGTTTCGCAGAGGCCCGCGTACACGTTGCCGACGAAGCACATGATGAGCTTCTTGCCGAGCGTCTTCATGTACTTCAGCCAATCGACCTGCAACTGCGCGCCCATCTCGATCACCACGTCCAGCTCATGCGAGACGTCGCGCGGGTTGACGAGCGGCACGTCGAGGCCGCCGAAATCGAGGCCGGTGGGAATCTGGTTGGCGTCGCCGCCGTTGAGGAAATAAATCCGGCCGATGCGGCCGGATTTTTGCAGCATCATCGCCAGGAAGGCGATGTTCTGGTGGATGCCGTTTTCCCAGATTGCCTGACCGTCTCGCGCGAAGAGCGAAATGCCGATGGTCAGGCGCCTGTCAGCGCTGCCAGATGAAGAATGAAGGGATTCGATCACCAGCTGTGTCCATATCCGACACCATACGTCTTGTTCTGCCCCGAGACGCCGATGCCCAGTTTCAGAATGCCGTTGGTTGCCACATGCGCACTTGCACCGAAGGCCATGCCGGATTGGCCCGCGAACCGGGCGACACCGATTGCCACGTTGATCGTCTTGCCCGGCTCGACCTGCGGCAGCATGGTCAGCGCGGTGGCGGCAGCGATGCCCTGGCGCGCCATCTTGTCGGTTTGCTGCACCGCCTGCTGCGTTTTCTGCACTTGCGAGCCCAGCGAGCTGATCTGGTTCTGCTGACTGGCGAACGATTGTGACATAGAAGTTGTGAGCGTATTCAACTGGTTGACGTTGACGGCGTCGGTGCCCGCGGTGCCCGCCGCGACGTTCGTGAGCTGGCGTTGCTGGGTTGCACTGCCGACCGACACCACGTTCGCGCGGCCGTCGTCGGTCGAGGCCTGGCCGATGGCCACCGAGTTGGAACCGGTCGTGACCGATGCGGATTGCGCAGCCTGGAGCGACATGTCGGCGGCGTAGATCGTCGGTTTCGTCGCTTGCGACGTGTCTGCCGTCGCTGTCGTGAACGCGGCGAGCTGGGCGCTGACCGTGCCGAGGCTGGTGGACAGCGTCGTGACCGAGGCGTTGGTCGTCGAAAGGCCGGTGGACAGCGAGTCGATGTTGGTCGACAGCGCGTCGATTCGGGTCGCGGTCGACGATGCCAGCGATGCGACATTGCCATCGGTCGTGCTCAGGCCGGTGGACAGCGAAGCCACGTGGCTGTCGGTCGTGCTCAATCCCGTGGACAGGGACGACAGGCTGCTGTTCGTGGTTTTTTGGTCTTTCGTCAGCGCGGCCACTTTGCTGTCGGTTGTGCTCAGGTTGGTGGTCAGGGAGGCGACGTTGGTGTTGGTGGTGCCGAGGTCCTTTGTCAGCGAGGCGACTTTGCTGTCGGTTGCGCCGAGGTTGGTGGTCAGGGAGGCGACGTTGGTGTTGGTGGTGCCGAGGTCCTTCGACAGCGAGGCGACTTTGCTGTCGGTTGCGCCGAGGCTGGTGGTCAGCGATGAGACGTTGGTGTTGGTGGTGCCGAGGTCCTTTGTCAGCGAGGCGACTTTGCTGTCGGTTGCACCGAGGCCGGTGGTCAGAGACGAGACGTTGGTATTCGTGGTGCCGAGGTCCTTCGACAGCGAGGCGACTTTGCTGTCGGTCGCGCCGAGGCTGGTGGTCAGGGAGGAAACGTTGGTGTTGGTGGCGCCGAGGTCGTTCGTCAGCGTGGCCAACTTGCCGTCGGTCGCGCCGAGGCCGGTGGTCAGAGACGAGACGTTGGTGTTGGTGGTGCCGAGGTCCTTCGACAGCGAGGCCACTTTGCTGTCGGTCGCACCGAGGCCGGTGGTCAGCGATGAGACATGGGCATTCGTGGTGCCGAGGCCTTTCGTCAACGAGGCCACCTTGTTGACGGTTGCGCCGAGGCCGCTGGTGAGTAACGAGACATTGGTATCCGTGGTGCCGAGGTCGTTGGACAACGAGGCCACTTTGCTGTCAGTCACACCGAGGCCGGTGGTCAGAGACGAGACGTTGGTATTCGCGGTGCCGAGGTCCTTCGACAACGAGGCCACCTTGCTGTCGGTCGCGTCGAGGCCGGTGGTCAGAGACGAGACGTTGGTATTCGCGGTGTCGAGATCCTTCTTCAGCGAGGCGACGCTGCCGTTCACGGAAACAGCATTCTTGCCCAGCAAGACCATGGCGGTGCTGGCAAGTTTGAGGCTTTTCGACTGCGAGGCCACCTTGCTGTCGGTCGCGCCGAGGCCGGTGGTCAGCGACGAGACGTTGGAATTCGCGGTGCCGAGGTCCTTCGTCAGCGCTGCCACTTTACTGTCGGTCGCGCCGAGGCCGGTGGTCAGCGACGAGACGTTGGACTTCGCGGTGCCGAGGTCTTTCGACAGCGCGGCCACTTTACTATCGGTCGCGCCGAGGCCGGTGGTCAGCGACGAGACATTGGTATGAGTGGTGTCGAGATCCTTTTTCAGCGAGGCGACGCTGCCGTTCACGGAAACAGCATTCTTGCCCATCAAGACCATGGCTGTACTGGCAAGTTTGAGGATTTTCGACTGTGAGGCCACCTTGCTGTCGGTTGCACCGAGGCCGGTGGTCAGAGACGAGACGTTGGTGTTGGTGGTGCCGAGGTCCTTCGTCAGCGCGGCGACTTTGCCGTCGGTTGCACCGAGGCCGGTGGTCAGAGACGAGACGTTGGTGTTGGTGGTGCCGAGGTCCTTCGTCAGCGCGGCGACTTTGCCGTCGGTCGCACCGAGGCCGGTGGTCAGAGACGAGACGTTGGTGTTGGTGGTGCCGAGGTCCTTCGTCAGCGCGGCGACTTTGCCGTCGGTCGCACCGAGGCCGGTGGTCAGAGACGAGACATTGGAGTTCGTGGCGCCGAGGTCCTTCGTCAGCGCGGCCACCTTGCTGTCGGTCGCGCCGAGTCCGGTGGTCAGCGACGAGACGTTGGTGTTGGTGGCGCCGAGGTCCTTCGACAGCGCGGCGACTTTGCCGTCGGTCGCACCGAGGCCGGTGGTCAGCGACGAGACATTGGAATTCGTGGCGCCGAGGTCGTTCGTCAGCGCGGCCACTTTACCGTCGGTTGCACCCAACGCAGTGGACAGCGAGCCGATCCTCTCGCTCGACCGGGTCATGCCGGTTTGGAGCTGGGCGACGGTTGCCGCGTCGGTTGCGGCTGCACCGTCGGCCACGTTGGTGATGCGGCGCGGTTGGGTCGCGCTGCCGATCGACATCTCCGATTTGGCTGCCGCCTGATCGGTCAGATAGCCGGAGGAGGTCGACGGGGAGGCGGCCGTCTGACTGTGTTCGCCGATCGCGATGCTGTTTGAATACGATGCAAGTGCATCTCTGCCAATTGCGATGCTGGCCGGGGTATTGGCCCGAGAATCGAAGCCGATCGCGAGGCTGGACTTGTTAGTGGCGTGGGCCCTTGGGCCGATCGCGAGACTGGCTGCGCCTGTGGCCTGAGACGCTATGCCAAGTGCGATGCCGCCTGGGCCAGCAACGTGGGAATTTGTGCCAATCGCAATGGATGCTTGGTCCTCGGAAATCGAGGCGCGGCCCAAAGCAATCGAGTTTCTGCCCGATGCAGTCGCACCTTGCATGTTGAAAGTGTCGCTGCCGATCACAGCCCACTTTTTCGCAGCGGCCGGTATGCCGCTGTCCGCCGCATGCGCGCCTTGACCGATCAAAACGAGAGCGCACAGCGCCGTGGAGGCAGCCTTCGCTACGGCGGATTGACTGGGCTTGCCACACGCCGAATCCTTTTCCGATCCAGCTACCCAAGCGTTAAGCGATTCATTCCAAATGGGGCGATAATTTTTATTCATATTACGTTTCTCCGTGAAGTAAAAATATAGCCACGGATAATGTCGGTATTTATTTCCAGTGGCTGTGGTAAATATTTCAGTCGCGGAGTGTATTTCAGAAAGCAAATTGAAATGTGTAGATTTTTTGAGCTGAAAACATCTGATTTTTCTAATGTCGAGTTTTGTGCAAATTTCAATTTAATTGTATTTGCAGCCGTGAATCGGCTCTGCTGGCCGATTTGCGGGGCTGGCGCCCGTCCTGTCGTGGTAATGCATTTCAAGTCCGGGGGTGTCGGCCGTCAGTTGACGTCGGAAACATTGGAAATCGAGTGGCGTGATCTTGGTTTTAAAGATGAGGAGGGAGGGAATTGGGTGATTATGTTTTTTTGTAATTTTTGTGAAGTGAGTGATTAAATGGTCGGAAATGTAAATTTGTATGGCAGGAATGCCGTTGAAATCCATGCGCGGTGTTTTATTTGTACGAACGTTCGGCAGATGAGGCGCCGGCGTGCGCAACCCGCATCGGGTTGCATGCCAGCCCGGCGGATCGATGTGCGGCTTTCAGATCAATGGAAGTGGGCCGTGCTTGCCGGCGCACGAATGCCGGGCGCAGCACACGCCAGGATCGCAGCCGGCGTTGCGCCGGCTGGTCAGATCGCCTGATCGTCTTTCACGGCGTGCGTGAGGAAACGATCAGGCGCTTTTCGGAGCGGGTGAGGTGGGCGTGACGGCGCGTCGATTACCAGCTGTATCCATACCCGACACCGTAGGTCTTGTTCTGACCGGAGATGCCGACGCCCAGTTTCAGAATGCCGTTGGTCGTCACGTGCGCGCTGGCGCCGAAGGCCATGCCGGATTCGCCCGCGAACCGGGCAACGCCGATCGCCATGTTGACCGTCTTGCCCGGCTCGACCTGCGGCAGCATGGTCAGCGCCGTCGCCGCGGCAATCCCCTGGCGCGCCATCTTGTCGGTTTGCTGCACCGCCTGCTGGGTTTGCTGCAATTGCGAGCCCAGCGAGTTGATCTGGGTTTGCTGACCCGCGAACGACTGCGCCGTTGACGTGGAGAGCGCATTCAACTGGTTGAGGTTGACGGCGTCCGTGCCTTGCGTGCCCGCCGCGACGTTCGTGACCTGGCGTTGCTGGGTCGCGCTGCCGACCGACACCACGTTCGAGCGGCCGTCGTCCGTCGAGCCCTGGCCCAGGGCGACCGAGTTCGAACCTGCCGTGACCGACGGCGCCTGCGCGCCCGCTGCCGACATGTCGGCGGCATAGCCGCCCGCGCTCAGCGATCGCGTGGTGTTGTTCGCCGCGGTGGTCGAGAGCGAGGCGACCTGGGCGCTGACCGTGCCGAGGCTGCTCGACAGCGAGGTGACCGACGTGTTCGTCGCCGACAGGCTCGAGGACAGCGAGCTGAAGCCGCTCGAGGTGGTGGTCGACAGCGACGCCACGCTGCTGGTCGTGGTCGACAGGCCGGTGGACAGCGAACCGGTGGTGGTCGAGGTCGAGCTGGACAACGACGCCACCGAGGAGGTGGTTTGCGACTGCGAGGTCGACAGCGAGCCGACCGACGTCGAGGTGGAGGTGGACAGCGCGCTCAGCGAGGTCGAGGTCGAAGTCGACAGCGACGCCACCGCGCTGGTGTACGACGAGGCCGCGCTGCTCAGGCTGGTCGACAACGAGGCCACGGCCGCGTTGGTCTGGAACAACTGGCTGCCGTTCACGGCGTCGGTGCTGGTGGCCGAGACGCGGCCTGCCGCGAGGTTCGTCAACTGGCGCTCGAAGCCTGGCGAGCCGATGCTCACCACGCCCACCGGCGAGTTGCCCGCGAAGTTGCCGAACGTCATGTTGCCGACCGTGGCCGAGCTGACCGGCACCGCCGCCGAGGTGATCGCGCCGCTGCCGATCGCCACCGAGTTGTCGATGTTCGCGACCGCGTTCGGGCCGATCGCGACGCTGTCGACGCCCGTGGCCACCGAATCCGTCGAACCCGCCGACGTGTTGGTGTGGAAGTACTTGATGCCTGTCGAGTTGATGCTGTCGAGCGCGCTGCCGATGTTGTCGACCGTCGCCGTCGTGCCGTTCGCCTTGTACGTCGTGTACGACGGCGCGGTGATCGCGCCCGTGGTCGGGTCGTACGTCGCGCCGCCGCCGAGTGCCGAGGCGATGCTGTTGCCGACCTTGCCCGACGAGTTCGCCACCGACGAGCTGACCGAGGTGGACAGCGAACTGACGCTCGTCGAGGTCGAGGTGGACAGCGAGCTCAGGTTGCTGTTCGTCGAGGCCAGGCCGGTGGACAGCGAACCGGTTGCCGTCGACAGCGAGCCGAGGCTGGTCGAGGTCGAGGACGACAGCGAGGCGATGTTGCTGGTGGTGGTGCTGAGGCCTGACGAGAGCGAGGAGACGTTGCTGTTGGTGGTGCTGAGGCCGGTAGACAGCGAGGAGACGTTGCTGTTGGTCGAGCTCAGGCCGGACGACAGCGACGCGACGTTGCTCGTCGTGGTGCTCAAGCCGGTGGACAGCGAGCCGACGCTGGTCGAGGTCGAGGACGACAGCGAGCCGACACTGCTGTTTGTGGTGCTGAGGCCAGACGACAGCGACGAGATGTTGCTGGTAGTGGTACTGAGGCCGGTGGACAGTGAGCCAACGCTGGTCGAAGTCGATGACGACAGCGAAACGACATTGCTGTTCGTTGTCGACAGGCCGGTGGAGATCGAGGACACGCCGGTCGACAGCGAGGAGACCGTGCTGTTGGTGGTACTGAGGCCAGTGGACAACGAGCCGACGCTGGTCGAAGTCGAGGACGACAGCGAAGTGACGTTGCTGTTCGTTGTCGACAGGCCGGTGGAGATCGAGGACACGCCGGTCGACAGTGAGGAGACCGTGCTGTTGGTGGTGCTGAGGCCGGTGGATAACGAGCCGACGCTGCTGTTTGTCGTGCTGAGGCCGGACGACAGCGAGGAGACATTGCTGTTGGTCGAGCTCAGGCCCGTCGACAGCGACGCGACGTTGCTCGTCGTGGTGCTCAGGCCGGTGGACAGCGAGCCAACGCTGGTCGAGGTCGAGGACGACAGTGAGCCGACGCTGCTGTTGGTGGTGCTGAGGCCGGACGAGAGCGACGAGATGTTGCTGGTAGTGGTACTGAGGCCGGTGGACAGTGAGCCAACGCTGGTCGAAGTCGATGACGACAGCGAAGCGACGTTGCTGTTCGTTGTCGACAGTCCAGTCGAGATCGAGGACACGCCGGTCGACAGCGAGGAGACCGTGCTGTTGGTGGTGCTCAGGCCGGTGGATAACGAGCCGACGCTGCTGTTTGTCGTGCTGAGGCCGGACGACAGCGAGGAGACGTTGCTGTTGGTCGAACTCAGGCCAGTCGACAGCGACGCGACGTTGCTCGTCGTGGTACTCAAGCCGGTGGACAGCGAGCCAACGCTGGTCGAGGTCGATGACGACAACGAGCTGACGTTGCTGTTTGTTGTGCTAAGGCCGGACGAGAGCGAAGAAACGTTGCTGTTGGTCGAGCTCAAACCCGTCGACAGCGACGCGACGTTGCTCGTCGTGGTGCTCAGGCCGGTGGACAGTGAGCCAACGCTGGTCGAAGTCGATGACGACAGCGAAGCGACATTGCTGTTCGTTGTCGACAGTCCAGTCGAGATCGAAGAGACGCCGGTCGACAGCGAGGAAACCGTGCTGTTCGTGGTGCTGAGGCCGGTGGACAGGGAGCCTACGCTGGTCGACGTCGAGGACGACAGCGAAGCGACGTTGCTATTGGTGGTCGACAAGCCGGTCGAGATCGACCCGACGCCGGTGGACAGCGAGGAGACCGTGCTGTTCGTGGTGCTGAGGCCGGTGGACAGCGAACCAACGCTGCTGTTGGTCGTGCTCAGACCGCTGGACAGCGAGGACACGTTGCTGTTGGTGCTGCTGAGGCCAGACGAGAGCGAGGTGACATTGCTCGTCGTGGTCGACAGTCCGGTGGACAGGGAGCCTACGCTGGTCGACGTCGAGGACGACAGCGAAGCGACGTTGCTATTGGTGGTCGACAAGCCGGTCGAGATCGACCCGACGCCGGTGGACAGCGAGGAGACCGTGCTGTTCGTGGTGCTGAGGCCAGTGGACAACGACCCGACGCTGCTATTGGTCGTGCTCAGACCACTCGACAGCGAGGACACGTTGCTGTTGGTGCTGCTGAGGCCAGACGAGAGCGAGGTGACATTGCTCGTCGTGGTCGACAGTCCGGTGGACAACGAACCAACGCTGGTCGAGGTCGAGGACGACAGCGACGTGACGTTGCTGTTGGTGGTCGACAAGCCGGTCGATATCGAGGACACACCGGTGGACAGCGAGGAGACCGTGCTGTTCGTGGTGCTCAGGCCAGTGGACAACGAGCCGACGCTGCTGTTGGTCGTGCTCAAGCCACTCGACAGTGAGGAGACATTGCTGTTGGTGCTGCTGAGGCCGGACGACAGTGACGTGACATTGCTCGTTGTCGTCGAGAGGCCAGTGGACAACGAGCCGACGCTGCTGTTGGTCGTGCTCAAGCCACTCGACAGTGAGGAGACATTGCTGTTGGTGCTGCTGAGGCCGGACGACAGTGACGTGACATTGCTCGTTGTCGTCGAGAGGCCAGTGGACAACGAGCCGACGCTGCTGTTGGTCGTGCTCAAGCCACTCGACAGTGAGGAGACATTGCTGTTGGTGCTGCTGAGGCCAGACGACAGCGATGTGATGTTGCTCGTTGTAGTCGAGAGACCCGTGGACAGCGATCCAACGCTGGTCGAGGTCGAAGACGACAACGACGCGACATTGCTGTTGGTGGTCGACAAGCCAGTCGAAATCGAGTCGACACCGGTGGACAGCGACGACACCGTGCTGTTGGTGGTGCTCAACCCGGTAGACAACGATCCAACGCTGGTCGACGTCGAGGACGACAGCGATGCGACGTTGCTGTTCGTGCTGCTCAAGCCGGACGAGAGCGACGAGACGTTGCTGGTTGTACTGCTGAGTCCACTGGACAGCGAGGAAACGTTGCTGTTGGTCGTGCTCAATCCGGACGACAGCGAAGTGACGCTACTCGTCGTGGTCGAGAGGCCGGTAGACAGCGATCCAACGCTCGTCGACGTCGAGGACGACAGCGACGCGACGTTGCTGTTCGTGCTGCTCAAGCCGGACGAGAGCGACGAGACGTTGCTGGTTGTGCTGCTGAGTCCACTGGACAACGAGGAGACGTTGCTGTTCGTCGTGCTGAGGCCCGACGAGAGCGACGTGACATTGCTCGTCGTGGTCGAGAGACCAGTGGACAGAGAGCCGACGCTGGTCGAGGTCGAGGACGACAGTGAAGAGACATTGCTGTTCGTCGAGCTGAGGCCGGACGACAGCGAGGACACGTTGCTGTTGGTGCTGCTCAATCCGCTCGACAGCGATGTGACATTGCTGTTGGTCGTGGACAGCCCAGTGGACAGCGATCCGACGCTGGTCGAAGTCGAAGTCGACAGCGAGGACACGTTGCTATCGGTGCTGCTCAGTCCGCTGGACAGCGACGTGACATTACTGTTTGTTGTGGACAACCCGGTGGACAGCGATCCGACGCTGGTCGAAGTCGAAGTCGACAGCGAAGACAGGTTGCTGTTGGTGCTGCTCAGTCCGCTCGACAGCGATGTGACGTTGCTGTTGGTCGTGGACAGCCCAGTGGACAGCGAGCCAACGCTGGTCGAAGTCGACGACGACAGTGAGGAAACATTGCTATTCGTCGTGCTGAGACCGCTGGACAGCGAGGACACGTTGCTGTTGGTGCTGCTCAGTCCGCTGGACAGCGACGTGACATTACTGTTTGTCGTGGACAACCCGGTGGACAGCGATCCGACGCTGGTCGAAGTCGAAGTCGACAGCGAGGACACGTTGCTATCGGTAGTGCTCAGGCCAGTGGACAGCGAGGAAACGCTGCTGTTGGTCGTGGACAACCCGGTAGACAGCGAGCCAACGCTGGTCGAAGTCGACGACGACAGCGAAGTGACGTTGCTGTTCGTCGTGCTGAGACCGCTGGACAGCGAGGACACGTTGCTGTTGGTGCTGCTCAGTCCGCTGGACAGCGACGTGACATTACTGTTTGTCGTGGACAACCCGGTGGACAGCGATCCGACGCTGGTCGAAGTCGAAGTCGACAGCGAAGACACGTTGCTATCGGTAGTGCTCAGGCCAGTGGACAGCGAGGAAACGCTGCTGTTGGTCGTGGACAACCCGGTAGACAGCGAGCCAACGCTGGTCGAAGTCGACGACGACAGCGAAGTGACGTTGCTGTTCGTCGTGCTGAGACCGCTCGACAACGAGGAAACATTGCTGTTGGTGCTGCTCAGTCCACTGGAGAGCGACGTGACATTACTGTTGGTCGTGGACAACCCGGTAGACAGCGAGCCGACGCTGGTCGAAGTCGAGGACGACAGCGAAGCGACGTTGCTGTTCGTCGTCGAAAATCCGCTGGAGACTGACGTGGACAACGAGGACACGTTGCTATTGGTCGACGACAGGCCACTCGACAACGACGTCACGTTGCTATTGGTCGTGGACAACCCGGTTGACAGCGATCCGACGCTTGTCGAAGTCGACGACGACAACGAGGAAACATTGCTGTTGGTGCTGCTCAGTCCACTGGAGAGCGACGTCACGTTGCTATTGGTCGTGGACAGCCCGGTAGACAGCGAGCCGACGCTGGTCGAAGTCGAGGACGACAGCGAAGCGACGTTGCTGTTCGTCGTCGACAATCCGCTGGAGACTGACGTGGACAACGAGGACACGTTGCTATTGGTCGACGACAGGCCACTCGACAACGACGTCACGTTGCTATTGGTCGTGGACAGTCCGGTAGACAGCGATCCGACGCTTGTCGAAGTCGACGACGACAACGAGGAAACATTGCTGTTGGTGCTGCTCAGTCCACTGGACAGCGACGTGACGTTACTGTTTGTCGTGGACAGTCCGGTTGACAGCGAGCCGACGCTGGTCGAAGTCGAAGTCGACAGCGAAGACACGTTGCTGTTCGTGGTCGACAGCCCGCTGGAGACCGAGGACGACAACGACGACACATTGCTGTTTGTCGACGACAACCCGCTGGACAGCGACGTCACGTTGCTATTGGTCGTGGACAACCCGGTTGACAGCGATCCGACGCTTGTCGAAGTCGACGACGACAACGAGGAAACATTGCTGTTGGTGCTACTCAGTCCACTGGACAGCGACGTGACATTACTGTTTGTCGTGGACAACCCGGTGGACAGCGATCCGACGCTGGTCGAAGTCGAGGACGACAGCGAAGTGACGTTGCTGTTCGTCGTGCTGAGACCGCTCGACAACGAGGAAACATTGCTGTTGGTGCTGCTCAGTCCACTGGAGAGCGACGTGACATTACTGTTGGTCGTGGACAACCCGGTAGACAGCGAGCCGACGCTGGTCGAAGTCGAGGACGACAGCGAAGCGACGTTGCTGTTCGTCGTCGACAATCCGCTGGAGACTGACGTGGACAACGAGGACACGTTGCTATTGGTCGACGACAACCCGCTGGACAGCGACGTCACGTTGCTGTTGGTCGTGGACAAGCCGGTAGACAGCGATCCGACGCTGGTCGAGGTCGAAGACGACAACGAGGTGACATTGCTGTTGGTCGTGCTCAGCCCGGTCGACAACGAGTTGGCGGCGGTGGATGTCGAGGTCGACAGCGACGATACGTTGCTATTGGTGGTGCTCAGGCCGGTTGACAGCGAGCCGATGCCGGTGGAGAGGGAGCCGACACCAGTCGAGAGCGAGCCGATGCCCGTGGACAGCGAGCCGATGCCGGTCGACGTCGACGTCGACAGCGAACTCACCGCCGTCGAGAGCGAGGTGATGCCGGTCGAGGTCGAAGTCGAGAGCGTCGTGAGGTTGCTGTTCGTCGTGGACAGGCCGCTGGAAATCGACGTTACGCCGGTCGACAGCGAGGCGACGTTGCTGTTGGTTGTGCTGAGACCAGACGAGAGCGAAGTGACATTGCTCGTCGTGGTCGAGAGCCCGGTGGACAGCGAACCGACGCTGGTCGAAGTCGATGAGGACAGCGACGAGACGTTGCTGTTCGTGGCGCTGAGGCCGGACGAAAGCGAAGTGACGTTGCTGGTTGTGGTGCTCAGTCCGCTCGACAGAGACGTGACGTTGCTATTGGTGGTGCTGAGGCCGGACGAGAGCGAGGTGACGCTGGTCGAAGTCGACGAGGACAACGACGAAACGTTGCTGTTCGTTGCGCTAAGGCCGGACGAAAGCGAAGTGACGCTGCTGGTTGTGGTGCTCAGTCCGCTCGACAGGGATGTGACGTTGCTGTTGGTGGTGCTGAGGCCGGACGAGAGCGAGGTGACATTGCTCGTCGTGGTCGAAAGGCCGGTGGACAGCGAGCCGACGCTAGTCGAAGTCGACGAGGACAACGACGAGACATTGCTGTTGGTGGCGCTAAGGCCGGACGAAAGCGAAGTAACGTTGCTGTTGGTGGTGCTGAGGCCGGACGAGAGCGAAGTGACATTGCTCGTCGTGGTCGAAAGGCCGGTGGACAGCGATCCGACGCTGGTCGAAGTCGATGAGGACAGCGACGAGACATTACTGTTCGTGGTGCTGAGGCCGGACGAAAGCGAAGTGACGTTGCTTGTTGTGGTGCTCAGTCCGCTCGACAGAGACGTGACGTTGCTATTGGTTGTGCTGAGGCCGGACGAGAGCGAAGTGACATTGCTCGTCGTTGTCGAAAGGCCAGTGGACAGCGAACCGACGCTAGTCGAAGTCGACGAGGACAACGACGAGACATTGCTGTTGGTGGCGCTAAGGCCGGACGAAAGCGAAGTAACGTTGCTGTTGGTTGTGCTGAGGCCCGACGAGAGCGAGGTGACATTGCTCGTCGTGGTCGAAAGGCCAGTAGACAGCGAGCCGACGCTGGTCGAAGTCGACGAGGACAACGACGAAACGTTGCTGTTCGTTGCGCTGAGGCCGGACGAAAGCGAAGTGACGTTGCTTGTTGTGGTGCTCAGTCCGCTCGACAAGGACGTGACGTTGCTGTTGGTCGTGCTCAGCCCGGTGGACAGCGAGCCGATGCCGGTCGAGGTCGACGTCGAAAGCGAGCTGACCGCAGTCGAGAGCGACGTGATGCCGGTGGAGGTCGAGGTCGAGAGCGACAGGACGTTGCTGTTCGTGGAACTCAGTCCCGACGAGAGCGATGTGACATTGCTCGTCGTCGTGGACAGTCCGGTGGACAGCGAACCAACGCTGGTAGAGGTCGACGAGGACAACGAAGCGACGTTACTGTTGGTGGTCGACAACCCGCTGGAGATCGACGTCACGCCAGTCGACAAGGACGAGACGTTGCTATTGGTCGTGCTGAGTCCGCTGGACAGCGACGTCACGTTGCTATTCGTCGAACTCAACCCCGACGAAAGCGAAGTGACGTTGCTCGTCGTGGTCGACAATCCGGTGGACAGCGAACCCACGCTGGTCGAAGTCGAAGACGACAACGAGGCGACATTGCTGTTGGTGGTCGACAAGCCGCTGGAAATCGACGTCACGCCGGTCGACAACGACGAGACGTTGCTGTTTGTCGTGCTGAGTCCGCTGGACAGCGATGTCACGTTGCTGTTCGTCGAACTCAGTCCCGACGAGAGCGATGTGACGTTGCTCGTCGTGGTCGACAATCCGGTGGACAGCGAACCCACGCTGGTCGAAGTCGAAGACGACAACGAGGCGACATTGCTGTTGGTGGTCGACAAGCCGCTGGAAATCGACGTCACGCCGGTCGACAACGACGAGACGTTGCTGTTTGTCGTGCTGAGTCCGCTGGACAGCGATGTCACGTTGCTATTCGTCGAACTCAACCCCGACGAAAGCGAAGTGACATTGCTCGTCGTGGTCGACAATCCGGTGGACAGCGAACCCACGCTGGTCGAAGTCGAAGACGACAGCGATGCGACATTGCTGTTGGTGGTCGACAACCCGCTGGAAATCGACGTCACGCCAGTCGAAAGTGACGAGACGTTGCTGTTTGTCGTGCTGAGTCCGCTGGACAGCGACGTCACGTTGCTATTCGTCGAACTCAACCCCGACGAAAGCGAAGTGACATTGCTCGTCGTGGTCGACAATCCGGTGGACAGCGAACCCACGCTGGTCGAAGTCGAAGACGACAGCGAGGCGACATTGCTGTTGGTGGTCGACAACCCGCTGGAAATCGACGTCACGCCAGTCGAAAGTGACGAGACGTTGCTGTTTGTCGTGCTGAGTCCGCTGGACAGCGATGTCACGTTGCTATTTGTCGAACTCAAGCCCGACGAGAGCGAAGTGACATTGCTCGTCGTGGTCGACAATCCGGTGGACAGCGAACCCACGCTGGTCGAAGTCGAAGACGACAACGACGCGACATTGCTGTTGGTGGTCGACAAGCCGCTGGAAATCGACGTCACGCCAGTCGACAAGGACGAGACGTTGCTATTGGTCGTGCTGAGTCCGCTGGACAGCGACGTCACGTTGCTATTCGTCGAACTCAACCCCGACGAAAGCGAAGTGACATTGCTCGTCGTGGTCGACAATCCGGTGGACAGCGAACCCACGCTGGTCGAAGTCGAAGACGACAACGAGGCGACATTGCTGTTGGTGGTCGACAACCCGCTGGAAATCGACGTCACGCCAGTCGAAAGTGACGAGACGTTGCTGTTTGTCGTGCTGAGTCCGCTGGACAGCGATGTCACGTTGCTATTTGTCGAACTCAATCCCGACGAGAGCGACGTGACATTGCTCGTCGTGGTCGACAATCCGGTGGACAGCGAACCCACGCTGGTCGAAGTCGAAGACGACAACGACGCGACATTGCTGTTGGTGGTCGACAACCCGCTGGAGATCGACGTCACGCCGGTCGACAACGACGAGACGTTGCTGTTGGTCGTGCTGAGTCCGCTGGACAGCGATGTCACGTTGCTGTTCGTGGAACTCAGTCCCGACGAGAGCGATGTGACGTTGCTCGTCGTGGTCGACAATCCGGTGGACAGCGAACCCACGCTGGTCGAAGTCGAAGACGACAACGAAGCGACATTGCTGTTGGTGGTCGACAACCCGCTGGAAATCGACGTCACGCCAGTCGACAAGGACGAGACGTTGCTATTGGTCGTGCTGAGTCCGCTGGACAGCGACGTCACGTTGCTATTCGTCGAACTCAACCCTGACGAAAGCGAAGTGACATTGCTCGTCGTGGTCGACAATCCGGTGGACAGCGAACCCACGCTGGTCGAAGTCGAAGACGACAACGACGCGACATTGCTGTTGGTGGTCGACAACCCGCTGGAAATCGACGTCACGCCAGTCGAAAGTGACGAGACGTTGCTGTTTGTCGTGCTGAGTCCGCTGGACAGCGACGTCACGTTGCTATTCGTCGAACTCAACCCCGACGAAAGCGACGTGACATTGCTCGTCGTGGTCGAGAGTCCGGTGGACAGTGAACCGACGCTGGTCGATGTCGACGAGGACAGCGAAGCGACATTGCTGTTTGTATTCGACAACCCGCTGGACAGCGAGGTGACGTTGCTGTTCGTCGAACTCAACCCCGACGAAAGCGATGTGACGTTGCTTGTCGTGGTCGACAATCCGGTGGACAGCGAACCCACGCTGGTCGAAGTCGAAGACGACAACGACGCGACATTGCTGTTGGTGGTCGACAAGCCGCTGGAAATCGACGTCACGCCGGTCGACAACGACGAGACGTTGCTGTTTGTCGTGCTGAGTCCGCTGGACAGCGATGTCACGTTGCTGTTCGTGGAACTCAGTCCCGACGAGAGCGATGTGACATTGCTCGTCGTGGTCGACAATCCGGTGGACAGCGAACCCACGCTGGTCGAAGTCGACGAGGACAACGAAGCGACATTGCTGTTGGTGGTCGACAGTCCCGAGGAAATCGACGTGACGCCCGTCGACAACGACGAGACGGTGCTATTGGTCGTGCTCAGTCCACTCGACAGCGACGTCACATTGCTATTCGTCGACGACAAGCCGGTAGACAGTGATCCAACGCTGGTCGAAGTCGACGAAGACAGCGAAGCGACATTGCTGTTGGTGGTCGACAGTCCCGAGGAAATCGACGTGACGCCCGTCGACAACGACGAGACGGTGCTGTTGGTCGTGCTCAGTCCGCTCGACAGCGACGTCACATTGCTATTCGTCGACGACAAGCCGGTAGACAGCGAACCGACGCTGGTCGAAGTCGACGAAGACAGCGAAGCGACATTGCTGTTGGTGGTCGACAGTCCCGATGAAATCGACGTGATACCGGTCGACAAGGACGAGACGTTGCTATTGGTCGTGCTCAGTCCGCTCGACAGCGACGTCACATTGCTATTCGTCGACGACAAGCCGGTAGACAGCGATCCAACGCTGGTCGAAGTCGACGAAGACAGCGAAGCGACATTGCTGTTGGTGGTCGACAGTCCCGAGGAAATCGACGTGACGCCCGTCGACAAGGACGAGACGGTGCTATTGGTCGTGCTCAGTCCGCTCGACAGCGACGTCACATTGCTATTCGTCGACGATAAACCGGTAGACAGCGAACCGACGCTGGTCGAAGTCGACGAGGACAACGAAGCGACATTGCTGTTGGTGGTCGACAGTCCCGAGGAAATCGACGTGACGCCCGTCGACAACGACGAGACGGTGCTATTGGTCGTGCTCAGTCCACTCGACAGCGACGTCACATTGCTATTCGTCGACGACAAGCCGGTAGACAACGATCCCACGCTTGTCGAAGTCGACGAGGACAACGAAGCGACATTGCTGTTGGTGGTCGACAGTCCCGATGAAATCGACGTGACGCCGGTCGACAAGGACGAGACATTGCTGTTGGTCGTGCTTAGTCCGCTCGACAACGAAGTGACATTGCTGTTCGTCGAGGAGAGCCCGGTAGACAGCGAGCTTTCCGCCGTGGACGACGCCGTCGACAACGACGTGACGCGGCTGTTGGTCGTGGAAAGTCCCGTGGACAACGAGCCGACACCCGTCGACAGCGAGGCAACGTTACTGTTCGTTGTCGAAAGCCCGCTGGAAATCGAAGTCACACCCGTCGACAACGAAGTGACATTGCTGTTCGTGGTGGAAAGCCCGGTGGACAGCGACCCCACCCCCGTCGACAACGACGACACATTGCTATTGGTCGCGCTCAACCCACTCGACAACGAAGTGACGTTGCTGTTCGTGGTGGAAAGCCCGGTGGACAGCGACCCCACGCCCGTCGACAACGACGACACATTGCTATTGGTCGCACTCAACCCGCTCGACAACGAAGTGACATTGCTGTTCGTCGTGGAAAGCCCGCTCGACAGCGACGTCACACGGCTGTTCGCCGTCGACAACCCGCTCGACGTCGACGTCGACAGGCTCGCGATCGAGCTGGTGGTCGTGCTGGTGGTCGTGCTGAGCCCCGTACTGAGCTGCGAGACAGTGACGGCGTCGGTCGCGGCCGAGCCGTCGGCCAGGTTGGTGATGCGGCGCAGCGTGGTGGCGTTGCCCACCGACACTTCGGCGGTCGGTGCGGCCTGGCCCGTCAGGTAGCCGGTGGTAGTGGGAGCAGCGGCGGCGGTTGCGCTGCCGTTGCCGATCGCGACGCTGCCCGCGTACGACGCGGTCGAATTCGGGCCGAGCGCCACGGCGTACTGGTCGGACGCGGACGCGCCGGCGCCAACGGCCAGCGCGCTGGTGGAGCTGGCCACCGAAAAACGCCCGACGGCAACCGCCGAGGCGCCGGAGGCGGTGGCGCCGCCGGTACCGGAGCTGTCGCCGCCGCCGATCGCCACCGAGCTGCTCGCGGTCGCGCGCGTGTCGTTGCCGACCGCCGTCGAGCCCAGCCCGGTCGCGCCGGAGCCGGAACCCACGGCGATCGCGCTGGAGCCGGTGGCGAATGCGTTGTGACCGAAGGCGGTGGTGTAGATGCCGGTGGCGGTCGCGCCATTGCCAACCGCTATCGAGGTGGTGCCGGTGGCCGTGGAGCCGTAGCCGAGCGCCATCGAGGCGATGCCGGACGACGTGGAGTTCGACCCGATCGCGATCGCACCGGTGCCGGTGGCGGTGGTGTTGCTGGGCGTGTAGACGCCCAGCACCGCCGCATTGCCGCCGATCGCGATGGCCGACGTGCTGGTGGTGACGCCGCCGCCGGTCGCGTACTGCGCGTGCGCGACCTGATTGGTCGCGCCGGCAACCAGCACGGCGGTGGTGACCGCTTTTGCAACTGCCGATTTATTGGGTTTACCCCGAGCCGAATCGTTTTCCGATGCAGCCACCCAAGCCCCGAGAGATTCGTTCCAGATAGAACGGTAATTGCGATTCATACTGCCTTTCTCCACGGAGCCGTGCGTTGCACCAGGCAAAATCAAGTGTGATGGCCGGCATGCACGGAAAAGCGATCAATTGCGCGGATTCTATGAGAGCTCGCTAATTTCAAATGAAAACAACTGCAAACTCGCAGGTATCAACTGTAAAACAGTGTTCGACGATTCTGTTTTATAGGCTTGTTAAGTTTTATGAAGAATCAGTAAGTCGAATGGTGTAAGTGCATTGTATCGGTCAAAAGTCCCTGGTCATCTGCGGGAAATCCATGATGAATAAGGGACTATGGAAATTTTTCGGTGTATTCAAAGGTAACTCTGTATTAAAAAATGCTGCAATGCGTAAAAATTTCGTAGGGGTAGATCGCTCCGAATTTGTAAAAATGAAAACGGAAAATTTATCAATTCAACATTTATGTAGGTTTGTAAAAACGATTAACTAAACTGTTTCATAACGAGAGAAGTGTGGTGAAAATGATATAACCTGGGTGCGATCCGTAAATGATCTGGTGCATTGGCACCAGGCAAAGTGGAGCAAATTGCACCAGTTGCGCGCGTCCTGTCGATGCGGCGAGCGCTTTCAAAACGAGGGATTTTCGGCTGCGGCAGCCTTTCCGGCCGGTTTCGGTTTTCTTCGATCCGAATGGTCGGGGGATGGCCGGACGTGACGGCGCAACGAGTGGCGAGGCGGGGAGACGGGACGACGGAGGGCAGGGAGCGGGCGGCCGTGCGGCCACCCGGTGGTTTGAATTACGTCCGGATGAATTTCAGTGCGAGGCGCGCCAGGCGCGGTACGAACTTCGGGCGCAGCAGGCGCGGGTCGTAGCCGGCCATGCGCCGATCGTTCTCGGCCAGGCACAGCTCGATCAGGGCGCGCGGCTTCAGCGCGTCGGTGCCCACGGTGGCGGCGGCGTTGGCGGGGAAGTTGGCGTCGTGGGCCACGCCGTCGGCGTCGATGCCGCGCGCAATGCCGATACGATCGCGGATCAGCGTCGCCCAGATCGCGGCCACGCGCAGGAAGAACCACGGCCGCTTCCACCACGGCAGGTTGCGCCAGTACCACGCGTACCAGTTCGCGAAGAACAGGATATGGCGGCCTTCCTCCTGGATCACCGGTTCGAAGGTTTCCACGAGCGCCTCGGGGAAGAAGCCCGATTGCTGCGCGGAACGGAACAGCCCGAACGCGAAGAAGCTGTCGATGCACTCGCTGAAGCCGGTCAGCACCCAGGCCCATTCCGGGTCGGTGGGTGCCGGGTAGGGCGGCTCGGGCGCGAGGTGGATGCCGTAGGCTTCGACGAGCCTGGACAGCACGACCTTGTGGCGCGCTTCCTCCTCGCCGTCCATCTGCAGCGCCGAGCGCAGCAGCGGGTCTGTCACGGTGGCGGCGAAGGTGGCCACGCGGATCGAGGCACGGCCTTCGGTCTGCACGGCGATGTCCCAGATCGGCAGCGCCGTGAGCCGTTTCAGTTCGTCGGGGGCAAGCGGCGGCCAGTCGATGATGGCCGGTTTGTAGGGGTTATGGGTATCGAGCAGCATGCGGCAGAACATCTGGCGGTGCGCGTCGGAGCCGATGCGCACGGGGCCGGTATCGTCGTGCGCCCAGTTGCGCATGGCGTGGTCGGCCGCTTGCTCCTGTTGTAGCGTGTCGGACATAAGCGTGGGTAGGACGTTGGCAAGAAAACGAGGTGGATTATTTTTCCATAGGCCACCGTTTTCTGTTTTTTCGTGCCAGGTCGTACGCCGTGTCCGGCTTGCGTTGCGTCAACTGTGGGCGTCGATCCAGATGCGTCCCCAGCGGGACGCGTAGGCGAGGGCGAGCGCCTCGTCGAAGAAGAAGTCGATGGCGTCGAACGAATAGGCGCGCGGGGGCCCGGCCGTGGTCCGCTCGATCGTGAGGTTCGCGGCGAACAGCCCATTGGGCTGCTGCGCGGCGGCGGGCGCCATTTCGTAGCCTTTGTAGCGGATCGGACGATTCATTGCAGGGGAGAGCGTGAAGTGCAGGAGGTTCCAGCGTAAGCGCCCCGGTGCCGCGTCGGAACCAATCTTTCCGGCGAAGCATATGCCCGCGAATGGGCGAATCCTTAGCATCGCGGCCGCGGTGAACGGCGCCATCGGGCCGGGCGGCCCGGCGCGCGGCATGCCGGGCACGCACGCAAAAAAGCCGGTCGGCGACCGGCTGTCGGGGTGCTTGCCAGCCGCGCGGGGCGCGGCGGCGGGCAATGCGTGGGGTGCCGCGTTACTTCGAAGCGAGCTTCAGCACCGGCGCGAAACCGCCGTCGGTGGCCACGCGCGTCGCGGCCCGGTGCGAGGCGAAGGCGAGCGCGAACTCGGCGGCTTGCGCGCCGACCGTTTCGAGCTGGCCGGCCACCTTGGCGTCGGTGCAGGTGTCGGCGGATTCGAAGCGCGTTTCGAGAGTGTTGACGGCGGCGCCGAACGGCGTCGGCCAGCCGCGCAGCGCATGGACGATCGAGCGCAGCGAACTCAGCACGGTGCCGGCGGCTTGCCAGCCGTAGGCTGTGACGATACAGCCCACGGCGCGGCCGTCGAGGTAGGGGCGCTCGTCGGCGCGCAGCTCTTCCAGGGTGTCGAGCGCGTTCTTGACGAGGCCGGACACGCCGCCGTGGTAGCCGGGCGTCGCGATGATCACGGCGTCGGCGTCGCGTACGGCTTCGATCAGCTCGATCTGGGCGGCGCTGAGGCTTTTCTGCTCCGGGGCGTAGTGCGGCAGCGAATGCAGGAACGGGCCGTCGAACAGCCGCGTGCGTGCGCCGGCCGCTTGCGCGCCGCGCAGGGCGAAGCCCAGTGCGCGCTCGGTGGACGAGGCGGCGCGGGTGGTGCCGCCGATGCCGACGATGAAGGGTCGGCGGTGTTGGTCGAATGCAGTCAAAATGCGCTCCCGGAATGCGGTGCCTGATCGGGCAGGCCTGAACCGCCATGGTAGCGAGCCGTGCGCGCCGCGCGAAACGACTTTTCGTTCTATCGATATGCGCTGGAGCATGGCAAGCGGCCCGGTGGGCCGGTCGATTGGATAGCACGATTGCCTGGTTGGACGCGGCCGGAGGCGTCACTAAGATCGATCGGGACGCGTTGAATTCAGGCGTTGTCTCTGACATGGGTTGGCCCCGCCGGCGGAAACGCCGCCGGGGCATTTTTTCTGGTGCGCGCGGTTCCGGGCCTAAGATGGGCGCTTGCGCCATCCTTCGGGGCCGTTTGCATGAGCACGAGCACGATTCTTGTCACCGGGTTCGCGCCGTTCGGCGGCGACGCCCACAACCCGTCGTGGGACGCGGCCCGCCGTGTCGATGGCGAAACGCTCGACGGTGCGCGCGTGGTGGCGCGCTGCCTGCCCTGCATGTTCGACGAGGCCGGGCCGGCGCTGCTGGCGGCGATCGAGCACACTGCGCCCGCGCTCGTGCTGTGCCTCGGGCTGGCCGCCGGGCGCGCCGACGTATCGGTCGAGCGGGTGGCGATCAACGTGATCGACGCGCGCATTCCCGATACCGCCGGCCGGCAGCCGATCGACGTGCCGGTGGTGGCGGACGGCCCGGTCGGCTATTTCTCGACGCTGCCGATCAAGGCGCTGGTGCGCGACCTGCGTGCGGCCGGCATTCCGGCCTCGGTCTCGCAGACGGCCGGCACCTATGCCTGCAACGCCGTGTTCTACACGCTGCTGCATCACCTCGCCACGCGGCGCACGGCCACGCGCGGCGGCTTCGTGCATCTGCCGTGCGACCCGGCGCTGGCGGCTCGGCATCCGGGCATGCCGAGCCTGTCGGTGGACCTGCAGGCGCAGGCTATTCGCGTGATGGCGGCCACCGCGCTCGCCGTGGAGCACGACGTACGCATGGGCGAGGGCGCGGTGCAGTAGCGGGTGCGCGACGTTGTGTATCGTCCGGATTCCTGATCAACGAGGTGGCGTCACGGTGCCGAATCGGATGCGTGCGCAACTATCCTGACAGCGTGAAAGGAACCGGAAAGCAAGGCCTTTCGGCGCGGCGAACGAGGTGCGACCGGGTTGCACCTTTGGCGCGTCCGGCGCATCGAACGCCCGCGCGCCGAGGCCCCTTGCGGGCCTGTCGGCGATCGGACACGATCTTGTCGATTTACGACTTTCCGGCTTGTGTTTTTCCGCCGCGCGGGCGGCGTCGAACGGGGTTGACGCGTTGCACGATGCTGTCTCACATTGCACGCCCGGCGTGGCTTTTCACGTGATGCAACGCCGCAAGCGGAGGGCCTTGGGCCGCCGCGCCGCGCCAGGCTTGGCGTCGCATGACAAATGCAGGTGTCGTATTTGCGCAAGCGACTGTCGGAATTCGTCGGCTGCCTGTACTTTTTTCTAGCAACCATTGAGGCACGCTCTGTTGGTGCGAGCCCCCGCTACACGAGGAGAAGGTTTCAATGGATGCCCCCAAGGTCGTGGTCGAAGGTCTGTGCAAGGTTTTTGGTAATAACCCTAAGCAGGCGCTCGACATGCTCGCAGCCGGGTCGACGAAGGACGATATCTTCAAGCAGACCGGCCAGGTGGTCGGTGTGCACGACGTGTCGTTCGACGTTCAGGAAGGCGAGATTTTCGTGCTGATGGGCTTGTCCGGTTCGGGCAAGTCCACGCTGATCCGCCTCGTCAACCGCCTTGTCGAGCCGACGGCCGGCAAGGTGCTGATCGATGGCCGCGATGTCGCGGCCGTGCGCCGCTCGGAGCTCACCGCGCTGCGCCGGACCGACATGAGCATGGTGTTCCAGTCGTTCGCGCTGATGCCGCAACGCACCGTGCTGTCGAACGCCGCGTTCGGCCTGGAAGTGGCCGGCGTGAGCCGCAAGGATCGCGAACGCCGCGCGATGGACGTGCTGGAGCAGGTCGGCCTGGCGGCATTCTCGAAGAAGCTGCCGTCCGAGCTGTCGGGCGGGATGCAGCAGCGCGTCGGCCTGGCCCGTGCGCTGGCCGTGAACCCGTCGCTGATGATCATGGACGAGGCGTTCTCGGCGCTCGATCCGCTCAAGCGCAAGGAAATGCAGAACGTGCTGCTGCAACTGCAGAAGGAGCAGCGCCGCACGATCATGTTCGTGTCCCACGATCTGGAGGAAGCGCTGCGGATCGGCACGCGGATCGCGATCATGGAAGGCGGCCGGCTCGTGCAGGTGGGCACGCCGCAGGACATCATCGCGAACCCGGCGGACGAATACGTGCGCGCGTTCTTCGACGGCATCGACACCAGCCGCTACCTGACGGCCGGCGACCTGATGCAGACCGGCGCGGTGCCGGTGGTTTCGAAGTTCGACGCGGCCAACGTGGCCGCCACGCTGAACGGCAGCGCCGATTACGCGTTCGTGCTGGACGAGGCACGCAAGATCCGCGGCTTCGTCACGCGCGAGGCGATCGGCACCAGCGCGCCGAACCTGCGCCAGATCGAATGCATCCGGCACGACGCCACGCTCGATCACGTGGTCGAACGCGTGGTGGCCAGCCCGAATGCCCTTCCCGTCGTCGATGCCGACGGCTGTTACTGCGGTTCCGTGGATCGGGCCGTGCTCCTGAAAGCCATTACCCGCTCGCGAGGCTCCCATGTCTGAAATGATTCCGCTCGGCACTTGGGTCGACCAGGGCGTCCGTTACCTGCTCGACCATGATGCGAAGACGTTCGATGCGATCGGACGCGTGATCGAAAGCCTGGCCGCTGCCGTCGAACACGGCCTGCAGGCGATCCCGATGTGGCTGATGATGGCGATCTTCATCGGCGTCGGGCTGTGGCGGGTGGGCTGGCGCTTCGCGATCTTCACTACCGCGGCGATGCTGCTGATCTTCGCGACCGGCTTCTGGGATCAGACGGTGATCACGCTCGGCCTGACGCTGTCGTCGACCATCATCAGCCTCGTGCTGGGCATTCCGCTCGGCATCTGGGCGGCCAAGAGCAAGGTGGTGGCGACCATCGTGCGTCCGATCCTGGATCTGATGCAGACCATGCCGGCGTTCGTCTACCTGATTCCGGCCGCGATGCTGTTCGGCCTGGGCCGCGTGCCGGGGATTCTGTCCACGGTGATCTTCGCGATGCCGCCGGCCGTGCGCCTGACGAGCCTCGGCATCCGCCACGTGAACCGCGAGATCGTGGAAGCGGGGCAGGCCTTCGGCTGCACGCCGTGGCAACTGCTGTACAAGGTGCAGATCCCGAACGCGCTGCCGTCGATCATGCAGGGCGTGAACCAGACCATCATGATGGCGCTGTCGATGGTGATCATCGCGTCGATGGTGGGCGCGGGCGGCCTCGGCAACGACGTGCTGGCCAGCATTCAGCGTCTGGACATCGGCCTGGGCTTCGAAAGCGGCCTGTCGGTGGTGCTGCTCGCGATCGTGCTGGACCGCATCACCGAAAGCTTCGGCCGTGCGCCCGGCGCGGCACGCGCACCGCTGTTCTCGGGGTTCCGCCAGTTGTTGGGCACGAAGTCGTCGGCCGCCCAGCAGGCCTGAGCGTTGCCCGGAGCCGGCTTGTCTGCCGGCTCCGGGGTTTCCTGTTGTACCGTTCCAAGCGTTTCGTTCCTGTTGCCTGCCCGGGCGGCGTCGTGCCGCCCGGGCAGGCTTCGTGCAACCTGCTCAGGCCGGAGACCGATCGTGAGCCTTGCAGTCGAGACCGTTCCCGTCGCCCGTGCGACGTCCCCCCAGGCGCTTGCGCATTTCGGTTTTCTCACGCTGCCCGACTTCTCGATGATCGCGTTCACGAGCGCGGTGGAAGTGCTTCGGATGGCGAACTACGTGGGCCGCGCCGAGCATTACCGATGGTCGATCTACTCGCTCGACGGCGGCCCGGTGCAGGCCAGCAACGGCATCGCCGTGCGCCCGACGCTGCCGCTCGATCTCGACGGCCCGCTGCCCGACGTGCTGATCGTATGCGGCGGGGTGCGCATCCGCGAGGTGGTGGACGCGCGCACGCGCGAGGCGCTCAATGCGCTGGCCGAACGCGGGCTGCCGCTCGGCGGCATCTGCACCGGCGCGTACGCGCTGATCTCGGCCGGCGTGCTCGACGGCTATCGCTGCACCGTGCATTGGGAGAACCTCTCGGCGCTGCACCGCGAATTCCCGCGCGTGCATTTCGCCGACGAGCTGTTCGTGGTGGACCGCGACCGGCTGACCTGCACCGGCGGCACCGCGCCGCTCGACCTGATGCTGAACCTGGTGGGCGCGCGGCTCGGCCAGCCGCTGGCCGCTCAGGTATCCGAACAATTCATCGTGGAGCGGATTCGCGGCGCGGGGGATCCGCAGCCGATTCCGGTCGATGCGCGCGTGGGTTTCTCGCGCGCCGAGCTGGTGGAGGTGGTGAGGCTCATGGAAGCCAATATCGAGGAGCCGCTGTCGCTCGACGAGCTGGCCCGCCTCGTGCGCCTGTCGCAGCGCCATCTGCAGCGCATGTTCAAGGTCTATCTGAACGTGTCGCCCACGCACTACTACCTGACGCTGCGCCTGAAGCGCGCGCGGGACCTGCTGCGCAGCACCGACGCGTCGATCTCGCGCGTGACCAGCGTGTGCGGCTTTCATTCGCCCTGCCATTTCAGCAAGGCCTATCGCGCGCAGTTCGGCCACGCGCCGAGCTACGAGCGCCGCACGCCGACCCGCCAGTAACGCCCGCCGCCACCGTTCAAACCGGAATCGACCCGCCGCGCAGCCGGATGCCGACCTGGATCAGTCGCACGATCGCGGCCGACAGCAAGCGCAGGCCCGGCGGCAGGTCGCGGCGGCGGATGTCGAGCAGCAGCACGATGCGCACGCTGTCACTGTCGTTCCAGACTTCGTGCTCGAACGTGTCGTCCCACAGCAGGAACTGGCCGTCGTCGAGGCGATGGTCGCGGCCGTCGATCTTCAGCACGGCGGCCGGGCTGCCGTCGTCGTGCTTCGGCATCGACAGAACCAGATAGCCGCGCAGCACGCCGCGGAACGGCCCGCGATGCGGCGGAATGTGCTTGCCCGGCGCGAGGAACGACAGCGAGGCCGACAGCACGTCGGGCGTGGCGTCCACGATCGCGGCGAGTGCCGGGCAACGCACGCGGTTCTTCTCGAAGCCCACGCCGTAGGCCTGCAGGATGAACATGCGCCAGTCGCGCGCGTCGTTCGCCGAGATGTCGGCCTGCTCGCGCATGATCTCGTGGAAGCGCGGAATGCGCGGCAGGTCGCGCGCGACGTCGAGCGCCTCGTCGCGCAGCGTGCGCCAGGCCGCCGTGAAACGCCGCGCGTCCGGGAACAGCGCGGCTGTGTCGAGCACCGCCGCGCTGCGGATCTTGCGATCGTAAAGGTGGCGCAAGGTACGCGCGCCGAGATCGTAAAAAGCAGCCATGTGGATCGCCGAGTGGCCCGCGGGGCGCCGTTCGCTACGGATGACGAACGATTCCGGTCCCGAACCGGGCATGTGAAGGCGATCATCCCAGATGGGGCTTACGGTTCCATATCGCCACTGTAACAATGTATGACCAGCGCGCGGCTGGTAATGAAGCGTGATGATTTGGCCCCGGCGGGGGCCGCCTGCGACCTTCGGCCGGTAAGAAAATAGGGGCGACATGCTATGATCGGCGCGCTTTGCCCGCTCGGCCGTCACCGGCTGGCATCGGCCGTTCCGACCGGCCGATGATTCGTGTCCGGCGGGTTGCCACACCTTGTTTCCCCAAGCGCATCGATGCCACTGATTCGACCTGGTCGCATCCTCCTCTCGTTCAAGCTCTACCTCGCCGCGATGCTCGCGCTCAGCATCGCGTTCGTGCGTGGCTTCGACTACCCGTACTGGGCGATGATGGTGGTCTACATCCTCGCCCTCGACTCCACCGCCGCGATGCGCCAGAAATGGCTCTACATGCTGGCCGGCACGCTGGCCGGCGCGGGCGTCGGCCTGCTCGCGTCGATTGTGTTCTCGCTGTCCCAGCTGGTGATCGTCGGCGCGATGATGGCGCTGATCAGCGTGACCACGTTCTTCGCGGTGGGCGACCGCCTGCCGAGGTTCTACGGGTTCCTGATGGCCGGCACCACCTGCCTGCTGGTGGCGATGCCCGGCATCACCACGCCCGACATGGTCTGGCTGCGTGTGGTGGATCGCGTGCAGGACGTGATGGTGGGCGCGTTCATCCTGTTCCTCGTCGATACGCTGTTGCTGGTGCATACCTCGCGCGACGAGCTGGGCGCGGTGGTGGACGGTTGGCTGGCGCACCTGCGCAGCCTGTGCGTGGCCGCGCTGCGAGGCGAGGCGTGGGAGCACGGCCCGCCGGGGCGCGTGCCGCCGGCCGAGCGCCGCGAGGATCACGAGGCCAAGCTCGTCAAATCGGTCGGGCTGATCGATGTGCTGTCGTCCTATCTGCCGTTCGACCGGCTGAGCCGGGGCGGGCGCCGCCGCGAGGCCGCCGAGGCGATCCGGCTGCGCGGGCTGCGGCTGTTGCCGCACCTGTATCGCATGAGCGACATCGACGCGCACCGCGAGACGCACGGCCTGCCACGCGCCGACGTGGCGCTGCGCGAATCGCTGGCCGGCTGGATCGAGGCCGGCAACCCCGACGACGCGCGCGCGGCGCTGCATGCACGGTTGCGCCGCCGCGTCGAGGTGGCCCCCGACGACTGGGATGCGCTGCTGGTGCGCATGCAGCGCCGCTGCCTGCGCGGCATCTTCGCGCTCTGGTGCCTGATCGGCGCGGCGCGCGCCAATCTGTCGGCGCGCCATCCGTCGCGCTCGCGGCTGCCGCGTCGGCACAATGCCACGCCGCTGGTGCTGCCGCATGTCGATCTCGGCTACCGGCTGCGCATCGTGCTCGGCACGGTGCTGCACATGGCCACGTTCGCGGTGTTCTGGAACCTGTTCGACTGGGTGTCCGCCTTCGCGGCGCTCGGCATGTTGCTGAGTACGACGTTCTTCGTGGTCAGCGCGCGCTCGCCCGCGCCGGTGACTACGCTGCTGGGCATCGCGCGCGTGGTGGCGATCGCGCTGGGCATCGTGTTCGTGTACGTGACGGCGATCCTGCCGCACACCAGCTCGATGGTGACGGTGGCGCTGGTGCTGTTCCCGGCGCTGTTCGTGCTCGGCCTGGTGGTGCCCGACCCGGGCAAGGTGCTGTTCGCGGTGCTGCCGATGGCGCTGCTGCGGCTCGGCAACAACGGCCCGTCGGTCGATCTGGCGCAGTTGCTGAACAGCGTGCTGGGGCTCGCGATCGGGCTGTGCTCGGCGCTGTTGTGGCTGGTGCTGCTGGTGCGCCTGCCGGCCGGTGGCCCGGTCGGGCGCGTGCAGCGCGAATCGCGGGCCGACCTGCGCGACGTTGTGCGGGGCCGCGAAGACGATGCGCAAGCCTACGAGCAGCGTGCGCTCGACCGCTTCATCCTGCTGTCGCAATGGGCGCCGGCCGCCACCGGCAAGCCGGCCGACGCGGCCGTGATCGACGAGTCGCCGCCGGCCCGTGCGATGCGCGAGATGCGCATCGGCAGCGAGTTGATCCGCGTGCAGCGCCGCCTGCCGGACAGCGCGTGGCTGATCACGGCGGTGGGGCGTCTGCTGTCGGCGGCGGACGCGCAGGGCAAGCGCGACGGCGCCGACGCGCCGCCAACCTCGCCCGTCGCGCTCGATACCTTCCTGCACGCGGCGGCCGGCCTGCCGGTGTTCGCGCAGGCGCTGCTGGCCGACGTGCGGCTCGCACTCTATCCGCATGCCGCCCCGCCGGTGCCGCCTCGCGCCGACGCGGGCGGCAACGCCAACCCCGCTCCCGGAGCCGCGTCATGATTTCGCCCGAAGTCGATCTGCTGGGCATTTTCGTGCCGATGCCGGCCGTGGCGATCGCGGTGGTGTTCGTGCTGCTGTTCGTGCTGCGCCGCGTGCTCGACCGTTTCCTGCATATCTGGCCGCTCGGCGGCCGGGTCTGGCACGTCGGCCTGATCCAGGTGTGCCTGTTCCTGATCCTGCTGGCCGTGGTGCTGCGCATCTTCGGCGGGCCGAGCGCGCTGCCGTTGTCGTCGGCGCTCGACGACTGGCTGCATCGGCTGTTCCGGCCCTGATGCGTTTCCTTCATCTCATTGCATCCTAGCGAGGATTCGCCGTGCATTTCACGCCCCGCCAATCGAGGATCATCGGTACCGTCTTCCAGTCGTTGCTGGCGCTCTTCATCGTCGCGATCGCGGCCATCGCCGCCGCCTACATGTGGACCTATTACGAGCGCGATCCGCGCACGCGCGACGCCCATGTGCGCGCCGACGTGGTCAACGTGACGACCGACGTCAGCGGCCTGCTGACCGAGGTGAACGTGCACGGCAACGTGTTCGTGCATCGCGGCGACGTGCTGTTCCGCGTCGATCCGCAGCGCTTTCAGATCGCCGAGCAGAAGGCGCGCGCGAGCCTGGAGAGCGCCGAGGCGCAGCGCGTGTACGCCGGCCAGCAGGCCGCGCGCAACCGCGCGTTGCGCGGCGCGGTGTCCGAGCAGAGCGTCGAGCAATCCGATCAGGCGCTGCGCGGCGCGCAGGCCGCTGTGGACGAGGCGCGCGCGGCGCTGGCCTCGGCGCGGCTCGATCTCGAACGCGCGACCGTGCGCGCGCCGTTCGACGGCATCGTGACCAACGCGACGCTGCATCCGGGGCGCTTCGTCAGCGCGGGCACCGGCATGCTGGCGCTGGTCAACGTGGCGTCGCTGCGCGTGGAGGGCTATTTCCAGGAGACGCGCATCTCGCGCATCCACGTGGGCGACCGGGCGCGGATCTGGCTGATGGGCGAGGGCGCGCCGCTCGACGGCCATGTGATCAGCGTGGTCGGCGCGATCCAGGATTCCGACACGGCGGCCGGCGCGGGCGCGCTGGTGCCGTCGATCAATCCGAACTTCGCGTGGGTGCGGCTCGCGCAGCGCGTGCCGGTGTGGATCGCGTTCGACGATGTGCAGACGCATATCGACGCGCGCCTGATCAGCGGACGCACGGCTTCGGTGGCGATCCTCAAATCGGGCGACGCGCAAGCGAAGCCGGGCGCGCAGCCGAACGCACCGGGCGGCACCGCGCCCGAGCGGATGCCGGCGGGAGCGTCCGGGGCATCGGCTGCGGCGGTTGTCAACACATCGGGGGCATTGGCTGCATCGGGTGCTTCGGGCATGCCGGGTGCATCCATCGCATCCAGGGCAACGGCTGCATCCGGCGCTTCCGGCATGCCCGGCACATCCACTGCATCGGGGGCATTGGCTGCATCGGGTGTTTCCGGCATGTCAGGCACATCCACCGCATCCGGCGCATCGAGCCGATCCGGCCCATCCACCGCTTCCACCGCCTCGGCCACGCGAGGGCAGCCATGAACCGCGTCATGACGCGCCTGCCGCGCGGCGTGCTGGCCGCGTCGTCGTTGTGCCTGACGATGAGCGCCTGCACGCTGTTCCATCCGCTCGGCCCCGATTACCGCGCGCCCGACGCGCCGGCCGCCGCGCAACGCGCGTTGCCGGGCGTGCCCGCCGCCGCGTCGGGCGCCGATGTCGCTCCGGCCAGCGGCGCGCAGGCCGCCACGCCGCCCGCGCTCGGCCGCACGGCCGCCGGCGTGCCGCAAGCCGACCCGGCCACGCTCTACACGCCCGCCACCGTGCCCGACGACTGGTGGAAGCTGTACGCCGATCCCGACCTGAACGCACTGGTGGAAGAAGCGCTTCGCGCCAACCTCGACTTGCGCCAGGCCGCCTCGACGCTGGCCGCCGCGCAAACGGCGCTCGATCAGGCCCGCGCGGCGTGGCTGCCGTCCACCAGCCTGTCGGCGAGCTACGCGCGCGAGCGCAACAACGTCTACGGCGCGTCGGGCCTGCATCGCTTCAATGCGGCCGGCATCAATCTCGGCGTGTCGTACGAGGTGGACCTGTTCGGCCGGATTCGCCGCGCGGTGGAAGAGGCCAGCGCGAGCTACGACGCGCAAACCTTCGCGTTCGCGGCCGCGCAGATCAAGCTCGTGGTGAACACCGTCGACGGCTATCTGCTCGCGTGCCAAGGCAACGCGGCGCTGGCCAACGCACGCGATCAGCTCGGCATCGCCGATCGCCAATATCAACTCGTCGAGCGCCTGCATGCGCATGGCGCGGCGGCCGACGTGGACGTGTTGCAGGCGAAGGCGCAGCAGCAGGCGCAGGCAGCGACCATCCCGAACCTGGAGGCCAACCGCCAGGCGGCGCTGTATTCGCTGGCGGTGCTGCTCGGGCGCGGGCCGTCCGACGTGCCGCCCGCCGCCGAGCGCTGCACCGCGCCGCCGCGCATCGCGCACACGCTGCCGGTGGGCGACGGCCTGAGCCTGCTGCGCCGCCGCCCCGACGTGGCCGAGGCCGAGCGCCAGCTCGCCGCGCAGACGGCCGGCATCGGCGTGGCGATGGCCGCGCTGTATCCGCAGGTGTCGCTGGGCATCGGCGTGGGCGGCAAGGGCGCCACCGTGGCCGGCGCGTTCCGCTCGACCGGGCGCACCTGGCAGCTCGGGCCGTTGCTGGAATGGAATTTCCCGAACGTCGAGGTCGCGCTTGCGCAGGCGCGTGGCCAGCAGGCGAACGCCCGCGCGGCGCTGTCGCATTACGACTCGACCGTGCTGGTGGCGGTGAAGGAAACCGATACGGCGCTCGACGCCTACGCTCACGCGCTCGAATACGATGCAGCGCTGGCCGATACCGAGCAAACCGATGTCGCGCTGCTGGCCGAAACCGAGCGGCTCTACAAACACGGCGCGGTGGCCTATCTGAACCTGCTCGATGCACAGCGCTCGCTGGTCAGCGTGCGGGCGCAGCGCGTGTCGGCGCAGGCCGGCGTGTCGCGCGCGCAGGTGGCGCTGTTCCAGGCGCTCGGCGGTGGCTGGAGCGATTCGGCCGCGCGCGCGAGCGAGGCGGACCGCGTCGCGCGCGAGCGTTTCGATGCGCAGATGAAGGGCACGGCGGCGCGCTGAACGGCGGCGGGGGCGTGTGTGCCGCGATGCCGCGTCAGGCCGTGTCGTCCCGCCGCATGCGCGCGTCTCGATGTGCAGATGAGGGGCACGGCGGCGCATTGAACGGCGGCCGAGGCATGCATCGCCGATGCCGCCTCGGATCACGTCACGCCGTATTCATTGCTCGGCGGGGAAGCGGATTGTCGCGATCGGCGAGAACTCGCTGGCGTCGTGGCCGATCAGGCGGTCGGGCGCGAAATCGGCCAGCAGCGCATCGCGGCGCCCGGCCACCAGCTCGTCGGCGATCAGCCGGCCGAGCAGCGGGCCGAGCGTCATGCCGCTATGGGTGGCCGCCACGTAGGCGCGCCGCTTCGGCGTGACGAAGCCGATCGCCGGCAGCCCGTCGGCCGGCCGCGAGCGTTGCCCCACCACGATCCGCTCGATGCGCGCGCCTCCAGTGTTGCCGAACCAGCCGTGCAGGCGGTGCAGCAGTTCGCGGGCGATGTCGCTGTCGATCGCGGGCGGGTTGGCCGGGTCGGCGTGATCGTCGAGATCCAGGGCCTGCAGCAGCAGCCGGCCGCCGCCGTCGGGGCGCACGTTGAGATCCGGGCCGATCAGGTTGCTGTGCAACTGCACCAGTTGCGGATCGGTCGAGGCCAGGAAGCCGCAAGCGATCCTGTCCTTGCGTTCGGCGTCCACCATCGCCAGGCCGATGCCGAGCGTGGCGGCCAGCCTGGCTGTCCAGCGGCCGGTGGCCAGCACGCAGGCATCGCCCGTCCAGCGCTCGCCGGACGACAGATCGAGCGTCACGCCGTCATCGCGCTCGTCGATGGCGCGCACTTCGGTGTGCTCGTGCGCCACCGCACCGGCGGCGCGCGCCTCGGCCCACAGATGCGCCATCAGGATCGACGGCGCAATCAGGCCTTCGGACGGGAAATGCCAGACGGGCGCCTGCTCGTCGGCCAGTTGCAATTCGGGGATGCGCGCGCGCACGAACGCGGGCGAGACTTCCACCGCCGGATAGCCGAGCGCCTGCAGCTTGGCGGCGCGCTCGCCGAGCCGTTGCTGCTGGAGTGCATCGCCGGCCCATTCGAACGTGCCGCAGGCGTCGAACCAGCGCGCCTCGGTGCGGCACTGCTGCTGCAGCGTCGCATGTTCCGCGATGCCGGCGCAGTTCAGCGCGTGATAGCTGACGGGGCTTTTGCCGTTGGAGTTGATCCAGGCGAAGCTGGTGCTGCTGGTGCCGCTGCCGAGGCGTTTCTGCTCGAAGACGGTCACGCCCGCGCCCAGCAGGGCCAGCGATCGTGCGATGGCGAGGCCGATGATGCCGCCGCCCACGACCGCGATACGGGGACGATGAGTTTGCATGATGGAAGCCCGGGAAGAGCGCGGCGGAACGCGTCGGGGCGTGCCCGCCGCTGCGTTCGATGGTCCGCTATCCTAACCGCTCGCCGCCCCGGGCGTCCTTTCGGGCGGCTTACCTCGCCTCAGCCCTGCTCGTCCTCGATATAAGCGCGAATCACGTCGGCGAACGCGGTATCGCCCACCAGCCCGAGCGATTCGGCGCGCGCCGTATCCCAGCGGCCCGGCCAGCTGCCGACGATCGCCACCACGCGCGGGTCGATCTCGTGGCGGATCTTCGCGACCGGCGCGTCGCCGGCCACCTCGCGCAGCGCATCGATCATCTCGCCCACGCTGACCGAAATGCCGGGCAGGTTGATCACGCGACGCTTGCCGAGCGCCGCGCCGTCGAGTTCGCAGCCGGCCACCAGCGCCTCCACCGCGCGGCGCGGCGACAGCAGCCAGAGGCGCGTGTCGAGCGGCACCGGGCACACCGCGTCTTCGCCGTTCAGCGGCTCGCGGATGATGCCGCTCGCGAACGACGACGCCGCCGCGTTCGGGCGGCCCGGGCGCACGCTGATGGTCGGCAGGCGCAGCACGCGGCCATCGACGAAGCCGCGCCGCGCGTAGTCGCACAGCAGCAGCTCGGCGATCGCCTTCTGCGCGCCGTACGACGATTGCGGGTTCAGGGCGGTCTCGTCGAGCACCACCTCGGGCAGCGCGCCGCCATAAACAGCCACCGAACTCGTGAACACCACGCGCGGCGTGTGGCCGAGCGCGCGGCATACGTCGAGCAGCGTGCGCGAGGCATCCAGGTTGATGCGCATGCCCAGTTCGAAATCGGCTTCGGCCTGGCCGCTGACGATCGCGGCCAAGTGGAAGATCGCGCCGGTGTGCGTATCGATCGCGCGTTCGAGCACGGCGCGATCGGAGATATCGCCGACCAGCGTCTTCACGCGCGGGTCGTCGAAGCCGGCCGCTTCCACCACGTCGAGCAGCAGCAGTTCGTCGATGCGCTCGCGCGCGCCGTTCGGGCCGGCGAGTTCGCCGAGGGCCAGCAGTTGGGTGGCGAGGCGCTTGCCGAGGAAGCCGGCGCCGCCGGTGATCAGGACTTTCATGGGCGTGTCTTTCGTGTCGGGTGAGGAGGTGTGCTTAGACGGCGGGCGCTTGCAGGTACGGACGCAGCCAGCCGAGGCCGTCGGACGTGCCGGCCTTCGGGCGGTATTCGCAGCCGATCCAGCCGTCGTAGCCGAGCGCGTCGATCTGCTCGAACAGGTAGGGGTAATTCAGCTCGCCGAGGTCCGGCTCGTGGCGGTCGGGCACGCCAGCGATCTGGATATGGCCGATGCCGGCGAAATCGCGCTTGAGCTTCATCGCGATGTCGCCCTCGACGATCTGACAGTGATAGCAGTCGAACTGCACGCGCAGGTTCGGCGCGCCCACGTCGCGGCAGATCGCCTGCGCGTCGTCCTGGCGGTTCAGGAAATAGCCGGGGATGTCGCGCGTGTTGATCGGCTCGATCACCACCAGCAGGCCGGCGGCGTGCGCGGCTTCGGCCGCGTAGGCCAGGTTGTGGACGTAGGTGTCGCGATGGCGCGCGCGGTCGGCGTCGGCGGGCACCAGGCCGGCCATCACGTGCAGCTTGTCGTTGCCGATGGTGCGGGCGTAGTCGAGCGCGGTATCCACGGCGTGGCGGAATTCGTCCTCGCGGCCCGGCAGCGCGGCGAAACCGCGTTCGCCGGCGGCCCAGTCGCCCGGCGGCGCGTTGAACAGCGCCTGCACGAGGCCGGCGTCGCTCAGGCGCGTCTTCAGTTCGGCGGCGTCGAACTCGTAGGGAAACAGGTACTCGACGGCCTTGAACCCGTCGCGCGCCGCGGCGGCGAAGCGCTCGAGGAACGGGTGCTCGGTGTACATCATCGAAAGATTCGCGGCGAAGCGTGGCATGGCGGCGGTTCCGTCAGGAGAGTGGAGCGGCGCCGCGCGGCAGGTCCGAAGGCGTGCCGGCGGAGCGTTGAAGAATCAGCGGTTCACGAGTTTCGCGGGCGTCAGCCAGACGGCGAGCGCGCCGATCACCAGCATGCCGGCCAGCATGTACATGCCGGACGCGGTGCTGTGGGTGGCGTCGCGCAGATAGCCGATCAGGTAGGGGCTGGCGAAGCCCGCGAGGTTGCCGACCGAGTTGATGATGGCGATCCCGGCGGCGGCGGCGCTGCCCGCCATGAACGCGGTGGGCAGCGACCAGAACAGCGGCGCGCAGGTCAGCACGCCGCCGGCCGCGATCGACAGGAACACGATCGACACGGCGGTATTGTGCGGGAACAGCGCGGCCACGGCGAAGCCGATCGCGCCCATCGTGGCGGGCACGATCAGGTGCCAGCGGCGTTCGCGGCGGCGGTCGGAGCTGTAGCCGAACAGGTTCATCACGACGATCGCCACCAGGAACGGGATGGCCGACAGCAGGCCGATCGTGAAGTTGTCCTGAATGCCGGTGGATTTCACCAGCGTGGGCATCCAGAACGTCAGGCCGTACTGGCCCGTCACGAAGCTGAAGTAGATCAGCGACATCCACCACATGCGCTTGTCGGCGAACACGGCGCGCAGCGAATGCTTTTCCTTCGATTGCAGATGCGGCTGCGCGGCGATGTCCTCATGCAGCAGCGTCTTTTCGCGGGCGGTGAGCCACTTGGCGCGGTCGATGCCGTTGTCGAGATAGAACAGCGTCGCGATCCCCACCAGCACGGCCGGCACGGCTTCGAGCATGAACATCCATTGCCAGCCATGGAAGCCCGAGCCGCTGTGAAAGCGCCCCATGATCCAGCCCGACAGCGGGTTGCCGAAGATGCCCGAGACGGGAATCGCCGACATGAACACCGCGATCACCTTGGCGCGCCGGTGCGACGGGAACCAGTACGTGAGGTAGAGGATCACGCCCGGGTAGAAACCGGCTTCGGCCAGGCCGAGCAGGAAGCGCAGCGCGTAGAACTGGGCGGGTGTCTTGACGAACGCGAACAAGGCCGACAGCAGGCCCCACGTGATCATGATCCGCGCGATCCAGATCTTCGCGCCGATCTTGTGCATCAGCAGGTTGCTCGGCAGTTCGAACAAAAAGTAGCCGACGAAGAAGATGCCCGCACCGAGGCCGAACACCGTCTCGCTGAACGCGAGATCCTGCGACATCTGCAGCTTGGCGAAGCCGACGTTGACGCGGTCGAGGTAGGCCACCACGTAGCACAGCATCAGGAACGGCATGATGCGCCAGAAGACCTTCTTGTAGGTGCTATCGAGTTCGGTGGGGCTCGCCTGGGCGGCGGCCGGCGCGGCGGGATGCGGTGTCATGGTGTCGTCTCCGTGTGGTGTCTGTCGCGCGCGATTCGGATCGCGAGTCGTTGGGCGGCGCGGGCGGGCTTGCGTGGCCCGCCTGCCGCCGTTGCGCCGGGGCTTAGGGGCTTACCAATCGGCTTACCAGCGCGCGCCGAAGGTGTTGCGCAGGTCGTCGAGCGCGGCCGCATCGAGCGGCGCGGGCTTCGGGTTCGTCATCAGCCAGAGCCGCGCGGTTTCCTCCAGTTCCTCCAGCACGGCCGACGCCTGTTCGACCGACGGCGCCCACACCACCGGCCCGAGCCGTTCGAGCAGCACGCCGCGCACGCGGTCGGCCAGCGCCGCGACCTCGGCCGCCACCGCCGGATCGCCGGGGCGGCGATAGGGGATCAGCGGGATATGGCCGACCTTCATCACGTAGTACGGCGTGATCGGCGGCAGCACGTCCTCGTTCTGCCACACGCCCGCGAGCGTCAGCGCCACCAGATGCGTGGAGTGCGTATGCACCACGCCGCGCGATTCGGGATTGCGTTCGTAGATGCCGCGATGCAGCGCCAGCGTTTTCGAGGCCTTGTCGCCCGACACCTGGTTGCCGCTCAGGTCGACCTTGGCGATGCGGGCCGGATCGAGCCGGCCGAGGCAGGCGTCGGTGGGCGTGATCAGCCAGCCGTCGTCGAGCCGCGCGCTGATGTTGCCGGCCGTGCCGACGGCGTGGCCGCGCGCGAACAGGCTCGCGCCCACTTCGCAGATGGTGTCGCGCAGGGTGCTTTCGTGGCTCATCCGAGCTGCTCCAGTTGCTTGAGGGCCTTGTCGAAGAAATCGACGGCGCCGAAATTGCCCGACTTCAGCGCCAGCGCGAACCGGCCGTCGAGGGTGGCCGTGGCCGGCACGCCCGGGTCGATCTGCGCGCCGATCTGCAAGGCGCGTACGCCGAGCGCCTGCACCACCGAGCCCGAGGTTTCGCCGCCCGCCACCACGAAGCGGCGCACGCCGCGCGCCTGCAAGCCGCGCGCGATGTCGGCCAGCGTCAGCTCGACCAGCTCGCCGGCCGCTTCCACGCCGAGTTGACGTTGCACCGCCTTCACTTCGTCGGGGGTGGCCGTCGCGTAGATCAGCACCGGCTCGGGCAGGTGCCGATCCGCGAATTCGAGCGCGGCCACCGCCACCGCCTCGCCGCGCGCCACGGCGAGCGGATCGATGCGGAACGCCGGGCGCTGCGCCTCGCGCCAGTGGGCGACCTGTGCGTTGGTGGCCTTCGACGCGCTGCCGGCCAGCACCGCGGCCAGGCCGCCGATGCCGGGCAGCGCCGCCGCGTCGCCGCGTTCGGGCAGCAGCCCCGCGCGGCGGAAGTTGGCCGGCAGGCCGAGCGCGATGCCCGAGCCGCCCGTCACCAGCGCGTGATCGGCGCAGGCTTCGCCCACCACGTGCAGATCGGCGTCGGACAGCGCATCGGTGATCGCGAAGCGCACGCCGTCGGCGTGCAGCGCCGCGAACGCGTCGCGCACGGCTTGCGCGCCGCGCGCGATGGTGTCGTAGCGCACCATGCCGACCTTCGACGGCGTTTGCGCCTGCAGCACGCGCACCAGGTTCGCGTCCTTCATCGGCGTGAGCGGGTGGTTCTCCATGCCCGATTCGTTGAGCAGGCCGTCGCCCACGAACAGGTGGCCGCGATAGATGGTGCGGCCGTTTTCCGGGAACGCCGGGCAGGCGATCGCGAGCTGGTCCTGCGCGCCGAGCGCCTTGGCGAGCGCGTCGGCCACCGGGCCGATGTTGCCGGCGTCGGTCGAATCGAACGTCGAGCAGTATTTGAAATAGAACTGGCGGCAGCCTTGCGCGCGCAGCCAGGCGAGCGCCTCGAGCGATTGCGCGACGGCGTCGCCGGCGGCGATCGTGCGCGACTTCAGCGCGACGATGATCGCGTCGGCGTCGAGTGGCGTGCCGGCGTCGGGCACGCCGATCGTCTGCACGGTGCGCATGCCGCTCTTGACGAGCATGTTGGCGAGATCGGTGGCGCCGGTGAAATCGTCGGCGATGCAGCCGAGCAGCGGCCGCGTGGAGGTATGGGAAGCAGTCATGGTGAAGGTTCCGTCAACGGGCGTTCGGCAGCGTGATGCCGGGGAAGGTCTTGATCACGGCGGAATCGTCCTCGCCGCCGTGGCCGGCGCTCGACGCGCTCATGAACATCTGGTGCGCGGTGGCCGACAGCGGCAGCGGGAACTTGCTGCGGCGCGCGGTATCGAGCACGAGGCCGAGATCTTTCACGAAGATGTCGACCGCCGACAGCGGCGTGTAGTCGCCGTTCAGGATGTGCGGCACGCGGTTCTCGAACATCCACGAGTTGCCGGCGCTGTGCGTGATGACCTCGTACAGGGCATCCGGATCGACGCCTTCGCGCAGGCCCAGCGCCATCGCCTCGGCGGCCGCGGCGATATGCACGCCGGCCAGCAACTGGTTGATGATCTTGACCTTCGAGCCGGCGCCGTATTCGTGGCCGAGCCGGTAGACCTTGCCCGAGATGGCGGCCAGCACGTCCTCGCAGGCGGCGTAGGCGGCGGCGGGGCCGGACGTCATCATCGTCATTTCGCCCGAGGCCGCGCGCGCGGCGCCGCCCGACACGGGCGCATCGAGCATCAGCAGGCCGGCCGCCTCGACGCGCGCGCCGAGCTGCACGGCGAATTCGGGCGAGACGGTGGCGCTCGAGATCACCGTCGAGCCGGTGCGCATGGCCGGCACCGCGCCGTGTTCGCCGAACAGCACCGTTTCGGTTTGCGCGGCGTTGACCACCAGCGTGACCACCACCTCGCACTTCGCGCCCAGCTCGGCCGGGCTGGCGCAGCGCCGGCCGCCCTCGGCCGCGAAATCGGCGAGCACCTGCTCGCGCACGTCGCACGCATGAACCGTGAAGCCGGCGCGCAGCAGCGAGCGGGCAACGCCCAATCCCATCGCGCCGAGACCGATGACGCCTATTTGTCGTGACATGGTGAACCTTCGTGTGAACGGGAAGCGCCCGGCCTGGCCGGGCGGAAATCAGCGGATGCCGGCCTGGGCGAGACGCCGCGCGGCATTGACCAGATGGGTGCGCGCCGCGGTGCTGGCGGCCAGCGCGTCGCCGGCGCGGATCGCGTCGACGATGGCGGCGTGTTCCTCGCGCACCTGGCGCGAGAAATCCTCGCGCGTGGCTTCGTTGCGGCGCGTGACCACCACGCCGGCTTCGAGGTACTGATTCAGGAAGCTCAGGGTCTTGAGGAAATACGGGTTGCCGGTGACGGTGGCGATGGTGCGGTGGAACGCGATGTCTTCCGCCACGCCGTCGCGGCCCTCGGCCACGGCCGTGTCGATGTTCGCGAGCGCGGCGTCGATGCGGACCATGTCGGCGTCGGTGCGGCACTTGGCGGCATCGGCCGCCACCTCGGCCTCGATCGCGCGGCGCACCGCCAGCAGATGCGCGAGCGAGCCCGATTCGACCGCTTCGGCGTAATCGATGCGCAGCGGCCGGATCGCGCCGTGCTGCGAGATGAACACGCCGCTGCCCTGGCGCGGTTCCACCACGCCTTCGTTCTTCAGGCGCGAGATCGCCTCGCGGATCACCGTGCGGCTCACGCCGAACTCCTGCGCCAGCACCGATTCCGTCGGCAGCTTGCCGGTGGCGGTGAAGCTGCCGATCTCGATCTGCTTGAGCAGTTGCTGCGCGACCGTATCGCTCATCGCGCGGGACGGGATTTTTTCGAACATGGACGGACCGGGTTTGTCAGGTTATGTGGTCATCATACAAATTTTTGATTGGAGGGTGGCACTCGGGAATACCCGGGGGAATCACGGCGCGAGCTAGCGCGAACGGAGCAGGTCTTTGAGGGGGGGCTTTTAAAAGACCTATTATTTGGTCATTAACAGCGGCGGCCCAAGTTTGGCCAAAGGTACGACGATGGAAAACATACTGGCGCGCACCTCGATCGGCATCAGCGAGCTCAAGGTCAATCCGACCGCCGTCATCGAGCAGGCGGATGGCCCGGTTGCCGTGCTCAACCGAAACAAGCCGGTGGCGTATCTGATTCCGGCGGCGGAATGGGAGGTCATTTGCGAGCGGCTCGAAGATGCCGAACTGGCGCAGATCGTCCGGGCGCGTCAAGCCGAACCTTCGGTGAGTGTCCATCTTGAAGACTTATGAGCTGCGGTTTCTCGCCAGTGCGCTGAACGAGTGGACGACACTCGACACTGCGGTTCGCGCGCAATTCAGAAGGAAGCTGGCCGAGCGGCTGGATGCGCCGCATGTGCCGGCGGCGCGTTTGAGCGGCCTCGATCACTGCTACAAGATCAACTTGCCGGCGCTGGGTTACCGGCTCGCGTATCAGGTCGACGACAACGTGGTGACCGTGACGGTCGTTTCGGTCGGCAAGCGGGCGCGCAGTGCGGCGTATGTGGCGGCGCTCACCCGATTGAAGTGAGCCGGTCACGGATTCAACGAAAAGCCCTGCATTCGCGGTAATGCCGTTCAGTTGAGGCGCTTTGAGGTCGGTATTTTGCCGAAGGCGGGGGGGCTGCGGCCCACATCATTTCGTGCCGGATGACGTGAAACGCACCCCGATTACAGCGGCTTGATGAGATTCGAATATGGGCTCTGGTTCCTACAAATACTTTTGGCTTCTTGCATGAATTCTTGGTTTTTGATGAACACTGGATCGCAGGACTTCTGCCCGAAAAGGGTTAGGCAATCCGTGCATTCCTCAAGCCCCCAATTGATTTTCTCTTGAATTATCACACTGCCACCCGCGCTTTTGATCATGGCGGCGACATCCGCGGCGCTTACATCCATCCCGCGTCCGTGTGAGTTTTCAAGCCTTGCGCCCACTTCCGCCCAGTTTGAGTGGTGGATGAAAGCAACACCATCCGGTGCGAGAACCCGAAGGAGTTCTGGAACGTACTGGGCAATCACCTCGGCTTCCGCGTGCACAAGCGAATCGAATGAAAAAAGGAAGTTGACCGATCCGGACTCAACAGTCGGCAACGATACGCCATCGTTCTTTTCGAACTGCGCTGTTGTCACCATCGGAAAGCGCTTCCTGCATGCATCCACGCATTCCTGAGAGAGATCGACGCCTTGATATTCTTTGCAGGCTGTTAGTAAAAATTGGGTCCATCGCCCAAAGCCGGGGGCGATTTCAAGGATTTTGTCCGCAGGTAGAAACCCTGCGATACGAGGGTAGAGTGAACCGAGCCATTGAGCACGGCTGCCCCCCCACGTTTCGGACCACTCTTCACCTGCGCCCGTCCAATCGTACAACCCGTCCCAATAATACGAATTGAATGCAACGTTTCTCATCGACGTCTCCAGTTCTTACCGACGCCGATGTTACATCAGACCTTTCGTGCATCCTATGCGGCATTACTGCATTCGCGGGGCTTTTGATTGTGGGCGAGGCGTCGTGCGCCTCAATCGCGCGGCGAATCCGGCGTCGCCCGCCCATCCAGCGTCAACTGCATGAACGTCAGATCGAGCCACTTGCCGAACTTCATGCCCACTTGCCGCAGCGTGCCGGCGTTCTCGAAGCCGAGTTTTTCGTGCAGGCGGATCGAGCCGGTGTTGCCGGCCTCGATGCCGGCCACCATCGCGTGCTTGCCGATCGCGCGCGCGCGATCGATCAGCGCGATCATCAGCGTCTTGCCGAGGCCGTTGCCGCGCTGGTCGCCGCGCACGTAGATCGAATGCTCGACCGTGTGACGGTAGCCGTCGAACGCGCGCCAGTCGCCGAACGAGGCGTAGCCGAGCACCTGCTGCGCATCGTCCACGGCCACCAGCACCGGGTAGCCCGCGTGGCGGCGGTCGCCGAGCCAGGCGGTGCGGTTGGCGGCATCCACGGCGGTCTCGTTCCAGATCGCCGTGGTGTTCAGCACCGCGTCGTTGTAGATCGCCGTGATACCTTCGATGTCCTGCCAATCCGCGTCGCGAATTTCCATGCCAGCCTCCTTAGGCTGTCCACTAAATTAAAACGAGTGTACACCATAGTAGACGACATCGATCAACGAATCGGCGCCCGAATCCGCACCGAGCGCGAGAGCCGCGGCTGGTCGCTGACCAATCTGGCGGAGGCGTCGGGCGTGTCGCGCGCGATGATCCACAAGATCGAGCGCGGCGAGAGCAGCCCGACGGCCACCTCGCTGGCGAAGCTGGCGGGCGCGTTCAACCTGAGCATGTCGGCGTTGCTGGCGCTGGCCGAACTGGAGGAGGGGCGCTTGCTGCGGGTGGACGATCAGCCGGTGTGGGTCGATCCGCAAAGCGGCTATGTGCGCCGCCATGTGTCGCCGAAATCGGTGTCGCCGCTGAACCTCGTCGAAATCGACCTGCCGCCCGGCGCGGATATTCCAATGCCGGCCTCGGCCTATCAGCACATGCAGCAACTGATCTGGGTGCTCGACGGCACGCTGGTGTTCGTCGAGGGCGGCGAGCGCCACGAACTGCACGCCGGCGATTGCCTGGAAATCGGGCCGCCCAGCGATTGCGTGTTCCGCAACGACAGCGCCGCGAACTGCAAATACGCCGTGGTGCTGGTGCGCAAGGGCTGAACGCCGGCGGGCCTTGCCGTGCAGTGATGCGTGGCGAGACCCGCCGGTTCCCTGAAGCGCCGGGCGATCGGCCCAGCCAACTGAGCAGCGCCTTCGCGGCGGACACGCCGTTCGGCGGCGCCGCGCCCACACGCCACTGACGCCGCCCTCGGCGCCGTCCGAATTCCTCCTACGATTGAACGATCACCCGCCCCTCGGGCCGGTTTGCCATCGTGCTTGCGTATTGAATGATGTCCGTCATATCATGTTGCATGATGATCGTCATGCAATGACGGCGCCAGCCATTCGCTACCGACCGGGGCCGTGCATCTCGCGTGCACGGCCCCGGTCGGCATCCCCGATTACAGGAGTCAAGCATGCAAGACAACAACGCCGCCGCCGGCGAGGCCGCGGCACCGCGCAAGCGCCGGATCATTCCTTTCGCGATCCTGACGATTGTGCTGATCGGGGCAGCGGGCTACGGCATCTATTGGTGGTTCAGCGGGCGCTTTTACGAATCCACCGACGACGCCTACGTGGGCGGCAACGTCACGGTGATCTCGCCGCGCGTGTCGGGCTACGTGGCGCGCGTGCTGGTGGAGGACAACGCGCTGGTGCACGCCGGCCAGCCGCTGATCGAACTCGATCCGGCCGATTTCACGGCGCGGCTCGATGCGGCACAGGCCGAGGTGGACGCCGCCAAGGCCGCGCTGACGCGGCTCGACGCGCAGCACGCGCTGATCGAGGCCGACATCGCCCAGGCGCAGGCGCAGGCCGACGTCGATCAGGCCGCGCAGCAGTTCGCGAGCCGCGACGCGCAGCGCTACGCGAACCTCGCCGAATCGCATTCGGGCACGCAGCAGGATTCGCAGCGCGCGCAAACCTCGCTCGACCAGGCTCGCGCCAAGGTGCGGGCGTCGGCGGCGGCGGTCAACGCGCAGCGCCGCCAGCTCGGCGTGATCGAGGCGCAGAAGGTGGAAGCGCAGGCGCGTATCGAGCAGTCCGAAGCCGCGATGCGCAACGCCAAGTTGAATACGGGCTACACCACGCTGCTCGCGCCGGTCGACGGCTACGTGGGCAACCGCTCGGCGCATCCGGGCACGTTCGTGGCGGCCGGCACGCAACTGATGTCGCTGGTGCCGGCCAAGGGCCTGTGGGTCGATGCGAACTTCAAGGAAGACCAGATCCGCCACATGCAGCCCGGCCAGAAGGTCGAGATCGAGGCCGACGTCAACACCGGCCTGAAGATCGAAGGCCACGTGGCAAGCCTCGCGCCCGCCACCGGCTCGGTGTTCAGCGTGATTCCGGCGCAGAACGCCACCGGCAACTTCACGAAGATCGTGCAGCGCGTGCCGGTGCGCATCACGCTCGATCCGGACGTGAGCGGAGTCGGCGCGCTGCGCGCCGGCCTGTCGGTGCAGGCGAGCGTCGATACCCGCTCGGAGCATCAATGACCGCCGCCGCCCGGGACGCGGCCGCGCCGTCCGATCCGTCCGTCTTGCCGTTCGCGATCATGTGCGTCGGCATGTTCGTCGCGCTGCTCGACATTCAGGTGGTGGCCGCCTCGCTGCAGGACATCGGCGGCGGCCTGTCGGCCGGCCAGGATCAGATCGGCTGGCTGCAGACGGCCTACCTGATTGCCGAGATCATCACGATTCCGCTGTCGGGCTGGCTCACGCGCGTGTTCTCGACGCGCTGGCTGTTCGTGGCGTCGGCGATCGGCTTCACGGTGGCCAGCATGTTGTGCGGGATGGCCTGGAGCATCGGCAGCATGATCCTGTTCCGCGCGCTGCAGGGCATGCTCGGCGCGTCGATGATCCCCACCGTGTTCACCTCGTCGTTCCACTATTTCAGCGGCCCGCGGCGCGCGATGTCGGCGGCCGTGATCGGCACCATCGCCTCGGTCGCGCCCGCGCTCGGGCCGGTGATCGGCGGCTGGATCACCGACGTGATGTCGTGGCGCTGGATCTTCTACATCAACGTGGTGCCGGGCCTGCTGGTCGCGCTCGGGGTGGCGACGATGGTGGATATCGACGAGCCCGATCATTCGCTGCTCAAGGATGCCGACTACCTCGGCATCGCGCTGATGGCGGTATTTCTCGGCCTGCTCGAATACGTGCTGGAGGAAGGCTCGCGCTGGAACTGGTTCGACGATGCCGACATTCGCCACGCGGCCTGGATCTCGGGCATCGCCGGGCTGCTGTTCGTGTGGCGCAGCCTCAGCTACGACAAGCCGGTGGTGGACCTGCGCGCGTTCACGAACCGCAACTTCACGGTGGGCTGCATCCTGTCGTTCATCACCGGCATCGGCATCTTCAGCACGATCTATCTGATGCCGCTGTTCCTCGGCTACGTGCGCGGCTACTCGGCGCTGCAGACCGGCACCGTGGTGTGCGCCACCGGCCTCGGCGGCCTGCTGGGCGTGCCGGTGTACATGGTGCTCGCGCGCCGCTTCGACACGCGCCACATCCTGATGGGCGCGCTCGCGATGTTCGGCCTGTCGATGCTGAGCTTCGCGCAGGTGACGAGCGACTGGGGCGGCGATCAACTGTTCTGGCCGCAGATCATCCGCGGCATCGCGCAGGTGCCCGCGGTGGCGCCGGCCGTCACGCTCGGGCTGGGCAGCCTGCCGATGGCGCGCGTGAAGTATGCGAGCGGGCTGTTCAACATGATGCGCAACCTCGGCGGCGCGGTGGGCATCGCGATCTGCGGCGCCATTCTCAACAACCGCACCAACTTTCACTTCGAACGGATCGCCAGCACGCTGACCAGCGGCAACGCCGCCATGCAGACGCTGATCGACGGCACCCAGGCGCGCTTCGGGCAGGCGTTCGGCGACACCGCCCACGCGGCCGGCGCGACGCTGCTGCAATTGCGCGGCCTGGCCTATCGCGAGGCCTCGACGATGGCCTACGCCGACGCGTTCCTCGTGGTCGGCGTGGCGTTCGTGATCGCCGTGGCGATGGTGCCGCTGCTGCGCAAGGTGGCGCCGCCGAAGCAGCCGAGCAGCGACGCAGGACACTGAACAGGGAATCGACAATGACGCATCTCATCCGTACCGGCCGCCGCGCGCTGCCGCGCCTGCCGCTGCCGCACGCGCTGGCCCCGGCCCTGCTGGCCACCCTGTTGCTGGCGGGCTGCATGGTCGGCCCCGACTACCACCGGCCCGAGGTCGCGATGGCCGAGCGCTACCACGCGGGCGACGCGCTCGCGGCGGTGTCCGGCGACAGCACGGCCGACCTCGCGCGCTGGTGGACCGGCTTCGACGATCCGGCGCTCACGCGCATCATCGATCGCGTGCTCGCACAGAACCTCGATCTGGCCGCCGCCCAGGCGCGCGTCGTGCAGGCGCGCGCGGCGGCCGGCGAGGCGGCCACCGCCTGGCTGCCGCAGGGCAGCCTCGACGGCAGCATCGTCCACGAGCGTCAATCGCTGGTCAGCCCGCTCGGCACCATCGTCAGCCAGTCGCCCGGCTATTCGCGCAACCTCACGCTCGAACAGATCGACGCCGGCGCGAGCTGGGAACTCGACCTGGCCGGCGGCCTGCATCGCCGCGCCGAAGCGCTGCGCGACGAGGCACAGGCGGCCGAGGCGGCGCGGCTCGGCACGCGCGTGTCGATCGCCGCCGAGGCGGCCGACGCGTACTTCCGCCTGCGCAGCGCGCAGGCCGCGATCGTGCTGCTGCGCGAACAGATCGACACCGATGGTGCGCTGGTGCGCGTGACCGAGGATCGTGTCGAACAAGGCGTGGCGCTCGACCGCGACCGCGACGACGCCGAGGCGCAATTGGCCCAGGATCGCGCGCTGCTGCCGGGGCTGCTGACGCAGGCCGCGCAGCAGCGCAACCGGCTCGACGTGCTGATGGGCGACGCGCCCGGCACCGACGCCGCCGCGCTCGGCGATGCGCCGCCCGCGATGGGCGTCGCGCCCGGCCTGCCCGGCAAGCTGCGCCCGGCCGACCTGCTGCGCCGCCGCCCCGACGTGATCGCCGCCGAGCGGCGGCTCGCCTCGGCCACGGCCGGGATCGGCGCGGCGCTGTCGCAGTATTACCCGGACGTGTCGCTGTCCGGCCTGCTCGGTTTCGACCGGCTCAACAACGGCAGCCTGTTCACGGCGCGCGCGTTCGAGCCGTCGGTGCTGGCCGGCCTGCATTGGCGGCTGTTCGACTTCGGCCGCGTGGATGACGAGGTGCGGCAGGCCAAGGGCGCGCGCGCCGAGGCGTTCGCGCAGTACCGGCAGTCGATCCTGCGCGCCAGCGAGGACGTCGAGAACGTGCTCGTGGCGCTGGCCGAATCCGACGAGAACGTCGAGCAATGGCGCGCCGTGACGGGCGCCACTGGCCGCGCCGAGCAATCGGCGCAGCGCAGCTACACGCAGGGCACGGCCGCGCAGGGCGAGCTGCTGCACCGCCGACGCGCGTTGCTGGAGGCGCGCCGCGCCTGGGTGCTGGCCAGCGGCGACCGCGCCCGTGCGACGGTGGCGGCCTACCGCGCGCTCGGCGGCGGCTGGTCGCCCGATGCCCCGGACGACGCGCAGGCCGCGTCGCCGGCCCCGGCTTCAACCCCGGCGGCAAGCGTGGCTTCGGCCGCGCCGGCCCTGGCCGCGACGCCCTGAAACGGCGCGCATGCCGCCCCGTTTCGCGCGAGCGGAGGGGGCGGCGGCCATGGTATGTTGTCGCCTTAATTTTGCGAGGTGAGACGGATGCGATACAGCCCCGAGCACAAGCAGGAAAGCCGCAACCGCGTGCTGGAAGCCGCGGCCTGCGCGATCCGCGAGCAGGGTCCGGACAACGTCAGCGTGGCGGCCGTGATGGGCGAGGCCGGTCTCACGCACGGCGGGTTCTATGCGCACTTTCCGTCGAAGAACGCGCTGATCGCGGCCAGCATCGATTTCATGTTCGACCAGACGGCCGAGCGGCTCGACAAGCGCATGAACGGCAAGACGCCGCGCGACGGGCTGGTCAGCTATATCGACCACTATCTGTCCGAAGCGCATTGCCGCGCGCGCGACACCGGCTGCCCGATCGCGGCGCTCGGCTCGGACATCCCGCGCCTCGACGACGAGGCCCGCGCCGCCTTCGCGCGCGGCATGGAGCGCCAGCATCAGCGCATCGCCGCGCTGCTCGCGCAGTTGGGCTGGGACGACGCCGACGCGATGGCGCGCTCGATGCGCGCCGAACTGTTCGGCGCGCTGATGAGTGCGCGGCTGCTGGACGGCGCCGAACGCAGCGTGATTCTCGACACCTCGAAGCGCGTGCTGCTGCAGCGTTTCCATCTCGACGCGGCGCCCGATTCGGTTTCTCCCCCGACGGCGTAAGCCGCCTTCATTGGCCACACGCCGGCGCATTTCGGGGTGTGCGCCGGCCGCATTCGATCCCATCCCCTGGAGCGATCGCGACATGCGGCGACTTCTTCTGCTGGCCACCGCGTTGACGGTGTCGGTGTATGCCACGGCGCAGGCGGCCTCGCTGCCGGCCGTCGAGGCGCAACACGCGATGGTGGTGTCCTCGCAGCATCTGGCCTCCGAGATCGGCGTGCAGATTCTCAAGCAGGGCGGCAACGCCGTCGATGCGGCCGTGGCGGTGGGCTACGCGCAGGCCGTCACCAACCCGTGCTGCGGCAACATCGGCGGCGGCGGCTTCATGACGCTGCACCTGGCCGACGGCCGCGACCGCTTCATCAATTTCCGTGAGAAGGCGCCGGCCGCCGCGTCCGCCAACATGTATCTCGACGCCGACGGCAACGTGAAGCCCGGCGAAAGCCTGTACGGCTATCGCGCGGTCGGCGTGCCGGGCACGGTGGCCGGGCTGAACCTGGCCGAGCGCGAATACGGCAAGCTCACGCTCGCGCAGGTCATGGCGCCCGCCATCCGGCTCGCGCGCGACGGCTTCGTGCTGACGCGCGGCGACACCGACATCCTCGATACCAAGACCGAGCGTTTCCGCGCCGACCCGGACGCCGCGCGCATCTTCCTGCGCCCCGACGGCTCGCCGTGGCAGCCCGGCGACCGGCTGGTGCAGAAGGACCTGGCGCGCACGCTGACGCAGATCGCGCGGCACGGCGACGACGCGTTCTATCGCGGCGCGATTCCGCAGGCCGTCGAGGCCGCCGCCAAGCGCGGCAACGGCGTGATCGCCGCCGGCGATTTCGCCGCGTACCGCGCCGAGGACACCGAGCCGCTCAAGTGCAGCTATCGCGGCTACACGTTCATCTCGGCGCCGCCGCCCAGTTCGGGCGGCGTCACGCTGTGCGAGACGCTGAACATCCTCGAAGGCTACGACATGCGCGCGCTCGGCTTCCATTCGGCCGCCGCCGTGCACGTCATGACCGAGGCGATGCGCCATGCCTATCTCGACCGCAACACGCTGCTCGGCGATCCGTATTTCATCGACAACCCCATCGCGCGCCTGACCGGCAAGGATTACGCGGCCGAGCTGCGCAAGGTGATCCCGGACGACCGCGCCGCCACGTCGAAGGACGTGATCCCCGGCTTCAGCGTGCACGAGAAGCCCGAGACGACCCATTACTCGATCGTCGACGCCGACGGCAACGCGGTGTCCACTACGTACACCATCAACGGCCTGTTCGGCGCGGTGGTGATCGCGCCGGGCACCGGCTTCTTCCTCAACGACGAGATGGACGATTTCACCGTCAAGGTCGGCGTGCAGAACCTGTTCGGGCTGGTGCAGGGCACGCGCAACGCGATCGCGCCGGGCAAGCGGCCGCTGTCGTCGATGGCGCCGACGGTGGTGACCAAGGACGGCAAGGTGTTCATGGTGGTGGGTTCGCCGGGGGGCTCGCGGATCATCACGATCACGCTGGAAACCGCGCTGAACGTGATCGATTACGGGATGGCGCCGCAGGCGGCCGTCGATGCGCCGCGCATCCATCATCAATGGCTGCCCGACGAGATCGACTACGAAACGCAGGGGCTGTCGCCCGACACGCTCGCGATCCTGCGCAAGATGGGCTACAAGCTGGTCGAGCAAACCCCTTGGGGCGCGGCCGAACTGGTGCTGGTGGGGCTGCCCGGCACCGAGGCGGCGGACCGGGCCAGCTCGGGCAACGATGCGTCGGTGTCGGGGCGCGTGCGCACCGGGTTCGTGTACGGCGCGAACGATCCGCGCCGGCCGGCGGGGGCGGCGGTGGGGTATTGAGCGACGGCGCTGGCGCGCCGTTGTGTTGATCCGCTGATTGAACGGGCCGGGGCCGCTTGCATGGCGCCCCGGCCCGTTTGCGTTGTGAGGTCCGGCGCGTTCGGATCGTTCAGATTTGCGCGACGCCGCCGTCCACGAAGATTTCGCTGCCCGTCACGAAGCTGCTGCGATCCGACGCCAGGAACGCCACCACGTTCGCCACTTCGTCGTCACGGCCGGTTCTGCCGAGCGGCGCGAGTTGGGCGGCGTAGTCGAAGAACCCGCTGCGCTGCTCCTCGCTGAGGCCCGTCTTGTCGTGGCCGGGCGTTTCGATCACGCCGGGGCTGACGACGTTGATGCGGATGTCGCGTCCCTTCAGCTCCGAGGCCCAGGTGCGCGCGAACGAGCGCACCGCCGCCTTGGTCGCGCTGTAGATGCTCCAGTTGCCGAAGCCCTTGCTGCCGACGATCGACGAGGTGAGGACGATCGAGCCGCCCGGCTGCATCAACGGCAACGCTTTCTGCACGGTCCAGATCACGCCCTTGACGTTGGTGTTCAGCAGCGCGTCGATATGTTCGTCGGTCAGGCTGCCGAGCGGCGCGAACGCCGCGAAGCCGGCGTTCGCGAACACGATGTCGAGGCGCCCGTGCCGCGCCCGGATCTGCTCGTAGAGCGCATCGACATCGGCCGGGTTCGCCACGTCGCCCTGCACCGGCGTGGCCGCGTCGCCAAGCGCCGCCGCGGCCGCCTTCAACTCGTCGAGCCGGCGGCCCGTCAGATACACATGCGCGCCTTCCGCGATCAGCGCCCGGGCCGTCGCCAGGCCAATACCCGAACTGCCGCCCGTCACGAGCGCGATTTTGCCGTCGAGAGTCATCGATGAATCTCCTTCGAGAGGTTTTGATTGAGTGCTCAAGTATATGGGTAGATATGTTGAAGGCTCAAATATTTCGTCGAAGTGCGGTCATTCGGTGTCCGAGGGCCGGGCATGGCCGGAATTCAGGGTGGATTCGTCATTGGGCGGGGCGGGTAGCGGGTGCCAGAATCGAGCCCTGGCACCCGGCCGCAGGCGCGGCCCGCCGCCCCATTTTTCTGGAGTGTTGAACGCTATGCCTTACCTGCAATTGGATGTGAACGACCACTACCCCGCGGACGTCAAGCAGCGCCTCGCGGCGGCGATGAGCGAAACCTATGCCCGCATGATGTCGGTCGATATCCGGCGCATCAGCGTCGCGATTCGCGAACTGGGCGCGGGCGGCGTCTGGCGCATCGCCGAGGCTGGCGAGGCGCCGGTGCCCGTCTCGGTGATGATGCTCGACATCCGCAAGGGCCGGCCGCCCGAGCAGCGCATGGAGGTCGCGAAGGCGCTGTGCGCGCACTGCGTGGAGATCCTCGGCGTGCCGGAAAACCGCCTCAACGTCGAATTCACCCAGCACACCGGCGACGAGATGTATCACCCGGCGCTCGGCGGCTACAGCCCCGATTGGGCGCCCGGCGAGCAGTAAGCCGAGGCAGCGCGCCCGGCGCAGCGGCGTGGCCGCCGCGCCGGGCGCGCGCTACCGGTTTCAGGCGTGCGCGACCAGCACCAGCTTCTGGTTCACGAACTCCTTGATGCCGAGTTCGGACAGCTCACGACCGTAACCGGAGCGCTTCACGCCGCCGAACGGCAGTTCGGGCGCCGTGCTGGAGAACGTGTTGATCCACACCGCGCCGGTTTCGATCCGCGCCGCCAGCGACTTGGCGCGTTCGATGTCGCGCGAGAACACCACGCCCGACAGGCCATAGTTCGAATCGTTGGCCAGCTCCACGATTTCGTCGTCGCTCTTGACCACGTAGATCTGCGCGACCGGGCCGAAGAATTCCTCGAAGTACGCGGGGTTGCTCCGGCTCACGTCGGTCAGGATGGTCGGCTCGAAGAAGTTGCCGGGCTGGTCGAGCACATGGCCACCGTAGTGGAGCGTGGCGCCGTTCGCCACGGCCGCCTCGACCTGCCTGACCAGCCCATCGCGCGCGCCGGCCGACGACAGCGGCCCGAGCGTGGTGGCCTCGTCGAACGGGTCGCCGATCTTCACGGCCTGGAACGCGGCGGTCAGCTTGCTGAGGAACGCCTGCGCCACTTCCTCGCGCACCAGGAAGCGCTTCGCGCCGATGCACTCCTGCCCGGCCACATGCAGGCGCGAGAACGTGCCGATCTCGACGGCCTTGTCGAGATCGCTGTCTTCCAGCACCACGAACACGTCGTTGCCGCCCATCTCCAGCGTGGTCTTCTTCAGATGCTTGCCGGCGGTGGCGGCGATCGAGCTGCCCGCGCCTTCCGAGCCGGTCATCGCGGCGCCTTGCACGCGCGGGTCGGCAATCAGCTTGCCGACCTGATCGGCCGTGATGAACAGGTTGGTCCAGGCCCCGGCCGGCGCGCCGGCTTCATGCACCAACGCCTCGAACACGCTGGCGCAGTGCGGCACGATGCTGGCGTGCTTGGCGACGATCGGGTTGCCGGCGGCGAAATTCGGCGCGAGCACGCGCATCAATTGATAGAACGGGAAATTCCACGGCTCGACGGCCAGCAGCACGCCCACCGGATGATGTTCGATCCAGGCGTCGCCCTGATCGGTCTGGATGGCGACCGGCGCGAGGAAGCGCTCGGCGTTATTGGCGTAATAGCGGGCGATCTGCGCCACGATCTGAACCTCGCCGCGGCTTTCGCCAATCAGCTTGCCCATTTCGGCGGTGATGATCCGGGCCAGTTCCTCGACGCGCGAGTCGATCAGGTCGGCCAGCTTGTGGAGCACCGCGACGCGCGGCTGGATCGGGCCTTTCGACCATGCCGACTTGTAGAGCCGGTGCGCGGTGGCCAGCGCCGCTTCCACATCGGCATCGGTGTGATTGGGCCAGGTCTTGATCAGTTCGTTGGTGGTGGGGTTGATGGTTTGGTAAGCCATGACATGCTCCGCTTGGGTGAATGCGCTGCAACGCGCGATTGAATTGCACAACTAACTATTAGAGGGTTTGACGAGCACGGAATGTTTTGCGCTCGATACGTCAGGCGAGCGCGCTAGGCGTGCTGACGATGCTCATGTTTTGCGACCGGCCGAAGCATTTGCCGCGTGACGGCCGCCGCGTCGTCGAACGGCGCGCGGCCGCCTGAAATCTTCGCCATCACGCTGGCGCCGAGCCAGGTCTGATAGAGCGTGCGGGCCGCTTCCGCCGGGTCGTGCACGGTGGCGAGCGAGCCGTCGGCCACGCCGGCCTCGATGGCGGCGGCCAGGCGCGCGATGAGGCGCGCGGTGCCGTCGTGGAGCGTGCGCCGCATCGCGGCCGAGAGGTCCGCCACTTCCGCGCCGAGCTTGACCACCAGGCACTTCGCATGCGGGCCGGCGGCCATCTGGCTGTCGGCCCAATGCTGCCAATAGCGCATGAGCCGTTCGCCGACGCTTGCCGCATCCGGCGCCAGCATGGCGTCGAGCGTGGCCAGCGAGGTGTCGAAGTACCGCGCCAGCAAGGCCTGACCGAAGGCCTCTTTCGAGGCGAAGTAGTGATAGAACGAGCCCTTCGGCACGCCGGCCGCATTCAGGATCTCGTTGAGGCCGACGGCGGAAAAGCCCTTGCCCGCCATGATCGCTTGCGCGGCGTCGAGAAGGGTTTGCCGGGTCGCGCCCGACGGAGTAGCCTGATTCGTCATTGCTGAGGGTTCCTGAATAGACCAGTCGCCTGGTTCGTTCGATGGAGCCATCTTCGGCTTGCGGCGCGGCGACGACAATGCCGTATCTGCAATGATTCCGGCCATGCGCCGGATGACGGAAAACATGGCGAATCCGTCATTGGGCGCGCGGCGTGCCGCGCTGATAATGAGTCGCGCGACGAACAGGGAGCAGGCGATGCGAATCAGGAAAGGGCGGGCGGCGGCGGCGTTATTCGGGCTGGCGCTGGTCGCGGCGGTGGGGCATTACGCGCTGGCGCGGCCGCACGTGCCGGATACGACGTTCACGCTGCTGTCCGGGCAGCGCGTGTCCACCTCCGCCGATCTGGGCGGCAAGGTGTTTCTCGTCAACTTCTGGGATACCGATTGCTCGACCTGCATCGAGGAGATGCCGAGCATGAAGGCCACCTACGAGCGCTTCCATCCGGCCGGGCTGGCGTTCGTGTCGGTGGCGATGCGCTACACGCCGCGGCAGTACGCGGTCAATTATGCGCAGGGCCGCCATCTGCCGTTCATGCTGGCGCTCGACGACGGCAGCCTCGCCAAGGCGTTCGGCGACGTGCAACTGACGCCCACCACGCTGGTGGTGGACCGGCGCGGCAGGATTTTGAAACGCTATGTGGGGCGGCCCGATTTCGCCGAACTGGACGAGGTGGTCGGGCGGGCGCTGAAAGAGCCGGCCTGACGCGAACCGTCAGCAATCCGTATCGATCAGACCGGCTGCAACGCGCCGCCCGATGCGCGCTGGATGGTTTGCGGGGCCTGCCCGAACGCGCGCAGAAACGCCTGGCGCATCCGTTCGCGATCGCCGAAGCCGGTTTCGCGCGCGATGATCTCGATCGGGTGACGCGTGGTTTCCATCATCAGGCGCGCGGCTTCCACGCGCAGGCGTTCGACCGCCTTGGCCGGCGATTGCCCGGTTTCCTCGCGAAACACGCGGCTGAACTGGCGCGGGCTCAGGTTGGCGGCTTCGGCCAGGCGTTCGACGGACAGGTCGCCGTTCAGGTTTTCGCGCGCGAACGCCAGCGCCATCTGCACGCGGTCGGAGCGCGCATCGAGTTCGAGCAGCGCCGAGAACTGCGATTGGCCGCCGCCACGGCGCTGATACAGCACCAGCTTGCGCGCCACCATGCGCGCGGTTTCCAGGCCCAGGTCGCTCTCGACGATGGCGAGCGCGAGATCGACGCCGGCGCTCATGCCGGCCGACGTCCAGATCTGGCCGTCGACGACGAAGATGCGATCCTCGTCGAGCTGCACGTCCGGGTACTGCTTCTTGAAGTCGCGCGCATGGAACCAGTGCGTGGTCGCGCGCTTGCCTTCGAGCAAGCCGGCGGACGCCAGCACGAACGCGCCGGTGCAGATCGAGGCGATCCGGCGCGAATGCTGCGGCGCGTGACGGATGTAGTCGCGCAGGCTTTCGGACGGCAGCCGGCACTCGTTGTCGCCGGCCACGATCAGCGTGTCGTAACCGTCGTCGGCCAGCACTTCGCTGTGCACCGCGAAGCCCTGCGACGAGACGATCGGGCCGCCTGGTTCGGACACGATGCGGAACCGGTAGGCTTCCTCGCTGTGAAGCAGGTTCGCGTATTCGAACACGCTGGCCACGGCGAGCGCGAGCGACTGAAAGTTGGGGTAGACGACGAGTCCGACGGTATGCATGGCCGAAAATAACAAGATGTCCTGAATGATTGAATCTAGCACAAAACAGCCGCGATTTCCGGCCCTGTCGCGCGCAGGGTCTTACTGCGCGGTCCACCCGCCGTCGAGCCGCAGGCTGGTGCCCGTGATCATCGCGGCGGCCGGGCTGGCAAGGTAGAGCACGGCGGCGGCCACCTCGGCGCTGTCGAGCAGGCGGCCGGCCGGAATGCGATCGAACACCCATTGGCGAAATGCTGGATCGGCGAAGAACGGCTTCGTCATCGGCGTATCCACGAAGGTGGGCGCGACCGAGTTCACGCGGATGCCGAGCGGCGCCAGCTCCACGGCGGCGGCCTTGGTCAGCCCCTCGATCGCGTGCTTGGTCATGCAGTAGACGGTGCGTCCCGGCGCGCCGACGTGGCCCATCTGCGACGAGATGTTGACGATGACGCCGCCGCGCGGCGCGTCGCCGTGCAGGCCGCCCATGCGTTGCACGGCCGCCTGCGTCGCCAGGTAGGTGGCGCGCACGTTCAGCGCGAGCATGGTGTCGAGTTGGTCGGTCGTCACGTCGCGCAGGGGCGCGGGCGAATTCGTGCCGGCGTTGTTGACGAGGATGTCGAGCGCCGGCAGCGCGGCGAACGCGCGCTGCAGTTGGTCATCGTCGAGGATGTCGCAGACGACCGGCTCGCAACGGCCGCCGGCCGCGCGAATCTCGCCGCAGGTGGCGTCGAGCGCGGCGGCGCCGCGGCTCAACAGGTGAACATGCGCACCGGCGCGCGCCAGCAGCCTGGCGATATCGGCGCCGAGGCCGCGGCCCGCGCCGGTGACGACGGCGGTTTTTCCGTTCAGGGAAAACAAGTCTTCAAGCATGAGGCTCTCGTGATGGATCGATGGGGAGGGGTTGCCGGTTCAGTCGTCAGACCGAACCGTTACAGCTTGTTCAGGTTGCCTAACGGAGTTGGCGTTGGCGTCGGCTCCGTGCCCAGCGAGCGCGCATCGCGCGCCAGCCATGCGCACACCAGCGTGATGAACGCCGCGCCCATCGCGAACAGCGCGATCGGGCCGAAATCGCCGTATTTCGCGAGCAGCGTGGTGGCGATCACCGGCGTCGGCGCACCGGCGAGCAGCGCGCCGAGCTGGAAGCCGATCGTCACGCCGCTGTAGCGCACGTCGGGGCTGAACATCTCCGCGAACCAGGCCGCCATCGGCGCGAACACGGCCGCGTGCGCGATGCTGATCACGATGACCTCGGCCAGCAGCACCAGCAGCGGGTTGCCGGTGCCGACCAGCAGGAAGAACGGGTAGGGTGCGAGCACGGCCAGCAGCGCGCCGAACACCACCACCGGTTTTCTGCCGAGCCGGTCGGACAGCGCGCCGAACAGCGGATTGGTGAGCAGTTCGAGCGCGGCCGCCAGCAGGATGGCGACCAGCACCATGCGGCGCGGCAGGCCCAGATGCCGCGTCATGTAGGACAGGCCGAAGGTCGTGAAGACGTAATAGAGGATGTTGTCCGCGAAGCGCAGGCCCGCCGACAGCACGATTGCCCGGGGAAAGCGGCGAATCGCTTCCAGGATCGGCAGGCGGGCCTGCTTGCGCGAATCGAGGATCTCGCGGAACACGGGCGGTTCCTCGATGCGCAGGCGGATCAGCAGGCCGATGACCACGAGCAGCGCGCTGCACACGAACGGAATGCGCCAGCCCCAGGCGAGGAAATCGGTTTCCGGCAAGCGGCTGACCAGTTCCATGGCGCCCGTCGCGAGGCACAGCCCGGCGGGCAGCCCCATTTGCGGAAAGCTGCCGTACAGCCCGCGCTTGCCTTGCGGCGCGTGTTCGACCGCGATCAGCGCCGCGCCGCCCCATTCGCCGCCGACCGCCAGCCCCTGCACGACGCGCAACGCGATCAGCAGGACCGGCGCGAGCATGCCGATCTGCCCGAACGATGGCACCAGCCCGATCACGGCCGTCGAGATGCCCATCGCCAGCAACGTGGCGACCAGCACGAACTTGCGCCCGATCCGGTCGCCGAGATGGCCGGCGACGATGCCGCCGAACGGGCGCGCGATGAAGCCGACCGCAAACGTGCCGAACGCGAGCAGCGTGCCCGTCAGCGGATTGTTGCCCGGGAAATACAGCGGGCCGAACACGATGGCCGACGCGATGCCGTAAAGGAAGAAGTCATACCATTCGATCGTACTGCCAATGAAACTGGCCGCGGCGATCGTCGACATTTTCGTCTTCGTGCCGTGGCCTTCAGCCGGGGTGGATGTATTCACGTTCGTCTCCTGCCTGCATGCCTGTGCAATCGATGCTTGTTGTGTGTCGTGCTCCCGCGAGCCATGCCGCCTTACGCGTAGGGCGGATCGGGCAGTTGCTGGCCGCCGCGAATGATGTATTTGGCGACGTATTCGAGCAGGCCGGTTTCGATGCGGGTTTCGGGAATGCCGGCGCACCGGCTGAAGATCGCGCTGACCTGCTTGACCAGCGACACCTTCGCTTCCTCCGAGCGCCCGGCGCGGATGTTGCACATGATCAGCGTATCGCTGCCGGGCTCGCCGCCCACGTAGCTGCTCTCGGCGGCCAGGTCGTTGAAGACGACGCTGATGATGTTGATCGGCGACAGGATCGTGTTGTGCACGGCCTGGGTGATTTCCCTGGCGATTTGCCGTTTGATGTCGACGTCCAGCCCTGCGCGTGTGGTGCAAACGATGATCGGCATGGTTTTCAAGCTCCGTGGTGAGAGAGGCGGTGATGTGTCCAACCGGTTTCAGGCTATTTTGCATACGTATGCAAAATGGGGCGATTGCGAGGGCGAGTTTCGCCACGAACCGCATTCCGGCCCGATTGGATGAGCGGCCATCTATCGAAGCGAAAATCGGCTGATCAATAGATGTACGTGCATCAGTATAGAGATCGATTCGCGAATCCGGTGTCGGTGAGAACCCTTGGTTGTACGCTTCGGATGCGTGTTTCAAGGGGTTTTCCCGCTACCATGGCGGAGCTGCACGAATCCGCACAGGGAAGGCGAGGGGACATGTTCACGGAATGCTATTGCACCCAGTTCAGGCGTTCGGCGAATGCGCTGACGCAAATCTACGACGACACGCTGCGCCCGCTCGGCCTGAAAATCACGCAGCTTTCGCTGCTGCGCGCGCTCGACCGGCTCGAAGCCGCCACCTACAACGAGATCGCCGCCGAGGTGGCGCTCGACAAGACCACCATCTCGCGCAACATCAAGTCGCTGATCGAGGCGGGCTGGGTGGTGACGTCCCCTGATGACGATGCGCGCTACAAGGTGGCGCGCTTGAGCGACGAAGGCATTCGGGTGCTGGCCGAAGCGCAGCCGTATTGGCGCGAGGCGCAGGCGCGGGTGGAGCGGGAGATCCGCAAGTACTTCAAGGGGCCGGCGAAAACCGCGCTGCTGGAGGTGCTGCAAACGCTGCAGGGCGTTGGGTCGGCGTAATCAACCCGGCGCGTCCTCAACGAAGAAACCCAGATACGAAATCGGCGCACGGATACGCCTTGGTCATGCGGCCCTGTGCATCGGCATGGCGCGACTGCGCGATCAGGTCGGCCGTTTGCGCATCCACCAGCCTGCTGGATATCGGAGACGTGACGGCCGCATTCCCGCGGTTATCCAACGGTGCGCGGGCCAAGATATTCGGTCTGTTCGAGCAGACGCTCCCGCGCATCAGACTCGCGCTGTCAGGCTCCAAAGCCATGCCCTGAGCGGCTGAACCGAAGAGAACGGGACAAGGCATTCACCCTATCTCCGTCTGCCCCAGCAACCACTCCCGAAAGATCTGCAGCGATTTCATCCCCGCCGACGCCTCCGGATACACGAGGTAATACGCCTTCGTATGGCGCCAGATATGGGTGGAGAGCGCCACCAGCCGGCCGGCCGCCACCTGGTCCGCCACCATGAACGGTGGCAGCAAGGTCACCCCGAGCCCGCCCACCGCCGCATTCAGCGCCATCGACATGATCTCGTAGCGCGGGCCCTCGTTGCCCGCCTGCGCGTCGATCCGGTCGTGCCGGAACCACGCGTCCCACGCGCCGTCGAGCGTCAGATGCTGCACCAGCGCGCTGCGCGGCGTGTGCGCCCCGAGCGTGTCGCCATGCTCGGCGATCCATGACGGCGCCGCATACGGCAGCAACTCCAGCGGCACCACGAAGTCGCTTTGCAGCCCGGGGCGGTTGCCCTCACCGAATTCGAGCGACGCGTCCACGCTCGCCAGGCCGAAATCCACCGCGCCCACTCGCGTGCGAATGTTCAGCGTGATCTCGCTGTGCTCGCGCGTGAAGGCCGGCAGCCGCGGAATCAGCCAATAGTTGCCGATCGACGAGCCCACCGACAGCGATAGCGCGCCGCCGCGCCCCTTGAGCGCCATCACGTTGACGGTGGCGCGTTCGAGGCGCATGAGCAGCGGCTCGATCTCGGCGATGTATTCGTTCCCGGCGTCGGTCAGCGTCATGGCATCGCGCCGCCGGATGAACAGCGCCACCCCGAGCCGCTCCTCGAGCATCTGGATCTGGCGGCTCACGGCGCCTTGCGTAAGGTGCAATTCGCGCGCCGCCGCGGTGAAGGAGCGCAGCCGCGCGCTCGCCTCGAAGCAGAGCAACGACTGCATGGAAGGGGCATGGAACATGGAACCGGCGCCTCGCTGACCTGCCAATCGGCATTAATAAAAATCATAGGATTGCACGATAAAAAAGGAGGTGCAGCGAGTATTTGCCCCACTGCATGAGTTTTTCTCACGCTAACCGCAAAATTAATGGTTTGTTCGCCGTTTTTGTCGAATTCATCATCGGGCCATCGAAATCCACGTATGGCAGCGAACATGTTTGATCTGGTGATTGAGAACGGCACGGTGATCGACGGCACGGGCGCGCCGCGCAAGCGCTGCGATGTGGGCGTCACGGCCGGGCGCATCGAGATGCTCGGCGATCTGCGCGATCGGCCGGCGCGGCAACGCTTCGATGCGGGCGACCGGATCGTGGCGCCCGGCTTCATCGACGTGCATACCCACGATGACCGGCTGCTGCTGGAGCCGGCCGACGGCCCGCATCCGAAGCTCTCGCAAGGCGTGACCACGGTGATCACGGGCAATTGCGGCATCAGCCTCGCGCCGCTCGTGATGCGCGATCCGCCGGCGCCGCTGAGTCTGCTCGGCGACGACGGCTGGCGCTATTCGCGCTTCGCCGATTATCTCGACGAGCTGGAAGCGGCCGAGCCGGCGCTGAACGCCGCCTGCCTGGTGGGCCACACCACGCTGCGCGCCCGGCACATGAGCGCGCTCGATCGCACCGCGAGCCGCGACGAGATCGCCGGCATGTCGCGCGACCTGGACGAGGCGCTGGAGGCGGGCGCGATCGGCATGTCCACCGGCCTCTACTATCCGCCGGCACGCGCCGCCAGCGCGCATGAAGTGATCGAGATCGGCCGCCCGCTGAGCGCGGCGAACGGGGTGCTGACCATGCACCTGCGCGACGAGAGCGATGCGATCGACGACGCGCTGCGCGAGGCGCTGCTGATCGGCCGCGAACTTGCGATCGACACCATCGTGTCTCACCACAAGATCGTCGGCCGCAACAATCACGGCCATTCCGTCGAAACGCTCGCGATGCTCGACGCGGCCGCCGCGCATCAGTCGGTGTGCTTCGACTGCTATCCGTACAACGCCTCGTCCACCATGCTGCTGCCGGCGCGCGTCAAGCAATCCGACGAGGTGCTCGTGACCTGGTCGAAAACGGACCCTTCCGTGGCCGGGCAGTCGCTGTTCGCGCTGGCCCGGGAGCGCGGCGTCGATGCCGAGACGCTGGCCGCCTCGCTTGCGCCGGCCGGCGCCGTCTACTTCGCGATGAGCGAGGACGACGTCTCGCGCATTCTCGCCCATCCGATGAGCATGATCGGCTCGGACGGCCTCGCGCACGACGCGCAGCCGCATCCGCGCCTATGGGGCACCTTCCCGCGCGTGCTCGGCCACTACACGCGCGAGCGCCGCCTGTTTTCGCTCGAAACCGCGATCCACAAGATGACCGGCCTCAGCGCGCGCCGCTTCGGCCTCGAAGGCCGCGGCACGATCGCCGCAGGCCATAGCGCCGACCTGGTGATCTTCGACGAACACCGCGTGACCGATCGCGCCACCTTCGAGCAGCCCACGCGCGTGAGCACCGGCATCGACGCGGTGTTCGTGAACGGCCGGCTCGCCTGTCGCGAGGGCGAATCGATCGACCTGCACGCGGGGCATCTGATCCGCCGCGCCGGCCACTGAGCGCCGCCACCGCACGCCACACCAGACGAACCCATTCCAACCTTTCGCCGGAGACCTTCCATGGCCCACACGACCGAATCCGACGCGACCCAGGCGTCGCGCGCCGACCGCGATCCACCCGCCGCGCAGGCATCGACGCGACATGTCTCGAGCTACTCGTTCTCCCGCAAGATGTTCCTGCTGGGCATGCTGCTGCTGTCGTGGATACTCGCCAATGCCGACCGGATCGCGATGAGCATCTCGATCGTGCCGATCACCCGCGATTTCCATCTCGATGCGCGCTCGGCGGGCCTGCTGCTGAGCGCCTTCTATGTCAGCTACGCGCTGATGCAACTGGCGGCCGGCTGGCTCGGCGACCGCTTCGGCTCGCGCCTGGTGCTGGTGTTCGCGGTGGGCTGCTGGTCGGTATTTACCGGCCTGACCGGCATCGCCACCACCTTCGCGATGCTGTTCGCGATCCGCGTGCTGTTCGGCATCGGCGAGGGCGGCTTCGTGCCGGCCAGCACCGTGACGATCGCCGAGGCGTTTCCGCACCAGGAGCGCGCCCGCGCCAAGTCGATCGTGATCGGCGCGTCCTTCATCGGCAGCGCGCTCGGTTCGAGCGCGATCGCGGCGCTGATCGACAGCCACGGCTGGCGTTTCGCGTATCACGTGTTCGGCGCGATCGGCGTGGTGGTGGCCCTGGTGTTGTGGCTCGCCATCAAGCCCGCGCCGCGCCGCAAGCGGCTGCCCGGCCAGCCCACCTTCCGCGCGTTGTTCGCCTCGCCGATGCTGCGCAAGACCATGCTGATCTTCTTCTTCAGCAATATCGTGTACGTGGCGCTGATTTCGTGGATGCCGGCCTTCCTGATCAAGACCCGCCACATCGACATCCTGCACGCGGGCCTCGCCACTTCGTTGTCCTACGTGGTTGCCTTCGCCTGCCTGAGCGCCGTGGGCTGGATGCTCGATCGCATCGGCCGCGGCCGCGAGCGCCTGTTCATGGTGGTGGGCGGCTCGATCGTCACGATCTTCCTCGCGGCGATGGCGCTGGCCGATTCGCTGCCCGTGCTGCTGCTGCTCTGGACGCTCTGCCTGGTCGGCTACACGATGGTGTACGGCACCGTGTTCGCGATCCCGCTCAAGCACATGAAGGACGAACTGGTGGGCTCGGCGGCCGGCATCATCAACTTCGGCGGCCAGGTGGCGGCGGCCATCGCGCCAGCGATGATCGGCATGCTGGTGGACCTCACGCCGGGCCATTACCTGCTCGCCTATTGCGCGCTGCTGGTCGCGGCGGTGGGCGCGGTGCTGGTGGCGCTGAGCTGGCGCGTCGAGCCGCAACGGGGGTAAGGGCGATGTCGCGACTGTCCACGCTTGGGATCGTGAGTTCCCCCGGCAGCCTGTTCGATGCCGATCTCCATGCCTTGCCGCGCGAGCTGCGTGCCGCGCGCGAGGGGCAGGGCGAGGTGCAGGTGATCGTCGAGCGCCATGCGTTCGCGCTGGCCACCGACGATGCACCGCGCGACGAGCGCGCCGTACGCGAGTGCCGCATGCTGCTCGCCTGCCAGGCGCTGGCCGAGCGCGGCGCCGGCGCGATCCTGCTGGCCGACGCCGACACGGAGCCGTCGCTCGACGCGCTGCGCGCGGAACTCGGCATGCCGGTGGCCACCATGATGTCGGTGCTGCGCGATCATCTGGCGGCCCGCATGCGCACCGGCGACCTGCTGGTGGTGGCGGCGCGCCCGCGCGTGCGGGCATCGGGCGTGTTCGAGCGCCATCTGCCGGCCGGCGTGGCGCTGCGCCATCTGCCGATGACCTCGTCGGCAGAGAACGCCGAGTGGTGGGCCGCGCTGCAGGAGGCGCGCCTGGCGGCAGGGCCTGAGGCGCCGTCGATCCCGTCGATCCCCGCCTCGCGCCTGCCGCAACGGCGCGTGGTGCTGCTCTCGCTGGTGCCGCCGTCGATGAGCGCGGCCTTCCTGGCCGCCGCGCCGGTGGACGCGGTCAGCCTCGATCTGCCGGCGATCTGGGCCGACTGGAGCCACCGCGCGCTGAGCGGCCATGCGCCGACCCCGTTCAAGCTCGGCATCGTGGGCGGTATCGGGCCCGCGGCTACCGTCGATTTCATGGGCAAGGTGCTGCGCAACACCGAGGCGCATGGCGATCAGGACCACATCAAGATGCTGGTGGAGCACAACCCGCAGATTCCCGATCGCACCGCGCATCTGGTCGATCACGCCCAGGACCCGACGCTCGCGCTGTTCGCCGCCTGCGCGCGCCTGCAGGCCGGCGGCGTCAGCGCGATCGCGCTGCCGTGCAACACGGCGCACGCGTTCATCGGCCGTATCCAGCCGTATCTCGGCATCCCGATCGTCGACATGCTGCGCGAAACCGTGGCCCATATCGTCGCGCGCTTTGGCCCGGGCTGCCGGGTGGGCCTGCTCGCCACTTCGGGCACGCTGGCGAGCCGCGTCTATCACAACGCGGCGGCCGATTATCTCGACATGCTCACGCCCACCCCGGCGGTGCAGGGCGAGGTGATGGCCGCGATCTACGGGCCGAGCGGCGTGAAGGCCGGCTTTACCACCGGCGATTGCCGCGACCGCATCGAGGCGGCGATCGCCCATCTCGCGGGGCGCGGCGCCGAGGTGGTGATCCTCGGCTGCACCGAGTTGCCGCTGCTGATCGAGGAAACCGACGCCTACCCGGTGGATGGCCGCAGCGTGACCATCATCGACCCCACCAACGTGCTGGCGCGGCGCTGCGTGCAGCTCGCCCGACCGCTTTCCCAACCGACCTTCCGCGAGTTGACGCCATGATTTCGTCGATGCGTACGCGAATCCTGCTGATCGCCGCCGGCACGGTGATCTTCTCGCTGGCCCTGACCACCGGCGTGATCTACGCGCTGGTGCGCGCCGACAATCTGCGCACCATTCGTCAGGATCTCGATGCGCTCGCCACGGCCAACGCGACGGCCATTGCCGAATGGAGCACTGCGCGCACCCTGGCGATCACGGCCACGGCCGAGGACGTCGCGACCGGCGACCCCGGCGGCCTCGTCCGGCATCTGCAGAAGGCGGCCGGCTTTTCCTTGACCACCGCGGGCTGGCGCAACAAGGCCTTCGCCTCGTCCACGCCCGACCTGCCTGCCAATTACGACGTGACCGGGCGCCCCTGGTACCAGGAAAGCATGCGCCGGCTCGTGCCGCTGATCACCGCGCCGTATCGCTCGGTGTCGGGCGTGCTGCTGGTGTCGTTTACCGCGCCGATCGTGCGCGACGGCAAGCCCGAAGGCGTGGTGGCCGGCGGCGTGTCGCTCGACACGGTGCGCAAGGTGGTGGCCGCGATCCATCCCACGCCGTCGAGCGTCGGCTTCGTGACGAGCCGCGACGGCACGGTGATCGCGCATCCGGACGATGCGCTGCTGCTCAAGCCCGCCGCGGCGCTGCTGCCGGCGCTGAGCGCCGGCGCGCTGGAGGAGCTGGCCGGTAGCGGCGAGGTCATGCAGGCGGACCGGCAGGGCCGGCCGGCGCTGGTGCGCGTGAAGCGCATCGCCGGCACCGATTGGCTGCTGGTGATCGCGCTCGACCGCGAGGAGGCGACCGCCGGCATGCGCAGCGTGGTGCAGGCCTCGATCGTGGCCGTGATCGTGCTGGCGGTGATCGCCACGCTGTTCAGCGCGTTCATGACGGGCCGCTCGTTTCGCCGCCTGTCGCAGGCGCGCGACGCGATGGACGAGATCAGCTCCGGCAACGCCGACCTGACGCGCCGCCTGCCCGTGATCGGCGACGACGAGGTGGCGCAGATCGCCGCGTCGTTCAACACCTTCGTGGAGAAGATCGCCTCGGTGCTCAAGGAAATCCGCGCCGGCAGCGAATCGCTGTCGGTGGCCACCCGCCAGATCGAATCGGGCAATCTCGATCTCTCGGGCCGCACCGAGCTGTCGGCCGCCAATCTGCATCAGACCTCCACCTCGCTCGACGAGATCACACGCGCCGTGGAAAGCTCGGCGCAGGCGTCCAACCAGGTGGCGCAGGTCGCGAAGGGCGCCAGCGAATCGGCCGCGCAGGGGCGCGAGGTGATGGCCGACGTGGTGGCCACCATGCAGGACATCCACAACGCCTCGGCCAATATCGTGCAGATCATCGGCGTGATCGACGGCATCGCGTTCCAGACCAACATCCTCGCGCTCAATGCATCGGTGGAGGCCGCCCGCGCCGGCGAGAACGGCCGCAGCTTCGCGGTGGTGGCGGGCGAGGTGCGCAGCCTCTCGCAGCGCTGCGCGCAGGCCGCGCGGCAGATCAAGGAGCTGGTCACCGCCTCCGAGGCCAGCATCCGCTCGGGCAGCACGCGCGTGCTCGATGCCGACCGCAACATGGAGCAGATCGCCACCGGCATCCAGCGCGTGGCCGGCATCGTCGGCGAGATCAATCACTCGATGCGCGAGCAGAGCGAGGGCATCGGCCAGATCAATCAGGCGGTGTCCGAGATGGAGCATTCTACCCATCAGAACGCCGCGCTGGTGCAGGAAGCGGCGGCCGCCTCGTCGACGCTGCGCAACGAGGCGTCGCGGCTCAATCAGCTGGTGGCCTCGTTCAAGCTGGAGGCGGCGCACTGAGATCGCCGCGGGCAGGGCATCGAAACGTTCCGGTTCAACGATCTTTTATTAAGGAGTCCGCATCTATGGAGTGAGGCAGGGGGAAGTGCAAATCGATTCATCAATAAATACGAACGCGGCCACACGCGGGCTGCCATTTCGACATTACATCGACACCACATTTTCAGCGAACGGACCATCATGAAACTCGAACAGATCCCGGCGATCGTGCTGACCCTCGGCGCCTTCGCCTGTGCCGGCACCGCCAGCGCGCAAAGCAGCGTCACGCTCTACGGCATCGTGGATGCCGGCGTGCTGTACAACAGCAACGTGAAGGGCGGCCACGAATACGCCATGAGCCAGGCCAATTCCTCGCGCTGGGGCATGAAGGGCAGCGAGGATCTCGGCGGCGGCCTGCAGGCCATCTTCACGCTCGAGAACGGCTTCACCACCGCCACCGGCTCGCTGAGCCAGGGCGGCCTGGAATTCGGCCGCAAGGCCTTCGTGGGCCTGACCAGCAGCACCTGGGGCACGCTCACGCTCGGCCGCCAGTATTCGGTCAGCAACGATTTCACCGGCTCGTTCGCCTCGGGCGCCGACTGGGCCGGCTCCGGCCTCGGCTACGGCACGCGCGCGGGCGACGTCGACAACATCGACACCAGCAACCGCATCGCCAACGCCGTGAAATACGAGAGCCCCGTGTATCGCGGCCTGCAGGCGGGCGTGATGTACAGCCTCGGCGGCCAGCCCGGCCAGGTCACCCGCAACGAGGTGATCGACGCCGGCTTCGCCTATGCGAACGGCCCGTTCAAGCTCGGCGCCGGCTACAACTACACGAAGAACCCCTATTACGCGACCTTCGGCAACCAGGGCAATTCCTCCACCTCGGCCACCGGCACCAACAACAATATCAACAACGTGATCTATGGCGGCTACGCGTCGGCGGCCGCGCAGCAGATCATCGTGGTGGGCGGCTCGTGGGCGATCGGCGCGGCCACCGTCGGCCTCGTGTATTCGAACACCCAGTTCATCGGCCTCGGCGCCACCGCGGCCGGCGGCGCGACCGCCGCGCCGAAGTACGCGGGCGGCTCGGCCGTGTTCAACAGCGAGGAAGTGAACCTCAAATATCTGCTGAGCCCGGCGCTGCAGCTCGGCGCGGCCTATATCCACACGCGCAACGGCGGCGCGGACGGCTACGGCGGCGCGAACTACAACCAGTTCAACCTCGGCGCCACCTATTTCCTGTCGAAGCGCACCTCGATCTATGCGCTCGGCTATCTGGAAACGGCCTCCGGCACCGATTCGACGGGCCACGCCGCGGTGGCCGACCTGAGCGGCTCGGCCATCAGCAGCAGCAACCGCCAGACGGCCTTCATCGTCGGCATGACGCAGCGCTTCTGAGCCTGTCGTTCCACAGCGAGATTTTCGGGTAGCGGTTCCGAGTTGGGCGCACATGGCCGGTTGGGCGTGTGCGCTTTTTTCGCGCGCCGGCCGACGTGAGGCGCGAGCGCTTCCTGCTGCCCGCGCTGCCGCGCCAATTGGTGCGCACCGCAAGCGCCGATGCGTCGCCCGACAACCGCCTCGCGCGGCTCGCGGCGCTCAGTCGGCTTCCCGCGCCGCCTTGGCCGCCTCGATCTGAACGAACGCCGGCAGCGCGACGCCGTTGCGGGCGGCGGTCAGCTCGGCGAGGATCGATATCGCGATTTCGGGCGGCGTGCGGCTGCCGATATAGATGCCGGCGGGGCCGTGCAGGCGCGACACCTGCGCCGCGCTCAGGTCGAATTCCCGCAGGCGTTCGCGGCGCGCCCGGTTGTTGCGGCGCGAGCCGAGCGCGCCCACATAAAACGCAGGGGTCCTCAGCGCTTCCATCAAGGCGAGATCGTCGAGCTTGGGATCGTGCGTCAGCGCGATCACGGCGCAGCGCGCATCGAGCCGCATGTCGGCGACGGTATCGTCCGGCATGGTCCGCACCAGCGTGACGCCGGGGATATCCCAGGTGTCGCCGTATTCGTCGCGCGGGTCGCACACGGTCACCTGATAGTCGAGCCCCACGGCGATGCGCGCGAGATAGCGCGAGAGCTGCCCCGCGCCGATCACGAGCATCCGGTAGCGCGGGCCGTGGATCGTCGTCAGGCGGCGGCCGTCGAAGCGCAGTACAGCGTCGGCCGCAGCAGGCGCGAGGCGGGCGTGGCCGGTGGCGAGGTCGAGCGTGCGGGCGACCAACGCGCCGCCGCGCACGGCGTCGTGCAGCGCCCGGATGCCGGAGGCGGGCGTCAGCGGTTCCAGCACGAGCTGAATCGTGCCACCGCACGGCAGGCCGAAGCGGTGTGCTTCCTCGGCGCTGATGCCGTAGGTCAGCACCTCGGGCGTGGCGTGCGTGACGCCTGTGCGCCGCACGCGCTCGATCAGATCGTCCTCGATGCAGCCGCCCGATACCGAGCCCACTGCCAGCCCGTCGGCGCGCACCACCAGCATGGCGCCCTCGGGGCGAGGCGAGGAGCCCCAGGTTTTCACGACCGTGACCAGCAGGCTGCGATGGCCCTCGTCGAGCCAGCGCGCGCCGCATTGCAGGACTTCGAGATCGGGCGTCGCCGCCACGTCTGCCTCGTTCGGCCGGGTTTCGGCGGGAATACCTATCTTCATCGGCTTGGCTCGATCTCGTTGCGTTCATTGCGCCGCGGCGTGGGGCCATCGAAGGCCTCACGCCGTGCGGATCCGTTGCAGGGAGCCGATTCTGGGGAATCCGACGGCCGCGCCCAAGGACGAATCCGCAAGGTTTCCGGCCAAGCCGACCGGGCCGGAAGCGATGTCCGAAATCCTTGCATATTCGACATTGAGGGCGCGTGTCGCCCCGGCCAGAATGCAGCCATGACTCGACGCCCTGTCGGTTCACCCAACGAAAAAGGACTCACCATGACTGCTTCCACCAAAGGTTTCGCCCTGATCACGGGCGCTTCGGCCGGCATCGGCGCCATCTACGCGGACCGCCTCGCCAAGCGCGGCTACGACCTGATCCTGGTGGCGCGCAACCAGGCGCGCCTGAGCGCGCTGGCCACCCGCCTCACCGCGGAAACGGGCCGCACGATCGAGACGCTGGCCGCCGACCTGAACGACAAGGCCGCGCTCGCGAAGATCGAGCGCCTGCTGCGCGAGGACACGCGCATCACGATGCTGGTCAACAACGCGGGCATCGGCTCGGTCGCGTCGGTCCTGAACGACGACGTCGACACGATGGAATCGATGATCAACCTGAACATCACCGCGCTGACGCGGCTGACCTACGCGGTCGCGCCGGCCTTCGTCGCACGCGGCGCGGGCACCATCATCAACATCGGTTCGGTGGTGGGCATCGCCGTCGAGATGCTGAACGGCGTGTACAGCGCTTCGAAGTCCTACGTGCTGAGCTTCGGCCATGCGCTGCAGCGCGACCTGGCAGGCAAGGGCGTGCGCGTGCAATCGGTGCTGCCGGCCGCCACCGCGACCGAATTCTGGGACGTGGCTGGCTACGCGAAGCAGAAGGAAGCGGCCAGCACGATGCCCGCCGCCGTGCTGGTGGATGCCGCGCTGGCCGGCCTCGACGCAGGCGAGCTGGTGACGATCCCGACGCTGCACGACGGCGAGGCCTGGACCCGCTGGGAAGCCGACCGCCGCGCGCTCGCGCCGCAATTCGCCAACGCCAAGGCCGCGCCGCGCTACGCGCTGGACGCCTGAGCCCCCAACCTGACAACGGACACTGTGATGAAGAACATGCTCAAGATCGGCGCGGCGATTCTCGCGACCGCGACCGCTTTCGCCCTGCCGATGAGTGCCTCGGCGCAATCGCGCGGCAAGGTGCTGGTGGTGATGTCGAGCGCGCACCAGCTCGACCTGCGCGACGGCAAGCAGTACGAAACGGGTTACTACCTCAACGAATTCGTGGTGCCTTACCGCAAGCTGGTGGAAGCGGGCTACGAGCCGGTGATCGCCAACCCGAAGGGCGACATGCCGGTGATGGACGCCAATTCGAACAACAAGATGTTCTTCGGCGGCGACGAGGCGGCCCGCGCCGACGCGCTGAAGTATGCGCAAGGCATCGCCCAGTTGAAGCACCCGAAGACGCTGGCCTCGGTGGTCGCGGGCGGCACCGGCGGCTACGTCGGCCTGTTCATTCCGGGCGGTCACGCACCGATGGTGGATCTGCTGAAGGATCGCAATCTCGGCAAGATCCTGGTGGGCTTCCACGACAACGGCCGTCCCACCGGGATCATCTGCCACGGCCCGATCGCGCTGCTGTCCGCGCTGCCGGACCCGGATGCGTTCGTCGCCTCGATGGTCGCCAACGATGGCAAGGCCAATTCGCTCGCCAAGGGCTGGCCGTATGCGGGCTATCGCCTGACCGTGTTCTCGACCGGCGAGGAAGAGCAGCTCGAAGGCCCGAACGGCCTGGGCGGCAACGTGCAGTTCTATCCGGTGAACGCGCTGGCCGAAGCGGGCGCGCACGTCGACACGATCGCCAACTGGCACAGCAATGTGATCGTCGATCGCGAACTGATCACGGGCCAGCAGCCGATGTCCGCGCCGGAATTCGGCGACGTGCTGGTGTCGAAGCTGAACGCGCGCACGCACTGAGCGTGGCCGCGCACGGGGCCATGTCCGGAAAACCGTGTTTTTCCGACATGGACCGTCGATCCGGCGTCGCTTAACGTGGCGCCGTCAAGTTTCCGGCCGCCGCGCGATGCGGCGGCCGGATCGATTCAGAGTGTCTGCACCGGCGGGAACGCGTATCCATGGCTAGAAACAAGGAAGAGCTGCCGCAAGCCGGGCCGGCTTCGTCGCGCAATGCGGCAGGACGATACCGGCGTTGGCTGGCATGGCTGGTGGCGGTATTGGCCGTGGGCCTGGCGGGCTTCGCCGCGTTCGCCTGGCGGCCTGCGATCGACGCCGTGCCGACGCCCGCCGCAGCGGATTTTTCGCCAGTCCTGGTCGGGCAGGGCGCGAAGCTCGCCGCCGCGGGTTTTTGCGCAAGCTGCCACAGCGTGACGGGCGGCAAGCCGTTCGCGGGCGGCTACGCGATGAAGACCGGTTTCGGCACGATCTACTCCACCAATATTTCGCCCGACCGCGAAACCGGCATCGGCGACTGGTCGGAAGCGGCGTTCGTTCGCGCCATGCGCGAAGGCGTGGCGCGCGACGGCTCGCATCTGTTCCCGGCGTTTCCGTACGACCATTTCACGCGACTGTCGGATGCCGATATTCAGGCGCTGTACGCGTACATCATGACGCGCCCCCCGGTGCATGCGCAGAACCATCCGAACGAGATGCCGTTCCCGCTCGGAATTCGCGCGTTGCAGGCCGGCTGGAAGCTGCTGTTCTTCCACCCGACGCGATTCGCGCCGCGCGAGGATCGCTCGCCGCGCTGGAATCGCGGCGCCTATCTGGCCGAGAGTCTCAGCCATTGCTCGGCGTGCCATACGCCGCGAGGCCCGCTCGGCGAGGAATTGACGAACCGCCTGTACCAGGGCGCGGCCGTCGACGGCTGGTTCGCGCCGCCCTTGACCGCCGCGAACCCCGCGCCGGTGCCGTGGACCTCGGCCGAACTGCGCGATTACCTCGTGACCGGCCTGAGCCGCTATCACGGCTCGGCGGCCGGCCCGATGGCGCCGGTCGTGCAGGCGCTCGCCACGCTCGACGCCGACGATCAGGCCGCGCTGGTGACCTACATCGAATCGCTCGGCGCGGGCGATGCGCATGCGGATCGCGCGGCGTCCGCCGTGGCCGCCGCGCTGGGCCAGGACGCGCTCGATCACGCCCGCATCGACAGCGCCGGTGGCCGCCGCTTCCTGGCGGCGTGCGCCTCGTGCCACTACAACCGGCCGCCGGACGTCAATCCGCAGCGGCCGGAACTCGGCCTGAACAGCGCCGTGCAGCTCGACGATCCGTCGAACCTGATCCGCGTGATGCTGTACGGCATCAACGCGCAGGACGGCGCTCCGGGCATCGTCATGCCGGGCTTCGCGCACGCCATGACGGACGACGACATCGTCAGCATCGCCGGCTATTTGCGCAGCACGCGCACCGGCCGCGCGCCGTGGCCGGACCTGGCCAGGCAAGTGGCCGCGATTCGCGCGGCCGGACCCGGAGAAATTCGATGACGCAGTTTCAGATCAACGGCCGGCCGGTGCAGGTCGACGCCGACGAGCAGACCCCGCTGTTGTGGATCATCCGCGACGAGATCGGCCTGAAGGGCACCAAGTTCGGTTGCGGCATCGGCATGTGCGGGGCCTGCACGGTGCACGTGGGCGGACGGCCGACGCGCTCGTGCGTGACGCCGCTCGGCGCGGTCGAGGGCGCGGACCTCACCACCATCGAAGGGCTCGACCCGCACGGCGCGCATCCGGTGCAGCTTGCCTGGCGGGCGCTGCAGGTGCCGCAGTGCGGCTACTGCCAGTCCGGCCAGATCATGCAGGCCGCCGCGATGCTCAAGGATTTCCCCGCGCCGAGCGACGCCGACATCGATGCGGTGATGACTGGCAACCTGTGCCGCTGCATGACGTATTCGCGCATTCGCGACGCGATCAAGCAGGCCGCGCGCGAGATGGCGGGAGGCAAGCCATGAGCCGGGTGCAACACGGCGGCGCGGCCGTCAACCTGTCGCGGCGCGGCTTCCTGGTGGCGAGCGCCGCGACCGGTGCGCTGTTCGGCTTCTCGCCGGCCCATGCGCTCGATGTGCTGGCCGGCGGCGGGCAGGACGCGGCGGGCGGCGGTTTCGCGCCGACCGTCTGGTTCGGCATCGACCATCAGGGCATCGTGACGGTGAACGTGCCGAAGGCCGAGATGGGCCAGCACATCGGCACCGCCATCGCGCGCATCCTGGCCGACGAGCTCGAGGCCGACTGGGGCGCGGTGCGGATCGTCGGGGTGGATACCGACCCGCGCTGGGGCTTCATGGTCACGGGCGGCAGCACGTCGGTGTGGGCCACGTTTCCGGTGTTCAGCCGGGCCGGCGCGGCCGGGCGGATCGCGCTGGTGGAGGCGGGCGCGGCGCTGCTCGGCGTGCCGGCCGCGGCCTGCGCGGCGCGCGGCGGCGCGGTGCATGCGGGCAGCCGCGCGATCGGCTATGGCGAGATCGTGCGCCGTGGCCGGCTCGGCCGGCAGTTCTCCGCCGACGAACTCAAGGCGCTGCCGATCAAGCCGGCCGCGAGCCGCCGCCTGATCGGCCAGCCGGTGCCGGCGCTCGACGTGCCGGCCAAGACCACCGGCGCGGCCGTCTACGGCATCGACGCGGTGATTCCCGGCATGGTCCACGCGCGCCCCAAGCTGCCGCCCACGCGCTACGGCTCGAAGGTGCTCGCCATCGACGACAGCGCGGCGCGCGGCATTCGCGGCTACCTGCGCAGCGTGGCGCTCGACGATCCGTCGAACACCGTGCCGGGCTGGGTGATGGTGATCGCCGACACCTACTACGCGGCGTTGCGCGCGGCCGATCTGGTCAAGGTGACATGGCAGAACGGCGAGACCGCGACCGTCTCCGAGCAGGACCTGTTCAGCCATGCCGCCGCGCTCGCGGCCGATCCGCATCAGGGCGCGCTGCTCGACACCGGCGGCGGCGACGTGGATGCCGGGCTGGCCCGCGCCGGCCAGACGCTCGACAGCCGCTACACCACCACCGGCGTGCTGCATTTCCAGCTCGAACCGGTCAACGCGGTGGCGTTCGAGAAGGCCGGCGTGTTCGAGATCCACACCGGCAACCAGGCGCAGGGCTTCATCCTGCCGGTGCTCGCCAAGGCCTTGCAGGTGCCGGTGGAGCGGATCGTGATGCGCACCTACCTGATCGGCGGCGGCTTCGGCCGCCGGCTGAACGGCGACTACGCGGTGCCGGCGGCGCTGGCCGCGAAGGCGCTCGGGCGGCCGGTCAAGATGGTGCTGACGCGCGAGGACGACACGCGGCTCGATTCGTTGCGTTCGCCCACGCTGCAACGGCTGCGGCTCGGCTGGGACGGCGGCGGCCGGATCGTGGCGATGGAGCATGTCGCCGTGGCGGGCTGGCCGAGCCTGACGGTGTTCCCGGGGAATATGCAGAAAGGCACCAACGGCGTGCCGTACGACCCGTTCTCGATCGCCGGCGCCGATCACTGGTACGACGTGGGCGCGCTGCGGGTGCGCGCCGTCAACAACGATCTGGCGCAGAAGAGCTTCCGCCCCGGCTGGCTGCGCGCGGTCGCGCCGGGCTGGACCAACTGGGCGCTCGAATCGTTTCTCGACGAGGTGGCGCACGCGCAGCGCCGCGATCCGGTGGTCTTGCGGCTCGCGCATCTGACCGGCGCCGGCCGCAACGCCGGCTCGGCGCCGAGCGCGACCGGCGGCGCGCTGCGGCAGGCCAACGTGATCCGGCGCGTGACCGCGCGCGCCGGCTGGGGCCGCGCCATGCCGCCCGACACGGGGCTCGGCCTCGCCAGCTCGTTCGGGCAGGAGCGCGCGATGCCGACCTGGTGCGCCTGCGTCGCGCAGGTCAGGGTCGATCGCCAGACCGGCCGCGTCACGGTGCAGAAGCTGTGGATGGAGATCGACGCCGGTTCGATCGTCGATCCGGGCGGCGCGCTGGCGCAGGCCCAGGGCGCGACGTTGTGGGGCTTGAGCATGGCGCTGCACGAAGGCACCGGGTTCGAGAACGGCTACGTCAAGGACCTGAACCTCGATACCTATACGCCGCTGCGCATGGCCGACGTGCCGGCCATGGAGATCGCCTTCGTGCCGAGCACGGAGGCGCCGGTGGGCCTGGGCGAGCCGCCCACCACGGTGGTCGCGCCGGCCATCGGCAACGCGATCTTCGCGGCGGTGGGCGTGCGCATGCGCGATCTGCCGATCCGCGCCGAACGGATTCGGCAGGCGCTGCACGTGCCGAGCGCCTGACCCCGGCCGATGACGCTCGCCGTCATCGGCCGGCAGATCGGCCGGGCCGTCCTGCGCCCGGCCGCGCAACCCTGATTGCCGCCCGCGCTTCGCGATGAACCGGGCGGCCGAGAACGACATGATGAGACAGCCTTTCTACAAGATTCTTTACGTCCAGGTCTTGATCGCGATTGCCGCGGGCATTGTGCTGGGCCATTGGTATCCGCAGCACGCCACCGCGATGAAGCCGCTCGGCGACGTGTTCATCAAGCTGATCCGCATGGTGATCGGCCCGGTGATCTTCTGCACCGTCGTCACCGGCATCACCAGCATGGGCGATCTCAAGAAGGTCGGCCGGGTCGGCGGCAAGGCGCTGATCTATTTCGAGGTGGTGTCGTCGCTCGCGCTGGTGATCGGCCTGCTGTTCGGCCATCTGCTGCATCCGGGCGACGGCTTCAACGTGTCGGTCGCGTCGCTCGATTCGCGCGCCATCGCGGGCTTCGTCAGCCGCTCCGAGCATCTCGACGGCATCGCCGGCTTCCTGCTCGGCATCGTGCCCAATTCGTTCTTCGACGCGTTCGCCAAGGGCGACACGCTGCCGATTCTGTTTGTCTCGGTGATGTTCGGGCTGGCGGTGTCGGCCGCCGGGGAGCGGGCCAGCGGCGTGAGCCTGGCGGTCGAGCGCTGCTCGGCGGTGTTCTTCTCGCTGGTGAAGATCATCACGCGGCTTGCGCCGGCCGGCGCGTTCGGCGCGATCGCGTTTACCGTCGGCACCTACGGCATCGCCTCGCTGATTCCGCTGTTCAAGCTGATCGCGGTGTTCTACGTGACGGCGTTCGTGTTCGTCGCGGTGGTGCTCGGCGCGGTGGCGCGGCTGGCGGGGTTCAACCTGTTCCGGCTGCTGGCCTATCTGAAGGAAGAGCTGCTGATCGTGCTGGGCACCAGCACGTCGGAGGCGGTGCTGCCGCAGTTGATGGAGAAGCTGGAGCGGCTCGGCTGCTCGAAGGCGGTGGTCGGGCTGGTGGTGCCCACCGGCTATTCGTTCAACCTCGACGGCGCGAACATCTACATGACGCTGGCCGTGCTGTTTCTCGCGCAGGCCACCAATATTCATCTGACGGCGGGGCAGGAGCTGACGCTGCTGGCGGTCACGATGCTGACGTCGAAAGGATCGAGCGCGGTGGTGGGCGCGGGCTTCGTCGCGCTGGCGGCGAGCCTGGCCGTGGTGCCCACGGTGCCGGTGGCGGCGATGGTGCTGATCCTCGGCATCGACCGGTTCATGGCCGAGTGCCGCTCGCTCGTCAACATGATCGGCAACGCGGTGGCGGTGGTGGTGGTGTCGGCCTGGGAGAAGGAACTCGACCGCGAGAAGATGGCCGCGGTGCTGCGTGGTGAGCGTGAGGCGGAGCGGGTTCGGGTTTGAGGTGGCGGCGAGCGAGTCGAGCCGGGCGGATAGGGTGTGGCCGGCGGCACGGCAGGGCGACGCATTAGCGGCCAGTGTTCGGCCCGCTCGGCCAGCGCGAGGCTGGCCAGCGGGGCACCGATCGCGCTGGCCTGCTGGTCGGTGCTGAATTCGCGTAGTTCGATTCGGCAAGGGCCGATGCGGCGTGCTTCGATCCGGCGAAGGGCGACACCGCGTTGCGACTCAGTAAGGGCCGATGCCGCGTGCTTCGACTCGGCAAGGGCCAATGCCGCGTGCTTCAACTCAGCAAGGGCCGAATCCGCGCGCTTCGACTGGCCCGACCCCTCGCGCGGCCCGCTCGCCCGACCGCTCAGAACGCTTCCTTGAACGGGCGCAGATCGATTTCCTGCGTCCACGCGCTCGGATGCTGCTGGTGCAGATGCCAGTAGGTGTCGGCGATCGCGTCGATGTTCAGCAGGCCTTCCTCGCCGCGTTCCTCGACGACGCCGGGCCGCAAGCTTTTCAGCCGGCTGCCGTTGATGCCGCCGTCGATCACCACATGGGCGACATGCAGGCCCTGTGGCCCGAATTCGCGCGCCATGCTCTGACTCAGCATGCGCAGGCCGGCCTTCGCCGCCGAGAAGTGCGCGAAGCCGGGACGGCCGCGCAGGCTGGCCGACGCGCCGGTAAACAGGATCGTGCCGGCGCCCTGCGGCAACAGCAGCTTGACCGCCTCGCGGCCGACCAGGAACCCGGCGAAGCAGCCGACGCGCCAGAAATCCTCGAACTGCTCGGCCGACACCTCCTGCAACGGGATATGCCGGTTGTTGCCGGCGTTGAACACCACCACGCTGGCCGGCGCGCGCCCCGCGCCCGGTTCGGCGGCGGCGCGGAACAGGCGCAGGACGTCGTCCTCGCGGGTGGCGTCCACCTGAATCGCCGTGCCGTTGCCCGCGCCGAGGCTGCTGGCCACGCGCTCGATCTTCTCCGGGGTGCGCCCCGCGACCAGCACATGAAACCCTTCTCGGGCGAAGCGGCGGGCCACGGCCGCGCCGAGCCCTTCCTCGGGGCCGACGCCCACGACCACTGCGGTTGGCTGCATGTTGTTCTCCTGGGTAGATGGCGATGGCGCGCCCGACTTTGGCGGGCGCGCGCGAAGTGAAAATTCCGGGCTGTCGCGCGGCGACGTGCCATGACATCGACGCAAGACATCCGGCCATTCTCGATGATTCCGGCGAGGCGTGCCGGGGCCGCCGTCATGGCCGGAATCATGGCGTGCATGACATGGCGGGGCGTGCGGCGGGCGCGCAGAATCGGCGGCGAAACCGGCATGGAGCCGTGCACCAATCATTCAGCGGGAGAGCAACGAGATGGCGACGATTGCGGTATTGGGCCTGGGCGCGATGGGCTCGCGCATGGCGGCGAACCTGATCCGGGCCGGGCATCGGGTGACGGTGTGGAACCGCAGCCCGCAGGCGGCCGCGCCGCTGGTGGAAGCCGGCGCGCGGCTCGCCGACACGCCGAAGGCGGCGGCCGCCGACGCGGCGTTCGTGATCGCGATGCTGCGCGACAACGAGGCCTCGCGGCAGGTCTGGCTCGACCCGGATACCGGCGCGGCCGGGGGCATGGCGGCCGGTGCCATCGCGATCGAAAGCTCCACGCTGACGGCCGAGTGGATTCGCGAACTGGACGCACGCCTGGCCGAGCGGGCGCTGCGGCTGCTCGAAGCGCCGGTCGTCGGCAGCACGCCGCAGGCCGAGTCCGGGCAATTGACCTATTTCATCGGCGGCGATGCCGGGGTGCTGGCGCAAGCCGAACCCGTGCTCGCGGCGATGGGCACGTCCATCGTGCATGTGGGGTCGCCCGGCGCCGCCGCGCTGGCGAAGCTGGCCACCAACACGCTGCTCGGCGTGCAGGTGACGGTGCTGGCGGAATTGATCGGCCTGCTGGGGCACGCGGGCGCCGACGTCACGCGAATCCTGGCGGCGATCGCCGCCACGCCCGTCTGGAGCGCGGCGGCGGGGCGCGTGTCCGGCCTCATGCTGACCGGCGCGGTTGCGCCGCAATTTCCGGTCGAGCTGATCGAGAAGGATTTCGGCTACACGTTGCAGACGGTCGGCAACGATGCGATGGCGCCGACCATCGCCGCCGCACACGGCGTGTTTCGCATCGCGGTCGAGCGCGGTTTCGGCAAGGAGAACATGACGGCGGTGGCCAAGCTGTTCGTGTAGCGGCCGGCGTTCGATGCGTGGTTGCGATGCTGAGCGGCCCTAAGCAGCCCCAGGCGACCCAGGCGACCCAGGCGACCCAGGCGACCCAGCCCCGAAGCAGTCCTAATCGCGGCGCTCGGTCCGGTCCTGGTCGTACGCGGTGAGGAACGCGTCGGACGACACCTGATCGGCGAGCCTCCGCAACATGACGGCATCGGCCGTGCCGAGCACCGCTTCGACACGTTCGTTCGCCTCGCGCCAGTGTTCGAATGCGGCTTGCAGGCGTGCCTGCCCATCGGCCGTCAACGCCGCGCGCTTGACGCGGCGATCCTGGGCGTCGGGCCGCAGCGCCACCAGCCCGTCGCGGATCAGCGGGCGCAGCGCGTGCGTCACGGCCGAAATCTGCACCGCGAGTTGATCGGCCAGATCCTGCAGCGTCGGAGGCTGATTGCCGTCGCGCTGCGTGATCCGCTCGACTTCGGCGAGCAGGCCGGCCTGGGTGGACTTGAGGCCCGACGGGGCCATCGCATCGTCGTACAGGTTGCCGAGACGGCGCGCCGCGCGGCGCAGCGCTGTGTGGGTACAGGCGAGCGACGTGAAATGCTCGCGCGCCTCGGCGTCGCTTGGTGGGGCGGCGGGGGCGTTGGTGGCGTCGGGGTTGCTTGGCATGCCGGAGGATCTGCAAGTGCAGCGCGATGCGGGAAAGCGCTCACTATAACGCTTTAACTTGAGCGCTCAAATACGTGCCGCTCGAACCCGGACTGAGCGGCCTGGCCGACGTGCCGCCCGCGTGACGCAGGTAAGGCGGCGTAACTGCTTGATAGATAGGGAAATCGTGTTTTCCTGAGCCGACCTCAAGTTTTTCGTTCGGATGCCGATATGCAGCGGTCAAGCCAACGGAGAGCAGGTCATGAGCATTCAGGCGACTTCCAGCGTCAGCACGGTCGATCCGTATGACAGCACGTCGGCGAGCAGCAAGCGCGACAAGCAGGCGGCGGCCGATGCGGCAGCCGCGGCGGCTTCCGGTCAAACCAGCCAGTCGAATCCATCGAGCCAGTCGGCGGCGGCCGCAGCGGCGTCGGCCAGCGCGACGCAACCGGCCACGGCGGCGACCTCGACCTCGTCGGCGACATCCGCCACTTCGGCTAGCTCAACCACTGACATTACCGGCGGCACGCCGCTCGGTTATGGCGCGAGCAGTACCGCATCGGCGAGCACCTCGACGGCCGTGGGCGCATCGTCCACTTCGAGCACGTCGTCGGATTCGTCGACTGCCTCGTCCGGCACGTCCGGTTCCACGAGCAGCACGCAAGGTTCGGGCGGCGGTGGTGGCGGTGGCGGCGGCTCTTCGAGCAGCAGCAGCGCCGCGAGTCAGCTCGAACAGACGATCAAGCGTCTCGAACAGCAACTGCAGCAGGCCGAGCAGCAACTGGCACGCGCGCACACCGATGCGGAACGCCAGGCCGCTACCACGCAGGTGGCGACCGACAGCGCTGCCTTGCAGTCCGCGATTGCGCAATACGTGCAGCAGACCGGCCAGTCGAGCGGCACGGCCGTCAGCGTCTACGTCTGATCGTGGGCGATGTAGCGTGAGCCGTCGTGCGCGCTCGAGCGTTCGGGCGCGCCGCGACTAGCGCGCGAGCGGCGGCGCATCCTAGCGCGCCGCCGAATCGTCCTTATCCGGGCAGCCGTCCCCGGTCCTTGCCGGCCGCTTCGGCCTTGCCCGCCGGGCCTGCCACGGTTTCGCGATCGGCAGCATCGGTCGCCTCAGCCGCATCGACTGCCTCAGCCGCATCGACCGCCTCAGCCGCATCGACTGCCTCAGCCGCCTCGACCGCTTCAGCCCCCTCGATCGCCTCGACCCCTTCAGCAGCTTCAGCCCCCTCCGCCGCCGCCCCGCCTTTCTCCCGATAAGCCGCCGGCGTCGCACCAAACTGCTTCCGAAACTCGCGCCCGAGATGCGACGCATCGGCAAACCCGCAACTGGTGGCGATGTCGGCCACCGTGCGATCCGAACTCGTCAGCAGCCAGGCGGCGGTGCGCAGCCGCACCTGCTTGGCGAACGCCTGCGGGCTCTTGCCGGTTTCGGCCTTGAACAGCCGCTCCAGTTGCCGCGCCGACAGGTCGAGCTTGCCGGCCAGTTCCTCCAGCGGCAGCGCACGCCCCACGTGCTGCTCCATCAGCAGGATCGCGCGCTTGACCTTCGGGTGCGTGGCCGGCTCCAGCCCCGGCGGATGCGGCTGCGGCGCGTTGCCCTTCTGCATCTCGCCCACCAGCAGGATGCGCAGCGCCTTCTGCACGGTGGCGTGATCGAAATGGCGCAGCAGGATCGCGGCGGCCACGTCGATCGCGGCGCGCCCGCCCGAGCACGTGATGCGGCGCCGATCCATGACGAACAGCCGGTCGGCGATCAGCAGCGCCGGGTCGGCGTTCGGAAAGCGCTCGATGAAATCCCAGTAGTGGAACCAGCTCACGCAGATCCGGTGCGCATCGAGCACGCCCGCGCGCATCAGCGTGAACACGCCGGTGCAGATCCCCACCACGTTGGCGCCGCCCTCGGCCGCGCGCCGCACGAACTTCAGCGTGTCCGGGCTCGCCTGCGGGCTCGAATGCAGCAGCCCGCCCACCACCACCACGTAGTCGAACGGCTCGCGCGCCTCGTCGAAGGTTTCCCACGGCGTGATCTGGATGCCGCAGCTCGCGCGCACCGGCGCGAGCGTGTCGCCGATCACGCTCCAGGCGCAGCGCACCGGCTTGCTGTAGTCGCCGTCGTCGGCGGACAGCCGCAGCATGTCGACGAAGCCCGAGAAGGCGGTGAGCGTGAAGTTCGGCAGCAGCACGATACCGAAGCGCAACCGGTGGGGGGCCGGGTCGTCGGACAGGAGCGAGGCGGGCAGATCGGGCGTCATTGAAGCGTGGTCAGGGTAGGGCGTGAAGCCGGAAAGCGCCGGCCGGCGGCGGCGCTCCGTGCGTCGAGCGTCGCCGATCCATTGGGGCCGGACTTGCGTTTTTCCGTCGCGAATCATCGCCAAAACGCAGTTTTCGGCCCCGCCGTCACCGGGGTGGCGGCGGCATCCCACTTCGATGCCGGTTTTGTTCTATCGGCGGATTTTACGCTTTGATGTACTGACGCCAATGTCCAACCGTTCCGTTTCCCCCGGAGAAGCAGTCAGATGAACGTCAGCGTTTTCGATCTGTTCAAGATCGGCATCGGCCCGTCGAGCTCGCATACGGTCGGCCCGATGATCGCCGCCTGCCGGTTCGCCTCGCATGTCGAGGATGCGAACCTGCTGGCCTTCGTGCGGCGCGTGCGGGTCGAGCTGTACGGCTCGCTCGGCGCGACCGGCAAGGGCCACGGCACCGACAAGGCGGTACTGCTCGGCCTGGAGGGCCACCTGCCGGACGTGATCGATCCGGACCTGATCGAGCCGCGCCTGAAGGCGATCCGCGCCGAGAAGACGCTCTCGCTGCTGGGCCGCCAGTCGGTCCGCTTCGAAGAAAAGGAAGACATCGGCTTCTTCCGCCGCCTGATGACCGGCACCGGCATCGTCCACCCGAACGGCATGCGCTTCCAGGCGTTCGACGAACAGGGCCAGTTGCTGGTGGAGAAGGAGTATTACTCGGTCGGCGGCGGCTTCGTGGTGAACCGCGACGGCGATCGCGTGAACGGCGTGCGCGCCGCGACCGAGGTGCCGTACCCGTTCCGCACCGGCGACGACCTGATGCGCGTCTCCCGCGAAAGCGGCCTGTCGATCGCCGAGCTGACGTATCGCAACGAATGCGCGCTGCGTCCGGCCGAGGAAGTGCGCGCCGGCCTGCTGGCGGTCTGGAAGACCATGGCGGCCTGCGTCGAGCGCGGCTGCAAGGTGGAGGGCGAGCTGCCCGGCCCGATGCGCGTCAAGCGCCGCGCGGCCGGCCTGTACAGCCGCCTGCGCGACCGCTCCGAGGAATCGCTGCGCGATCCGCTGTCGATGCTCGACTGGGTCAACCTCTACGCGATGGCCGTCAACGAGGAGAACGCCGCCGGCGGGCGGGTGGTCACCGCGCCCACCAACGGCGCGGCCGGCGTGATCCCTGCGGTGCTCCATTACTACGTGAAGTTCGTGCCCGGCTCGAACGAGCAGGGGATCCTGGATTTCCTGCTGACGGCCGCGGCCATCGGCATCATCTACAAGGAAACCGCCTCGATTTCCGGCGCCGAGGTCGGCTGCCAGGGCGAGGTGGGCGTGGCCTGCTCGATGGCCGCCGCGGCGCTCGCCGCCGTGATGGGCGGCACGCCCGATCAGGTCGAGAACGCCGCCGAGATCGGCATGGAACACAACCTCGGCATGACCTGCGACCCGGTGGGCGGCCTGGTGCAGATCCCCTGCATCGAGCGCAACGCGATGGGCGCGATCAAGGCGCTGAACGCGTCGCGCATGGCGCTGAAGGGCGACGGCCAGCATTACGTGTCGCTCGATTCGGTGATCAAGACCATGCGCGAAACCGGCGCCGACATGAAAACGAAATACAAGGAAACGTCACGCGGCGGCCTGGCCGTGAACGTCATCGAGTGCTAACCAAGGTGCATTGAAATGAGCCGCTACTCCCTATTCAGCCTGTTCCGCAACGGCCTGTCGTATCACGAGAACTGGGAGCGCCAATGGCGTTCCCCCGAACCGAAGAAGGAATACGACGTGGTGATCGTCGGCGGTGGCGGGCACGGCCTCGCGACGGCGTACTACCTCGCCAAGGAGCACGGCATCACCAATGTCGCGATCCTCGAGAAAGGCTGGATCGGCGGCGGCAACACCGCCCGCAACACGACCATCGTGCGCTCGAACTACCTGTGGGACGAATCGGCCGGCCTGTACGAGAAGGCCATGAAGCTGTGGGAAGGGCTGTCGCAGGATCTGAACTACAACGTCATGTTCAGCCAGCGCGGCGTGATGAACCTTGCGCACACGCTGCAGGACGTGCGTGACACGCAGCGCCGCGTCAACGCGAACCGCCTGAACGGGGTGGACGCCGAATACCTGACGCCTGCGCAGATCAAGGAACTGGAACCCAACATCAACCTGAACAGCCGCTACCCGGTGCTGGGCGCGTCGATCCAGCGCCGCGGCGGCTCGGCCCGCCACGACGCGGTGGCCTGGGGCTTCGCGCGCGGCGCCGACCGCGCCGGCGTGGACATCATCCAGAACTGCCAGGTCACGGGCATTCGCCGCGACGGCGGCCAGGTCACCGGCGTGGATACGGTCAAGGGTTTCATCAAGGCCAAGAAGGTGGCGGTGGTCGCCGCCGGCAACACCAGCTCGCTCGCCGACATGGCCGGCATCCGCCTGCCGATCGAAAGCCACCCGCTGCAGGCGCTGGTGTCCGAGCCGATCAAGCCGTGCGTCAACACGGTGGTGATGTCGAACGCGGTGCACGCGTACATCAGCCAGTCCGACAAGGGCGACCTGGTGATCGGCGCCGGTATCGATCAATACACGGGCTTCGGCCAGCGCGGCAGCTTCCAGGTGATCGAAGGCACGCTGGAAGCGATCGTGGAGATGTTCCCGGTGTTCTCGCGGGTGCGCATGAATCGCCAGTGGGGCGGCATCGTGGATGTCTCGCCGGACGCCTGCCCGATCATCAGCAAGACCGACGTGAAGGGGCTGTATTTCAACTGCGGCTGGGGCACGGGCGGCTTCAAGGCCACGCCGGGCTCGGGCTGGGTGTTCGCGCACACCATCGCGCGTGACGAGCCGCACGCGCTGAACGCGGCGTTCGCGCTCGACCGTTTCTACAACGGCCACCTGATCGACGAACACGGCGCCGCCGCCGTCGCGCACTGAACCCGGACCACGAGGAGAAACCAACATGCTGCTGATCAACTGCCCGTGGTGCGGACCGCGCGCCGAGTCCGAATTCTCGTGCGGCGGGGAAGCCGACATCGCCCGCCCGCTCGACACCGACGCGCTGTCGGACCGCGAATGGGGCGACTACCTGTTCATGCGCAAGAATCCGCGCGGCGTGCACCGCGAGCAATGGCTGCACACGCAGGGCTGCCGCCGCTGGTTCATGGCGACGCGCGACACGGTGAGCTACGAAATCCAGGGCTACGACACGTTCGGCGTGCCCGCACACGACGCACAAGAGGGCAACACGAAATGAGCCAGAAAGACCGCCTGAATGCGGGTGGCCGGATCAACCGCGCGATTCCGCTGACCTTCACGTTCAATGGCCGCACCTACCAGGGCTTCCAGGGCGACACGCTGGCCTCGGCGCTGCTGGCCAACGGCGTGCATTTCGTCGCCCGCAGCTTCAAGTACCACCGCCCGCGCGGGATCGTGACGGCCGACGTCGCGGAACCGAATGCGGTCGTGCAACTGGAAACCGGCGCGTACACCGTGCCGAACGCGCGCGCCACCGAGATCGAGTTGTATCAAGGCCTGGTCGCCACCAGCGTGAACGCCGAGCCGTCGCTCGAAAACGATCGCTTCGCGATCAACCAGAAGTTCGCGCGCTTCATGCCGGCGGGCTTCTACTACAAGACCTTCATGTGGCCGCGCAAGTTCTGGCCGAAGTACGAGGAGAAGATTCGCGAGGCGGCCGGCCTGGGCAAGGCGCCCGCGGCGCTCGACGCCGACCGCTACGACAAGCAGTTCGCGCATTGCGACGTGCTGGTGGTGGGCGGCGGGCCGACCGGTCTGGCGGCCGCGCATGCGGCGGCCGTGACCGGCGCGCGCGTGATCCTGGTGGACGACCAGCGCGAGCTGGGCGGCAGCTTGCTGTCGTGCCGCGCCGAAATCGACGGCAAGCCGGCGCTGCAATGGGTCGAGAAGATCGAGGCCGAACTGGCCAAGCTGCCTGAAGTGAAGATCCTGTCGCGCAGCACGGCGTTCGGCTACCAGGACCACAACCTGGTGACCGTCTCGCAACGCCTGACCGAGCATCTGCCGGTGTCGATGCGCAAGGGCACGCGCGAGCTGCTGTGGAAGATTCGCGCCAAGCGCGTGATCCTGGCGACCGGTGCGCAGGAGCGCCCGATCGTGTTCGGCAACAACGACCTGCCGGGCGTGATGCTGGCCGGCGCAGTGTCCACCTACGTCAACCGTTTCGGCGTGCTGCCGGGCCGCGAGGTCGTGGTGTTCACCAACAACGACCGCGCCTACCAGGCCGCGCTCGACCTGAAGGCGCACGGCGCGAAGGTCACGGTGGTCGATTCGCGCGCCGCCTCGAACGGCGCGCTGCCGGCCGCCGCCAAGCGTCACGGCGTGACCGTGATGCACGGCGCGGTGGTGGCGCAGGCAGCGGGCAAGCTGCGCGTGAGCTCGGTCGACGTGCACACCTACGCGAGCGGCAAGATGGGCAGCAAGACGGCCACGCTGCCGTGCGACCTGCTCGCGATGTCGGGCGGCTACAGCCCGGTGCTGCACCTGTTCGCACAATCGGGCGGCAAGGCGCACTGGCACGACGAGAAGGCCTGCTTCGTGCCGGGCAAGGCCGTGCAGCCGGAAACCAGCATCGGCGCGGCCGCCGGTGAGTTCTCGCTGGCGCGCGGGCTGCGGCTCGCGGTGGACGCCGGCGTGGACGCGGCCAAGGCGGCCGGTTTCAACGCGGTGCAGCGTCCGGTCGCCCCGCAGGCCACCGACGCCGCCGAAGCGCCGCTGCAGGCGCTCTGGCTGGTCGGCGCGGGCGAGCAGGTCACGCGCGGCGCGAAGCGTTTCGTCGATTTCCAGAACGACGTGGGCGCGGCCGACATCCTGCTGGCCGCCCGCGAAGGCTTCGAATCGGTCGAGCACGCCAAGCGCTACACCGGCATGGGCTTCGGCACCGACCAGGGCAAGCTCGGCAACATCAACGGCATGGCGATCCTCGCGCTGGCGCTCGGCAAGACGATCCCCGAAACCGGCACCACCACCTTCCGTCCGAACTACACACCGGTCACGTTCGGCACGTTCGCCGGCCGCGAACTGGGCGATTTCCTCGACCCGGTGCGCAAGACCTGCGTGCACGAATGGCACGTCGCGAACGGCGCGCTGTTCGAGGACGTCGGCAACTGGAAGCGCCCCTGGTACTTCCCGAAGAACGGCGAGGACCTGCACGCGGCGGTCGCGCGCGAATGCCTGGCGGTGCGCAACAGCGTCGGCATTCTCGATGCGTCCACGCTCGGCAAGATCGACATTCAAGGCCCGGATTCGATCCAGTTGCTGAACTGGATGTACACGAACCCGTGGAACAAGCTCGAAGTCGGCAAGTGCCGCTACGGGCTGATGCTCGACGAGAACGGCATGGTGTTCGACGACGGCGTGACGGTGCGCCTCGGCGAGCAGCACTACATGATGACCACCACCACCGGCGGCGCGGCGCGCGTGCTGACCTGGATGGAGCGCTGGCTGCAGACCGAATGGCCGGACATGAAGGTGCGTCTGTCGTCGGTCACCGATCATTGGGCGACGTTCGCCGTGGTCGGCCCGAACAGCCGCAAGGTGGTGCAGAAGGTGTGCCAGGACATCGATTTCGCGAACGCGGCGTTCCCGTTCATGAGCTACCGCGACGGCACCGTGGCGGGCGCGAAGGCGCGCGTGATGCGCATCAGCTTCTCGGGCGAACTGGCCTACGAAGTGAACGTGCCGGCCAATGCGGGCCGCGCGGTGTGGGAAGCCATCATGGCGGCCGGCGCGGAATTCGACATCACGCCGTACGGCACCGAAACCATGCACGTGCTGCGCGCCGAGAAGGGCTACATCATCGTCGGCCAGGACACCGACGGTTCGGTCACGCCGCACGACCTCGGCATGAGCGGGCTGGTGGCGAAGTCGAAGGATTTCCTCGGCCGCCGTTCGCTGTCGCGCTCGGACACGGCCGGCAGCAACCGCAAGCAACTGGTCGGCCTGCTGACCGACGACCCGGCCACCGTGCTGGAAGAAGGCGGCCAGATCGTCGAGACGGCGGCCGTGGCGAATGCGAACGGACTGACGCCGATGATCGGCCACGTCACGTCGAGCTACTTCAGCCCGATCCTCAAGCGCTCGATCGCGATGGCGGTGGTGAAGGGCGGTTTGGGCAAGATGGGCCAGTCCGTCGCGATCTCGCTCGCGAACGGCAGGAAGATCAACGCGAAGATCACCAGCCCGGTTTTCTACGACACCGAAGGGGTACGTCAGAATGTGGAATGAAACGCGAAATCAAACTTCGGTGGCCGTGCAACCGGCCGGCATGCGGCTCGAATCGCCGCTGGTCGGTGCGCAGGACGTGCTGAAGCCGCACCAGGCGAAGGCCTCGCAGAAGTTTCAACTGCGCGAGCGGCCGTTCCTCGACCTCGTCAACGTGCGCGGCGAGCTGTCCGATCCGGCGTTCGTCGAGGCGTTCGAGCGCGTGGTCGGCTGCAAGCCGCCCGCCACGCCGAACACGGTGGCGCGCGGCGCCGACTACGACGTGCTGTGGCTCGGCCCGGACGAGTGGCTGGTGCGCTCGCACGGCCCGGTGGTGGCCGGCCAGCTCGAAGCGAAGCTGGTGCCGGCGCTGGCCGGCCGCTACGCGGCGGCGGTGGATGTCGGCAGCGGCTTCACGGTGCTGGAAGTCAGCGGCGAGCGCGTGCGCGACGTGATCGCACGCGGCTGCCCGCTCGATCTGCATCCGAGCCGCTTCGGCGCGGGCCAATGCGCGCAGAGCCATTACTTCAAGTCGTCGATCACGCTGGTGCCGACCGGCGAGCAGAGCTACGACCTGGTGATCCGCCGCAGCTTCGCCGATTACTTCTGCCGCATCATGCTCGACGCCGCCGCGCCGATCGTGTCATGAAACGCACCGACGATCCGTTCGCGACGCTCGAAACGGCCCGCCCGCGCGGGCGCGGCTGGAGCGTGTTCATCGACGAACTGAAGGTGCCCGCGCGCATCGGCATTCATGCGCACGAGCACGAGGCGCCGCAGCCGGTCGTGGTCGACGCGCGGCTCGGCTACCGCTGCGAGCCGGTGGAGCAGGGCGCGGAGGGCTTCGTCGATTACGACGGCTACTGCGCGCGCGTCGCGTCGTGGCTCGCGCACAAGCCGCACACGCGGCTGCTCGAAACGCTGGTGGTGGAATTGGCGGCGCTGTCGTTCGAGGAATGGCCGTCGCTCGAATCGGTCACGCTGTCGCTGCACAAGCCGAAGATCCGGCCGGGCACGCGGCGCGTGGGCGTCGAGCTGGACTGGACGCGCACCGATTACGTCGCATGGTGCGCGGCGCTCGACGCACGCGAGCGCGTGACGCGCACCGCGTTGCAGGCCGGGCGGGTCGGGGCGGAGGTGGCCGCGCACTGAACGGCTGCGGCCGCGCGGCAGGAAGACGAGAAGGGAACGGCGAACGCCACGCGCGATGCGATATCGCGCGTGGCGTTGGTCGTTTGGGGTGTCGCTGAATCGCGCGGCGCGCCGTGCGGCGGCTTTAAGAAGCTGTTGCGAAATTAGTTATCCAGAGATTTGAGACGTGTCCAGCAAATCAAGGCACAAGCCAAAGACATAAAGGCCTCGTGTACATGAGCGTAGCGTTCATAACGAATTTTGAGCCGTCGAAACGAGTGCAACCAGGCAATCGAACGCTCCACTGGCCAACGTGTTTTTCCCAGTCCACTGCCATGTGGCGCGCCGATTTTTGCGAGCATCGGCGTGATGCCGCGCTCACGCAAGCGCTGCCGATGGGGCTCAGAACTGTAGCCCCGGTCGCCTTGTATGATTTGCGGCTTGCGCAGCGGACGTCCCCGCTTGCCCCTGATGTGTGGAATGGCATCGACCAGCGCATCAAGCTGGGTAATGTCGTGACGGTTTGCTGCACTCAGGATGACCGCGAGCGGGATGCCTTGCGCGTCGACGATGAGGTGGTGTTTGCTGCCGAGCTTGCGCCGGTCCGTGGGATTCGGGCCGGTTTTTTTCCCGCCAGTACGGCGCGGATCGATGAGCTATCGACGAGCGCACGCGAGAGGTCGATTTCGCCACGGCGACGCAACTCGGCCAGCAACGTTTCGTGGATGCGTTGCCAGACGCCGGCCTGTTGCCACGCCACGAGCCGTCGCCAGCAAGCCGTGCCTGAACCACATCCCATTTCTTGCGGGAGTAGATTCCACGCAATGCCCGAGCGCAACACGAACACAATGCCTGCCAGCACCGCGCGGTCGGGTGTCGGTTTGCGGCCTGCATACTGGCGATTGCGTGGTGCTCGCACCGGCAGCAGCGGTTCGATGAGTGACCACAATTCGTCGTCTATCAGTTCTTTCGGCATCGCTTCCTGTTGGGCAAAACAAGACAGAAAGTTAACACCAAGTCGGAAAAGTTAAACAGACCCAAAACCTAATTTCGCAACAGCTTCTAAGGCGTTGCAGCTAATTTTTTACTGGTATAGTGACCGAAAATTTTCTCCCAATTCATTACATTTGTGAAAAATTCGATTGCCCCTTAAATTTAATGGGAGGTTTCACGCAATGCGAAGTTTTTTTATGGAATCCGAAAGGCTTTTATTTGGAAAATGGCAATCTGACGACTTCGATTTGATTAATCATGTGTTCGGAGATCCGATCGTAACTCGATTCGAGGGCGGCGATTGGTCACGGCAGCAAGTGGAGGATCGACTTCGGCTGGAGATCTCAACTCTGGCTGAGCGCAACATGCAATATTGGCCGATTTTTCTGAAAGAAAACGGAGAATTCGTTGGCTGTTGCGGACTTCGCCCGCACGATCCGGAGCAAAACATCCTGGAATTGGGGTGTCAATTACGTCGCGCGTTTTGGTCCATGAGTTTCGGACGAGAAGCAGGCAAGACTGTTATTGCATACGCATTCGGTCACATGAAAGCCGATGCACTTTACGCTGGTCATCATCCGGACAACACCGCTTCGTCTCACTTCCTGAAGCATCTGGGATTTGAGCATACCCATGACGAAATTTATCCGCTCACCGGCCTCATGGAACCATGCTATCTGTTGACTCACGAGCGCTACACGAAACATGAATTTTAATAGCGTACCGTAGCGTTCGACGCTTCAGAGTCGCACGATTTGCTGAATTAAGAGTACCGACACGAACCGCGACAAAAAGCACAAAACCCATGATTCTCACTGGAAATACGATTTTTGTTACTGGGGGTGCATCTGGCATCGGCCGCGCACTGGCGGAATCTTTTCATCGCTTAGGAAACCAGGTTGTGATCTCCGGCCGACGGCAAAATGCTCTAGACGATGTGACTAGAGAAAATCCCGGAATGCGATCTGTTTGCATGGACGTGACGCAAGCCGAACAGGTGAAATCGGTATCGCGGTACGTGATGCAAACCTACCCCGAACTAAATGTTCTCATCAATAATGCCGGGATTATGAGGCCAGAAGATGTTGTGGCCAACGAGAATTATATCGAAGACGCCGAGGAAATATTATCCACAAATTTTCTAGGGCCGGCACGCCTGACTGCTGCACTGCTGTCACATTTGAGAGGCAGGCCTCGCGCTACGATCATCAATGTTTCTTCCGACCTTGCATTTGTTCCGATGGTCACCCATCCGACTTACTGCGCAAGCAAAGCCGCCCTTCATTCTTATTCAATGTCGCTGCGTCATCAGCTTATCGGAACGTCGATCGAACTGATCGAATTGATTCCTCCGTACGTTCAGACAAGTCTAATGGGCACTCAGCAGTTGACCGATGAGCGCGCGATGCCATTGGAGGCGTATATACGCGAAACCATGGATATCCTATCCACTCAACCAGGCATACCGGAAGTTGTGGTCGACCGATGCAAGCCGTTTAGATTCTCTGCCGAAAATGGAACCGCTGAGCATTTGTTTGAGGGGCTCAATGTCACTCACGAGTTGGGTTAGAGCCGCTAACACGAGTCATCCACGAATCTCGAGCAGATGACGGCGGCAGCCAGAACGAGCAAAGCGGCATGAATATCGAGGCGGCGCTCGAAGCGAATCCGGAGCTTGCCGAATCCGGCGAACCAGGCATGCGTACGCTCGACCACCCAACCATGCCGCCCGAGTCGCTCGCTGCTTTCGATACCGCCGCGGGCGATACGGCCTTGATGCCGCGCTGTCTTAGATAACGACGGCAGCGAGCGAAGTCATATCCTTTGTCGGCGTGCAGTTTGCTCGGTCGCTTGCGCGGCCGACCGTTCAGGCCTGGTACCGCAGGAATGGCATCGAGCGTGGATTCGAATGCCATCGAATCGTGCCGGTTGGCTCCCGTGATCGTGACAGCCGGAGGGATGCCACGTGCACTACGACGATGTGTCGCTTCGATCCGAGCTTGCCTCGGTCTTCCCACGGAATACCCGTTTGCAATACGTACAAGATGCCGTTCAGCGTCGCTCGATCATCGACCGTGCGCCGCCGTCCGCCCTTGGGCGATGGTGTGAACTCCGGAATCAGCGGCTCTCAGTGCAAGGCCAGCCGAGTGCTGTGCGCTTCGAGTTCGCGCAGGCGCGCGACGATGTCGTCGAGCTGCGCGCGTTCGGCCGGTTGCAGGCCGTCACTGGCCAGCGTGGCTTCGAGCCGTGCGCGCCACAGCGCGAACGGCGCGGGCTCGCCGGGCACGAGACGCGCCACCAGCAGTTCGAGTAATGACAGATCCGATTCGACGGTCGTCGGCGCGGTGTCCGCGGTGTCGTCGTTCGGAGCGGGGGTGTGACGGGAATCGTTGGAATCGTGCTGCATCGATACCTCGCATGTCGCGGTCTGGACGCTGCCCGGCCGAGGCCGGGCATGCGCGACAGATTGACCGCGCATCGTGACCGTTTCGCGACGAGGCGAAACGGTCACGCGCCGGTCAGTGATGATCCGGCTTGCCGCGCACCGCGTCCTTCGCATCGCCGAGGCCCTTGCGTGCCTCGCCGGCGGCTTGCTGCAAGTCGCCCTTGACTTCTTGCTTGGTGTTGCCGGTGGCCTTGCCAACCACTTCGTTGACCTTGCCCTTCACTTGTTCGGCCGTACCCTTGATGTGATCCTTGTTCATGCTTCACCTCCAGCGTTGAATGCTTGCAGACGGATGGATGCCCGCCGTCACGGGGTTGAACACGGTGCGAACGCGACGCTCACTCAGTTCACGTTCTTCTTCTTCAGTTCCTCGGGCAGCCCGGCGAGCAGGTCCGACATTTCATCGGCGTGCTCTTCCTCGACCGCGAGAATTTCTTCGAACAGGCGGCGCGTGGTCGGATCGCGATCGCCGAGGTATTGGATCGCCTCGCGATAACTGTCGATAGCGATGCGCTCCGCCACCAGGTCTTCCTTGATCATGTCGACCAGCGTCGTGCCTTCCACGTATTCGGCATGGCTGCGCTTGGTCAGGCCGTCCGGCGCCAGATCCGGGCTGCCGCCGAGCTGCACGATGCGGGCCGCCAGCATGTCGGCGTGGCTCTGCTCCTCGTTCGAGTGCACGAGGAATTCCTCGGCGATGCCCGACGAGTGAATGCCCTTCGCCATGAAGTGATGGCGGCGATAGCGCAGCATGCAGACGATTTCCGTCGCCAGCGACTCGTTGAGCAGCTTCAACACCGTGTCGCGGTCGGCGTGATAGCCGGCGGTGACGGCGCCATCGTCGACGTGCTTGCGGGCGCGATCGCGCAGGGTCTTCACATCGGTCATATGCGTGTTGTGGGTCATCGCAATTCCTCTTTGTTGGCGTGTCGAAGTTGTCGGCAATCCGCTGCCGATCGCATGGCGGCGATCGGGGGGCCGCCGGTCCGAACCGGGCATGCTCGGCCGGGTTTGCGTCTCTATACAGCAGCATTCGTGCCAAATGGCGGGAAATGCCATGAGGATGAGGGGCGATGACGCCGGGCGGAACGGCGCGGAGCCCTTGGTGGCGGGGCTGCGCGGGGGATGGCAAGGCGCGGCGGAGCGTGCGGCGCGCGATGGGGACGGATCGGCGGCGGGGCCGGGAGAGCGGGTAGCGCGCGAGGCGGGCTTGTAAAACCTACATGCGGATTGGCGGGATTTCAGGGGCGGCAGGGCAGGCGCGTGTCGGCGGGCATGGCGTACTCGGTCGGGCGGGGATGTCGGCGAATGGCCACTGGTTTACGGCGGCGCGCCGGGAAAGCTGAACAGCGGACGTGGCCCGCCAGCACGCTTCGCCAATCGGCGCCACGGGTTCGGCAAGCGATGCCGTTCGGGCCGGCTCATACCGCTTGATGCGGGTTCAGCGAATCGCGGAGTGCGGCATCGACGCCGGTCAGCACGAGAATCGACGAAATCGGCCGCACATCAACCGAACGAGAACCGCACCCCGGCGCGCGCGAGCAGATGCTGCCCGCGCGGCGACAGGTTGGTGAATCGCAGCTGCCTGCCGGCCTTGCGATAGCGCTCCTCGAGCGATTCGAACGCGGCGATCGCCGAATGGTCGGCCACATGCAGGTGCCGGCAATCCACGATCACGGCCTCGGGGTCGTTCAGCGGCTTGAACAGGTCCTGAAAATTGCCGGTGGATGCGAAGAACAGCGTGCCGTGCACGACATAGGTCGCGGTGCCTCCGTCGCGCGCGATCTCCGCGCGGATTTCGCGGGCGTGCTGCCAGGCGAAGTTCAGCGCGGCGATCACGATGCCCGACATCACGGCGATGGCCAGGTCGGTGAACACGGTAATGACGGTGACCAGCACGATCACGAGCGCGTCGTTGCGCGGCACCTTGCCGAGCAGGCGCAGCGATCCCCAGGAGAAGGTCTGCTGGGCGACCACGAACATCACGCCCACCAGCGCGGCCAGCGGAATGCGTTCGATCAGCGGCGACAGGAACAGGATGAAGAGCAGGATCATGATGCCGCTCGTCGCGCCCGAAATCCGGCTGCGGCCGCCCGAACTCAGGTTGATCATGGTCTGGCCGATCATCGCGCAGCCGCCCATCCCGCCGAACAGCCCCGACACCACGTTTGCGATGCCGAGCGCCAGGCATTCGCGGTTCGGCCGGCCGAGCGTTTCGGTGATCTCATCGGTGAGGTTGAAGGTCAGCAGCGTTTCCAGCAGGCCCACGATCGACATCAGCAGCGCATACGGGAACACGATGCGCAGCGTGTCGAGATTCCAGGGCACGGACGGCAGGTGAAAGCTCGGGAACACGCCCGCGATATGCGCCATGTCGCCGAGCGTGCGCGTGGGCAGATGCAGGCCCTGGCTGACGATGCCGATCCCGATGATCGCGACCAGCGCCGGCGGGACCGCCTTGGTCACGCGCGGCAGCAGATAGACGATCAGCATCGTCAGGGCCACCAGCGCGCACATGACGAGCAGCGGCGTGCCGTGCAGCCAGGCCGTGCCCTGCGGCGTGACGGTCTTGAAATGCTCGAACTGCGCGGACGCGATGATGATGGCCAGCCCGTTGACGAAGCCGATCATGACCGGATGCGGCACCATCCGGATCAGCTTGCCGAGCCGCAGCAGGCCGAACAGCATCATGAACACGCCGCCGAGCACGACCGTCACCAGCAGGTACTGCACGCCGTGCTGCACCACCAGCGCGACGATGACCACCGCCATCGAGCCGGCCGCGCCGGAGATCATGCCGGGCCGGCCGCCGAGAATCGCGGTCAGCGCGCAGATGATGAACGCGCCGTACAGGCCCATCAGCGGGTTCAGTTGCGCGACGAGCGCGAACGCGATGCACTCGGGAACGAGCGCGAAGGACGAGGTGATGCCGGCCAGCACGTTGGCGGGAAGGTTCGAGAGCCACTGCTCCCGGAGCGTCTGGATATGCATGGGAATCGCTGCGCGGGCGAAGGCCCGCCTGGTTTTTCGTGGGCGTGACGGAGGCAGGCTGCGTCATCGAGAGCCTTGCCCGGCGAGGTCGAGCGCGGCGTGCGCATCGGTCGAAACGACGCAATGCGCCCGCGCGCGGTATCGCGGGGCAAGCCGTTGGGCAACGGAAAGAAAGGCTCTCGAAAGCTACATGGGTGCGGGGGGAATAGGTCAGCATCCCGAAACAAGTCGTTTCGGCGACAACCCCGGGAGTTTACCCTAGGCGAGCCGGGGCGATGCCCCTTGCGAGCCCGCGCATGCCGCGCGGGGCGCGGGCGGGCTCAAGGTATCGCCGCGTTGCATACCTCGGCGAACCCCGGCCGCGCCGACAGCCGCTCGTGGTAATACGCTTCGACGGCCGGCAGCGGCGGGTGCTCGAACGGCGTGCCGAGCCAGCGATGCACCGACAGGCCGATCACGATATCGGCCAGCGAATGCTCGGTGCCCGCCACGAACGCGCCGGTTTGCGCGAGGCGTTCGTCGAGGATGCGCATCTGGCGCGTCCAGTTCGCGATCGACTGCGCGATGCCCTTCGGGTCCTGATGCGCCGGCGATTGGCGCACCAGGCCCTGGAACGCATACACCCAGGCCGGGTTCAGCGTGGTGGCCTGCCAGTCCAGCCATTGATCGACCAGCGCGCGTTGCCGCGCGTCCTGCGGATACAGCGCCGTGCTGCCTTCGCGGTTCGCCAGGTAGCGCAGGATCGCGTTCGATTCCCAGAGCACGAACTCGCCGTCGCGCAGTACCGGCACCAGCGCGTTCGGATTCAGTGAAAGGTATTCGGGCACGTCGGTCGCGCGAAAGCCCGACCCCCAATCCTCGCGCTCGTAGGCGAGGTTCAGTTCCGCGCAGGCCCACAGCACCTTGCGGACGTTGATCGACGGCTGTTTTCCGAGAATGTTCAGCATGGCGGCTCGCTCGCGTTGGCATGGAGACGGCAGTGTAGGGCAAGGCAGGCGCGCTTCGCCATGCACAGTTGCGCTGCGCGCCGCGCCGGAGTGTGCGGCCGAACCAGCCGGCCGCGGGCCCGCGTGCGGCGGCCGATCGGCTAGACGCGCGAGTGCACCGGCACGGCGAGATCGCGCCGCGTGCGACGCGTGAGCCAGGCGCGCATCGGCGCGTCCACGTAGCGATCGAGCACGGCCACGAGCAGCAGCAGCGCCACGACGAACGCGGCGAGCGCGCCCTTGCCGTACACGTGCTTGTGCGCCTCCATCAGCCGGTAGGCGAGCAGCAGCAGCGGCGCGTGGACGATGTAGATCCCGTAGGAAACACGCCCCAGTTGCTCGAACGGCGCGGCGAGCCACGCCGGCGGTTCGCAGGCCGTGGCGAGTTGGACGATCAGCGGGATCAGCACCATCACCTCGACGATCACGGCGAGGCCCGCCCAGCGCGGCGGCATCTTCACGCACAGCATCGCGAGCGTGGCGACGACCGCGAGCAGCGACAGCAGCGCGCTGCGCGGGCGCGCCGCGCGCCGCAGCCGGAACAGCAGCACGCCGGCCGAGAACGAGAAGCCGACCCGCGCCAGCGCGAGATACCACTTGGCGAGATCCCAGCCTTCGTCGATGCCGTGATGGCGGATCGCATAGAGCGCGATCACGGCGGCCGACGGCACCATCACCGCGATCAGGATCGGCACCACGCGCCGCCGCACGATGGCCGCGAAACCGAGGTTCGCGACGATCTCGTAGAGCAGCGACCAGGCCGGGTTGTTGACGAGGTAGAGCGGCTCGGCGCGCGCCGGCAGCATCAGCAACGACAGCACCACCAGCGCGGTGGTGGCGAGCAGCGACGCATGCGGCTGGCCGTGCGCGTGCGCATGCCCGAGCGCCACGAAATGGCTGGCGAGGCCGAGCACGATGCCGATCAGGTAGAGCGGATAGAGGCGGATCAGGCGCACCTTCAGGAACGCGCCGAAGCCGAGCGCGCCCGAGCGCAGCCGCGCTTCATAGGCGTTGGCCACCACGAAGCCGCTGATCGCGAAGAACAGGTCCACCGCCAGGTAGCTCTGCTGGAAGCGCGGCGACTCGAACAGCAGCGGCGCGTGGCGGAACACGATCAGGATCGCGGCGAGGCCGCGGATGGCGTCGAGGTTGGCGTACTTCCACTGCGTCATGTCGGAACGGCGGTTGGTTGTCCGGGCGGCCGTGATTGTAAGCCGGCAAGCGGGTTGTTCGCCGAAGCGCGCGCGGGCGGCGCGCCATGGTGAGCCGTTGCTTACCCGCGTTTGCACCGGGTTCCGTCCGGCGCACCTCGTGCGATACTCGCCGCTTCTCCGCGCCTGCGGAGCCTGTCATCGAAGGAGCTGCCGTGTTCGCGAGTTTTGATCCGACCCATACGGGGTTCGTCGCCGAAATCGACGGTTGCCGCTGCAGTATCGAGGCGGTGTCGTCGCCGATCGCCGAGCAGGTCGACTGGCGCTGGACCATCTCGATCGCGCATCTCGGCAACGAGAACGGCATGGACCCCGAAAAGTTCGATGTGCTTGCCACCGGCGAGACGGTCACGCCGCTGCAGGCCTCGCAGCAGATCGTGGCGTGGCTCGACGCGCATCCGGCCGAGGACGACGGTTACGAAGGCCACGAAGAAGGCCAGGGCAACGACGGCGGCGAGGCCGCCGCGCAGTAACTGCCACGCGTCGCCGCACTGGCGCCCGGCGGGGCCGCGGCCCGCGCGGCCCCGCCCGAACCGCTACACCACCTCTTCCCCGAACGCCTTGCGCTGCACCAGCGCGACGAACTTCTGCGCGTCGCGCGCGGCCTGCACCACGTCGGCCATCCCGAAGAACTCGTGCGTCGCGCCCGGAAAGTGCTCGCTGACCACGTCCACGCCGCTGCGCGCGAGCCGGTTCGCGAGGTTCTCGGCGTCCGAGCGCAGCGGATCGATGCCGGCGATCACCACGGCCGTCTGCGGCAGGTCCTTCAAGTCCGCCGAGCCGAGCACGTCGATGCGCGGGTCCTTCAGTTCGCTCTTGTCGTGCGTCACCTGCTCGACGAACCACAGCATCATCGGCTTGTTCAGCGGCCGCGCGTTGCGATTCTCCTCGTACGACAGCGACATCACGTTGCTGCTTGCCACCGGATACACCAGCGTCTGGTGAACCGGGCGTTGCAGCCCGTGATCGCGCGCGTGGATCGACACGTTGATCGCGAGGTTCGCGCCCGCGCTTTCGCCCATCACCGCGATGCGCGACGGGTCGCCGCCGAGCGCGGCCGCGTTGGCGACGGTCCAGCGCCATGCCGCGATCGCGTCTTCGTGCGCTGCCGGGAACTTGTGCTCGGGGGCCAGCCGGTAATGCGCCGAGATCACGATCGCATGGCTCTTGGCGGCCAGCGCGCGCGGCGCGGCGTCGTAGGTGTCGAGATCGGCCAGCACCCAGCCGCCGCCGTGGAAGTACAGGATCACCGGCAGCGGCCCGTCGATCGCCGGCTTGTAGACGCGCGCCGGCAGCGGCCCGATCGCGCCGTCGATCTCGATGTCGTGCGAGGCGACATCCACCAGACCGGGCGGCCGGGCCGCGGCCGCGCCGGCCTGCGCGATCAGCTTCTTCACGGCATCGGCCGGGGTCGGCTGGCGGCGCGCCTCGCTCGGCGTGCACGATTCGATCGGCTTCGGGTTCATCGATTGCAGCGTGTCGAGCACGGCTCTCATGTCCGGGTCCGCATGATCGGTCGGGTCCATGCCGACAATGCCCTTGATCGTCTTGGTAATCGTCATGTCGCTGTCCTCCTTCTGGCGGGTTCGCATCGGAGGCGCGGGCGTGAGCCTGCGCCGAACCATCGGGATCGCAGGACGCGTGCCCGAATCGGATGTTAGACGGGAGAGCAAGGCGGGGTGGGGGTTGGCGGCGGGTTTCGCCCGCGTGGCGAGCGGGGCGAGGGTCGTGCGTTTTTTACAGGATCGACAGGCGCGGCCGAACAAACGACCCGCTCGTCCGCGCGCTCGCCTTACCGCCAGGCCTGCGTGAATTCGCCGATCACGCGCGTCAGGTGCGCCTGCATCGCCTCGCGCGCGCCTTGCGCGTCGCGGGCCATGATCGCCGAGAAGATGCGCTGGTGATCGCCCTGCGAGGCCTCGCGCAGCGCGGTGTCGTGAAAATGCTCCTCGATCTTCTTCCAGAGCGGATCGGCGCGCGAGCCGTCCCACATCGCGGCCACCATGTGCCGCAGCACCGCGTTGCCGGTGGCCTGCGCGATGCCCAGGTGGAAATCGCGGTCGGCGGCCTCGTTGGCGGCCTTGTCGTCCATGTTCTCGCGCATCGCGCGCAGCGCCGCGAACAGGCGGTCGAGATCGGCGTCCTTGCGCTCGGTGGCGGCCAGCGCGGCGATCTCGGCCTCGATCAGCGCCCGCGCGCGCAAGGTTTCGATCGGCCCCGGCCCGCGCGGCAATTCGAACGAAACGGACGCAACGGGCCGCCCCTCGCGTGCCTCGGCCACGTAGATGCCCGAACCGACCCGCACCTCCACCACGCCGCGCACTTCGAGCGCGATGATCGCCTCGCGCACCTGCGTGCGGCTCACGGCGAAGCGTTCGGCCAGCGTGCGCTCGGACGGCAGGCGCGCGCCGGGCGCCACGTCGCCCGAGGCGACGAGGTCGTAGATCTGCCGGGCCAGCCCGACATAGGAGCGATCGGCGTCGGTGGCGCCGCCCGCCGGCGTGGAAAAGACTTCGGCCATGCAATGTGCTCTCGGTGCTCGCGAAACGCGGACGGCGAAAATGGTACACCAGTTTGGCCGCGCGCCGGCCCGGCGGTCCCATGAATCGACGAAACCTCCCGCCCGGCAAGCCGCAGCGGCGTTCGATACCCTGCTTTCAACTGGTAAACCACTATTTCGCCTGATTGGTTGACCAGTGAGAATCTGGACAACCAGGCGGGGCCGGAACGTTCCGGCCGGACCGCCGCCGTCATGCTCGGGAGGGCCAGTCATGCAGATGTCGTTTCGTTGGTACGGGGATTCGGACCCGGTGTCCTTGCAGTACATCCGTCAGATTCCGGGCGTGACGCAGATCGTCTCGGCCGTCTACGACGAGCCGGTGGGCGAGGTGTGGCCGGTGGAGAAGATCGCCGCGCTGAAGTCGAAGATCGAGGCGGCGGGGCTGCGTTTCGAGGTGGTGGAATCGGTGCCGGTGCACGAGGACATCAAGCTCGGCAAGCCCACCCGCGACCGCTTGATCGCGAACTACCAGCAGACGCTGCGCCACCTCGCGGCGGCCGGCGTTCAAGTGGTTTGCTACAACTTCATGCCGGTGTTCGACTGGACCCGCACCGAGCTGGCCAAGACGCTGGAAGACGGCTCGACCTGCCTCGCGTTCAGCACCGCCGAAGTGGAGCGCATCGATCCGAACCAGGGCATTTCCCTGCCGGGCTGGGATTCGAGCTATCGCCCCGAGGAACTGCGGGCGCTGCTCGCCGAATACCGCGAGATCGACGAGGCGCGGCTCTGGTCGAACCTCGAATATTTCCTGAAGGCGGTGGTGCCGGTGGCGGCCGAATGCGGCATTCGCATGGCGATCCATCCGGACGATCCGCCGCGCCCGATCTTCGGCCTGCCGCGCATCGTCAAGAACCGCGACGATCTCGCGCGCATCCTGGCGGCGGTCGACCATCCGGCCAACGGCCTGACGCTGTGCTCGGGCTCGCTCGGCGCGGGGCCGCAAAACGACGTCGAGGCGCTGGTGCGCGAATTCGGCGGCATGGGCCGGATCCATTTCGCGCATATCCGCAACGTCAAGATCACGCCCGACGGCGATTTCGAGGAATCGGCGCACCTGTCGAGCTGCGGCTCGCTCGATATCGCCGCGATCGTCAAGGCGTATCACGACACCGGCTACACCGGCTACGTGCGGCCCGACCACGGCCGGATGATCTGGGGCGAAACCGGCAAGCCCGGCTACGGCCTCTACGATCGCGCGCTCGGCGCCGTGTATCTGAACGGGCTGTGGGAAGCGCTGCAGAAATTCGACCACGCCTGACCCCGGGCGGGCCGTCGCGCCCGCCGCCGCTGCAAGACCGCAAGACTGCAAGACCGCATCACACCACCACCGACAAGCACGCCAACGTGCGACCGGCGCGCGCCGCCCTCCGAGGCCGGCCGCGCCCAACACCAACGAAGCGGAGACCTTCGATGCCGAACATCCGATGGGCGATGATCCTGATGTGCTTCCTCGCCAACGTCATCAATTTCGTCGATCGCGCCAATCTGGCGATCGCCGCCCCCAGCATTCGCGCCGATCTCGGCCTCGACGCCGTCGGCATGGGCTTCGTGCTGAGCGCGTTCTTCTGGACCTACGCGTTCCTGCAATTGCCGGCCGGCTGGTTCATCGACAAGGTGGGCGTGCGCATCGCGCTGGCGCTCGCGGTGGGCTGGTGGTCGGTGTTTACGGTCGCCACCGGCGCGGCGCGCGGCCTGGGGCAACTGGTGGGGATGCGCCTGATGCTCGGCGCGGGCGAGGCGGCGGCGATCCCGTCGTTCGCCAAGGTGGCGTTCAACTGGTTCCCGCGGCGCGAACGCGGGCTGGCCAGCAGCATCTTCGACAGCGGCTCGCGGGTCGGCTCGGCGCTGTCGCTGCCGCTGGTCGCGTGGCTGATCTCGCAGGTGGGCTGGCGCGGTTCGTTCATCGTGACGGGCTCGCTCGGCATCGTCTGGGCGGCGGCCTGGTGGTTCATCTATCGCGACCCGGAGCGCTATCGCGGCATCGCGCCCGACGCCGTGGCCGCGCTGCTGGCGGAACGGGCCGGCGTGCCGGCCGGCGGCCGCACCGCGGCGCAGGCCGAGGCCGCCGCGCGCGTGTCGTGGCTCGACCTGTTCCGCTATCGCACCATCTGGGGAATGATGATCGGCCTGTTCTGCCTGAACTTCGCGATCTACTTCTTCATCACGTGGTTCCCGAGCTATCTGCTGCAGTCGCGCGGCTTCTCGCTCGCGTCGCTGGGCACGCTCGGCATGCTGCCGGCGCTGGTGGCGATTCCGGGCGGCTGGCTCGGCGGCTATGTGTCCGACGCGCTGTTCCGGCGCGGCTGGAGCGCCACGGCCGCGCGCAAGACCTGCCTGGTGGGCGGGATGCTGGCGTCGTCGTCGATCGCGCTGTCGGCGCTGGTCGACAGCACCGGCTGGTGCCTCGCGCTGTTCGCGCTGTCGTATGCGGGCCTGTCGTTTGCCGGCGCGAACGTCTGGACGCTGGTGGGCGAGGTGGCGCCCACGCCGGCGCACGTCGCGTCGATCGGCGGCATCCAGAACTTCGCGGGCAATCTGGCCGGGATCTTCATCACCACGTTCACGGGGCTGATGCTGTCGATCACGCGCGGATCGTTCGTGGTGCCGCTGGTGGCGGCCGGGGTGTTGTGCGTGGTGGGCGCGCTGTCGTATCTGTTTCTGGTCGGGCGCGTGGAGCCGTTGCCGCCGTTGCGCGGGGTGGGGGGCGAGCCGGTGCGGGTGGGGTGAGGTTGGCCTTGAGGTTGCCGACGTGACGCTCAATGCGAATCGTCCGCCCCCAAAAACCGATGCAACACATCCGCCAGCGCGGCCGGCTGCTCGATCGCCGGCAAATGGCCGCTGTTCGGCACGACCTCGAAGCCGGCGCAGCGCGCCAGCGCCCAGTCGGGCACATGCCAGCCGTCGCGCGAGCGCTCGCCGGCCACCAGGCAGACGCGATGCCGCTCGAACACCGCCCTGACCGCATCGAGATAGGCCGCGCTGCCGGTCGTGTCCACCACCGAGCGGCCCATCGCGCGCAGCGTCGAGGCCGGCTGATGGTCGAGCCAGCGCGCCGCGGTGCGCGCCATCGACGGCGTGACGTCCGCCACCGCGCCGCCCAGCCATCGCGCCGGATCGGCGCGAAACGCCGCCAGCATCGCCTCGGCCTCGTGCGCCGTCATGCGGCCGACCGAAGCCGACCAGAATGCGTCGTCCAGCGTGAAGTTGCCCTCGATGTTGACGATGCGCCGCACGCGTTCGGGGTGCGCGTGCGCGAACAGCATCGCGATCGCACCGCCCACCGAATGGCCGACCAGATCGACGCGTTCCATGCCCGCCTGCGCCTCGACGAACGCACGCAGATGCGCGACCTGTTCGGGCAGCGTGATGCGCGCGGCCGGCACGTCGCGGTGTTCGCCGTAACCGAGCAGCGACGGCGCGGCGTGCGGCGGCGCGTAGCCGTCGATCGCGAGCGTGCCGATGAAACCGTGGATGAAGATCGCGGGCGGCAGTGAGGTCATGCTTCGTTCTCCTTGATAGTGGCGTGCACCGATCCGGCCAGTTCGTGTTCGAGTTCGTCGAGTTCGAGGCCGTGCGTGCGGTCGTGGTCGAGCAGCTCGCGCACGAGTTCCTCCAGCGTCATGCGGCGCACGCTGTCGCGCAGCCCGCAGCGGGCCAGCGCGGCGGTATCGAGCGTGGCGAGCGAATCGCACAAGCGGCCGCGCGAGGCGGCGAACGCGGTCAGCGCGTCCTGGCCGTCCTGATGCAGGTAGTCGCGTGCTTCAGCCAGCGCCGTGCCGTCCACCGAGGCGATGACGGGCAGCGTTTCGCGGCGCACGGCCTCGATGCGCTGCGCGAACACCGCATCGAGATCGCGCAGATGGCAGGCATGTTCGACGAACGCGAAGCCGGTGCCGGCCGGACGCGTGGCCCATTGCGCGGCGGGCAGGCGCGCGGCGGCGATTGCGAGCCGCGCGGGCATGTGCGTCAGCGCATCGAGCACGCCGCCGAATGGCAGCACTACCGGATACGGGCCGAACACCGCGCCATACGTGAACGGCGCGCCGCCGATCCGGCCGCGCGCCTGCACCAGTTCGTGGCCGTGGCGGCGCATCACCTCGGCCACCATCGCGCCGCAGAACTGGCGCGCGGTGGTGTCGTCGGCGATATCGGGAAATTTCCCGGCGATCTCGTCGCGGATTGCGGCGATCGCCGCCACGCCCACCCGCGACAGCGCCGCGAACTCGATGTAGCGCGATGGCGTATCGATCAAGGCTTCCAGTTGCCGGCCGAGTGGCGTGGCCCGGAAGCGGTCGAATCGCGAATGCATGAAACAGGCCCCGTCAGGTAACGTAGCAAAACGATACGTTACCTGACGGGGCCGGTCAAAGCGGATTTTCGGCTGCCGTCCCGCCGATCGGGGACAGCAGCCGAGCGGGTCAATCAGCCATCAGTGCGCCGCGCCTTCCACGAACTTGCCCTGATTCAGATCGTCGAGCAGCGTCGGCCCGACCGGCTTCCAGCCGAGCCGCGCCTGCGTCAGCGCGCTCGATGCGGGCATGTCGAGGGTCACGAACATCCCCATCCAGCCGAAGTGCGCCTGCGCCTCTTCCGCCGAAATCGAGCGGGCAGGCAGGCCCAGCACGCGCGCCAGCGTCTCGGCGATTTCGCGGCTGGCGATGCCTTCCTCGCCCACGGCGTTCCAGCGCGCGCCAGCCTGGCCCTTCTCGATGGCGAGGCGATACAGCGTCACGACATCCGACAGATGCCCGGCCGGCCAGCGGTTGCGGCCCTCGCCGACATAGGCCACCACGCCCTTGTCGCGCGCGATCTGCACGAGCGGCGAGATCAGGCCCTGACGGTACGGGTTGTGAACCTGCGGCAGACGGATCACCGACACGTTGACACCGGCGTCGAGCAGCGTGTTGCCGGCCAGCTCGGAGCCGATGCGCGGGTTCGGATGGGTGGTGTTGAACACGTCCTCGCTGGCCGGTTCGCCATGCGCGCCGCTGCCCACGCCGGTGCCCGAGGTGATCAGCAAGGGGCGGTCCGAGCCCTTCAGCGCCTCGCCGAGCGCGGCGATCGCGCGCTTGTCCTTCTCGCAGTTCGCGACGAAGTTCGTGAAATCGTGATCGAAGGCCGCGTGGATCACGGCATCGGCCTGGGCCGCGCCCGCGCGCAGGCTGTCGGTGTCCTCCAGCGTGGCGCGGTGCGCTTCGGCGCCGGCCTGGCGCAGCGCGTCGGCGCCGGCGTCGGAGCGGGTCATGCCGAGCACCTGATGGCCTGCCTGGATCAGTTCGGGAACGAGGGCCGAGCCGATGAAGCCGGTCGCGCCAGTCAGAAAAATACGCATGTGAACTCTCCTTGGGTCGTCACGGGCTTACTATCCGACGTCTGCTTATCCCGTTAAAGTAGTGAGTTCATCATGGTAAAGCGACTAACAGGATCCCCATGACTGTCGACACGGCCCGCTCGCTGGGCGATTTCCTGCGCAGCCGGCGCACCCGGCTGGACCCGGCCAGCTTCGGCTTCGCGGGCCGGCGGCGCACGCCGGGGCTGCGCCGCGAGGAGGTGGCGCAGCGCGCCCACATCAGCCCGACCTGGTACACCTGGCTGGAGCAGGGGCGCGGCGGCGCGCCGTCGGCCGAGGTGCTGGAGCGGATCGCCGGCGCGCTGCTGCTGACCGACGCCGAGCGCGAGCACCTGTTCATGCTCGGGCTCGGGCGGCCGCCCGAGGTGCGCTATCGCGTGGTCGAGGGCGTCAGCCCGCGCCTGCAGCGGCTGCTCGATTCGCTGGAGGCCAGCCCCGCGATCGTCAAGACGGCGACCTGGGACGTGGTGGCGTGGAACCGCGCGGCGTCGGTGGTGCTGACGGATTACGGCGCGCTGCCGGTGGGCTCGCGCAACATTTTGCGATTCCTGTTCAGCAACCGCGAGGTGCGCGCCAAGCAGCACGACTGGAACGCCGTGGCGCGGTTCGTGGTGGGCGCGTTTCGCGCCGACGTGGCGCGCGCGGGGATCGCTTCGGAGGTGGGCGAGCTGGTGGAGGAACTGTGCGCGGCCAGCGAGCAGTTCGCGATGCTGTGGCGCGACAACGAGGTCCTGAGCCACGGCGAAGGCGACGGCGTGAAGCGCCTGGAGCACCCGTTGCTCGGCCCGATCGAACTCGAATATTCGGCGTTCGCGGTGGATGGGCGGCCCGATCTGGGGATGATCGTCTATACGCCGCTCGACCCGGCGGTGGCGGCGCGGATTCGTGCGGCGGCGGCGCAGCACGCGGAGCGCGAACGGGCGCGCGAGCAGGCCGAGGCGGTGGCTTCTCCCTCTCTCGCATGAATGTCCTCCTTGATTTCCGCGCCTTGCATGACTGACGTTCAGCTTGTGTGGGTTGTTGGAGGTGAACGGTCATGTCCAATGTTTCAGCGGTACCGCCGGTTCGATAATCACAACGAAAAATAAGAATCGGCTAATTCGTTTTTAGTTCTTTGCTGATGTTTTTGCCATTTCCAATGGGCTAGCCTCTTGCGCTGCTGCCGGTGACGCAACACGTAACGCCTCATGCCTCTCGCGGCCCAGCGCCAATCAGATCAATTCCGCCTCGAACGTCAGCCGCTGCTGCTGCAAGGGTTCGGCTGCGCCGTTCGTATCGCTGCTTGACCCTGCCCGGAGGAGTTCCCGCATGTCGTCGATCCTGCCTGCCCAAGCCTATACGTTGAAGCTCGCGCCGCAGCCGGCGCCGTTCTCCGTGCTCAAGTTCAGCGGGCGAGACGCCGTGAGCGAGCTGTATCGCTACGACATCGAATTCACGAGTCCGGCGGGCGGCGTTCCGATGGACCAGGTGATCGGCCGGCCTGCGAGATTCATCATCGCCCCGGTCGATCCCGACATGGTTCATCTGCGCCGGATGTTCGGCGAGGACGCCGAGAAGTTCAGCAAGATGCCGCCCGCGCAAGAGATTCACGGTGTCATCACCGAATTCGACGAGTTTGCGACGTCCGCCGACCAGACGCACTACCGGGTCCGGCTCGAACCTGCGCTGGCCGACCTGAACCGCGGCGTCACGAGCCGGCTGTTCCAGAAGCAGTCGGTCGAGGAAATCATCACCGCCACGCTGCGCCATTGCGGTTACCGGGCCGGCGTCGATTTCGTGTTCAAGCTTCGCCACACCTACAAGCGGCACGCGTACGTGACGCAATACCGCGAAACAAGCTTCGCCTTCATCCAGCGTATCTGCGCCGAGGCTGGCATCTGGTTCCGCTGGGAACAAAAGCCCGATTACGCCGCGATCGTGTTCGGCGACGATCTCGATGCCTATGCGCGCAAGCAACGCAGCGTGCCGTATCTCCGTGACGCGGGCCTCGAAAGCTCCGGCGCGGACACCATCAAGTCGCTCGAAAAACGCACCCGGCGCGTGCCCGAAAGCGTGAAGCTGCACGACTACAACCATCGCGAGGCCGGTGTTTCGCTGCTCGTCGAAGCGAACGCCGCGCGCACCGACACGGCGACGAATGCCGTCGATTATCGCTGGGGCGAGCACTACGAGACGCTGGACGAAGGCAGGCAAATCGCCCGCTGGCGCCACGAGGCGTATCTGGCGAAGCAGATCGTGTTCAAGGGCACCGGCAATCCGTTCTGGCTGGAGGCGGGCGAGGTGATGCGCGTCGAGCCGAATCCGTCCGATGCGACGCACGGGATTTTTGTCACGGCGGTGGAGTCGAGCGGTGGCCGTGGCGAGTCGTATTGGGTGAGCTTCGAGGGGATTCCGTCGGATCGGGTCTGGCGGACGCCGATGGCGCTGATCGAGCGGCCGAGCGTCGATGGCATCTTGCCGGGCCGGATCACGTCGCCGGGGAACTACAAGTATGCGTATTTGACCGAGCGTGGCGAGTATGTGATCAAGCTGCCGTTCGATCTCGACGAGTGGAGCCCCGGCGGTACGAGCCGGCCCGTGCGGTTCGCCAAGCCGTATAGCGGTGACAACTACGGGCACCACTTTCCGTTGATCGACGGGGCGGAAGTGGCGGTGGTGTTTACGGATGGGAATCCGGATCGGCCGGTGATCATCGGCGCGATGCACGACAGCCAGCATCGAGACCTGGTCGACAACCTGAATCACACGCGCAATCTCGTTCGGACTGCCGGGCAGAACGAACTGCGGATGGAGGATAAGGAAGGCGTCGAGCATATCCACCTCACGACGCCATTTCAGACCAGTGAGCTGAATCTTGGGCATATGGTCGATAGCGGGCGGAAGGAGCGGGGGCGGGGGGCGGAGCTGCGCTCGGATGGGCATGTGGCGGTACGGGGAGCGAAGGGGATGTTGTTTTCCGCCGACGAGCAGGCTGGCGCCGGCGGCAAGCAGATCGAGATGCTCGCGGCCCGGCGTTTGCTCGAGCAGGCGCTGCAGCAGATGCAGTCCCTCGCGGACGCAGCAAAAGCCTCGGAGGCTATCGCAGCAGACTACGCGAAACAGAAGATCTTGCTGGACGACACCCTGAGCGACCTGAAAAAGGCGGGCATCCTGATCAGCGCGCCGGCCGGCATCGGGATCGTGTCGGGCGATCACCTGCAGCTCGCGGCCAACAAGAATCTCATCGCTACGGCGGGCGGCAATGCGGATATCGGGGTCGTCAGGCGGTTCACCGTCGCCGCCGGCGAGGCCGTATCGATTTTCGCGGAAAGGCTCGGGATCAAGCTGTTCGCTGCGAAGGGGAAAGTGGCGATTCAGGCGCAGAGCGACGAAATGCTGCTGGCGGCGCTGAAGGACGTGACCATCGCCAGCACCGAGGGCCGGCTGGTGCTGACCGCGGCAAAAGAGGTATGGATTGGCGCAGGCGGATCGTATATCAAGATCAACGCGAACCGGATCGAGAACGGTACGCCCGGCGACATCCTGGAAAAATGCGCCTCGTGGAACAAGCCTTCCGCAGCGTCGGCGCAAATCAGTCCCACGCTTCCCACCAGCCTTCCGGCGCAGCCCTTGATGCTCAACCTGGCTTCGTCGCCTGCATCGAAAAACGCGGTCTTCTCCGGCATGCCGTACACGCTGCTTGCCGATGGCGCTGTGGTTCGACGCGGCGTGATCGACGACATGGGCCAGATCCCGGTCGATCACAGCGTGACAACGCGGGAATACCAACTTGAGCTGGCGAACGGCGTGACGTACGCGATTCCGGTGGCGGATGCGTACCGGGGCGATCCCGGCAATGGCGAGCTGGCGAATCAGGGCTTCCAGCATCACGAAAACAGCACGGACGCCGACATCACCCCTGCGGGCGATCGCGCGGCGCATCGAGAACGATATAACGCGCTGCTGAACCTGCGCACGGATATCTCTTCCGAAGACTGACCATGGCCAATCCTTCAAAAATCGTGGTGCCCATTGCACGCAACGAGACTGCGTCCGCGATGCTGTGTCTGCCGTGGTTTCTCGACATGATCCCGGCGGGCCCGCGCGGAACCGGCAAGAAGTCGGGCAGCGTTGCCGAGTTTCATCCGGTGCCGGCGTCCTACAAGCCGCTTGTCAACGGAGAGGAGGCATTCGGCGCGCTGTATGACGCGATTCTGGCTGCCAGGCATTCGATCGACTATATCTGCTGGGGCTTTCAGCCATCGATGTATTTCCGGCGGGGCGGCGGCGATTCGCTTTGCATTGGTGACCTGCTGATCCAGAAGGCTGGCGAAGGCGTGAAGGTCCGCATTCTGTGCTGGGCCGATACGTTTGCGGTGGCGCAGAAGCTGGAAAATCCGAACCCGGGATATGACCTGGTGCGCAGCGCGTTCACGCAAAACGAGAACACGACCCAGCTCGAATATGACCGGCAGTGGTATTACCTGGCTCGTATCACGCCGTCGCCGGCACAACAGGAACTCTCCGAATCTTTGCGGCGTTCAACTCGACCCGATGCGCAAGGCGCGAGCGCCAAGCCGGGCTTGACCGCGAAGCCGTGGGAGAACATTCAGGTGGTCACGCGCGACTTTTCCCTGTTTGATCGGCTGGAAATCATGTACCGCGAGTCGAGATTCCGCTCGGATATCAACGTCGGCAAATTGGGGGTGATCGGCGGATATGGACTCGGTCCATCGCATCACCAAAAGACGGTGCTGGTTGATTACGAGACGCCGAGTCAGGCCGTTGGTTTTGTGATGGGGCATAACACCCTCGACGCCTATTGGGATAACGATGCGCACAGCTACGCGCGCATGCATGCGCGATTTGGCCGCAATGGAGAAACGCCGCGACAGGATATGTCTGCGCGGGTGACCGGGCCGATTCTCGAGCATCTGAACGTGAATTTCTGCCGCGCCTGGCAACGCAATGCGCATGTCGATCTGTTGAGCAAACGCAAGGCATTGGCCGCACAGCTGAAAGTTCGGCCGGAGTTGGGCACGCCGCTCATGGCGCAGATCGTCCGGACGCAGTCGCAGGAGGGCGTGCGCAACATCGAGGCGCTCTACTTGCAGGCGGCCAATAACGCCACGCAGTTTATCTACATCGAGAACCAGTATTTCCGGTGGGAACCGCTTGCCGCGAAGATCAAGTCGGCTGCGCAGACGCACGTATCTGCAGGGCGCGATCCCGGCAAGCATGGCCCGCTGTATCTGTTTGTGGTGACGAACTCGACCGACGACGCGGTGGGGATGGGTACGGGCACGACGTACGACATGCTCGACAGCCTCGGGCGTGCGGACACCATGCCCAACGTGGCGCGGCTGGAGCGTGGCGAGCAACTCGGGATCGATGTGCAGCGTGCCGTCAACGAGGTCGCGGTGGCGCATTACGACCATGGCGCCAGTGGTCCGGTACGGCAGGACGCGGCAAGAAAGAAACTCCAGGAAGCGAAGCAGAAGCTTCAGGACAACGCCGATGAAAAAAATCCGATTCTGCCTCAAGACATTCCGGGGTTGAAAGTTCATGTCTGCACGCTGGTGGCGCCGGATTCACCGGCCAAGCAGTGGATGCCGGTGTACGTGCACAGCAAGATCATGATCGTGGACGACGTGTTCCTCACGCATGGCTCGGCAAATGTGAATTTGCGCAGTATGGAAGTGGATAGCGAGTTGAATATCTGTCATGAGCATTCTGGTGTGACGCAGGCGTTGCGGAGGAGGTTGTGGGAGATGCATACGAATGGGATGGGGGCGCAGGATTCGCCGGGTGAGGCGTTTGAAGCATGGGGGACTGTCATCAAAGATAACGCGGACAATCAAGCTAAAGGTGCGACGCCGGGAGCATCGCTGGTTGGTTTCATGCGGACGTCAACGAGCCGACTTCGAGTGGACTAATTCATGAAAATAATTTTCATCGCTTTTTCTCTCATTTCATTACTTTCTGCCTGCTCGAATAAGGAGAGTCAATTGAATTCACAATCCGATATGAAAGGCGTTCGTGCGAATCTCGCCTTCGTCTGTGTGCATGAGGCAGATCACCTGCCGCCGCTCGACCTGCAGGCGGAAGAGATTTTTAAATTCGGTCTTTATCTTGAGAAGCAGGACGGCCCGAAAGACTTCAATAGCGCCGCACGCTATTACCGGATCGCGTCCGCCTATGGTCACTACAAAGCCAATCAAAATCTGCAACGTCTGGTTTCGCAAGGCTATGCGGAGTCGCCGTACCCGGATGTCGAAACGATTGGTCTGGTGGATCAACTGATCAAGGCAGGCGTGCCAGGTGGGTATTACGATATGGGGCATTACCTTGAGCTGGGCTATGGCGTGAAGCAGGACGCTGACGCGGCACGACGATACTTTCGCAAGGCAGCGGACATGGGTAGCCCGGAGGCTCAGGCCTACATTGGAAATCTGCTGGCACCGATAGATAGGGCACCCGACGTCGCTCGACAGATGCGCCAATGTGCCGCCGAACAAGGGCATTCAGATACTGCAGACACCTTGGGCATCGATCTAAAAAATGACAAGCTCTTCCCGGAAGCTGTAAAAGCTTTTCAAATGGGAGTGGCTGGGGGAGATACGTTGGCCGCCTTGGCTCTTCAGGAGGGATTCGGGGCACCTCCTGAGACAAACAGACTGTATTACCTAGCATTGTCCAGTGATCCAGAGCGATCCCGCCGGTACAAATTGATCAAGTTGTTTTTAAGATATAACGACGGCCGCAATCCCAAAGTCCCGGACATCGACAAGATCGTTCCATTGCCGCCGGCCAAGCTTCCAGCATGGGACGGCACATTCCAGTGGCAGAAAGAGCAGGACGCTGCGGTGCCGCCGCCCAAGCCGTCGGAAGAACTGCTCGACCAGCTTGCGAAGGCAAAGCACCTCGATCCGGCAACGGGTTTGCCGTTATCGACTGCTGATTCGAAGACATCGTCGGTGGATGCACCGACAGCGACGCGGGCACGCCTGCCGATCGGAACGACGGCGAGAGCGGGGGCACGCTGCCCTGAGGGCGGCGTATGGTGTGCCCAGATTCGTCCGGGGCTTCAGGCCGATACGACGCGGAACTTCAATCGAGGCGATGTCTTTCCGTTGCTCGATATCTACGAACCTCGTCCGCTGGCGCTGCTCGACAGCGTACTGGGAAAGCGCCGCTATACGACAGACGTGATCTGGAAGCTGATCGCTCATGGAAAAGATGCGTGATGAAACGATCCGCTTGCGTGAGCGCCTTGGGCTTTCTGTGCAAGTCCACCCGCTGGTCGAGTGAGTGCTGAAGCCATGAAGCGCACCGTCCTGACAATCTGCCTGACGATTCTTGTGATTGCCTGCTCGAACAAGGATCGTCAATTGCCTTTGCAATCCGATATGAACGGCGTTCGTGCGAACCTCGCCTTCGTCTGTGTGCACCAAGCGGATCACCTGCTGCCGCTCGACCCGCAGACGGACGAGATTTTTAAATACGGCCTGTATCTTGAGAAGCAGGATGGACCGAAAGACTTCAATAGTGCTGCACGTTATTACCGGATCGCAGCGGCCCATGGTCACTACAAAGCCAATCAAAATCTGCAACGACTGGTTTCGCAAGGCTATGCGGATTCACCGTACCCGGATGTCGAAACGATTGATCTGGTGGATCAACTGATCAAGGCAGGCGTGCCGGGTGGGTATTACGACATGGGCCACTACCTTGAGCTCGGCTACGGCGTGAAGCAGGACGCTGATGCAGCACGACGATACTTTCGCAAGGCGGCGGACATGGGAAATCCGGAGGCACAGGCATATGTCGCCAATTTGCTCGATCCTATGGATAAGGCTCCCGACATAGCTCGGCAGATGCGTCAATGTGCAGCCGAACAAGGGCATTCAGATTCAGCTAACACCCTGGCTATTGATCTTAAAATCGATAAAAACTTTCCGGAGGCTGTCAAAGCTTTTCAAATGGCCGTGGCAGAGGGAGACACGCTGTCGGCCTTGGCTCTTGAGGAGGGGTTCGGGGCGCCTCCTGCGACAAACAGGCCGTATTACCTCGCGTTACCCGGAGATCCAGAGCGATCCCGCCGGTACAAATTGATCAAGTTGTTTTTAAGGCATAACGACAGCCGCAACCCCAAAGTCCCGGACATCGACAAGATCGTTCCGCTGCCGCCCGCCAAGCTTCCAGCATGGGACGGCACGTTCCAGTGGCAGAAAGAGCAGGACGCTGCAGTGCCCCCGCCCAAGCCGTCGGAAGAACTGCTCGACCAGCTTGCGAAGACAAAGCACCTCGATCCGGCAACCGGTTTGCCGCTTTCGACTGCTGATTCGAAGACCTCGTCGGCGGGTGAATCAACAGCGCACCCGACAAGCGCAGCGACACGATTGACCTCACCCGATAGCGAGCCGATCACGAAAGAACGCGTGACGATCGGTCAGCTACCCGTATTCCCCGAGGCGCACCACCTTTAATCATTCGGTGCATGCGCTCAAGCCAATTTCCCGTTTTATTCAACATGATCAGGAGTTTCATTCGTGATTGATCTCATCCGTCTTGGCGACGCCACCGACCACGGGGGCAAAGTCATCAGCGCATCGCACACCATGTGTTACGAGGATCGATACGTCGCGCGCAAGGGCGACGAGGTGACTTGCCCGCAACACGATATCCGCCCGAATCTGATCATCGATGGCGACGAGACGATGCTCGATGAGGGCGTGCCCGTCGCCCGGCATGGCTATCGCGCCATGTGTGGATGCCGGCTGATTTCGAGCCTGTTGTGAAAACACGGTCATGCCGGTAGATCTTCCAGACGTAGAGCCGTCAGATGCGCAACCCAAGCCGCCGCGTGCCATCGTTTGGCTCGGTGTGTTCGTCGTCGTCATGCTCGCTGGCGTGGTGATCGCCTTGCTGACCTGGCCCAAAGGCGAACCGACCCAGACCGCCTGGTTCTGGGTGCGTCTGCTCGCATTCCCGGCGCTGGCGTGGTGCACGCTGTTTGGCCTGCGCCTTCACTACCACGACGATGAAATCCAGCGCCTTCAGGCACAGCGTGAAGTCCTTGTCGAGGATCGGGAGCGGGCACTGCTGTTCGCGAGCGAGCCGCTCGCCGTGCTGGGCCATGCGTATCTGACCGAGCCGGGCAGCGAGAACCTTGCCGGCAGCATCGCCAATCGCGAACTCGCATTGAGCGCGCAAACCTCGGCTACCGGCACCGATGCGATCCGGCACACAGCCTTGGCGTTCACGGACGATGCGGAAAATCCGGAACGCTACCGGGCCTGCTTCACTGCGTTGATCGAGCGGATTGCCGGTTCCGTGTCGGCGGTACCTGGCAAGGTGCCGTTGAGTGTCTGTTTGCAGTTGCCTGCCGACGTGGATCAGCAAGACCTGCTCGGCATGTGGCAATCCTGCTGGACTGCGAAGCATCTTCGGCCGGTGATGGCCAGGCTGCTGCCGGCAGCCTCGGGCGTCATGGCGCTGGATGAATGGCTGGACATCCGTGGCGGACCTTCGCTTGAAAAAGCCACGCTGTTCGTTTCGGTGCAACTGCACGATGCACCGCAGCAGTCGAGCGCAGAGGCCGCCGTCGGCGTGCTGCTTGCCTGGGCGCCGCTCGCCGAACGTTGCGCGCTAGACGCACAGGCATTTCTGCATCGCCCCGTGGAGGCCGGGGCATCCGGATTGGATGCCGCGATTTCCTCGGCGTTGCTTTGGGGGAGGGCTACAGCTGCCGAAGTGGGCGACCTTTGGCAGGCCGGTCTATTTTCAACCGATAAAAGTGCGCTGCTTCAGGCAGCGTCGGATACCAAGCTGGCTGTCTCGCAAACGAGCGCGTTCGCTGGCCTGCACGATGTTGATCTGGCCATCGGCAACCCCGGGGTCTGTGCCGGCTGGCTAGCTATTGCACTCGGTATAGAGCATGCGGCACAGCTCGGCGTACAGCAATTCATTGCGTGGCACGAGGGTACGCTGCGGCTCGCCGTGATCCGTGCTTCTCGCGCATAGAAAAATTGGTCTCGAACGTATGAGCACTCGCAAGTTTTGGGGATTCCATATCCTCGTTCCCGCACTCACCGCCGCAGTCGCGCTCTGGGTGTATTTCAAGGGAGCCGGTACGAACGCGTCGCGGGGTCATCAGGTCGGCATCGTTGCGTTCGCTGGCGTGGTGATCCTGATGGCGCGGGCGCTGCTGGCCGGTGCGTGGCGAATCGTGGCCCGGTACGGCCGCAACCCCGCAGCGAATCGTTACGACCGCGATCCATTGTCACGAGTGGGCGCCGCGAAAACGGAAGTGCCGGTCGATCTGAATGCGTACCGGGCGGGAACGCTTCGAGAGATACTGCGCGATCTCCATGGTCGCCGCTGGCGCAAGGCGGATCGCTGGATCCTGGTCGCAGGCGATGAGCCGATCGTCAATCGGCTGGCCCCCGGCCTTTCCGACGCGGGGTATGTTGTGACGGGCAACACGGTCTTGTTGTACGCGAAACAGACCTCGAATACGCTCGACACCGCCTGGCTCAACCAAATCCGCCGCCTCCGCACCCGTCGACCCGTTGATGCGATCGTCGCTGTCACACGCGATCGAGGCTCCGCCACCGCGCCTTTCGACACCGACGCGTTCACCCGCCAGCTCGCGCGCCACTCGTGCGCTTTACGCTGGGCCGCGCCTGTCTACCTGCTCAATGCCACCGATTTCGGCGGCGAATCGTCGAGCCCCGACGAAGCGATCGGTTTGACTTGGGCGAACGCACGCGTCAACGCAAATGCGCTCGATGCATCGCTACAAGACCTGAGCCATTGCCTCGCAGACGCCGGCGTCGTGCGTCTCGTGAACGACACGAGCGACCGCTATCCGGCCGAGCTGTCGCAGCACATCGAGCGTCTTCGTGACGCGCTGTCGGGCCTCGTGCTGCAAACGGCGCAACCCCGAGTCTGGCGGCAGGCGGTGCACGGCCTGCTGTTCGCGCCGTTGTGCAAGGCGCGCGAGCTTGTACCGCCCGCTTCACTCACGTCGGCGGAACCGGGCAACGACGAACCGGCCATGAGCCCGCAACACCGCACGCTCTGGCAAACCGTCGCCGAGCACAGCCGCAAGCTCCAAGGCCGGCGCGTCGGCTTCTCGCCGTCGACCGCGGTCGCATGGATTTCGACGGGCCTGATCGGCTGCTGGATCGCCGGCACGGTGGCGTCGGGCTTTGCAAACCGCGCGACTGTGCGCGACACGAGCGACACGCTCGCGGCCCTGGCAAGCGAGCCGAACCCCACGCGCGCGATGACGTTGCTCGATCGCCTCGACAAGCAGATCGACACGCTCGAAGTCCATCGCCGCGACGGCGCGCCGTGGCTGACGCGCTTCGGCCTGAACCGCGACGGCGCGCTGCTCGACGCGCTGTGGCCCGGCTACGCGAACGCGGCCAGCCGCATCCTCGTGGCGCCGATCAGTCGGCAATTCGAAGCAAATCTGCGTCGGTTGGCGTCGCTGTCGGATGCCGACATCGCCAACGGCGGCAACGTCGGAGTGCAGGCCGCTTATGACACGCTCAAGGCGTATCTGATGCTCACGAATCCCAAGCACGCCGTCGCCGCGTTCCTCGCGCCGCAGCTCGCCGCAACGGCGGCGCCGATGCGCCCGGTCAATTCGCCGCTGTCGCCGGGCGCGTGGGACGACCTGCGCCAGCACACGATCGCGTTTTTCGCGGCGCATCTGGGCCGGGGCACGTTGCCGCCGATGACGCCCGACGCTGGCCTCGTTGCCGCGACACGCCAGACGATCATCGGCGTGCGCGGCATCCAGAATTCGACGGACGCGATCTATCAGCATATCCTCGACGATGCGCAAGCCAAATACCCGCCCGTTTCACTCGCCACGCTGCTCGGCGACACGACGAGCCGAGGCCTGTTCGGCACGACGGCGACGGTGCCGGGCGTGTTCACGCGCGCGGCCTGGGACGAGCGGATCGCAAAGGCGATCGACGATACGAGCGAGCAGCACAACGTGGCCGGCGACTGGGTGCTGCGCCCGGAAGGAAGTCCCGTTGGGGGATCGGATGCGAAGGCCGCACAGGCCGCGCCCTCAACGCTGAAGGCCCAACTGCGCCAGCGCTATTTCGACGACTACGCGCGCGCCTGGGCCCTGTTTCTCGACAGCCTGCGCTGGCAGCCGGCCGCGACGCTGTCGGCCACGGCCGACCAGTTGACGCTGCTCGGCGACACGCAGCGCTCGCCGCTCGCCGCACTGATGAACGCGGTTGTCTATCAGGCGGGCGCGGGTGCGAACGCGCGCTCGCTTGCCGACAGCCTGATCGGCAAGGCGCAGCAGCTTGTCGGCGCAAGCGAACAGGATCCGTCGAAGCAGGTGCAGCCGGCGCTTTCACCGCTGGCCACGGCGTTCGGTCCGATCCTGCGCCTGACGGGCAGCGATCTGGTGACGGGCGCGCCCGCCAGCGGCAAGGCCGCCGCGCAGCGCGCCGCCACGGGCGACCTGAGCCTCGCACGCTACCTCGAACGCGTCACGGCAATGCGCTTGAAGGTCTCGCAGATCGTTTCCGGCGCGGACCCCGACGCGATGGCACGTCATGCCGCGCAGTCGGTGCTGCAAGGCAAGACGTCCGAGCTGGCCGAAAGCCGCGATTACGCGGGCCGCCTCGCCGCGAGCCTGGGCGAGCAGTGGTTCGGGCTGGGCGAGCTGTTGCGCGCGCCGTTCGATCAATCGTGGCGCGTGGTGGTGCAGCCGGCGGCCACGAGCCTGAACGAGATGTGGCGCACGGCGATCGTCGCGGACTGGAACCGCACGTTCGGCGGACGCTATCCGTTCGCCGATTCGGACAACGATGCTTCGTTACCCGAAATGTCGCGCTTCATGAGCGTCGATAACGGCGTGATCACGCAGTTCGTGACGACGCAACTGGCCGGTGTCGTCGAGCGTCAGGGCGACCGGTGGGTCGCGTCACTGGGTGCCGGCCAGGGTGCGCTGACGATCGATCCCGGCTTTCTTGCGAGCCTGAACCGCCTCACGCGGGTGGCGACCGTGCTGTTTCCGTCCGGCGATGCACAGGTGCGATACGAGTTGCAGGCGGTGCCGACCCCGGGCGTGACAGACATGCGCTTCGTGCTGTCGGGCCGCGAGCTGCATTACTTCAACCAGAAGCTGGCATGGACGCCGTTCGCGTGGCCGGGGCAATCGCTGGAAAACCTGTCGCACATCGAATGGCAGACCGAGCAGGGCGGCTTGCGCACGGCGCTCGACGAACAAGGCCGGTTCGGGCTGGTCCGGCTGCTGGAGCGTGCGAAGGTGACGCAGCAGGACAACGCGCGTTATCTGCTAACCTGGGTGCCGAGCACGAGCCTGGGCATGCCGTTGCGCGTGCAACTACGCAGCGAGGCGGGCGCCGGCCCGCTGGACGTATTGCAACTGCGGCATTTCACGCTGCCGAGCCGGATTTTCGTGACCGGGGCGGCGGCAGGGAAGTCGGGGCCGACGCTGTCGGCCGTCAATCCGCCGCCGTTGCCGGCGTTCATGGCCGAGGCGGCGAAGCATGCGGCGATGCCGTTGCCGGGGAGCGGGCAATCGCGTGCCGAATGACATGACGGGCGGGTGATTCGACACCCGCTTTTCCGAGTGGTGGCTGAAAGCCGATCGCGTACCCGGCCCCTGCTCAAACCGTCAATCCGCCATCCCCCACACGCTGACGCTGTCCGCATCGACGCTCACGCGGCATGCGGCGACGGCATCCGCGATGTCCGCATGCGCCGCGACCTCGAAGATCCATCCACCCAACTGCACGCGCGCGTAGCGTTCGCCATCGCGCAATTCCGACGATTCGATGCGCGCCGCGTACGCGTCCGGGTGATCGTCGCCGACCAGCCGAATCGCCCGCGGCGCCACGCGCCACATCGCGCGCGCGCCCACCGCGAGCGTGCGGTCGGCCGTGTCGATCACCACCCCCGCACCGATCCCGATGCGCCCCGGCGCCACGATCTCGCCCGCGCCCACGTTGCGCAGGCCGAGCAGCTCGGCCACGCGCGGGTTGGCCGGCCGCGCGAACACTTCCGCCACCGGCCCCGCCTGCAGCGTTTCGCCGTGATCGATGACGAGCACGTCGTCGGCCAGTTGCGCGGCCTCGTCGGGATCGTGCGTGACGATCACCGTCACCGCGCCGATCTCGCGCTGCAACGCGCGCAGCGAGCGCCGCAGCGCGCGGCGGCGCGGCGTGTCGAGTGCCGAGAACGGCTCGTCGAACAGCAGCAGATGGCTGTGCCGCGTCAGCGCCCGCGCGAGCGCGACGCGCTGGCGCTGGCCGAGCGACAACTGCCGCGGCAGCCGGCGCATCAGCGCGTCCAGCCCGAGATGGCCGGCCCAGTAACGCGCGGCCACCGGGTCCGCATCGGCCGGAAAGCTCAATTGACGCGCCACCGTCATGTGCGGGAACAGCCCGTAATCCTGCGGCATGTAGCCGATCTGGCGCTGCTCGGGCGGCAGCGCGCCCAGTTCGGTCGCGCCGAGCCGCACGCTGCCTTCATCGTTGTGCTCCAGCCCGGCGATCAGGCGCAGCGCCAGCGATTTGCCCGAGCCGGACGGCCCGACGATCGCGAGCCGCCGCGACGCGGGCGTCCAGTCCACCGCCAGCCGGAACGTGCCGAGCCGCTTGCGCAGCCGGATCGCGAGCCGCAGTTCGGGCGCGTCGCCGTCGGGCGGCGTGCCGGTGCGTGCGAGCGGCGGCGCATCGCCGGTTTCGGCGGTGTCGGTGTCGATGTCGGCGGCCTCGCGCCGGCCGAAGCGCACGATCGACAGCATCGCGCAGGCGATCGCGATGGCCAGCGTGGGCAGCAGCAGCGGCATCATGGCCGGCAGCCCGAGGCTGCCGAACATCACGTAGGTATAAACCGGCAGCGAATACGGGTGATACGCCACCATCACGGTCGCGCCGAATTCGCCGAACGCGCGCAGCCAGGCCAGCGCGAGGCCGGCGCGGATCGCGGGCCAGGCGGCCGGCAGCGCGACGCGCAAGAAGCGGCTGCCGGCGCGATGGCCGAGCGTGGCGGCCACGTCCTCGAATACCGGGTCGATCGCGCCGAACGCCGAGCGCGCGGCGACGATCAGGAACGGCGCGGCCACGAACGTTTCGGCGAGCACGATGCCCGCGAACGAATCGGTCAGCGCGCCGTGGGTCCACTGGCCGAGCGGGCTGTACGGCCCGAACAGGAACAGCAGCAGCACGCCGCTGGTCAGCGGCGGCAGCGCCAGCGGCAACTGCACGACGAAGCCGAGCGGCGCGGCGGCCTTGGAGCCCGAGCGCGCCAGCCAGTAGCCGAGCGGCACGCCGCACACCAGCGTGATCAGCGCGGCCAGCGTGGCGCTGCCGGCCGACACGGCCACCGCCGACCAGGTGGCGCCCCAATCGACGCTCGCCCAGTCGGCCTCGCCGATCTGCGGGATGCTGGCGACGAACGGCGCGAGCAGGTAGACCGCGAGCAGCAGCGCCAGCAGGCGCAGCGGGCCGGCCACGCGTCGCGTCATTGCGCGGCGTCGATCACGGCCTGCAGCGACGGCGGCAGCGCCTGCGCGTTGCCCTTGACGGTCGGCTTGACCACGTCCACGCCGTGCTCCTTCAGCAGCTCGCGGCCCTTGGCGCTCAGCAGGAAGTTGGCGAAGCGCGACGCGCCGTCCTTGTTCTGCGCATCCGAGAGGATGGTCAGCGTGTAGCTGGCCTGGATGTGCAGCTCAGGCGCGGGCGCGATGGCGGGGATCTTCAGGTCCGAGGTTTCGGTCGAGTAGAAGAAGCCCGCGTCGAGCTGCCCCGATTGCAGGCGGCCGACCAGCGTTTCCTCCGGCAGCACCTGCTCCGGGTTCTCCGGCGTGCCGAGCGTCTTCTCGACGAGGTCGGGCTGGTGATAGAACTCGGCGGCCTTGGTCATCATCTCCACCGTGAACGCGCCCTTCGGGTCGAGCTTCGGATCGGTGCGGCCGATGCGGATGCCCGGCTCCTGCAGCACCTGATCCCAGCGCCTGGTCTTGAATTCCTTCGCGAAACGGCTCTTCGGGTTGTAGCCGATCATCAGCGGCGACTGCGCAAAGTTGACGTACCACGACGTGTGATCGCCATTGGCCTCGCCCATCAGGCTGGCATTGACTTTCGGGCTGGCGCTGATGAACACGTCGCCGCGGCGCAGCTTGCCCTTGATTTCATTGGCGATCTTGTTCGAGCCGGCGGCGTAGCCACGGAAGTGCAGGCCGGTTTCCTTCTCGAACGCCGGGCCGACGCTGCGCTCCATCAGGTTGACCAGCGAACCCGCGTACAGCACGTTGACGGTGTCGGTATCGGCGGCGTGCGCGGTGGCGACGAATGCGCTTGCGACGACGGCGCCGCAGACCAGCAGCTTGCGAAACATGGCTTACTCCGTAGCGTTATAAAGGTCGGTATATTACGGTGCTTACACGACATTTTGTCGGAATCGGCGATGCAGCATGCGTTTACACTGGGCGTCCCCGCATCGCGGGCCACGCCGGCCCGCGGCATTCGATTTCAGGAGACAAGCATGCGCACCAGTGCCCGTAACCATTTCGTCGGACAGATCGTCGAGGTCAAGCCCGGTGCCGTCAACGACGAAGTGACGCTGCGCGCCGATGACGGCCTGGAGATCGTCGCGATCGTCACGCACGGCAGCGCGCAGTCGCTGGGCCTCGCGGCCGGCGTGGAGGCGTTCGCGCTGGTGAAAGCGTCGTCGGTGCTGGTGATGGTGGACGTGGATGCCGATCGCGTGTCGGCGCGCAACTGCGTGGCTGGCAGCGTGGCCGCCGTCACCAAGGGCGCGGTCAACGCCGAGGTGGCGATCACCGGGCCGGGCGGCGCGCAGGTCGTCGCGATCGTGACGAACGACAGCGTCGAGCGCCTCGGCCTGGCCGTCGGCAAGCCGGCCAGCGCGATCTTCAAGGCGTCGAGCGTGATCATCGGCGTCGAAGGCTGAGCGGCGCGATGTCCTCCACCGAAACCGCCGCCGCGCCGCTGCTGCCCGGCCACCCCGGCGCGGGCATCGTGCAGGTGACGGGCGACGTGCTGCGGCCGATGTCGCTCTCGCTTGCCGATCTGGCGGCGCTGCCGGCCACCGTCTGCGAGCCGTTCGCGCTGCGCTGCTTCACGAGCGGGCGCTATATCCGCGACGTCGAGCGCTATCGCGGCGTGCGACTCACCGAGCTGTTCACGCTGGCCGGGTTGCACGATCCGGCCAGCGGCGATTTCAAGCGCACCGTGTTCCTCGCGATCGGCCACGACGGCTATGCCGTCACGTTCTCGTGGCACGAGTTGTTCAATACCGCGATCGGCGAGCAGGCGATCGTCGCCTACGAATGCGGCGGCGAACCGATGCGTGCCGAGGGCGGGGCGCCGTACCTGTTCTCGGGCGCGGACATCTCGCCCGCGCCGCGCCATGTGAAGCGGCTCGCGTCGCTGGTGGCGCGGGTGCTGACGGTGTGAGCGTGGTGTCGTTCGCCTCCGGCAGCGTGCGTGCTGGCGATGCCGCGCTGTTCGCGGCGCTGATTTGCGCGCGTAGCGGCGATGCAACTGACGAGCTGGCGTGGCTCGGTCTGTCGCACGAGGTGTTCGCTCGCTTGCTGACGCGGCATGGTTTGCCGGATGTCGGCGCTGCGTGGGTCGAACCGGTGTTGCCGGTTTCCCGTGCGGCGTTCGTCGATGCGTTGCGCATTCGCTTGCTGGCCGACGCCAGCCCCGAGGTCGATGCCGACGACGCCCGCTGCCTGGCCAGCATCGTGTCGCATGCCTGCCTGCGCCCCGATCATCTGTGGCGCGACCTCGGCCTCGATGGCCGAGAGGCCGTATCCGCGATGCTGACGCGTTTTTTTCCGGCCGTGGCGGCGCGCAACACCGGCGCGCTGCGCTGGAAGAAATTCCTCGCGCAGGATCTCGCGCTGTCGCGCGGCGAGGCCCCGGCGCCCGCGCCGGGTTGTCCCGGCTGCGAGGATTACGGGCAGTGTTTTCCCGCGTTGCAGGGCCGCGCTTCGCCGCACTGACCCGCCGATCCCTTCGTGTATCCTTGCGCGCATGACCCATCCCGACCTTCCGCCCTCGACCGATTCCGCCGGCGCTCCGCCGGCTTCCGATTCGTCTTCCGCACCGCAGGTGAATTTCCGCATGCGCATCCGTCGCGGCCAGACGGTCGCGCTCGGCCCCGGCAAGGTCACGTTGCTCGAAGCCGTGCACGAGCACGGTTCGATCTCGGCCGCGGCGCGGCATCTCGGCATGTCCTACCGGCGCGCGTGGTTGCTGATCGACGAACTGAACCGCTCGCTGCGCTCACCCGCCACGCATTCCGAGCAGGGCGGCGCGAGCGGCGGCGGCTGCACGCTGACGCCGGTCGGCGAGCAGATCGTGCGGCTCTATCGCGAGATCGAGGAGGAAGCGCAGCGCCACTGCGCGAAGCAGCTCGCCGTGTTGACGGAGATGATGCAGCCCTGAGGAGGGATCACGGCGGGCGCGGCGTGATGCAGTGAACGCAGATCAGCCGTGCCGCGTGCCGAACGCTTGCCCGGTCGCGCGTTCGGCTTCACGCTCGGCCGCGCGCGCATGCGCGGCGATCGCATCCACCACCAGCGCCAGTTGCGCCGTGCGGATTCGGCACAGCGGCACCGCCTGCGCCTCGCAGGCCGCGTTCAACATGGCCTGCGCATCGGCATCGACGCGATCGGCCGCCAGCACCACCAGGTCGGCATCGCCCACCAACCGCTGCCACACGGCGGACGTTGCTTGCGCGCCGTCGTACACGGCGACCGAGCCCCCGGCCGCGCCCACGAGCCGAGCGATCGCCGCGTTCGATCCGGACCGCCCGCCGACATAGACGATCCTTCGCCCGCGCATTGCCCGCAACGACGGCCGCGCGAAATCCACCTGTCCCGCATCCGCCTCGAACGCCTGTTCGAGCACGGCGGCCTCGCGCTTGGCCGTGTTCAACGCGTGCAGCGCGTCGTCGAGCTGCTCGCGCAGCATTTGCACGCGCGCCTGTTCGATCTCGCGCTGGTGTTCGGCGGCTGCAGCGCGGCCGGCCAGCACGACCGCGTTTGCATCGCGTTCGGCGAGCGCGCGCCGCAGCCGCGCGAGTTCGGCCTGCGCGGCTGTGGCATCGACGGCGAGCGTGCTGTGCGAGGCGAGCGCATCGATGGCCGTCGCGGCATGCGGCATCGGCGATGCGGCCATCTCAGGCGAGCGATCCGGCAATGCCGACATCGCTGACATCGGGTTCGGCGCAAGCATCGCGCTCGATGGCGAGGCGGCGCGACGGCCGGCGGGGCGAAGCGGCGGCGTGTCCATCGTCGGCCTCTTTCGGTGAGCGGGCGGCGGCAAGCGAGTCGCGCGTCCGGCTTTCAAGCACATGTTCGACGCATAAGCCGACCAGCTCGGCGTCGAGCCGTTCGAGCGACAGCGCCGCCTCGCGCAGCGCGGCGGGGCCGGCCGCGGGGGGCGGCGCGAAGATCACGTCGCGGAACGTCTCGGCGCGCGCGACGCGCTCGATCAGGTGCTGCAAGTCGGTCAGACGGCGAAACCGCGCGCGCTTGGCGCTGACGGCGAGCGCCGCCAGCAGCATGTCGAAGCGCCGCGCGTCGTGGCCCGCGTGGGCCGGCGCGGCCGTGCCCTCGGCGAACAGCGCGACGAAGCGCAGCAGGCTGCCGCGCAGCCGCGCGAACGCGTCCACCACGTCGACGATCAGGGCCGCCCGTTGCGCGTCGTCGCGCCGCCGAACCGCCACGATGCGCGACGACAGTTCGCCGTGCCGGATGTCCTCGTCCGTCCAGTGTGTAGAGATGCTCATGCGCTTGTCGTGCCGCAAGCCGCGCCCGGCCACGAGGGCCGCCGCGCAGCGGCACGATCCTGTCGATCGGGTTGCGAGATGTCACGTAATATACAACAGAATATAACGCTGACGGTCCGGAGCCGTTTTCCGGAGTCCGGCTCGGCCAGCAATCGACGAACGGGTGAACAATCGATGGAAGACACGAAGCAGGCGGTGGGCGAGCGCTTTTCGATGGACGCGATGCGGCATGCGCGCGCGATGACGTGGCGCGCGGTGGAGACGATGGCCGACGAGATCCACGTGGGAATGCGCGAATCGGAGGCGAACGCGCGCTGCAAGGCGCTGCTCGGCGAAATGGGCATGGATCGGCTCTGGCATCCCGTGCTGATCCGGTTCGGCGCGAACACGCTGAAAACCTTCAAGCAGCAGTCCGAGGGCGACCCGGTGCTCGGCGAGCACGACATCTTCTTCGTCGATCTCGGCGTGGTTTGGCAGGGTCACGAGGGCGACGCCGGTGCGACGTTCGTGGTCGGCGGCGACGCCGAGCAGCAGGCCTGCGCGCGGGCCGCGAAGACGGTATTCGACGAAGTGGAAGCGCACTGGCGCGCCACCGGCGCGGGTGGCGCGGCGCTGTACCGCCACGCGGCCGAGCGTGCCGAGGCGCACGGCTGGCGGCTCAACGTCGACATCAAGGGGCATCGCGTCAGCGATTTTCCGCACGCGATCTACAAGGCCGGCAATCTCGGCGATTACGAAGGCGTGCCGGCCAGCGGACTGTGGGTGCTGGAAATCCAGATCGCGCATCCGAGCCGGCCGTTCGGTGCGTTCTACGAGGATCTGCTGATCTGACCTGACGGTGTGGCCCGGCGCTTGCCAGTTTGACGTCAGCCGCGGCCGATTGCCGCTTGCTACACTGGCCGGTATCTTCCGATCCCACCCCGATACCCGACATGAAACTCAGCCTGCTGGTCCTGATCGCCGCGCAAGACGATGCCCTCGCGCGCCTCGCCGATGCCTACGAACTGATCTACGCGCCCGATGCCGCTACCCGCGAGCAGGCGATCGCCGCGCATGGGGCCGATGTGCAACTGGTGCTGACCAACGGCACCACCGGCTTGTCCGAAGCGGACCTGGCGCGCCTGCCGAAGCTCGGTTTCCTGCATGCGCTCGGCGTCGGCTACGAGAACCTGCCGGTGGCGGCGGCCCGCGCGCGCGGCATCGCGCTGGCGCACGGCGTGGGCGCCAACGACGATTGCGTGGCCGACCATGCGTTCGCGCTGCTGCTGGCCGCCGTGCGCGGCGTGGTGCGGCTCGATGCGGCGTGCCGGGCCGGCGTGTGGCGCGACGCGTTGCCGATGGAGCCGAACTTTTCGGGCAAGCGGCTCGGCATCGTCGGGTTGGGGCGGATCGGCGAGAAGGTCGCGCGGCGTGCCGCCGGTTTCGACCTGGAAGTCGGTTATCACAACCGCCGCCCGCGCGAGGGCGCCGCCGCGCTGCGCTATTTCGATGCGCTGGCCGATCTGGCGAGCTGGGCCGATTACCTGATGGTGGCCACGCCGGGCGGCGCACAGACGCGCCATCTGATCGACGCCGCCATTCTCGATGCGCTCGGCCCGCGCGGCTTCCTCGTCAATGTGTCGCGCGGCAGCACCGTGGATACCGCCGCGCTGGCCGCTGCGCTGCGCGAAGGGCGCCTGGCCGGCGCGGGGCTCGACGTCTACGAGAGCGAACCCGCGCCGCCGGCCGAGTTGATCGACCTGGACACCGTGGTGCTGACGCCGCACGTGGCCGGCACCTCGCCCGAGGCGCGCGACCGCACCATCGACCTGTTCCTCGACAACGCCGCGCGCCATTTCGCCGGGCAGCCGCTGCTCACGCCGCTCGACGCCTGAGCCGTTTTTCGCACGAAAACGGCCTGAAACCCGTTATTTCCTGCATCGAACTGGCCAAAACTGGCAATGCGAAGTGATGTCGCGCAATGCGAAGTTCGCGCGAAGTCGCTTCGCGTCCGGTTATTGGATGAAATGTAGATAACTGGAAAAAATGTACAATGCGATGCGGTGATGGGTTGGCCATTCGGTCGATCCACCGCCATACCGAACCCGAAGGAGTGCCACGCCGATGAGAACCGATGCCGAACTGCTGTTGCTGGACACGCACGTGGTGGAAAGCCTGCTGCAACCCGACGACGTGCTCCATGCTGTCGCGGACGCGTTCGATCTGCACCGGCGCGGCGCGGGCCGCGTGTTTCCGGTGATTCGCGAGCCGCTGGCCACTGGCGGCGTGTTCGGCATCAAGGCCGGCGACGTGGCCGGCGAGGCGCTGCTCGGCTTCAAGGCGGCCGGCTTCTGGCCGGCCAACCGCGAATTGGGCGGCGAGCCGCATCAGGCCACCGTGATGCTGATCGACCCCGCCACCGGCCGGCCGCGCTGCGTGATCGACGGCAACGCGATCACCACGCTGCGCACCGGCGCGGCCGGCGGCCTCGGCCTGCGCGCGTTGGCGCGGGGCGACAGCGGGAGCGTCTGTGTATTCGGGACCGGCGTGCAGGCGCGGATTCAGTTGAACTTCGCGTTGCGGATGCTGCCGTCGATCACGACGGTGCGCTATGTCGGTTCGCGCGGCGAAGCGAACGAAGCGTTCGAGGCGCTGTTTCGCGAGCGTTGCACGATTTCGGCCGCCACTGATGCCGATGCGGCCGTGGCCGATGCCGACATCGTCATCACCGCCACGCCGGGCGGCCGCGTGCTGTTCGACGCGAGCGCCGTGCAGCCGGGCACGCATATCAATGCGGTGGGCGCCGATACGCAAGGCAAACGCGAGTTGCCGGACGGTTTGCTGGCGCGGGCGCGGCTCGTGGTGGACGACCGCGAGCAGGCGCGCCGGATCGGCGAGGCGCAGTGGGCGGCGGAGCAGGATTGCGTTGAACTCGGCGAACTGCTGGCCGCGCCGGCGTCGTTCGTGCGGGCGCGCGAGGACATCACCGTGTTCGACATGACCGGGCTGGCGCTGCAGGATTTGACCGTGGCGCGGATGCTGGTGGAGCGGGCGAGGGCGGCGGGGGTGGGGACGCGGGTGGCTTGGCCTTGGTGAGGGGGCTGCGGCATGGGTGCACTGGACGCGGGGGCTTGGGTCGATGTCATGCTTCTTGGTGAGGCCGACGCGCGAGCGATCGGCCACGATCGGGCAAGAGGGCTATGCCCGTCGTGCGCTTGAATCGACTTTGACACCGCCGTGGCGGAAAACAGGCTTGAAGGCGGGAACCCAAGCGCGGCGCTTTCTTTTTCTGGCGCAATGTTCAATGCGGACATTGCGAATTCAATGCGTTCACGGTCGGCGCATCTGGCCTTATTGGCCTCTTCGTTGTCCGACGTTAGCTACTCGCGCGGCGGGCAGTTCGCGACCCTTTTCGGTCGCTCGTCTGTTATCGTATGGAACGGCAAATTATGAGAGCCGGACGGTGTTAGGAACTAATTCACAATAGTCGACAATGACCGAAACGCAAACAACCGACAATAAGCGCTGCATCTACTGTAACGAGTGCAAGCGCAGCGACGAATTCTCGCTGGAGCATATCTTTCCGGATGCTATGGGCGGGAATGTCTGCCGGATCTGTTCAAGACCCGGGATGTATGCCGGCGGTGCAACTCGATAATGGGGCTGTTCGTCGACGGCCCAGTGATGAAGAGTTGGTTCGGAAAAAATGCCGAAACTGTCGCTTATCGAGACTTTGTTGATTTGAAGGATGCTGAATCATCGATGCCGTTCGCATACATGGGTATCGACCATAGTTTTAAGTTCGGGGTGAACGAGATATGCGAAATTTGGCTCGGGCCATTCGGTGAGCATCTGTATCACGTGCATGAGGTAGATGATCCTCGTTACGACAGCTATGCGGGTGGAAACCCGATCAATCGTAGATCAGATCCGGGGCGCGCATACTTGTTTCTCACAGTGGCGGATTCCGAGAAATGCGGCCTCACGATCCGATCTTTTGCGCGACAATTTAAGAAGGCAAATAGATACGCAGGTAATTTCGAAATCCAAGGCGACGGTGAGCCCACGGATTTCGTCTCGCCTCTTCCGGACAACTTGGTAGATGAACATTCCACCCTAGCGCAACGGGCAAAGAGCGGAAAAGAATTGAATATTCGGTTCGTGCATGCGATCGGATTTGACGAACGATTCCTCGCGAAACTCGCGAGAGGCATAGGATATAAGCTGTTCGGGGAGGCTTATCTGGACACGCAATACGGCATCGGGATACAACTTGCGCTCTGGGAAAAAGACCGCTCAGCAAGAGGTAATCTCATCCGTGGCGTACCACTGTTTTCGGATAGTCTGCGGACGGTTAAATCACATATAAGTGTTCCGGGTACATATTCCGTTTTGTTGTGGGCGATCGCGGACGTCTTTGCGCTCATCCTTACACTTCCCGACGGAAACAGCCTTTCCGTCGTCATATCGGACGAGCCGGGGCTTTGGTCGGCGGCACAGTTCGACAGCTATCGAGAAGGTGTGTTGTTTATCGTTGCGCCACAGATCCAAACCTGCGTTGGTCCTGTCGCACTTCCCGAATTTTTGGCCCATGTCTTAGGAAATGCTCCGTTGCAGTCTATAACGGCACTAGAAGGCAAACGCGTTCGGCAATTGACATAAGTTATGCCTTTCACTCGGTAAAGCAGGCATTCGAATGTCTGCTTACGGCTCCGACGAAAGACGCTTCTTGGCCGATTGCCGCCCGATGCGATCGACCATTGCCGATCCGAAGCAGTCTCTCGATGTGCTCCAAAGCAGCCAGTCGGCTGCTTCGAACTTAAGCAGCGGGTTCAGTAGTTACATGATGCCTAAAACACCTACTACTCTTGAACCTTGGCCACTCCAACGAGATCGATACGATCTAAAGCGTGTACGGGTATGTCTCGGCCGGTAAAAGCCAAACCTCCGCCTTACCTGATGCCCCGTACAGACGCCAGTTACGTCCATGAATTCGTGATATGCAAATAGTTGGAAATTCGTATCCAAAACGAATCAATCATAGCTTTCATGCACAGCGCGCTCGATGTGCCGATACTCGGATGCCTTGTAGTTCTGGTAGTTGTTGGGAATTGAGATGGTGGACGAAACCAGCCGGAGGTTACCGAGCGAGAAACGACCGTCGCTGGGTAGCGAATCGGTCACGCCCTCGATCACAACGGCCTCTACCTCGTCGATTCCGTTCGTGAAGCAATGGTGCAGACGCGTGTTACCCTCAATCAAGACGAGGGTACCCGAGTGCCTTTCCAGAACTGGTGGCGTGACGATGGAACTATTAGCGTCAGCGAGTTGCACTTGCATCAAGCCGAAAAAGTTGCGCCCGCGGTCCGCTAAATCCGACATGAAGGAACGGATCTGCAGCGCTTTGAACTCCTTAATTCGCTTCTGCATGACGACGATGTCACGCGTTACTTGGACGCTCTGCATTCGAATCGATGCCTGTTCGTATGCGGGAACCCGACGGAGGCGATCAATTAGCTTGCGTTCGGCGCACACTTCATACTCGAGATTCAGCGACGATGAAACAGCTGCCTTAGTGTGAGCGCTGGCCTGACCCGCCAACATGTCGAGGACAACTGGGTCACTGTCAGCAGTATATAGACGTACCTTCTCATCCTCGTACCGCGAGTTCGTTCGTGCATCTTCCGGCAGGTATGTCAAAATCGTGCTCGCTCTATCTGTTTCTAGATCGAACGCGAATCCCGTGAAAGGCAGGCACTCAGGCGTTTCTGTGACGGTGGCGCCAAGTAACCTTAGCAACTGTCGCCGGCGGGTTTCCTGTTGGCGAATATTGTCCTGTAGTTGACTGATGAGCGGCACAACAGCCGTTACAGCCACTTTGCGACGCGCGAGGAGGAGCAAGCTGGGGAACACGTGATCGAGCCAGTAAGTATCGCGGCCCATCGCCAAGAAGGTTCCCTTGCATGAGCGCATCTGACGCACGAGCAGCAACATCTTTTCGTCGAAGCCTTGGAATTCTTGTGCGGTCGCATCGCCACGCAGCGCGGTCAATCTTTCCTTCTCGATAAACTCTCTCAAGCCTTTCACGCCTCGGCTATAGAGAAGGCGCTTGCTGTCAGCGTTAATGAGGTCAAAATCTGTCGACCGAATGGTTCCCGTCTTGATTGGGACAGGATAAACGTTTGGCTGCAACTGCAGTTGGATTTCCGATGCGCTGTCGATGACGGCTGCACTTAGCCGTTGGCCGAAATCAAGGAGATCGCGCACCGGCTTGCCTCCCGTGTCGTCTTCCACCAACCGAAATGCGAGAATGCGTGAGAGGACATCCCGCTCGCTAGCAGTTCCGCTTTGCTTGTTCAAGACATATGCTGGAAGGTTGGATACCGCACCTCCGTCAAGGAAGATGGATGATCCCGCCCGGGCTGGCTGGAAGAAGAACGGGATGGTGCAGGAGTGCCGGACAGCAAGTGTCACACTCTCTTCGCTCGTCGTGGCGTGGGACCAGACCTTGGGCTGGCCGTTAGAAAAATCGGTGGCGACGACGTATAGCGGAATCGGCAGTTCTGAGAAGAGGACAGGCCTTTTGTTCGTAGAATCCTCCGATCGCACTAGTTCGGCCAGCCGCTGCTCAATCCAATCACCCAAACGCTCGGAATCGTGCAGTCCGCCGTAGGTGGCAATATCCGCCGCCATTCGTAACCGTCCCCAACTCAGCGGACGCAGCAGACGCGCCCAAGCCGGCAGCTTCTTTTCGAAGAAGCTGTTTTTTTTCGAGGGCTTATCAAGTAGCGGTAAGAAGTCCAATTCCTGAAGGTGATGCCTGAGATATGCGGGGGTCGCGCCGGCAGCAACGAGCGCCGCGACGATGGAACCACCGGACGTCCCAGCCACCCGCCCAAACGTTACTCCGGCTCTCTTCGCTGCCGCATACGCACCTGCATGGGCCGCTGCCCTGACGCCGCCGCCTTCGAATACCCCCCAGCAATGGAAAAAGAACTCGGTCTTTGGCCTCCCACCTCGATTCCCTTGCCGGATCTGCGAGAGCAGTTGCTGCGCCTGTGGCCTGAGTTCAGTGGGGCAGTAGGTGTCGACCGCTTTTTGGACGTCTTTGGCCGTCGTGCCTTCCTCACACACGTCCTGCACGAAGTCGCACACCACCTCAGAAGGCTTGAGTTCAAGCTTCGTCGCAAGAATAACAGCGCGCGCCGCTTGGATCTTTGGCTGAGCAACCTCATCTGCCATGAAGTCGAGCTGGCCGGAATTTAAAGCGCTTCCGGCCCCCGCGTCGAGCAAAGAAGGTTTCCCGTGGCATTGCGATGGAAAGAAGACGAGCGCGTTAACGTCGTAGTCTGCCGTCGACGGTAACGCTGCGAAGGAAGCTTGCAGCTTGCGTCGTTTAAATAGGAAAGTGTTCTGAAGATTCCAAGCTTCGAGGGGAATCGTGTTGCCAGTGAACCCGACGCCCCCAAATGGATTTTCGCGAGCGCCTTCTGGGAAGAAATTAGCAATGGGACAGATGCTGTCCACTACGAAGTCAATGTCGCGAGATGGGATCTTCCGTTTCTGTAAAACCTCGAGCAGTCTGTCGCGCGCCCATCCACCGAACACTACCATTTTCGCATTGGCTGAACAGATTTTCTCTAAGATTCCGGAGAGCGTTGGGTCTTCTGACAGTAATTCATCGAACGCTCCCTGCATCGCTTGTGCTGCGATGTTGAGCGTTTGGGTGTCAAGAGATGTGAGGAAAGGACGTTGACGGTCGGGCGGTAATTTGACAGTTTCGATCATTTGTCGTGTTCTCTGGCTTCTGTGCCCAAGATTTCAATCAGACTGATTCGCTTCAGGGGCCAGTCGTTGTGTCCGTGTCCGAGCACCAACGAACCGGCACTGCAATTGTCGGCGATCTCTGTGGTCAGGTCGACTGTCCGCTCCTGGCTGCGGATTCAACCCGTCGACGCAACGAATTGATAAAAACGCTCAGCCGGTGTATCAAAGTCTAGCGTCTTTCTCGGACGCTCGTTGAGCCGCCTTGCTATCGCGTTGAGCGTGGCCTGGGAATAGTCCGAGAGATCAATTCCTTTGGGAAGATACTGCCTCAGGAGGCCATTTGTGTTTTCGTTCGAACCACGTTGCCAAGGGCTTTGCGGATCACAAAAATAGACCTTCACGTCAGTGGCCACGGTGAAGCGCTTGTGATCGGCCATCTCTTTGCCTCGATCCCAGGTCAGCGATTTGTATAGCTCCAGAGGAAGCTTGTCGGCGTGCCGAATCAGTGCATCGATGACCGCTTTCGTGTCCTTACTGGCAACCTTCACCAGCATCACGAAGCGGCTTTGACGCTCGACAAGCGTGGCAATTTGGCTGTTCGCGTTTCCGAATAGCAGATCTCCTTCCCAATGCCCCGGTATCGCACGATCCTCTGCTGTCGCGGGGCGCTCGCTAATCGGGACGGTGTCGCAGATTTTGCCGTGATCATCGGTCTTCATTGTGTGATGACGTGAACGGCGCATGGCTCGCGAGCGTCGTAAATGTTCGAGCAACTCCTTCTTGAGCGCACCGCGAGCTTGTATGTAGAGACTGCGGTATATGGTTTCGTGCGACACCTGGTAGTCTCTGTTGACCGCGTATACATGCTTAAGCCAACCGGCAATTTGTTCGGGCGACCATTGCAGCCGGAGCTTGCCTGCCACGACCCGCGCGAGCTCCTTATTTTTGACTAGCTTGCAGACTTGGGGGCGATGAGCTCGCTCCCAAGCAAGTTCATCAGCATTGCTCGCCCGATAGCCTTGCATGCCTCCGTTGCGCCCGAATTCACGACTAATGGTGGACGGCGCACGTCCAAGTCGATTCGCAATTGTGCGCATCGACTCGCCGGCAACTACAGCGCGCGAAATCTCTTCTCTCTCGGCGAGGGTCAGTGCCAACCTCGAACGGTGCCGCGGCTTCGGTTGTATGCCGCCCGTTTCGGCCAAAATCCCTTGCACCGAAGAATGGTTCCGATCAAACAACTGAGCGATCTTCTGCAGCGACTCGCCCTTTCGCCAGCGCTCCCACATTAACGCCTTCTGGCTATCTGTATAGTAGATCCGCCGTCTCTGTTTCATGACAACACTCCTTGCCGCCTCGCAGCTCCAAGTATGTTGCATCGACGGGTTGAATCCGCAGCCGGAAGCAGCCCGGCGCGACCGGCCGTAGCCGACCCGAAGCGGCCGGTCGAATTTCCCGAGAACGGCCGTCACTTTTTGGCGGGGCTACCGTCACCCCTGCTGTGCGACGAGCGCATACCACAAGGCATAAATTTCTCGCATACCCGGATCGTGGTCGCTGGTCCATACAGCCGTCTGCACGAGTACGAGCTTCGAGCGCGGGTCGATGATGATCCTCTGACCGTCCATACCCTGCAGCGCAAACATGCGACGCTCGCCCGGCAATATCCAGACCTGATAGCCGTAACCGAAAATCGGGTTGGCCTTGCCCGGAGCCAGAAAGCTATCGCTGGAAGCAACGCTCGTCGCCTGCAGCAGCCAGTCTCGCGGGACGATCTGCTGGCCGTTCCACTGGCCGTCATGGGCGAGCATCATTCCGAACCTCGCCCAGTCGCGCAACGTGGCGCTCACGCAGCAATAGGTAATGTTCTGCCCCGTCGCGTCGCGACCCCACGAGGCATCCGATTCCATGCCCATCTTTTTCCAGACGCGCTCGCTTGCGTATTGCGCGACAGACATATGTGTCGCGTGGCTCAACACGAGTCCGAGCACCTCCGTTTCGATGCTCGCGTAGCTGAAATGCGTACCTGCCGCGCGTTCACGCTTGTCGAAGTGCTTGACGGCATCGATGGCGCCCAACCCGTGCGGATCGAAAAGATCGCGGCCCAACTTGTCCCGATCGTCGCCGGAGTTGCTGTCTTCGAAGAAATGGACGCCGGAAGACATGTGCAGCAGATCACGAATCGAAGTCTGTCCATACGGATTGTCTGCCAGCTCCGGCACATAGACATCCGCGAGATCGTCGATCGAGCGGATCGCGCCTTCGGATATCGCAATGCCGATCAGCATGCCGACGATCGTCTTCGCCATCGATTGCGACATGAACCGGTCCGAATCCTTTCTGGCGTAGCGATAGTGCTCGTAAAGAATAGTGTCGTCGCGCGCAATCAACAGGCCGGTCACCGGATTGCGATCGAGATAATCGTTGAGATTGCGCTGCTGCCCGCCGTACGGGTAGTTCAGTGTCAGTTCGCGCCCGGATGTCTCCAGCACCGACGGAATGCCGGCCCTGGCAATTGGATCGGCCGGACGAACCTTGTCATAGTGACTGTAGTATCCGACGAACTGCTGCTGCGTTCGCGCGTGGCCGGGCACGGGCAATGGATAATTATCCGCAGCGCCGTACGCATCGGCCGCATATCCCGTGTCGGAGAACACGGGGTTCGGCTGCGCAGCGGAACAGGCCAGAATCAGCACACCACCGACGGCGACTTTTCTAACTTTTTTGACACTGTGCAGCATGACCAACTCCTTTTTATCAAAGGGCAATCACCTTCAGGTCACTGCTCAACGGTTGATGAGCGAAGTCGTTGACGGATCAGGTATTTCGATTCATTACACGGTTTCCGCTCTATGGCAGTCTTGGCCTCGAAACAGGCGATCCGCAATCGAACCGGTTCAGTGCGTGCCCACCAGATTCGTATGCATCAAAGAAAGATCGATCCGGCCAGGCTCGGAATCGACGGCATGAACCGTCAGAACGCGCATGCCGAGCGGGCCGCGCAGGGAATGCACAATGGATAATCGACTGATCGGGCCGCCGTGCTTTGGAAAGAGGGGGGAGGTCAAGCAAACCGTCACATTGCGGCTAACGACCGGGTCGAGCCACTGGACCGCATTGGTACATCCCTTCCGATATGTCGATTCAACGGTCGCTTCGTAATACATGTCTGTTTTAGCCGATAACCTGACCACCAGCGTTTCAACACCCGTGGCCAATAGCCAGAAGGCCAGGCAGTTGAGCGTGCCGAACGTCAAGATCAAAGCGACAATTTGTGATGGCAGGGCAGGCAGTCCGACGGTGCCTTGCGTCGCTGATGGCTGCTTCGCCGACGAAGATGATGGCGAACGCCAGAACGCGAGCCATAGAAATGTTGCCAGGACGATCAGGCCGATGACGCCGATTACGGCAACCAAGAACAGATTGATACGCGGATCGGGCTCTCTCGTTGCGAAGGTAGCAGAGACAAGCGGCTGCAAGGCAAGCCCTACTGCAAGGCTGCCGATAAAGCTAAGGGACAGCAGGGTAAGTATGTACTTCCGAAACCGCTGCATATGGGATCGCTTTTCAAGAGTGCGTTCGGCAACAGTAAACAGACATTAAAAATAAATGCGGTTTGTCGGTTGGATGTGCTGTTCGTGCATGGTCCAACGGCTGTCGATCGCCACATTTTATGACACTGGTGCTCGTTGGCGCAGCAAGTCGGCACTGGTCCGGAAGCTCACTTCGGCCGCGCAAAAATTTTTCGAACCTCGGCTTTCCAGTCGATCAGCAATTCGGCGACGCGGTTGGAATGTTCCGGATTCGATTCAAGCCCCATTCGCTCCGTAGCTCGCTACAATCGCCCCATCCCCCTTCCACAGCATCGAATTCGACACATGCTGACCTCCTATTTCTGGAGCGGCGACACCATCCGCAGTCGCCGCGTAAGCGACATCGTCCTATCAGCCACGGTCGACGTGCCGGTTCCCTCCGCACGCGTGCTTGCAGACTGGGAAAGAGAGACATCGTCGCGGCTCGTCCTGGAGCCCGGGGACGTCGAGGCCATGCCGTTGGCGCGAACGCAGGCGCGCTGGCCGGACTACAAGCGCTGCGTGCAGGCCATGTCCGACTGGACGGGCGCACTGGGGCTGCCCAACGTGCTTGCCTCCAGTGACGTCGCCCTGATGGCCTGTCGTGGCGCGAGGTACCACCATGACGGTGCGCAATACGGCGGCGCGGCCTTCTGCAATCTCTTCCTGAGCGAAGACCGAGGGCTGGACTTGCATTTCCCCGCTACGGGCCATCGCATTCCGCTGACCCGGGGGACCGCCGTGATATTCGATACCGGCCAGCCTCATGGCGTGATTCAGCGCGGCAGTAGCGGCTTTAACGTGGCCGACTTCGCGCCGGACCGCGATTGCATCCAGATATTCCTGACTTGGGAGCTTCCCATCGAAGACGCCCAGGTTGGGCAAGCATTGAAGGTCGTCTTCGACACCACCCCTTCGACCTCGCTGAACCTGGATGAGGAGCAAGTCTGGTCGAACGGCGCCCCCGCCGCTGTGTGTCCGGAATCGGGTCGCTGGTACCGGGTTGACTGATTGTCCGGGTCACACCGTGGCGTTGCCGTGGCACGCTGGACAGGCTTTTGTTCCGCACAATAGGGGCATGCTGCGAGCGCGACCACTGGGTTGGCGCGTTGCGAATTAAGCCTAACCGATGCGGGCCGCAGTCACTCAGGAGGGACCATGCAATTCGAGACAGCAGAGAAAACGATGTGGGCGCTCGTGCAAGCCTATACAGGCCGGGTTGGTTACCAGCGTGGCGCGAAGTCGGAAGGCCTGTCGGCCGACCCGCCCGTCATCGACTGCTCGGGATGGGTCAGATTGCTCCTCACCAGGGCAATGCAGGCAGAGAACGAAGCCGCGGGCCGCGTGGTGTTTGGTTCCGGCGACCTCGAAGCCTTGCAGGTGTGGTCGGATCGAATCATTCAGGAAATCGAGACCCGAACGGGCTTTGTTCTTGAAGGCGGCGAAATTACCGTACGCAGTCTCCCGCGCTACGCCACCCTTGGTCTGAAAATGGGAGCGCCGTCGTGGGCGAACAACCATCCTCGTCTTCGCGGAATCACCCACATTGTCCAGGTGGTGTGCCGCCCTGAGGATGGTGCGCCGTTTGTTTCCGAGTCGTACTGCGGTGCAGTCTCACCGGGCATCAGTCTGATGCCGCTGGAAGCGTGGCTCGTGCAGTCACGGCCTTATCTCTGCGCAGGCGAAATGTGGGCTGTCGATCCGTTCGGCCTGGCCGTAACGAATTGACTATCGCCTCGAATTTCCTTCCTGGCCGCGTATTGCCCGACGCATGGGCTTGGAATGCCCTTAAAGGCTTCGACTCATTTTTCGCGTCGCGATTTTCCCTTTTCTCGCCCACCACACCACCACGTGGAGAGACCCCAAGCAACGCCGCCGACCATGAAAATGCCGATATTCCTGGCGACTTCCATTGCTCCGACCTGGTGGTCCTGGAATACCTGTATCGCAGTGAAAATCAGCGCCGTGCTAATACCCCACGTCAAGACGCCACGGACTAAAACAAATCGCAACATTAGATTCCCCACAAGAACACGACATGTTGTTCCGGCAATGTGATGTGACGGTTCGGTACCTGACCCGGGCCACGAGAATACCTTCGTGCACCGGATTGTCGACGGTTTCCCGCACGATGTCGAACGTCGACAACTGGCCGACCACCGCGCGTGCCGAACTCGCCGCATAACTCCACGCCAAGCCACGCTCGCGCTCACAGCAACCCCCTGATCAAAACCGCCACCCACCGCCACGCGCCCCCGCAACCAGCGGCCTGGCAGCGCGCCTCGGGATTCGCCAGAAGATGGCCATTGGCGTCGCTCACCGAACTCGAGTTGCTCAGAAAATACGCCACGCTGTCTTGCAAGGGATCGATCCCATCCTTCGGAACGTCGATCCAAAGACCGTTTTCGGTATTCAAGCGGGCCGACAGCGAATCGAAATTGAAACTGCCGAGATAATACCGATGGCCGTCGATGCGGATCAGCTTGGCGTGCATCATGCGGTTCTTTCGGTCGGAATATTCGCGCACCTCGATCCCTGCATTCACCAGGCCGGGCAGATCGTCGGCATAGGCGCTCCCGACCGCGGGGAATTCCTGCGTGACGCTCGCCAGCGAGGCGCTCACCAGGATCACGCGAACACCTTCGCGCTGCTTGCGTTCAAGCGCCTCGCGCAGTTCCGGCACCAGGATCAGGTAGGGGTTGATGATCAGGATCTCGTGCCGCGCCGTATCGAACGCCTGCAACATGTCCTGCAAGGTGCCGGGTGAGCGCTTGTCGGGCCAGTCGTGAACATAGCGCAGGCGATCGCAGGCGATCGGCGTCCAGGCGGGATCGACCGACACCCCGGCATCGTCGGGCGTATCGAAGGCAGCAGGTACATCGGCAGCGGTCGCTCCGGCCGCAGCGTCGAGCGGCGCCAGCAGCCATTCGCGCCAATATCGGATGCGTGCCGGGTCGAGCGTCAGATAACCCCGCGAGTCGCGATAAGGGCTGTCGACTTCGAGGAATTTTTCCGGCTCGGGGCGAGCCACTTGCGGGCTATTCCAGAACAACGCGAAATGCTGGTTCATGGCGTGCAGCGAGGACGCATCCTGTCCGGCGTCGCCCGACACCATCAGATCGCGCTCGCTGAGCCAGTTGCGGAAGCTCGAATCCCAGATCGAGGTACTGCCGATCACGGCCGTGTCGCCCACCAGGAACAGCTTGTCGTGCATGCGATGCGGAAGCTCGGCAAGATCCGATCGTGGATGGAAGATTCTGAGGTCGATGCCGGGCGCCACGTCGTGCAGGGCGACGATGAACTCGTCTTCGAACGGGAAGTGGGGCTCGGGGCCGATGCCGTCGATCAGCAGCTTGACCGGCACGCCCCGGCGAGCGGCCTCGACCAGATGGCGCATCAGCAGGCCGCCGGTCTGATCGATTTCGAAGATGTAGGCGAGGATGCGGATCGGCTCGGCAGGCGTGGCGCGGTCGATCAGTGCAATCCGCGACTGCATCAACTGCTCGTCGTCAATACTGGCGACCAGGTCGACACATTGCGCGTGGCCGTGCCGGGAAAAGGCAAACACGCATGCCAGAATGAGCGCCAGGTTTTTCGTTAAGGTCATGAGGTGGCGAACGGATTCGATGTGTCTACGGCCTTACGTCCTTGAAGGTCGGGTCCTACCATCCATAAAACCGGGCCCAAACCCCCACCGGCCCATCCTCTCCAATCGCCTGGTATTCCGGATGCTGCGCCCCGGTCGCGCAGGCATGGTTCGGCAAGATCCGTAACCGCGTACCCACCGGAAAACGCGCCGCGATATCGCGATCAGGTTCGTCGCCACTGCGCGAAATGATGCCATGTTCCTGGTTCGCACTACCGAGCAAATAACCTTCAAGCGGCGTCCCGTTCTCGTCGCACACCTGCCCGTAGCCGAAATCCCGCGTCTGGCGCTGCGTGCCGCGATCGCGACTCATCGCCATCCAGCCCGCATCGACGATCGCCCAGCCCTTGTCTTCCTGATGCCCGATCACGGTGGTCAGCACGCTCAGCGCGATCTCGTCGGTGCGGCACACGCCCACGTTGTGCATGACCAGATCGAACAGCACGTACACGCCCGCGCGCACCTCGGTCACGCCGTCGAGCCGCTCGGCCGACAGCGCGGTGGGCGTCGAGCCGATGCTGACCACCGGGCACGGCAGCCCCGCCGCGCGCAGCCGTTCGGCGGCCTGCACCGCGCCCGCGCGCTCCTGCTCGGCGATCCGCACCAGGTCGGCCTGCGTGTGATAGTCGTAGCTCGATCCGGCGTGGGCGATCACGCCGCCGAGCGTCGCGCCGCCCGCCATCAGCGCACGTCCGACCTCGACCAGCGCCGCGTCGTCGGGCTTGAGGCCGGAGCGGTGGCCGTCCACGTCGATCTCGATCCACACCTCGAACGCCGTGCCGTGCTCGCGGCCGAACGCGGCGATCGCGGTGGCCGACGCGAGGCTGTCCGCCACCAGCTTGAGGTCGCAGCCGCGCCGGCGCAGCGCGAGCGCCTGCGGCAGCTTGGTGGCGGCCATGCCGACCGCGTAGACGATGTCGCCGATGCCCTGCGCGAAGAACTGCTCGGCTTCCTTCAGCGTGGACACGGTGATGCCGCGTGCGCCGGCCGCAAGCTGCGCGCGCACCACCGGCTCGCACTTGGTGGTCTTCACGTGCGGGCGGAACCGCACGCCGAGCGCGTCGAGGCGTTGCTGCATCCGCGCGATGTTGCGCGTCATGCGCGGAACGTCGATCAGGGCCGACGGAGTAGGGAGCGTATCGAGTGGCATCGTGACGGAACCTGGTAAAAGGGCTGCGCCGCGAGGCGGCGCGCGCCGGTCGAGTCAAATTGACAGAATGTATTGAATTGGACACAATGTCTCGAATTCAGTCAAGACCGATTCTTCGTTCCGATTCTCCGTCCCCGTTCCTTGCCTCCATTTCCAGTGAGCCATCGATGAGCCAGCCGAATCTCCCCACCTACGCCGATGTCGCCGCCGCCGCCGCCCGCATCGAGGGTTTCGCCCACCGCACGCCCGTGCTGACCTCGCGCACGGTGGACGAAGCGCTCGGCGCGCAGGTGTTCTTCAAGTGCGAGAACTTCCAGCGCATGGGCGCGTTCAAGTTCCGCGGCGCGTTCAATGCGTTGTCGAAGTTCAGTGACGCGCAGCGCAAGGCCGGCGTGGTGGCGTTCTCGTCGGGTAACCATGCGCAGGCGATCGCGCTGTCGGCCCGGCTGCTCGGCATGCCGGCCACCATCGTCATGCCGCAAGACGCGCCCGAGGCGAAGGTGGCGGCCACGCGCGGCTATGGCGGCCGCGTGGTGACTTACGACCGTTACCGCGACGATCGCGAGCAGATCGGCCGCGACCTGGCCGAGAAGGACGGGCTGACGCTGATTCCGCCGTACGATCACGCCGACGTGATCGCCGGGCAGGGCACTGCGGCGGCCGAGCTGATCGCCGAAACCGGCCCGCTCGACGCGGTGTTCGCGCCGCTCGGCGGCGGCGGGCTGCTGTCGGGCACGGCGCTGGCCACGCGCGAGCTGTCGTCGGGCGCGGAGATCTACGGCGTCGAGCCGGAAGCGGGCAATGACGCCCAGCAGTCGCTCGCGGCCGGCAGCATCGTGCGCATCGACACGCCGAAGACGATCGCCGACGGCGCGCAAACCCAATATCTCGGACAACTGACGTTCGAGATCCTGCGCCGCGACGTCACCGGCATCCTGACCGCCAGCGACGCGGAACTGGTCGATTGCATGCGCTTCTTCGCGTCGCGCATGAAGATGCTGGTCGAACCCACCGGCTGCCTCGGCTTCGCGGCCGTGCGGCAGATGAAGGAGCGCCTCGCCGGCAAGCGGGTGGGCGTGATCGTCAGCGGCGGCAACGTCGATCTCGAGAAGTTCGCAGCCCTGACGAGCGCCGCCGGCTGAGTGTCGGGCCGGTTGAGCGACTACTGCGGCGTCCAGCGATACACCACGATGCTGGAGCCGTTGTAGTTGTCCTTGGTGATCACGTACTCGCCGGTCGAGCGCAGGTAGGCGCGCAGGCCGAACATCGAATCGACGTCGTTGCCCACATCCATCGCCGCCGGGTTGGTGTTGACCAGCGTGGTGACGAGGCTGCCGGTGCTCAGGTCGAACACGTCGATGTTCGGCACGGTGTGCACGTAGCCGACGAACAGGTAGCGCCCGGCCACCGCGATCGTCTTCGGGTTCGGGCTGCTCAGGTCGATGACCGGGTTCGGCGTGCGGTTGCCGGCGAGCCAGCCGTGATACACCTCCAGGTGGCCGTTCATCGCGGTCCAATCCCAGCTTCCCGCTATGCCCTGCGCCAGCACCATGGTGTCGGCGGTCGCCTGGTAGATCACGCGCGTGATCGGCTTGACGGTGCCCGGCACCGGCATCGCCACGCCCGCGCGCCACGACGGCTTGCCGTTGGCGTCGAAGCCCGCGAACGGGTAGCGCGTGACCTGGCTCGAGCCGGACATGCCGGCCCACACGTCGCCGTTTTCGTCGATCGAGAAGCCGCCCGTGACGATCGCATTGGTGCCGAACAGCGCGCCGGGCAGCGAGCCGTCGGGAATCGCGATGTAGCCGCTGGACGCCGGGTTGAAGTGATAGAAGTTGTAGATATCGGGGTTCTGGCCGGTGGCGACCAGGATCCGGTTGCCGCCCACGCTGGCGAGCTGGCCGAAATGCTGACCGCGCTGGTAGTCCGTCATCGAGAGCCGCGGATCGTTCGGATAGCTGAACGGATCGACCGTGTTCGCCACGAACTGGCCGCCCGCGCTGCCCGAATAGATGTTCATGCCGCTGTAGAACAGCGCGCCGTCGGTCACCGGGTCGGGCGCGGCCACCGCCTCGAAGTTCAGCGCCTGCAGCGCCCACGCGAGGTTGCCGCTGCCGTCGTAGGCCTGCAGGTCGGTCGGGCCGTTGCGGCCCAGGTCCCAGCCGCCGCCCCACGGGTTGTTCAGCACGTACAGCACGCCGGCCGCGTCGCGGCCGATACCGACCACCCGCGTGAAGCGTTTCGCGCCCACCTGCCCCTTGATGCCGGTGGTGGCGTCGAGATAGCCGCCCGTCACGCCGAAGGTGCCCGCCAGCGCCGGCTGGCCCGCGATCGAATACTGCTTGATGTTCATGTCCGGGCCGGCGTCGCCCACCATCAACTGGCCGGTCGGCGCGTCGTAGTAGAGCGCCGACGGGCGCGCGCTCGCGCCGAGCTGAATGGTGTTGAGCTGCGCGCCGGCCGGGCCGATCTCGACGATCGTGCCGCTGTTCTTCTGCGCGACCCACAGGTTGCCCGATGCATCGAGCGCGAGCGCGCCGGGCGTGGCGATGGTGATGTCGCGCTGCCAGACGCCGTCGGTCGTGAACACGCGCACGCGGTTGCTGAAGTAGTCGCTCGCATACAGCAGCGTGCCGGCCGTGGCGAGGCCGGTGATCACGTCGGCCTTGCTGATGGTGTCCCACACGCTGACCTTGATCGCCAGGTCGCGCAGCCCCGTCGAGCGGTTGTAGCGCGCCACCGTGCCGCTCAGTTTGGTGCCTTGCAGCGGCGTGAAGATCGAGGTGGCGTTGCCGGTGATCGCGCCGCCCTGGAATTCGGCATGCGAACCGATCGAGCCGAGCGTCTTCCCCGCCTGGTAGACACCCACGCCGCCGGCGTTCTCGTCCCAGAACGACGCCGTGTAGATCGTGCCTTCCGGCGCGACCCACATCGAGCGCGCTCCGTTGCCGACGTGCGAGGCAATCGTGCCGTAGGTGTTGGCGATCCAGTCCGTCGAGGTTTGCGCAAGGGCCGCCGGCGTCAAGGCGGCCAGAAAGACGGTGGCGACGACAGCGCGCATGCGTTGCTTGACCATACTGAGTTCTCCTGACGATGTGGAAACCGGCGCGGGCGGCGGTGACGCAGCCGCCGGCCACGCGCCGTCTGTTTCAAACAGATAGCACAGAGAAATCGGAAAAATATTCCGCTGGCGGCGATTCACGCCGGTGGTGCGCGATTGTCGTGGCTCGGCGACGGAATGGCTTTCGCGCTGTCACGCGGGTGCCACGGGGATCGAGGCCGTATCGCCGGCCGTTTCTCGGACGGCAACGGCATGCGGTAATTGTTTCGGATTGCGAAGCAGTGAGCGGAGGGGGAAGCGGGGAAGGCGGGGGAGCAAGCGCCACGAGCGGGCGCTTGCTGGACTACGAGGCGGACGACGTCAGGCGCTGGCTCAGGCCGCTTGCAGCGGCAGGATCTCGATCCAGTTCGCGCCCTTGCCGCAGGCGATGCGGTCGGCTTGCGTCAGCGCGCCGGTGGCCGGATCGACGCGGTACAGCGAGATCGAATCCGACAGCTCGCCGCTGGCCGCCAGCAGCGTGCCGTCCGGCGAGAGGCGGATGCCGCGCGGCTGCGGTTCGGTCTCGATGCAGCTTGCGTAGTGCAGCGCGCGGTTCTCGCCGACGCGGAACGTGATCAGGCGGTTCGCCGTGCGCTCGGTGGCGAACACGAAGCGGTTGTCGGGCGTGACCGCCAGGTCGGCGGCCCAGACCACCGGTTGGGTCGGCGCGGGCGGGCGCGGTGCGCCGTGCGCCAGGTGCGCGATGCTCGGCGCGAGGTCCGACACCACCGGCTCGCCCAGCTCGCCCGTGACCGGATCGCGCGGCACGGCCAGCACCGTGCCGTGGAATTCGCCGATCACGTAGAGCGTCGCGCCGTCCGCCGCGAGGCGCAGATGGCGCGGGCCGAAGCCGGCCGGCGTGGCCAGCTCGCCGCGCGCGATCAGCGCCGCTTCGTTGCCGGCGCGCGCGATGCCATAGAACAGCACGCGGTCCGAGCCGAGCGAGGCGGCGTACACGTAGCGGTCGTCGTCGGAGACGATGATCGAATGCGCGTTCTGGATGCGATCGATGAATTGCAGCGGCGTGCCGTCGCCGCTTTCGAGCCGGCGCGCGTCGAACACGAACAGGCGGCTGCCGCCGTACGACGCGCCGAACAGCAGGCGCGCATCGCGATCCACCGTCAGGTAGGCGAGGCTCGCGTCGATCGGCGTGGCGAAGCGCTGCGTGAGCGTGCCGTCGGCGCCGATGTCGTAGCCGACGATGCTGGGCTGCGCGCCGCGCGTGGCCACGAACAGTTGCTTGCCGTCGCGGGTGGGCGCCTGCGGCATCACCACGCTGCCGGCCGGCGTGCGCGTGACGGCGGCGAGGCGGGCCTGCGCGGCGTCGAGATGATAGAGGCCGAGGTCGCCGTCCTCGGCGTTCGAGACGATAACGACGTGGGTGGGGGACAGCGGAGTGGTCATCGGGGGATCGCGGTTCGGGATGTGAAGGAAGACGCGGGCGGCTGGGTGGCTTGCCGCCACAAGTGTTACGTCATCATACAACCGGGCCAAAGCGTGGTGCAATCGCGGGGCGGGCAAACTCGGTGTAAACGCCGAGTCATCGGGAAACGCATCGCGGCGCGCGTTGGCCGCGATGCGATGCGCCATTCGGCGCTTACTTCTTGAGCCGGTAGCCGGTGCGGAAAATCCACGACACCACGAACAGCAGCGCCACCAGGAACCCCAGCGTCATCGCCAGGCTGATGCCCACGTGCACGTCGGCCAGGCCGAAGAACGCCCAGCGGAAACCGCTGACCAGATAGACGATCGGGTTGAACAGCGACACGATGCGCCAGAACGGCGGCAGCATGTCCACCGAATAGAAGCTGCCGCCGAGGAAGGTCAGCGGCGTGACGATCAGCATCGGCACCAGCGAGAGCTTCTCGAAGCCGTCGGCCCAGATCCCGATTACGAAGCCGAACAGGCTGAAGGTGATCGAGGTCAGGATCAGGAACAGCACCATCCAGGCCGGATGCAGGATATGCATCGGCACGAACAGGCTGGCCGTGATCAGGATGATCACGCCGAGGATCACCGATTTGGTTGCGGCCGCACCCACATAGGCGGTCACGATTTCCCAGTACGACACTGGCGCGGACAGCACCTCGTAGATGGTGCCCGTGAAGCGCGGGAAGTAGATGCCGAACGAGGCGTTCGAGATGCTCTGCGAGAGCAGCGACAGCATCACCAGCCCCGGCACGATGAACGAGCCGTAGCTGATGCCGTTCACGGAGCTGATCCGCGAACCGATCGCGGAGCCGAACACGACGAAGTAGAGCGAAGTCGAAATCACCGGCGCGATGATGCTCTGGGTCAGGGTGCGCAGGGTACGGGCCATTTCCGCGCGGTAGATCGCGCGAATCGCATGCAGATTGATCATTCGGGGTCCTGTCGAGCGGTCAGGCGGAGGCGGGCGTGGCCGACGCGGTACGACCGCCGTCGATCAGGCTCACGAAGATTTCCTCGAGCGAGCTTTGCGAGGTTTGCAGATCGCGGAAGCGCACGCCGGCCTGCGCGAGCGCGGCCAGCAGCGTGGCGATCGCCTGATCGCGCTCCACCTCGTAGGTGTAGACGAGTTCGGTGCCCTGCTTGGCGAGTTCGAGGCCGAAGCCCGCCAGCGCCTCGGGAATCGCATCGAGCGGCGCGTCGAGCTGCAGCGTGAGCTGCTTCTTGCCGAGCTGGCGCATCAGTTCGGTCTTTTCCTCGACCAGCATGATCTTGCCGCCGTTGATGATGCCGATGCGGTCGGCCATCTCCTCGGCTTCCTCGATGTAGTGGGTGGTCAGCACGATCGTCACGCCGTCGGCGCGCAGTTGATCGACCAGCTTCCACATGTCGCGGCGCAGTTCGACGTCCACCCCGGCGGTCGGCTCGTCGAGGAACAGCAGGCGCGGCTCGTGCGAGAGCGCCTTGGCGATCAGCACGCGGCGCTTCATGCCGCCCGACAGCGTGATGATCTTGTTGTCGCGCTTGTCCCACAGCGACAGCGCCTTCAGCACCTTCTCGATGTGCGCCGGGTTCGGCGCCTTGCCGAACAGGCCGCGGCTGAACGACACGGTGGCCCAGACCGATTCGAACGAATCGGTGGTCAGCTCCTGCGGCACCAGGCCGATGATCTCGCGCGCGGCGCGGTAGTGCGTGCGGATGTCGTGGCCGCCCACGGTGACGCTGCCTTCGGTCGGCGTGACGATGCCGCAGATGGCGCTGATCAGCGTGGTCTTGCCGGCGCCGTTCGGGCCGAGCAGGGCGAAGATCTCGCCGGGGCGGATCGACAGGTTGACGTCGTCGAGCGACTTGAAGCCGGACGCGTAGGTTTTCGACAGATGGGAAACGGTCAGTATCGGTTCTTGGCTCACGGTCGAATCGGTGCGGTGCGGCGGCCGGTACGCGCGCGGGCTGGATGGCCGCGCGGCACCGGGCCGGCCGGTGACGGGAACGCTATGTTATCAATCGCGCTATCGATATGTGCGTGACAGGATAGCGAGGCGGGCGGGTGCCGTCAGCGGCGGGCCGAGGCAGGCGCAATGATCGCCTGTTTGGCGTGATTTTCCAAACAATTCGTTCTGTTTATATTGTTTTGTTCTGAAAATCGTTCGGATGAGCGGCGGGCCGCCTTCGATAGCAGCGGTTTCGGGAACGCAGCGTTGCGGTCGAATATCGCATGATGTGTCGATTCGTCGATTCTGCTGCGGCCCGGCGCTCAGCCCGCGAGCTTGCCGCAGAACCGCTCGATCGCCTCGCAGGCGCGAGCCAGTGCGGCATCGTCGAGCGCGTAGGCGATGCGCAAGTACGGCCCGAGCCCGAACGCGCTGCCGGGCACGACGGCCACGCCGGCTTCGTCGAGCAGCGCGTCGGCCACGTCCTCGTCCGAATCGAGCCGCAGCCCGGCCGGGCTGCGTTGGCCGATCAAGCCCTCGCACGAGGCAAAGGCATAGAACGCGCCCTGCGGCACTGCGCAATGCAGCCCGTCGATCTGGTTCAGGCGCTCGACCAGCGTGTCGCGGCGGCGCTGGAAGCGGCTGCGCGATTCGCGGACGAAATCCTGCGGGCCGTTCAGCGCGGCCAGCGCTGCGTACTGCGAAATGGTCGAGGCGCCCGAGGTTTGTTGCCCCTGCAACTTTTCCATTGCATCGATCAGCCAGGCCGGCCCGGTGCCATAGCCGATTCGCCAGCCCGTCATCGCATAGGCCTTGGACACGCCGTTCATGGTCAGCGTGCGTTCGCGCAGGCGCGGCTCGACCTGGGCGAGCGTGTGGAAGGCTTGACCATCGAACGTCAGGTGCTCGTAGATATCGTCCGACAGCACCATCACGCCGGGGTGCGCGAGCAGCACCTCGGCCAGCGCCAGCAGTTCCTCGCGCCGGTACACCGCGCCGGTCGGGTTGGACGGCGAATTGAGGATCAGCCAGCGCGTGCGCGGCGTGATGGCCCGTTCGAGCGCGGCCGGCACGAGCTTGAAGCCGCTGGCCGCGCCGCACTCGACGATCACCGGCCGGCCCCCGCACAACTGCACGATCTCGGGATAGCTGACCCAGTAGGGCGCGGGCACGATCACCTCGTCGCCCTCGTTGAGCGTGGCCGCGATCGCATTGAAGATCACCTGCTTGCCGCCGCTGCACACCAGCGTGTGCCGCCAGTCGACGTCGATGCCGTTCTCGCGCGCGAACTTGCCGGCGATCGCCTCGCGCAGCACGCGCAGGCCCGCGACCTGCGTATAACGCGTGTGTCCGCAGCGGATCGCCGCGACGCCCGCCTCGCGAATGTGCGACGGCGTATCGAAATCGGGTTCGCCCGCGCACAGCGACACGATCGGCCGGCCTTCGGCGCGATGCGCGGCGACGCGGTCCATCACGCGATAGGTGGCGGACGGGCGGGCCGCCGCGAGGAAGCGGTTCAGGGCGGGGGCGCTCATGATTTGCGCTGGAGCGTGTGATAGCCGAGCGCCTGACGCGCCTCGCGCAGCGTGGCGCCCGCGGCGATGCGCTCGCGAATGCCACTCTCGACCGCCTCGATCGCGCGCGCCGTGGCGGCCACTTCCGCCGCCCGCTCGCGCGGCACCACCACCACGCCGTTCGCGTCGGCCACCACGATATCGCGGGCCGCCACGCGCACCGTGCCGATCGACACCGTGGCGTTGACCGCTTCCACCTGCACGCGATCCTTGCCGGTGCGCATGAAGCGGCCGGCCGTAAACAGCGGATAGCCGTCGCCGAGCGCCTTGCCGACGTCGCGGCAGACGCCGTCGATCACGGTGCCGGCGATGCCGCGCAGGCCCGCGTATTGGGTCATGATGTCGCCCCACACCGTGCAGTCGGTGCGTCCGCCGTTGTCGATGACGACGATGTCGCCCTCGGCCGCCTCGTCGATGAAATCGCCCACCGTGCCGGCCGGCGCGCTGGCCGGGGCATAGCGCACCGTGAAGGCCGGCCCGGCCACGGCGTGCGGATAGTCGGCCAGCGGCGCGATGCCGAGCGCCTGGCCGTGCAGGCCGAGCTTGTCGAGCGCATCGGATACGCCGGGCGTATCGAGGCCGGCGAACAGCGCGACCAGCGCACGATCGTCGGCGCAAGCTTGTTTCGGGTTCGTCATGATTGTTTTGGCATCCTGAGAAAGAGAAATCAACCGGCGCGGATCGCTTCGAACGCCGTGTCGTGCATCACGTCGGCCACCGGGCGGCCCGCACGCACGGCCGCCACCATGCCGTCCTGGCGGCGCGCGATGCGCTCGCCCAGCTCGAGCACCTCGCCGATGCGCGCGGCCGGCACGAACACCGTGCCGCAGCGGTCGGCGATCACGTAATCGTGTTCGTGCACGATCACGCCGGCCATCTCGACCGGCTGGCCGGCATGAAGCTGGATCACGCGATTGCGCGCGCTGATCATCGTCACGCCGCGCCCGAACACCGGGTAGCCGATCGCTTCGCTGCCCTCGATGTCGCGGCACAGGCCGTCGATCACCGAGCCGCGAATCTGCTTCGCGACGGCCGCGTTCGCGAGGATGTCGCCCCAGCACGAAATGCCTTCCAGGCCGCCGGCGATCACCAGCACGCGGTCCGGCGTGCGCACGGCGTCGATGACGGGCGAGATCAGGTGCGCGGTGGGCGCGGCGTCGCGCTTCGGGCCGAGCTGCACGGTGCTGGCGCGGCCGACGATCTTCCGGCAATCCCACAGCGGGCGCAGGCCGACGGTCGCGCCGGGCAGGCCGAGGAAATCGAGGGCGTCCGAGACGGTATTGGTATCGAGCGAGGCGAGCCGGTCGAGGGGCGAGGCGTCGGTCATGGCGGCGGTGATGGGATCGGGTGGCAAGGCCCTCATCGTGGCGGTGCGCTACTGATCCGTAAATTCTCGATTCGATATCGTACTGATACGTTTTTCGGATTAGGCTGTCGGGCACCGGCGTGGTCTAGTCCACGCCGGCCGAACGTGGAGGACGCGATGGCAAGCATCGATTTCCGGCTGATCCGCCAGCTGTGGATGTTTCTGGCGGTGGCCGAGGAAAAGCATTTCGGGCGGGCGGCGCAGCGGCTGAACATGTCGCAGCCGCCGTTGACCGAGCAGATCAAGGTGCTCGAACAGTCGCTGAAGCTGACGCTGTTCGAGCGTTCGCGGCGCGGCACGCGGCTCAGCGCGGCCGGCGCCGCGATCCTGCCGGCCGTGCGGCAGTTCGCCGATCAGGTGGAGCGGCTCGAACGCGTGGTGCGCGAGGTGGCGGCCGGCCAGTCGGGCGTGCTGCAGGTCGGGGCGATCACCTCGGCGATGCTCGACACGGTGCCGGCGTTGCAGGCCGCGCTGAAGCGCGACCATCCGGGCCTGAGCGTGTTCGTGCGCGAGATCGACAGCGTCGAGGCGATCCCCGCGCTGCAATCGGGCGAACTCGACGTGGCGTTCGTCCGGCTCGACGGCGCGGCCGCGCACGGCATCGACAGCCTGCCGCTGGCCGAGGACCGGCTCGCCGTGGCCTTGCCGCGCGGGCATGCGCTGGCGGCGCTGTCGCGAGTGCGGCTGCGCGCGCTGGCCGACGAATCGCTGGTGATGTCGTCGCGGCAGGTCAGTCCGGCTTATTTCGACCTGCTGACCGCGATCTGCCGCGAGAACGGCTTCAGCCCGCGCGTGCTGCACGAGGTGCGATCGGTCACCTCGCAGATCGCCTATGTCGGCTGCGGGCAGGGCGTGGCGCTGGTGCCGGCGTCGATGCGCAAGCTGGCGTCGGAGAGCGTCGTGTTCCGGCCCCTCAAGGAGCGCGTGATGGTGGTCACGGCGGCGCTGGCCTGGAACCCGGCCCGCCATCATCCGATGGTGGACGCGGTGGTGGCATGGGCGCGCGGCCAGACAGCCGGCGTCAAGCGGCGTGTCTAGCGGTGTCTAGCGCGCTGGCGCGCCGACGAACCCGGCGATCCGATCCCACATCGCGACCGGGTTCGAGTACATCGGAAAATGGCCCGAGCGCGCGATGCGCGCGAGCGTGACGCCGGCCGCTTCCAGTCGCGGCAGATAGGAGAGGTGGTCGTTCTGCTCCCCGTACATGAACATCGTCGGACAGGGCAGGCCGAGCAACGCGTCCATCAGCGCGCCGTGGTCGGACAGCGTCACCATCGACGTGAAGATGCCGCGCACGGCCTGCGCCCGCACCTTGAGGCCCAGGCTGGCCGCATACAACGAGCTGGAGAACTCCGCCGATTGCCGCGCCCGCACGATGAACGCGGTGAGGAACGCCTGCGGATCTTCATCGGGATGACTGAAGATCTGCCGGCTCAGGAAGCAATCCTCAGGGGCGACGTTGCCCTCGATATCGACGAAGCCGAGCACGCGCTCGCCTTCGTCGCGGGCCAGCAGCAGCGCCGTCAGGCCGCCCATCGAATGCCCCACCAGGTAAAAGCGCTGCACGCCCAGGTGCGCGAGCACGGCGCGGGCGGTGTCCACCAGCAGCGGGATATCGATCGCGCGAAGGTCGCTGCAGATGCTGTCGCCGCAGCCGGGCGCATCGTAGGCCACGAACGGGCGGCCCGAGAACGCGGCCAGCCGCGCGAAATCGGCGTAGTCCTCCTTGGTCGAGCCGAAGCCGTGCAGGAATACCACCGGTGCACCGGCGCCGGGCCGGTGAATCGCGGCGATTTGCAAATCGAGGCCTCGAACCCGGAGTTCGAGCGTTTCGCTGATGATGTCGACCATGGTGTTCCGAACGCGGGCGATGGAGAGGGCTGCCGGCCGCGCATCGCTCGGAGCGGCAGGCGTTGGTATCATCGCCGCGCCGGCCCGGCCGAACCAATCCGCATTTCGTATCGCTGTGATACGGACTGTCAAGTCATCCACGATTCTCGAGCAGATGACGGCGGCAGCCAGGACGAGCAAAGCGGCGTGAATATCGAGGCGCGGCTCGAAGCAAAACCGTAGCTTGCCGAATCCGGCGAACCAGGCAGGCGTGCGCTCGACGCCCCAACGATGTCGCCCGAGTCGCTAGGCGCTATCCGAGCCTTGATGCCGCGCCGCCGTCCGCTCTTGGGCGACGGCGTGAACTCCGGAATCGGCGGATCCAGCGCCACCCATGATTCGTCGCAAAGCGCTATGTAGCGACAAAACGCATCGACATGCAAAAAAACGGCCGGATGGCCGCGTGGTGAGGGCGGAGTTCAAGCCGACTGTGTGAACACCTCTCGTGCATGAACCTTGCTGCGTCGTGCTTCCTCGAGGTGCTTGCGCAGCAATGCGGCCGCGCGAAGCAGGTCGTGTTGGGCAATCGCCTCCAGAATTTCGAGGTGCTCGAGTGCGTGCTCGCGACGTGGCTTGCGGTCCTTGGCCTGACGATACTCGACCAGGCGCCGCAGCCGATCCATGCGGCGAACCGATTGCGCGATAAAGCGGTTGCCGGACCAGCGCGCAATGGTCTCGTGAAAATCGCTGTTCGCTTCGAACAGCTCGACCGAGTTCATGGCGAGATAGCCTTCCTCGGAAATGTACTTTTGCCGCCGACGCAGCTCTTCCAGTTCGACGCGATTTGCGGCGAAAGAAGGGGACATGATGCCGGTCGGCTCGATTGCCGACCGGAACAGATAACTCTCTTCGTAAGCTTCGACCGAATCAATCAACGATGTGAACTGCCAGCCATGGCCCACCTGCCGCTCGATCCAACCTTCTTCCTGGATGCGCGACAGAATGCGGCGCAGTTCGCTGCGCGAGACATCGTAGAGCCGCATCAGGTCGGCTTCCGACACCACGTCGGCCAAACGTTGCGCGAGGCGGTCGTCGGCGATTTTCAGGTACAGGGGATCGTCCGGTTCGTTGAAGAATTGCTCGGAGACGTCGCCCACATCGCGGGCGGCGCGCGCCATGAAGAAGCCCCGATTCGCGTCGTAATGCACCACCCCGAGAGAGGCGAGATGGTGAAGCGCAACGTTCACCGGCGTGCGGGACGTGCCGATGCGCTCCGCCAGCAGCGATTCGGCCAGGCGATCCCCAAGCGCGAGATCATCGCGACGAGCGAGCGTCAAAATTTCCCTCGCCACCCGAAACTGGAGTTGGGTGAGCGGGGTGCGATGATCCGTGGCGACGGCTTCCATCTGGGCTTTGGGCGGCATACGTGCGTTTTGCGCAGCGGGCAGTGAACCCGCTCGGGAGTCGAATTACCGTGATTTTGCCATTGCTGCAGGGCGGAAGGATGGCCCCATGGGGATGGTGCGATGACGGTATTTACGCACTAATTTGCATTATTTGATAATGAAATGCAAGGATATTGAAGGGAGGACGTGCTGCATGGTCCCCTTGAAGAAAAGGCGCCGAGGCAGAGCCGCGGCGCCTGACCATGCGCTCGAGAGCAATTACGCCTTGCGCGGCACCGACCAATAAGTTCGGGTGTTGGTGAACTCGCGAATCCCCGCGGTAGCCAGTTCCCGGCCGTAACCCGACTTCTTCGTTCCGCCGAACGGCACGCGGGCATCCGAGGCGGTCATGGCATTGATGAACACTGCACCCGTCGTGACTCCGTTCGAGATCGACAGCGCACGATCGACCGACGCCGACCAGATGCTGATCGACAAGCCGAACTGCGTGGCGCCCGCCAGGCGAATGGCATCCGCATCGTCTTGCGCAACGGCGATCGCTGCGACCGGGCCGAAGGTCTCTTCGTCAAACACGGCGATGCCCGGGCCGGTGTTGCCGATCACGGTCGGCTCATAGAAGTAGCCATCACCTGCGACGGCCTTGCCGCCGGTGAGCAGCGTTGCGCCTGCTTCGATCGAGCGCTGCACTTGACGGTCGAGTGCGTCGCGCAGATCGCCGCGTGCAACCGGGCCCATGTGGGTGCCGGTCTGCGTGGGATCACCCACGACCAAGGCGCGCACGCCAGCGACGAATCGGGTGGTGAAGGCCTCGGCGATCGAAGCCGAAACGATGAAGCGCTTCGCACACACGCAGCTCTGGCCGGCGTTGTTGAAGCGTGCCTTGATGGCGGCCGCCACGGCCGTCGGCAGATCCGCATCGTCGAGCACCACGAATGCGTCCGAGCCGCCCAGCTCGAGCACCGATTTCTTCGATGCGCGGCCAGCGGCAGCACCGACAGCGGCACCTGCACGATTCGAGCCGGTCAAGGTCACGGCGGCGATGCGGTCGTCTTCGATCAAGGCCTCGATCGTTGCCGGGACGTCGGGCTCGGCAACCACGAGGGTCGTGACGAGATGCTCGGGGAAGCCCGCGTCGATGAACACCTGTTGCAGTGCCAGCGCGCTGCCGGTCACGTTCGGGGAGTGCTTGAGGATGACGCCGTTGCCCGCGGCCAGGGTCGGGATGGCGAAGCGCATGACTTGCCACACCGGGAAGTTCCATGGCATCACGGCAAGAATCAGGCCGATGGGTTCGTGGCGAATCCATGCATCGACGCCTTCGATGGCGGCCGCTTCGGGGGCCAGGATGCGTGCGGCGTTGTCCGCGTAATAGAGGGCCGTGACAGCCGACTTCTCGACTTCGCCGGCGGCTTCGGGAAGGATCTTGCCCATCTCGGCGGTGGTCAGCGCGGCGAGCTTGTCGCTTTGGCTGCGCAGCGTTTCAGCAAGGGCGCGCAGCAGATCGACGCGTTGCGCGACCGGCACCGCGCCCCAGGCGCGCGCCGCTGCGTGGCCCTTGGCGACGGCTTGCTCGACCTGCTCGGCGGTCCAGCTCTGATAGGTGGCCAGCGTTTCGCCGTTGACCGGATCGAGGGTGGTAATCGTGTGCGTCATGACGGATGTCCTGTCATGGACCGGCACATGACGGCACCGGTCCGAGTCGACGGATCGTGAAAGCGATCCGGTCAGGCGTGATGGAAGAGACGGTGAGCGATCGTATTGACTTGGCTGCCCGGCACGACGCAGCGCCCGGCCGCTTCGCGCCACTTCGCGAAGTGCGGCGCGGCGCGATGCGCATCGATCGCGGCTTCGTCGTCGTACAGCTCGTAGAACATGAAGTGGAGCGGATCCTTGGTGTCGCGCGTCACGTCGAAGTAGCGGCAGCCGGCTTCGTCGTTGAACGTGCTCTTCGCGTTTTGCTCAATGGCGGCGAGGAACTCGTCGAGACGCTCTTCATGGACCTTCAGGGAAACGATAAGCGAGAGCATGTTGTGTCCTGTTTCGTCAGATACGAGTGGAGGCGGGGAGATCCGTGCCGGTCTCGACGCTCAGTTTCATCAGGCTTTGCCAGGTGTGGTCGGCGATCGTGATACCGGATTCGCGAAACTTGATCGTGTTGCGATCCTCGATTTCGCCGGGGAAGAAGATCTCTTCGACGCCGTGTGCGGCCGGCGAGCTCTTGACTTCGTCGATGAGCGTTTCCATGCGCTGTTCGAACTCGGCGAGCGGCATCATCGACTTGATGTCGATCGTGATCAGCAGGTGGCCGCAGCCGCTCGGGCGGGTCGGGTCGTACGGGCCGACGACATCCTTGCCGAATTTGCTGCCGGTCAGCACGCCGGCGAGCACATCCATCATGAACGCGATGATGTATCCCTTATGGGCGGCCATCGGAAGGATCAGGCCGTGAACGGCCTTGCTGGCGTCCGTGGTCGGCACGCCGTTTTCGTCAGCGGCCCAGCCGGCCGGAATCTCCGTGCCGCGCTCTGCCGCGAGATAGATCTTCCCGCGCGCAACGGCCGTGTTGGCAATATCGAGAACCGCGGTGCCGCGCTTGCCGCCAGGCGCCGCGACCGACCAGGGATTCGTGCCGATGGTCTTTTCACGGCCACCCCACGGCGCCATTGCCGGGCTCGCATTGGTCGCGAGAATGGCAATGCAGCCGGCTTCGGCGGACATGCGCGTGAAATACGCCGCAGTGCCGAAGTGATTGGAATTGCGGACTGCCACGGCGCTGATGCCGTGCTCGCGTGCGCGCTCGATGCCGAGCTCCGTGGCTTGCTTGGTCAGCACCTGACCGATGCCGTGACGGCCGTCGAGCACGGTGATTGCGCCACCGTCCATCACCGTTTCAGGCGCGGTGACCGCGGTCATCGCGCCACTGCGCAGGCGATCGACATACCAGGGGAGTCGCAGCATCCCGTGCGAGGAATGCCCCCAGAGTTCGGCGGTCACGAGGCTGTCCGCAAGCAGGTGGGCGTTGGAGGTCGGCACGCCGAGCGACTTGAGGACGGCCGCGCCGAACGGGATCAGCGCGTCCGCTTGAGCATTGAAAGGCATTGATCTCTCCTGGAAATGCCGGTGTAAGTGCTGGAGGAGGCGGCAGCGCCGAGCGCGACCACCCTGGTCCCCCCAAAATCATGCTTTGCCGTGTTCGGCCGAGACCGGATGCGTCTTGCCGGAATCGGTCAACGTGCGCGTCGCATCAGGCGTCGCGTAGATCCACAGGATCTTCATGCCGTTGGTCTTCGACAGATTGCGAAAGCGGTGATTGACGTTGGGCGGAATGAAGGTGACGTCATGAGCCTTCAGCTCGTATTCCAGCCCGTCGATGTCCAGGATCGCTTCGCCTTCCATCAGCACGACGCTTTCCTGCACGTTGTGGCTGTGGAACGGGATCTCGACGCCGGGACCGAACGAGGTATAGCCGGTGATGAAGCTGGTGGTGCCAATCGCCTTGCCAACCAGAGGCGTCGTGCTGGCGCCGCCTCCGCGATCGTGCTTCGTCAGGGTTTCCGGCTTGAGAAGGGCTGCGCCGGAAGGAGTCGTGATGGACATGCTCGTCTCCACTCAAAGTAAGGGGGAAGCTCGCCACGGAGGCGGATTGTTTGAGGTGGATGAGGAATCCGGAAATCGGTACGCAAGGAACCGAATCCGGACCGGGGTCTGGCAACGCTCCCCATCCATCAAATCAATATAGCATTATGTGATCAAAAAAAGCAATTAAGGAAAGTCGTTCAGATGAAAGACATTTAATTTCCCTAGCCGCCTGGAGGCGCGATGATTTTGAGGTGCCTGCCTTGATTACAGAATGTAATCTTCGAGATGTCGATTCGGCGCGGGATCAAGCGTTTGACGTCGACGTTTGCAGCGGCTTGGTCGCGACGATCGGACGGCGTGTCATGGTGACGATGATCGTCGCGCCCGATACCAGCAGCAGGCCTGCGATGCCGAACGCCCAGTCATAGCTGCCGGTGGTGGCCACGACGTAGCCCGTCGCAATCGGCGCGATCATGCCGAAGATGTTGCCGCCGACAACGACGAACGCCATTGCCTTGCCGACATCGCGCGAGCTGGGCAGCAGATCGTTGAGCAACGCAAAATTCAGAGATGTGGTGGACGCAATGCCCGTCAAGGTGATCGAGAACACGATGAGCAGCGCCGTCAAGTTCTCGGTGAACGGTACGGCCAGGATCACCGCGCCGAGCAGCATGGCGAGCGCGACCGCATTGCGACGCCGGCCGGTCGATACGCCGCCTCGTTTCACGTACATGTCGCTCAGACGGCCGGCGACGATGCAGAGAATGACCGACACGGCATACGGCACCGCCGCGAACATCCCGGTCTTGGTGATCGACAGGTGACGCGTTGCCTGGAGATAGCTGGGCAGCCAGGTGAGAAACAGATACTGCGTGTAGACGTTGCAGCCCTGGGTCAGTGCAAGCCCCCAGAGCGTCGGACTCTGCATCAGCGAGAGCAGGCCATGGGACGGCTGGTCGCCGTTGGCGGCCGCGCTTGCCGAGGCCGGCTTGACGTCACGCTCACGCAGAATCTTTTCGCGTTCTGCCGCGCCGAGCCAACGCGCTTTCTCCGGCGTGTCGAAGAACAGCAGCCAGGCGCCCAGCCACACGAAGCCGATGCCGCTCGCGATGACGAAAGAAAGTCGCCACCCAAAGCTCGTCACCAACCAGGCCAGCAAGATCGAGCAAATCGCCGGGCCCGCGTATGAGCCGCTATTGAACAGCGCGGTGACCACGCCGCGCTCCCCGGCGGGGATCCACTGACGGATCACCTTGGCGCCGACCGGGTTGCTGCACGATTCGCCGCCACCCATGACGAGGCGGGCGCTCAGCAGGCTGGCGAAACTTCCTGCGAATCCGGTCAGGGCGGTTGCGGCCGACCAGATGAAGATGCCGACGCCCGCAATCTTTTTCGGACCGAAGCGGTCAAGCAGCAAGCCCATCGGGATCAGGAACAGCGCATAGCTCCAGATGAACGAGGAAAACAGGTAGCCCATGCTGACCGTCGAGAGGCCGAACTCTTTCGCGATCGGCACCGCGGCAATGGAGAGCGCGATGCGATCCATGTAATTGATCATCGCGAGCGAGAAGAGGAAGGCGGCTATCCAGCCGCGGCGATAGGACATCGTTGTCTCCTGAGGGGAGGTGTGTATTTGGAAGCGTTATGTGAAGATAAAGTGCAATATAGGGCGCGAGATGCCATTCACGCCCGAACCGGTGCGTGAGACACGACATCGGAACGTGGCTCGTCCTACATCCGCACAGATCTGCTCGCACTCCGTCTTTTCTGCTGCCATAAAGGCTGGATGATTCATCCTTCATTCATTCCGGCCTGCAACGAGACGCAGTTTCATGGACGGACATCAGCGTTTACGCTAGCATCGTGCAGCTTTGCGATAAGATTTTCGTGAGCATAAAATGCATAAATGCCAATTGCAAGAGACTTGCGTCACAGTAGGAGAAAACCCCAATGCAGGCAGTCTGGTACGTGCTTTCGAGTGGAAATAGACCTTGGGCGGCGATGGTTGGCCGCAGCGGTGCAAGGCAGGAGGCGTGATGCAGACGTTCGCCTATGTGGGGTGTCGCACAACGCGTGAGCGCAACGCCCGAGGCAAGGGGATCGGCATCTATGCGGTGGCGTCCGGCACGATGGCGTGGACGTTGGTCGACATCCACCCGACCCTCGATAACCCGTCGTTCCTGGCGCTCAACGACGAGCAAACCGTCTTGTACTCGATCCACGGCGATGGCAGCCAGGTGAGCGCGTACCGCATCGACTCCGAAACAGGGCGCTTGACCGACCTCGGCGCGGTGTCGTGCGAGGGGCGCAATCCGGTTCACCTGGCGCTTTCGGCCAACGGTGCTTGGCTCGCCATTGCGAACTACGCCACCGGCTCGGTGACGCGATTGCCGATCAGTGCCGACGGTGCGCTCGGGCATGCGGGGCCGCTCATTCAACTGCCGGGTGAGCCGGGCCCCCATCCCAAGGAGCAGGGCAGCTCGCATCCGCATCAGATCGCGCGATATGTGACCCGATCGAGCGATACGAATTGGCACATCGTCCCCGACAAGGGGCTCGACACCGTGTTCGTCATTCGTTGGCACGATGAGGGCAAGCCCGATGTCGTTGCGCATCGATGGAAGCCGGGTTCAGGGCCGCGTCACGTGGCGTTTCATCCGGTTCTGCCTTTGATCTACGTGGCCAATGAACTCGACTCGACGATGACGGCATGGGAGTTCGACGTCGAAACAGGCGGGATGACGCCGCTTGAAACGATCTCCCTTCTGCCGGCTTCGTTCGACGGCGAGTCGTCCGCGGCCGGTATCGTGATTGGGCCCGATGGCGGGGCAGTCTACGTATCGAACCGCGGGCACGATTCGGTGGCGACGATTGCGCTGGATCCGTTCAACGGGATGCCGAGGTTGTCCGCCTGGGTTCCCACCCACGGCGACTTCCCGAGATTCATTTGCCTTGGCCCCGACGGCCGGCGACTGTACGTCGCCAATGAGCGTTCCGACACGATCGTCGAGTTCGCATGTGCGGCGAACGGAAAGGGGCTGGAAATGACGGGGCAGATCATCAAGACGGGCAGCCCCGTCTGCGCGGTGTTCAAGACGCGATAGCCTCGTTGGCTAGCGCGGCCGAACCGGGCAGCAAGTTTCTCGGTTCGGCTGATCGGCATAGGCTCGGTGAGTGGCGGCATGCCAAGGGATTTTCGTGATTTGCCATCCTCACGATTGATCGTGGCAGCACGCGCCGCGCGTGCATCAACCGAAACATGCGGTGACGATTGCACGTCTCGCTATCCATGGCTTGGCCCGGACAAGTTGGGCGGAGGTGCGATGGGCTTGTGCGTCAACGTCAATACGACCGTGGCGCCAGTCACCAGCAATATCCCGGCGATGCCGAATGCCCAGTTGTAGCTCCCCGTCGCATTGACGACGTATCCCGTCGCGATCGGTGCAATCATGCCGAACACTTGTCCGCCAATGATGAGCATTGCAATCGCTTTTGCCACATCCCTTGAACTCGGCAGCAAATCGCTGAGCAGTGCGATATTCAACGAGGCGGTCGACGAAATGCCCGTAAGCGTGGCGGCGAAGATGACCATCAGCACGATCAGGTTGGAGGTGAATGGGACCGCCAAAATCGACGCTCCGACCAGCAGTGCGAGCGCGACTGCGTTGCGACGGCGCCCCGTTGCCACGCCCGAGTGCTTGAGATGGCGATCGCTCAGGCGGCCGGCGAGCATGCACAGAATTACCGAAACCGCGTAGGGCAGCGAGGAGAACAGGCCGGTGTGCGTCAGGCTGAGATGGCGAGTCGTCTCCAGGTAGCTCGGCAGCCACGTGAGCAGCAAATATTGGGTGTACACCTGGCAGCCTTGCGTCACGGCCAGTGCCCACATCGTCGGCGACTTGAGCAGCGTCGCCAGTCCAAAGGCCTGCTGCTCGCCAACCGCGCCGGGCTGCACCGAGTCTCGCTCCGACAAGATCTTGTTCTGCTCCTCGGTGCTCAACCAGGTGACCTTTTCGGGCGTATTGAAGAAGACGTACCAAAGCGCAAGCCAGACAAAGCCGATCGCGCCCGCAATGATGAAGGACACTCGCCAGCCGAAGGCTCCGATCAACGTGCCGAGAAACAGGGAGCAAATCGCGGGGCCGGCGTAGGAGCCGCTGGCGAACATGGCGGTCGTCATCCCCCGTTCGCTTGCCGGCATCCACTGTCGAATCACTTTCGCGGCCACGGGATTACTCACCGATTCCCCCGCTCCCATGACGAGTCGTGCCACCATCAGGCCGCCAAAGCTCGAGACCATACCCGTCAAGGCAGTCGCCGCGGACCAGACGAGAATGCCCCATCCCGCCATTTTCTTGGTGCCGAACTTGTCGATCATCAGCCCAAGCGGCAGCAGAAATAACGCGTAGCTCCAGATGAAGGATGAAAAGAGGTAGCCCATGCTGACCGAGTTCAGGTGAAATTCACGTGCAATCGGCTTGGCAGCAATGGACAGGGCGATGCGATCCATATAGTTGATCGTCGACAGCCCGAAGAGGAGCGCGGCGATCCAGTATCGGCGGCGAGGCATGCGTGTCTCCATTTAGATCAGCACTTTGGTGGCTGTAGCGAGAGCGATGTCGCCCCCGTCATGCGATCGGATTCTTCCGCATGCCATATTGCATACGTAAAAATCCGACAATTCTCGCCAGGTTTTTCGCCAATGACGCTTGAATTTAGGAAGTCGTTGGAAACGACCGAGCATATTAGTACGTGTATTTGTGTCTTTTATTTGAAATTAGTACAATTAAAGGCGAGCTTAAATGCGCGTATCCAAGGTGCGTCGCTCTTGGCCCAGAAGGCTTTTCATCTTCCGAACCGCGCTATCGGGTGTCGCGAGCGTCGGCTTGCCGGAGGCCTGTTCGGCCGCTGGTTGGGCTTTCGTCATTGAAAATTGCGCGAAACACACCACGTCGCAATGCGCCGCTGCGGCACATGTTTCGACGATCAATCGGTCGTGGGTCGCTTGATCGCCACGTTGAATCGCCTCCCATGCGCCTGGAACCAGGAACGGCTCGATCTGCAGGGACAGTTCGTTCTGCTGCGCATGAAGCCCGAATTCCGCTCTGATAGGGGCAAGCGCCGGTTCGAACGTGGCCACCAAGGCAATATGCGTTCCGATGGCGGCGGCCTCTTCGATCATGGCTTCGTTCGGTTTGAGCACCGGCACTGCGGCACTTGACTGCGCTGCTTCAACCGCGGGTCCGAACGATGAGCAGGTAAACAACACGCCATCCGCGCCGGACTGTACGGCGTACCGAGTCAGCTCGACGAAGCGCGGCGTCATGGCGTCGATGTTGCCGCCAGCGGCTTTCAGGTCGGGCGTCAGGGCGTCGTCGAGCAGGTTGAAGACGACGGCCTCCGGCCACAGACGTGAGAAACTGTCGTTGATCGGCGCAATGGCGACGGATGTGGCGTGGATCAGGTGGATACGGGGCGAAGTCTTCATCGTCGGAGGATCTGTAAATTGTATGGCGTTTCGATAAAGTACATTGTTGGTCGGTTTGATGTGGACGTCAACAGGGGCATGTCCCAGGTGGGGAAATTTGTTCGCCCGTTCCTCTAGTTAAGTGTGGCAGGCAGCTTGGTCGGTTTTGTTTAACCCTTACTTCTCATCATGAAATCGGAAAACACTGGCGCGTTGGCCGATCAGGTCGCAGCGAAGATCGTGGATATCGTGCGCGCCCGATCCTTTGCCGCTGGCCAGCATTTGCGCGAGGAGGCCTTGGCTAACGAGTTGGGGCTCTCGCGCTCACCGGTGCGTCGCGGACTTGCGCTGCTCGCTCAACACGGCATCGTGGTCAAAGAGGTCAATCGAGGTATTTTCCTGGCCGTCGATGCGAAAGCGATCGATACCTCGTCCCTGCCTTTCGGGTCGGATCCTCATGAGGAGTTCTACCTGCGTGTCGCCGACGATTGCCTGGGCGGCGTCATCGCGGAGGAGTTCAACGAAGCCGAGCTGATCCGCCGATACGAAGTGTCCCGCGGCTCGCTGCTCAAGGTGCTGCAACGTCTTGCCAATGAAGGCATGGTCACCCGAAAAATGGGCCAAGGTTGGCGGATCAACCCGTTCCTCCAGGATCGCCAGGCCTATATTCAAAGCTACCGATTTCGGATGGCGATTGAGCCGTCTGCGTTGATGGAGTCGAGCTTCAGGGTGAACAAGGCCGAATTCGCGAGGGTGCGTCGCGCGCAAGCCGAAATGTTGGATGGCGACATCTTCACGCTGCCTCGATCGAGGCTGTTTACAAACGGCTCGGACTTCCACGAGGTCCTGATCAAATGCTCCGGGAATCGCTTCTTCATCGAGGCACTGGAGCGGCAGAACCAACTGCGCCGTTTCATGGAGTATCGGGCCGCTACCGAGCGTTCGAGGCTCGTGCAGCAATGCGAGGAACATCTCCATATTCTTGACCTGGTCGAGTCGGGTAGCCGGGACCGAGCCGCCGCCTTCATGCGCAAGCATCTGGACGTGGCGAGCAAGATGAAGGCGGAGGGGCCGGTTATGGCCGGTGAAGTGGTGGCCGATGTCTCGCAACTGGACGTCGACGCGCACCTCTGAGGGTACGCAAGGCGCCGCTCCTCTTTCTTGCTCGTGCAGCGCCTTGGTCCGTTTATAGATGTCGTATATCCAGCGTCTTCAGGATGGAGGTCAGCTCGCCAGCGCTTCTCGATCGCTGCGCTTTGTGGATCGCATACGCGCTCTCGGCGTCGTTCAGCTTGATCGCTTCGACGAGATTCCGATGGTTCTTCGTGGACACTTTCGGCGACGATCTCAGGTGCAGTGTGATGCGTCGTGCGCGCCGGGTTTGATCCTGAAACTGACGAATCAGGATCATGAGTCGTTGATTTCCGGAGGCTTCGACCAAGGTCTCGTGAAAGATGGCGTCGAACCTCGCCCACGCGTCGAGATCTCCGATTGCGAGCGCATGCTCCAGGCCGGCAACGCTCGCGTCCAGCTCCGCGATGATTTCAGGCGAAGGGGGGCTCGCGAGCAGATCCTCGATCGCCAGAAGTTCGAGCGAAGCGAGGATCCGATAGATTTCGGCGGTGTCCTTGACCGAAATCGGCAGCACCTGAAAACCATGCCTGGGGATGAACCTGACAAGCTTTTCCTCTTGCAACCGGATCAGCGCGTCGCGAATCGGCGTGCGGCTCATGTTCAGAAGATCGGCGGTTTCCTGCATGGATACCGGTGCGCCGACCGTATAGACGTTGTCCATGATTCGGCGCTTGATCTCTTGATAAGCCAGCATCGCGTTGTTCGGGCCGCGCGTTGCCGGGTTCGACGCGTCGGCGTCGAATTCGCTTGAGTTACAGCCTGTCGAGTTATCAATCACTGTTGGTCTCGGATATATCCACAGATTGCGGCCGTGACGGCCTGGGTCCCGGCGGTCCCGCCGAGGTCGCCGGTGCGCGATTCCGCATGCGCGAGTGCGGCGTCGACAGCGCGTTCGATGGCTTGGCCTGCCTTGCCATAGGCCTGCGCACCCGGGCGCAAACCGAGGTGGGTGAGGAGGGCCGCAGCCGACAGGATCAGGCCGATCGGGTTGGCGATGCCCTTGCCGGCGATATCGGGCGCCGAGCCGTGGCCCGCGTTGGCAGCCGCATGCTCTTCACCCACGTTGAGCGCCGACGCCATGCCGAGCCCGCCTGCGAGCGCATTCACCAGGTTCGACAAGATGTCGCCGAACATGTTCGTCGTCAAGATCACATCGAATGCGCCGGGCTTGGTGTAAAGCTCGGCCGCGATCGCGTCCACGTCGATTTCGCGGAGCTTGACCTCGGGGTATTGCGCGGCGACCTTGTCGACTTCGCTCATGAACAGGCCATCGGTGACCTGCATGACATGGCGCTTGCCGACCACGGTGACGTGCTTGCGCCGGGTCATCGCCACCTTGAACGCCGTTTCCGCGATGCGGCGGGAGGCTTTTGCCGTGATCAGGCGCAGCGCGATGGCGGAGTCGGGCGTCGGCATGAATTCGCCATAACCCTTGAACATGTTGCGGTCTGCGTAGAAGCCTTCGGTGTTCTCGCGAACGATCACGCAATCGAGGCCCGGGTGGGCCATCGGCACGCCCGGGCGCGAGCGTGCGGGACGAATGTTCGCGAAGAGATCCAGTTGCTTGCGGATGGTCCCCGGGATGTTGATGCCACCTTCGCCGGCCGGCGGATACAGCGTCATGCCGCCCGGCCCAAGCAGAACGCCGTCGGCCGCGCGGGCCGCCTCGACGACCTCCGGTGGAAGCGTCGTGCCGCGCTTGCGGTGCAGCGACATGCCGACTTCGTGAATCTCCAGGGAGAGATCGAGTCCGAACTTTTTATCGGCCTCGCGAACGACTGCGAGGGTTGCATCCATGATTTCCGGGCCGATGTCGTCGCCGGGGAGAACTGCGAGTTTCATGTTGTCTCTTCCATTTGAAGGGGAATCTTCCCGATCCGCCTTCAGATTGACTGCGAGATTATTGCATACGATACCGAATGCGATAAATGCTGGCGCGATCAACTGACTGATGGGCTTCGATCAGGCAGCGCGACTGGACGTTGGCTCAGTCGTGACGGGTGAGGAGCTTCGATCCATGACGAGTTCGTTTGCACAAACAAGGTCATGATTCGGCGCTCAAAATGTACCATGTCTTTATAGAGTACAATTTTGGTTGAGGATTCGCAACGAAGAATCTCGACTTTCCGCATCCTCGTTGTTGGGCCTCGTTACAGCTTGTTGCGCAGGTTCGGGGGGAGGCTCCGAAGCCCCGCGACGGTGTCTGCCTTGGGACGGTATTCGCATCCCAGCCAGTTGCGATAGTCCGATTCCTCGAGAACCGAAAGAATTTCATCGAAGGCGAGCGTGCCGGTCCCTGGCTCATGTCGGCCTGGAAAATCCGAGATCTGGATGTGGCCGATGCGGGGCAGCCACGCTTTTAGCGTGGTCACGGTGTCGCCGGTGATCGATGCGGCATGATAGGTATCGAAAAGCAGTTCCAGCCTCGGATCATCGACGAGCTCGAAGAGCGACGCCGCCAATTCGTACGAAGACATGTAGTAGCCGGGCACCTCGACCGGGCTCATGACTTCGACCAGCGTTTTCAATCCGACGGCGCCGAAGGTTTGAACGGCGATGCGCACGTTTTCAACGTATGTTCGCCAGTTGGCGTCGGTCTCGTTGGTCACCACGCCGGCCATCACATGCACACGAGGGCTGTTCAAGGCCAATGCGGCCTCGCGAGCGATATCCACGCCATCCCTGAATTCGCGACAGCGCTCGGAGAGCGCCGCCAGGCCTTTTTCCTTGAGGCCCGATCCCATCGGGGTGCAGATCTGAACGACTTCAAGTTTGTTCCTGGCGAGGAGTTCTCGCAAAACAGCGATGTCGTAATCGTACGGCGCCGGAAATTCAACATACCGATAGCCGGCCTGAGCTGCGGCAGCGAACCGGCCGAGGAATGGAACCTCGTTGAATTGAAAACCCAAATGAGCACTTAGTTTCATCTCCAGCCTCGCTTGATACCCTGCTGGTTGCCCAGCAACGCGTGATGATGGCGGCGTTCTGCCATCGGGTCCCACCAGGATCCGTAGTAACCCTGGTGCTTGGGTTTGAATTGTACTTTGTTATTGTATCGTACAATTATAGGGGAACCCCTACGGTCGTCGAGCCTGGGTCGGATGACCGATCGTCCGTCCCGCCGGATTGGGAATCCGGCTGTTTGCATCGGGTTTGCGGTGCGAGGCCTTGATGCGATCGGGTCGCAGTTCACCCTGGCCTCTCGCGGCATACCTGCCGCCATGGCGGGGTCGAACGTCACGCAGCAACGCTCGACCCACGCGCATCGCCTGTTGGCGAGTTCGGCCTTGATTGCACTTTTTTATTTTCAAATGCATTTTTAGTAAAAATATGCATTGCCTTCAAATATGGGTGATAGTGCGATGAATCGCAGCAAATACCGCAGAAATCGATACCTATCGAGTAGTGTTTTCCATGGCTGCAAAGTGCATTTAAGTACAACAGAATGCGAATCGAAAGAAGGTGCGTTTGCAACTACATGGGAACACGATGAACCATACCGATCGATCTTGTGGTCAGGACTTCGATGCCCTGTCGACGCGTGATTGCGATGCTCAAGGCAGTGCGCGGCGCCGATGGATCACGAAGGTGCTCGCGCTCGGCGCCGCAGCGGTGCTGGATGGGCAGACGAGCGCTGCGTTTGCTCAAATGCCGTCACAAGTTCCGAGCCGGCATGGGCCCAATCCGAAGTTTGCCTATGTCGGCTCTCGTACTACACGGGAGCGCAATGCCCACGGTGATGGGATCAGCGTGTTCCGGGTGGATGAGCAAACAGGGGCGCTTTCGTTGGTGCAAGTGCTCGGCGGCCTCGCGAACCCGTCCTTTCTTGCCTTGAGTGCCGATGGTCGGCATCTGTATGCCGTGCATGGTGATCTGAGTGACATCAGTGCGATGTCCGTCGATCCCGTCAGCGGACAACTCACGTTCGTGAACCGACAAAGCACGCAAGGAAGGAATCCGGTTTATCTCGCGATCGATCCCACGGGGCGTTTTGTCGTGGTGTCGAATTATCAGGGGTCAAGCCTTGCGGTCCTGCCTATCGCTGCCGACGGATCGCTCGAACCCGTATCGCAACGGGTCCATCTCGATGGTCCGATCGGGCCGCATCGCATTGAGCAAACGCAGTCGAAGCCGCATTCGAATCCGTTTGATCCGAGCGGCCGCCATGTGATCGTCCCGGACAAAGGCTTGGACCGGATTTTCTCTTTCCGCTTTATGGATGGCACGCTGAGCCCGGCGCCGACGCCGTTCGTCGTGTCGCGCGAGGGGGCCGGCCCACGCCACATCGCGTTTGCTCCGAACGGTCGGGTAGCATGGGTCGTCGATGAACTCGACTCAACCGTCACAAGCTATCGCTACGATCAGGTAACGGGTGCGCTCCATCCGTTTCAGGTGCTTTCGACCTTACCCGAGAGCTTCACCGGCAACAGTCGAGCCTCGGAGATCGAGTTGGATCGCAGCGGCCGCTTTGTCTACGTATCGAACCGGGGTGACGACACCATTTCGGTCTTTGCCGTCGAGCCGTCCGGAGGGGCGTTGCGCTTCGTTGGCGCGCAGTCGACGCTCGGTCGCACACCTCGTTTCATCACGAGCAGCCCGAACGGTCGATTCATGTATGCGCTCAATGAGGAGAGCGACACGATCGTCGCATTCTCGGTGAATGCGGCGGATGGCAGCTTGGCGCCTACCGGCCTCGTCGTGAAGTCTGGCAGCCCTGTCTGCATGGTGTTTTCACGCTAGCCGGGGGCGGCGCAAGTCTGCTGAATTCCGCGCATCATTTTCCGTTGCCGTTGCCGTGTCAATGCAGGCCCGCCCCGCGCAGGCCAAACAACTCGCAGCCTTCGACGATGTCGCGCAATTGCCGCATCGCATCGGCATCGAGCGCGCGCATCGGCAGCCGGTGCGGGCCGTAGGAGCGGCCGACGATCTCGGCGGCAGCCTTCGTTGTCCTCACCACGCCGTGCGTGCGCACGAAGCGAAACAGCGGGGCGAGCGACAGGAAGATCTCGTCCGCTTCGTCCAGGCGCTGCTGCCTGACGCAGTCGTAGAGCCTGACGATCACGCCCGGGAATACGCTGTTGATGCCGTTGCAGCAGCCGTCCGCACCGAGCAGGAAGCTCGGCAGCGACTGGAACTCCGTGCCGCACAGATACGCGAACGCGCTGCCGGCCGCGCGCAACTCGGACACCCGCCCGATATCGCCGCTGCCGTCCTTGGTGACGGCGATCGGGCAGGCCGCCGCGATCCTGCCGTGCAGCGCGGCGGACAGATCCACGCCGGTGGTGAACGGGTTGTTGTAGATCCCGATCGGGCACGACACGGCCTCGCCCACCGCCGCATACAGCGCGACGATCTCGTCGTCGTTCAGGCGGAAATAGGATTTCGGCATCACCATCACGGCCGCTGCGCCGGCCGCCTGCGCGTGGCGGGCGAGGCGCAGCGTGTCGGCCAGCGGGTCCGCCGACACGCCGATCAGCACCGGCACCGCGCCCTCGGCGGCCTCGATCACGGCGGTGGCCTGCGCCATCCGCTCCTCCAGGCTCAGGTAGGTGAACTCGCCGGCCGACAGTTGCGCGCTGAGGCCGTGCACGCCCTGTTCGAGCAGCCAGCCGATGCGCGCGCGCAGCGTGGCGAGGTCGAGGCGGCCGTGCGCATCGAACGCAGTGGGCAGGTTGGCGAACACGCCTTTGAATGTCATGGCAGGGTCTCCCAGTTCAGGCCTGGTCAGCCGCTTCGGCATCCTGAAGATTCAGCCAGGGCTGCTCGGCAACGCGCCCGGCCTCGAACTGGCGGATCGCATCGGCGTGGCGCAGCGTCATCGCGATATCGTCGAGGCCGTTCAGCAGGCAGTACTTGCGGAACGCCGTCACCTCGAACGGATAGGACACCGTATCGCTCGCGCGCACCACTTGCGCCTCCAGATCGATCGTCAGCGCGAAGCCTTCCTGCGCGTAGGTGGCCTGGAACAGATGATCGACCTGCGCCTCGCTCAGCACGATCGGCAGCAGGCCGTTCTTGAAGCAGTTGTTGTAGAAGATTTCGGCGAAGCTCGGCGCGATCAGCGCGCGGAAGCCGTACTGATGGAGCGCCCACGGCGCGTGTTCGCGCGAGCTGCCGCAGCCGAAGTTGGTGCGGGCGATCAGCACCGTCGCACCTTGGTAGCGCGGCTGGTTCAGCACGAAATCGGGGTTCAGCGGGCGATGCGTGTTGTCCCGGCCCGGTTCGCCGCGGTCGAGATAGCGCCATTCGTCGAACGCGTTCGGGCCGAAGCCGGTGCGCTTGATCGATTTCAGGAACTGCTTGGGCAGGATGGCGTCGGTATCGACGTTCTCGCGATCGAGCGGCGCCACCACACCGGTATGTACAACGAATTGATCCATGATTGATCACCAGATTGAGAGCGGTCGCGCCGCCGCCATGCGCGGCGCGACCTTGTGACGGGAACGCTCAGGCGAGCTTGCGGACGTCGACGAAATGGCCTTCGATCGCCGCCGCCGCGGCCATCGCCGGGCTGACCAGATGGGTGCGGCCGCCCGCGCCCTGACGGCCTTCGAAGTTGCGGTTCGAGGTGGACGCGCAGCGCTCGCCGGGTTCGAGCCGGTCGGCGTTCATCGCGAGGCACATCGAGCAGCCGGGCTCGCGCCATTCGAAGCCGGCATTCTTGAACACCTGGTCCAGCCCTTCGCGCTCGGCCTGCGCCTTCACCAGCCCGGAGCCGGGCACCACCATCGCGAGGCGGATGGTCGGCGCGATGCGGCGGCCCAGCTTGCGCACGACGTCGGCGGCGGCGCGCAGGTCCTCGATCCGCGAATTCGTGCAGGAGCCGATGAAGATCTTGTCGGGGCGGATCGACTCGATCGGCAGGTTCGGTTCGAGCGCCATGTATTTCAGCGCGAGCGTCATCGCCTCGCGCTTGACGGCGTTCGGTTCGTTGGCGGGGTCCGGCACGCGCGCTTCGATCGACGTGACCATTTCGGGCGAGGTGCCCCAACTGACCTGCGGCACCACCTCGGCGGCATCGATCTCGATCACACGGTCGAACTGCGCGTCGTCGTCGGAGCGGAACTGCCGCCAGTGTTCGACGGCACGCTCCCAGCGCGCACCCTGCGGCGAGTACGGGCGGCCCAGCAGGTAATCGATGGTGGTGTCGTCCACCGCCACCATGCCGACCCGCGCGCCGGCCTCGATCGCCATGTTGCACACGGTCATGCGGCCTTCCATCGACAGCGCGCGAATCGTTTCGCCGCCGAATTCGATGGCGTAGCCGGTGCCGCCCGCCGTGCCGATCCGGCCGATGATGGTCAGCACCAGGTCCTTCGCCGTGCAGCCGGGCGGCAGCTTGCCGCCGACCGTCACCAGCATGTTCCGGCTCTTGCGTTGCAGCAGCGTCTGGGTGGCCAGCACGTGCTCCACTTCCGAGGTGCCGATGCCGTGCGCGAGCGCGCCGAACGCGCCGTGCGTGGAGGTATGCGAATCGCCGCAGACGATCGTCATGCCCGGCAGCGTCGCGCCTTGCTCCGGCCCGATGATGTGCGTGATGCCCTGGCGCGGGTCGCTCATGCCGAACTTGAGCACGCCGTGCGCGTCGCAATTGACGTCGAGCATGTCGAGCTGCAGCTTTGCCACCGGGTCGTCCACGCCGACGCTGCGGTCGGTGGTCGGCACGTTGTGGTCGGCCACGGCCAGGTTCGCGCCGACGCGCCACACCGGGCGGCCGGCCAGGTTCAGGCCTTCGAAGGCCTGCGGGCTGGTCATTTCATGCAGCAGGTGACGGTCGATGTAGAGGAGCGAGGTGCCGTCTTCCTCGGTGCGGATCACGTGCGTGTTCCACAGTTTGTCGTAGAGGGTTTGTGCCATGGTGGGTGGGGTATTCAAACGGTGTCGTGGTCGCGGTACGCGAAGGCCTGCATCTCGACGAGGTAGCGCGGGTCGGCCAGCTTCGATTCGATGCAGGCGCGCGCGGGCTTCGGGCTGTCGGCCAGCCAGGCCTCGTACACCCGGTTCATCGCGCCGAAATCGCCGATATCGGCGAGCCAGACCTGCACGCGCGTGAGGTCCGCCTTCGCGTAGCCGGCGTCGGCCAGCAGCCGGTCGAGCGTGTCGAGCACCTGTTGCGTCTGCCCCGCGATGTCGGCGCTCATGTCGTCGGCAACCTGGCCCGACGACTCGAACACCCCGCCGAATGTCACGGCATCCGAAATTCTTCGGCCGCTGCCAAAGCGCTTGATCATGGAAATCTCCGGTGGGTTGGATGGACCGGAAACACAATGACACCGCCATGACGCGGCACTTTCGCTTTAAGCGCGGCTGATGTTCAAGATAAGCATGGCTGAAGTTGCGTGTGACATTTTTTTGGATGACTACGCTTTTTGAAACGGCGCTCGTCGCGGCTCATTCCGCCTCCGGCCGCCGGCCACGGTTATTCATCAAATAGGAGATGCACGATGCTCACACGCCGCGGATTCCTCAGGACGAGTGCGACACTCGCCTGCGCATCCAGTCTTTACCCGCTGTATGCCCATGCCACGCCGCAGGGCATCGTCGTGCTCGGCGAGGCGATCGACGGAATCGTCAACGGTTTCGATCCGGCCGAGGCCTACGATGCGAGCGCCGACATCCTGCCCAACATGTACCGCGCCTTGATGGGCTACGACCCGTCGAAGCCCGGCGGCCTGGCGGGCGACCTGGCCGAGCACGTGGAGATCGCGCCGAACGGCCTCGAATACCGCTTCACGCTGCGCGGCGACGCCCGCTTCGACAGCGGCGCACCGGTCACGGCGCAGGACGTGGCGTACAGCCTGCAGCGCGCCGTCAAGCTGAACAAGTCGCCGAGCTTCCTGCTGACCCAGATCGGCCTGAGCGCCGCCAACGCCGACACCGCCGTGCGCGCGGTGGACGCCAAGGTGGTGACGATCACGCTGCCGCGCGCGCTGGCCAGCGGGCTGGTGCTGGCCACGCTGTCCACCACCGTGGCCGGCATCGTCGAGCAGAAGGTGGTGATGCAGCACGAGGTGGATGGCGACATGGGCAACCTGTGGCTGCGCAAGCATTCGGCCGGCGCGGGCGCTTATCGTCTCCTCGATTGGCAGGCCGGCTCGCGTATCACGCTGGCGGCCAATCCGAGCGCGGCGGTGCAGCCGAAGGTGCCGCGCCTCGTGATCCGCCACATGGCGGAGCCGTCGGCCGAGCTGCTGCAATTGCAGAAGGGCGATCTCGACATCGCCCGCACGCTCGGCTCCGACGAGCTGCGCGCGGCGTCCGCCGACAAGTCGATCACGGTGACGGGCACCGACGCGCTCACGCAAATCTATCTGCAGATGAATATGGCCGCGCCGATGTTCCAGAAGCGCGAGGTGCTGCAGGCGGTCAAGTGGGCGATCGATTACGAGGCGATCGCGCAGCATGTGACGCCGGGGCTCTGGGCCTCGGCGCAGGCGGTGCTGCCGAAGGGCACGCCCGGCGCGCTGACCGACAAGCCGTTCCACAAGGATGTGGCGAAGGCGAAGGCGCTGCTGGCCAAGGCGGGTTTCGCCGACGGCTTCACGGTCACGCTCGATCACCCGAACATCTGGCCGTACCCGGACATCGCGCAGGCGATGCAGGCCGATCTCGCCCAGGTCGGCATCCGCCTGCAACTGCTGGCCGGCGATTACGCGCAGGTGCTGGCCAAGCGCCGCGCGCGCAAGCACCAGATGCAGCTCGGCCGCTTCGCCGCCGATCACCTCGACCCCAGCTCGTTCGTGTCGTACTTCGTGTCGAACCCCGACGACAGCGACAGCGCCAAGGTGCGCAACGGCGCCTGGAACAACCATTTCGTCGACGCGAAGCTGACCGCCGCCTCGGCCGCCGCCGATCGCGAACTCGATCCGGCCAGGCGGCTCGCCATCTACCAGCAGATCCAGCGCGACTTCTGGGAGACCGCGCCGATCATGTTCATGCTGCAAAAGCGCAACGTGGTGGCGGTGCGCGCCGGCGTGACGGGCCTGTCGATCGGGCCGATCGATGCCTACACGCATTATTCGGGAATCCGTAAATCATGAGCACGCTCAAGACCGGCCCGCTGGGCCTGCGGCTGCGCACCTCGGTGTCGGCGGCGTCCGCGATCGCCGCCACGCTGTTCGGGCTGGTGCTCGTCACGTTCCTGATCGGCCGCGCCATGCCGGTCGATCCGGTGCTGGCGATCGTCGGCGACCGCGCCACGCCCGACGTGGTGGCGCGCGTGCGGCTCGAACTGGGGCTCGACAAGCCGCTGCTGACGCAGTTCTGGATCTACCTTCAGCACCTCGCGCACGGCGATCTCGGCACCTCGGTGATGACGGGGCAATCGGTGGTGGCCGATATCCGCCAGTTTTTCCCGGCCACGCTGGAGCTGGCCACCGCCGCGATCCTGATCGCGGTGATGGTGGGCGTGCCGCTCGGCGTGCTGTCTGCCGCGCGCGCAGGCTCGCGCCTGGACGGGCTGATCCGGCTGGTCAGCCTGAGCGGCCAGTCGATTCCGGCGTTCGTGCTGGCGCTGCTGTGCCTGCTGGTGTTCTACGTGAAGCTGAACCTCGCGCCAGGCGTGGGCCAGCAGGACGTCGCCTACGAGGGCATGGTGCCGTTCACCACCGGTGCGCTCGTGATCGACGCAGCGCTCGACGGGCAATGGGATGTGTTTCGCGACGCGCTCGCCCACCTCGCGATGCCCGCGCTGATGCTGGCCTTCGTCAGCATGTCGATGCTGGTGCGGATGACGCGCACGTTCATGCTCGACGCGCTGGCCGGCGAGTTCGTGGTGACCGCGCGCGCCAAGGGGCTGTCGCCGATGCGGATTCTCTGGCGCCACGCGTTCGCGAATATTTCAGGACGCCTGATGGTGGTGATCGCACTGGCCTACGCGAGCCTGCTCGAAGGCTCGGTGCTGACCGAAACGGTGTTCAGTTGGCCGGGGCTCGGGCAATACCTGACGCGCTCGCTGCTGAACGCGGACATGAATGCGGTGCTGGGCGCCACGCTGGTGATCGGCGCCGTCTACGTCGGCTCGAACTTCCTGGCCGATCTGGCCTACCGGTGGCTCGACCCGCGCGTGAAGTGAGACAGGAGGAGACATGACGATGAATACGCTCTCGACAGGGCGACGCATGCGCAACTGGCGCAACTGGGTGCTGACCGACACGCCGCAATCGCGGCGTCAGGCGGCGATCGGCATGGCGTATCGCGGCTGGCTGCAGTTCCGCGGCAACTGGCTGGCCATGACCGGGCTGGTGATCCTGCTCGCGCTGTTCGCGGTGGCGATCTTCGCGCCGCAACTGGCCACCCACGATCCCGATGCGCAGGACCTGGCGCTGCGGCTCGCGCCGCCGTCGGCCGCGCATTGGCTCGGCACCGACCAGCTCGGCCGCGATCTGTACAGCCGGCTGCTGTTCGGCGCGCGCATCACGCTCGGCATCGCCGTGATGATCGTCGCGATGGTCGCGCCGCTCGGGCTGCTGGTGGGCAGCGTGGCCGGCTACGCGGGCGGCTGGGTGGACCGCGTGCTGATGCGCGTGACCGACGTGTTCCTGGCGTTCCCGAAGCTGGTGCTCGCGCTCGCCTTCGTGTCGGCGCTGAAGCCCGGCCTGACGAGCGTGGTGCTGGCGATCGCGCTGACGGCGTGGCCGCCGTATGCGCGGATCGCGCGCGCCGAAACGCTGGTGATCCGGCAGGCCGATTTCGTCTCGGCGATTCGCCTGACGGGCGCCTCGGCGGCGCGCATCGTGCTGCGTCACATCATGCCCTTGTGCATCTCGTCGGTGATCGTGCGGGTGGCGCTCGACGTGAGCGGCATCGTGCTGACCGCGGCCGGCCTCGGCTTTCTCGGCATGGGCGCGCAGGCGCCGTCGCCCGAGTGGGGCGCGATGATCGCCAGCACGCGCGGCTTCATCCTGCAGCAATGGTGGGTGCCGGCCATCCCGGGCCTGGCGATCTTCGTCGCCTCGCTCGCCTTCAACCTGCTCGGCGACGGTCTGCGCGACGTGTTCGACCCGAAATCGGAGTAATCGATGGAAATCCAGGTCAACAACCTCAGGGTGAAGTTCGCGTCGCCGGCCGGCGAAGTGGAGGCCGTCAAGGGCGTGTCGTTCCGGCTCGGCCAGGAGAAGCTCGGCATCGTCGGCGAATCGGGTTCGGGCAAATCGCTGACGGCGCGCTCGATCCTCAAGCTGCTGCCGAGCCGCGCGACGATGTCGGCCGAGCAACTGAGCTTCGACGGCATCGATATCCAGGCCGCCGACGAAGCGCAGATGCGCCGGATTCGCGGCAAGCGCGCGGGCCTGATCATGCAGGACCCGAAGTATTCGCTGAACCCGGTGATGAGCGTGGGCGCGCAGATCGCCGAAACCTGGCGCGCGCATCGCGGCGAGGGCCGCAAGGCCGCGTTCGAGGCCGCGCTCGATTTGCTCGATCAGGTGAAGATCCGCGACCCGCGCCGCGTGGCGGCCGCCTATCCGAACGAGCTGTCGGGCGGCATGGGCCAGCGCGTGATGATCGCGATGATGCTCGCGCCCGATCCGGAAATGCTGATCGCCGACGAGCCGACCAGCGCGCTCGACGTCTCGGTGCAGGCCGACATCCTGCGGCTGCTCGAAACGCTGGTGGCGCAGCGCGGCATGTCGCTGCTGCTGATCAGCCATGACTTGCCGCTGGTTTCGCGCTTCTGCGACCGCGTGATGGTGATGTACGCGGGCCGGGTGGTCGAGGAACTGAAGGCGAGCGAACTGGCGCAGGCGCGCCATCCCTATACGCGCGGCCTGCTCGAATGCATGCCGTCGCTCGCGCGCCCCCGCGCGCGGCTGAAGACACTGGAGCGGAGCGCGGCATGGAGCGAATGATCGAAGTCGAGAACCTGGACGTGCGGTTCGGCCCGTATCAGGCGGTCAAGCGCGCCTCGTTCACGGTGGGCAAGGGCGAGGCCTTCGGGCTGGTCGGCGAGAGCGGCTCGGGCAAATCCACCGTGCTGCGTGCGCTGGCCGGGCTGAACGGCGACTGGAGCGGCACGCTGCGCATTGGCGGGCGGGCGGAAGGCGCGAAGCGCAGCAAGGCGTTCTATCGCGACGTGCAGATGGTGTTTCAGGACCCCTACGGATCGCTGCACCCGCGCCAGACGATCGACCGCGCCCTCAGCGAGCCGCTGGCGATCCACGGCCTGGGCGACGTGGACAGCCGCGTGGCGCGCGCACTGAGCGAGGTGGCGCTGCCGCTGTCGGTGCGTTTTCGCTATCCGCATCAATTGTCGGGCGGCCAGCGCCAGCGCGTGGCGATCGCGCGCGCGCTGATCGCCGGGCCGAAGGTGCTGCTGCTCGACGAGCCGACCAGCGCGCTCGACGTGTCGATCCAGGCCGAGGTGCTGAACCTGCTCGCCGACCTGCGCGTGTCGCTCGGGCTCACCTACATCATGGTGGGCCACAACCTGGCAGCGGTGGCGCACCTGTGCGAGCGGATCGCGGTGATGCAAAACGGCGAGATCGTGGAAACGCTCTCGGCCAATGATTTGCGCGAACGCCGCATCGCCACCGACTACACGCGACGCCTGCGCGAGCTGAGTGACGACATCGAGGATCCGTTCGCCACTGAATCGCACTGACGTTCCGGGCGGCGCGACGCGCTCGCGCCGATTTTCATTTTCAACGAATTCATATCACTTAGTTATGCAAACTGAATTGGATGTGCGTCAAGTCCTGGACCAGGCGATCGCCTGGGACAATCACGGTTGCATGCCGCTGCGTGCGGACGACGATTTCCTGCCGCAGCTCGAGCGTTATCGGCAGGCGGGCTATTCGGTCGTGACGCTCAATATCGGCATGGACCTGAATACGATCAACGAGGCCGTCGGCACGCTCGCCCATTTCCGCAACTGGGTCAAGCGTCACGCCGACCGTTTCCTGCTGATCGGTGGCGTGGCCGACATCGAGCGCGCCAAGGCCGAGGGGCGGCTCGGCATCTGCTTCGACATCGAGGGCGCGGGCCTGCTGGGCGGGCAATTGAGCATGGTCGAGATGTACGCGGAGCTGGGCGTGCGCTGGATGCTGATGGCCTACAACCGCAACAACGACGTGGGTGGCGGCTGCCTGGACGATGACACGGGGCTGACCGCGTTCGGCCGCAGCGTGATCGACGAGATGGCGCGAGTGGGCATGGTGCCGTGCTGTTCGCACACCGGCTGGCGCACCGCGCGCGACGTGCTCGATCACGCGCGCGGGCCGGTGATCTTCTCGCATTCGAATGCGCATGCCGTATACGAGCATCCGCGCAACATTCCCGATGAACTGATCGTGGCCTGCGCGCAGTCGGGCGGGGTGGTGGGGATCAACGGCATTGGCCGCTTCGTCGGCAAGGATGCGCAGGGCGATCTCGACAGCCGCAACGAGGCGATCTTCCGGCATCTCGATCACATGGTCGAACTGGTCGGCCCCGATCACGTGGGCCTCGGCTTCGACTACGTGTTCGATATCGAGGAACTGGTGTCGTTCTACACGTCGCGTCCCGACCTGTTTCCGCCGTCGCGCGGCTATCCGACGCCCGCGCCGATGGTCGAGCCGGAGCGTCTGCCGTCGCTGGTGAGGATGCTGTTCGACAAGGGTTACCCGGCCGATGCGATCGTGAAGATTCTCGGCGTCAATCACCTGCGCGTCGCGCGTCAGGTGTGGAAGTGAGGGTCTGACAAAAGGCCGCGAACGACCGGTTTTCCGGCGCTTCGCGGCCTCCCGAATTGGCAAGCTGTTGTTCCTGAAAGCCGTTCCGTCAGACCGCTCGAATTAATTCGGGATACTAAATTCAAATCCACCCCGAAGCGATGCGGAACACCGGATCGGTCGTTACCCACACTGGAGATCACCATGAAACGGAAAATCATTTCGGCCGCCGCGCTGCTGATGGCGTTGGGCGCGGCATCCGCCGCGCATGCGCAAAGCTCGGTCACGCTGTACGGCATCATCGATGCGGGCATCGGCTTCACGCATAACGTCGCCAGCGCGGCCGACAAGAGCCGCAACGCCAATCAGGTTTCGTTTACCAACAGTCAGTTGATCGGCAACCGCTGGGGCCTGCGCGGCCGTGAAGACCTCGGCGGCGGCCTGCAGGCGGTGTTCGTGCTGGAAAGCGGCTTCCGGCCCGGCACCGGCGCGCTAGGGCAGGGCGGCCGGGAGTTCGGGCGTCAGGCCTACGTGGGGATCGGCAGCCAGGCGTGGGGCACGGTCACGCTGGGCCGTCAGTACGATGCGCTGAAGGATCTGCTGCAACCGCTGTCGGCCGACAACGTGTGGGGCACCGTGAACGTGACGCCGGGCGATCTCGACAACTACGACAACAGCGGGCGCGTCAGCAATGCGATCAAGTACACGAGCCCGTCGCGCGACAACCTGAAGCTGGTCGCGATGTACGCGTTCGGCGGCGCGGCCGGCGACATCAGCATGGGCCAGACCGCCGCCGTGGCGGGCACCTACAAGTTCGGCGGGGTGACGCTCGGCGCGGGCTACTACATCGCGAAATTCAATCCGGGCAATACCGCGTTCAACACGTCGGACGTGATCAACAACTCGCTCGCGAGCGGCGCCTACGCGCTGGCGGCGCAATCGCTGCAGATCGCGCGGGCGGTGGCCACCTACGACATCGGCGGCCTCACGGTGGGCGCGGGCTACAGCAATACGCGCTACAAGCCGGCCGTTGCGCTGCAAACGGCGTTTTCCGAAACCGAGGCCTTCAACGCGTGGTCGGCGTTCGTCAACTACAAGTTCACCCCGGCCGTCATCGCGGGCCTTTCGTACAGCTACACGAATTCGAACGGATCGCAGTCCGCGCATTACAACCAGCTGGGCGCGGGCGCGCAGTATCTGCTGTCGGTGCGTACGTCGTTGTACGCGCTGGTGGGCTATCAGCGCTCGGCTGGGCAAACCTTGAGCGGCAAGCTCGCGGTGCCGGCCACGGCGTCGATCGGCGATGGCGGCTTGCAGTCGGCGAGCGGCTCGCAACTGGGCGCCTACTTCGGCATCACGCATCGCTTCTGACCTGCCTGCCGCCGCCTGCCGCCGCTTACGACGCGATCGAGATCAAGTCGGCTTCCTTGAACGACAACGCGGTGGCTACCGCGGGGATCACCTGCCGCGTGAACGCTTGCACGATCAGGCCGCGCAATTCGTCGGCGAGCGGGCCGAGGTCGTTCTCGCGATACAGCAGGTAGAACGTGCGCGACAGGTCCGGGTAGGGCTTGTCCTTGCGCCGGAACGCGCCGAGCGGCAGCACCCGAAGCTGCGGAATATGGTGGCGCGCCTGCCAGATGCAGAGCGGCGTGGTGAGGGCGAAGCCCAGGCCCGATCCGACCATGCTCAACAGCGGCTCGGTCGTGTCGAATTCGCAGGTGTTCTCGATCGCGTCGCCGTTTGCGCCCAGGTAGGCCTCGATGGCCCGGCCGTTGTTGCTGCGCGCCGAGTAGCGGATCAGCGGCAGCGTTCGCGCCAGCTCGGCCAGCGAACCGGGCTGGCCGGTTTCGGCGGACGCCGGCAAGACCGCCACGAACGCTTCCGAGAACAGCTTCACGCGCCGGATGCCGGCCGTGGCCGGGCCGCCGACCGGCGTGATGGCGATGTCGACCTGGCGCTGTTCCAGTTCCTGCTGAAGCAGGTCGGCCGAGCCGGACCACAGGCGGATCTGGTGCGCCACCGAGGACAGCGCGCGAATGATGATCGGCCCGCCGGTGGCGGCGAACGAATCGACGCAACCGATGCGCACCACCGGCCGCCGCGAGCGCGAGATGCGCCGCACCGCTTCCATCATCTGATCGGCGCCGCGCAGCAGCCCGCTGGCGTGTTCGAACAGCCGATCGCCGGCCGGCGTCGGGCGCGCCGGGCGGCTGGTGCGATCCAGCAGCAGCGTGCCCATGATTTCCTCGAGCAGCTTGATGCGTTGCGAGACGGCTGCTTGCGAGATGCCGAGCTTGCGCGAGGTGTCGGCAAAGGAGCCTGTCTGGATCAGCGTGACCCAGGTGAGCAGCGGCTCCCATTCGGGATAGCGTTGGGGCGATGGCTCGGCCATGTCGATACCGGGAAGAGGTCGGGCACGCCCCGGCGCGTTGCGCGGCGTGGGCGCGCCATCATACCGTGGCCATAATCCGGCCGATGCCCGTGTAATCCATGTACAACGGGCACGCCGCACCATCAGGCATGCCGCGCTACACTATTAGAATTCCTGATACTAGGTACACCTATGCTGTTTTCCTGAACCTGTCGCCCTACACTCGTTTCCACGGCGCATCGCCAGACATGGCCGATAGGCGCCGCCTTGGAGACCGGAGACGATGGTGAACAGACAATTACTTGAAGACCTGCCGCTGCGCCCCTTTCATGTCGGGGTGGCCTTCAGTGGAACGGGCGGGCAATTCAGCGACGGCTTCGTGCTCGGCATCATCGGCATTGCCGTCAGCATGGCGGCCGGCCCGCTGCATCTCGATGCGGTGTGGATGGGCCTGCTTGGCGCGGCCTCGCTGGCGGGCTTGTTCTTCGGCAGCATGCTGGCCGGGCCGATCGCGGATCGTTACGGACGCCGTACGATTTTCGCCTACGACATGCTGCTGTTCGCGGTGGTGTCCGCCGCGCAGTATTTCGTGACCTCGCCCACTCAATTGCTGGTGCTGCGCGTGATTCTCGGGTTGATTCTCGGCGCCGATTACGTGGTCAGCAAATCGCTGGTGACCGAATGTTCGCCGCGCCGCTATCGCGGCCGCCTGCTCAGCGTGCTCGCGGCGGCATGGGCCGCCGGCTACGTGGGCGCCTATCTGGCCGGCTTCACGATGAAGGACATCGGGCCGGACGCGTGGCGCATCATGCTCGCCGCGAGCGGCGTGCCCGCCTTGCTGATCCTGCCGTTCCGCCTGATCGTGCCGGAATCGCCGATGTGGCTCATGAAGCGCGGCCGGGCCGACGAAGCACGCGCCATCATCGCGCGCCGTTTCGGGCCGAACGTGATGCTGCCCGAGCCGGCCGCCGTGCCGCAGGCGCATCGCGGCGCCTGGGCCGAGCTGTTCTCGCCGCGCTGGCGCCGCAACACGCTGGTCGGCTGCGTGTTCTACGCGTGCCAGGTGATTCCCTATTTCGCACTCGGCACGTTCGCGCCGAAGGTGCTCGAAGCGCTGCACGTGAAGGACAAGTTCCTCGGCGGCCTCGTCTACAACGTGCTGATCCTGGCCGGCGCGGTGATCGGCCTGCTGCTGATCGACCGGATCTCGCGCCGCCAATTCCTGATCGGCACGTTCTATCTGGCGGCGCTGGGCCTCGCCGTGCTCGCCTACGGCAACTTCGGGCCGGTCGGCACCATGCTCGCGTTCGGGCTGTTCGCCTGCGTGCTGTCGGCGGCCGCGAACCTCGAATTCGTCTATCCGCCCGAGCTGTTCCCCACCCACCTGCGTGCGTCCGGCGTGGGCCTGGCCGTCGCGTCGAGCCGCTTCGGTTCGGCGATCAGCACGTTCCTGCTGCCGCTCGCGGTGCAGCACGTGGGCGTGCATGCGGCGCTCGGCGCCTGCGTGGCCGTGCTGCTGTTCGGCGGTGTCTTCTGCCACAAGCTGGCGCCGGAAACCGGCCGCGACAACCTTGCCGACATGACGGACGACAATCCCGCGGCCAGCGCATCGGCACACGGCACGTCCGCCGGCGTGAACCCCCATCGAACCCGAGCCTGACCGGCAACGCAAGCGCGTGCCGCACGGGCTTCCACCAGGAACCGAGATGCCGCTGAACAAACCGATCGATATGCATGCCGTCCACGTGTTCGTCGCCGTGGCCGAGGAGGGCAGCATGTCGGCCGCCGCGACGCGCATGGGCATGTCGCAATCGGGCGTCTCGCAGATCGTCCGGCAACTGGAAGAGGAACTGGGCGTGGTGCTCGTGAACCGCACCACGCGGCCGCTCACGCTGACGCCGTTCGGCATCGCGCTGCGCAACCGGGGCGCGGTGTTGAGCGAGGAAATCGCCAACCTCAAGGCGCAGGTGGTGGAGGCCGGGCGCGGCATCAAGCCGGACCTGCGCATCGGGCTGGTCGATTCGTTCGCCTCGACCTGCGGCTCGGTGTTCACCAAGGCGCTGCTCGGCAAGGTGTCGCAACTGTCGATCCGCACCGGCCTGAGCCCGCAGCAGGGCGAGGCGCTGCTGCGGCGCGATCTCGACCTGATCGTGACCAGCGACCCGCTGATCGACGCGAACGACGTGGTGCGCTACCGGTTGTTTTCCGAGCGCTACTTCGTCATTACGCCGAAGGAGTTTCGCAAGCCGGTGCGCAATGTCGACGAGTTGCGCGAGTTGGGCGCGCGCCTGCCGATCGTGCGCTTCAACCGCTCGTCGCAGGTCGGCCTGCAGATCGACCGCTATCTGCGCCGCATCGACCTGCGGCTGCCGAACCGGCTCGAACTGGACAACGCCGACGCGCTGACCTCGATGGTGGCCGAGGGCATCGGCTGGGCGATCACCTCGCCGATGTGCCTGCTGCAAGGCATCACGCATGCATCGAACGTGGCCGTGCATGTGGTGGAGAAGCTGGAGCTGGAGCGCTCGCTGTACCTGGTGGCGCGCCGCGACGAATACAACGCATTTTTCGATGATGCCTGCGATACCGCGCACGGCGTGATCGAGACGTCGTTCCTGCCGAGGGTGAAGGCCGTCGGCAAACAGATCGAACAACTGATCAGCTTAGGAAACAGGGAAACTTATGAGTGAGCAGAACCAGGCCGGACAACGTACCGAGCGCGATTACGTGGGCGACGTGACGATTCCCGGCGACCGGCTGTATGGCGTCAACACCGTGCGCGGCGTCGACAACCTGAGCGTGTCGCCGTTGAGCATCGCCCACTATCCGGCGTTTCGCGATGCGTTCGCCCAAGTGAAATGGGCCGCCGCGCTGGCCAATCGCGACAACGGCGTGATCGGCTCGGCGCAATGCGACGCCATCGTGCAGGCGTGCCGGGAAGTGATCGAAGGCCGCTTCGACGCGTCGCTGGTGGTGGACCTGATGGAAGGCTCGGGTGGCACCTCGACCAACATGAATTTCAACGAGGTGATCGCCAACCGCGCCCAGCAGATTCTCGGGCACCCGGCCGGCAGCTATGAAGTCGTGCATCCGAACGATCATGTCAACCGTTCGCAGTCGACCAACGATGCGTATCCGGCCGCGCTGAAGATCGCGACCTACGCGATGTTCGCGCCGCTGATCGACGAGGTGGCGCAGCTCGCCGCGCTGTTCGACGCCAAGGCCGCCGAGTTCGCCGGCATCCTGCATCTGGGCCGCACCTGTCTTCAGGATGCCCAACCGATGCGGCTCGGCCAGGTGTTCGGCGGCTACGCGGCGCTGACGCATCGCCTGGCCGACGAGCTTGCCGCCGTGCGCGACAAGCTGCGCACGCTGCCGCTCGGCGGCACCGCGATCGGCACCGGCTTCGGCGCGCCGGCCGGCTATCGCGCCGCGGCCTACACGCATCTGCGCGAAGTCACCGGCGTGAATTACGAAGCGCCGGCCAATTCGTTCGACGCGATGCAGAACATGGACGTGTTCTCGCGCGTCTCGGCCGAACTGCGGACCTGCGCCGTGTCGCTGGCCAAGATCGCCTCGGACCTGATGGTGTTGTCGTCCGGCCCGGTGGGCGGGCTGGGCGAACTGCGCCTGCCCGAGGCGCAGGCCGGCTCGTCGATCATGCCGGGCAAGGTGAACCCGGTGCTGCCGATGGCGATGATCCAGTTGAGCTTCGCGGTGGTCGGCAACGACGTGGCCGTGGCGCAGGCCGTGCAATACGGCGAACTGGAAATCAACCACTTCGAGCCGGTGGTGGCCTCGCGCGTGTTCGACAGCATCGCACTGCTGACGAATGGCATCGCACGCTTCGCGCGGAAATGCGTGACGGGCATCCAGGCCGACGCGGCGCGCAACGAGCGGCATCTGATCGAATCGATGGCGGTGGCTACCGCGCTGGTGCCGAAGATCGGCTATGCGCGCGTCAGCAAGCTCGCGCGTCAATCGGTGGCCGAAGGGCGCCCGCTTGTCAGCATTCTGGAAGAAACGGGGCTGCTGTCGAAGCAGGACACGCTGAAGGAAATCGACGTGGCGTCGCATCCGGTGTTCGGTGCGTAAGATGGCAGCCTGGCGATAACGGCCCGCGCCCGCCCGGAACGGTTCCGGGCGGGCGTGCCCATGGTGGAGCGAACGATCGGCATGTTGGGAAAAGACGAAGTATTGACGTGGCTGGCGCAACGCGGCATTCCGTTTGCGTACGAGCAGCATGACGCCGTGCTCAACATGGCCGAGTCGGGCCTGTTGACGCTGACGCTCGACGGCGCGCGTTGCAAGAACCTGCTGCTGCAGGACAAGAAGGGCCAGTACTTCCTGGTGGTCACCACGTCGAACAAGGCGCTCGACCTGGGGGCGGCGGCCGAGGCGATCGGCAGCAAGCGGCTGTCGTTCGCGTCCGGCGACCGCTTGTTCGAACTGCTCGGCATTCGCACCGGCTCGCTGAGCCCGCTCGCGCTGGTCAACGACGACGCGCGGCGCGTGCGCCTGATTCTCGATACCGACCTCGAAGGCGAACCCGTTTTCCTGTTTCATCCGCTGGAGAACACGGCGAGCGTCGCACTGTCGCGCGCGGCGCTCGATGCGTTCCTGGCGAGCCTCGACCGGCCGGGCGAATGGCTGGCGTTGCCGGCGCGCGTGGCGGCAGGCGAGTGAGGCGTTGCGGGAGCAGTTGCGCGGTGGTTCAGACGTAGCACAAACTTCTGCCACATATCCTCACAGTCACGCCACAATTGCCGCCGTATTCCGCGTACGATTAGCACATCGAGGTCAACTGCTTTGAGCCTCGTACCTTATCTAAGGTGTTAGCCGGTGGATCGATTGTTCGGTCCCCCGGCATTTTTTTGTCCATCGAAAATAGCCGGTTTCAACACCTCCTCGGCCCATTGGCGGAAGCTTGTCCGACCGATGATCGCGGTGGCGCGCGACGCTGCGTTGTCCATCCCTTCTTCCTTGGCGCGCAGCATGTCGACGAAACCTTGTGCGAACGCCTCGGTGAAACCGCGACCGATGCAAGCCTGCTTGTATGCTTCGTAGGACTGACGTTCGTATTGCACCGGTTTCCCGATCGTCTCCGAGACGATCGCCGCAAGTTCGCCATACGAAAGTTCTTCCGGACCGAGCACGGCAATGTCCTCCTGGCCCGACCACGAGCGATCGAGCAGCAGCCCGGCGGCGGCGAGGCCGGAATCGCGCGTCGCGGTGTGGGGCAGCTTCCGGTGCGGGTCGATCGGCCCGACCATCTTGCCGTGACGGATGGCTTCGATCTGCCGCAGCGCGTTGTCCATGAATGCCGGCAGGGCGAGCCCGCGAACCGAGGCCCCGGTCTGCCGCATCAGATCGACCATCCGGATCGAGCCGGTAACATTCCCCGCGCGATCTTGCCACTGCGTGCCACGCCCCAGCGTGGTGACGGCCACCACATGCGCGACGCCATGCCGACGTATTGCGTCTGCCGCCGGCCGGGCGAAGTCGACCGTGGCGGCATCCGGTGTTGCCGATGGCGTGGGTGGGCACAGCCAGAAAACCGCATCGGCCCCGCGCAAGGCCCGATCGACGATCGTGGCGTCGCCGTGAGACCCTTCGAAGATATCGACGCGTTCGCGAACAGCCGGTGGCAGCGTGTTGGCGTCGCGCACGATCAGGCGCACTGCCGCGTGGGCGTCGAGCAGGTGCCGAACGACATGACGGCCGATATTTCCGGTGGGGGTAGTGACAACGATCATGGCGCCTCCAATGAAAATGGAAGCCTACCTGCCGTGCAATCGTCGAGCTATAGTCCATCGTCGCTGATTTCTTCGCAATCGTCCGAGCACCGTGGACCCACTCTCCGAAATCCTCTCGATTCTCAAGCCCGAAAGCTTTCTGACCGCCGGCGTCGATGCAGGCGGCGCATGGGCCATCCGTTTCGGCAGCCGGCCCGGCACGATCAAGTGTCATGCGGTGATAGCCGGCGCATGCTGGCTGGCGATGGACGGTATCGACCACGCGGTCCGCCTGACGGAAGGCGACTGCATCATCCTGCCGGCCGGGTTGCCCTTCACGCTGGCCAGCGATCTCGCCCTGCATCCGGTGCAGGCGCGAGACGTGTTGGCCGGCATACAACCGGGCGATGTCCTCGTTCACAACGGCGGCGGCGGTTTCGCGTTTGTCGGCACGCGCTTCGAAGTCGATGCGCGCGAAGCCGGAAGTCTGCTCGGCACGTTGCCGCCGTTGATTCATCTGCATCAGGCCGAAGATCGTGCCGCCATGCACTGGTGCATTCAACACATGATGATCGAGGTGCAACCGGGAAGGCTGGGTGGCGCGCTTGCGGCGCGTCATCTGGCGCATTTCATATTGCTGCAGGCTTTTCGATTGCATCTGTCTCGGCAGGCGACCGAACGGGTCGGTCTTTTATATGCGCTTGCCGATCCGCACGTCGGCAAGGCGATTGAAGCGATGCATCTCGATGCGGCGCATCGCTGGACCATTGCCGAGTTGGCCGACCATGCAGGCCTGTCGCGATCCGTTTTCGCGCAGCGATTTCGGGAGCGGGTCGGCGAAACGCCGATTGCCTATCTGACGCATTGGCGCATGCGGTTGGCGAAAGACAAGCTGCTGAACAGCCGCGAGACGCTTGGACAGATCGCGGCCGCACTCGGCTACGAATCGGAGAATGCGTTCAATACGGCATTCAAGCGGGTGGTGGGCTGTTCTCCGCGTCGCTATGCCCGGACTGACGTGGACGGCCTGAATACGCCGGATTGATGGTTCGTTGGATGGGCGGCCCGGAAGGCGATGTGCCGGTCCCGGCGGCGCGATGTCGAAATTGGATGGAACGGTGTCGCAAGCGTACTAGCCCGGGCCGGGCTTTTGGCATAACGTGAACGCCTTCTCATCCGACCGCCTGGAACCGACATGTCCGACTTCATCACCGTTTTGCGCGAAACCTGCCCCGTTCCCGTTGTCGACGCCACGAAGTGGAAGCGCATCGGCGGCGATCCGCACACCGTGAATCTCAACGCGTATCTTTCCAAGGACGGCAGCAAGATCATGGGCACGTGGATCTGCACGCCGGGCAAGTTCGAAGTGAACTACGAGAAATGGGAGTTCTGCCACTTCCTCGAAGGCTATTGCATCATCACGCCCGAAGGCGAGGCGCCCGTGCATCTGAAGGGCGGCGACGTGTTCGTGATCGAGCCAGGCATGAAGGGCACGTGGGAGGTGGTGGAGACGGTGCGGAAGTATTTCGTGTTTGCCTGAACGAAGCATCGCGGTTCGATTCCGGGCGGCGTTCGGCTGCGAACGGTGCGCCGATCGCGGCTCGGAACCTATCGACAATCGATCACCGAGGATCGGCGTCGAGCGTCGATGCGGACCAGCCGAATGCCGCCTTCATATGGCCGACTTCTTCGGTCGGCGATCGACCGAATTCCCGCTTGAATTCCCGGCTGAATTGCGAAGGGCTTTCGTAGCCGACCGTGGCGGACGCCGCGGCGGCTGTCAGGCCGGTGCGGATCATCAACAGGCGCGCCTGGTGCAAGCGCGTCGATTTCAGATATTGAACCGGCGTCGTGTGAGTCACGGCCTTGAAATGGCGGTGAAACGTCGGCACGCTCATGCCGCTTTCATGGCTCAAGCTGTCGACGTCGATACGCTTGTCGTAATCGCTGTGGATGCGGCGAAGCGCCCGTGCAATCTGCGAGAAATGGCCGGTCGTCGCAAGCGACGCACGCATGGCATCGCCTTGCTCGCCGGTCAGCACCAGGAAGCATAGCTCGCGCACCACGAGGGGGGCGACGATTCGCGCCTCCAGCGGCGAGCCGAGCGCTTCCAGAAGACGAAGCAGCGTTCTTGAAAGCCGATCGTTCAAGGGTGTGGAATAAATGCCTCGCGGCGTCGCGGGTGCTTGGCTGCCGGGCGTATCCACGTCGAGCATCAGATCCGCAGTGACGCTGGCATCGAGGCGAACGGTGACGGCGAGAAACGGCTCCTCGGGGCTCGCTTCCGTTTCCGTGGAAAACGGCAGCGGTACCGAAAGCACGAGATAGTGATGGGTGTCATAGAGAAAGACCTCATCGCCCAGGAAGCCGCGCTTGCGGCCCTGACAGACGAGCACGATGCTCGGTTCGTACAAAACCGGCGTGCGGCCGAGCGAGCGGTTGGCACGAACAAAGCTGACCGCATCCAGCATCGACGCCGTATATCCCTCGTTGGGCGCGAGCCGTTCGATCTGCCTGACGATTTGCTTCTGCCGTTCCGGCATCTTCTCTCCCGCGTTTTTCACTGACCCTCGCCAATATAGGCGATATGCGAGGCCGGGATGCCCGTTTGATACTTATAGGCAAGAGTCCGAGAACCACAGCCATGGCTCGTCGAAAATCCGGCAGGTACATTCGTTTTCACGATTTCGAACCCTGATCGTCAGGTGACTCGGTAAATCGATTTTCGAGGAAACGACCATGCAGGATATCAACGAGGTTGAAGGAAAAGTCGCGATCGTCACCGGCGCGGCCAGCGGCATTGGACGTGCCATCACCGATCTTCTCGTGGCACGCGGCGCCTGCGTGGTGGCCGAGGATATCGATCCCGCCGTCGAAGCGCTGGCCGGGCCGCATGTCGTGCCGCTGGTTGCCGATATCTCGGCCGACGGCAGCGCGGAAAAAGCGGTGGCGCTTGCCGTTGAACGGTTTTCCCGGCTGGATCTGCTCGTCAACAACGCCGGCATCATCATCAACAAGCTCGTGGTGGACATGTCGCGCGACGACTGGGAGCGGATCATGAGCGTCAACGTGACAGGCGCCTTCCTGCACTCGCGCGAAGCCATGAAAGCGATGATGCCGCGGTGCTCCGGCGCCATCGTCAACGTGGCGTCCTATGCGTCGTATTTCGCATTCCCGACGATTGCCGCCTATACCGCATCGAAAGGGGCGCTTGCGCAATTGACGCGAACGCTTGCGCTGGAGGCGATCGAGCACGGCATCCGGGTCAATGCCGTGGGTTCCGGCGATGTCCTCACCCACATCCTCGATCACGTTGCGCCCGACGGCAACGGCGCCGCCGCGCTGGCGGCTCACGGAGAACGTGCGCCGATTGGACGCGCGGCGCATCCCGGGGAAATCGCGGAGGTGGTGTTGTTCCTTGCCTCCGGGCGAGCCAGCTTCATGGTCGGATCGGTCGTGATGGCCGATGGCGGCATGAGCGTGAAGGCAGGCGCCTGAGCGTGAAAGGGGCGGATCGCGGCGAGCGGTGGTGCCGGAGAAGTCCGCCAAACGTATCGATTTCACGCTCCTTCCAAACTAACTGGATAGCATTCCCCCACCAACCGGATAGCCGCCGCAAATAGTCCGGTTTCTAATGCATCTCGTCCCCCACCCGCTTCCCACAACCTGGCCGAGATGCCATTGGAGATGCAATCGTGAACGCTGAAATGAACCCGGTCCGCTGGCGAGATTTCGTCAGCGGCTGCATCGACTTTCGTCCGGACGACGGCATCTATCGCATTGCACGCGAGATGTTCACCGAGCCGGAGTTGTTCAATCTCGAGATGGAACTGATCTTCGAGAAGAACTGGATCTACGCGTGCCACGAAAGCGAGATTTCGAAGCCCAACGATTTCATCACGATACGCGCGGGCCGCCAGCCGTTGATCGTCTCGCGCGACGGCAACGGCGCGCTGCACGCGATGATCAACGCCTGTCAGCATCGGGGCGCCACGCTCACGCGCATGAGCAAGGGCAACCAGTCCACCTTCACGTGCCCGTTCCATGCGTGGTGCTACAAGAGCGACGGCCGCCTCGTCAAGATCAAGGCGCCGAACGAGTACGGCGACGATTTCGACAAGGCCGGGCGCGGCCTCAAGAAGGCGCGCATCGCGAGCTACAAGGGCTTCGTGTTCGTCAGCCTCGATGCGCAAGGCACCGATACGCTGGAAGATTATCTCGGCGACGCCCGCGTGTTCCTGGACATGATGGTGGCGCAATCGCCGACCGGAGAACTCGAAGTGTTGCCCGGCAGGTCCACCTACACGTTCGACGGCAACTGGAAGCTGCAGAACGAGAACGGCCTCGACGGCTATCACGTCAGCACCGTGCATTTCAACTACGTGGCGACGGTCCAGCACCGCCAGGAAGAGAACCTCAAGAAGGGCGCCGGCGGCAGCGCAACGCTCGACTACAGCAAGCTCGGCGCGGGCGATACCGAAACCGACGACGGATGGTTCGCATTCCGAAACGGCCACGCATTGTTGTTCAGCGACATGCCCAATCCTGCCGTGCGCCCCGGCTACGCGAGCGTGATGCCGCGCCTCGTGGAAACGCATGGCCAGAAAAAGGCGGAGTGGATGATGCACCGCCTGCGCAATCTGAACATCTATCCGAGCCTGTTTTTCATGGATCAGATCAGCTCGCAATTGCGCATCGTGCGTCCGATCAGCTGGAACAAGACGGAGGTGATCAGCCAGTGCATCGGCGTGAAGGGCGAATCGGACCAGGATCGCGAAAACCGCATCCGGCAGTTCGAGGATTTCTTCAATGTGTCGGGCATGGGCACGCCCGACGACCTCGTGGAGTTTCGCGAGCAGCAGCGCGGTTTCCAGGCGCGCCTGGAGCGCTGGAGCGACATCTCGCGAGGCCACCAGAAGTGGGTGGCGGGCATGACGGTCAACGCCGAACTGCTCGGTATCGCGCCGGCGCTGACCGGCACCGAGCTGACGCACGAAGGCTTGTACGTCAATCAGCATGGTGCCTGGCGCGACGCGCTGCTCAAGCGTCTCGGTGCAATGACCGCCGATCGTCAGGAGGCCTGAACCGTGTCGAATCAAGCCATCCAGTATTCCGTCGAGCAATTCCTGTATCGCAAGTCCGAGCTGTGCGATCTGCAGCAATGGGACGAATACGTCGCGCTGTTCGACGAGAACAGCGAATACCACGTGCCGCAATGGGATTCCGAGCACGAATACACCACCGACCCGAAGCGCGGCATGTCGCTCGTCTATTACGCCAATCGCGGTGGCCTGGAAGACCGGGTGTTCCGTGTGCGTACCGGCAAGTCGGCGGCTTGCACGCCGATGCCGCGCACCATGCACCAGATCACCAACGTACGCATCGCACCGGCCGAAGGCGGTGCCGACGGCGAGATCGAGGTGAAGGCGAATTGGGCGACGTTCTATGCGCGTCATGGCGTCGCCGAGCATTTCTTCGGTCGCGCGACCTACCGGCTGCGGCCCGATGGCGAGAGCTGGAAGATCATGCGCAAGCACGTGCTGCTGCTCAACGACACCATCAACGCGGTGCTTGATTTCTATCATCTGTAAGCGGAGGGACGCGCGATGAGTCATAAGGTGGCCTTCAATTTTGCCGATGGAAAAACCGTGTTCTTCGATGCGCGTCCAGGCGAAATCCTGCTGGATGCCGCGCTGCGAAACGGCATCCAGATTCCGCTCGATTGCCGCGAGGGCGTGTGCGGCACCTGCCAGGGGCGCTGCGATTCGGGGCTCTATACGCAGGACTACGTGGACGACGAGGCGCTGTCCGCCGACGATCTGGCGCAGCGCAAGATGCTGTCGTGCCAGACGCGCGTGCAATCGGACGCATCGTTCAGCTACGATTTCGATTCGACGCTGTGCAGCGCGGCCGGCACCGAACGCTTGAGCGGGCGTGTCGTGGGGGTGCGTCAGGTGTCGGAGACAACCGCGATCCTGCAGGTGGACGCAAGCGCCCATCAACGCCGGCTCGATTTCCTTCCGGGTCAATATGCGCGCCTGAACGTCCCGGGCACGGATGCATGGCGTGCCTATTCGTTCGCGCATTGCCCGAACGACGCCAACCGCTTGCAGTTCCTGATCCGGCTGCTGCCCGACGGCATGATGAGCCGGTATATCCGCGAGCGTTGCGAGGCGGGGCAGACGATCGAATTCGAGGCGCCGTTCGGGGCGTTCTACCTGCGTCACGTCGAGCGGCCGATCGTGATGGTGGCCGGCGGTACCGGCTTGTCGGCGTTTCTGGGCATGCTCGACCAGTTGGCGGCGAACGGCGCCGGGGGGCAGCCGGTTCGGCTCTATTACGGCGTCACGCACACGCGCGACCTGTGCGAAATCGAGCGGATCAAGGCCTATGCGGCGAGCATTCCGCAATTTTCGTATGAAATCGTCGTCATGAAGCCGTCGCCCGAGTGGCAGGGCAAGACGGGCCTGATTCCCGATCACCTGCCGCGTGCGTCGCTGATGGCGGCGCCGTTCGATATGTATTTGTGCGGGCCGCCGCCGATGGTCGAAGCGATTCGCGGCTGGCTTGGCGAGGCCGGCATCGACGATGTCCGGCTCCACTTCGAGAAGTTCGGGGAAAGCGGGAGTGTGCATCAGGCAGCCTGACCGGCCCGCCGATACGCATTTATTTCCAGCCGCAAGTTTCGGCTAACATGCCAGGATTGGACGAACGACAGACGACGCCATGGCTCCCCCTCTCGCCATCGATGGTCACGGCATCCATGCCACGCGGCACGACTTCGAAGGCGCACACGACTGGATGGCGCATATCTGCGGCCCGCACGGGCTGCAGGTGAGCCGTCCCAACCGTGTCCAGTTCAATCACTCGGGCACCGTGCTGCGCTCCATGGCGACCACGCTCGGCTATGTCGAATACGGCACCGACGTGACGATCTCCGTCGAGGACGGCGAGCCACTGAACTGCTACAGCATCAGCCTGCCGCTGATTGGCCAGCAGGAGCTCGCGGCGCGCGGGCGCACCTGGCTGTCGGATGCCGACAAGGGCGTGATCCTCTCGCCACATGAAACGCAGGCGCTGTCGATCGGCGGCAATTGCCGGAAGATCATCATGTCGGTGCCGCGCGCGGCATTGCGGCAGGTGCTGGAAGGCCTGTTGCAGCGCCCGTTCGCCGACGCGATCACGTTCGAGCCGGAGATGAGTGCGGCGGCCGGCGAGCCGGGCGCCTGGTGGCGCATGGTGCGCTTCCTGACCGACGAAATGGAGCGCTCGGGCGGTTTGCTCAATCATCTTCAGATGGCGGGCGATCTCGAGCAGGCCTTGCTGAAGGGCCTGCTGATCGCGCAGCCGCACAACTATTCCACCGAACTCGCCGACGTGCTGCGTCCGACCGTGCCGCATTACGTGCATCTGGCGCGCCAGTTCATCCAGGCGCACGCCCGGGAAGACGTGACGCTGGAAGACATCGAGCGGGCCGCCGGCGTATCCCGCCAGAAGCTGTTCGCCAGCTTCCGCCAGCACGTCGGGCAGGGGCCGATGGCCTGTCTGAAGCGCTATCGGCTGGAGGGCGTGCGCCGCGACCTGGTGAGCGACGGTTCGGCACGCAACGTGTCGACCATGGCGCTCGCCTGGGGCTTCACGCACCTGGGCCGGTTCTCGGCCGAGTACAAGGCGCTGTTTGGCGAAACGCCGTCGCAGACGCTGAAGCGGCGAGGGTAGGCCGCCAGGCGGCCCGACCCAGAGCCGGCACGCTTGGCGGGTGAGTGCTCAGGCGGCGAACTGGAAATTCAGTTCTTCCTTGATGCCCAGTTCCGTGACCAGTTTCTCCAGCCCCGAATAATCGCGCGACAGCTTCGACTTGCTGGCGTCGCGTTTGCAATCTTCGAGCATCTCCGCGTAACGCGGCACCTGCAGATGTCGCAGGATGCACTCCCATGCCGAATAGTCCTGCGCCCAGAACGCATCGAGCGCAACCGGCAGGTAGCTGCGGAACAACGCACGCTGCGCCTCGTTCAGTTCCCCGTAAAGCGGCTTGGAGATTTCGGCCAGCAGCGCGGCGTGCGCATATTCGTCGCGATTGTGCAGCGTGGTGATCAGGCTGTGGAACGGCTGGATGGTCGAATCGCGCGCCATCAGTTCCAGATAGGCGTTGATGCTGATTTCCGACACGATCGCGAACACCAGCACTTGCAGGTCGCGTTCCCAAGGGTCCTGCGTCTGCGCCTGCAGGCGTTGCAGCGCGCGGTAGGTCACCGAATCGGGGAATGCGATCTCGTAGTCGATCCCGCGCATCTTTTTGGTTCGTTCGATCGCCATCATGTGCATCAGCGAATGGAAATGCTCGTCGATCAGCGAATGCTGGATCTGCTGCTGCACTTCCGGCTCGGAGCCGCACGGAAAGCGGCCGGCCACCAGCAGCGCGAACGCCGGGTTGGCCACGCGCTCTTCCGCCGCGATGGTGCGGCGGTTATAGACGATCCACGCCCAGGCCAGCACGGCTTCGCGGGTCTTGTCGGATACCGCGGCAAACGTCGGGTGATCCCAGAACGGCACCATGTAGGCGGGGTAATCGGGGGCGGTCGAATCGAGCGGGGCATTCGCCAGTTGCTCGAAGAAATCCGAGCGAACGGTGGCGCGCCGGGGCCACGCCGTGCCGAGCCGCTTGACGAAGTCGAGATTGAAAGCGTAATCGATGGTTTCCATTTTCTGTGTCCAATAGAGCGATGATTCGGATAACGAAGTTGGCGGCCGAAGCAGCCGGGCCAGGGTGCGTCACGACGTCGACTTCTCGAGATTGACGGTGCCGGCCGACGCGGCGGGTGAGGGGCGCGGGTCGAGCCGGTCGACCGGCACGGCCAGGCGCGTGATCAGGCCGGCCAGCAGGAACAGGCCGATCAGGAGCGCCCAGCCCCAGGTGCCGGCCGTCAACACCACGCCGGTCATCAGGATCGGCCCGACGATGCGCTGGATCGTATCGCCGAGGCTGAACATGGCCAGATAGCGCCCGCGGCTTCGCTCCGGCGCCATCTCGTACGACAGTTGCCAGCCGGCGACCGAATGCAGGTTTTCGCCCACCGTCAGCAGCAGCAACGCAATCGTCACGCCCACAATCACCACCGGCAGCGCGTGGCCCTCGGCGAACGCGAAGATCAGGCAGGCCGAGACCAGCAGGCCGCTGGCGATGATCCAGAGCCGCAGCGAGGCGCGCACGCCCTTGGCATAGCTGGACAGATGCACCTGCATCAACACGGTGAGCACGGTGTTCACGGCCAGCACGAGCGACGACACGGAAGCCGGCGCGTGCGCTTTCTGCACGATCCAGAGCGGGATCAGCACCAGCAGGATCGAGTCGTGAAGCGCCATCAACGATTCGCTCAACGTCACGAGCATGAAGCGGAGGTTGCGGAACGGCGATTCGGCGGCGGCCGGAGCCGGAGCCAGAGCTGCGGCTTGCGGCGTAACCGGCTCCGGCACCTCCTGACGCTGCGCGGGTGCCGCCAGGCCGGCCGTGCGCGCGACGCCCGCGATGCAGCGGGCGAAGATCAGGAACGACAGGCTGTTGACCAGGAACAGCGCGGTGAAGGCGGCATGCGAATGCATGGCCTGCACCACGCTCGCCAGCAGGAAGCCGGCCGTGACGCCGACGTTGCGGATCGCCCGGATCGACGCCATCGTCCGCGTGTAGTCGTGCTGGCCTTCCACCTGCCCGACCACCACCTGCATCAGCGGCGGCGCCGCGCGATCGCATGCGGTCAGCAGGCAGGTCAGCAGCAGGTACGGAATCGGGCTGGCCACGAACGCGTAGCCCGCGTAACCGGCTGCCCGGATCACCAGCAGGACGATCATCACGCGCGCCGCGCCGAACCGGTCGGCGAGCTTGCCGATCGGCACCGGGCTCAACAGGCCGCACACGTTGGCGGCTGCCAGCGTGGTGCCGATGAACAAGGCGGGAATCCCGACGTTGGTGACGAAGAACAGCGTGGCGGCCGCCATGAACATGCCGCTGCCGATGGAATCCACCGTGGCGCCGGCCGCGATGATCCTGCCGTTGCGGGTGGCGGGCAGCACCATCGCCAGCATGCCGTGAACGCGACGCATCATGACGTTTCCTCCTGGCACAGGGTGGGGATCTCGACGGGCGCGTCGGCAAATGTCGCGCCGAGCTTGCTCAAGGCACGTTGCTCGCTCGCACCTTGCAGGCCGACGGCAGTGTGAAGCGCATCGGCGTGGCTGCCGTGAAAGCGGAACAGGCCCCACCGCGGCTCCATTCGGCAGCCGCGGTGGTGCTTGGCCTCGTAGGCGGACAGGCCGTAGTAGATGCTTCGGATTCCTTGCGTCATCGCCCAGCGCATCGCCTCGTAATAGGCGACGGGGAAATAGCAGCTGCGGCCGTTCTCGTCGAAATGAAAGCCGCCGGTGCGGGCATACAGGCGATCGTGCGAACGCAGGTACAGCGCGAAGCCGTCGATGTGCTCGCCCTGGTGCGCGCTGATCACGACGCAATCGTCGCCGAACGTTGCGGCGATCAGGTGCAGGTCGCGGCCGATCCGCTCGGCGTCGCCGGGCAGGCCGTGCTTGATGCGCAGCGCCGCCTGAAGCGCGATCAGCTCCGGCGTGATCGCGTCGGCGCCGGTGTGCACGCGCACCTGCCACGCGCCGGCCTCGAACTCGGCCAGCTCGCGCTGGATGTTGCGGCGGCGATTGCGGTTCAAGGTGTTCAGGTAGGCATCGAACGACGGGACCTCGGGCAGATCGAGGATGGTTTCCGCGCCGATTACCGCCGGCTGGAAACCCTGTTCGCGGGCAGCGCTGCCGACGTCCGACAGTTCCTGCGTCGACAGATAGAGCGCGCCGCAACTGCGGCAGCCGAGCTCCGTGGCGGCCTGGCGAAGCAAGCCGGGCAGCGCGGCCAGGATCTGCGCACGGGCGGACGGCGGCAGCCCGTCGGCGAACACGATGCCCGGATGCGCGCCGAACGTGGCCAGCGCCAGCGAGGGGTATTGATCGGCGCGCAGCGCGGGCAACGCCTGGCGCAGCGACAGATACGCGGCCCGCTCGGCGTCCGACAGCCAGTCCGGCACGCCGAACGCGTTGTCGTTGCCGGTCATCTTGGGCAGGTCGTAGAACGGCAGGCCGGTTTCCGCGCTCGCCAGCAGCAGCGGCGCGAGCGCGGCCAGTTCGCCATGGCGTTCGATGCCGAGGTAGCGCACCTGATATTCCTCGGTGTGCTCCACGTAGCGCCACCACCGATGGTCGTCCCAGACGATGGCCGGGCGGCGCAGGGCCGCAAAGGTGGCGTCGGTCGGCCGCTGCTGCGCGGTCAGGATGCGGGCGGCGATGGGCACGCTCATGACGATTCCGCCCAGGTCACGGCGGATTCCATCAATGCGCAGGAATCCGAAAGGCGCGCCAGCAGCGCCGGCTCGTCCTGCCCGGTCACCAGCCAGGTGGCCACGAAGTCGCCCGATTTGCGCGTTTCGTAGCGCTGGCCCGACCAGTCGTCGCCCAGCGTCACGAGGATCTGCAGGCTCTCGATGCCCGGCAGCGTGTCGGCCGGCAAGCCGCGCACCACGCCGTTGCGCGGCGGCAATCCGAAGTTCGCGACCAGCGGCGATGCGTCGAGCTCGGCCCGGATGCCGGCCAGATCGACCGGCAAGCCGCATGCGATGCGGCACCACAGCTCGCGCGGATCGAGCCCGAGGCAGCGTTGCAGCATCGTCGGGATCGGCGTGCCCGCCACCCGGCTCGCGATTTCGCAGAACACGATGTCGCGCTCGGGCGTGATGAAGAATTCGGCGTGCGCGATCAGATCCGAGGTGGCCGGCAACGCGTCCACCACGGCCCAGCTTGCCTCCACGAGCGCCGCGTGGCGCCAGTCGTCGCGCGCCAGCGTGTAGCTGCCGCTGCCGGAATCGGTCCAGTGCGCGAGGCAGCCTTCGCCGGTATAGGCGGACGGAATCGCGAAGACGCGCTCGCCGTCGATCTTCAGCAGATCGACGTGAAAGAAGTCGCCGCTAATAAACGCTTCGGCTTCGTAGGCGACGGTGTCCAGCGGCAGCGCCAGGCCTTCGAGATCGGACGGCCGCTCGACCAGCACGACGCCGGTCGAGCCCGACGCGCTGCGCGGCTTCAGCACCACGGTGCCGGGGCAGCGCGCCATGAAGTCGACGATGTCGGCCACGGTCTCGACCGGCGCGAACTGCGGCACGCGCACCGGGCTGCCGAGCAGATGGCGCTTCATGACCACCTTGTCGCGATAGGCGCGCGCGCTGTCGGGGCTCTGGCCCGGCAGGTTCAGTTCGGCGCGCAGCAGGGCCGCGCGTTCGATGTCCACTTCGGCGAGCGCCACGATGCGGCGGATGGTGTGCCGCTGCATCAGCGAACGCGCGGCGGCCAGGACTTCGGCGTCGTCGGCGTAGTGTTCGACGCGGGCGATCTCGTGGAAGCCGGCCGCGACCTCGGCATCGCGAGGCGCGATGCCGAGGAGTTCGTCAGCGCAATCGTGTAGCCATGCCGAATAATCGAGATGCGCTGTCCGGGGACTGAGGAGCAGAAGGATCATGAGGATTGAGCACCGATGTAAATGAATGACGAGGTGTCCGTTGCGCAGCCGTTCTCGCCGCGTTCAGCGGCATGTCCAGCCGAGAAAGACATGCGGGCCGATATCGGGCATCTCGTACGGCGGCCCGTATTGCCGGAATCCCTCGCGCAGATAGAAGCCTTCGGCGCTCGTGCGGGCGTTGCACCACACGAACGCGCCGTCGTTGCATGCCACGAAGGTAAGGATCTGCCGCAGCAACGCCGCGCCGATTCCCGTGCCGCGCTTCTCGGGGTGGCTGGCCATGCCGCGCAGCCGCCAGGCCTGGCCGGGCGGCAACGGGCGCGGCACGCGTTCCTCGGGGGGCAATTCGCGGTAGATGGAGGCGATGCCGACCAGTTGGCCGCCGTCGAACGCACCGAAATGCAGGACGTGAGGATCGTCGTCTTCCGGATAGCGGCAGGCCTCGATCGGCTGTTGCGGCCGCAGGACGCGATGCCGCAACGGCAGCACCTGCTCGCCCGAAATGGTTCGGACAACGTAAGCCGGGCTGTCGTCGTCCGGCACGAAGCCGCTGCCGGTGCGTGCCGGCAGCGCGAGCCGGCCCGCTTCGTCCAGCGCGACCGACGTGCCGCTGTCGACGGCCAGCAACGCGATGCTGTCGATATCGAGGTAGTCGACCAGTGCGCCCAGATGCGCCGTGACGGCCACGCCCGCCGACGATTCGGGCATGCAGCCGAGCATGGTGCGCAAGCCCCTGGCCTTGGCCTGCTGCAACAGGCGCAGCCCGGGCGTGAGGCCGCCGGCCTTCATCAGCTTGAGGTTGACGCCGTGAAAGGCGCGCGCGCACGCATCCAGGTCGTCGCCGTTGACGAAGCTCTCGTCCGCGTAGACCGGAATGGGCGAGCGTTGCCTGAACGCCTCGGCGGCCGACCAGGCGTCGCGCGCGAACGGCTGTTCGATGGCCACCACGCCGTGGCGTTGCAGGCTCGGCAAGGCGGCGATCGTGTCGTCGAAGTTCCAGCCGCAATTGCCGTCCACCAGGAACGGTGCATCCGTGGCGGCGCGCAGCGCGGCGAGCGTATCGAGGTCGAGCGGGCTGGCCAGCTTGATCTTGTAGGCGGACCAGCCCGGCCGCTCGCGCAGCTTGTCGAGCATCACGGCCGGCGTGTCGAGGCCGATGCTGTAGGTCGAGCCGGTTCCCGAGGGGTCCTGAACGTTCAGCGCGCGCCAGAGCGGCAACCCCAGCAGGCGCGCGCGCAGGTCGTGCAGCGCGCAATCGAGCGCGGCGAGCACGAACGGCGAACCGGCAAGCGGCTGCGCAAGCTGTTCCCATGCCTGCTCCGGATGCAGCGGATCGAGCTGCGCGAGCAGCGGCGCGACGCCGCGCAACGCGCCGCTCATGGCGTCGAGCGACGAGTTGTAGCTGTCGGTCATGAAGGCCGACGCTTCACCGTATCCGGTATGCCCGCCCTGGCTCAGTTCGACGATCAACGCATCCTGAACGGGAATGGCTTCGCGTGCACAGCGCCAGAGGTGCTTGTCGACCAGTCGAATTTGACGAACGCACAGCTTCATCACGATGTGAATCTCCGGTAATGCCGAGCGAAGGGAGCGACGCCGGCCTCAGTTGATCCAGTAGCGCGTCAGATGGCGCACCGGGTCGGTGTACTGACTGCGTGCATGCATCAGCCGCCGGTTATCCCAGATCAGCACGCTGCCTTCGGGAATCAGCACCGAAATCATGTTGTCGAGAAAGAACGCCTCGCCTTGCAGGGCGATCCGCGCCAGCGGGCCGGCGTCGTCGGCGGCGCTTGCCGCCGCCATGTCGGACTCCGAAGGGTTGACGTCGCCGAAGCGGAACAGGTTGTAGCTGAACCGGAACACCGGCTCGCCGTTCTCTTCGCGCATCATCGGCGCGTCGTGCTGCCTGCGCTGCGTGCTGCCCGGCTCGGTGGTCGCGCTGAACGCGATCGGATGCGTTCTCGCCCACTGTTGCAGTTCGGGGGTCAACGACTTGAAAAAGGCGAACCCGTCCGACAGCAGGGTTTGCCCGCCGCCGCACGCCGCCTGCCGGTGGCAGTGCAGGGCCAGGTATTTCGGCGGCGGATCGTAGACGGGCGCTTCGGTATGCGGCCCGATGCCGTTCTTGCTTTGCGAGTAGGGCAGCGCGTCGAAGCCGGGCTTGTACGTGACTTCGTAGGTTTCCAGGCCGTTGAACTGCGGGATGAACACCCCGAAGCGGCGCAGCGTGCCGGGCACGTCGTCGCGCAGCAATTCCGGTTCGAGCACGGTCCACCCGTGCTCGCGCAAGGCGTCCTGATGCTGGAGCAGCATCGTCTCGGTTGCGTCAAACGTGTCGCGATGGTTCATGGCTGATCTCGTCGGTATCAGGATGGGTTGCGCACGGCCGCGCTGTAGGCCTCGATCAGCGCCTGGCAGATTTTTCCGGGCACGAAATCGTGCGCATCGATCCGGCGCACCGGCGTGACTTCGGCGGCCGTGCCGGTAATGAAGCACTCCTCGAACGCGCCGAGCTCCTCGGGCAGGATGGTCCGCTCGATCACCTCGTAGTCGAGCGCGCGGGCCAGCGCGATCACGGTTTGCCGCGTGATGCCGTTCAGGAAGCAATCGGCCACCGGGGTGTGGATCCGGTTGCCTTGCGTGAAGAACACATTGGCGCTGGTGGCCTCGGCCACATGGCCCCGCCAGTCGAGCATCAACGCATCGTGAAAGCCGTTTTCCTCGGCCTGGTGCTTGGAGAGCGTGGCGATCATGTAGTGGCCCGACGCCTTCGCTTCGTAAGGACTGCTCGCGGGCGGCGGCCGCCGCCAGGCCGCGGTCTGCATCGTGATGCCGGCCATGCGCGCGGCCGGGTCGAAATAGCTCGGCCATTGCCAGCAGGCGATCGCCATCTTGATGCTGTTCTTGCGGGCCGAGGTCGAGATCATCTCGCTGCCGCGCCATGCCACCGGCCGTACGTAGCCGTCCGCGATGCCGTTGCGTTGCAGCAGCTCGGCCGTCACGGTCTCGATCTGTTCGCGGGAGTAGGGGATCGCGAAATCCATCAGCTCGGCCGAGCGGAACAGACGGTCGGTGTGCGCGCGCAGCTTGAACACGCGCCCGTCATACACGCGCTCGCCTTCGTAGACGCAGCTCGCGTAGTGCAGGCCATGATTGAGGACGTGGATGTTCGCGGATTTCCATTCGACGAACTCGCCGTTCAGCCAGATCCAGCCGTCGCGAAGATCGAATGGCAAAGCTTGGGTCGTGCTCATGCTTCCTCCGTCAAATGCAGCAGTTCGTTCAGTTCGGGCAAGTTCAGGTGCTTTGCTTCGCGCAGCAGCACCTCGGTTTCTTCGTCCGATGCGGGAATCCCGTCGCTCAGGCGCGTGGCGCGGATGCGTTCCTGCGGATCGCCGGCCACCAGCACCTGCTGGCCGTCGCGGGCCGGGGTGGCGCGCACGGCGTCCATCAGGCGGGCGACTTCGCTCTGGAAGCGGGCCGGTTCGATGAAGGCGCCCACATCGATGGCGATCATGAAATGGCCGATCTGGCGGCCCGTGTCGAAGCGGCCGGTGTCGAGATGTTCGAGCTCGTGATCGAGCGGCATGCCCGACAGCACGCAGCTCAGGATCTGCACCATCATCGCGAGCCCCTGGCCCTTGTAGCCGCCCAGCGGCGCGAGCGACACGACTTCGTCGGGGCTTTCGGTGTAGTCGCCGTGCTGGTCGAGCACCCACCCGAGCGGCAGCCGGATGCCGTTCTTTCGGTAGTGCTTGATTTGCGAATAGGAGATCTGGCTGGTGGCCATATCCAGCACGAAGTTCCGGCCTTCGCCCGCCGGCGCCGCAAAGCACACCGGATTGGTGCCGAACATCGGCCGCTTGCCGTTGAACGGCGCCATGCGGGCCGCCGCGCTGGTGGTGACGAGCGCCGCCATGCCGCGCGCCGCGATTTCGCGGCCATAGACGGCCGCCGCGCCGAAGTGATTGGAGTTGCCCACGGCCACCGCGCCGATGCCGTGCTCGGCCGCCAGATCGGCCGCGAGCCGCGCCGCGTGCGTGCCCGCCACGGTGCCGAGCGCGCGGTCGGCGTCGAGCGTGGCGATGCCGCCGCGCCGGCGCAGCACCTTGAACTCGGGCGCGGCGTTGCTGCGGCCTTCGTCGAGTTCGCGCAGGTAGAGCGGCAGCAGCCGCAAGCCGTGCGTGTCCACGCCCGTCAGCGAGGTTTCGATCAACGCATGCGCGAACCAGTGCGCATGCTCGGCAGACACGCCGCGGCGCAGCGCGGCCTGGACGCAAATGCTGCGCGCCTTATCGGATTTCAGGTAGTTCACGGGTGGACTCGCGGTGAGGGGGCCGGGGATGGAGCGTGTCGCGTTGCGCGGCGGGCACGATGCGATGAACCGCATGAGCCGGGTGCCGCGCAGGTTTGTGCTCCGCTTGCAGTTCTTTCTCGAAGAAGAAATTCGCCTCGCCGAAGGCCGGCACGAGATCGTCGAGCCAGGTCGCGTGCTCGTCGAACTTGGCGAAGAACGGGCGGCGCACCCAATCGGGGTTTCGCGCCTGCAGGAACTGCAGCGCGAAGACTTTCTCGCCGGCGATGGTGGTGATGCCGTCCACCATCACCTTGCCGGGGAACGCGCTCATCGACGGGCCGCGCACCGTGCGCGACAGCCCCGACACGCGTTGATAGGCCGACTGGAAAATTTCGTAGGCCTTCGCCAGCGGCACCTCGAAGTAGTGGCTCGGCCCGGTATCGCGCTCGACGAACATGTAGTACGGAATCGCGCCGAGGCGCGTGCCGGTGGTCCACAGCTCGACCCAGTCGTCGGGGTTCTCGTTGATGTTGCGGATCAGCGGCGCCTGCATGCGCAGCGTCGCCCCGGAGCCGGTAATGCGCTTGACCGCCTGCTGCGCGATGGGCGAGCGCAGTTCGGCCGGGTGGTTGTAATGGCCCATGATCGCGAGGTTCTTGCCCGACGCCACCACCTTTTCGAACAGGCGCAGCAGGTCGTCCGCATCCTTGTCGGTGACGAAGCGGTGCGGCCAGTACGACACGGATTTGGTGCCGATCCGAATGTTGCGAATGTGTTCCAGCTCCGGGATCAGCAGCGGCTCGATATAGCTCGCGAGCGAGCGCGTGTTCATGACCAGCGGATCGCCGCCCGTCAACAGCACATCGGTGACCTCGGGGTGACGGCGCAGGTAGGTGACCAGTTCGTCGGTTTCCCGGGCATTGAATTTGAATTCCTCCATGCCGACGAACTGCGCCCAGCGAAAGCAGAACGTGCAATAGGCATGACAGGTTTGCCCGGCGCTCGGGAAGAACAGCACGGTTTCCTTGTATTTGTGCTGGATGCCGTGCAGCGGCACGCCGTCGAGCGTCGGCACGTTGTGCGTCATCTGCCCGGCCGGATGCGGATTCATGCGGCGGCGCACGGCCTCGACGCGCGCCTTGAGCGCATCGCCGTTGCCGCTGTCGATCAGGTCGCTCAAGGATGCGTATTCTTCCCCGGACAACATGTCGGGATGCGGAAAGATCATCCGGAACATCGGGTCGTCGGGAATTTTTTCCCAATCGATCAGATCGCGTAATACATATTCGTTGGTGCGGAATGGCAGCACTTGCGAAACCACGCGGAGTGCATCCTGCATTTCGTGCGGCAATCGCTTCCAATAGGAAGACTCGCGAAACAGCTTCGCGGTATATGCCTTGAACTTTTCAGGCTCCAATTTATTTCTCCATCAGCATTAATGTGTTGTTCGCACCGGTAGCTGGATGAGTCGAAAACGTGGTTCTGCGATAAACCGCTGGCGAGCCACGGCAATGACGCAAATTAAAAAGACAACAGTTCTCCCTTCGCTCGATTTCGCGAAAAAAACGACTGGTCCGAATTAGAGTTATCTGATGCCGGCTATTTAGTAAGTGAAGCTAAACAACATAAAGAAAAGTCTTGCGCACAACAAGGCACGCCCCTGCTGATGCAGGATTGCGTGCTGGTCGATGAATCGCGTCAGAATCTTTCTTTATTTGTTTTGTTATGGGGCTGCTTTCGTCTTGCCAATTCAGATTGAATTGGATTCAAACATGGTACCTTTGTTTTTGCCGAGAATGCTCAAGAATTGAATGTGGTTTCATTTCGTGACATTTAATCGAAACTAACGGCGCGGTAATGTTCAATTCGGTAAAACGACGTTCATTTCCCGCAACAGCGAATCGGCATGATCGAGGTGATGCATCACCCACAGCATGTAGCGGATGTCGACGTGAATCGCGCGAGTGGCGGCCGGGTCCAGCAGCCAGCCCGAACTGACGCCTTCCCACGCGCTGTCGAATACCAGCCCCACCAGCTTGCCGTCGCGGTCGAGCGTGGGCGAGCCCGAGTTGCCTCCGGCGATGTCGACATCGGAGAGGAAATCCACCGGGAGTGGGTTCGCGTCGGGGCCGGCCAGGCCGTCGAACGCATGCGCACGGATGGCGGCGAGTTCGGCGGCCGGGGCATTGAACGGCTCGATCCCGGTGGTTTTCTGCACGATGCCGTCGGTGGTGGTGAATGGCGCGTAGTCGACCGCGTCGCGTGGCCGGTAGCCGCGCACCACGCCGAAGCTCACGCGCAGCGAGGCGTTGGCGTCGTGGTAAACCGGCAGCCCGTGTGCATCGCCGTACGCCGTCAATGCCTTCATGTAGCCGGCGCGCGCGGTGGCGTCGTCGCTGTCGGCGGCCTGTTCCGCATGTTCGACGGCGATCAGGTCCGGCATCAGCGCACGCATCAGCACGATCCAGCTGTCGTGGCTTGCCGCGAGTTGATCGGGGGTGGCCGACATCGCCGCGATGCGGCTTGATTCGTCGGTCAGCGTGCTGCCGGCGTACAACGCCTCCACCTTGCTCGCCAGCGCGGCGGCGTCGCTCGCGCCGTCGAGCCAGCGATCGAGCGCGGGCAGATGCTGATCGGCCGGCAGCGTCACATAGCGTTGCAGCACGTAGGCCAGCAATTGCCGATCGACGGCCGGATCGTAGCGGCGGTCGATGCTCCGTTGTTGATCGAGCAGGTTCGCCTCGTCGCGCTGCCGGAAGCCGTCCTCGCGTTCGGTGTCGGGTTTTTGCCGTTCCGCCGCCAGCCGCACGATCCGATACGACGCCTGATACAGCTGCGTCTGTTGCAGCAGATGGAGAATCAGATGCCGCTCGCGATAGGCGCGGTGCGCCTGCACGAGCCGTGTCAGCGTATCGACCTTGGCTTGCAGTGCCGGGCCGTCGAGCCGGCCGCCGGCCGGTTGCTGCGCAAGCCAGCGGCGCAGGTCGGTTTCCTGCGCGCGACGTATCGCAAGCGCGTCGCCGCGAATCAGCTCGTCGCGCGCGCCCCGATAGAACTTGATCGAATTGTCGAAGTGCGCGACCTGGTGCGCGTACGCCACCGCGACGGCCGGCCTGCGCTGCCCGGCGTCGTCGACGATGCGGTTCATGTCGCCGAGCGTGCGGATCAGCGCGGGGTATTGCCAATCGATCGCGTCGCCGAGTTCTTCGGGCAGCCGGTGGCGATCCGTGCGCTTCGGATAGCCGGCGGTCATCACGAAATCGCCGGCCTTCACGCCTTGCGGGTTCAGCGTCAGCCAGTGCTTCGGGCGATACGGCACGTTGTCCTTGGCATAGGTCGCGCTGCTGCCGTCGCGGCCCACGTAGGCGCGCAGGAAGCTGAAATCGCCGGTGTGGCGCGGCCACATCCAGTTGTCGACTTCGCCGCCGAACTTGCCGATCGATTGGGGCGGCGCGTACACGAGCCGCACGTCGCGCAATTCCCTTTGGCGTACCAACTGATAGTCGTAGCCGCCGCTGAAGGTTTGCACGACGCACTGATAGCCGGGCGTGGTGCAGTCGCGTTCGAGCCGATCCTTCTCGTTGCGGATCGCGACATAACGCCGATAGCCGTCGCTGCCGGGCGGTACCGCGGCTTCGATGCGGTCGGTCACGTCGGTCACCTGCTCGGTGACGTAAACATGCTGCGTGGGCGCGGCCGCCAATTCGTCGGCCTGCGTGCGGGCCAGGAAGCCGCGCTCGATCAGGTTGCGTTGCGGCGTGGAGTTGTATTGCAGCGCGCCGTAGCCGCAGTGATGATTGGTGACGATCAGGCCGTCGGGCGAGACGAACGAGGCCGTGCAGGCGCCGAGCCAGACCACGGCGTCGAGCGGCCACGCTTGCAGCGAGGCGAGTTGCCGGGGATCGAGCGCGAGCCCGCGCTGCTTCAATTGCGGCGCGAGCGACGGCAATTGAGCGGCTTGCCACATGCCTTCATCGGCACGCGACACGGTGGCGGCCAGCATCGACAGCGCGACGAACAGCGAGCCGTGCGCGCACGACGGTTTGAAACGCATCATCATCCCCGTATCGATACCGGCTGGGTGGCGTGGGGCCCGGCCGGCCCGCACGCGCGGTTGCCGGGCGGCGGCGGACGAGAAAAGCGCGGAGATGAGCGCGTTCAATGGGTGCGGACGAGCAGGTCGGCGGTGACGTCGTCGCAGGTGCACGTGCCGAGCATCGCCATGTCCCGGTCGACCTCGTCACGCAGCAGGCGAATCGCGTGTGCCACGCCCGCTTCGCCGGCCACCGCCGAGGCGTAATTGAACGGCCGCCCGACGAACACGAGCCGGGCACCGAGCGCCAGCGCCTTGAGCACGTCGGCGCCGCGGCGAAACCCGCCGTCGATCATCACGGGGTAGTCGCGGCCCACGGCGCCGACCGTTTCGGCCAGGATGCGCATCGGCGACACCGCGCCATCGAGTTGCCGCCCGCCGTGATTCGACAAAATGATGCCGTCGGCGCCGGCCGCGCGCGCGGCCACCGCGTCGGCCACGCTCAGAATGCCCTTGATGACGAGTTCGCCACGCCACTCGTTGCGGATTCGCTCGAGATACCGCCAGTCGAGGTGATCGCGCGCCGAGAAATCGCGCAGCACATGCGCGGACACAATGGGCGCGCCGCGCGTGGCGAACGAATTTTCGAAATGCGGCATGCCGTGCGCCAGCAGCGTGCGGGCGAAGGTGCCGGCCAGCCAGCGCGGCCGCACGATGCCGTCACGGAACAAGCGCAGGCTCGGACGCAATGGCGTCGAAAATCCGGTTTTGACATGGTTCTCGCGATTCGCCGGCACGGGGATGTCGACCGTGACGACCAGCGTGCGATAGCCGGCGCGGGCCACGCGTTCAAGCAGCGGCGTGATCCGGCTCGCATCGCCGGGCAGGTAGGCCTGGAACCAGGTATCGGGCGCGGCGGCCGCCACGTCTTCGAGCGGGATCAGCGACGAGCCGCTCAGGACCGACGGGATGCCGGCCCGTTGCGCGGCCCTGGCCAGCACGATGTCGCCGCGATAGGCCGACAGCGCGTGAATGCCCATCGGCGCGATGCCGAACGGCGAGGCGTAGCGGCGGCCGAACAGCTCGACGCCCTGATGGCGGCCGGAAACGTTGCGCAGCACGCGTGTCACGAAGCCGTGCTGCTCGAACGCGATGCGATTGTCGGTGCAAGAACGATTGTCTTCCGTGCCGCCGCTGACATAGCCGAAGATCGGGCGCGGCAGCACGCGGCGCGCGGCCGCTTCGAAGTCGTGAAGATTCTGAATGCGCCGCAGAACGCGCGGAGGCCGGGCCGCGCGAGCGGGGGCAGGGCTTTCGTGATCGATGGGCGAGGCAACCGTATTCATCGCAATGCACGTTCAACAGGACTCCATGATTCTAGGTAGGCGGGGGTCCGATAAAAAGCGATAATCCGCCAACACGTTCGTTCGAAAAAAGCGAAGGAAATGGCCACCCCGACTCTCAAGCAACTGGACGCGTTCTATTGGGCCGCAACCTGCGAGAACTTCACGACCGCCGCGCAGCGGTTGCACCTGTCGGTGTCCTCATTGTCGAAGCGCATCAACGAACTGGAGCAGGTGGTCGGGGTCAGCCTGTTCGATCGCAGCGGCCATCGCGCCGTGTTGACCGGCGAGGGCGAGAAGCTGATCCCGGGCGTGTTGCGCGTGCTCGAATCGGTCGCCGCCTTGCAGAACACGATCGCGCACGACGAGGGGCTGACGGGGCGCATGCGGTTCGGTGTCGGCGAGCTGTCGGCGATGACATGGTTGCCGCGCTTTATCGCGACGGTGCAGCAACATCATCCGAAGCTCGCGATCGAACCTCATGTGGACGTGGGCGCGATCCTGGAAGAGAAAGTCGATATCGGGGAACTGGATTTCGCTGTGATCGCAGGGCGATCGTCGCGCAGCAGCGTGCTGTCGCAACCGGTTGGCGAAGCGCAGTTCGCATGGATGGCCGCCGAGCGTCTGGTCGGAGCGCAGCGCAAGCTGACATCCTCATTGATTTCTCAGCACGCGCTCGTGATCCTGCCGTCGGGCTCCGGCATCACGCGCATTCTCGATGATTGGTTATTGGCGCGCGGCATCAATCACGCGCGCCGGTTGCCGTGCAACAGCTGGAGCGCGGTGGCCGGCATGTTGCGCGAAGGCGTGGGCATCGGCTTCCTGCCGGTCAGCTGGGCGGCCAGCCCGTGGGGCGACGAACTCGTGCCGCTGGAAAGCGATCCGCCGCTGGCGCCGCTTCAATATGCGTTCCAATGGCGGCGCGGCGACGTGCGTGGGCTCATTCCGGCGATGCTGGCGCTGGTGCGGCAGCGCGTGGATTTTCACTGATCCGGTTTGCCATCCAGCAACTCGATCAAACCGGACGGCGCGTGCTCCCCGGTGCAACGATCGAGCGTGTCGTGTGCCTGCACCGCCACGGCCTCGCTGCGCACGAACATCGCCGTTTCGTAAGAGGCCAGCGCCGCGTCGAGATCGTCAGGATGCCGGACGATCGCCGCCGCGAGTTCGGCGCCGTCGAGCATCGCCAGGTTCGCCCCGTCGCCCGATGGCGGCATCAGGTGCGCGGCGTCGCCGAGCAAGGTCACGCCGGGCACGCGCGGCCAGCGCAGGCCCACCGGCAGCGCGTGCAGCAGGCGGGGCGTCAGCTCCGAATCGGCTGCCGTGATCAGCGCGGTGAGCACCGGCGACCAGCCTTCGAATTCGGCCGCGACCGTTGCGATCGCAGCGGCTTTATCCGTGAAATCGATGGCGGCCATCCATTCGGTGCTTTTCCTCAGTTGTACGTAGGTGTGCAGCACGCCGTTCGCTTCGCGATGCGTGAACAGCCCCTTGTCGGGAACGGACGCGATCATCGCGCCGGCGCCCACCGCCCGAGCCGTGGCGGCATGGTGTCGATCCACATCGTACAGATAGGTTTCGACGATGCTCTCGCCCACATAGGCCGGTTTCACGTCGGTCAGGCAGGCGCGTACCTTCGACCAGGCGCCGTCGGCGCCCACCAGCAACGCGGCGCGGGCCGTCGTGCCGTCCGCGAACGCGAGCTGGCGTTCGCCGCCCTGGAGGGCCGAGATGCCCGTGAGCTTCTTGCCCCAGCGCACCGCGCCGCGCGGCAGCGATGCCAGCAGCACGCGGCGCAGATCGCCGCGCAGCACTTCCGGCCGCCGGCCCTGGCCATCGTCGGGTTGGTCGAGCAGCACCTTGCCCTGCGGATCGAGCACGCGCATGGCCTCCGCGCCCTTGTGCACGATCGCCCAGAACTCTGGTAGCAGGCCGGCGGCGGCCAGCGCGCGTTGCCCGTCGGGTTCGTGAATGTCGAGCTGGCCGCCTTGCGTGCGTGTATCGGCCGACGGATCGGCTTCGTGGACGGTAGCGGCGATGCCGTGCCGGTGCAGCACGCGAGCGAGGATCAGGCCGCCCAGGCCCGCCCCGATGATGGCAATCGATGGGTTCATTCGGATTCCATGACAATTCGACGCTTGCCGCGACCACGGCAATTCTCTGGAACGTCGTTCCATGATACTGTGGAACATTGTTCCAGTGGTCGTCAAGTCAATGATGAAAAAGAAAGACAGTGCCGGATCACGCCGGGAGGCCTCGCTATCGCGCGAGCGCATCGTGGAAGCATCGATCGAACTGCTCGACGCGCATGGCGAGCGCGGTTTGACGTTCCGCGTGCTGGCCGAGCGGCTGGCCACGGGGCCGGGGGCGATCTACTGGCATGTGGAGAACAAGAGCGAATTGCTGACCGCCGCGTGCGACGCGGTGGTGGCGCGCACGATCGAGGCCACGGCCGGCGCGGCCACGCCGGCCGACGTGATCCGCCAGTTGGCGCTGGCCTTGTTCGATACGTTCGACCGGCACCCGTGGGTCGGCTCGGCGCTCACGGATGCGCCGGGGCAGTTGCCGACGGTGCGCATTTTCGAGCGCATCGGCCAGCAGGTGCGCGCGCTCGGCGTTGCGCCCGGTTCGCAGTGGATGGTGGCGTCGGCGCTGTTCAGCTATATCGTCGGCATCAGCGGGCAGAATGCCGCGAACGCCGAGATGGCGCGCGAACAGGGCTTCGATCGCGTCACGCTGTTGTCCGAGATGGCGGCCGCCTGGTCGCAACTCGATTCGGATGCCTATCCGTTCGTGCGCAGCATGGCGCCAGGATTGAGCGGGCACGACGACCGGGCCGATTTCATGGCCGGCATCGATCTGATCCTCGGCGGGTTGGGTGCCGCCGCGCCGGCCACTGGCGCCGGGAAGGCGAAAGCGCGCCGCTGAAGCGCGCATCGGTCCGGCGCACAAACCTGCGCCGTCGCGGTGGATATTTGATCGATATGACACGATGTGTCATATAATCCACGAAGAGTCACCCGACGATTCGGGCGCCATCCACCGGGGTTCTGATGAAAATTCATTTCGTTGTCCATGAAGCATTCGAAGCGCCCGGCGCTTACGAAACCTGGGTCGTCACGCGCGGTCATACGGCGCGTTATTCGCGCGTCTATCTGGGCGAACCGCTGCCGCAGGACGTTCGGAACATCGATCTGCTGGTCGTGCTCGGCGGCCCGCAATCGCCGTCCACCACCCAGGCCGAGTGCCCGCATTTCGACGCCGAGGCCGAGAAGGCGCTGATCCTCGCCTGTACGCAAGCGGGCAAGGCGGTGGTGGGTGTGTGCCTCGGTGCGCAGTTGATGGGCGAGGCGTTCGGCGCGGCCTGCATCGCCAGCCCCGAGAAGGAGATCGGCAAGTATCCGATCACGCTGACGCCCGAAGGCCGCGCGAACCCCAAGTTCGCGCACTTCGGCGACACGCTGGCGGTGGGCCATTGGCACAGCGACATGCCCGGCCTGACCGAGACGGCGGCGGTGCTGGCGGCCAGCGAGGGCTGCCCGCGCCAGATCATCGAGTATGGCCGGCTCGCTTACGGCTTCCAATGCCACATGGAATTCACGCGCAGCGTGGTGGAGCTGCTGATCGCCGCCACGGGCGACGCGTTCGACGCGCTGGCGGCGCACCGCTTCGTTCAGCAACCGGCGCAACTGCGCGCCAACGACTACGACGCGATGAACGACACGCTGTTCGGATTCCTCGACAAATTGGCCGAGGACTATCGCGTGTCGTCGCGTTCGGCGGCCTGAGCCGGTCGATTCCCGCGCGCGGTGGCGAACCGCGCAACCCCGCCTTCGGCATTGCCGAGCCGGTATTGGTGCGGCGTCTCGCCGGCGATGCCGCGGAACATGTTGATGAAGACGGACGGCGAGGCGTAGCCCAGCTCCGACGCGATCCGTTTGACGGACTGCCCCGCATCGAGCCGCGCGAGCGCGCGCATGAAGCGGATGCGCTGCTGCCATTCGCCCAGGCCGATGCCGAGATCGGCGAGGCAGCGCCGTTCGAGCGTGCGCTCCGTCACGTTGAAGTGCGCGGCGAGCCACCGGGTCGTCAGCCGCTTGCCCGGCTCCGAATCTATCCGTTGCAGCACGGCCTGCATCAAGTCGGACGACGGCGGCGGCAGATACGCATCCACATGCGTCGAGGCACGGATCTCGTCGAGCGCGACCTGCGCCATGCGCTGTTGCGCGGCCGTTTCCGGCACGCGCACGTCGATGGTCGAGAACGTGTCGAGGATCGCGCGCAGCACCGGGCTGACCGTCATCGCGCAGGCCTGCGCGGGCAGCGCCGACGAGATGTCCTTCGACAGATAGACGGATCGATAGGACACCGGCATCTCGTTGACCGAAAAATGCTCGACGTCCGGCGGAATCCACACGGCGTAGTGGGGCGGCGAGAGAAACGTCCGGCCTGCTATTTCCAGGCGCATCACGCCGCGCGTCAGGTAGTTGAATTGCCCCCAGTCGTGCGCATGCGCATCCCAGATGTCGGGTTCGAGCGCGAGGTGGCGGAAATACAGCCCTTGGGAGAGATCGACGGAGGTGGGGATGGCGACTTTCGGCGGCATGTCGGCTTTTCGCAATCGAATGTCGGGAAACAGGGATATGCCGATAGTACGACAGTCCCTAGAATCGGCGCACCCGACACTCCGATAAATGACCTTCGATGAACTATCTTTTTCCGTTGCTCGCCGCCGTGCTCTGGGGCGGAAACACCGTCGTGACGAAGTTTTGCGCGGCGTCGCTGTCTCCATTCGAAATCAGTTTCTATCGATGGCTGCTGGCCGTCGTCGCGCTGACGCCGTTCGTGCTGCCCGGCGTGCTCGGCAACTGGCGCGCGATTCGCCCCGCGCTCGGCAAGGTGGTGGTGCTCGGCCTGCTGGGCGGCGTGGTGTATCAGGCGATCGCCTATATCGCCGCGCATTACACCAGCGCCACCAACATGGGCATCATCCAGGCGCTGGTGCCGTTGATCGGGCTGGTGCTGGCGATGGCGTTCCTGCGCCACAAGACCGATGCGGCGGCGTTGTGCGGGCTGGCCGTATCGATCGTCGGCGTGCTGCTGGTGGTGACGAAGGGCTCGCCCGGCGTGCTGCTGCGGCAAGGCATCAATCGCGGCGACGCGCTGATGCTGGTGGGCGTGTGCGGCTTCGCGCTGTACGGCACCTTGCTGCACAAATGGAAGCTGAACGTACCCGCCATGCAGTCGGTGTATCTGCAGGCGGTGGTATCGACCGTGGTGTTCGTGCCGCTGTTCGTGGCCGGGCCGAAGCACGACGTGACGGGCATGGACGGGTTCTACATCGCGTACGCGGGCCTGGGCGCGTCGATCGCGGCGCCGCTGTTGTGGATGCTGGGCACGTCGCGGCTGGGGGCGGCGCGCGTGTCGCTGTTCTTCAACCTGGTGCCGATCGTCACGGCCTTGCTGGCCGCCGTGTTTCTCGGCGAGGCGATCACCTGGGCCGTTGCGATCGGCGGCGCGCTGGCCATCGCGGGCGTGGTCATGGCGGAATTGACGAAGCTCGCGCGCGTGCCGGCGCAAGGCGCGCCGCAGGGGCAGCGCGGGTAATGGGCGGCTGATGAGCGGCGTCAGCCACGCCGCGGCTTGAGGAGGCTTTTCTCTTCGCCCAGTAGTATCCAGCCGGCATCGACGGCATGACGCGGGTTGTCCTCGTGCAGCCACCAAGTGCCGCACACCGCGCATTGATAGTAGGAGACGTTGATCGGCGCCTTGAACAGTGCGCGAAACCGCTTGCGAGGCCCCTTCGGCAACAGGTCGGCGTGAGGGGTGCCGTGGGGACCGGCGCGATGCAATGTTTCGCATGCCTGACAGCGCATGACTTCGGGGGGATTGTCACGGGTGTGACGCATTCGACGGCAACCTGCCTTTAAGCTTGAAAGCTGATTTTCATCGAATAGTAACGTATTACGGGATGCGAAACGATCGATGAAATCGTTTCCGGAAGAATAAAAACGATTCCGCCGCATCGAAGCGGGCCGGGTTGCCATGTCGATGCGATGTTCCGCAGTCGCAAGCGCGCAACATCGGCCGCGTTGCAATGACGCGAGCCGGGCCGCGCATTCGGTGCGCCGGGCGTTGCGTCCGGACCGGCCGGTTTCTGCTTGTCTGCCAGGCCCGGCAAGGCTTCCGGCGTCATGAGAGAAGAACGGCGACAAGGCTGCCGCCACGCCGGACGATAAGTCCGCGGCCCGACTCTATCGCCCCCCGCTTCAAGAAATCGTTAAGCCCGTGCATAGCCGAAATCGCGATAAGCATTCGGGGAATCCTGCTTTGGCGCGTGCAGGCCGGGCCGTAAGCTCGCCTCCCTGACAAAAACGATGCCGCTTCGGCCCACTCCATGACCACGCTCCTTACGCTCCGTTCACGGCTGCGCGTCGTCGCGCGCGGCGCGGCTGTCGCCGCGACGCTGTTCGCCTCGCTGCACGCCTCGGCCGACACCACGCTGCTCAACGTGTCCTACGACCCGACGCGCGAGCTGTACGCCGCCTACGACAAGCTGTTCTCCGCCTGGTATCAGCAGACGGCGCACACGGCCGTGACGGTGCGCACCACCAACGGCGGCTCGGGCGCGCAGGCGCGTCAGGTGCTGAACGGTCAGCAGGCCGACGTGGTCACGCTCGGCATCGCCTCCGACATCGACGCGCTGGCGGCCCACAAGCTGCTGCGCCCCGACTGGCAAAAGCAGCTCGCGAATCGCAGCACGCCCTACACGTCGACTATCGTGTTCCTGGTGCGGGCCGGCAACCCGAAGGGCATTCACGACTGGAACGACCTGGCGCGGCCGGGCGTGGGCGTCGTCACGCCGAACCCGAAGACGTCGAGCGGCGCGCGCTGGAACTACCTGGCGGCCTGGGCCTACGCGATCCAGCAGCCGGGCGGCAACGAGGCCAGCGCGAAGGCGTTCGAGAAGGCGCTGTACCAGAACGTGAAGGTGCTCGATTCGGGCGCGCGCGGCGCGACCAACTCGTTCGTCGAGCGCGGCATCGGCGACGTGCTGGTGGCCTGGGAAGACGACGCGCTGCTGGCCGTCAACAAGCTGGCGCCCGGCAAGTACCAGGTGGTGGTGCCGTCGATCAGCATCCGCTGCGAGCCGCCCGTGGCGGTGGTCGATTCGGTGGTGGACCGCCGCGGCACGCGCGCCGTCGCGCAGGCCTACCTCGAACATCTGTACTCGCCGCAAGCGCAGGCGCTGATTGCCCAGAACTACTATCGTCCGGCCGACCCGGCGGTGGCGGCCCGCTTCGCCAAGAGCTTCCCGGCGATCAAGCTGGTGGACATCGACGACCCGATGTTCGGCGGCTGGCACGACGCGCAGGCCAAGCATTTCGGCGACGGCGGCGTGTTCGACCAGATCTTCCAGCCGAAGTAGGTCATGACGGCCCGTTCCCTCTCGTCCTGGCCGCGCGCGTGGCGGCGGCCCAGCCCGCTGCCGGGCTTCGGCCTCGGGCTCGGCTATGCGCTGTGCTGGCTCGGCGTGATCGTGCTGCTGCCGTTCTCGGTGCTGTTGCTGCGTGCCGGCGCGGGCGGCTGGAGCGGCTTCGCGGCGGCGGTCTGGACGCCGCGCCTGCTCGCGTCGTACCGGCTGACGTTCGGCACCGCGTTCGTCGCGGCCGCGATCAACGCGCTGTTCGGCTTCGTGGTGGCGTGGATGCTGACGCGCTACCGGTTTCCGGGCCGGCGCTGGCTCGATGCATTGATCGACCTGCCGTTCGCACTGCCCACCTCCGTGGCGGGCATCACGCTGGCGATGCTGTTCGGCCCGAACGGCGCGATCGGCGGCTGGTTCGCCGCGCACGGCGTGGAGCTGGCGTTCAACGCCAACGGCATCGTGATCGCGCTGGCCTTCGTCGGCCTGCCGTTCGTGGTGCGCACGTTGCAGCCCGTGATCGAGGAGATGGGCCGCGAGGAAGAGGAGGCGGCCGGCATGCTCGGCGCGTCGCGGGTGGCGACGTTCCGGCGCGTGATCTGGCCGGCGCTGCGGCCCGCGTTGCTGACGGGCTTCGGCCTGGCGTTCGCGCGCGGCGTGGGCGAATACGGATCGGTGATCTTCATCGCCGGCAACCGGCCGTTCGTGTCCGAAATCACGTCGTTGCTGGTGGTCACCAAGCTGGAGCAGTTCGACTTCGACGGCGCGGCATCGATCGCGGTCGCGATGCTGGCGGTATCGTTCGCCGTCCTGATGGCCATCAACCTGCTGCAACGCAGGCTGGAGCCGCGTTCGGGCGGCCGGAGGCGCACCGCATGAGCAGCCTGCCATCGCAGCCGGCCCCGGCTTCCCCACAGGGCTTGCCGGCCACGCGTTCGGCGCGCGTGGGCAGCGCCGCGCTGACCACCGAGCCGCCGTGGCTGCGGCGCCTGATCATCGCAACCGGCGTGCTGTTTCTCTCGGTGCTGCTGATTTTTCCGGTCGCGTCGATCTTCATCGCCGCGTTCAGCGCCGGGCTGCGGGCCTTCCTCGATGCGGTGCGCGACCCCGACGCGATCTCGGCGATCCGCCTGACCTGCCTCGTGGCGTTGATCTCGGTGCCGCTCAACACGGTGTTCGGTTTCGCCGTGGCGTGGGTGGTGGCGCGCTTCGACTTCGTCGGCAAGAGCCTGCTGAAGACCGTGATCGACCTGCCGTTCTCGGTGTCGCCGGTGATCGCCGGGCTGCTGTTCATGCTGGTGTTCGGCGCGCAGGGGCCGTTCTGGGGCTGGCTGCAGGATCATCACGTCGATATCGTGTTCGCGCTGCCGGGCCTCGTGCTGGCCACCACGTTCGTGACGTTTTCGTTCGTCGCGCGCGAGCTGATTCCGCTGATGGAGGCGCAGGGCTCGGACGAGGAGGAGGCCGCGCTGGTGCTCGGCGCGTCGGCGTTCCAGATGTTCTGGCGCGTGACGCTGCCGCGCGTGCGCTGGGGCCTGCTGTATGGCGTGGTGATCACCAATGCGCGGGCGATGGGCGAGTTCGGCGCGGTGTCGGTGGTGTCGGGGCATGTGCCCGGCGTGACCAACACGTTGCCGCTTTACGTGCAGGTGATGTACGACGGCTACCAGTTCGCGGGCGCGTTCGCGGCGGCCAGCCTGCTGGCGCTCGCCGCGATGGCGACGCTGGCGTTCAAGAGCCTGCTGGAGCGGCGGCTGCGCCGCCACTGAGCCGGCTCAGGCACGCATCACTTGTCGACGGTCTGCTGGAACTGCGCGGGATAGCGGTCGCCCGCGATCTTGACGGCGGCCAGCGCGGTTTCGATGGCGGCCAGGTCGTCCGGGGTCAGCACGACCTGCGCGGCGCCGAGGTTTTCTTCGAGCCGCGCCATTTTCGTGGTGCCCGGAATCGGCACGATCCACGGCTTTTGCGCGAGCAGCCAGGCCAGGGCGATTTGCGCGCGCGTCGCGCCGTGCTCGTTCGCGATGGCGCCGAGCACGTCCACCAGTTGCGCGTTGGCGCGGCGGTTCTCTTCCGAGAAGCGCGGCACGACGTTGCGGAAGTCGTTCTGGGCGAAGGTGGTGCCCGCATCGATCGCGCCGGTCAGGAAGCCCTTGCCGAGCGGGCTGAACGGCACGAAGCCGATGCCCAGCTCCTCGAGCGTCGCGAACAGCTTCTGCTCGGGCTCGCGCCACCACAGCGAATACTCGCTCTGGATCGCGGCCACCGGCTGCACGGCGTGGGCGCGGCGAATGGTTTGCGCGCCGGCTTCGGACAAGCCGAAATGCTTGACCTTGCCTTCGGCGATCAGGTCCTTCACGGTGCCGGCCACGTCCTCGATGGGCACGTTCGGATCCACGCGGTGCTGATAGAACAGATCGATGCGGTCCGTGTTCAGACGCTTCAAGGCGGCTTCGGCCACGGCGCGGATGTTTGCCGGGCGGCTGTCCAGGCCGGTGGCCACTTCGCCGTTCCTGAACCCGAACTTGGTTGCAATCGCAACCTGATCGCGAAACGGCGCGAGCGCCTCGCCGAGCAGGGTTTCGTTGACGAACGGGCCGTAGGCTTCGGCGGTGTCGAAAAACGTGACGCCGCGCTCGAAGGCATCGTGGATCAGCGCGATGCTCGCGGCTTTTTCGGTGGCCGGCCCGTAGCCGAAGCTCAAGCCCATGCAGCCGAGGCCGATCGCGGATACGGTCAGGCCGCTGTTGCCGAGTTGACGTGATTGCATGTGGTTCTCCTGAATGCGGGCGATGGGGCGGGCGCCGTCATCGAATTGATCAGGAGGACAGTGTATTTTCTGGAGCCGCGCTCAACAATCCGCCTGAAGCGGCATGAGGCTTTGAGAAAAACTCATGAATGCGGGGATTCGGGCTCGGCGTGCCCGGCCGGCTTGCCGCGATCGTTCGCGAGCAGGCCGGCATAGAAATCGATGAACGCGCGCACCTTCGACGAGACGGTTTTCTTGCGTGGATAAACGGCCCAGACAGCCGGCGCGGCGTTTTTCAGGCGGGCTTCCCATCCCGGCAGCAGCGCGACCAGCCGGCCGTCGTCGAGCGCCTGCTTGCAGGCCCAGGCCGGCAGCAAGGCGATGCCGCAGCCGTGAATCGCGAGGTCGAACAGCGCATCGGTATCGTTGACGCGCAGCCGGCCCTTGAGCGTCACGGGCACGGCCGGCACGGTTCGAGCCGCCCGCGTGTCGACGAACAGCCAGCGGTCGTCGGCCGCCAGCGCGAAGCGCAGCACCGTGTGGCGCGCGAGTTCGGCCGGGCCGGACGGCTCGCCGTGCTCGGCGAGATAGGCCGGGCTCGCGCAGGCAACACGGCGGTGGGACGTCAGTTGCCGCGCCATCAGTTCCGAATCGGGCAGCGCGCCGATGCGGATCGCCAGATCGAAGCCGGCATCGACCAGGTTGACGATCTCGTCGCGCATGTCGATATCCACGTCGATCTTCGGGAAGCGGGCCATGAACGCCGGCAGGTGCGGCACGATGTGCCGGCGGCCGAACGCGGCCGGCATCGTGATGCGCAACACGCCGCGTGGCGAGCGGTTCAGCGAGGACGTGACCTCGCGGGCTTCGTCGAGGCTGCGGATCACGCCGCTCGCCTGCTGGCGGAACACGCGCCCGCCTTCGGTCAGCACCAGGCCGCGCGTGGAGCGGTTGAACAGCGCGATGCCGAGGTCGTGTTCCAGTTCGGTGATGTGACGCGACACGGTGGACGTCTTCACGCCGAGGCGCGCGGCGGCCTGGCTGAAGCTGCCGTATTCCGCGGCGTGGAGAAACGACCGGATGCCGGCGAAATAATCCATGAGGGAAGCGGGAGCAGGGCGGGTTCGGGAGGCCGGGGAAGGCCCGGCGCCTGGCCGATTGTAGGCGAAACCGGCAGGCCCGGTTATCCCTTTCATGCAAAGCTGATGTCCCCTTTGCGCCATTCCGGCCACGCGGCGGCGTGCCTACAGTGATGTCGTGGCTTCGCACCGGGCGAAGCCCTTCGATGAATCGCTCAGGAGGACATCATGTTGGACAAGACGAGATTACCGGCGCTGCCAGCGGACGACGATGCAATCGTTCGGGATGCACAGTATTTCGAGTACACGTCGTCCGCGAACCCGATCGGCGCGAAGCTGATTTCGCGCGTGCCGTATCGCACGTTCCCCTCGTCGCTGTACGACGACGGCCCGACGCGGATCGTGCCGCTCGATCTCTCGGCCGAGCTGGCTTGCGAGGTGCCGGCGACCGGCCCGAGCCTGCTGGGCCATTTCGTGCGCATCGTGGCCGGCGAGACGATCGCGGTGAACCCGAACGCGACGTCGCAGGTGTTCTACGTGCTGGAGGGATCGGGCACGGTCTCGCAGGAACACACGGCGTTTGCATTCGGCGCGGGGGATTTCTTTGCGATGCCGGGCGGCAGCGCGGTGACGTTGGCCGCCGATTCGACGGCGCGCCTGTATTACGTGAACGATGGCCCGCTGCTCGCCTACCTGGGCGCGGCCGTCTCGCAGCAGCGCTTCGCGCCCACGCTCTACCCGGCGGCCACCGCTCGCGACGAACTGGAGAAGGTGGCCGGCTTGCCGGGCGCGGCCCAGCGCAATCGCGTCAGCGTGTTGCTCGGCAATCGGCATTTCCCGCAAACGCGCACCGTGACGCACACGATGTGGGCGATGTTCGGCATCGTGCCGGCGAAGGCCGTGCAGAAGCCGCACCGTCATCAGTCGATCGCGCTCGACTTCATCCCGGCCTGCGAGCCGGGCGTCTATACGCTGGTGGGCACCGAAGTGGATGACAACGGCCAGATCGTCGACCCGGTGCGCGTGGATTGGACGCCCGGCATGGCGTTCGTCACGCCGCCCGGGTACTGGCACGCGCACTACAACGAATCGGATGCGCCGGCCTTCGTCATCCCGTTGCAGGACGCAGGCCTGCAGACCTACCTGCGCGCGCTGGACATTCGCTTCGCGCGCTGACCCACGACGGCCCGGCCATGCGGTGTGCTTGCCCGGCCGGGCGCGCGGTCAGGCGGTCGCCGCCCGCACGGGCTGGCCGCCTCGCGCCGGCTGCCCGTTCGCCACGAAGTAGCTGGCGGTGGAGCGCGCAAGCGGCTGGCGCCCGCGAATCCGGTCGGCGATCTTCTCGGCAATCATGATGGTCGGCGCGTTCAGGTTGCCGGTGGTGATGATCGGCATGATCGATGCGTCCACCACGCGCAGGCCGTCGAGGCCGTGCACGCGGCCTTCGTTGTCGACCACGGCCATGTCGTCGTAGCCCATCTTGTTCGAGCAGGACGGATGGAACGCCGTTTCGGCACGCTGGCGCACGAAGGCATCGAGTTCGGCATCGCTCTGGAGTTTCGCGCCGGGGTGCAGCTCGTCGCCCCGGAAGCGGTCGAGCGCGGGCTGCCGCATGATCTCGCGCGTGGCGCGGATGCCGTCGCGGAACTCGCGCCAGTCGAGCGCGTGCGACATGTAGTTGAACAGAATGCTCGGATGCGCGTTCGGATCGCGCGAGGTCAGCTTCACGCGGCCTCGGCTCGGCGAGCGCATCGAGCCGACGTGCGCCTGGAAGCCGTGCATCTCGATCGCGTTCGAGCCGTTGTAATTGATCGCGACCGGTAGAAAGTGGTACTGAATATTCGGCCAGAGGTCGTCGTCGCGGGTGCGGATGAAACCGCCCGCCTCGAAGTGATTGCTTGCGCCGATGCCGGTGCCCTTCAGCATCCATTCGAGGCCGATCTTCGGCTGGTTCCACCATTTCAGCGCGGGGTAGAGCGACACTGGCTCCTTGCAGGCGTACTGGATATACATCTCCAGGTGATCCTGCAGGTTCTGGCCGACGCCGGGCAGATCGAGCACGACGGGAATCTCCAGTTCCTTCAGCCACGCGCTCGGGCCGACGCCCGAGCGTTGCAGCAATTGCGGCGAGGCGATCGCGCCGCTGCACACCAGCACTTCGCGGCGCGCGTGCGCGGTGACGGCCCGGCCGTTGCGCAGGTAGGCCACGCCCGAGGCGCGCTTGCCGGAGAACAGGATCCGGTCGGCCAGCGCGTGCGTGACGATCTCCAGATTCGGGCGCGGGCGCGCCTGATCGAGATAGCCGCGCGCGGTGGAGGCGCGGCGGCCGTTCGGCGTGACGAAACGGTCCATCGGGCCGAAGCCTTCCTGCCGATAGCCGTTCAGGTCCTCGGTGCGCGGGTAGCCGGCCTGCACGCCGGCCTCGACCATCGCCTCGAACAGCGGGTTTGCGCCGGGCTTGCTGGTGGTGACCGACACCGGGCCGTCGCCGCCGTGATAATCGTTGGGGCCGGCGTCGCGCGTCTCGGCCTTGCGGAAGTAGGGCAGGCAGTCGAGATACGTCCAGTTTTCCAGGCCCTGGTGCGTGGCCCAGTTGTCGTAATCGAGCGCATTGCCGCGGATGTAGCACATGCCGTTGATCAGCGACGAACCGCCCAGCCCCTTGCCGCGCCCGCATTCCATGCGGCGGTTGTCCATGTGCGGTTCGGGGTCGGTCTCGTAGGCCCAGTTGTAGCGGCGGCCTTGCAGCGGGAACGCGAGCGCCGCCGGCATCTGCGTGCGGAAATCGAAGCGGTAGTCGGGGCCGCCCGCCTCCAGCAGCAGCACGCTCACGTCGGCGTCCTCGGTCAGCCGCGTGGCCAGCACGTTGCCGGCCGAGCCGGCGCCGCAGATGATGTAGTCGTATTCGCGTGGGGTCATGGCTGGGCTCCTGTCCTCAGAACACCGGGTTGTAGCGGCCGAGTTCGACCTGCACCGATTTGATCCGCGTGTAGTGCTCGAGCGTGGTGATGCCGTTCTCGCGGCCGACGCCCGATTGCTTGTAGCCGCCCACCGGCATTTCGGCCGGCGATTCGCCCCAGGTGTTGATCCAGCAGATGCCGGCTTCGAGGCGGTGGATCGCGCGGTGCGCGCGCGCGAGGTTTTCGGTCACGACGCCGGCCGCGAGGCCGTAATCGGTGGCGTTGGCGCGCGCGATCGCTTCGTCCTCCGTAGCAAAATCGAGGATGCTCATTACCGGCCCGAAGATCTCCTCGCGCACGATGCGCATCTCGTCGCGGCAATCGGCGAACACGGTGGGCGCGACGTACTGGCCGCCGCCGAAGTGGTCGTGCACCAGGCGCTCGCCGCCGGCCAGCAGCTTCGCGCCCTCGGCCTTGCCGCTCTCGATGAAGCCGAGCACCTTGTCGAGTTGCGCGGCGCTGACGAGCGGGCCGAAGTTGGTGGCCGGATCGGACGGCTTGCCGATGCGAATCCGTGCGACGCGCGTCAGCACGCGTTCGATGAAGGCCTGCTTGATCGAACGATCGACGAACACGCGCGTGCCGTTGGTGCACACCTGCCCGGCGCTGAAGAAGTTGGCGGTGACGGCGATGTCGGCGGCGCGGTCGAGATCGGCGTCGGCGAACACCAGCAGCGGCGACTTGCCGCCGAGCTCCATCGTCACTTCCTTCAGCGAGGACGCGCCCGCCAGCGACATGACCTTCTTGCCGGTTTCCACGCCGCCTGTAAACGACACCTTGGCGATGCCCGGATGCGCCGTCAGCATCGCGCCCACCGCGCCGTTGCCCTGCACCACGTTGAACACGCCGGCCGGCACGCCGGCTTCCGTATAGATTTCGGCGAGCTTCAGTGCCGACAGCGGCGTGATCTCGCTCGGCTTGAAGATCATCGCGTTGCCGGCCGCGAGCGCGGGCGCGCTCTTCCAGCAGGCGATCTGGATCGGGTAGTTCCAGGCGCCGATGCCGGCGCACACGCCGAGCGGCTCGCGCCGCGTATACACGAACGATTCCTCGCGCAGCGGAATTTGCACGCCTTCGACGGCGGTGGCGAGGCCGGCGTAATACTCGATCACGTCCGCGCCGGTGACGATGTCCACGGCCAGCGTTTCGGCGATCGGCTTGCCGGTGTCGCGCATTTCGAGTTCGGCCAGCGCGTCGTTGCGCTCGCGCAGCAAATCCACCGCGCGGCGCAGGATGCGCGAGCGCTGCATCGCCGTCATGGCGGCCCACACGCGCTGGCCTTCGCGCGCCGATTCCACGGCGCGATCCACGTCGGCCGTGCTGGCCTGCTGCACCGTGGCGAGATGCTCGCCAGTGGCCGGGTCGTAGGTCTCGAAGCTGGCGCCGCCGGTGGCGTCCACGTATTCGCCGCCGATGTAAAGCTTCTGCAGTCCGTAAATCGTCTTGGAAGTCATGACGTTCTCCTAATCGATGGTGGCGCCTGCCGCCACGTCGCGAGGCGCGAGCTGCAGGTCGATGTAATCGTTGGCGAGCCGCTGGGCGGTTCGGGTGTCGATCGGGCCGCCGGCCAGCGCGCCGCGCAGCCACAGCCCGTCGATCAAGGCGGCCAGGCCCAGCGCCGCGAGCCGGGCGTTGGCGCGCGGCAGCGCCTTCGCGAATTCGGCGCACAGGTTCGAATGAAGCCGCCGCGTGTTCACGCGCTGGAGCCGGCCGAGCGCCGGCGCATGCATGCTCTGCGACCAGAACGCGAGCCAGGTCTTCATCACGGGCGCGCTGAGCTGCGTGTCGTCGAAGTTGGCGGCCACGATCGCGCGCAACCGGGCGCGCGGCTCGCGGTGCGCCGCGATGCGCCGGCGCGTGGTGGCGAGCCAGAGGTCGCGCAGCACATGGCGCATGGTCGCTTCGAGCAGGCTGTCCTTGTCGCCGAAGTAATGGCTGACGATGCCGGTCGAGATGTTCGCGCGCTGCGCCACCGAGGCGAGCGTGGTGCCGGGCAGGCCGGCCTCGTCGATCGTGCGCAAGGTCGCGTCGATCAACTGCGCGCGCCGCACTTCCCGCATTCCGAGCTTGGGCATGGCGAAGGGCCGGGGGAGGAAAAGAGCGCAGGTTACCGGTTTTTTATTGAACGTTCAATCAACAAAAAACTGCCGAAGCCGACGAAAAACAGGGTCGTGGGCGCGCTCGGGCATGAGATGAAAGAATTACCGGTGGTTGTGTATGCATCGGTCGGCATTACGTAGCGTTGGCGAATAAAACAAAATGAATGCGGGCCGTAAAACAGTGAATTATGTTTAAAGCGTTTCAAGCTGCCAATTTTTTCGTATTCAAATGGATATTGAATCGGAATATGGGGTGGGATTGGCGGCCTGCGACGCCTAAGCGGCAGGGCGGCGAGCCGAGCGCGCGTAGCGCATGGTCTCGTTGCTGTTCTGCAACAAATCTCATACACCATTGATAACGAAGAGATTTTGTTGTTGGGTCGATAACGATGTGCTGCACCTGACATATTTGACAGGGCGCTATGGTCGGCTATACCACAGAAAATATGACGCAGGCATGAAAGCCGTTTTTCGATGAGGATTTAAGAAACAATTTTTCATGAACCATGCGTATCGGATAGGCAATTATTCAAGAGGGAAATTAATCCGAATTGGTTGAATTTTTATGGTTTCGCGTATTAGTATTCATACCCATGAAGCAGCTCCGTTCGACAGGTTCAGGCAGTGTTCCTGCCGCATCGATCGGCAATAACGACAGCGTCTGAAGTCATTGTTACGAGACGCCGGGGGCCACGAGGTTGTCGCACGGAGCCAAATCCGTGTCGCACCGATGGCGGCCGCATCGTCCCTAGGCGATGCGGGACCCTGGCACAGGGGAAGGTAGCCGCCGCGGGTCGTCGTCTCGTGGTCCGGTTACGGGGAGCGTTCGCGGAAGCGGGCGCGTATCGTTTTTGACTGCCGGTCCTTGCCGGAGCACGCCATGCCTATCGAGAAACAGGTCGTCCCACTGCCGAACGGCTTGAAAATCCACGTCGAGCACCATGTCTACGATCCGTCGTTCGAGACGGTCATCCTGATCAACGGCGCGCTGGCGACCACCGCCTCGTTCGGCCAGACGGTGCGTTATCTCGGCGAGCGGCTCAACTCGATCTGTTTCGACCTGCCCTACGCGGGGCAGTCGCGCCAGCACAACCCCGGCCAGTTCGTGCTCACCAAGGACGACGAAGTGGACATCCTGCTGCACCTGAGCGAGCGCTTCCGCCCGTCGTATCTGCTGTCGGTGTCGTGGGGCGGGGTGGCGTCGCTGTTCGCGCTGTCGCGCGGCTGCACGAGCGTGCGCCGCGCGGTGGTGGCCTCGTTCTCGCCGTTCCTCAACGACGCGATGGTCGATTACGTGACGCGCGCGCGCGACCACATCGCGGCCGGCGAGAACCTGCACGCGGCGCAACTGCTGAACGACACCGTCGGCCGCTATCTGCCGCGCATCATGAAGCTCTACAACTACCGCTACCTGACCAAGCTGCCGCGCGACGAGCAGGATCAGGTGGCCTTCCACGTGAACCAGATCCTCGAGATGCGCCCCGAGCAGTATCTCGACGAATTCACACGGATCGGCTGCGGCGTCAAGTTCATCAATGGCGAACTCGACGAATACACCACGCCGGGCGACGTGCGCCGCCTCGGCAGCTATGTGCGCCGCGCCGAGTTCGAGACGATCCGCAAGGCCGGCCACTTCCTCGATCTCGAAGGGCGCCAGCAGCAGGAACATGTGCGCGACGCGATCCTCGGCTACTTCTGCGAAGAGCGCGGCGCCACCGCTCCGGACGGCTCGTTCGACACGCTCGCGCCCATGCCGGTGCTGTCGTAATCCACGGCCGGCCCGGCCGCCGCGCCACCGCCGCGCGCGCAGCCCGGCCGGCTTCCTGAGCGCACCGGAAGCGGTCACGCAGAGGCGGTAACGATGTCGAAGATGATCATCACGGCGATCGGGTCGGCGGGGGATGTGTACCCGCTGCTCGGCGTGGGACGCGCGCTCGCGGACCGCGGGCACCGCGTCGTGTTCTGTACTCACCCGCAGTTCGAGGCGCCCGCGCTGCGCTGCGGTTTCGAGTTCGTGCCGATCGGCACCGCGCAGGAATACGCCGATGCGATGGCGAACCCGGCGCTGTGGGATTCGCGTACGTCGTTTCGCACGCTGTGGGCGGTGATCGCACCGTCGTTGCGCCCGCACTTTGTAAAGTTGTCCGAACTGATCGACGACGACACGGTGCTGGTCGGCACGCTCTGGGCATTTTCCGCACGGCTGTTGCAGGAACGCGACGGCGTGCGTTATGTGTCGGTTCAAGTGTCGCCGTCCACGCTGCTGTCGGCGCATGCGCCGCCCACCCATCAACGCCTGACGATTCCCGGCTGGCTGCCGCTCTGGTTCAAGGCCGGCCTGATGACGCTGATCGAGCGCGGCGTGCTCGACAAGGTATGCGGGCCGCAACTGAACGCGCTGCGCGCCGAACTGGGGCTGGCCCCCGCGCGCCGTATCCTCGGCCGCTGGCTGCATTCCACCGACGGCGTGCTGTGCCTGTTTCCCGACTGGTTCGCCGCGCCGCAGCCCGATTGGCCGGCCCATCATCGGCTGGCCGGCTTCCCGTTGTTCAACGATATCGATGCGCACGCGCCCGATCCCGAACTCGACGCATTCCTCGACGCGGGCGCGCCGCCCGTGGTGTTTACCGCCGGCTCGACTCTTGTCGACGGCGCGGGCTTCGCCGACGCAGTGGGCGAGGCGATGCGCGCGACCGGCGTGCGCGGCGTCCTGATCACGCCCGACACGGCGCGCCGCGACGGCGAGCCGGATGCGTCGCGCCTGATCAAGCGCCGTTACGTGCCGCTGCGCGAGTTGCTGCCGCGCGCCCGCGCGCTGGTGCATCACGGCGGCATCGGCACGGCGTCGCTGGCTTACGAGGCGGGGCTGCCGCAAGTGGTGATGCCGTCCGCGCACGATCAGTTCGACAACGCGCAACGCGTGGCCGACAGCGGCTGTGGCGTGCGGCTCGACGCGCCGGTGGACGGCGCGCAACTGGCCGATGCGCTCGCACGCGTGCTGGGCGACACCGCGATGGTGGAGCGTTGCGCGACCGTGCGGGCCGCGATGGCCGGGGCGGCCGACGGCTGCGTGCTGGCCGCGCGCATCATCGAGGATTGCGTGGCGCCGGCCGCCGGCCGCGCCGCCACCGGGCGCGCCGCGCCGGCCGCCGGGCTGCCGGCATCGCAGGCGTCTCGCGCATGAGCGACACGCAGTACGCAAACCTGGCGAACCCGGCGTCCGGCGGCCCCGAAACACCCGCGACGCGCAACGACGGCAGCGCGGTTCCCCCCGGCGCGACCGAGGGCGGCGGCACGCCATCCGCCGACGCCGCGCCGCCGATGCGCGGCGCGCGTCTCGCGCTGCTGACGTTCGCGCTGTCGCTCGCCACCTTTATCGAGGTGCTCGATTCGACCGTCACCAACGTGGCGGTGCCGTCGATCTCGGGCAGCCTCGGCGTGTCGAACAGCCAGGGCACCTGGGTCATCAGCTCGTACTCGGTGGCGGCGGCGATCGCCGTGCCGCTGACGGGCTGGCTCGCGAAACGCGTGGGCGAGCGGCGCCTGTTCGTCACCTCGATCGTGCTGTTCACGCTGACCTCCATGCTGTGCGGCCTGGCCAACGACCTGCATGTGCTGGTGGTGTGCCGTGCGTTGCAGGGCTTGTGCTCGGGGCCGATGGTGCCGCTTTCGCAAACCATCCTGATGCGCGCATTCCCGAAGGACAAGCGCACGCTGGCGCTCGCGCTCTGGGCCATGACGGTGCTGCTTGCGCCGATCCTCGGCCCGGTGGTGGGCGGCTGGATCGTCAGCAATTATTCGTGGCCGTGGATTTTCCTGATCAACCTGCCGATCGGGCTGTTCTCGTTTACCGTCTGCATGACGCTGCTGAAGCCCGCTCGCGAAGGCGGCCAGGCCGGGCCGATCGACGTGGTGGGCATCGCGTTGCTGGTGGTGGGCGTGGGCGCGTTGCAGGCGATGCTCGACCTCGGCCACGATCGCGGCTGGTTCGGCTCGCCGCTGATCTGCACGCTGGCGATCGTGGCGGCGCTGGCGATCATTTCGCTGCTGATCTGGGAGCGTGGCGAGAGCCACCCGGCGGTGGACCTGAGCCTGTTTCGCGATCGCACGTTTTCGTTCTGTGTCCTGATCATCTCGCTCGGCATGATGGCGTTCTCGGTGGTGGGCGTGGTGTTCCCGCTCTGGCTGCAGACCGTGATGGGCTACAACGCGTTCCATTCGGGGCTGGCCGCCGCGCCGCTCGGCGTGCTCGCGTTCGTGTTCTCGATCCTGGTGGGGCTCTATTCGAGCCGCTTCGACGCGCGCGTGCTGGCCACCTTCGGCTTTCTCGTGTTCGCCTGCGTGCAATGGAACAACGCGCACTTCACGCTGAACATGACGTTTGTGCAGATCATCACGCCGGGGCTGATCCAGGGCATGGGCCTGCCGTGCTTCTTCATTCCGCTGACGGCGGCCACGCTGTCGCGCATTCCCGACGACAAGCTGGCGGCCGCATCGAGCCTGTCGAACTTCCTGCGCACGCTGTCGGCCGCGTTCGGCACCGCGATGAGCGTGACGCTGTGGGAGAACCGCGCGACCTATCACTACGACATCGTTTCGCAGGCCGTAACGAAATCCGACGGCAACACGCAGCGCTATATCGATGCGCTGCACGCCACCGGCGTTACCGGCACGCGCGAACTGTTGTCGATCAGCAACGTGGTGCACAAGCAGGCCTACATGATGGCGACCGGCGACATGTATTTCATGGCGAGCATGACCTGCCTGACGCTGGCCTGCATGATGTGGCTGACGCGCCCGAAGCGCGGCGCGGCCATGACGATCGGACACTGAGGCAGGCACGGCCATGACCGCAACCACCGCGAACGACACGGGGAACACCATGAAACTCGGGGCACTGATCATCCTGTATCACCCGCGCGACGATCAGCTGGCGCGCCTGCGCGAGGTCGCGCGCGATTGCGACGCGCTGGTGGTGGTCGACAACACGCCGGCCGCCAGCCTGGCCGCGCGCGGCGCGGCCGATCAGGATGGCTATGCATTGATCCATCACGGCAACCGCGGCGGCATTGCCGGCGCGTACAACGCCGGGCTGGCCGAACTGTTCGCGCGCGGCGTGGATGCGGTGGCGCTGTTCGATCAGGATTCGACGGTGCCCGCGCCGTTCTTCGCGACGATGCGCGCGGTGTGCGCCGGCTTCGACACGCGCGGCTTCCTGGCCGGCCCGCGCATCTTCGACGAGAACGATCGCCGCTACCTGCCCGAACTCTCCACCGATGGCGTGAGCGTGCGCCGCCTGCCGATGCATGCCGATGCGCCCGTGCAGCGCTGCGGCTTCCTGATCTCGTCGGGCAGCGTGATCTCGCGCGAGGCGTATGCGCGCCTGGGCCGTTTCGACGAATCGCTGTTCATCGATCATGTGGATACCGAATATTGTTTCCGTGCGCTGGCGCGCGACGTGCCGCTGTACGTGGTGCCGCAACTGGTGTTGCCGCACCGCATCGGCAACAAGCGCCGGCACCGGATCGGGCCGTTCGAGATGTCGGCGATGAACCACCCGTCGTATCGCCGCTATTACAGCGCGCGCAACGCGGTGCAGCTCGGCATGCAATACGGCCTGCGGTTTCCGGTGGCGATCGTGCCGAGCCTGCTGACGCTGTGGCAGGTGGTGCAGGTGGTGTTGTGCGAGGACGACAAGGCCGCCAAGCTCAAGGGCATCGCGTTCGGCGTCAGCGACGGCCTGTTCGGCCGCCTCGGGCCGCTCGAACAGTCGCGCCCGGGCTGGGCCGCGCACGCGGGCGAGAGGGTGCGCCACGGATGAGCCGATGCAGCTTGCCGGGGCGCCCGGCACTCGCGGGCGGCGTGCTCGCGGCGGTATTCGCGCTGGCCGGCTGCGTGCCGTCCGGTTTCCAGACCAAGGTTCAACCGCACGTGCCCGGCGCGAACGCGCTGGCCGGCGTGAGTGGCAACGTGCAGCCGGGCGGCGCATGGCCCGCGCCCGACTGGGTCAGGCAGCTCGGCGATCCGCAGCTCGACCGGCTGGTGGCCGAGGCCTACGAGAACAACCCGAGCCTGCAGGCGGCCCGGGCTCGGATCGATATCGCGCAGGCTCAGTTGCAGCAGTACGCGTCGACCACGGGGCTGGTCGGCACGGCCGGCGCGTCGTTGAGCAAGGCGCGTGTGCCGCGCAGCGACGGCGTGGCGAACGTGCAGGTGGGTGGCTTCAACGTGCCGGTGGATCTGTTCAGCGATCCGAATATTTCGTCATCCTCGCTCTATGCGGGATTCAATTACCAGATCGATCTCTGGGGGCGCAACGCCGCCGCCACGCGCGGCATGTTGTCGAATCGCGACGCCGCGCGCGTCGATGCCGAACAGGCGCGGCTCACGCTGGCCGTCACGCTCGTCACGCTGTATTGCCAGCTCGATCAGGCCTACGCGCAGCGCGACCTGCTCGAAGAGAAGCGCGCCGCGAGCGACCAGATCAACGCGGTGCTGCGCGAGCGCGCCGCGCGCGGCATCGACAACGCCTACGACGCCAGCGATGCCGCGATCAAGCGCAACCGGCTGATCGCGCAGCTCGCGATGATGGACGAACAGATCACGCTGTCCGAAGTGCAGATCGGCGTGATGACCGGCAAGGGCCCCGAGCGCGGCCTCGCGCTCAAGCGCCCGCATCCGGGCGATCTGGTCGATGCGCCGTTGCCGCCGAAGCTGCCCGTCGATCTGCTCGGCCGCCGGCCCGATATCGTCGCCGCGCGCCTGCGCGTGCAGGGCGCGTTCTCGGCCGTGGATGGCGCAAAGGCCGAGTTCTATCCGAACGTGAACCTGTCGGCGGTGGGCGGCCTGTTCGCGCTGACGCCGGCCGCGCTGCTGCGTGGCCGCGCGTTCGGCGGCTCGATCGGCCCGGCCGTCACGCTGCCGATCTTCGATCGTGGCCGCCTGAAGGCCAAGCTGGCCGGCGAGGTGGCCAACGCCGACCTGAGCATCGCGCTCTACAACCAAAGTGTCGACCAGGCGCTCGGGCAGGTCGCGCGGCAGTTGACGCAACTGCGCACCATCGACACCCTGCTTGCCGAGCAACAGCATTCGGTGGCCGCCGCGCAGAAGATCGTCGATATCGCCGACGAGCGCCACCGCCGCGGCTTCGGCATGGAAAAGGACGTCAATACCGCGCGCCTGACGCTGGTGGACGAGCGCACGCAACTGATCGACCTGCTCGCCAAGCGCCGCGCGCTGCGCATCGGCTTGATCGATGCGCTCGGCGGCGGCTTCGACGTGACGAAGATGGCCGCGCCCGCGATTGCCCACGACGAACTCGCATTCCCTCCCCACGACCGACTGACCGACTCGCATTTCGACTGACCGCATGGACGACAACAACAACGCGCGCCGCGATCCCGCCGGCGCCCCGCACGATGCCGGCCGGCTCGACGCGAAACGCGCTGCGCGCCGGCGCCACTTCGCGCTGTTCTTCAGCCTCGTGTCGATACTCGCCATCGCGGCCGCGATCTACTGGTTCCTGAGCGGGCGCTATTACGAGGAAACCGACGACGCCTACATGTCCGGCAACATCGTGCAGGTGGGCGCGCAGGTGCCGGGCACCGTGATCGACGTGCTGATCAGCGACACGCAGCGCGTGCGCGCCGGGCAGACGCTGGTGCGGCTCGACGATGCCGAGGCCGCCGTTTCGCTGGCGCAGGCCAGGGCGCAGCTCGCGCAGGCGGTGCGGCAGGCCGCCAACGCGGGCGTGTCGAACGCGATGTACGCCGATACGGTGGCCGCGCGCCAGGCCGATCTCGACGTTGCGCGCAGCGCCTACGATGCGCGCGCGCATGCCAGCGTGGAGGTGGTGTCGCCGGAGGAGACGGCGCGCGCCCGCGCGCAGGTGATCGCCGCGCAGGCGCAACTGGCCGCCGCGCAGGCGCAGCTCGAATCGGCGCGCGTGCTCGGCAGCCGTCTCGCCGTGGAGGACAACCCGTCCGTCGTGCAGGCCGCCGCGCAGTTCAAGCTGGCGTGGCGCAACCTGAAGCGCACCACCATCGTCGCGCCGGTGGATGGCACTGTCGGCCAGCGCTCGGTGCAGGTCGGCCAGCAGGTCGGGCCGGGCGTGCCGCTGCTGTCGCTGATCCAGTTGAACGCGTTGTGGATCGAGGCCAACTTCAAGGAAGGGCAGATCCGCAACATGCGCGCGGGGCAGCCCGTCAGCATCGTTTCGGATATCTACGGATCGAAGGTGGTGTATCGCGGGCACGTGGAGGGCTTTTCGGCCGGCACCGGCAGCGCGTTTTCGATGCTGCCGTCGCAGAACGCGGCCGGCAACTGGATCAAGGTCGTGCAGCGCGTGCCGGTGGTGATCTCGATCGATGCGGCCGATCTGGCCGCGCATCCGCTGCGGATCGGGCTGTCGATGCGCGTGACGGTGGATACGCATGAGCGCGGCGGCCATTTGCTCGATAATGAGCAGCCGTTGCCGGGGCAGAGCACGCGGGTGCACGACAGCGTGGCGTCGGAAGCGGACGCGGCAGCGGCGGCGGTGATTCGGGCGAACAAGTAACCGCGCCTGCTTGCCATCGATACGTGCCATCGCGTTTGAACCACGACAACTCATGACCTCAGCCGAAACTTACCTCGCCGCGCTCCGCCAGGCCTTGAACGACGAAGGCAACGCCGCGCTGGCCCATGCGAGCGGCGCGAGCCCATCGCAACTCGACGTGCTCCGCGCCGTCTATCCGCACGCACCGGCCACGCTCGTGGACCTGCTTCGCCGCCTGAACGGCACGTATCACCAGACGTACGGCGATACCCGCATCGGCGTGCTGGTGCTCGGCTCCGATGTCGAAAGCTATCCTTACTATCTGCTGTCGGTCGAGCAGATCGTCGAGGAGGCGGCCGGCGCTTTCGGCGGCGAAAGCATTGCCGACATCTACGATCTGGAAGAATTCGCGCCGGGAGAATTGTTCGACCCGCGCATCGATGCCGGCGTGCCGATGGGCCGCCGCCTGTGCTTTTCGCATTGCATGAACAACGGCGGCTCGTCGCGGCTGTATATCGATTTCGATCCCGCGCCGGGCGGCAAGCCCGGCCAGGTGGTTCGCTTCCTGCACGATCCCGACAGTTACGCCGTGCTGGCTGACGGCTTCGACCAATATCTACGGCAACTGGCCGCCGACGGGTTTGCGTTCCTGGAAGATCAGGACGAACTCGAACTGCATTGGCAGGCGCCGTCGCGCAAGGGCGGCTGACGCGCGAGCTTCAGCCGCGTTGGTTCTCGATCCACGCCCACAGCGTCGGATCGGCGAAATCGCGAATCGTGTCGTGCGCGCCGGCTTCGCGCAGTTGCGCGTCGGTCAATGCCGTCAGCATGCCGAACGTGTGGATGCCGGCCGAGCTGGCCGAGCGCACGCCGGAGCCCGAATCCTCGAACGCCACCGCATGCGCGGCGTCGCCGCCCACGCGTTCCAGCGCCGTCAGATAAGGCAGCGGGTGTGGCTTGCCATGTTCGAGTTCGCCGCCGATCACCAGCACCTCGAAACGCGTGTCGAGCCCGAGCGCGGCCAGCATCAGCGTGGCGTTCTCGCGCGGCGCGTTGGTGACCACGGCGCTGCGCGCGCCGGCTCGCTCGATATGGTCGAGCAGGGCCTCGGTGCCGGGCGTGGGCGTGAGCCGCGCGCTCAATTGCGCGCGAAACATCTGTTCCTTGTCGGCCGCAAGCGCCGTGTATTCGTCCACCGGCATCCCCGGAAACAGCCCGCCGAAGATCATCGAATCGGGCGCGCCCATCACGTGCGTCTTGTAATAGGCGAGATCGATGCTGCGCTGCCAGCGCGCGAGCAGGGCGTTGAAGGCATTGAGGTGCAGCGCGTCGGTATCGACGAGCGTGCCGTCGAGATCGAACAGGAAGGTGGGCGTGCTCACTGGGCGGGTTTCCTGGGGCGGGGGGATAGGCTGCGGCAAGTTAGCAGAGCCGGGTTTGGAAACAAGCTGGCAGAACTAACGGTTTTTTGGGCGTGGTTCAGATGTTGGGATGTCTGCGCGATTTTGCGCAATAGCGCGTGGTGCTGCGCCTTGTATTGTTGTGGTTTGGGTTGATGTGGCATATCTACCTGGTTTCGTGCGCCAGCGGCAGGCCGGTGGCCGGGTCGAGGTGCTGGGCCTTGGCGAGCTGTGCGATCAGTTCCTCCGGCGGCGCCAGTGGCGCGATCTTGGCAGCCTGCTCCTTGTCCCATTGGAAGGTGCCGTCCCAGGCGGGAAGCTTGGCCGGCGGCAAGGGGACGATCTTGTCGATATCGGGCACCTTGGGATTCTGGCCGTCGTGACTGTCGATGAATTTCCCGATGAGCTTGTATCGACGGACGCGCTCGGCATCCGCGGTCAGGCCCAGATACGACATCCGATTCGACGGCGGGACGCCCTTGAAGGCGCTTTCCAGTGAAAACGCGGCGAGCGTATCGCCGGCCATCGTGCCTTTCTGGAAGGCCTCGATCGCTTCGGGATAATGCGCCGAGTTCTTCTGATTGATGCCGAGCGAGGTGGCCGCGTCGCCATAACCCTGATTCATGGCGCATTGGCGCATCTGTCGTGCAATCTCCGGTGCCTTGTCGTGAGGCACCAGTTGCTCGGCGACGTAGGCTTGGGCCTCCGGGCTGCCCAGGTCGGCCGCCTTGCGGAAATAGCGCAGGGCCAGTTCCTGATCTTGCTTCAGGCCATAGCCTGCTTCCAGGTAATGACCGATGTCGAAGTAGCCGCCCGGTATGCCCTGTTCGACCAGTTGCTTGGCAAGGTCGATGCTTTCCTTGGGCGCATCCGGCGAATCGGCCAGCCCCTGCGAGATCAGCAACTGCGCATTGTGATTGGCCTTGTAGTGCCCGTACGCCGCAGCGATCCGATAGTAACGGGCGATCGCGTCGAAATCCTTCGAGCCATCGGCGTTCTGAAGATACCTTGCGTATTGGAAAAGCGCGTCGGCGTTCGCATCGAGCGGCGGAAGATGGTCGGCTTCGTGCGTGCAGGTGAAGGCAAGATCGGCGCGCACGGCATTGATGTCAGGCAATGTGGACGCCACGGTACTTTCCTTGCTCGTGCATGCGCAGATCACGAGGGAAAGAATGAGCGGGGAGAGCCTGGAAATGTTCTTCATCGTTCAATCGTCAAAGCCGCGAGCATTAAATATACGCACGAATCCGAATGGGGGATTCGTCTTGTCGCTGCGGTGTATACGCGTGGCTCCATTCTTCATCCGTTACAGCACGCCATCCAACATCAAAATGAAAATCCTGCTGCCGCGCCGGGTGTTTCTGCAAATCGCAGCGCAACAAAACTCATGATCGTTTCGCGACAACGATTCGATGGAGGGTTTCGAGCCTCATCCCCCATGTCGGCATCAAGCAACCCCATGTCGCGTTTACTACGCCCCCCGCCCCGCCCCCCGGACTACCCTCTGAAGGCTTGCTGCCCGACCCGTGCGCGGCCGCGCCGGGCGAAGCGCAGCACCAAGCCAGAGAGACAGGAGACGAAGCGATGAGCAGCAATCGAGGAGTCGTGTATCAGGGCCCGGGCAAGGTCGAAGTGCAGAACATCGACTATCCGAAGATGGTCGATCCGAGCGGGCGCAAGATCGGCCACGGCGTGATCCTGAAGGTCGTCAGCACGAACATTTGCGGCTCGGACCAGCACATGGTGCGCGGCCGCACGACGGCGCCGGTCGGCCTCGTGCTCGGCCACGAAATCACGGGCGAAGTGATCGAGCTGGGCGGCGACGTGGAAACGCTGAAGCTCGGCGACATCGTCACGGTGCCGTTCAATGTGGCCTGCGGGCGCTGCCCGATGTGCCGCGAGCAAAGCACGGGCGTGTGCCTGAACGTGAACCCGGCGCGCGCCGGCGGCGCGTACGGCTACGTGGACATGGGCGGCTGGATCGGCGGCCAGGCCGAGTACGTGCTGGTGCCGTACGCCGATTTCAACCTGATCAAGTTCCCGGACCGCGACCAGGCGATGGCGAAGATCCGAGATCTGACCTGCCTGTCCGACATCCTCCCCACCGGTTATCACGGCGCCGTCACGGCCGGCGTGAAGCCCGGCTCGACGGTGTATATCGCGGGCGCCGGCCCGGTGGGGATGGCCGCGGCGGCCTCGGCGCGCCTGCTCGGCGCGGCGGTGACGATCGTCGGCGACATGAACGCCGAACGCCTCGAACACGCGCGCAAGGTAGGCTTCGAAACGGTGGACCTGTCGAAGGACACGCCGCTGGGCGACCAGATCGCGGCGATCGTCGGCCGCCCCGAGATCGACTGCGCGGTGGATTGCGTGGGCTTCGAGGCGCATGGCCACGGTTCGGAAGGCAGCAACGAGGAAGCGCCGGCCACGGTGCTGAATTCGCTGATGGAAATCGTGCGTCCGGCCGGCGCGATCGGCATCCCGGGCCTGTACGTGACGGACGATCCGGGCGCGAAGGACGTGGCCGCCAAGCACGGCAGCCTGAGCATCCGCTTCGGCCTGGGCTGGGCGAAGTCGCACTCGTTCCATACCGGCCAGACGCCGGTGCTCAAGTACAACCGCAACCTGATGCAGGCGATCCTGTTCGACCGCCTGCCGATCGCGGATATCGTCAATGTGACGGTGATCTCGCTCGATCAGGCGCCGGAAGGCTATCGCAAGTTCGACGGGGGTGCGCCGCGCAAGTTCGTGATCGATCCGCACGGTCTGATCCCGGCTTGACGATCGGTTGAGGCCGCCAGGCCCGCAACCTGAGAGACACGGCCCGCGCTTCGGCGCGGGCCGTTTTCATTTTGGTTGCGCGCGCAAGCGTTTGTGAGAGGAGCGACGCGGGGCCGAAATCAGCCGAAATCGCGTGCCGCCAGCGTCTCGGCCGCGGCGGCCACGGGTGCGTGCCACTCTCCGAGCGTCGGCTGGCGGAACAGGCGCATGCTCGGATACCACGGCGTGTAATCGACATGGTTGAGCCAGCGGCTGTCGCCCGCCTGCGAGAGCATCAGCCACACCGGCTTGCCGAGCGCACCGGCCAGATGCGCGACGCCGGTATCGATCGACACGAGCAGGTCCAGCCGGTCGAGCACGGCGGCCGTGTCGGCGAAGCTGTGCAGCGCCGGTGCGAGATCGACGATGCCGTGGCGCGCGATGGTTTCGCGCTCGGCATCGTTTTGTTCTCCTACCTGCAACGAATAGAAGCGGCAGCCCGGCTGGCCGAGCAAGGGCGCGAGCGTGTCGAGTGCGATGGAGCGATACGGCTCATGGCGCACGCCCGAATTGCTGCGCCACACGAGCCCGATGCGCGCGAGGCCCGGCGCGTCGAGCGCGTCGCGCACGGCGTCGGGCAGCGCGGAGGCGGGCGGCGCGTCGAGGTAGGGCGTGTCGAAGCGCGGCGTGTACGGCGTGTGCTGGTAGCGCGCGAACAGATTGAACAGCCAGGTCACGTAGTCGCATTCGTCGGCGAGTGCGCCGATATGCGGGCCGCTCTCGCGCACGAAGCCGTCGCGGCGCAGCACGCCGCGCGCTGCGTCCACCACCTGTACGTCGACCGAGGCGGCGCCCTCGTCCTTCAGGCATTGCAGGTAGCGCGCATGCATGAACAGGTCGCCTGCGCCGCCTTCCATCAACACCAGCACGCGCTTGCCCTCGACCGGATCGTGGTGGCCGAGGAACTTGCGCTCGGCCCAGTCGAAGCTGCCGCCGTGGCCGGGATACAGCGTCTCGACGATGGTGCGCCGGTGCGGCGCGTCGCGCAGCTCGCGGTACAGCCGGTGCGCGTCACGATAGCGGCCCTGGCCGAAACGCGCGACGGTTTGCTCGAAGCGGAGGATGTAGAGGTTCGGGTCGCCGGCGAGGCCGGCCTCCGCGCGCGTGAGCAGCGCGTCGGCGTCGGCGAAGCGGCCGAGGTAGTTCATCTCGATGCCGGCCTGCGCCAGTGCGAACGGCGTGCCGCTTCGGGATGCACTGGCGGCGGCGCGTTCGGCCTGTTCGAGCGCGGCGGCGGCGTGGCCGGCCTCGCGCAGCCGGCGTGCGAGCGCCAGCGCGGCGTCGCCGTGGGGCGCGTTCAGGTAGGCGAGATAGGCGTTCGCCAGCGCGGTATCGTGTTGCACATCCGGTCCTGGTGAGGCGGCGCGCCGCCACCCGCGTCCGGCCGGGGCGGGAGCGTCAGGCGTGCAGCACGAGCGCCGGTTGCGATGCGCCGATCGGCAGCATCGGTTGCGCCAGCGGTGCGACCTGCTTGCGGCGTTCGCGGGTCGGCGCGGTGCCGAACGCATCGCGATAGCTCTTGCTGAAATGGCAGGCCGACTGGAAACCGCATGCCATTGTAATGTGCATGATCGACATATCCGTCTGCAGCAGCAGCTCGCGCGCGCGGCGCAGGCGCAGCGTCAGATAGTAATGCGTGGGGGTCATGCCGAGATGCTCGCGGAACAGGCGCTGCAACTGGCGTTGCGACATGTTCGCGAGCCGCGCCAGTTCCTCGCGCGAGAGCGGCTCCTCGATGTTGTTCTCCATCAGCGCGATCACCTCGAACAGCGATTTGTTCGCCGAGCCGAGCCGCGCGACGAGCGGCATGCGCTGTTGCGCGCTGGTATCGCGCACGTGTTCGACGATGAACTGCTCGGCGATCTGCGTGACGCGCGCCGTGCCGACGCGCGGCGCGATCAGGTTCAGCATCATGTCGAGCGGCGCCACGCCGCCCGTGCAGGTGATGCGGTCGCGGTCGATCACGAACAGCTCTTTCAGGAAGCGCGTGTCGGGGAATTCTTCCTTGAGCGCCGACATGTTCTCCCAGTGGATCGCGCAGGCATAGCCCGACAGCAGGCCGGCCTTGGCCAGCGCGTAGGTGCCGGTGCACAGGCTGCCGAGCGCCACGCCCGCGCGCGCGAAGCGGCGCATCGTGACCAGATGCTCGGCCGTGGTGGCGCGCTGGACATCCACGCCGCCGCACACGAACACGACGTCGGGAATGCCCAGCGTCTCGGCCGGCGCGGTATCCACGCTCAGGCCGTTGCTTGCCGTGACCGGGCCGCCTCCCGGCGACACCACGGACCAGCGGTACAGCGTCTGGCCGCTCAGGTAGTTGGCCATCCTGAGCACTTCGATCGCGTTGGTGAACGCGATCATCGTGAAGTTGGGCAGGGGAACGAACGCGAAGTGAGACAGACTCGCGGTGCGGTCGGGGGACATGGGGCGTTCCTTGAATCGGGAATCGGCGCGCTGGGGGAACACGGCTCGGTTATTGTGGAATCCCGCGCAACAACCATGCCATACGGCTAAACCCTGATCGCACCGTGGGCCGGGCCTCGCAACGGATGGGGCGGCGCACCGCGGCGGGGATGCGCTGCACCGCGCCGGCTCGCGCCAGGCGCGGGCAGCACCGTGCCGGTGCCGGATCATGCGCGCTTTTTCGCGCGGGCCGTCTCGGTGCATACCCGTAGACGCTCACCTGTCCGGAAACGACGCGCCGGCCGACTTGTACAAAACGGACGCGCATGTCGGAAAAGGCAAAGAAAGCGTCTGAATTCATCAATCGGCCAAAAATCCGAACGACAAGAATAGAGCCGTCGGCAGCCACTGCGAAAACCCGCCTCGATCCCTTGCAGGACGGGCCTTTCCCGGAAGCGCCAGCCGCCGGGATAACCCGCACGATCGCCCACACTACGCGCCATTCTGGAGAATCACATGAGCACGCTGCATCAGGACAGCATCATCATCGACGGCCTGAACATCTCGAAGTTCGATCGTTCGGTGTTCGAGGATATGCACAAGGGTGGCGTGACGGCCGCCAATTGCACCGTGTCGGTCTGGGACAGCTTCATCAAGACGGTCGACAACATCGGCACGATGAAGCAGGCGATCCGCGAGAACAGCGAACTGCTGACGTTGGTGCGCACCACCGACGACATCGCCCGCGCCAAGCGCGAAGGCAAGACCGGCGTGATCCTCGGCTTCCAGAATGCGCATGCGTTCGAAGACAACCTCTCGTACATCGAAGCGTTCGCCGACATGGGCGTGCGCGTGGTGCAGCTCTGCTACAACACGCAGAACCTGGTCGGCACCGGCTGCTACGAACGCGACGGCGGCCTGTCCGATTTCGGCCGCGAAGTGATCACCGAAATGAACCGCGTCGGCATCATGGTCGACCTCTCGCATGTGGGCGGCAATACGTCGTCCGAAGCGATCGCGTTCTCGAAGAAGCCGGTCACGTATTCGCACTGCCTGCCCTCGGGCCTGAAGGAACACCCGCGTAACAAGAGCGACGCGCAACTGCGCGAGATCGCCGATGCCGGCGGCTTCGTGGGCGTGACGATGTTCGCCCCGTTCCTCAAGCGCGGCATCGACGCCACGATCGACGACTACATCGAGGCGATCGACTACGTGGTGAACCTGATCGGCGAGGACACGGTGGGCATCGGCACCGATTTCACGCAGGGCTACAGCACCGAATTCTTCGACATGCTCACGCACGACAAGGGCCGCTACCGCCGCCTGACCAATTTCGGCAAGGTCGTGAACCCGGAAGGAATCCGAACCATCGGCGAATTCCCGAACCTGACCGCGGCGATGGAAAAGGCCGGCTGGAAGGAGTCGCGCATTCGCAAGATCATGGGCGAGAACTGGGTTCGCGTGTTCAAGGACGTCTGGGGCGCCTGATTCCACGCCGGCCCCGGGCCGGCCCACCGCCATTCACTCAATCGATTCGCACCACGCGCCCGCTCCACGAGCCACGGCGCGCGGGCGAAGTCGCGCCCGAACCCGGGCGCCATGCCTCATCACGGAGTCAACGATGCAACCGCAACTGCCCATCGACGTCGATCCCAACACCGGTGTCTGGACCACCGACGCGCTGCCGATGCTGTACGTGCCGCGCCACTTCTTCACGAACAACCACGTTGCCGTGGAAGAAGCGCTGGGCCAGGACGCCTACGCCGAAATCCTCTACAAGGCCGGCTACAAGTCCGCCTACTACTGGTGCGACAAGGAAGCGCCGGCGCACGGCATCCAGGGCATGGCGGTGTTCGAGCACTACCTGAACCGCCTGTCGCAACGCGGCTGGGGCCTGTTCAGCATCATCGAGGCCGACCCGGTGAACGCGCGCGCCCGCATCGAGCTGCGCCATTCGTCGTTCGTGCTCCAGCAGCCGGAGAAGATCGGCAAGCTCTGCTACATGTTCGCGGGCTGGTTCGCCGGCGCGATGGACTGGGTCAACGACACCACGCCGGAAGGCAAGGGCGCGCCGCGCGCGTTCTCGACCGAAGCGCATTGCGCCGGCGAACACCATGACCACCACGGCCATTGCGTGTTCGAAGTGTCGCCGATCGCTGCCTGATTCATACCCGATACCAATACGACAGAGCCCGCCAGAGGTCGCCCCCAATGCGTTACCCGAACCTGTTCAAGCCCATGACGCTCAACCAGCTGACCTTGCGAAACCGCATCGTCAGCACCGCGCACGCCGAGGTGTACGCGGAGCCGGGCGGCCTGCCGGGAGACCGGTACATCCGTTACTACGAGGAGAAGGCGAAAGGCGGCGTCGGCCTCGCGATCTGCGGCGGCTCCAGCCCGGTATCGGTCGACAGCCCGCAAGGCTGGTGGAAGTCGGTCAACCTGTCGACCGACAAGATCATCGATCCGCTCACGCGCCTGGCCGACACGATGCACCAGCACGGCGCGAAGATCATGATCCAGGCCACCCACATGGGCCGCCGCTCGTCGTTCCATGGCGAGCACTGGCCGCACCTGATGTCGCCGTCGGGCGTGCGCGAGCCGGTGCACCGCGGCAACGCGAAGATCATCGAGATCGAGGAAATCCGCCGCATCATCGGCGATTTCGCGGCCGCCGCGAAGCGCGTGCAGGCCGCCGGCATGGACGGCATCGAAATCTCGGCCGCTCACCAGCATCTGATCGACCAGTTCTGGAGCAAGCGCTCGAACCACCGCACCGACGAATGGGGCGGCAGCCTCGAAAACCGCCTGCGCTTCGGCATCGAAGTGCTGACGGCCGTGCGCGAGGCGGTGGGCAAGGATTTCTGCGTCGGCCTGCGCATGTGCGGCGACGAATTCCACGAGGATGGCCTCGATCACGAAGCGCTCAAGGAAATCGCCCAGGCGATGTCCGAGACGGGCCTGATCGATTACCTGAGCGTGGTCGGCTCGGGCGGCGACACCCACAACACGATCGCCAACTGCATGCCGCCGATGGCGCTGCCGCCGGAACCGTTCGTCCACCTCGCGGCCGGCATCAAGTCGGTCGTGAAGATCCCGGTGATGCACGCGCAGAGCATTCGCGACGCGGGCCAGGCCGAGCGCCTGCTGGCCACCGGCATGATCGACCTGGTCGGCATGACGCGCGCGCAGATCGCCGATCCGCACATGGTGATCAAGATCCGCGACGGTCGCGAAGACGAAATCAAGCAGTGCGTGGGCGCGAACTACTGCATCGACCGCCAGTACAACGGCCTCGACGTGCTGTGCATCCAGAACGCGGCCACCTCGCGCGAATCGACGATGCCGCACATCGTCGAGAAGTCGCGCGGCCCGAAGCGCAAGGTGGTGGTGGTCGGCGCCGGCCCGGCCGGCCTCGAAGCGGCGCGCGTGGCGAAGCTGCGCGGCCACGACGTGGTGCTGTTCGAGAAGAACACGGAAGTGGGCGGGCAGGTGATGATCGCGGCGAAGGCGCCGCAACGCGAACAGATGTCGGGGATCATCCGCTGGTTCGACATGGAAACCAAGCGCCTCGGCGTGGACCGCCGCCTCGGCGTGGCCGCCGACGAGAAGATGATCATGGCCGAGAAGCCGGACATCGTGGTGCTGGCCACGGGCGGCTCCAGCTTCACCTGGCAGGTGCCGGGCTGGGGCGTGGACGAAGGCCTGGCGGTCAGCTCGTGGGACATCCTGAACGGCAAGGTCGAGCCGAAGAAGAACGTGCTGCTGTTCGACGGCGTGAGCACCCATGCCGGCGCGGGCGTGGCCGACTTCATGGCGAGCCGCGGCTCGCAGGTCGAGATCGTCACGCCGGACGTGAAGGTGGCCGACGATTGCGGCGGCACGACGTTCCCGATCTTCTACCGCCGCCTGTATGCGTTCGGCGTGATTCATACACCTAACTACATGCTCGATCGCGTGTACGTGGAAGACGGCAAGACGATCGCCGTGCTGCGCAACGAATACACGGAAGAGCAGGAAGAGCGCGTGGTCGATCAGGTGGTGGTCGAGAACGGTTCGTCGCCGAACGACGAGCTGTACTGGAAGCTCAAGCCGGAATCGCTGAACCGCGGCCAGATCGATCCGCACACGCTGTTCGCGGCCGAGCCGCAGCCGTGCCTGTCGGAAGAACTCGGCAACGGCCGCTTCCTGCTGTTCCGCGTCGGCGACTGCATCTCGATGCACAACGTCCACGGCGCGATCTACGACTCGCTGCGTCTCGTGAAGGACTTCTGACGATGAATCCGGCTTTCTTGATTACCGCCCTGCTGTGGCTGTCGGTGGCGGGGCTTGCGTTCGCCGTCGCGAAGCGCTCGGCGTTCTGGCGCGTCGGCCGGGCCACTGCGCCCGGCGCGTTCGGCATCGGCCATTTATTTACCATCCCGAAGCGTTATTTCGTCGACCTGCACCATGTGGTGGCCCGCGACCCATACATCGCCAAGACCCACGTGGCGACGGCGGGCGGGGCGATCGGCGCGATGGCGCTGGTGTTCGTCAACTACGGCCTGGCGATCTACTCGCCGTGGCTCGACAAGCTGATCCTGCTGGCCTCGCTCGCGATGCTGGTGGGCGCGGTGTTCGTGTGGCGCCGCCGTGCGGCGAAGAACGTGCCGGCGCGCCTGTCGCGCGGCCCGTGGAATACGCTGCCCTGGCTGCTCGGCTCGTTCGCGTTCGGCCTCGCGCTGTACGCGGTGGTGCCGGCCAGTGCGATGTCGGGCGCGGTGGCCGTGCTCTGCGCGGTGCTGATCGCGATCGGCGCGTTCGCCATGACGTTCGGCGCGGCGCGCGGCGGCCCGATGAAGCACGCCATCGCCGGCCTGCTGCATCTGGCGTTCCACCCGCGTCAGGAACGTTTCGCGGCGACTCGCGAGAGCTTCACCGGCAACGGCACGGCCGTGCCGCCCACGGCGCTCAAGCTGCCCGATATCGAGCAGCAGGAATACGGCGTCGGCAAGCCGGTGGAATTCCGCTGGAACCAGTTGTTGAGCTTCGATGCCTGCGTGCAGTGCGGCAAGTGCGAAGCCGCCTGCCCGGCGTTCGCCTCCGGCCAGCCGCTGAACCCGAAGAAGCTGATCCAGGATCTGGTGACCGGCATGGCCGGCGGCACCGACGCCGCCTACGCCGGCAGCCCGACGCCCGGCATCGCGGTGGGCCGCCACGGCGGCGAGCCGAACGGGCCGATCGTCTCGGGCCTGATCGAAGCCGACACGCTGTGGTCGTGCACCACCTGCCGCGCCTGCGTGCAGGAGTGCCCGATGCTGATCGAGCATGTGGACGCGATCGTCGACATGCGCCGCAACCAGACGCTGGTGCACGGCACGGTGCCGGGCAAGGGCGCGGAAACCATCGCGAACCTGCGCGAAACCGGCACCATGGGCGGCTTCGACACGGCGGCGCGCTACGACTGGTCGGTGGACCTGCAAGCGCCGGTGGCCCAGCCGGGCCGCCCGGTGGACGTGCTGATCGTGGCCGGCGAAGGCGCGTTCGACATGCGCTACCAGCGCACGCTGCGGGCGTTCATCAAGGTGCTGAACAAGGCCGGCGTGGATTACGCGGTGCTCGGCCGCGCCGAAACCGATACCGGCGACACGGCGCGCCGGCTCGGCGACGAGGCCACGTTCCAGCAGATGGCCAAGCGCCTGATCGGCACGCTCGACGCGCTGTCGTTCAAGCAGATCGTGACGGCCGATCCACACGTGATGCACAGCCTGCGCAACGAATACCGCGCGCTCGGCGCGCGCTACACGGTCAAGCATCACACGGCGTTCGTGGCCGAGCTGGCCGAGGCGGGCCGCATCACGCCGAAGGCCAACGAGGCGCTGCGCGAGAAAAAGATCACGTATCACGACCCGTGCTACCTGGGCCGCTACAACGGCGAAATCGAAGCGCCGCGCAAGCTGCTCAAGACGATCGGCATCCAGGTGGTGGAGATGGAACGCAACGGCATGCGCGGGCGCTGCTGCGGCGGTGGCGGCGGTGCGCCGCTGACCGACATCCCCGGCAAGCAGCGGATTCCGGATATCCGCATCGCGGACGCGCGCGCGATCGGCGCCGACGTGGTCGCGGTGGGTTGCCCGAACTGCACGGCGATGCTCGAAGGCGTGGTCGGCCCGCGCCCCGACGTGCTCGATGTCGCCGAACTCGTCGCCGCCTCGCTGGAGTGAATCGATGAACACCCTCAAACGTATCGATCCGCGCCGGCCCTTCGTGGTCACGCCGGCCGGACTCAAGCGCATCACGCTGGGCGAGGTGGGCGGGGCCGGCGGCAACGTCGCGCTCTGGACCGGCCACGCGCACCACGATGCACCGAAGCCCAAACGCAGCGTGGAAGCCGCCGAGCATGTGCTGCTGGTGGTGGGCCACCCGGAGCGCGGTTCGCTCGACGATCACACGCGCCAGGTGGCGGCCGCCGCCGCGCTGCTGGCCGACGCGCGCAGCGAAGTGGTGCTGCTGTCGTTCGGTGAACTGAAGGACGAGATCGACGAACTCGGCATCGACAAGCTGATCGAGCTGCCCGGTTTCGACCGGCGCGGCTTCGCGCCCGACACCGAGCTTCAGGCGCTGCTGGCCTGCGCCGCCGCGCTGGCGCCGCGCCATGTGCTGGTGCCCGACAACGCCACCGGCGACGGCGATCTTGGCCGCCGCTATGCCGCCGCGCTCGGCGCGAGCGTGGCCGCGCAGGTGGTGGAGATCGACGCGAAGCACGTGGGCACGTACGCCGACGCCAAACGCCAGTTCTGCACGCGGGCCTTGCCCGACGTGGTGCTGCTCGCGCCGAACGCGGTCGAACCGAAGCTGCCGTTCGTCGGGGCCGGCGAGCGGCTTGCCGCGCCGTTCGCGATCGGCACGGCCGGCGCCGCCAACGGCTATCGCGATCTCGGCATGGAAGAACTCGACGCCGCGCAAGTGGCGCTCGAAGAGGCCGATTTCATCGTGTCGGCCGGCAACGGCGTGACCGACGTGGGCGCGTTCGAGACGCTGGCCGGCGTGTTCGGCGCGGCGATCGGCGCGAGCCGCGTGGCGGTGGACAACGGCCACTTCACGCGCGACAAGCAGGTGGGCGCGACCGGCAAGACGGTCGAGGCCAGCCTCTACATCGCGTTCGGCATTTCCGGGGCGGTCCAGCATTTGCAAGGTATCAAGGACTGCCGACATGTGATCGCCGTGAACCTCGACGCCAGCGCGCCGATCGCCAAGCGCGCGAACCTCACGGTGGTGGGCGATGCGCAGGCGACCATCGCCGCGCTGATCGAACAAGTGACCGCCGCCCGTGCGGCACGCGGCCGTGCGAGCGAGCACGGTGCGCGGCATCTGGAAGGAGTGGCCGCATGAACGCCCCCCGCAAACTGTCGCGCATCGCGGTGCTGGTGTCGGTGGGCCGGCACCCGGTCAGCGGCGCGCCGCGCTACAGCCGCAACGACGCGGCCGCGCTCGAACTGGGCCGCACGCTGGCCGGCGAGCACGGCGCGCAACTCGAAGTGCTGCACGCAGGCGACCCGAACGATCCGGCGCTGGCCGACTATCTGGCGCTCGGCGCACGCAAGATCGAGGTGATCGCATGCCGCCCCGGCGACGACGCGGTCGCGGCGCTGGCGGGCCGCCTCGCCGGTGTGGACCTGGTGCTGACCGGCACGCGTGCCGAAGGCGCGTTCGATACCGGCCTGCTGCCGTATCAGGTGGCGGCGAAGCTCGACTACCGGCTGGCCGGCACGGCCGTCGATATCGAGGTGCGCAACGGCGAAGCGGTGATCCGGCAATTCCTGCCGAAGGGCCTGCGCCGCAAGGCGGCCGTGATGCTGCCCGCGGTGGTGGCCGTGCATCCGCTCGCCAACGCGCAGCCGCGTTACGCCTATGCACGCCAGCGCGCCGGCAGCGTCGTGCCGGTGCCCGCCGAAGCGGTGGCGGCGAGCGCCGAATCGGCCGATTTCGCGGCCTGGAAAACAGCGCCGACCGAACGCAAACCCGTCAAGCTGGTGGCCGCCGAGAAGCGCTCGGGGCATGCCCGCATGCTGTCCGCGACCACCACCGAAAGCCGCGGCGGCAACGTCGTAAATGAAGGGAGTTCGGTCGAAAAAGCACAAGTGATCCTGGCGTATTTGCGCGAGCATCAACTGATCGATTACTGAATCGCTGACCCTTTGTCAGTCGGCGGGAACCAAGCATAGAGTCCGGAGCAAACGATGAATCAAACGGTAGATATTCGCGCGCTGGTGGAGCGCCGCAAAGCGGGTTACAGCCTGGAGGCCCCGTTCTACCTGAGCGAGGAGATTTTCCAGCTCGATATGGACGCGATCTTCCGCAAGCACTGGATTCAGGTCGCGATCGAGCCGGACGTGCCGGAACCGGGCGACTACGTCACCGTGGAGCTCGGCAGCGATTCGATCCTGATCGTGCGCGACGACGACATGGAAATCCGTGCGTTCCATAACGTCTGCCGCCATCGCGGCGCGCGCCTTTGCAACGAAGACAAAGGCTCGGTCGGCAACATCGTCTGCCCGTATCACAGCTGGACCTACAACCTGACCGGCGCGCTGATGTTCGCCGAGCACATGGGCGAGAAGTTCGACCGCTGCAAGCACAGCCTGAAATCGGTGCATCTGCAGAACCTCGGCGGCCTGCTGTTCGTCTGCCTGGCCGACGAGCCGCCGGCCGACTTCGAGAACCTGCGCGCCGCGATGGAGCCGTACCTGCTGCCGCACGATCTGCCGAACACGAAGATCGCCGCGCAGATCGACATCATCGAGGAAGGCAACTGGAAGCTGACGATGGAGAACAACCGCGAGTGCTACCACTGCGTCGCGAACCATCCGGAGCTGACCATTTCGTTGTACGAATATGGCTTCGGCTATCAGCCGTCGCCCGCCACCGCCGAAGGCATGGCCGCGTTCGAGCAGACCTGCGAAACGCGCGAGAAGCAATGGGCCGAGCTGGGCCTGCCGTCGGTCGAGGTCGAACAGTTGCTCGACGTCACCGGCTTCCGCACTCAGCGCCTGCCGCTCGATCGCGCCGGCGAATCGCAAACGCTCGACGCCAAGGCGGCTTCGAAGAAGCTGCTCGGCGAATTCGAACGCGCCGACCTCGGCGGCCTGTCGTTCTGGACGCAACCGAACTCGTGGCACCACTTCATGGCCGATCACATCGTGACGTTCTCGGTGATCCCGCTGTCGGCCGGCAAGACGCTGGTGCGCACCAAGTGGCTGGTTCAGAAGGACGCGAAGGAAGGCATCGATTACGACGTGAAGAACCTCACGGCCGTGTGGAACGCCACCAACGATCAGGATCGCGCGCTCGTGGAATTCTCGCAGCGCGGCGCATCGAGCAGCGCCTACGAACCGGGCCCGTACTCGCCGTTCACGGAAGGTTTGGTCGAGAAATTCTCGGCGTGGTACATCGGCCGCATGGCCGCGCACCTCGGCGCTTGATAGCCGTTACACCCAGCACACCCCCAGCACGGACAGGACAGGCGGAGCAAGAGATGATGCGAGATGCCGCGAATTTCGAACCGGTAGACAGCCGCGTGACGCAGCCCGATTTCTGGAAGGCGTTGCCCGAACTCTGGACGAGCGACGTCGAGGAAACACTGATCTGCTGCCATGTGCGGCAGGAAACGCACGACGTGCGGAGCTTCTTTTTCCGCTCGCCGTCGGGGCGCACGTTCGCGTTCGAGCCGGGCCAGTTCGTCACGCTCGAACTCGATATCGACGGCGAGACGATCAACCGCTGCTACACGATTTCGTCGTCGCCGGCGCGGCCGCATACGCTGTCGATCACGGTCAAGCGCGTGCCGGGTGGCAAGGTGTCGAACTGGCTGCACGACAACCTCCAGGCCGGCGCATCGGTGCGCGTGCTCGGCCCGGCCGGGGAATTCACCTGCGCGCGCCACCCCGCGCGCAAGTTCCTGTTCCTGTCGGCCGGCTCGGGCATCACCCCGCTGATGTCGATGAGCCGCGCGCACTACGATCTGGCCGAGGATCGCGACATCGTGTTCGTGCACAGCGCACGCACGCCGGACGACATCATCTTCCCGCGCGAAATCGACATGATCGCGTCGAGCCAGAACAACTTCCGCACCGCGTTCGTCTGCGAACGCGTAGGAAGCCGAACCAACTGGCCGGGCATCACGGGTTACCTGTCGCTGCCGCTGCTCAAGCTGATCGCGCCGGATTTCATGAAGCGCGAGATCTTCACCTGCGGCCCCGCGCCGTACATGAAGGCGGTGCGCGACCTGCTCGACGAGGCCGGCTTCGACCGCCAGCAGTATCACGAGGAAAGTTTCTCGTTCGAAACCATGCTTGACGAGGCCGCGCCCGAAACCGTGGAAACGCTGGTCGAGGAAGGCGTGCCTGTGCCGGAAACCACGCACTACGCGGTCAGCTTCGCCAAGAGCCATCGCGAGATCGCCTGCGGCGCCGACCAGACCGTGCTCGACGCGGCGCGTCAGGCTGGGGTGCGTTTGCCGTCGTCGTGCTCGCAGGGCATGTGCGGCACCTGCAAGGTCAAGCTGGTGTCGGGGCAGGTGGACATGAAGCACAACGGCGGGATTCGCCAGCGCGAAATCGACAACGGCATGGTGCTGCTGTGCTGCAGCAGGCCGCTGTCCGATCTCGTGGTGGACAAGTAAGTAGGGCGAGGCTACGCAGCCGGCAACACCCCACGTCGCTTATCGACAAGGACGTGTCGGAAAACGACGATACCGATGAATTGTGGCTGCGGAACCTAGAGAGACCCACAAGGCGTGCAACGTCGCGCCAATGACCACCCCAAGGAGATCGACCATGAAATTCATCGCAAAACTGGCCTGGTGCGGGGCCTTTGCCGCGCTGTTGACGGCCGCCGCCCCCTCCGCCTTCGCCGACACGAAGCCCACCATCAAGATCGGCTACGTGGAAGGGTGGGACGACAGCGTCGGCACCTCGAACGTCGCCGCCCAGATCATCGAGAAGAAGCTCGGCTACCCGGTGCAACTGGTGCCGGTGGCGGCAGGCGTGATGTGGCAGGGCGTGGCGCGCGGCGACCTCGACGCGACGCTGTCGGCCTGGCTGCCGGTGACGCACGGCGCGTACTGGGATCAGTTCAAGACCAAGGTCGTCGACCTCGGCGTGAACTACCCGGGCGCGAAGATCGGCCTGATCGTGCCGACCTACGTGAAGGCGAAGAGCATCGCCGATCTGGAAGCCGAGAAGGCCGATTTCGCCGGCCGCATCGTCGGCATCGATGCCGGCGCCGGCGTGATGCGCAAGACGGACGACGCGATCAAGGCCTACGGCCTGTCGTACACCCTGATGGCCAGCTCGGGCAGCGCCATGACCGCCGAACTGGCGCGCGCCGAAAACGCCAAGAAGCCGATCATCGTGACGGGCTGGGTGCCGCACTGGATGTTCGCGAAGTGGGACCTGCGCTTCCTCGACGATCCGAAGAAGGTGTTCGGCGAAGCCGAGCACGTCGACAGCGTGGCGAACCCGGGCCTCGAAACCAAGGCCAAACCGGTGGTGGCGTTCCTGAAGAAGTTCCAGTGGAAGGCCGGCGAGCTCGACTCGGTGATGCTGGCGATCCAGGGCGGCGCGAAGCCGGATGCGGCGGCCACGCAGTGGATCTCGCAGCACGGCGACCGCGTCAAGAGCTGGACCGACGGCGCGCAATAATCGCCTGAAAACGGTAAGGCAGTGCTTGTAGTCAAGACTGCGAAGTAAAAATGCCCGTCCGATCTCAGGTTGGACGGGCATTGTTTTTGATAAAAATGGCTTGTTGCAAGGGGTTTTTGAAAGTTTGGTTACACTGTTTCCCTTGTGACGGCTCTTGAGAGGAGGTTCCGCATGGGTCAGACAGAGCTGCGAACACGCAGCACGCACGAGGTCGACACGACTCTCTCACACGAACAGGAAGGCCGTTCGCTGCATCGCGGCCTCAGTTGGAAAGATGCTTTCTGGGTGACCAGCGGCGTGCCGGCCGGGGTGCTCTTCACGATCGGCGGCGTGTGCGCCACGATCGGCCAACCGGCGTGGGCCATCTGGATCGGCGCGATCACGATGGGGCTGCTCCAGAGCGCGACTTATGCGGAAATATCGGGGCTATTTCCACATAAATCGGGCGGCGCGTCGGTGTATGGCGCGATCGGTTGGGTGCGGTACAGCAAGATGATTGCCCCGGTGTCGGTGTGGTGCAACTGGCTCGCCTGGTCGCCCATGCTCGCGCTCGGCTGCGGCCTTGCCGCCAGCTATGCGCTCACGTCGCTGTTTCCGGCCGACGCCGCGATCCAGCACTGGCAGTTCACCGTCGCCAATCTCGGCTTCATCAAACCGGGCCTTACGTTGCGCATCAACGCCACGTTCGTGATCGCCGCGATCCTGCTGCTGATCACGTTCCGCCTGCAGCACAGCGGCGCATCGGCCGCCGCGAAAACCCAGCGCATCCTCGGCATCGCGTCGCTCACGCCGCTGCTGATCGTCGGCATCGTGCCGTTCGTGACGGGCGACGTGCCGATGTCGCACTTGTTGCCGTTGCTGCCGCTCGGTCACGACGCCAACGGCCATCTCACGGCTGCCACGTTCGGCAGTTGGAACGGGCAGGGCGTGGTGATGGCGCTCGGCGCGATGTTCATGGCCGGTTGGGCCTCCTACGGATTCGAAACGGCGGTGTGCTACACGCGCGAGTTTCGCGATCCTGCTCGCGACACGGCCAAGGCGATCTTCTGGTCCGGCGCGCTGTGCCTGGTGGTGATGACGCTGGTGCCGCTCGCGTTCCAGGGCGCGCTCGGCACCAGCGCGATGCTCGACCCGAAGATCGGCGACGGCACCGGCGTGGCCGCCGCGATGGCGAAGATGGTGGGTGGCGGCGTGTGGGTGGCGAACGCGATCGTGGTGATGCTGATGCTGTCGATCCTGCTGATCGTGATGACCTCGATGATGGGTTCGTCGCGCACGCTGTATCAGGCTTCCGTCGACGGCTGGCTGCCGCGCTATCTCTCGCACGTCAACGAGCACGGCGCGCCCACGCGCGCGATGTGGACCGATCTCGGCTTCAACCTGGTGTTGCTGATGATGTCGGATTACATGACGGTGCTGTCGATCTCGAACGTCTGCTACATGATCTTCGTATTCCTGAATTTGCAGTCGGGATGGATCCATCGCATGGATCGCGGCAACTGGAAGCGGCCGTTCCGCTGCCCGACCTGGCTGCTGGTGGCAGGGTCGATCTGCGGGTATCTGAACCTCGTCTATGTGGGTGCGGGGGCGAACCTGCAGGGCGAGGGCACGCTGCGCAACGGCATCATCGCGATGCTGCTGATCGTGCCGGTGTTCGTCTATCGCCATTACTGGCAGGATCGCGGGCGCTTCCCGAAGCAGATGCAGCAGGACATGGAATTGGCCGTGCCGAAGCGGCATCCGATATACGAGGCGCTGCCGTTCGTGGCGTTGATCGCGGCGGCGCTGACCGTGGCGATTTCGTATCACCTGGCCTGGCGATGAGGTAGCCGCGGCGGGGTGATGCCGGAACAACGCAGGACCACGGGGCCGCCGATCAGCGGCCCTTTTTCTTACAGTTGCATTCGCAACGCTTCCTTTCAAATCTCCCTGTTCCTTTCCGAATCGAAAGCATTCCGGACGAAAAAGATTCGAAATTCGATGGAATAAGCCGCTTCGCCCCAGCGTTATGTGGTCGACGAGAACGTGTTCAAGGCGACGCAGGCGAACACCGCGACTCAGCCGAGTCGAGCCGTCGAGATACCGGTTCGGTCGAGGTACGCCCGGTCGAACTCCATCCGTGTCATTCGATAAGGAATAGAAAATGAAATTGAAGCGCATTGCAGCCATGGCCTCGTTGGCCGCCGTCACGGCCTTCACGCTCGCCGCATGCGGTGGGGGAGACGACAACAGCACGCCGACGGTGACCGCACCGCCGCCCCCGGCGCTGAAGACGCAGTTCAAGGCCACCACGCTGGTGTCCGACGGCAGCGCGACGGCCGCCAATATCGACCCGAACCTGAAGAACGGCTGGGGCATCGCGTTCAACCCGACCGGCGTGATGTGGGTGTCGGACAACAACACGCATCTCTCGACGCTGTACGACGGCAACGGCGTGCCGCAATCGCTGGTGGTGTCGATCCCGGCGAACGCGGCCGGCACGGCCGCCGGCCCGACGGGCATCGTGTTCAACAAGACCGCCACCGATTTCCAGATCAGCGCGAACGGCGGCGCGGCCGCCAATGCCGTGTTCATGTGGGCCACCGACGCGGGCACGATCGCCGCGTGGTCGCCGAAGGTGCTGCCGACGCAGGCCGTCAACGCCTATGACGACGGCGCGGGCGGGGCGGTCTACAAGGGCCTCGCGATCGGCGTGAACGCCGGTGCGAACGTGATCTACGCCACCGATTTCCATAACAAGAAGGTCGATACGTTCGACCGCGCGTTCAACAAGATCCTGGTCGGCAAGTTCGTCGATCCGAGCCTGCCGGCGGGCTTCTCGCCGTTCGGCATCGCGGCGATCGGCAACAACGTTTACGTGTCCTACGCCGTGCTCGGCAGCAACGGCAAGACGCAGGTGAACGGCGCGGGCAACGGCGTGGTGGATGCGTTCGACACGGCCGGCAACTTCGTCAAGCGCATCGCCACCGGCGGCACGCTGAATTCGCCGTGGGGCATGGTGATCGCGCCGTCGAACTTCGGCTCGGCCAGCAACGATCTGATGGTGGGCAACTTCGGCGACGGCACGATCGACGTGTTCGATCCGACCACCAATGCGCTGATCGGCGCGCTGCCGAACCCGGACGGCTCGACGTTCAAGCAGGCCGGCATCTGGGGCATGTCGTTCGGCAATAACGCCGCGAACCAGCCGACCAACACGCTGTTCTACGCGGCCGGCCCGACGCCGACCACGGGCGTGTACGGCCGTATCGACGTCACGCCCTGAGCTTGGGGAAATCCGGCGCCCGAGGTGCCGCTGTTCGTCGAGTGGAGAGCGGCAGCGCCGAGGGTGAGGTGATATGGAATCCTGACGATATGCCGTAAGCCGAAGCGGCTTGAAACAATACCCGATCGCATCGCTGCGATCGGGTCGAGAAGGTCAGAGAGACCCAAGGAAATTCCGTCGAGCGGCGCCCCGCGCCGCCTCAGTTGAACACGACCGTCCGGTCGCCGTTCAGGAACACGCGGCGCTCGGTGAATGCCTTCACCGCCCGCGCCAGCGTCATGCACTCGGTATCGCGCCCCACCGTCAGCAATTGCTCGGGCCGGTACGCGTGATCGACCCGCTCCACCACCTGCTCGATGATCGGGCCTTCGTCGAGGTCGTCCGTCACGAAGTGCGCGGTCGCGCCGATCAGCTTGACGCCGCGCGCATGCGCCTGGTGATAGGGCTTCGCGCCCTTGAAGCCGGGCAGGAACGAATGGTGGATGTTGATCGCGCGGTTGGCGAGCTGCGCGCTCGCCTCGGGCGACAGCACCTGCATGTAGCGCGCGAGGATCACCAGCTCGGCGCCGCTCGATTCGAACAGGTCGAGCCACTGCGCTTCCTGCTGGCGCTTGGTGTCCGGCGTGATCGGGAAATGGTGGAACGGCAGGTGATGCTGCGCGGCCAGCGGTTCGAGATCGGGGTGATTCGAAACAATCCCGACGATATCCATCTTCAGTTCGCCCATCTTCCAGCGGAACAGCAGATCCGCCAGGCAATGTTCGAGCTTCGACACCAGGATCAGCACCTTCGGGCGCGCGCTGGCGTCGTGGATCGCCCATTGCATGTCGAAGCGCTCGGCGATCGGTGTGAACTCGGTGCGCAGCGCCTCGATGTCGGGCGTATCGGCGGCGTCGTTCGCATGGAACACGCAGCGCACGAAGAAGCGGCCGCTCAGGTCGTCGTCGAACACGGTCAGTTCGTCGACGTAGCAACGGTGACGGTCGAGCACGCCGACCACGGCGGCCACCTGGCCAGCCGCGCTCGGGCACGACAGCGTCAGCAGGAATCGGGAATTGCGTTCGGAGCCGGACATGCTTTCCTCGGATCGGCGGCGGCGCGGTGCGCCGCACGCGGCCGCTCGATTGCGGCCAGGCTCCAGTAGAACAGTCCGATATCGCGCTGAATAGAATCGAAACGTCGTGACGCTGGTATCGAAACGCCAAACGGGGGCGGGCGCAATGCCTGGCCCCGGCCGCGGCTCAGATGCCGGCGGCCAGCACGGCGCGCTCGCCGGCGTTGGCTTCGCGGCAGCGGTCGAACAGCCAGCGGCGGAAGCGGCCGACGGCCGGCGCCTCGGGCCGCGACGGCGGGCGCACCAGGAAGTAGCCGCGCGAGGTGACGACGGTGGCGTCCACGCAGCGCACCAGTTGCCCATCCTGCACGAGCTGGTCGACGAGCGGCGACCAGCCGAGCGCGATGCCCTGGTTCATCAGCGCGGCGTGCACCACCAGCGCATAACTGTTGAACGTCAGCCCGTGCGGCTCGGGCGGCGCGATCAGGCCATGCGCGCCGAACCAGCCCTGCCACGCCAGCCAGCGCTCGGGGCGGGTGGGCTGCACGTGCAGCAGCGGGCGCGTCAGCAGATCGGCCGGCGCGGCGATCGGGCCGTGGCTCGCCAGGAAGGCCGGCGAGCACACCGGCGTGACCGATTCCTCGAACAGCCGCGTGGAGGTGCACGACGGCCAGTCGCCGTCGCCGAACAGGATCGCCACGTCGGCGTGATCGCGTTGCAGATCGGCGTGCTGGGCGGTGACCACGCGCACGTCCACATCGGGCATTTCCTCCTTCAGCTTCGACAGGCGCGGCATCAGCCAGTAGGTCGCGAACCCGACATCGGTCACCAGCGTCAGCGCGCCGCGCGTGCGGCGCTCGCGAATGTCGGCAGTGGCGCAGCGCAGCGTGTCGAGGCTCTGGCGCACCGCCTCGAACAGCCGCTCGCCGTCCTCGGTCAGCGTCACGCCGCGATGGCCGCGGTCGAACAGCGGCGTGCCGAGCGCTTCCTCCAACTGCACCACGCGCTGGCTGACGGCCGGCTGGGTGGAGCCCAGCTCGCGCGCGGCTGCCGTGAAGCTGGCGAGGCGCGCCGCGGATTCGAACGCGGACAGCGCCTGCATCGGCGGCAAGCGCTCGGCTCGCCCCGGAAGCCCGTCTGACATAAGCACCTCTGATGGCCCATAAGCATTCGACATCTTCCCCGCGCGATTCCGGCCGGCGACAGTGAAGTCAGCCGCGCCGCGCCGTGGCGAGTGGGGCGAAGCTCAGGGCTTACCCGACGCTGCCGGCGGCGGCGCGATCCCGTCGATTCTAATTCAGTCAATTCGCAATGCTTAACACGAAGCCGAATATCCTTATCTTGATGGCTGATCAACTGACGCCGTTCGCGCTGTCCTCCTACGGGCACCGTGGCGCGATCACGCCGACCATCGATCGGCTGGCCGCCGGCGGGGTGGTGTTCGAGTCCGCCTACTGCGCGAGCCCGCTGTGCGCACCGTCGCGCTTCTCGTTCATGGCGGGCAAGCTGCCGGCCGCGATCGGCGCCTACGACAACGCCGCCGAGCTGCCGGCCCAGACGCTCACGTTCGCGCATTACCTGCGCGCGGCCGGCTACCGCACGGCGCTGGCCGGCAAGATGCACTTCTGCGGGCCGGATCAACTGCACGGTTTCGAGGAGCGCCTGACCACCGATATCTACCCGGCCGATTTCGGCTGGGTGCCCGACTGGACCCAGCCGGCCGACCGCCCGAGCTGGTATCACAACATGAGCTCGGTGCTCGACGCCGGCCCGTGCGTGCGCACCAACCAGCTCGATTTCGACGACGAAGTGACGTTCGCCACGCGCCAGAAGCTCTACGATCTGGCGCGCGAGAAGGAGATGGGCACGGACACGCGTCCGTTCTGCCTGGTCATGTCGCTGACGCATCCTCATGATCCCTACGCAATCACGCGCGAGTATTGGGACCTTTACCGCGACGAGGACGTGCCGATGCCGGCCGTCACGCTCGGCTTCGACGAGAGCGACCCGCACTCGCGGCGGCTGCGCGGCGTCAGCGAGATCGACCGCACGCCGCCCAGCGAGGCGCAGATCCGCGCCGCGCGCCGCGCCTATTACGGCTCGACCAGCTATGCCGACGCGCAATTCGGCGCGGTCATGAGTACGCTCGAAGCCTGCGGGTTCGCCGACGATACGATCGTGATCGTGACGGCGGACCACGGCGACATGCTCGGCGAGCGCGGCCTCTGGTACAAGATGACGTTCTTCGAGGGCGGCTGCCGCGTGCCGTTGATCGTCAATGCGCCGGGAAGGTTCGCGGCCTCGCGCGTGTCGGCGTCCGTCTCGCATCTCGACCTGCTGCCCACGCTCGTGGAGTTCGCCACCGGCGGTGCGCCGGCCGAATGGCCCGACGCGATCGACGGCCAGAGCCTGGTGCCGCACCTGAGCGGCGCAGGCGGCCACGACGAGGCGATCGGCGAATTCCTGGCCGAAGGCGCGATCGCGCCGATCGTGATGATCCGGCGCGGCGACTGGAAATTCATCCACACGCCGGTCGATCCCGACCAGTTGTTCAACTTGAAGGACGACCCGCACGAACTGACCAACCTCGCGGCCGACCCGGCGCTGCGTGACCATGTGGCGGCGTTCCGCGCCGAGGTGGCGCGACGCTGGAACCTCGACGCGATCCACGCCGACGTGCTGGCCAGCCAGCGCCGCCGCCGCTTCCACTTCGCGGCCACCACGCAGGGCCGCATCCAGTCGTGGGACTGGCAGCCGATGCAGGACGCCAGCCAGCGCTACATGCGCAACCACATCGAACTCGACACGCTCGAAGCGATGGCGCGCTACCCGCGCCCGCAACGCTGAACGCCGGCACACCTTCCATCCACACGGGAATACAAGCAATGAAACGACCCCTTCGCATTGCAGGACCGGCGCGCGCATTGCAGCGCAGCCTGCTCGCCGCGAGCCTCGCGCTCGCGTTTGCCGGCGCGGCGCAGGCCGCCGATCCGGCGTCGTGCGGCGACGTGCGCATGGCCGCGCCGGGCTGGACCGACATCGACGCCACCAATGCCATGACGGGCGCCGTGCTCGACGCGCTCGGCTACCACCCGCGCGTCGCGAACCTGTCGGTGCCGATCACGTTCCAGGGCCTCAAGAAAGGGCAGGTGGACGTGTTCCTCGGCAACTGGATGCCGGCGCAAGGGCCGCTCGTGAAGCCGTTCGTCGACGAGAAATCGATCGACGTGCTGCACGCGAACCTGACCCATGCCAAGTTCACGCTGGCGGTGCCCGACTACGTGGCCGCGGCCGGCGTGCACTCGTTCGCCGATCTCGCCAAGTACGCCGACCGCTTCGAAGGCCGCATCTACGGCATCGAGCCGGGTGCGCCGGCCAACCAGAACATCAAGCGGATGATCGCCGACAAGGCGCTCGGCAGTGCGAACTGGTCGCTGGTCGAATCGAGCGAGACGGGCATGCTGACCCAGGTGGAACGCGCCGAACGCGATCACAAGTGGATCGTGTTCCTGGCCTGGGAGCCGCACCTGATGAACACCAAATTCCATCCGGTCTACCTGTCGGGCGGCGATGCCTACTTCGGCCCCGACTACGGCGGCGCGACCGTCAATACCGTGTCGCGCAGCGGCTATGCGAACCAGTGCCCGAATCTCGGCCGCCTGTTCAGGCAGATCACGTTCAACGTCGACCTGGAGAACGCGATGATCGCCTCGATGCTGCTCGACAAGCTCTCGCCCGCCGACGCCGCGAAGCGCGCGCTGCATGCCCATCCGGACCTGCTCGGCACCTGGCTCGACGGCGTGACCACCGCGAGCGGCGCGCCCGCGTTGCCGGCCGCCAAGGGCGCGCTCGGCCTGTGAGGTGACGCTCGTCCGGTGCGGCCGCCGCATTCAGGGTTTATCAGCAGCGGTCGCTGACAGGCCATTTGTGGTCGTTCATGGACGTGTCGCCCATAAATTGGGTTTGTATTTTTTCCTTCACGCGGCCGCACCTTCACAACAACCACGATGGCCGCGCAAGCGATACCCGGTTTCATGCAAGACGTAGGGCTCGTGCGTGCGCGAGTCATTCTTCCAACAGGAATGCAGGTTTGGGGTTGCCACAATGATTAAAAGAAAGAAAATTGCCGCAGCCGGCGCCGCCGCGCTGGCACTGGCAGGCGTGTCGTCCGCGAGTCATGCGCAGAGCAGCGTCACGCTGTACGGCATTCTCGATGCCGGTGTCACCTACGTGAGCAATTCGGGCGGCGCGCATGTCTTCAAGTTCGACGACGGCGTGTCCTACGGCAACCGGATCGGCTTCAAGGGCGTCGAGGATCTCGGCGGCGGCCTGAAGGCGGTGTTCGTGCTCGAAAGCGGTTTCCATCTGAGCAATGGCCAGCTCGGTTTCGGCGGCGCGCTGTTCGGCCGTCAGGCTTATGTCGGACTCCAGAACGATTGGGGCACGCTGTCGTTGGGCGACCAGCTCGACATGACCGAGGAGATGGTCTATCTGACCAACGTGTCGGCGTGGGCCAGCGGCTACGCGATCCACCAGGGCGACTTCGACCGCTTCAACGGCGACCGCCTGCCGAACGCGATCAAGTTCCTGTCGAACACGTTCGGCGGCTTCAAGGTGGGCGGCATGTATTCGTTCGGCAACGTGTCGGGCAACTTCCACCAGAACAGCGCGTTCAGCCTGGGCGGCAGCTATGCGAACGGCAACTTCTCGACCGGCGTGGCCTACACGCAATTGAACAACCCGAACGGCATCTATGCGTTCGACCCGTACGCGATGATCGGCACCAAGACGTTCCTCGGCCGGCCGACCGTCAGCGTCGATCCGGCCACGGGCGCGGTGACCGACCTGTTCTCCAGCACGCCGATGAACATCGACAAGCAGGGCACGCTCGGCGTCGGCGCGAGCTACACGATCGGCAAGGTGTCGCTGATCGGCAACTTCACGTACACCACCATCAAGGGCTTCGGCCAAAGCTCGCACATGCAGGTGTACGAAGGCGGCGCGACGTATCAACTGACGCCGGCCCTCAGCGTGATCGGCGGCTATCAGCACACGCGCTTCGAGGGCCATCACTGGAACCAGGGTTCGGCCGGCGTGCACTACCTGCTGTCCAAGCGCACCGACGTGTATCTGTCGGGCGACTACCTGCGCGCCTCCAACGGCGTCAATGCGGTGATCGGCTACAGCTTCACGCCGTCCACCACGCAGACGCAGGCCGACGTGCGGATCGGGATGCGCCACTCGTTCTGATCGCGCGGCACACGTCGCAATACGAAACGGGCCGGCATGACGCCAATCGCGTCATGCCGGCCCGTTGGCTTTCATCGGTTCGGAATCCTGTGGATCGCTGGCTGCTAACGCTGCACCTGCCGGTCGTCGCGCGGGCTGGCGCCGAAGCGCGTGCGGTAGCTGCGCGAGAAATGCGACGGCGATTCGAAGCCGCAGGCCACGCAGATCGCCGTGATCGTCATGTCGGTCTGCTGCAGCAGCTCGCGCGCGCGGTCGAGCCGCAACTGCATGTAGAAGCGCGCCGGCGTGTCGTCGAGGATCGCGCTGAACAGGCGTTCGAGCTGGCGCCGCGTGATGCCGACGTCCTGCGCCAATGCATCCGAGGACAGCGGCGTTTCGGTGTGCCGTTCCATCGCGCCGATCACCTGGATCAGCTTGCGGTTGTGCACGCCGTAGCGCGCGGCGATTTCCAGCCGTTGCCGATCCGAGTGCTGGCGGATGCGGCCCACCACGAACTGCTCCGAAATGCTGGCGGCCAGATCCGCGCCGTGCCGGCGGCCGATCAGGTCGAGCATCATGTCGATCGACGCGATGCCGCCCGCGCAGGTGATGCGCCGGTCGCCCGTCTCGAACAATTCCTGCGTGGCGTTCAGGCGCGGGTAGCGCTCGCGGAATGCGGCCAGCGCTTCCCAGTGCAGCGTCAGCGTGTGGGTGGGATCGAACAGGCCCGCCTCGGCCAGCACGAAGCTGCCGGTATCGATCGCGCCGATCGTCGCGCCGCCGTGATGCTGGCGGCGCAGCCAATCGCCGAGCGTGCGCGTGTAGCGCGCCAGCGGCTCGAAGCCCGCGATCACGAACACGGTGCTGGTGTGGCCGATCTCGCCGAACGGCGCGTCGGCGTTCAGCGCCACGCCGTTGCTGGCGACCACCGGCGCACCGTCCATGCTCAGCAATTGCCAGCGATAGAGATCCGGGCGGAAGCGGTTCGCGACGCGCAGCGGCTCGATCGCCGACATGCAACCGAGCGCGGAGAAGCTGGGTAGCAACAGAAAATGAAAGGTTTCCGGCATGGGCGGGCGGTGGGGTCGTGTGGGGCGCGCTCGATTATAGAGGCGAGTGTGCGCGAATCGAAAAGGCGGCGTATCGATCGTTCGCAGTCCTCGAATAGGGCGGGTGGTGCCGGCCGGCCCCACGCAGCCGCCGAATATTTCAGTTTGATGATCGGATTCTTCCAATTTCCGGAAGGAAGCTTGCGGCTGCGCGCGCACATTCTCCGGGGCCTCCGTTTCTATACTCGCCGGCGTCTCAACCCAGCGTTTCTACAGAACCGGAGTCTCAGGTGAAAAAAATCTCCATCGCGGCCGCATGCGTGACGACGTTCGCAGCAGCCTCGGCCCACGCTCAAAGCTCGGTCACGTTGTACGGCCTCGTCGACGCCGGCATCGCCTACACCAACAACGTGGGCGGCAGCGGCCGCGTCGCGTTCGCGAGCGGAAACATCAGCGGCAGCCGCTTCGGCGTGCGCGGCTCGGAAGATCTCGGCGGCGGCCTCAAGGCGGTGTTCGTGCTCGAGAACGGCTTCAACGTCAACAACGGCCAGCTTGGCCAAAACGGCCGCATGTTCGGCCGCCAGGCCTACGTGGGCCTGAGCAGCAATGCGTTCGGCACGCTGACGCTCGGCCGCCAGTACGACGACGTGGTCGATTTCGTTTCGCCGCTGTCGGGCACGGCCGGCACGTTCGGCGATTCGGGCTTCGCGCACCCGTACGACAACGACAACCTGCAGCACAGCGTGCGCTTCAACAACGCGGCGAAGTTCACCAGCGTCAACTACGGCGGCTTCAAGTTCGGCGGCATGTACGCGTTCAGCAACAGCACGAACTTCGCAACGAGCCGCGCCTACAGCGTTGGTGCGAGCTACAGCAACGGCCCGCTCGCCGCCGCGGCCGGCTACCTGCAGACCAACGGCTCGGGCACGCGCAACGGCGCCGCGTTCGCCAACACGGCCGGCGCGGTCGATCAGGCCGAAGTGAAGGGCGGCCTGACCTCGGACGTGCAGCGCAGCGTGGCCGCCGGCATCAATTACGCATTCGGCCCCGCCACGCTCGGCTTCGTCTATTCGCACGCCCAATACCAGGGCACCGGCGCATTCGGTCTGAACAACGGCGGCGCGCGCTTCGACAACTACGAAGTGAATGGGATGGTTCAGTTCACGCCGGCCCTGCGCGCGGGCCTGTCCTACACGTACACCGATGCGCACCTGAGCGGCGCGACCGCCTATGGCGCCGATCCGAAGTGGAATCAGGTCAACGCGATCGCGCGCTATGCGCTGTCCAAGCGCACCGAACTGTATGCCGAGGCGATGTATCAGCACGCCACCGGCAACAAGAACGTCGCGATGCTGTACAACGCCGGCGGCGCCTCCACCACGGGCAATCAGGTGATGGGCGCGGTCGGCATGCTGACGCGCTTCTAAGCCGTGCTTGCGATGCAGTCCTGACGTTCGACACGCGTTTCGCGGCCGGCGCAGCCCGGCCCGCCTCCGAGCGGACTCACGGTGTGCCGGATGCCGGCGCGAGGGCGTTCTGCAACCACGGCCGAAAGCCGGCAGTACGCTGGCGGTGGTTGCCGCGCACGCCTTCACTCGTCGATTCGGGTGAGTCCATTTGCCCGCCCGATTCGTTTCGGGCGGGTTTTTTTACGTTCGCGCTTGCGAACGTCGTGCGCCGGCTGCCCGGTCATTTCGCGCCACGCCGCATCGGGTCAAGCCCGCCGCCGCGCGATCGTCTTCCCGAGCCCCGTCATGCGGGCGCGCGCTCTCGCCATCATGGTTTCCACTGAAGGTCGCTGACAGTCAACAAAACGTCGCGGCCGGTCGCCTTGCGCCGAATATGGCCCGTTATTTTTTCATCCACGGTGCAGGCCTCGTCGTTCCTCTATCAATCGCCTGCGAGACACCGCCGAACAGGGAGCCAACATGAAGTCGTGCAAGACCCTCGCGCTGGTTGCGGCATTGGCCGCGGCATCTGCGTTGCCGTTGCCGTCGTTTGCCCAGGATTCCGACGCGTGCCGCACGGTGCGGTTCTCCGATATCGGCTGGACCGACATCACGTCCACCACGGCGCTCGCCTCCATGTTGTTCGAGTCGCTCGGCTACAAGCCCAGCACCACGATCTCGTCGGTGCCGATTTCGTTCGCAGGCCTGAAGGCCAAACAGATCGACGTGTCGCTCGGCTACTGGTGGCCGGTGCAGCAGAAGCAGCTCCAGCCGTTCCTCGATGCGAAGTCGATCACGGTGCTCGACACGCCGAACCTGTCGGGCGCGAAGGCCACGCTCGCGGTGCCGGCCTACGAATTCCAGGCCGGCCTGAAGACTTTCGACGATATCGCCAAGCATCGCGAGGAACTCGACGGGAAGATCTACGGCATCGAGCCGGGCAGCAGCGCGAACGCGACCATCCAGAAGATGATCGACACCAACCAGTACGGGCTCGGCGGCTTCAAGCTGGTCGAATCGAGCGAGGCCGGCATGCTGGTGACGGTGGAGCGCGCGGTGCGCGCCAAGAAATGGGTGGTGTTCCTCGGCTGGGAACCGCACCCGATGAACATCCAGTTGCAGATGAACTACCTGTCGGGCGGCGACGCGTCGTTCGGCCCGAACTACGGCGAGGCGCGCGTCTACACGCTGACCTCGAACGGCTATGCCGAGCGCTGCCCGAACGCGGGCAGGCTCGTGTCGAACCTGCGCTTCACCACCGACATGGAGAACCAACTGATGTTGGCCGTGGTGAACAAGACGCGCCCGGCCGACTCGGCCAAGGATTACATCCGCAAGCACCCGCAGGTGCTGGACGGCTGGCTCGCGGGCGTGAAGAGCTACGACGGCAAGGACGGTCTCGCGACCGTGAAGGCGGCGCTCGGCCTGTGACCGGCGCGCCGCGCGCCACTCCTACACTGCAAGCAACGAGGCAAACGCAATGAACCACGAAGTGATAGTGACCTGCGCCGTGACGGGCGCGGGCGATACGGTCGGCAAGCATCCGGCGATTCCGGTCACGCCGAAGCAGATCGCCGAGGCCGCGATCGAAGCCGCCAAGGCCGGCGCCACCGTCGCGCACTGCCATGTGCGCGATCCGCAAACCGGGCGCGGCAGCCGCGATCCGAACCTCTACCGCGAGGTGGTGGACCGCATTCGCTCGGCCGACGTCGACGTGATCATCAACCTGACGGCCGGCATGGGCGGGGACCTGGAGATCGGCGCGGGCGAAGCGCCGATGCAGTTCGGCCAGGGCACCGACCTGGTCGGCGGCCTGACGCGCCTCGTGCATGTGGAGGAACTGCTGCCCGAGATCTGCACGCTCGATTGCGGCACGCTCAATTTCGGCGACGGCGATTACATCTACGTGTCCACGCCGGCCCAGTTGCGTGCCGGCGCGAAGCGAATCCAGCAGCTTGGCGTGAAGCCCGAGCTGGAGATCTTCGACACCGGCCACCTGTGGTTCGCCAAGCAGTTGCTCAAGGAAGGCCTGCTCGACGAGCCGCCGCTGTTCCAGCTATGCATGGGCATTCCGTGGGGCGCGCCGGCCGACACCGGCACGCTGAAATCGATGGTCGACAACATGCCGCCGGGCGCGCACTGGGCCGGCTTCGGCATCGGCCGGATGCAGATGCCGATGGTGGCGCAGGCGATGCTGCTGGGCGGCCATGTGCGCGTGGGGCTCGAAGACAACATCTGGCTCGATCGCGGCGTGCCGGCCTCGAACGGCTCGCTCGTGCAGCGCGCGCGCGAAATCATCGAGCGGCTCGGCGCGCGCGTGCTGACGCCGGCCGAGGGGCGCGTCAAGCTCGGCCTGCCGCCGCGCGGCCAACGCCCGCTCGAACGGCGCGCGATCGCCGAATTCGCGTGACATGACATGGCGTGAGGCGGCATGCGCGCCGCCTCGCCGGATATTCAGGAAAACCAAGGACGTTTCATGACTGTGATCACCGACATCAAGACCTTCGCCGCGATCGGCACCGGCGTGATCGGCGGCGGCTGGGTGGCGCGTGCGCTGGCGAACGGGCTCGACGTGGTCGTGTGGGACCCGGCGCCCGGCGCCGAGGCGCAACTGCGCGCCAAGCTCGCCAACGCGTGGCCCGCGCTGGAGCGCGTCGGCCTGAAGCCGGGCGCGTCGGTCGAGCGGCTGCGCTTCGTGCCGACCATCGAGGCGGCCGTGGCCGACGCCGATTTCATCCAGGAAAGCGCGCCCGAGCGCGAGGCGCTGAAGCTCGAACTGCACGAGCAGATCAGCCGCGCGGCCAAGCCCGGCGCGATCATCGCGTCGTCCACTTCGGGGCTGCTGCCTACCGATTTCTATGCGCGCGCAACCAACCCGGAACGCTGCGTGGTCGGCCATCCGTTCAACCCCGTCTATCTGCTGCCGCTGGTCGAAGTGCTCGGCGGCGAGCGGACTTCGAGCGAAGCGGTGGACGCGGCGATCGCCATCTACGCGTCGCTGGGCATGCGTCCGCTCAAGGTGCGCAAGGAAGTGCCGGGCTTCATCGCCGACCGCCTGCTCGAAGCGCTGTGGCGCGAGGCGCTGCATCTGGTCAACGAAGGCGTGGCCACCACGGGCGAGATCGACGATGCGATCCGCTTCGGCGCGGGCATCCGCTGGTCGTTCATGGGCACGTTCCTGACCTACACGCTGGCCGGCGGCGACGCGGGCATGCGCCACTTCATGAAGCAGTTCGGGCCGGCGCTCGAACTGCCGTGGACCAAGCTCGTCGCGCCGACGTTGACCGACGAGCTGATCGACCGCGTGGTGGAAGGCACCACCGAGCAGCAGGGCGAGCGCAGCATCCAGGCGCTCGAACGCTATCGCGACGACTGCATTAGCGAGGTGATCGAGGCGATCGCCCGCGTGAAGGCGCGTCACGGCATGCGCTACGAGGATTGACGATGCCCACCGAAACCGCGCTGACGATTCACCGCGACGTGGTGCGCGAGGAATGGGTCGATTACAACGGGCATTTGCGCGATGCGTTCTATCTGCTGATCTTCAGCTTCGCCACCGATGCGCTGATCGATCGGATCGGCCTCGACGCGGCGGCGCGGCAGGCGCGCTCGCGCTCGATCTACACGCTGGAAGCGCATGTGAACTACCTGCAGGAGATCAAGCTCGGCACGGCGGTGCGTGTCGATGCACGCGTGCTGGCGGTCGATGCGAAGCGCATCCATCTGTATATGGAGATGTTTGCGGACGGCGTGGACGGTGCGGTGTCGGCCAGCGAGCAGATGTTGATGCACATCGATACGCGCGGGCCGAAATCCGCGCCGTTCGATGCCGACGTGCACGCGCGGCTTGTCGACCTGCACGGCTTGCAGCGCGAGATGCCGGCGCCGGCCTGGGCCGGGCGCGTGATCGGCCTGCCGGCGCCGCGCTGACGATGGCGCTCGAAGCGGAAATTGCCGCGTTCGTCGCGCGGGTGGCGGCCGAGGGCGGTGATGGCGGCGATCCGCGCGCGGTATCAGTTGCGGCGCTGCGCGACGGCTACGAGCGTTTCGCCGCGCGCTGGACGCCGGCGCGGTTGCCGAGCGGCGTAATGACGGAGGATGCCGTGTTCGTCGCGCCGGCCGGGCACCGTATCGGGTTGCGGCGTTATCGCTTCGCGCAGGCTTCGCGCGGCGCGGTGCTGTTTTTTCACGGTGGCGGCTTCGTGCTCGGTTCGCTGGCCAGCCATCAATCGATTGCGGCGCGGCTGGCGGCCGATGCGGGTGTCGACGTGATCGCCGTCGATTACCGGCTGGCGCCCGAACATGGCGCGCCGGCCGCGCACGACGACGTGCGCGCCGTCACCCAGGCGGCGCTCGACGGCCGCCTGCCGTTCGATCTTCCCGCCGGGCAGCCGATCGCGCTGGCCGGCGACAGCGCCGGCGGCACGTTGGCGGCCAGCGTGGCGGCGTGGTTCGGCGCGCGGATCGCGGGCGTCGCGCTTGTCTATCCGATGCTCGGGCTGGAGCCGCAACTGCCGGCGCGAGAAAGCGAGGCCGATGCGCCGATGCTGACGCTCGCCGATGTGCGCAGTTATCGTCAGTGGTACTGGGGATCGGCGGATGGGGCCGCGGCGGCGCCGGTTTCGCCGCCGCCGGGCACCGTGCCGTTGCTGGCCGGGCGTTTCGACGGTTTGCCGCCGGTGCTGGCGATCGGCGCGGAGCGCGATCCGCTGCGCGACGACGCGCGTGTGTATGTCGAGACGATCCGTGCGGCGGGAGGAAATGCGCGCTTCGTGCTGGCCGAGGGCATGGTGCACGGTTGCTGGCGCGCGCTCGATGTCAGCCCCGGCGCGGCGCGCATGCATCGTGCCGTGTGCGCATTTCTGCGCGAGCGGATCGATGCGGATTCCGAACGAGTGAAATAGGGTGGCGGCTTGCCGGCGCGCTTCTTGTCGCGGCCGACGTGCACCGAGGCGTTGGCGGCGGCCATCGAATCGTTCCTGACCGGCATCGACGTGGTCGACGCAAGCGCACACGAAAGCGCATAAAAAAATACCTCGGACCAGCATCGGACCGAGGTTGAGTCGCATCCTGTCCATTGGCACGAGTCGGATGCGGCTTGGAGTATAGGAAACCTAAGGATGTCTTTCAATTCGTAAATCCGAGTAGGCGCTCTTTTAGTGCACCCCGGCTCGCGAACGCCACTGCTGCCTTTCTCGTCCACCAAAGAAAAACGGCCGATCTCGGGAAGAGAGCGGCCGTTCAGGACTGCTGTGTTTCATGGAGCGGGGCGCGCAGGCCAGGTTTGAAGCCGATATTGCGGCGCGTCACCGTCACGTTCCAGGAAACGGATTGTTGCAACGTAAACAACAAAGATTCAGGCCGCTTCGATCGTCCGGTGGGCAGATCAAGCTTGCGCCAGGATCGAAAAAAGGCCCGGACGCCAGGCGCCCGGGCTAAGCCTTCCCTGACGGGACGGCGGAGGTTTGGGGCCTGAAAACGGCGACGAGTCCGTTGCCGGACTCGTTGCCGAAGCGAGGCTGCCGTACGGGCAACCCCGGAGCTTGCTGCTTAGTGACCGTAGTAGATCGAATCGTGAGCCGGCGTAACCGTGGCCGCCGGGCTGCCCGAATGGACCACCGGGGCTGCCTGCGAACCGTAACCGCTCGTGTCCGGGCCTGCCACGCGGGCTTCCGCGGCCTGGATGTCTTCCGGGTAGTACGGGCTTGCGACGCCCGGATGATAACCGGCCTTCTCGAGCTGGACCAGTTGCGCACGCACTTCGGCGCGGGTCACAGGGCCGTTCTGGGCGGTTTGGGCGAATGCGGCAACCGAAGCGGTCAGGGCGGTAGCGGCAACAACTGCGGCGATGAGCTTATTCATACAACCTCCGAAATTTTATCTGGTATGTCCGCTTGCGGCGTTTTGTCGTCAGCGGTTGATGTGAATCGTAGACCTCGGATCACCTAGGGTAAATACTGGTTTTGATCATAGATCGTTGCTTAAATCGATAAAATCGCGGGGCGGAAATGGTCTGATGAATGTGTGGATCGCAACGATGGAAGCGTCGTGGCGGCGCGGTGCAAATCGCGGCCGCACAGCCATGCGAAGCATCGCGCGCCGGCGTGCGGGTCGCGCGTGCGCGCGTAGGAAAAAGCAGGGAGGGGGATTTGAAGTGCTCGGTGCGGCCACGCACATAACAAGCAGGCACACCTAAGCATCGTGCGCCGCCGACTGGCGAGCACAAAAAGAAAACGCCGCGAATGTATCGCGGCGCGATGTTTCGGCCTTACTTGCCGCTGTGCAGGCCGAGCACCTGCGAGGCGGAGATCATGGCGCCCGCATTCGCAGGCGCCGGACGCTCGGCAGGACGAAACACTTCGTCGCCGCGCTGGATCACTTCGCGTGACAGTGCGCACGTGCCCGTGCGTTGCGCGAAGCGGCGGCGCCAGCGCTGTTCGCCGTAGTGGCAGCGGCCGGGTTCGACCCAACGAACGACCAGCAACGTGTCCGATTGTTCGAGAATTTCGACGTGAACGTCGGCGGGATCGCGCAGGGGCATCGATTTGGAAGACTTCATTTGCCGTTTCCTAAAGCTCGTGCGGTATCGGCCTAGGCAGTATTTGCAACTGCGTTTTGTCGATTCCGTAGCGGTTTCCAATGAGAATCTGGGGCTAAATGTAAGCGCCCTCGGCAAGAAAAAACATCCTGTCTGGATCGAATTACATTTTGCCAATTTAGAAACAATCGATCGGCAGGTTTGTGGGCGCACAAAGAAAAAACCCCGGAGGGGATCCGGGGTGGAAAAAAGAACGAGCGGCACGGCAGGCTTCTTACTCGCATAGACGCCTGGGGTGAATCCCGTGCTGAGGTGGCTCGCCCTTGGAGACGGTTCAGTGCACGTCGTACATCGATCGGCCGTTGATCGTGAACGGGTCTTGCGCCCGTTTTCCTGCTTCGGCCGTCATGCGCGGCTGTGCACCGTATCCGGATGGCTCGGCGCCGCTTTGCTCGCTGCCTGGCTTGGCTGCGGCGGAAACGGGCTGCGACGGGGCTTGCGAGGCGCCGTCCGCCGCATGGGCGGACGATGCGAAGGCTAGCAGCACGCACGCTGCGGCGACCATTCCTGGCTTGCGCATCTTGTTCGGGCTCCTCATGGACCGTCGGCAACGCGCGGGCAAATTCGCCGCGCCGGGTGCCGTGCATCTCCGGACAGACGCCATGATGCACGGTGCACGCCGATAGCAGCGTGACGCCAACATGGCGATTTCGTCAGAAATGTCGGAGGAATGCGATTTCGCCGATCGGAGCATGCCGAATAAGATAAATCCTTAAACACTGCGTTGCAGATTTACGGCTATTCCTGAGGAAATTCTGAGGATCGGGTAATGGGCCATTCGATCCGATAATCGGCACGGCCGAATGGGTTTTCGAATGGCGTGCACGAATTCCGTGCTCAGCGTGCGAAGCGGGCCGCATCGAACGGCGTGAGATCGACATCCGGGCGTTCTCCGCAGATGGCCTGTGCGAGCAGCCGCCCCGTGATCGGCCCGAGCGTCAGGCCGTGATGGTTGTGACCGAACGCGAACCACATGCCCGGATGATGCGGGGCCGCGCCGATCACCGGCCGCATGTCCGGCGTGCACGGACGCAAGCCGAGCCACGGCGCATCGTCGAGCCGCTCGCCGAGGCCGAACGCCGGGCGCGCGAGGCGTTCGGCGCGGGCGAGCTGGATGCCGGTGGGCGGCAGCGAGCGCCGCGCCAGTTCGATGCCGGTCGTGAGCCGCAGGCCGCGCTGCATCGGCGCGATCACGTAGCCGTGTTCGATGTCGACAACCGGTGCGGACAGGCGCGGCGTGTCCGACGGCGGTGCGTAGTGCATGTGATAGCCGCGCTTGTCGCGCAGCGGGATGCGGTAGCCGAAACGCGCGAATACGCTGTCCGACCAGGGGCCGAGCGCGATCACGACCTCGCGCGCAGTGGTGTCGCCGTCGGCCGTCGTGATGCGCCAGCCGCCGTCGATGCGCGCGAGCGTGGCGGCATCGCCGAGCAGGAACCGGCCGCCTTCTCGTTCGAACAAGCCGGCATAGGCCGCGACCAGCGCGCCGGGATTCGACACGGCTTTCGGATCGAGCCAGTGAATCGCGCCCGCGAAGCCCGCGCGCAGCGACGGCTCCTGCGCACGCAGCGCGGCGGCGTCCAGCACCACGTGGCGCAGGCCGTGCGTGCGCGCCAGGCCGGCGGCTTCCGCGATGCCATGGTCGAGCGCGTGCGGCGAGCGGAACGCTTCGAGCCAGCCGCTGCCGCGAATCAGCGCGGCGGCTTCGGGGCTGCGCGCGGCCAACGCGTCGTGTTCGTCGACGCTGCGCTCGATCAGCGGACGCATGTCGCGTGCGGCCGCGGCGTGCCGGGCCGGCGCCGATTCGTGCCAGAAACGCAGCAGCCACGGCGCGTAAGCGGGCAGCGAGCGCGGATGCCAGTACAGCGCGGTGGCGCGGTTCGTCGCGTAACGCATCAGCGCCAGCGGGTTGCGCGGGAACGCATACGGCATGACCGACGAGCGCTCGATCAACCCGGCATTGCCGAAGCTCGTGCCGAGCCCCGGCGCCTGCCGGTCGATCAGCGCGACGCGCCGGCCGCGATCCTGCAGATGTTGAGCGGCCGATACGCCGACGATGCCGGCGCCGAGCACGATGACGTCGAAATCCATAAGGCGACTTGGGCGATGAAGGTGTTGAACGCGGCGTGAGCGGAGGCGAGCCGAGCCGGCTCGTAATCGTCAGGAACCCGAATCATGGGCTAACGCGGGGAGAAGTCCGTATCGGCTGAGTATTCGATCACCAGATCCGAAGCGGCCACCGCCACGCACGGCAGAATCCAGCCTTGCGCGCGTTCCTCGCGCGTCACGCCGGGCCATTCGACGCGGTACGTCACGCTGCCGCTGACCATCCGGCACAGGCAGGCTCGGCATACGCCGTTGCGGCACGAGCGCGGCAGCGACAGCCCCTCGAAGCCGGCGGCTTCGAGCAGCGACAGCGAGCCGGGCGCGTCGAAACTCGCGCCGAGCGGTTCGACGCGGACGCGGAACGGGCGTTCGGATTCGGTCATCGGGGGCGGGCGAACGGGAGGCGAGCCCGCCAGCATACCCGAAGCGCGGCGTGGCTTGCCCCGGGGGTCAGGCGTCGCCGCGCCGCCGCCGCAGATGCCGATAGACGGTATTGCGCGCAAGGCCCAGCTCGCGCGCGGCGGCGGACACGTTGCCCTGATGGCGCGCGAGCGTGCAGTCGATCAGCGAGGCCTGCTGCGCGTCGAGCGTGGTGGCGGAGGCGCACGCGGCCGGCGAGGTGGCCCACTCGGCTGCGCCGTCGGGGCAGTCGAGCCAGAAATCCTCGGGCAGATGGTCGAGGCCGATCTCGGGCGCATCGTCGGCGAGCATGCCGGCCGTGCGCAGCACGTTCGTCATCTGCCGCAGGTTGCCGGGCCAGCGGCAGCGCGCGAATGCGGCCAGCACGGCGTCCGAGACGCGCGACGGCACGGCGTCGGCGCGGGCGAGGCGGGCCAGCACGCGCCGCACCAGTTCGGGCAGATCGGTGCGCTGCGCGAGCGGCGGCAGCGTGACGGCCAGCCCGTTGATGCGGTAATAGAGATCGTCGCGAAAGCGCTGGTCGGCGATCATCGCGCGCAGGTCGCGGTGCGTCGCACACACGATCCGTACGTCCACCGGCACGGCGCGGCCGCTGCCGAGCGGCACCACCGCACGCTCCTGCAGCACCCGCATCAGCCGCACTTGCTGGGCCGGCGGCATGTCGCCGATCTCGTCGAGGAACAGCGTGCCGCCGTCGGCCTGCACGATGCGGCCGGGGCTGCCGCGCCGGCGCGCGCCGGTGAACGCGCCGTCCTCATAGCCGAACAGCTCGGCCTCGATCAGCGAATCGGGCAGCGCGGCGCAGTTGACGGCGACGAACGGGCCGTCGCGGCGCGGCGAGTCGTCGTGCAGCGCGCGCGCCAGCCATTCCTTGCCGGTACCGGTTTCGCCGAGGATCAGCACGGGCAGGTCGCGCCCGCGGATTTTCGCGACACGTTGCAGGATCGCTGCCATGCGCGCGTCGCCGGTGTCGAGCGCGGCGAGGGTGATCGCGTCGGCATCGGCGTTGGCATCAGGCACGGCCGGTTTCACTGCGGATTCGGAGGTTGGCGGCACGGCAACGGAGGCCGTGCGCGCGGCGACTCGGTCGCCGGTGCGGCGTGCCTGTGCCTGCTCGCAGCGCGCCAGCACGCGCACGCCGGTCTGCAGTGTCAGCGCGACGGTCGCGCCCGGATCGCGTGCGGCCCGGTCGGCCAGTTGCGCGAACGAGATACCGAACAACTCATCGCAGCTTCGCTCCTGCAACGCATCGAGCGATGTACCGAACTGGAACAGCGCGCTGCGGTTGGCCGCGAGCAGGTTGCCGTCGGCGCCGAACGCGGCGAGACCGCCGAACAGCGAATCGACGAATTCGGCATGCGCGTGGAAATGCACGCGCAACGCGGCGTCGCAGGTGCTGGAAAACAGGTGGTTTTCGATCAGTTGTGCCGACATCCTGACCAGCGCGAGCGTGTGCGGGCCGAAGCCGCGCGGGTCGCCGCTGACGTCGAGCGCGCCGAGCAAGCGGCCGAACGGATCGACGATCGGCGCGCACGAGCAGGACAGCACATGATTGGCGCGCAGGAAATGTTCGTCGCCGTGCACGGTCACGGCCTGGCGCGAGGCCAGCGCGGTGCCGATCGCATTGGTGCCGCGCGCGGTTTCGGCCCACGACGCGCCGGGGCGCAGCGCCACGCGGTTCGCCTTGGCGACGAAATCGGCGTCGCCGATGCTGTGCAGGATCATGCCGTCATGATCGGTCAGGAGTACGAGGCTTTGGGTATCGGCGATCTGGGCATGCAGCGCGTCCATCACCGGGCGCGCGAGCGTGTAAAGCGAGCGGCTGCCGTCGATCAGCTCGCGCAGCGCGTGCGCCGACAGCGGCGTGTAGTCGGGCCGGTCGGCGGCGCGCAGGCCGATCGAGGCCGAGCGAGCGTGCGCCTGCGCGATGACGTCGAGTCGGCTGACCGTGGCGGGCAGCATGGAGGATTGCGGCATGTCGTGTCTCCAGCGAAGCGTCGGCGGCGCTCCGATCCTTGTTCGATGGGCGCCGTGCAGCACGCCGCTCGCGCCATGATACAAGCGCCACCCGGCGTGCGCGACCGCGATTCGCCGCTGCGGCGGCGCGGCAAGCCGATCGAGCGCGGCTGCACGGCGCTCGGGGTGGACGGGTGGCCTGGTTTGTTGCGCAGTGCAAAACGATAGCGAACGGGGGCGTGAATTCGTCAGCGGCTGTTGAAAACCGCGGGCGTGGCACATGCCGGCAGCGCGGCATCGGGGTTTGTCCCGTCAGTCCTTGCGTGTGCGCGCATAGCGTCTACAGTGAAAGGCAACCGGCTCGATCTCCTGCGCGCCTTCCGCCGCGCGCCACCCTGCCGACCGTTCCGCGCTCGCCCCGGCCGCCCGGCCCGCAATGGTGTGCGCGGCCTTTTGCATTCTCGTCACGACAAAGGCGCTCCATGCAGATCCTCTTCCCGAACGAAGCCCCCGAATACTCGGGGCCTGAACTGACTTTGTTATTCGCGGCGATGGTGGATGGCGAGCGGGTATGTTGCGAGATTACCGCCGAGGCGCTGGAGTCGCATTTCGGCGCGGCCTCGGCGCGTTCCGAGGACATGCTCGGCGCCTTCGCGAATCATCGTCCGCGCATCGAAGCGGCCGCGCGCCGGCTGCTGGCCGATACGCGTGCGCAATGCGTGACGCTGCGCAGCGGTTACGTGCGCTTCCACGAGGCGAACCTGCGCTGATCGAGCGGGCGGGGGCCGGAAACCGGCGCTCGCCTTCATCGCCATTCGTTATTCAGGATTGCGAGAGAATAGTCGTGCCGCGCGGGGTGCTTACGGCCGTGCGCGGGAGAAGCCGTGTCGCGTTTCCGCTTCCGAGGCGGGAGCGTCGGGCTGCGCATCGGTATCGAGCGCACGATTGAATTCCGCGGCCCGCACGCGAATTTTCTGCGCATAGGCCTGAGAGCCGCCGTAGCGGCGCATCGCGACGTCGAGATCGCCGTTCGCGCCCTGCATGTAACCGTAGAGAATCGCCGAGCCGATCTTGATGTTGGTGGTGGGTTCGGTCAGATCCTGATTGCGCACCAGCCCGCGATGTACCGACGGCACGACCTGCATGAGCCCGGTCGCGCCGTTCGCACCCTTGGCCTTTTCCCGGAAGCGCGACTCGATCGAGATGATCGCGAGCAGCACGGCCGGCGGCAGCGAATACTTGGCGGAGGCGAGCGTGACGGCGTCGGAGATTTGCTGCGCCTTCTGCTTGGCGACGCCGAACTTGCGGATCAGATACGTGGAGACGGGGCCGTGCGGGGCGGGCGCTTCGGCATCGAGCAGCAGGCCCGAGGCGGGCGCGGCCGGGGCCGAGGCCAGTTGCGAAAACGAGGCCGCCACCGCGCCATCGGCCGAAGCAGCGGCCAGCGCGGCCGACGCCGTGCATGCGCAGCCCAACAGGAGAACGATCGAACAGGTGAGCTGCCGCATGGCTCTCGGGGAATCGAAACCGGGGCGCACAGTATATCGACCTGCGCCCGCGCCGGCATAGTGCTCCGAAACGCCGATGCCGCCGGCTGCCGTGCGCGTCAATCCGCGCCCAGGTAGAAGTAGCGGAACAGGAACACCACGGCGATGATCCAGACCACCGGCTTGACCTGTTTCGCGCGGCCCGTCAGCAGCTTGAGGCCGGCGTAGGCGATGAAGCCGAACGCCACGCCGTTCGCGATCGAGTAGGTGAACGGCATCAGCAGCGCGGTGAGCGCGGCCGGCACGGCTTCGGTGGCGTCGTCCCAGGGCACGTCCACCATGTCGCGCAGCATCAGGCAGGACACGTAGAGCAGCGCCGGCGCGGTGGCGTAGGCGGGCACCACGCCGGCCAGCGGCGCGATGAACAGGCAGGCCAGGAACAGCACGGCGACCGTCACGGCCGTCATGCCGGTGCGCCCGCCCGCCTGCACGCCCGAGGCGCTTTCGATATAGGCCGTGGTGGACGAGGTGCCGAGCAAGGAGCCCGCCACGATCGCCGTGCTGTCGGCCAGCAGCGCCTTGTTCAGGCGGTGCATCTTGCCGTTGACGAGCAGGCCCGCGCGGTTCGCCACGCCCATCAGCGTGCCGGTGGCGTCGAACAACTCGACCAGGAAGAACACCAGGATCACGTTGATCACGCCGGTCGACAGCGCGGCCTTGATGTCGAGCTTGAATAGTGTTGGCGAGATCGACGGCGGCGCGGAAAAGATGCCGTGGAATTGATTGCCGCCGAAGAAGAACGACAGGACGGTGACCGCGACGATGCCGATCAGGATCGCGCCGCGCACGCGCAGCGCGTCGAGCGTGACGATCACGAAGAAGCCGACGATCGCGAGCAGCGTGGTGGGTTCGTGCAGATTGCCGAGCGTGACGAGCGTGGCGGGGCTGCCGGTGATCACGCCCGCCGTCTTCAGCGAGATGATGCCGAGGAACAGGCCGATGCCGGCCGTGATCGCCACGCGCAGCGTCTTCGGGATGCCGTTGATGATGGCCTCGCGCACGCGCAGCAACGTGACGATCAGGAACAGGCAGCCCGAGATGAACACCGCGCCGAGCGCCGCCTCCCAGGTGAAGCCCATGCCTTTGACGACCGCGTAGGCGAAGTAGGCGTTCAGGCCCATGCCCGGCGCGCAGGCCACCGGGTAGTTCGCGTAGAGGCCCATGATCAGCGACGCGAGCGCGGCCACGATGCAGGTCGCGACGAACACCGATTCCTTCGGCATGCCCGCATCGCCGAGGATCGCCGGGTTCACGAAGATGATGTACGCCATCGTCAGGAAGGTGGTGACGCCCGCGAGCAGTTCCGTGCGCAGGTCGGTTCCGGCTTCCTGGAAGCCGAAATACCGTTTGATCGAGTCCATGAAGTGGCTTCTCCGGTCGGTGGTCGTGTCGGTGCTCGACGTATCGTGTGTTCGGGGCGGCGCGGGCAGTGCCGCCGCGCGCTTGGCGGCCGCGATTGTAAACGCAGTGCGGCCGCGCGCCTATTGCCGTTGCGGGCGAGCGCCGGGGAGCGTTACGATGGCGGCGCGCCCGCCCCGCCTGCGCGGCGATACGCGCGTCATACGATACGTCGCCAAAATACCTGAGAGCTCATGCCCAACCATCATGCCGCGACGCGAATGCGTGGCTTGCCGCAACGATGCGCCGCATTATTGCAACGGCCTTTTCTGTCGAGCGGCGGATCGTCTGCCGAGGCATCGAATCTTTCAATTTCATTGCTTGCGCCGTGGCGTCGAACGCGTGCCTATCCGTTGTGCACGCAACCATATCGAAATGAAGCGAATTCCGGCAGCGGGGCGATGCGATGAACCATTCCGATCTGCCGCCGTGGATGCCGATCGCGCTCGCCGAAGCCGGCGTGACGCGTCATGGCCCGGGAAGCAGCCACCCGCGCATCGTCGAATACAACGGCGTGACGAATCTCGTGGGCTACGACGACAAGGTGTCGTGGTGCTCGTCGTTCGCGAACTGGTGCATCGCACGCGCGGGCCTGGCCGGCACCGGCTCGGCGCTCGCGCGTTCGTGGCTCGACTGGGGGCGGCCGCTCGATACGCCGCGCTATGGCTGCATCGTGGTGCTGACGCGCGACGATCCGGCAAGCTGGAAAGGGCATGTCGGCTTCTATCTGCGCCATGAGGGCGAGGCGATCGTGTTGTTCGGCGGCAATCAGTTGGGGAGGGTGCGGGAACTGGCTTATGACGGCGCCTCGTTGCTGGGGTATCGCTGGCCGGTGGGCGGGTAGGGTGCACCGCGATTGTGCATATTGCACATCGCGGCACACCGCCGAAATGCTCCGTATCGCACATACGCCGCCGTCGAGCGCGGTTAAATTCGCAGCGAAGCCTTGCCGTGCAACGCGTGGCGCGCGAAATCCTCGTTTGAAACCCCCGTAAAAAACGGGTTCAGGATGTAAAAGATTGCAAGGTGCTATCGCGCTAATCGGGCTGGGACACTACGATAGGGCGGTGGGTTAAACGGTGCCGTACCTGGAATTCAGGCTCGGCCACAAGCACTACCGGTATTCGCCGGGTGACCACAGCCCGGCTTCCCGTTCGAATTCAACGGTCGATACGGAGGTCAGCATGATGAACTTGATCAGTCGTTGGGCAATGCGGCACGCCCCCACTCCCGAGAAATCCGCCGCTTCGATGCTCGTGACGGCACGCATGGAATTGTTCACGGCCGAACAGCGCGTGATCGATGCGAAGACGCAGGCCAATTATTGGCGCACACGCGTGTCGTTTCTCGAGGAAGTGCAGAAGCAGGGCATCGACCCGTGGGTCGGCACCACGGCGCAAACTCCGGAGCCTGCTCCATCGGGCGTCGCACGCGGCCCCCGTCTGGCGGCCAGCACTTGAGTGCCCATGTAGCGCGGTTTGCGTCGTCCAGCGGCGCGAACCGCGTTTTCTTCAAGACTGCTTGCTATTCCTCGCCGCGTTCGCGGTAAACCTCCCTCATTCCGCCCCGCCCGCATCGGCATCCCGTTCGCGCTCGCGATACGCGGCCGGGCTCAATCCGCTCCATCCTCGAAACGCCCGATAGAACGCGCTCGGCTCCGCGAAGCCGGCGGCGGTCGCCACGTCGGCAACGGTCAGTGTGGGGTCGGCCAGCGCCACGCAGGCGATCTCGTAGCGCAGCGCATCCTTGATTTCCTGATACGACGCGCCCTCGTGGCGCAGCTTGCGCCGCAGCGTCGCCTCGGCCACGTGCAGGCGCGCGGCGAGGCTGGCCGCGTCGGGCCAGTCGGCCGGCGCGGTGGCGCGCAGCACGGCGCGCACGCGGCTCGCCAAGGAATCGGGGTTGCGGTACTTGACGATGAAATTGCCCGGCGCATTGCGCAGGAACGTTTTCAGCGAAGGCGGCGTTTGCACCACGGGCAGCGTGGCGAAGGCCGGGTCGAGATCGACGTAGGCGTCGGGCGAATCGAACCGCAGGTCGTCGCAGAATATTTGCCGGTAATCGCGCGGCACCTCGGGGGCGGGGCTGCGCAGGCATGCGGTCAGCACCGGAATGCGCCGCCCGATCAGCCAGCAGGTCAGCCCGTAGACGAGGATGAAGAACGTCGCATAGACGAACGCGGGCGGCCGTGCCTCGGCGTCCCGATGCACGAAGCGCAGCCGCACGCGCGTGGCATCCACCTCCAGTTCGGCATGCAGATCGTCGAGCACGCAGCGCATCATGTTCAGCGCACGCGACAGCCCGCCCATGCCGGTGCGCGCACCGAGCGCGGCCTCGCTCATCGCCACGAACGCGCCGCTGCGCATCGGGTGCGAATCCTGTCCGAAGAATTCATCGTCGAGCGTGCGCGCGATCGCGTTCCAGAGCGCGCCGTACTGGCGCGCACCCACGTGGGCGTCGGGCGCGCCGAGCAGGCCCGGCGCGATGCCGGCCTGCGCGAGCAAGGCCTCGGGATCGGCGCCGCGCCGGCGCGCCAGCGCGAGGCTGGTGGCCACGAGGCGGACGGAAACGGTTCCCTTGTCGTTGGTTTTCATGCGAGCGCGGCGCGCTGCGGCGGCACGCTATGGCCGCCACGAACGCGGTATGGCAAAAACGATCATTGTAATTGAGTGCGGCGAGCATCGATACCGCGCCGTGGGTTGCCTACACTGCCCTTACCGGCGCGCCGCCGCACCGCAATCCGCGCGGCGCGCGACCCATCAGATCACGAGACAAGGCACGCCATGGATGCGCTCTACACCGAAGATCAACGCATGATTCGCGACAGCGTGCGCGATTTTTCCACCGAAGTGCTGGCCCCGAACGCGGCGCAATGGGATCGCGACGGCGCGCTGCCCGATCGCGTGATCGCGCAGATGGGCGAACTGGGCCTGCTCGGCATGGTGGTGCCACCCGAATGGGATGGCGCCTACACCGATTACACGGCCTACGCGCTGGCCGTCGAGGAAATCGCGGCCGGCTGCGCGTCGTGCGCCACGCTGATGAGCGTGCAGAACTCGGTCTGCTGCGGCCCGATCCTCGGCTACGGCACCGACGAACAGCGCGAGCGCTGGCTGCGCCCGCTCGCGTCGGGCCGGATGATCGGCTCGTTCTGCCTGACCGAGCCGCAGGCCGGCTCCGAGGCCAACAACCTGCGCACGCGCGCCGTGTTGAAGGACGGCCAATGGGTGCTCGACGGCAACAAGCAATTCATCTCGAACGCATCGCGCGCCGGCGTGGCGATCGTTTTTGCCATGACCGATCCCGACCTGGGCAAGCGCGGCCTGTCGGCGTTTCTCGTGCCGACCGACACGCCCGGCTTCCAGGTCGGCAAGCCCGAGAAGAAGCTCGGCATTCGCGCGTCGGACACCTGCCCGGTCACGCTGACGCATTGCGCGATCCCCGAAGCGAACCTGCTCGGCGCGCGCGGCGAGGGGCTGAAGATCGCGCTCGCGAACCTCGAAGGCGGCCGCATCGGCATCGCGGCGCAGGCGGTGGGCATCGCGCGCGCCGCGTTCGACAAGGCGCGCCGCTATGCGTCGGAACGCATCCAGTTCGGCAAACCGATTGCCGCGCATCAGGCGATCGCCGAGAAGCTCGCGAACATGGTCACGCAACTGAACGCGGCGCGGCTGCTCGTGCATCATGCGGCGCGGTTGCGCACCGAGGGCCTGCCGTGCCTGTCGGAAGCTTCGCAGGCCAAACTGTTCGCCTCCGAGATGGCCGAGGCGGTATGCTCGGACGCGATCCAGATTCACGGCGGTTACGGCTACCTGACCGACTACGACGTGGAGCGCCATTATCGCGACGCGCGCATCACGCAGATCTACGAAGGCACCAGCGAAGTGCAGCGCATGGTGATCGCGCGGCAGCTCTAGCATCGCGTGCCGGCAGGCGGCACGCACGAATCACGACGATGCACGATAACGTGCGCGAGACCGAAGGAGACGACACGATGACGGCACAGGCATTCCTCGACGCCCGCGATTTTCTGCTGAGGCACCGCACCGATTACGACACGGCGTATCGCGAGTTTCGCTGGCCGAGCGTCGAGTCGTTCAACTGGGCGCTCGACTATTTCGACCCGATGGCGCGCGGCAATGCGCAACCGGCGCTGTGGATCGTCGATGCAGCGACGGGCACGGGCGAGCCGGTGTCGTTCGCACGGATGTCGGAACAATCGTCAAGGATTGCGAATCACCTGCGCGCGATCGGCGTGGGGCGCGGCGACCGCATCCTGCTGATGCTGCCGAACCGCGTCGAGTTGTGGGAAACCATGCTGGCGGCGATGAAGCTCGGGGCGGTGGTGCTGCCGGCCACCACGCAACTGTCCGCCGACGATATCCGCGACCGCGTGTCGATCGGTGGAGCGCGCTACGCCGTGATCGATGCCGACGAAGCGGCCAAGTTCGACGAGGCCGGCGTGAACCTGACGCGGATCGTGGTGGGCGGCACGCGCGACGGCTGGCTGCGTTACGACGACGGCTACGCCGCATCGGCCGAGTTCATGCCCGACGCACCCACCCACGCCGACGACACGCTGCTGCTGTATTTCACGTCGGGCACCACCTCGAAGCCGAAGCTCGTCGAGCACACGCATCGCACCTACCCGATCGGCAGCCTCTCGACGATGTACTGGATCGGCCTGCAGCCCGGCGACATCCACTGGAACATCAGCTCGCCGGGCTGGGCCAAGCACGCATGGAGCTGCCTGTTCGCGCCGTGGAATGCGCAGGCCTGCGTGTTCGCGTTCAACTACACGCGCTTCGATCCGAAGCAGGCGCTCGATACGCTGGTGCGCTACGACATCACCACGCTGTGCGCGCCGCCGACCGTCTGGCGCATGCTCGTGCAGCAGCCGCTGGCCGATTACGCGGTGAAGCTGCGCGAGATCATCGGCGCGGGCGAGCCGCTCAATCCCGAGATCATCGAGCGCGTGCGCCGCGCCTGGGGCATCACGATCCGCGATGGCTACGGCCAGACCGAAACCACCTGCGTGATCGGCAATTCGCCGGGCCAGCCGGTGGTGGCCGGCTCGATGGGGCGGCCGATGCCCGGCTATCGCGTGACGCTGCTCGACCCCGACGGCGCGCCGGTCGAGGAGGGCGAGGTGGCGCTGCCGCTCGACGGCGAGCGGCCCGGCGGCCTGATGCGCGGCTACGCGAACCATGCCGAAGCGACCGCGCAGGCGATGCGCGACGGCTTTTACCGCACCTCCGACATCGCGCTGCGCCGCAGTGACGGCTACTACCTCTACATCGGCCGCGCCGACGACGTGTTCAAGTCGTCCGACTATCGCCTGAGCCCGTTCGAACTCGAAAGCGTGCTGATCGAGCATCCGGCGATCGGCGAGGCTGCCGTGGTGCCGAGCCCCGATCCGCTGCGGCTGTCGGTGCCGAAAACCTTCATCACGCTGCGCGCCGGCTACGAGCCGGGCGAGGCGCTGGCGCGCGAGATCTTCCGCTTCTCGCGCGAGAAGCTGGCGCCGTACAAGCGCATCCGCCGCCTGCAGTTCGCCGAGTTGCCGAAGACGATCTCCGGCAAGATCCGCCGCGTGGAGTTGCGACGGCGCGAGATCGAGCGCGATGCCGATCCGGCGGTGCGCATGCCCGACGAATACTGGGAAGAGGATTTCCCGGCCTGAAGTCGGCCGGACATGCAGCCGGAAATATAGGATGACGTAACAACCGGGAGACGCATCATGAAGATCGGATTTGTCGGACTCGGCCACATGGGCGCGCCGATGGCGCTGAATCTCGTCAAGGCGGGCCACGATGTGCAGGCGTTCGACCTCAATGCCGACGCGCTGCGGCTGGTGGCCGACGGCGGCGCGACGCTGGCCGCGTCGGCGCGCGACGCAGCCGCCGAAGCGGCCTGCGTGATCACGATGCTGCCCGCCGCCGCGCACGTGCGCGCCGCGCTGACGGCCGACGACGGCGTGCTGGCCGGGCTCGCGCCGGGCGCCACGGTGATCGATTCGAGCACCATCGATCCGGCCAGCGCACAGGCGTTCGGCGCGATGGTCGAGGCGCGCGGCGGGCATTTCGTCGATGCGCCGGTGTCGGGCGGCACCGGCGGCGCGGCGGCCGGCACGCTGACCTTCATGGTGGGCGGCAGCGCCGAGGCGTTCGCGCACGTCTCGCCGATCCTGAGCGGGATGGGCCGCAACCTCGTGCATTGCGGGCCGGTGGGCATGGGACAGGTGGCGAAGATCTGCAACAACCTCGTGCTCGGCATCTCGATGGCCGGTGTGGCCGAGGCGATGGCGCTGGGCGCGGCGCTCGGCATCGATCCGAAGGTGCTCGGCGGTATCCTCGGCACCTCCACCGGCCGCTGCTGGAGCGCCGACACCTACAACCCGTACCCCGGCGTGATCGAGACGGCGCCGGCCTCGCGCGGCTACACCGGCGGCTTCGGCACCGACCTGATGCTGAAGGATCTCGGCCTCGCCGGCGAGGCGGCGCGGCAGGTGCGCCAGCCCGTCTATCTCGGCGCGCTCGCGCAGCAGCTTTACCAGACCCTGAGCAGCCGCGGCGACGGCCGGCTCGATTTCTCGGCGGTGATCCGCCTCTACCAGATGCCGGAAAAACAGGAATCCCGATGACTGCATTGAACGACACCGACGGCCGCACGGCCGCCGCCACCGCCGCCCCGCCCGAAGTGACGATGCGCGTGATCAACCGCGTCGCCGTGGTCACGCTCGACCGGCCGGCCGCGCTCAATGCGCTGTCGCACGCGATGGTGCGCGAGCTGGCCGTGCTGATCGAACGCTGCCGCCGCGACGACGCGATCGTCGCCGTGGTGCTGCGCGGCGCGGGCGGCAAGGGCTTTTGCGCAGGCGGCGACGTCCGTGCGCTCTATCGCGAGGCCCAGGCCGGCTCGCGCGACTGGATCGGCTTTTTCGTCGACGAATACCGGCTCGATTACGCGCTGCACACGTTCCCCAAGCCGCTGGTGGCGCTGATGGACGGCATCACCATGGGCGGCGGCATGGGGCTCGCGCAGGGCGCGGCGCTGCGCGTCACCACCGAGCGCAGCAAGATCGCGATGCCCGAGACGCGCATCGGCTTCGTGCCCGACGTGGGCGCGACGCATTTCCTGTCGGCGCTGCCGGTGGAACTGGCGCTCTACATCGGGCTGACCGGCGTGACGCTGTCGGGCGCCGATGCGCTGGCCGCGCGGCTGGCCGACGTGTGCGTGCCGGGCGCGTGGCTCGATACGTTCGAGCAGCGGCTCGAACGCGCCGATTTCACCGGCGCCGATCTGCCCGGCGCGTTGCGCGCGGTGTTCGAACCGCCGGCCAACGTCGTGCCGCACGCCGCGCTCGAAGGCCAGTTGCCGTGGATCGTGCGGCACTTCGATCGCCGCTCCAGCGTCGAGCGGATCGTCGCGACGCTGCGCCAGGAACTCGACCGCGACGAAACCGGCCGCGAATACCGCCAATGGCTGCTGGCCACGCTCGATGCGCTGCTCGGACATTCGCCCACCATGCTGGCGGTGACGCGCGACGCGCTGCTGCGCGGGCGGCAGATGACGCTGGCCGAAGCGTTTCGCATGGAGCTGGAGATCGGCGTGCGCGCGATCGAGGAAGGCGATTTCATCGAGGGCGTGCGCGCGCATCTGGTCGACAAGGATCGCCGGCCGCGCTGGTCGCCGGCCTCGCTGGCCGAGGTGAGCGGCGAGCGCGTGCGGCATTTCCTGTCGTCGCCGTGGACGCCCGATACCCACCCGCTCGCCGATCTGGGGCGCGACTGAGGCCTATGCCGCCGAGGCGGAATCGATAGTCGAATTGATTGGTTGTCCGCATCGAACCGCAAACCTAGCATGAGTCGAACGCCCGGCCGGCGCCTGCTCCGGCCGTTCCGTCCTTTCATGCGAGGAATCCGTCGATGAGTCACGAGCCGATCAGCCAGCCGCCCGAAGCGCTGAAATTCGCCTACTGGGTGCCCAATGTCAGCGGCGGCCTGGTGGTCAGCAAGATCGAGCAGCGCACCAGTTGGGACGCCGATTACAACCGCAAGCTCGCGCAACTCGCCGAGCGTCACGGCTTCGATTACGCGCTGTCGCAAATCCGCTTCACGGCCGGTTACGGCGCCGAATACCAGCACGAATCGGTGGCGATCAGCCACGCGCTGCTGGCGGCCACCGAGCGGCTCAAGGTGATCGCTGCGATCCTGCCGGGGCCGTGGCACCCGGCCGTGGTCGCCAAGCAACTGGCGACCATCGATCAACTGACGGGCGGGCGCGTCGCCATCAACGTGGTCAGCGGCTGGTTCAAGGGCGAATTCACGGCGCTCGGCGAGCCGTGGCTCGAACACGACGAACGCTACCGCCGCTCCGAGGAATTCATCCGCGCCGTGCGCGGCGTGTGGACCGAGGACAACTTCACGTTCAAGGGCGATTTCTACCGCTTCAACGATTACACGCTGAAGCCGAAGCCGCTTCAACAACCGCACCCGGAAATCTTCCAGGGCGGCAATTCGGCGGCCGCGCGCAAGATGGCGGCGGCCGTGTCCGACTGGTATTTCATGAACGGCAACACGCTCGACGGCCACCGCGCGCAGATCGACGAGATCAGCGCCGCCGCCGCGCAGCAGGGGCGGCGCGTGCGCTTCGGCGTCAACGCGTTCGTGATCGCCCGCGATACCGAGGAAGAAGCGCGCGCCGTGCTCGACGAGATCGTGCGCCATGCCGACGTGGACGCCGTGAACGCGTTCGGCCACGCGGTCAAGCAGGCCGGCAAGGCCGCGCCCGACGGGCAGGGCATGTGGGCCAACTCCACGTTCGCGGATCTCGTGCAGTACAACGACGGCTTCCGCACCAACCTGATCGGCACGCCGCAGCAGATCGCCGAGCGGATCGTCGCGTTGAAGGCGATCGGCGTCGATCTCGTGCTGGCCGGCTTCCTGCATTACCACGAGGAGGTGGTGTATTTCGGCGAGCGCGTGCTGCCGCTGGTGCGCGAACTCGAGCGCCAACGCGAGGCGCAACCGGCGTGACGTGATGTCGCGAGCCGGGCATGCGATCGCAGTTTTGCCCGGCTGTTTCGACAGGTTTTCAAGCCTCGGCTGCAATCGCAGTTTCGCGCCGCCATTCATTGCTGCGCCTCGCTTTGCGCGAATTTTCCCGCCGTTGCCGCGACCGATGCGAAGGCATCCGAAAAGTATTTTGGCGAGCAACAGCGGCGTCATCGAAAATCCAGTACAGTCGCAACTCTGAGAATTTCCGGCAGCGTTCGCCAGGCCAAAAACATGGCCGGTTTCGCGCGCTGCACGGCGATGATCGCCGGCTGCTTTGAGAGGAGCAGCCCGGGCATGCCGCATCGGCGTCGGCCGCGACACCGGTGCGGCATGCAAAGCGTCCGGCGCGAGCGGGGCGAGGCAGGGGATCGAACGGGGCAATACCGGCGCCGCATGCGGCCCAAGCCGGATAAACAGAACATTCCGAGGAAAACCAATTGGTCGAGCTATTTGGCAAGCTAGGGAGAATCATCTCCAGCACCGGCACCGAGCGCTTCGCGTCGAACCTGCACGCGCTGCTCGCCGGTTCCGTCGAGCTGGCCTCGACCAAGATCACCGCCTGGTCGGTCAACGAGAGCCGCGGCGAAATCGTCGACGTGCATCTGCTGGGCGCCTTCGCCTCGCACGATCAGGACATCCGCCCGGTCATGCCGAAGGCCGATCCCGCGCACGATCCGCTGTCGCGCAAGGTGCTCGATGCCTCGGACACCCAACTGATTCACCTGAATCCCCCGCAGTTGCGTGACGACACGCGTGAGGCATTGCCATCGTGCCGTCATGAGCGTGGGTTCCAATGTCACCTGGTCTCGCGCAAGGCGAACCGGCGCTTCGTGATCTCGCTGTACCGTCCCTATCAGGCCTACGATTTCACGTTGCAGGAAATGTCGTTTTTGAAGAGCTGCGCCGAAATGCTGTTGCCGCTCGTCGAAATCCACGCGTCCCACCGGCGTTTTGCCGCGGGTGCCCGGCCGGAGCCGGCCGATGGCCATGCCGCCGACCCGAACCGCCAGGCGCTGTTGCGCAGCGAGTTCGAGCGCCGCTTGTCCAGCGTTGCCGTGGTGTTGTCCGATCGCGAGATCGAGGTGTGCGTCGGCCTGTTGAGCGGCAGCACGTTTCGCGAGATGGCCGAGAAGCTCGGCGTCAAGCCCAGCACCATCGAAACCTATATCAAGCGTTCAGCCGCCAAGCTGGGCTTCAAGGGACGTCACGGGCTCGTCAAGTGGGTGCTCGACGGGGCGTGAAGCCGCCACATTTTTGCACCGAAACCGTTGTGCTCGGCGTTGCGCCGCGACCTCTGCCGACAGCAGGCCGGTGTGCGCCGTCTGGATCGATACCGAGAGAGAAGGGCCATGTTGAAGAATTTTCCCGAAATCACGATGCGCGATGCGCGCGAAATCGTGTCGAGACTGTGGTACCGCGCCGATGGGTCGCGCGCGTTCGGCAGCTGCTCGGTCGCGCCGGCCGTGATCGTCACGACCGCGCGCGACTGGTTCGCGATGAACGACTCGGCGGCCGCGGCCGCCATGGCGGCCTCCCGCTGAACCGTTGCACGGCGGCGGCGCGGTGTTGACGCCTCGCCGCGCGCCGTGCATTCGTCACGACTGCCACGACGCCGCACGGCGGCCGTCCTTGCCGTAACGCTCCCGCGCCGCGCGCACCACCGCGCGATCGACCGAACCCTGGCCGGCCAGCGCATGCAGCGCCGCCACCACGATCGAAGCGCGGTCGACCTCGAAGAACTCGCGCAGCGCCTGTCGCGTGTCGCTGCGGCCGAAGCCGTCGGTGCCGAGCGTCACGTACTGCGCCGGCACGAACGCGCGGATCAATTCCGGCAACGCCCGTGCGTAGTCGCTGGTTGCGATCACAGGGCCTTGCGCGCCGCGCAGTGCCGAACCGACCGCCGTTTCCAGACCGGCTTCTCCCTCCGCTTCATCCTCGGATTCCCCCAGCCGCTCCGCCCGTTCGGCCGCGATCGCCTCGCGATGCAGCTCGGTGTAGCTCGTCACGCTCCACACTTGCGCCTCTACGCCCCAATCGGTTTCCAGCATCGTGGCTGCCGCGAGCACCTCGGTCATGATCGCGCCCGAGCCGAGCAACTGCACGCGCGCCGACGCGTGCCGCTCCGGCTGCAACGAATACAGGCCGCGCAGGATGCCCTCGCGCACCGCGTCGCCGGCCGGCATCGAGGGCTGGGCGTAATTTTCGTTGGTGACCGTCAGGTAATAGAACACGTCGCGTTGCTGCTCGCCCATCTCGCGCATGCCGTGCTCGATCAGCAGCGCGGCTTCGTAGGCGAAGGCCGGGTCCCAGGCGCGGCAGTTCGGAATCGCCGACGCGGCCAGGTGGCTGGTGCCGTCCTGGTGCTGAAGGCCTTCGCCGCCGAGCGTGGTCTTGCCCGAGGTCGCGCCGATCAGGAAGCCGCGGGCACGCTGGTCGGCGGCGGCCCAGATCAGGTCGCCGATGCGCTGGAAGCCGAACATCGAGTAGTAGATGTAGAACGGCAGCATCGGCAGGTCGTGCACGCTGTAGGCCGTGGCCGCCGCGATCCACGACGAGATCGCGCCCGCTTCCGAGATGCCTTCCTCCAGGATCTGCCCGTTGGTGGATTCGCGGTAATAGAGCATCGAGCCGAGATCCTCGGGCTGATAGCGCTGGCCGTGCGGCGAGTAGATGCCGACCTGGCGGAACAGGTTGGCCATGCCGAACGTGCGAGCCTCGTCGGCCACCACCGGCACGATCCGTTCGCCGATCGACGGCGCCTTCAACAGGCCGCCGAGCATGCGTACCACGGCGGTGGTGGTGGACATCGTCTTGCCGTCCGCGTCGAGCGCGAACTGCCCCCACGCCGCCAGCGGCGGCACCGCCAGCGGCGTGCCGGCCTCGCGGCGGCGGCGCGGCAGGTAGCCGCCGAGCGCCTGGCGGCGCGCGTGCAGGTAGCGCATCTCGGGGCTGTCGGCGGCGGGGCGGTAGAACTTCACGTCGGCCACCTCGTCGTCCGACAGCGGCAGCGCGAAGCGGTCGCGGAACGCCTTCAGGTCGTCGAGGTCGAGCTTCTTCTGCTGATGGGTGGTCATGCGGCCCTGGCCGATCGCGCCCATCCCGAAGCCCTTCATCGTCTTGGCCAGGATCACCGTGGGCTGGCCGCGATGCGCGCGCGCCTTCGCGTAGGCCGCGTGCAGCTTGCGCACGTCGTGGCCGCCGCGGCGCAGGCGGTCGATGTCGTCGTTGCTCAGGTGCGCGGCCAGCGCGGCGAGCTGCGGGTTCTGCTGGAAGAAGTGCTCGCGGTTGTAGGCGCCGTCGTTGGCCGAGAAGGTCTGGAACTGGCCGTCCACCGTGTTGGCGAACGCGCGCAACAGCGCGCCGTCGCGGTCGCGCGCGAACAGCGGGTCCCAATCCGATCCCCACAGCACCTTGATGACGTTCCAGCCCGCGCCGGCGAACAGCGTTTCGAGCTCGTCGATGACGCGGCCGTTGCCGCGCACCGGGCCGTCGAGCCGTTGCAGATTGCAATTGATGACGAACACGAGGTTGTCCAGTTGCTCGCGTGCGGCCAGCGACAGCGCGCCGATCGATTCCGGTTCGTCCATCTCGCCATCGCCGAAGAAGCCCCACACCGTGCGGTCTTCGGTGCCGAGCAGTTGGCGATGCTGGAGGTAGCGCATGAAGCGCGCCTGGTAGATCGCGTTGATCGGCCCGATCCCCATCGAGCCGGTGGGGAACTGCCAGAAATCGGGCATCAGCCACGGGTGCGGGTACGAGCACAAACCGGGGCCGGCGATTTCGCGGCGGTAATGGTCGAGCTGCGCTTCGCTGAGGAAGCCTTCGAGAAACGCGCGCGCGTAGACGCCCGGCGCCGAGTGCGGCTGGAAATAGACGAGATCGGCGTCGCGTTCGGGGCCGGATGCCTGGAAGAAATGGTTGAAACCCACTTCGAACAGGTCCGCCGCCGATGCGTAGCTGGCGATATGGCCACCCAGCTCGCCATAGGCGCGATTCGCGCGCACCACCATCGCCAGCGCATTCCAGCGCAGCGCGGCGGCCAGCTTCGCCTCGATTTCGAGGTCGCCCGGGTACGGCGGCTGGGCCTCGACGGGAATCGTGTTGGCGTACGGCGTGGCGCGCACGCGGCCGGTGGCCAGCCCTTGCGCCGAGGCTTGCGCGGCGAGCCGGTCGAGCAGGTAATGCGCGCGCTCGGGGCCGGCATGTTCGACCACGCCGTCGAGCGCGGCAAGCCATTCGCCGGTTTCGACCGGGTCGTCGTCGATCGGATGGGCGGGGAGGGCGAGAATCGACGGCACGCCGTTCGACAGGTCGGTCATGGTGATGCTCCGGCAAGGGGAGGCTGCATGTGGGGCCGCGGCGCGGTGAACGCGGCGATCCGACAAGCGTACTGAGCCGATCGCGGAATGTGTGTCTGTATTGGCTTGCGTTTTGGCTAGCGTGCAGTATAAATATTCCAGAATTTCGCTCATTCCAGGAATTGTTACATTCATGCCCAATGATTCGATCCGGCTCGATCGCACCGATATCGCGATCCTGAACCAGCTTCAGCAGAACGCGCGCATCACCAATGCCGAACTGGCGCGTGCCGTGAACCTGTCGCCCACGCCGTGCTTCAACCGCGTGAAGGCGCTCGAAAAGCTCGGCTTGTTCAAGCAGCAGGTGACGCTGCTCGATCCCGAGCCGCTTGGTCTCAAGCTCAACGTGTTCATCCAGGTCAGCCTGGAGAAGCAGCAGGAGGACGCGCTGCGCCGCTTCGAGTTGGCGATCGACCAGCGGCCCGAGGTGATGGAGTGCTATCTGATGTCGGGCGACGCCGATTATCTGCTGCGCGTGGTGGTGCAGAGCATGCACGGGCTGGAGCGCTTCATCATCGACCGGCTGACGACGATTCCGGGCGTGTCGAATATTCGGTCGAGCTTTGCGCTGAAGCAGGTGCGGTATCGGACGGCGTTGCCGTTGCCGGCGGCGGGGTTGACGTTGAGTCGGGAGGAGGAATAGGGGCTGCTCCACTAGGGAACTAGAGTTAATTCCATTATAATGTGGATTATGTGCGGTTTTTAGTCAATAGTATTTGGAATTGTGGAGTTACGATGTACGAGAAAAATTGCTGTCAATTCCACATTTCGGGATGCTGGTTGCGGAGAAGAGGTCGATGCACACTACGTTGGATTTAAGCCTCAACAAGCCTGCCGAGGTCGTCAAGCGCCTCTGTGCTCGCTTGCGAACGGAGCGTTTGGCTCTGGGTATGACACAGGCTGATCTGGCCGGGCGTGCCGGCATCGGAACAAACACCGTGTCCAATCTGGAGGCCGGGCGCAATGTCGGCTTCGAGGCCGTGGTTCGAGTGGCGATGGTTCTTGGCCGAGTCAAGGAGCTCGAAGGCTTGTTCCTACCCAAGCTGGACAGCATCGAGGACATTCGGCGTTACGAAAACAGCGTCAATCGCCTCCGCACGAAGAAAAAGAGGCTCGACAATGCTTGAAGAGGTCAACGTTTTCTACGAGGGCTGGGGTGAGCGATGGCATTGGGGGACGCTGGTCTCCACGACTGCGCTGACCGGTCGCCCGCTGATCGTGTTCGAGTACGGCAGTGAAGCCAGGCGGAGAGGCCTGGAATTGTCCTCGTATACGCTGCCTCTGGCGGGGCCTCAGTTGCGGCGAGATTTCCCGAGCCACCAGATGCAATTGCCAGGGCCTGTTTATGACGCCTTGCCGGACGGGTGGGGCATGTTGCTGATGGATCGTATGTTCAGGAGCCGTGGGCTCACCACGGCGCGGATTGGCGCCCTCGAAAGGTTGGGCTACATCGGCCGCAACGCGATGGGGGCCATGACGTTCGAGCCCGTGGCCCCCAGAGGAGGAGAACCGGACGTCCATATCCCATTGGAACAGCTGGCTGCCGAAGTGCAGGATGTACTCCATGGAAAGGGGGGGGAGTTCCTGCAGACGTTGCTGTTGGTGGGCGGCTCGCCTCAAGGTGCAAGGCCTAAAGCCCTGGTTTACCGCGATCCCCAATCCGGCGGGTTGACCACTGCCGTCACGCCGGGCTTCGAAGCCTGGCTGGTCAAGTTCCCCGCTAAAGACGAACACCCCGAGGTATGCGCCATCGAGATGGTCTATGCGGAATGCCTGCGCAAATGTGGCATCGAGACGCCGGACACGCAGTACTTCAGTTTGCCGAACGGGCTGGCGGCATTCGCCAGCAAGCGTTTTGATCGCCACGACGGACTACGGGTGCCCATGCAAAGCCTTGCCGCTTTTACGGGCGCCGATTATCGGACGCCGGGGTCGTTGGAGTACGTCAGCTTCTTGCGGGCGACACAGATGTGCACGAACGATGTGCGAGAGATGGGAAGAGCCTTCGAGCGTGCCGTCTTCAACGTTGCATTCAACAATCGCGACGATCACCCCAAGAATTTCGCGTACACCATGGCGCCGGAGGGGCAATGGAGATTGGCGCCGGCATACGACGTGACCTTCTGCGAGGGGCCGGGTGGATACCATCAGATGGACGTGATGGGAGAGGCATTGGAGATTTCCCGCGCGCACATGCTTCGACTGGCTGAAGAAGCCGAAGTCCCCCAGGAAGTGGGCGCTACGATAATCGACCGCATTTGTGATGTGGCCCGCCAGTTCACGGACATCGCAGATAGCATGTCCCGGTTCGTTATGACTCGAGATACCTTGCGCACGATCCAGCGCCGTATTGACGAGAACGTGGCGCGACTGCAGTGAGGTCGCCGGGGCCACAGTCTTCGTCCAGCATGCAGCAGCGATCGGTAAACTGGCGGAATCTCGGCACCCGTTTCCCACTCAGGCGCCTCGATTCCCGCGGGCTTCCAGCCATCAAGGCACCAGCCACAGCGCCACCGCATACACCACCAGCGACACCGCGAACGTCACCGCCGTATACCCCATCACCCGCTGAATCCGGATGCCCGCGATCGCGACGATCGGCACCGCCCAGAACGGCTGCAGCATGTTCGACACGTTCTCGGCCATCGCCACGCCCATCGCGGTGCGCGGCACCGACGCGTGCAGGCTCAGCGCGGCCGGCAGCACGAACGGCCCCTGCACGGCCCAGTGGCCGCCGGCGCTCGGCACCAGCAGCGTGATGATCAGCGAGCTGAGGTAGCTCCACAGCGGCAGCGTCATCGGCGTGGCGATCGTCACGAACGCCTTGGCGATCATCGAGGCCAGCCCGGTGCCCTTCATCATGCCCATGATCCCGCCGTACACCGGGTATTGCAGCAGCATCGAGCCGGTCTGGCGCGCGGCGCGGCGGATCGCGTTGGCGTAGGCGATCGGCGTGCGCTGCAGCGCGAGGCCGATCATCAGGAAGATCAGGATGGTGGTGTTGATGTCGAGATCGAAGCGGTGCTCGCGCCATTCCATCACCAGGAAGCCCACGCCGAACAGCAACAGCAGCGCGGTGCCGAGCATCGACTGTTCGAGCCGCGTGGCGAACGACGGCGTGCCGCCGCTCGCGCGCGCATGCGGATCGTCGCTGACGCTGCCGCCGGCTTCGCTTTCCGCGGCCTCGCCGAACGGCACCACGTCTTGCTCGCGCGGATGCATGCGGATGAAGATCGCCGTCATCACCACCACCACCAGCACGGTCGGCACGAACACGAACGGCGCGAACACGGTGCTGGCGAGCGGCACGACCTGGCCGGTGGCCTTCTCGACGAGGTTCAGCGCGTTGCCGTGCGAAGCCTGCGACAGCGCGATCGAGCTGGATAGCCCGCTGTTGCAGATCGACCAGGCCGAATAGCTGCCGGCCACCAGCCACGCGAAATCGACACGCACGCGCCGCGCGATTTCGCGCGACAGCATCGCGCCGACGATCAGCCCGAGCCCCCAGTTCAGCCAGGCCGCCACGGCCACCACCGGAAACACCAGCAGCGCGGCGCGGGCCGGCGTCTGGGCGTGCGCGGCCATCGCGCGCAGGCCGCGCTGCACCACGGGCGCTTCGGCGATCGCATAGCCGGTGGCGAGGATCAGGATCATCTGCAACGCGAAGCCGAGGATGCCGAACGTGCCTTCATACCAGGCGCCGAGCACGGTCGGCACGTCGCCCTTGGGCGCGATGACGAACGCGAGCACGGCGACCAACGCGGTCAGGCAGATCGAGAGCACGAACGGGTCGGGCATGACGCGTTCGAACACGTAGACGAGGGCGGATACCACGCCGCGCGATTCGCGAGCGGGCGGGTGGGCGAGGGTACGGTCTCTTTGCATGCTGTCAGTCGGTTGCGCAGCAGGGGTGTCTGCTGGCTGGCCGGGGCGCCAGGATCGGCATGCGGATGCGCCCGCCCGCGCGCACGGCAAGCCGGTGCGGCGCAAGCGGGACAGGGTGCGGTGCTCCTCCAGGTGCTCAAGGCGGATGCCTCGGCGCAGCGGGTTGATGTCGCGTCGGCCACGTCGCGCGTTCGGTGTGCTCACGCGCGTCGGCCGGCCAGCCTGTTCTTGTTATAAGTTCGATATTCGAACACTGTTTCGATAATCGAACGCGGCCATGATCGCCGTGTGCGAAACCGGTGTCAAGGCGCGGCAGAGGACGATAGGGGTATTTCGCCTGAGTTCAATGCACGATGAATGCGAATTGAAAGGCGATCGGCGGAAGTTGAAATGAATCGGTAAGGCGGGAAGGCGGGCCGGGCGACGAGGCGCCCGGCGCGAAGGGGCGCTCAGTACTGCTTGTACGGCAGGAATTTGCCCGACAGCACGACGTTGACGCGGTCGCCCTTCGGGTCCTTCTCGCGCTGGATATCCATCGAGAAATCGATCGCGCTCATGATGCCGTCGCCGAATTCCTCGTGGATCAGCTCCTTGATGGTGGTGCCGTACACGTTGACGATCTCGTACCAGCGGTAGATCAGCGGATCGGTCGGCACGGCGGACGGCAGCGAGCCCTTGTACGGCACGATCTGCAGCCACGCCACGGCCTCGTCGGGCAGCTCGAACAGCTTGCCGAGCGCCTCGGCCTGCGGCTTGTCGAACGTCATCTGGCCGAGGCAGCCGGCCGTGGTGAACTCCTTCGACAGGCCGGTGGCCTCGGCGGCCTGCGTCCACTTGATGCCCTTGCGCACCTTGGCGGACAGAATCATCCTGGTCACTTCTTCGCGGCTCGAAATCATCGCTGCTGGCTCCGTTGGGACAACTGAACAGGGAACGCCACGCCGCCGCGCGAGCACGGCGCGCGGCGGCGAAGCGGAATGTGGCGTGCGGGACGACGGCGCGCTGCATCGGCGCGCCGCGGCGAATCATCGTGGGGAGGGCGGCGCCGGCCGCGAATGATGCGGGCCGGCGCGTCGCCAGCGCTTATTAGCGGCCGGCCAGAAATCGGTGTCAACGGCGCACCGACTGTGCCGCTTTCCCGCGCGGACGATTGACGTGCCGCGCGGTGCGCCGATCGGCTCAGGGCTTGTCCGATGCGCCGCCCGATGCCTCGCCCACCAGCGCGGCCACCGGCAGCGTGGCGAGCAGGTCGGCCAGGCGCAGCCGCTGCCCGCGCGCGGCATGCGGCGCGCGCTCGGTCAGCGCGTCGCGCCAGGCGTGCGGCGCGTCGTCGGGCAGCACCACGGCGGTGTCGCCCCAATGGCGCGGATCGATGCGCGGCCCGGTGCCGTCGGCGGCCAGCATGCCGTGCGCGAGCCGCGCGCCCACCACCAGGATCGCGGTATCGGCATCGCGCCGCATCAGCGCGATCGCGTGCGCCTGCGCCGGGCCTTCGATCGCGAGCGGCAGGTATGCGCCGCTCGCGAACGTGGCGGCGTGCCGCGCGCGCAGGCCGAGCAGGCGCGTGACCAGCGCGCGCTTGATGCGCGCGTCGGGCCAGGTGCGCAGATAGCCGGCCAGTTCGCCGTCCACGGGCGTGGCGCGCCGCTCGGCGAACGCGACGTCGCGGCGGTTGTCGGGATCGACGAGGCTGAAATCCCAGGCATCGGTGCCCTGATAGAGATCGGGCACGCCGGGCGAGACGATCCGCAGCGTGGTTTGCAGCAGCGCATTGACGACCCCGGCCGGCGCGATGCGCGCCACGAACGCGTGCAGCGCATGCGCGAAATCGTCGTCGCCGCGCGGCGTCAGGATTTCGCGCACGAACGCCTCGCAGGCCGCTTCGTAGTCGGCGTCGGGCGCGAGCCAGCCGGTCTCGCGCTTGGCCTCGCGCAGCGCCTTGGTCTGCCAGCCGACGATGCGATCGGCGAATGCGGCGAGGCCCTCGGCATCGTCGGGCGCCAGCGCGGGCGGCCAGCAGCCGGCCAGCGTCTGGTACAGCATCGCCTCGGTGGCGCGGCCCGGTGCGAGCGCCGCGTCGGCGCGTGGGGCGCGTCGATGCCCGGCGTTGCGCGCCTGCCAGGCCTCGACGGCCGCGCGCCACGACGCCGGAATCTCGCTGAGCACGGCGAGCCGCGCACGCACGTCCTCGCCGCGCTTGTGGTCGTGCGTGGCGGTGGCCAGCAGCGTGGCGGGCGTGAGCCGCGCGCGTTCGAGGTTGCTGGCGTGGAACGCGTCGGGCGCGAGGGCGAAACGCTCGGCGTCCGCGCCCACTTCGTTGCGCGACAGCAGCCGGCCGTAGCGATAGCACGCGGTGTCCTCCACGCCCTTGGCGGCGAGCGGCGCGCTGAGCCGTGCGAACGCGAGTTGCGCGCGCAGCGCGAGCGCCGGGTCGGACGCGAGGCCGGATTCAGATTCGGATTCGATAGGGATGCCGACGATCTCGGGCCAGCCGAGCCAGCCGAGCACGCGGTCGAGCACGTCGCGATCCGTGCGTGGCAAGGCCTCGCGCGCGGCGCGCCACGCGGCCTCGACGAACGGCCGGTCGTGCTCGCGCTCGCCACCGGCCGGATAGAGCCGATAGACGGGCAACTGCACGGCCAGTTCGACCACGGCGCGATGCAGCGGCGCGCGTGCCACGTCGCGCGTGCGCAGATCGCCGCGCGCGATCTCGTGCAGCAGCGCAGCCACGCGCTCGGCCTCGACGGCCAACTGACGCGGCACGGCCTCGCGCTTGCCGGTCAGCGCTTCCTGGGTGAAATCGGCGGGGCTGCCCGACAACTCGGCCCACAGTTTCGCGAGCGGCGCCTCGCCGGCCGGGTCGTGCAGCAATGCGCCCACGTCGTTCATGAAGTCGTAGCCGGTGGTGCCGTCGGTCAGCCAGTCGGCGGGCAGCGTTTCGCCGCGCGCGAGGATCTTCTCGACCACCAGGTACGGCGTGGGCTGGCGCAGCGCGGCGAGCCGTTCGTGCAGGCGGCGGCAATAGCCTTGCGGGTCGGCGAGGCCGTCCACGTGATCGATGCGCACCCCGTCCACCAGCCCCGCATCGACGAGCCGGAACAGCAGCGCGTGCACGTCGTCGAACACGGCCTCGTCTTCCACGCGCATGCCCGCCAGCGTGTCGATGTCGAAGAAGCGCCGCCAGTTGATCTCGTCGTTGGCGGTGCGCCACCACGCGAGCCGGTACGCCTGCCGTTCGAGCACGGCGTGCAGGCGCGCGCGGCCCGCTTCGGTGTCGCTCGCGTAGTGGCGCAGCGCGGCGTCGAGCGCACCCGTGCCGTGCGCGTGCACATGCTCGCGCAGCGCCTCGAACGCGAGGCTGATGCGCGGCGCACCGGGCGAGGCTTCGACCAGCGGCGCGAAGCGCGCGGCCAGCGTATCGAGTTCGGGCCGATGCGCGGCGCGCAGGATGTCGGGATAGGCGGCCAGATTGACCGGCAGCGAGCGGCCGGGGCAGACGATATGCAGGCGGCCGTCGTTTGGTTCGTACTGCAATGCAATGTCGCCGGCCGCGAGCGCCTCGCCGTAGGGGCGGCCGAGGCACGGCAGCAGCACGCGCCCCTGCAGCGACGGGTCGGCCGGATGCCAGTCGATGTCGAAGTGCTGCGCGTAGCGGCTGCGCCGCCCCCATTCGAGCACGTCGTTCCACCAGCCGTTCGAGGAACCGCCCACGCCCATGTGGTTCGGCACGAAATCGACGATGACGCCGAGGCCGTGCCGGCGCAGTGCGCCGACCAGCCGCACGAAGCCGTGTTCGCCGCCGAGTTCTTCGCTGACGCGTTCGTAGTCGACGGTGTCGTAGCCGTGCATCGAGCCCGGCTCGGCCTGGGTGATCGGCGACAGGTACAGATGGCTGACGCCGAGCGCCGCGTAATCCTCCGCGTAGGCGGCGGCATCGTCGAACGTGAAGCCCGCGTGCAGTTGCAGGCGCAGCGTGGCGCGCGGGTGGCCCGCCGGGGCGGGGGTGGTGTGGTGCGGGGTGTCGCTCATCGGCCGGCTCCTCCGGTGCGTCGTGCCAGTGCGACGGCGGCCAGCGTGGCGCCGGCCGCGTCGTCGATCAGGTGGGCGGTGTCGCGCGGCATGCGCCGCCGCCAGTTCGGATGGCCGACGGGCGGCCCGGGCAGGTTCGGCTGCGCGGGCAGCGCGAGCAGATCCTCCAGCGGCATCAGCGCGAGCGAGGCGGCGCTGCGTGCGACGAAGGCGAGCGCGGCGGCCACTGGCGGCGCATCGGGCGCGGGCGGCGTGGCCGCTGTCGTGACGCCCGCGATGGTCAACGCGTGCCACAGATGCGTGCGATCGGCGGCACGCTCGGCGAGATCGGCGGGCAGGGCGGCGTCGCGCTCGCCGGCCGGTGCTTCGGATGCCTGAGCGTTGGCGTCGCGCGAGACGGGCGTGGCTGGCGTGGCTCGATGATTCACGGCGGGCTCCATGGGTGGCCAGGTGTCGGGCGGATCGTCGGCGCGAGGTGCGCCGGCGAGCGCGTTCGCGTCATGCCGGCTTGCGTCGGCGGCGTTATCCACAGGGTCGCGCGCCGCGACGTGCCGTCGCCACGCGAGATCGACGCCGCGCCACCAGCCCGCGATCGTCGGCAGATCGTGGGTGGACGGCATCGCCGCCACATCGTGGTCCCAGCGCTCGGGCGGCCGGAATGCGCCGCCTGCATCGCGTTCGAACCACAGCACGCGCATGCCGGCCACGCCGCGCCCGGCAAGCTGATCGCGCAGCCCGTCCGGCACGGTGCCGAGATCCTCGCCGATCGCGATCGCGCGGTGCCGCGACGATTCGAGCGCGACGAGCCGCAGCAGGTCGTCGAGCGGATAGCGCAGATAGGCGCCATCGCGCGCCGAGGCGCCGTCGCGCACGATCCACAGCCGCTGGAAGCCGAGCACGTGATCGATGCGCACGCCGCCCGCATGCGCGAACGCGGCGCGCAGCAACGCGATGAACGGCGCGAAGCCGTTCGCGCGCAGCGCGGCCGGCGTCCAGGTGGTGACGCCCCAGGCCTGCCCATGGGTATTGAACAAATCGGGCGGCGCGCCGATCGAGGCGTTGGCCAGCAGCGTGCCGGGCGCGGCCCAGGCGTCGGCGCCGTCGGGCGCACAGCCCACGGCCAGATCGGCGATGGTGCCGATCGACATGCCGGCGGCCCGCGCGGCGCGCTGTGCGCCGTCCAGCCCGCGCGAGGCCAGCCATTGCGCGAACGAGAAGAACGCGATGTCGTCGCCGTGCGCGGCGGCGAACGCGCGCACGGCGGGCGCGTCGGGGCCGTGCAGTTCGGCGGGCCAGCGCCGCCAGTCGGAGCCGAGCCGTTCGTCGATCGCATGCGCCTGCAACGCATCGAAACAGGCCTGCCCGTACAGCGAGGTGCCGCCGCTGGAGACGAACGACGCGAACGCCCGCGTATCGGACGACGGATGCGCACGCCAGCGCTCGTACAGCACACGCAGCACGCGCAGCTTCAGATGCATCGCGCGCGGCCAATCCACCAGCGGCGCGGCGCTCAACTCGGCGGCCAGGCCGGCGAGGCCGGTTTCGGCGAGCGCGGCGCGCGTCGCCTCGGGGCCGGCCACGTCGTCGGGATCGAGATACGCGAGGTTGTGCCAGCGCCGCGACGACGGCGAATACGGGCTGTCTCGCTCGGGCTGCGCCGGGAAGCCGGCGTGGGTCGGGCTGATCGCGAGCGCATCGGCGCCATGCCGGCCGGCGGCGGTGGCGAGCGCCGCCAGCGCCGTGGTGTCGCCGATGCCGAGGTCGCCGTCGCGGCGCAGGCCGTAAAGCTGCGCGGCCAGGCCGAACGGGCGCGCGCGGCCGGCGGCCTGCGCGGCGTCGTCGATGCGCCAGCCGCGCGCGGGCGCGACGGCCAGCGTCAGGCTCGCGAAATCGGTTTCGACGGTGTGATAGCCGGGCACGTCGATGGCGGGCAGCAGCGCACCGCGGCCGATAGCATCCGCGATCAGCGTGCCGCCGATCCGTTCGCCGCTTTCGAGCGTCAACACGTAGCCGTGGCCGCTGTGGCCCGCAGCGGCAGGCCACGGCACGGGCTGCCCCGCGTCGGCCGTCAGCAACGGCGGCGGCACGGCCGGCGCGGCCAGCGCCGCCGCGCTCCATTCGCGGTCGGCCTGCGTCGCGCACGGCACGCCGAGCGCATCGAGCAGCACGGCGAGGGCCTCGTCGCCAACCCGTTGCGGGGCGTCGCCCGCATCGATCCAGTCCGGCTCCAGCCCGGCGGCGCGCGCGAGCGCGTCGAGCGAGGCAGCGGATTTTCCGTTCGGGGTGCTCATCGTCCTGCTCCCTCGCGGCGGGCGCCGGCCGGCATGTCGAGCCAGGCGATGCAGGCATGCGCGCCGAGCTGCCCGCTGCCGAGCGCGTCGCGCACGCGCGGCGGCGTTTCGAACACGATCTTGCCGGGCGGCGCGGCGGGCAGCGCGATCGCGGCGTCGTCGAGATTGAGCGCGATCGCGAGGGCCGCGCCGTTGCCGAGCCGCCAGCGCGCGATCAGTGCGCGTGGCGGGGTCTCGTCACCGCCGTTGCCGTTGCGGTTCTGCATCGCGTTGGTTGCGGCCGCAACGGTCGTGGCTTCCTGCCGGTCGTTGTCGTGCTCGGGATCGTCGAGCGGCAGGCGCGAGCGATCGGGATAGGCGGCCGGATCGGCCGGTGCAGGTGCCGCTTGCTGCCCGTCGCGCGCCAGCAGGCTCACGCCCTCGGAACGCGTGCCGGGCAGATGCGGCATCACGAAGCCGGTGCGCACGGCCAGCGCGCCGCGATAGAACGCGCGCCAGGTTCGCGCGTCGTCGCTTTCGTCGTCGGCGGTGGCGGTGGCGGTGTCGTCCAGCGACGAGCGCGCGAACGTGGCGGGATCGTTCGGATCGGGAATCCGGTCGCGATGCTCGGCGCTGGCGAACGCCGGGAACGCGGCGAATTCGCGTCGGCGGCCCTCGCGCACAGCGTCGGCCAGCTCGCCTGTGTAATCGGTAAAGAACTGGAACGGCTGCGTCGAGCCGGTTTCCTCGCCCATGAACAGCATCGGCACCGAAGGCGCGAGCAGCGTCAGCGCGGTGGCGGCGCGCAGCGCGTCGTCGTTGACCAGCGCGCGCAGCCGCTCGCCGAACGCGCGGTTGCCGATCTGGTCGTGGTTCTGCAGGAACGCGACGAACGCGGTGGGCGGCAGGTGCGCGCTCGGCTCGCCGCGCGGCCGGCCGTCGTGCAACGGCGAAGGCTCGCCCTGGTACGCGAAGCCTTCCGCCAGCGTGCGCGCGAAGCGCTGCAGCGGCGCGTCGGCGTAGGCGCGGTAGTAGCCGTCGCGCTCGCCGGTCAGCAGCACGTGCAGGCTGTTGTGGAAATCGTCGTTCCACTGCGCGTCGAAGCCGGCGTCGGCCAGCAGCCGCGCGCTGTTGCGCTCGTTTTCCAGCACCAGATGGATGTGCCGGTCGCCGTTCGCGTAGGCGCGCACACGCGCGGCCAGTTCGCCGAGCCAGGCGTCGTCGTCGATCGCATGCACGGCGTCGAGACGCAGCCCGTCGATGCGGAATTCCTCCAGCCAGTACAGCGCGTTGTCGATGAAGAAGCGGCCCACTTCGGCGCGCGAGAAATCGATCGCCGGCCCCCACGCGGTGTGGCTGCCTTCGCGGAAGAAGCCGGGCGCGTAGCGCGCGAGCCAGTTGCCGTCGGGGCCGAAGTGGTTGTACACGACGTCGAGGAACACCTGCAGGCCGAGGCCGTGCGCGGCGTCGATCAGCGCCTTCAGCTCGTCGGGGCGGCCGTACGCGGCGGCGGGCGCGAACGGCAGCACGCCGTCGTAGCCCCAGTTGCGCATGCCGGGGAACGACGACAGCGGCATCAGCTCGATGGCGGTCACGCCGAGCGCGGCCAGTTCGCCGAGCCGGCGCTCGACGCCGCGATAGCCGCCGAGCGCGCCGACATGCAGCTCGTAAAGCACCGTGTCGCTCCACGGCCGGCCGCGCCAGTCGTCGTGCATCCAGCGGTAGGTGGCCGGGTCGATCACCTCGCTCGGGCCGTGCACGCCGTCGGGCTGGAAGCGCGAGGCCGGATCGGGCACCGCATCGCCGCCGTCGAGCCGGTAGCGGTAGCGCGTGCCGGGGCCGAACGGCGCGGTGGTGTCGAACCAGCCGTCTTCGCGGGCCGTCATCGCGACGCTGGCCTGGCGCTCGCCGTCGTCGAGTTCGACCTCGACGGTTCGGCAGGCGGGCGCCCAGAGCCGGAAGTGGGTGCGGCGCGGGTCGATGCAGCAGGCGCCGAACGAGGCCGGATAGGCGTGACGGGCGGCGGGATAAATCAGGGAGTCGGTCATGGTCGAATCCTCGGGAACGGGGGCGGCGTGCTAACGCCCGGCGCTGGCCGGTTCGGTGGCGAGCGGCGCGTCGGCGTGAGCGTCGGCCTGCGGGCCTGCGTGATCGGTTCGGGGGGCTTGACGATGCGCGACCGGTTCGGGCTCGGCGTCGTCGTCGGTTTGCGGCATCGGCTCGGCCGCGACGGGTTCCGGCTCGTCGTCGGCATCCTCGGGCAGCGCATCGCCGGTGGCGTCCGCATGCGCCGGATCGACCGCTTCGGTTTGCGCAGCACCAAGCCGCGCGGCGGCGATCACGGCCGCGTGCGCGGCCAGTTCGATCCCTTCGGCGGGCAGCACGGCCGGCTCGGCGTCGGGCCGGCCGCTGTCGGCCAGCACGAGGTAGGCGAGGCCCGGCGCGGGCGGCACGAACACCAGCGGCTGCGAGGAGCCGTTCAGCATCAGCAGCAGCACCTCGGTTTCGCCGCTGCCGTCGGGGCCGACGCGGCGCATGGTCAGGGCGCGGCGTTCGCCGTCCTCCCAGGCGGGCACCGACAGGCTCTCGCCACGCTCGTCGAACCAGTCGATCTCGCGCAGGCCCGGCGCGACCTCGTGGTCGCCGTCCGGATAGCGCGCGCCCGACAGCAGCGGATGCTCGCGGCGCAGCGCGGCAAGCCGTCCGACGAACGCCGACAACTGCCGGCCGGCCTCGCCGTTGGCCTGCTCCCAGTCGAACCACGACAGTTCGTTGTCCTGGCAATAGGCGTTGTTGTTGCCCTGCTGGGTGCGGCCGAACTCGTCGCCGCCGAGCAGCATCGGCGTGCCGAGCGCGGCGAACAGCGTGACCAGCAGCGAGCGCGACACGCGCGCGCGCACCTCGTTGATGCCGGCGTCGTCGGTGGGGCCTTCCGCGCCCCAGTTCGCGCTGCAGTTGTCGTCGCGGCCGTCGCGGTTGTCCTCGCCGTTCGCTTCGTTGTGCTTCGAGGCATAGGCGACCATGTCGGCCAGCGGGAAGCCGTCGTGCGCGGCGATGAAGTTGACCGAGGCCCAGGGCCGGCGCTTCTGGTGGTTGAACAGGTCGGCCGAGCCGGCCAGCCGTGCGGCCAGCTCGGGCCGCATGCCGGCATCGCCGCGCCAGAAGCGGCGCACGGTGTCGCGGAAGCGGTCGTTCCATTCGCCGAAGCCGGCCGGATGATTGCCGAGCTGATAGCCGCCGGGGCCGATGTCCCACGGCTCGGAAATCAGCTTGCGGGTGGCGAGCACCGGGTCCTGGCACAGCGCGTCGAAGAAGCCCGAGCCGCGGTCATAGCCGTCCGGCTCGCGGCCGAGCGTGACGCCGAGGTCGAAGCGGAAGCCGTCGATATTGAACGAGGTGCTCCACCAGCGCAGCGAATCCATCACCATCTGCAGCACGCGCGGGTGCGAGAGATTCAGCGTGTTGCCGCAGCCGGTTTCGTCGATGTGATAGCGCGGATCGTTCGGTTGCAGCCGGTAGTAGCTGGCGTTGTCGAGGCCGCGCCACGACAGCGTGGGGCCGAGCTGGTTGCCCTCGCAGGTGTGGTTGTAAACCACATCGAGCAGCACTTCGATGCCGGCCGCGTGCAATTGGCGGATCGCGATGCGCATCTCGTCGAGCCGCCGTGTCGACAGGTACGACGGCTCGGGCGCGAAATACGACAGCGTGTCGTAGCCCCAGTAGTTGCGCAGCCCGCCGTTGATCAGCTCGCGGCTGTTCAGGAACGCATGCACCGGCAGCAGTTCGATGGTGGTCACGCCGATCTTGAGCAGGTGGTCGATGAACTCGGGCGAGGCCAGCGCCGCGAAGGTGCCGCGCGAGGGCGGGCGCAGCCGGTCGCGCCGCATCGACACGCCGCGCACGTGGGTTTCGTAGATCACCGTGTTCGACCACGGCACCTCGGGGCGGCGGTCGTCCTGCCAGTCGAACGTTTCGTCCACCACCACGCATTTCGGCATGGCCGGCGCGGAATCGCGGCGATCGATCGACAGATCGGCGCGGTTCGAATGCAGCCGATAGCCGAACAGCGCATCGGACCAGCGCACCTGGCCGATCAGCTTGCGCGCGTACGGATCGAGCAGCAGCTTGGTGGAATTGAATCGATGGCCGTGTTGCGGCTGATAGGGGCCGTCGGCGCGAAACGCGTACACCGTGCCCGGATGCGCGTCGGGCAGATAGCCGTGCCAGATTTCATCGGTGCATTCGGGCAGGTCGAGCCGCGCGATTTCCTTGCGGCCGGTGGGGTCGAACAGGCACAGCTGGATGCGTGTGGCGTGGGCCGAAAATACCGCGAAGTTGATGCCGAGGCCATTCCATTTGGCGCCGAGCGGATAGGGCTTGCCCGGCTCCAGCCGGTCGGGGGTTGCAGCGCGCATGATGCGGAATCCTTTTTGATGTCGTTAAGTTCGTTGTGAATGCATCGATACCCGGCGCTCCCGCGCATCAGTCGGGCCGCAGCCAGATCGTCGCGAGCGGCGGCAGGCGCAACTGCGCGGACCATCGTTCGCCATGCGAGGGGATCTCCTCCGCCTGCACGGCGCCGCCGTTGCCGCGATTGGTGCCCCCGTACGCGGCGCTGTCGGTATTGAGGAGTTCGGACCATCGCCCGCCGGCCGGCAGCCCGATGCGATAGTCGTCGCGCGGCACCGGCGTGAAGTTGCACACGGCCACCAGCAGCCGCCCGCTGTCGTCGCGGCGCACGAACGCGTACACACTGTTGGCCGCGTCGTCGCCGATCAGCCAGCCGAAGCCCTCGGGCTGGCTGTCGAGCCGATACAGCGCGGGTTCGCCGGCGGCGAGCCGGTTCAGGTCGCGCACCAGGCGCTGCACGCCGCGGTGCGGGGGCGCGTCGAGCAGCTCCCAGGGCGGCTGGCCGTCGTGCGCGAACTCGCCGGGTTGCGCGAATTCGCCGCCCATGAACAGCAGCTTCTTGCCGGGATGCGCCCACATGAAGGCGTAATAGGCGCGCAGCGTCGCGAAGCGCTGCCACGCGTCGCCGGGAAGCTTCCCGACCAGCGAGCCCTTGCCGTGCACCACCTCGTCGTGCGAAAGCGGCAGCACGAAACGTTCGGAAAACGCATAAACCAGCCCGAACGTCATGCGCTCGTGATGATGGCGGCGGTGCAGCGGGTCCTCCTGCAGATAGGCCAGCGTGTCGTGCATCCAGCCCATGTTCCACTTGAAATCGAAGCCCAGGCCGCCGTTTGCGGTGGGGGCGCTGACGCCGGGCCAAGCGGTCGATTCCTCGGCGATGGTCAGCACGCCGGGCGGCGCGTCGGGGCCGTGCAGCGTGTCGTTGAGCAGGCGCAGGAAGGCGATCGATTCGAGGTTCTCGCGGCCGCCGTGCCGGTTCGGAATCCACTGGCCCGACGCGCGCGAATAGTCGCGATACAGCATCGAGGCCACCGCGTCCACGCGCAGGCCGTCCACGTGATGATCGCGCACGAAGGCCAGCGCCGCCGCGATCAGGAAGCCGCTCACCTCGCGGCGGCCGAGGTTGTACACCAGCGTGTTCCAGTCGGGATGAAAGCCCTCGCGCGGGTCGGCGTGCTCGTAGAGTGCGCTGCCGTCGAACTGGCCGAGGCCGTGCGGGTCGGTCGGGAAGTGCGCGGCCACCCAATCGACGATCACGCCGATGCCGGCCGCATGCGCGCGATCGACGAAGCGCGAGAGGCCCTCGGTCGGGCCGAAGCGCGCCGACGGCGCGAACGGCGAGAGCGCCTGATAGCCCCACGAGCCGCCGAACGGATATTCGGCCACCGGCATCAGTTCGACGTGCGTGAAGCCCATGCCGGCCACATAGGGGATCAGCCGGTCGGCGAGTTCGTCCCAGGTCGGGCAGCGCGGCGGATCGCCGATGCGCTGCCACGATTCGGGGTGCACCTCGTACACGGACATCGGCGCGCGCACCGCGTCGGTCTCGGCGCGGCGGCGCATCCAGTCGTCGTCGGTCCAGGCGAAGCGCGTGAGCGCGGCCGGATCGGCCACCACCGAGGCGGTCAGCGGCGGCGTCTCGGTGGCGCGCGCGCAGGGGTCGGCCTTGAGCGGCATCACGCGGCCGTCGTGCGAGCGCAGCTCGTACTTGTAGCGCACGCCCGCGCCGATGCGCGGCACGAACAGCTCCCAGATGCCCCACGGGCGGCGCAGCCGCATCGGATGGCGGCGGCCGTCCCAGGAATTGAACTGGCCCACCACCGACACGCGCGCGGCGCTCGGCGCCCACAGCGCGAATATCACGCCGGGCACGCCGTCCACGGTGGCGGGCCGTGCGCCGAGGCAGTCGAGCACGGCGAACGGATCGCCGTTGCCCAGGCGCGCGAGCGCCGACTCGTCGAGCAGCGGGCCGAATGCGTAGGCATCCTCGATATCCTGCGTGGCCGTCATCCAGTCGATCGACAGCCGGTAGGCGTCGTCGGAATCGAGCGTGCCGGCGAAGCAGCCGGCCGGCGCGACGCGTTCGAGTTCGCCGAGCACGCGCCCGCCGTCGCGCGCCACGGCATGCACGCGATGCGCGCCGGGCAGCAGCGCGCGCACCACCCGGCGGTCGCCGACGCGATGTGGGCCGAGGCAGGCGAACGGATCGGGGTGGCGTGCGTCGAGCAACGCATCGATATCGGCCGGGTCGAACAACGTCTCGCTCATGGGGCGTCCTTCGCGTGGGAGGGCGGGGTGGAAGTGGAAGAAGGGGGCGGCGTGCCGAGCAGTTGCGCGGCGAGCCCGGCCAGGCCGAGCACCGGCACGCGCAGCCAATCGGGCCGGTTGGCGGCTTCGTAGCCGATTTCGTAGGCGGCCTTCTCGATCAGGAACAGCATCAGCAGCCGGTCCGCGGCGTCGGGCGCGACGAACGGCTCGGCCGCCGCCTCGATCGCACGCCGGTACTGGGCGAGGAAGCGGTCGGCGGCGGCCTGCCCGAAGCGGTCGAACAGCGTGCGCTTCAGGTCGGCGGTGGGCAGCGGCGACTTCTCGATCGAGAACTGCGCGGCCGCGCTCGCATACGACAGCGAGCGCAGCAGCCCGGCCACGTCGCGCAGCGGATGCGACTTGGCGCGGCGTGCGTCCAGCGCGCGCGCCGGTTCGCCCTCGAAATCGATCAGCATCGCGTCGCCGTTCACGTTGAGCACCTGACCGAGATGGAAGTCGCCATGGATGCGCGTGCAGAGCGCGTCCAGGTCGCGCGGCACGCTCGCGGCCAGCGCCGCGAGCAGCGCGTCGCGCGAGGCCAGCAGCGTGTGCGCGGCGTCGCGCGCGGCCGGATCGAGTTCGTCGAGGCGCGGCGCGAGCAGGTCGAGCGCGCGCCGGACCATCGCCGAAGCGTCGCCGGCCCAGCGTTCGACGTGGGCCGGCGTGGCGCGCTCGGGCGCGATGTCCGGGTCGTCGCACGGCTCGGCCAGCGTCACGTGCAGTTCGCCGAGCCGGGTGCCGATCGCGCCGGCGAAATTGGCATAGGCATCGAATTCGTCGGAGTCGGTCAGCGCGTCGTCGGCGTTGTCGGAGGTGGCGGCCGCGGCCAGCGCGAGGTCGCCCACGGCGCGCTTGACGAAGTCGAGCGAGTAGGCCCACGCATCGCCCTGGTTCTCGACGAAGGCCTGCACGATCGCCACGGTATGCGGCGTGCCGTCCTCGCCCACCCGCTGCACCTCGCCGACCAGCGCCGGCGCGTTGCGGTAGCCGGCGCGCGTCAGGTGCCGGCTCATCTCGGCCTCGGGGTGGATGCCGCCCGCCACGCGCCGCACCAGCTTCAGCACCAGCGCCTCGCCGATCACGAGCGAGCTGTTGCTCTGCTCGGCCGCGAGCCAGCGAATCTCGGGGGCGTCGCCCAGCGTGGCCCGGTAGTCGTCGAGCGACGGCTCCGGCAGGAACCTCAGCGTGCCGCCGCCCGTGAGCGGCACGCTGGCCTGCTCGGCCAGCTTGCGCAGCAGGCCGTGCGCGAAGCCGGGCAGCGCGAACGCATCGGTCAGGTAGCCGACCGTCGGGCCGCGCCGCACGCGCGCCAGCGCGAGCCGCATGAACAGCGGATGCGGCGTCTCATCGCCCCAGGCGGCGGCGAGCGGCACCACGTAGCGTTCCTCGCGGCCGTCCGAGCGCGCCACCACTTCGGCGTACTGAAACGCCTCGCCGGGGATCGGCGTCACGCAATCGAAGCGCGCGCCGTCGAGCGTGCGATCCTTCGAGGCGAACCAGCGGCGCAGCGCCAGCCAGTGCGGCAGCACCTCGGTTTCGAGCGAGGCCAGCAGCGGCGCGGCCGGGTGCGCGTCGCCGCGCCGCATCACCAGCGTGGTGTATTCGGGCAGCGGCTCGGCGTGCGGGCGATGCCACGCCGGCTCGGCGCCGTGCGGCGTCAGCGCGAACCACAGGAAGCCGTAGGGCGGGAACGTCAGCAGGTAAGGCAGCTCGCCGATCGCCGGAAACGGCGAATCGGAGGTCATCTCCACCGGCACGCTGCCCGCGAACTCGGACAGGTCGATCTCGACCGCCTGCGACGTGCGCGACAGGTTCGCCACGCACAGCACCGGCGTGGCGTCGGGCAGTTCGCGCAGATAGGCGAGGATCTTGCGGTTCTCGGGGCGCAGGAAGCGCAGCGTGCCGCGCCCGAACACCTGGGTGGCGCGGCGCGTGGCGAGGATGCGGCGCATCCAGTTCAGCAGCGAATGCGGGTCGCGCGATTGCGCCTCGACGTTGATCGCGTCGAACCCGTACAGCGCGCCCATCACGGGCGGCAGCACCAGTTGCTCGGGGTCGGCGCGCGAGAAGCCGCCGTTGCGGTCGGCCGACCACTGCATCGGCGTGCGCACGCCGTCGCGGTCGCCCAGGTGGATGTTGTCGCCCATCCCCAGTTCGTCGCCGTAGTAGATCACCGGGGTGCCCGGCATCGACAGCAGCAGCGAATTGATCAGCTCGATGCGACGCCGGTCGCGCTCCATCAGCGGTGCGAGACGGCGGCGGATGCCGAGGTTCAGGCGCGCGCGGCGCTCGCTCGCGTAGGTGTTCCAGAGCATGTCGCGCTCGTCCTCGGTCACCATCTCCAGCGTCAGTTCGTCGTGATTGCGCAGGAAGATCGCCCATTGGCTGCTCGGCGCGAGCTCGGGTGTCTGCCGCATGATGTCGATGATCGGGAAGCGATCCTCGCTCGCGATCGACATGTAGATGCGCGGCATCAGCGGGAAGTGGAACGCCATGTGGCATTCGTCTTCGTGGCCGAAGTACTCCTGAACGTCCTCGGGCCATTGGTTGGCCTCCGCCAGCAGCATCCGGTTCGGATACTCGGCGTCGATCGCGGCGCGGATCTTCTTCAGGACTGCGTGCGTTTCGGGCAGGTTCTCGTTGCTGGTGCCTTCGCGCGCGACCAGGTACGGCACCGCGTCGAGCCGCAGCCCGTCGATGCCGAGGTCGAGCCAGAAGCGCATCACCTGCAGCACCTCGCGCACCACCGCCGGGTTGTCGAAGTTCAGGTCGGGCTGGTGCGAATAGAAGCGGTGCCAGTAGTACTGGCCCGCCACCGGGTCGTGCGTCCAGTTCGACGGTTCGGTGTCCACGAAGATGATGCGCGTGCCGGCGAATTTCGTATCCGTGTCCGACCACATGTAGTAATCGCGATGCACCGAGCCGGGCTTGGCCTGGCGCGCACGCTGGAACCACGGGTGCTGATCCGAGGTGTGGTTGATCACCAGTTCGGTGATGACGCGGATGCCGCGCGCATGCGCCTCGCGGATGAAGCGGCGCACGTCGGCCAGCGTGCCGTAGTCGGGGTGGACGTTGCGGTAATCGGCGATGTCGTAGCCGTCGTCGCGGCGCGGCGACGGGTAGAACGGCAGCAGCCACAGCGCGTCCACGCCGAGCGCGGCGATGTAGTCGAGCTTCGAGATCAGGCCCGGGAAATCGCCGATGCCGTCGTCGTTCGAATCGAAGAACGACTTCACGTGCACCTGGTAGATGATCGCGTCCTTGTACCAGAGCGGATCGCCGGTCAGCGCGCCGCGATCGGAAAAGCGCGCGGCGCTGCGGCGCGGGGTGCGACGCGGCGCGCCGGCCGTGGTCTGGAACGGGGCGCGTTGCAGCGGGTCGAGCTTGTCTTCGCGGATCATCGGCGGTCTCCCTCGCCGGCATGACCCGGCGTTGCGCCGCGCGTGCGCGGGGCGTCCGGCGCGATGCGCCAGATCGCGAACGGCAGCGCGTGCGGATCGAGGTTCACGTACTGGCGGGTGCCGTGCCAGTGGCCGGTGTGGCCGCTGGCCAGATCGACGCTGCGCAGCGCCGCACCTTCGGCCACGCCCCACGTTTCGTAGAGCGAACGGTCGAGCATGAAATCGGTGGCCTGCGGTGCCCACGGGTCGAGGCTGACGGCGGCCACGATCACGTTGTCACCGGTTGGCGTGGCCTTGCGGAACACCAGCACCGAATCGTTGGGCGACTCGAGGAAGCGGATTCCGAGGTGGGTCTGCAGCGCCGGGTTGCTGCGCCGCACGCGGTTCAGCAGCGCGATTTCCGCGCTCAGGTGGCCCGGCTGCTTCCAGTCGCGCGCGCGCAGTTCGTACTTTTCGGAGTCGCGGTATTCCTCGCCGCCGTCGGCCAGCGGCGCCGATTCGCCGATCTCGAAGCCGCTGTACATGCCCCACACGCCCGACAGCAGCGCGGCCAGCGCCGCGCGGATCACGAATTGCGCGCGCGGCGCGTGGTGCAGATAGTGCGGGTTGATGTCGGGCGTATTGACGAAGAAGTTCGGGCGGAAGAAGTCGCGCGCGGGGCCGTCGGCCAGTTCGGTCAGGTATTCGCGCAACTCGTGCTTGGTCTCGCGCCACGTGAAATACGTGTAGGACTGCGAGAAACCGAGCTTGGCGAGCCGGTACATCATCGCCGGGCGCGTGAACGCCTCGGACAGGAACACCACGTCGGGATGGCGCGTGCGCACTTCCTCGATCATCCAGGCCCAGAACGGCAGCGGCTTGGTGTGCGGGTTGTCGACGCGGAACAGCTTCACGCCCGCGTCCACCCAGTGCAGGATCACGTCGCGCAGCGCCGTCCACAGCTCGGGGATCGCGTCCGGCGCGTAGAAATCGGGGTTGACGATGTCCTGATAGCGCTTCGGCGGGTTCTCCGCGAAACGCAGCGAGCCGTCGGGCCGCCAGGCGAACCAGCCCGGATGGCGCGCGAGCCACGGGTGGTCGGGGGAGCACTGCACCGCGAAATCGAGCGCGATCTCGATGCCGTGCTCATGCGCGGCCGCCACCAGCGTGCGGAATGCGCCGAGCGTGCCGAGGCTCGGATGCAGCTCGTCGTGGCCGCCGATCGGCGAGCCGATCGCGTAGGGGCTGCCCACATCCTCGGGGCCGGCGCGCAGGCTGTTGTTGCGGCCCTTGCGCGCGGTCAGGCCGATCGGATGGATCGGCGGGAAATACAGCACGTCGAAGCCCATCTCGCGGATGCGCGGCAGATGGCGCGCGACGTCCTCGAACGTGCCGTGACGGTTCACGTCGTCCGAGGCCGAGCGCGGGAACATCTCGTACCAGCTGCCGAAGCGCGCCGCGCGCCGTTCGGCCTCGATCGGATAGACGGTCGGGTCCTGCGTCAGCGCGGTGCGGCGGCCGAGCGCCGCGTAGATCGCCGCCGACGGCTCGGCCAGCACCAGCGCGAGCTGGCCGGCCGCGTCGGCCGCGTCGAATTCCTTGGCGAGACGGCGGGCGTCGGCCAGGGCCGCGTCGCTGGCGCTGGCGGGGGCCTCGCCGTCGCGCTTGGCGTTCTTGCCGCGCTTGCGGCCCGTATCGACTCCATCGAGCCCATCGAGCGCACCGGCCAGCAGCGCGCGCACTTCCTGCAATTCGAGCGTGATGTCCTGCCCGGCCGCGTGCTTCTTGCCGATGTCCACCACCAGCGAGCCCCAGTCGTCGCGCCAGGCGAGAACCCGGAACAGATGGCGACCGAGCCGGTCGAGCGGAATCCAGGCGCGCCAGCGGTCGTTGCCGAGCGGGGCGAGCGGGGCCTCGCGCCAGGCGGCTTCGTCGGCCGCGCGCCAGGCCACGGCCGCGCCGAGCTTCGCGTGGCCGTCCGCGATCAGCGTCGCGCGCACTTCCACCTGTTCGCCCACCACGCGCTTGGCCGCGAAGCGGCCGCCATCGACGCTCGGTTCGACGCGCTCGATCGCGATGCGGTCGGCGGCGAGCGCGGCGGACAGGGCGGCGTTGGCGGACGAGCGGGCGCGGCGGCGGTTGGCTTCGCCGGCGGTGCTTGTGTTGGCGGTGGTGTCGGCTTCTTCCCCGGCGTCGCTTGCTGCGTTCGCCGTCTTGCCGTCCGCCTTGGCGTCCTTGCCCGGCTTGACCGGTTTCGCGCGCGCCGCGCGCAGCAGCGTGACGTCGCCCGGCATCAGCGCGAGCGCGCCGAGCGGCGCGGTCTTGGCGCGGCGGCCCGCCGACAGCGGCGCGAAGCGCGTGAACGCGCCCGGCACGCCGGCCAGACAGGCCGGATCGACCGAGGCGGTGACGTCGAGTTCGGGGTTCAGCGCGATCAGCAGCGCGTCGTCGGCGCGCTCCAGCGACGGCGCGTCGCCGCGCAGCAGCACCGTGGCCGACGCGTCCGCGCCGCTCAGTGCCGCCAGCTCGCCGCGCGACGCGAACACCGGCGAGGCGCTGCGGCGGCGGTTCGCTTCGGCGAGCGCCTCCGACAAATCGAACGGCGCGTGCTCGAACGCCTCGCGAAACGCCGCCGGCTGGGGGTGGGCCGTCATCAACGGCGTGGCGACGCCACGCTCGAAGCCCATCGGCACCAGCCAGCCCGTGCCCAGCGCGGCGGCTGTTTCCAGCGCGCGCCGGTAGCCGCGCTCGACGGCGTCGGGCGGCAGGCCGCGCAGGTCATGCGCGAGGCGCGGGCCGTCGAACGCGTCGGGAAATGCGATCGGCGAGCCGACCCGGCGCAGCAGCGCGTGTTCGTCCACCAGCCAGGGCGCGCGCAGGTCCCACCAGCGCAGCGACGAGAACACGCCGTCGAAGCCCGCGCCCTCGAAGGCGCCGAGCGCCTCGCGCGCATGGCCGGGGATGCCGGCCAGCCAGCGCACGTCGTGCAGTTCGCCGTGGCGCGAGCCGAGCCAGGTGCGCCACCAGGCGGCCGGCAGGCGTTGCGGCGCGTCGATCAGGAAGCCGGCCACGCCGGCCGCCGACAGCGTCGCGAAGCGGCCGTGCCACCAGCCGGCCAGCGCGTCGGCCACGTCCGGCTGCGCCACGTCGGCGTAGGCGACCGTCTGCTCGAAGGCGGCAGTGCGCGGATCGATGCGGGCGTCGTCGTGGTGCCGCTCGACGTACCAGGTTGGTGCGGTCTTGCGCAGCGGATGTTCCACCGCGACGCGGTCCACCGTCACGTCGAGCATCAGTTTCAGATCGAATTCGCGGGCCTGTTCGGCCAGACGGGCCAGCGCGCCGGCCGTGTCGAGGTCCGTGGCGAGCGAGTCGGCGGGGCGGTCGTGATCGGCCACCACGCGCGGGTGGCCGGCGCTGCCTGCCGCGCTGAAGGCGCCGATCAGCACGTGATCGAAACCGAGCGAGGCGATGCGCTCGAACCAGGCGGGCCAAGCGTCGAGCGGGCCGACCAGCCGCGCGTCGAGGAAGTACAGATGCGGGGAAAACGGGGATGCGGGAACAGAAGCCATTGGACCGTCCGGTGCGCGTGGACAGCGGCGGTTGCCGCTTGCGCGTTGGAGAGCGCAACGGGCGTGCCCGCTGCCGGAGGCCCGTGGGCCGGGGCTGTGGCTGGCCGGGATCGCTCGCACCGTGCAGGAAATGCCAGATATGGGGCGCGTTCGGGCGATGTCTGTAGTTTTTACAGAGGTGCGAGCGGGGAGTGGAATTGAGCGCCGGGCGTGCGCCGAATTGCTTGGTTACAGGTCTTACGGACAACCAATCGACTGGTTACATAAACCTTTCGATGTTTTGGCTAGACTTCGTGCCATTCCCTGTTCACGCAACACTTCAACTGACAAAAGGTGTCCATGATGGCGAACACACTGATCAAACTCGTCGCGGTTGCGGCCCTCGGCGTTGCCGCTTCGATGCCGGCCTTTGCGCGCGGCGACCTGAACAATGCGCTCGGCGGCGCGCTGGGCGGCGTGGCCGGCGCGGCGTTGGGCGGGGCGGTGGGCGGCAGCACCGGCTCCGTGATCGGTGGCGCGGTGGGCGGCGGCGCGGGCGGGGCGATCACGTCGAGCCGCCGCGAGCGTACCGGCGCGATCCTGGGCGGCGCGTTGGGCGGTGGGGCGGGCACGGCGGCGGGCAATGCGATGGGCGGCCGGTCGGGGGGCTTGGTGGGGGCAGCGTTGGGCGGCGGTGCGGGGGCCGCGCTGGGCGGGAACGTGTCGCGGTCGAATTCGTATGAGGACGATTACCGGCGCGGCGGGCGCGGGCACCACGGGCGGCATCGCGGGCATCGGCATTGGGATTGAGATCGAGCGCGGATTCGCGCTCTCGTGATGGGTGAGGCCCGGGGTTGACGCGATGCGTTGACCCCGGGATTTTTTCAAGACGTCTCCCTCGCCACCAGAAACCGCGCCTTGTTCCCACTCCACCTGGATGCATTTGCCCGATAAACGGCCAGCAGCTTCGTGCGCAGGTTGTCGGGCTGGCTGAACGACGCGAGATTCAGCTTGCCGATATCGCCTTCGGACGCCACGTCGATGCCGCATTCCAGGTGAAACGGCACCTCGTACGGAAACAGCACCTCGTCCTCCGACTTATAGGCGCCGCCGATCCGCCCCTGGGTTCGCGCGGGATCGATCCGCACGATCCACACGAGCGAGATACCGGCAACCGACGCGAGCCCATCGCCGCTGCTCGTCGAGAAGAATTGATTGGTTCGCCAGTCCTTGTCGAATCGATAGCATTGACCGGCCGGCGTCGGGACATCCGGAAACGCGATGCCCTGCGTTTTCAGGTAGTCGAGCATGCCCACCGAGTCGCCGCGGATCACCCATGAACCGGTCGGCCGCGGCCTCGCCTGGAGCGCGCCTTTGGTGTCTTCCAGCAAATCGACCAGATCGGACAAGCGGGTCGCCGCTTGCTGCCGGTAGTCCTGCATGATTTGACGTTCGCTGGGAACGTTCGGACCCGGCCCGAGTGCCGATATCAACTCGCGGTGATCGGCGGAGGCGTCATCCTGCATGATGGCGGTCATCATCTGTTCGTCGATTTTCATCAACTCCCAGCCTTTGGGATCTTTTTTCAGATCCATCAGCACTTTCGTGATGACGCTGTTGAACGCAACGTTATTCCCGTTGGTGAGCGCCTGATCGACCATGTATTTGTACTGAGGCTGCGCGGCCATGATCCGATAGAACTGGTTCATGATCTTGTAGCCGTGCAAGTAGTAGTAATCGAGCGGCGGCGTGGCAACGAATGGCATTGTCTGGATGCTCCTCGAAATCGCGAACGCCGTGCGGTATCGGCTCGATACCGGAAGCCGGTCAGCGCTCGACAAGGGTGGTCGATGCATCCAGAACAGCGCAGCGGCGGGTTTTATTCCGCGATTGTCGGCGGGGCGCACGCCGCCCTGGCCAGACGGCGCGAGCGTTACTCCGGTTCGCGCGGCGCCTTGTCGACGCGGGCGGTGTCGGCGTCGATGTCGGCTTGCCGCTCGGGCTTGACTTCGAATTGTTCGAGGTGCTTCGCATGCAGGGACATCACGGTGGCCATGCACCATACGGCGTGCGGCACGGAACGCAGCGTCAGCAGCCAGTTTTCCGCTTCGCAGCGATAGAACCAGTGCCCGGCCTCGCCGTCCCAGAGCGACGGGTCGGTGCGCGTCAGCAACGCGGCCTTGCAATCCTTGGCCTTGCCGGGCACGTCGAAGACGACGCCGTAGTGGGCGTAGTCGGTGAAGACGATGGTCGGGTCGTTGAAGAGCGCGTGAAGGTGGGCTTTCAGGGCGGGGAGGTCGGGGATGGGGCGGGGCATGCGGATGGGCGGTGTGGGTTTGGCGGAAGCGACTCGATCCATTTGTCGAGCGCACACGGTCATTTTGCTTGTGTCGTCCGCGGCCGTGGGGCGGCTCGATCCACTTTGTTTGTGCTGCTTCAGTCCAATGCAGATTCTCCGCCGCAATTTTAAGGGGTCCGCAGCAATTCCCTTCCGTCAGGGGCAGCGAAGGCGACGAACCACCTCGGCGCGCGTCGACTGGCCGCCGAAGCCGCTTCGAATAACGGCCGTTTCGATCGAAACGACGCAGCGCCCCTATCTACTCCGTCGCCCATTTCCCGTGCTACCATCACTCATGGATACCGATAACCAAGCCCCGGCAACCCACCGCCTTTCGGCTTGGTAACCGCCCCCCAGAAGAGACACTAGCGGCCCCAGCCGCCCGCCGGGATTCAACACAGGCAAGCCGCAAGCCCAGCCCCCAGCGAGCCGCCCACCCCGCGAGGTCACAACGATCGAGACAGGAGAACGCGATGCCCCACAATCCCCCCCGCCGCCTGCGCAGCCAGGAGTGGTTCGACGATCCCTCGCATGCCGACATGACCGCGCTCTACGTCGAGCGCTTCATGAACTACGGCCTCACGCGCGAGGAAATCCAGTCGGGCCGCCCGATCATCGGCATCGCGCAGACGGGCAGCGATCTCGCGCCCTGCAACCGCCATCACATCGCGCTGGCGGAGCGCACCAAGGCCGGCATCCGCGACGCGGGAGGCATCCCGATGGAATTCCCGGTGCATCCGCTGGCCGAGCAGAGCCGCCGGCCCACGGCCGCGCTCGACCGCAATCTGGCCTATCTCGGCCTGGTCGAAGTGCTGCACGGCTTCCCGCTCGACGGCGTGGTGCTGACCACCGGCTGCGACAAGACCACGCCGGCCTGCCTGATGGCCGCCGCCACGGTCGACATGCCGGCCATCGTGCTGTCGGGCGGCCCGATGCTGGACGGCTGGCACCAGGGCAAGCGGGTCGGCTCGGGCACGGTGATCTGGCACGCGCGCAACCTGCTGGCGACGGGCGAGATCGATTACGAAGGCTTCATGGAACTGACCACGGCCTCGTCGCCGTCGATCGGCCACTGCAACACGATGGGCACGGCGCTGTCGATGAACAGCCTGGCCGAAGCGCTCGGCATGTCGCTGCCGGGCTGCGCGAGCATTCCGGCGGCCTATCGCGAGCGCGGTCAGATGGCCTATGCGACGGGCAAGCGGATCGTCGATCTGGTGCGCGAGGACGTGCGCCCGTCGCAGATCATGACCAAGGCGGCGTTCGAGAACGCGATCGTGATCGCGTCGGCGCTCGGCGCATCGAGCAACTGCCCGCCGCATCTGATCGCGATCGCGCGCCATATCGGCGTCGAACTGTCGCTCGACGACTGGCAGCGCCTGGGCGAAGCGGTGCCGCTGATCGTCAACTGCATGCCGGCCGGCGACTATCTTGGCGAGAGCTTCCACCGCGCGGGCGGCGTGCCGGCGGTGTTCCACGAACTGTCGAAGGCGGGCCTCGTGCATCGCGATTGCCTGACGGTGTCGGGCGGCACGATCGGCGAGATCGCGGATCGCTCGGCCACCTCCGATCGCGACGTGATTCGCAGTACGGAAGAACCGCTCAAGCACGGCGCGGGCTTCATCGTGCTGTCGGGCAACTTCTTCGACAGCGCGATCATGAAGATGTCGGTGGTGGGCGAGGCGTTCCGCCAGACCTACCTGAGCGAACCCGGCTCGGAGAACGCGTTCGAGGCGCGCGCGATCGTGTTCGACGGCCCCGAGGATTACCACGCGCGCATCAACGATCCGGCGCTTGAAATCGATCAGCACTGCATCCTGGTGATTCGCGGCGCGGGCACGGTCGGTTATCCGGGCAGCGCGGAAGTGGTCAACATGGCGCCGCCGGTGTCGCTGGTGCGCGAGGGCATCACGTCGCTGCCGACGATGGGCGACGGGCGTCAGAGCGGCACGTCGGCGAGCCCGTCGATCCTCAACATGTCGCCGGAAGCGGCGGTGGGCGGCGGGCTGTCGCTGCTGCGCACGGGCGACCGGATTCGCGTCGATCTGAATTCGCGCAAGGTCGATGTGCTGGTGGACGACGCCGAACTGGCACGCCGCCGCGAAACAGCGGAGTTCAAGATCCCGCCCGCGCAAACGCCGTGGCAGGAGCTGTATCGCCAGACGGTCGGCCAGTTGTCGACGGGCGGCTGCCTGGAGCCGGCGACGCTGTACCTGAAGGTGATCGAGACGCGCGGCAACCCGCGCCACTCGCACTGAACTTGCCCTGACCCCGCCACGGGCGCCACGCCCGTGGTGGCGGCCGGCCTACTTGAACTGGCCGGCCAGCCGCTGCTCCGCATGCTGCATGTGCAGCCCCATCGCGAGGCTGATGCGGCGCACGTCGCGCTCGTTGAGCGCGGCGTAGATTTCCTCGTGCTCTTCCATCGATTCCGCCCACCACTGCGCGCTGAAGAAGTGCTGTTCGAGCGTCATGTAGAGCGGGGTGGTGCGGTGAATCCACAACTGGTCGAGCAGCACCACATAGGCGCTGTTGCCGGATGCCTCGGCCAAACTCAGATGGAACTGCCGGTCGTATTCGTTCAGTTGCGGATCGCCGACCTTGCTGCCGCGCAGCTTGCCGAGCCAGCCGAGCACGGTTTCGATCTGCGCATCGGACGCATGACGCACCGCCTGCACGGCGATTTCCGGCTCCAGATAGGCGCGCGCGCGAATCACGTCGAACGGCGACACCGCGTGCATGCGCGGCGCGGGCGCGGTTGATCCGGCATGGGCGGCCGCTGCCGCATTCGCCACCGCATTCGCCGAAGCCGAAGCCTGCGCCGCGATCGCCGCGGCTCCGCCGCGCTGCTTGACGAAGATCCCCGAGCCGCTGCGCACTTCCACCGTGCCCTCGATCTCCAGCGCGATCAGCGCCTCGCGCAGCGACGAGCGGCTCACGCCGAGCCGCGCGCTCAGATCGCGTTCGGCCGGCAGCCGTTCGCCGACGATGAATTCGCCGGCGTCGATCAGCTCGGTGATCTGCGCGGCGATCTGGCTGTAGAGCCGTTTCGTTTCGATCGGTTGGAAGGGCATGGGCGGAGTGGGCGGTGTGAGCGGCCCGCGAGCGGACCGGCGCGCGGGGCGCACAGTATAGGACAACGCCCGGCGGCGGCCGCGTGCTTGCGAGGCCGCCGCCGGGCGCGGGCGGAAGGTGCGGCTGAACGCTTACAGCTTGAACGGCACGACCGTCTGCTGCTGTTCTCCGAGGCCTTCGATACCGAGCTTCATGACGTCGCCGGCGGCCAGGAAGCGCGGCGGCTTCATGCCCAGGCCGACGCCGGGCGGCGTGCCGGTGGTGATCACGTCGCCGGGCAGCAGCGTCATGAACTGGCTCAGGTGGCTGACCAGTTCGGCCGCGTCGAAGATCATCGTGCTGGTATTGCCGTTCTGCACGCGCTCGCCGTTCACTTCGAGCCACATCGCCAGGTTCTGCACGTTCGGCACTTCGTCGCGCGTCACGAGCCACGGGCCGATCGGGCCGAACGTGTCGCAACCCTTGCCCTTGTCCCACTGCGAGCCGCGTTCGAGCTGGAATTCGCGCTCGCTGACGTCGTTGATCGTGACGTAGCCGGCCACGTAGTCGAGCGCCTGATCGCGCTCGACATAACGCGCCGTGCGGCCGATCACGATGCCGAGTTCGACTTCCCAGTCGGTCTTTTCCGAGCCGCGCGGCAGCATGACCGGATCGTTCGGCCCCTGGATGCACGAGGTGGCCTTGGTGAACACGATCGGCTCCTTCGGCACCGGCATGTTCGATTCGGCGGCGTGATCCGAGTAGTTCAGGCCGATCGCCAGGAATTTGCCGATGTTGGCGACCGGGCAGCCGTAGCGCGGCGTGCCGTCGACGACGGGCAGCGAGGCGATGTCGAGCGCGCGCAGCTTGGCGAGCGTCGCCTCGTCGAGCGTGGCGGGCGTGATGTCGTCGATCACGCCGCTCAGGTCGCGCAGCTTGCCGTCCTGATCGACGAGGGCCGGCTTTTCGCTGCCGGGCTGGCCATAACGGGCGAGTTTCATGGGTGAGGGCTCCTGATGAATCGGGTCGAGGGTTGAGCGTTGAAACGGAGACGGCGGATCAGATGGTCATGCCGCCGTCGACCGAATAGGTCTGGCCGGTGACGAACGCGGCGTCGTCGCTGGCGAGGAACGTGACGATCGGCGCGATTTCCTCGGCGCGCGCGATGCGGCCCATCGGCTGGCGCGCGACGAACGCGGCGCGCGCGGCTACCGGGTCGTCGTAGGCGTTGATGCGCTGTGCGAGCGACGGCGTGTCGACGGTGCCGGGCGAGATCGCGTTGCAGCGCACGCCCTGCAGCACGTAATCGGCGGCGACGGCCTTGGTCAGGCCGATCACGGCCGCCTTCGACGCGCCGTAGACGAAGCGGTTCGGCAGCCCGCGGATGCTGCTCGCGACGCTGGCCATGTTGACGATGCTGCCGCCGCCGTTCTCGAGCATCGACGGCAGCGCGGCGCGGATCGTCCAGAACATCGAGCGCACGTTCAGATCGAAGGCGAACGCCCAGTCGTCATCGCTGGCTTCGAGGATGGTGCCGTTGTGGACGAAGCCGGCGCAGTTGAACAGCACGTCGGTGCGCGGCAGGCCGCCGAAGAACGCGTCGATCGCGGCGCGGTTCATCACGTCGAGCGGCGCGGTGTGCACGTTGGCGACGCCTTCGAACGCGCGCAGCAGTTCCGGCTTCACGTCGGTCGCCCAGACCTGCGCACCTTCGCGGGCCAGCGCGAGCACCGCCGCCTGCCCGATGCCTGCGCCCGCCGCCGTGACGACGGCTACCTTGCCTTCGAGTCTCATCGTGTCTCCTGTTCGTGTCCGGTTGCGGCCCGGCGAAAAATTGGCCGGACCAGTGGGCCAGACGCCATCCTAATGGCGAATGGCTGAGGAGGCGAGGGGCGGGAGGGGCGGGTTTTCCCTTTGATGCGCGTTAAATAACGACAAGCTAATTGATTTTATTGATTTTTATTTTTCTCGAAAACGCACGGCGAAGACCGGAGCAGCGGCGTGATTCGGTCAGGAGGGGGAAGGAAGCGATGGATGAAACCCGTGGATGGATCGTAAAGATATATTTTTATGGTCCGTCCAAATACGAGAGGCCGCCGCAACGACAAACGGCCGGGAACCCCGAGCCGAAGCCCGCCGTTCCCGGCCGTTTCAACGCGCCGCGGCGCTCGAATTCAGATATGCAGAAACGCCGTGATCGACACGCCCACCCCGGCCAGCCCCGCCAGCGCGACCACCACGAACAGCCGGCGGCTGCCCGTCAGCGAGGTGATGGCCGCCAGCGAGATCGCCGCGCTGATCAGCGCCAGCGCCTGCCCGAACAGGTGCTGCGGATGCTCCTTCGATTCCGACTGGCGGTTCGCTTCCTCGACCTGTTGCTCGAGCGCCTTGGCCTTCTCGGCGATGTCCTTCTTGCGCGCGTTGTACTTGTCGATCTGCTCTTTGAAGCGCGCCTGCTTCTCGGGGCCGGCCAGCTCGGCGGCCAGTTCCATCAGGTGGCCCTTGTTCGATTGAGCCTGATAGAGATTCCATTGATCGCTGGCCTTGCTTTGCAGCAGCACGGCATTGTTCTTGTACATCAGCGCCTGGGTCTGCAGGACGCCTTCCTCGTAGTGGAGCAGGCTGGCCAGCGCGGCGAGGATCGCCGTGAAGACCGCCACCCAGCGCGAGAGCGGATCGCCCGCATGGGCGGCGTGTTCGACGGCGTGATCGTGGGGAGCGTGTTCGTGCGACATGGTGAGTCCGGTGCTTCGTGTAAGCGATGAAAGCGCCGCGCAAGGCGCGGGCGGAACGTGGGGCCGGCCATTATGGCAGGGTCTGATGACGTGTCGTATTCGGGCGCGCGCGCCGTGTCGGCGCGAATTCGACCGCAAGCATCGGCAGGTGGGATGCACGGCTTGCCTTTACACTGGCACGCATTGGACAGCATAAGCAGGGACAGGAGAAACAGGATGTCGCAAGTGTGTAAACGCATCCCGTCGCCGGTGGGCGAGCTGACGCTCGTCGCGCGCGACGGCAAGCTGATCGCGATCCTCTGGGACAACGACCGGCCCACGCGCGTGAAGGTCGGCGCGCTGCGCGACGACGACGCGCATCCGGTCCTGGTCGAAACGGCCCGCCAGCTCGACGAATATTTCGCCGGCCGGCGCACGGCGTTCGATCTCGACATCGCCTTCCACGGCACCGAATTCCAGAAGCGCGTGTGGAACGCGCTGCTGACGATCCCGTTCGGCGAGACGCGCAGCTATCGGGACATCGCCGTGCAGGTCGGCAACCATCGCGCCACGCGCGCGGTGGGCGCCGCGAACGGGCGCAACCCGCTGTCGATCGTCGCGCCGTGCCATCGCGTGATCGGCACCTCGGGCGACCTGACCGGCTTCGCGGGCGGCAAGGATCGCAAGGCCGCGCTGCTCGCGCTCGAATCGAGCGCGCGTCAGCCGGTGTTGTTCTGACCTGACGTCATCGGGCACACTACGCGGCGCGCCAACGCCGCAGCTCGCTCATCCCTCCCGATCGAACGTCCTGCCGCGGCCCGCGCGCCAAACCATAACGAAGACGAGAGAGGGCACGCATGCAGGACAACTCACGGCCGGCGCACGTACCGGCCCGGCTCGCGACGCACCGCTTCACGGCGATCGTCGTCGCGATGCTCGCGGCGACGGCAGCGGCTGTCGTCACCCACGCCGCCGCGCCGCTTCCGGCGCCGGCTCATACCGATTCCCGCACGCTCTGCACGCTGGTGGCCGACGCCGCCACCGGCGCCATGCTGGCCGAGCAGGGCGATGCATGTCAGGCGCGCGTCACGCCCGCCTCGACGTTCAAGATCGCGTTGAGCCTGATGGGCTTCGATGCCGGTGTGCTGAAGAACGCGCACGCGCCGCAGTTGCCGTTTCGCGCCGGTTATCCGGACTGGGGCGGCGCGGCCTGGCAGCAGCCGACCGATCCCGAGCGCTGGATTCGCTATTCGGTGTTCTGGTATTCGCAACGGATCACCGAGGCGCTCGGCCAGGCGCGTTTCGCGCAATACACGCGGCGGCTCGGCTTCGGCAACGCCGACGTGACGCTCGGCCCCGGCGAATTCAGCGGCATGCGTGGCGCGTGGAATGCCGGCACGCTGCGGATCTCGCCGGTCGAGCAGGTCGCCTTCCTGCGCGGCATCGTCAATCGCACGTTGCCGGTCAGCGCGCAGGCGTTCGACATGACCGAGCGCATCACGCGCATCGACGCGCAGCCGGGCGGCTGGGTCGTGCACGGCAAGACCGGCACGAGTTCGCCCGGCGACGACGGCCGGTTCGATCGCGCGCACGCCTACGGCTGGTTCGTCGGCTGGGCGACGCTCGGCACGCGAAAAGTGGTGTTTGCACGGCTGATCCAGGACGATGCGGGGCACGACACGCCGGCCGGGTTCCGCGCGCGCGACGCGATGCTGGCGGCGTTGCCGGCGCTGGCGTCGCAGCAACCGGCGGCAGCCGCTCAATAAGCCCCGGCGCGATGCGCGCGGCTTGAGCCGCCGCGCATCGCACCGCCTCCGGCGCTTACGCGCCGCCGCCGTTCTTCGCGTACAGCACCGGCGCGGTCACATACCACTTCGGATACTGCGATTTCAGCGCGGCCACTTTCGGCAGATCGTTGACGACGATGTACGGATAGTCGGGATGGTTGACGAGGAAATCCTGGTGATAGCCCTCGGCCGGATAGAACTGCTTGCCCGTCTCGATCTTCGTGACGATCGGCGACGAGAACGTGTGCGCGCTCGTCAGTTGCGCGATGTAGGCGGTGGCGATCGACTGCTGCTGCGCGTCGGCCGGGAAGATCGCCGAGCGGTATTGCGTGCCGGTGTCGGGGCCCTGGCGGTTCAGCTCGGTCGGATCGTGCGCGACCGAGAAGAAGATCTGCAGCAGCCGGCCGTAGCTGACCTGCGCCGGGTCGTAGACGATCCGCACCGATTCCGCATGGCCGGTGTCGCCCTCGCTGACGGTTTCGTACTGCGCGGTGGCGGCCGCGCCGCCCGCATAACCGGCGGCCACCTGCTTGACGCCGGCGACGTGCTCGAACACCCCCTGCACACCCCAGAAGCAGCCGCCCGAGAACACGGCGGTTTCGGTGTGCCCGGCGGCGGGCTTCTCGTCGAGCGTCGGCGCGGGCAGCGGCTTGGCGCTGTCGGCCAGCGCGGCCGGCTGCCAGCCGAACGCGGCGGCGGCCACCGCGCCGACCGCGGCAACGCTGCCGGCAACGCGGGCGATCAGTCGGAGCCGCGAGCGGGGCGCGGCGGCGGAGCGGGTCGTTTTCATGATGCGGACTCCTTGCAATGTCGAATGGCGAACGTCGTGTAGCGGATGGGAAAGCGGTGCGGCGCTCAACCGAACGTGAAGGCGAAGGCCTGCACGCCCGGGTCGAGGAATTCGATCGAGAACGTGTGATCGGCGACCGGGCCGGTCTGGCGAATCAGTTGATACAGGCGCTGGCCCTTGACCACGCCGACGCCGTCGGCATCCACGTCGGCGCCGTGCGACGCGCCCGGCGCGGTGCCGTCGACCGTCACGCGAAAGCGCACCGGCGCGCCGTTCTTGCCCGGGCCGAGCACCAGGTGCAGGTCGCGGGCGTGGAAGCGGTAGACGATCCGGCCGCCCGGCTTGGCGAGCGTGGCCTGCTCGTTGCCGACCGTCCAGGCGCCGGCCAGGCCCCAATCGTCGAGGCCGGGCTGCGCGGGCGGGGCGTAGTCGTGCTCGCGGTCGTGCAACTGGCCGCCGGGCGACACGAAGTTGTCGGCGCGTGCGTAGCCCACGTAGGTTTCCGGCGAACGCATGTCGGCGCTGTCCGCGGCGGCCTGCGCGCCGCTGGCGGCGGCGCCTTCGAGGCCGAGCGGCACCTGCGCCGCGTCGGGGTGGCCCGCCTCGACCAGCAGTTGCTGGATCGCGCGTTCCGATTGCGCGTAGTCGCCTTCGCCGAAGTGGTGGTAGCGCACGCGGCCTTGCGCGTCGATGAAGTAGTGCGCCGGCCAGTATTCGTTGTTGAACGCCCGCCAGATCGAATAGCCGTTATCGATCGCCACGGGGTAGGTCACGCCGAGGTCGTGGCTGGCTTTCTTGACGTTGTCGATATTGCGCTCGAAGGCGAATTCCGGCGCATGCACGCCGATCACCACCAGCCCGTCGTTCTGGTACTTGCGCGCCCAGGCCTTGACGTACGGCAGCGTGCGCAGGCAGTTGATGCACGAGTAGGTCCAAAAATCGACCAGCACGACCTTGCCGCGCAGCGACGCGTTGGTCAGCGGCGGCGAGTTGAGCCACTGGGTCGCGCCGGCCAGCGACGGCGCCTCGCCCTCGACCGGCAGCGCCGGCGCGGAGACGCGCAACATCGCCGCGTCGTGGCGGGCGGCGGTCGTGGCGGCCGACATCATCGCGTTGGGGTTGGCGTCGGGGGCGGTGTGGTTCGCGGCGGCACGCATGGCGTCGCCGGAAGCCATCATCGACGGGCCGTTGCCTGCTCCGGCCGCGGCGCGCATGGCGTCACCGGAGGCCATCATCGAAGGGCTATTGTTCGCGCCGGCCGCGGCACGCATGGCGTCGCCGGAAGCCATCATCGAAGGCCCATTGCCGTCACCGGCAGCCGCACGCATCGCATCACCCGAAGCCATCATCGCCGGCCCGCCCGCATCGCCGGGCGTCTGCCCCGGCGTCTTGCGCGGTGCGAGCCGATCCACCAGCGATTGTTCGAGGCCGCCGGTGGCGACCGTCGACACCTGCGTCAGCACGCCCGTATCGAGGCCGAGCGCGATCGCGCCCACGCCGCCGAGCATCGCCACGCCGAGCCCGCGGCGAATCCATTCGCCCGCGCCGAGCGAGCGCTTCATCGCCGAGAACAGCTTGCCGCCGATCAGCAGCGCGGCCGCCAGCGAGGTGGCCGCGCCGGCCGCATAGGCGGCCAGCAGCAGCGTGGTGCCGACGCTCGCGCCGCGCAACGCCGCGCCGGTCAGCACCAGGCCGAGGATCGGGCCGGCGCACGGCGCCCACAGCAGGCCGGTGGCCACGCCGAGCAGCAGCGACGCGCCGATGCTGCCGCGCCCGTCGTTGGCGGTGGAGGCCACGCCGGTCAGGCGGTTGCCGAGCGCCACCAGCGGCCGGGTCAGATGGTCGGCCAGGCGCGGGAACAGCAGCGTCAGGCCGAACACGCCGACCAGCGCGATGGCGAGCCAGCGACCGGCCTCGTTGGCCTGGGCGATCCAGCCGCCGCCCACGGCGGCCAGCGTCGCGACGCCCGCGAATGTCACGGCCATGCCGGCCAGCAGCGGCAGCGCGTTGCGCATGAACGGCTTGTCGGCGCGGGCGAACACGAACGGCAGCACCGGCAGGATGCAGGGGCTCAGGATCGTGAGCACGCCGCCGAGATAGGCGAGGATGACGAGCAACATGATGGAATGTCCTTCGGGGAGGGGCGGCGCTCAGGCCGACGAGGGGCGGAACGTCATCGCCGTGCCGTTCATGCAGTAGCGCAGGCCGGTGGGCTTCGGGCCGTCGTCGAACACGTGGCCGAGGTGGCCCGCGCAGCGGCGGCAGTGCACTTCGGTGCGGACCATGCCGAACGAGGTGTCGGTGTCGGTCACCACGGCGTGGTCGAGCGGCGACCAGAAGCTCGGCCAGCCGGTGTGGCTGTCGAACTTGGTGGCCGACGAGAACACCGGCAGCGCGCAACCGGCGCACGAGAACGTGCCCGAGCGGTGCTCGTCGTTGAGCGGGTTGCTGTACGGGCGTTCGGTGCCCGCCTCGCGCAACACGGAATACTGGGCGGGCGTCAGGCGCTTGCGCCATTCGGCGTCGGAAAGCGTCAGTTCGGCCGGTGCGGCGAGCTTCGGCGGTTGTTGCGCGAACACGCCGTTGCGCGTGAGGGCGGCCACGGCGCCGGCGAATGCGGCGCCGGTCAGCAGGAAACGTCGGCGGCTGGTCATGTTGGACTCCTGTCGGACGGGGGATGACATGCCGCTCATCGTAATGACGGGACGGTCGCGAAGTCCTCACGGAAAGTTAAAGTTTTCGTGATAATTCGGCGACGGCGACGGCGACGGCGGCCGTGGACGGAATGTTCACGAAACCGTGACGACTCGGCCGCGCCGATGCGCGAGAATCGTCCTGCCGGCGGCGCGGCGGCGGCGGCCGATGCCGTGGTTGCGTCGGTTTTATCCGCGCTGCGCCGGTTCGCCGCCTTTTCATGCTGCATCCGCCGTGCCCGCCCGGCGCGGCTTGCCCGACTTCCCTGCCCATGGATCCACAAAAACGCATCCTGATCGTCGAAGACGATGCCGACATCGCCAACGTGCTCGCGCTGCACCTGCGCGACGAGCGCTACGAGGTGGTGCACTGCGCCAACGGCGACGACGGCCTGCGCCGTCTCGAACAGGGCCATTGGGACGCGCTGGTGCTCGACCTGATGCTGCCGGGCGTCGACGGCCTCGAAATCTGCCGCCGTGCCCGCGCGATGGAGCGCTACACGCCGATCATCATCATCAGCGCGCGTTCGAGCGAGGTGCACCGCATCCTCGGCCTCGAACTCGGCGCGGACGATTACCTCGCCAAGCCGTTCTCGATGCTCGAACTGGTGGCGCGCGTGAAGGCGCTGCTGCGGCGCGTCGAGGCGCTGTCGCGCGATGCGCGGCCCGACGCCGGGCGGGTGGACGTGGGCGGCCTGGCGCTCGATCCGCTCACGCGCGAGGCCGCCGTGGACGGCACCGCGATCGACCTGACCCCGCGCGAATTCGACCTGCTGTATCACTTCGCGCGCCATCCCGGCAAGGCGTTCTCGCGCACCGACCTGCTCAACGCCGTGTGGGGGTATCAGCACGAGGGCTACGAGCACACCGTCAACACCCATATCAACCGGCTGCGCGCCAAGATCGAAGCCGACCCGGCCCAGCCGGCGCGAATCCTCACCGTCTGGGGGCGCGGCTACAAGCTGGTCGCGCCGGGCGTGGCGCCCAGCGCCGACGGCAAGGACGCCTGATGCGCCGCCTGACCCTCACGCAACGCCTCGCGGTGGTGTTCTCGGTGCTGCTGCTGGCCTGCTGCGGCGCGTCCGCGTGGATCCAGATCCGCGCCAGCGACATGCACGAGAAGGAAGTCGTGCAGCGGCTCTCGCACGATCTGGCCGGGCATATCGCGCTGAGCGCCTCGCTGATGGACGACAACGGGCTGCGGCCCGACGCCGTGCGCAAGCTGTTCGGGCAACTGATGGGCGTGAACCCGAGCGTCGAGGTGTATCTGCTCGACAACGCCGGCCGGATTCGCGGCGACGACGCGCCGCCGGGCCGCGTCAAGCGCGAGCGCGTCGATCTCGCGCCGGTCAAGCGCTTCCTCGACGGCCAGCCGCTGCCGATCCTCGGCGACGATCCGCGCAGCCTCGACGCGCGCAAGGTGTTCAGCGCCGCGCCGCTGCAGATGCCGGGGCATCCGCCGTCCGGCTATATCTACGTGGTGCTGCTCGGCGAGGCGCACGACGAGCTGGCGGCGCGCGTCGCGGCCAGCTCGGTGCTGCGCACCACGCTGTGGTCGATCGCGCTGGTGGCGCTGCTCGGGCTGCTGGCGGGGCTGACCGCGTTCGGGCTGATCACGCGGCCGCTGCGCCGTTTCACCGACGCGATCCGCCGCTTCGACGCCAACGGCGAGCCCGACGCGCAGCCGTCGCTGCCGCATGTGTCGGTGGCCGGCGCGCGCGACGAGATCGCCGTGCTCGAAACCGCGTTCGCGCAGATGTCCGACCGGATCGGCGAGCAATGGCGCGAGCTGAAGCAGCAGGACCAGCAGCGCCGCGAGCTGATCGCGAACCTGTCGCACGACCTGCGCACGCCGCTGACCTCGCTGCACGGCTATCTGGAAGCGCTGGCCATGAAGGGCGCGACGCTCGATGCGGCCGATCGCGAGCGTTACCTCGCGATCGCGCTGGCGCAGAGCGGCAAGGTGGGGCGCCTGGCGCGCGCATTGTTCGAATTGGCGCGGCTCGAATCGGGGCTCGTGCAGCCGGCGCTGGAGGACGGCTCGCTGGCCGATCTGGTGCAGGACGTGTTCGCCAAGTTCGAGCTGGGCGCGAAGGCGCGCGACGTGACGCTCGACGCGCGGATCGAGCCGCGCCTGCCGAACGTGCATGCCGATTTCGGGATGATCGAGCGGGTGCTGACCAATCTGCTCGACAACGCGCTGCGGCACACGCCGGAGGGCGGGCATGTGGCCGTCGAGCTGGCGGCGCACGACGGCGCGGTGGTGGTCACGGTGCGCGATACCGGCCCGGGCGTGCCGCCGGGGCTGCGCGAATCGCTGTTCCGGCGGCCGGTGGGGTCGTGGGAAGTGGCCTCGGGCGATTCGCATCGCGGCGGGCTGGGGCTGCTGCTGGTGCAGCGGATGCTGCAACTGCACGGCAGCGAGGCGCGGCTGGTGGACGAGCCGCGCGGCGGGGCGGTGTTCGAGTTCGCGTTGCGGGCGGCGGGGCGGTGAGGGGGCGTTAGAGCAGAGACTTGAACGCGGCGGGAATCATCGGCGCCACGTGTTGCAGGTGTTGAGCCTGGCGTGTGACGAAGCCGGCGATTTCCCGCACGAGCATGCGCTCTTCGCCGATATACATATCGGAGCCGGCCAGTTCCGCGGCGGCGTTCATCGCGCTGTCGGCCATGCGCCGCAGGTCGCGCGACAGATAGCTCGCGGGGATGCCGGTGCGCTGCGCGAAATCGGCGAGTGCAAACGCCGTCACGTCATCGATGCGAAATGCGTCGCCGTAACCCATGGCCATGTCCTGTTCGACGCCGGCGCCATAGACATTCACCGATACGAGGTCGTAGAACGGCGCGGGCGCCAGCCCCGAGCGGCGCATGAAGAACGACAGATTCTTGCCATGCGCGTCGCTGTTGCCGATCAGCAGATGGAACATCGCCCACCGGACGAGCAGGGCACGCGCGTGCGCCGGATCTTCGCATTGCCGCGCCAACGGGAACAACGTTGCAAAGCTCACGCCTTCGCGGATATTGGCGACACTCTCGTTGTTGCCGAAATTGCGCTCGTATTTATAGGACACGGGGGCGTCGAGTGCCTGGCACGCATCGATCACATGCAAACGGCGTACGGTATGCACGAGGCCCGTGGTCGGATCGCGCATCACGCTGCGATCGAAGCGTTCGACGAGCAGCAGCGGCTCCGGAATCCGCCACAGCGAGACGGGCGCCACGGGCAGGCCCATCCGCGCGGCGAGCGTCATGCAGAAATGCTCGTTCGCCACCATGTGCGGCGTCGACATATTGCGTGATTCCGGCTTGAGGAGATGGGTGGAACTCAGTGCGCCATCGGCGAGCGCAATGTGTTCGCCCTCGATCAGCACTTGCAGCTTGTCCTGATAGCCCGCGACCGAGAGCCGGACCTTGCGGTCCCAAACCGGGAACGGGATCGTGTCGCGATCGCGGATGCGCTCGCTCAGTTCGGCATGAGGGATCGCGCGCCGCACGGCTTCCCGACTCTGTACCGGTGCGGCGCCATCATCGGCAACGGGCAGGAAACCGAGGCCACCGACTGGCTCTCTGCCCAACACATGCACCAGCCCGAATACGTTGTCTTTCGAAATCTGATTGACGACCGAGGCGACATCGAGCGCACGCCCTTCCGGCAGAAGATTAGACAGGAAGCGTTGCATGACGCCCGATGCCGGAGCGTGGGGGCCGAGCGGAATGTGGGGGAAAGCGGGAATGCGTCGGCGCGTGCCAGCCATGCGTCGTCGTACCGGAACAGGAAGCGCTCGTCGTGCGACTCGAACTCGAGTTGGCCGACTATGCCGGTATCCGTCGCGACGATGAGCTGGCGACTCATGCGTGCCCGCCTTCCGCTGACGAGCCTGGGATGTCGTGCTGCTGCAGAGCGTGGAAGACTTTCGGCGTTTCCGATTTCGGAATGGCGAACAGATTCAGGCCGAGGCCGTCGAGTACGCGGAACATTCGGTCGGAACCGACCGGAATGCCGTTTTCCATTCGCGACAGCATTGCCGTGGAGACACCCAGCAAGGCGGCAGCATCGTCGATGCGCATCGATTGCTCACGGCGTCGATTGCGCACGACGTTGCCGAGCGCGACCAGATCGGCCGCGAGCGGGCTGGTGACGACAGGTTTGGGAAGATGGCGGGCCATAATTAACCATATATGAAAACAAAGAGATCTCGGTTGCTTGAGATCAAAATATTTCTCGAATATGGAAATTATAGATCGAATCTTAAGTTGGCTCTCTAAGTTTCCATATTTGAGAAATATGGATGCGTTTTCCCCGCAATTCCCGTGTCGTTTGCCGCCTCACCCCCGCAACCCCGCCAGCCCCACCTTCTGCCGCCCCTGCTCATCGAAATTCTCCGGCGCGAGCCACGCCGCGAACGCCTGCTTCAAGCGCGGCCATTCCGTATCGACGATCGAGTACCACGCCGTATCGCGCGCACGTCCCTTGTAGACCACCGCCTGCCGGAAAATCCCCTCGAATTCGAAGCCGAGCCGCTCGGCCGCGCGCCGCGACGGCGCGTTCAGGCTGTCGCACTTCCATTCGTAGCGGCGGTAGTTGAGCTGGTCGAACACGTAGGCCATCAGCAGGTACTGCGCCTCGGTGGACAGCGGTGTTTGCTTGAGCTTCGGCGAGAACGTCACGCTGCCCACCTCGATCGCGCCGTGCACCGGGTCCTGGCGCATCAGCGCCAGCGTGCCGACCGCGCGGCCGCTGGCGCGGTCGATCACGGCGTAGTGGCGCGGGTCGGTGCTGCGTTCGGCGGTTTCCGCGTAGCGGCGGAATTCGGCGGCCGAGGCGAACGGGCCGACGAACAGGTAGGTCCAGTCGCGGCCGTCGTCGGCGGACAGGTAGGCGGCGGCGAGATCGTCGGCGTGGCGCGCCGCGTCGAGCGGCTCCAGGCGGCAGTAGCGGCCTTCGAGCGTGACGGCGGCGGGCAGCGGGCGGGGCGTCCAGCCTTCGACGGCAGCGCCGATCGGTTGGCCGTATTCGTTGGTGCGGTCGGACATCGTTTCTCCGGGCAGTGAGTGGCAGAATCCGCTCACTGTAGAGAGGCCCTGGCTCTTTGAAAAGGTCCAGCCGCACCGGAAACGATGGTGCCACGCACGCCTCGCAGTGCGGCGCGTGCGGCACGGCCGGCGGCGTTCAGGCCGGCTTGGCGCTTTCCTCGAGGATCTGGCGGATCGCGCCTTCGAACGCCTCGACCGGCTGGCCGCCCGTCACCAGATAGCGTTCGTTGAAGATGATCGACGGCACCGACGTGATGCCGATCGATTGCGATTCGCGCTCGGCCGCGCGCACCTCGTCGGCGTAGTCGCCGCCGGCCAGCACGGCGCGGGCGCGCTCGGCGTCCAGCCCGGCCGATTGCGCGGCGGCCACCAGCACGTCGGGATCGTTGGTGGCTTGGCCTTCGCCGTGATACGCGCGCAGCAGCGCGAGCTTCAGCTCCAGTTGGCGGCCTTCGAGCCCGGCCCAGTGCAGCAGGCGGTGCGCGTCGAACGTGTTGTAGACATATTCGCGCTTGCCGAACGTGAAGCCCACCGCCGCGCCGCGCTCGCGCAGCATCTCCTGCGATTCGGCGATCTGCTCGGGCGTGCGGCCGTATTTCTTGCCGAGATAGCCGACGATCGATTCGCCTTCCGGCTTCATGTCCGGGTTCAGCTCGAACGGATGCATGCGGATCTGCACCCGGGCGTCGTCGCCGATGCGCTCCAGCGCGAGCAGCAGCGAGGACAGGCCGACCGCGCACCACGGGCAGGCGACGTCGGAGACGAAATCGATGGTCAGGGCTTGTTGGGACATGGCGGAAATCCTGCGGTCAATGCGTGAGGCCCGACAGGTTAGCGCGAATCGTCCGGCGTTGCCGGCCGCGGCACGGGTGGGTGCGTGGGTGGATGGCCCGCGGCCGCTCACTATCTGGGCCGCGCGCGCGCCGTTTTGCGTTTCCGGGCCGGACCGTGTATCAGAGCGGAACGGCCGCGCCGCCGCGCGGCGTTTTCCTTTTTCCGATTTCCGATCCGAGATTTCACCTCATCCGATGACCGATCCGAACGCCCTCAATGCCTCGAACGACCCGATCCGATCCGCCGGCGCGCCGGCCGCGACGCTGCTGGCGGACAGCCGCCACGTGCTCGGCGAATGCGCCACCTGGTGCGGGCTGACGCACGCGTTCTACTGGACCGATATCGAAGGCGCGCGCCTGTGGCGTCACCGCCCCGGCGCGGCGCAGGACACCGAAAGCTGGGCGATGCCCGAGCGGCTCGGCTGCTTCGCGCTGAGCGACGACCCGGACGTGCTGGTGGTGGGGCTGGCCACGCATCTGGCGCTGTTCGACCTGCGCAGCGGCCGTTTCGAGCGGCTGGTCGAGGTCGAGCCGGGCGAGCGTTCGCGCATCAACGACGGCCGCTGCGACCGCGCCGGCAACCTCGTGTTCGGCATGAAGGACGAGCACGAGCCGCTGGAGGCGTCCACCGGCTTCTATCGCCTGAACGCCGACCGCTCGCTCGAACGGCTCGCGCTGCCGCCGGCGGCGATCGCCAACAGCATCGCGTTCTCGCCGGACGGCACGCGCATGTATTTCTGCGACACGCCCACGCGCCAGATCATGGTGTGCGACTACCGCGCCGACGGCCCGGTGGCGAACGTGCGGCCGTTCGTGGCGCTGGCCGATCCGACCGGCGGCCCGGACGGCTCCACCGTCGACGCGGCCGGCGGCCTGTGGAACGCGCAATGGGGCGGCGCGCGCGTGGTGCGCTACGACGAGAACGGCGTGGAGACGGATCGCATCGTGGTGCCGACCGCGCAGCCGAGCTGCCCGTCGCTGGGGCCGGCGCCCGAGCGGGCGAGCGAGGGGCCCGACGAGGGGGAGGGCTGGAACACCTTGTACGTGACGAGCGCGCGCGAAGGGCTCGATGCGGCGGCGTTGCGCGACGATCCGCACGCGGGCGGGGTGTTTGTCGCGGCGACCGGGTATCGCGGCTTGCCGGAGGCGCGGTTTCCGCTGGGCGGCAAGCGCTGAACGCGGTGGGGGCGGGCGTTCACGACGCCTGGTTGGTCGACTCGGCCCGGCGCGGTTTCGGTTGAGCGGCGTCTGCTGAACGCGTCAGGCGCCCGGCGGCGCGGCCAGGTCGTCGCGCGTATCGACGTCGCGCAACACGCCGGGATCGTCCACCTCGACCCGCGCCACCTCGTGCGCGACCAGCAGTGCGCGTGCCCCGGCATCGCCGTCGAGCGCGGCCAGCGCGTCGCGATGCACGGCCGCGAAGCCGACCGGATGGCCGCGCTGGCCGTCGAACCACGGCGCGGCAATGGTGGCGCGGCCGCTGGCCAGCTCGCTGGCCACGGCGCGGATCGAGGCGGGCGCGATCCACGGCATGTCACCGAGCGCGACGATCCAGCCGGCGGCGTCACGCTCGGTGCGTACAGCGGCAGCCAGGCTCGCGCCCATGCCCTGCACGGCCTCGCCGGCCACCAGCACGCGGCAACCGACGATCGCGAGCCGCTCGGCCAGCACGTCCGCGCCGGGGCGCACCACGGCGATCACATCGGGAATCACGGCGCGCAGCCGGCGCGCGGCGGCCAGCGCTACGGGCGTGCCGTCGGGCAGGGCGGCGAGCAGCTTGCTGTCCTGTCCGGAAGGGTCGAAACGGGTGCCTAGGCCGGCGGCCAGCAGCACGCCGACAAATCGCGAGGAATGCAGATCAACCATGAGCAAGGCCGTGAGCGGGTGAGCCGTGACGGCGATTGTGCGGGCGGGCGGCGTGAACTACAAGCCGCGAGCCGCGAGCCGCGAGCCGCGAGCCGAAAAGCCGAAAAGCCGAAAAGCGCGAGCCACAAGCCACGCATCTCGCACCACAAGCCGTGGCCCACTGAACCGCGACGCCGCGCATCAATCCCGCCCGGCATCCCCCCGCGCGTAGCGCGCCAGGAACATGTCGGCGGCCGATTCGGCCAGCACGCGCTGCGGCGGGCCGGCGACGGCCGGCTGGCCCATCGCCACCTGCGGCCAGAACGCGAACGATTTCACGAGCCCCTGCAACTGCTCCGATGCGAAACGCGGGTCATCCACGCTCAAGCGCCCGTCGGCCGCGGCCGCGCGAATCCACGCGCCGAGATCCTCCTCGCGCTCGCCGAGCCGCGACACCATCTCGCGTGCCCGTTCGGGCGAATGGATCGCGGCGGCGATCGCCACGCGCACCAGCGACAGGAACGTGTCGTCGCTGAGCAGGCGCAGCTTGCGCATCAGCAGTTCGATCAACTGGCCGCGCAGCGGCGCGTCGGTGCGATAGACGGGCGCGTCGCCGGCGCGCGTCGAATCCCACAGCCGGTGCAGGATCGCCGCGAACAGCGCCTCCTTGCTCGGGAAGTGGTTGTAGACGGTGCGCTTCGACACCTGCGCGCTGGCGGCGATGCGATCCATGCTGGTGGCGTCGTAGCCGGCCGACAGGAATTCGTCGATCGCCGCGCCGACGATGGCGGCGCGCTTGCGGTCGGTCAGGCGGGTCGGGGAAGCATTGGAGTCCATGGGCGAATTTTACACTGCCCGGTTTACTTTTCCCGGAAACAAACTACACTAGCGAGTCTACTTTTCGATTCCGGACGGATCCCGATGACTTCGCTCTCCCAATGGTTCAGCCGCACGCTGGGCTTCGCCGCCGCGCGCCGAGGCCGCGCAATGTCGGCCGGCTCGCCGCAGCATGACGGCGAGCGCTTCCGCAACGTGCGGCCGCGCCCGGCCGAGGGCATGGGCAAGATGGTGTCGATCGCCTGGAACATGCTCGTCAACAAGCCGGGCGGCACCGCGCCGGCCGGCACGCTGCCGGTGGATCCGCTCACGCGCGAGGCGCTCGACGCCGCGCCCGACCGCAGCCTCTACCGCCTCGGCCATTCCACGATGCTGCTGAAGCTGCGCGGCCAGTTCTGGCTGACCGATCCGGTGTTCGCCGAACGCGCCTCGCCGTTCCGCAACATGGGGCCGAAGCGCTTCCACGCGCCGCCGATCGCGCTGGCCGAGCTGCCGCCCTTGGCCGGCGTGATCCTCTCGCACGACCACTACGATCACCTCGACCGCGACACCGTGCTGACGCTGGCCGCCACTACCGAGGTGTTCCTGACGCCGCTCGGCGTGGGCGATCGCCTGATCGAGTGGGGCGTCGACGCGGCCAAGGTGCGCCAGTTCGATTGGTGGCAGGGCACGGAGCTGCACGGCATCGCGTTCACGGCTACCCCGGCGCAGCACTTTTCGGGCCGTAGCCTGTTCGACAGCGACAGCACGCTGTGGGCCTCGTGGACGATCATCGACGGCGACCTGCGGGTGTTCTTCAGCGGCGACACCGGCTATTTCGACGGCTTCCGCGAGATCGGCGAACGTTACGGCCCGTTCGACGTGACGCTGCTCGAAACCGGCGCCTACGACGCGCAATGGCCGTACGTGCACATGCAGCCCGAGCAGACGGTGCAGGCGCACCAGGATCTGGGCGGACGCTGGCTGATGCCGGTGCACAACGGCACGTTCGATCTGGCGATGCACCGCTGGCAGGACCCGTTCGAGCGCGTGTTCGGCCTGGCGGCCGCGCGCGGCATTCCGCTCGCCACGCCACGCATGGGCGAGCGGCTCGACCTGGCCGCGCCGCATCGCGGCGAACGCTGGTGGCGCAACGTGACGGAAGTGGTGGCGGCCGAACCGGTGCGGCAACGCCGCTGGCGCTGCCGCGGGACCAGCGCGACTTGATTCCAACGCCGACGCCGCGAGGCTGACCTCTCAGTCCGCCTCGCGCCGGTAACGCTTGCGATACTCGGCCGGCGTCACGCCCACGTGCCTGACGAACGCACGACGCAGCACATCGGCATTGGCGAAGCCGCATTTCGCGGCCACCTGCTTGGGCGCGTCGCCGGCCGTCTCGATCAGCGCGCGCGCCGCCGTCACGCGCGCCATCTCCACCCACGCCGCCGGCGTGACCCCCACCTCCGCATGAAACAGCCGCGCGAAATGCCGCGGGCTCAGGCCCGCGTGCTCCGCGAGGCTCCCCACGCTGTGATCGAGCCCCGGCTGCGCGGCCACCCAGCGCTGCACGTCCTGCAGCACCGAACGGCCCGCCGGCGCCGTCTCGCCGTGGCGGCTGAACTGCAATTGCCCGCCCGGGCGCTTGAAATACATCACCAACTGATTGGCCACGCGCATCGCGATCTCGCGGCCCAGATCCTCCTCGACCAGCGCGAGCGCCAGGTCCAGCCCGGCCGTCACGCCGGCCGCCGTGCGCAGCTTGCCGTCGCGCACGTAAAGCGCATCGGGTTCGATCTCGGCGGCCGGGCAGCGCGCGGCCAGCGCCTCGACGGCGGCCCAGTGCGTGGTGACGCGGCGGCCGTCGAGCAGGCCGGCATCGGCCAGCACCAGCGCGCCGGTGCACACCGAGCCGAACCGGCGGCAGCGCTTCGCCGCGCCGCGCAACCAGGCCAGCACGGCGCCGGACACGGCCGGCGCGTCGTGCGTGGCGATGCCGGGCGCGCCGGCCACCAGAAGCGTGTGCGGATCGGGCAGGGCGTCGCCGACCACCGCGTCGGGCACCAGCCGCGCGCCCGACGAGCTGACCAGATGCCCCGGCTCGCAGGCCAGCACCTGCAACTGGTAAGCCGCGCGGCCCGCTTCCAGGTTGGCCTGCGCGAACACGTCGAGCGGCCCGCTGACGTCCAGCAACTGCACGCCCGGCACGGCCAGGATGGCGATGGTCTTGCTCATGGAAACTCCCGCTGAAGGCGGTGGCCGCTTCCCGCGCGATTTGGCAGAAAGTGGCGTGTCACGCCGATTGAAGACAATACTAGCACGCGGGAGAATGGTCTCCGAAGCCCACACACGGAGAACATCATGATCGACATCGGCGGCATCAGCGTGCCCGACAGCCAATTGGCCCGCGACATAACGGAATTTGTTCGGGACACCGAAAGTCCCTTGCTGTTTCATCATTCGAGCCGCGTCTATTACTTCGGCGCGCTGGCCGGGCGCGACCGCGGCCTGAAGTTCGACCCGGAACTGCTCTACGCGGGCGCGATGTTCCACGATGTCGGCCTGGTGCCGTCGCACAGCAGCGCGCACGAGCGCTTCGAGGTGGACGGCGCGAACGCCGCGCGCGATTTCCTGCGCCAGCGCGGCATCGCGCAGCACGACATCGATCTGGTCTGGACCGCCATCGCGCTGCACACCACGCCCGGCATTCCGCAGCACATGCACCCGGTGGTCGCGCTGGTCACGGCCGGCGTGGAGATGGATGTGCTCGGCCTGACCTACAAGCAATACAGCGATCACGAACGCGACGCGGTCACGCATGCGCACCCGCGCACGCCGCATTTCAAGGAAGACATCATCCAGGCGTTTTACGACGGCATCCGCCACAAGCCGGACACGACCTTCGGCAACGTCAAGGCCGACGTGATCGCCGACAAGGAGCCGCATTTCCACGCCGGCAACTTCTGTTCGGTGATTCGCTGTTCCGCCTGGCGCGGTTGAGCGTAAAGCGCCTGCGCGCGTTTTGCGGAAACGCTGAAAGAAATCGGCATGCACGGTGTAATCGCATGCCGCGCGGCGAACCGGCCCGCCTGGGCAGATTGCACGCCGGGCGGGCCATTTGCGTCATTCGTCAGAAGATTTCTGAATGCTTACCTGTATTCCGGTATTCATTCCTGTTTAAGAAAGAAAAATACCGAAAAAGCTAAAGTTGGATCGCGGCGGGCCGTAATCGCGGGCTGGTGTCCGACACTGTGTCGACGGATACCGACGCCGCATCGACACCGGTCGCATTGCGGGGCGACAGAACTGGAGAACCGCATCTTGAGCCGCATGCATCACACCGTTCGTTTCAAAATCGTGATGGCCATGACGGCCTGCGTGTTGATCATCGCGCTGGTCGGGATCTTCGGATCGCTAACCATTTCGCACCTCAGGCAGACGGTCAGCGACGAATACACCACCGTGGTGCAACCGGTTCGGATTCTCGGCGCGGTGCGCGGCGAGGTGCTCGACATCCGCCGCCTGATGCGGACCTTGCAGGTGGTGCACTCCGACGAGCGCACCCGCGCGGGGATCGACTCGATCCGCCGCTCGCTCGAACAGCTCGACAAGCAGTGGCCGGGCTACTACCCGGGCGCGATCACGTCGCCGGAGGAGCACGAGATCGCCGACAAGATCAACGCGGCCATGCCGCAGTTGCATCAGTCCACGCAGCAGATCCTGTCGGCGCTCGCCGCCGGCAACTACGACGCGGCGGGGCAGATCATCGACGCGGAAAACGCCTCCGCCGACGCGATGCTCGACCAGATCAAGGCCGATATCGTGCTGAACGACCGGCAGGCGCGGCAAATGACGACCGACAGCGGCGACAGCGCGCGCACCGCGCTGACCATCGCGATCGCGCTCGTGATCGTGGGCATGCTGGTGGCGGCCGGCGCATCGGTCTACCTGCTGCGCGCCATCATGCGCCCGCTCGAGAGCGCGATCGCGGTGGCCAACACGATCGCCGACGGTCGCCTCGAAGCGCGTATCGACAGCCACTATCGCGGTGAATTCGGCGACCTCATGCATGCGCTGAAGGCAATGGACGGGCAACTGTCGCAAACCGTGCGCCGCATTCAGGCGAGCACCGGCTCGGTCTCGCTCGCGGCCAAGGAAATCGCCACCGGCAACCTCGACCTGTCGGCGCGCACCGAGGAGCAGGCCGCCTCGCTGGAAGAAACGGCGTCGAGCATGACGCAACTGACCGAGACGGTGAAGCAGAACGCCGAGAACGCGCGTCAGGCCAACGGCCTCGCCACCAACGCGACGAACCTGGCCGACGACAACAACCAGGCGATGCGCGAGATGGTCGACACGATCCTCAAGATCAGCGGCAGCTCGGGCAAGATTTCGGAGATCACCGGCACCATCGAGGGCATCGCGTTCCAGACCAACATCCTGGCGCTGAACGCCGCGGTGGAAGCGGCGCGTGCCGGCGAGCAGGGGCGCGGCTTCGCCGTGGTGGCGTCGGAAGTGCGCACGCTGGCGCAGCGTTCGGCGGCGGCTGCCAAGGAGATCAAGGAGCTGATCGCCTCGTCGGTCACGCTGATCGAGGGCGGCGCGGGGCAGGCCAACGAGGTCAGCGACAAAATGGGCCGCGTGCGCGAGGCGATCCGCCGCGTGTCGGACATCGTCGCGGAAATCTCGGCGGCCTCCGACGAGCAGTCGCGCGGCATCGAGCAGATCAATCAGGCCGTCACGCAGATGGACGAGGTCACGCAGCAGAACGCCGCGCTCGTCGAGCAGGCCGCCGCGGCGGCACAGTCGCTGGACGAGCAGTCGGCGGTGCTGTCGGAGGCGGTGTCGGTGTTTCGCCTGACCGGCGGCAATGGCGGGCAGGCGCTGGCGCCGTCGTATGGCGTCGCGACGCGCCTTGGTGCGCCTGCGCTGGCCTGAAGCCGAAGCTGTCGTGAGCTTCGGCGGCGCGTGTCAGCGCCGCCGCGCCAGCTTCACGCGCGCCGTCTCGCGTTCGTCGGGCGGCAGTGCATCCTCATACACGAACTCGCCGCCGATCAGCGCGGCCACGGCCACGCCGTCGCGCAGCAGCACGCGGTTGCCGGCCAGCGCCGGCACCTTGCGGCCCGGCAGCAGCGTGCCGGCCAGGTTCAGCGGATCGGCGCCGCTGACGGCGATCCACTGGCCGTCGGCCGGCTGGCGGCGAATCTCGCGCAGCACCGGAATCGCTTCCGGCAACGCGAATTGCTCGCCGGCCAGCCCCGCCACGAAACGGCCGCCGCGAATCTCGCCGCGCGCCTCCAGCCGCTGATAAACGCGCAACAGTTCGCGCCACGGCGGCAGCCATGCGGCCTCGCGTTCGAGCAGCCGCCAGAACACCACGCCGTAGCGGCGCAGCAGTGTCCAGGCCAGATGTTCGAGCGTGTCGCGTTTGCCGTCCGAGCCGTTGCTGTCGCTTTCACTTTCTCCCGCCATCTCGACGCGCACCGGCCGCCGCACCAGCGACCAGCGCCCGGCGTCGTCCATGCCGCCGATCAACGCGCCGCCGCGCCGTGTGCGCGGGCTGTAGAACGCGCTGCGCTTGACGGCCGGGCGCAGCAGCGCGCGCAGGCCGGCGAAGCTGTCGGCGTTGACGCGGCCGGCCGCCACCAGCTCGCCGAGCGCCTGTTCGAGTTCGACGGGCAGCAGGCGCGTGTCGTCCACCAATTCCTCGAAGAACATCGCGCCATGCGCAGCCAGCGCGTCGTGCACGCGCGTGGCGCGCGCCGACAGCGCCGGGGCGGCACCCTCGTGCAGCGATTGCCAGACGCCGACATGGCGGCGCGGCAGCAGCACGATCGGCGTGGTCTTCACCGGGCCGCCGCCGCTCTTGGCGGCCGCGCCGGCCGGCCGCGCGGGCGGCGCGATGCGGGTCCAGACGATGCGGCCCGAACGGCACAGTTCGTCGATGCCGCCCGTCGTGTAATCGCTCACGCGCGCCGGCAGCAGTTCGTCTTCCCACGCGCCGGCCGCCGCCTCGAAGCCTTCGAGTTGCTCGACCACGGCGGTCAGTGCGTCGCGGCCCTGGCCGCGCGTGTCGGCGCTCGCGTGCTGCCAGTGCAGCAGGAAGCGCATGAAATCGGCGCGCTCGACCGGCTCGATCTCGCGGCGCAGACGCTTGACCGTGTAGCGATGAATGCGCGCGAGCAGATGCCGCTCGCACCATTCCTCGACGCTCGCGCCGGGCGTGAAGCGGCCACGCATGACGTAGCCCTCGGCTTCGAGCGCGAGCAGCGCGGCCTGCACCTCGGCGTCGGGCAGGCCGAGCGGCGCGGCGATGGCGGTCAGCGGCAGCGGGCCGGAGCCGGTCAGCCGCGCGCGGATCACGTCGAGGCGCGCGGCTTCGGGCGTCCAGTCCACGGCGGCGCGGCCTTTCGGCGCGGCGAGCGGCGGGGCGAGGCGCGCGCGCGGATGCAACGCGCGCAGGCAGGCGATCCGTTCGGCCGGCACCCACAGCGTTAGCGCATCGGTCAGCTGCAATGCGCTCACGCGCTTGGCCGCTGCCAGCTCGGTGAGCGCCGCGAACCAGCCGTCGTGCGCGTGCGCTTCGTCGTCGCTGACGCAGGCCAGGCTGACCAGCGCGTCGTGCACTTCGTCGGTGTCGCGCACCAGCGGCCACGCTTCCTCGCGCACGGCGGCGATCGCGTCGGCGTCGAGCGCGCCCAGATCGTCGGCCGATTCGGGGTCGCTCCAGCGGCGCGCCAGCACGGCCTGCGTGCGGCGTTCTTCGAGCGGGGCGTCGTCGAGGAACGCATACGGCTTCGCGTTGAGGATCTCGGCGGCCAGCGGCGACGGCGCGGGCAGGTCGCGCGCCACCAGCGTCACCTCGCCGGCTTCGATGCGGCGCAGCAGCGCGAGCCAGCCTTCGGTGTCGAGCGCGTCGTGCAGGCAGTCGTCGAGCGTCTGATCGACCAGCGGGTGCTTCGGGATTTCGCGCTCGCCGACGATGTTCTCGATGCAGGCCACCTGATCGGGGAACACGGTGGCGAGCAGGTCCTCGCTCTTCATGCGCTGCAGTTGCGGCGCGGTGCGGCGGCCGCCCGTGTAGCGCGGCAGGCCGAGCGAGGTGGTGGCGTTCCAGCGCCAGCGCACCGCGAACAGCGGCGCGTCGAGCAGCGCCTGCACCAGCACGTGCTCGGCGGTGGCCGCGCGCAGGTAGCGCCAGACTTCGTCGAGCACGAAGCTGTGCGCGAGCGACAGCGAGAGGATGATCGCGTCGTCGGTGGCGGCGGCCTGCAGCTCGAAGTTGAACGCGCGGCAGAAGCGCTTGCGCAGCGCGAGGCCCCACGCGCGGTTGATGCGGTTGCCGAACGGCGCGTGGATCACGAGCTGGGTGCCGCCCGATTCGTCGAAGAAGCGCTCCATCACGAGCGTCTGCTGGGTCGGCAGCGCGCCGAGCGCCGCGCGGGCGCGCGCCAGATAGTCGACGATCTGCCGCGCTGCTTCGGGGGCGAGGCCGAGCGAGGCGGTCAGCCAGGTCAGGGCGGGGGCGAGGCGGCTGGCTTCGGTGGACGCGGGGGGGGATGCGGGCGGAGTGGAAGCATCGGGCGACACGGCTGCGGTCAGCTCCGGTGCTTGCGCGGGCGGCTTGCGGGCCGCCTTGGTCCGCGTGGCAGTCGTGGGCATGGTTCGCGCCGGGGCAGGCGCCTTGGTTGGCGTGGCGGCCATCGGCGTGGCCGGTTCCGTGGCAGGCTCCTCGGCTGGCGCGGCAGTCGTGGGCATGGCCCGTCCCGAGGCAGCCGCCTTGGCCTGCGCGGCAGTCGTCGGCGTAACCCGCGCCGAGGCGGCCCCCTTGGACGACACGGCTGCCGCCGACGCCACCCGCGCCGTCACGGCCACCGCCGCCGACGTTCGCGCCGCGCCGATCGCGCGCGAGGCGGCCGGCGCGGCGCGATCGAGTTCGCCCTGTTCGAGCAGCGCGTCGATCGTGGCGCGCAGCCGCGCGACGCCGGCCGACAGTTCGTCGCTGCGCCCCGGCGCCTCGCCGAGCCAGAACGGGATGTTCGGCGCCTGCCCGCGCGCGTCCTCCACCCGCACGCGCCCGTTCTCGACGCGCAGGATCCGGTACGACTGGTTGCCGAGCTGGAACACGTCGCCGGCCAGGCTCTCGATCGCGAAGTCCTCGTTGACGGTGCCGATCTGCGTGGCCTGCGGTTCGAGCAGCACGGCGTAATCGGCGGTATCCGGGATCGTGCCGCCCGAGGTCACGGCCGTGAGCCGCGCGCCGCGCCGGGCGCGTATCGTGCCGGTGCTCAGGTCGCGATGCACATAGGCGCGACGCGGCCCGCGCCGGCTCGAAAACCCTTCGGCCAGCATCGCCAGCACCTCGTCGAAGCGTTCGCGCGGCAGCGCCGCGTAGGGCGCGGCCTGCGTGAAGCAGCGGTACAGCGCGGTTTCGTCCCATTCCGCGCAGGCCACCTCGGCGACGATCTGCTGCGCGAGCACGTCGAGCGGCGCCTGCGGCACGCGCAGTTGATCGAGTTCGCCGCGCGCCACGCAATCGAGCAGCGCCGCGCATTCCACCAGCTCGTCGCGCGAGAGCGGGAACAGCCGGCCCTTCGGCGTGCCGCCGACCTGGTGCCCGGAGCGGCCGACGCGTTGCAGGAACGGCGCGATGCCGCGCGGCGAACCGATCTGGCAGACCAGGTCGATGTCGCCGATATCGATGCCGAGTTCGAGCGAGGCGGTGGCCACCAGCAGCTTGAGCTTGCCGTGCTTGAGGCGCTGTTCGGCGTCGAAACGGGCTTCCTTGGCGAGGCTGCCGTGATGTGCGGCGATCGCGTCGTTGCCGAGCCGGTCGCCGAGATGGCGCGCGAGCCGCTCGGCCAGCCGGCGCGTGTTGACGAACACGAGCGTGGTGCGGTGCGTGGCGGCGAGTTCGGCGATGCGGTCGTACACGCGCTCCCACACGTCGTTCGACATCACTGCGTCGAGCGGCACGGGCGGCAGTTCGAGCGCGAGATCGCGCTCGCGCACGTGGCCGACATCGACGATCGTGCAGGCCGGCGCGGCCGCGCCGTTTGCTTCGTCATCCTGCGTATCGCCCGTATTCGCCGCATGCGTCGTGCCCACCAGGAATCGCGCCACCCGGTCGATCGGCTTCTGCGTGGCCGACAGCCCGATGCGCGGCAGCGCCCGCCCGGCCAGCGCATCGAGCCGCGCGAGCGACAGCGCCAGATGGCTGCCGCGCTTGTTGCCGGCCAGCGCGTGGATCTCGTCGACGATGGTGGTGCGCACCGTCGACAGCATGCGCCGCCCCGATTCCGACGACAGCAGCACGTACAGCGATTCCGGCGTGGTCACGAGGATGTGCGCGGCACGCTTGCGCAGCGCGTTGCGCTCGGCCTGCGTGGTGTCGCCGGTTCGCACGGCGGTGCGGATCTCGGGCACCGGCAGGCCGAGCCGCGCGAGTTCCTCGCCGATGCCGGCCAGCGGCGCGTCGAGGTTGGTGCGGATGTCGTTCGACAGCGCCTTCAGCGGCGAGACGTACACCACCAGCGTGGCGTCGGGCAGCGTGCCGTCGTGCGCGAGCGCGTCGCGCACCAGCTCGTCGATCGCGCAGAGGAACGCGGTCAGCGTCTTGCCCGAGCCGGTCGGCGCGGCCACCAGCGTCGAGCGGCCGGCCTGGATCGGCGGCCAGGCAAGCGCCTGCGCCTCGGTGGGCGCGTCGAAGCGGCGCGCGAACCACGCGGCGACGGCCGGATGAAAGGCGTCGAGCGGGTTGCTGCCGGGGCGGGGGCGGCGGGTACGGGTGTCCATCTCGATGGCTCGGGCGGGCGCGGTGCGCACGCGCCCCATTAAGGGTGCAGTGATGGCCGAAGGGAAAGGATCAGTGTGCCAGAGCCCCGACGGGGCCGGATCGGCTGGCGCGGGGTGCTTGGCACGAGCGGCGTCATCGCGACCACACCGACCACACCGGCCCAGATGGGGATGCTCCCGCCTAACGCAATGCCCGTGCGCGGCCGGCGGCCGAGGTCAGCGCCCCGGCTCGTAGAACAGCGCGAACAGTTCCGACTGCGAATTGACGCCGAGCTTCGCGTAGATGTGCTTCTTGTGCGCCCGCACCGTCTCGAACGAGATCGTCAGCCGCTCGGAAATCGCGCGTGTCGAGAAGCCGCTCAGGCTCAGTCGCACCACCTCGACCTCGCGCGCCGTCAGCGGCGTGTGCCCGCGCTGCTGCACCACGCGCTCGAAATGCTCGGCATAGCTGGCCTCGTCGGGCGCGGCCGGCAGCGCCGCATCGGCTTCGAGCGCCGTGCCTCGCGTGCTGCCGCCGGTAAAGGTTTCGTAAGGCAGGCGCTGCCGCATCAGCGCGATCACCCACGGCGCCACCACCGCGAACACGGCGAGATCGCGCTCGCTGTAACGCCGCGTCGCGCCGAGCGAGAAGATCAGCGTGTGGCTCTCGTCGACGGCATGGTTGAACTGCACCTCGTCGCCGATGATGTTGCTCTTGAAGTAGCGCTGGTAATAATCGGTCATCCGGAAGTTGTCCGGCGCGACCGATTCGAGCGTGACGAGGCCCGAGGCGGGGCGCTCGCAGGCCGCGATATAGAACGGATCGAGCTGGTACAGCGCGCCCAGGTAGCTCTGGAACATCACATCCACGGTGCCGTCGGGGGTGGGCGATTCGGCGCACACCAGCGGGGCGCGCTCGCGCGCGAACAGCAGCCCCACCCAACTGTCGAACGGCACGAAGCGTTGCAGCACGCGGCTCAGGCGGGTCCAGAAGTCGGCGCTGTCGATCGCTTCGATCAGCGTCGCGACGTGGTGATGGAACGCGAGATCGCGCCAGTCGAGCTCCATGTGTCCTCCGATCGTGGTAACCCAGGTGGGGAATTCCTGGACAAAAATAACGTCCCGATAATAGCGCCACGCCGCAGGCTCGGGCCGCGGCGCAATGCGAGCGCGAGTCTATCGGCCCGCAATACTGGAGGCAAGCAGATGCAAATCGAATTGGCGCAGATCCCGGTGGTCGACGGCAACGTCGAACCGAATCTGGCGCGTGTGACCGAGGTGATCGGCGCGCGGCGCGACGGCACCGACCTGATCGTGTTTCCCGAAACCACGCTGACCGGCTTTCCGACGCGCGAGAACGTGCGTGACGTGGCCGAGCCGCTCGACGGCCCGTCGCTGCGTGCGGTGCGCGACGCCGCGCGCGCGGCCGGCACGGGCGTGGCGGTGGGGTTCGCCGAGCGCGACGGCGAGCGCTTCTACAACACCACGGTGCTGATCGACGCCGCCGGCGAGATCGCGCTGCGTTACCGCAAGACCCACCTGTGGGCGTCCGACGTCGGCGTGTTCGAGCCGGGCGAGCGCTTTGCCGTGTGCGAATTCAAGGGCCTGACGGTTGGCCTGCTGATCTGCTACGACATCGAATTTCCCGAGACGGCCCGCGCGATCGCCTCGCTCGGCGCCGATCTGCTGATCGTGACCAACGGCAACATGGATCCGTTCGGCCCCGTGCATCGCCGCGCGATCGTGGCGCGCGCGATGGAAAACCAGATGTTCGCGGCGCTCGTCAACCGCATCGGCGGCGGCGACGACAACCTGAGCTTCCCCGGCGAGTCGGCGCTGATCGCGCCATCGGGCGATGTCCTGAGCGAGTTGCACGGCGAGGATGCCGTGCTGTGCACCACGCTCGACCCGGCGCTGCTCGCGGCGAGCCGGGAGCACTACAGCTATCTGCACGACGCGCGCGTGCGGCTCGACCTGCGCGACGATCCCGCGCCGGACGCCGAGCCGTTCGCGGGGCGCGGCCGCGTGATTCGCGCGCGCTGAACCCGGGCGGGGAGGTGGCGCGCCGGCTCATGACCGGCCTGCCGCTTCGTGGTGGCTGGTGTTGCTGCTGCGTCGCTGCTCGGTTGCTGCTTGGTTACCGCTTAGTTACCGCTTAAGTTGCCGTTCCGCTGCTGCTTCGTGCCGGGTTGCTGCCTCGCTGTTGTTGCGTTGCCGCTCGACAGCCGCACCGCCTGATCGTCTTGCCGCCTGACCGTTCGCTCGGGCCCGCCGCCGTGCGCGAGCGGGCCGGCGCGAGCCGTAGCCGTCCACCGCCGGGCGTCCGCCCGGCGGGCCGTTGTTCGCTTTCTTGACCTTGGCCTGACCGTAGATCCATGCCGCCGCCGCGGCGACGTCGCCTGCCTTGCGCAGCGCGCCGTCACGCGGTGCGGCCCCGTGCAACCTGGTGTTTTGCGTAGGAGCGCGCGTTGCCGCGCTCACTGGAGACCGACCATGACTCAATCCTCCCCGTCGCGCCCCGACGGCCACGAGCCGCGCCTGAAGCGCACGCTCGGCCTGCCGTCCGTGCTGTTGTTCGGCCTGGCCTACATGGCGCCGCTGATCGTCTACGGCACCTACGGCGTGCTGGCCGGCGCGAGCCAGGACACGGCCGCGCTGGCCTATCTGCTGGCGCTGATCGCGATCGTGTTCACGGCCCTGAGCTACGGCAAGCTCGCGCGCCTGTTCCCGGTGGCAGGCTCTGCCTACACGTACACGCGCAAGACCTTCAACGCGCATCTCGGCTTCATGATCGGCTGGGCCACGCTGCTCGATTACTTCTTCCTGCCGATGGTGATCTGGCTGATCGGCGCGGCCTATCTGGGCGCGGCGTTTCCGTCGATTCCGGCGTGGGTGTGGATCGTCGCGTTCATCGTGCTGACGAGCGGCCTGAACATCCTCGGCATCGAGCTGGCGAACCGCTTCAACATCGTGCTGATGGTGGTGCAACTGATAATCGTCGCGCTGTTCGTGGCGCTGTGCTGCCACTACGCGATGGCGGCCGCCGGCCCCGGCGGCATTCTCGCCGCGCAGCCGTTCTTCAATGCGCACGTGCCGCTGTCGGCCACCATGGCCGGCGCCGCGATCGCCGCGTATTCGTATCTGGGCTTCGACGCGGTATCGACGCTGACCGAGGAAACCGTCAATCCCGAGAAGACGATTCCGCGAGCCATCGTGCTGATCGCGCTGATCGGCGGCGCGATCTTCGTGATCGCGGCCTACACGCTGCAACTGGCGCATCCGGGCGCGGTGTTCAAGGACCCGGATTCGGCCGCGTTCGAGATCGCCAAGAAGGTGGGCGGCGACATTTTCGTGTCGGTGTTCCTGGCCGGGCTGATCCTCGCGCAGTTCGCCTCGGGCATCTCGGCGCAGGCCAGCGTCGGCCGGCTGCTCTACGCGATGGGCCGCGACGAGGTGCTGCCGCGCCGCATCTTCGGCTACATCCACCCGCGCTTCCAGACGCCCGCGCTCAATATCGCGTTCGCCGGCGTGATCGGGTTGATCGCGTTGAAGCTCGACGTGGCCACCTCCACCTCGTTCATCAACTTCGGCGCGTTCCTCGCGTTCACCTCGGTCAACCTGTGCGTGATGCGCCAGTATTTCGTGCTGTCGCCCGAGCAGCGCCGCTTCGGCGCGATCGGCGGGCTGCTGTTCCCGGCGCTCGGCGCGATCGCCGATATCTGGCTGCTCGTGAGCCTCGAGAAATCGGCGCTGGTGCTGGGGGCGATCTGGTTCGTGCTGGGCCTGGCTTACTTGGGCTGGCTCACGCGCGGCTTCCGTCAGGCGCCGCCGGAAATGGCGGTCTGACCGGCCGCGAAGGCCGGGCAGCGAACGAGCAGGGAACGGGGCAAGGGCTTGCCGGACGTGACGCCCTGCGCGTTGGGCCCGGCCCCAGTACAATCTCGGCCTCGCGCGCAATGCGCGGGGCCGTTCCGTTTGGGGCACGGCCCTTTATGGAAAGGAAGCGCAAGTGATTGACCTGTCGACGCTCGGCACATTCATCGTGATCATGTTCGGACTGTTCCTGGTGCCGGGGCCGGCCGTGCTGATGGTGCTCTCGCGCACCGCGCAAGGCGGCTGGCGCGCCGGCGTGATGGCGAGCGTGGGCTGCGCGATCGGCGACATCGTCCATACGTTCGCGGCCGGGGCCGGGCTGTCGGCGCTGCTGATGACGTCCTCGATCGCGTTCAATGCCGTGAAATACGTGGGCGCGGCTTATCTGTTCTATCTGGGCTGGCGCTCGTGGCGCGAGCCGGCGCCGAAGCTGGCCGCCCAGGCCCAGGCCCAGGCCCCGGCCGCCGATGGCGCGCCGCCGGTGCAGCAGGATGTGTCGCCGGTGCGCGTGTGCGGCCAGGCGATCCTGACCGAATTGCTCAACCCGAAGACGGCGCTGTTCTTCATCGCGTTCCTGCCTCAGTTCGTGCATCCCGAGAACGGGCATGCGTTCTTCCAGTTCGTCGAGTTGGGGGTGCTGTTCGCGGTGTTCGGCACGCTCTACACCTCGATGCTGGTGTTCGCGCTGCGGCCGCTGCGTCACATGCTCGGCAGGCTGCCGCTGCTGCGCCGCCTGCAGGGCAAGCTGATCGGCTCGATGCTGATCGGGCTCGGCGTGAAGGTCGCGGCGCAGACGCGCTGATTGCGATTTCTCGTAGGTGACTATCGGCGCTTTCCGATTCAACGCGCGCCGCGCGTTCACTAACATCGAAAGGTTTTGATCGTGCCGGGCGCGAACCGCGTTCGTATTCCGCTCTCACGCCTCGCCTCGCGCTTCAACCCGCCGCTCAAGCCATCCTCAACCACCGCAGCCAATGCTCGAGCAGCGCATCGCGCTGCCACGCCGCCTGCGCAAGCCATAGCGCGCCGATCCACGCGACCGTCACCACGATCAGGTCGCAACGGCCGCTTTTCCACCAGTTCAGCGAGTGACGTTGCAGGATCCACGGCACGCCGAGCGGGTTCGGCCAATCCGCGAGCAGATGCATGAGCCCGCCGCACGCGAAGCCGAACAGCGGCGGCGCCCACGCATGCTGCGCGGCCACGGCGCGATCGGCGAACCACAGCAGCGCGATCCAGCCGATGCCCCAATGTGTCGCCGTCCGATGTTTGATCCAGAGCCGCCGCTTGCGCGTCCACCAGGCCACTTCGAGCCAGTCGGGCGCGGTGCCGCCGGCCACGCCGCCGAGGAAGGCGGCGAAGCTGCCGGCGTGCCATGCGCCGGCGGCGCCGGCCTGCCAGACGAGCGCGGCGGCGATCAAACCGGCTGCCCAGCCGGTCGCACGATGAGCGTTATGTGAAGCCATGCGGGGAAACGTGCGAAGGTGCGCTGCAAAAAATCCGGGGCGCCATCTTCTCAGATCGGCACCGCGTGCGGATCATCTGCGGCGGAATATTTCTCTGCGCGCATGAATTGCATCTAACGGTCGCTAACGCGCAAAAGCCCTGCATTCAGCACGGAAAGTTGCATTGCACCATCGTGTCTCAAGCATTTTTTTCAAGTTCTGGAACATGCTATAAGCGGCGAGACGGCCTTTTTCCAGCACGCCTGTATTCACTCATGAGGGATGCGCAATGAACGTTACGTTCCAACGTTTCAGGATTTCCGTCGTCGCGGCTTGCGCCGGCGTCGCCGTTTCGGGCTTCATGCCCGCCGCCCCCGCGCTCGCCAAGACACCGTTGCATGCGCAACTAACTGGATCGGCGGTGGCGGTCGCCGACAAATACAGTGCCGACGCCGCCGAGAAAATCTTCAAGGAAGGCGGCAACGCGGTGGACGCCGCTGTCGCGATCGCGTTCACGCTGGCGGTCACGTATCCCGAGGCCGGCAACATCGGCGGCGGCGGTTTCATGACGCTCTACGTCGACGGCAAGCCGTACTTTCTCGACTATCGCGAAAGCGCGCCGCTCGCCGCCACCAAGGACATGTATCTCGATAAGGACGGCAACGTCATCAAGGGCATGAGCCTGTACGGGCCGCGCGCGGTGGGCGTGCCGGGCACCGTGTCGGGCATGTGGGAAGCACAGAAGCGCTTCGGCAAGCTCAAGTGGCAGCAGGTGCTCGCGCCCGCCATCCATTACGCGAAGGACGGTTTCATGGTGGACGAGCAACTCGCGCAGCGCGGCGCGGACGCCTCCAAGGAATTCGACGGCAAGACCAACTTCGACAAGTTCTTCGGCGCGATGAAGGCCGGCACGAACTTCAAGCAGCCCGACCTGGCCAACGTGTTGCAGCGCATCTCGTCGCAGGGCGCGAAGGGCTTCTACGAGGGGCCGACGGCCGCGAAGATCGCCGCCGCGATGCAGCCCGGCGACGGCCTCATCACCGCCGAGGATCTCGCGCAGTACAAGGCGGTCTGGCGTCAGCCGGTCGAGGCGAACTGGAACGGCTATCACGTGATCACCGCGCCGCCGCCGAGTTCGGGCGGGGTGGGGCTGGTGCAGTTGCTGAAGATGAAGGAGGATCGCGCGGCCGACTTCAAGGGCGTGCCGCTCAATTCGGCGCAGTACGTGCACCTGGTGGCCGAGATCGAGAAGCGCGTGTTCGCCGATCGCGCGCAATACCTCGGCGACCCCGATTTCTATAAGGTGCCGGTGGCGCAGTTGACCGACGACGCCTATATCGCCAAGCGCGCGGCCGAGGTCAATCCGGTTTCGCCGTCGGACACGCAGAGCGTGAAGCCGGGCCTCGGCACCACGATGCCGGAGAAGGCCGAAACGACGCACTTCTCGGTGGTGGACAAGTGGGGCAACGCGGTGTCGAACACGTACACCATCAACGGCTATTTCGGCTCGGGCGTGGTGGCGGAAGGCACCGGCATCGTGCTCAACGACGAGATGGACGACTTCTCCGCGAAGCCGGGCGTGGCCAACATGTTCGGCGTGGTGGGCAGCGACGCGAACGCGATCGAGCCGAAGAAGCGGCCGCTGTCGTCGATGTCGCCGACGATCCTGACCCGGGACGGCAAGGTGGCGCTGGTGATCGGCACGCCGGGCGGCTCGCGCATCTTCACCTCGATCTTCCAGGTGATCACCAACGTCTACGATTTCGGCATGCCGCTGAAGCAGGCGGTGGGCGCGTTCCGCTTCCATCACCAGTTGCTGCCGCCGAACACGATCTTCTGGGAGCCGTACCACCCGATCACGGGCGAACTGGCGCAGCAGATCGAGGCGAAGGGCTACACGCTGAAGGGGCAGGATTTCAGCGGCGATATCCAGGTGATCCGCGTCGACGGCAAGACGCCGGAGGCGGCGGCCGATCCGCGTGGGCGTGGCGTGACGCGTATCGTGCGCTGAGGGCGCTGAGGGCGTGACAGGCGTTCAGTGCTCAAGTGCCTTGCGAGCGTTGAATGCGCCCGACATGACCGGCGCAGGCCGATGCGGTGACGATCCCGCATCCGGCCTGCGCCGGTTTTTCTTGTCCCCGCGTTACGTCGGGCTGCCGGCCGGGCACGGCGCGGCCAGCCATTCCGCCCGCAGGCGCTCCAGCATCGGCAGCACGCGCCGCAACTCCGCCACCAGTTGGGGCGAGGCCGGCGTGATCGGCATGCGCACCTCCGGCGAGATGCCGTGCGTGAGCGACAGCATCGCCTTGATCGCGGACGGGTTCGGCGCGGCGAACAGCAACCGCACGACGGGCTGCATCGCGTCGAACAGGCTGTGCGCTTCCGTCACGCGTCCCGCCTCGTGCAGCCGCTGCACTTCGACGAACAGATCGGCGCACACATGCGCGCTGGCCAGCACGCCGCCCGAACCGCCGGTGGCGAGGCAATCGAGGAACGCGCTGTCGGTGCCGCACAGCAGCTCGATCGGCAACGCGTCGAGCGCGCCGAAATGCGCGGGCACGCATTCCTTGATGCCGGCCAGGTTCGGATGACGAAGCAATTGGCGCACGGTGGAAGGCTCGATCGTCACGCCGGTGCGATGCGGCACGTCGTACAGCATCACCGGCCGCCGCGTGTGCTGCGCGATCTGCTCGAAATGCCAGAGCACGCCGGCCTGGTTCGGGCACAGATACGCCGGCGGCGATACCAGATAGCCGGCGATCGCATGTCGTTCGAGCTGGTCGATCTCGGCGAGGAACGCGCGCGTGTCGAGGCCGCCCACGCCGACGAACACCGGCAGCCGGCCAGCGGCGACCTCGACGATGGCTTCCAGCGCGGCGGCGCGTTCGGCGCTGTCGAGCAGCGCGGCCTCGGCCGTGGTGCCGAGCGCGACAAAGCCGGCGATGCCGGTGTCGAGGTACGACGCGGCCAGCGTGCGCAGCGCCGCGGTATCGACGCGGCCGTCGCGAAACGGCGTGACGAGCGGCACCCAGATGCCCTTGAACATGTCAGGCCTCCACGGTGGCGGTGTGCACGATCGGGCCGATGGTGGCCGCGTCGACGCACGACATCAGCAGGTCGAGCAGGGCCGGCATGTCGGGGCTGGCGGTGCCGAGCGTGACGTGGATCGCGCGCCGCGCCGGTTGCACGGTGACGATATGGCTCGCGAGCGTGGAGGCCAGCAGCGTCGCGAGTTGCGCGTCGCGGTGGCCGTGCGTCAGCGAGATGCGGACGCTGGCGCGCGTGACGCGCGGAGTGGGAAACAGGATACGGAGCGGTGTGACAGCCTTGGCTTGGCGCATGCGATGGATGGGAACCCGATCGGGTAGGAAGACCCTCCCAGCGTAGCGAGCCGCGTATCAATACCGCGTAAAAAGATCGGGGCGGCGCGTAAACACGCGGAGCACCGGAGCCGGCGCTCAGTTCGCCTCGTCCGCCTCGCCGTTCACGCAGGCCTCCACCACCTCGACGAACACGCGCTTGAGCGCGCTGTCGTCGTCGCGCCAGATCAGCCCGAGCGGCGCGCGGTGTCCGGGCAGCGCCAGCGGTCGAGCCACCACGTTCGGTGGCACGGCCGAGGCCGCTTCGGCCGGGATCAGCCCGATGCCTAGCCCGGCTGCCACCAGCGCGAGCATGGTGGTGTATTCGCCGAGCTCGCGCGCGATCTCGAGCGTGACCTGCTGCGCGCCGAGCGCCACCAGCAGCGCGTCGAACAGGCCCGGCGCGTAGCGGCGCGCCAGCACGAACGCGGGCTGGCCGCGCAACTGCGCCGGCTGGATCTCGCGGCGGCGCGCGAGCGGATGCGAGGCCGGCACCGCCACCACGAACGGTTCCTCCATGACCACGCGCGTGCGCAGGCCGCCGGCCGCGATCGGCAGCCGCCCGAGCCCGAAGTCGAGCGTGCCGCCTTGCAGCGCGGCGATCTGGTCGGGCGTGGGCATGTCCTTGAGTTCCAGCGCGATGCGCGGGTAACGCGCGTGCAGGGTGCGGATCACGGTGGGCAGCAGCTTCGGCAGCACCGACGACACGAAGCCGAGCCGCAGCGTGCCGATCTCGCCGTGCGCCGACAGCCGCGCCACCTGCGCCGCGCGCGCGGCCTGATCGAGCGTGGCGCGCGCCTCCGGCAGGAACAGGCGGCCCGCGTCGGTCAGCGCGACCTTGTGGCGGTCGCGGTCGAACAGGCGCACGCCGAGGCCGGTTTCGAGCGTCTTGATCTGCATGCTCAGCGCCGGCTGCACGATGCAGAGCCGCTCGGCGGCGCGGCCGAAATGCAGTTCGTCGGCCAGCGCGACGAACGCGCCGAGGTGTTTGAGTTCCATCGCGAAGGCTCCGCACAGCGTGATCAGCCGCGATGATAACAAGTGCGGCGAGGTGGGGCGCGCGGGCCGGTGTGCATGTGGAAACTGCCTGGAAACGCGGGCTTCAATCGATCGGCGGGCCATTGCCACGATGCGTGATTACGGCGACGGTTTCGCGACGATCTCCGCCAGGAAGCGGGCTTCGATCGATCGCTAGGCCATCGCCCTGGCGGCACCTCATCACGGCGCCGATTCCGAGAAAATCTCCACCAGAAAATCGATCACGACACGCACCCGCATCGGCACCCGCCGTCCGGCCGCATGCACCACGTGCATCGGCAGCGGATCGGGCTGGAGCGCCGGCAGCAATTCGCGCACGCGCCCCGCGCAGATCTCGTCGGCCAGCAGCCAGTACGGCGCCTGCGAGATGCCGAGGCCGTGCAGTACGGCCGCGCGGACGTGTTCGGCGTCGCCCGTCAGCAGCGAGCCGCGCGGCAGGTAGGCGATCGATTCGCGGCCCTGCTTGAGCCGCCACGGGCGGCGCTCGCGGTCGCGCGCGAACACGATGCACGGATGCGCGTCGAGCTCCGCGAGCCGCGCCGGCGCGCCGTGCGCGGCGACGTAATCGGCGCTGGCGGCCAGCACCATGCGCGTCTCGCCGAGTCGGCGCGCGCTGAGCGAGGAATCGGCGAGCGGCCCGTGGCGGATCGCCAGATCGATGCCCAGGCCAACCAGATCGACGTTGCGCTCGGACGCGGACAACTCCACCGACACATCCGGATAGCGCCGGAACAGCTCGGGCAGCCGCGGCGTGATCCAGAGCCGGCCATGCGCGGGCGCGGTGTTGATGCGCACCAGCCCGCGCGGCGATTGCTGGCGCACGCCGACCGACGATTCGACCGCCTCGAAATCGTCCACCAGCGGCCGCGCCGCGTCGTAGAACGCCTGCCCGGCCTCGGTGATCGCCACGCGGCGCGAGGTGCGTTGCAGCAGTTGCGCGCCGAGATGGCGCTCCAGCGCGGCGATCTGCTTGCTGACGGCGGGCTGCCCGATGCCTTCCTCGCGGCCCACCGCCGAAAAACTGCCGCGTTCGACCAGCCGGACGAACAGCCGTATTGCGTCGAGACGATCCATGAGCGTGATGTCGATTCATTCCAGAGTGGAATCGATGATATGTGCGAGTCGCGCGTTTCGGCAATCGATGAAACGCCTTAACGTACGGCCTCACCGGGTGTCGTGGCCGCGCCGCGCACCCTCAACCGAAGCGAGGTCTTGAACGATGCAAGCGATTTGCGTGACTCCCGAGCGGGCGCTGACAGTGCGCGAGATCCCCACCCCGGCGCAGCCCGCGCCGGGCCATGTGCTGGTGGAGATGGCCGGCTCGGCGATCAACCACGGCGACAGGACGTTCCTGCGCATGCCGCAGGCTGCCGGCAATGCGCTGAGCGCGGTGCGGCACGACGTGTGGGGCGCGTCGGGCGCGGGTGTGGTCGCAGCGATCGGCGCGGACGTGCCGGCCGCCTATCTCGGCCGGCAGGTGGCGATCTACCGCTCGCTCGGCCGCAGCTCCGAGACGGTCGGCCTGTGGTGCGAGCGCGCCCAGGTGCCGTACACGAACTGCCTGATCCTGCCCGACACCGTCGACGCGCGCGATTACTGCGGCTCGCTGGTCAACGTGATGACGGCCTACGCCTTTCTGGAGGAGATGGCCGAGGCCGGCCACGCCGGTGTGATCGCGACGGCCGGCAATTCGGCGACGGGCCGCGCGCTCGGCGTGCTGGCCCGTGCCCGCAAGCTGCCCGTGATCCTGGTGGCGCGCAACGCGGCGTCGGCCGAGGCGCTGCGTCGCGCGGGCGAGCCGCACGTGGTGACGGCCGGCCCGGCGCTGGCGGACACGCTCGGCCCGCTGGCGGCCTCGCTGAACGCGACGGCCGTGTTCGACGGCGTGGGCGGCGCGCTGCTCGGTGCGCTCGCGCCGGCGCTGGCGCCACGCTCGACGATCTACGCGTATGGCTTTCTCGATCGCACCGAGCCGTTCTCGATCGCCACCGCGCTGCTGATGATGAAGGACCTGACGATCCGCCGCTTCAGCAACTTCGAGAGCGCGACGGTGCGCGATCCCGCCCGGCTGGTGCGCGCGCTGACGGCGCTCGAAGGGCTGATCGACGATCCGGCGCTGCGCACGCGGCTCGGGGCGACGTTCACGTTCGACCGGATCGATGAAGCGATGGCGTTCGAGCCGGCCGACGGCGCGAAGGCCGTGCTGGTCGCCCGCTGCTGAGGGGTGGGGTAGATCGAGGGGCGGGTGGACAGCGCGGCGCATGCATGCTGTCATGCCCGTTCCCCACGACCCTGACAGGAGCCTCGCGATGTCGCGCCCCGATTTCATCAAGCACTGGACCGAACTCGAAGGGCAGGAGGCCGGGCATTACCCCGGCGACCCCGAATCGATGGGCCTCGGCGCGCCGCTCGCGCGCAAGCTCGGGCTGACGCGCCTCGGCATTCATCATGTGCGGCTGCTGCCGGGCCGGCGCACGTCCTATCCGCACGCCGAGAGCGCCGAGGAGGAGTTTGCGTACGTGATCGAGGGCACGCCCGACGTCTGGATCGACGGCCATCTGCACCGGCTCGCGCCCGGCGACGCGGTGGCGTTTCCGGCCGGCACCGGCATTTGCCACACGTTCCTGAACAACACGCAGGACGAGGTGCGCTTGATCGTGGTCGGGGAGACGCCGAAGGACGAGAACCGGATTCGCTATCCGTTGAACGCCGCGCACGAAGCAGCGCGCGACGACCGCTGGATCGATTGGCCCGAACGGCCGCTCGGGCCGCATGACGGGAAGCCGCGCATCGAATGAGCGGGAAGCGGCGCACTGCTTGAACGAGATGCCGCGAATTGCGTGAGCAGGAAGCCGGGCATCATCCGAGCGTCAAGCCACGCATTGCCCAAGCAGAAATCCACGCGTCAACTGAACCTGAAGCCGCGCAGCACCCGGCGCGGCGTCCGCCGTGCGCGTTCACGCCGCCGTTCAAACCACCGACGCCCCGGCTTCCCCGCCGAGCACCACGCTCTCCAGCCACCCGACCAGCCCCTCCAGCACCGGCTGCCAATCCCCACTATCCCTCTGACGCAGCACCGTAACGCCCGGCAGCCACGGCGACACAGTGCCCGCGTTCCCCCAGCGCCAATCGCCCGACCGATTGACCGGCACGCAGGTGGTCGCGCCGAGCAGCGCGGCCAGGTTCGCGACCGACGAATCGACGGCGATCACCGCATCGAGTTCGCGGATGCAGGCGGCGGTGTCGTCGAAGCCCTCGATATCGGGCGCGTAGTGGCGCATTCCGCGCGGCAGGCCGCCGGCCAGGGCCTCGCCGCTCGGATGATGCAGGCTCACGAACAGCACGTGCGAGGCCAGCGCCGGATGCGCGATCAGCCGCTCGACGGCCTCGCGCGGCAGGCTGCGGCGCGCGGCCCAGCACCGCGCCGCGCTGCCGAGTTCGGGGCGGTGCCGGTGCGAGCAGTCGTAGCACAGGCCCACCAGCTTGCGGCCCGGCGCGGCGGCGCGTATCCGGCGCGCCCACAGCGTGGCGGCGCGCGCGCGGTCGGTCGGCACCCGCAGGTACGGCTCGAAACGGCCGCGCGGCCGGGCGCGCGTGGCGTCGAGCAGCGGCAGATGCAGCAGGCTCGCGTGCAGGTCCGGCGCGAACACCGCGATCTCGCGCCGCAGCGCTTCCGGTAGCGGTTCGCCCGCCCCCACCGGGCGCGGCGCATCCACCACCCGGCAATCGGGCAGCGAGGCACGCAGCAGCGGCAGTAGCGGCGTATCGCAGGTGATCATCAGCCGCGCGCCGGCATGCAGCCAGTCGCGCGCGGCGGCCAGCATCAGCAGTTGATCGCCGAAGCCGAGCTGGTGCGTGATCAGCACGCGCCGTCCCGACACGTCCCCGCCGTTCCACATCGGCAGATCGGTGCGATAGCTGCCGCTCGACACGGGGTCGTCGTTGCGGCGCAGCCAGCCGGCGAAGCCGCGCGGCTCGCCGAGCTTGAGCCAGGCCTCGCCGAGCCGGTGCGCGGCGAGCGCGGCGGCGGCGGTGTTGCCGGCCGTCGTGGCGTGGCGCATGCCCAGATCGAGATGACGGATGCCGGCCTCCAGGTCGCCCGCCATCGCCAGTTCGTGGCCGAGCCGCGTGTCGAAGCCGGCGCGCGGCCAGGGCAGGCCGGCATGGCGGCGCAGCATCTCGGCGGCCTCGCGATGGCGTCCGGCCAGCGACAGCGCCTGCACGCGCATTTCGACGAATTCGGCCGCGAACGGGTCGATCGCCAGCGCCTGATCGGCCCATGGCAGCAGTTCGTCTTCGCGCTGCCGGTCGATCAGGCCCCGGCAGATGTCACGCAGGAACGCGGGAATGTCGGCGGCCCGCGCCGGCCGGGCGAGCGGCACGCGGAACGGCTCATCGGCCGAATAAGACGAATGGGGGGTGGGGGTACGCATCGGGCGTCGGTGTGCAGGTGTCTCGGGTCCGGTTCTGTTTCTGGCGCGGGCCGGCGAGCCGGTCGCACATCGTCGCTGCAATCGTCAGTGTAGAGAATCGGTTCGCGTCCGGGGAGGGGCGGCGACGGAAAATCGATGTCGGCGGGCCGGGTAAAGGGGCCGGACATCCAGCCGATGTTCGCGCGGTTAATGCAGTTGACATGCGGCGCTGAGATAATCGGGAACGCCCGAATCTGACGGTTTACCAAGGAGGCAGCACGATGACCGACACCCGTACCGAAGAACTGGACGCCGAAGCGCGTCAGCGCCGCCTGGAAGAAGACCTCGTCGACGCCTACGACGAAGAACTCGAAATGGAGCTGGACGACCGCCGTTTCGACGATGAAGCCACGATGTTCTCGGCAGAACGCCGCGAATCGCGCAAGCAGTACTTCCGCGAGCTGTTCCGCCTGCAGGGCGAGCTCGTCAAGCTGCAGGACTGGGTGGTCGCCACGGGCCACCGCCTGGTGGTGATCTTCGAAGGCCGCGACGCGGCCGGCAAGGGCGGCGCGATCAAGCGGATCACGCAGCGCCTGAACCCGCGCGTGTGCCGCGTGGCCGCGCTGCCGGCGCCGAACAACCGCGAGCGCACCCAGTGGTATTTCCAGCGCTACACCGCGCATCTGCCGGCCGGCGGCGAGATCGTGCTGTTCGACCGCAGCTGGTACAACCGCGCCGGCGTCGAGCGGGTGATGAACTTCTGCACCGATGACGAGTACGAGGAATTCTTCCGCTCGGTGCCCGAGTTCGAGAAGATGCTGGTGCGCAGTGGCATCCAGATCGTCAAATATTGGTTCTCGATCACCGACGAAGAGCAGGAAACGCGCTTCGAGGCCCGCATCCAGGATCCGCTCAAGCAGTGGAAACTGAGCCCGATGGATCTCGAAAGCCGTCGCCGCTGGGAAGCCTATACGGCCGCCAAGGAAGAGATGCTGTCGCGCACGCATATTCCCGAGGCGCCGTGGTGGGTGGTGCAGGCCGTCGACAAGAAGCGCGCGCGCCTGAACTGCATCGACCACCTGTTGAGCCTGGTGCCGTATCACGAGGTCGAACACGCGCCGGTGCTGCTGCCGGAGCGCGTTCACCACGAGGATTACCTGCGCCGCCCGGTGCCGGATTCGATGATCGTGCCGGAACGCTACTGATCCCGGCCGACACGCCCGGGGCGGCCAGACCGGCTCGCCTTGGGGTCGAGTGTCGGGGTTGACAAACACACGGGCATCACGGATGCTCTCGCTCCATGACCCGTCTCGCCTTCCCGATCGCGCACATTATTCGCACCATTCATCGAATGGTGGGTTAGCGCGCGCAAGGAAGCCGTCACGAAACCCGCCCCCGAGGCGGGTTTTTTGTTTCCGTCTCCGGGCACGATCATCCCCAAGCCAGGAGCGTTCGATGCTGTCGCTGTCCAGTCGCCGTCAGGAAACCGTCACCCCCCCGTCCGCCGACATCACGTCGAGCCTCGATGCCTATCTGAAGAAGATCCTGACCGCACGCGTTTACGACGTGGCGATCGAAACGGCGCTCGAACCGGCCCGCCAGTTGTCCGCCCGCGTGCGCAACCGCGTGTTCCTCAAGCGCGAGGACAACCAGCCGGTGTTCTCGTTCAAGCTGCGCGGCGCCTACAACCGCATGGCCCATCTGTCGACCGAGGCGCGCGAGCGCGGCGTGATCACGGCTTCGGCCGGCAATCACGCGCAGGGCGTGGCGTTTTCGGCGGCCCGGCTCGGCGTGAAGGCGGTGATCGTGGTGCCGGTCACCACGCCGCAGGTCAAGGTCGACGCGGTGCGCGCGCATGGCGGCGCGACCGTCGAGGTGATCCAGGCCGGCGAATCGTATAGCGACGCCTACGCGCACGCCGTGCAGGTGCAGGCCGAGCGCGGCCTGACGTTCGTCCATCCGTTCGACGACCCTTACGTGATCGCCGGGCAGGGCACCGTCGCGATGGAAGTGCTGCGCCAGCATCAGGGGCCGATCCACGCGATCTTCGTGCCGATCGGCGGCGGCGGCCTGGCGGCCGGCGTGGCCGCCTACGTGAAGGCGGTGCGCCCGGAGATCCGCGTGATCGGCGTGCAGGCCGCCGATTCGTGCGCGATGGCGCAGTCGATCCGCGCCGGCGAGCGCGTGACGCTGCCCGAGGTCGGGCTGTTCGCCGACGGCACGGCCGTCAAGCTGGTGGGCGAGGAAACCTTCCGGCTCTGCCAGGCCTTGCTCGACGACGTGATCACCGTGGATACCGACGCGCTGTGCGCTGCGATCAAGGATGTGTTCCAGGACACCCGCAGCGTGCTGGAGCCGTCGGGCGCGCTGTCGGTGGCCGGCGCGAAGCGCTATGCCGAGCAAGCCGGCATCGAAGGCGAAACGCTGGTGGCGATCACCTCGGGCGCCAACGTCAATTTCGATCGCATGCGCTTCGTGGCCGAACGCGCCGAAGTGGGCGAGGCGCGCGAGGCGGTGTTTGCGGTGGCGATTCCCGAGGAGCGCGGCAGCTTCCGGCGCTTTTGCGAGCTGGTGGGCGAGCGCAGCGTGACCGAGTTCAACTACCGGATCGCCGACGCGCACTCGGCGCATATCTTCGTGGGGGTGCAGACGCGCCGCCGCGGCGAATCGGCCGAGATCGCCGCCAACTTCGAGGCGCACGGCTTCGGCACGGCGGACCTGACCGGCGACGATCTGTCGAAGGAACATATTCGCTACATGGTCGGCGGGCGCTCGCCGCTCGCGCACGACGAGCGGCTGTTCCGCTTCGAATTCCCGGAGCGGCCGGGCGCGTTGATGAAGTTCCTGTCGGCGATGGCGCCGAACTGGAACATCAGCCTGTTCCATTACCGCAATCAGGGCGCCGACACCAGTTCGATCCTGGTCGGATTGCAGGTGCCGGCCGCCGATCATGACGCGTTCGACCGTTTCCTGGCCACGCTCGGCTATCCGTATCACGAGGAAACCGCGAACCCGGCGTATCGGCTGTTCCTGGCCTGAAGCCGCAGGCTTCGGCCGCCGCGCCGGGCGTTCGGTTCACTCGAACGCGGGAAACCCGGCGCGCCCCTGGGTGGCGTCGAACAGCGTGTCGCGCGCCGCGGCCACCTCGGTCACGGGCAGCTTGATCGCCAGCCGCACCGTCATCGCATAGGCGCTGTCCACCAGCTCGAAGCCGGCCTGCTCGATCCAGCGGCGCACGCGCGCTTCATCCGGATAGCCGATCTCGATCGCGAGCCGCGTCATGGCGATGCGCTCGACGCGCTGCGCATCGAGCAGCGCGCCGGCGATCGCATCGGTGTAGGCGCGCACCAGCCCGCCCGCGCCGAGCTTGACGCCGCCGTAGTAGCGCACCACGGCGGCCAGCACGCCGTCGAGATCGTGATGGCGCAGCACTTCGAGGATCGGCCGGCCCGCCGTGCCCGACGGCTCGCCGTCGTCGGACATGCCCGACTGGCCGCCCGCGAGCAAGGCCCAGCAGACATGCGTGGCCCCGGCATGGGCGTCGCGCAGCGCTTGCAGCTCGGCCATCGCGGCGTCGCGATCGGCCACCGGGATCGCATAGCCGATGAAGCGGCTCTTGCGGATCTCGATCTCCTTCGTACAGATGGCCGCGAGGGTGTAGGTCATGGCGGGTGGGGCGGCAACGGCGCGGCGGGCGGGAAACCCGACATTCTACGGGCAGGCGTGGGGCGGCACGGCGTGCTGGCTCAAGCGAGACGTGGGAGGCGGCCTGGTTTGGCCCGTAGGCGGCGCTCGCGTGGCCTTCACGTTGCCCGTGCCGTTCGCACGCATCCGTCGGCTTCACCCCCTTCAGGCCGTCTGCCCCGGCGTGAAGCAATGCGCGGCCCAGCCCGGCACCGCGTGGCGATACAACAGATGCAGCCCGTCGTCGAACGACGCCACTTTCAGCCCGTGCGCAGCGGCCAGCGTGCCCAGCGCCAGCGCCGAAAACAGCGAGATATGCCCGTTGCGCGGCAGGCAATACCACCAGTCGGCGATGCCGGCTTCGACTTGCGCGTCGGTCACGAGCAGCGTGGAGACGAGAATCGCGCCGTCGTCGTCGAGGTAGCGCAGCAGCGTGGCGACGAGCGCATGCGGATCGGGATGATGCTCGAACACCTCGAACGCGAGGATGTTGCGATAGGCGCCGTCGGCCGGCTGCGCCTGCGGCGTGCCGTGATACGGGTCCCACGACGCGACCGTGCCGAAGCCGCGCGCGGCCAGTTCGTGTTCGAGCTGGCCGAAGCCCGAGCCGAAATCCAGCGTGGGCTGGCCGGCCATCGCCGGGAAATGCTGCGCGATCATCGCGGCGTTGCCGCGCGCCCGCGCGCCGGTGCAATCGGGGTCCTGCCGCACGTAATCGGCGTTGTAGATGTGGGCGGCGAAATCGTCGGGCGTCCATGCGTCGAACGCGCGCGTGAACACGAAGCGGCAGCGTTCGCACTGGTGGTAGTAGACGGGCACGCCCGCATAGGGATCGACCTTGCGGCCGGCGAAGCGGTCCGCGCCGCCCACCGAGAAATCGAGCACGCCGCACAGGCGGCTCGTGCCGCCGCAACATTTGCAGGCGGTTTCGGCGGCGGCGACACACAACGATGCAATCGGCATGGCGGTCTTCTGGCTCGGTCGGGTGCCGCCATCATGCCAGTTCCGGCCCGGGCCCACCATGCATCGACGCCGACCCATGCAAACCGCCCTCGCCAAGGCCCTCGCCGGGTGCGTCGGGGGCGGGCATTCCCCGATGGACGGCAGCGCCGGCCCGCATCGCGCATGGCCGGACGGCATACATCGATGGATCTCGATGTCTACATTGAAACGTTGATATAGGTCACGTTTTTTTGACTCAATACGATCGCAGCCAATCCATCGATACCACCAGGAACACCCCGATGAATCCGACCGAACAACAGGTGATGGCCGCCGCCGATGCGTTGATCGACGCGTTCGGCCGGCACGATCGCGAGGCCTATTTCGCGGCGTTCGCGCCCGAGGCCAGCTTCGTGTTCCATCACGTCGATGCGCCGCTGCGTTCGCGCGAGGCCTACGCGGCGCGCTGGCGCGAATGGGAGCGCGACGACGGCTTCGCGGTGCTCGGCTGCGAATCGCGCGATCGCGCCGTGCAACTGGCCGGCGACGGCGTGGCGATCTTCACGCACGCGGTGCGCACCACGCTGCGCACCCATGCCGGGCAGGACACGCTCGACGAACGCGAAACCATCGTGTTCGCGCGCGCCGGCCAGCGCTGGCTCGCCGTGCATGAACATCTGTCGCCGGCGCCGCAGCCCGGCGGCAGTGCCTGAACCCGTTCCGTCAAAGCGTCATTCAACGCCACCCGGCATCAGGACAACTGAACAAGGATTCCCCATGGAACATCCCGGCACGGCGGACCTCGGCAGCGCGGCAGCGCACGAGGCACCGCGTTTCTCCACGATCGAGACGCGCTCGATCGACTATGTGCCCGACAGCGAGCGGCACGGCAGGGTGCTCGACCAGGGGCCGTTCTGGTTCCTCGGCAACTTCCAGTTCTTCACGATCGCGATCGGTTTCGTCGGGCCGGGCATGGGCTTGTCGCTGGGCTGGACGATCCTGTCGGGCACGCTCGGCATTCTGTTCGGCACGCTGTTCATGGCGTTTCACGCGTCGCAGGGCGCGCATCTCGGCCTGCCGCAGATGGTCCAGTCGCGCGCGCAGTTCGGCTATCGCGGCGTGGTGGTGGTGTTGCTGGCCACGGCGTTCACGTTCATCGCGTTCAACGTGGTGGACGTGGTGCTGATGGCCAGCGGCCTGCATGCGATCTTCGGCTGGTCGCCGGTGGCGATCACGCTGGCCACGGCGCTGTTCGCGCTGTTCCTGGCCGTGTACGGCCACGACTGGCTGCATCGCGCGTTCAAATGGATGCTGTACCTGAGCCTGCCGCTCTATCTCGTGCTGACGGTGGCGATCCTGTTCGGCGGCGTGCCGCCCAAGGCCGCGCACGCGGGTGCGTTCAGCCTGGTGGCGTTCGCCTCGCAGTTCGCGGCCAGCGCCAGCTACAACATCACGTATGCGCCGTATGTGTCGGACTACTCGCGATATCTGCCGCGCAGCACCCGGCCGCGCGCGATCATCGGCGCGGTGTTCGCGGGGGCGTCCTCGTCGGCGGTGTGGCTGATCGCGCTCGGCGCGTGGCTGGCGTCGCGGCTTGGCGCGTCCGACGGGCTGATCGCGCTGAACGAGGCGGGCAACGCGATCTTCCGCGGCTTCGGCGCGCTGATTTCCATCATGTCGATCGGTGCGATGGTCGCCACCATGGGCCTGAACAACTACAGCGCGATGCTGACGCTGATCACCGGCGTCGATTCGTTCCGCGCCGTCAAGCCCACGCGCACGATCCGCATCGTCACGCTGGTGCTGCTCACGGCGGTGTGGGTGACGATCTCGATGCTGCTGACCGGCAACGCGATCGACATCCTGTTCGCGGCGCTGACCATGATGCTGTACCTGCTCGCACCGTGGACGGCCGTCAATCTCGTCGATTACTTCTTCGTGCGGCGCGGCCGTTACGCGATCACGCATCTGTTCACGGCCGACGGCATCTACGGCGCGTGGGGCGTGCGCGGGCTCGTGTCGTACGCGGCGGGCTTCGTGGCCTCGGTGCCGTTCTTCGTGCTGCCGGGCGTGTATAGCGGCCCGCTCGCGGCGCGGCTCGGCGGCGTGGACATCGCATGGGCGGTGGGCTTGGCGGTCGCGACGATCGTCTATCTGCTGCCGTGGCTTCGGCTCGACGCGCGTGCCGAAGCGGCCGCGATCGAGGCCAGCGACAACGCGCTCGGCCTGCATTGAACGCGGCGGGGCTCGACACCCCGCGCGCCGGATTCGATCGATAGCGGCGCAAGCCGCCATCCACCTATATAGGATAACGAATGAAACTGAAGGCTGCGACGGCGCTCGCCTGCCTGTGCGCGTCGTATGGCGCGCACGCGCAGAGCAGCGTGACCTTGTTCGGCGTGCTCGACGAGGGCATCAATTTCACCAGCAACGCGGGCGGCCATGCGGCCTGGCAGCAGACCAGCGTGGATCTCGTCACGAGCCGCTGGGGCATCAAGGGCAACGAGGATCTCGGCGGCGGGCTGCACGCGATCTTCGATCTCGAAAGCGGCTTCCAGGTGGACAACGGGCGCTTCTATTACGGCGATCGCGTGTTCGGGTACCAGTCGTACGTGGGCCTGCAATCGGACGCATACGGCACGCTGACGCTCGGGCGGCAGTTCGACACGGTGGCCGACACGATCGCGCCGCTGACGGCCAACGGCAGCTGGGCCGGCTACCTGTTCGCGCATCCGTTCGACAACGACAACACCGATGCGTCGTTCCATGCCAACAACGCGGTCAAGTTCACGAGCGCGGCGTACCACGGGCTGACGGCCACCGCGCTGTACGGTTTCGGCAATCAGGCCGGCAGTTTCGCGCGCAACCGCGCGATCGGCGCCGGGTTGAGCTACGCATGGAACACGTTGACGATCGGCGCGGTGTACGAGGATCTCGGCACGCCGGGCACCACGACGGGCGGCAGCGTCGCGCCCGACGACATGGATTTCGTCGCGGGCAACCAGAAGATCTACGGGATCGGCGCGAACTACGGCGTCGGGCCGGCGACGTTCGGGCTGGTGTATACGCACGTGACGGTGCAGCAGCCCGTGTCGTCGCTGTACGTGGGGGACCTGGGTACCGGCGTGTCGCAACTGCGTTTCGACAATATCGAGGCGAACGCGAAGGTCTGCGTGCAGCCGAACCTGTTCGTCGGTGCGATGTATACGTACACGCGTGCGCACCTGGCCACAGGCGGTGGCGACGCATCGCTGCACTGGAACCAGGTGGGGTTGATGGCGCAGTACGCGCTGTCCAGGCGCACCGGCGTGTATTCGCAGGTGGCTTACCAGCGCGCGAGTGGCGGCGCGGGCACGCCGCTCGATGGCGCTTATGTGCTCGGCTCGGCCGGGCAATCGTCGAGCGCGCGGCAGATCGTGGCGCGCGTCGGCATCACGCATGCGTTCTGACGCGCAGCGCCGAACGAGCGGCGGGCGGCGCTGCGGCCGCCCGCCTTGCGTTCAGAACTTGTAGTTGAGGATCAGTTCGAGGCGGCGGTCGCTGCCGATCAGGTATTGCGTCTCGTCGTAATAGGCGCTTTCCACGTAGTGCCGGTTGAACACGTTGTAGGCGCGGGCCGTGATCGTGGTGTCCTTGCGCGGCTTCCAGGCGAGCGCCAGATCCACGGTGGTGTACGACGCCATCGACAACTGGTTCGCCGTATCGGCATAGCGCTTGCCCACGTAGCGCAGGCCGCCGATGCCGGTCCATTCGGGCGCGAAGCGCCAGCTCACCCACAGGTTCGCCAGGCGCTGCGGCACCGAGGCCGGCACGTTGCCGTCGCGCGAGACCAGCGCGCCGCCGCTTTGCTCGGTGAAATCGTCGTATTTCGCGCGCAGCACCGCGACGTTCGCATCCACGCGCAGATCGCGCGTGACCTGCGCGCCGAAGCTCGCCTCGATGCCGCGCGACGATTGCTGGCCGATCTGGATGGACTGGTTCGGATTCTGCGGATCGGCGGCCACCAGGTTGTCCTTGACGATCCGGTAGGCGGCCAGCGTCCACTCGGCGCGGCCGTCGAGCAGCGATTGCTTGAAGCCGATCTCGATCTGCCGGCCGGTGGCGAGCTTGTAGTTGGCGCTCGACGAATTGAGCATCAACAGCGAGCTGACCGGGTCGGCCGCCACCGAATACTGGCCGTACACGGTGAAGTTCGGCGCGATGTCGTAGACGGTGCCGAGCCGCCAGCCGGTGTTCGCATAAACCCGCGTGAAGCCGCCGCCGTTGACGAGATCGTCGCGGTTGACGCTGGCATGGTCGTAGCGCAGCCCGCCCACCACCGACCAGCGCGACGTGAGCTTGAGGCGGTCCTCGGCGAACAGCGCGTACTGGTTGGCCTGCGAATCGTATTTCGGCAGCGTGCCCGCTGTGTTGATGAAGCTGCCCGGATCGAACGCGAACGGATCGACCAGCGAGCTGCCCGAATACGGCGAGTTGTTGGTGTGCGTGAACGTGGTGTGATTGAACTCGAAGCCGGCCGAGAACGTGTTGCGATGGCCGAGCACGCTGCTGTCGACGGTGGCGGTCGTCACGTTGCCGAACTGCTGCTGGTCGTGGAAGATTTCCGTGTAGCTGCTGCGCGCGATCAGGCCGCTGGCGGGTTGGAACGTGTAGTACTCCGCATCCTTCCAGTGGCGGTTGCTCTTCATCCGGTAGAACGTGCTCGTCACGTTCAGCTGCTCGGTGGGCTGCCAGTTGGCCGTCAGCGTGGCCCAACTGTCGCGGAACGAGATCAGGCTGTCGCCGACGTTGTAGTTCTTCTTGAGCAGTGCCGTGTCGAGCGCGCCGTTGACGAGCGGCACGCCGAAATAGCGCATCGGCTGCTGGTAGCCTTGCGCGTACGAGGCCGTGATCGACAGGTCGGGCGTGACGTCGTAGCGCAACGCGCCCGACACGGAAAGATTGCGCGAGTTGCCCGCATCGACCCAGTTCGCCGAGCGGTTGCCGCTGATGTCGAAGCGGTACGACAGGCGGTCGTTGATCGCGCCGCCGCTGCCGAACGCGGCGCGCGCGGTGCGTTCGGTGCCGATGCCTACCTGCAGCTCGTTCTCGATCGGCGTGCGCGTCGGCTTCTTCGGCACGATGTTGACCACGCCGCCGATCGCGCCTTCGCCGTAGATCACCGAGGCCGGGCCGCGCAGCACGTCGATGTGATCGACCGACCAGGTATCGAACGGGTAGGTCGCGCCGATCGCGCCGTAGGGGCGCACGCCGTCGAACAGTTGCGTGACCGACGACGCGCCCACGAAGCCGCGAGCCGACAGTTCGGCATCGCCGTTGCCCGGATGCGGCGAGGCGGCGATGCCGGCGGCGCGGCTCACCGCATCGATGATCGAGGCGTCGCCGCGCGTGTCCAGCGTGGCGCGGTCGATCTGCTCGACGCTGGCCGGTGTTTCGAGCGGCGTGAGGCCGAGGTGGCTGCCGGTGTCCTGCACGCGGTGCAGCGCGGTGTCGCGGCCGGCCGCGACGTTGACGGTGGGCAGAGGCTGGTCGGACGAGGCGGCTGCCGGGGCGGTTTGTGCGAACGTGCAGATCGGCAATGCGGCCAGTGCGGCCAGGGTGGCAGCGGTCGCGGAAAGCGGATAGGACTTCATGTCGAGTCGGGCGGATCGAAAGCGGACAGGAACGGCGCGCGCGGCTGCATGGCCTGCGCTATGGCCGGTGATGGCGGTTTCGGCGTTGCGTCGTGTGCTCGCTTGGGCGTCGGGACGCTGGACCGCCGAGGCGAGCGTGCGCCGTCGCGCCTCGCGGGGTTGACGCGAAGCGTTCGGGATAACGAAACGATGGAAACCGGACAGACGCGACGGGCCGTGCGCATGCCGCTTGCGCTACCGGTCATCGAGGCCGGGCGTTGAAGGGCGAGCGGAAACGGCGGCACGTGACCCGGCGCGCGCACGAAGGCACGCGGCGGATCGGCGTCGCGTCAGGCGGGAACGAAGCGGGGCGGGGCGCGCGCGCCGGGGCGGGCGTGCGCGGGAGGCGGCCGGAACCGCACGATGCGCGGGGCGGCACGGCGCGTCACCACGCCGAGGCCATTCCACAGCACGGCCACCAGCACCGTCAGCGTGATGGCGCTGGCCAGCGACGCGCTGAACGGGCACAGCTCGCCGTGGCTGCTGCCGCGCGCGTGGTGCGAATCGGGGCTTTGGGTGAGAGCGCGGGAGAGATCGTCGGCCGCTTGTGTGGCGGCCGACGTCAGGTCGAGCGGGCCATGGCCGCTGCAGATCGCGAGCCCGGCCGCGCCGTTGTCCGCACTCGTGTCGAGCATCAGACCGGCTGGCAGGATCAGGCGGAACGCGAGCACGCAGAGCATCAGCGCCGACAGGAGCGGATGATTCGCGCGCTGCGCCAGCAGATGGCGGAGTCGATTCATGGCGGGGCGTATTGTAGCCGGGTTCCGCGTACGCGTTGCCACGCGACGAGATGTCGCATGATGACCCGCGCCGATTGTCAAGGACTTCCAAGCAATTGCCGTTGCGGTGATGCCGGCGATCGCACGGCGACGGCTTCACGCGGCCCGCTGGCGGGGGTTACAATCGCGCGCCATGAACGCACTTCGCCACTTTCTGCTGCGAAGCGGCGTCGCGACACGCTTGCTGTGGGGCCTGATCCTGGCCGTGCTGCTGTCTCGCGCGCTGCTCTCGGGCGCCGTGATGCTTGCTCCGGACGGACCGGATGCGGGCGCGGTGGTGCTGTGTTCGGGGCACGGGCCGCTCGTGCTCGGCGCGTCCGCGCTGACGGCCGATTTCGGCGCGCGGGCGCCGATCACGCCGGCCAACGATGCGTTTGCTCTGGTCAGCCTGCTGCCGCATCACGATCGCGACGGTTCGGGCAGCCAGCAGAACGGCACCAATGGCGGCGACCTCTGCCCGTTCAGCGGCGCGCTGCTGACGGCGCTCACGGCGAGCCTGCTGCTGGTGCTGTTGTTCCCCGCCGCCGTCGCGCGGCAAAGCTGGCCGCGCCCCGTTGCGCGCGCGGCCATGCGCCTGACGATCGGCGATCGTCCTCCTTCCCGCGCGCCTCCTTCGTTTTCCTGAGCATTCCCTCATTGCCACGCCGTGCCGGCCGGTGCCGGTGCGCACGTGCGTGCGTCTTCCCGCTTCGCTTCATCGAAGCGGACTCCTGAATGCTGTCGAGGCTCGCATGGCGCGGGCCGCCGGCCGTCGCGCCGCCTGGCTGCCGCATCGCAGGCCGGGCCGCGCCGCCACGACGACGAGGAACCCTGCGTATGTCGACCTCCCTCGGACGCCTTGCGTCCCCCCGTTCTCCGCAAGCCGGCTACCGCACGCTGTGGCGCTGGCATTTCTATGCCGGGCTGTTCGTGATGCCGTTCCTGGTGATCCTCGCGATCACCGGCACGCTGTACTGCTTCCAGCCGCAGATCGAGCCGCTGCTCTATCCGCATCGGCTGATCGTCACGCCGCAAGCCACGCCCAGGCTCGACGCCGACCAGTTGTTGCAGCGCGCCTCGGCCGCGCTGCCGGCCGGTTCGAAGCCCGTATCGGTGGAAGTGAACCGCGCGCCGGATCGCAGCGCCGAGTTCGTGTTCCGCCTGCCGACCGGGGCGCGCGAAAGCGTCTACGTCAACCCGTACGACGGCACGGTGCTCGGCACGCTCGGCGTGGACGACCGCTTCATGCAGGTCGACCGGATGCTGCATCGCAAGCTGCTGCTCGGCAAGCCGGGCGAGCTGCTGATGGAGCTGGCCGCGTGCTGGACGCTCGTCATGATCGGCACCGGCGTGGCGCTGTGGTGGCCGCGCGAGCCGGGCCGGCTGCGCCGCGCGTTAGCGCCCGACCTGCGCCTGCGCGGGAGGCCGCTGTGGAAGAGCGTGCATGCGGTGCTCGGCATCTGGCTCGCGCTCGGCGCGGTGGCGTTCGTACTGAGCGGCCTGCCGTGGACGGGTTCGTGGGGCAAGCAGTTCAAGGCGCTCGCCACCAGCGCGAACCTCGGTTCGCCGCCGGGCGCGTGGGGCGACAGCGGGCTGCGCTCGCTTCGGCCCGGCGCGCCGCCAGCGGCGGCGGTGTCATCGGAACACGCGATGCACCACGCGCACGCCGACGATTCGATGCCCGGCATGGTGATGGACGACCTGCCGCTGCCGCAGACGCCCTGGGCGGTCGGCAACGTGCCGGTGCCCGAATCGGCGCCGGCCGCCACCGCCGCGCCTGCGCTGACGATCGACGCGGCGATCGCGAAGGTCGCCGCGCTGGGCGTGACTAGCGGCTACACGCTGGCCCTGCCGGCCACGCCCGACGGCGTGTTCACGGCGTCGTACTTCCCGGCCGATCCGAAGGCCGAACGCACCATTTCCATCGACCAGTACAGCGGCCGGACGCTGCGCGACATCCGTTACGCCGATTACGGCGCGGTGGCGCAGGGCGTGTCGTACGGCACGGCACTGCACATGGGGCGCTATTTCGGGCTGGCCAATCAACTGGTGTGCGCCGCGATTTCGCTGGGCCTCGCCGCGATGGCCGTGACCGGCTTCGTGATGTGGTGGAAGCGGCGGCCCGCGCTCACGCTCGGCGCGCCGTTGCGCGAACGCGAGCGGCCGCCGATGCGCGGCTGGATCGCGGGGCTGGTGCTGCTCGGCATCGTGTTTCCGATGATGGGGGCGACGATCGTCGCCGTCTGGCTGGCCGACCGGCTGGTGTTCGGGCGCGCGATGCGCACGGCCCATTGAGCCGCCGCCGCCCGCGCGCGCGATCGGCGCGTGCCGGTGGCCTATCGCGACACGCCGGGGGGCGTGTCGATCCCGATCGACCTTGATCGTCGCAGCCTTGCCGTGCCGTTTTGGCCCATTTGGCCCATTTGGCCCGCTTGCTCGCGCATTCGCGTGGCAGCGCCGCCGCGTGCGCCGGGCTGCGATATGGGCCGCGCGTGTCCGTTCGCCGATGGCACGGCGCGCCGCGCGGCCTCACTCGCCAATCAGACCAATGAACATGATTCGACCATCCCGTATTGCCGCCGCCGTCGCCGGCGTGTTGTCCGCCGTCTCCGCGTGGTCCGCGAGCGCAGCCGCGCCGGCGGGTGCGTTGATTGTCGCGCCCACCGGTGCGCCGTCGACCGCACCAACCGCATCGGCCGCCCCCGGCTCTGCCACCCCCGCCCTGACGCTCGCCCCGGTCGCCGTCAAGGCAACCGCCGACACCGACGCTTCGCCCACCGCCTTGAGCACGCGCTCGCTAAAGCGCCGCCTCGACCAGACGGTCGGCTCGGTCGGTTTCGTCGACGCCTCGTCCTACGCCGACCGCTACGCGTTCACGCTGCGCGACGTGCTGAAGGACGTGCCGGGCGTGTTCGTCGAGAACCGCTACGGGCAGGAGCTGCGCCTGTCGATTCGCGGCTCGGGCATTGCGCGCGGCTACCACGCGCGCGGTCTCGACATCCTGCAGGACGGCATCCCGACCAACCTCGCCGACGGCAGCGGCGACTACTACCAGATCGATCCGCTCGCGTTGCAGGCCACCGAGGTCTACAAGGGCGGCAACGGCCTGCAATACGGCGCGTCCACGCTGGGCGGCGCGATCAACTTCATCACGCCCACCGCCTACACGGCGCAGGCGCCGAACATCGTGCGCGTCGAAGGCGGCAGCTACGGCACGCTGCGCACCAGCGCCCAGGTCTCGCGCGTGATCGGCCCGCTCGACTTCCTCGCCAGCTTCAGCGTCAATCACGCCGACGGCTGGCGCGACCACGAACGCGGCCAATACGAGCAATTCAACGCGAACGTGGGCTACCGCTTCAGCCCGAGCGTGGAAACGCGCTTCTATGTCGGCGCGTACGTGGTGGATCAGAAGCTGCCCGGCTCGCTGTCGCTGTCGGACGCGCTGCACAACCCGACCGCCGCCGCGCCGAGCGCGCTGTCGGGCGATCAGGCGCGCAACACGCGCACCGAGCGGATCGCCAACCGCACCACCGTGCAACTCGACGCCGGCCAGTTGCAGTTCGATACCTGGGCGATCCACAAGAGCCTCTATCACCCGATCTTCCAGGCGCTCGATCAGGACGGCTGGACCTACGGCTTCGCGCCGCGCTTCATCGCGCATCCGACGCTGGCCGGCATGCGCGACGAGCTGATCGTCGGTGCACGCTTCTTCGGCGGGCGCACCCAGGCGAACCAGTACGTGAACGTCAACGGCGAGCGCGGCGCGCAGACGCTCGATTCCATGCAAACCGCCTTCAACTACGAGGCCTACGTGGAAAACCGGCTGTTCTTCCTGCCGACCGTGGCGCTGATGACGGGCGTGAAGGCGCTGCACTCGGTGCGCGAATACGTGGACAACGGCGGCCTGGCCACCGATCCGGCCTACAAATCCACGCGCGCGTCGTACAGCGGCCTGAACCCGAAGCTCGGCCTGCTCTGGCAGCCGCAGCGCGACGTGCAGGCCTTCGTCGACATCACGCGCAGCCAGGACGTGCCCGATTTCACCGACCTCTCGCAGACCTTCGCCACCACCACGCGCTTCACGCCGCTGGCGGCCCAGCACGCGTGGACGCTCGAACTCGGCACGCGCGGCACGCGCGACCGCCTGAGCTGGGACCTGACCGCCTACCGTTCGCTGGTGCGCGACCAGTTGCTGCAATACACGACCAACCCCGACATCCCGGCCGCCACGTTCAACGCGAACAAGACGGTGCTGCAGGGTATCGAGGCGGGCGCGTCGGTCGATGTCTGGCGCGACGTGACGCGCAAGGGCGCGGGCGACCGCATTACGCTGTCGGGCGTCTGGAACCTCAGCGATTTCCGCTTCAAGGACGATCCGCAATACGGCTCGAACCGCATCGCCGGCGTGCCGCTGAACGTGCTGCGCGCGGTGCTCGGCTACTCGCGGCCGAACGGCTTCCATCTGTCGGCCAGCGTCGACTGGGTGCCGTCGGGCGGCTGGGCCGATGACGCCAACACGCTGCGCGTGCCGGGCTACACCGTGTTCGGCGTGCAGGCGGGGATGGATTTTCGCAACGGGCTGTCGATCTACCTCGATGTGCGCAACCTGGCGAACAAGCGCTATGTGTCCGATGTCAGCACCATCGCCGACGCGCGTACCGCGTCGAGCACGGCGATCTTCTATCCGGGCGAGGGGCGCAGCGTGTTCGCGGGCATGCGTTACGCGTTCTGAGGGGAGGGGCGGCGCGCCGGCCGCAATCGTTTCGTTCTGCTCGATACGACGCAGCCGGCAGCGCGCCGCTCAGACCACGAGCCGCGCGATCTGCTGCGCGGCCGCCTTCAACTGATCGGCCAGCCAGGCCGAATGGCCGGGCCGATGCGCGAACATCTGCGATGGGCCGGCGATGCTCAACGCCGCCAGCACCTTGCCGTCGCGATCGACGATCGGCGCGGCGCAGGAATCGATGCCGGCCTCGAGCGCCGAATGGCTCCACGCGCAGCCTTCGGCGCGAACCTGCTGCAATCGCGCGGCCAGCGCGGTCCACTCCGGCGCGTCGGCCTCGTGCCATGCGGTGGCGCACATCTGCTCGACCTGTTCCGCGTCGAGTCGCGCCAGCATGACCAACCCTGGCGTGGCGCGATAGGCCGGCAGCCGGCTGCCCACGCGAATCTGGCTGACCAGCGGCGTATCCGGCATTTCCGCGAGCCAGTAAACGATCTCGTGCTGCTCGCGCACCACCAGGTAGGTGGACATCCGCGTCGAGGCGGCCACGCCCGGCAGCACCTCGCGCGCCCGCGCGATCAGGCTCGACGAGCCGAGCGCGGCCGAGGCGAGCGTCAGGAACGGCAGGCCGAGCCGGTGCCCGTCCGCCTCGGCCACCAGCATGCCGGCCTGCTCCAGTGTGGCGAGCAGGCGCATCAGCGTGATGCGGTTGACGCCGATCCGGCGCGCGGCCTCGCTGATGTTGCGCGTGGAGCCGCCTTCGGCGATGTAGCGCAGCAGGTTCAGCGCGCGTTCGACGGCGCCGGCGGCGTCAGCGGGGCGTTGCTGTGATGCGGTCATGGCGGGCAGGCAGAGGGCGTGGCGAAAGGTCCGACATCATGCCAGAGGAACGCCCCACGCATCGTAGCCGTAGACCCAATCGGCATTGCCGCCTTCCTTGAGCCAGTTGTTGCCGCGCGAGCCGATCTGGATGCGCGCGGTGCGCTCGCGCCGCGCGGTTTCATAACGTTCCAGCGCGGCGGCCAGGGTGGCCGGCGTGGCCGCGTCGAGCGCGCGCGACAGCACCACCGCATCCTCGATCGCCATGCCCGCGCCCTGCGCCATGAACGGCATCATCGGATGGCAGGCGTCGCCGAGCAGCGTGAAGCCGTCGCGGCTCCATTTCGGCAGCGGATCGCGCACGTACAGCGCCGAGGCGAGCACGGTGTCGCAGGCCGCGAGCAGCGCGCGCGCGTCGGCGTGGAAGTGCCGGTAGGCGTCGCGCAGCGCGTCGGGGTCGCCGGGTGCCGTCCACGATTCGTGGGTCCAGTCGGGCTGGGCCGTGGTCGCGAAGATGAACACGTCGCGCCCGCGGTTCAGCGGGAACGTGACGATCTGCGACTCGGGCGCCGGCCCCCACCATTTGACGAACGCGCCCACGTCGTCGCCCGCGATGCGCTCGACCGGCACCACCGCGCGGTACGACACCACGCCGGTGAATTGCGGCCGGTCCTCGCCGAACAGGAATTCGCGCACGCGGGAATGGATGCCGTCCGCGCCCACGATCAGGTCGAAATCATGGCGGCTGCCGTCGGCCAGTTCGATCGAACCACCCGCCGACTCGCCCGTCGATCCGCCCGCCTCGCGCCGCGCGAAACCGGCCACGCGCGCGCCGAGCCGCAGCCGCTCGGCCGGGATCGCCTGCACCAGCGCGTTGACCACGTCGGCGCGATGCATCGTCAATTGCGGCGCGCCGTACTGGCGCTCGGCCTCGTCGGACATCGCCAGGTGCGAAGTGACGGCGCCGGTGTCCCAGGTCCGGCTGATGCGCGCGCACGGGCGGGCCGCCGTCTCGCGCAGCAGCGCGCCGATGCCCAGGCCGTCGAGCGCACGCACCGCGTTCGGCGTCAGGTTGATGTCCGCGCCGACCCGGCCGAACGCATCGGCCTGCTCGAACACGGTGACCGTGTGACCGCCCCGCGCCAGGGCGATGGCCGCCGCCAGCCCGCCGATCCCACCGCCCGAAATACCGATCTTCAACATGTCGCTGCTCCACGTTATGTTCAAAAATGAACATGATGTATAGAAATTGAACGTGTCGAATTCTCGGGACTTTTTATTTTGATCGCAATGCTTTTTGGTGTCGGGTATTTGCAAGGAACGGCCTTTACGGCCTGCTGGCAAGCTGCTGGCGCGACGTGTCAGTATTTTCCCCTAGCGCTGCGAAATCATTTTTTTCCAGCCGAGTGCGTGGCTTAAAATTAACCATATACGAATCGTTGTTCCGTAGGCGGAACAAAAGCCGCCAGAACATATCGATAGCCGTTCAACCGCAACTAGGCGATGTAAACCTATGGACATGAAGGTCGGGGTGGACAGTGCAGCAGGGGCCGGCAACGCCGGCGCGTCGGACCGTCTGACCATGGGCGGCATCGTGGCGCGCATGGAGCGGCTGCCGGGCAATGCGATGCAGGTGAGGGCGCGGGTGCTGATCGGCTGCGCGACGTTCTTCGACGGCTTCGACGTGATCGCCATCGCGGCGACGCTGCCGATGCTGATCGCGAAATGGGGCCTCGCGCCGTCGCAGATCGCGTTTCTGATCGCGGCCGGCTCGATCGGCCAGTTGATCGGCGCGCTGCTGTTCCCGGCGCTCGCCGAGCGCTACGGGCGCGTGCGGACGATCGCGTGGAGCTCGGGGATCATCGGCATCACCAGCATCGCGTGCGGCTTCGCGCCGTCGTATGCGGCGTTCGTCGCGTTGCGGGCGGTGCAGGGCGTGGGGCTGGGCGGCGAGCTGCCGGTGGCGGCTGCCTACATCAGCGAGATCACGCGTGCGCACGGCCGTGGCCGCTTCGTGCTGCTCTACGAAATCATCTTCCCGATCGGCCTGCTGGTGGCGAACGCGCTGGGCGCGTGGCTGGTGCCGGTGCTGGGCTGGGAGGTGATCTATTTCATCGGCGGCATTCCGCTGGTGCTGTTCTTCGTGCTGCGCCGGCTGGTGCCCGAATCGCCGCGCTGGCTCGGGCAACGCGGCCGCATGACCGAGGCCGCCGTGTCGATCTCGGCCTTCGAGGCCAGCGTGAAGCAGCCGCTGCCGCCGCTGCAGGCCTCCGATGCGGTGGCGCACGCGCAAACCGCGGTCAAGCATCCGAAGCGCACCGTGCGCGACCTGTTCGGGCCGCTGTATCTCAAGCGCACGGTCGCCGTGGCGATGCTGTGGATGACCTGCGGCGTGATCCAGTATGGCCTGCTGACCTGGCTGCCGACCATCTACAAGGTGGTCTATCACGCACCGTTGCAGCTCGCGCTGAACCTGACGGTGGGCGCCTCGGTGCTCGGCGTGATCGGTTCGCTGATCTGCGCGCTGGTGGTCGACAAGGTGGGCCGCAAGCCGGTGATCAACGTGTCGTTCCTGTTGTGCGCGATCGCGTTGTTCTGCGCGGCCGTGTTCCACGACAGCTCGGTGTACGTGGTCGGCACGTTCTGCGCGCTGTCGTTCGGCCTGCTCGGTTGCGGCTTCATCACCGCCTACGTCTACACGCCGGAGCTGTATCCGACCAGCGTGCGTGCGCTCGGTTGCGGCGTCGGCAGCGCCTGGCTCAAGGTGGCCGCGATTGCCGCGCCGGCGCTGGTGTCGAAAACGCTGACCACCAACATCAGCGTCGCGTTTTACGCGTTCGGCGCGGTGCTGCTGCTCGCCGCGATGGTCATTCACCTGCTTGGCATCGAGACCAAGGGCCAGGTGCTCGAACAGCTCGAAAACTGATTCCCCTGCAACCAGGAGCCAAGCCGTGACGTCCGACACTTCCCAGGAAGCGGTGCTGCTGACCGTGTTCTTGCGCCATGACCAATCGAACAACCTCGACGCCATCCAGGCCCGATTGAAGCAAGCCGACTGGTGGGAGCGCTTTCCGCCGGAGGGCGTTCGCATCGTCTCCTGGACGGTGGCGATGGGCTTCGGCCAGATCGTGACGCTCGAAGTGCCGCCGCGGCTGCTGCCGCTGGTCAACGTGGAACTGGAGCGCTCGGCGTGGGGCGTGTTCCGCACCGAGTGTTATCCCGCTTACGATTTTTTGCCTGTTCGCGAACGGATTCGTGAACGGGTTCGCAATGGAGGCCAATGATGGATCGATATCTGGAGCCGCATCAAGCGCGGCAGCGTCCCCCGACGCAATACGAAAACCTGCTCGGCGACGCGATCGAACGCGCGTTCGGGAAGGGCATCACGGCGCTGCCGGAACTGGTGGCTTACCTGAACGAATTCGGGCCGCGTGCGCAGAACGCCGAAGCGTGGACGGAAGACAACTTCCGCACCGAGATCGCGCGCCTGGCCCAATAACCATTCGGAGAACCCCATGAATACGGATCAGAAAGACGATATCGACGGCACGCTGCAACGCGGCCTGCAGAATCTCTGGTACCCGATCTGCCCGTCGTCGTTCGTCAAGCAAGAGCCGGTATCGCTGCGCCGCCTGGGCCGCAAGCTCGTGTTCTGGCGCGACGTGGACGGCACGCCCTACGCGCTGGAGGATCACTGCCCGCATCGCGGCGCGCCGCTCTCGCGCGGCGTGGTGCTCGGCGATCGCATCCAGTGCGGCTATCACGGCGTGCATGTGCGTTGCGACGGCGTGGTCACGTCGGTGCCGGGCAGCCCGGGCTGCAAGCTCGAAGGCTCGCGCGGCGCGCGCTCGTTCCACGTGCGCGAGGCCGCCGGCGCGCTGTTTCTGTACAACTCGGCCGAGAACGTCGACGAGCCGCCGCCGCTGGTGCTGCCCGAGGAATTGACGGGCGCCGAATTCTCGTCGTTCCTCTGCTACACGGAGTGGAAGGGCGATTACCGCTTCGTGCTCGACAACGTGATGGACCCGATGCACGGCGCGTATCTGCACAAGCAGTCGCATTCGATGGCCGAGGGCGAGATCAGCGCCACGTTCACGATTCGCGACACGGAGCGCGGCTTCGTGTTCGAGAAGGTCGGCCAGCGCGACGTGAACTTCGACTGGACCGAATGGGCCGACACGGGCCTGCACTGGATGCGCCTCGAAATCCCGTATCCGAAGACGGGCGGCCCCGGCGGCAACTTCATCATCATCGGCAGCTACACGCCGATCGGCCCGAACCTGGCGGCGGTGTTCCACTGGCGCGTGCGCAAGGTCGATGGCTGGCAGCGCGACACCTGGCGCTTCCTGTATCGCAACCGCCTCGAAGCGCGCCATTGGGCCGTGCTCGAACAGGATCGCGAGATCCTCGAATACATGGAGCCGGACGCGAACCAGAACGAGCACCTGTATCAGCACGACATGGGCATCGTGCGGTTGCGCCGGCATCTGCGCAACCTCGCGAAGCAGCAGATCGAGAACGGGGCGGCGCGGTGAACGTGGCGCAGAACGCGCCGACGCCTGTGCGTTGCGAGGCGGTGCCGGAAGCACCGGGCGCCACCTGGAGCAACGCGCTGGTGATCGGCGACGACATCATCCTGTCGGGCATGACGGCGCATCCGGCCACGCTGGCGGCGGCAGGCGGGCTGTCCACCTACGAGCAGACGCTGGTGGTGCTGGAGAAGATCCGCGCGCTGGTGGAAGCGGCCGGAGGCGATCTCGGCTGCATCTACAAGCTCGTGGTGTACGTGACGGACATCGCCGACAAGGCGGAGGTCGGCCGCGCGCGCCGGGAATTCTTCGCCTCGCAGGCGGCGCAAGGCGCGCCGTATCCGTGCTCGACGCTGGTCGAGGTAGCGGGGCTGGTGTTTCCGGAATTGCGTGTCGAGATCGAGGCATGCGCGCGGCTCGGCATCGCCCGGGCCGCGGCACGGTAAAGCAACGCGATAAAGCAACACGAGAGACGCGAGAGACGCGAAGATGAGCAATCAACCGGCCCACACGGCCATCGTGCGCACGCTGCGCCACGAGGCCACGGGCATCATGAGCATCGAACTGGTGCCGCCGCGCGGCGAACGCTTCACGGCGTTCGAGGCGGGCGCGCACATCGACCTGCATCTGGCGAGCGGGCTGGTGCGCAGCTATTCGCTGCTCAATCCGGGCAGCGAGACGCACCGCTACGTGGTGGGCGTGCAGGTGGACCCGAAGGGGCGCGGCGGCTCGCGCTTCATCCACGAGAATTTCCGCGTGGGCATGCGCGTGCCGCTGTCGGCGCCGCGCAACCTGTTCGCGCTCGACGAAACCGCTTCGCACAGCGTGCTGATCGCGGGCGGCATCGGCGTCACGCCGATCCTGTGCATGTATCGCCGGCTGCTCGAACTGGGCCGCCCGGTGCAGATGCTGTATTGCGCGCGCAGCGCCGATCATGCGGCGTTCCTCGACGAGCTGCGCGGCCTCGGCGGCGCGTTGCGCGTGCATTTCGACGACGAGCAGGGCGGCCCGGCCGACCTGAAGGCCTATCTGGCCGAGGCGCCGGCCGGTGCGCACGTGTATTGCTGCGGCCCCGCGCCGATGCTCGACGCATTCGATCAGGCCTGCGAAGCAAGCGGCATCGCGAACCGCCACGTGGAGCGTTTCGCGGCGGCCCCGCAGGCCGCGCCGGCAGCCAGCCACGGCTATCAGGTCGAACTGGCGCGCAGCAAGCAGGTGGTGGAGGTGGCGGCGGGGCAGTCGCTGCTCGATTCGCTGCTGGCGGCCGGCGTGAAGGTCGATCACAGCTGCATGGAAGGGATTTGCGGCTCGTGCGAAACGCGCGTGCTGTCCGGGTGCCCCGATCATCGCGATTCGGTGCTCAGTGCGTCGGAGCGCGCGAGCAACCAGGTCATGATGATCTGCGTGTCGGGCTGCAAGGGCGAGAAGCTGGTGCTCGACCTCTGAGGCAGCAGGACAGGAAGATGACAGGCGCGGCGGCGCGCGGCACGAACGCGGCACGAACGCGATAGGGCCGGAATTCCGGCCGGCCGGGCCTTCGCGCTATCATCTGTCATCTTTCCTACCCAATCTTGCCGATCATGGCGCGAGCAACCCCTCCAGGCACTGCAAAACGGCCCCGCGCCGATCAGACGCACGACGTCGAAGCCGTGCCGGACACTCCCGATTCCTCCCTCGATGCGTCGCTCGACGCCCCGGCCGAAGCCGATGACGAAGCCGGCGCCGCCTCGGGCGCCGGGTCGTCCTATTCGGTGCCGGGCCTCGAACGCGGGCTGCGGATTCTGGCCGAATTCTCCTCGCGCGAGCCGATCCTGGGCGCGCCGGAATTGTCCAAGCGCATCGGCATTCCGCGCACCACCACGTTCCGGCTGCTGCAGACGCTCGAATCGCTCGGCTTTCTCGAACGCGCCCCGGGCGACCGCCATTACCGGCTCGGCGTGGCGATCCTGCGGCTCGGCTTCGAATATCTGAATTCGCTCGAACTGACCGATTTCGGCCAGCCGGTGCTCGACTGGCTGCGCGACGACACCGGCTTCAGCGCGCATCTGCTGATTCGCGACCAGCGCGACGTGGTGTTCGTCGCCAAGGCGCAGACGCGCGATCCGATGTTCAGCTCGGTCAAGGTGCACGTCGGCACGCGGTTGCCCGCGCATGCCACGGTGCACGGCCAGGTGCTGATGGGCGACCTGACGCTGGCCGAGTTGCGCAGCCTGTATCCGGAGCGCGAGCTGTCGCGCTTCACCGAGCGCACGCCGGCCACCGTGGATGATCTGTACCAGCGCATTCGCGCAACGGCGGCGCAGGGCTACGCGTTGAGCGAGGCCTCGTTCGAACGCGGCATTTCCGCGATCAGCGCGCCGGTGCGCGATCACACCGGCCGCATCGTCGCGGCGCTGACCGTCACGGTGCCGCGCTCGGACATCGGCGAGGCTGAACGCGCGCCGCTCGTGGCGCGCACCTGCCAGGCGGCGCTCGATCTGTCGTCGCGGCTCAACTACCGGCCGCGCGTCGGCGATCCCACCCAGTCCTACGCGCACGTCTGAACGTAAAAACGGCGCGCGGCGAGGCCGAAACCTCGCTGCGCGCCGGCTGGCTCGAAGCTGCGAAATCAGAACGAGTGGTGGATGCCGGACAGCACGATGGTCTGGTTGCGTCCGCCCGATACGCCGGCCGTGAAGAACGCCGCGTTCGCATTGCTGTTGGCGTGCTCGACCATCACGTTCACGTACAACTGGGTGCTCTTGGAGAGCGAGTAGGTGTCGCCGATCTCGAGCAGCGTCCAGCGGCGGCCCGACAGCGTGGTGGTGGACACCCCGCCCCCCACGTTGTTGAACGGCGTGACCAGATAGTTCGCGCCCACGTCGTAGCTCTGGTAGATATCCGAGAAGCCCGCCGATTGCAGTTTCACGTGCGTATACACGCCGTGCAGCAGCAGCTTGCCGATCTGGTAGGACAAGCCCGCGCCCATGTTCTCGACCTTGGCCGCCGTGTAGTTGGCGGCCGCCACGCCCTGGAAGCTCGTGATGCCGGTGGTGACGATCGACGGCGTGCGGTTGCTCTCGTTCGAGTACACCGCGCCGGCCTTGAGCCCCCCGTTCGCATAGGTCAGCGTCAGGCCGTAGTTGCGGCCGGTTGCGAAGTTGGTGGTGTTGCCGAGGCCCATCATCGCGCCCACGCTGAAGCCGTAGTAATCCACCGACCGGAATTTCACCGAGTTGTCGAACGGCACGATGCCCGTGTCGGCCAGCTCGTCGATATTGCCCGGGTGGAACGCAAACCAGCTCTGCCCCTGATACGCCGTGCTGAACGGCCCGAGCACGTCGAAGTTGAACGGCGTCTGGTGGCCTAGCGTCAGCGTGCCGACGCGGTTCTGGCTCAAGCCCACATAGGCCTGACGATTGAACAGGGTGCCCGCCTTCGCGAAGCTGCCGGTGTTCGTATAGAAGCCGTTTTCGAGCTTGAACACCGCGCGCCAGCCGCTGCCGAGATCCTCCGTGCCGGTCAGGCCCCAGCGGTCGGGCTGCGTGTTGCCTTGCTCCTCCATCCACTTCGCATGCCCCGCGACGTTGCTGATATAGGCCACCCCCGCGTCGAGGCTGCCGTACAGCGTGACGCTGCTCTGCGCCGACGCCGTCGCGCTAACCACAAGACCTGCCACCCCGGCAGCAATGATGCGCTTCACAGTCCGTACTCCTAATAGATATGGTCGTTCGATAGAGCCTGGTGGGGCGACGTGCCGCCAACGTTGATGCCGGCGTGCCGCGTCGCGGAAATGCATGTTCCTGCTTGCCTTGTTTGTTTCATATAAGGAACAACGTATCTCCTATGGAAATTATAATGAGATGCGAGCGTGGACAAAAAAAGCTTGGTGCTCGGGCTTACCCGAATTCGTCTCGATGCAACAGATTGCTTTCGATCCTTGCAGGAAGGGGTTTTGTCGCGATACGCGTTGGCGCGCTAGTGTTTTCCCTGATGCCGCCAAATTTCTTTTTGACCCGTGGCCGGCAACCTTATAATGACCACATATAAACCACTGTTCCTTATATGGAACAAATGAACGGAGAGGAGCGATGAATCTCCCAACCTGTCGCGACACCGATGCAAGGCTCGACAACCGGCGCGTGATCGTCACGGGCGGCGCGCGCGGTTTGGGCGCGGCGTTCGTCGAGGCGCTGTCCGCGGCCGGCGCGAACGTCGTGTTCGGCGACGTGCTGCACGACGAAGGCCAACGGCTTGCCGAGCGGCTCGGCAGCCGCGTTCAGTTCGTCGCGCTCGACCTGAGCGACGACGCCAGCATCCAGGCGTTCGTCGCCACGGCCGCGCAACGGCTGGGCGGCGTGGATGCGCTCGTCAACAACGCTGCGATCACCAATTCGGGCGGCCGCTTCGCCGAGGAATTGAGCCTCGAAACGTGGGACGCCGTGATGAACGTGAACGTGCGCGGCACCTGGCGCATGTGCGTCGAGACGCTGCCGTACCTGCGCGAATCGGCGAGCGCGGCCGTCGTCAACATCGCGTCGGACACGGCCCTGTGGGGCGCGCCGAAGCTGCTCGCCTACGTCGCCAGCAAGGGCGCGGTGATCGCGATGACGCGTTCGCTGGCGCGCGAGTTCGGCGCGCACGGCATCACCGTGAACGCCGTCGCGCCGGGTTTGACCGAGGTCGAAGCCACCGAATACGTGCCTGCCGAGCGCCACGCGCATTACCAGCAGGGCCGCGCGATCTCGCGTGCCCAGGTGCCCGCTGACGTGACCGGGCCGGTGCTGTTCCTGTTGTCCGACGCCGCGCGCTATCTGACGGGCCAGGTGCTGCCGGTCAACGGCGGCTTTGTAATGAACTGACGCTCGCCGCTGCGCGAGCCTATTTGGAGAATGAAGATGGCCGATGCCGATATCGAACGTAAATCGTGGGACCAGCCCGCCGACGCGAGCTTCGAGCAGTGGATGGAGGCGCGCGTCGCGCGCTTCGCCACGCGCCGCTACGACTGGGACGCGCTGAAGTTCCAGGCCGACTACGACCCGAAATACCGCCGCGCGCAGATGCGCTACGTCGGCACCGGCGGCACCGGTGTCGCGAAGGACGTCAACACGGTGCCGGCCGGCGGCTTCACGTTCTCGACGATGGTGATTCCGGCCGGCAACATCGGCCCGAGCCACATTCATATGGATGTCGAAGAAATCTTCTTCGTGCTGCGCGGCAAGATGAAGGTGGTCTGCGAGCGCGATGGCGAGACCTGGGAATCGGTGCTGGGCGAGCGCGATCTGATTTCGGTGCCGCCGGGTGTCTATCGCACGGAAATCAACGTCGGCGAGGAAGACGCGCTGATGTGCGTGATGCTCGGTTCGCCGAAGCCGGTTACGCCGACCTATCCGCCCGATTCGCCGCTCGCGAAGATCAAGCGCGAACTCGCGAAATAAGAGGCCGCCCATGCACGACCAGCACAGCCTGCCAGCGTTCGGCGATCGGCTCGCGGCGTTTGCCGAGCGCCGGATCGACGTCGCGCCGTCGCGCGTCATCGGGTATCGCGAGGCCGGCGCGGATCGCGCCGAAGCCTTGCCGGCGGTACTGCTGCACGGCATCGGCTCGGGCGCGGCGTCGTGGGTGCTGCAGTTCGAGGCGCTCGGCGCCGCGCGCCGCGTGCTGGCCTGGGATGCGCCGGGCTATGGCGAATCGACGCCGGTCGGCCTGGCCTCGCCGCACGCCGCCGATTACGCCGAGACGCTGGCAGGCTGGCTCGATGCGCTGGGCATCGCGCGCTGCGTGCTGGTCGGGCATTCGCTCGGGGCGATCGTCGCTGGGCGGTTCGCGGCATTGCATCCGGGCCGCGTGGCGGGGCTGCTGCTGCTGTCGCCTGCCGGGGGTTACGGTGCGGCGAGCGAAGCCGTTCGCACGCAAAAGCGCGACAGCCGCCTCGCGATGCTGACCGAACTCGGCCCGCAAGGGCTGGCCGACCAACGCAGCGCGAACATGCTGTCGCCGCACGCGAGCGAACCGGCGCGGCAGTGGGTGCGCTGGAACATGGCGCGCATCGTGCCGGCCGGCTACGCGCAGGCCACGCACCTGCTCGCCAATGCCGATCTGGCCGCCGACGTGGCGCAATACCGTGGCCGCATCGCGGTGGCGGTCGGCGCGCAGGACGGCATCACGCCGCCCGAGGCGTGCGCACGCATCGCGCAGGCGGCCGGCGTGCCGTTGCAAACCATTCCGGGCGCGGGCCACGCCGGTTATATCGAGGCACCCGACGCCTACACCACGCTGATCGATGCATTCGCCAAGCAGTGCGAAGCAAATGAATCGCAGCACCGATCGCAGCACAAATCGCAGCACCACCGGGAGACGAACGCATGACGCCGGCATCGACCGAGCGCGCACCGGCCGCCATCGAAGGGCCGGGCGAGATCAACTACCTGGTGCCGGGCCTCGATCGCGGCCTGCGCATCCTGACCGAATTCTCGGCGCACGAGCCGATCCTCGGCGCGCCCGAACTGTCGCGCCGGCTCGGCATTCCGCGCACCACGGTGTTCCGGCTGCTGCAGACGCTCGAATCGCTGGGCTTTCTGGAGCGCGCCAACGGCGAGCGCAATTACCGGCTCGGCGTGGCGATCCTGCGGCTCGGCTTCGAATACCTCAGTTCGCTGGAGCTGACCGACCTCGGCCTGCCGCTGATCGAGGCCTTGCGCGACAGCACGGGCCTGTCCACCCACATCGTGATTCGCGATGGCCGCGACGTGGTGTTCGTCGCGAAGGCGCAGAGCCACGCGCCGGCGTTCAGCGCGGTCAAGGTGAACGTGGGCACGCGCTTGCCGGCGCACGCCACCACCCACGGCCAGGTGCTGATGGGCGACCTGACGCTCGACGAACTGCGCGCGCTGTACGCCGGGCTCACGCTGCAACGCTTCACGCAGCACACGCCGGGCACCGTCGAGGAACTGTTCGAGCGTGCACGTGCCGACGCCGAGCAAGGCTACGCCACCAGCGAATCGTCGTTCGAGCACGGCATCTCGGTGGTCAGCGCGCCGGTGTTCGGCGACGCGGGGCGGATCGTCGCGGTGGTGACCGCCACGGTGCCGCGCGCCCATTTCGACACCACGCTGCCGGCCAGCGGGCTGATCGAGCAGGTTCGGGCCACCGCGCATCAACTCTCGCTGCGGCTCAACTACCGGCCGCCGGCGGAACAACGCTTCATGAACGCTTTGGAAATCTAAATGATTCAGATCGACCTCACAGGGCAGGTGGCCGTGGTGACGGGCGGCTCGTCCGGCATCGGCCTCGCCACCGCGCGGCTGTTCCTGCAGGCGGGCGCATCGGTGGCCCTCTGCGGCCGCGACGCCGGCCGCCTGGCCAGCGCCGAGCGCGCACTGCGCGACGCCTTCCCCGACGCGAAGCTGCTGGCCGCGCGCTGCGACGTGCTCGATGCGGACGACGTCGCGCGCTTCGCCGAAGCGGTGCAGGCCGCGTTCGGCCGCGCCGACATGCTCGTGAACAACGCCGGGCAGGGCCGCGTGTCCACCTTCGCCGACACCAGCGACGACGCCTGGCGCGAAGAACTCGACCTCAAGTATTTCAGCATCGTGCGCCCCACGCGGGCGTTCCTGCCGATGCTCGAAGCGGCCGCCGGCGCGATCGTCTGCGTCAACTCGCTGCTCGCGCTGCAACCCGAGCCGCACATGGTGGCCACCTCGTCGGCGCGCGCCGGCGTGCTGAACCTCGTCAAGTCGCTGGCCGTGGAACTCGCGCCGCGCCGCGTGCGCGTCAACTCGATCCTGATCGGCATCGTCGAATCGGGGCAGTGGCGCCGCCGCTACGAGGCGCAGGCGCAGCCGGGCCAGAGCTGGGAAGACTGGACCGGCGAACTCGCGCGTCAAAAGAAGATTCCGCTCGGCCGTTTCGGCCGCCCCGAAGAAGCCGCACAAGCGCTTTTTTATCTGGCCACGCCGCTGTCGTCCTACACGACCGGCAGCCATATCGATGTTTCTGGAGGCGTTGCACGTCATGTCTAATACCACGACCGTCGGCGAACTGATCGCCGCTTTTCTCGAACAATGCGGCGTGCAGACCGCTTTCGGTGTGATCTCGATTCACAACATGCCGATCCTCGACGCGATCAACACGCGCGGCAACATCCGCTATGTCGGCGCGCGCGGCGAAGCCGGCGCGCTGAACATGGCCGACGGCCTGGCGCGCGTGTCGGGCGGGCTCGGCGTGGCGTTCACGAGCACCGGCACGGCGGCGGGCAACGCGGCCGGCGCGATGGTCGAGGCGCTGACCGCCGGCACCGCGCTGCTGCACATCACCGGGCAGATCGAGACGCAGTATCTCGATCAGGATCTGGCCTACATCCACGAAGCGCCCGATCAACTGACGATGCTGTCGTCGATTTCGAAGGCCGCCTACCGCGTGCGTTCGGTCGAGACGGCGTTGTCGATCGTGCGCGAGGCCGTGCGCGTGGCGCAAACCGCGCCGAGCGGCCCGGTCAGCGTCGAGATTCCGATCGACATCCAGGCCGCCCTGATCGAATGGCCGGCCGATCTGAGCGCGCCGCACGTGAGCCTGCCGACCCACGATACGCAGCGCGTCGAGCAACTGGCCGAGGCGCTCGCGTCGGCCAAGCGCCCGCTGTTGTGGCTCGGTGGTGGCGCCCGCCATGCGCGCGCGCAGGTCGAGCGGCTCGTCAGGCTCGGCTTCGGCGTGGTGACCAGCGTGCAGGGCCGTGGCGTGCTGCCGGAAGATCACCCGGCCACGCTCGGCGCGTTCAACGTGCAGCCGAGCGTCGAGGCGTTCTATCGCACCTGCGACGCGATGCTGGTGGTGGGCTCGCGCCTGCGCGGCAACGAAACGCTGAAGTACAAGCTCGCGCTGCCGCAGCCGCTGTACCGCATCGACGCCGACGCGCTGGCCGACAACCGCGGCTATCGCAACACGCAGTTCGTGCACGGCGATGCGGCCGCCATTCTCGACGAACTGGCCACGCGCCTCGAAGGCCGCCTGAACGTCGATCCGGCGTTCGCGCAGGATCTCGCGGCGGTGCGCGAAGTGGCCGTGGCCGAAACCGGCAAGGGCCTCGGCCCGTATCGCCAGTTGGTCGAGGCGCTGCAACAGGCCGTGGGCCGCGATTTCAACTGGGTGCGCGACGTGACGATCTCGAACAGCACGTGGGGCAACCGCATGCTGAAGATCTTCGAGCCGCGCGCGGGCGTGCACGCGCTGGGCGGCGGCATCGGGCAGGGCGTGCAGATGGCGATCGGCGCGGCGCTCGCCAACGCCGCCGCGAAAACCGTTAGCCTGGTGGGCGACGGCGGCCTGATGGTCAATGTCGGCGAACTGGTCACGGCCGTGCAGGAAAACGCCAACGTGATGATCGTGCTGATGAACGACCAGTGCTACGGCGTGATCCGCAACATCCAGGACGCGCAATACGGCGGCCGCCGCTGCTACGTGCAACTGCACCAGCCCGAGTTCGCGCAGTTCTGCGCGAGCTTCGGCCTGACCCACTACCGCATCTCGTCGCTCGATCAGGCCGAGGCCGTGATCCGCGAGGGCATGGCGGCCAGCGGCCCGGTGATGGTCGAGGTCGACATGCTGTCGATCGGCTCGTTCGCCACCGCGTTCGCCGGCCCGCCGGTCAAGAAAGAGGAGCCCGAACATGCGTGATTCCACGGTGTCGCCCGGCCGACGCATCGAAGTGGCGATGATCGGCTTCGGCGCGATCGGGCAGACGGTGTATCGCGCCGTCGCGGCCGACCCGCTGGTGCGTGTGGCGCAGGTGGTGGTGCCCGAGCATCAGCGGGACATGGTGCGCGCCATCACCGGCCCCGAGGTCGACGTGGTCAGCTCGGTCGCGGCGCTCGCGCACCGCCCGCGTTTCGCGCTCGAATGCGCGGGCCACGGCGCGCTGATCGATCACGTGGTGCCGCTGCTGAAGGCCGGCACCGATTGCGTGGTGGCGTCGATCGGCGCGCTGTCCGACCTGGCGCTGCTCGAAGCGCTGGAATTGGCGGCCACCGAGGGCAATGCCACCGTCTCGCTGCTGTCGGGCGCGATCGGCGGCATCGACGCGCTCGCGTCGGCCAAGGAAGGCGGCCTCGACGACGTGCAGTACATCGGCCGCAAGCCGCCGGTGGGCTGGCTCGGCACGCCGGCCGAGGCGGTGTGCGACCTGCACGCGCTCACCGAGGCGCGCGTGATTTTCGAAGGCAGCGCGCGCGACGCCGCGCGGCTGTACCCGAAGAACGCCAACGTGGCGGCCACCGTCGCGCTGGCGGGCCTGGGCCTCGACAACACGCGCGTGCGGCTGATTGCCGATCCGCAGGTCACGCGCAACGTGCACCGCATCGTCGCCACCGGCGCGTTCGGCGAGATGTCGCTGGAAATGTGCGGCAAGCCGCTGCCCGACAACCCGAAAACCTCCGCGCTGACGGCATTCAGCGCGATTCGCGCGCTGCGTAACCGCGCGGCCCATTGTGTGATCTGAACGAGGAAGCCCGACATGTCAGACAAGGACATCATCGCCACGCTCGTGCCGACCGACGAGATCTTCGTCGGCGGCGTGTGGAAGCGCGGCCGCGGCGCCGTGTTCGCGAGCCTGTATCCGGCCGACGGCTCGGTCAACGCGGAAATCACCACGGCCGACGCCGACGATGCGCGCGACGCCGTGGAAGCGGCCGACCTGGCTTGGCGCCGCGCGGATTGGGCCGGCCTCAAGCCGCATCAGCGCGCGCTGGTGCTGTATCGCATCGCCGACCTGATCACGGCGCGCCACGAAGCGCTCGCGCAGTTGCAGCGCCGCGACAACGGCAAGCCGATCGGCGAGACGCGCGCGCTGGTGGCGAGCGCCGCCAACACGTTCCGCTATTACGGGGCCTGCCTCGAAACGCTCGACGAGGAACTGACGCCCTCGCGCGGCGATTACCTGACGATGAGCGTGCATGAGCCGATCGGCGTGATCGCGGCCATCACGCCGTGGAATTCGCCGATCGCCTCCGACGCGCAGAAGCTCGCGCCGGCGCTGGCGGGCGGCAACGCGGTGGTGCTCAAGCCGGCCGAAGTCACGCCGCTGGCCTCGCTCGCGCTGGCCCGCATCTGCGAGGAAGCCGGCGTGCCGCCGGGCGTGCTGAGCGTGCTGCCCGGCAAGGGCTCGGTGATCGGCGATGTGCTGGTGCGCCATCCGCTCGTCAAGAAGGTGTCGTTTACCGGCGGCACGGAGGTTGGGCGCGGCATCGCTCGCATCGCCGCCGAGAAGCTGATGCCGGTGTCGCTGGAGCTGGGCGGCAAGTCGCCCACCATGGTGTTCGCCGACGCCGATCTCGACCACGCCGTCAACGGCGTGCTGTACGGCATCTTCAGTTCGTCGGGCGAGGCGTGCATCGCCGGTTCGCGGCTGTTCGTCGAGCGCCCGATCTACGCGGAATTCATGCGGCGGCTGGTGGCGAAGGCGCGCGAGCTGCGGGTCGGCGATCCGTCGCTGCCGGGCACGCAGATGGGGCCGCTGATCACCGCCAAGCATCGCGAATCGGTCGAGCGCTACGTGGCGATCGGGCTGGAAGAGGGCGGGCGCCTGCTGTGCGGCGGCGAGCGGCCGGTGGGCGAGGGGCGCGAGCACGGTTATTTTTATCAGCCGACAATTCTCGAAGGCCTGGGCAATAGCGCGCGCATCTGCCAGGAGGAGATCTTCGGGCCGGTGCTGGTGGCGATGCCGTTCGACGACGAGGCCGCGCTGCTGGCCGAGGCCAACGACAGCGTGTTCGGCCTGGCCGCCGGCATCTGGACGCGCGACTACAAGCGCGCCTGGCGCGTGGCGCGCGCGCTGGAAGCCGGCACCGTGTGGATCAACACCTACAAGCTGTTCTCGATCTCCACGCCGTTCTCGGGCTGGAAGGACAGCGGCATGGGCCGTGAAAAGGGCCGGCTCGGGATTCGCGAGTACATGCAGCAGAAGAGCCTCTATTGGGGCTTGAACGACGCGCCGCTGGCGTGGGCGAACTAAAGGGGCAAGGCAACATGACGATTCTGGGCATCGAACAGATCACCTACGGCGTCGACGATCTCGATACCTGCCGCCGTTTCTTTTCCGACTGGGGCATGCGCGAGGTCGCGCACGACGCCGGCCGCGGGCGCTTCGAAACGCTGAACGGCTGCACGGTGCTGGCCGTGAAGGCCGACGACCCGTCGCTGCCGCCGGCCTTCGAGGCAGGCCCGACGCTGCGCGAAGTGACCTGGGGCGTGGCGAACGCGGCCGATCTCGCGCTGTACCGCGAGCGCCTGGCCGGTGCGCCCGGCTACTACGCGACTGACGCGGCCGTGGGCTGCACCGATCCGGCCGGCATGGCGATTCGCGTGGAAGTCACGCGCAAGCGCGCCATCGACGTGAAGGGTTCGCCGTCGAACGTGTGGGGCGAGACGCCGCTGCGTGTCGATACGCCGAGCCCGGTGTACGACCACGCCGAGCCGGTCGAGGTGGGCCACGTGGTGTTCTTCACGAACTGCCTGGCCGAGCAGCAGCGCTTCTACGAGGAACGGCTCGGCTTCGAGATGTCGGATCGCTACCCGGAGCGCGGCGCGTTCATGCGTTGCGCGCCGCACGGCGGCCATCACGACATCTTTCTGCTGGCGTTGCCGAACGGCAAGAAGGGCCTCAATCATGTGGCGTTCACCGTGCGCGACATCCACGAGGTGTTCGGCGGCGGGCTGCACATCAGCCGCTGCGGCTGGCAAACGCAGCTCGGGCCGGGGCGGCACCCGGTGTCGTCGGCGTACTTCTGGTACTTCAAGAACCCGGCTGGCGGGCTGATCGAGTACTACGCCGACGAGGATCAACTCACGCCCGATTGGCAGCCGCGCGATTTCGAACCCGGCCCGACCGTGTTCGCCGAATGGGCCGTCGACGGCGGCCTTGACGGCCATACGCGCCGTCAGGTCGAGGCGAAGGCGCCGGAAGGCCAGTTCATGACCGACCGAAAAAGCTGACGTAGCGCGCGCCCGCCGTTGCCGCCGATCGTGCGCGGCGGCGGGCGTTTGTTTGCGCGTGCGCCGGGCACGCCATTCCTCCCCCTTCACCCCCGACGATGAAACACCTCACCCTCAATGCCCGGATCGCCGCGATCGTGCTGTTTCTCGCGCTGCTGCTGATCGTCACGGGCGGCATCGGCATCGCCGGCATGAACGCCAGCAATCGTTCGCAGCACGAAGCGTATGACGTCTATTACGCCTCGGCCGTGGCACTCGGCAAATCGAACACGGCCATGTCGCGCGCGCGCTTCGGGCTGGATTGGGCGATCGCGAACCCGCAATCGCCGCAACTCGTGCCGCAACTGGATCGCGCCGCCGCGCTGCTGATCGATTCGGACAACTGGTGGAAGCGTTTTCGCGCGCTGCCCAAATCGTCCGAGCTGGGCGCGTTGACCGACGACCTCGACGCCAAGCGCGCCGCCGTGCGTCGCGATGCGATCGATCAGTTGATCGCGGCGATCCGCAGCGGCAACACCGGCTGGATGGACGCGCAACGCGCGCAGCAACTGATCGGCCTCTACACCGCCATGAACGCGAGCCAGGGCGCGCTCGAGGATTATCTCGACCGACAGTCGAGCGCGGCCGGGCGGCATTCGGATGCGCGCTTTCACGTGCTGATGGCGATCTGCATCGCCAGTTTGGTGCTGGCGCTGGTGGTGTCGTGGTTTGGCTGGCGCGCGTTGCGGCGCGCGATCATGACGCCGCTGGCCTCGGCGATGCAGCAGTTCGAGGCGATCGCGGCGGGCGACCTGACCACCCGCGTCGAGATCCGCTCGAACGACGAGATGGCCACGCTGCTGCGCTCGCTGGCCGGCATGCAGGCCAGTCTCGCCGCCACGGTGGCGGCCGTGCGTTCGGGGTCGCAGGCGATTGCCGGCGCGACCCAGCAGATCGCGGCCGGCAATCAGGATTTGTCGCAACGCACCGAGGAGCAGGCCGCGTCGCTCAGCGAGACGGCCTCCGCGATGGAGCAACTGACGGCGACCGTCAACCAGAACGCCGACAACGCCGGCCAGGCCAGCGAACTGGCGCGCAGCGCGGCCGAATTGGCCGGGCGCGGGCGCGAGGCGGTCGGCACCATGATCGAGACGATGCGCGCGATCCACACCGGCTCGGCGCGCATGACCGGCATCATCGGCACGATCGAGGGCATCGCGTTCCAGACCAACATCCTGGCGCTTAACGCGGCGGTGGAAGCCGCGCGGGCCGGCGAGGAAGGGCGCGGCTTCGCGGTGGTGGCCGGCGAGGTGCGCAGCCTCGCGCAGCGCTCGGCCACGGCGGCGCGCGAGATCGGCGCGCTGATCGCCGAGGCGACTTCGCGCGTCGAGGCCGGCGCCGGCTTGATCCAGGACACCGGCGCGACGATGGCGCAGATCGACACCGCCATCGACCGCGTCACCCGCATCGTCACCGAGATCGCGCAGGCCTCGGGCGAGCAGAGCGACGGCATCCAGCAGGTCGGGCTGGCGATCACGCAGATGGATCAGGTCACGCAGCAGAACGCGGCGCTTGTCGAGGAAAGCGCGGCGGCGGCCACGGCGCTGGCCGATCAGGCGCATACGCTGCGCGAGTTGACGGCGGCGTTCCGGATGGCGGCGCAGGGGGCTTAGGTCGGCCGGGGTTCGTGGTCGAGATGTGTGTTACAAACGGCCATGCCCGAATTCGACCGCCACCCCGTTCGCCTGAACCTGCTTTCCATTACCCGCCTGCGCCTCGGCGCGTTGGTGTTGCCGTCGCTGGCCTTGTTCCCCTCGGCAAGCCGCGCCGATGTCGGCAGCCTGGGCGCCGTCGCCATGGCGGCGTTCACGGTGTTCGTCGCGATCTGGGGCGGGCTGACCTTGTTCGTGGGCCTGTGGTTGTGCCGCCGGCTGTCGGTGGTCAAACGGCTCGCATGGTCCGCGCTGTTTTTCTGCTTGCCGGCGATCTACCTGGCGGTGTCGCTGCTCTCCAGCTACGCGCTCGGCGAGGGCACGCGCCTCAGAACCGAAGTGACGAAACAACCGCTGGAAGTATCGGGCGTGACGTTCCCGCCCGGCAGCACCGCCGATTACGAGCAAACCGGCGGCCTGTTCGGCCTGGGCGCGCAGCGCACCTTGCAGGCGATTCGCAGCCCGCATCCGGTGCCGGTGGGCAACGTGCTCGTCGACGCGTTCATCTTCATTCCGCAGAACTCGGGCGATACGGTGCGGGTGGACCTCAGCCCGGGCCAGACGATCGACGGCTGGCCGTGCGGCGGCGACAGCACGCTGCATCTGACGCCGGCCGGCCCGAAACTGGCCGCGTGCTTCCTGGCCGGCTCGCGCGAGTGGAAGGGGCGCTTGCTGCAGCCGGGCGCGTATGTCGATCTCGATGCCGGCATGGCGTCGGGGGATTAGCGCGGCAGGTACGGTAGGGCGTGAAATGAACAAGGCCCGCGCGGCAGGCATGCCGCGCGGGCCTTGTCGCATGGGCGATCCGGCTGTCCGCCGGATCGCGCGGCTTACTGCGCCGTGAACGTATACGTGCCTTGCGTGCGATGGCCGTCGGTGGCCACGGCCACCCAGTTCACCGTATAGACGCCCGGCTTCAGCGCGGCGAGATCGACGCTCATGTGCTTCTTGTCGCTGCCGCTCACGCTCGACGCATCGCGCGTGGCGGCCTGGCCGGCCGCATCGGTCACCTTCAGCGAGCTGAACGCCGGTTCGAGCCCTTCGTCGAAATCGATCGCGACGTTGGCCGTGGCGACGGGCACCGTCGCGCCGGCGTCGGGCACGCGCTGCTTCGGATGGGCGTGCGCGAACGCGAGCGGGGCGACGGCGGCGAACAGCACGGCGGCGGCGCCGTGCAACAAGGGCTGGAGAATCTTCATGTCTGAACTCCTGGGATGGACGGGCGGCTTACTTCGACATGCCCTTCGGGCCTTCGACCTTGCACTGCGCGGTGAGCTTCTCGCCGTCGCCGAACGTCAGCGTCAGCGGGATCGTCGAGCCGATCTTCAGCGGCTGCTTCGGCTCCTCGAGCATGACGTGATAGCCGCCCGGCGCAAACGCCAGCGTGCCCTTGGCCGGCACGGTGGCCTTGTCGACCATGACCATCTTCGACATGCTGCCGTTGCTTTGGGTCTGATGCATCATCGCCATGCCGAACGCGTCGGCGCCGACGTCGGTCAGGTCGACGGGCTTCGCCCCGGCGTTGGCCAGCTCGAAGAAGCCGCCGGACGGGATGCCGGCCGGCATCGCGCGCACCCAGCAGTGCGAGACGGTGACGTCGGCCGGGGCGGCGAAGGCGGCGGCGCAGGCGAACAGGGGGGCGGCGGCGAGCAGGCGGAGTGCGGTTTTCATGCGGGATTCCTTGATGAATTCGGTCGATGGGGTGGACGGGCGGCCGGAACGGCGCGTGCGCATCAGTTGCCGCCGCTCTTGATCAGCAGCGGCAGGTCGTGGACCCACGGCGGCACGCCCTGGCCGTCGCGCGCGAACAGGCGCAGCTTGCCGTTCGGATCGAAGATCACGCTCGCGGCCGTGTGGTTCATCGAATAGTTGTCGGGCTTGCTGCCGGCCACCTGTTCGTAGCTGATGCGGAAATCGTTGGTGACCTGCTTCAGTTGCGCGTCGTCGGCCGGGCGCAGCGCGCGGAACGACGGATCGAAGGCGCTCACGTATTGCGACAGCACGGTGGGCGTGTCGCGTTTCGGATCGACGCTGACGAACAGCACCTGCACCTGTTTCGCGACATCGGGGCCGAGCTGCTGCAAGGCCTGCGCGAGTTCGGCCAGCGTGGTCGGGCACACGTCGGGGCAATGCGTATAGCCGAACAGCAGCACCACGACCTTGCCGCGATAGTCGGCCAGCGTGCGGATCTTGCCGTCGGTGTCGGGCAGCGCGAAATCCTTGCCGAACTGGGTGTTGCCGGTGATGTCGAGGTTGTTGAACGACGGTTCGTTCTGCTTGCAACCGGCCAGCAGCGTGGCGCCGACGAGCGCGCCGGCGATCGCGAGGGCGGCCGTGCGCCGTCCGGCGCTGAAAGGGGAAACGGTCAAACGCTTGAACATGGAAATCTCGCCATGAAAATCAGAAAGCCGAACGAGGGCGCGGGCGCCTAACTGCCTGCGCGGGCGTGCAGCCCGGCAACCCGGCACACGGGCGGCGCGATCGAACGGAACGACGGAATCAGGCGAAGGCGGGTGGGGCGCGGGCCGGAGCGGCGAGCGAGAGGAAGCGGCGCGGCGGCAGCGCCTGCGCGAGGCGCGGCGCGCGCTCGACGCGGCGCTGGAACAGCGCGGCGGCCGTTGCGGCGCCGGGCGGCGCGTACACATGCGAAGCCGCGAGCGTGCAGTAGCCGCAGGCGGACAGCGCGTCGTGCGGTTGCCCCGGCCGGCCCGGATGCTGCGCCGCGGCGCAGATCGGCGCGTCCGGCCGCTGCGCGGCAGCGGCCTCCTCCAGCTGGCTGGCGAGCGGCATCAGGACCAGCAGCCAGACGGCAAGCAGGCCGAGCCAGGCGGTCAGACGGCGGCGGAAGGGAGAGGACGACGGCATCGCGCGATGGTAAACCAGTGCGCACGGTTTTGCGTCGTTTGTGAGGCAACCGTGACGGCGCGGTGGGCGTTCGTCGCGAGAAGTGGGGCGATTTGTCGCGCCCGGAAATGCGGGGTCGGGACGGGGAGAAGGGCGGCGGGGGCGGCGTTCAGGCCAGCCGGGGCGAGCACGCGGGCACCGCAGCGCAGTGGCCGTCGAACGGCCAGCGCATCAACGGCGCGACGATCGTTTCAACCGCACGCGCGCCAACGCAGCGAAACCGCCAGCGCGCGAACCCGGCGCATGTCGGCCGAATTCGCCGAAACGGCCCGCTGCGCCATCCAACCCTCTCACACGTAGTCGCGCCCATCCGGTGCGCTCGACGCAAGCCGCCCGGCGGCGGCCAGCACCGAGCGGCCGGTGGCCGTCAGGGCCGGGCGCGCGACGCCGTCCGCGTGGGGCTCGACCGAAACCAGGCGATGGGCGAGCAGGGCATCGATCTCGACGCGGCCCGGATCGATACCATCCGGTGCGCCGTGAATCAGCATCAGGGTGGCGAGTTCATGGGGGCTCAACATGGTGGACTCCGAAGGCAGGGCAACCGCGCGGCGGCGCGGGACATCGGACATACCGTAGCGACGTGAAGCCATGATGACGGGCGGCGTGAAACATGGAGCAGCGAGCCGGCATCGATACGGCGGCGAGCCGAACGCGGCGGGGTGCGTCGACGTGGCCTTGCCTGCGCTGTCGGTGCGACAGCGGGGCGGCACGCGCGCTGCGTTCGTTACGTTGACATGGACTCGCTCGGGAACGCGGCCGTTCCCGCGAAGCGTGTTACCGGCGATCACGAGCGCGAGGGGCCGTAACGATCGGCGCTGACGCGTTGCACAAGCCGCGTGCCGATGTTCGGCGCGGCGGCACGCACGGCAGTGAGCGCGCGGCGATGCTGCGCCGCAAGGCGCAGCCGCATGCCGCTTACAACAGGCGCAGGGCGCGCCTTACTGCTGGATGAACCGTTGCAGTTCGATCGTCTGCGGCGCCTCGAAGATCTGCTCCGGCGGCCCGCTTTCCCACACGCGGCCCTGGTGCATGAACACCACCTGATCGCTGACCGCGCGCGCGAAGCGCATCTCGTGCGTGACCATGATCAGCGTCATGTCTTCCTTGGCGAGTTGCTCGACCACGCCGAGCACTTCCGCCACGAGTTCCGGATCGAGCGCCGAGGTGATCTCGTCGCACAGCAGCACGGCCGGCTTCATCGCCAGCGCCCGCGCGATTGCCACGCGCTGCTGCTGCCCGCCCGACAGTTGTTCGGGAAACGCATCGAACTTTTCGCCGAGCCCCACGCGTTCGAGCATCAGCTCGGCGATCGCCCGCGCCTGATGCTTGTTGGTCTGCTTGACCACCGTCTGCGCCAGCATCACGTTCTGCCCGGCGCTCAGGTGCGGGAACAGGTTGTATTGCTGGAACACCATGCCCACCTTCAGGCGCAGCGCGCGCAGGTCGCCGCGACGCGCGTCCACGGTGGTGCCGTCGATCGTGATCGAGCCGGCGTCGATGCTCTCCAGCCCGTTCAGCGTGCGCAGGAACGTGCTCTTGCCCGAGCCGCTGCGGCCGATGATGGTCACCACCTGGCCGGGCTCGACGCTGAAGTCGATGCCTTTCAGCACGTGGTTCTGGCCGAAGTTCTTTTCGAGGGCGCGGGTTTCAACGAGCGGCATGCCATTTCCTTTGCAGCGAGCGCGCCCAGCGGGTCAGCGGATAGCAGAGCGCGAAGTAGATGAGGGCGACCAGGCCATAGACGAGAAACGGCTGGAACGTCGCGTTCGAGATCACCTGGCCGGCCTTGGTCAATTCGGTGAAGCCGATGATGGACACCAGCGCGGTGTCCTTGATCGCCTGCACGCCGAAGCCGACGGTCGGCCCGATGGCGATGCGCGCCGCTTGCGGCAGGATCACGTGGCGCAACTGTTCGAGATAGCTCATCGCCAGGCTCGACGACGCTTCCCATTGCCCGCGCGGCACCGCTTCCACGCAACCGCGCCAGATTTCGGCCAGGTACGCGCTGGTGAAGAACGTCAGGCCGAGCGTGGCGGCCACCCACGGCGGCACGTCGAGGCCGAGCAGCGGCAGGCCGAAGAACACCACGAACAACTGCATCAGCAGCGGCGTGCCCTGGAACACCTCGATATAGACCTTGACGATGCCGCGCAGCAGCGCGTTGTTCGACACGCGCATCGCGAGCAGCACCAGCGCCACCGCGCCGCCCAGCGCGAACGACACCAGCGACAGCACCACCGTCCAGCGCGCGGCCAGCAGCAGGTTGGCGAGGATCTGGCCAAACGTGAATTCGATCATCGCGCGCCTCCGATGGCGCGGCGCGCGAACAGGCGGCGGCCGGCGGTGTTCAGCGCGAAGCGCAGCACCAGCGCCATCGCCAGATAGCCGAGCGTGATCACGAAGTAGGTTTCGAACGCGCGGAAGTTGCGCGACTGGATATAGCTGGCCGCGTAGGTCAGGTCGGTCACCGAGATCTGCGAGACCACCGCCGAGCCGAGCATGGTGATGACGATCTGGCTCGTCAGCGCCGGGAACACCTTGGCGAACGCCTGCGGCAGCACCACGTGGCGGAACGCCTGGGCGCGCGACATCGCCAGCGCGGCGGCCGCCTCGTGATGGCCGCGCGGCACGGCGGCCATGCCGGCGCGCACGATCTCCACCGAATAGGCGCCGAGGTTCAGCGTCATCGCCAGCACGGCGGCCGTGACCTCGCCGATATGGATGCCGAGCGCGGGCAGGCCGAAGAACACGAAGAACAGTTGCACCAGGAACGGCGTGTTGCGGATTGCCTCGACGTAAGCGCCGGTCGCGCCGCGCAGCCAGGCGAGGCCCGGCGCGCGGGTGTCGTGGGCGGCCGCGCCGAGCACGCCGAGGCTCAGGCCGAGCACGGTCGACACGGCGGTCAGCGCGAGCGTGGTGGCGGCGCCGCTCGCGAACATGCCCGCGTACTCGGCAAGCTCGCCGAACTGAAGCTGGTAGGTCATCTCGAATGCGGATCGGTGGAAGGAGTCGGTCGGCCAGGCGTCCGCCGCCACGGCCGGAAGCGGCGCGGCGGCGGGGGCGCAAAGCCGGAAGCGGGCAGGCGCGCGGTGTGCGCCGTTACACGTTACAGGCCGGCCGGCAGCGGCTGGCCCAGCCACTTCTTCGAGATCGCGTCGAGCGCGCCGTCCTTCTTGGCCTGGGCGAGCGCGGCGTCGACCTTGGCGAGCAGGCGCGGTTCGTTCTTGTTCAGGCCCACGAAGCACGGCGAGTTCTTGATCACGAACTTGGTTTCGGGGCGGCGCGGCGGGTTCTTGGCGAGGATCGCCGCGGCCACGATGTTGCCCGCCGCGATCAGTTGCACCTGGCCGGACAGGAACGCCTGGATGGTGGCGTTGTTGTCCTCGAAGCGCTTGATGGTGGCGTTCGGCGCCATCTGCGTCAGGGCAATTTCCTCCAGCGCGCCGCGCGTCGCGCCGACGGTCTTGCCGGTCAGGTCGGCCGGGCCGGCGACCTTGATGTCGGCCGGACCGAACACGCCCTGGAAGTACGGGCCGTAGGCGGCGGAGAAATCGATCACCTTCTCGCGGTCGGGCGTCTTGCCGAGCGACGAGATCACCAGATCGACCTTGTTGGTCGTCAGGTACGGAATGCGGTTCGCGCTGTTGACCGGCACCAGCTTGAGCTTCACGCCGAGCGATTTGGCCAGCAGGGCGGCCGTGTCGATGTCATAGCCTTGCGGCTGCATGTCGGTGCCGACGGAACCGAACGGCGGATAGTCTTCCGGCACCGCCACGCGCAACTCGCCGCTCTTGGCGATCGTGTCGAGCGCATCGGCCTGGGCGGCGGGCGCGCCGAGCACCAGCAGGGCGGGAGCGGCGAGCAGCGCGGCGAGCCAGGCGCGGCGGGAGGCGGTACGGTTCGATCGAAAGTCCATCGCGAGTTCTCTGTAGGTGTTGTCGTCAGTCGGTCGGGCCGTCGGCCGGCCCCCGCTTTCATTTAGCAAGAGCCGGGCCATGCGACGGCAGGCTGGTCTAACCAGCTTCGACGGCGATGGGGGAGGGTGATGCACCGTTTTCGAGCGGAGCGCGTGCGTCATTCGGGTGCGAGGCGGCCGGAAAGCGCCGAAAGCGGGCGTGGCATGGGCCTTCGGTGGCAAATGACGGCCCGAAACGCAGCGTGACGCGTCGAGCGGATGCGTTCGAACGGGGAGGTTTCATTTGTTCATACTGGTATGACCAGTCGAGCAAACGCATGAACCGGGTTGATCACGGCCATGTCGCCCTGCATCGATCGATTGCGCAACGCCGATGATTCTATAAAATGCGAATCATTCTTATCTTCACTTCGAAATCGAATCGAAGTGTTTGTCGCAAAAAGGGGTTGTTTCGATGTCCGCTGTTCGATCCGACGTGCAACGTGAAGTGAGCGCGTTGTATCACGACCATCATGCGTGGCTGCAGGGCTGGCTGCGCCGCAAGCTCGGCAACGCGTCGGACGCGGCCGACCTGGCCCAGGACACGTTCGCGCGGGTGCTGACCGCCTGGGCCGGCGCCGATTTCGACCCCCGCGAACTGCGCGAGCCGCGCGCCTACCTCACGACGGTGGCCGGCCGGCTGGCGCTCAATCACTACCGCCGCCGCTCGCTCGAACGCGCCTGGTTCGACGCGCTGGCGCTGATGCCCGAGGCGATGACGCCGTCGGTCGAGGCGCGCTGCCTGATCCTCGAAACGCTGCACGAAATCGACGCGATGCTCGACCGGCTGCCGGCCAAGGTGCGCGGCGCGTTCCTGTTGTCGCAGCTCGAAGGGCTGACGTACGCGGAGATCGCCGAGCGGCAGGGCATCAGCGAGCGGACGGTCAAGCGGTATATGTCGGCGGCTTACGACGCGTGTTTCTTGTTGGCGTCGTGAGTGTCTGGCGGCGCGATGGTCCCTTCAAGACGGCTTGGCGACCGCCGGTATCGCAATCCTGCTGGCGTCTTGAGCGTCCGACGGCGCGGCGGTTCCCTCAGAACGGCTTGGCGATTGCCGATATCGCAATCCTGCCGGCGTCTTGAGCGTCTGACGGCGCGGCGATTTCCTCAGAACGGCTTGGCGACTGCCTATCGCAATGCCTGCTGGCGTCTTGAGCGCCTGAAGGCGCGACGGTCTCCTCAAAACGGCTTGACGACCGCCAGCATCGCAATGCCTGCCACCAGCACTACCACCGCCGGCGCAGCCCGCCACGGCCGGACCGCCGCACCGCGTCGCAGCGCGCTCAAGCGCCCCGACTGCACACCGTGCAAGCCCGACAGCACCACCACCAACACGAGCTTGACGATCAGCCAGCGCCCGCCGTCGAACCAGTGCCCCATCGTCGCCAGCCCCAGGCCGAGGCCCCACACCAGCAACATCGCGGGCGTGGTGACGTAGCGGTCCCAGCGCTCGAGCACGGCGGCGAGCGTCTGCGCGCCCGCCGCGTGCGGCGCGGCCGACAGGCACAGCGCGCCTGCGCTCACGCCTCCCACGAACACCAGCGCCGCCGCGACGTGCAGCGCCTTGAGCCACGGATACAGCATCGCAAGCGTCATCATCGGGCCGCCTCGGCTCGCTGCGTGGCGATTCGGCGCGACAGGCGCGCCGCATTGACGAAGCCGCCGAACGGCACGAGCGCCAGCCCCAGCAGCATGGCCGTGTCGGTACCGCGCCAGTTCGCTTCGGACGCCGTGCGCAGCGCGAGCCACCCATGCGCGAGGAACGTGAGGCCATGCACCGGCCCCATCAGATGCACGGCCCAATTCGCGCCGGCCAGATGCTTGAGCGGCACGGCCACGCAGAGCAGCAGGAGCAGCGTGATCGCCTCGGCAATGCAGGAGATGCGCAGGCGGCGCAGCGCGTCGAGGGGGGAGGGAGGGGGCATGTCGGTCTCGCGGTCGGACGTTGAGGGGGGAGTGCATTTATAACGTCCATGCGCGCATTGGCGAGAGTGGCAGGATTGACGAAATCAGATCGTTTACTGCCATCGGCTGATAAAGTTCGTTTTCCCTTTCCTCGATTGCCCCCGCCCGTCATGCGAACCGTCGTCATCCTGGCGCTGCAAGGCGTCGTCCCGTCCGATCTCGGCATCCCCTGCGATGTATTCGGTCGCGTGCTCGACGCCGGCGGCGCGCCCGCCTATGGCGTGCGGGTGGCCGGCGAGGCGGCGCGCGTCAGCGCGGGCGCCTTCGAGATTCGCGTGCGGTTCGGGCTGGCGGCGTTGGCCGACGCGGACATGGTGGTGGTGCCCGGCATCGAGAACGCGCGGCGCCCGCAGTCGGCCGCCGTCACGCGCGCCTTGCGGGCCGCGAGCGAGCGCGGCGCGCTGGTGACCTCGATCTGCACGGGCGCGTTCGTGCTGGCCGCAGCGGGCCTGCTCGACGGGCGGCGCGCCACCACGCACTGGGCCGCCGCCGAGGAACTGGCGCGCCGCTATCCCGCCGTGTCGGTGGATCCCGGCGTGCTGTTCGTCGACGACGGCTCGATCGTGACCTCGGCCGGCGCATCGGCCGGCCTCGACATGTGCCTGCACCTGGTGCGCCGGCATCACGGCCAGGCCATCGCCGCGCACGCCGCGCGGCTGGCGGTGGCGCCGCTGCATCGCGACGGCGGCCAGGCGCAGTTCATTCACCAGCAGGCGCCGGCGCCGCGCGACAGCCTGGCGGGCGTGGTGGACTGGATGGTGGCCCACCTCGATCAACCGCTCGACGTCGCCACGCTGGCCGCCCAGGCCTGCATGACGCCGCGCACGTTCGCGCGCCGGTTCCGCGACCAGACCGGCACCACGCCGATCCAGTGGCTGCTGCGGCAGCGCATCCGCCGCGCGCAGGAATGGCTCGAAACGGGGCCGGCGTCGATCGAGCAGATCGCTGCCGCGACCGGTTTCGATTCCCCCGTGACGTTCCGCGCGCGCTTCCAACGCTTCGTCGGCGTGTCGCCGAGCGTCTACCGCAAGCGCTTCTCCCGTCCCGTCTGACGCCGCCCAGCACCCCGTCGCGCGATTGATGCCAATCATGCAATAAGCCGTTGCGACTGAATATCGCACAATGGAACCGGTTCCATTTATACTGCGAGCGCCAAATTGCGTCGAAACGAAAAATCCGGCCGCGGTATCGCGTATTTTTCGAGATGGCGGGGCCGTGGCGTTCGACGCCTGTCGTCCCGCACCCGTCGCTCCCATCACGAACGGACCCCATCATGACCACCCCTCCCGACAAGCCGGGCTCGCGACGCCGTTTCCTGCAGACGACGATTGCGCTCGTCCCGGCCGCTTCGCTGGCCGGCTGCGATCTCGGCCAGCCAAGCGCTGCGGCTTCTGCTCAGACGTCGTCCCAGGCCGCCGCCAGCGGCCCCTACAAGCCGCGCTTCTTCGACACCGCCGAATGGGCGTTCGTGAACGCCGCCTGCGACCGGCTGATTCCCGCCGATGCCGAAGGCCCCGGCGCGCTCGAAGCCGGTGCGCCCGAATTCATCGATCGTCAGATGGATACGCCGTATGCGCACGGCGCGACCTGGTACATGCAGGGGCCGTTCCAGGAGGGCGCGCCCGAACTGGGCTACCAGCTCAAGCTGGTGCCGCGCGACATCTACCGGCTCGGCATCGCGGCGGTGAACCGCTATTGCCGTACCGCCTACGGCAAGCCGTTCGCGGACCTCGATGCGGCCACCCGCGACGGCGTGCTCGGCGCGCTCGAGGCCGGCAAGGTGGAGCTGGGCGACGTGCCGGCCAAGACGTTCTTCGGGCAATTGCTGCAGAACACGCGCGAAGGCTATTTCTGCGACCCGGTGCACGGCGGCAACCGCGAGATGGCCGCGTGGAAGATGATCGGCTTCCCCGGCGCGCGCGCGGATTTCATGGATTTCGTCAATCAGGACGGCAAGGCCTATCCGTACGCGCCGCTGTCGATCAATGGGGAGCGTGGCTGATGGCCGAGAAGAAACCGCATGTCGATGCCGTGGTGGTGGGCTTCGGCTGGACCGGCGCGATCCTCGCGAAGGAATTGACCGAGGCGGGGCTGTCGGTGGTGGCGCTGGAGCGCGGCGAATATCGCGACACGTACCCTGACGGCGCTTACCCGAACACGCTCGACGAGCTGACCTACAGCGTGCGCAAGAAGCTGTTCCTCGACCTGTCGAAGACGACCGTGTCGATCCGCCACGCGCCCGGCGACACCGCGCTGCCGTATCGCCAGCTCGCGGCGTTCCTGCCCGGCGAGGGCGTGGGCGGCGCGGGGCTGCACTGGTCGGGCGTGCATTTCCGGATCACGCCCGAGGAGCTGCGCCTGCGCAGCCATTACGAGGAACGCTACGGCAAGCGGTTCATCCCCGAAGGCATGACGATCCAGGATTACGGCGTCAGCTACGAGGAACTCGAACCGTATTTCGATTTCGCCGAGAAGGTGTTCGGCACCTCGGGGCAGGCCTATCGCGTGGACGGCAAGGTGGTGGGCGACGGCAACGTGTTCGAGGCCAGCCGCAGCAACCCCTTTCCGTTGCCCGCGCAACTGAATACCTATTCGGCGCAGCGTTTCTCCGACGCCGCCAGATCGATCGGGTTGCATCCGTACCGGCTGCCGTCGGCCAACACGTCGGGGCCGTATACGAACCCGTACGGCGTGCAGATGGGGCCGTGCAATTTCTGCGGCTATTGCAGCGGCTATGCCTGCTACATGTATTCGAAGGCGTCGCCGAACCTGAACATCCTGCCCGCGCTCAAGCAGGAGCCGAAGTTCGAGCTGCGTTCGAAGTGCCATGTGCTGCGCGTCGAACTCGACGGCGACAAGAAACGCGCCACCGGCGTGACCTATGTCGACCCGGCCGGCCGCGAGGTGTTCCAGCCGGCCGATCTCGTGATCGTGGCCGCGTTCCAGTATCACAACGTGCATCTGCTGCTGCTGTCGGGCATCGGCAAGCCCTACGACCCGGTGTCGGGCGAGGGCGTGGTGGGGCGCAACTTCGCGTACCAGAACCTCTCGACCATCAAGGCGTTCTTCGACAAGGACACCTGGACGAACCCGTTCGTGGGCGCAGGCGGCAACGGCGTGGCCGTCGACGATTTCAACGCCGACAACTTCGACCACGGGCCGCTCGGCTTCGTCGGCGGGTCGCCGTTGTGGGTCAACCAGGCCGGCACCAAGCCGATCAGCGGCATCGCCACGCCGGCCGGCACGCCGGCCTGGGGCTCGGCGTGGAAGAAGGCCGTCAAGGACAACTACGCGCATACCGTGTCGATGGACGCGCACGGCTCGAACATGTCGTACCGCGACGTGTTCCTCGATCTCGATCCGACCTACCGCGATTCGTACGGCCAGCCGCTGCTGCGCATGACGTTCGACTGGAAGGACAACGACATCAAGATGGCGCAGTACGTGACCGGCCAGATGAAGAAGATCGCCGAGGCGATGGGGCCGAAGGCGATCGGCGTGTCGACGCGCGAGTTCGGCAAGCACTTCGACGCGCGTCAGTACCAGACGACTCACCTCGTCGGCGGCGCGGTGATGGGCACCGACCCGAAGACCAGCGTGCTAAACCGCTATTTGCAGAGCTGGGACGTGCACAACGTGTTCGTGATGGGCGCATCGGCGTTCCCGCAGGGGATCGGCTACAACCCCACCGGGCTGGTGGCCGCGCTGGCCTACTGGTCGGCGCGCGCGATCCGCACGCAGTATCTGAAGAACCCCGGCCCGTTGGTGAGCGTATGAAGCAGAGCATCTTTTCTAGGGGCACGCGGTTGGCGCGGGCGGCGGCAGTGGTGGTGGCGATGGCCGGGGTGGTGGCGGTTGTGGCGTGGCCGGCGGCTCAGGCGTGGGCCGACGGGGCTGCGGCTTCGACGGCTGCGGTATCGGCTTCGACATCAGCATCGGCATCGGCATCGACATCGGCTTCCATTTCGGCCTCGGTCTCGGCCTCCTCCGTCGCGGCCGCCGATCTGCTCAAGCGCGGCGAATATCTGGCGCGGGCCGGCGATTGCATCGCCTGCCACACCGCGTCGGGCGGCAAGCCGTTCGCGGGCGGCCTGAAGTTCGCCACGCCGATCGGCGCGATCTATTCGACCAACATCACGCCGGACCCCGCCAGCGGCATCGGCGGCTGGAGCCTGGCCGATTTCGATCGCGCCGTGCGTTCGGGCGTGCGCAAGAACGGCGACACGCTGTATCCGGCGATGCCGTATCCGTCGTACGCGCGGTTGTCCGACGAAGACGTGCGCGCGATGTACGCATACTTCATGCACGGCGTGACGCCGGTCGAGCAGGCCAACCGGCCCGTGGATATCGTCTGGCCGCTGTCGATGCGCTGGCCGCTCGGCATCTGGCGCAAGCTGTACGCGCCCGCGCCGCAGCCGTTCGACGCCGCGCGCTACCCCGACGCCGTGCTCGCGCGCGGAGCCTACCTCGTGCAGGGCCTCGGCCATTGCGGCGCGTGCCACACGCCGCGCGCGCCGACCATGCAGGAACGCGCGCTGACCGATGCCGACGGCCTCGACTTCCTGGCCGGCGGCGCGGCCATCGACGGCTGGGTGCCCACCAGCCTGCGCGGCGAGCCACGCACCGGCCTCGGCACGTGGTCCGAGCCGGAGATCGTGCAGTTCCTGAAGAGCGGCCGCAACGCCCACACTGCGGCGTTCGGCGGCATGACCGACGTGGTCGATCACAGCATGCAGTACCTCAGCGATGCCGACCTGAACGCGATGGCGCGTTACCTGAAGACCTTGCCGCCACGCGCGACCGGCGAGACGCCGTATGCGTACGACGACGCGGCCGCCAAGGCGCTGCGCGCCGGCGACGCGAGCAAGGCCGGCGCGGCTGTCTACGTCGACAACTGCATGGCCTGCCATCGCAGCGACGGCCGCGGCTACACGCGCGTGTTCCCGGCGCTCGGCGGCAACCCGGTGGTGCAGGGCGCCGATCCGGCCTCGCTGATTCACGTGGTGCTGGAAGGCGCGGCGCTGAACGGCACGCACACCGCGCCGTCGACGTTCACGATGCCGCCGTTCGGCTGGCGGCTGTCGGATCAGGAAGTGGCGGAGGTCGCGACGTTCGTGCGCACGAGTTGGGGCAACAGCGGGGCGCCGGTGACGGCCGCGCAGGTGGCGAAGCTGCGCAAGACGTATCCGGGCACGCGGCCCGATGCGCCGGCGGGGGCGAGCTTCGGGCGAACGGGGCGGTAGGCGCTGGTGTGGCCCCTCGCCGAGGGATCGGCCTGTCGCTCCGGCGCGCGATCCCTCGCCAAAATGCCGCAGGCCCGAGGCTATAATCGCGAATCTCCCGTGTGGGCGTGGGGTTTCGACCGCGCCAGACGATGCGGCCCGGGTGGGCCGCCGAGCACACGGCGCAGCGGGGTGTTGCATGAAAAACGAACCAGGGGTGTCGCCGGATTCGCACGAATCGATTGCGCGGGATATCGGCGCCGTGAATCGCATCAGCGCGGTGCCTTCCATCCTGAAAATGATCTGCGACGAAACAGGGATGGGCTTCGCGGCCGTCGCGCGCGTGACCGACGCCACCTGGACGGCTTGCGCGGTGCTGGACAACGTCGATTTCGGCTTGAAGCCGGGCGGCCAGCTCGAGCTGAAAACCACGCTGTGTTTCGAATCCCGCGCGCTCAACGCGCCCATCGTCATCGACCAGTTCAGCCAGGACGCCACCTATCGCGGCCATCACACCGGGCAGATATACGGGCTGGAAAGCTATATTTCGATTCCGATCGTGCTGCCGAACGGCAGCTATTTCGGCAACCTGTGCGCGATCGATGCGCGGCCGGCGAAGGTATCGGAGCCGCGCATCGTGCGCATGTTCGAGGTGTTTGCCCAACTGATCGGCATGCAACTCGATAACGAACTGCGCCTGTGGTCGGCCGACGCGATGTTGAGGAAGGAGAAGGAGACGGCGGGCTTGCGCGAGCAGTTCATCGCGGTGCTGTGCCACGACCTTCGCAACCCGCTGTCCACCGTCAACGCCACGGCGGAGTGGCTGGTCCGGCGCCCGTCGGAGCCCGAGGTGGTCGCGGCCGGCCAGCGCCTGCGACGCACCGTGAGCCGGATGACGGGCCTGATCGGCGACATGATGGATTTCGCGCGGGGGCAGTTCGGTGCGGGCATCGCCATGTCGATCGAGACGGTGGAACTGCTCGACACGCATCTGTTTGCGGTGGTGGACGAACTGACCGTGGCCAATCCCACTCGCGTGATCGTGTCCGACATATCCGTCGCGCCCTCCGTGCAGGTCGATCTGCGCCGAATGCAGCAGCTTCTGTCTAACCTGCTCGGCAACGCGTTGACGCATGGCGCGCAGGATCAGCCGATCCGTGTCGACGTGAGCCACGTTCAGGACATCCTGTCGATCTCGGTCACCAATGGGGGCAATCCGATTCCGGAGCATCTGCTGCCGAGGCTGTTCGAGCCGTACTGGCGGTCACCCGACAGCCGGCTTGGCGGCGGGCTGGGCTTGGGCCTGTTCATTTGCCATCAGATCGCGATCGCGCATGGCGGAACGCTGGAGGTGCGCTCCAGCCTGGAAGGCGGAACCACGTTCTGCGCCCGGCTGCCGGCGATGCAAACGGCTGTCAAGGCGCAAGTCGATTGAGCCGGCCGGGTGGCTGCGGCTACCTTAGAAGCGGTTTGACGTGATTCGCTTCAAAAATGGGGCGCGCCGGGTTCGGGATCGGCATGTGGTGTTGTCCGGATCATGCCGATTTTCATCTCGATTCTCATCCCGATTCGCAGCGGCCCCATGCACCATCAATTCGCCAGGCGCGACTCGAGTTCATCCGCACGCGCGTCCGTTTTGCGCAATTCGCAATCGGGCAGCGTCACGCCGCCGTTACCGCTCTGGCATTCCTCGTCACGGTTTTTCAGCCAGGCCAGTTCGTCGGCCTTCAGCGCCTTGCGCTTGGCCTGATCGCTGCCGTATTTGTGGGCCAGTTTCCCGTAGACCTTGTTCAGGCGCGTGTCCTGAATCGCCAATTCCTTCTCGACGCACAGGTCGAGTTGCACCGCGTTGCCGGCCGCGCGATCGCGGCAGGCCGCATATTCGGGGGACGTTTCGGCGAAACTGTTTTGCGAAAGGATCAGGCATGCGCCGGACAACACGAGCAGCTTTTTCATTCGGAATGAGTCCTGGTTGATTTGATTGGGATATGACGTCATGTGCCGCAGGATGGCGGGCGTCATGATACGGCCAGATTTACCGGGATAACCGTGTTTTCGGTGTTGAAATGTTTTTGAAAGAAAATTGGGCCCATGCCGAATAATCGAATTCGGCATGAATTGATAATCGGTGATTTTCATTCGCCGATTCCGTCGAAACTCATCGTTAATCGGCCGGCCCGGTTTCGCCGATGCGCAACTGCGTCTTCAGGTAATGCAGGAATGCCTGCAGCTTCGGCGACGGCGCGCGCTCGCGAGGGAACAGCGCGTTGAAATCCTGTGGCGGCCCGATCCAGTCGGGCAGCACGCGAACCAGCCGCCCGGCTTCGACCTCGGGCGCCATGCCGGCGTCCATCGCCAGCAGCAGGCCCAGGCCGGCGCGCGCCGCGTCGAGCACCAGCGCCGGATCGCTGGCCACGATCACCGGCTCCACGGCGTAGCGCGCCGGCTTGCGGCTGGCCTTGCGCAGCGGCCAGAGGTAGCCGCTGTCGCTGCGCGCCTGGTGGAGGGCGAGCACGGGGTGTTGCGGCAGATCGTCCGGGGTGGCCGGCGCGCCGTGCCGTTCGACATAGGCGGGGCTGGCGTAGACGGCGGTCGAGAAGGTGCCGAGCCGGCGCGCCACGAGGCTCGAATCGGGCAGCGCGCCGAGCCGCAGCGCGACATCCACGTCCTCGCCGAACAGGTCGATCGGGATATGCGAGGCGACGATGTCGAGCCGCACGTCGGGGTAGCGCGTGCAGAAGCCGGCGATCAGCGGCGCGATCCAGGTCGCGCCGAACGAGTAGGGCAGCGTCACGCGCAGCCAGCCGCCCGGTGTGCCGCGAATGCGCTGCACGGCGTGCTCGGCTGCGTCGAGCTGCCCGGCGATCGCGCGGCAATGCTCGAAGTAGGCGGTGCCCGCTTCGGTGAGGCGAAGCTTGCGCGTGGTCCGGTGCAACAGGTGCGCGCCGAGGTGCGCCTCCAGTTCGCGCACGCGCCGGCTGACGGTGGTTTTCGGGGTTTGCAAGGCGGCTGCGGCGGCGGTGAAGCTGCCCGATCGAACCACTTGCAGGAACACCAGCGTGTCGTTGAGGTCGCGGCTCATCGGCGGAAAAGCGGGCGAGGGTGGGCGGTCATGGCGGCAGATTAGCACGCCAATCGTGCCACCCATGGCGCAATCCTTGCCGCTTTGACCGACTAATCGGCCGCCTCGCCAACCCCTATCGTGTGACCTTCTCCATCGCTTCCAACGGGAAGGCATCCATGAACCTCAACGAATACGCGAGCCACGACGCCATCGGCCTGGCGCAACGCGTCGCAGCAGGCGACGTGACCGCGTCGGAACTGGCCGAGTTGGCCCGTCGGGCGATCGACGCCGTCAACCCCGAGATCAACGCCGTGATCGAGCACTGGGCCGTCGAGGGTGGCGTTGGCGACGCTGGTGGTATTGGCAACTGCGATATGGGCACCCGCAACGCAGGCACCCGCAACGCAGGCGCCCGTAACGCAGACGCCCGTAACGCAGACGCCCGCGATGCTGACACCCGCGATGCCGATGCCCGCAACGCAGACGCCCGCAACGCGGACACCGCGCAGCCGGCCGCCGGCCCGCTGTCCGGCGTGCCGTTTCTGATCAAGGATCTTGCGGTTTCGATGCGCGGCAAGCGTGTCGAACTGGGCAGCCGGCTCGCGGCGGGCCTGGTGGCCGAGCACGACTCCTGGCTGATGTCGCGGTTTCGCGCGGCCGGGCTGCAGACGATCGGCCGCACCACCACGCCGGAGATGGCGTTCAGCACCGCGACCGAATCGGTGCAGCAGGGCGCGACGCGCAACCCGTGGCACACGGCACTGAGCGCGGGCGGCTCCAGCGGCGGATCGGCCGCCGCCGTGGCGGCCGGCGCGGTGCCGCTCGCGCATGCCACGGACGCGGCCGGCTCGATCCGCGTGCCGGCCGCCAGCACCGGCCTGTTCGGCCTGAAGCCCACGCGCGGGCGCAGCTCGAACGGCCCCGCGCTCGACGAGGTGTTCGCGGGCTTCGGCGTGCAACTGGGCGTGAGCCGCAGCGTGCGCGATAGCGCCGCGCTGCTCGACGCGATCCAGGGGCACGCGAGCGGCGACCCGTACGTGACGGCCGCGCCGCCGCGCAGCTTCCTGTCGGAAGTGGGCCGCGAGCCGGGCGCGCTGACGATCGGCGTGATGATCGATCCATGGGACGCGAGCCGCACCGATCCCGCCATCGCGGCGGCCACGCGCGCCACCGTTCAACTGCTCGAAGACCTCGGCCATACGGTGATCGAGATGCGGCCGTCGCTCGGCATGTCGTGGGAGGCGTTCGTCGAACTGAACGCGACGATCTGGACGGCCACGCTGGTGGGCTGGATCGACGCTCTGGCGGCGGCCACCGGCCGCCCGATCGATCTCACGACGCTGGAGCCGGCCACGCTGGCCTGTTTTCGTCATGGCCAGGCGGCGCGCGCGTCGGAATTCGCGGCGGCGCTGGCGGGGCGCAACACGGTGGCGCGCGCGGTGGGCGGCTGGTTCGAGGCGGTGGACGTGCTGCTCACGCCGACGCTGCCGCAGATGCCGCCCGCCATCGGCGTGTACGGCGCGGGCGCCGACGCGATGACGGGCCTCGAATGGACCGCGCGCGTGTTCGGCCATGCGCCGTTCACGCCGCCGTTCAATGTCGCGGGCGTGCCGGCGATGTCGGTGCCGCTCGAAACGCATCCGCAATCGGGCCTGCCGATCGGCCTGCAGTTCGCGGCGGGTTTTGCGCGTGAGGACATCTTGCTGCGGCTCGCCGGGCAACTGGAGCGCGCGCGGCCGTGGGCTGGTCGTCGGCCGGTGGTGTGGGCGGGTGATCGCGGTTGAGGCGGGACGGAGCGGGCCTCTGAGGCCGGGGCCGAGGCCGGTACTCGACCCCGGCACCCGAGGCTGGCACCCGAGGCCAGCACCGAACCCGCTACAGCCCCCCCGGCCACGCATCCGACCTTGTCAGAACACCAGCCCCCCCGCCACATCGATCGTCGAGCCCGTCACCCAGCCTGCGTCGTCCGACACGGCGAACGACACCGCTGCCGCGATGTCGGCCGGCTTGCCGGAGCGGCCGAGCGGCGTCTTCTCGATGAGCGGCGCGAGCAGTTCGCGCGGGATGTGGCTGTTGCCTTCGGTGTCGGTGAAGCCGGGCGCGATGCCGACCACGCGGATCGCGCGCGGGGCGAGTTCGAGCGCGAGCGAGCGCGTCAGCGTGTCGACCGCGCCCTTGGTCGCGCAGTACACGTGCGCCATCCCGGTCGGGCTTTTCGCCACGCCCGAGCTGATGTTCACGATCACGCCGCCGTCGGGCAACGCGCGCGCGGCGGCTTGCGTCATCAGCAGCAGGCCGCGCACGTTCACGCCGAAGTGCCGGTCGATCGATTCGGCGCTGAAGGTGTCGATCGAATCGATCGCGTAGATGCCCGCGTTGTTGACGAGGATGTCGAGCCGCCCGAACGCGGCGAGCGTGGCCTCGACCAGCGCCTGCGGGCCGCCGTGCTCGGCCACGTCGGCCTGCACGGCGACGGCTTCGCCGCCCGCCGCCACGATGCGTTCCACCAGCGCGTGCGCCGGTTCGGCGTCGCGCGTGTAGTTGACGACCACCTTCGCGCCGTCCGCCGCCAGCCGCAGCGCGATGCCCGCGCCGATGCCCTTCGAAGATCCCGTCACGATGGCCGTCTTGCCTGCGAGTCGCGTCATGCCTGCTCCTGATTGTGAAGTGAGCCTGTATGCTAGGCGCCACCTTGGCCCGGATAAAGCGGTGGAACGGGATGAACCATGAAGATGGGCTTCACAATCGAATGATCTCGCCGGAGATGCTGCCCGGCATCGCGGCGTTTGCGCGAGTCGCGCATCACCGCAGCTTCACGCGCGCGGCCAACGAGCTGGGCGTATCGACCTCGGCGCTGTCGCAGACGCTGCGCGCGCTGGAGGCGCGGCTCGGCGTGCGCCTGCTCGAACGCTCGACGCGCAAGGTGGGCCTGACCGAAATCGGCCGGCGCTTTCTCGACAGCGCGCAGCCGGCGCTCGACGCGTTGCACGGCGCCGTCAACGACGTGCACGACCGCCGTGACCGGCCGGCCGGGTTGTTGCGGCTGAACGTGTCGCGCGTGGCCGCCGACATCCTCGTGATGCCGCACCTGACGCCGTTCCTGGAGGCCTATCCCGACATCACCGTCGAGCTGCATTGCGACAACGCGCTGGTGGACAGCGTCGCGGGCGGCTTCGACGGCGGTATCCGCCTGCTGGAGAATCTGGCGCAGGACGTGGTGTCGGTGCCGCTGGGCGGCACGCAGCGGCTCGCGACGGTGGCCGCGCCGCATTACCTCGACGGCCGGACGATGCCGCGCGAGCCGGCCGATCTGGCTGCGCACCGCTGCCTGAACGTGCGGCTGGAGGGCGGCATTTTTCGCTGGGAGTTTCAGGAGGGCGCGCGAACGTTCAACGTGGATACGCCCGGGCCGTTCCTGACCAACGACGGCGATCTGCTGCTCTCGGCGATTCGCAGTGGCGCGGGCATCGGCTGCACGCTCGAAGCGGTAGTGGCCGACGACATCCGCGCCGGCCGGCTGGTGGCGCTGCTCGAACCGTGGTGGCCGAGTTTCCCCGGCTTCCATCTTTATTATTCGAGCCGCATTCATGTGCCGCGCAAGCTGCGGGCGTTTATTGATTTCATGCAGGGGCGGACTGGGCGCGCGCGAGGGTGACGAGTGCGCAAGGGTGGTGCTTCAGGTCCGCTCCTTTATCGCTAATCACGCGCTGTCCGACGACGTTGGCTGCCTTGGCTTGTTATTTTGCCAGGGAGGCTTCAAAGGCCTTTCCATCTAAATTCAAAAATATTAAGTAATATTATTTTTGTAATAAATGTGGTGAAAAACTAAAATGGCTTGCCATTGGCTCTCTGGCGTTGTTAAATTGGTCGAAACAATTTGTAACTATAGGTATAGTGGCCGAATAAAATCGTCGTTGGTGAAGATAACAAAATGAGAGAGTAAAGTTCTATGTGCGTCAAACCTATTCAATCAATCGGCCGGTTGTCCGAGTAAGTGTCGGGCAATTAATGCCGAACATGAAAATTTCATTCGTGAATGTCTCTCTAATATCATTGGGGATTGTCAAGTCATTGGGCCGAGTTTTAAGAAAATTCGAAATCGTAAAATATAAAAGGTCGAGGGGTAGAGATGCATCATATTTTTGCTCATATCTTCTTTGCTATCTAAATCGGAGGGTGTGGTGAAAAAATTTTTTCCTCATTTGGATAAGTTGGCATATGTTTTTATGGGCTTTTTGATTTCCGGGTGTGTGGAAACTGGGTCTGCAAAAAATAACTCAATTGGTGTTGAAAATAAAAATCACTTATTAAGTGCTGACTTGCTTCCTGCGCTCAGGAACGTGTTTGATCACGGAGATCTAGCTGATGTCGAGTTTTATCAGAATTCCCTTCGTTCCGAGTTAATATCTCAAAATATTAAAATTTCCCCCTTTGCATTTAATGACTGCGCTATATCTATTCCGCCTGAACCAAGTGTTGCCACAAGAAGAATGTTTTTTTTAAACATATCTCCGATGTTGGATTCTTCTCGGACGTCGAAGCAGCCATGTATCGCAGATTTCATTGAAAGTATTTCGGATGATAAGGTGCAGACTGCAGCGGCAAAGCTGTCATTGAATTTAAATTCAATATGCCTATCCGGTGAGGATGTCAGGAAATTTTTTCCTTTTGTAAAAGGCTACGGCCCCGCGACGTCGTGGCGATATTTGGAGGCGGTTGGTGAAAAGGGTGATATAAAAATTAAATTCATATTATCTCCAAGGGTCCCGGCATGCGTGTCCGAGATATATCTCACTCAAACGTATAAGGAAAAAAGTGGCCAAAATTAACTTAACTCCGATCTCTGCTTCTGCCACGATGTGGGGTGGTGAGGAAATTTCATCAGCTGCACTCGATTATATTAATTCAAGCCCGCTGTTGGTTCAGTATTTAAATAATTATCAATCTGAAGTTGATGCAAAAACTGCTTTGCCTATCGGGCTTTATGTTCCGGTTGGTAATAATAATCCGCTTGATTCAAATGGAGAGGAGACGACGGCTGTTGGAAGCCAAATTCAAATCCTTTTGGGTAACGCCATATGGGCCGAAGCAAACTCTGATCCTTTGAATTTTGTAAGTGATTTATCTTACGAAGTTGGGAAATATGCGAATTTTGCTTCAAATCAACAGCTTTTTAATTCATTGGGAAATCTCAGTCCCAATGATCCTAATTTCAATACGATGGCCGGAATACTCGGTGGCATAGCGGAAGGTCAATCGCAAGCATTCAGCTTTCAGGTGCAGCAGCAGGTTTATACGAACAAGGGAATTGATTCTGGATTTATTATTAATGGTGATGGAACGAATCATGCCGGGGGCATTATCCAGGCTGTCTTGGATAACGCCTGGACCAACGGTGGGCTCGCCGGTCTGCCAACTGCAGACGCGAACAATGCATTGATTCAAGCGGCATTCAGCGAACTTGGTTCATACAATGCTATTGTTAATCAATCTTTTCCGGAATATTATTCTTCAAATCCTGCGTTGCTTGGCGGTATGTATGCGCTGTCGAATTATAGTGGTGTGGTAACTAATCAATCAGTGCTTGATAATAATATAATTGTTAACTACTCCAATGGGAGTATTGCCTCCGCAAGTTTGGGTTTGACTAATGGGGAGTCTGAGCAGATTTATTTTTCGGGATCGCAGGTTAGCTCGTCGACATATTCGGTTTCCGGTAATATTGTGGAGAATATTTCCTATGTTCATAACTCCGATGGAACTTATAGTTCCATCGTAACTGATGAATTGGGAAATGTCATATCGAACGAAGAATTTTCGGGTTTAGGTTCGGAAGTACAAACTTTCACAGATCCGTCATCGACGGCAAATATTAATGCGTCGGGAGTTTCGCTCACTACGAACGCCTCGTCGATAGATATAAACGGGCAGGATTTCAATGAAAATATTTTTGGGAGTGACAAAATTATTGCTGCGGAGGATGGCGATGTCGTTAATATTTCCGGAGACAATAACGTAATTTCGGGTTCGCTGTCAGGGGATGTCTTCACATTGTCTGGTTCAGATAATCAACTGAATGGTTCTGGTAGCACGATTCTAGTTGCGCAGAATTCCCTGTCCGAGGATTTTGTTGGTAGTAACAACGTCGTCAGCGATGTCGACGGATCGTCAGGCGGAAGCTCATTTGGGATTTCTGGTCAAAACGACATTGTCAACGCATCAAATGATACGGTTTACGGCCAAGACAACGATACATTCACTGTTAACGGAGCCGGCAATACGATTACAAACGGTGTAGATAGCACCACAAGTATCAACGGCAATAATGACAACCTGTCCTATATCGGAAGTGGCAGCACTGTCGGCATTTCTGGTCAAAATGACATCGTCACCGGGTCAAGCATTACCGTTGATGGTGAGGACAACGACTCATTGTCTGTATGGGGCAGCGGGAACTCCATCGCCGACGGCTTAAACAGCACTACCAATGTTTTTGGAAGTGATAATAATCTCTATTACGCCGGCAGCGGAAGCACCGTCAACGTCTCAGGTCAAAACGACATTATCACTGGTTCGAGCATCACGGTAGACGGAGAAGACGGTGACTCGCTATCTGTCTGGGGAAGTGGAAATTCCATTGCTGATGGTTTGAACAGCACCACCAATCTTTTTGGAAATGGCAACGACCTCTACTATGCCGGTAGCGGAAGTACTGTCAACGTCTCGGGTCAAAATGACACCATTACTGGTTCGAGCATCACGGTTGATGGAGAGGACAACGACTCGTTGTCTATCTGGGGAAGCGGAGACTATATCGCTAACGGTCTTGCAAGCACTACCAGCATTTTCGGCAGTGGAGACGATCTTTACTATGCCGGTAGCGGCAGTACGATCAATGTTGCTGGCTACAATGACATCCTCAGTGGGTCGGGCATTCAAATTAACGGTGCGGATGGCGACTCGCTTTCGGTCTATGGCGCTGGGGACAGGATCGCCGATGGCAATGGCAGTACTACGTATATCAATGGCAACAACGATGTTCTGGTTTATGCGGGCACTGGAAGTTTCGTCGGCGTAGATGGCGAAGACGACAACATTGACATCAGTGGCGACACGATCGACTTTAGTGGTGATGCCGCAGGTGACATTGTTGATGGAAGCGGAGACTCTGGTACTGGGTGGAGTGGCGTCGACTACATCGACGACGGCTCCGGCAATGGCGGTGGTTATGGATACGGCTACTACGGCGGCTACGGATTCTCCGGCAGTCGCGCAGATGTAACCGAAAAGCTCTCGAGCAACGTCGCCGCAATCGCTCAATTTGATCAATCTCAGGGCAATGGTATTGCAGCAATGGCGGCTCAAAATGGGCTGGCTCAGGCCGCAGAAATGTCCCGAGACACCGAAGCCGCTTCGGGAGCAGGTCCGAACGTGCTTGAGGGCGCCCGCTGGAACGTCCCGACGATCACTTGGAGCTTTAACGATACGAGTGGATCACAAGGCTCCCAATACGAGAGCGAGATCGAGCAGGCGTTTGCCACATGGGCTGCCGCCTCGGGTTTGAACTTCGAGGAGGTGTCGAGTACGGCATCTTCCGATATTTCCATCAATTGGGCCGATCTGAATACGGCCACAACCGGCGAAGTCGGCTATACCACGTTCAAGGCGGCAAACGGGGTCATCGCCGCGGGTGCATCCATTGAACTCGAATCACCTACGCAAGATGGATTCGTCAGCAGCGCAAATGGTGACCAGATCTACTCGGGGGCCGAAGCGACGTTCTATCAAACGGTGCTTCACGAGATCGGTCATGCATTGGGACTCGCAGATAACGCCGATACCTCGTCGATCATGAATTACGACCTGACCTCGAGCAACCAGACGCTGGATCAAACCGATATCAACGCCATCCAGGCGCTGTACGGGGCTTCCGCGCAGACTACAGCGCTGATACAGGCCATGGCAGGGGGGGCAACGAATGCGGGTGCCGCAGTGTCCTCACCTGTCGATCAGGCATCGATGCAAACGCAGTTGCTAGCGGCGGCTCACTAACCCGAGCCGTATGCCTCTTATTCGGCGGCTGGCGGATGTCTCGCCAGCCGTTGAATACGCTGCACTTATCGACCTGTTGCTGGACTTCGAATTCAATGGTTTCAAATCTGCATTTGATCTCCGGATTGCCACGCTCCGGATCAACCTTGCTGGGCGCGCTGCTTCGCCAAAATCCGCGCTTCACGGCAGCTATGACGAGCCCGGTCGCAGCGCTTTGCGGAGCTATTCATCCGAAAATGTGTGGCGGTGAATTCAGTACGTTTTTCGATGACGAAAAACGTGCTCGGATGCTGCGCGGCATATTCGATTCATATTACGGACAGATTTCAGCAGACCAGGTTGTCTTCGACACGAATCGTACTTGGACTGGAAAGGTAGCCTTGCTGGCTGCACTTTATCCGCAAGCGCGCATCATCTGCTGCGTGCGAGAGGTGAGTTGGATCATCGACAGCGTGGAAACGATGCTGGGAAAGAATCCGCTGCAACTCTCGAAGGTTTTCAACTTCCAGCCCGGAAACTCGGTATACGCCAGGGCCGAGACCTTGATGGATACCGAGCGAGGCCTGATTGGCCACCCATGGAGCACCTTGCGTGAAGCTTGGTACGGTGGTGATGCCGGTCGCCTGCTTGTCGTTCAATACGAACGTCTCGTCAGCGAACCGGAGCGAGTCCTCAAATCGCTGTATCGAGCGATCGGCGAGCCTTGGTTCGAGCACGATTTCAACAACGCTGTCTACGACGAGCCCGAGTACGACGCACAGCTGGGTATGCCGGGACTCCACAAGGTAAGAAGCAAGGTGGAGTATCAGCCACGCTCGCCTCGCATACCGCCTGACCTCTTCGCCAAATACGCAGGCTCCAATTTCTGGGCGAAACCCGAGCTCAATCCAAGAAAGGTCACGCTGCTGTGAACGCCAAGAGCACTTACGACACCGCCCTTTGCTATTGGCTGACCGGTTTATCGGGAGCAGGAAAGACGACGCTCGCTCAGAAATTCGCAGGCGAATTGCGAAAAAAAGGCTTCGGTGTATTGGTACTAGACGGCGACACGTTACGAGCTCGCCTCAATCGAGATCTCGGATTTGGCCGCGAAGGCCGTGCGGAGAGCGTTCGCCGGGCAGCGGAAATTGCCAGAGTGGCAGTCGATTCCGGCTTAGTCGTGGTCGCGGCGCTTGTCTCACCCTATGCCGAAGATCGGCGAGTCGCCCGCGATATCGTGGGTGATCATCGATTTATCGAAGTGTTTATCGATGCATCGCTCGAGACCTGCATGACGCGAGATCCGAAAGGCCTGTATCAGCGAGCACAGGCCGGTCTGATTCCCGAATTTACCGGCATCAGCTCTCCGTACGAGAGACCCGATGCACCGACGTTGCATATCGTCACCGACGATCGCCCTGACGCAGATGGTGTCGATCTTCTGTTGACACATTTCGAGCATCGATTACGCATGAGTGCCGACACACTGATCTAAACGCAACTCCGCCAGCACTGACGACGGTGCGCGAAAACGAGAGACCAAAACAAGAGAACGCAGTGAACGCCCCAGATAACAACGCGGAAATCGCACGCATGCAAGACGACCCGGCGTTGGCCTGCCTCGTCGTCATCGCCAGATTTCATGGCATCGCCACCGATACCGCTCAACTACGTCACGCGGCAGCCCGAGGCGATCAACCGTTCGACAGCGACGCGCTCATTCTGACCGCGCGCTCGATTGGCTTGAAGGCACGGCTCGTGCCGTTCAGGCAGGATCGTCTCGACCGATCCCCGTTGCCGGCGCTTTGCATTGACCGAGACGGCAAACACTTCATCGCGGCTCGCAAGGACGGGGATGCCGTACTGGCTTTCGAAGCCCATTCGACGCAACCGGTGCTGTTATCGAAGGACGACATCGCTCGGCGATCAACGGGCCACATGATCGTATTCGCCTCCCGCGCCTCATTGACAGGCGAACTGGCGAAGTTCGATTTCTCATGGTTCATTCCCGCCGTCGTCAAATATCGACGCTTGCTCCTGGAAGTGCTTGGCATCTCGCTCATCCTCCAGGTGTTCGGGCTCGTGACACCGCTGATGTTCCAAGTGATCATGGACAAGGTGCTGGTAAGCCACACCTTCAATACGCTCGCTGTCGTCGGCGTCACGCTTTTCGTCTGTTCGACGTTCGAAGTGATACTCACCGCGCTGCGAAACTTCATTTTCTCGCACACGACGAATCGAATCGACGTCGAACTCGGCGCACGCCTGTTTCGGCATTTGATCGCATTGCCACTGTCCTACTTTGGCGTGCGGCGGGTAGGCGATACGATCGCTCGCGTGCGAGAACTCGAAAACATCCGGAATTTCTTGACCGGCCAGGCACTGACAGCGGTGATCGATCTATTCTTTTCGATCGTCTTCATTGCAGTCATGTGCTTCTACAGTGTCTGGCTCACGGCGGTGGTGGTGCTGTCCCTCCCGCTTTACGCCGGCGTTTCGGCAGCGCTCGTGCCAGTACTACGGCAGCGGCTTAACGAGAAATTCGCAAGAGGTGCTGATAATCAGTCATTTCTCGTAGAGGCCGTGTCTGGCGTGGAAACCGTCAAGGCCATGTCGGTCGAACCGCAATTCACGAAGAAGTGGGAGATGCAACTGGCTGCCTATGTGGCGTCCGGTTTTCGTGTGACGCAGTTGGGCAACATCGGTCAACAACTGATCCAGTACATCGGCAAACTCGTCTCGCTCGCGACATTGTTGCTGGGGGCCAAATTCGTCATCGACGGCAAGCTGACGATCGGTGAATTGATCGCCTTCAACATGATGTCGCAGCGCGTGGCGGCGCCGGTTCTGCGACTCGCGCAACTCTGGCAGGATTTCCAGCAGGTCGGGATATCGATGAGCCGCCTTGGCGATATCCTGAACACGCGCACCGAAATGCGCCAGAGCGCTCAGGCCATGCCTCCGCTCAAAGGGGACATCCGACTCGAGCATGTGCGATTTCGATATCGCCCGGATGGAAAACCGATCCTCGACGACGTTTCCCTCGATATTCGCGCAGGACAAATTATCGGCATCGTCGGGCGCTCCGGGTCCGGCAAGAGCACGCTCACCAAACTCCTGCAACGTCTTTATGTTCCGGAGCAGGGGACCGTGCGAATCGATGGCATCGATCTGTCGCTCGCCGATCCGGCTTGGTTGCGTCGTCATATCGGCGTCGTTCTTCAGGAAAACTACCTGTTCAATCGGTCTGTTCGAGAGAACATCGCCCTGTCAGACCCCGGCGCGCCAATGGCGGCCGTTATTCATGCGGCGAAGCTGGCAGGCGCACACGATTTCATCTGCGAATTGCCCCAAGCCTATGACACGCAGATCGAGGAGCACGGCGGCAACCTGTCGGGCGGCCAACGCCAACGTATCGCCATTGCCAGGGCATTGCTGACGAACCCTCGCATCCTGATTTTCGACGAAGCCACCAGCGCACTCGACTTCGAAACCGAGCGCGTGATCCAGAATAATATGCGGGCAATTTGTGCTGGCCGAACGGTGATCATCATCGCGCATCGGCTCAGCACCGTTCGTCACGCAGATCAGATATTCGCGATGGACCAAGGACGCATTATCGAACGCGGCACGCACGACTCGTTGCATGCCATGGCGGGCTACTACGCTCATCTGCTTTCGCTGCAGCACGGGTGAGCGTCATGTCCATCTCATTGCGTTTTCATGCATTACTCGATCTCGCGCGTCGATATCGATCCGTTTGGCGTGCGGCCTGGCAGATCCGGCAGCAACTGGACGGCCCGGCAAAACTGGAATACGAGCTGGCATTTCAACCGGCTCACCTTGAGCTGGTGGAGTCGCCGGTTCATCCTGCGCCCAGGTGGGCAGCACGCATCATCATTCTTCTGGTTGTCATTGCATTGGCAATTACCTGCTTCGCGAAGCTCGATATTGTCGCGACGGCACAAGGGAAGCTGATACCCAACGCGCGCGTCAAGATTATTCAACCGGCGATAACCGGCGTGATCCGCGAGATCGCGGTGCATGACGGCCAGCGGGTCAAGGCAGGCGATCTACTGGTCAAGCTCGATGCCACGCAAGCCACGGCAGACGAAGAGAATGCGAAGTCTTCACGCCTGGATGCCGCGTTCGCGGCGGCTCGCGCTCAAGCGCTGCTCGATGCGCTCGCGAGCGGAAAACCGCCGAAGGTCGGGGTAATCGATGACGCCACCATGGAGCGTCAAGCTGAGGCGCAACATCTCGTGGATGGAGCGTATCGCGAGTACGAGGACAAACTCGGCACCGCAATGGCCGAGCTTGCAAAGCGACAATCCGACCTTGATGAAACTCGGCAGGAAATTTCGAAACTTGCCGCGACCTCGCCACTAGCGCGTGTTCAAGCCGACGACTACAAGGCCTTATCCGTCGACAAATACGTCGCCAAAAGCGACTACTTGGACAAGGAGCAAACCGCGCTGGACCAAGAGCATGAGCTGGCCGCACAGCGTAGTCACGCTCAAGAATTGATGGCGGGCATTGCTGAACAACGTGCGACCGTTGCTCAAACGACCTCTGAATTTCGTCGCCAATGTCTCGACGATTTAGAGAAGGCTACAGAGCAACTGACTCAAAGCGGTAACGACGAAACCAAGGCGCGAACCCGAAGGGCGCTGTTGAGCCTGACTGCCCCCGTTAACGGGACGATCCAGCAGTTGGCGACCCATACGCTCGGTGGCGTGGTGACAACTGCTCAGTCCTTGATGGAAATCGTTCCCAACGATGCACTGGAGGTGGAGGCAACAATTGAAAATAAGGATGTGGGCTTCCTCAAGATAGGCCAACGCGCAGCAATCAAGCTCGATGCCTTCCCTTATTCACGCTACGGGATGCTCGACGGCACGGTCGTCGATTTGTCGAATGACGCGGTAGCCGACAAAAAGCTTGGGCTGACGTTTACCGCACGTATCCGGCTCAACGCAAATCGCATGTGGATCGACAATCGGTGGATATCGCTGACGCCGGGCATGACCGTCAAGGCAGAGATCAAGACCGGCAAGCAGACTGTCGCGCAATATCTGCTCGGCCCGCTCGTCGAGGGTATGCAGGAGAGCATGCATGAACGTTAAGCTGCTCTTCGCGACCGTCGTCACATGTGTCATTTGCATTCCGCGCGCCGAGGCGTTTGATCCACTGTTGGCGAATCACGCTGTCGCAGCACAAGCAAGTGCGGAGATGCTTCCGGGGATGACACCTTGTGCGTTCGGTACGCCCGGCAATCCTCTAAAACTTGAGGAGGCCGTCGAGCGGGCCTTGTGCAACAACCCGAAGACGCGAGAGGCCTGGGCCGATGTCAAGGCGCAAGCGGCGGCGGTCGGTGCTGCCCGTGGCGCTTATTTACCGACCCTCTCGGCAAGTTGGCAAGGTGTCAAAGATAATTCCGAGACGAATGTCACTGGCCATCCTGACCTCAGCTCGAAGACCAACGCAACCATTCGAACCGAAGACATCGAGCTCAATTGGCTGCTCTTTGATTTTGGAGGTCGAGAGGCGGCTTTGAGAAACGCGTCGGATTTGCTGGCTGCGGCGCGCGCCACTCAAAGTGCGGCTTTGCAGGAAGAATTCGGAACAGTCAGCAAAGACTATTTCGCGGCTCAGGCTGCCTTGGGCACATTGCAAGCTGCGCATGACGTCGAAATGCTCACCGGGAATAGCATGCGTGCGGCTCAACAACGTGTTGATCGAGGTATCGCGCCGATTACCGATGCCTTGCAGGCCGAAACCCAACACGATGAAGCCGTCTTTAACGAAACCAAAGCGAAAGGTGACTTGCAAATCGCGATCGGTACGTTGGCATCGGATATGGGCTTGCCCCCCGGTGCTGCCATCCAATTGCCATCCGTGGAGAGTACCCCGTTACCGGATCAGACCTGGAACGAATCGCTTGCCCAGCTAATCGACGACGTCAGGCAATCACATCCGTCGGTTATTGCCGCGGAACGAGAATATGACGCAGCGCTTGCCAAAGTGTCGCAAACTCGCGCAGCGGGTTTGCCGAGTATCAGCCTGACCGCCAAATATAGCCGCAACAACCAACCGGCGACTCTTGGCCTTGGGGTGCCGACCTTTCCAGCGACCGGGCACGATGCCTATATCGGCGTTCAAGTCAGCATTCCGCTATTCGAGGGATTTCAACGTCATTATCAGGTCGCGCAGGCGAGTGCTGAGGCAGAACATCAGGCTGCTGCGCTGGACGACACCATCCGTCAAGTTTCTCTCGATGTGTGGACCGCCTATCACTCGCTTGAAACATCTTCTCAAAATGAAAAGCATAGCGAAGCATTGGTTGAAATCGCTAACCAAGCATTTGATGCCGCGCAACACCGATATGTATCTGGAGTCGGCAGCATACTGGAGCTACTAAACACGCAAACTGCCCTTGCAAATGCACGGCAGCGCAAAATTCAAGCCATCGCCGATTGGCGTACGGCGAAATTGCAGCTTGCCGCCAAGCTGGGGCGGCTTGATGAAACATTCATTAATTTTTTATAACATGATCGCTTATTTAATCTTGGTGGTAGCTATTGTCATCGGGGTCATCGTGACTCGATCGCTTTACAAAAAATTCAAACGAGATGATGAGAAAGAATCCAGTCAAGAGTGGTCGGATCGACAATGGTGAGTAGGCGTTTGGCATATGGTTCCAATCGAGCTCTAAGGCGGATGAATTCCTCGACCTTATGCCGTTGAGCTTTGTGCCTTGCGCCACATTGAGCGCCGTAGTGATTTAATTCACAGCGTTAGCTTTAGGCCGATGGCGGTTCACGAGCGGCGGCCTACCACCGCCGCCGCACTCACCACTCAACCCGCCGCCCACCCCACCGCACACGCATCCGCGAACTCCCGATACCCACGCGGCGCGCGCCCCAACAACGCCGTCAACGCATCGACGTCCCCCGCCGTCGCCACCGCACCGTCCTGCTGATACCGCTGCATCATCAGCCGCATGTCATAAACCATCCAGCCGGGCGCGAATGCCTTGAGCCGCGCATCCAGCGCATCGAGATCGTCACCGCCATGGCGCACGACACGTTGCAGCGCCTCGCCCCAGATCGCCACAATCGCATCGGCCGTCAGCGCCTCGGGGCCGACCAGCTCGAACGTGGCACGCGGCAGCGGCCCGGCGGCGTGCTCGCGGCGCAGCAGTTCGCGCGCGGCGGCGTCGCCGATATCGCGCACATCCACCATCGAGATGCCCTTCCGGCCGATCGGCATGCCGTACACACCATGTTCCCGCAGCGCATCCTTCAGGCGCACGTCGTTCTGCATGAAGTAGGCAGGGCGCAGCACCGTGGCCGGCAGATCCATCCGCTCGATCATGCGTTCCACCGTGTGCTTGCCGGTGAAGTGCGGCACGTCCACGTAGTCCGCGCCCTTGAACACCGACAGATAAACGATGCCCTTCACGCCCGCCTCGCGCGCCAGGCCCAGCGCCTGCAGCGCCTGGGTCAGTTCGTCGGCGGCGTTCGGTGCGAGCAGGAACAGCGTATCCACGCCTTGCAGCGCGGTGCGCATCGCGTCGAGATCGGCCAGTTCGCCCTTGACTGCCGTGATGCGCTGGTCGTCGAAGCGGGCCTTTTCCGGCGAGCGCGTCAGCGCGCGGATCGCGGTGCCGGCCGGCGCCTGGGCCTGCAAATGGGCGATGACCTGCTGGCCCACCACGCCGGTGGCGCCCGTTACGAGAATCGTCATGTCGTACTCCTGAGTCGGTTGAGAGCCGCGGAAGCGCGGCCCGGTAGACAGAACGATATGCGTTCCATTAAAGCACCGAAAGGCCGATAATCGAGACCTTTCGTCTCGTGGATGGAACGATCATGGATCTCGCTGCCCTGGCCGATTTCAACGCCGTCGCCGAGCACAAGGGCTTCGGCCCGGCCAGCCGCGCGCTCGATCGCCCGAAGGCCACCTTGTCGCGTCACGTGGCCGAACTGGAGCGCGCGCTCGGCGTGCGGCTGGTGGAGCGCGGCGCGCGCACCCTGCGTCTGACCGAAGAGGGCCTGGCGCTGCACGAGCGCACGCGTGGCCTGCTGGCCGAAATCAGCGAGGCGGGCGAGGCCGTGGCGGCGCGCGCGCCGGTGCCGAGCGGGCGGCTGCGTGTGAGTGCGCCGATGGTGTTCGGGCATGTGGTGTTGAGCCGGATCGCGCCGACCTACGCACGGGCCTATCCGCAGGTGGAGCTGGAGATCGTCGCGGAAGATCGCATGGTCGATCCGGTGCAGGACGCGTTCGATCTGGTGATTCGCGTGAACCCGCCGCAGGACGCGTTGCTGGTGGGCCGCCGCATCGCCACCGATCGCCGCGTGCTGGTGGCGTCGCCAGGGTTCGCGCTGCCGGCCGCGCCGCGCGACCCCGACGCGCCGCTGGCGCTGCCGGCCGTGATCATGAGCAACGCGGCCGGCCAGACGCATTGGCCGGTGGAACTGGCGAACGGCCGGCCGTGCGTGATCGCGCCACGGCCGGTGTTGCGGATGTCGTCGCTGTTGATGGTGCAGCAGGCCGTGCTCGACGGTGCGGGCGTGGCGCTGCTGCCGGGGCTGCTGGCCGAGGCGGAAGTGCGCGCCGGCCGGCTGGTGCAGCTCGGCGTGGATGCCGGGCCGGCGGTGGAAATCTGGGCGCTGTACAGCTCGCGGCGGCTGCTCAGTGCCAAGGTGCGCGCGTTCCTCGATCTGTTGCAGCAGTTGGGCGGGATGCGCCCCTACGCGCCGGCGGCCTCGTCGTAGACATGCTCGAACGCGCGCCGGTAGATCTCCAGCGCGCTGCCTTCGTCGATCTCGCACGGGTTGTTGATCAGCAGCCGCTCCTGCTTCATCGCGTCGGCCGCCAGCCCGGCGAGGTCGCCCACGTCAATGCCCACGGCCTGCAGGTTCGCGGGCAGGCCCGCATCGCGCGCGAGCGACACCAGATGCGCGATGAACGCCTCGGCCTGCTCGTCCACGCTGCCGTGCGGCGCGAGCCCGATCAACTGCCCGAGTTCCGCATACTGCTGCGCGGCGGCCTGCACGTTGAAGCGCAGCACATGCGGCAGCACCAGCGCGTTCGACAGCCCGTGCGGCACATGGAACACCCCGCCGATCGGATAGGCGAGCGCATGCACGCCGCCCACCGGCGCGTTGGCGAACGCCTGCCCGGCCAGCATCGCGCCGAGCAGCATGGCCGAGCGCGCGGCCAGATCGCCGCCGTCGCGGCAGGCGGGCAGCAGGTTGGCGGTCAACAGTTGCAGCGCCTTGCAGGCCAGATGATCGGACAGCGGGTTCTTCAGGCGCTTGCTGGTGTAGGCCTCGATCGCATGCACCATCGCGTCGATGCCGGTGGCGGCGGTGGCGGCGGCGGGCAGGCCCACTGTCAGTTCCGGGTCGAGATAGGCCGCATCGGCGTAGAGCTGCGGCGCGACCACGCCGCTCTTGGTGGTGGCGCCGGTGGTGACGATCGAGATCGGCGTGACTTCCGAGCCGGTGCCGGCGGTGGTGGGAATCTGCACCAGCGGCAGGCGGCCCTGGCGCACGCGGTTCACGCCGTACATCTCCTCCAGCGGCTGATCGCCCGCGCACAGCGTGGCCACCAGCTTGGCGACGTCCATCGACGAGCCGCCGCCCAGCCCGATCACGAGGTCCGCGCCGAAGCCGCGCGCGCGAAGCGCGGCCTCGCGTACCACGTGGTCGGGCGGATCGGCCACCACGTCGTCGATCACCAGCGTGTCCCAGCCGGCCAGCGCGAGGCTTTCGAGCGCCGGGGCCAGCGTGCCGCCGCGATGCAGGAACGCGTCGGTCACCACGCAGGCGCGGCTGCCCGCGTAGCGTTCGCGCAGCGTCTGGCCGAGGCGGCGCGCGATGCCGGGTTCGAGCACGATATGCGGAACGGTCTGAAACGAGAACGATTGCATGGGCGATGTCTCCGGCTGTTGTGAGGGGGCGGTCGGGCCGCGCGAGTCGAATCATGATACCGGCGGGGCGGGGCCCGCGCTGATTGCCGCGCGGCTTTCAACCCGAAAGCGAATGTTCGCTATTCGGCGCGATTAACCGGTATGTCATATCGATTCGATGCGCATCGATTAAAAAGTGAAATTTACCGATTCAAAATGGAATCTTAAAATCGCGCGGCAATTTTTCCCCATTCAAAGAACCGGTAATCATCGAAACGATTTCAAGGCCGGTGGTTGGATTTACGCTGAAGATATTTACGTTTATAGTCGCCGTCGACCGATTCGGAATGACCGCAATTCACTCAGGAATACGACGATGGCCGACGCACCGAGCACACAATCGAATCCCCTTTCTCCACGCCCGTCCGGCAAGCAGGGCTGGGTGACGGTCGATCCGTCCACGGTGCCGCCGGCTTCGCAAATGGCGCTGCGCAATGCGATCGCGCTTGAAAAGGCGCCGCCGACCGATTTTGGCGATTTGCTGTGGATCATGGCGCAGGAATCGAGCGGTGTGGTCAATTCGCGCAGCCAGGATTCGTCGGCGCGCGGCCTGTTCCGCTTGTTGCGCGCGCAGTATGGTTTGAATCCGAATGGCGTGAGTTCGTTCGGGATTGCGGTGCAGGAAGCGCAGGGCGGGCTGCGGTATATCTACGGCCGTTATCACAGCGCGGCGCATGCCAGGAAATTCTGGGAAATTCACCACTGGTATTGAGCGATTGAACGCGATGCCTGTCCTGCGCCTTGGCGCCGCCGTGCTGGTGTTCGCCGGATTGGCGAAACTGGCGCTGGCGGCCAACCCGGTACCGCGTTTCGACAATTTCCCCGCGGCCGACTGGCACGGCACGATCGTCGCCACGGCGATCCGCTCCACGCAGGATCGCCGCTTCGCATCGCGGCTGCGCGAGTTGAGCGGCAAGGCGCCGAATTTCGCCGGGCATTACACGTTGAGCACCTGGGGCTGTGGGGCGTCGTGCGTGATGGCGGTGGCGGTGGACGCCAACACCGGCTTGACCGTCTGGCTGCCGTTCACCGTGTGCTGCTGGAATCCCGACGTCGAGGAGCCGGTGGGCTTCCGGCGCGACAGCAAGCTGGTGATCGTGCGCGGCAATCGCGATGAAACCGGCAACGGAACCTACTACTATCTATTCGATCAGAATCGCTTCACCCTGCTGCGCGGCGACGCCGAGCCGGGGAAACCGGGAAGCTGAGCGACAGGGCACACCCCGCCGGCACACCGCCGGGCCTGCGCGAGCGCGCTGGCCCGGCGCTTTGTTTTGGGGCCTGGCAAGCGGCGCACGCGGGCCGTCTCTCGCGCGCAACGCCTTCGGGCTTGTTTTACCGGGGTTCGGTCATACTTGACGCCGACGTCGTGCAACACATCGAAGGTCCACCGCATGAACAAACCCGAATTCAGCGATATGGCGAGCGCGCGGCCCGAGCTGCTGTGCTATCTCGTCGCGATTGCCGCCGCGTCGTATGCCCTGACGCAGGAGTGGCGCGTCGACCACGTGGTGGATTGCTGCCGCCGCTGGCTCGACAAGCAGCAGGTCACGATGGGCTGGCTCGATCGCGTGCGCATCGGCCAGCTTGCGTTGAAGATCGCCAGCCGCGATCTGCTCGGTGCGGGCATCGCGGTGCGCCTGTCGAGCGTGACCGCCCTGTTCACGAGTGAAATGGAGTTGAACGAGGCGTCCACGATGGTGCAGCGGATGATGGTGCTGTGCCAGGAGGCGCTGTAACCGGTTTGAAGGGGGCGGCGTTCGCCGTCCCCGTTGCTGTCTCGCAGTGTTCCCGCTTCGACCCTTTCCCTTTCTTCCCTTCCGATCCCGGCGCGTGCCCGCTCAGGCCACCGTCGCCGCGCCGTTGCCCGAGCGCTCGCGGATCAGCGCCTCGAACGCCTCGGCCGTCAGCGGCAGGCCGAGCAGGAAGCCCTGCATTTCATCGCAGTCCAGCGATTTGAGCTTGTCTAGCTGGGTGACGGTTTCCACGCCCTCGGCCACCACGTCCATGTCGAGTGAATGCGCGAGCGCGATGATCGCCGAGACGATCGCCGCGCCTTCCTTGCCGTGGCGATCCAGCCCGTTCGTGAAGAAGCGGTCGATCTTCAGTTGCTTGACGCGGAAGCGCTGCAGGTAGGCCAGGCTCGAATAGCCGGTGCCGAAATCGTCGATGGCGATCTCGAAGCCGTTGGTCTGGAAATCGCGGATCGCCACGATGGTGTGCTCGGCGTCCTGCATCGCCATCGTTTCGGTGATCTCGAAGATGATCTGCTGCGGCGCGACCTCCTCGTGCCGCACGATCTCCAGCATCGCGGCGGCCAGCCCCGGCTGCGCGAGCTGGCGCGTCGAGAGGTTCACGGCCACCTTCATCTCGGGCAGCCCGGCCTTGGCCCAGGCGCGGATCTGGCGGCAGGTCTCGCGCACCACCCAATAGCCGATCGGCACGATCTGCCCCGAGCGCTCGGCGATCGGGATGAAATCGAGCGGCGCGAGCGTGCCGAGCGTCGGGTGATGGAGCCGGATCAGCGCCTCGGCGCCGGTCAGCGCATGAGTGGCGCCGTGGAATTTCGGCTGGAAGTTGAGCGAGAAGTAATGGTTCGACAGCGCCTCGTGCAGCGCCTGCTGGATCTGCAGCGTGCGCAGCGCGGCGTCGTTCATGCCCACTTCGAAGAAGCGGAACGTGCCGCGGCCGGCGCGCTTGGCCTCGTACATGGCGGCGTCGGCGTGCTTGAGCAGCGTATCGACGCTGTCGCCGTCGCGCGGGTACAGCGCGATGCCGATGCTCGGCGTGACCAGCAGCGGCGCTTCGCTGCTCCAGGCGCTGTCGCGGGTGCGGTCGAGCACGCTTTCGGCGATCAGGCGCGCGTCCACCGCGCCGTTGATCGGCTCCACCAGCACCACGAATTCGTCGCCGCCGAGCCGCGCCACGGTGTCGATGTTGCGCACGCAGGCGCGCAGCCGGTTCGCGAACGACACCAGCACCTGATCGCCGACCGAATGGCCGAGCGAATCGTTAATCGCCTTGAAGCCGTCGAGATCCATGAACAGCACCGCGAAGCCGGTCTGATGGCGGCGCGCCTGGTCGATCGCCTCGACGATCCGCGAATTCAGCGTGCTGCGGTTCGGCAGGCCGGTCAGCGTGTCGAGCGTGGCGAGCCGCACGATCTCGCCGTTCAGGTTGGTGACGGCGCGCGACAGGCGGGTGTTGCGCGCGTCGATGCGCGACAGCAGCAGCGTGACCACCAGGATCACCACGGTAAACAGCGAGACGGTGGTGGCGAGCCACGCCGAATCGATGCCGCTGGCCGCGCCGCACACGCTGCCGAGCGGGAATTCGGCGGCGGCCATGCCGGCGTAGTGCATGCCGCTGATGCCCACCGCCATCACGAGCGCCGCGCCGATCCGCGCGCGCATCGCCGACTGGCGCTGATCGTGACGCAACGTGCGCGCGATCGACAGCGCGGCGATCGAGGCCGCCACCGCGATCACCAGCGAGGCGGCCAGCCAGCCGGTCTGGTAGCGGATGCCGGGCTGCATGTGCATCGCGGCCATGCCGGTGTAGTGCATGCCCGCCACGCAGCCGCCCATCAGCGTGCCGCTGATCGCCAGGTCGAGCCGGTTGGCGTGGTTGTGGGTGGTGTAGTAGAGCGCCAGGTAGGAGACGATCACCGCGAGCGCCAGCGAGTAGGCGGTATCGACGATGTCGTAGCCGAGCGGGATCGGCAGCGTGAACGCCAGCATCGCGATGAAGTGCATCGACCAGATGCCGGTGCCCATCGCCACCGCGCCGCCGGCCAGCCAGGCATGGCGCAGCGGCGAGCGGCCGAGCAGGGCGATGCGGCTGGTCAGATCGAGCGCGGTGTAGGACGCAAGGGTGGCGACCGCGAACGACACGACTACCAGTAAAAAATTGTACGAACCGTGCATGTTTTAAAAACGGCAGCCGGCGCGTGACGACTTCGGCGCCACGCGGCCACCGGATCGCGCGCAGGCACTGCGCAGCGATAAATAGGGGTGGATGCAACACTCGCAACGATTATTGCGGGTCCAGCATCATAGCCGTTGCTTGCGCCGATTCGGGGCCATACGAAACGAAAACGCCGCGAAATCCCTCGATTTAACAATTGATCTCGCGCGCAATGGTGGTTTTTCGCCACGTCCGCCGATTGTCGGCGCTTGCGGCCCCGTTTCTGTTCCCCCAGAATGGCGGCCGCCTAGCTTGGAAGCGGGTGCAAATCCCGCGCGGTCGCGCCACTGTGACCGGTCGTGCCGTCGCCCGACGGCCGTGCCGGAAGTCAGACCTGAGCTTCGCCTTGTCCATTCGTTTGTCCAACGGGGCGCGAAACCCCAGGAGATTTCCGCGTGATCCAAGCTGTCCGATATCGCGACGCCCGCCCTTCGTGCGCGCGCCGCGCCGATGTGTTTCCTGTCGTGTCGCGTGTTTTCCGTGTGTGCGTGCCGGCCAGCCGGGCCGATGGCCTAGGCCGCCGTGCGAGGCATGGTGGCTCGGCGGCCTAGCCGATCAGCCGGATTCGCCGTCATTGCGTCGTATCGACTGCGATGACGGAGGCGAATCGCCATGCCCGTTCCGTCATCTCCCGCACTGGCCGGCGGCCGCGCCTCGATGCGCGCGGCCCGGCTCCGGTGCGCCCGCTACACGCCGACACCCCGACAACCATGAAACGCACGTTCCGCATCCATTCCACCCGCGCGCCGCGCGCCGCCTCCCGTCACGCCTGCGCCGGCGTGGTCGCCGTCGCCTCGCTGCTCGGCGCGCCGCGCGTCGTGCTGGCCGACGAGGCCGCCCCGGCGCAGCCGTCGTCGGCATCGTCGGCTTCGTCCGCGCGGCGCGACGGCGCCACCGCCTTGCCGGCCGTCACCGTGGGCGCGTCGCGCGCGGCCACCGCCGGGTCCGATCTCGGCACGCCGGTCGCTGCCGGCAGCCGGCTCGGGCTGTCGAGCCTCGACACGCCCGCCAGCGTCGAGACGCTGTCCGGCGACCGCGTGCGCGAACGCGGCGACACCACCGTGCTCGACGCCGTCACGCGCGCGGCCGGCTTCGCCGCCGACGGCGCGCCCGGCAACGGCGGCACGGCGATGTCGGTGCGCGGCTTCAGCGGCCCCGAATCGGTCACGACGCTGTACGACGGCACGCGCATGATGGTCGGCGCGGGCACCGTGACGTTTCCGGCCGACACCTGGCAGGTGGACCGCATCGAGGTGCTGCGCGGGCCGGCCTCGGTGCTGTACGGCGAGGGCGGCATCGGCGGCGTGATCAACGTGGTGCCGAAGGCCCCGCAGCGCGAGCGCTCGACCACCGTGCTGGTGGGCGCGGGCAGCTACGGCGAGAAACGCGTGGCGCTCGACACCACCGGCGCGCTCGGGCCGATGCTGTCGTACCGCTTCTACGTCAACGACGACCGCCGGAACGGCTGGGTGCCGCGCGGCGAATCGCACATCACGTCGGTGGGCGGCGCGCTGAAGCTCGACGTCAATCCGGCGCTGTCGTTCACGCTCGACTACGATTTCGCGCGCCAGAAGCCGATGACCTATTTCGGCGTGCCGACCGAGGGCGGCGCGCTGAACCCGGCGTTCGCGCGGCAGAACTACAACGTCGGCGACGCGTCGATTTCGTATTTCGACCGCTGGGCGCGCCTGGGCGCCACCTGGCGCGCCGCGCCCGGCGTGACGGTGCGCAACAGCCTGTACGGCATGCTGACCGACCGCCACTGGCACGATTCGGAAAGCTACGCGCTGCAGAACGACGGCTCGGTGCTGCGCAGCGACTACATCGAGATCACGCACCACGAGCGGCAGGTGGGCGACCGGCTCGACGCCACGTTCGACGGCCATCTGGCCGGCCGCCAGAACCGGCTGGTGGTGGGCGCGGAGTTCAACGACGTGACGTTCGTGGACGGCAGCAACACGCCGTTCAGCGGGCAATCGGTGGTGCCCGCGTTCGGCTTCGATCCGGGCGTGTTCGCCAGCCCCGACGCCACCGTGCCGGTGTTCCGCACGCATACGCGCCAGGCCGGCGTGTTCGCCGAGGATCGCGTGGAACTGAGCGACCGGCTGTCGTGGATCTCGGGCCTGCGCTACGACTACATCGATTTCCATCGCGACACGTTTGCCACCGCCACGGCCGGCGCGTCGTCGTTCGACAAGACCTTCGGCCACACGAGCTGGCGCACCGGGCTGGTATTCTCGCTGACGCCCGACGTCTCGCTGTACGGCCAGTACACCACCGGCACCGACGGCGTCGGCTCGCTGATCACGCTGTCGAAGTCGAGCAGCGCGTTCAACCTGTCGACCGGCGAGCAGTGGGAGGCGGGGCTCAAGCAGGCGTTCGCGGGCGGGCGTGGGTCGTGGACGCTGGCGTTCTACCAGATCGTCAAGCGCAACATCCTGAGCGCCGATCCGCAGAACCCGGGGCAGACGATCCAGGTGGGCAAGCAATCGTCGCGCGGCGTGGAGTGGACCGGCGCGCTGCAATTGCCGCACGGCCTGTCGATCGATGCGAACGCGGCGTTCCTGCGCGCGCGCTACGACAACTTCGACGAATCGGTGGGCGGCGCGAGCGTATCGCGCGCCGGCAACGTGCCGATCAACATCCCGCAGCAGACCGCCAACCTCTGGGTGGACTGGGCCTTCGCGCCGGGCTGGCGTGCGGGCGCGGGCCTGCGCTACGTCGGCCGCCGCTACGGCGACACCGCCAACAGCGTGCATCTGCCGTCGTACACGCTGCTCGACGCCTCGGCGTCGTGGCGCGCCACCAAGGATCTGACCTTGTCGCTGTATCTGCACAACCTGACCAACCGCGTCTACGCGGAAACCAGCCAGAACGACGGCGGCGAGTGGCTGCTCGGCGCGCCGCGCTCGGGCGGCGTGACCGCCACGCTGAAGTTCTGAACGAGGACGCGCGATGAGCGAGCTGCACATCGATGGCCTGAGCTGGACGCCCGACGGCGCGGCCGGCGCGGCGCGCGCGCTGCTGAGGCAGATCGCGCTCGATGCGCGGCCCGGCGAACTGGTCGGGCTGATCGGCCCGAACGGCAGCGGCAAGACCAGCGTGCTGCGCTGCGCGTTCCGCTACGAGCGCCCGCACGCGGGCCGCGTGACGGTGGGCGGCGAGGACGTGTGGGCCTTGAGCGCCCGCCAGGCCGCGCGGCGCATCGCCGTGGTGCTGCAGGACCCGCCCGACGAGTTCGGGCTGACGGTCGGGCAGGTGGTGGCGATGGGGCGCACGCCGCACAAGCGCATGCTCGACGGCGACACGGCCGAGGACGTGGCGCGCATCGCGCGGGCGCTGGCCGACGTCGGGCTGGCCGATGCGCAGGCGCGCGCGTTCGCCACGCTGTCGGGCGGCGAGCGGCAGCGCGCGTTGCTGGCGCGCGCGCTGGTGCAGTCGCCCGAGTTGCTGATGCTCGACGAGCCGACCAACCACCTCGACCCGCGCCACCAGATCGCGCTGCTCGCGCTCGTGAAGCGGCTGCGCATCACCACGCTGGCCACCCTTCACGACCTGAACCTCGCCGCCGCGTTCTGCGACCGGCTGTTCGTGCTGGCCGACGGCGAGATCGTCGCGCAGGGCACGCCCGAGGCGGTGCTGACCGCGCCGCTGCTGAAGGCCGTGTACGGCGTGGATGCGCTGGTGGACCGGCACCCGCGCGGCGGCTACCCGCGCGTCACGTTGATCATCGATGAGGAAAACTGACGAAATGAAGACCGCGCCGATGAGGCCGCGCGCCCGGCGAATTCGCCATGCCGCCTACGCCGTTCGTATTGCCGCGCTGCTGACCGGCCTGCCCGCGTTCGCGGCCGGCCATTACCCGGTGACCGTGCACAGCTGCAACCGCAGCGTGACGTTCACGCAGGCGCCCGCGCACGCCGTCAGCAACGACGTGAACCTGACCGAGATGATGCTCGCGCTCGGCCTGCGCGACCGGATGGCGGGCTACACCGGCATCGGCGGCTGGAAGACCGCCACGCCCGCGCTGCGCGCGCAACTGGCCGGGCTGCCCGAATTGGCGCGCCAGTACCCGGCGCTGGAGACGTTGCTCGCGGCCGGTGCGGACATGTACGTGGCTGGCTGGAACTACGGGATGCGGGTGGGCGGGCCGGTCACGCCCGATTCGCTGGCGCGCTTCGGCATCGCGTCCTACGAGCTGACCGAATCGTGCTCGCACGTGATGCCGCGCCCGCCCGCGTCGTTCGACGACGTGTATGCCGACCTGCGCAATCTCGGCGCGATCTTCGACGTCGCGCCGCGCGCCGCGCAGACGATCGCCGCGATGCAGGCGCGCGTGGCCGCGGTGGCGCATGTGCTCGGGCCGCGCGTCGAGCCGGTGCGCGTGTTCGTCTACGACAGCGGCGGCGACAAGCCCTTCACCGCCGGCCGCTACGCCATGCCCGACGCGCTGATCCGCGCGGCAGGCGGCGTCAACGTGATGGACGACCTCGCGCAAAGCTGGGCGGCGGTCGGCTGGGAAAGCGTGGTGGCGCGCGATCCGCAGGCGATCGTGATCGTCGATTACGGCGCGCAGACGGCCGCCCAGAAGATCGCCTATCTCACCGGCAACCCGGCGCTGGCGAACGTCGCCGCGATTCGCGCGCGACGCTTCGTCGTGCTGCCTTACGACGAGGCCACGCCCGGCGTGCGCAACGCCGACGCCGTCGACACGCTCGCGCGCGGCCTGCATCCGGCCGCGTTCGCGGCGCAAGGCGAGAAATAAGCGATGGCACGACAGGCGATGACGGGCGCGGCGGGGCGCATGCGGGCCGTGGGCGGGTTCGGCGGGTTGTTGCTGCTCGCATCGATGCTGATCGCCACCGGCCTCGGGCCGGTGGCGATCGCGCCCGGCACGGTGGCGCGCGTGCTGCTGGCCCACGTCGGCGGTCATGCGGCGGCCGGCGTCGCGCCCGGCATCGACACGATCGTCTGGCTGATCCGGCTGCCGCGCGTGCTGCTCGGCGCGCTGGTGGGCGCCACGCTGGCGATGGTCGGCGTGGCGCTGCAGGCCGCCACCGGCAACCGGATGGTCGATCCGCATCTGCTCGGCGTCAGTTCCGGCGCGTCGCTCGGGGCGGTGGCGGCCACCGTCTGGTTCGGCGCGGCGTTCGGCTGGCTCACGCTGTCGGTGTTCGCGTTTGCCGGCGCGCTGGCCGCCACCGCGCTGGTGATCGTGCTGGGCGCGCGGGCCGGGCGGCTCGATTCGTCGCGGCTGCTGCTGTCGGGCGTGGCCGTGTCGTTCGCGATGATGGCGATGGCCAACTTGCTGATCTATCTCGGCGACCCGCGCGCGGCGCAGTCGGTGCTGTTCTGGATGCTCGGTGGTCTTGGCCTCGCGCGTTGGGCATTGCTGGCCGTGCCGGCCGTGTGCCTCGCGGCGGGTGCGCTGCTGCTGATCGGACGGCGGCGCGAGCTGAACGCGCTGACCAGCGGCGACGTGGCCGCCGCCGCGCTCGGCGTGGATGTCTCGGCGCGGCGGCGCGAGCTGTTCGTGGTGTGTTCGCTGCTGACCGCCGCCACGGTGGCCGTCAGCGGGGCGATCGGCTTCGTCGGGCTGGTGGTGCCGCATGTGTGCCGCCGCCTGTTCGGCGCCGAGCACGGGCGGCTGCTGCCGCTGGCGGGGCTGGGCGGCGCGATCGCGCTGGTGTGGGCCGACGTGCTGGCGCGCACGCTGATCGCGCCCGACGACCTGCCGATCGGCGTGATCACCGCGCTGATCGGCGGCGCGTTGCTGGTGGCGTTGGTGCGGCGCGGCTGACGCTCGCGGAGGCCTCTTCGCCGTGCCGGATCGTATGACACCGAAATGTCAAACCATTCGATGAAATGCGCGGGTTTTCTCCTCCATACCGGGGCAATCGGTCAATGGATCGGCGGCTATAGTCTCGCCGATTGTTGTGAACTGCGAAATAAATCCAGTTCGATTCGCCCCGTTGAGGAATGATCCGATGAATGTCCCGCGTTTCAACCGGCTGTGCGCGCTTGCTGCGCTGGCCGCCCTTGCGTTCGGCTGCCAGGCCGCGCGCGCCCAATCCAACGAGGTGTATGGCGGCGTCGGCACCGACGGCGTCAGCGTCGGCGTCGGCCACGCGTTCAACTCGTACACCGCGCTGCGCGGTGAAGTGGGCGGCTTCGCGCTGTCGCACAAGTTCTCGTCGGACGGGCAGGACTACAACGCGCATGTGCGGCTGATTCATGGCGGCGTGTTCGCCGACGTGTTCCCGTTCCCCACGCACGTGCCGCTGCACCTGACGGTGGGCGCGCTGATCGGCGGCGACCAGATAACGGGCGAGGCCGAGCCGGGCGCCAACGGCACCTACCGCCTCAACGGCGTGACCGTGCCGGGCTTCGGCCAGACGGTTTCCGCCAAGCTCAAGTGGCCGACCGTGCGGCCTTACATCGGCTTCGGTTTCGGCCATAGCCCGACCGGCAAGGCCGGGTTGTCGGTGGCTGCCGACATCGGCGTGGCCTATGGCACGCCGCACGTCAGCTTCGACGTGCCCCCGCTGGTCGCGACCGCGGCCGGCGCGAACAACGTGGCGGCGGCCGAGCAGCAACTGCGCGACAAGGCGCACGACCTGCGCTTCTATCCGGTGGTGAAGGTGGTGATGACCGATCGCTTCTGATTGCGAAGCATCGGATCACGAAGCGATGGCGGATTCCGGGCCGGCCCGAGGCGGTTGACGTAACATCGATGCACTTCACTCTGGAGCGAATCGATGCGCCTCGTCCTTGCCATCCTGTTGCCGTGGTTTCAGTTCTTCACGATCGGCCGGCCGTTCGCCGGGATCATCTGCCTGCTGCTGCAGATCACTATCATCGGCTGGCTGCCGGCCGCGATCTGGTCGGTGTATGCATTGAGCCAATACAACACCGATCGGAAGATCGCCAGGGCATTCGGCGGCCGCAACGATTGACCGGCCGGGCGGCTCCGGCTTTCTGCCTTCGGCGGCCGGATTCGTGCCGCGCCAGCCGCTGCCGGCGCGGCAACCGCTAGAATTGCGGTTTTCGCCCGGAACACCCCCCATGTCTTTTGCCTCGCTCGGCCTGATCGCACCGTTGCTGCGTAATGTGCAGGATCTCAATTACCAGACGCCCACCCCGGTGCAGGCCAAGGCGATTCCCGCCGTGCTCGGCGGCAAGGACGTCATGGCCGCGGCGCACACCGGCACCGGCAAGACGGCGGGTTTCGCGCTGCCGCTGCTGCAGCGGCTCGTGCAAAACGGCCCGGCCGTGTCCAGCAACCGTGTGCGCGTTCTGGTGCTGGTGCCCACGCGCGAGCTGGCCGAACAACTGCTGCAGAGCTTCGCCGATTACGGCAAGGGGCTCGACCTGCGCTTCCTGGCCGCCTACGGCGGCGTGAGCATCAACCCGCAGATGATGAAGCTGCGCAAGGGCGTGGACGTGCTGGTCGCCACCCCGGGCCGCTTGCTCGATTTGAATCGCCAGAACGCCGTGCAGTTCGATCAGGTGCAGGCGCTGGTGCTCGACGAAGCCGACCGCATGCTCGATCTCGGCTTCTCGCGCGAGCTGAACGCCGTGTTCGCGGCCTTGCCTGCGCAGCGCCAGACCTTGCTGTTCTCCGCCACGTTCACCGACGACATCCGCGCGATGGCCGCGAGCATTCTGCGTAACCCCGTCGACATCAGCGTCAGCCCGCCCAACACCACCGCCACCCGGATCAAGCAGTGGGTGGTGACCGTGGACAAGCGCAACAAGCCCGACCTGTTCATGCACCTCGTGGCGCGGAACAAGTGGAAGCACGCGCTGGTGTTCGTCAAGACGCGCAACGGCGTCGATTACCTAGCCGGCATGCTCGACGAGGCCGGTTATGCGGTCGACACCATCCACGGCGACAAGCCCCAACCCGCGCGCCTGCGTGCGTTGGAGCGTTTCAAGACGGGCGAGGTGCAGATGCTGGTGGCCACCGACGTGGCGGCACGCGGGCTCGACATCGACGATCTGCCGCTCGTGATCAACGTCGATCTGCCGATCGTGGCGCAGGATTATGTGCACCGCATCGGCCGCACCGGCCGCGCGGGCGCGAGCGGCGTGGCGGTATCGCTGGTGTGCGCGGATGAAGCGCCGTATCTGGCCGCGATCGAAGCGCTGATCGGGAAGACGCTGCCGCGCGAGGAGGAGCCGGGGTTTTTGGCCGAGCATCGCGTGCCGGAAACCAGCGCGGCGGGGCAGCTCATCAAGAAGCCTAAGAAACCGAAGAAGCCGAAGGGCGGGCAGGCGGCGGGTGTGGCGCCGGGTACCGGCTCCGGCGCGCAAGGGGATGCGGACGAGGGGTATGACTGGCGGTTGTTGGTCGGCAGCCCGTTCAGTACGCAGAAGCCGCGTGCGAAGGTGGCGGGGAAGCCGGCTGGGGGTGGGAAGTCTGCGGCGGGGAAGTCTTCTGCGGGGAAGCCGCAGGGGAAGGCGGGTGGTGGGCGGGGGAAGCGCTGATCGAGTGGCGCGGAGCGGAGGCGCCGCGTGGGTTTTGGACCGTGCCGCGCGATGATGCGGCGCGACGACTGGGAAGGATGCAATGACAACGACATTCGACGAAGCAACGATGGCGGCGATCGCCGCGTTCGCTCAACTGGACTTCGAAACGGCTGCGCAAGCGATGCGCGCCGAAGCCGATTACGACTACGAACGCGATCAGTGGATCTCGCGCTTTATCGACGAGGCCGGCGGCGGCGAGGACGATTCGGAATACGACGCGCTGCATGCCGAAGCGCAGACGACGCCGGAGTACGCGCAGTTCATGGACGGCGCGCGCAAGGAAATTCTGGAGTACTTCGGTGTGACCGAAGAGCAACTGGATTGGGTGATCGTGCTGCGCGATGACGATAGCGATGCGCTGTGGGATGAGGTCAATCGGCAGCGGAATGCGTTGGGGACGGGGGAGGTTCGGGGGGATCTTTGATCTTTTGCTTTCCGCGAACGGCCGCCCCGGGTCGAAGCCGTCAATCCTGGCTTTCGGCTTTCGACCCGTTTCTCCCGTTCCTGCCCTATCGCCACAACGACATCTCGTCTCAGGCTCCAGACGGTTTCGGACGGCCGAGCTTGACCATTTGCCGAAACATGAACTGCGGCGCAACGCGGCTGGCGATCTTCAGGACATTGCTTACACCAGGACGAATCTCGAGTTTCCCGGCTTCGATACCTGCAATGGCGCGTTTCGCGAGCACGCCGACGTTCATGCCTTTTTCATTTTTCATCGCCTCGGCAAACTCGCCTCGAAACAGCGGCGTTTCGGTGCCCGGGGGCGCCAATTCGACTACGGACACACCGGTGCCGGCCAACTGCGCTCGCAGGCACTGCGTATAGGCATGGAGTGCGGCTTTGGACGCGCTGTATATCGGCGCCGCGGGGAAGGGAATAAATGCCAGACCCGATGAGACATTCACAATCAAGCTGTTTTTCCGCTTCATGAGCAAGGGCAGGAAAGTTTGAACCATCCACATCGGGCCCTTCAAATTTCCATCGATTTCAGTGGTCAGGTCACTTAACTGATACTGCCGATCCAGCCCGATGTTGCGCATCGTTCCCGCGTTGTTCACCAGGGTGTCCAACGCCGGGAACTGCTCGGACACGATTTTGTAGATCGACGCGATATCCGCCGGATCGCTGACATCGCTTTGAAAAGCATGCAGCCCCGGCACGGCCCGCTGTGCATCTTTCAGCTTGCCCGGGTCTCTCCCGGTGACGATCACCGTATTGCCCTTGGCGATGAGTTGCCGTGCCAACTCCATGCCGATCCCGCTTGTTCCGCCGGTAATCAATACGGTTCTTCCTGTCATTTTCATGATGTCACTCCCTGTTTTGTCGAGCACGAGCGTAGTCTGCCCGGTACACTCTTCAAAAGAAAGAAGGCACCTGAAAGTTCTATACGTACCAAAAAGAGAGTGTGAAAGTGGAACGAGTCCCGGAGTTCACCAAGGAACAGATCGCCGCCGCGCAGTATTACGCGAGCCTGACCCCGCCGATCGATCTTGATCCTCGCATCGCTTCGTTGGTCAGAGATCTCATCGGCCGCGTTGCCGACAAATGGACAATGCTGATCCTCGACACGCTCGCGGAAAAGTCGCCGCTGCGTTTCAGCCGACTTGGCGAATTGGTGGAGGGAATCAGCCAGAAAATGCTCACGCAAACCCTACGCACGATGGAGCGTGATGGCCTGGTGATACGGACGGTGTATCCGGTCGTGCCACCGAAGGTCGAATACAAACTCACCGACCTCGGGATCACATTGGGCGCTGCATTTTGCGGAGTCTGGGTGTGGGCGGCCAACAATCTGGACGCGATAGAAAACGCGCGTCGAGATTTTGATCAACGGCCATGATACGCGCGCTTCGACGACGATTTCGATCTGGACATCGTCTACGGCACGCCGAAGCCGTCCGGCACCACGCGCGAGGTGAACTACATCGGGCATTACCTCGTGCATCCGCGCCGCCCGCATCGTCACGAGGCCTTCGAGACCTTCAAGGCGTGGCTGCCGACGGCGCTCGGCATCGAGGAGGAGGCCGCGCCCGCCTGAACGCGAGCGCGCGGCCGGGCTACTTCGCCGCGCCCACCAGCGCGAACGCGTCGTACTTCGGATTGATCGGCGTGTGCGGCATGTGGTTGAGCGCTTCCTCGACGAGCGGCTCGCAGGCGCCGTAGTCCGAACCGATGCTGTCGCTGTGCGCCTGCGGGAAATTCACGGCCATCACCTTGCCGCCCCAGCGGTCGACCGTGGCCGTCATGGTGCATTTGCCCGCGCCGCCCACCTTCAGGTCGAGCAGCACGACGTTGAGGTCGAGCGCGGCGTCGGCGTTCGAGAAATTCCATTGCGCGGTCATGCGGTCGTCGGCGCCGCCGGTGCTGACGAGCTTCATCGTCTTGTCGGGAATGCCGACCGATTGCACGAGGTCGAGGATGTTGGCGCCGACCAGTTTGCCGTCCTGGACTTCGCGTGCTTCGTGAGTGCGATAAGCGGCGCAGCCTGTCAGCGAGATGCAAAGCGCGGCGAGGGGAAGTGTCAGGATTCGCATGGGAAACCCTCCGGTTGGCGCATCGGACAGCCGATGCGGGATTGACGGGGCGGCCAGGGGGATGCCGCCGGGCACGATGGCGGACGGTGCCACGAGACGACGCGCCACGCATGCATTGCAAACGGCTTGCAGCGTGCTTGCACGAGGGAAATTGGTTGCGCGTACATGGACCTGAGTGAGCGGTGTGCGCAAAGTTCAGGGGAATGTGCGGCGTTTGCGTGACCGTTCCTTTCCTCGGCGGCGGCAGCGCGGCGAGGCGGGCGGTTAAGCAGGAATCGATCCTCGATCCGATGGATGCGTGGACGTGCGGGGAGAAATGTAATCAGGTGACCTACGCGATGGCGGGGGCCTTTCGACCCGTCCGATCCGTCAGGCCGGCCACGCCTGCATGGCCACCGCCACCATCTCGAGCAGATCCTGGCGGCTCGCGCCGGTGCGGGCGTCCGAGGCCATGCCCCAGCCCAGCACCATCAGATAGCGCGCCAGCGCTTCCGGGTTCGCGTCGGCGGCCAGGTCGCCCGCCTGCTGCGCCTGTTCGAAACGCGCGCGCAGGCGCGCGCGCCGCGCGTCGCGATGCCTGACCAACTCCTGCGCCATCAGGCTTTCCGGGCCACCGCCCGCCAGCGAGCAATTGAACGCCAGGCAGCCGGCCGGAAAGCCCGGCTCGGTGTACAGCTCGGCCCAGCGCGTCAGCATCTGCTCGGCCACTTCGCGGGCCGTCGCGCATTGCACCGCGTCTTCCGCGTATTGCAGGCGCGTCGCGCCGTAGCGCTCCAGCACGGTGCGAAACAGCGCCTCCTTGCTGCCGAACGCGTGATAGAAGCTCGGCGGCGTGATGCCGAGCGCGCCCGTCAGGTCGGACAGCGAGGTGCCTTCGTAGCCCTGCCGCCAGAACAGGTCGGTGGCGGTGTCCACCGCGGCGTCGACATCGAATATGCGTGGCCGGATCATGCGTTTCCTTTCGTTTGCGGGCGTCGGGCTCAAATATAGCATTCAATATAAAACGTTTGACGACGGCTCCGTGCTCGAAATATAGTGATCGATATATTTGCGAGTCCATGGGGGATTCGCGGGTTTCCTCATGGAGGTGGTCATGCAGTTCACGCAACTGGGACGTACGGGTTTGTCGGTGTCGCGGCTGTGTCTGGGTACCGGCACGTTCGGGCACCAGACCGACGAGGCCGAATCGTTTCGCATCTTCGACGCGGCGGCCGAGGCCGGCGTGAACTTCATCGACACCGCGAACATGTACCCGGGCGGGGCGTTGCCGCACGAGGTGGGCAGCTCGGAGGAGATCACCGGGCGCTGGCTCAAGGACAAGCGCCAGCGCTTCATCCTGGCGACCAAGGGCGGCGCGCCGATGGGGCCGCTGCCGTGGGACCGGGGCGGCTCGCGCAAGCATCTGCTCGATGCGGTGGACGCGTCGCTGCGCCGCCTGAATACCGATTACGTCGATCTCTATCAACTGCATGTGGACGACGCGGCCACGCCGCTGGAAGAGACGGTCGAAGCGATGGACGCCATCGTGCGCTCGGGCAAGGCGCGCTATATCGGCGTGTCGAATTACCTCGCGTATCGGCTCGCGCGCGCGATCGGCCGGCAGGATCTGCTGCGGCTGACGCGGTTTGTTTCGGTGCAGCCGCGCTACAACCTGCTGTTTCGCGAGATCGAGCGCGAGTTGCTGCCGCTTGCGCACGAGGAGGGGCTGGCCGTCAATCCGTTCAACCCGCTGGCGGGCGGGCTGCTGACCGGCCGCTACCGGCGGAGCGACGATCCGGGCGCGGGCCGCTTCTCGCCGGAGATGGGCCAGTTCGGCGCGATGTACAAGAGCCGCTATTGGCGCGACCGCGAGTTCGGCACGGTCGAGCAGGTGCAGGCGATGGCGCAGGCGGCCGGCGTGGCGTTGCCCACGCTTGGCGTGGCGTGGATTCTGGCGAACCCGGCGATCACGTCGGTGATTCTCGGGGCGAGCCGCCGCGAGCAACTGGCCGATACGCTGGCCGCCGCCGATTACGCGTTGGAGCCTGCGCTCAAGGCGCAGCTCGATGAATTGACGGCGGTGTACCGGCAGGGCGACGCGGGGCGTTGAGCGTTGGTGGCCGGGGTGTCGAGCGGTCTCACATTCCCGCTCGAATCCCCGCCACCAGCGCACCCAGATGCGCCGTCATCGCACGCGCGGCCGGCCCCGGCTCGGCGCCGTCGTGACGGCGCTCGATGGTCGAATACGCGATCTCGGGCAACGGCGGCAGCGCGGTGCCGGCCAACACCGGCAGCCCGAATCCCGGTACGGTGCGGCAGGCGATGCCGATGCCGGCTTCGCAGGCTGCGCGCAGCCCGTCGAGGCTCGGCGTGGTCAGCGCCACGCGCCAGGGCCGGCCCACCGCATCGAGCACGCGTTGCGCCGCCAGCAGGAACGGGCACGGCGGCGCGATGCTGATCAGCGGCACCACCTCGCCGTCGAGCAGGTTCGCATCGCCGAACCACCGCATCGGCAGGCGCGCGACCACGTTGCCGCCGAACGGCTCGCCGGCGCACAGCGCCACGTCGATGCGGTCCTCGCTCATCGCCTGCAGCAATTCCGCCGTGCTGCCGATCACGATCGTGAACGCGGCCTCGGGCGTCAGCGCGCGCACCTCGGCCAGCGTCGGCCGCAGCACGCCCGGCACGAAATCCTGCACCACGCCGATTCGCACCGGCGCCACCGCATCGGGCGCCAGCTCGGCGCGGGCCGCGTCGATGCGCCCGAGGATCGCGCGCGAATGCGACAGCAGCAGGCCGCCGAACCCATTGAGCCGCAGCGCGCGGCCGTCGCGATCGAACAGCGCCTGCCCGACGATCGCTTCGAGACGCGAGAGCTGCAGGCTGACCGCCGATTCGCTGCGCGCGATGCGCTGGGCCGCCGCCGCCAGCGAGCCGCAATCGACCACGGCCACGAAGGTGCGCAGCAAGGGGGAGGGGATGTCGGGAATCATGAGGAAAACTCAAATCTGAGTGGGTATGGAGCGCAAGCAAGCTTGCGAATTCCTCAAATAATATGACAGCACCATCTTTTGAGGAGCAAGACCATGCCCTTTGCCCGCTTGACGTTGTCGCAAACCCCGTCCGCCGACGACGCCCAATATCTGTCCACCGAACTGACCCGGCTGATTGCCGACGAACTGGCGAAGCAGCACGAACTGACCTCGGTGCTGATCGAGACGCCGATCTCGAACCGCTGGACCATCGGCGCGAGCCTGCGGCACACGGCGGCGCATCTCGAGGTGTGCGTGACCGCCGGCACCAACAACGAGGCGCAGAAGCGCGCCTTCATTGCCGCCGCGATGGCCTTGCTGCGCGAAACCATCGCGCAGCTCGATGCCGCCACCTACGTGGTGATCAAGGAAGTGGCCGGCAGCGATTGGGGCTATGACGGGCGGACGCAGGCGGATCGGGCGCGGCAGCGGGAGACGGACGCCGCAGCCGTGGCAAGACAAGGCGTGGTTTGATCAGTAGACCGAAGCGGACTTGCGAACGATCCCCGCCACGCCGTTCTCCATCCATCGCGGCGGATGACGAATCCGCCAGTAATCCCGCGTAATGCCCGGCCATCGCCCGCGCCCGGCATTCCTAATTTCTTGCGAATTTGCTTCCCATACTCGGCCCATCGGGCGTGGACCGCGCCCTCGGCATTGGGGCTTTCATCATGCAAATTCGGTTTTCCGCACCGCGTCGCACGGGCATCGTGCTGCTGGCCTGCACGTTGGCGGCGTGCTCGCACGATCAGAAGAGCACGCAAAAGAAGGTGCAGACGGTGAACGTGGAAACGGTCAGGATCGTTCCGTTCGCGCAATCCGTGTCCTTGCCCGGCCGCGCCACGTCGTTCCTGACCTCGCCCGTCACGCCGCAAGTCACCGGCGTGATCCAGAAGCGCCTGTTCAACGAAGGCGGCGTGGTGCATGAAGGGCAGGTGCTCTATCAGATCGATCCGGCGCCGTACCAGGCCACCTACGACGCCGATCAGGCCGAGCTGGAAAAAGCCCGGGCCGCGCTGCTGTCGGCCCAGCCGATCGCCGAGCGCGACCGCTCGCTCGCGGCGATCGACGCGATCAGCAAGGAAACGCTCGAAACCGCCGAAGCCACGCTCAAGCAGGACGAAGCCACCATCGATGCGGACCAGGCCGCGCTCGAAAGCGCACGCATCAACCTCGGCTACACGCGCGTCAGGGCGCCGGTGACGGGCACCATCAGCGCCTCCGCCTACACGCCGGGCGCGCTCGTCACGGCCGATCAAACCACCGCGCTCGCCACGATCTACGCCTACGATCCGATGTATCTGGACGTGACGGAATCGAGCACCGACGTGCTCGCGTTGCGCAAGAAGCTGGCGAGCGGCGCCTATAAAACGGACGCCAACGGCAACGCGAAGGTCAGGATCACGCTGGAAGACGGCACGACCTACGCTCACGAAGGCACGCTGCAATTCGCGGGCGTGGGCGTCGATCCGACCACCGGCACCATCACGCTGCGCGTCATCGTGCCGAACCCGGAAAAGCTGCTGCTGCCCGGCGAATACCTGCATGCGGTCATCGATCAGGGCATCAACGAGACGGCGATCCTGGTGCCGCAGCAGTCGGTCGCGCACGACCAGCGCGGCGACGCCACGGCGCTGGTGGTCGATGCCCAGAACAAGGTCGAGCAGCGCACGCTGACGCTTGGCGGCACGGCGAACAACAACCAGTGGGTCGTGACGGGCGGGCTGGCGGCGGGCGAGCGCATCGTGGTGGCCGGCTCGCAGTTCGCGAGCGTGGGCGACACGGTGAAGCCGGTCGAGGACCAGGCCGCGAGCCAGCGGGCGGCGGCCGATGGGTCGGACGCTTCGAATGCATCGGCTGCATCGGCGCAGGCGGCCACGTCGCCCGCGTCGAACTGAGGGCGGCTGCATGCGTATCGCACACTTCTTTATCGATCGCCCCGTTTTCGCCTGGGTGCTCGCGTTGCTGGTGTCGCTGTCGGGCGCCTTCGCCATCACGCAACTGCCGCTCGACCAGTATCCCGACATCGCGCCGCCCACCATCCAGATCACGGCGTCGTACAACGGCGCGTCGGCGCAAACCAATCAGGATGCCGTAGTACAGGTGATCGAGCAGCAGATGGTGGGCCTCGACAACCTGATGTACATGTCTTCGTCGGCAAACTCCGAGGGCAATATCTCGATCAAGCTGACGTTCGGGGCGGGCACCAATCCGAACACGGCGCAAGTGCAGGTGCAGGACCAGTTGCAGGCCGCCAACGCGCTGCTGCCGACCGAGGTGCAGCAAAGCGGCGTCACCGTGCGCAAGGCCTCGCCCGATACGTTCCTGGTGTTCAACCTGGTGTCGGAAGACGGCAAGATGAGCAAGGCGGCGATCGCCGATTATCTCTACAGCAACCTCGAGGAGCAGATCGAGCGCTTGCCCGGCGTGGGGCAGGCGCAGCAGTTCGGCTATGAATACGCGATGCGGATCTGGCTCGATCCGAACAAGCTGCAGAAATACGCGCTGATGCCGTCCGATGTGGTTACGGCGATCGACGCGCAGAACAACGACGTGGCCGCCGGCGAGGTGGGCGCGGCACCCGCGGTCAAGGGCCAGGAACTCGACGCGACGATCACGGCGCGCAGCCGCCTGACCACGGCGCAGCAGTTCCGCGACATCGTGCTGAAAACGCAGACGAACGGCTCGCAGGTGCTGCTGGGCGACGTGGCGCGCGTCGATCTCGGCCCGCAGGCCTACACGGTCGAAACCAACTTCAACAACAAGCCCGCCTCGGGGCTGGGCCTGCAACTCGCGCCGGGCGCGAACGAAGTGCAGGTGGATCAGGCCGTGCACGACTTCCTGAACAAGCGCGCGGCGAGCTTTCCGAGCGGCCTGAAGGTCGAGTATCCGTACGAGATGGTGCCGTTCATCAAGACCTCGATTTCGGAGGTGGTGAAGACGCTGATCGAGGCGATCGTGCTGGTGGTGGCGATCATGTTCCTGTTCCTGCAGAACCTGCGCACCACGTTGATTCCGGCGATCGCGGTGCCGGTGGTGCTGCTCGGAACGTTCGGCATCCTCGACGTGTTCGGCTACTCGATCAACATGCTGACGATGTTCGGCGTGGTGCTGGCGATCGGGCTGCTGGTGGACGACGCGATCGTGGTGGTCGAGAACGTCGAACGCTTGATGTCCGAAGAACATCTGTCGCCGCGCGAGGCCACCCGCAAATCGATGACCGAAATCAGCAGCGCGCTGGTGGCGATCGCGATGGTGCTGTCGGCGGTGCTGCTGCCGATGGCGTTCTTCGGCGGCTCGACCGGCATCATCTACCGGCAGTTCTCGGTGTCGGTGGTGTCCGCGATGGCGCTGTCGGTGGTGGTGGCGCTGACCTTCACGCCGGCCTTGTGCGCGACGATTCTGCGCGACGACCACGAAAAGCCGAAGGGCCGGTTCTTCAGCGGTTTCAATCGCGGCTTCGACGCGTCCACCAGCAAGTACCGGCGCACCGTCGACAGGATCCTTCATCACCGCAAGCCGGCGATGCTCGTGTACGTGGTGCTGGTGGTTGGCGCGGGCTTCCTGTTCATGCGCCTGCCCACCTCGTTCCTGCCGACCGAGGATCAGGGCGTGCTGATGGTGACGGTCACGGCGCCGGTGGGCGCCACGCGCGAGCGCACGGAAGCGACCATGGCGACGGTCGAGCACTATCTGCTCAAGCAGCCGGCCGTGTCCGAGGTGTTCAACGTGGCGGGCTTCGCGGTGGGCAGCAACGGCCAGAACGTCGGCATGATGTGGGTGAAGCTGAAGGACTGGAGCCAGCGCACCGCCGCGAGCGACACGGCGCAGGGCTTCGTCGTCAAGGCGTCGCGCGATCTCGCGCAACAGGTTCGGGATGCGAAGGTATTCGTGTTGCAGCCGCCCACCGTGCGCGGCCTCGGCATCAGCTCGGGCTTCGACATGCAGCTCGTGGACGAAGGCAACCTCGGCCACACGGCGCTGGCCGCCGCGCGCGACAAGCTGATCGCGCTGGCGAACCGCAGCGGCATCGTGCGCCAGGTGCGCTTCAACGGCCTCAGCGACACGCCGCAACTGTCGCTCGACATCGACGACCGCAAGGCGAACGCGATGGGGCTGGCGCCCGGCGATGTCAACACCACCATCGAGGACGCGCTCGGCGGCGAGTATGTCGACGAATTCCTCGACAACCAGCGCATCAAGAAGGTGTACGTGCAGGGCGATGCGCAGTTCCGCATGACGCCCGAATCGCTCGAGCAGTGGTATGTGCGCAATGCCTCGGGCACGATGGTGCCGTTCTCGGCGTTCGCCACTTCGCACTGGACATACGGGCCGCCCGAGCTGGATCGCTACAACGCGCAATCCTCGTTCGAGATCGTCGGCGACCCGGCGCCGGGCGTCAGTTCGGGGCAGGCGATGGATACCATGGCGAAGCTGGTCGGCCAGTTGCCGAAGGGCATCAGTTATGCGTGGACGGGACTGTCGTATCAGGAGCAACTGTCGGGCGGGCAGGCGCCGTATCTGTATGCCGTGTCGGTGTTGTTCGTGTTCATGTGCCTTGCCGCGCTCTATGAAAGCTGGTCGGTGCCGCTCGCGGTGCTGCTGATCGTGCCGCTCGGCGTATTCGGCGCGGCGCTCGGCACGAGCTTGCGCGGCCTGTCGAACGACGTCTATTTCCAGGTGGGCTTGCTCGTCACGGTGGGTTTGTCGTCGAAGAACGCCATCCTGATCGTCGAGTTCGCAACGATGCTCGAAAAGCAGGGCGCCGGCACGCTGAAGGCGATCGAGCAAGCGGTGGCGCTGCGCATTCGCCCGATCGTCATGACCTCGTTGGCGTTCCTGCTCGGCGTCGCGCCGCTCGTCATCGCGAGCGGGGCGGGTGCGGCCGCGCGGCAATCGATCGGCACCGGCGTGTTCGGCGGCACGCTGGTGGGCACCGTGCTCGCGATCTTCTTCACGCCGCTGTCGTATTTCATGGTGCGCAAGCTGGGCGGCAAGCGTCGCAAGCCCGATGGCCCGGGCGGCGGCGGTGGCGCCGATGCGCCGGCCGGCTCGCCGGAACAAGGAGGTGCCGCATGAAGCGCGCGATTCATTGGATGCTGGCCGGTGCGGCCGCCACGGCGCTGAGTGCGTGCATCGACCTGTCGCCCACCTACCAGCGGCCGCCCGCGCCGGTGGCGGCCGCATGGCCCGATGCGGCGTCGGCGTCGGCTGCACAGGCGCCGGACGTGCAGGCCGCCGACATCGGCTGGCGCACGTTCTTCGTCGATGCCCGCTTGCAGAACACGATCGCCTTGACCCTGTCGAACAACCGCGACCTTCGTATCGCCATCCTGAACATCGAGAAGGAGCGTGCGGAATACCGCATTCAGCGCGCCTCGCTGTTTCCGGAAATCGACCTCGGCGGCAATGAAGACGCCGAGCGCACGCCCACCTCGGTGCGCAGCGCGCAAACGGGCTCGGCATCGGCCACGAACAGCCAGAGCGGCGAGATCTCGCATGTCTATAGCGCCAACCTGGGCTTCACGTCCTACGAACTCGACCTGTTCGGGCGCGTGCGCAACCTGAGCAAGGCGGCGCTGGAAACGTACCTGTCGACGGTCGAGACGCGTCGCAGCACGCAGATCAGCCTCGTGTCGGAAGTGGCGAGCGACTGGCTGACGCTGGCTTCGGACCGGCGCCTGCTGGCGATCGCGCAGGCGACCTTGGCCAGCCAGCAGCGCACCTTCGACCTGGTGAGCCGCGAGCATGCGCTCGGCGCGGCCAGCGCGCTCGACCTGGCGCAGGCGCAGGCCAGCCTCCAGGCCGCGCGCAACAGCGCCGCGCAGGCGCAAACCACCGCCGAGCAGGCCCGCAACGCGCTGGACCTGGTGGCCGGCACGCGCGTGCCCGATGCCGATCTGCCCGACGCGCAGCTCGATCCCGTCGCCAGCATCACGGCGATTCCGGCCGGCATTCCGTCGGCCGTGTTGCAGCGCCGCCCCGACGTGCTGGCGGCCTAGCACACGCTGAAGGCCGACAACGCGAACATCGGCGCCGCGCGTGCGAACTTCTTCCCGACCATCAGCCTGACCGCCGCGCTCGGTTTCGAGAGCCCGGCGCTGGCGCATCTGTTCACGGGCGGCAACCGGAGCTGGTCGGTGGAGCCGTCGGCGACCCTGCCGATCTTCGATGCCGGTGCGAACCGCGCCACGCTCGATGCCTCGAAGGCGACGTTCAGGATCGACGTGGCAACCTACGAGAAAACCATTCAAACCGCTTTCGAGGAAGTGGCGAATGCGCTGGCCACGCGCGCGACCATTGGCGAGCAACTCGACGCGCAAACGCGCACCGTGCAGGCCGATCAGCACGCCTACGATTTGACGATGGCGCTCTACCAGCAGGGCAGCGAGAGCCTGCTCGATGCGCTGACCGAGCAGCGCCTGTTGTACTCGGCGCAGCAATCGCTGGTGGCGACGCAGCTTTCGGCGCAAACCAGCCTGATCACCTTGTATGCGGCGCTGGGCGGCGGCGTCGATGCGGAAAACAAGCCCGCCGGTAACGCGGCGGCGGCCCCCGCAGCGGTGGGCAGGCCCTGAGTGGCCTGGTATCGAGCGGGTATGATGGGCAGCCGCTTCGGGAGCGGCGCGTCGTTCCCGCCGGACAGGAAGGTTTCCGAAAGAAAAGATGAGTGAACAAGGCCATGTGCCCGGAATCGATGCCATGCCCGGCGTGCTGACGCGCGTGATGCGCGGCATCCGCCGCGAAAGCCTGACCGGCAAGCTGTTTGCCGCGATGCTGATCGTCAATATCCTCGTGATCGGCGCGATGGCCGCGGGCGCGCAACTGAGCTTCGAGCGCGGCTTCCTCGGCTATCTGGAGCGGCAGGAGGTCAAGCGGCTCGAATCGAGCGTGCAGCCGCTCGCGACGGCGTATCGCGATCACGGCAGTTGGGATTTCCTGCAACAGAACCGCAGCCTCTGGCACGAGATCATGCGGCCGTTCGGGCCGGCTTCCTACCCGGTGTCGAGCCACCGGCCGCTGCCGCGCCTGCCGCTCTCGTCGCTGATCGGCACCAACACGCGCTTCACGCTGATCGATGCTCAGGGCACCTACGTATTCGGCAATCCGTCGTTCGCGGCGGAGTCGCCGCGGCGGCCCATCGTCGTGAACGGCAAGACGGTGGGATGGTTGCTGATGGTGCCATTCGAGCGGGCCACCGAGGCCGGTGATTTGCGCTTCCAGAAAACCCAGCGCGAATCGAGCTGGATCATCGCGATCGTGGCGACCTTGCTCGCCATCCTGACGACCTTGTGGATGGTGCGCACGCTGGCGTCGCCGTTGCGCCGGATCGCGAGCGCCACGCACATGCTCGCGCGAGGCGACCTCGGCACGCGCGTGCCGACCGTATCGAGCGGCGACATCGGCCAGCTCGAACACGATTTCAATCATCTCGCGCAAACACTGGAAAGCACCGAGCGCATGCGGTCCGCGCTGGTGGCCGACATCTCGCACGAACTGCGCACGCCGCTGGCCGTGATGAGCGGCGAGATCGAGGCGATCGAAGTGGGCGTGCGGCCCGTCAGCGTGGAGGCGGTCAGTTCGCTCGGCGTGGAGGTCAAGCGCCTGCGTCGGCTGGTCGACGATCTGTACGATCTCTCGCTCGCCGACGTGGGCGCGCTGCGCTATCACCACGAGCCGCTTGACGTGTGCGAAACGCTGCGCGCCGCACTGCGCCGCGCCGCACGCCGCTTCGCCGATGCGGGGCTGGTGCTGCACACCGCGCTGCCCGATGGCCCGCTCTGGGTCCGCGGCGACGATCGGCGCTTGCATCAGGTGTTTACCAACATCATCGAGAACACGCTGCGCTATGTGGATGCGGGCGCAACGGTTTTCGTGACGGCGAGCCAGCGTGCCGGCACGGTGCGAATCGCGTTCGACGACAGCGGCGCGGGCGTGCCCGATGCCGTCCTGCCGTCGTTGTTCCAGCGGTTTTATCGCGTCGAGGCGTCGCGCAGCCGCGCGACCGGCGGAGCGGGGCTGGGCCTGCCGATCTGCCGGGGCATCGTCGAGGCGCACGACGGCCGGATCGAGGCGTCGCGTGCGCCGCAAGGCGGCTTGCGCATCGCGATCGATCTGCCGCGCATTCGGGAATCGGTCATGGACCGCAACGAGCATGAATAAAGACACCGCGTTCGACATCCTGATCGTCGAGGACGAACCCAAGCTGGCCAGCGTGATGGCCGACTTCCTGCAGGCGGCCGGCTACGCCACGCGTTGCCTCGCCGACGGCAGCGCCGTGGCGAACGAGGTGGCACGGCAGATGCCGTCGCTGATCGTGCTCGACCTGATGCTGCCTGGCCGCGACGGGCGCGACGTGTGCCGCGACCTGCGTGCCCATAGCGACGTGCCGATCATCATGGTGACGGCGCAGGTCGAGGAGGTGGATCGCCTGATCGGCCTCGAACTCGGCGCAGACGATTACATCTGCAAGCCGTTCAGCTTGCTGGAACTGGTGGCGCGCGTGAAGGCCATCCTGCGCCGCGCGCGCGTGGAACGCTCGGCGGAAAGCGAGCCGCTGACGTTCGACGACGATCGCCTGCAAGCCACGTTTCGTGGCGTGCCGATCGATTTCACGGCGATCGAGTTCCGGTTGCTGAAGACGCTCGCGCAGTGGCCGGGCCGGGTGTTTTCGCGCGATGCGCTGATGGAGCGGCTGTATCCCGACGGCCGCATTGTCGAGGATCGCACCATCGACAGCCATGTGAAGAAGATCCGGCGCAAGTTCGAGGCGGTGGAGCCGGACGAGGACGTGATCCAGTCGGTGTATGGGGCAGGGTTCCGGTTTGCGTTGTGAGCGGGGTTGGGGCGACGATATCGAGGACTGTTTAACATTCGATAGTGATCGCTCCATCGGGGAAACATGCCACATGCAAAACCTTCACGACATCTTTCAGGAAATCCGCTCGATTCTCGATGTGGATATGCATTCGCAACCGGATGCCGTTGCATCGGTTGAACCGAACTCCGAAATAGGCCGCTGGCGCTCGGCCTTGGGAGGAACGGATCTCGCGATCCCATGGACTGCTGAAGATCTGTACCTCTACGGAGCCGGCGCCGGTTTCGACGACGTACAGACCGGATACCGCGTCGACCGCTCCGGCGCACGCTTCCCGGGTTGGCCGGACGATTGGTTCGTGATCGGCACGCTATTCGGCGATGCGATCATCGGTCAGTCGGTCGATGGGCAATGCGCGGTGTGGTTTGCCCGTCATGGCGCAGGCGCGTGGAAGGCCGACCTTGTCGCGAATGAACCTGCCGTGTTTGCCGAGGCATTGCGCATCTGGTGCGAACTGTTCGTCGCGAAGTACGACAGGGACATTTACGACGCGTCCAATGCGGTTCGAGCGGATTTTTTGCTGGAGTTGCGGCAGCGTGTGGGGGCGGTGCTATCGCTGGAAGGGGTTGATGTGTTTATGGCGATGGTGGATGGTTAATCCGCTATCGTTACGGAATGCGAAGGTAATGCTGGCCGTGACCCCGTAATATCCCCGCAACCACGCATTACCGAAAGCCCCGATTTCACGGCGAAATCGGGGCTTTTTGCTTTCCACGCAGTGCTGAACATGGCGCTGCCATGGGCCGCCCCGGAACCGTTTCAATTCAACGCGCAAGCGCGCGTAGTCCCATACCCACACCGTATTGCCCCGGCTTTGCCAGTTCCTTCACGGTGTCTATTTACGGCATCGGTGCCGTGTCCCGACGCGATGAAGCGTTGCGGGCCGGATGACGCGCGGGACGAGCCGTTCAAGTTCATCCGCTGCCCGGGGACGTCGGCTCCAATGACGGGCGGCGTCCGAGAAGCCGTCATCGCATGTCGGCCAGCAGGCCCTTTTGTCAACGGAGGGCAGCCTATTTCCGAGCAGAGCGAGTGCTTAGAAATCGAGGGCTTGTGCACCAATCCAATGAAAATCTGCTCACGTCATAACGAAAGGAAAGACGATGAGCACAAAGATGGATGAAAGCATCAAGCACTGGATGGCCACATGCAGGAGCGGGCTTCGGTTCAACAACCTTCGATGACGAATCAATTTTTGAAGATAAAAATCCCGTCCGAGGAGTTTGTTATTAATTTGTAAAATTAATTTGACGAATTTGAGGGTGATCAATTTTATGGGTTATAGCGCTTTCGTAAAATGATTAATTTTATTAATGTGGAGTCGCCTGAGATTGGCCCATTAAAAAATGAACGCTTAGCTGGATGTCGGGTGTTCATAGGTATCACACCCAAGCTGCTTTGTTGCTTGGAATGTAAATGGGTCTTGGCTGCCGTAATAATTCAATATTTTGAAATGAAGGGGTGTTCCATGAATGAGATGAAAAAAGCAGGTTTGCTCGTCGGGCTTTTGGTTTCGGCAAATGTTGCATTTGCAGGAAATGTTGATCCTGGTAGCCTGAAAACCAGTGGCCCGATCGATTTCGCTTCGAACCTTTTGACTTCGTCTACACCGATTACGGATGTTGAGGATTTCAAGTACACGGTGCAGGTTGGTACCGAGAAATCGATCGACAATGTGTATTACAAGGTAAGCCAAGCGTTTAACACAGACGGCACCTACGACTCAGGGATGTTGCCTCATTCAGATGACACGGTCAGTTTCAGGTTTTCGACTTCAGTCAAAGGGGCGGTGGCGACCAATCAACGGTCGTGCCACGCAGGAACGGACGGCAGCCCGGACGGGGTGACATGTGAAATTACCCTGCCGGCGTCGTACATGAATAGCCGGGCTTACACCGTTGAAGTAAAGAAAACGGCTGACAACGGCAAGCTTCGAACCTATTCCGCCACGGTAACCGACCAACTTGGGGGATTTTGGAGCGATATCGGTTCGTGGTCTGTTCCGGTTAGCGTTGGCGCCTTGAGCCCCTGGGTAAACGCGTCTTCCGTGCGATACTCCGACGCAAAATTCAAGGTGACGTCATGCGCGGATATTCCTTCCATTTTCGTGGACTATTCGAACGTGCTGTTTAACAATTCCGTTTACAGCACGCTGGCTTCGAACCAACCCGACCCCGAGGCGTCGGGACCCTATATGTGCAGCTCTGCACGCGTCCCTCTGTCTATTAGCAAATATCGGCCGACGCAAACCGGATTTGTTGTCACGAACGATTGATAATCAGACAGCCCTGACCGGTTGACTTCCCAAATACGTGCACCTATCGCACGGTCCATCAGATACGCGCCGTCTTGATCGAGGTGTCGTGCATCTGACGCGGACTGTTCGTCGCGTAATACGGTGGGGATGTTGACGATCTATCCGGTGCGGTTCGGCCGGATTTTTTGCTTGAACTGCGGCAACGCGTGGCGGAGGTGCTGCGGGCGGAAGACGTGGATGTGTTCATGGCGATCGTGGATGGCTAATCCGCATATCGTTGCGGGGTACGAATGTCACGCTGGCCGGTGACTTTGGAATACACCCCCGCCTAAAGCCCCGATTTCACGGTGAAATCGGGGCTTTTTTATCCGCCCGGCCACGATATCCATTTCGGGGTGTCGGTCCAGCGCGATGAGGCGTCGCGGGTCGCAATGGTGCGAGGCATCGCGGCGCTCAATCCTGGGCGGGTGCCCGGCAAACCTTGGCAAACATGAGTGACGGGTTACGTCCCAGCTCTGCCCTCCGACGAACGCATTGATCGCGGCAACCGTCGGCGACCGAATCAATTTTCGAAGTTAAAAATCCCGTTTTAAGTCCATGTAATTAATTTATTAATTTAAGTTATTTGACTGGAATCAGTGTGGTGGGTTATATGGCTTTCGGAAGATGGATAATTTTATTATTGTAAGGCTGCATCAAACTGGTCCGGCTGAAAATGAAAGTGCGGCTGGCTGTGGGGTGTTCATATGCGCCACGCCCAGGCTTGCCCTTGCTTTGTTGCTTGAAGTGCAAAAGGATTTCAATCAACTGCAATAATTCGATTTCTTTTGAATCGAGGGGTGTTTTATGTGTGCGATGAAAAAAGCAGGATTGCTGATCGGGCTTTTGGTTTCGGGAAATGTTGCGTTTGCGGGAAATGTTGATCCTGGTAGCCTGAAAACCAGTGGGCCGATAGATTTCACTACGAACTATCTGACTTCGTCTACTCCAATCGGCGATGTTCAGGATTTCAAGTACGTGGTGCAGGTTGGTACCAAAGCATCGATCGATAATGTGTATTACAAGGTAAGCCAGAATTTCAGCAACGGTGAGTCATACGAATCAGGCATTCTGCCTCATTCGGATAACACGGTTGGTTTTAGATTTTCGACCTCTGCAAAAGGGGCGAAAGCGGTCAATCAACAGTCGTGCCACGCGGGATCGGATGGCAGCCCGGATGGTGTGACATGTGAAATTACCGCTCCGGCGTCGTACATGAATAGCAGGGTATATACCGTTGAAGTAAAGAAAACGGCTGAAAATGGCCAGTTTCGAACATATGCCGCCACGGTAACCGACCACTTAGGGGGATTTTGGATCGACATCGGCTCGTGGACTGTCCCGGTTAGCGTTGGTGCCTTGACTCCCTCGGTAGTAGCAACGTCCGAGCGGTACTCGAACGAAAAATTCAATGTGACGTCATGCGCGGATGTTCCTCCGATGCGTGTGGACTATGGAAGTGTGCTGTATAACAATTCCGTTTACAGTAAATTGGTTAAGGAATACCACCCCGCCCCGGGCGCAACCGGGAGCTATATGTGCGGCGGTGCGGGTGTCCCTCTGGCTCATGGGAACATTCGGCGGACGCTCACCGGGTTTATTATCAACAACACTTGGTAATGAGATAGCCTTTACAGGCTGACTTTCCAATTCGGGCTTCAGTGGTTTGTTCGCGTCGAGCTTGCTTTTCGCGATCGGGCATTTCATCCATCACTGTTGCTCGGATGACGATGGAACGTTATCAGATCAGTTACGGGCCGTGTTTGCCGAGACGTTGCGTATCGGGTGTGAACTGTTCGTTGCGAAATACGGCAGAGATGTTGAGGACCTATCCGGTGCGGTTCGGCCGGATTTTTTGCTTGTTTTGGGTGCCGCTGTCGGTGACAAGGGTCGATAGTTCATGGCGAATGCCATGCTGCGGAAGGCCTGTGAAAAGCTGGCGGGCAGCCCTGTAAATTTGAGTAATCTGTAAGGCAAGGCCGTGTAACGTTTGTGACACGCCCGGGGAAAAGAATGCCGGTTTTCCATCAGAAAACCACCGACATGCATTCTCATCCTACCCGCCACGCCGTGCTCGGCCTGACGATCATCGCTGCGGCGTGCGCACTGGCCGCATGCGGCGGTTCCGATTCGTCGTCGCCGGCTTCTTCTTCGACAATCTCCACGCCGCCGCCCGTTACCTCCACGCCCAGCAGCGCATTTGCCGCCGGCAATCTGGTGGTGGCGCGCACCGTGTACGACCCCGCGCTCGTGGTGAGCGGCGCGCTGCCGTTCGACGCCACGCCGGAGGCGACCAATCCGCCCGTGTCGACCGTGAACGCGGTCACGCCCGGCACGTTCCCGAACGTGTTCACGAACGACACGAACGACGCGGCCTTCAGCGTCATGACCAACATGTATCTCGATCAGTGGCCGGCCGCCGCCGCCAGCGCCGCATCGAGCACCAACGTCACGGCCGCCGCCGCCGCGCTGGCGACGCCCGAGATTTTCTCGGTGAGCTTCGCCTCGCAATCGGGGATGGGGCTGAACGTCTCGCCCGACGGCAAGACGCTGACGTTCATGGGCTACAACGCAACGCCGAACAAGCTCGACATCACCAACACGAACACGCCGGGTGCGGTGGATGCGAGCAACACCGACATTCAGACGAGCACTTATCGCACGGTCGGCCAGGTGAGCCTCGCCACCGGCCAGGTGGCGTTCACGCACACCAACGCCTACAGCGGCGACGACGCGCGCGCGGCCGTGCTCGTCAATGGTCAGTACTACATGGTAGGCGGCTCGGGCAACTCGGGCTCCAGCCCGAATCCCACCTATGGCGCGCTCGACATGCTGTCGATGGATACCGGCCTGCAGAGAATCACGCCGGGCAGCGCTTGCGCGTTCACGCAGGTGATCGGCGCGTTCCAGTCGGGCAACGGCAGCACCTACACCCCGGCAGCGGCCGGCAGCTGCGCGCTCGGCACCGTGACCGACGCGCTGTCGAGCCAGACCTACGCGAAGAAAACCAGCATGGGCGGCAACCAGTTCGGCTTCTCGCTCGCCTCGCTGAGCGGCCAGACCTTCGACAAGACCAGCAAGGACGACAACTTCCGCAGCGTGTTCGTCGATGCGAACGGCACGATGTACGTGACCAAGGACAGCGGCAGCAACGGCGTGGATACGGTGTACCAGGTCGGCGCGGTGGGTGCGCTGGCCAATGGCGCGGCGTTGCCGCAGAACACCGCCGTCACCATCGCGGCCGGCTTCCCGACCTCGACCTCGACGGCCGCGCAATCGGAATCGTCGTTCCCGAACCCGTGGACGCTCGCCAAGGGCGTGGGCTTCCCGTCCGACGTCTGGGTGCCGAAGAACAACACGAACCTGATGTTTGTGGCCGACGAAGGCGACTACGACGACAGCGGCACCGTGTCGTATGCACCGAACGGCAGCGGCGGCCTGTGGGTGTACCAGAACCAGGGCGGCACCTGGACGCCGATCGCGCACCTGACGGCCGGCCTGAACCTCGGCACGGCATACACCGTGACCGACGCCGCCGGCACCTACGGCACGGCCGGCGCGAGCTACACCACCGCACCGGACGGCCTGCGCCACGTCACGGGGCAGCTCAACAGCGACGGCACATACACGCTTTACGCCACCACCTCGACGATCGGCAACAGCCTCGGTTCGGCATTCGATCCGGGCGCCGATTCGAACCAGTTGGTAAAGATCACGGTAACGGTCAACGGCTCGACGGTGACGGCGGCCGGTAGCGGTTTCTCCGTCATGCAGACGGCGCCGTTCGGTCAGCTTCTGCGCGGGGTCGTGGTGGTGCCGAGCGCGGCGTCGTAAGCGTTGGGGGCGTGGCTGGCTGAATGACGCGCCGGTGGGATCGGTCGTGCGTCATTCAGCTATCCTGCGGTCCTGGCACGGCGATCGACCGGTTGCTCGGCTGCCCGGCTGCTCGGCGATCTGGCGCAGGTGCTGAACCGCCGTTAGCCTTTCGCCAGCGCCCGAATCCCGTCGCCCTCAAGCCGATAGCGAACCCATTCGTCTTGTGGCTCGGCGCCGATCGACCGATAGAACGCGATGGCCGGTTCGTTCCAGTCGAGCACGCTCCATTCGAAGCGCCCGCAGCCATTTTCCAGGGCCACGCCCGCGAGATATTGCAACAGGCGCTTGCCGGCGCCCACGCCGCGCGCGTCGGGCGACACGTACAAATCCTCCAGATACAGCCCGGATTTCGCCTGCCACGTCGAGTATGAGAAGAAATACACGGCGTAACCGACGGGGCGGCCATCGAGTTCGCAAATCAATGCCTTTGCCGGCGACGGCGCGCCGAACAGCGACGCCCGGATGGTGTCGGCCGTCGCGGCCACCTGATCCTCGGCCTTTTCGTAAATGGCGAGTTCGATGATGAAACGCAGGATGAGCGGGGCGTCGGCGGCGGTGGCGGGCCGGATGGTCAGTGCCATGAGCGTGAGCGGTTCCAGAGCAGTGAAGCGGTAACGGGATTCCGATGGTAGCCGACCAGTGGCATGCATATACTGCATTCTGTTCATCACGAATTGAATGTCATGCATTACGACCTGCGCCGCCTCGACCTGAACCTGCTGCTGGTATTCGACGCATTGGTGCGTCACCGTTCGGTCACGCTGGCGGCGGACGAACTGGCCATGAGCGCGTCGGCGGTCAGCCACGCGCTTGCGCGGCTGCGCGATGCGCTTGCCGACGAGTTGTTCGTGCGCATCGGCAATGAAATGCGGCCGACCGCTGCCGCCGAGCGCATCATGCGCCCGGTTGGCGACGCGCTCGACCTGTTGCACGCCGGGCTGGCCCCGGCTCGCCGTTTCGATCCGGCCAGCAGCGAACGCACCTTTACGTTCGCCGCGACGGATTACACGGCGTTCGCGATGCTGCCCGCGTTCATCGCGCGGATGCAGGAGGTGGCGCCTTCGCTGCGATTCAGAATCGTCGCGTCGCGCGGCCGGGAATCGGCGGAGGAACTGGCGTCGGGCCGGATCGATTTCGCGCTCGGATATGAAGAGGAAACCTTAACGTTGCCGGCCGGCGTCGAAAGCGTCGATGGGTTCTCCGACGATTACGTGGTGATCGCGAGCCGGCAGCATCCGACGATCCGACGCAAGCTGAGCATGGCCCAATATCTCGCCGCACAGCATGTGGTGGTCACGCCGTGGGACGATTCGCGCGGCGCGATCGATCGCGTGCTCGACCGGTTGGGCCTGGCGCGGCACGTCGCCGTGCAGTTGCCGGCCGTGCTCGTCGCGCCGTTCATCGTCGCGCGCTCGAACCTGCTGATGACCGTGCCGCGTCACGCGGCGCTGATTTTGCGCGATGCCGCGCCGGTCACGATCTATCCGGCGCCGTTCGACGTGCCGCGCTACACGCTGAAGCTCTATCAGCACACCCGGCATGCGGGCACGCCCGCGCATGTCTGGGTACGCGATCAGTTGCTGCGCTCGGCGCACGCCATCGGTCAGCAAGGCGAGATCCGTTGACAGGTTTCGCCTGCGGATGGCAGACTCCTTCCCCATGAACGCCTTCACGTCCCTCGCCCTCGCGATCCATCATCATTGGCATTTCCATGCGGAATTGCCAATGGGGCGTGCCTAGGCCAGATATTCGAGCGATACCCGCTTCGAAGCCCCGCCGGTAGCGACGGGGCTTTTTGTTGGGTGACACTCCGTCGATGGCCGGCTCAACGAGAGAGCCAGACCGATGATGTCAGCATCGAAAACCTTTGCGACCCCCCTCGACCTGTACCGGGCGATTTCACGCGTCTGGGCGGCGGATACGTCGAGCCCTGCGCATGCCTGGTCGGCGTCGAATCCCGCTCTGAATCATTGCAGCGTCACCGCGCTGGTCGTGCAGGATTGCTTCGGCGGGGAGCTTCTCTCCACGCGCACGCCGGGCGGCACGCACTTCTATAACCTTATCGACGGCAGGCGCTGGGATTTGACGGTTGGTCAGTTTTCCGAACCGATTCCGTACGACGACACGCCGTCCACGCGCGAGATGGCGTTGGGCGATACCTCGCATGAAAAATACGCATTGCTGACGGCGCGGTTGAACGAGGTCGGCAGGTGACGCACGCTTAAAAAACCAGATTGAAAATCGAAATGCCGTTCAGTCAGGAAACCGAACGGCATTTTCATCATTCAGGCTTGATCTCCAGAGAATCAAACTCAACGAACAGTTCGGCGCCGAGCGTGGCCTGAACGGAAGCGATGCTTTTCAGTGGCTTGCCCTTTCCCCAAGAGTACGACTTGTCCAGCGCGGCCAACGCCTGTCTGTACTCGTCGGAGTTGAAGTCGGTTAGCACCTTGATCGAAGAGATGATGTTCTGTATCAGGAAGTCGTTGCACCAGCATCGTGTCGCGCCTTTAAACATCAGATGAACCCGGTCTTTCTTGTCGTCGAACATCAAGTGAAGCTCGACCACCTGCTTGTCCATGTCGGCGGCCAAGCCGAGTAGATACCAGTCGTGAAACGATTCGTATTTTTCGATATTTGTCATTGCGTTCGTCCATCAAGGGTTCCAGGGGCTGAAGGGCACGACGTCGCTCCCTCCGTCTCTCGCGCCTCCGCTCCAGTTGTGCGCATGGGGCTTGATTCCTTTGTGGAAGTGATCGAAGTCGAGATCCACAACAGGTGCTCCGTCGTTACCGAACAGCCGCATCTGGCCACTTCCTGGGTTGGTGTACCACGTGCCCGGCTCACCGGTGTTTGGCGTCTTGGCGATGTCAAAAGGAACGCCGTCGGGAAAGTCCGGCACGTACTCGAACGGCTGTGCATCGCCCAGCGGCATCGTCATCGCGTCGGTTGCAGCGCTATCGACGCCGCCGAGTGCAGCCCCGGCGATGGTCTTGGCCACGCCGAGCCAGTCGAATCCGCCAGCCGCGTTGGTTGCACCACCGGTACCCGTGTCGAGCACTGAACCTAGCTCAGGTGCCAATGCGATGCAGCCAGACGAGCCGGCTCCCGCTTCACCACCGGCCATCGCCGCCTTCAGGCCATAGTAGGTCGGTTGCATCTGGCCGCCGCTCGTGCCGATCGGCGGCCAACTCAACGGCGCGGGCGTCGGTCGATAGGTGGATGCGCTGATGATCCGTTCGCGATTCACGAACGGCACAAGGCTTCCGTCCTCGACTGCCCGCCGGAGCGCACGCTCGGCGCCGGTATTGTCGGTAGGCAAGTTCATGTGCGCGACATGCAACAGCTCGCTCAGGAAGGTCTGAACCTCGCCCAGTGCGGCCGCTCCGGTGATGGAGTGCAAGTCCCAGTTCGGACGAAAGTAGAGGTCGAAGGCCCGCCGGTCTTCGTCGCGCTGGCGTTGCTCCTCGGCCTCCGATCCGGACCATCCGACTGCCCGATCTCGCGAAATCAGCGATCGATCGTTGCGGGCCCAGCTCCGCCGGGAGTCGCGCTGCCGACGCTCGCGCATCCATCGGATTTCCATGTTGTTAGCGTCGTATTGCCTGCGCGGCACCAGCATGCACTGCCATGTGCCGATATTCAGCGGAACATAAAGCGTGTTGTACATCGGCGTATCTGCCTCGTACTGTTGTCTGACGGGGCGTCAATCGTAGCGGCATGATCTGAGGCGGAATTTGATCTTGGCTAACAATTCTGCCGCGCTCGCGCTCCGTACGACGACACGGGCCGATACCTCACAACAGAAATACGCACTGTTGACATCAAGGCTGAACGACATCGACCGATGACGCACATGCAAAAAAGCCGGCTCGAAAGCCGGCTTTTTTGCATGCGGACAACAGGGAAGGGCACCCCTCACTCCGACGCGTGCACCCCCACCGCCGCGTTCCGCGAGGCACTCACGCCCTTGCGCTTCGACGCCAGCACGTAATACACCACCGCCGTCGCCACCAGCCCGACCATCCACGAGATGTCTGCGCCGCCCATGATGCCGGCCCACGGGCCGCGGAAGAAGCTTTCCTCGAAGAACGGCACCTGCACCGCGATACCCAGCAGGTAGATGCCCACGGCCTTCGTGTTGAACGCACCGTACGTGCCGCCGTTGCTGCTGATGATTTCGTTGACCTGATAATGCTTGCCGCTGATCAGGTAGAAATCCACCAGGTTGATCGCCACCCACGGTGCCAGCACGATCCGCATCGCGAAGATCGCCGTGAGGAAGATGCCGATGAAGTTCTTCGACGCCCACAACGCGGTGACGGTCGAGGCGATCAGCAGCACCGCCGAGACGATCACGCGCACCTGCCGGCCCGGCACCCAGTTCGGGCGGAAGGTCTGCGCGGCGGTGATCATCGAGAGCACCGCGCCGTACAGGTTCATGCCGTTGTGGCCGATGATGTTGATCAGGAACAGCACGATCAGCACGTAACCGAACACGCCCGTTTGCGAACGCACCGCTTCCATCGCATCGGTGGCGCCGTTGCCGGCGCTGACGGCCAGCACGCCGAAGATGAACGCGAAGATGGTGCCGAGCGAGGTGCCGAGGAACGTGCAGGCGAAGGTCTTGCCGAAGCCTGCCGTAAGCGGCATGTATCGTGAGTAGTCCGAGGTATAAGGCGCAAAGCTGATCTGCCATACGGCGCACAGCCCGAACATCGCGAACCAGTTGCCGATCTCGAACTTCCCGCGATGCAGCACGCCGGCATCGAGCCCCGGCACGATCATCGCGATGCCCACCACCAGCGCCGCGCCCATGAACCACGCGCCGATCTTGTTGAATCGGTGGATGAAGTTGTAGCCGATCACGCCGACCAGCGTGGCCAGCGCCGCGCCGAGCACCGTGCCCACCTGCACCGGAATCTCTGGCGCCGCGGTGTGCAGCGTCTTGCCGGCCAGGATGATGTTGGAAACGAAGAAGCCCAGGTAGATCAGCGTGGTGAAGCCCACCACCAGCAGCGAGCCGTATCGGCCGAACTGCGCGCGGCTCTGGATCATCTGCGGCACGCCGACCAGCGGGCCTTGCGCCGAGGTCAGCGCATGGAACAGCGCGCCGAAAAATTGCCCCGCGGCGATCGCGAGAATCGCGCTGACGAGATCGAGATGGAACACCAGCACGGAGGTCGCGCCCGAGATCACGGCCAGCGGCGCGACATTGGTGCAGAACCACAGGGTGAAGAGGTCTCCGGGTTTGCCGTGCCGGTTCTCCGGCGCGACGTACTCGATCGAATTGCTTTCTATGGCAAGAACGCTGTTGTCGTTCTCCGAGTTTTTCATGGTGTCTCCATCTCCAGCTTCATGGGCAGGCAGCACCGTGCCGCGCGCGGGATGCGCGAGGCGAGGGGCCACCGCTACGGCGTACAGCGGGTGAGCGAAGTGGCGGCCCCCGGGCCGCCCGCACTCAGCGCATCACGAACGGGTCGCTGATCGGCTCGTCCGAGGTGCGCAACCAGACGGTGCGCGTCGTGGTGTATTCGAGCGCCGCGCTCAGGCCGCCTTCGCGGCCGTGGCCGGACAGGCCGAAGCCGCCGAACGGCGCGAGCGGCGACACCGCGCGATAGGTGTTGATCCAGACGATGCCCGAGCGGATCCGCTTCGAAACACGATGCGCACGCGTCAGGTTGCTCGTGAAGATGCCCGCCGCGAGGCCGTAGGCCGTGCTGTTCGCCTTCTCGATCGCCTCGGCCTCGGTGCTGAACGTATCAACCGACAACACCGGCCCGAACAGCTCTTTCGTTATGCAGTCCGGACGATCGACGCCCGTGCAATCGAGGAGAGTGGGCGCGTAGAAGTAGCCATCGCGATCGAGCGCATGGCCGCCGGTCAGCACCTTGGCCCCTTGACGCACGGATTCGGCCACCACGGTTTCGATGTGGCGGCGCTGGCGCTCGGTGCAGAGCGGGCCGTATTCGGTGGTCATCTCGTTCGGCGAGCCGATTCGAATTCGGCCGACCCGCTCGATCAGCATGGCGAGGAAGCGTTCCTTGACCGAGGCTTCCACCAGCAGCCGCGAGCCGGCCACGCAGCTCTGGCCGCTTGCCGCGAAGATCGCCGCCACCTGGGCGTTCACCGCGCTCTGGAGGTCGGTGTCGGCGAACACGACGAACGGCGATTTGCCGCCCAGTTCCAGCGACACCCTGGCCAGATTGTTCGCGGTGTTCGAGACGATATGCCGGGCGGTTTCCGGGCCGCCGGTGAAGGCGACCTTGGCCACCTTCGGGTGGCTGCTCAACACCGCGCCGCATTCCGGGCCGAAGCCGGTGATCACGTTGACCACGCCGGCCGGGAAGCCGGCCTCGTGCACCAGCCGCGCGAATTCGAGCAGCGGGCCGGGCGCTTCCTCGGAAGCCTTCAGGACTACCGTGCAACCGGCGGCCAGCGCCGGGCCGACCTTGACCGCCGACAGGAACAACTGGCTGTTCCAGGGCACGATCGCGGCCACCACGCCCACCGGCTGGCGTTCGAGCCAGACCTGCATGTCGGGCTTGTCCACCGGGATGGTTGCGCCTTCGAGCTTGTCGGCCAGGCCCGCGTAGTAGCGGTAGTACTCCGCCACGTACGCGATCTGGCTGGCGGTTTCGCGGATGATCTTGCCGGTATCGGTGGTCTCGATTTCCGCCAGCCGCGGCGCGGCCTTCTCGACCAGATCGGCCAGCCGATGCAGCACCTTGCCGCGCGCCGAGGCCGTCAGGCCGGCCCACGCGGCATCCGACAGCGCGCGGCTGGCGGCTTCCACGGCGCGCTCGACCTGCTCGGTGCGGGCTTCGGGCATCTGCGCCCACACTTGGCCGGTGGCCGGGTTGACGCTGCCGAACGTCGCCGCGCCGGCTTCGAACTGCCCGTCGATATACAGCTGAAAATCGCCGTTCATGGAATCAGGACCTCACTGAAAAGCCGGCATCACGTCGCGGATCATCCGTTCGAGCGAGGCCTTCTTGCGCTCGAAGCTCATGCCGGTATCGATCCAGAAGGAGTATTCGTCGAAACCGAGCGCCGCGTAGGCCTTCAGGCGCGCGATCACTTCTTCAGGTGTACCGATCACATTGTTCCTGCGCATCGCCTCGGGCGTGTAGAACGGGTGAGCCGCGATTTCGTCCGGGCTCAGCGGCTTGATCATGCCGCGGCTGATCGGGCGCTCGTTCTTGAACCACGCGCCGAAGTAGTTGTAGAACGTGTTGATCTCGTCGGCGGCCAGTTGCGCATCGTCCTCGCCGCTGGCCACGTAGGTGTGGCGCAGCAGCATGATCTGCGGGCGCGGCACGTTGCTGAACTTCTCGCAGGCGGCGTTGAAGTGGCCCACCAGCTTTTCCACTTCCTCGTCGCCCATGTGCAGCGGCGTGACCTGCACGTTGCAGCCGTTGGACACGGCGAATTCGTGGCTGTTCGGATCGCGCGCGGCCACCCAGATCGGCGGATGCGGCTGCTGCAGCGGCAGCGGCGACGAGGTGGTGGCGGGGAACGACCAGAACTCGCCCTGGTGCGCGTAATCGCCTTCCCAGAGCTTCTTCACGGCCGGAATCAGCTCGCGCATCTTCTGGCCCGCGTGCCAGGCGTCGAGGCCGGGCGAGAGGCGCTCGTATTCGAACGCGTAGGCGCCGCGCGCAATGCCGAGTTCGAGGCGGCCGTTGGTGATGATGTCGGTCATCGCCGCTTCGCCGGCCAGCTTGATCGGGTGCCAGAACGGCGCGACCACCGTGCCGGTGCCGAGCCGCACGTTCGGCAGCTTGTTGGCCAGGTCGGCCAGGTTCAGGAACGGGTTCGGCGCGATCGTGAAATCCATGCCGTGGTGCTCGCCGGTCCAGACGGCGTGCATGCCGCCGCGATCTGCAATCTTGCACAGCTCGACCATCTCGTCGTAAAGCTGCTTCTGGCTGGTACCGTCGGAGACGCGCTCCATGTGAACGAAAAGCGAAAAACGCATGATGTGACCTTTCAAGAATGAAGCGGGCGAACGGTGCCGTTGCTATGGTCGCCGAAGTACATGCCGTAACTTTTCAATTGGCTTTCCTTACGATAGCGCTCGAGCATGCTGGCCAGCGCGCGGTCCTGAAAATCGTCGGCGCCGAGCTCGTCGAGGCTGACGAACTCGCCCGCGGAGGCGGTATCCTCCGGCACGCTGCACAGGAACGAAATGTACTGATAGTGCGTCTCGGTGTTGTTGTACGCCGAGTAGATGAAGTTGGCCGACGCACCGGGCTGGTACTGGTCGAACAGCTCGACGAGCGCCTTGTCCGCGCCTTCCTTGCCGATTTCCTTCGACGGCAGCCCCCATTTTTCGTCTGCTGTTTTGGTCAGGAGTACCTTGTTTTCGCGGGCGATGATCGCGCTGACGATCACCTTCGGGCCCGCGATCACTTCGGTCGACACCTTGGCCGGCGTGAAATAGCCGCCGCGATAGTAGCCGAGACCCGCGTAGCCTGCCGAGTGGAATGCTTCCACCTTGCCCACCAGCAGCGCGTGGTCGCCCGCGTCGATCACCGCGTGCACGGTGCAGTCGAACCAGGCGCTGACGTCGTCGATCAGCGGGTTGCGGCGCTCGCTCATGCGCCAGGCGACGTTGGCGAAACGATCCTCGCTGGGGCGCGCGAAGGTGTTCGACAGATCCTTCTGGCCTTCCGCGAGGATGTTGATCGCGAAGTGCTTGACGGTCGAAAAGCTGGCGTAGTTGCTGGAGGTTTTGGCGATGCTGACCAGCAGCAGCGCCGGGTCGAGCGACACCGACGAAAACGAGTTCGCGGTGAAGCCGAGCGGCTTGCCGTCTTCGTCGCGGGTGGTGGTGACGATCGTCACGCCCGTCATGAAGGCGCCGAACGCGTCGCGAAGCTCTCGCGTGTTGATCTGGGCTGTCTCTTGGCTCATGTCACACTTCCGATTTCTTGGGGGTTATGCCTGCGCCGCGGCCGGCGCGCCGGCTTGCGTGGTGGTCTGCAGCCAGTCGCGCAGGGCGCGGTTGACGCGTTCGGGCGCTGTCAGGTTCACCATGTGGCGCTCGTTCTCGATCACGACGGCCCGGCCGTTCTGCGCGGCTTCGGCCATCTGTTGCGCCATCGTCGCGGTGGAGTTCGGATCGTCCGAGCCGGTCAGCACCAGCGCCGGGCACGCGATGGCGGGCCAGCGGTCCGCATATACCGCGTCGCCGCTCGCGAAGGCCGTATAGGCCGTGGCGTAGCCGGGCAGGCTGACCGATTGCAGCCACGACGCCACCTTGCTTGCCGCCACTTGCTGCGCTTCCTCGCTGTTGAACCAGCGGCGCAGCGGCGTGTCCACGTCGATCGTGCCGGAGCGCAGCTCGGCGGCGCGTTGCAGCACCGCTTCGCGGGCCGCTTCGGTACGCCGGTACACACCGTTCAGGACTGCCACGCGTTTGACCAGGTCGGGCCGCGTGGCGGCCACGCCGGCGGCGATCAGCGAGCCCATCGAATGGCCGGCCAGGTTCACCGGGCCGAGCGCCAGCGCCTCGATGAACTCGATCGCCCAGGCCACGAACTGCTGCAGCCCCGCGCCGGCGTCGAGCGGATCGCTGTGGCCGTGGCCCGGCATGTCGACCGAGATCACATGGAACTCGGGCGCCAGCGCTTCGATCTGCGGATACCACGCGTGCGCCTGCATGCCCACGCCGTGAATCAGCACCAGCGGCTCGCCGGCGCCTTGCTCGAGGTAGTGCGCGACGCGCTTACTTGACAGCTGCAGGGTTCTTGACGTCATTTCCGAGCTCTGCGAGGTCTTGATAGCGATCGCCAATGCGGTGATGCGGCCGGCCGCCGGTCGCGCCGCCGATGGCGATGACCAGTTCGTCCGCGGCCGGTGCGTCGGGAATCGCGAATTGCAGCGTCAAGTAGTGCGAACGACGGCCTTCGTCGTTCTTGTCCATCATCGGGATCAGCAGCGGGGCGTTCGCCGGGCCGCGTGTGTTGTTGAACGCGAGGTACGACTTCGCGCCGACCGCGTGGCGATACGTGTTGCCGAAGTGCAGCGTGTGGATCAGCGCCGAGGCGTGCTCCAGCTCGCCATCGAGGCCGACGATCGCAGCCTTGCCGAACGCTTCGATCGCTTCGCCCGAACCGGCTTCGTCGATGATCAGCTTCGTCAGGTGCGCACTCAGTTGCGGCGCCAGCTCGCGGATTTCCGGCGAGAGGTTGTCCACATAGCCGCGGCCGGCCCACGGGTTCTTGATCACGGCGACGGCGCCGATCATTTTCAGCGGTTGCGCGGCGGCTTTCGCGCCGTCCACGAACACGTTCTCGACGTGCAGGATCGACTTGCGGATGAGGCTCATGGGCATTTCCTTTCGGGCATTGATAGCGTGATTCATTGTGGTATACCATCTTACGGTACTCCATAAGAGTTAACCCTGAATCGAGTCGACGGGAGTGGTTCCGAGGGCGGGGAGGCGATGGCGGCGAGGCGTGCCGCGCTAAGGTGGGCAAGGCTTCGGCGCAAGTCGTGGCCGCGTTCGTGCCCGTATTGGTGGCCGTATAATGGCCGCCATCCGAGGGGCCGCCTGCAGCGGTGGCACGCCGTTCTTCGCTTGCCCGGCGAGCATGCGGCGGCGGTTGACATCGCGATGGCCATCGCGAGCCGGCCGGGCCGATGTGCCGTCGCCAACCGCCGGAACGCACCCGTTCCCGCGACTGACCAAAATTGAAGATCCATGAATCTGACTATTGAAAATCCACCGGTGACGTTGCGGGAGCTGTCGCACGAGAAGCTGCGCAACGCGATCATCAGCGGCTACTTCCCGGGCGGCACGCGGTTGATCGAACGGTCGTTGTGCGAAGAAATGGGCGTGAGCCGGTCGGTGGTGCGGGAAGTGATTCGCTACCTGGAAGCGGAAGGGCTGGTGGAGACGGTGTCGGGCAAAGGCCCGACGGTCGCGACGCTGACCTGGGACGTGGCCGCGCAGATCTACGAGATCCGCCTGCTGCTGGAGCAGAGCGCGGTGGCCGATTGCACCGCGAACCTGACGCCCGAAACGGCCGCCGAGATCGAGGCCGCGCTGGCCGATTTCAAGCGCGCCTTCGATGGCGACGACGTCAACCTGATCATCAGCGTGTCGTCGAAGCTGTACGAGAAGATCTTCTCGGTGGCCGGCCACAGCGTGGCGTGGGAGGTCGTGCAGCGCCTGAACGGCCGGATCAACCGGCTGCGCGCGATGACGATGAAATCGACGGAACGCAGCCGCACCGGCTATCAGCGCATCGAGAAGATCTGTCTGGCGATCTTCAGGCAGCGCGATGCGGCGGCGGCGAAGGAAGCGGTGGCCGAACATATCCGCGAAGCGGCCGGTATCGCGCAGAAGGCTTTGGCAAACGAAAAGGTGAATAAATGAGTGCGTACTGGATTGCCCACGTGAACGTTCTGGACCCCGAACAATACAAGGGCTATACGGAGCTGGCGCCCGAAGCGCTCAAGCAATACGGCGCGGTGTTTCTTGCACGCGGCGGCGAGGCACAGGTGCTCGAAGGCGCGGATTACAAGCGGCATGTGGTGATCCGCTTCGCGGATATGGCGACCGCGCTGGCGTGCTATCACTCGCCGGAGTATCAGGCGGCGAAGGCGAAGCGGGCGCGGGACGGGGTCAGCGAGGCGCACATTTCGATCGTCGAAGGGGTGCCGGAGTGAGATCGGATGCGGCCGACAGTCGTTCGTAGCGCTGCCGGTCGGGTTGCGGAAGCAGGGCGCGCGCCGGGCGTTACCGGGGCGCGCTTTTTGTTTTTCGGAAGGCTCGATACGCGATGCGCGGCCTCGACCCGCCGCGCATCGCGTCACGTAAAAAGCCTTACCCGTCGATCCGGACCTGCACGCCCGTATTCCCGTAAACCGCCGTCGCCTTGAACCCGTCCACCACCACGGAATCGAAGCGCCCGGCCAACTGGCTGCAATCGAGCAACGCGACGGTATCCCCCACCTTCGGCGCGAACCCCGGCGCGAACGCCACATGCAGCGTGCCGCCGACGATCGACACCGCGCCCGTCACGGCAACGCGGCCGGCATCGCCGGCGCCGCGATCGATTTCGAGCGTGCCGCCCTTCAACTGCGTGTACTTGCCCGCGATGCTGGCGCGCGCGGCGGCGGCGATTGCCACGGTGCCGCCGCTCACATACACGTCGCCGTTGCCGAACGCGTTCGCCGAGCCGGCCGCGAGCGTGCCGCCGGCAACCAGCGTGCCGCCGCTGTAGCTGTTCTTGCCGGCCAGCGTCAGCTTGCCGGTGCCGGCGAAGTTCAGCCGGCCGGTGCCGCCGATGTCGTTGCGCCAGGTGTCGGCGGCCTGGAAGCCGCCCTGGCTGGCGTCCATCGAAATCGCGACGTTGCCGTTGAACTGGCCGTAGCCGTCGGCGGCGGAGAACAGGTTCAGGCGGCCCCAGCCTTCGGCGTCGTCGAGCACCGGGTAGCCGGACGCGAGCGCGGTGGTCTTCAGTACCACGCGGCGCTGGTCGGCGCTCAGGTACGGCAGGCGCGTTTCCAGCAGCGCCTCGGCGCCCTTGGGCACGACGGCAGGGCTCGCGGTGGAGGCGATCGGGGCGAAGCCGAACGTCAGGCGGCGCAAGTAGTTCGCCTTGTTGGTGGCGTAGTCGGCGAAGCGGTCGGTGGCGGTGGTGCCGGAGTGCGCGAGCGCCAGGAAGCCGGCCGACGTGGTGTTGGTGGCGGCGTACAGGGCGGTGTGCGCCTGCGTCACGGCGGTGGCCTTCAGCGTGGCATTGGCGGCGTCGGCCAGGTTGGCGGCCACCGAGGCCTCGCCGAGAATCCGGCCGCCGATCACGTCGAGCGGCGAATGCATGCCGGCCAGGATGCGGTTCTCGCCGAGTTCGAGGCCGCGGCTCAGCATCTCCTGGAAGCGCTCGGGCAGCACGTAGGCCATTGCCACGGCATCGCGCATCGCTTCGGCGGAGTGGCCGCTCGGGAAGCCGCCATCGGTGGCGGGCGTGGTGCTCTCGGCCGGCACCAGCGCGGGCACGACCGCCACGCTGCTGCTCCAGCGGAACGGCCGTTCGTACTTGTAGAAGCGCTTGGCCGGCTCGGTCGACGCGTTGTTGCCCATCGTGTTGATGAAATCGACCACGCCGCCGAAGCCGGCGTTGGCGGTGCCGCCCACGCCGGTGTTGTTGCCGCCGTCGTTGTAGGCGACGGTGGTGGCGTCGGCCGGAATCGTGGTGATGGTGGTGGTCTGCTGCGCGGCGGTGCGCCAGAGCGAGGTCAGCGGCCCCATGCCGTCGGTCACGCTGTAGCCCTTGCCGCGGCGGTCGTCGTAATAGGCGGCGTCGGCCTGCGCGGCGGTGCGCGTGGTGGTGGCGGTCACCACGTATTGCACGTTGGCGTTGAGCACGGCGGCGTTCAGCGCGGTGCCGTTGGCGGTGCCGTCGTTTGGCAGGCCGGTCCAGGTGGAGGCGACCACGGCCGGGAAGCCCGTCACGGCGGGCGCGCTCACGCCGGCATCGACGATGTCGGTCAGCGGCTGCCACAGGTCGCGGAAGCCCGCCAGCACACGCACGCCGGCATTGGTGCTCAGGGTGGCGTAGCGCGCGTCGCCGCGTTGGTTGGTGTAAGCGTTGTCCACGAACGCTGCCACCGAGGGCGCCGGCGCGCTGTCCGTGAAGCCTTGATCGGCCGGGGCGGCCGGCACTTGCGAGACGACGGCGGCCGGCGCGTTGCCGGTGGAATCGTCGCCGCCGCACGCGGCGAGCAGGAACGACATCGAGGCGGCGAACGCGAACGCGTGCGTGCGGGGGCGGCTGAAGAACGAGACGGACACTGCAAGGCTCCAAGGAAGTGGCGAGGAGCGTGAACCATACGGTTAAATTATGACAACTGAAGCGGTTCGACAGCATTCCGTCGGGCAAATGCATGCTTGGCCCCGGCAAGCGCGCAGGCGGCCCGATTCAATCGCATTCGATTGCATCGAGTGGAATTCAGCCGAATCGATTCAGGTCAATCAGATTCAAATAAGTAAAATTAAGTTAAATCTGATTAAATTGTTTTATCGAATTACGTTAATCCATGTCAAATCATCGCGCGTGTGAAAGAAGCGTGATCCAGCGCATATAAAAGGCGCTTCCGCCTGACAATCATTAACGCTCTGCCTTTCCGAGAGCCCTATAATCCTGCCCAATTCGATAAATCGAATTGGCGCAGTATTTGATTTTGTTTAAAGATTGTCGATTCAAATCAGGGGTTATCTCAATGAAGCTTTCCAATCGTCTCGCGGCCGAGGTATTCGGCACGTTCTGGCTGGTGCTCGGCGGCTGCGGCAGCGCCGTGCTGGCGGCGGCGTTTCCCGGGCTCGGCATCGGTTTCGCGGGCGTCGCGCTCGCGTTCGGCCTGACGGTGCTGACGATGGCGTTCGCGATCGGGCATGTCTCGGGCTGCCATCTGAATCCGGCGGTCAGCCTCGGCTTGACGGTGGCGGGGCGCTTCCCGGCGCGCGACCTGCTGCCCTACGTGATCGCGCAGGTGGTGGGCGCCACGCTCGGCGCGTTCGTGCTGTACCTGATCGCCACCGGCAAGCCCGGCTTCGACGTGGTGGGCAGCGGCTTCGCCACCAACGGCTATGGCGAGCGCTCGCCGGGCCATTACTCGCTGGCGGCGGCGTTCGTCTGCGAGGTGGTGATGACGGGCATGTTCCTGTTCGTGATCCTCGGCGCGACCGACAAGCGCGCGCCGGCCGGCTTCGCGCCGATCGCGATCGGCCTGTGCCTGACGCTGATCCACCTGATCTCGATCCCGGTGACCAACACCTCGGTCAACCCGGCTCGCTCGACCGGCCCGGCGCTGTTCGTCGGCGGCGAGGCGATCGGGCAGCTCTGGCTGTTCTGGGTCGCACCGCTGATCGGCGCGGCGATCGCGGGCGTGATCTACCCGTGGGTGGCGGGGCGTCAGTCGGACTGAGCGCAGCCCACTCCTCTCGCCTCTTGCGGCGGCGTCAGTCCGCCGCGAAGCCGTACAGCGCCGCCGGGTTCTCGACGAGAATCCGGCGGCGTGTCGTTTCTGGGCCGAGACAATCGAGCGCCCAATCGAGCAGCCGGGCCGTGTCGGGCGTGGGCTTCACGTTCGGATGCGGCCAGTTCGAGGCCCACAGGCAGCGCTCCGGGTAGCGCGCGGCGAGTTCGCGGGCGATCCAGGCCACGTCGTCGTAGGCGGGCGGCCCGCTGCGCGAGCTTTCGTACGGCGCCGACAGCTTCACCCAGCAGCGCCCCGCATCGAGCAGCCGGCACAGCGCGGCGAACGCCTGGCCGTCGCGCGTCACCGGCCCGAGAAATTTCCCCAGATGATCGATCACGAGCCGCGCCGGCAAGGCCAGGAGTTGCGCTTCGCGCTCGGGCAGCGTGCGGCCGTCGAATTGCAGGTTGACGTTCCAGCCGAGCGGGGCGATGCGCGCGGCCAGCGCGTCGAGCGCATCCCAGCCCTGCAGGCCGCCGGGCAGCATCATGAAGCGCACGCCACGCATGCCGCCTGCGTGCAGCCGTTGCAGTTCCGTCTCGTCGATGTTTTCCGGCACCACGGCCACGCCGCGCGCGCCGCTGCCGAGCTGCGCGATCGCGTCGAGCGTGCAGCGGTTGTCGAAGCCATAGCCGGTGGGCTGCACCACGATCACGCGCGAGAAACCGAGCGCCTGCTGCACCTCGCGGTAGGCGGAGGCGGGCGCGGGCGGCGGCGTGAACGTCGCGCTCGGCGCGAGCGCGTAGCCGGCTTCGTACACATGGATATGGCAATCGCAGGCGCCGTCGAGGCGGCCCGCTTGCGGTGCGGTCATCGGGTTTGCTCCGGCAGGTCGAATCGGGTGGCGGATCGGGCGGCAACCCGCTGCGCGAAGCGGCTTGCGTGCGCGGCGTTCACGGCGCCGTCGGGCAGGCGGCCGTCGAACAGCGCCCGGGTTTGCGTCACGGTTTCGAGCGATTGATGCTCGATCGCGCCGGGCGTCAGGCCGCCCACGTGTGGCGTGGCGATCACGCGCGGGTGCGCGGCGAGCGCCGCCGACGGCATCTGGTCCGCCGCGCGGCCCACGTCGAGCGCGCAGCCGGCCAGATGGCCGCGTTCGAGCGCGTCGAGCAGCGCGGCGTCGTCCACCAGCTCGCCGCGCGCGGCATTGATGAAGAACGCGTCGGGCTTCATGGCGGCGAACGCCTGCGCGTTCATGAGGTTCGCGGTGTCGGCGTTGGCCGGCGCGAGGCACACCACGAAATCGGCCTCGCCGAACAGCGTGTCGCGATCGACCTGATGCAGCCGCAGGTCGGTCACGTCGGCGAACGGATCGAACACGATCACGCGCATCCCGAACGCCAGCGCGAGGCCGCACAGGTAGCGCGAGATCTGCCCGTAGCCGATCACGCCGAGCGTGGCGCCGCGCAGCTCGCGCCCCATGCGCGGCACGGGGGCCTGGCCGGCGCGATAGGCGAGCGCGTAGGCGCTGGTGTCGCGCGCGAGGTCGAGCATCGCGCCGATCACCCATTCGCTGACCGACGCCACGAACCCGGCGCTGGCCTGCGTGATCAGCACGCCGTGCTCGCTGGCGGCGGCCACGTCGATGGTGCGGATGTCCACGGCGCAGCGCAGGAACGCGACCAGCTCTGGCAGCGCCTCGAACAGCGCGCGCGGCGCGGGCGTCTGCCGGTAGCCGATGATCACGTCGGCGTCGTGCGCGGCGGCCGCCAGCTCGGCGGTGCTCAGTTCGCGATCTTCCTGGTTGAAGCGGACCTCGGCGATGGCGCGCAGTGCGGCGGTGGCGCGCGCGCCGAAGTAGTGGTCGAGCATCCGGCGCGGATGGCTCACGAATACCTTGTTCATGGGGCGTTCCTGGAAATCAGCGGTGCGCCGGCGGCGCGACCGATTCGCGCTCGACCAGCGCGATGTCCGTGAAGAGTGCGGGCGCGGCGGCGGGCGCGTCGCCCTGGCGCATCACGCGCTCGACCATCGCGGCGGCCATCGCGGGCACGGGCAACTGCACGGTGGTCAGCGCGGGGTTCGAAATCGCGCCGAGGAAATGGCCGTCCATGCCGACGATCGAGATGTCCTCCGGCACGCGCAGCCCCGATTCTCGCAGGCCGGCCATCAGCCCGAGCGCCATCAGGTCGTTCACGGCGACGATGCCGGTGGGCCGGTCGGCATCCGCGGCCAGCCGCTGCGCGAGCGCGCGGCCGTTCTGCGCGATCATCGAATCGCCGTATTCATCGACGGTGCCGCTGTCGAGCACGCGTGCGCTGCCGGCCAGGCCCGCTTCGTCGGCGGCGGCCAGGAAGCCGTCGATCTTGTCGCGGCGGCTCATGGTCATGCCGGCCAGCGTGGCGTAGGCGAGTTGCGTGTGGCCGTGCGCGATCAGGTGCCGCGTGGCCATGCGCGCCGCGCCGAAGTTGTCGGGCGTGACGTGATCGATGCGGGTGTGTTCGCCGTCGGTGGCGCGGCGGTCGTAGCTGACCACCACCATGCCGCGCTCGGCGGCGGTTTCGAGGTGCCGCTCGTCGGCCAGCGACGAAATTACGATCACGCGGCGCACGCCCTGCGAGAGCAGATCCTCGAAGAACGACGCTTCCTTGAGCGGATCGCGATAGGTGTTGCCGATCAGCACGCGGTGGCCGTAGCGCTCCTGCGCGAGCGTTTCCACCTCGCGCGCGATGTAGCCGTACATCGGGTTGGCGATCGACGGCACCAGCAGCCCGACCAGCGGCGTCTGGCCCGTCTTCAATTGCCGCGCGAGCGTGCTCGGGCGGTATTGCAGGGCGTCCATCGCGGCCTGCACGCGCGCCAGCGTGTCTTGGCGCATCTGGTCGGTGCGGCCGTTGAGCACGTTCGAGACGGTGCTGACGGACACGCCGGCGTGGCGGGCGACATCCTGAATGGTGCTCATGTCTGACAGTGAAATCCGGTTACAGGCCGAGCCGGGTCGGCAACCACAGGGAAAACGACGGCACCAGAATCAGTACCACGAGAGCCGCGCACAGTACCAGCAGATATTTGAGCATCGGCCGCGCCACCGCCTTGACGTCGGTGCCGGTGATCGCGCAGGTGGCGAACAGCCCCAGCCCGATCGGCGGCGCGAACAGGCCCAGGCCCATCGCCACCACGATCACGGTGCCGAAGTGCAGCGGGTTGATGCCCAACTGCATCGCGATCGGCGTGAGCAGCGGGCCGAAGATGATCAGCGCGGGCGCGCCTTCGAGCACCGCGCCGAACACGATCATCAGCAGCACCGACAGCAGGATGAACATGGTCGGGCCGTACTGATGCGCGAACGCGATCATCGAATCGGACACCAGCGCGGGAATCTGCTCGATGGTCAGCGCGAACGACACGCTCGACGCGGCCGCGACGATGAACAGGATGCTGCTCGCCATCGACGCCGAGCGCACGAACACGCGGGCGATCGAGCGCGGCGTCAGTTCGCGGAACGCCAGCCAGCCCACCAGCAGCGCATACACCACGGCGAACGCGGACACCTCGGTGGAGGTGGCGACGCCCGAGGTCACGCCCTTGCCGATCATCGCGATCATGATCAGCGCGACCAGCGCGCCGCCCAGCAGCGGCAGCCAGGTGCGCGGGTTCGGCAGCGCGGCGGCCAGGTCGATGCGGCGGCCCGCGATCACGGCCACGGCGGCCAGCGCCACCGCCAGCACCACCGCCGGCACCACGCCCGCCAGGAACAGCCCGGCGATCGAGATGTTGGCGACGAAGCCCATGATGATCATGTTCACGCACGGCGGGATCGTCTCGGCCATCACGGCGCTGGCGGCGAGCAGCGCGGCGGCCTCGTTCGGATCCTCGCGGCTCTGGCGCACGGCCGGCATCACCACGCCGCCCACCGCCGCGATGTCGGCCAGCTTCGAGCCGGACACGCCCGAGAAGAACGCGGTCGCGATGATGGTGATCAGGCCGAGCCCGCCGCGCACGCGGCCGAACAGGCGCAGCAGCAGCTCGATCAGCCGCGATGACATGCCGTTGCTTTCCATCAGCAGGCCGGCCAGCACGAAGAACGGGATCGCCAGCAGCACGAAGTGATCGGTGCCGGCCACCACCTGCTGCGCGTAGACCAGCATCGGCAGCGACGGCTCGGCGAGGAAGTAGAGCAGCGCGCTGAACGCGAGCACGAAGCCGATCGGCACGCCGAGCAGCAGCCCGCCGAAGAAGCCGATCGCCAGCAGTACGCCGGGCCGCAGCGCGTGCGCGGGTACCAGCGCGTTCCAGGCCAGCACGGCGGCCACGCCCAGCACGCAGCCGGCCAGCGCCTGCAGCACCGCGCGGCGCGGGCCGTTCAGCGCGTTGACGAAGCCGAACAGCGCCATGAACGCGCTGCCCGCCACCAGCGGATAGACGTTGATCCAGGCGGGCAGGCCGCTCGGCGTCATCTGCCCGAACGAATCGAGCAGCAGCAGGTACGACGACACGCACAGGTTGGCCGCCACGCCCGCGATCACCCAGTGGCCGGCCTGCACCAGCACCGGCTGCCAGCGCGCGGGCAGCATGCCGCGAAACAGGTCGACGCCGACGTGCTGGCTGCGCGCCAGCACCGTGGCCGCGCCGCAGAACACCAGCACGATCATCAGCGCCCCGGCCACTTCCTCGGCCCAGTCCACCGGATCGTGCAGGAAATAGCGGTACACGACCGAGATGAACACCACGGCCACGTCGGCCGCCAGCACCGCCGCGCAGAAGTATTCGATCGCGTGCAGCAGGCGGCTCAGGCCGCGCGCGAGCCGCGTCGAGGGCGGAGCGTTGGCGGCATCGGCAGCGGTGGCTGCATCGGCGGCGACGCCGGCAGCCGTGGCCGCCGCCGTGGAATCGGTGGACAGGGCGCGCATGAACTCAGCTCCGCGCGGCCGCGATGGCCGGGAACAGCGGCGCGGTGGCCGGATACTGCTTCGCGAAGCTGGCGTAGAGCTTGGCCTGCATCTCGCCGCGCACGGTGGCGCGATCGGCCGCCGACATCGGCGAGAACTGCATGCCGCGCTGCTTGAGCGCGTCGGCGGCGCGCGCGGCCGTCTGGATCGCGGCCTGGCGCTGCTGCAGCGTGGCATTGCGGGCCGCGGCCTGGAACGCGGGCAGCAGGTCGGCCGGCAGCTTGGCCAGCGAGCGGCGGCCCATCACGGCCACGATCGGGCTGAACACGTGCTGGGTTTCCCAGCACGACTTGACCACCTCGTCGAACTTGCTGGCCAGCACCGTCGCGCAGTCGTGCTCGAAGCCGTCCACCACGCCGGTTTGCGCGGCCATGTACAGCTCGCCGACGGGAATCGGCGTGGGCACCGCGCCCATCAGCTTGAAGGTTTCCATGAACGCCGGCGTGGGCAGCACGCGCAGCTTGAGGCCCTTGATGTCGGCCAGCGTGTGCACCGGCTTCTTGGTGAACACGTTGCGCCCGCCGAACGAATAGCCCCAGCCCACCACCGAGCAGCCGGCGCGCTGTTGCAGCAGCGTGTCGAACGAGGCGCCCACCGAGCGGTCCATCGCGCGGCCGACGTGGTCGAAGCCGTCGAACAGGTAGCCCAGGTCGAGCATGCCCAGCTCGGGCAGCACCGTCGCCCAGATCGACGAGCCGGACACCATCATGTCCACCGCGCCCACCTTGACCTGCTGCACCACGTCGCTTTCCTTGCCGAGCTGGTTGTTCGGGAAGAAATCGATGCGGATGCGATCGCCCACGCTCGCCTTCAGGTTGGCCGCCAGGTGCTGATACCAGACGTAGTGCGCGGCGTTGTCGTTGGCCGGCATCGACGACGACACGCGCAGCGCGATCGGCGCCTGCGCGCGCACGATGGCCGGCAGGCCGATGCCGGCCGCGGCCAGCGAGGCCGCCGAGGCGGTTTGAAGAAAGCGTCTGCGGGAATTCGACTGCATGGTGGTGTCTCCTGGGTGCCGCGCGCTGCGCGAGCCGGTTATTGGGTCGGCGCGACGGCCACGCGGCGACTGTATCGATTTAGTGTATCGATACAGTAAACGTCGAAACGCCTGCACGGCATTGGTGTTTTCCCGCGTTTGGGGCGGTTCGGAGACGGAGCAGGGCGGCGGCGCGTTCAGCGCCCGCGCGCGGCCCCATAGAGCGGCAGCACCTGCGCCTCCAGCATCGCGATCGCCTGCCGCGCCAGTTGCGGCAACGGATGGCGGCGGCTGGTGGCGATCGCGAGGCGGCTGTACAGCGTCGGCTCGGTGATCCGTGTCAGGCGGAAATGGCCGGGCGGCAGGTCGGCCGGAATCGCGTTCAGCGACAGCACCGCGTGGCCGATCCCCTCGTTGACCAGATCGAGGATCGAGGCCACGCCGTCCACTTCCAGCTCGATGTTCAGGCGGATGCCCTGTTCGGCGGCGGCGGCCTCCACCATGTGGCGGATCGCGTGCATGCGGCCCGGGATCACCAGCGGGTAGCGCACGATCTCGCGCAGCGTGATCGATTCGACCGGCGCGGCGTGGCCCGGCCCGACCAGGAACAGCTCCTCGGTGTGGATCGTGCGCTTGTCGATCGAGGGCGTGTCGAACGTGTCGTACAGCACGGCCACGTCGATGCGGCCCATCATCAGCCATTCGGTCAGGTAGGTGGACAGCCCCTGCGCGACCGACAGCGTGGCACCCGGAAACGTGCCGCGGAAGTGCCGCACCAGTTCGAGCGTGCCGACCCGCGCGAAGCTCGGCGTGATGCCGATGCCGAAATGGCCGCCGAGCGTGCCGCGCAGTTCGTCGAGATCCTGCGAGGCGCGCTGCACCTGCTGCAACAGCCCCTTGGCATGCGCCAGCATGCGCTGGCCGGCCGGCGTCAGCGTCACGCCGCGCCCGTTGCGCTCCAGCAGCGTGTGGCGCAGTTCCACCTCCAGTTGCCGCACCAGGCGGCTCAGGGCGGGTTGGTTGGTGTTCAGCGTGTTGGCGGCGCGCGTGAAGCTGCCGAGTTCCGCCACGTGGACAAATGCGTCGAGCTGCCGGAGATCCATGATCGAGATATGTGGAATGTGTATAACAGCTAGTTTGGTATGGCGATTGTAGCGAGGCAGCGGAGCCACCACAATGCACACCATTCCCGAACGACGGCCGCCGCGAGCGGCCAGCCACGAGACAGCCGATGAAATCCTGCCTGCCCCCCGATCCCCATCCGGTCCGCCCCGCGCACGTGCTGCCCGCCGGCGCCTGGGATGCCCATTGCCACGTGTTCGGCCCGGCCGCCGTGTTCCCGTACGCGCCGGACCGCAGCTACACGCCGCCCGACGCGCCGTTCGAGCGCCTGGTCGAACTGCACGACTTCCTGGGCCTGGCGCGCGGCGTGATCGTGCAGGCAAGCTGCCACGGCACGAACAACGCCGCGATGCTCGACGCGATCGCCCGCAGCGAAGGCCGCTACATGGGCGTGGCGATCGTGGACGGCAGCGTGACCGACAACGAACTGGCCGACCTCGACGCGGCCGGCGTGCGCGGCGTGCGCTTCAACTTCGTCGCGCACCTGGGCGGCGCGCCCGATCTGGACGTGTTCGACCGCGTGCTGGAGCGCATCCAGCATCTGGGTTGGCACGTCGTGCTGCACCTCGACGCGCAGGACATCGTCGCCTATGCCGATCGCATCGCGCGTATCCAGGTGCCGTTCGTGATCGACCACATGGGCCGCGTGCGCGCCGAGGCCGGCGTCGATCAGCAGCCGTTCGCGCAACTGCTCGAACTGATGCGCAACCCGCTCGCGTGGGTCAAGGTGTGCGGCGGCGAGCGCGTGTCGGCCGGCACGCGGCCGTTCGACGATGCGATTCCGTTCGCGCAGGCGCTGATCGAGGCCGCGCCCGACCGCGTGTTGTGGGGCACCGACTGGCCGCATCCGAACATCACGCGCGACATGCCGAACGACGGCGGCCTGGTGGACCTGATGTTCCGCTTCTGTCCCGATCCGGAACTGCGCCGCAAGCTGTTGGTCGATAATCCGCTCCGGCTGTACGGCCGGTAAGCCGCACGATTCACCCGTACGACCCCGTTTCAAGGAGATCCGCCGCGTCAGACGGCGGACGAGGCAAGGCCGGCGGCGCACGCGCGCCGCCGACGCATCCATGAAGGAGACAGGTATGACCCGCATCGACAAGCCGACGTCCCGCACGGGAGTGGCGTCATGAGCGAGAGCGTCACCATGACCGCCGCCACCCGCAGCCCTCGCAAGCCGTTCTATCGCGCGCTGTATTTCCAGGTGTTCGTGGCCATCGCGCTGGGCGTGCTGCTCGGCCATTTCGCGCCGTCGCTCGCCGTGCAGATGAAGCCGCTCGGCGACGCGTTCATCAAGCTGATCAAGATGGTGATCGGCCCGATCATCTTCTGCACCGTGGTGACCGGCATCGCCGGCATGGGCGACATGAAGAAGGTCGGCCGGGTGGGCGGCAAGGCGATGCTGTATTTCGAGGTGGTGTCCACGCTGTCGCTGGTGGTGGGCCTGATCGGCGGCCATCTGCTCAAGCCCGGCGCCGGCTTCGACCTGAACCCGGCCACGCTCGACACCAAGGCGCTGGCCGGCTACACCACCGCCGCGCATCACCAGAACACCGTCGATTTCCTGATGCACATCATTCCGGATTCGGTGATGGGCGCGTTCGTGACGGGCAACGTGCTGCAGGTGCTGCTGGTGTCGGTGCTGTTCGGCGCGGCGCTCGCCGCGCTCGGCGAACGCGGCCGCGGGCTCACGCAACTGATCGACCAGGTGGCGCATTCGTTCTTCGGCATCGTCCACATCATCATGAAGGTGGCGGCGCTCGGCGCGTTCGGCTCGATGGCGTTCACCATCGGCACCTACGGGATCGGCGCGGTGCTGCCGCTGCTGAAGCTGATCGGCGCGTTCTACCTGACGCTCGCGGTGTTCATCGTGGTGGTGCTCGGGCTGATCTCGCGCGCGCTCGGCTTCAGCATCTTCCGCTTCATGGGCTATATCCGCGAAGAGATCCTGATCGTGCTGGGCACCAGTTCGTCGGAGGCGGCGCTGCCGCAGATGCTGGAGAAGCTCGAACGGCTCGGCTGCTCGAAATCGGTGGTGGGCCTGGTGATTCCGGCCGGCTATTCGTTCAACCTCGACGGCACCAACATCTACCTGACGATGGCCGTGCTGTTCATCGCGCAGGCCTTCAATGTGGAACTGAGCCTGATCCAGCAGATCACGCTGATCGGCGTGGCGATGCTGACCTCGAAGGGCGCGAGCGGCGTGGCCGGCGCGGCGTTCGTGATGTTGACCTCCACGCTGCTGGTGTTCCCGCTGATTCCCGTGTCGGGCATGGTGCTGATCCTCGGCATCCACCGCTTCATGGGCACCGGCCTGGCGATCGTCAACACCATCGGCAACGGCGTCGCCACGCTGGCCGTGTCGGCCTGGGAGCGCGAGCTCGATCGCGACAAGCTCAACGCCGAGATGGCCCGCCGCCGATCGCCCTGATCGGCCGGTTCCTTCGATGTCCTGATGCATTGGCCCGGGCGCGACGCCCGGGCATCCCCTGAACGGCATGACCCGTCCGCCCGCGCTTGGCGCAGGTGGCGGCGCAACTCGCTTCATAAAAAATCATATTGGAGACTTTCGTCATGAACGCACCCCTGGCTGCGGCTGCCCGCCGCGCGCGCCACGCCCGCCCGCACCCGGCATGGTTCGGAATCCTGATTGCTGGCCTGAGCAGCGCGGCGCACGCAGAGGACTACAGCGCAGCGAAGGCCGCCGCGCTCGATACCGCCTCGGGCTCGGTGCAGATGTACGGCCTGATCGGCATGTACGTGGACACCTCGAAACTGAGCACCTCGAAGGCCAGCACCGCGCAGGTCGGCGGCGGCGGCATGACCACCTCGTTCTGGGGGATTCGCGGCCGCGAGGAACTGGGCGGCGGCAATGCGGCGATCTTCTCGCTGGAGAGCTTCTTCCGGCCGAACACCGGGCAGATGGGGCGCAACACCACCGACGGCCTGTTCTCGCGCAACGCCTACGTGGGGCTGAGTTCGGCGCGCTTCGGCACCGTCAGGATCGGCGAGCAGACCAACCCCACCTACATCAACCAGCAACTGGTGAACCCGTTCGGCTCGTCGGTGGTGTTCTCGCCGCTGATCGTGCAGTCGTACACCACGACCTACGACAACACGGAAATCGGCGACACCGTGTGGGACAACGCGGTGGAATACGTCTCGCCGAACCTGGGCGGGCTGACCGCCACGGCGATCTACGGCGTGAGCAGCACCACCGGCCACCAGGGCAAGGACAACTTCGGCTTGCATCTGACCTATGCGAAGGGGCCGCTGACGGCCGTGTTCACGGCGCAGCGCGTGCGCACGGCGGTGGTGGCGCCGAGTTCGGATCAGTACCTGTACCTGGCCGGCGCGGCCTACGACACGAAATACGTGAAGCTGTACGCCGCCGCGCAAACCACCAGCAACGTCAGCGCGCAAACCGGTTCGCACACCTATGAACTGGGCGCGACGGTGCGGCTCACGCCCACCAACCTGATCCTCGCCGAATGGGCGCGCACCGCGCACAGCAAGCCGCTCGACCAGAGCGACGTGCGCAACACGGCGAGCCTGGCCTACGAATACGTGCTGTCGCGGCGCACCTTCGTGTATGCCGTGTATTCCTACGACAAACTCAGCGGCAACCCCACCGGCAACACGCTCGGCGTGGGCATGCAGCACACGTTCTGAAGTGGAGGGGGCGGCCGATCCGGCCTTCCAGGCTGCCGCTCGGTTCGACGGGCCGAAAAACAGCGTCAACGCGCTTTCTTTTGCGCTTCGCATGACGCGCGGTCATGCGAACGAGGCGGCGGCTCAGGCGGCGCTCAGGCGTCCTCGAAGGCCGGCAGCGACGACACCGCGCGCACGAAATCCTGCTGCCGGCGGTGGCCGCTTTTCGACAGCACGGCGCGCAATTGATTGCGGGCCGTAGTGACGGTGATCGCCGCCGATGCCGCGAATTCGTCGAGCGACATTCCGCGCGCCAGCGCATGCGCGAGCCGCGCCTCGGCGGGCGTCAGCCCGAACAATTGCGCCAGTTGGCCCTCGCTGGCGGCGGCCTCGCGCTCGGCGTGCCGCACCGTGATCATCAGGTCGGCGCGCAGCGGCGCGAGCAGCGGCCGCGCGGCGAGCGGGTGCGGGGTGCGGCCGGCGTGGGGCATCGGCAGCACGCTCAGGTGCCAGACGTCCCGGCCGGTGCGCGCCGTGAGGCTGACGGGGTGATGGGCCAGGCGCACGCGGGCGATCGCGTCGCCGAGCGCCGGGCTCCACGCGCCGGTCGATTCGAGCCGGCGCCCGGCCGTCTCGACCTGACGCTGCCTGCCGAGCCAGGCTTCCGCGCCGCGATTGCAGAACACGATGCCGTTGTGCGAATCGATTGCGATCACACCTTGCCCGAGCGCGTCGAGCGCGGCCTCGCCCGAAGCGATGCCGGCCCGCAACGAGGCGTTGCGCATCATCAGGCGGATGGTCTGGCGCAGGTGCGGCATCAGGCGTCCGACCGCCTGCCGTTGCATCGGTGAAAACGACGGCTGCCCCACCGCGTGATTGAAGACCAGATAAACATCGAGCCCGCCTTCGCGATAAACACAACTGCCGAGCACATAACGGACGCCGAATGGAATCAGTAAATCCTGATAAAACTCGTTGCGCGAGACGAAGCGCGCGTCGAAATAATCTTCGCAGCTAAATACCTCACCCACTTGCCGCGCTTGCGCGAGCAGGCGGCGCGGATCGATATGGCCGTAGTAATTCGCATAAGCGTCGCCGGCCGGCAGGAATTCGGGCCGCGTCATGATGCTGATCGGCGCCGCGCCGGTCACGCGATCCCAGCCCACCATATGGGCCACGCTGCTGCCGATCCAGTTGTCGAACGCCGTGAGCGCGCCCAGCAAGGCATCCGGCTCCAGCACCGCGTCGTAAAACCCGGCCAGCAGCCCTTCGAGCGCTTCCGGTTTACCCGTTTTCACTTCCCGTAATGCCATCGATCCCCCGACCCCGGCCCGCATCCTGGCGTGCGTGGCGATTTCTCTGCTTTGTCATGACGCATTTTGATCATGCGTCTCGATTTGCGACTCCGCAGAATGCCACAACGTCGATGCCATGCGAAATAAATCAAAGTCGGCGAAAACGATTCCGCAATGTTTACGTATTGAAAGCGATGCGATTCAAAGCGGGCAATAGGAACGGCGAGTGAGCGCCACGGTTTTTAATCTGGAACGATAGACCAATATGAAAAAGACTTGGATTTGCCTCGGGGTGTGCGCAGTGCTGACGGCCTGCGGGGGCGGGGGCGACGACAATTCGGGGGCGACTGCCAATTCGGGCGGCACGTCGGGCGTGACCTCGGGCTCCACGGGCGGCTCGACGGGCGGCACCGCCGCCACCGCGCAGCCGCTGGCCGCGCAGCAGACCTACATCGGCTCGGTCAGCTTCGGCGACACGATCTCGGTGCAGATCGACGCGCCCGCCAAGGGCCAGGTGACGACCACCTTCGTCAGCTCGCAGTTCGGCCTGTCGGGCAAGCTGGTGGGCAGCTACACCGTGACCAACGGCAACTACGTGGTGAGCGGGTTCCAGGCGAGCGGCACCGTGCCGGCCACGCTGTCGGCCGGCGCGAGCGCGGTGGGCATGCAGTTCACGGTGAGCGCCGACGCGGCCAATCACGGGGTGTTGAGCGGCCAGCTCAGCAACGTGCCGAACGTGTCGGCGGGCAGCGGCCTGCTGGCCGGCCAGGTGAGCGCCTCGAACAACGGCGTGACCACCGTGGCGGGCCTGGCCGGCACCTACAGCTTCATCAAGCTGTCGGGCGATTATTCGTCGAACGGCGTGCCGGTCGGCACCCAGGACGTGAATTCCGGCCAGATGCGCATCAATGCCGACGGCTCGCTGCGCGTCTGCCTGGGCGCGCCGTATTCGAACACCTGCATGGACGACGAGAATCCGAACGTGGCCGATACCGGCACCGTCAGCGTCGATCCGGACCAGACCACCTACCCGGGCGCGTTCGACATGAGCGTCAACGGCCTGCCGCTCGGCCGGATGTTCGTCAGCACCAGCGGCGGCAACAACACCATCCTGCTCGACCAGGCCAACGTCAACAGCAGCGGCACCGTGCGCACCGGCTCGTGGGTGCTGCAAACCACCGCCGCGCTGACGAGCGGCAGCTACGACGGCCGCTGGGTGTGCTCGGAGCCGAACACCAACGACAACGATCAGTTGCTCGGCAATATCATCGCGTCGACGGTCACGATCTCGGGCACCACGCTCACGCCGTCGGGCACCAGCGCCAGCCCGATGACGCTGAACCTGAACAGCACGTTCAACGCCGCCGCCTCGACCACCACGCCGACCTATGCCGCCGGCGTGAACGGCCTGATGGCCGGCTTGCTGCCGAACGTGTCGAACGGCAAGCAGGTGCAGAGCACGATGGTGTTCCTGCCGGTGTCGTCCACCAATATCTACTACACCGACGAACCGAACGGCGACGGCTTCTTCGTGCAGGGGTTGTGCACGAAGCAGCCGAATCCGGCGTAAGCGCCGCTGTTGCAAGCCGGACGTCGTGCCGCGAACGCCGTTGCGTCGCGGCACGATGCGGCGCAAGACAACCGGTTCGACGGCTGCTCAACGATGGCCGAGTTTCCCGACGATGTCGGGCATGCGCGCCACGGCCTGCTCGTGCAATTGCGCGTAGAGGCTGTTGCCGCGCGCGTCGATTGCCACCGTCGCCGGCCCCAGTTGCTCGACGTCGAGCGTGAGCAGGCGGAACTGCGAGATGTATTCGGTCCAGTGCATCGCCACCACGCGGCGCAGCGCACGCGACAGCAGGTTCAGCCCGCCGCCCGGAAACGACAGGTAGGCGCAGCCGCATTCGCGCAGCGCCGCGGCGCTGGCGTCGTCGAGGCCGCCCTTGCCGCCCACCAGCCGCACGCCGAGGCCGCGAATCAGCGTCGGCATCCACGCGTTGTAGCGCGTGCTGGTGCTCGGATTCAGGTAGAGCGCTTCAGGGCCGTCGGCCGTTTCGTTCACGTAGGTGCTCAGATGAAAGAACGCGCCGCCGTGCAGATCGACCGGCAACGGCGTGCCATTGTCGATCGATTCGGCGAGCCGCTTGTGCGTCGGCAAGCCGATGCTCACGGTGATCTCGCCCGACAGCCGCACCATGTCGCCGAGCTGGAGATCGAGCACCTGTTCGGCGCGCAGCGGCAGTGTCAGATCGTGCATGCGGCTCATTGCCCGCCCTCCAGGAATTCCACGCGGCCGTCGCCGTGAATGCGCGCGGCCGTGCGGCGGTTGATCCAGCAGTTGAAGCAGACCGCGATCGGCACGAAGCCGTGGCTCGCCGCGTAGTCGATATGCACGGCCATCGCGCTGGTGTCGCCGCCGGTGCCCATCGGCCCGAATCCCATCGCATTGACCGCATCGAGCAGGCGTTGCTCCATCTTCGCGAGGGCCGGCTCCGGGTTGGTCTGCCCGAACGGCCGCAGCATCTGCTCCTTCGCGAGACGCGCGGCGTAATCGAACGTGCCGCCGATGCCCACCCCGATCACCAGCGGCAGGCACGGCTGCGAACCGGCGCGCAACATCGTGTCGAGCACGAAGCGCTCGATCTGATCGTGCGTCGGGTAGACGAACGCCTCGATCGCCTCCCAGCGTCCCGTGCCCATCGCCTTCGGCGAGCACACGATGTCGACGTAATCGGCGTCGTCGATCAGGTCGAAGCTGACGATCGGCATGTCCTTGCCCGCGTAGCCGCGTTCGTGCGTCAGCGGGTTGGTGACCATCTTGAGGATCGGCGGCGAGATCGACGCCGCCAGGTCGGCAAAGCCGTCGCGGATCGCCGCGCGCACCGGCCCGTCGAATTGCACGCGCGTGCCGACCTTGACGCTGTAGGTGGGAATGCCGACGTCGCTGCACACTAGCGAATCGTCGCGGCGCGCGCCATCGGCGCTTTCGACGAGAATCTTCAGCGTCGCGCGGCCGGTGGGGTGGGTTTCCCGCTCGGACGCCTGTTGCAGGAACGCCCGCGTATCGGCGGGAATCGCCTTGAGCGAGCGCTCGTAGAGTTGCGCGGTGACGCGCCGGACTGTCGCACTGTCAATCGACATCGTCGGTATTCCTCATAAGTGATGCAGTCATGCGGAACGCTCGCGCCATCGGCAGCGGCGGATTCCGCCTGGAGAAAAGCTTGCAGAAAGCGAACATGCGGCCAAAGGCCTGCGGCGACAATGCGCGAACGCCAACCCACCTGAAACGCTTGCCATGAACGTCCATTCCCACACCGCGCGCCGCATCGCCATCGTCGGCGCAGGCGCGATCGGGGGCCATCTCGCAGCCCGCCTCGCGCTCGCCGGCCATCGCGTGTCGGTGCTCGCACGCGGCCGAACGCTCGACGCGATCGCCTCGCGCGGCCTGCGCTACACCTGCCCCGGCGAGTCCGAACGCAGCGTCGCGGTGAGCGCATGCGCGCACGCCGCCGAGCTTGGCGCGCAGGAACTCGTCGTGATCGCGCTCAAGGCGCACGCGTTGCCCGCGCTCGCCGCGTCGCTCGCACCGCTGATCGGTGCGAATACTGTCGTGCTGCCGGTCGGCAACGGCCTGCCGTGGTGGTACTGCCTCGCGCCCGGCCATCCGCTGCATGGGTTGCGGCTGGCGAGCGTCGATCCGCAGGGCGGCATCGAAGCGGCGCTGCCGTTCGCCCAGGTGCTCGGCGGCAGCGTCATGGCGTCGTGCAGCGCGCCCGCGCCCGGCGTCGTGCACCATCACAGCGGCGGCCGCATCACGCTCGGCGAGCCGTGCGGCGGTGTCAGCGCTCGCGCCGCCGAGTGGGCCGAAGTCTTCACCGAGGCCGGCCTGCCCACCACCGCGAGCGACGACATCCGGCGCGATCTGTGGATCAAGCTGCTCGGCAACGCATGCTCGAATCCGCTGAGCGTGCTCACCCAGGCGAGCACCGACCGCCTGCTCGACGACGCGCACACGCTGCACGTCTACGAACAGGTGATGAACGAGTGCCTCGCCATCGGCAAGGCGGCGGGGCTGGCCCTCGATATCGACGTTGCGCAGCGCATCGCGCAAACGCGCGCGCTCGGCGCGGTCAAGACCTCGATGCTGCAGGACCTCGAAGCCGGCCGCGCGCTCGAACTCGACGCGATACTCGGCGCGCCGCTCGAATGCGCGGCGCGGCTCGGCATCGACGCGCCGCTGATGCACGCCGTGCTGGCGCTCACCCGTCTGCGCGCGACGCCCGCCGATGCTTGATGCACGCACGCCGTGGCTTGTCATGATTCGTTTTGCGAATCAATCGCGAACGTAGTCGCCCGCGTTCGCGACCCAGCCCTTGCCGATGAAGTCGTGGCGCGGCGGCGAGAACACGTCGATCAGCAGATGGCGGCCGTCGCCCACGCCTTCCGTGGTGTGAATCAGTTGCACCGGCACGGTGATCATCGAAGCGGGCCCGGCCGAAACATGCTCGTCGTCGCGCCACGCGTTCGCGTCGGGGCCCCATTGCACCCGCAGGTGATGGATGAAATGCCCTTCGATGGCGAGCGACCCCTGTTCGAAATCCGTGTGACTGTGCGGGCTCAGTTTCGAGCGGTCGCGCGCGTCCTGGTACTCGACCCAGTTGATGCTGAGCGTGTCGGTTTGCAGCATCTTGAGCCGAGGCTTGTCGGCGGGCGGCGTGATGCGGTCGATTTCGATCACCTGCAATTCGCCCGCGCCGTGCGTGCGCCGATACCCGGCTTCGCTGGCGGCGATGCGCGCATCGGGCACCGCGTAATCGGCCGCATTGCACGCGGCATCGGCCGCCAGGTCCGGCCGCGACGACGCGAGCAGCACCGCGCGGCCGCCGTTCGCGGGCCGCACGCTGACCGCGCCCGCCGGCACCACGCAGATGCTGCGTCCCGGCACGGCCTGCACCGGGCCGCCGCCGACGCTGACTTCCGCGCCGTCCTCGGGAAGCAGCAGCATCATTTCGCGCGGGCTGTTCGCGTCGAACGTCGCGCCGTCACCTTGCAGCCATTGCACGAAGAAGTTCTGGCCGCGCGCCACAGCACCCGGCGCGAGATCGTAGACGGCGGTGCTGCGCACGCCGGCATCCGTGGAGAGAGTCATGTTGGAATCCTTATTGATCGAATATCAAGCGTTGCGCGGGCTCGGGCGGCCCAGTTCGTCGAGTTTGCCGACCGTCGCGTAGCGATTGCCGTCGAGGCGCGTCAGCGGTTCGGCGAGCACGGTGTCGAAGCGGCCGTCCGCGCCCACGAAGCGCTCGTCCAGATGCACACCCACGATGCGCCCGAACACCACCCGGCTGAAGGTCTCGCCGGGGCCGGTCGGCTCGATGTCGAGAATCCGCAGCAGCCGGCACTCCATGCTGGCCGGCGAGGCGGCCACGCGCGGCGGCTTCACCATCACGCTCGGCGCTTTTTCCAGGCCCGCCAGCTCGAACTCGTCGGTGCCGTAAGGCGCGTCGATCGAACTCATGTTCATCGGTTCGCGCAACGCCCATGACACGAGATTCGTCACGAACTCGCCGGTCTCGCGAATGTTCGTGACGGTGTCCTTTTCGTGCCGGTCGGCCGGTGCGTTGCACGAAAACATCACGACGGGCGGCGCCGTCGAGACGAGATTGAAGTGCGAGAACGGCGCGAGATTGACTTGCCCCTGGCCGTTGATCGTACTGATCCAGCCGATCGGGCGCGGCGCGACGATGGCGTTGAACAGCGTGCGTTTGAAGCCGGGCGTGTTCGCCGGATCGATAAACATTGATGTCTCCTTGTCCTTTCCGGCACGCATCACGCGCGCGCGCCGCCCTTCACGAACACGGTCTTGCCGGTTTCGTACAACACCGCATGGCGTTCCGCTTCGGTGAGCAGCGCCGTCGCGTCGAGCATGCGTTGCACCATGTCCCGATAGGTGCCCGACGAGGTGCCGATATCGGAGCCCCACATGATCTTGTGTGCGCCGAACATGTCGACCGCGCTGCGCAGCGCCTGATCGGCGGGCGTGCCGGTTTCCCGATAGATGTCGAGATTGATCGAGGTGAACTTGAAGTAGAGGTTCGGCTCGGCGGCGAGCGGCACGAAGCGTTCGTCGAAACCGAAGTTCTCGTCCTCGGCTTCCGGTTCGAGCATGTGGTCGAGCACCACGCGCAAATTCGGGAAGCGCCGCGCCAGCGCGATGAGGGTCGGCACCGACGGGCCGCCGCCGCCCGCGGCAAGCACTTCGATATCCATGACGATCCCGCGTTCGTTCGCGGCGGCCCAGGTTTCCAGCGCGCGCGGCGATTCCAGCCACGGCATCGTGCCATCCGGCTCGCGTCCGCCGAACAGGCGCACGCCGGCCAGGCCGTGCCGGTCGACGTAGCGGCGCACCAGCGCGGGCGTGCTTTCGTCCTCGGCATCGAGAATCACGACGGCGGAAAAAAGCTCCGGGTGCGCATCCGACGAATCGAGGATGTAGCTGTTGTCGAAACGGTAGACCATGCGCTTCTGCACCGCGACGGCTTCGACCACGCCCGCCTCGCGCATCCACGGCAACATGCGCGAGACGTCGGGCACTTCGTTGATCGGGTTCGCGCCGTGATGGCCCCCCGGCAGGCCGATCACGCCCGGCAGGCGCGGCGGCGCATTGGGCGAGCGTTTCATCGGATTGCGCGGGTAGCGCGCAAGATCGTCCGCCACGAGGTGCGCGTGCGAATCGAACAGCTTCACGGTCTGGCCGGGCTGGCCGGGCGTTGAGGGTTGCGTGGAACGCATGTCGTCTCCATTCAAATGCAGGGTGTTTCGTCACGCCCGGCCTGGCCGGGCTCTCAAACAGGAACCGCTAGAACATGTGGCGGATGCCGACCGTGAAGCCGGTTTGCGCGTCGCTGGCCGAGGCCGTGGTGCCGAACATGGCGGCCACGGCGCGGTGCCCGGTCGAATCGAAGCCGCCGGCTTTTTCATGCAGCAGCACGGCATAGAGGTCGGTCTGCTTAGACAGCGAATAGTCTGCGCCGAGATTCCATTGCTGATAGCTCGCACCGCTTTGCCCGTTGAACGAACTGGCGCGGGTATACGCGTAAGCCACGCCGAGCAGCAGCGCCGGTGTCAGCCGGTACTTCAGGTTCGCCTCGCCGGTGTTGAACGTCACGCTCTTGCCGGCTTCGCCCGCGGGCAGGGCGGCACCCGCCACGGTTGTCGCGCCGAGGCCCGCGAACCGGGTGTTCGTGTAGATCGCGCCGAGCGTGAACCGGCCGATGTCGTACGACGTGCCCGCGCCGAGCACCTGCTGCGAGCGCGCCGTGGCATAGCCGCTGAAGATCGGGCTCGTAAAGTTGTTCCCGGTCGCGCTGCTGGTGGCGTTGTTGCCGAACAGCGCGTAATTCGGATTCTTCACATACATCCAGGCGGCCGCCATCTTGAACGGCCCCTGCGCATAGTCGGCGCCGGCCGACATGATCTCGTTGCGCGTCGCGGCGCCCGCGACGCCGCCCAGGCTGTACGTCGCGCCGACCTGCAGGCCGCGATAGCGCGGGCTGACGTACTTGATCGCGTTGTTCGCGCGCTCGGTGCCGTCCACATCGTCGAGCCCGGCCGGGTGATAGCCCCAGCCCGCGCCGCGCGCCGCCCAGTCGGTGCCCGCTTCGAACGGGCCGAGATAGCTCGACAGCGTCAGATACTGGCGGCCCAGCGTGATCGTGCCGAAAGGCGTGCCAAGCCCGACGTAAGCCTGGCGGCCGAACAACAGGCCGGCCTGCAGCGCGCCGGTGGTGGTCGTGAAGCCGTTTTCCAGCGTGAAGACCGCGCGGTAGCCGCCGCCGAGATCCTCGCTGCCGGTCACGCCGAAGCGCGACGCGCTCTCGTTGCCGCCCGCAATGGCGGATTGCGATTTGCCGCCCGCGTTGCTGAGATAGCGATAGCCGGCATCCACGATGCCGTACAGCGTCACGCTGCTCTGGGCGAACGCGCTGCATGCGACGCCGTACGCGGCGGCGCCCACCAACCACGTCATCGATTTCTTCATGATGTCTCCTCCTGTTATGCCGCCCCGTTCACGACGGGCGGTGCGGTAAGCGAGCCGGTGCGCGGTTTGCGGTTTGATGCACGGCCGGTTTTACGCGACGAATATTTTCATGCGCGCCGCGGCGAGCCAAGCGCGTTTCGACAACATTTCGCAGGGCGAAATGTCAGGGCCCGAAAGCCTGGCTCGCCGTTGCCGTGGTGCAGCAGGATTTCGCGGTGCGGAATCGGGGGATTTCACGCTGGTGGCCGAAATGGGCGGCGCGTAGTATTGCCCGCCGTGGGGAGAGCGCGCTGCGCAAACAGAACGCCCCGTTGGAGGAGACATGACTATTTCGCAGGCCGAGACGGCCAAACCCGTGGCCGAGTACGACGAGCGCCTGATCCGGCGAGTCTGGTGGCGGATCATGCCGCTGATCATGGTGACTTATCTGGTGTCGGTCGTCGACAAGATGAACGTCAGCTTCGCGAAGCTGCAGATGGTGCACCAGATCGGCCTGACCGAGACCGCCTACGGCCTCGCGTCGTCGCTGTTCTTTATCGGCTATCTGATCTTCGAAATTCCGAGCGCGCTCGGCGTGCATCGTTTCGGTGCGCCGAAATGGATCTTCCGCATCATGCTGAGCTGGGGGATCGCCACGGTGCTGCTGGCCTATACGAGCTCGGGCTCGATGTTCGCGGCGCTGCGCTTTCTGGTGGGCGCGGCGGAAGCGGGGCTGTATCCGGGCGTGGTCTATTACCTGACCGTGTGGCTGCCGCGCCGTTACCAGGTGCGCGCCGTCGCGCTGCTCACGCTCGGCAGCGCGCTCGGCAACATGCTCGGCTCCGCGTTCGGCGGCCTGCTGCTGTCGCTCGACGGCACGTTCGATCACGCGGGCTGGCAGTGGGTGTTCATCGTGACGGGCGTATTCGCCCTCGTGCTCGCGCCGATCGTGCTGCTGTGCCTGCCGCGCAGCATCGAGACCGCACGCTTTCTCGAACCCGCCGATCGCAGCCGCCTGGCGAGGATGGTGCGCGACGAAGCGCCCTCCACGAACCATGAAGGCACGGTCCTGAGCGTGCTGGGCGATCGCATCGTGATGGTGTTCGCGCTCGGCTACACGCTGCTGCTGACCTCGCTCTATGGCGTCATCTACTGGCTTCCGACCGTGATTCGCGGCTTCGGCGTGTCCAGCTCGCTCAACGGCCTGCTGACGATGCTGCCGTGGGCGCTGACCTCGGTGCTGTTGCTGACCGTGCCGCGCCGGCTCAAGCGCGACAGCCAGGTGCGCCGGGCCGCCACCACGATCGGCGTGATCGGTTGCGTGGCGTTCTTCGTCAGCATGCTGGTGGACGATCCGGTGTATCGCTATATCGCGCTCGTGCTCGGCACGCCTTGCACCTCGCTGCTGCTGCCGTGCTTCTGGTCGCTGCCGTCGAAATACTTCAGCGGGCGGCGTGCCGCCACCAGCCTCGCCGCCATCAGCAGCATCGGGAATTTCGGCGGCTTCCTCGCGCAGAACGCGATGCCCTGGATCGGCAAGACGCTCGGCCACGCCGGCTACGCGATGCTGCTGCCCGCGCTGTGCCTGCTGCTGCTCGGCGTCACCGCCTACGCGATGGAACGCGCGAGCCGGCGTGGCGCCGTCGCGCCGGCCCTGCGCTGATCGCGCGTTCGCCGCAACGTCGCGCTTCTTCACCTCTTTTTTCCAGGCCTTATCGTCATGCACGATTCCACGCATCAGATCGGCACGTTCGTCAAAACCGGCGCGCCGCAAATCGTCGAAATCCTCGGCGGCGCCGGCCTTCATTTCGCGGTCGTCGACGCCGAGCACGCGCCGTTTGACCGCGCCACGCTCGACATCATGGTGATCGCCGCGCGCTCGGTCGGCTTGCCGCTGTTCGTTCGGATTCCCGACATTCAACCCGCGACGGTGCAGTCCGCGCTCGATCTGGGCGTGTCGGGCCTGCTCGTGCCGCACGTCGATTCCGCCGACGACGCGCGCCGCCTGGTGGCCCGCACCCGTTTCCTGAACGGCGAGCGCGGCTTTTCCAGCTCGCCGCGCTTCGCGGGATACGGCTCGATGACGATGAAAAACGCCGTCGAGGCGGGCAACGGCACCGCCGTCATGTGCCAGATCGAGAGCCGCGCCGGTTGCGCGGCCGCGCAAGAGATCGCCGCGGTGGACGGGGTGGCCGGCCTGTTCGTCGGCCGCGCGGATCTCGCGCTCTCGTTCGGCCTGACCGATGCGCGCGCGCCCGAAGTCATGCAGGCGACCGTGGACGTGCTCGCCATCACGCGAGCGGCGGGCAAGATCGGCGGCGTCGCGCTGGGCGACGCGCGCGAGCGCGAGGAATTCGCGCGGATGGGGGCGTCGTGGTTCGTGGTCGGTTCGGATCAGTCGCTGCTGCGCAAGGGCGCGCTCGGGCTGATGGCTTGACGGCGCGCGTGCCGGCAAACCGCGATCGTCCGGGCGTTTTTCGCGGATAATTCCTCGCTTCATCAAGGCTCGCGCGCGAAAGCTGCCGGGCACACACCGGGTTGACACGATGGCGGAACGCGATTCGTCGATCCGCGCAGTAGAGCGGGCCATCACCCTGCTGCGCGCGCTGAACCAGATGCCGATTTCGACGCTCGACGGCTTGCATCAATCGACGCTGCTGCCGAAGCCGACGCTGGTGCGGCTGCTGCGCACCTTCGAGGAGCTCGGGTTGGTCGCGCGCGGCGCGCGGCCCGGCGAATATCGCCTGCTCGATGGCGTCAACGCGCTGAACTCGGGGTATCACCACGTGCCGCGCGTGGTCGAGGTGGCCGGGCCGCTGGTGCGCGCGCTGACCGAGAAGATCAAATGGCCGATCGCCGTCGGCATGCTCGACGTCGATGCGCTGGTGGTGCGCTACAGCACGATTCCGTATTCGCCGCTCTCGTTGCTGCACTCGTCGATCAACATGCGCCTGAGCCTGGTCTCGCGCGCGCTCGGCCGCGCCTATCTGGCGTTCTGCTCGGCCGACGAGCAGGCCATGCTGCTGGAGATCGTGCGCCAGAGTCATCATCCCGAAGATCATCTCGCGCAGGACCGCGACGCCGTGCAGGCGATGCTCGACGCCACCCGCCAGCGCGGCTATGCGCTGCGCGACACCACGGTGCGACCGGTGTCGGGCACGCTCGCGGTGCCGGTGATCGCGAACGATTTCGTGATCGCGTCGATCGGCCTGACGTGGTTTTCGTCGGCGTTGACGGTCGATCTGGTCGTGGAGCGGTATCTCGATCAATTGCGCGACGTGTCGCGGCAGATTTCCGCGCAGTTGCAGGCGTAGTTCGGCCACAACTCGACGTCGGGTTCGCCGGCCTCGAGCATGGCGAGAAAAGCGGTCGACGATGCATGGCGGGTGGCGCCCGAGAGACGAGCATCGGGCCGGCTCGAAACCGATTCGCGCTCCCATTCGATCGCCCCGCGATCGACAACCGATCGCACAGCGCGGCTTATCGCACCGCGCTCCTTTGCCTACGATGCCTCCCATGCCGGACGGGCAAACCGTCCGCCCGCCATCGCGCCAAAGCGCACCGCCTCAGGGAGCACCGCCATGCAGATCCAGACCAACGGCCTTCACCTCGACATTCACGTCAGCGACAGCGGCAACCGCGCCGCCGGCAGCCGTGCAAACGCCCCCGCACTCGTGTTCCTCCACTACTGGGGCGGTTCGTCTCGCACCTGGGACGCCGTCGTCGCGCCGTTGCGCGCCCGTTGCCGGACCGTCGCGATCGACCATCGCGGCTGGGGCGACTCCTCGGCCCCAGCCGATGGCTACGCGATGGCCGATCTCGCCCGCGACGCGCAAGCGGTGATCGAATCACTCGCCCTGACGCGCTACGTGCTGGTCGGCCATTCGATGGGCGGCAAGGTCGCGCAATTGCTGGCCTCGTGGCAGCCGCGCGGCCTGGCCGGCGTGGTGTTGGTCGCACCGTCGCCGCCGTCGCCGATGGCCGTGCCCGCCGAGCAGCGCGCGGCGATGGCGCAGGCCTATGCGTCGCGCGAGTCGGTGGGGCAGGTGCTGGACGCAGTGCTGACGTCGCGGCCGTTGCCGGCGGCGTTGCGCGAGCAGGCGATCGCCGACAGCCTGCGCGGCGCGCCGCAAGCCAAGGCCGCGTGGCCTGGCGCGGGGATGCTGGAGGATATCGGCGACGCGGTGGGGAGGATCGACGTGCCGGTGCGGGTGATCGCGGGTGAGCGCGATCAGGTCGAGCGCGTCGAGGTCTTGCGTCGCGAGTTGCTGCCGCGTATCGCGGGCGCACGGTTTGAGGTCCTGCCGGACGTCGGGCATTTGCTGCCGCTCGAAGCGCCGGACGCGCTCGTGCAGCGCATTGGCGCGTTTCTCGATGAACTCGATTCGGCTTGCGAAGCAAATGTGCGACTCATGCCCGAGCAGGTGCCGCAAGCATTCGACGCGGCGTTCAATGCCGGGGACGTCGAGGCGGTGCTGGCGTTGTTCGATGACGACGCCACGATGCGCATGGCCGACGGCATCCACACCGCGCATGGCAAGCCCGCGCTGCGTGCCGCGCTGGGGCCGTTGCTGGCGGGACGCCCGCACATCGTCAACCGCGTGCGGCGCACGCTGACGAGCGGCGACGTCGCGCTGGTGCTGCTCGACTGGACGGTGCGCATGACGCTGCCCGACGGCCGCGAGGCGACGCAATCGGGCACCGCCACGCAAGTGATGGCGCGCGGCGCGGACGGCCGATGGGCGCTGCGGATTTCCAACCCGCTCGGCACCGCCGATGGCGACGGCGCGGGCGACGTGCACGACGCCGTGGCGGCCTGAACGGCTCGAACGGCTCGAACGGCAATAAGGCCTAGCCGCCGCGTCTATGGCCCTTGGCCGTGCCGCCGGCTGCTGCCGCCGTCGGCACGGCCTCGGCTGCCCTCCCAGGCGCGAACCGGTCCCACGCCGGCGCGTCTCCAAACTCGGCAGCGAGGCAATCCACGAAGCGCCGCACCTTGAGCGGCAAATGGCGCGCGCTCGGATACACGGCCTGGATCGTCAGGTCCGGCGCGCGATAGTCGGGCAGCAGCTCGACGAGCGCGCCGCGCGCAATCTGCTCGCCCAGCACGAAGGTCGGCCCGAACGCCACGCCCGCGCCGGCCAGCGCGGCCGCCAGCAGCATCTGCATGTTGTTGGCGGCGAGCCGGCACGGGCCGTCGATCACATGCAGGCGGCCGTCCCGGCCGGCCAGCGTCCAGTCGCCGCCGGACACCGCCTCGCTGAAGCCGAGCCGCTGCGCATGGCGCAGATCGTCGGGATGATGCGGCGTGCCGTGCCGTTCGAGCCAGGCCGGTGCCGCGCAGATCGCCATCCGGCACGGCGCGAGGCGGCGCGCGACGAGACCGGAATCGGGCAGGCGGCCGATGCGCACGGCCACGTCCACGCCGGCTTCGAGCAGGTCCACGTAACGGTCGGAGAGCGCGACCTCCACATCGACCTGCGGATGCGCCTCCAGAAAGCGCGCCACGGCCGCGCCCAGATGCATCGCGCCGAACGTGACCGGCGCGGCCACGCGCAAGGTGCCGCGCGCGGTGCCCTGGGCGTCGCTGGCTTCGCGGCTGGCGTCGTCCCAGGCTTCGAGGATGCGCTTGCAGCGTTCGTAGTACACCTGACCGATATCGGTCAGGCTCAGGCGCCGCGTGGTGCGCTGGAGCAGCCGCGCGTTGAGTTCGGCCTCGATCGCGCCCACGTATTTGCCGGCCATCGCGGCCGACAGCCCGAAGCGCCGGGCCGCGCCCGCCAGGCTGCCTTCCTCCACGGCCGCCACGAACACGCCGATGCCGGTCAAACGATCCATTTTCGCCTCGCTCCGTTTTCAGGTGTCCCGCCCCGCGCGGGCCGGCCAGTATAGCGGCGCGCGATTGATCAGATGATTTCCCGTCAAAATCGCGCCCATCGCGGGTTTTCAGCGCATCTCTCAGGGAATTCCCGCCTGCGCCGGCGCGCCGCGTGTGCCGTCAAGACAGGAGCCGGCGCGCGCACACGGCCGGCGAAGACCACACGACGACCAGACGACCCGACGGCGGACATTCATCCCATGCATTCCTTCACTCTGAACCGGAAACTGACGTCGATGATCGCGATCCTCTGGATCGGCCTGCTGCTGATCGCGGGATTCGGCGCGTGGCACGCGCGCCAGACGATGCTCGACGGCCGCCGCGATGCGCTGGCTTCGCTGATCAGCGAGGCCTATGGCGTGGCCGACTATTACTACAAGCAGTCGCAGCAGCATGCGATCAGCGAGGACGAGGCCAAGCACCGCGCGCTCGATGCGATCGGCGCGATGCGCTACGGCAGCGACGGCTATATCTCGATCAACGATTCGCAGCCGGTGATGATCATGCATCCGATCAAGCCCAAGCTGAACGGCACGAATCTGTCGAGCTTCACCGATCCGAACGGCGCGCATTTGTTCGTGGACATCGTCAAGGCCGGCAACGGGCCGGGCGAGGTGGGCTATGTCGGCTACCTGTGGCCGAAGCCCGGCGCCGACGCGCCGGTCGAGAAATCGAGCGTGGTGCGCCGCTTCGCGCCGTGGGACTGGTACATCGTGACCGGCATGTACATGGACGACATCCGCGCGGCGATGATTCACGACGTGCTGCTGTGGCTGGCCGCCTCAGGCGCGCTCGGCATCGTGTCCACGGTGCTGATGGTGTTCGTGCTGCGCAGCGTGCGGCGCAGCCTCGGCGGCAACCTCGAATCGGCCGTCGATACGGCGCGCCGCATCGCGCAGGGCGACCTGACGGCGCACGTCACGCTGCAGCGCGACGATCGCGCGAGCCTGCTGCATGCGCTGCACAGCATGCAGGCCGGGCTGATCGACATGGTGTCGCGCGTGCGGCTCGGCACCGAGAACATCAACGTGGGCGCGACCGAGATTTCCGCCGGCAATACCGACCTGTCGCAGCGCACCGAGCAGCAGGCCGCCGCGCTGGTGGAAACCGCATCGAGCATGGACGAGATCACCTCGCACGTGCGGCAGAGCGCCGAGAGCGCCTCGCAGGCCGCCGCGCTGGCGGGCCAGGCGGCCGAGGTGGCGACGCGCGGCAGCGACGTGGTGGGCGACGTGGTGCGCACCATGGACGAGATCACCGGCAGCTCGCGCAAGATCGCCGACATCATCGGCGTGATCGACGGCATCGCGTTCCAGACCAACATCCTCGCGCTCAATGCGGCGGTGGAAGCGGCGCGCGCGGGCGAGCAGGGGCGCGGCTTCGCGGTGGTGGCCGCCGAGGTGCGCTCGCTGGCGCAGCGCTCGGCGTCGGCCGCCAAGGAGATCAAATCGCTGATCGACACCTCGACCACCACCGTCGAGCAAGGCGCGACGCTCGTGTCGCGCGCCGGCTCGACGATGCAGGAGATCGTGCAATCGGTGAAGCGCGTCAACGAGATCCTCGGCGAGATCAGCCAGGCCGCGACCGAGCAGAGCACCGGCATCGAGCAGGTCAACCGCGCGGTGGGCGAGATGGATCAGGTCACGCAGCAGAACGCGGCGCTGGTCGAGCAGGCCGCGGCGGCGGCGCATTCGTTGAAGGATCAGGCGGAGGTGTTGCGGGAGGCGGTGACGCAGTTCGCGTTGCCGGCTTGAGGGGGCGGGGCGGTCGTGGTGTTGACCGCCTCCGAGCATCACGTCAACGCGGAGCCGGCGCCGGAGCAGCCGCTGCCGGAGCCTTCGGCAGCGCCAGCATCAGCGCGATCAAGCGCTTCTGATCGTCGAGCCCGGCGAGAAACGCCCAGTCGCGGGCCGGCTGGGGCGTCGCGACAAGCGCATTGCGATAGACGCGGGTTGCCTTGCACCAGGCCACGGGCGACATCGTGGCCTGCTTGCCGCTCATCAGCAGCGCGAGATCGTTGGCGGCGTCGGGGTTCTGCTTCAGTGCCGCCGCGATCGACGCGGAAACGGCGAGCTGGCCTTGCAGGCGCTGGACCGGCGTGATTTGCGGTGCGGGTGAGGTTTGCGTTGCCTCGTGCAGCATATGGCTGATCGCATCCAACTGCGCCCGCAGCGCGGCGTCGCTCTCCGAATTCAACGACAGGTAGCGCGCGATCACCGCGATGAGGTTCTTGTTGCCGCCGCAATCGGCCGGCGCATTGTCGATGGCGCGCTGCGAAATGCGCAGCAATTGTTCGCGATCGTCCGGCGAAATGCGTTCCATGCCGTTGAGCATGCCCAAGGCGCGCATCAAGGCCAGCCGGCGCGTGTCGCCGGGGTTGCCCGGGGCGTTCAGGAAGTAGGCCTTGATGGCCGGGTCGGCCACCAAGGCTTCGGCCCATGCCTTCACGATCCTGGCCTTCGACGGATCGAGGCCGGCGCCCAATCCGCCCAATCCGCTCGGGCCACCGGCGCCCGACGGCGTGCCGAGCACGAACGGCACGCCGGCCGACAGCGGCGTGGCCGGGGCAGGGGCGGTGGCCGCAGCCGGCGGTGCTGCATGGGTGGCGGGTTTGTCGAGATGTGCGCATCCGGCCAGGCCTGCCGTCAAGCAGGCGAGAAGCAAGGGGATTGTGTGTTTCATGTCGGTCGAGACGGTTGAACGCTTCGGGCGAAGCCGTGAGACACCGGATTGGCGCGTCGTGCCGCTGTACGTCGCGGGGCCGGATGAGGTGGACGATTCTCTGCTTTTTGGGCAGGCGTGTCGATGCGGCAATCATTTCCGTTCGTCACGAACGGCGCCCCAGCGCGGCCCGCGCGAATCGCACTCAAGCTCCCCACCGTATCTGCCGTAAACCCTGAGCGTTATCCCTAAATAAATCGACGCTCATCCGTCCCCCAAAATGTTCAGCAAAATCAAGGTTTCAACCGGCTTGCTCTGCGTGCTGATCGCATTCTGCGCATTCCAGCTCGTCACGGCCGCGCTCGGGTACTGGGCGCTCACGCGGACTCACGACAACGTCGGTGAACTGTCGAATATCGCCGTGCGGCAAATGAATGCCGTCAACGAGACGACTCAGCAGTTGATGGACGCCCGCATCAATCTCTCGCGCGCCGGCACGCGCATGGTCAAGGGCGGCGGCGAGCCGGCCCAGATCGTGCAGCACGCGCGCGAGCAGCTCGCCGCCGCCGATCAGAGCTTCGCGCGCTACGTGGCCGCGAGCCGCGAGGGCAGCACCTCGGCCAACGCCGCCGCGCTGGCGGATCGCTACGGCAAGCTGCACGGCGCGCTCGGCGAACTCGCGCAGTTCCTCGACGCCAACAACATCCAGGCCTTCCTCGATCAGCCGACGCAAGGCTTTCAGGATGCCTACTTAAAGGAAGTGCACGACTTCGCAGCGTTCGCCGTGAGCTCGGGCCGCGCCTCGCTCGACGCGATCGACACGCGCGTGGAGGTGTTCAAGATGGTCGGTGCGGCGATCCTGCTGGTGCTCGCGGTGCTGACCGTGGTGATTCACCTGGGGCTGCGTCGCGGGCTGGTCGCGCCGCTGGAGGAAGCCGGGCGTCACTTCGACCGCATCGCGCAGGGCAAGCTCGACACGCCGATCGGCGCGCGCGGCAGCAACGAAATCGGTCACCTGTTCGCCGGCCTCGCCAACATGCAGGCCAGCGTGGCCGGCACGGTCAAGCTGGTGCGCGAATCGGCCGACGCGATCCACCTGGGCGCGAACGAGATCGCCACCGGCAATGCCGATCTGTCGGCGCGCACCGAGAGCCAGGCGGCGTCGCTGGAGGAAACCGCGTCGAGCATGGAGGAACTGACCTCCACCGTGCGTCAAAACGCCGATCACGCCCGCGAGGCGAACACGCTGGCCGCCAGCGCGCTGAGCGCCACGGCGCAGGGCAGCGCGGTGGTCAATCAGGTGGTCGACAAGATGCACAGCATCGCGCAAAGCTCGGACCGCATTGCCGAGATCATCGCGGTGATCGACGGCATCGCGTTTCAGACCAACATCCTGGCGTTGAACGCGGCCGTGGAAGCGGCGCGCGCGGGCGAGCAGGGGCGCGGCTTCGCGGTGGTGGCGGGCGAGGTGCGCGGGCTCGCGCAGCGCAGCGCGCAATCGGCCAAGGAGATCAAGGCGCTGATCAACGAATCGGTCGAACTGATTCGCGGCGGCGCGGAGCTGGTGGAAAACGCCGGCGCGGCAATGGGCAACGTGTCCACCACGATCTCGCGCGTGGCGCAGACGATGGAGGAGATCAGCGCGTCGTCGCGCGAGCAGAGCACCGGCATCGAGCAGGTCAACCAGGCCGTCACGCAGATGGACGAGATGACCCAGCAGAACGCGGCGCTCGTCGAGCAGGCCGCCGCGGCGGCCGCGTCGCTGCATCAGCAGACCGAGCATCTGAAGGCGGCGGTGTCGGTGTTCGAGGTGTCGGACGCGGTGATGCAGCCGGGCGGTGGGGCGGCGATGTACGGCGGTGGCGCGACGCGTTTGTCGCCGCGTTTTGGTTGAGCGGCGGGGCCGACGCCGGCTTCGCTGAATGCATGTTTTGATTCGCCGCTTGTCAGCGGATGAAGCGCCGGTTCTGCCGGCGCTTTTTTTATTTCCAGATCGCGTTTTCATGCACGGGCGGCGCACAGATACATTTCAGTACATGACGTCGGACATCTTTCCGAGTGAAGCCTGGATTGAAGGACGGGTTTCACGCGCATTGCCGTATTGCGTTTGCCGATCAGAATGTGGGACGCATGAATGGCGCATTCAATTCGATGTCGATTCGCCTGAATATCACTCAATCGACTGAGGAATTCATCTGTGCGCGTGAGTTTGTGCCGATGAATGAAGAGCGCCTGGCCGTGATCCGAAATCGCGTGGATAAGCTGGAGCAGCAACGGTTCTGGCGAGATGGTGGCGTGCCGGAATGCCACCGGGTCGCGGCCGGAAATGGCATGCATGGTTATCGGTCGCGCGACCCAAAGAGCGATTTTCATTGCTTCATAGCCAATCGAAAATTGTCAGAAAATATTAATTGAAATGAGAAAACCTGCCGCGGCCGCCGCTATAATCCGCTCGATCTGCTGGTCTTCTCACCGGCATCGCCATGTCGCGATGTCAGTCGTCATGTTTCGATTCGTCCCATGATTGATCTCTTCAAGTGTCGTTTCATCGAGCTTTGCGCCGGCACGCCGCGCGTGGAACGTGCCCATGCGCCGGACGCGACACCGGTGCTGGTGGCCGGGCGCGGCAGCGCAACGCCGGCGGCGGTGGCCGCGCTGCAACACGAGTTCGCATTGCGCGACGTGCTCGATGGGGCCTGGAGCGCGGCGCCGCAGGCGCTGCTGCCTTACGGCGACGGCATGGTGCTGGTGCTGGCCGATCGCGGCGGCGAGCCGCTGCCGAAGGGCGGCGTCGGGCTGCCGGCGTTTTTCTCGCTGGCGGGCGCGATCGTGAAGTCGGTCGGCGAGATGCACGCGGCCGGCATCGTCCATCGCGCGCTGACGCCGCGGCGCATGCTGGCCGATCGCGACGGCCGCGTGGTGCTGACCGGTTTCGGTTCGGCGGTGCGGCGCGGCGAGGGCGCGCTGCATCGCGACGAAGACGCGCTCGAATGGGACGACGACAGCTTCGCCTACATGGCGCCTGAACTGGGTGCGCGCATGAACGTGCGCGTCGACGCGCGCGCCGATCTCTATTCGGTGGGCTGCGTGCTCTACGAACTGCTGGCGGGCGTGCCGCCGTTCGAGGCCGACGACGCCAACACCCGCATCCATGCGCATGCCACGCGCCGTCCGCGCCCGCTGCCCGAGGTGGCCGGCGGCGTGCCGCGTCAATTGTCGCGGGTCGTGCTGAAACTGCTGGAGAAGGCCCCCGAGCAGCGTTACGCGAATGCGGCCGGGCTGCTGGCCGATCTCGCGCGCTGCGAGGATCTGTATCGTCGCGACGGCCGCATCGATCCGTTCGCGCTCGATACGCGCGCGGCCATGCAATCGCTGCGCGAGAGCGCCCGCGTGGTGGGCCGCGAGCACGAGGTCGAGGCGCTGGTGGCGTCGTACCGCGAAGTGGCGTCGCGCGGCCGGTCGCGCGTGGCGTGGGTGTCCGGCCCGTCGGGCATCGGCAAATCCACGCTGCTCGGCGAGGCGGTGGCGCGCATCCAGCGCGAGGGCACGCCGCTGCTCGCGCGCGGCAAGAGCGAGGAGGGCCGGCGCGGCACGCCTTACGCGATCCTGATCCAGGCGCTCGAACCGTTGCTGCAATACGTGCTGGCAAGCCCCGACGACGCGTTCGAGGCCTGGCGCCAACGGATTCGCGAGGCGGCCGGCCCGGCGTCCCACACCCTGAGCGAATTCCTGCCGACGCTGGCCGCCGTGCTCGGCGCGCAGCCGCTGCCGGCGGCCGACGAGGTGCAGCCCGCGTTCGAGCGCGAGCGCGTGCTGCAGGGCATGGCGCGCCTGATCGCCAGCTTCGCTACGCCCGAACGGCCGCTGGTGCTGCTGCTCGACGACTTGCAATGGGCCGACACCGGCACGCTGCAGGTGCTGGAGCGCGTGCTGCTGCAGCACGGCGAGGCTGCGATCGCAATGATCGGCGCGTTTCGCGGCCACGAACTCGGCGAAGGCCATGCGCTGCATGCGTTGCTGGCCGCCGAGCGGCTCGCCGCCGTCACGATCGCGCTCGGGCCGCTCGACGGGCTGGCGCTGCACGAGCTGGTGGCCGGCGCGCTCAATGGCGATGCCGCCGCGCTCGAACCGCTGGTGGCCGAGATCGACCGCAAGTCGGGCCGCAATCCGTTCTTCGCGCGCCATCTGCTGCGCGTGCTGGCCGACGACGGCCTGCTCGACTACGACCACGACGTCGCCACCTGGCGCTGGAACCTCGAACGCATCACGCGCCATCGCGGCCTCGACGACATGCCCGGCCTGCTCGCGCACACGCTGGAACAATTGCCGCCCGCCGCGCAGCGGCTGTCGCGCCTGCTGGCCTGCCTCGGCGACCGCGCCGGCAGCGGCCTGCTGGCGGTGGCGGCCGGCATGGCGCCCGACGAGGTGGCGCGCGAGCTGCAACCGGCGCTCAATGCCGGCAGCGTGCTGCGCGATGGCGAGGATTACGTGTTCGGCCACGACAGCATGCGCGAATCGGCCTATGCGTCGATCCCCGAAGCGCAGCGTGCGCCGCTGCATCTGCGCATCGCCCGCCGGCTGCTCGACCACCCCGGCACGCAAACCGACCCGTTCGCGATGGCCGCGCAGCTCAACCTCGCGCGCACGGCGGTCGACAGCGCGAGCGAACGGGCCGCGTTCGCCGCGATCAATCTCGATGCGGGCCGGCGCGCCAAGGCGGCCACCGCGCATCATTCGGCGCTGGTCTATTTCCGCGCCGCGCTCGATTTCCTCGGCGAGCACGACACCAGCGAAACCGGGCTGGCCGCGCGGCGGCTGTGCGGCGAGGCCGAATTCATGACTGGCGCGCTCGACGCGGCCGAGGCGCGGCTGGCCGCGCTCGAACCGCTGGCCGGCGACGGCATCTTCGGCGCGGATCTGGCGCGCCTGCGCGCGGCGCTCTACACCACGCTCGGCCGCTACGATCTCGCGCTGGCCGTCGGGCTATCGTTTGCGCGGCGGGCCGGCATCGACGTGCCGCTGCATCCCGGCGAGCCCGACGTGCACGAGGAGTACCTGCGCGTGCGCGGCTGGCTCGACGTGCACGGCGTGGACGGCCTGCGCGCGCTGCCGCTGGTGGACGATCCGCTGCGCCGCGCGATCATGGACATCTTCGCCGACCTGATCCCGCCCGCGCTGTTTACCGACGCGAACCTCGTCGACATGATGGTGCTGCGGCTCGTGATGCTGTCGATCGAGTACGGCCACTCGGACGCGTCGGCCGACGTCTACACCTGCATGAACCAGATTTTCGGCGTGCGTTACGGCGATTACCGCTACACGCTCGACTTCGGCCGGCTCGCGCTGCATCTGGTCGACGATTGCGGGCTGTCGCGCTACCGCGCGCGCGTCTACATGGTGTTCGGCGTGTTCGTGGTGCCGTGGACCTTGCCGGCGCGTTCGGCGCGCGACTACGTGCGGCGGGCCTATGCGGTGGCGCTCGAATCGGGCGACCACACGTTCGCGAACTACTGCAATCCCAACGAAGCAACCGGCATGATTTTCGCGGGCGAGTATCTCGACGAGATCCGCGAAACCGTGCAGCGCGGGCTGGTGCTGGCGCGCGATTCGAATTTCCAGCTCGTGATCAACGCGCTGCTGGCGCAGTCGGCGCTGCTGGCGCGCCTGCAGGACGATCCGCCCGCGCGCCGCGAACCGCCCGCGCCGGTGCCGGTCGAGGGTGCGCCGGCCACGCTGGTCGATGCGGCGTATTGGGTGTACCGCCTTCAGGCGGCCGTGATGTTCGGCGAGCAGGCCGAGGCGCTCGAAGCGCTGCGGCGTGCCGAAGCCTGCGCGCAGGCCGGGCGTTCGTTCGCCGAGAGCGGCGATCTGGCGTACTACGGCGCACTGGCGCTGATCGGGCTGCCGGCGCGCAGCGCGGCCCAGGAAGCGGCGTTGCAGCGTCATCGCGCGCAACTGATGCAGTGGGCCGAAGCCTGCCCCGAGAATTTCGTGGCGCGCCGCGAACTGGTGCAGGCCGAGGCGCTGTGCGCGAGCGGGCAGGCCGCGGAGGCGGGCGCCGCCTACGCGGCGGCCGTGGCCCACGCGCGCCGGCACGGCTTCGCGCAGGTCGAGGCGTTCGCGGCCGAGCGTGCGGCGCGTTTCCATCTGGCGCGCCACGAGGACGTGCCGGCCCGCGCCTATCTGCGGCACGCGCGCGGCGCCTGGCAGCGCTGGGGGGCGGTAGCCAAGGTGCGGCAGTTGCAGGCCGCGCACGCCGAGGCGTTCGAATCCGATTCGCGCGCCTCGATGGCCAGCCGTCTGCAGGAACTCGACGTGCAGGCCGTGCTGCGCATTTCCAACGCGCTGGCGCGCGACATCGTGCCGGCGCGGCTGGTCGATACCGTGCTGCGCACCGCGCTCGAGAATTCCGGCGCAGGCTACGGCGTGCTGGCGCTGCGGCGCGACGACGGCTGGCGCGTGCCCGCGCAGGCCTATGTGCGCGAGGGCGAGGTCAGCGTCACGCAGGAGCCGGCCGGCTTCACGCCCGACGTGTTGCCCGTGTCGCTGGTGCAGGCCGTCGCGCGCAAGCAGGACGGCCTCGTGATCGACGATCTGCGCGATGCCCCGGCGTTCGCCGAGGACGACTACGTGCGCCGCTACCGCCCGCGCTCGGTGCTGTGCGTGCCGCTGATGCGCTACGCCACGCTGGTCGGCGTGCTGTATCTGGAGAACAAGCTCGCGTCGAAGGTGTTCACGGCGGCCAAGGCGGCCGTGATCGAGGTGATCGCCGGGCAGGCCGCGTTCGCGCTCGAAAATGCGCGGCTCTACGAAGCGCTCGGCGAGCAGTACGACCAGCGCGCCCGCGCCGAGGAGCAGTTGCGCAACGCGCTGGCCGAGCTGGGCCGCGCGAGCCGGCTCAAGGCGATGGGCGAACTGGTGGCGTCGATCGTGCACGAGGTCGGGCAGCCGATCGCGGCGGTCGACACGTCGGCCAGCGCCGCGCTGCGCTGGCTGAACCGCACGCCGCCCGACATCGACGAGACGCGCGAGATGCTCCGCTACATCAGCATGAGCGCGACGCGGGCCAAGACCATCATCGAGGCGCTGCGGGCCAAGGCGCGCAAGGCCGAACCGCAATTCTCGACGCTCGATCTGTGCGATGCGCTGCGCGAGGCCGCGGCACTGGTGGCCGGCCAGCTCGAAACGCTGGAGGTGGCGCTCGAGCTGCGCGGGCTCGACCAGCCGGTGCAGGTGCATGGCGACCGGATCCAGCTTCAGCAGGTGGTCATCAACCTGCTGATGAACGGCGCCGAGGCGATGACCGCGCTGGATGCCCGGCCGCGGCCGCTGGCGCTGGCATGCACGGCCGACGAGGCCGGCTGGGCGCGCGTCAGCGTGCTCGATCATGGCAGCGGCATCGATCCCGAGGTTGCCGGCCGCCTGCTCGAACCGCTGTTTACGACCAAGGAGAACGGCATGGGCATGGGCCTCGCGATCTCGCATTCGATCGTCGAGGCGCACGGCGGCACGCTGACGCTGGCGCGGCGCGAGCCCGAGGCCGGCACCCATGCGAGCTTCGTGCTGCCGCTGCAACAGCCCTGAGCCGGGCCGCGCGCGCCGTCTCGCGGTGCGCGCGCCCATTTCGCCATTTCGATTTCGGGCCGCGCCTGGCGCGGCCGCTTCACTGACGACACCGACGCGACGATGCCATCTTCCCGCCCTTCCCATGCCGCTTCCCGACCCGATGCCCGGATCGTTCATATCGTCGACGACGACGAACTCGTGCGCGGTTCGCTGTCGGGGCTGCTGCGCTCGATCGATCTGGAGGTGCGCGCGTTCGCCTCGATCGAGGAGTTCGTCGCCGCGCCGCGCCACGACGGGCCTGCCTGCCTGGTGCTCGACGTGCGCCTGAAAGGGCAGAGCGGGCTGGCGTTCCAGCGTACGCTGCTCGACGACGGCGCGCCGCACATGCCGATCATCTTCATGACGGCGTACGGCGACATCCCGATGACGGTCAAGGCGATGAAGGCCGGCGCGGTCGATTTCCTGGCCAAGCCGTATCGCGATCAGGACATGATCGATGCGGTGATCGCCGCGCTCGAGCGCGATGCGGCGCGGCGCGCGTCCGATCTCGCGCTCGGCGAGACGCGCACCTGCTGGGCGTCGCTGACGCCGCGCGAGCGCGAGGTGCTCCAGCACGTGGCCGACGGGCTCATGAACAAGCAGATCGCGGCCAGCATGGGGATCGCCGAGATCACGGCCAAGATCCATCGCGGGCAGGCGATGCGCAAGATGAATTCGCGCTCGGTGGCCGAACTGGTGCGCAAGATGGAGGCGCTCGGCATCGAGCGGCTGGCGGCGCGCTGAGGCGCGGGCCGGGTCGCGCCGGGCCGCGCCAGCCCGACCCTATACTTCGATATGATGGCGGCCCGGCTGGCGGCCCGCTATTCTGGGCTCCCGGACGACGGTCTGCCTGACCGGCTCGTTCCCCGGAGTTTTGAGCGAGAGTCCTTTTGTCCGTAGCCGTCCACCAGCTCGTATCCATCGTCGACGACGATCCGTTCGTGCGCGCCGCCACCAGCAGCCTGGTGCGCTCGTTCGGCTGGCAGGCGCGCGTGTTCGAGACCGCGGATGCGTTCCTCGCGTCGGAGGCGCTGGCCGACACGGCCTGCCTCGTCTGCGACATCCAGATGCCCGGCCTCGACGGCATCGACCTGCTCGCGCGGCTGGCCGCGCGCGGCGTGACTATTCCCACCGTCTTCATCACCGCATTCGCCACCGGCCGCACGCTGGAGCGCGCCCAGGCGAGCCGCGCGCTGTGCCTGATCGAGAAGCCGATCGATGCTTCGGAGCTCGAAGCATGGATCGGCCGCGCGCTGGGGCAACCGCCCGTTTCGAGCTGAACCTGAACCTCCGCCATGCCGGGATAAACCTTGGTAGGGGGTAAGCGCCCTGACGTCTGATAGCGCGCCACCGGGCGCGCATGGTGTCATGCATTCCGTGCCTAAGACCCCATCCAGACGGGAGAAACGGAATGAACAGAACCCTGACGCTGTTGCGCCTCAATGCCTCCGAAGTGCTGGCGCGTCCGCGCGCGCTGGTCGCGACGCCGCTCGTGCGATGGCGTGCGCGGCTGCGCTCCGCCGCCGGTCGCGGGCATCGCTATGCCGCGCTGCTGCGAATCGCTTTCATGCTGGCCACGCTCGCGCTCAACGCCATATCGGCCATCGCCATGCATCGTCCGCTCGCGCATCTGCTGATGATGGCGGTGGCGATCGTGCCGGGCACCGGCTTCGCGCTGATCGCGGCGGCGAGCCTGGCGCGGCTGCGCGCCCAACGCCGCCGCGTGATGCGGCTCGCGGCGCGCATCGACGCGCACGGCCGGGACGGCGCGCGCGGTGTCCTGCCGGCCGACGGCACGCCGGTGCTCGACCGGCTGATCGGTGCGATCAATGGCGCATGCGCGCAGTTCGCCGAGCGCGAAGCGGAAATGCTGGTGGTGCAGGCGGCCTACGCGCACGACCTGCGCACGCCGCTGACGCGCCTCGGCCTGCGCGGCGAGATGCTCGACGACGCGGCGCTGCGCGAGGCGGTGGCGGCCGACGTGGCCGAGATGAACGAACTGGTTGAGGCGAGCCTGGCCTGCGCGCGCACGCAGTCGGTCGGTGTCGAATCGCCGCGCCGCATCGATGCCGACCGCATGCTCGCCGCGCTGATCGACAACTATCGCGACGCGGGGCGCATCGTCGAACTCGACGGATGTGTCGGCCGGCCGATCGTGTCGTGTCCGCATGCGCTGCGGCGCGTGCTGATGAACCTGATCGACAACGCGCTGCGCTACGGCTCGGACGTGCGGCTCAGCGTGCGGGTGGACACCCGGCAGCTCGTGCTGGCCGTGCTCGATTCGGGGCCGGGCATCGCGCCGTCGCAACTGGCGGCCGTGTTCGAGCCGTGGTATCGCGCGCCGGAATCGGCGAGCAAGGCGAAAGGTTCGGGGCTGGGGCTGGCGATCGCGCGGCGGCTGGTGCGCGCCATGCGTGGCGATCTTCAACTGCGCAATCGTTGCACCGGCGGGCTGGAGGCGCGGCTGATCCTGCCGCTGGCGCCGGGCTGAGAGGCGAAGCGGCGCGCGTCCTGCATCCAGCACTGCGAAGCAGAACGGCGCGCCGTGGGTCGACATCTTCAGTGATGCGCATAGGTCGAGGCGGTGTCTTGCCAGGCCGTGCGCACGCCCGATTCGGAGCTGGCGAGGCCCTCCGAGCCGTAGGACGTCGTCGCCATCCACTGCGCCGCTTCGGCATGCAGCGTCTGGGCGCTTTGGCCGCGTTGCGACGCGGGAGCGCCGGCCAGCGGATCGTAATGCGGTGCGGGGCCGTAGCCGCTGGCGAACGCGGTCGAAGCGGCGGCAAGCATGCCGACGGCGATGGCCGCGGCGAATCCGATCTTGATCATGATGCGATTCCTCCAGTTATCCTGAATATTCCGAAAAAAGAGCGGCGCGCGGCGGCGCGCGCCGCTGCGATGCTCAACTGCCGCGATAGAGGCTGCGCAGCGCGGCGATCTGGCCGTTCTGCTGGGCCTCGACCAGTTGACGGCGCACGTCGGCGCGGGTCAGCGGGGCGTTCATGGCGCGCGAGACCTGCTCCTCGGCGCTGACCTGGGCGGGTGCCGATTGAGCCGGTGCGGCGGCGAACGCGCTCGATGCGGCGGCGAGCGAGGCGACGAGGGCGAACGAGACGGCGAGCTTCGAGACTTGCATGATGTTTCTCCTGGATGGATGAGGGGGATGCGTAGATGCGTGATGCGGGTCTTGCAGGCGTGGCGCGCTGGTGCGGCGATCAACCGCCGCGATAGAGGTCTTGCAGCGCGGCGAGCTGACCGTCGTGCTCGGCTTCGATCAGTTGCTGGCGCACCTCGGCGCGCGTCAGCGGCGCGTTCATGGTCTGGGCGACCTTGGCGGCGGTGCAGCCCTGGGCGGGCGCCGATTGGGCCGGTGCGGCGGCGAACGCGCTCGATGCGGCGGCAAGCGAGGCGACCAGGGCGAACGAGACGGCGAGCTTCGAGACTTGCATGATGTTTCTCCTGAAACGTGGTGGATGATTCAACGGTGAGGGCTTCGTTTGCTCGGCGGCGCGTTGCGTTTGCTGCCGGCGTGAAAGCATTACAACCGGCCCACGTATCGGGTGTATTTCTGCGCGAGGGTTTGTTGCATGCGCATGTATCGCCTGCTCGGGCGGATACGTTGCGAAACACATTGCCTGTCCGGTGGGGCGCCGTGGCGCATGCAGGAATGCATTCGCCCCGAACCGCGTGTGGCGCGATTCGGGGCGAAGGGCGGGCGCGCAAGGCGCGGGCGAATCAACCGAACGTGAAGCTGAAGGCCTGCGCGCCGGGGTCGAGGAATTCGATCGTGAACGTGTGGTCGCGCACCGGCCCGCGCTGCCGCACGAGTTGGTAAAGGCGCGCGGCGTTGACGATGCCGCTGCCGTCGGCGTGAATGTCCGCGCCATGCGCATCGCCGGGCGGCGCGCCGTCGATGGCGACGCGAATGCGCACCGGCCGGCCGTCGGCCCCGGGCGCGAGCACGAGGTGCAGGTCGCGGGCATGGAAGCGATAGACGATCCGCGCGCCCGGCGCCGCGGCCACCGCCGCCTCGGCGCCGACCCGCCAGGTTCCGCCGAATCCCCACGTATTCAGCGCCGGTTGTGCCGGTGCGCTGTAGCGTGCATCGCGATCGGGCCGGACCGGTTCGGGCGAGGCGAAGCCCTGCGCCTGTCGGTAGCCGACGTAGGTTTCGCCCGAACCGATATCGTCGGCGTCGGCCGGCGCCAGCGCGCCGCCGGCCGATGCCGCCAGGCCGCTGCCCGGCGCTGGCGGCATGGTGCGGCCGCTGCCGGCCAGCAACTGCCGGATCACGCGATCGGCCTCGTCGTAGCCGCCTTCGCCGAAGTGGTGATAGCGGATCCGCCCGCTTGCATCGGCGATATAGAAGGCCGGCCAGTACTGGTTGTCGAACGCTTGCCAGACGCGGTAATCGTTATCGGTCGCGACGGGGTAGCGGATGCCGAGGTCGTTCAACGCACGCCGCACGTTGCCCGCCTCGCGCTCGAAACCGAACTCCGGCGTATGCACGCCGATCACGACCAGCCCGTCGCGCCGATAGCGCGCGTCCCAGCCCTTCAGATAGGGCAGCGTGCGCAGGCAGTTGATGCACGAGTAGGTCCAGAAGTTGACGACCACGACCTTGCCGCGCAACGCGTCGCGTGTGAGCGGCGGCGAATCGAGCCAGGCCGTCGCGCCGTCGAGCGCGGGCAGTTCGCCTTCGTCGGGCAGGCGCAGCGGCGCTTCGGCGGCCTGCGCGGCCGGCGTGCGATCGGCATGGGGCCGGTCGAGCAGGCCGACGAGGCGCGTCTCGATCCGGTTGGTGGGCGGCGAGGGCAGTTGCGCGAGCGCTTGCGTATCGACGCCCAGCGCGATCGCGCCGCTGGCGAGCAGGACGCTCGCGCCGGTGATGCGGCGCAGGCGCTCGCTCATGCCGGCGCGTTGCCTGAGCGCATGCAGCGCGCGCCGGCCGAGGCCGGAGACGATCAGCAGCGAGGCCGCGCCGCCGGCGGCATAGGCGGCCAGCGCCGCCACGGTCCGCCAGCCGAGGCCGTGCAGCGCCGTGCCGCTCAGGATCAGGCCGAGCACCGGGCCGGCGCACGGCGCCCAGAGCAGGCCGGTGGCGATGCCGGTCAACGCCGCCGCCGCCACGCGATAGCGCGGGCCGAGTCGTTGCGAGCGGCCGATGAGCCCGTTCGCAGCGTTGGTCAGCGGCCCGGCGATGCGCGTGGCCACGGTGGGAAACAGCAGCGCGCAGCCGAACAGCGCGAAGCTCGCCAGTGCGATCGTGCGCCCGTAGCGGCTGAACTGGGCGATGCCGCCGAGGCCCGCCGCGCCCAGCCCCGTGATCAGCGCGAAGCTGGCCGCGAGGCCGAGCAGCAGCGGCAGGCGGCTGCGAACGAAGGAAACGTCGGTGCGTGCGAAGACGAACGGCACGACCGGCAGGATGCAGGGGCTCAGTACCGTGAGCGCGCCGGCAAAGAAGGCGACGATGAGCAGCGACATGATCGTTATCCGGGTCAGGGGCGGGGAGCCGCGCGGCGGCGCGATGGCGACGGCCGGCGCGGCGCGGGTGACACGGAAGCGATTTCAGCGTGCGGATGTATCCGGGGCATGTCCGCCGTGCCGCGCTGGCGCAAGCGCGTGTAACGGCGCGGGGGCGAGACACATGGCGATACAAATCGGCGGGGACGGGAGGGCGCGAGCGAGACTCAGTCGGCCGGCGCGTGACGACGCGGCGCATTTTCCACCGGCAACTCAATGCCGGTGTCGAGCGCCGACGACAGGATCATCCACGGGTACTCGGCCGGCACGTTCGCGTCGCGCTTGCGCGGCCGGAACACACGGCTGCCCTGCGCGATCTCGCGGCCGGTCAGCGCACACACCGCATGCTCATGGGCCAGCGCCGCGTGCCAGATCTGTTCGGTGTACTTGCCGAAGCGCGAATCGCTCCACGTCACCGTGATCGAACCCGACGGCAGCCGATCGATCACGGCGACGTGATCGGGGCAGCAGTGCGCATCGAAGCTCGGCGACAGATTGCGGGCGGCCGGTGCGGCACGGCGGGCGGCGCGTTGCCGGACCGGCCGCTCGAAGCGCAGGCGGGCGGGCGGAAACAGCATGTCGAGCAGCGCGCGCGCCACGATGTCGTCGTTCGCGAGCGTGGGCAGGTCGTGGGAGGCCAGCATCATCGAGTTCTCTCCGGTGGGCACAGCGTGTAGTGGGTGGCATCGGTCGCGACGCCGGGCGGGCCGGATCAGGGAGGCGGATCGTTGCGGATGGCGATTGCATGGCACTGCGAATCGATCGTGAAACGCCGTTGAACCGGTGAGGAAAGCATAGCGGCGGCATGGGCCTGTCTTCCATGAGACCTGCATCTGCCCGTTCCCATGCCTTGATATCGACGCGCTCATACGTTCGTATGAGAAGCAGGGCGCGCCGTGCCTCGGCGCGGCGATCGCCGGCCGCGCGAGTGCGGCGCTGCCGCTTGCGCGGAAGCGCTTGAATGAAAAGAAGGAATTCGATCGATGCGGCAGCGGGGTGCATGCGAAACGTTCGCGGAGATGTCATTCAACGCGGCGTTCGGCCGGCCATGCGGATACAAACCGGTACGTGCCGAACACAAGCCAGATACATCGAATCTTTCCAATGGCTGTCACCGCAGCGGCTGCCTTGCATCGCGACGCGTCCGAGGCGCGATGAGCCGGCAACGCGGTTCGATCAATCACTGGAAAAAAGGATAACGAACGATGTCTTCCTCTGCGTTCTCACCGATGCGCCGCCACCTGCTGGGGGCTTCCATGGCCGCCGGCGCGCTGGGCCTGGTGCCCGCCGCCGCGCGCGCCGCCGCTGCCGCCACGATTCGTCCGTTCAGTGCGCGGGTGCCCGACGCCGATCTGGCGGACCTGCGCCGCCGCATTGCCGCGACGCGCTGGCCGTCGCGCGAAACCGTCGCCGACGAATCGCAGGGCGTGCGCCTCGCGCGCATGCAGCAACTGCTGCAGTACTGGGGCAGCGATTACGATTGGCGCAAGGGCGAGGCCAGGCTGAACGGCTTTCCGATGTTCATCACCGAGATCGACGGCCTCGACATCCAGTTCATCCACGTTCGTTCGCGTCACGCCAATGCGATGCCGCTGATCATGACGCACGGCTGGCCCGGCTCGGTGTTCGAACTGCTCAAGGCGATCGGCCCGCTGTCGGACCCGACCGCCTACGGCGCGAGCGCCGACGACGCGTTCCATGTGGTGGTGCCGTCGCTGCCGGGGTTCGGCTTCTCGGGCAAGCCGGCCCGCACCGGCTGGGATTCGAACCATATCGCGCGCGCCTGGGGCGAACTGATGGCGCGGCTCGGCTACACGCGCTTCGTGTCGCAGGGCGGCGATTGCGGCTCGGTGATCTCGCACCGGATGGCGATACAGAAGGTGCAGGGCCTGGCCGGCATTCACGTCAACATGCCGGCGACCGTGCCGCCCGATATCGCGCGGCTGCTGCAGCTCGATGCACCGGCTCCCGCCGGGCTGTCGCCGAAGGAGGCGGCCGCCTACGCGAAGCTCGGTACGTTCTATCGCGACAACTGCGGTTACTCGGCCATGATGGTCACGCGCCCGCAGACGGTCGGCTATGCGCTGGCCGATTCGCCGGCCGGGCAGGCCGCATGGATGTACGACAAGATCTCGCAATGGACCTACAGCGGCGGCGTGCCCGAGCGCTCGCTGACGCGCGACGAGATCCTCGACGATATTTCGTTGTACTGGCTGACCGATTCGGCCACCTCGGCCGCGCAGATCTACTGGGAGGATCACTCGAACAACTTCAACGCCGTCGATATTTCGCTGCCGGCCGCGATCACGGTGTTTCCGGGCGAGATCTATCAGGCGCCGCGCAGTTGGGCCGAACAGGCCTATCACCGGCTCGTGTATTTCAACGAGGTCGACAAGGGCGGGCACTTCGCGGCGTGGGAGGAACCGTTGCTGTTCGCGCAGGAAGTGCGGGCCGGTTTTCGGCCGATGCGGCGGGGGTGAGGGGGCGTGTCGGCTCGTGGCGCAGTGCCGGCGGCGTCCATTTCGCGGATGCTGCCGGCGCGGTGCCGCCTGTCACCGGGTCGTTGCGAGAACGCGGCGGCCGTGGCTCGGCGCGCACCGGTTCGGGTCGTTCGGGTGCGTGGCCTTGGTGTTTGCGCCGCTCACCCCTCGAACGGCGGCGCCCCCAACGTCTTGCGCAACTGCATCAGGCTCTGATACGCCCGGTTGCGATACGCCGCCAGCGGCTTGGCCGCGTCCGGCGCGATGCCGAGAAAGCCGCCGCCGCTCTTGAGCCCGAAGTCGCCCGCCTCCACGCGCGCCTTGAGGCCGGCGGGCACCGTGAAGCGCGGGCCGTATTGCTTCTCGAGCGACGTATACGACGCCGCGTACACATCCAGCCCGGCCATGTCGGCGATCGCGAACGGCCCGAACAGCGCGAGCCGGAAGCCGAACGAATTGCTGACCACCTTGTCGACGTCCTCGGGCGTCGCCAGCCCTTCCTCGACCACCGCCACGGCTTCCTTGAACAGCGCGAACTGCAGGCGGTTCGCGACGAAGCCGGCCACGTCGGCCACGCGCGCGGTCACCTTGCCCGCTTCCTGCACCAGCGTTTCGGCCGCTTCGAGCATGGCCTCGGGCGTGTCCTTGCCGGGAATGATCTCCACGGCCGGCACGAACGGCGCCGGGTTCATCCAGTGCACGCCGAACAGGCGCTGCGGCGTGTCGAGCGCGCGGGCCATCTCGTGGATCGGGATCGCCGAGGTGTTGCTCGCGATGATGCAGTCGGGCCGCACGGCCGCCTCGATGCGCTTGAGCACGCTCAGTTTCAGGTCGAGATTCTCGGGCACGACCTCGGCCACGTAATCGACTTCGTGGCCGACGGCCTCGATCGAATCGGCGGCCACCAGGTGGGTTTCGAGGAGGGCCGTGCTGCCTTCGGGAAACAGCGCGGCCTTCTCGAACGCGGCGCTTTCTTCCAGCAGCCGGGCGCGCGCCTGTTGCGCACGCAACGGGTCGGCGTCGGTCAGGTAGACCTTGCGGCCCGTCAGTGCGAGGCATTGTGCGATGCCGCCGCCCATGTAACCCGTGCCGACAACGGCGATGGTCTTGATGGTGCTTGTCTTCATCGGTCAGATCCGGTGTGTGGGGGAAGAAGCCTTACATGTCGAGATGCGAGCGGTCCGGCATCAGGCGCAGCGCGATGGCCGCGACGATCGCGCCGAACAGCAGGTAGGCGGCGACCGCGTAGCCGCTGCCGTACCAGGCGAGCAGGGCGGTGGCGACCAGCGGCGCGGGGCCGCCTGCCACCACCGAGGCGAGCTGGTAGCCGATGCCGGCGCCCGCATAGCGGATGTTGGCGGGGAACTGCTCGGCGATCAGCGAGGCCTGCGCGCCGTATTGCAGCGAGTGCGGCAGCATCGACAGCGCGATCGCGAGGAACACCAGCGCATGGTTGCCGGTGTTGATCAGCGCGAAATACGGATAGGCCAGCAGCGCGAGCGCGGCGCAGCCGAGGTAATACATGCGGCGGCGGCCGACGCGATCCGACAGGATCGAGAAATACGGCAGCAGGAACATGTCGAGCACGGCCGCGGCCACGGTGCACCACAGCACGAACTGGCGGTCGAGGCCCACCTGGCGCGTGGCGTAGTCGAGCGTGAAGGCGGTGAACACGTAGAACGGCATCTGCTCCGACATGCGCAGGAATGCAGACAATACGATCTCCTTCGGAAACTTGCGGATCGCCTCGCGCACCGGGTTCGCGACCACGTTGCCGGTGCGCTGCTGCCTGGCGAATGCCGGCGTTTCCTGCACTTTCATGCGCACCACCAGGCCCACCACGATCAGCACGAAGCTGGCGAGGAACGGAATGCGCCAGCCCCAGGCGAGAAACGCGTCGCCGGCCACGGCGCTGCCGGCGATCATCGCGACGGTCGACAGGATCAGCCCGACCGAGGTGCCCATTTGCGGCCATGCACCCGACATGCCGCGCTTCTTCTGGTCGCCCCATTCGATCGACAGAAGCGCCGAGCCGCCCCATTCGCCGCCCACGCCGATCCCCTGCAGCACGCGCAGGATCACCAGCGCGATCGGCCCGATGGCCCCGGCTTGCGCCGACGAGGGCAGGCAGCCCACCAGGAAGGTGGAAAGGCCGGTGATCAGCAACGTGATGACGAGCGTGCGCTTGCGGCCGATGCGATCGCCGAAATGGCCGAAGATCGCACCGCCGATCGGGCGCACGATGAACGCCACTGCATAGGAAGCAAACGAATAAAGCAGGCCGAGCTGCGGGCTGACGTTCGGAAAGAACACAGGCGGGAACACCAGCGCGGCCGCCGCGCCGTAAATGTAGTACTCGTACCACTCGATCGACGTGCCGATCAGGCTCGCCAGCGCGGCATTGCGCCGGTGGCGGCGCAATGCGTCATCAGATTGGGAATCCTTAATATTTACGGCGCTTGTCTGGCTCACGGCCTATCTCCTGGTTGATTCGCCGGTTCTCTGCGTAACCGTGCGATGGGGGTACGGAGCGGCGCGCGGCCGCCCCGGGTGTATCAGATCGCGCTGGCGGGCAGGGCCGCGAGCGCTTCGATGCGTTCCTGCAGCGCCGCGCCGTCGGCGGCCGTCATGGTCTGCACCAGGCGGCGCGTCGCGCGCACCATGTGCTCGTGCATCGCGATGCGGGCCTGGCGGCCATCGCGCGCGACGATCGCTTCGTAGATCGGCACGTGGTCGACATAGGCGGCTTGCGGTGTGGTGGCGCGCGACAGGTTGCGGCCGATCCAGCTCATCGTCAGCGAGCGGATGCCGCGCAGCACGTCGCGCAGCACGGCGTTGTGCGCGGCTTCGGCGATCGCGAAGTGGAACGTCAGGTCGGCCTCGCTGAACGCCTCACCGCTTTGCGCGTCGCGCATCGCGTCGAGCGCGGCCTTGATCGGTTCGAGATCCGCGTCGGTGCGGCGCTGCGCGGCCAGATCCACCAGCAGCATCTCGATGTGCCAGCGCGCCTCGACGAATTCGGTGATGTCCTTGGTGCCGAACAGCAGCGCCCATTCGACCGTCTTGAACAGCGCGCTCGGATCGTTGCCCTTGAAATAGCAGCCGCTGCTTTGCCGCACGTCGAGCACGCCGCGCGATTCGAGCAGCTTGACGGCCTCGCGCACCGACGAACGGGCGATGCCCAGTTGCTCGGACAGGCGGGTGACCGACGGAATCCGGTCGCCCGGCTCGACCGCGCCCGACAACAGGAAGTCGAGCAGGCGCTGGGCGATCCGTTCGACGGTCGATTCCGCGCGCACGCTGTCCAGTTTCGTCAATTCCATCGTCGCAGTCTTCATGGTCGGGCCGGCTTTGCTGGGTTCGGGATCGTTATCGGTTCAACCGGTCAACCGTTCGAACGGTTGGCCGGTTTGCGAAGAATCGCACTGCGGCCGGTGCGGCACAAGTCAGGGAAAACCAGGGGAGGGCGAAGCAATCGGCCGGCGGGCGCGGGGTTTTGTAGCGTTCTGTATCGGCGAGCGCGCCGGAAAAACTGGCTTGCACGGCGCGGCTTGCCCGGAAACATCCGGGATACATCGGGCGGTTCAAATGCAGTCATGCCGGCGACGCACGCAACGCGACGCGGCACCGAACCCCACCCGATCCAGGAGAACACTGATGAATGCCGCCCGATTGCTCGCCGTTGCCGCGCTGCTTGCCGCCCCCGCCCTGTCGTTTGCCGCCGCGCCCCAGGCGCTGACCCGCGCCGATGTGCGCGCCGATCTGGTTCGCGTCGAACGGGCCGGCTATCAGCCGATCAGCGGCGACGCGCAATATCCGGCCGATCTGGAGGCCGCGCTCGTGCAGGTCCGCAGCGACCAGAACGGCGCGTCGCTGTCGCAGGCCGACGGCGAGGCCGATGCGGATCGCGCCGCGCCGGCCGCACGTCGCCCGGCCGCGAAGCACGCCGCACGGCAGGCCCACGCTGCGCAGGCCGGCGACGCGATCCCCGGTTTCGGCGATGTCTATGCGCATTCCTGAGCCTCTGCCCGCACCGCGCCTCAAATCTCTCCACGACTGAATAAAAGGGAATCCTGATGAATTCGACGATCAAACGCATTGTGATGTCCGCCGCACTGGCGGGTGGCCTGGTCTCGGCCGTGGCGGCCACGCCGGCGCTGGCCGCGCCGGTGGCGGACCTGAAGGGCACCGACGTCGTGCTGGTGCACGGCGCGTTCGCCGACGGTTCGAGCTGGAGCAAGGTGATTCCGCTGCTCGAAGCGCGGGGCCTGCATGTGGTGGCGGTGCAGAACCCGCTCGCTTCGCTGGCCGGCGACGTGGCCGCGACGCGCCGTGCGATCGAGCAGCAGACCGGGCCGGTGGTGCTGGTCGGGCATTCGTGGGCCGGCGTCGCGATCAGCGAGGCGGGCAACGACGAGAAGGTGAAGTCGCTGGTCTACGTGGCGGCGTTCGCGCCGGACAGCGGCCAGTCGATCGCCGACCTGACCCGAGATGCGCCGCCGCCGGCCTGGGTCGGCGAGCTGCGCAAGGATTCGGCGGGCTTCATGACGCTGTCCGACAAGGCGATCCGCGAGGATTTCGCGCCGGACCTGCCGCGCGTCGAGCAGAACGTGGTGGCCGCCACCCAAGGTCCGTGGTTCGGCGGTTGCGCGGCCGAGAAGGTGACGCAGGCGGCCTGGCACACCAAGCCGTCGGCCTTCGTGGTGACCACGCAGGACCGCATGATCGATCCGGCGCTGCAACAGGCGATGGCGGCGCGGATCGGCGCGACCGTCACCCGTGTGAACGCGAGCCATGTGGCGATGTTGAGCCAGCCGCGCGCGGTGGCCGATGCCATCATCGCGGCGGCCGAGCGCGTGAAGCACGGCGAGGCGGCCTCGCACTGAACGCGACGGGCCGCGCCGCTTCCGGTGTGCGAACGATCCGGACCGGCGCCTCGCCGCGCCGCTCAGGCCGCTTCGCTCGACCGGCTGGCGACCGTGGCCGGCTTGCTTTGCGCGAGATAGCGCAGCAGCTTCCTGACCATCACCACCACGATCCCCGCGAGGATCACGAAGAACAGCGCAAGCGGCGTGAGCGTGTGGATCGACACGAAGCCGGCCAGCCCCATCATCAGCGACGACACCAGCAGCAGCGCGCAGCCGAGCAGCGCGCTGGTCAGCCCGGCGATGTGCGGGAACAGCGAATTGCCCTTGGCCATCAGCGTGGGGTACATCGCGCCGGCGCAGAAGCCCATCACCAGCACCGGCACGGCCAGCGTCCACACTTGCAGGCCGACGGTCAGCGCCAGCAGCAGCATCGCCACCGAAGCGCCGGCCATGGTGTAGGCACCTATCCGCACGCGCTGTTCCGAGGTCGGCAGCGCCGCGCTGTGGATCCGGTTCGACAGGCCGCCGCAGAAATACATCGCGCCGATGCCGAGCGCGAGATAGCCGAAGTAGGTCGGCGGCTTGTGCAGCGTGGTCTGCACCATGAACGGCCCGACGATGTTGAATACCAGCAGGATGCTGTAGCACACGCCCTGGGCGAGGAAGCAACAGCGGAACACCGGGCTCGACAGCACCTTGCCGGTATTGGCGATCAGCGTGCGCACCTCGAGCCTGACCGGCTTCGGCAGCGTCTCCTTGTAGCGAGACAGCACCGCCCACATGATCAGCGAATAGAGCAGCAGGAACACCAGGCAGGCCTTCCAGCCGAACCATTCCTGCAAGTGCGCGCCGATCACCGGCGCGATGATCGGTGCGAGCCCCCAGGCGGTGGCCATGTAGGTGAACGCGTGAACCAGCGCCTGGCCCTTGAACGTATCGGTGATGATCGCCTTGGCGAGCAGGTTGGTGGTGGCGATGCCGAAGCCTTGCAGGCAGCGCGCCAGCACGAAGGTTTCGAGGTTCGGCGCGCCGAGCGAGAGCACGCAGCCGATCGTGTAGATGATCAGGCCGAACGCGAGCACGGGCTTGCGGCCGTAGGCATCGGCCACCGGCCCGAAGATCAGTTGGCCGAGCGCGAACGCGACCATGTAGCCCGACACGCTCGACTGGATCGCCTGCGGCGAGGCGCCGAACGCATGCGCCATGGCCGGCAGCGCGGGCACGTAGATATCGATCGCCAGTTGTCCGGCGGAAGCCAGCAGGCAGATCAGGCACAGCAGGAAGCGCGGCGAATTGACGGCGCGTTCGGCGGGACGGCTCGGGGTTTCGTTGTTCATGACGGCATCGTGAGGGCGGGACCGGCGGGGCGCCGAGGCGGTTCGATATCCGAACGGCTTCGGCGCGAATGTCGCCGGGGCGTATTGTGCCTGTCGTTTCGAAACTCGATACGAATCCCCATTGCGGACCCGGGGTCGCGCGTGCTTGGCACGGCCGAATCGCAAGCTAAACGAAATATTCGGAATGAAAACGCGGAATGAAAAACGCGGGCGGGACCGGCGGCGGCTCGAAAGCCGCCGCCGGCGAGCGGGGCGGGGCGGCGCGTTTTAGCGGCCGGTTTCCTTCAGGTACTGCGCGCGGGCGGCCACGGCCGTGTTCGCGAAGTCCGAGAACACGCCGTCGATGCCGGCGCGATAGGCGTCGAGGTACTCGCCGACCGGATCGCCCTTGTACTTGCCGGGCAGGTAGCGCGCTTCGTTGCGGAACGTGTACGCGTGCACGAACAGGCCGGCCTTGTGCGCATCGGCGATCAGGCTGGTCGGCTCGACCGAGTTCACGTCGGTGAGCGAGCCGGTGTAGGCCGTGCCGTCGGCGTTCTTGTCCTTCCACGGCGTGACCTTCCAGGCGAACACCTGCGGCTTCCACGGGCCGATGCCGTCGGCGTAGGTCTTGATCTCGGCGAGGCCGGCCGGCGTCAACATGTCGCCGAACCAGCGCGAATCGCCGTTGAGGGTCCAGCTGTACGGGCGGCCGTCGACGAACGCGTAGTCGTCGTTGGTCTGGTAGATCATCGCGCCGGTCTGGTAGTTGACGGCGTTGCCGTCGATCAGCTGCACCATGCGCGTGAGCACGCCGCGCGAACGGAAGTACTTCAGGCTGGCCGGGTCGAAGCTCTGCAGCAGGATCGGCGCGGTGCGGCTGTTCAGGTTGTTGTCGTTGAGGAACTTGATGATGGCTTCCTCGAACGGACGCGTGCCGGCTGCGCCGCAGCCGTTGGCGATCGCCTGCTCGTTATTCCAGATCGGGTTCTTCGATTCCGGATAGATCGTGAAGGTCTTGCCGGTGACGGCCGACTTCGCGCGCGCGATGTCGTACACCTCCTGCATCGTCAGGATCGGGTACTGGCCGTTCAGCGCCGTCGGGCGCACGTCCTTGGCGTCGTACGTGGTGCCGCGAATCCATGCCTTCAGCTCGGCCACCGTGAAATCGGTGATCGACCAGTCGTTGGTGTGATCCTCGCCGTCGACGATCAGCGATTTCAGCACCGATTTCGGATCGGCCGGATCGGTCAGGTCGCTCAGGTAGCTCGACGGGCCGGTGGTGGCCGTGGTGGTCCAGCTGACCGGCACGCGCACGCCCGGCACGGTGCGCTTGCGCGCGGCCACGGTGGCGTTGGTCTTGGCCACGTCGGCCACGTTGGTGTTGTCGCTGAGCCAGGGGTTGTGACGCGCGACCAGCACGCAATCCTTGGTCAGGTGCAGGTCTTCTTCCAGCGAATCGGCGCCGGCGTTGGCGGCCCCTTCGTAGGACACCTGCGTTTCTTCCGGATACAGGCCCGGCAGGCCGCGGTGGCCGATCACGAGCGGCGCGTTGCCGTCGAGCGTCTTCAGCGCGCTCGGGGTGGACGCCTGCGTCGACGTGGCCGGTGCGGGATCGTCGTCGTTGCCGCAAGCGGCCAGGGTGATGCTGGCGACGAGCGCCAGCATCAGACACGAAATACCGGTCCTTGAAAGAGTCATGGTGGTGTTCTTTTTCATCAGTTTGAGTGGTTATCGAACGTCAACACGCGGGTTTGCTGTTACTAAACGGCAATCGGAATTCGGTAAACATTGAAAGCTGGAGATGCGGGGTGGTGCGCTTTCCTGACGGATAGGTTTTATCGGTGCGTTTTATGTAATTTTGCGAATGCTACTTTTGTAATGTGACAGAACGTCGGAAGGCAACGTGCATCGGTGAAATCGTTTTCCAGCAAGCGTGATGGGAAGTTGCGGCGGGTGCTCATGTCTTTCATTTGTATTTGTTTTTCTGAATTGACGATTGCGTCGGGGCATTCCGGCGTTCGATTTTTCTTTCGTTTTCATTCAATCGCTGTGCGATCGATCGTGGCTGGCCGATCCGCAGGCGCGTATCGCCATGCGAAGCGGGGCAGGCGCATCGGGCGGCGCGTGGCCGTCAGTACACCGAATCGATGAAATAATCGCGGTCGCTTCACCACCGGACACGCCAAGGCATTGAAATCGACGGACTCTCTCGGTCGCCTTGCGCGGCCGTCACGCCTGCGCGGCCTACGCAGCCTGAACAGGATGGTGTCTGCCTTGGCGGCGCTCGCGATCGGCGTCGCCGCCTGCCTGCATGCGCCGGCCTCGCGCGCCGATGGCCTCGCGCTCAACCCGCCGCCGCTCGCCACGCAACTCGGCGAGCAGGTGCTGTTGCTGCCGGTGCGCAGCAACGGCGCGATCGTTCAACTGCAAACCACGCTGTTCAAACCGCCCGGCGCGGGGCCGTTCCCGTTGGTCGTGCTCAATCACGGCAAGGACCCCGGCGACGCGAGCCGGCAGCCGCGCTCGCGGCACTTGCGCGTGGCGGCCGTGTTCGTGCGGCGCGGCTATGCGGTGGCGATTCCGATGCGGGAAGGGTTTGCCGGTTCGGGCGGCTTCTATCACGGCGATGGTTGCGACAGCCGCCGTCACGGCATCGACGAGGCGGCCGATGTGGCCGGCGCGATCGCGGCGCTCGGCGCGCTGCCCTTCGTCGACCGCTCGCGGATCGTGGTCGCGGGCCAGTCCGATGGCGGCCTGGCGACCATCGCGTTCGGCGCGCGGGCGATGCCGGGCGTGCTCGGGCTGATCAATTTCTCGGGCGGCGTGCGCAAATCCGCCTGCCAGGGTTGGGACGACACGCTGGTGGCGGCCTACGCGAGCTATGGCCGCGCCGCGCGCTATCCGTCGCTCTGGTTCTACGGCGATAACGATTCGTTGTGGCCGCAACCACTGCCGCGGCGCATGTTCGACGCCTACCTCGCGCAGGCGCGCGGGCCGGCCGCCGCCGCGCGTTTTGTCGACATCGGCGTGTTCGGCCGGAGTTCGCACGACTTCTTCGATACCCCGGCCGGGGTGGCGATCTGGCTGCCGCAGGTCGCGGCGTTCTTCCGCGCGCTCGGCCTGCCGTTCGATCCGGCCGGCGCGCGGCGCTGATCAGGACGGATCGTCGAGCTTGACGATCGTCGGCGTGCCGTTCAGGTTTTCGACGCGCACGCGCACCTTGTCCCCGGCATGCGCGTGTTGCGTCATCGCGGCGTCGCCAGCCTTGTAGGCCATCGTCATCGCCGGCATGCCGATGTTGGCGAGCGTGCCGTGCTTCAGCGTGATCATGCCGGTGGCGGGGTCCACCTTGCGCACCACGGCGTCGGTCAGGCCGTCGTCGGCCTGCGCCTGGGGCTGCGTTTGGGACTGCGCCTGGGGCTGAGATTTGGCCGGGGCGGCCATCTTCATGCCGGCCATGTCGTCGGCGAAGGCCGGCGCGGCGGCCAGGCTGGTTGCGGCGGCGAGCAGGAGGGCGGATTGGGCGAACAGCGTATTCATGGTCAGGCTCCGTCTGAAACAAGAAATGAGAAGTGCGGCGCCGGCATGGCCGGCATGCGCATGACAGGCGACGACGCACCCGCGCGGGCGGCGGGCCGGCGCGGTCGGTCGGGGTTCGACAGGGGAGGAGGAAAGTCAGGCGGCGCGCGGCGGGCGCCACAGGCCGTTCGGGTCGCGCACGGCGAGCGAGGCGGCGTAATGGAAGCGAACCGGGAGGATCAGCGCGGCGGGGCGGCGCACTTCGGCGAGCATGGCCGGGTGATGGAGGCTGCCGAACTGGCATTGCGCCGACATCCCGCAGGCGTGGTCGCAGGTTTTCTGCTTGCCGGGTGGCGGCGTAGCCATGCCGTCGCAATCGGACATGGCCGTCATCGCCGTCATCGCCGTCATCGCCGGCATCGCGCCGTGCATCGCGTGCCCGTCGTGCATCGGGCACGCGCCCGTCAGCCCGCTCGCGGCCAGCGCGTCGAGCGGCAGCGCGATGCAAAGCAGCAGGACGAGCAGGGTTCGGAGCAATCGCATGGGCCGGAGTATAGCGGCCGGGCCGGGCAGGCGGCCACGCAAAAAAAATGGCGGCTGGCGAAATCGCGCACGGTGGCGCGTGGGCGGCGATGTTCCGGCTTTTACATGCGTGTCACGTTACGTCGACGCAACAAAGCGGCCGCCGCGGTTGCCGCCTATGCGGCCGAGCGCACGTTGGCATCTCGCGCGGAGCCTTATCCTGACTGGACTTGCCGGATATCGCGCGGCGCGCGGGCACGCTCGCCGCAGGCTGGTACGAATTCTGCTGATAGCAGGCATGAGCGCGCCGCACGGCGACCCGTCCAACGCAGAACGGAACGAATCATGAATACGCTGCCGAACCAGTCCGATACCCAATTCCAGGCCTTCCTAACGAAGCTGCTGGCCCAGCCGCAGCCGGTCGAATGGAGCGAGAAGCAACAGATCGAACTCGACATGGCACGCGCGCTGTCGACCCACATGCTGCGCGTGGCCGAACAGTTGCACGCGCAACCGGGCGACACCGAAAGCTGGCTGACGCTCTATCGCTACGGCAGGGCGCTCGATTTCATCCTGACGTCGCTGGCTGCCTGCCGCGATATTCATCCGCGCACGCTGCGCACGATCCTGAAGCTGGCGCGCTTCGAGGTGAATGCGAACTATCCCGAGTGAGCAGGCCGGTGCGGCCCGCCGGCTTGCTTAGTTGTACCCAAGGATCGCGCTGGTCGCGATGTCGGGACGATCGCCGGTGTGGGACGCCAGCGCGCAGGTCGGATTTTGCAGCGCGGCGCGATACGACGTGAACGCGGGCGCGGTGCGGGCGGCCGGTTGCGGCGAGGCAGCGGGAGCGGAATCGCGGTCGAGCGGCGGGAAGGCGAACATCGTGGTGTCTCCGGTGCGGGCTGGATGGAATGGCGCCCACTATCCCAGAACCGCGGCCCGCAACCAAGCGAGTAATTTTTATTCGAGCCTTCAGGTTTTCTGATTGCAGCGCCGGCGGCCGTCTGACCCCGCCTTTTTGTGCTGACCTAATAATTGATTTGGATCAAATCTAATTGGCCGGGCCGATTGCGCAATCGCAGCACCATGGATTAACTGGGGAGTCGCCCCGGCGTGGCCGGAATACCGGCCGGTATGGGGCGTCATTCCGAGGGGCGGAAGGGCCGCAGGCGCGTCGTGCAGGAGTCCGCACGATGCACCGGCGGCCCTGTTCGCGTGATGGCAGAGCCAGAAATCCATAATCGAGGCCGGCGATGAGAGGTATTACGGGGTACAAACTGAAGCTGCGGATCCAGGATCGTTTCCAGCAGTTGGGCAACAATTTGCCGGCGTCGCTCGACGACGCCGAGGCGCGCGACCGGGTGGTCGCCAAGACCCGTGCGCTCGGGCAGGGTTTTTTCGACATGTCCGAGGACGAATATCACGAATGGGCGGGCCTGCTGCCCGAGGACGAATTCGTCGAGCTGATCGCGCTGATGATCTCGCTCGCCACCGAGCCGGCTGCGGCGCCGGCTGCGGCGCTGTCGCGCTGACAGGTTGACGGTATCGCGGCGGGCCATCCGGGCCCGCCGTTGTTTTTTCTTCCATGAAAAACGGGGTGGCGCGACGCCACCCCGTTTTCGTTACGGCCTGCCGAACCTCGGCGCGGCCGCTTATTGCACCTTGAAGGCCGGCGAGGTGGTGACCGTGCCGGTCACCGTGCAGTTCGGCGTCAGCACCGCGTTGTTGAACGTCAGCGACGACGCCGTGTTGTTCCAGGCGGTCACCACCGAGCTCGGGCCGCAGGTGCCGAGCAGCGATGCGCTGACCTGCGCATTGTTGATCGTCAATTGGGTCGGCGTGTCGGCCTGGCCCGTCCACGGGTTCATGCTGGTCGCACTGCCGGTGATCAGCGAGCAGAGGCCGCCACCGGCGAACGTCGTCGACGTGATGTTGACGATGCCGGTCGAGGTGATGGTGCCGTTGAAGGTGGCGGTACAACTGGTGTTGATCGATCCTTTGGATAGTGTGGTGCTGCCGGTGGCCGAGAACGGTTCACCGTTGGGATTCATCGGGTTGCCGTTGGCCAGCGACACCGTGACGGCGAAAGCCGGCGCGGCGAGCGCCGACGAAACAGCGAGTGCAACGACAAGGGAAGCCACTTTTCGAATAGTCATGATGCGTGCCTCAATTGACGAATGGCGGCGAACCGCCGTGGGTAAGCGCAATGCGGGCGGCCCTCCGGCTACCGCGTTGCGCGTAAAACCGGGCGCCCCCTCAGGCTCGCCCGGTAGAAACCGCACCCCCGCAGGTCGGGCTGGCTGGTAAGCCGTCCGTGCGATGCACGGCCCTGCGTCTCTCAGGTTCTATTGAATCAATAGGTATCCTATTGATTTATTCACTCGGCGGACCGGCGGCAGGAATGCTGCCGCCGGTCGTTGCCGTCTTGCTGCGTGTCTGCCTGCGCGGGTTCGACTGCCTTACTGCACGAACGCGCCCACCGTGAAGAACGGGTTGTACTGGTTGTTGTTCACCACCATCGCGTACACCTCGCCGATCTTGATCGCCCAGCCGGTGTCGCCCTTGTGGAAGATCGCGACCGGCCCGCTGCTGTTGCCGGCGTTGAAATCCTGCAGCGCCGTCACGCCGATCAGGCCCGGGGTGGCCTGCGTGTAGTCGAGCGAGAACGTGCTGGTGCCGGCCGAGGTTTGCGGATCGATGAAGCCGGCCGTTGCGCCGCTGAACAGCGTGGAGGTGTAGTTCGCGGCCAGCGTCGAGACGGCCGTGTTGTCCACGCAGTTGCCGGCGGTCGGCTCGAAGAACGTGCCGCTGTAGATGCCCGGCAGGTTCGGATGCGCCACCGACGCGTTGAAGCTCGCGTCGCCTACCGCCGGTGCGCCGGAGTTGCCCGCATTCGCCACGATGCCGCACGCCGACGCGCTGGTCGCGCCGATGTAGCCGCCGGTGAACGAGTTCTTGGCCACGGTGGTGGCCGGCGCCAGCGCGGAGATGCCGATTTCCGCATCGGCCACCGTGTTCAGCAGGGCTGCCGGGTCGGTCGGCACGAACGCCTGCCCGACGCGAATCACGATCGGAATCAACGCCCCGCGCAGCCTGCCGACGATCATGATGCCCTGCGCCTGGCTCGGTGCGAGCAGCACGATCGGCTGGCCCTGGCCGGCGCTCGGATACGGCGAGCCCGACGAGGTCGGCTTGCTGACGAACACGTTGTCGGCCGAGCCGTCGGTGTTGGTGCGCAGCGCCCACGGCGTGCCGGTGGTGCGGCACGAGTAGTCGCTGCCCGGCGTGATGGTGCACGAGCCGTCGCCGTTCAGCGTCTCGTTCCAGTTGACCACATCGGGCTGCCAGCCTTCCGGCTTGGCCGTCTGATACGAGGTGCCGGTCGGCGACAGATGGATGCCGAGCTCGTTGTAGTTGCCCGCGACCTTGGTGAAATCGGTTTCGGTGTCGGTGAAGCCGATGAACGGGAAGAAGTCGAACGTGCGCGACGGCACGGCGCCGAGGTTGCCGAGCAGGGCCACGCCGTCGAATTCGATGGTGGCACCCGGAATCCCGCCGCCCACCACGCCGTTGCCGACGAACAGCATCGGCGGATCGGCCGGATTGACCGTCACGGAGTACGAACCATCGGCCGACGCGCCGTTGTCGAGCACGAACGCGCAGCGGTTCTGTTCGGCCGTCGGCAGCGTGGTGGCGCGGTGGAACGTGCCGGTGATGGTCTGGCCGGCGCGCGTGGTGTTGACTTGGCCGGCGCTGGTCGGCACCGACGACAGGATGAATCGCATCTGATACGTGAGCTTGGTCGAATCGAATTGCAGCTTCACGTATTCGCCGCTGCCCGAGCCGCCGGTATAGACGGTGGTGTAGTCGAGCGTATCGGGGCAGAGCTTGTTGGTGACGGTCGGGGTCGTGGTCGACCCACTGGCCGGGCAACTGCTGCCCGAGCATTGCGGGACCTGGATCGCTGCCGGCGGATCGCCGCCATCGCCGCCGCCACAACCGGCGAAGAACGGAATCGCGAGCACGAAACAGGACAGCAGCGCGGTGCGCGGCTTGGTGATACGGGGCATACCCCCTCCTTGTTGATGATTCCGGGTGTCTCGATGTCGATCGGGGCGCGGGCCTTGGAATGACCCGTCGGTGCGGCGGTCGATCGACGATGTCCGGGCGCGATGCCGGCGGCACGGGTGGTGCCGGACGGCGATCGCACTTGGAATTACGCAAGCATGAGTCGGGCGCCGTTCGCGTCGCGGGTAGCGGTGCGTCGGCTGAAAAGCGGAAAAGGATGCCGGGTCGGCGAAAGGGCGGACACGTTGCGCCTCGAGCGCGGTGTCCGATCCTGCGGGAATGACGAGCGACAAGCGCCCGGTTGGCCCCGTGTTGGCGTGCGTAACATCGATGTCTCCGTCGGTACGCGCTGCACGTTATTGGTGAAACTTGTTTCGCGAAACTATGATACGGACCGCATGGCAAGTAAATGGTCAGGCAATTCCAAACGGATCGATATTCTCGTTTCCCTTTAAATCGAAGGGCTTGGCGCGGAATTAAAACGAAGCAGGGGCGAGCTTGCGGGGGCACGAGGCGCGGGCGAGCACCAATCGTTTCGACTGCCAATCAATCCGGCGCGATTGTGCAGTGAAGCGAAAACACGGTGCGCGTCTGTTCAGCGCCGGGCGAGTCGATTGCGCGACAGATCGGCAAAGACGCTTGACGCTGGATTCCGATGACGGTTTGATACCGTCATGGCAGCACGCTGGGCGCCCCGGCAAATCTCGCGCCGCTTCCGGTTTTTGCCGCCGGCATGAACGGACACTCGCACCGTGGAGGACGCATGCAAGGATGCTCCGAACCCGCACTCGGCCGCACGAACGGTGCGCGCGGGCCGCGGCTCGCGCAAGATTGGCGCCCCGATTTTTCCCGGATTCGCGGCCACGTCGCGCTGGCGATTGCCGACCAGATCGAGGAAGCGATTCGCGCCGGCCTGTTTCGCCCCGGCGATCGCCTGCCGAGCCAGCAGGCGATCGCCGATTCGCTCGGCTTTCACCCGAACACGATTTACGCCGCATTTCGCGAGGTCGCGCGGCGCGGCCTGATCAAGGGCTTCGCCGGCCGCGGCACGCTCGTGCTCGACCCTGCGCTGAGCTGACCGCGCGCGCTCGCCGGTGCGCACCAACCGGCATCCCCGCCTTCCTGGTTTCCGGCACGCGTGACTGATCACGGCGTGCCGGCTGCCGCTGTCATGCCGCTCGTGCCGTCCTCCCTGTTTTCCTTTCGGAATGCTTCCGTTCGGAAGCCTGAGCGCCTCCGCGTAAACGCCTATATTTACTTGCAAAAGCAAATATATACTTCGACACATGTTTGCGTTTGCAAATAAATGTCGGCTGGCGGCAGCAAGCTGCCGGCCATTGCGTCAAGCTTCGCGCATCACCGCCAGACGAGTCGGACGATCACGATGAACACTTCTTCCCCGCAACACGCGCAGCCGGCGACGGCGATCGACATCCCGGCCCTGATCGATGCGCGCCCGGTCGGGCGCTTTCAGCTCGGCATCTTCCTGCTGGCCGGCGCGGCCATGATCATCGACGGTTTCGACGTGCAATCGATGGGCTTCGTCGCGCCCGAGCTGGTGCGCGACTGGGGCATCGAGCGCGGCGCGCTCGGCTCGGTGTTCTCGGCGAGCCTGGTCGGCATGTTGCTGGGCTCGCTGGCGTTGAGCGTGCTGGCCGACCGGATCGGCCGGCGGCCCGTGCTGGTGGTGTCCATGCTGTTCGCCGGCGTGTGCATGCTCGGCACCGGGCACACGCACAGCGTTGCGCAACTGCTGACGATGCGCACGCTGACCGGGTTAGGGGTGGGCGCGATCATGGGCAACGCGATGGCGCTGGTCAGCGAGTACAGCCCGGCGCGGCGGCGCGCGTCGACCATGATGCTGGTGTCGTGCGGCTTCACGGCCGGCGCGGTGCTCGGCGGCCTGGTGTCGGGCTGGCTGATTCCGCTGGCCGGCTGGCGCGCCGTGTTCCTGGCGGGCGGGGCGGTGTCGCTCGCGATCGGCATGCTGATGGCGATGTGGTTGCCGGAATCGGTGCAGTTCATGGTGCTGCGCGGCCGTCGGCCCGAACAGGTGGCGCGGCTGGTGGCGCGTATCGTCGGCGGCGCGGCGGTAGCGCCCGGCCTTGCGAGCGGCGGCGTCCTGCCCGGCACGCGCGCAGCGAAGCCGTCCGGCGCGCCCGTGGCCGAACTGTTTCGAGGCGGCCGCGCCGGCATCACGCTGCTGCTCTGGGGCCTCAACTTCGCGAACCTGTTGAACCTGTTCTTCCTGTCGAACTGGCTGCCGACCATCATCGTCGACCTCGGTCATACGCGCGGCGTCGCGATCGCGGTGGGCACGCTGCTGCAGGTTGGCGGCACGCTCGGCACCGTCGGCATGGGCCTGCTGATCGATCGCGCCGGCTACGCGCGCGTGCTGGTGCCGGCGTTCGTCGTGGCGGCCGCGACCATCGTGTCGATCGGCCTGCCCGGGCTGCCGCTCGTGCCGCTGCTGGCCGTGGTGACGGTCAGCGGCCTGTGCATCGTCGGCGGTCAGCCCGCGATCAATGCGCTGACGGCTTCGGTCTATCCCACCCACATTCGCGCCACCGGCATCGGCTGGGGGCTCGGCATTGGCCGCGCCGGTTCGATCCTCGGCCCGATGGCGGCCGGGCAACTGGCGGTGCTCGGCGGTTCGGACCGCATCATGTTCGTCGCCTCGGCCGCCATTGCGCTGGCCTCGTGCGCGATGACGCTGGCGCTGGCGCGCCGCCGCCGCGCGCTCCGTCCCGACGATGCGGCGGATGCCTCGCCGGCTGCGGCGCGTGAGGGCGTCACGGCTTCGTCGTGCGGCTCGTGACGGCACGCGTGCGGCGCTGATCCGGGTGGCGTTCAGGATCTCGATGCATCACGCTTGAAATTCGTTGTACTGATGATTTATCGCGTCGCCGCCGAGCCGGAGGCCCGGCGGCGACACCGGCTGCTTGAACTTGGAGAGAATGGCATGGCTTTCAGCAAGGTAGGAAAAATCGCGCTCGAGGAACATTTCGCAATCGCCGAAACGATCGAGGATTCGGCCGGCTTCGTGCCGCACGACGATTGGGTCGAACTTCGCCACCGGCTGCTCGACATCCACGAACGCCGCATCGCCGAGATGGACCGTGGCGGCATCGAGATGATGGTGCTGTCGCTGAATGCGCCGGCCGTGCAGGCGATTCGCGATTCGAAACGTGCCGACGAGCTGGCGCGCCGCGCCAACGATTTCCTGGCCGAGCAGGTCGCCAAGCGCCCCGACCGCTTCCGCGCGTTTGCCGCGCTGCCGATGCAGGAGCCGGAGCTGGCGATTCGCGAGGCCGAGCGCTGCGTGCGCGAGCTCGGCTTCGTGGGGGCGCTCGTCAACGGCTTCACCGATTCGGCCGAAGGCGGCGAGCTGTACTACGACCTGCCGCGCTATCGCCCGTTCTGGGCCGCGCTCGAAGCGCTCGACGTGCCGTTCTACCTGCACCCGCGCAACCCGCTGCCGGGCCGCGCGCCGATCTACGACGGCCATCCGTGGCTGATGGGGCCGACCTGGGCGTTCGGTCAGGAAACCGCCGTGCATGCGTTGCGCCTGATGGGCTCGGGCCTGTTCGATGCACACCCGGGCCTGAAGATCATCCTCGGGCACCTCGGCGAGGGCCTGCCCTACAGCATGTGGCGCATCGACAATCGCAACGCCTGGGTGTCGGCGCGGCCGAACTACCCGGCCGAGAAGCCGATCGCCGAATATTTCCGCAAGCATTTCTGGCTGACCACGTCCGGCAATTTCCGCACCCAGACGCTGATCGACGCAATGCTCGAAATCGGTTCGGACCGCATCCTGTTCTCGGCCGACTGGCCGTTCGAGAACATCGATCACGCAGCCGACTGGTTCGATGCGGCCTCGATCAGCGAGAACGACCGCGTCAAGATCGGCCGCACCAACGCCGAGCAACTGCTGAAGCTGGCGCGATGAGTACCCCGAACTATGTGGCCGTGAACGCGCGGCTGCCGTTCGTCCACGAGAGCCTGCCGGGCAGCGTGAGCTTCGGCCACGGCACGCGCGCCCTGGTGGGCGAGGCGGCCGCCCGGTTCGGCATCTCGCGCGCGCTGCTGCTTTACGGGCCGCCGCACGCGCAACTGGCCGACGAGCTGGCCGAGCGGCTCGGCACGCGCCATGCGGCCCGTTTCGACGGTGCGCGCATGCATACGCCGGTGGACGTGACGGATGCCGCGATGGCGATCGTCGAGGCGCACGACATCGACGGCATCGTGTCGGTGGGCGGCGGTTCGACCACCGGCTTGTCGAAGGCGCTCGCGCTACGCACCGACCTGCCGCAGATCGTGCTGCCCACCACCTATGCCGGCTCGGAGATGACGCCGATCCTCGGCGAGACGTGCGACGGCGTCAAGACCACCCAGCGCAGCCCGCGCATCCTGCCCGAGTGCGTGCTGTACGACGTGGATCTGACGCTGGACCTGCCGGCGTCGATGTCGGGCGTGAGCGGCATGAACGCGATCGCGCACGCGGTCGAGGCGCTCTATGCGCGCGACACCAACCCGATCATCGCCGCGCTCGCGCTCGACAGCGTGCGCGCGTTGTTCACGGCGCTGCCGGTCATCGCGGCCGAGCCGGGCCACCGTGCGGCGCGCGCCGATGCGCTCTACGGCGCATGGCTGGCCGGCGTCTGCCTGGGCTCGGTCGGCATGGCGCTGCACCACAAGCTGTGCCACGTGCTCGGCGGTGCGTTCGACCTGCCGCATGCGCAAACCCACGCGCTGGTATTGCCGCATGCGCTGGCCTACAACGCGCCGGCGATTCCCGACGTGACCGCGCGGCTGGCGGCGGCGCTCGGCGTGGACGATGCCGGGCGCGCGCTGCACCGGCTCAATGCGGCGATCGGCGCGCCGCGTTCGCTGGCCGAGATCGGCATGCCCGAATCCGGCATTGCGCGCGCGGTCGAACTGACGCTCGCGAACCCCTATTGGAATCCGCAACCGCTCGACGCGGCCGGCCTGCACGGGCTGCTCGATCGCGCCTGGCGCGGCGCCGAGCCGCTCGCGATTCTCTGCAACGATGGACCCGCATCATGACCGATACCTCCCGACGTCCCGACCGCCACTACCCGTTGTTTTCCGAAGAACATTCGGCCGAGGCCGTCAACGCGCGGATCGGCCCCGATGTCGAACCGCGCACCGCCCGCATCGCCGCGGCGATCGTGCGGCATCTGCATGCGGCCGTGAAGGAGATCGAGCCGACCCACGAGGAGTGGTTCGCCGCGATCCGCTTCCTGACCGAGACGGGGCAGATGTGCACCGACTGGCGCCAGGAATTCATTCTGTTGTCCGATGTACTGGGCGTGTCGATGCTGGTCGATGCGATCAACCACCGCCGCCCCGGCAATGCCACCGAGAACACCATCCTCGGGCCGTTCTACGTGGATGGCCTGCCGGTGCTGCCGGCCGGCGCGAACATCTGCCTCGACGGCAAGGGCGAGCCGCTGGTCGTGACGGGCACGGTGACCGATACCGACGGGCAGCCGGTGGCCGGCGCGACGATCGACGTCTGGCAGACCAACGACGACGGCTACTACGACGTGCAGCAGCAGGGCGTGCAGCCCGACGGCAACCTGCGCGGCAAGTTCGAGAGCGGGCCGGACGGCGCGTTCTGGTTCCGCAGCGTGCGCCCGCGCGATTACCCGATTCCCGACGACGGGCCGGTGGGCAAGCTGCTCGCCACGCTGGGCCGCCATCCGAACCGCGCCGCGCACATTCATTTCATGATCCGCGCGGCGGGCTATGAAACCGTCATCACGCACATCTTCTCTCCCGATTGCCCGTGGCTCGCCGAGGACACCGTGTTCGGCGTGAAGGAAAGCCTGATCGGCGAGTTCGAGCGGATCGAGCGCGCCGAGGAAGCGGCCGCCTACGGCTTCGACGCCGGTGCGCCGTGCTGGCGCACCTCGCGCCCGTTCGTCCTGCAACGCAAGGCGGATTGATGCTCGATTGACGCCGCCGCCATGACCTGACCATGCCCGCAAGGAGGTGATCGAACCGATACTCGCCCATCGCATCGCCCTGGCAAGACCGTAATACTCAATACAACTAATTATTAAGATGAAGACGGAGACAACTGGTCATGAAGCATTGCATTGCGGGCGCCGTCGCTGCGCTCTTTGCCGTCTGCGCGCAGGCACAAGGCAGCGTGACGCTGTACGGCATCATCGACGCCGGCGTGGCGTACACCAACGACGTGCAGACGGCGAAGCCGGGCGGCCGGCCGACGGGCGCGAGCAGCGTGGCGTTCGCGGACGGCCTGACGGCCGGCCTGTCGGGTAGCCGCTGGGGCTTTCGCGGCGTGGAGGATCTCGGTGGCGGCCTGAAGACGATCTTCACGCTGGAGAACGGTTTCACCATCAACAACGGCGCCTTGACCCAGGGCGGCGCGGAGTTCGGCCGGCAGGCCTTCGTCGGGCTGGCGTCGTCGCACCTCGGCACGCTGACGTTCGGGCGCCAGTACGACACGCTGCTCGATTCGATCCAGCGTTTCTCGGCGCCCGCGTGGGCCGGCTGGATGTCGTCGCACGTGGGCGACGTCGACGACCTCGGCCTGCTGTACCGCATCAACAACGCCGTGAAGTACGTCACGCCGGTGTTCGGCGGGTTGCGCGTGAGCGCGCTCTACAGCTTCGGCGGCGTGCCCGGCGCGTCGGGCCAGAACCAGGTGTGGTCGCTCGGTGCGAGCTACGAGCACGGCCCGTTCGGGTTCGGCGCGGGCTACCTGAACGCTCGCAATCCCAACGTGTCGTTCTACGGCAATACGCCGAACAAGGGGCTGACCTCCGCCAACAACATCGGCTCGGCCGGCTCCGCCACCGCGCCCGAATCGATGCCGGCCTTCGCCGGCTATGCATCGGCCAATACGCTCGAGATCATGGGGCTGGGCGGCAGCTACACGTTCGGCACGACCACCGTGAGCGGGGTGCTGACGCGCACGCGCTTCGATTCGCTCGGCTCGGCTTCCGGGCCGAACCCGTTCGGCTATACCGGCAATGCGGTGTTTACGAGCGCCGAACTCGGCGTGCGCACCCTGATCACGCCCGCGCTGCAAACCGGCATCGCGTTCGACTACACGCGCCGCAGCTCGGTGGACGGCGACGGCGGCGCGAAATATCTGCAACTCGACGCGATTGCCGATTACGCGTTCTCGGGCCGCACCGATGTGTATCTGGCCGCGATCCTGCAACGCGCGAGCGGGCGAGATTCGCTCAATCAACCGGCCGTGGCGACGATCGGCGGCTTCACGCCATCGGCCACCAACAAGCAGGTGGTGGTGCGCGTCGGCTTGCGGCAGCGGTTCTGAGCGTGGTACGCCGGGGCATGCAATAACCGCCTTACATTTGCAATTGCAACTATTGTGATTGCTGGGTAAGATGCCCCGGACCGATTTGCCGATTCACGGAATCACCGAAGCTGAGGAGTGCAGTGCAATGGAAATTGACAAGCAACAGGGCGGTGCGCCGATCGAGGCGCGCCATTGGATCGACGGCGAATGGGTCGGTTCGGCCCGCACTGGCGAGAGCGTGAACCCGGCCACGGGACGGCCGATCGGCATCTATCACGATGGCGGCGCCGAGGAAGCGGCGCGCGCCGTGGCCGCCGCCGCTCGTGCGTTCCAGGACCCGAGCTGGACGGCCGACCCGCAGCGCCGCGCGGTGGCGCTGATGCGCCTGGCCGACGCATATGAAGCGCGCCGCGACGACATCGTCGACACCTTGTGCCGCGAGAACGGCAAGCTGCGCTACGAGGCCGGTTTCGAAGCGGGCCTGATCGTGCGCGGGCTGCGCTTCGCGGCTGGCCTGGCGCTGCAGAACTTCGGGCGCGTGATGGATCCTTACCCGGGTTTCCAGGGCATGAGCATCGTCCAGCCGATCGGCGTGGCGGGACTGATCGTGCCGTGGAATTCGCCGGCTTATCTATCGGTGCGTTCGCTCGCGCCTGCGTTGGCGGCCGGCTGCACGGCGGTCGTCAAGATGCCGATGCAGGCCGCGCAAACGGCCGCGTTGATGAGCGAGATCATCGGCTCGGTGGCGGAGCTGCCGCGCGGCGCGGTCAACGTGTTCATCGAATCGGGCGCCGACGGTGCGCGGCATCTGGTGGAGGCGCCAGACGTGCAAACGGTCAGCTTCACCGGCAGCACGCGTACCGGCCGCGCCATCGGCGTGGCTGCCGCCGAGCGGCTGAAGCGGGTGGGCCTCGAACTGGGCGGCAAGACCCCGCATCTGATTTTCGACGACGCCGATCTCGATGCGCTGCTGCCGGTGCTGGAGAAATCGTCCACGGTGTTCGCCGGGCAGTTCTGCATGTGCGGCAGCCGCATCCTGGTGCAGCGCGGCATCGCGCAGCGCGTGCGCGAAGGCCTCGCGGCACGGCTGCGCGCCGTGCGGCCGGGGCCGGCCGCCGACCCGGCGAGCGACATGGGGCCGTTGATCGACCGCGCCTCGCTGGCGCGCATCGACGCGATGGTCGAGGCTGCGCTGGCGGCCGGCGCCAAGGCCATCGTGCGCGGCGGGATCGTGACCGAGCCGCCGCTGGCCGACGGCAACTTCTATCGGCCGGCGCTGCTGGAAATCAGCGACGCCTCGATCGCCATCGCGCAACAGGAAGTGTTCGGCCCGGTGCAGACGCTGCAGGTATTCGATACGGAGGACGAAGCAGTCGCGCTGGCGAACGACAGCGAGTACGGCTTGAGCGCCTGCGTGTGGAGCCGCGACGTCGATCGGCCAGTGCGCGTCTCGCGGCGGCTGGAGGCGGGCTTCATCTCGATCAACGGCTGGGCCAACATCGCCGTGGAATTCGAGGAAGGCGGCTACAAGTCGAGCGGGCTGGGCCGGCTGGGCGGCGTGGCGTCGCTGGAGGATTTCGTCGAGCGCAAGCAGATCACGCAGACGTACGCGGCTTCGGCCTGAGGCACAGGCCACGAACCGCGCTTGACGCGGCTAAAGCGGCCTCAGCCGCGCGTCTTGCGCGCTGCCGGGCTTGCGCGCTTGCGCGCCGGCGCGGCCGGTTCGGGCTCGGGCAGCGACGTGCCGATCTCGACGCTGTGCAGGTTCGTGAAGATGTGATCCATCAGCCGCTTCAGTTGCTTGAGCTGCGCGCCCTCGAGCCCGGCCGTGGCGAGTTGCTCGTAGTAGATCGCGCGCGGAATCCAGCGCTCGACCAGCGCGCGGCCGGCCGGCGTCAGTGCGATGCACACGGTGCGGCCGTCGTCGGTCAGCCGTTTGCGCGTGACGTGACGCATCGTGATCATCTTGCCGACCAGCCGCGACAGCGTGGACAGTTCGCTCGACACCATCTCGGCCAGATCGATGAGCCGCTGGTCTTCCTGCTCGCGCAGGGCGGCCATCACGCGATACATCGGCAGCGTCAGGCCGGCCTCGCGCAGTTCGGCGGTGAACAGTTGTTCCATGCGCACGCCGACCTTGGCCAGCAGGTACGGAAACGCTTCGGTGAACCGGTAGTGATCGAAATCGGGCATGTCGGGATATCGGCGTGCGGCAGGCGGAGTGATGCGCGTCGGCGGGTGCCGGGCGCCGGGCAAGAATAGGGACGAGGGCGCGACGCGCAGCGGGCCGCCGTCTGTTTGCAAATTCAATTATTGCGCGTGGCGATTATATAGGAGGAGAAATCATGTCTCAACCGCGATACCCCGGCGGCGCACGGCTGTTTCACTGGCTGATGGCGGCCATCATCGTCACCGTCTGGTTCATCGGCTTCGGCTCGTCGCACTGGCGCGGCGATGCACCGCGCGGCGGCACGCCGTTGCTGGTGCACAAGGCGATCGCCTCGACCGTGCTGTTCCTGGTGATGGCGCGGCTCGTCTATCGCTGGCTCAGGCGCCGCGCCTATCCGGCGTTGCCGCCGACCCTCTCGCCGCCGATGCGCGCGGTCGCCACCGGCGTGCACATCGTGCTGTATGCCAGCGTGATGATGGCCACGCCGCTGTCGGGCTGGATCTGGAGTTCGGTGGCGGGGCACCCCGTGCCGGTGCTCGGCCTGTTCAACCTGCCGCCGCTCGCGGCCGTCGATCACGCGAGCTACGACCGCTGGATGTGGATTCACCGCGCGTTCGCCTGGAGCGCCGGCGCGGTGATCGTCGTGCATGTGCTGGCCGCGCTCAAGCATCATTTCATCGATCGCGACGAGATCCTGGTGCGGATGCTGCCGGGGCGGGGGCGCGCTTCGCCGCAGGCGTTCGGCACGGCCGTGCGCGACGGCGACTGACCGGCGCCCGCCGGCATCGGCCCGGCGGCTCCTGTCGTGCGAACCGCGCGACGGCGGGGCGAAGCGCACGAAGCGGCGCATGACGAGGCGCTGCCCGAGAAACGCGGGTCTCTTGTATCATGGTCGTCCGCATCCGGCGCCAGGCCCTTGCCGGAGCGACGCTTCGGATCGCGAAGCGTTTCGCGCCGCCGGATTTCACGCCCCTTCATTCCCAGCTTTCAATTCCATGCCGATTACCACTCATCGCACCGACAACGACATCGCGATCACGCTGCGCCGCCCGGAAACCGCGGGCGACGCGCCCGTCATCGTGCTGTGTCACGGTTTCTGCGGCATCCAGGAGGTGCTGCTGCCGCGCTTCGCCGAGGCGTTCGTCGCGGCCGGCTATGCCGCCGTCACGTTCGACTATCGCGGCTTCGGCGCGAGCGGCGGCGAGCAGGGGCGCCTGGTGCCGGCGATGCAGATCGAGGACATCGCCACGGTGCTGGCGTTCGTGCGCGCGCAACCCGGCATCGATGCGGCGCGTATCGGCTTGTGGGGCACCTCGCTCGGCGGCGGCCACGTGCTGGCCGCGGCGGCGGCCGATCCGGCCGTCAAGGCGGTGGTGAGCCAGTTGAGCTTCGCCGACGGCGAGCAGGTCGTCACGCGCAGCATGAGCGCCGAGGAAAAGCAGGCGTTCGTGTCGACGCTTGCGCGCATGCACGAGAAGAAGGCGGCCACCGGCCGCGAGATGTTCGTCGCCATCACCAAGGTGCTGACCGACCCGCAATCGAAGGCGTTCGTCGAGGATGCGCGCCAGCGCTATCCGCAGATGGACATCAAGATCCCGTTCCTGACGGTGCGCGAGATGCTGAACTACCGGCCGGCCGCGCATGCGGCCCAGGTGGCGTGCCCGGTGCTGGTGGTGGTGGCCGGCGACGACGGCGTCAACCCGCCCGAGCAGGGCACGGCGCTGTACGAAGCGGTGGGCGCGGCGAACAAGGCGCTGCACGTGGAGGCCGGTGCGGGCCACTACGACATGTATGACGGCGCGCATTTCGACAGCAGCATCGCGCGCCAGCTCGAATGGTTCGGCGCGCATATCTGAAGCACGCCTGAGCATTCGAGCCAGCGGGGGCGCGCCGGGTCATGCCGGCGCGCCCCCGTTTTTCATGCGACGCTCAATAGACGAAGCGCCCCTGCACGTACACCGTGCGCGGCGCGCCGACCATCCGGCCCGCGTTGCCGTCGACGTTGCGCGTGTAGTAGCGCGCGTCGCCCACGTTGTTGATGCCGGCCGTCAGCGTGCTGCCCTTCATCTTCGGAATCTTCCAGTCGGCCTGCAGGTTCCAGACGCGGAAGCCCGGCACGCGCCCGACGCTGCCGTCGGCCGATTCGGCCACCGTGTTCGCGGTGTCCGAGTATTGCGCGCTCTGGTGCGTGCTCGAGACGTTGAAGGTCCACGCGCCGGTTTTGTAGCGCATGCCGAGCGTGTCGGTGAAGCGCGAATAGAACGGCACGTCGCGGCCCGCGAACTGCCCCGATTCCTGGATCGCCTTCGTGTAGGTGAAATTGACGTAGGCGTCGAGGCCGCGCAGCGGGCCGTCGTCGGCGAATTCGTAGTCGAACGCCGTTTCGATGCCCTGGTGATGTGTCGCGCCGATGTTCTGGAACGTCGCGGGCACCGAGCCCACCACCTGCAGGATCTGGTTGTCGAAGCGCATGTTGAACGCGGTCACTTCGGCATGCACCTGGCGGCTGGTCCAGCGCGCGCCCACTTCGAACGTCTTCGCGGTTTCCGGCTGCAACGGGTTGCCGGACGACTGCGAATTGAGCTGCAGGTTCTGCACCGGGCCGAACGAGGTGCTGTAGTCGGTAAACAGCGTCAGCGTCGGCGTCAGCAGGTACGACAGATTCACGGCCGGCAGCGGCTTGTTGTTCTTCGAACCGAAGCTCTGATTCAGGATGTCGTCGCGGCGCGTCGATTCGATGTGCTCGTAGCGGATGCCCGGCGTCAGGCGCCAGCGGCCGAACGCGATGCGATCGTCGATATAGACGGCGTTCGCATCGGTCGAATTGTCGAAGCGCGTGGGGCTGCTGATCAGGCCGGTCAGGATCGATTGGTTGAAGCTGTTGTCGGTGCCGCGCTCGCGAATGTAGCGGTAGCCGACCGTCACGTCGTGCGCGGTCGGGCCGAGCGTCAGGCGCTGCGTGTAGCGCGGCTCGATGCCGTAGACCGAATACGTGCGCGGCTGGTCCTGCAACTGCGTGCGCGCCGCATTGATCAGCGAACTGGTGCGGTAGCTCTCGTTGTAGAAGGTTCGGACTTCGAATTCCTGGGTGGCCGAGATGGTGTTCAGGTAGCCGACGTCGAAGCCCTTGCGGTCGCCGTACCAGAAGTCGGTGGGCCGCGTGTTCTGGAACGGATCGGCGTTGTATTGCGCCACCGTCAGGCCGCCCGGCGTGTGCGATTTGACGTCGTAGTACGAGAACTTGCCGTACAGCTCGGAGCTGGGCGTCAGCTCGAAGCGCCATTTCAATTGCAGATCGTTGACGCTCTCGTCGCTGCCGACGCGCCAGTCGCGCCCGGCCATCCCCGAATACAGCAGCGCCACGCCGAGGCCGTTGTCGAGCTGCGTGCCGAGGAACGTGCTGTATTGGGTGCTCGCGCCGCCGTGCGTGTAGATGTTCTCGCGCATCGTGGCGTCGGCGGTCAGGCCCGGCGTGTTCGGAATCTCGCGGGTGCGGAAGTTGATCACGCCGCCCACGTTCTGCGGGCCATAGCGCACCGAGCCGCCGCTGCGCACCACGTCGATCGATTCGATGTTGCCGAGGCTGATCGGCGCGAACGACATCTGCGGCTGGCCGTACGGCGCGAACGCGAGCGGGATGCCGTCGAGCAGGATCGTCGAGCGCGGCGCATAGCGGCCTGTCAGGCCGCGCACGCCGATGTTCAGCGAGATCGCGCTGCCGGCCGAGCCGGAGTTGTCGGTGGCCTGCACGCCGGGCACGCGGCGCAGCACGTCGCCGATGCTGGACGCCCCGCTCTGTTCGATCGTGTCGTGGTTCACCACGGTGCGCGCGCCCGCGAAGGTCTTCACGCTGTTCTGCAAGCCGCTGCCGAGCCAGTCGCCCGACACGTTGATGGCGTCGAGCGTGGTGTTCTTCAGCGTTTCCTTCGGGGCTTCCTTGCGTGCTTCCCGAGGCGTGTCCTGCGACGTCGTGTCGGATTCCTGAGCGAATGCCGGATCGACCAGCGCCGCGCAGGCGAGTGCGGCGAGCGCCGCGCAGCGGGTCAGCCGGGTGGTGTCGGTGAAATGGCGGCCAGTCCTTGCCATGATGCGGTGTGTCCTGTTGTTGTGTTTCGAAACGGTGTTGCCGCCGGCTTCGCGGGTAGCGAACCTGCCGGGCCGCGCATCGTTCGCCGGGCTTGACGGCGAATGATCGGCGTTATCGGAATGAGAATCATGTCTATTTGCAGACGGATTGCGGCCGGTCGGACGAGTGTGAAGCGATGACGGGTCAGGGATCCGGGCACCACCGGGTTCGAGCGACCGGCGCAGGCCGGCAGGTACTACGGCTCGGCACGACGCCGCGGGCTCGACGGTCGTGGCGTCGTTCGCGGGTCGGGCTGAATGGGTCGATGCGTGGCTGTCGTACGGCGACGAACTGGCTGGGCGTTCCCGGCGGTCGAGCGACCGGGGAGAAATCGAGGCATCGGCCCTATGCCATCGATTTTATTTCGGTATATGAAATATTTTGATGACTGCCATCTACCCGGTGGATGAATCGGGCGGGGCCGCCGGGCGCGGGGCCGGGCGGCTTGTTGACAGGCGAATCAGGCCTCGGGCGGGAAGCCGACTTTCTGCGGATACAGGTTGCTGAACGGGAGGACGCTGCGCGAGCCATACACGCCTGCCCGCGTGTACGGCTCGCCGTCGAGCCAGGTGTGCACGGCTTCGCGCGAGTCGAAATCCATCACCAGCAGGCTGCCGGCGGGGGTCTTGCCGTCGTCGCCGAACAGCGGGCCGGCAAACGCGATGCGCTCGCCGGCGGCCGACAAATAGGCCTTGTGGGCGGGGCGGGTTTCAGTGCGGAGTTCGAACGAATTCGGACGGTCGAGCAGCGTGATGGCGAAGAGCATGGGCGGCCTTGGGGCTGGAGAAGGGACGAAGGCCCCAAGCCTAGCACCGCGGGCTGCTCGGCGCAGCACCGCGATGCGCCGCCGCGCTTAGATCATCGAGGCGCCGGGCGTCTTGCCCTTGCTCCTGGCCGGTGCGGCCGGCGCCGCAGTGGCGTCGACCTTGCCGTTGCCGGCCTGGAACGACTCCAGTTCCGAAGTCATGCGTTGCGAGTGCTTGCCGTTGGGGTTGTCGAACTGCTCGATCGACTTCACCCAGCGGTTGATCTTCGGCACGTACCAGAACGCCTTGTAGAGCTTGCCCGACACATCGGCCGGCTTGCCGTTCGGCTGGGCCGGCGCGGTGTGGTTGGTCCACTGGCCGTTGCCTTCGATCTTGATCGCGTCGAAATGGCCGGCCGGCACGTCCACCGCCTCGTGGCCGACCACGCGCAGCGTGGTGTCGTAGGTACGGGTGACCGCTTGCCCGTTCGGTTGCGCTTCGGTGTACTTGATACGCCATTGCTTGCCGGCCGTCAGCGGGAACGACAGCGGCTCGCTGATCACCGTCTCGACGCCGTTCAGCTCGCGCGAGCGGCTCCAGTTTGCACCGGCCACCGATTGCAGCGGCGGTTGCGTGGAGCCGGCCGTCTCGATCTCGAAGTAGATGTGATCGGCATCGGTGCGCAGGGCGACGATGCTGTCATGCGATTGCTTGGTGGTGTCCGCGCCGGTTTGCAGCGTGTTCAGGTAGGCCCACGTATCGCCGGCCTTGATGGCGGGGGCGGCGATCGTTTCGGCGTGGGAGAGCATCGGTGCGGCCAGCAGCGCCAGCATCCAGCAAGTCTTCAATTTCATTGTTTCGGGCATCCCGGGTTGGTCCGGCGCCGATTCTATTGAGGCCAGCTTTCGACTGGCCTTCGATCGGGCGGGACTGTGGCGCGGGTGCTCGGCGTGCGCCGCCGACATGACGACGTCATATTGCAGGGCGGCGGCGCGGGCCGGTTTTGCGCCGCGGGGCGCCCGGCCGGCCCGATCTGATCCGATTGGCTCCGATCCGCTCAGGCGGAAATCCGGTGCCGCAGTTCCTGATAGCTGCGCAAGCCGGCCACGCCCAGTTCGCGCCCGATGCCGCTGAGGCCGAGGCCGCCCCAGCACACCTGCGGAAAGATCAGTTGCGGCGTGTTGAGCCACGCCAGCCCCGCGCGCAGCGCCCGGGTCATGCGCCGGCCGGCCGCTTCGTCGCGCGTGACGACCGTGGCGACCAATCCGTAGTCCGTATCGTTGGCCAGCGCGACGGCTTCGTCGTCGTGCTCGAACGACTTCACGCAGGCCACCGGGCCGAACACCTCGTCGGTCCACAGCAGGTTGTCCGTGGCCGGTTCGGCCACCACCATCGGCGCGCGGAAGAAGCCGTCCTCGCAGGCCGCATCGAGTTGCCCCGAGAACGCCACGCGCGCGCCGGCCGCCAGGCCGGCCTCGACGGTGGCGTCCACGCGCGCGCGGTGCGCGGCCGAAATCAGCGGCCCCATCGACACGCCGCCCACGTGCGGCGGCGCGACCACCAGCGCCTTCACGGCCGCCTCGAACGCCGCCATGAACGCGGCGCTCACGTTGCGATGCACCAGGATGCGCGCCGTGGCCGAGCACATCTGCCCGGCGTTCGTGAACGCGCCGCCCACCGCAAGCGAGACGGCCAGTGATAGATCGGCATCCTCACGAACGATCAGCGCCGACTTGCCGCCGAGTTCGAGCGTGACGCGCGTCATCCGTTCGGCGGCGGCGCGCATCACGTGCCGCCCGGCGGCGGTGCTGCCGGTAAACGAGATCTTGTCGATGCCGGGATGGGTGCTCAGTTGCGCACCGACCTCGGCGCCGCCGTTCACCACGTTGACCACGCCCGCCGGCACGCCGGCCGCGTGCACCAACGCGATCAGGCGATGCTCGACCGGCGAGGTCAGCTCCGACGGCTTCAGCACGGCCGTGCAGCCGGCCGCCAGCGCGGGCGCGAGCTTCCAGGCGGTGGTCACCATCGGGAAATTCCACGGCACGATCAGCGCGGCCACGCCGAGCGCGTCGTAGCTGCGTTCGGCCGATACGTCAGCGCCATCCAGCGCGATCGGCTCGGGCGCGAACATCGCCGTGTCGTCGCACAGCCCGGCGTAATAGCGGAAGGTTGCCGCCGCGTCGCTCGCGTCGATCTCGGCTTCCATGGGCGGCTTGCCGCTGATCCGGCATTGCAGCGCGGCCAGGGCCTCGCGATCGGCGTCGATGCCGTCGGCGATCGCGCGCAGCAAGCGGCCGCGCTCGGCGGCCGGCGTGGCGCGCCAGCCCGGCAAGGCAGCGCGCGCGGTGCTGACGGCCTCGCCGATCAGTGCCGCGTTCGCGTGCTCCTGCCAGCCGGCGGCCGCGCCCGTGGCTGCGTGATGCAGCGGCGTGTGCGCCTCGCTCGCCTCGCTGGCATCGGTGCTCAGAAAACGCGGCGTGCCGGCGATGGTGGCGGCGGGATAGACGGTGAGCCCATCGTGGGCGCGACGGGTCGGAACAAGGCTCATCGGGATGTCTCCGTGGTTCGATGCACGGGGCGAGCGCCCGCGTCGCGACGATGGTAGGGGAGTTCGCACGGCGGACGAATCGTGAAATGACAATGTCCACATCGATACGGATCGATGCAAGCGTTCGGGAATGCTAAACGGTGGAACGTCGGGCAAGGCCGCGTCAGCGTTCGAGCTGGCCCCAGGTGATCAGCTCGCGCTTGGTTCGCACGCCGAGCTTGGCGAACGCGCGCTTCACATAGGATTCGGCCGTCGCCACGCGCACGCTCAGGATGTCGGCCGCCTCGGGCACCGTCTTGCCGCCGATCAGGTGCGCGCAGATCTCGTATTCGCGTTTCGAGAGCCGCAAGCCGTCGCGCGCGATGCGTGCATCGAACTGCGCGAGCGGGTGCAGATGCGGCGTGAAATGCGCGATGCGCCGCGCGGCGGTGGTCGAGGCGTGCAATTCGAGCAGCGGGAACAGGCAATCGCTGACGGTGCGAAAGCGCTGCATTTCGGCGAGCGAGAAGGCCGGCTGCCGCGTGTCGCGTTCGAGCGCGATCGAGTGCTGGGCGTGGCGCGTGCCGCGCGCCAGCACGCATTCGTGTGCGATCTGCACCTCGTCGTAGAGCCGCTGGCGGAATTCGCCGGGCGGAATCGCGCCCACGTCGCGCACCACCAGCAGCGTGCCCACCTCGCCGCGAATCCCGGCGAACAGCGGATCGCGATCGTAGAAGCGGTCGTAGTAGAGCGTCATCACGTCGGCGATCGTGCTGGTGTCCATGCCCACGCCGCCGCTGCCGACCCATTCGGCGCGAAACCCGCTCGGCATGGCTGAATCGGTGCGCGAGCGCTCGATATGGACCACGTTGACCGGCACGATCTCGTTGAGCAGCACGGTCAGGCGCGGCACGAATTCAGGTGTCCCGACGGAATCGATGACGCGCCCGAGCGTCTGGAACGAGATCGGGATCGGGGCGGAATCGGCGGGAGAAGAAAGGGCTTGAACGGCCATGATGCGTGCCGGAATGGAGGCGAACCGATTATAGAGCACGCTCCGGTGGCACCGGCAAGCAGGGTTTTCCAATGCATTCGCCGCGCCCCGCGCGCATCGCGCACCGACGAAACGCGGCTTGCCCCCCCTGAGGGGGGGCATACCGGCCCGCGCCTCGTGGGTACAGTCCTCACCACACTTCATTCACGGAATCACGCACATGAGCAAACTGGTTCAGGACATCGTTCCCCTCGGCGCCGGCCTCGGCGATTTCACGCGGCTCGACTACGGCATGGACGAATGCGACTGGCGCGCGAGCGCCGGCAAGAGCGGCGGCCATGTGGTCGGCTGGTGGGAGGGCAAGGTCGGTGCGGTCGATTTCCCCGCCACCGAAGCGGACGAGGCGGTGTGGCTGGTGGAAGGGCGCATCGCGCTGACCGATGCCGAAGGCACGCGCAAGGAATTCGCGGCGGGGCAGGGTTATCTGCTGCCGGCCGGCTTCGCGGGCCGCTGGGAAACGCTGGAAGACGCGAAGAAGTTCTACGTCGTGCTCGAAAAGGCCTGAGCGCGGCGGTGCGGCGCCTCGCGCGCCGCGCCACGCGATCCCGTTCCACCCGCGCCGCCGGCGGCGGCGTTTTTCGTCAGGAGGCTCGCGATGCTCGACACTGCGAACCATCGTGAAGCCGGCCTCGGGGCCGGCGCCGAACCGTCGCGCGCGACGGCATCCCCATCCACCGCGCCCGAGGCCATGCCGGCCGACGCGGCGCGCGCGCTGTCCGGTGCGAAGCTGATGCCGTACTGGCTCGACAATCCGGCCGAGCCGCCGGCCGAAGGCGCGCTGTCGGGCGACACCACGGCGGACTTGCTGATCGTCGGCGGCGGCTTCACCGGCCTGTGGGCCGCCGTGCAGGCCAAGGAGCAGATGCCGGAGCTGGACGTGGTGGTGATCGAAGCGGGGCGCGTCGCGCATGGCGCGTCGGGCCGCGCGGGCGGGATCATCTCGACCTCGGTGATGCACGGCTTGCCGAACGCGGTGCGCGTATTTCCGAACGACATCGCGCAACTCGAAAGTTTCGGCCATCACAACCTCGACGGCTTCGAGGCCACGCTCGAGCGCTACGGCATCGATGCCGATATCGAATGGAACGGCGAGATGACGGTGGCGGTCGAGCCGGAGCATGTCGCGCACCTGCGCGACGATCATGCGCTGCACACGCGCTACGGCCACGACGTGGTGCTGCTCGACCGGCAGCAGACGCTCGAGCAACTGAACTCGCCGCTGTTCGCCGGCGCGCTGTGGTCGCGCAACCGCAGCGGCATCGTGCATCCGGCCAAGCTGGCCTGGGGCCTCAAGCGCGCCGCGCTGTCGCTCGGCGTGCGGCTCTACGAGCACACGCCGTTGCAGGACGTGCGCGACGAGGGCGCCACCGTGCTGGCGGCCACGCCGAACGGCAGCGTGCGCGCGCCGCGCGTGCTGTTCGGCAGCGGCACGGCGAAAGTCGGGATTCCCGACATCAACCGCCGCGTGCTGCAGGTGCGCGACCATGTGCTCGCCACCGAGCCACTGAGCGAGGCGCAACTGGCGCGGATCGGCTGGCGCAACCGCCAGGGCATCTACGACACGCGTACCCAGCTCAACTATTTCCGGCTGACGAAGGACAACCGCATCATCTTCGGCGGGCTGGTCAGCTATCACTTCGACGGCAACCCGAACCCCGAGCAGGACGGCCGGCACGACACCTACACGCGGCTCGCGCAGGCGTTCTTCCGCACCTTTCCGCAACTGGCCGACGTGCGCTTCTCGCATGCCTGGGGCGGCCCGATCGACTATTGCTCGCGCGGCTCGGTGTTCGCCAAGCGCTATCTTGGCGACAAGGCCGTGTTCGTGGCCGGCTATACGGGCTTCGGCGTGGCGGCCAGCCGCTTCGGCGCGTTCATGGGCCTGAACATCCTGTTCGATCGCGACAGCCCCGAGCGCGGGCTCGACATCGCGAACCAGAGCCCGACCTACATCCCGCCCGAGCCGGTGCGCTGGCTGGCCGCGAAGCTCACGTTCCATGCGTTCGATGGCGCGGATGAAGAGGGCGGCTGGAAGCGCGCCTGGATTCGCGGCATCAAGGCGATGGGTTTCCCGATGTGACGCGTGGCGCGTGGCGTGGTGGGCCGGCAGGCCGCCGCGCCACGCCCGCATCGGGCCATCGATTCGTTCTCCGATGTTTTTGACACCGCACGACCCGCGCGGGCGCGACGCCCCGCGCGCATCCGCATGACAAGCGATCGGCACAACACGCCGGCCAGGCCGCGAACGCGGCCGGACCGACGCCCGAATGGAGCGAGACAATGAACGACACCTCCCACCACGACACCAGCATGACGCGGGTCGAGACCTTCGGTTTCGAACGCATTCCCGACGCCTCGCGCTACGCGCGGCCGATCGACCTGTTCCGGCTGCTGTTCGGCGGCTGCAATACGTTCTCCACCTGCGTGCTCGGCAGCTTTCCGATCCTGGTCGGGCTGTCGTTTCGCGACAGTGCGCTCGCGATCCTGCTCGGGGTGCTGGCCGGCACCTGCATCCTCGCGCCGATGAGCCTGTTCGGCACGCGCAACGGCACCAACGATCCGGTGTCGTCGGGCGCGCACTTCGGCATCCATGGCCGGATCGTCGGCTCGTTCCTGGCGCTGCTGACCTCGGTGGCGTTCTTCTCGCTGGCGGTCTGGAGCTCGGGCGATGCGCTGGTGGGCGGCGCGCACAGCCTGGTCGGGCTGCCCGTCAACGGCGCGACGGTGGGGCTGTCCTACCTGGTGTTCGCGGTGCTGGTGCTGGTGGTCTGCATCTACGGCTTCCGCTTCATGCTGTGGGTGAACAAGATCGCCGTGTGGGCCGCGAGCCTGATGTTCGTGGTGGGCGCGTTCGCGTTCTCGGGTGCCTTCGACGCCGCTTACGCGGGCACGCTGCACGCCGGCGGCCCCGGCTTCTGGGCGGCGTTCTGCGGCGCGGCGCTGGTGGCGATGAGCAACCCCGTGTCGTTCGCCTCGACGCTCGGCGACTGGACGCGCTACATCCCCGACACCACGCCGCGCCATCGCGTGGTGGGCGCGGTGTTCGTCGCGCAACTGGCCACCTTCGTGCCGTTCTTCTTCGGGCTGGCCACGGCCACCATCATCGCCACCCACGCGCCGTCGTTCATCGCGTCGAACGACTACGTGGGCGGCCTGCTCGCCGTGTCGCCGCGCTGGTTCCTGCTGCCGACCTGCGTGATCGCGATCATCGGCGGCATGTCCACCGGCACCACGGCGCTGTATGGCACCGGCCTCGACATGTCGAGCATGTTCCCGAAGCGGCTGAACCGGGTGCGCGCGACGCTGCTGATCGGCACGCTGGCGATCGGTTTCATCTTCGTCGGGCGCTTCGCGTTCAACCTGGTGGAGAGCGTGTCGACCTTCTCGACGCTGATCGGCACGTTCAGTTGCCCGTGGATGGCGATCATGGTGATCGGCTACGTGACGCGGCGCGGTTTCTACCTGGCTGACGATCTGCAGGTGTTCAATCGCGGCGGGCGCGGCGGTCATTACTGGTTCACGCACGGCTGGAACCTGCGCGCGATGGGCGCGTGGCTGCCGGCCGCGCTGCTCGGGCTGGCCTTCGTCAATCTGCCGGGGCAGTTCGTGGGCGTGCTCGGCAACCTGGCGGGCGGGCTCGACCTCAGCGTGCCGGTGTCGCTGGTGCTCGGCGGCGCGCTGTATCTGGCACTCCTGACGATGTTTCCGGAACCGGATGCGGTTTACGGCCCGGCCGGGCGGCGGCTGGTGCGCGGCGCGCTGCATGGCGGCACCGGTGGTGATATCGGCAGCGCACGCGGCGAAGGCGAAACGGACAGCGCGGCCCGGATCGGCCGTGGCGCCCTGTAGGCGCGTGGGCCTTCAGGCGTAGGCACGATCGTCGCGTTTGCGTAGTGGAGCGTGCTCGGGATCGCCGTGGCGCTGGGCGGAGGGTAGGCGGGGGAACGGTGCCGAAGAGAACCGGCGGCACAAAAGAAAAAGCCCGCAACACTGTTGCGGGCTGAATCCATGTTGGAGACATGGAGGAGACAGACGCAATACTAAGGGTTAGTACTAGGCTTGGCAAGCGATTTCGTCATTCGTTGTGTTGGTGCAACGACAAAGCCCTGCCAGGCCTGCCGTTCGGGCGTTTCAGCCGGCATCGATCCCATTCGTTTTCGTTCCGGCCCCGTTGTAATCGAGCCTTGGCGCGGCGTGTCACGCGGGCCAACCTGCTTCGGTATGATGATCGCTCGCTGGCGCACGAGGCGGCGTTCCGCCCGAAGCCGCCGGCAGGACCACCCCACCCAGCCATGACCCACCTCGATACGACGTTCGACGCCAACACGGCGGACCCGGCAGCGCTCGACGCGCTGCATACCTTCGTCGAACGCCATCCGCGCCTGTTCGTGCTGACCGGCGCCGGCATCAGCACCGATTCCGGCATCCCCGGCTACCGCGATCGCAACGGCCAATGGATGCGCTCCCAACCGATCCAGTACCAGGAATTCGTCGGTTCCGAGCACGCGCGCCGCCGTTATTGGGCACGCAGCATGCTCGGCTGGCCGGTTGTCGGGCGTGCCCGGCCGAACGTGGCGCATCGTGCGCTGGCCCGGCTCGGCGCGGCCGGGCGAGTGGGCCGGCTGGTCACGCAGAACGTCGACGGCCTGCATCAGCGCGCCGGCAGCACCGGCGTGATCGAGCTGCACGGCGGCATCGACGGCGTGACCTGCCTCGGCTGCGGCGCCCATCACGCGCGTGCCGCGATCCAGCCGATGCTCGAGGCCGACAACCCCGCGCTGCTCGCGATGGAGGCCGTGCCGCTGGCCGACGGCGACGCGCAACTCGAACTCGATACGCTCGACGCGTTCCGCGTGCCGGCCTGCCCGCTGTGCGGCGGCATGCTGAAACCGGCCGTGGTGTTTTTCGGTGAAAACGTGCCGCGCGAGCGCGTGGCGGCCGCCAGCCAATCGCTCGACGAAGCCGACGCCGTGCTGGTGGTCGGCTCGTCGCTGATGGTCTATTCGGGCTACCGATTCTGCGTCTGGGCGCAGCAGCGCGACAAGCCCGTCGCCGCGCTGAACCTCGGCCGCACGCGCGCCGATCCGTTGCTCGCGTTGAAGATCGAGGCGGCGTGCGGCTCGGCGCTCGATGCGCTGGCCGCGCGGCTCGGCCTGGCCGACACGGCGCACGGCGAGCAAGCCGGCGCCTGAGCCCCGAAGCCCCGAAGCCCCGAAGCGGCCGCGCGGGCAGGGCGCGCGCCCGCCCGCTATCGCGCCTCGCGCCAATCCGGCACACTGCGCGCTTCGCATCCTTTCGCACCGAGGCGCTTCCCGCATGAGCCACCCGATCACGCCCCCCGAACGTCTGCACGCGCCGGCCGCCGAACGCAACCGCGAGCCGATCCTCGCGGTGCTGCGCGAGGTGCTGCCGGCCCAGGGCACCGTGCTCGAAATCGCGAGCGGCAGCGGCCAGCACGCCGTGCATTTCGCCGCCGCGCTGCCGCATCTCGCGTGGCAGCCGACCGACCCCGATCCCGACGCGCTGGCCTCGATCGCCGCCTGGTCTGCCGATGCCGCGCTGCCCAATCTGCTCGCGCCACGCCAGCTCGACGTGCGCGCCACCACCTGGCCGCTCGACGCGGCCGATGCGGTGGTCTGCATCAACATGATCCATATCGCGCCCTGGGACGCGGCCTGCGCGTTGATCGCGGGCGCGTCGCGCGTGCTGGGCGACGGCGGGGTACTGCTGCTGTACGGCCCGTACCGTCGCAACGGCGAGCACACCGCGCCGTCGAACGCCGCGTTCGACGCGCAGTTGCGCCGCCGCGACCCTTCATGGGGCATTCGCGACCTGGAGGCCGTGACCGAACTCGCGCAGGCTGACGGATTCGAGCCGGAACGCGTCGTCGAGATGCCGGCCAACAACCTGAGCGTCGCGTTTCGCCGCCGCGCGCGCTGAACACCTGCGCGGCGCGACCAAGCGCCGCCGACAGGTTTTCCCTTATCCTTTACGGCTAGGCGCGCGGCTCGGCCGGGCCGCGCCAGGATTTTTTCGGAGAATGAACCATGGGCAAACAAGCAATCGGCGTAGTCGGGATGGCCGTGATGGGCCGCAATCTGGCGTTGAACATCGAGAGCCGCGGCCACGCCGTGTCCGTGTACAACCGCAGCCGCGACAAGACCGACGAGCTGATCGCCGAATTCCCCGATCGCAAGCTGGTTCCGACCTACACGCTCGAGGAGTTCGTCGCGTCGCTCGAAACGCCGCGCCGCATCCTGCTGATGGTCAAGGCCGGCGAGCCGACCGATGCCACCATCGCGGCGATCAAGCCGCTGCTCGGCAAGGGCGACGTGCTGATCGACGGCGGCAACACGCATTTCACCGACACCATCCGCCGCAACCAGGAACTCGCGCAATCGGGCCTGCACTTCATCGGCACGGGCGTGTCGGGCGGTGAGGAGGGCGCGCTGCACGGCCCGTCGATCATGCCGGGCGGCCAGCGCGACGCCTACGACCTGGTCGAGCCGATCCTCAAGCAGATCGCCGCCAAGGCGCCGGGCGACGGCGAGCCGTGCGTGGCCTACATGGGCCCGGACGGCGCGGGCCATTTCGTGAAGATGGTCCACAACGGCATCGAATACGGCGACATGCAGTTGATCGCCGAAAGCTATGCCGTGCTCAAGCAGGTGGCCGGCCTGTCGAACGAGGAACTCGGCAAGGTCTACACCGAGTGGAACCAGGGCGAGCTCGACAGCTACCTGATCGAGATCACCTCGAAGATCTTCGACAAGAAGGACGACGAGACCGGCGAATACCTGGTCGACGTGATCCTCGACCGCGCCGCGCAAAAGGGCACCGGCAAGTGGACCAGCCAGAACGCGCTCGACCTGGGCGTGCCGCTGCCGCTGATCACGGAATCGGTGTTCGCGCGCGTGCTGTCGTCGCTGAAGACGCAGCGCGTGGCCGCCAGCAAGGTGCTCAAGGGGCCGTCGCCGGCCAAGCCGGACGGCGATCGCGCGGCCTTTGTCGAAGCGGTGCGCCGCGCGCTGTACCTGAGCAAGGTGATTTCGTACGCGCAAGGCTTCGCGCAGCTCGACACGGCCTCGAAGGAATACGAGTGGAAGCTCGATCTCGGCGAAATCGCGCGCATCTTCCGCGCCGGTTGCATCATCCGTGCGCGCTTCCTGCAGAAGATCACCGATGCCTACACGACCAACCCGGAACTCGCGAACCTGCTGCTCGATCCGTACTTCCAGGACATCTCCACGAATTACCAGGAAGCGCTGCGCGACGTGGTGGTGGCCGCGGTGAAGGCCGGCGTGCCGGTGCCGGCGTTCTCGTCGGCGGTCGCGTACTTCGACAGCTATCGCTCGGAACGCCTGCCGGCGAACCTTGTGCAGGCGCAGCGAGATTTCTTCGGCGCGCACACGTTCGAGCGTACCGACAAGCCCGGCAGCTTCCACGCCGATTGGGCGTAAGGCGGACACGAACGGTAATTGTTGCAGATACCAGCAACATCAATAGGGTTTATAGCCCCGGTATCGGCGGATTGTTATCGTTCGAAGAACAGTGTTTTCGGCGATTAGTGGTTTTCCCTAGGTTCGAACGAGACTAGACTTCACATCACTCGCTGCCCACATGGTGTGTGCGGTGAAGCAAAAAAAATGTCTCGGAGGTTTAATCATGAAAACGCTGATCGCTGCTGTTGCTGCCGCTGCTGTTCTGTCCGTGCCGGCCATTTCGTTCGCCCAACAATCGAACGGCCCGCTGACCCGCGCTGAAGTGAAGGCGCAACTGGTTCAACTGGAAAAGGCCGGCTACCAACCGGGTACGGATCGCACCGACTACCCGGCCGGCATCCAGGCTGCTGAAGCCCGCGTCAACCCGCAACAAAACTACGCCAACGCCGACACCAGCGGCTACGGTTCGCAACCGGCCGCTGCCGCCGAATCGGGCACGCCGTCGAAGGTTCGCCGCATCGCCGACGGCGCCCCGATCTACAAGGGTCGTTGATCGGAAGCGGGTGGCGCGCCGCAAGGCCGAGCCATCCGCACCGATAGCCGGTTGACGTGGTAGCAGTACGTCGCAGTCATAGCCCGCGGTTTCCGAAAGGAACCGCGGGCTTGTTTTTTGCTGCGTGAATCATCCCGGTTCAGCCGTCCTGGCCGAACGGCGAACGATGCCGCTACCGGTCCGGAAACGATGCAAAATTGTCCAACCGTGCGGGGAATCAGGGTGCGATGGTTCCGAAATTCGCGCCGAGCAGGTACTATCCGACGGGCACGCAGCGGCCTGGCCGGGCCGCGCGGCGAGAAGGCGGCGCCACCGCCGCCATGCCGGAATCCGACATGAAGCTCATTCGCAGCAAGACTTTTACCGCGTCACGCGCCTGGGGCGCGCTCGATATCGCCAATATGCGCGGCATTACCACGCGGCTCCACTGGACCGACCAGCCCTACATCTGGCATGTGAACGACGGCGAGGAAGTGTTCGTCGTCCTCGACGGACAAGTCGACATGCACTATCGCGATGCCGCCGGCGAGCAGGTAGCCTTGCTCGAAACCGGCGACATCTTTCATGCCACGGTGGGCACGGAGCACGTCGCCCATCCGCGCGGAGAAGCTCGTATTCTCGTCGTGGAAACCGAAGGCAGCGTCTGAAGCCCCCACACCCACGGGGGCGGCCCGATCCGGGCCACGCGTCCGGCTCGCGTATGCGATGCGCGGCCGGGCGCAGCGAAGCGAAGCGAAACCAGGGAGGCAGCTTGAGAAGAACGATCTTCACCGAAACCACCACGTACCGTCGCGCCGTGTCCCGTGCGACGCTGCTCGCCGCGGGCGCCGCGCTCGTCGGCGGTTGCACGATGACGCCGTGGACGGACTCGTACCAGCCGTCGAGCGCGCCGCAACCCACCCGGCAAGCCGGCGTGCTGGCCGGCTATTACCGCGTCAATCCCGGCGATACGCTGCCGTCGATCGCGGCCGGCTTCGGCCAGCGCGTGCAGGATCTGGCGAGCTGGAACCGCATTGCGCCCACCGACATGCTGACGCCGGGCCAGGTGCTGCGCGTCTCGCCGCCGCCCGGTGCGACCGTCGTGACGTCGCCCGTGCCGTCCGGCGCCGCGCCGTCCGTCTCCGCATTGCCGGACACGCAAGCGGCGCAGGCGCAAACCCAGACCACGCCGCTGGCCTGGCCCGCGCAGGGCACCGTGACCTCGCGCTTCATCCCCGGCAAGACGCGCGGCATCACGATCACCTCGACGGGCGACAAGACCGTGCGCGCCGCCGCGCCGGGCCGCGTCGTGTATGCCGGCACCGGTGTCGCGAAGTACGGCCCGCTCGTGATCCTCAAGCACGAAAGCGGCCTGATCACGGCCTACGGCCATAACGGCCAGTTGCTCGTCAACGAAGGCGATGCCGTGACAGCGGGCCAGCCGATCGCCGAAATGGCGACCAATCCGGATGGCCGTGCGTCGTTCGACTTCGAAGTGCGCCAGGACGGCAAGCCGGCCGATCCGATCACGTTCCTGCCGCGCAACAACTGAGGCAGGCGGGCACGCGCCACCGCGTGCCCGTTCCGCTTCGATCTGCCCGCATCGTGCGCTCGCGCGATGCGGGTTTTTTGTTCCCGCAGCGCCACTCGCGGCGCATCCCGAAAGGCCCCGCGGCGCGACGTTGACGGAACGTTCGATGCTGCACGCGGCCCATCCCCCGGCGTCTTGTCGCAGCGCGTTTTCTCTCGCCGAATTCCTTGCGTTTCGATCTGCCTCGCGTCATTTCGGCCCGGTACAATCGCGGCTTCAGCCCCGGCCCGCCAAGCGCCGGAGGCGATTCCACAATAAAGAAAGACCAACGGAGCCCCGATGAAGAACATCCTAGCGACCCAGCCTCGCTATAACCGCCCGGCCATTGCGTTTCACTGGGCGATCGTGCTGGGCATCGCGCTGGCCTACCTGGCGATCGAGATCCGGGGGCCGAAGGGCACCGATAGCCGCACGTTCTGGATGAACGTGCATTTCTGCGCGGGCACCACCGTGTTCCTGCTGTCGGTGCTGCGGGTGTTCTGGCGGTTCGGCTCGCGTCATCCCGATCCGCTGCCGCAGCCGGCCGTGTTGAGGTTTCTCGCCAAGCTCTCGCATCTCGCGCTGTATCTGTTCACGCTCGGCCAGCCGCTGCTCGGCATGGCGTTCGTCAACATGGGTGGGCATCCGGTCACGATCGCGCCGCTCGGGCTGTCGTTCACGCTGTTCGACGCCAATCCGGCCCTGCGCGGCCCGCTCAAGGAAACCCACGAGCTGCTCGGAAACCTGTTCTATTACGTGATCGGCCTGCATGCGCTGGCCGCGCTCTGGCATCACTTCGTGAAGCGCGACACCACCTTGCGCCGAATCCTGCCGTAAGCGCGACAGCACGGCCCGATCGTTTCGGTTTCCGTATACGGGGCCTGTTTTCCGGGGCCGCGCCATCGCGGGATGTTGCGCCCGCAACATATCGTCGGGTTCAAACGGCGGGTCGCCCCCGGCTGTGATCGCATCTCGCGCTTGCCGCGCTTCACGATGCGCCTTCCTCGAATCGTTTCGCATTCCCACATGAATCGATGCGGCATCGCAACACCACGCGGCCTCGCGCGTGCCCGCCCGATCGCACCGCCCCCGTCAATCGAGTAGAGACGCGCTTCCAAACAGCCGTCCGAGTGCGGACAAGCCGCGCCCCACCGTGTTTCACTCCGCACTTGTTGCATCCACATCGATACATCTCATAACGATGGAGACAAGCATGCGCAGATCGATGCGTTCCAGGCTGGTGGCGAGGGCAGTGGCGTGGGCCGTGGCGGCGATGCCGCTGGCGGGCGTGGCAGCGGTGACGATGGCCGTGGCCCCGGCGGCCGTGGCGGCCGATACCTACGCGGCGACGCGTTATCCGGTGATCCTCGTGCACGGCCTGTCCGGCACCGACAAGTTCGCCAACGTCGTCGATTATTGGTACGGAATCCAGAGCGATCTGCAATCGCACGGCGCGCAGGTGTACGTGGCCAACGTGTCGGGATTCCAGAGCGACGACGGCCCGAACGGGCGCGGCGAGCAACTGCTGGCCTACGTGAAGCAGGTGCTGGCCGCCACCGGCGCGACCAAGGTGAATTTGATCGGCCACAGCCAGGGCGGGCTGACCTCGCGCTATGTCGCGGCCGTCGCGCCGCAACTGGTGGCGTCGGTCACGACCATCGGCACGCCGCATCGCGGCTCCGAATTCGCCGATTTCGTGCAGGACGTGCTGAAGACCGACCCGACCGGCCTCTCGTCGACGGTGATCGCGGGCTTCGTCAATGCGTTCGGCGCGCTGATCAGCAGTTCGCACAACACGAACCAGGACGCGCTCGCCGCGCTGAAGACGCTGACCACGGCGCAGACCGCCACCTACAACCGGAACTTCCCGAGCGCGGGCCTGGGCGCACCCGGTTCGTGCCAGACGGGCGCGTCGACCGAAACCGTCGGCGGCAACACCCATCTGTTGTATTCGTGGGGCGGCACGGCGATCCAGCCGACCGCCACGGTGCTCGGCGTGACGGGCGCGAGCGATACCAGCGTCAACCTGATCGATTCGGCGAATCTGACCGACCCGTCCACGCTGGCGTTGCTCGGCACCGGCGCGGTCATGATCAATCGCGGCTCGGGTCAGAACGACGGCCTTGTTTCGCGATGCAGCGCGCTGTTCGGGCAGGTGATCGGCACCAGCTATCACTGGAACCATCTCGACGAGATCAACCAGTTGCTCGGCGTGCGCGGCGCGAAGGCCGAGGACCCGGTCGCGGTGATCCGCACGCACGTGAACCGTCTGAAGCTGCAGGGCATCTGATGGGCGTGGCCCGCCTGGCGCTGTACGCGGCCTGCGGCCTGGCCGCGTCCGGCGCGATCGTTTTCTGGCTGGTGCCGCCGGCGCCTCAAGAGCAGGCGGGCGGGGCGGGTGCGCAGGCTGCCGTTGCCGGCGCGCCGCCCGACGCATCCGGCGTACCGGCCACGTTGGCCGCGTCGTTGCCGAGCGCGCTGGCCGGCTCGCAAGCGCCGCGCTTGCCGCTCGACGCGGGCGGCCGGCTCGCGAGGACGCGCGCCGTGCGCGATTTCTTCGATTACTGCCTGAGCGCACAGAGCCAGCTCACGCCGGCCGCGCTCGACACGCTGGTGCGCCGCGAGATCGCGGCGCAACTCGACGGCAGCCCGGCGCAATCGGACGCGCTCGACGTCTGGCAACGCTACCGCGCCTATTTCGACGGCCTCGCACGCTTGGCCGGCGGCGGCGCGGTGCTCGGCGACAAGCTCGATCCGGCGGCCATGCAGTTGGCGCTCGACCAGCGTTCGGACCTGGCGAACCGCACGCTCGGCGAGTGGGCGGCGCCGTTTTTCGGCGACGAGCAGCGCCACCAGCGGCTCGATCTCGAACGCATTCGCGTTGCACGCGATCCGTCGTTGAACGACGCGCAGAAGGCGGCGCGGCTCGCCGCGCTCGATACGCAACTGACGCCGGCCGAGCGCGCCCGGCGCGACGCGTTGCAGGCGCAGCAGGACGCGGTGACGGCGATCGCGGCCTTGCAGCAATCGGGCGCGACGCCCGACGCGATGCGCGCGCAGATCGCGCAGACGCTCGGCCCCGAGGCCGCCGTGCGCGTCGCGCAATTGCAGCGCGACGATGACGCATGGCAGGCGAAGTACCGTGCCTATGCGGCCGAGCGCGACCGGATCGCCGCGCAGGCGCAGGCCCCGCAGGATCGCGACGCGCAGATCGCGCAATTGCGGCAGCAGACGTTCACCGCGCCGGGCGATGCGATCCGCGCTGCTGCGCTCGATCGGGCCGCGCCGGGCGCGAGCGGACGGGGCGGGTAGCGTTGTTGGCGAGGCGCATGCCCGGCGGCCGGCTCGCATGATATCGATTCGTCTTCCTGAGCGACGGCTGTCGGCAAGGCCGCATTCATTTCGTGGTCCTTGCCTTTCGGTCAGCTTTCTCGCATCACGCGGGCCTGCACGATTCGCTCCGCTCTGCAACAATGCGGGAGCGGCAGCGTACCGCCGTACCGTTCCATTCGCGATGCGCGTCGCGCATCGCTCGTCCCACCGAGTCCAGCCTTGTCCGAAACCCTCCTCGCCGGCGGCTCCGCGGAGCCGGCGTTCAATTGGCGCGCGATGCTCGCGCTGTTGCTCGCGGTCGCGCTCGCGACGCTCGACACCGCGATCGCCAACACCGCGCTGCCGGCCATCGCCGCCGACCTCCACACGGCGCCCGCCGCCTCGGTGTGGATCATCAACGCCTACCAGCTCGCGATGGTGGCCACCTTGCTGCCGCTCGCGGCGCTCGGCGACATCGTCGGCCACCGGCGCATCTATATCGGCGGCCTGATCGTGTTCACCTGCGCGTCGCTGGCCTGCGCGCTGGTGTCGACGCTGCCGATGCTGACCGCCGCGCGCGTCGTGCAGGGCCTGGGCGCGGCGGCGATCATGAGCGTCAACACGGCGCTGATCCGTTATCTGTACCCGGCCAAGCGGCTCGGCAGCGGGCTCGGGCTCAATGCGCTGATCGTTGGCACCTCGTTCGCGATCGGGCCGACCATCGCCTCGCTGATCCTGTCGGTGGCGGACTGGCCCTGGCTGTTCGCGGTCAACGTGCCGCTCGGCGTGCTCGCGCTGGCGGTGGCGATTCCGTCGCTGCCGCAAACCGCGCGCGGCGGCCACACGTTCGACCGCGTCGCGGCGCTGTTCAACGTCGTGACGTTCTCGGCGCTGATCTTCGCGCTCGGCGAAACGGCGCAGCGCGGGCCGGTGTCGATCAGCCTGATCGCGGCGGGCGTCGCGCTGCTGTTCGGCTGGCTGCTGATGCGGCGCGAGCACGGCCACCCGTCGCCGATGCTGCCGGTCGACCTGTTCCGGCGGCCGGTGTTCGCGCTGTCGGCGGTCACGGCGGTGTGCTCGTTCGCGGCGCAGGGGCTGGCGTTCGTGTCGCTGCCGTTCTATTTCGAGGATGTCCTGCATCGCAGCGCGGTCGAAACCGGCTTCCTGATGACGCCGTGGTCGGCCGTGGTGGCGCTGTCCGCGCCGATCGCGGGCCGCCTGTCGGACCGTTATCCGCCGGGCCTGCTCGGCGCGATCGGCCTGGCCCTGCTGGCGCTCGGCATGGCACTGCTGGCGATGCTGCCGCCGTATCCGCAGGTCGGCGACATCATCTGGCGCATGGCGCTGTGTGGCGCGGGTTTCGGCTTCTTCCAGTCGCCGAACCTGAAGGCGCTGATGGCGAGCGCGCCGCCCGAGCGCAGCGGCGGCGCGAGCGGCATCGTCGCCACCGCGCGGCTGATCGGCCAGGCGACCGGCGCGGCGCTCGTCGCGCTGTGCTTCGGCATCGCGTCGCGCCACGGCCCGACGCTGGCGCTCGGCATCGGCGCGGGCTTTTCGGCCGCCGCCAGCCTGGCGAGCGGGATGCGGCTGTTCGCGCCGTCGCATCGCTCGGGGCAGGCCGTGGCGTCGGAGCGGGGCGGGAAGTAACGCGCAAGTAACGCAACGCGCGCGCCGCCTCGCGGGGCGCGGGAAGGGGCGGGATCGGCACGGCTTGTCGGTTGTCGAGCGATCAACTCCGGACATCGCGCCTGGTGCGCCCGCTCGCGGCGCACACGCCGCCTCCGACCCTGCCGTTCCACCGGCACCCCCCGCCGGCAAACCCCCAACCCCTTGACGCAGACATAAAAAAAGCCCGGCCGGAGCCGGGCTCGAATCGGCCACGCACCGTTGCCGGTGCGCGGCCCCTGCAAAAACCGCGCTTACGCCGCCAGCAGCGAGCGCAGCACGAACGGCAGAATCCCGCCGTGCTTGTAGTAATCGACTTCGATCGGCGTGTCGACGCGCAGCAGCACCTGCACGCGCTTCGTTTCGCCGTTCTTGAAGTGGATCGCGAGCGTGACGTCCTGCTGCGGCTTGAAGTCGTCGCCGAGGCCTTCCACGTCGTACGTTTCTTCGCCGGTGATGCCGAGCGACTGGACGCTGTCGGTGCCCTTGAATTGCAGCGGCAGCACGCCCATGCCGACCAGGTTCGAACGGTGGATGCGCTCGAAGCTGCGCGCGATCACGGCCTTCACGCCGAGCAGTTGCGTGCCCTTGGCGGCCCAGTCGCGCGACGAACCCGTGCCGTACTCCTCGCCCGCGAAAATCACGGTCTGCACGCCGTCGGCGATGTACTGCATCGCGGCGTCGTAGATGTACTGCTGTTCGCCGCTCGGCTGATGGATCGTCAGGCCGCCTTCGACGCGCGAGCCATCGGCCTTCGCCGGGATCATCAGGTTCTTGATCCGGACGTTCGCGAACGTGCCGCGCATCATCACGTCATGGTTGCCGCGACGCGAGCCGTAGCTGTTGAAATCGGCCTTCTGCACGCCGTTTTCCTTGAGCCACTTGCCGGCCGGCGAATCTTCCTTGATCGAGCCTGCCGGGCTGATGTGGTCGGTCGTGACCGAATCGCCGAACACGCCGAGCGCGCGCGCGCCCTTGACCGGCGCGATCGAATCCGACGGCTGCATCGAGAAATCCTTGCCGAAGAACGGCGGCTCCGCGATGTAGGTCGATTTCGGCCAGTTGTAGACCTGGCCCGTTTCGCCCTCGATCTTGCTCCAGAGGTCGCCCTTCTTGGTCAGCTTCGAGTAGTTCGATTCGAACGCCTTCGGATCGAGCGCGTACTTCAGCAGCGCGTGGATTTCGTCGCTGCTCGGCCAGATGTCGCCGAGGTAGATGTCGCGGCCGCCCTTGCCCTTGCCGACCGGCTCGGTCATCAGGTCGCGCGTGATGTTGCCGGCGATCGCGTAGGCCACCACCAGCGGCGGCGAAGCCAGGAAGTTGGCGCGGATGTTCGGGTGGATGCGCGCCTCGAAGTTGCGGTTGCCCGACAGCACGGCCGCCGCGACGATATCGTTCTTGACGATCGCTTCGTTCAGTTCCGGCGTCAGGTCGCCCGCGTTGCCGATACAGGTGGTGCAGCCGTAGGCGGCCAGTTCGAAACCGAGCTTCGACAGGTAGGGCAGCAGGCCCGTCTTGGTCAGGTATTCGGTGACGATGCGCGAGCCCGGGGCCAGCGAAGTCTTGATGTGCGGCGCAACCGTCAGGCCGGCTTCTACCGCCTTCTTGGCCAGCAGGCCGGCGGCCAGCAGCACGCTCGGGTTCGAGGTGTTGGTGCACGAGGTGATCGCGGCGATCAGGATGTCGCCGCTCTTCACGTCCACGCCGTTGCTCGTGGTGAACTGCTTGGTCAGGTCGTCGGCCTTCTTGTTGAAGCCGTTTTCCGCCACCGGCTTCGAGAACAGGTCTGTAAACGTGGATTTCACGTTGGTGATCTCGATACGGTCCTGCGGGCGCTTCGGGCCGGCCAGCGACGGGGCGACGGTGGCGAGGTCGAGCGTGACCGACTTGGAGTAGTCGATGTCGCCGGCCTTCGGCACGCCAAACAGCTTCTGCGCCTTGAAGTAGCTTTCGAACGCGTCGATTTCGGCCTTCGTGCGGCCGGTGCCTTCGAAGTAGTCGATGGTTTTCTCGTCGACCGGGAAGAATCCCATGGTCGCGCCGTATTCGGGCGCCATGTTGCCGATCGTCGCGCGGTCCGGCAGCGACAGCGAGGCCGTGCCTTCGCCGAAGAATTCGACGAACTTGCCGACGACCTTCTCCTTGCGCAGCATTTCGGTGATCGTCAGCACCAGGTCGGTGGCCGTCACGCCTTCGCGCAGCTTGCCTTTCAGCTCGACGCCGACCACGTCCGGCGTGAGGAAGTACACCGGCTGGCCGAGCATGCCGGCTTCGGCCTCGATGCCGCCCACGCCCCAGCCCACCACGCCGATGCCGTTGATCATGGTGGTGTGGCTGTCGGTGCCGACCAGCGTGTCCGGGTAGTACACGGTGTCCGCGCCTTCGGACTTCTTGTGCACGCCGCGCGCCAGGTATTCGAGGTTGACCTGGTGGACGATGCCGATGCCCGGGGGCACCACGCCGAACGTGTCGAACGCCTGCATGCCCCACTTCATGAACTGGTAGCGCTCGTTATTGCGCTGGAATTCCAGCTTCATGTTCAGATCGAGCGCGTCTTTCTGGCGGAAATAATCGATTTGCACCGAGTGATCGACGACCAGATCGACCGGGACCAGCGGTTCGATCTTCTTCGGATCCTGGCCGGCGCGCAGCGCGACGCCGCGCATGGCCGCGATGTCGGCGAGCAGCGGCACGCCCGTGAAATCCTGCAGCACCACGCGGGCCACCACGAACGGGATTTCGTCGACGCGCTTGGCGGTCGGCTTCCAGTTCGCCAGTTGCTCGATGTGTTCCTCGGTGATCTTCTTGCCGTCGTAGTTGCGCAGCACCGACTCGAGAACGAGACGGATCGACACCGGCAGGCGTTCGATCTTGATCTTCAGTTCCTTGCCGAGTTGGGGCAGCGAATAGAACTTGCCTTTGCCGGAACCGCTGTCGAATTCCTTGAGGGTCTTGTGGAGATTGTGGGCCATGATGTTTTTCCTGGGGTGAAGGCGAGGAAAGAAGTCCTGTATCTGAAGGCTGGATCACATACAAGTCGACGTATTCATTGACCGGCACGGCAGCGAGCCGGGCCGGGTCCAGCGACACGTCGAGAATCGCTTGTCGCGGTTTCGCCGGAACCCGCTGCGCGGGCTGGCCGCGGCGGCGTCCGGCGAGAAAACGGAAGCCCGCCGCGTCGTGCCGGCGGCGGGCAAGCCGTGGATCATCGCATGCTGCGCGCCGAAGCGCGCGCAACGCGAGTCGGCCCGGCGTGCGGCGGGCCATTCACGGAATACGGGGCGGGGCGCGAGATCGCCGAACGAGGCGCTCGCGATGGCGTGGCGCCGGATCGTGCACCGGAGGCGGGACGGCTTGCCGTCGTACGGTGCGGGATCGAAATCGGGGCGGGGCACGGCGCCCGGCAGGTTGCCGGGCAGCCGTGGCCGGCGCGGGCAGGCCCGCCGCAACAGGATATTCATGCCGCCATCGCATGTGCCGAGCCGGCCGTGGTGCGCCGTTTCCGGCGCGATCGCACGGCCGATCTCGAAACCCGGCACGGCGTCGAGGGCTTCGACGCGTACCGCGCCCGGCGTGGGCCGGGCAGTCGTTTGCGGGGCGGACATCAGGTTTCCTGTCGTGGGGGAGCCTGTCTGGTCGGGGTGCTGCGGGGTGCCTGGCGGCTTACTTCTGGACGTTCGGCGCCAGTTCGTTCGACTGCGTCGGTGCCGGCGAGCCGTTCGAGGCCATCTCGGCGGTCACGCATTCGTCGGCCAGGCGGGTGTCTTCCTTGTCGCTGAACAGCATGCCCTTGGTCGGGATCACCACCAGCTTCAGGCCGCTGGCCGGATCGTAGAACACGTCGGCGCCCGTGGTGGTGGCCTGACGCGGCAGCTTGTAGTTCTTGTTCGCCCAGTGCACCGTGACGATCTGGTCGCGCTTCATGTCGCCGGCCAGTTCGTACGAGAGGCCGTCCTTGCAGGTCCACTTGACCGCGCCTTCCGGTGCCGGATCGACCTTCGCCGCTGCCGCAGCCCGCGCGCGCTTGCTGCGCGGGATCAGGTGGCGCTTCGGCGCCGGACGCTTGGCGACGGCCTTCTTGGCCGTGGTCGTGGTGGTCGATTGTGCCGAGGCTTCCGGCGCAACGGTCAGCAGCGTCGCGGACAAGGCGCCGATGGCGGTGGCGATCAACAGTTTGTTCATGTGCTCAAAGCCTTTTTCTGGATACGGTGAGTGAGGGAGCGCGGCCGGCCCGTTCTTCGAGGGGGGAATACCGCACGCCCGATGTGCGCAGCGGCCGCTATTTTCTCCTAATTCGCGCGATGTTTTGCAGGGAATTCACGGCGTTTGTCTCGATTTTGCGAATGCAACGATATCTCGCGTCCGGCTGCTGCGCCGCCGGCACGCACATCGTGCGGATGGTGCGGGTGGCACGCGATCGGCGCCCGGCAGACGCGGCAGGCATCGCTCATGCCTGCGTCCCGGCCGGCGCCGGCAGCCAGCGCGCGATCTCGGCCGGCAGCGCGCGGCCCGTCGCATGGGCGCGGCGCAGCACCGACCAGTAAAAACGGTAGCTGGCGCGGTCGTGCAGCGTGTCGCGGTGACGCGTCGGCCCCCAGTCGGCAGCGGCTGCGGCCAGCAGGATCTCGGCGGCGAGCGCGATGGCCTCGTCGCGCGGCGCGAACGCGGCCACGATCTCGGGGATCTGCGCGGGATGGATGCTCCACTGGCGCGTGTAGCCGAATTCGTCGCGGGCGCGGCGCGCGTTGTCGGCCACTACCGACATGTCGCGGATTTCGGTGGTGACGTTGTGCGAAGGCGTCTTGCCGTGCGCGTGGGCGGCGGCGGCGATTTCGAGCTTGGCGCGTCGCACGAGCGGATGGTCGAACTGGCCGGGCGCGCGCATCGCGCTGTCGGGAATCGCGCCGTGGTGCGCGGACACGAAATCCATCAGCCCGAAGCTCAGCGTGGAGACGCTCGGCAGGGCGGCGATCCGGGCCACCTGTTCGAGCGCGCCGTGGGTTTCGATCAGGACGTCGGCCGGGATCGGCTGCGCGATGCCGAGCTCGCGGCGCGTGCCTTCGATGAAGGCGCAGGCCTCGGCGACATCGGCCGCGTGGGTGACTTTGGGCAGTGTGATGTAAGCCGGCGCGCGGGCGGCGCGCAGCACGATGCGGACATCGTCGCGCCAGTGCGGGTGGCTGAAATCGTGGATTCGGACGCCGGCGCGACCGTGGCGGTTGGCCGGGTCGCCGAGCATTGCGGCGACCAGCTCGGCGTGCTCGGCTTCGCGGCCCACCGCGGCGCCGTCTTCGCAGTCGAGCGTGATGTCGAACACGGGGCCCAGTTCGGCCTGCAGCGCGAACGACTTGCGCATCAGCTTTTCGCTGCCCGCGTAATGATCGCAGCAGGGCAGGATCGCGGGGGGCGAAGCGCCCTCGTACAGCACTTCGGCGGGGGACAGTGCGGGCATCGTCGTTACGCGTCGGATCGTGAGGATCGGAAAGGCACCGGATTCGGACAGGCTCTGCTTGGCGGGCAAAGCGTGTGCGGATCGGTTGCGGATCGCGGTAAACCGGCCGGCCGGCGCACCCCACGGGGGAGGGCGCCGGCCGGTGTGGCGCGCGGGCCGCCAGGGGCGGGGCCGCGCGCGCCGGGCTGCCTTACTTCAGCAGATGGGCGACGCCGTCGCGCTCTTCGAGCAGCTCGGCTAGCGTGCCGTCCATCTTCTCGCGCGAGAACGCGTCGATTTCGAGGCCTTCGACGCGCTTGTATTCGCCGTTTTCGCAGGTCACCGGCACGCCGTAGATGATGTCTTCGGGGATGCCGTACGTGCCGTCCGACGGGATACCCATCGTGACCCATTTGCCGTTCGTGCCGAGGACCCAGTCACGGACGTGGTCGATCGCTGCGTTGGCGGCCGACGCAGCCGACGACAGGCCGCGCGCTTCGATGATCGCCGCGCCGCGCTTGCCGACCGTCGGGATGAACGTGTCGCGGTTCCAAACGTCGTCGTTGATCAGCTTCAGCAGCGATTCGCCTTCGGCCGATGCGAAACGGAAATCCGGATACATCGTCGGCGAGTGGTTGCCCCACACGGCCAGCTTTTCGATCGATGCGACCGGTTTGCCTGCCTTGGCGGCCAGTTGCGACAGCGCGCGGTTGTGATCCAGGCGCAGCATGGCCGTGAAGTTCTTCTTCGGCAGATCCGGCGCCGACTTCATGGCGATGTAGGCGTTCGTGTTGGCCGGGTTGCCGACCACCAGCACCTTGACGTCGCGGCTGGCGACTTCGTTCAGCGCGGCGCCCTGGACCGTGAAGATCTCGGCGTTGGCCGACAGCAGGTCCTTGCGCTCCATGCCCTTCGAACGCGGACGGGCACCGACCAGCAGCGCGACGTCGGCATCCTTGAACGCAACCTTGGGATCGTCGGTGATGACGACGCCCGACAGCAGCGGGAACGCGCAGTCGTCGAGTTCCATCACGACGCCCTTGACGGCGCCTTGTGCTTGCGGGAGGTCGAGCAGTTGCAGGATGACCGGTTGATCCTTGCCGAGCAGGTCGCCGTTCGCGATGCGGAACAGTAGCGAGTATGCGATTTGACCTGCGGCGCCGGTAACGGCAACGCGCTTTGCGGGCTTAGCCATGAGAAATCTCCGAGACGATGAGCGTAGGAAACTAACAGAACGCCATTCTATGCGCGTTACGCGTAGCAATGCGTTGAAGCAGGGCGGAGGATTCGCGATGCCGTCGCGCCGTGGCCGGAAACCGGCCTGGGACAAGGCCCGAACGCTTTCGAACCGCGATCCCCGGCTCGCCCCGGAGTGTAGGAGGGAGGTGGGTCAAAGTCAAACGGTAACATATGTCTTATATAAGACAGATGTATTGCGGGAAATGAGTGGACGAAAAACTCGGCTTTGTGTTGAAATGCGCGCCATGACATCCAACCAGGCGAATGCGGCGAACCCGAACGCTCCCGGCCCGGCCACGGCTGGCGGCGAGCCAGCGCCTGCGTCGTCACCGGTGCCATCGGCCACGTTCAGCCCGTTATACCAGCAGATCAAGGCATTGATCACGCAGGGGCTGGAATCGGGCGAATGGAAGCCGGGCGAGATCATTCCCAGCGAGGTCGAACTGGCGGCTCGCTATAAGGTGAGTCAGGGCACGGTGCGCAAGGCTATCGACGAACTGGCGGCCGACAACCTGCTGGTGCGCCGGCAGGGCAAGGGCACGTTCGTGGCCACGCACAGCGAGGAGCGCGCGCAGTTCCGTTTCCTGCGGCTGTTGGCCGAGGACGGCGTCGAACATCCGCACGTGAGCCGCCTGCTGGAATGCCGTCGCACCCGCGCTCCCGCTGAGATCGCACGCCAACTGGACCTGAAGCCGGCCGATCCGGTGATCCAGGTGCGCCGCCTGCTGGAGTTCGACGGCGTGGCGACGGTGCTCGACGAAATCTGGTTGTCCGGTGCGACCTTTCGAGGGCTGACGTTCGAACGGTTGAGCGAGTATAAAGGGCCGCTCTACGCGATGTTCGAGTCGGAGTTCGGCACCCGCATGATTCGCGCGACCGAAAAGGTGCGCGCGGTGGCGGCGGAGCCGGCGGTGGCCGAATTGCTGGGCGTGTCCGGCGGATTTCCTTTGCTGTCGGTCGAGCGCGTGTCCTATACCTATGGAGACCGCCCGGTCGAGGTACGGCGAGGTTGGTATGTCACAACCGGGTATTACTATCAGAACGATCTGAGTTGATCGGGTTGATCGAGGCCGTCGTCGAAACGGCCGAGAGGCAAGTGAGAAACGGCTCGCGCCCACATGCGAAGCACGTTTTGGGCCGCCTTTTGTTCGCTGCAGAGCAAGTATCCTGAGCAGGTTTTCGCTGCAGCGCGACATAAAAAGGCGCTAAAATCGCGGATTAGTGTGACTACATCGTAGGGGTCTAGCATGACTGAAGCAGTAAGAAAACCGAGGCCGGAATACCGGAATATCGGCATCGGAGACATCACCCGCAACTATCGCCTGCCGATCGCGGGGCAATTGTCGATCTTCCATCGAGTCAGCGGCGCATTGCTGTTCCTAGCTCTTCCTTTCCTGCTGTTCCTCTTCGACAAGAGTCTGACATCTGAGCTCAGCTTCGATGTTTTCAAGGCCTTCCTCTCGAATATCCTCGTCAAGCTGATCGTCCTCGTGCTGTCCTGGGCGTTCCTCCATCATTTCTGCGCCGGCATTCGCCACCTGTTGATGGACGTCAACCACGACGCCGTCACGAAGGAAAGCGGCAAGCGCACGGCCATCATCGTGTTCGTCGTCTCGCTGGCCCTGACCGCCATCGTCGCGCTCAAACTGTTCGGAGCATTCTAAGAAAATGTCAGGCAACAACCGAATCGGCTCGAAGCGCCTCGTCGTCGGCGCTCACTACGGCCTGCGCGATTGGCTCGCGCAACGGATCACCGGCGTGATCATGGCGGTCTATACCGTGATCCTGCTCGCCTGGTTCTTTACGGCACGCGATTTTTCGTATGACGGCTGGGCATCGATCTTCGCGACGCAATGGATGAAGCTCGCGACGTTCGTGACGCTGCTGGCGCTGTTCTATCACGCCTGGGTCGGCATTCGCGACATCTGGATGGATTACGTGAAGCCTGTCGGCGTGCGGCTGCTGCTGCAATCGCTGACGATCGTCTGGCTGCTCGCGTGCGCAGGCTACGCTGCGCAGATTCTCTGGAGAGTGTAAAGAATGGCTGCAATCAATACTTCCCTGCCGCGTCGCAAGTTCGACGTGGTCATCGTCGGCGCGGGCGGCTCCGGGATGCGCGCATCGCTGCAACTGGCGCGTGCGGGCCTGTCGGTCTGCGTGCTGTCGAAGGTGTTCCCGACGCGTTCGCACACGGTCGCCGCTCAAGGCGGGATCGGCGCTTCGCTCGGCAACATGAGCGAAGACAACTGGCATTACCACTTCTACGACACGATCAAGGGTTCCGACTGGCTCGGCGACCAGGACGCGATCGAGTTCATGTGCCGTGAGGCCCCGAACGCCGTCTACGAACTCGAACACTTCGGCATGCCGTTCGACCGCAATGCCGATGGCACGATCTATCAGCGTCCGTTCGGCGGTCACACCGCCAACTACGGCGAGAAGCCCGTCCAGCGCGCTTGCGCGGCCGCCGACCGTACCGGTCACGCGCTGCTGCACACGCTGTATCAGCAGAACGTCGCGGCGAAGACCCAATTCTTCGTCGAATGGATGGCGCTCGACCTGATCCGCGACGCTGACGGCGACGTGCTCGGCGTGACGGCCCTCGAAATGGAAACGGGCGACGTCTACATCCTCGAAGGCAAGACCACGCTGTTCGCCACGGGCGGCGCGGGCCGGATCTTCGCAGCCTCCACCAACGCGTTCATCAACACCGGCGACGGCCTCGGCATGGCCGCGCGTTCGGGCATCGCGCTGCAGGACATGGAGTTCTGGCAGTTCCACCCGACGGGTGTGGCCGGTGCCGGCGTGCTGATTACCGAAGGCGTGCGCGGCGAGGGCGGCATTCTGCGCAACTCGGACGGCGAACGCTTCATGGAGCGCTACGCGCCCACCCTGAAGGATCTGGCGCCGCGCGATTTCGTGTCGCGCTCGATGGACCAGGAAATCAAGGAAGGCCGCGGCGTGGGTCCGAACAAGGATCACGTGCTGCTTGATCTGTCGCACATCGGCGCCGAGACGATCCTGAAGCGTCTGCCGTCGATCCGCGAAATCGCGCTGAAGTTTGCGAACGTCGATTGCATCAAGGAACCGATCCCGGTCGTGCCCACCATCCATTACCAGATGGGCGGCATCCCCACCAACATCCACGGTCAGGTGGTGGGCACCTCGAAGGGCCACGAAGATCCGGTCAACGGCTTCTACGCGGTCGGCGAATGCTCGTGCGTGTCGGTCCACGGCGCGAACCGCCTGGGCACGAACTCGCTGCTCGACCTGGTGGTGTTCGGCCGTGCGGCCGGCAACCACATCGTCGAACACGTCAAGAAGCAGCGCGAGCACAAGCCGCTGCCGAAGGATGCCGCCGATTTCGCGTTGTCGCGTCTGGCGAAGCTCGACAGCTCGACCTCGGGCGAATACGCGCAAAGCGTCGCCAACGAGATCCGCGGTTCGATGCAGAAGCATGCCGGCGTGTTCCGCACCTCGGCGCTGCTGGCCGAAGGCGTGCAGGACATCAAGCAGGTCACGGAGCGTGCGAAGCACATCCACCTGAAGGACAAGTCGAAGGTGTTCAACACGGCGCGCGTCGAAGCGCTCGAAGTGGAGAACCTCGTCGAAGTGGCACGCGCCACGATGGTGTCGGCCGAGGCACGCAAGGAAAGCCGCGGCGCGCATGCGCAGGACGACTATCCGCATCGCGACGACGACAACTGGATGCGTCATACGCTGTGGTTCAGCGAAGGCGATCGCCTCGACTACAAGCCGGTGCACATGCAGCCGCTGACGGTCGAATCGGTGCCGCCCAAGGCGCGTACGTTCTAAGCCGACTCCAAGGAATTTGAAATGGCAAAACGCATTTTTGAACTCTATCGTTACGATCCGGACAAGGACGCGGCGCCGCGCATGCAGACGTACGAAGTCGAGATCACGCATGAACGCATGCTGCTCGACGCGCTGGTCAAGCTGAAGGAACTGGACGAAACGCTGTCGTTCCGTCGCTCGTGCCGCGAAGGCGTGTGCGGTTCGGACGCGATGAACATCAACGGCAAGAACGGTCTGGCGTGTCTGACGAACCTGAACGACCTGCCGCAGAAGATCGTGCTGCGCCCGCTGCCTGGCCTGCCGGTCGTGCGCGACCTGATCGTCGACATGACGCACTTCTTCAACCAGTACCACTCGATCAAGCCGTTCCTGATCAACGACACGCCGCCGCCCGAGAAGGAGCGTCTGCAGTCGCCGGAAGAGCGCGAAGAGCTCGACGGCGTGTACGAGTGCATTCTGTGCGCAAGCTGCTCCACGTCGTGCCCGAGCTTCTGGTGGAATCCGGACAAGTTCGTCGGCCCGGCCGGCCTGCTGCAGGCGTATCGCTTCATCGCGGACAGCCGTGACGAAGCCACTGCCGAGCGCCTCGACAACCTGGAAGATCCGTACCGTCTGTTCCGTTGCCATACGATCATGAACTGCGTCGACGTCTGCCCGAAGGGGCTGAACCCGACCAAGGCGATCGGCAAGATCAAGGAATTGATGGTTCGCCGCACGGTCTGACCTGATACGACATGACTGATTCGTCGCACCAGTCCGACCCGCACCGTCGCGCGCGCCTTCGCTGGCGTGCGCGGCGGGGTCTGTTGGAAAACGATGTGATTCTCGATCGTTTTCTCAACCGATACGAGCATGACCTCACCGATACCGATGTGGGCGCGTTGACCCGCCTGCTCGAACTATCCGACAACGACCTGATGGACTTGTTGCTCGCGCGCAAGGAACCAGAAGGCGACCTTGCCGGCCCGGATGTTTCCCGGCTGCTGGAGATGCTGCGCAGCGCGTAACAACGCCGCGCCCGTTATCGAATCCCGTTTCTACTTTCGATTGAGGATGTGCCATGACTCCGTCTGATGTTAAAGCCACGCTATCGTTCAGCGACAATTCGCCGAGCGTCGAACTGCCGATCTACAAGGGCACGTTGGGCCCGGACGTAATCGACATCCGCAAGCTGTACGGCCAGACCGGCAAGTTCACGTACGACCCGGGCTTCATGTCCACGGCGGCGTGCAATTCGGCCATCACGTACATTGACGGGGACAAGGGCGAGCTGCTGTATCGCGGTTACCCGATCGACAATCTCGCGCAAAACGCGGATTTCCTCGAAACCTGCTTTCTGCTGCTGAAGGGCGAACTGCCGAACGCCGCGGAGAAGGAAGAGTTTGTCGAGACCGTCACGAAGCACACGATGGTGCACGAGCAGATGCACTTCTTCTTCCGTGGCTTCCGCCGCGACGCGCACCCGATGGCGATCCTGGTCGCCGCAGTCGGCGCGCTGTCCGCGTTCTACCACGACTCGCTCGACATCAACGATCCGCGTCACCGCGATGTGTCGGCGATCCGCATGATCGCCAAGCTGCCGACGCTGGTCGCGATGGCGTACAAGTACACGATCGGCCAGCCGTTCGTGTACCCGAAGAACGAACTCTCGTACAGCGCGAACTTCATGCACATGATGTTCGCGAACCCGTGCGAAGAGTACAAGGTCAACGACGTGCTGGTGCGCGCACTCGACCGCATCCTGATCCTGCACGCCGACCACGAGCAGAACGCATCGACCTCGACCGTCCGTCTGGCCGGTTCGTCGGGCGCGAACCCGTTCGCCTGTATCGCCGCCGGTATCGCATGTCTGTGGGGCCCGGCGCACGGTGGTGCGAACGAAGCCGCGCTGAACATGCTCGAGCAGATCGGTTCGCCGGACAACATTCCCGAGTTCATCAAGCAAGTGAAGGACAAGAACTCGGGCGTGAAGCTGATGGGCTTCGGTCACCGCGTGTACAAGAACTACGACCCGCGTGCGAAGCTGATGCGCGAAACCTGCCACGAAGTGCTGACCGAACTGGGCCTGCACGACGACCCGTTGTTCAAGCTCGCGATGCAGCTCGAGAAGATCGCGCTGGAAGACGAATACTTCGTGTCGCGCAAGCTGTACCCGAACGTCGACTTCTACTCGGGTATCGTTCAACGCGCGCTGGGCATCCCGACCGCCATGTTCACCTGCATCTTCGCGATGGCACGTACGGTGGGCTGGATCGGCCAGTGGAACGAAATGATCGCCGATCCGGAACAGAAGATCGGTCGTCCGCGTCAGCTGTTCGTCGGCGAAACGTCGCGCGAAGCGACGTCGATCGACAAGCGTTAAGCGATTTCCGAGGGTCGAGCGAGGTGCGTGAGCGCCGCGCCTGACTGAACGGCAAAACAGGCCCCGACGGCGAAAGCGGTCGGGGCCTGTTGCTTTGGCGGGGTGGAATCTCGCGCGGCGTTTGCCGATTGGCGTTCAACGTGGTGGGCATGACGCCGTGGCATCATTGGTGTCATTCCCACGACGAGGTGCCGCATGTTGTCTCATGTCTGTGTCGGCGTACGCGATGTCGAGCAAGCGCATGCGTTCTATGCGCCGCTGATGGCCGCCCTCGGCATGCCGTTGAAATTCCGTGATCCGCCGACGATGGCCGGCTGGATGCCGGCTGACGCGCCGCGCCCGCTATTCCTGATTTGCCGGCCGTTCGACGGCCAGGTCGCGACACCGGGAAATGGTCAGATGATTGCGTTGCTCGCGCCGGATCGGCAAACGGTGGACCGATGTCATGCCCTGGCGCTTCAGGCGGGCGGGGTATGCGAAGGGCCGCCGGGATTGCGTGCGCATTATCATCCGAATTATTACGGCGCTTATTTTCGTGATCCCGACGGTAATAAGCTCTGTATTTGCTGTCACGACCCTGAATAAATACGTCGGCACAGAACTATCACAAATCTTGACAATCGAGGCATACCGCAGGATTACACTTTCGTTATTCACTGATGAAAGGTAACCGTATGCAACGCAACGCTCAATTCCTGTCGTTTTCGATGATCGCCGGTATGATGGCGATCGTCTCGGCTGCCGCGCAGGCCGGCGCGATCGAGAAGAATTTCGACGACGCTGCGAACGGACGTATCGTGGCGCGAGCGAATACGATGGTGACCTGCGATTCCCCGAAGTTTCGCCCCGCTCCGGCGACTGGCGTAGGCGGCAGCGCTGCCGGGGTGGCGGGCAATGTCATGCTGTCGCCTGCTGCGTTGGCGATGTCGCAGCAAGCGGGAAACGCCGTGGCGGATGCGCCGTGTGTGGCGAAGGAGATCCCGTTGACCTCGGCACGGAAGCAAATTACGCTACCGGCGGCTGAATCGGGGTTGGGCGTGACGGTGAAACAATCCCATGCGTGGGAGATGAGCGCCGAAGACAGGCTGTATGCTGCTCAGCATTGCCCGGAAAACATGAATCATCGTGATTTGTGCGTGCGTCGCCGGGCCGGCTACGATCAGGATGGTAATAAGGCGGGTGTCCGTTTGGGGTGGAATTAATCCAATTCAACGTTGGTCGTTATCAAATAAAAACTGGGGGCCGTTCATGCAGAATTCACTCATCCGCTCGTCGTTGCTCGTTATCGCCATATTGGCAACGGCGTCGACGGCGAATGCCGGCATCGCCGAGCAAAATGTCCGCGACGCCGCAAATGGGCTCGTGGCGCCGCCAGCCTTGTCCACTACCTGCGATCCGGTGGCATTTCGTCCGAATCAATACCATTCAATGGGTGCAGGGGAAGGGCTCGCCACGGCGGGATTCGGGCTCGCTTCGCTGGCGATCGCGTCGATGATCTCCTCGCGCAAGCATGCCGATGCCTTGCTCAAATCGCCATGCGTGACGAAGCCCGGGGTGGCGAGCAATGGGACTGATCCGTTGGCGATGCAACTCACGCCGTCACAATTCCCGAGCAAGTCGTTCAACCGCGTGCAATAAATCGCAACACGCCGCCGGCATGGCCTCGGCGACAATGCGTGCCGAGCACGATTTCGGTCGCCGCATGTCACCGCAACGCGGCGCGCGCTTTGCTTCCCCTCCGTTTTTTGCCTGCCGCCGATGAAAGACCGCGTCGAATACACCCGCAGCCGCGATGTCCCCGGACTCGTGCTCGGCGACGCGCGTTTCAGCGAATACCGCTTCGATCGTCATTACCACCTGGATTTCCACGTCGGTATCGTGACCGACGGCGTGCAGCGCCAGCAGGTCGGCGGCAACAGCCTGCTGCTCGGTCCCGGCAGCATTTCCCTGATGCCGCCCGGCGAGGTGCACGACGGCACACGCGTGGGCGACGCCGCATATTCGCTGAAAACGTTCAGGTTGCCGCCGGCATGGCTCGCCGACATCGCGGACGAGCTGGCAGGCGGCGCGAACGGGCCGGTGCTGCACGGCGCGACGTTGACCGATCCGGCTCTGGCGCAACGGCTCAGTACGATTCACACGGCGTTGCGCAGCGAGGATCTTGACGGCCCGCTCGGCCTGCAGTCGGCGTGGCTGCTCGCGCTCGAACGGCTATTCGTGCAGTCGCGCGGTTTCGTGCTGCGCGAGGTGGGCGGTGGCCTGGCCGATGCGCAATGGCGGCGCGTGCGCGACTATTGCGAGGCGCATCTGGCCGAGAAGATCACGCTCGAAGCACTGGCGGCCCTTTGCGAGATCGATCGCTTCGCGTTCCTGAAGTTGTTCAAGCAGACCACGTCCATGACGCCTCACGCGTGGCTCGTGCGGCTGCGTCTCGAACGTGCGTGCATGATGCTGCATCGCGGCACGCAATCCATCGCGGAAGTGGCGCAGGCCGTCGGTTTCTACGACCAGAGCCACTTCAACCGTGCATTCCGGCGCGCGTTCGGCTGCGCGCCGTCGCGCTACTGAGGCGCGCGCGGGCCGCGCTTCAGGCGAAACCTTCAGGCCGATTTTTTCACATCGCCCCCTTCACGCCGCGCGCCAATTCGATCAGGCGATCGACTTCCTGCGTCGTCGTCGCGAACGACGTGACGAAGCGCGCCACGCCCGGCGCCCAGCGATCGTGATAGAAGCGCACGCCGGCCGCGAGCAGGCCGGCGATCACCGGCTGCGGCAGGCGGCAGAACAGGATGTTCGCATCGGCGCCGCCCGTCATGTCCACGCCCGGCACGCTCGCCAGCCCGGCCGCGAGCCGTTGCGCCATCGCGTTCGCGTGGCGCGCGTTGCGCAGCCACAGGTCGTCGGTCAGGTAGGCGTCGAGCGGCGCGGACAGGAAGCGCATCTTCGAGCTCAAATGCCCGGCGCGCTTGCGGCGGAACGCCAGCTCCTGGGCGCGGCGCGGATCGAACACCACTACCGCATCGGAGCCGGGCACACCGTTCTTGGTCGCGCCGAACGACACCACGTCCACCCCGGCGCGCCAGGTCATGTCGGCCGGCGAGGCGCCGAGCGACACCAGCGCGTTGGCGAAGCGCGCGCCGTCCATATGCAGCGGCAGCGAGGCGGCGCGGCAGAGTTCGCCGATCGTGCCGATTTCGTCGAGCGTGTAGACGCTGCCGATCTCGGTGGCCTGCGTGATGCTGACGGCCGACGGCTGCGTGGTGTGCACATCGCCGAGCTTTGCGCGGGAGGCCGCGCGCAGCGCATCGGGATCGAGCTTGCCGGCGGGGCCGTCCACCGTGATCAGCTTCGCGCCGTCGGCATAGAACGCCGGCGCGCCGCATTCGTCGTTGTTGATGTGGCTGTCCGGGTGGCACAGCACGCTGCCCCAGGGCGGCGTCAGCGCGGCCAGCGCGAGCGCATTGGCGGCCGTGCCGGTGCCGACGATGAACACCGCCACTTCGTGCTCGAACAGTTCGGCCAGGCGCTGCTCGACGCGCGTTGTCCACGGGTCGTTGCCGTACGGGGCGGCGTGGCCGGCCGCGCAGGCCACCAGCGCGTCGAGCACGGCGGGGGACGCACCGGCAATGTTGTCGCTGCTGAAGTTGAGGACCGGCTGGTCCGGCGTCGAAGCGTGTTCCATGGGACGTGAATCCTGACTGAAGAAAGGCCCATCGAGGGCGGAATCGGGGGAATGAGCCTCACACTAGCCGAGCGAAGCGGGCAGGGATTGTAAAAAATTGAAGGGCGCGCCCCCCTTGAGCGACGGGCGCGCCGCCCGCATAGTCGGAGCCTCGAATCCACGCCAGCAGGAGTAACGATGACCATCCGCCGCTATTTCGACAGCGATGCGCTGACCTTGACCACGCAGGTGCTTGCCAGCGAACCGGAGGCGCCGGCCGAGCCGGGCGGGAGCGCCGCGCGCTTTCGCGTCGTGCTGGCCGAGACGCTGTTTCATCCGCAGGGCGGCGGCCAGCGCGCCGACACCGGCCGCATCGGCGAGGCAAACGTGCTGCACGTGGCCATCGAGGGTGACACGGTCGTTCATTTCACCGATCGCGCGGTGCCGGCGGGCGAGGTGTCGATCGAGGTCGATGCCGGGCCGCGTGCATTGCATGCGCGGCTGCATTCGGCCGGCCATCTGATCGCCTACGCGGGCGCCACGTTCGGCTGGCGCGCGGTGAAGGGGCACCATTGGCCCGGAGAGGCGCGCGTGGTGATGGAGCGCGACGCCGACGCCCGCGAGATGGACGCGCAGGCGCTGGCCGATGCGGTCAATGCACTGATCGCGGCGGCGCTGCCGCGCGTGCTGACCGAGCGCGACGGCATGCGCATGCTGGCCTACGGCACGCTCGACGCCAGCCCGTGCGGCGGCACGCACGTGGCGGATACCGCCGCGGTGGGGGCGGTCACGATCGCCCGCGTCAAGGAGAAGAAAGGGCAACTGACGGTGCAGTACGACGTCGCCGCCTGATCGCGACGGCGTGCGCCAAGGTGGCCCCGATTGCCCGGTAAAACTTATCCAGGTATCGAAACTACTACTCAACTCACTGTTTTTATTGGGTTTTTTCTCATCCTGGTAGTGCCGCGCCGTCATCTTGGTGGCATAATCGTCTGCACCAGAAGGACTTGTCGTCACTACAACCCCGCATACCATGGCACAGACTCTCTACGACAAATTGTGGAATTCGCACGTCGTCCACGCAGAAGAGGACGGCACCACCTTGCTCTACATCGATCGTCATCTGCTGCACGAGGTGACCAGCCCGCAGGCGTTCGAAGGGCTGAAGATGGCCGAGCGCCCGGTGTGGCGGATCAGCGCGAACCTGGCCGTGTCGGACCATAACGTTCCGACCACCGATCGCACGCAGGGCATCGCCGATCCGATCTCGAAGCTGCAGGTCGACACGCTCGACACGAACTGCGACAGCTTCGGCATCACCCAGTTCAAGATGAACGACATGCGCCAGGGCATCGTTCACATCATCGGGCCGGAGCAGGGCGCGACGCTGCCGGGCATGACGATCGTCTGCGGCGATTCGCACACCTCCACGCACGGTGCGTTCGGTGCGCTCGCGCATGGTATCGGCACCTCGGAAGTCGAGCACGTGCTGGCCACGCAAACCTTGCTGCAGAAGAAGAGCAAGAACCTGCTGATCAAGGTCGACGGCCAACTGCCGCGCGGCTGCACGGCGAAGGACATCGTGCTGGCCATCATCGGCAAGATCGGCACGGCCGGCGGCACGGGCTACGCGATGGAATTCGGCGGCTCGATGATCCGCTCGCTGTCGATGGAAGGCCGCATGACGGTCTGCAACATGGCGATCGAGGCGGGCGCGCGCGCCGGCATGGTGTCGGTGGACGACACCACGATCGAGTACCTGAAGGATCGTCCGTTCTCGCCCACCGGCGTCGAGTGGGATCAGGCCGTGCAGTACTGGCGCACCTTCAAGTCGGACGACGGCGCGCAATTCGACCGCGTGGTCGAGCTGACGGCAGCCGATATCGTGCCGCAGGTCACCTGGGGCACGTCGCCGGAAATGGTCACGGCGGTGGACAGCCGCGTGCCGGACCCCGAGCGCGAGAAGGACCCGGTCAAGCGCGGCGCGATGGAGCGCGCGCTGGCCTACATGGCGCTCGAACCGAACACGCCGATCGAGTCGATCAAGGTCGACAAGATCTTCATCGGTTCGTGCACCAACGCGCGCATCGAAGATATCCGCGCGGCCGCCTACGTGGTCAAGAAGCTGAACCGCCGCGTCGCGTCGAACGTGCGCCTGGCGATGGTGGTGCCGGGTTCGGGCCTCGTGAAGGCGCAGGCCGAGCGTGAAGGGCTCGACAAGGTGTTCCGGGATGCCGGCTTCGAATGGCGCGAGCCCGGCTGCTCGATGTGCCTCGCGATGAACGCGGACCGGCTCGAGCCGGGCGAGCGTTGCGCGTCCACGTCGAACCGCAATTTCGAAGGGCGTCAGGGCGCGGGCGGCCGCACCCATCTGGTCAGCCCGGCGATGGCGGCGGCCGCCGCGATCGAAGGCCATTTCGTCGATATTCGCCGGCTCTGATAAACGCATGCGCCGCAACAGCATCATCGTGAGCCGCCTGGTCGCGGCGCTCGCCCTGGCGGGCGTCGTGCTCGGGCTGGCCGCCTGCAATACGGTGGCGGGCGTCGGCGAGGACATCAATGCCGCAGGCCGCGCGATCTCGCGCGCCGCGAGCTGACAATCTGGAAACGGATCATGGAAAAATTCACAGTGCATTCCGGCGTCGTGGCGCCGCTCGATCGTGAAAACGTCGACACCGACGCGATCATCCCGAAGCAGTTCCTGAAGTCGATCAAGCGCACCGGCTTCGGCCCGAACGCGTTCGACGAATGGCGTTACCTCGATCACGGCGAGCCGGGCCAGGACAACTCGAAGCGCCCGCTGAACCCCGATTTCGTGCTGAACCAGGCGCGTTACCAAGGCGCCTCGGTGCTGCTGGCGCGCAAGAACTTTGGCTGCGGCAGCTCGCGCGAGCATGCCCCGTGGGCGCTCGAACAATACGGCTTCCGTGCGATCATCGCGCCGAGCTTCGCCGATATCTTCTTCAACAACTGCTTCAAGAACGGCGTGCTGCCGATCGTGCTGAGCGAACAGCAGGTCGATCACCTGTTCAACGAGACGTACGCGTTCAACGGCTTCAAGCTGACGATCGATCTCGAGGCACAGTTGGTGCGCTCCGGCGACGGTCGCGAGTATCCATTCGAGGTCGCGGCGTTCCGCAAGTACTGCCTGTTGAACGGCTTCGACGATATCGGCCTGACGCTGCGCCACGCCGACAAGATCCGCCAGTTCGAGGCGGAGCGGCTCGCCAAGCAGCCCTGGCTCAACAACCGCCTGATCGGATGATGCTGTGCCGCGCGTGATGCGCGGCACGCATCGTACGCTCCCGATTCGAACCAACCCATATCAGGAAATCGCATGAAGATTGCAGTGCTGCCGGGCGACGGCATCGGCCCGGAGATCGTCACCGAAGCGGTGAAGGTGCTGAACGCCCTCGACGAAAAGTTCGAACTCGAACAGGCGCCGGTCGGCGGCGCCGGCTACGAGGCCGCGGGCCATCCGCTGCCGGACGCCACGCTGAAGCTGGCCAAGGAAGCGGACGCGATCCTGTTCGGCGCGGTGGGCGACTGGAAATACGACTCGCTCGAACGTGCGCTGCGTCCTGAGCAGGCGATTCTCGGGCTGCGCAAGCACCTCGAACTGTTCGCGAACTTCCGCCCGGCGATCTGCTACGAGCAGCTCGTCGACGCCTCGCCGCTGAAGCCGGAACTGATCTCGGGCCTCGACATCCTGATCGTGCGCGAACTGAACGGCGATATCTACTTCGGCCAGCCGCGCGGCACACGCGAAGCGCCGGACGGCCCGTTCGCCGGTGCGCGCGAAGGCTTCGACACGATGCGCTATTCGGAGCCGGAAGTGCGCCGCATTGCGCACGTCGCGTTCCAGGCCGCGCAGAAGCGCCAGAAGAAGCTGCTGTCGGTGGACAAGGCGAACGTGCTCGAAACCTCGCAGTTCTGGCGCGACATCATGATCGACGTGTCGAAGGAATACGCGGACGTCGAGCTGTCGCACATGTACGTGGACAACGCGGCCATGCAGCTCGCCAAGGCGCCGAAGCAATTCGACGTGATCGTCACCGGCAACATGTTCGGCGACATCCTGTCCGATGAAGCGGCCATGCTGACGGGTTCGATCGGCATGCTGCCGTCGGCCTCGCTCGACAAGAACAACAAGGGCCTGTACGAGCCGTCGCACGGTTCGGCGCCGGACATCGCCGGCAAGGGCGTCGCCAATCCGCTGGCCACCATCCTGTCGGCGGCGATGCTGCTGCGCTATTCGCTGAATCGCGGCGAGCAGGCCGAGCGCATCGAGCGCGCGGTGCAGAAGGTGCTGGAGCAGGGTTACCGCACGGGCGACATCGCCACGCCGGGCTGCCGGCAGGTGGGCACGGCGCAGATGGGCGACGCGGTTATCGCGGCGCTGTAAGGCCAGGGCGGGGCGGCACCCGCGCGGGTGACGCTCCGTTCGACAGAGGTGTTCCGGTACGTTTTTCGTGCGCGGGCTCCGGTTGCGGGGTGTGCGAACAACATCGGGCACGATAGTTTCGGCGGGTCGTTGTACGGCCCATCAGGTTTGTGTAGACTCCTTCGCATGGCGCAGAATCTCTCGATCTCCCCGGTCCTGAACCTCCACGGCACTCAAGCCCGTGCAGGTGCGCGCGCCATCGTCTCCACGAAAATCATCATCACGAAAACGATCACGAAAAGCTGATCGTCGTCCGTCGTGCCCGCCTGATTTCCCCGCGCGGTTGCGCCGGGGGACGGAAAAGGCGGGGAAGCTCTCAAGCAAAGGGTTAGTCATGAACGTAGGTCTCGTAGGTTGGCGCGGCATGGTCGGCAGCGTGCTGATGCAGCGCATGCAGGAAGAAGGCGATTTCGATCTGATCGAGCCGGTGTTTTTCAGCACCAGCAACACGGGCGGCAAGGCGCCGGCCTTCGCAAAGAACGAGACCACGCTGAAAGACGCGACGAACATCGACGAGCTGCGCAAGTGCGACGTGATCATCACGTGCCAGGGCGGCGACTACACCAACGAGGTGTTCCCGAAGCTGCGCTCGGCCGGCTGGAACGGCTACTGGATCGACGCGGCCTCGTCGCTGCGCATGAAGGACGACGCCGTCATCATTCTCGATCCGGTCAACCTCGACGTGATCAAGGACGCGCTCGTCAAGGGCACCAGGAATTTCGTCGGCGGCAACTGCACGGTCAGCCTGATGCTGATGGCGCTGGGTGGCCTGTTCCGCGAAAACCTGGTCGACTGGATGACGGCCATGACGTATCAGGCCGCGTCGGGTGCCGGCGCGCAGAACATGCGCGAACTGCTCGCGCAGATGGGCGCGCTGAACAGCGCCGTGGCCGAGCAACTGGCCGATCCGTCGTCGGCGATCCTCGACATCGACCGCCGCGTGCTGGCCACGATGAACAGCGACGCCATGCCCACCAGCCAGTTCGGCGTGCCGCTGGCCGGTTCGCTGATCCCCTGGATCGACAAGGATCTCGGCAACGGGATGTCGAAGGAAGAATGGAAGGGCGGCGCGGAAACCAACAAGATCCTCGGCAAGCCGGCCATGGGCGAACCGGGTTCGATCCCCGTCGACGGCCTGTGCGTGCGGATCGGCGCGATGCGCTGCCATTCGCAGGCGCTGACCATCAAGCTGAAGAAGGACGTGCCGCTCGACGAAGTGCACGGCATTCTCGCCTCGGCCAACGACTGGGTGAAGGTCGTGCCGAACGAGCGCGAAGCGTCGATGCGCGATCTGTCGCCGGCCGTGGTGACGGGCACGCTGTCGGTGCCGGTCGGCCGCCTGCGCAAGCTGGCGATGGGTGGTGAATACCTGTCCGCGTTCACGGTTGGCGATCAGCTGCTGTGGGGCGCTGCCGAGCCGCTGCGCCGCATGCTGCGCATCCTGCTCGACAAGTAAGCCGGCGCGGCTCGCGTCCGTAAGGACGACGGCGGCGTTCGTGGTGCCCGGTGCCAAGCCGGGCGCGGCGAACGCCGCTTTGTTTTGGGTCGCGCGGCGGGAGGTGAGCAAGGCTTGCAGTTTGCTTGTGTCATGCCGCGCAAGACAATTCCGACGAAACGGGCGGCGGGTAAAGTAAACTACGCGGCTACGACGCAATCCGGCGTCGCGTGGTGCGGCCTTTCTCTCGGTGCGCCGGCGCGAACGTCCCGAATCCTGTCCTCCCTCCAACGTGAACCAGGGCCGCGCGCTGCCGCGGCGAATGTACCGATGATGCTGCGATTTCCCCCCGGTAAGGCTTCCGTTGCCTCGTTTCCCGCCCTGATTTCCCGCGCGTTAGCGATGCGTGCGATCGCGGCCGCCGCCGTTGCGCTGCTGTCGGCCGCCGCGCCGCTCGCGCAGGCCGCGGCATCGGACGCGGCGGCACCGGCCCTCGCGGCTGCGCCGCAATCGGTCACGGTCCGGCCGGGCCAGTCGCTCAACGATCTCGCCATCGCCGTCACTCAATCGCACGATCCCGTGGTGCTGGGCCGGGCCGGTCGCGCACTGTTCGCCGCGAACCCGCGGGCGTTCATGAAAAACGATCCGAGCCGGCTGCGGCTCGGGGCGACGCTGACCGTGCCGCCGCTCGATGCGACCGGCGCGGCCGTTGCCGCTCCGGCGAGTGCACCGGCGGCCACGAGTACTGCTCCTGCTTCCGGCGCGACGGCGGCTGCGCCGGCGCGGGTGGCGGGTGCTTCGGCGCCCGCCGTGCCGGCCGCGGCGCCGGTTGCGAGCGCGTCGGCCGCGCATGGCGCCAGCCCGGCTGCGCCCATCGGCGGGTCGGCGCCGCATCCGGCCAATGCCGTGAGCGGTGCCGTTGCCGCGGGCGCTTCGGCGCCGGCGGCTGCGCCGGGTGCTTCGGCGGCGATCGTCGCGCCGTCCTCGTCGGTTGCAGCGGCCGCGGCGCAAGCGGCGCCGGCCGTTGCCGCTCCGCATGCGAATGCCGCGAACAGCGGCTCGACCACCGGTTCGACCGGTCCGCACAGCTGGAGCGGGTCGATCCAGACCGCGCCGCCGGTCGGGTCGAGCGAGGCGGAAGCCGCGCTGCTGGCGCCGGGCAGCGGAGCGCGCGCGGCGACCAGCGGCAACGCCGAGGCGTCGGCCGCGCAGGCTCGGCCGTCGAGCCTCCAGCAACTGCTGGCACTGAAGAATCGTGTGCTGATGGATCTGCAGAAGCACGGCATCGGCAAGCCGGCGCCGGAAGCCACGGCGCCGGAAGCGAAACCCGCACCGGCTGCCGCGCCGTCGACGGCCGGCAGCGCGGCGGATGCGGCGTCGGGCGCGTCGGTGCCCGCAGCGGCTGCGTCGGCACCGGTCGCCAAGCCTGCTTCGGCACCGGCTGCCAAGCCGGCCGCCGTTCAGCCTTCAGCACCTGCCGTGCCGTTCGACCGGACAGCCGCGATCGCCGTCGGCGTTGCGGCTGCTGCGCTGGTTCTCGGTTTCCTGTTCCGCCGCCGCAAGCGTGCCGAGCCGGAAGTCGAGCCGCAAACGGGTACGGATACGCCGCCGCCATCGTCTCCGGCGACGGCCGCAGGCGCCGTTGCTGCCGCAGCGGTCGCGGCCGAAACCGTGACGCATCAACAGGATGCAGTACCGTCGCCGTCGGCACCTGCCGAAACGCCGGTGGCAACGCACGTCGAACCGCCCGAAACGGCGCATCACGAGGCGCCGGCGGAAGAACCCGTTTCCCCGATCCCGGACGCCATCCTTGCCGTTTCCGACTCACTGCCGCCGCCCGCGGTGGTTGAACCCGCGGTACCGGCGGCCGAAGCAGCCGCCCATGACGACACGCCCGACGCGATCGCACCGCAGCCGGGCCAACCCGATTACGGGACCGCACCCGCGCCGATCGAGGCAGCGCCGGCGGCGCCCATCGATCTCACCACCTTGACCGAATTGAACGAATTGACCAGTAGCGCCTCGCCCGGCGTGCCCACGCACGAATTCCCGGCCGATGCGATTTCCGCGCTCGACAGCCTCGACATGCCCCTGCCGCCGCGCACGGGCACGCCGGCAGCGGACTTTGATTTCACGCCCCGCAACGCAACTAACAGTCTATCCGCGTCGACCCTTCCGGCATTCGGTCGCGATTTGTCCGCATCGTCGGCGGCCACCGAGCCTGCAGGGCAGGCGGGTAGCGATCCGCATCGATTGGATTCGCTGCCGGACCCGCTCGACGATGAACTACCGCTCGACGACGATGCCGCGGCATCGGCTCCCGGCAGTTACGCGCCAGCCGGCTTTGCGCCGCTCGGCGCGGCGCAGTTCGGCGCGCTGAGCCTCGACTTCGATCTGGATCTGCCGGCTGGCCCGGGTGCGTCGATTCCGCCGCCGAGTGATGCCGTGCTCGATCGCATCGCCCACAACAAGCTCGACCTGGCGTCCGAATACGTCGAACTCGGCGATCTGAACGGCGCGCGCGCGCTGCTCGGCGAAGTGATCGACGCCAACCGCCCGGGCACGCGGGATCAAGCACGCGCCCTGCTGGCCAAGCTCGCCGACGCCACGTAATGCGAATCGCACTGGGCATTCAGTACGACGGTGCCGCGTTCTGCGGCTGGCAATCCCAGCCGCACCGCAACACCGTGCAGGACACGCTTGAACAGGCGCTGAAGGCATTCGCGCTGGTGCCGCTGCAAACCGTGGTGGCGGGGCGGACCGATACGGGCGTGCATGGCCTCGGCCAGGTCGTTCATTTCGACACCGAGCTTTCGCGCGCCGATTTTTCCTGGGTGCGCGGCACCAATGCGTTCCTGCCGGCAACGGTGGCCGTGCAGTGGGCCAAGCCGATGCCGGACGCGTTCCATGCGCGCTTCGCCGCGTTCGAGCGCACCTATTACTACGCGCTCTACGTGCATGCGTTCCGCTCGCCGATGCTGAACGCGCGCGCGGGCTGGGTTCACACGCCGCTCGACGTCGACGCGATGCGCGAAGCGGCGCAGCACCTGATCGGCGAAAACGATTTTTCGTCGTTTCGCTCGTCGGAGTGCCAGTCGAAAACGCCGGTCAAGCATCTGTACCAGATCGATATCCGGCCGTCGGGCAGCTTCATCCATTTCCGGTTTCGCGCCAACGCGTTCCTGCATCACATGGTGCGCAACCTGATGGGCTGCCTCGTGGCGGTAGGGCGCGGCCGTTATCCTGCCGACTGGATGGCGGAGGTGCTGGCCGCGCGCAACCGCGACCGCGCCGCGCCGACCTTCATGCCGGATGGCCTGTATCTCGCGCATGTCGGCTATCCTGACGAATTCGCCGTGCCCCCGGCGCAGCTCGGCAGCGTGCCGTGGAGCACCGTCTGGGCCGATCTCGACGCGCCGCCGGATGGGCTCGCCGGCCCCTGATCGATGCCCCGCGCCGTTTTGAGCGCCAGAACACCGTTGCAATCGAATCCGCCGTACCCCTCGCAGGACGCACCACGATGACCGCCACGCCGCTTGCCACCGCTCCCCAGGCCCGCACCCGCATCAAGCTGTGCGGACTGTCCCGTCCCGCCGATGTCGATCACGCCGTCGCGCTCGGCGCCGATGCGGTCGGCTTCGTGTTCTACCCGAAAAGCCCGCGCGCGGTGACGATCGAGCAGGCGGCCGAGCTGGTGCGGCGCATCCCGCCGTTCGTGTCGGCGGTCGGCCTGTTCGTCAACGCGACGGCCGACGAACTCGCGCGCGTGCTCGACGCCGTGCCGCTCACCATGCTGCAGTTCCACGGCGACGAAACCCCGGCGCAATGCATCGAGCTGGCCGGTGCGGCGCGTTTGCCGTGGATGCGCGCGTTGCGCATTGGCATCTCGACGCAGCGCGCCGATTTGGTAGAATCGGCACTTCACTATTCGACAGCCTGCGGTTTGTTGTTCGACACCCATGTGCCGGACTACGGCGGCAGCGGCAAGGTCTTCGATTGGTCTCTTATTTCCGCAGAGCTCGCGCGTCGGGCCGTTTTGAGTGGTGGCTTGGCCGCGCAAAACGTCGGTGACGCAATACGCCAGATCCGCCCGTACGCGGTCGATGTCTCCAGTGGCATCGAAGTACCGGGCGAGAAGGGCGTGAAGGATCACGCCCGGATGGCGGCGTTCGTGAGCGCAGTGCGCGATGCGGACGCCCGGTGAGCTGAATGCCGGCGCGGCGCCTGCCGCGCCGTCCGATAGAGAGACAAGCATGTACAACCTTCCTGATGATCGCGGCCATTTCGGCCCGTATGGCGGCGTGTTCGTCGCCGAAACGCTGATTCACGCCCTCGACGAGCTGCGTGCCGCCTACGAGCGCTACCAGGCCGACCCCGAATTCGTCGCCGAATACAACCGCGAACTCAAGCATTTCGTCGGCCGTCCGTCGCCGATCTACCACGCGCAACGCTGGACCGAAATGCTCGGCGGCGCGCAGCTCTACCTGAAGCGCGAAGACCTGAACCACACGGGCGCGCACAAGGTGAACAACGTGATCGGCCAGGCGCTGCTCGCGCGCCGGATGGGCAAGAAGCGCGTGATTGCCGAAACCGGCGCGGGCCAGCACGGCGTGGCCACGGCCACCATCTGCGCGCGCTTCGGCATGGAGTGCGTGGTCTACATGGGCGCCGAGGACGTGCGCCGCCAGGCCGCCAACGTCTACCGCATGAAGCTGCTCGGCGCGACCGTGGTGCCGGTCGAATCGGGTTCGCGCACGCTGAAGGACGCGCTCAACGAAGCGATGCGCGACTGGGTCACGAACATCGAATCGACGTTCTACATCATCGGCACGGTGGCCGGCCCGCACCCGTACCCGATGATGGTGCGCGATTTCCAGCGCGTGATCGGTGACGAATGCAAGGTGCAGATGCCCGAAATGACGGGCCGTCAGCCCGACGCCGTGATCGCCTGCGTGGGCGGCGGCTCGAATGCGATGGGCATCTTCTATCCGTATATCGACGACACCTCGGTGCAACTGATCGGCGTCGAAGCGGCCGGCGACGGCCTCGACAGCGGCCGTCACGCGGCCTCGCTGACGGGCGGCAGCCCCGGCGTGCTGCACGGCAATCGCACCTATCTGCTGCAGGATGCGGACGGCCAGATCATCGAGACGCATTCGGTGTCGGCGGGCCTCGACTATCCGGGCGTCGGCCCCGAACACGCCTGGCTCAAGGACAGCGGCCGGGCGCAGTACGTGCCGATCACCGACGAGGAAGCGCTGAAGGCATTCCACGATTGCTGCCGGATCGAGGGCATCATCCCGGCCCTCGAATCGAGCCACGCGATCGCCTATGGTGCGAAGCTTGCCGCCACCTTGCCGAAGGACAAGATCCTCCTCGTCAATCTGTCGGGCCGAGGCGACAAGGACATGCATACCGTCGCCGAGCGCGGCGGCATCGTGCTCTGACGCCCGGTGCGTGATCTGATCGATGCGCCGGGCGGCGGCGCGGCAAGCGAGAGCGATGCGGCTTCGGCCGCGGCGCCCTCGCGCGCGTTGCCGCCCGGCTTCGACCTTCATCACCGCGATTTCCTGACCGATGCGGCGAACCTGCCGGATGCGTCGATCGACCTGATCGTCGCCGATCCGCCCTACGGGCTCGGCAAGGACTACGGCAACGACTCGGACAAGCTGCAGGGCGACGCGCATCTCGCGTGGACGCGCCAGTGGCTCGACCTGGCGATTCCGAAGCTCAAGCCGAGCGGCTCGCTCTACGTGTTCTGCACGTGGCAATACGCGCCCGAAATCTTCAGCTATTTGAAGACCCGCCTCACGATGATCAACGAGATCATCTGGGATCGGCGCGTGCCGAGCATGGGCGGCACCACGCGCCGCTACACGTCGGTGCACGACAACATCGGTTTTTTCGCGGTGTCGAAGGGCTATTACTTCGATCTCGATCCGATCCGCATTCCCTACGACGCCGAAACGAAGAAGGCCCGTTCGCGCAAGTTGTTCGAAGGCAGCAAGTGGCTCGAGATGGGCTACAACCCGAAGGACGTCTGGTCGATTTCGCGCCTGCACCGGCAGCACGCGGAGCGCGTCGACCATCCGACCCAGAAGCCGCTCGAGATGGTCGAGCGGATGGTGCTGTCGAGCTGCCCGCCGGGCGGCCTCGTGCTCGACCCGTTCATGGGCAGCGGCACGACGGCCGTGGCATGCGCGCGACACGGACGCCGCTTCGTCGGCTACGAGATCAATGAAAGCTATTGCGCGATCGCGCGCGAACGCGTGAGCGCGCTCGCCGCGCCGGCGGCTGCGCCAGTCGACGACTGACGCCCGCCGATCGCGACCGAATCCAGGAAAGTGACACCATGTCCCGTATCCAGAAAACATTCGCAGCACTCGCCGCCCAGGGCCGTAAGGGCCTGATTCCGTTTCTGACGGCCGGCGACCCGGACCCGGCGAAAACCGTCGAATTCATGCATGCGCTGGCTGAAGGCGGCGCCGACGTGATCGAGCTCGGCGTGCCGTTCTCGGACCCGATGGCCGATGGCCCCGTGATCCAGCGCTCGTCGGAACGCGCGCTCGCGCGCGGCGTCACGCTCAAGCACGTGCTCGACGACGTCAAGCGCTTTCGCGAGCGCGACGACGCCACCCCGGTCGTGCTGATGGGCTATGCCAATCCGATCGAGCGCATGGGTGCGCAAGCCTTCGCCGAAGCTGCCGGCGCGGCCGGCGTGGACGGCGTGCTGGTGGTCGACTATCCGCCCGAGGAGGCGGAGCAGTTCGCCGCCACGATGCGCGCTTCCGGCATCGACCCCATTTTCCTGCTGGCGCCCACTTCTACCGAGGAACGCATGGCGCAAGTCGGGCGGATCGCGAGCGGCTACGTGTATTACGTGTCGCTGAAAGGGGTGACCGGCGCCGGAAATCTGGATGTTTCCGACATTGCAGGTAAAATCCCGGCCATCAAGTCGCGCGTACCGGTTCCGGTCGGCGTCGGCTTCGGCATTCGCGACGCCGCCACGGCGCGCGCGGTGGCCGAAGTGTCCGATGCCGTCGTGATCGGCAGCCGCCTCGTGCAACTGCTCGAGGAAGCCACGCCGGAAGCGGCCGTGGGCACGCTGAAGGCGTTCATCGCCGAGTTGCGTGCCGCGCTGGACGGCGAGGCCAAGGCCACGTAAAAAGGCCGCCGGGGTTGTTGCAGGGTGGCCCCGGCCGCCACGCGCATCATCAGAAACACCGAATACGAGCCGGATCGATCCGGCCCGTCTTGAACAGGGAAACCACACATGAGCTGGCTCGACAAGCTGTTGCCGCCGAAGATCAAGCAGACCGACCCCAAGAGCCGCAAGGGCATCCCCGAGGGGTTGTGGGTCAAGTGCCCGTCTTGCGAGGCGGTGCTGTACCGCTCCGACGTCGAGGCCAATCTGCATGTGTGCCCGAAGTGCGATCACCACATGCGGATCGGCGCGCGCGAGCGCCTCGATGCGCTGCTCGATCCGGAAGGCCGCTATGAAATCGGCCAGGAAGTCCTGCCGGTCGATACGCTGAAGTTCAAGGACAGCCGCAAGTATCCGGATCGTTTGAAGGAAGCGATCGACGAGACGGGCGAAACCGACGCGATGGTGGTGATGGGCGGCGCGATCCGCACGCTGCCGGTGGTCGCGGCCTGTTTCGAGTTCTCGTTCATGGGCGGCTCGATGGGGTCGGTGGTCGGCGAGCGCTTCGCGCGCGGCGCGCAGAACGCGCTCGAGCAGCACGTTCCGTTCATCTGCGTGACGGCCTCGGGCGGCGCGCGCATGCAGGAAAGCCTGCTGTCGCTGATGCAGATGGCCAAGACCACCGCGATGCTGACCAAGCTGGCCGAAGCCAAGCTGCCGTTCATCTCGGTGCTGACCGATCCGACCATGGGCGGCGTGTCGGCCAGCTTTGCGTTCCTCGGCGACGTGGTGATCGCCGAGCCGAAGGCGCTGATCGGCTTCGCCGGCCCGCGCGTGATCGAGCAGACGGTGCGCGAGAAGTTGCCGGAAGGCTTCCAGCGCGCGGAATTCCTGCTGAAGTCGGGCGCGATCGACATGATCGTCGACCGCCGCAAGATGCGCGATGAAATCGCGCAATTGCTGGCGCTGCTGCAGCGCCAGCCGGCCGACGCGCTGGCGTAAGCGCCGCGCGGCATCCGCCGACGCGTCGTCCGGCCCGGCCGGGCGGCGCGTTTTTCGTTTTTCGGCGTGATTCGCCGATTCGCATTTTTCCCGCTTCTTTTCCGGTTCGCAGTCGCACAGATGAGCACATTTCCTACTCTCGACGCGTGGCTTTCGCATCTCGAATCCGCGCATCCGGTCGGCATCGACATGGGCCTCGACCGTATCAGCCAGGTCAAGGACGCCCTCGGGCTGTCGTTTTCGTGCCCGGTGATCACGGTCGGCGGCACCAACGGCAAGGGTTCGACCTGCGCGTTTCTCGAAACGATCCTGCTCAAGGCGGGCTATCGCGTCGGCTGCCATACGTCGCCCCATCTGATCGCCTTCAACGAGCGCGCGCGAATCGGCGGCGAGAACGTGGCCGACGACGTGCTGCTGCCGCATTTCGAGGCCGTCGAGGCGGCGCGCTTGAGCCTGGCGCAGCCGGTCACGCTCACGTACTTCGAATTCACGACGCTGGTGATCCTGCGCCTGTTCGCCGAAAGCGGGCTCGACGCGGTGATCCTCGAAGTGGGGCTGGGCGGGCGGCTCGACGCGATGAACATCCTCGACGCCGATTGCGCGGTCGTCACCAGCATCGACATCGATCACACCGAATACCTCGGCGATACGCGCGAGAAGATTGCCTTCGAGAAGGCCGGCATCTTCCGCGCCGATACGCCGGCGATCTGCGGCGATCCGTCGCCCCCCCAGACGCTGATCGATCATGCCACCGCGATCGGCGCCGATCTGTGGCTGGTCGGGCGCGATTTCCGTTATGAAGCGCAGGCCGGCAACGAGCGCCAGCAGTGGAGCTATCTGGGCCGCGACAAGCGCTATCCGGCGCTCGCCTATCCGGCGCTGCGCGGCGCGAACCAGCTGATCAACGCCTCGGCCGCGCTGGCCGTGCTTGAATCGCTGCGCTCGCGCCTGCCGGTGTCGGCGCAGGACATCCGTCTCGGTCTGGCGACCGTCGAGCTGGCCGGACGCTTCCAGGTGTTGCCGGGCAAGCCCGCGATCGTGCTCGATGTTGCGCATAATCCGCACGCATCGGCCGTTCTCGCGCAAAACCTCGGCAATATGGGTTTCTTTCCGTACACTTACGCGGTGTTCGGCGCGATGCGCGACAAGGACATCGCGGGCGTGCTCAAGCAGTTGAAGGGCGAAATCGATCACTGGTGCGTGACCGATCTGCCGTTGCCGCGCGCGGCCTCGGCCGCGTCGCTCGAGGCTGCGTTGCGCGAAGCCGGTGTCGAGGAAGGGCCCGACAGCAGCGTCACGCATTACGCAACGCCCGCGGACGCTTTTCGAGATGCCCTGAAACGGGCCTCGGAGAATGATAGAATCGTGGTCTTTGGTAGTTTTTATACGGTAGCGGGTGTGATCGCCTACCGTAAATCGCAGCAACACTGACGGGCAGTTCGGATCAGCCATACATGGGAATCTTCTCGTTCGGCAAAAAGAAAGACGACGACGCGCCGCCCCGGCGCGGGTCAAGGTCCGGCTCCTCACGGGCCGCTCGCGGAGAACGCCCGGAGCGGCGCACGCGTCGCGCGGAGCGTCCTGAATCGGACGCGTTGCTGCTCGATCCGACCCTCCCCGAGAAACAACGCGCGCGCCGGCGTCTCGTCGGTGCGATCGCGCTGGTGGTCGCCGCCGTGATCGTGCTGCCGATGATGCTCGATGCGCATCCGAAGCCGGTCACCAGCGACATCGCGATCGATATCCCGAACAAGCCGGCGAAAGCGGCCCCGGCCCGCGACGACGATCCCGTCGACACGCAGGCCGGCGTCGCGCACGACGCGCCGCCCGGTGCAACCGACGACACCCAGACGGCGCAGGCGCCCGACGTGGCGAGCGCGGGCTCGAAGGCCGCGCCGCCCGCCGCACCGGCCGCAAAACCGCAGCAGCAGGCCGCCGCCAAGCCGGCGCCCGCGGTGAAGCCGCCGGTCGCGCAGGCCAAGCCGCCCGTCGAGCCCCAGTCCCAACCCGATTCCGAGCAGGCCGCGGCAGCCAACGGCGCCTCGCCGTCCTCGCCGGCCGGCGCGCGATTCGCGGTGCAACTGGGTTCGTTTACGAATGAGGCCACGGCCCGCGGCTGGGCTGCCAAGTTGAAATCGGCGGGGGTACCCGCATATGTCGAACGTCGCAAGCAGGCCGACGGCAGCGTCGCTACACTGCTGCGTGCAGGCCCGTTCGCCGATCGCGCGGCGGCATCGGCCGCCATCGCGAAGGTGCGCGATGCGGGCCTGACTCAGTAAGGCGGCGATGTTCACAGTATTCGATTACGCCGTGATGGCGGTGATTCTGCTGTCGGCATTGCGCGGTGCGTGGCGCGGCTTCGTGTCCGAGGTGTTCGGGCTGATTGGCTGGATCGCGGCGTTCATCATCGCGTGCCGCTACGTCGGCGTGGTGCTGCCGTTCATCCCGTCCAACTGGCCGGGCGGCGCGCTGACCCAGTGGGTCATCGCGTTCGGCGGGCTGGTGATCGGCGTGGTGCTGGTGGCGGGCGTGGCGAATGCGCTGCTCTCGCGGCTGGCGCAGGCCACCGGCCTCGGCGGCGTGGACCGCTCGCTCGGGCTGCTGTTCGGGCTGATGCGCGGCGTGCTGCTGGTGTTGGCGTTGGTGGCGGCAGCGGGGCTGACCGATCTGCCGAAACAGGATTTCTGGCGCAACGCGCTGTTGCGTCCCCTCGCCGTGCAAGGCGTGCATGAGCTGAAGCCATACTTGCCCGACGGGCTGGCTGCGTATATCCATATTTGAGTACGCAGCAGCCGAAACCGTTTTTGTATCCTTGAAGGACCATGCCATGTGCGGCATCGTAGGCGTTATCTCTCATTCCCCGGTCAATCAGCTCATCTATGACAGCCTGCTGCTGCTGCAGCATCGCGGTCAGGACGCAGCCGGCATCGTGACCGCGGACGGCAGCAACTTCCATATGTACAAGGCCAATGGCATGGTGCGCGACGTGTTTCGCACGCGCAACATGCGCAGCCTGCCGGGTGCCAGCGGCATCGGCCAGGTGCGTTATCCGACGGCCGGTTCGGCGTCGAGCGAAGCCGAGGCCCAGCCGTTCTACGTCAACGCGCCGTTCGGCATCGTGCTTGCGCACAACGGCAACCTGACGAACATGGGACAGCTTAAGGACGAGATGTTCCGCATCGATCGCCGTCACATCAATACGAATTCGGACAGCGAAGTGCTGCTGAACGTGTTCGCGCACGAGCTGCAACTGGCGACCACCGGCCTCGAACTCGATCCGGCCGCCGTGTTCAAGGCCGTGTCGGGCGTGCACCGCCGCGCGCAAGGCTCGTACGCGATCGTGTCCCAGATCGCCGGCCACGGCATGGTGGCGTTCCGCGACCCGTTCGGCATCCGCCCGCTGTGTATCGGCAAGCTCGAAACCGAGCAGGGCGTCGAGTGGATCGTGGCGTCGGAATCGGTGGCGGTCGAAGGCATCGGCTTCGAACTCGTGCGTGACGTTGCGCCGGGCGAGGCGATCTTCATCAGCAACGACGGCAGCTTCCACAGCCAGCAGTGCGCGGAAAATCCGAGCCTGAACCCGTGCATGTTCGAGTGGGTCTACCTGGCCCGCCCGGATTCCTGCCTCGACGGCGTGCCGGTCTACAACGTGCGCCTGCGCATGGGCGACTACCTCGCCGAGAAGATCAAGCGCGAGCTGAAGGGCGTGCCGATCGACGTCGTGATGCCGATCCCCGACTCGTCGCGGCCGGCTGCGATGCAGGTGGCGAACAAGCTCGGCGTGGAATACCGCGAAGGCTTCTTCAAGAACCGCTACGTCGGCCGCACCTTCATCATGCCGGGCCAGGCCGTACGCAAGAAGTCGGTGCGCCAGAAGCTCAATGCGATGAGCATCGAATTCAAGGACAAGCACGTGCTGATCGTCGACGATTCGATCGTGCGCGGCACCACCTCGCACGAGATCGTGCAGATGGCGCGCGATTCGGGCGCGAAATCGGTGATCTTCGCGTCGGCCGCACCGCCCGTGAAATTCCCGAACGTGTACGGCATCGACATGCCGACCCGCAACGAGCTGGTCGCCCATGGCCGCACCGACGAAGAAGTGGCGAAGATGATCGGCGCCGATTACCTGATCTATCAGGATGTGGATGACCTGCGCCGCGCGGTGCGCGACATCAACCCCGAGATCACCAGCTTCGAGGCGTCGTGCTTCGACGGCAACTACATCACGGGCCACGTCACGCCGGAATATCTCGACTCGCTCGAACGCGCGCGTCTCGCACCGGCTTCGCAGCTGGACCGCGACCAGAACGGCGACGTGGCGCGTTCGCAGATGAACCTGCAACTGTCGGTCGAATGAGGCCCGGGGCGCATCGTTGGAATTCGCGTGTTACGATGTGCCCTGCGTCGATTTGATATCAGCTTGCGGACGTGGGGCGATGCCCCGAAACAGCTAAAGCGGAGGCCGGGTGTGTTATGCCGGCCCGAGTCGAACGCTGTTGACCGCCTATCTGAAGCCCGCCGATGCCGACGCGTCGCGGGCTTTTTCGTTGGCTTTTCGCCAAAAGCGGCGCGCCTGCGGCGCGACGCACATGAAACCGGATGACCGAACCATGGACGACTCCTTTAGCCTCGATACGCTCGCCGTCCGCGCGGGCACCTTGCGCAGCGAATACAACGAACATTCCGAAGCGCTGTTCCTGACCTCCAGCTTCTGCTTCACGAGCGCGCAGGACGCCGCGACGCGCTTCGCGAATTCGGAGGACAACTACACGTATTCGCGCTTCACGAACCCGACCGTCACGATGTTCCAGGACCGCCTCGCGGCGCTGGAAGGTGGCGAGGCGTGCATCGCAACGGCCTCGGGCATGGCGGCCATCATGTCGGTCGTGATGTCGGCGCTGCAGGCGGGCGATCACCTGGTCAGCTCGCGCAGCCTGTTCGGCTCGACGCTCGGCATGTTCTCGCAGATCTTCAGCAAGTTCGGCATCACCACCACGTTCGTCGATCCGACCGATCTGAACGCGTGGCGCGAGGCCGTGCGGCCCGAAACGAAGATGTTCTTCCTCGAAACGCCGTCGAACCCGCTGACCGAAATCGCCGACATCGAGGCGATCGCCGCGATCGCGAAGTCGGTCAAGGCGCTGTTCGTGGTCGACAACTGTTTCTGCAGCCCGGCGTTGCAACAGCCGCTCAAGCTCGGCGCGGACGTGGTGATGCACTCGGCCACCAAGTTCCTCGACGGCCAGGGCCGCGTGCTCGGCGGCGCGCTGGTCGGTTCGAAGGAATTCATCACGGGCAAGGTGTTCCCGTTCGTGCGCAGCGCCGGCCCGACGTTGTCGGCGTTCAACGCGTGGGTGCTGCTCAAGGGCATGGAAACGCTGTCGCTGCGGGTCGACCGCCAGTCGGCCAGCGCGCTCGAAATCGCCCGCTGGCTCGAACAGCATCCGGCCGTCAATCGCGTGTTCTATCCGGGCCTCGAATCGCATCCGCAGTACGCGATCGCCAAGCGCCAGCAGAAGTCGGGCGGGGCGGTGGTGTCGTTCGAACTGAAGGGCGAGTCGCCCGAGGTGCAGCGCGCGAACGCCTGGCGCGTGATCGACAACACCAAGATCGTATCGATCACGGCCAACCTCGGCGACACGCGTACCACCATCACGCACCCGGCCACCACGACGCATTCGCGCATCACGCCGGAAGCGCGGGCCACGGCGGGCATCAGCGAAGGGCTGCTGCGGGTTGCGGTGGGGCTGGAAGGGGTGGATGACCTGCGTAACGATCTGGCGCGCGGGTTGGGGCAGTAAGTCGGCAGGTTGGAATGCAAAGGGCCGGCGTTTGCCGGCCTTTTTGCATATGCTTCACGCGGGAACGTCGGCGGTTGCGATTCAGCCGGCCGCCATGCGTTGCTGGAAGCCTCCGCCCGCCTGGGAGGCCATATCGCTCGGCGACGGGCGAGGCCTGAGCGCATCGACCATCCAGCGCAAGGTCTCGTCGAGCGCCGTCACGGGCAACTCGCCCAGGCAGGTGCGCAACTTTTCACGCGAACCCACCAGCTTTTTCACTTCGTTGCCACGAACGAAGCGTGGATCGATCGTCACGTCGATCACGTAGCCGACCATGCTCGACAGCATCGCGATGACTTCCTTCAGCGAATAGGCGTGTTCCGAGCAGACGTTGAACGTCTGGCCGGCCGGTGCCGCCTCGATCAAGCGCACATAGGCCGCGGCCACATCGCGAACGTCCGAGAAATCCCGGCTCACGTCGAGGTTGCCGAGCGAGATGCGCGGCTCGCGATTCGCGTAATGCGTCACGAGTTTTGGCAGCAGATAGGTGTCGAGCTGGCCGACGCCGGTGTAGTTGAAGGGTCGCGCAATCACGATCGGCAGCTTGTCATACCACTGACGAACCGCGTGTTCCATGGCGAGCTTGCTGACCGCGTAATCGTTTGCGGGCTGAGGCGGCACGCTTTCGTCCAGTGATTCGACATCGGCGTTGCCGTAGACATTGGCGCTGCTCGCAAGCAGCACGCAACGCGGTGCCGCGCCGGCGTCGACCAGTGCCGTCAGCAGATTGCGCGTGCCGACCACATTGACGAGGTAGAGATCGCGCGGATCGTTGTTGGCGACGTGTGCGCACGCGGCCAGATGGATGACGGCGTCCGGCCTTGATTGCTCAACCGCCGAGCGAAGCGAGGCGAGGTCCAGCAGGTCGGCTTCGACGACCCTGCGATGTCCGATCTGCGCGCGCCGTCGCGCCGCGGTGCCGGGGGCGACGGTGCCCCACACCTCGTAGCCGGCGGCTTCGAGGCTTTGCGCGACGTAGCGGCCGGTGAATCCAGTGAGGCCTGTAACGAGCGCGCGGCGAGCGTGCGGCAGATCAGAAGGTTTCATGATGAAGATTCCGCGTGAGATCCGCTTCAACCATCATAGTGCACAGTTGTTCCAGGCTTGTGTGCGGCTGCCAACCGAGTTTTTCCTTTGCCTTGTCCGCGCATCCGATCAGCAGCTCCACTTCGGCGGGCCGATAGAAGCGCGGGTTGATCGCAACGAGCACGTTGCCGGTTGCCATGTCGATGCCCCGTTCGTGCTCGTCCTTGCCGGACCATTCGATCTGGAAGCCGGCCGCGGCAAACGCCATGCGTGCAAAGTCGCGCACTGTTTCGGTGCGGTTGGTGGCGAGCACGAAGGTGTCGGGTTCGTCGGCTTGCAGCATGCGGCGCATGCCGTCGACGTATTCCAATGCGAAGCCCCAATCGCGCTTGGCATCGAGATTGCCGAGTTCGAGCCGCGTGGCCTTGCCGAGCTTGATCTTGGCGACGGTGTCGGTGATCTTCCGTGTGACGAATTCGCGGCCGCGCAGCGGCGATTCGTGATTGAACAGAATGCCGCTCGACGCGAACAGGCCGTACGACTCCCGGTAATTTACCGTCATCCAGTGCGCGTAGAGTTTGGCGACACCGTACGGGCTGCGCGGATAGAACGGCGTCGACTCGATTTGCGGAATCGCCTGCACCTTGCCGAACATTTCCGACGTCGAGGCCTGATAGAAGCGCGTGCGCGGGCTCACCACGCGCAGCGCTTCCAGCAGGTTCAGTGCGCCGATCCCGGTCACGCTGGCCGTGGTCGCCGGTTGGTCGAACGAGACGCCGACGAAGCTTTGCGCGGCGAGATTATAGAGCTCGTCGGGCTGGACGCGTTCGATCAGGCGCAGGCTCGATCCGAGGTCCGTGAGGTCGTGCTCGACCAGCGACAGATTCGGGTGATCGGCCACGCCAAGTTCGGCGATGCGCCAGAAATTGACGGAACTCGTGCGCCGGTAGGTGCCGGTGACCTCGTAGCCGGCGTCGAGCAGGAGTTTCGTCAGATAGGCGCCGTCTTGTCCGGTGATGCCGGTGATGATCGCCTTCTTGCGTGCTGAACTCATAACGGATTCCTGAGGGAGCGAGTGGAGGGCTGGGGCACTGCCGGCACGGATGGCGCTGGGCCACGCGTGAGCCGGCGTTCGAAACCGAACCAGGTGAGCGTCGCGTAGGCGAGCGTGACGGCCAACGCGAGCGCGGCGGTCGGGTAACGGCCGAGATGCCATGGCCAGAGCGCATACAAAACGCTCAGGTGAACGAGATAAATCGTGTAGCTGATGGTGCCGATATAGACGAGCACCGGGTTCGTCAGCACGCGCTGCACGATGCCGCGGCCGCGCAGCGCGATCACCACGATCGAGGTGCAGAGCACCAGCGAGATGCTGTAGAGCGCGGCGTTCGACAGCGGCGTATTGGCGGCGCGGAACCGCGGGTTCGACAGATGCAGCCACGCGAGCAACGCGAGCGCGACGCAGGCGGCCGCCACGGCGAGGCCGGTGTACGGCTCCAGCGCGCGTCGGTCGCGGCGCAGCACGACGGCCAGCAGCGCACCCGCGGCGAGCAGATCCATGCGGAACGGCGTCAGGTAGTAGATCGGCCAGAACGAATCGAACCACGGCGTGGCTACGGCACGCAGCAGCGGCGCCGCAATCACCAGCGCGGCCGCGACCCAGGCCAGCACGCGCTCGGGGCAGAACAGCACCACGAACGGCCAGAAAATATAGAACTGCTCCTCCACCGCGAGCGACCACAGCACGTTCAGGCTTTCATGGCCGATGCCGCCGATCGACAGCCCGATATTGGTCGAGAAGAACGCATACCAAGGCCAGTGCGCGAGCCAGCCCGCGCCGAACAGCAGCGTGGAGACAATCAACAGCAGGACGTACGACGGCAGGATGCGGCGCGCGCGACGCACGTAGAAATGGCGGAACAGCGGCAGGCCGCGCTCCTTGCGGTCGAGCAGGATGCCGGTGATCAGCAGGCCGCTCAACACGAAAAACAGATCGACGCCCATCCAGAGCGGCGCCTTGACCGCGTGTTGCAGGAACACGGCCATCACGGCGATCGCGCGCAAGCCATCGAGCTGAACGATGCGGCTTGTATGGCGGGGCGGTGAAGCGGGTGTGTCGAGCGACATCGTGGCCTGTCAGGGTTATGGCGCGTCGCGCATCATGTCTGGGCGACTACTCCGGGTCAATTGGACGAATCTGAAAGTCAAATTGCGTAGGTCCCAAGGGCGGGCGAATGCAATCTGTAAATCCGGGAATGATCCGTGTGGGATTCTAGGGAAAAGAAATCGATAAAAAATGGCGATATAAAACCGGCTGCCAAGCGGAGCGGTGATGGCGTGCACGGCTTTTAAGGGAGCTATCCCGTGGCTGTTATCGGTACAAGTTACGGCCGATTAAATGCGACATGCCTCGAATTTGCTGAAAGCCTGCGGGTTTTTCATGCGAATTCGAAACCACATGTAACGATGCGCCGCGGAAAAGAATTCGGAATTTCTTGTGATTATTTTCGCTTGTAACCTGCGTCGCACCCTGCCGCCCGGGCCGGTCCGACGTTGCGCCGTATCGTGGTGCATTGCCGCGAACCGCTCGGCCGGATATGGGCCGTCCGTCCATCCGTCCACTCCGGAGAGTTGCATTGCGACGTTCGCTCCTGATCGCCCTTGCCGTCATCGTTCCCGCCGTGTGTCTGCCCGGCCGCACCTCGGCCGAAGCCGTGCTCGACGCCACCACGTCGTGGATCGGCAATACCCATGGCTATGGCGACGGTAGCTGGACGCAGATCGACATCCGCGCGATCGCAGTCACCCCGCAGGGCAAGGTGTATACGAATGCCCCCTGGGACGAGAGCGGCGCCGAGGCCAGCGTTTATCAGGACGGCAAAATGCTCGGCTTCGCCGGCGGCACGCACGGCTGGGGCAATGCGGGCGGCAGCGCGATCGCGGTCAACGACCGCTACGCCTACGTGGCGATCGGCGTCGGCAATGAAAAGGGCCGGCTGGTCAGCCCGGGCGTGTGGCCCGACAAGGGCCGTCAGTGGTGGGGCATCTCGCGCCGCGCGATCGGCGACATGCGCCAGCCCGCGCCGTTTCGTGCCGCGGCGGCCGGCGATGCGCGCGCGAAGATGGCCGCGAGCTTCCTGAAGGTCAACGACACGCCGGTCGATACGCGCGCCGAAGTGGCCGGCCTCGCGGCCTCGGCCAAGCGGCTTTACGCGACCGATCCGCAACACGACAGCGTCGACGTGTACGACGCCGAATCGATGGACAAGCTGTCGACGTTCAGCGCGCACCAACCGGGCCGCATCGCGCTCGATAACGACGGCACGCTGTGGCTCCTGACCGATACGCTCGGCGGCCCGGCCAAGCTCGCGCACGTGCGCCCCGACGGCCGTGCGATCGATGATGCGCCCGCGCTGCCGTCCGGCAGCGACGCGGTCGACGTGGCGGTCGATGCAAAGGGCCGCGTGCTGATCGCCGACAACGGCCCGCGCCAGCAGGTCCTGATCTTCTCGAAGCCGGCGCAGGGCGGCAGCTACGCGATGAGCGGTACGCTCGGCGAGCGCGGCGGCATCTTCTCGGGCGTGGCGGGGCGGCCCGGCCCGCTGCGCTTCAACGGCCTGACGGGCGTGGGCGCCGATCGCGCCGGCAATATCTATGTGGCGATGAACGGCATCGGCCCGAAGCAGGGCACGCTCGGCGCGGGCCTCGGCGCGACGCTCGCCAGCTATGGCGCCGACGACAAGCTGCGCTGGCAGGTGGACGGCCTGCTGTTCGTCGACGGCGCATTCATCGACCCGGCGCGGCCGAACAGCGTCTACACCGGCAACAAGCGCTTCGAGCTCGATTTCTCGAAGCCGGCCGGGCACGAATGGAAATATGTCGGATTCCTGTCCAATCGCTTCAAGTATCCGCAGGACCCGGTGTTCAACACCGATCAATGGCCTGGCCTGCCGACCGCGCGTCAGCTCGATGGCCACACGTTCCTGTATCTGACGGACATGTACGCCGATCACCTGAAGATCTACCGCTTCGACGCCAAGCGCGATGGCGAAACGGCGATTCCGTCGGGCTTCATCGCCGGGCGCGCGCGGCCGGTGGACAAGGTGCCGAACCGGCCCTCGGGCGGCGACTGGATCTGGCGCGACAAGAACGGCAACGGCAGCTTCGACGCCGACGAATTCGCGATCAACACCGACACCAAGGCACGCGCGGGCGGCTGGGGCTGGTGGGTCGACACCAACGGCGACATCTGGCGCGCCAGCGAGACGCGCGGCATCCACCGCTTCCGCTATGGCGGCCTCGACAAGGCCGGCAACCCGATCTATTCGTACGACAAGCTGACCAATTACCCGACGCCCGCGCCGTTTACCGAGCTGCGCCGCGCGATCTACGAGCCGGCCACCGACACGCTCTACGTGACGGGCTACACGGCCGACGCGCAGCCGAAGCCGGGCATCAACAAGGAAGTGGGCCGCGTGCTGGTGCGCTACGACAAATGGTCGAGCGACAAGCCGGTGCAACGCTACCAGGTGGCGTTGCCGTGGGCGCCCGACGCGAAGCCGATCCTGAACCTGATCGGCCTGACCGTGGAGGGGCGCTACCTGTTCGGCGTGGAGCCGGTCGGCATCGTGCACGTGTACGACAAGGAGAATGGCAAGGAGGTCGGCGTGATCAAGCCGGGGCCGGAAGTGGGCCGAGCGTCGGGCTGGGTGGACGTGCCGTTCGGGATCAGCGCGCATCGCCGCGATAACGGCGAGTACCTGATCTTCGTGGAGGAAGACGCACGCGGCAAGGTGATGATGTACCGCTGGACGCCGCGATGATGAATCGACGTGAATCAATGAGGAGAGCGGATCGTCGTATCCGCTCGAAACGCAAGCATGGATAAACGGATGTTGAAGAACGTCGCGGTGAACTTCGTCGGGCTGATCCTGCCGACGTTCGTTTCACTGGTGACGGTGCCGGCCTATATTCACGCGCTGGGCGTCGATCGCTACGGCGTGGTGAGCCTCGTGTGGACGCTGATCGGTTATTTCGGAATCCTCGATCTCGGCATGAGCATGGCCGCGCAGAACCAGATCTCGAAGGCGATCGCCAGCGGCGACCCGGCGCAGTGCGAGCGCGTGTTCTGGAGCGCGACCTGGCTGAACCTGATCACCGGCATCGTGGGCGGGCTGCTGATCTACTTCGGCGCGTTCATCTACACGGCGTATTTCACCAAGGTATCGGGGCAGTTGCAGCACGAGGTGTATCACGCGCTGCCGTGGCTGGCCTGCGCGATTCCGATCGCCAACGTGTCGTGGGTGTTCTCGGGCGCGATCAACGGTGCGGAACGCTTCGGCATCTACAACGCAAACCAGACGTTCGGCACGTTCCTGTTCCAGTTGCTGCCGCTGTTCGCGGCCTGGCTGATCGCGCCGAGCCTGCCGGCCGTGCTGGCCGCCGCCGTGCTGGCGCGGCTGATCGCGGCGTTGCTGCTGTTCCGCGCCAGCCTGCGCGTGCTGAACATCCGGCGCGTCGCGCCGCCGCGCTGGCAAACCGCCAAGGAGCTGTTCACGTTCGGCGGCTGGATGCTGATTGCCAGCACCGCGAGCATGGTGTCCGATTCGCTCGACCGCGTGCTGCTCGGCGCGCATCTGGGCGCGCGCTACGTCACGTATTACACGGTGCCGCAGAACCTCGTCACGCGCCTGAACATGCTGCCGAACGCGGTGGTGCGCACGCTGTTTCCGCGCCTGTCGGCCGTCGATCGCGATCATGCCGATCATCTGGTGCGCCAGTCGCTCGAATTCCTGAACGGCGTGTTCACGCCGATCATGATCGCCGCGATCTTCGCGCTGCAGCCGTTCCTCGAATTGTGGGTCGGCCACGATCTGGCGATGCAGTCGGCGCCGGTCGGGCGAATTCTCGTGATCGGCATCTGGCTGGTCGGGCAGGCCAGCGTGATGCGGATCCTGATCCAGTCGCAACTCAATCCGGCCCGTGCGGGCCTGGCCGGCGTGATCCAGTTGCCGTTCTTCGTCGGCGCGTTGTGGTTCGGCGTCACGCAGTTCGGGCTGATCGGCGCGGCCGTGGTGGTGGTGGCGCGCGCGCTGGTGGATTACGGCGTGCTGCTGGTGCTGGCCTCGGTGCGCCAGCGCGGCATCGTACTCGACATGCTCGCCCACCTGGCGTTCCTGTTCGCGAGCCTCGCGCTGGCCTGGACGGGCCCGACGCTGCTCGAAGCCATCGCGCTCTGCGCACTCGTTGCCGCGCTCAACATCGCGTGGTCACTTCTGACGACGCCCGGCCTGCGCGCACTCGTGCGCGGCGTGATCGGGCGGCTCATTCCGGGGAAAAGCGTATGAAAGGCGAACTCGTAGAACGCACGGCGGCGCCGCTCGCGCGCCAGATCCAGCCGGCCAGCGCGGCGCGCCCGCTCGGCAGGCCCGCCGGCCGCCCGCTGCGGGTGGCGATCATCCACGATTGGCTGGTCACTTATGCGGGCGCCGAGCGTGTGCTCGAGCAGATCATCGCGTGCTTTCCCGACGCCGACCTGTTCAGCCTGGTCGATTTCCTCGACGATCGCAGCTTCCTGCACGGCCGGCCGGTCACGACCTCGTTCATCCAGAAGCTGCCGTTCGCGCGCACCAAGTACCGCAGCTATCTGCCGTTGATGCCGCTGGCGATCGAGCAGCTCGATGTCTCTGCCTACGACCTGGTGATCTCCAGCAGCCACGCGGTGGCCAAGGGCGTGCTGACCGGGCCGGACCAGATCCACGTCAGCTACGTGCATTCGCCGATCCGCTATGCGTGGGATCTGCAACATCAGTACCTCGAACAATCGCAGCTCACGCGCGGCATGAAGTCGATGATGGCGCGGCTGATCCTGCACTACATCCGCAACTGGGATATCCGTACCTCGAATTCGGTGGACGGCTTCATCGCCAATTCGGCGTTCATTGCGCGGCGCATCCGCAAGGTCTATCAGCGCGACGCGGCGGTGGTGTTTCCGCCGGTGGACGTGGACGGCTTTTCGCTGTCGACCGAAAAAGAGGACTTCTACGTAACGGCCTCGCGCATGGTGCCGTACAAGAAGATCGACCTGATCGTGGAGGCCTTCGCGCGCATGCCGGGGCGGCGGCTGGTGGTGATCGGCGATGGCCCGGAAATGAGCAAGGTGCGCGCCAAGGCCGGCCCGAACGTGGAGATTCTCGGCTACCAGCCGTTCTCGGTGCTGCAGGATCACATGCGCCGCGCCAAGGCGTTCGTGTTCGCGGCGGAAGAGGATTTCGGCATCTCGGTGGTCGAGGCGCAGGCCTGCGGCACGCCGGTGATCGCGTTCGGCAAGGGCGGCGCGCTGGAAACGGTGCGCGACGCCGCGTCCGATCCCGCGCCCACCGGGATCTTCTTCGACGAGCAGAAGGTGCCGGCAATCGTGGCCGCGGTGGACGCATTCGAGGCCGATCCCGCGCGCTTCCGGCCCGAGGCCTGCCGCGCGAACGCCGAGCGTTTCGCGACCTCGCATTTCCGCCGCCGGCTGGTCGAGCAGATCGAGAGCCTGCTGCCGAACGCGCAGGCGCGCGCCCGCGCCGGTGCACGCGAGGCCGGCACGGTGGCGGCCAGCCAGGTGCGCGCGCTGGTGCTCGACCAGAGCGGCGTGCTCGGCGGCGCGGAGTTGTCGCTGTTCGAATTCGTGACGCACTGGCGCGGCACCGCGAGCGTGCTGCTGTTCGACGAAGGCCCGTTTCGCGATGCGCTCGACGAGGCCGGCGTCGATGTCAGCGTGATGAAGTCGCGCGGCATGGATCGCGTGAAAAAGAAGGGCGGCGCATCGCTGCGCGCGGTGGGCGGGCTGCTGTCGCTGGTGCGCGAGGTGGTGCGTCGCGCGCGCGACGTCGACGTGATCTACGCCAACACGCAGCGGGCGATGGTGGTGGGCGCGCTGGCCGGGCGGATCGCGCGCAAGCCGGTGGTCTGGCATCTGCGCGACATCGTCAGCCACGAGCATTTCGGTTCGAAGCAACTGTTCGCGATCCGCCATTGCGCGCGGCTCGGCGTGACGCGCGTGATCGCCAATTCGAACGCGTCGGCGCAGGCGTATCTGGCGCTGACGGGCGGCGAGGAGGAAGCGGTCGACGTGGTGTTCAACGGCATCGACGCCGCGCCGTTCGTGGCGCTCGAAGCCACGCCGCAAGCCGCCCTGCGGGCACGGCTCGGCCTGCCCGAAACGGCGTGGATCGTCGGCTCGTTCAGCCGCCTCGCGCGCTGGAAGGGCCAGCACCTGCTGCTCGACGCGGCCGTGCGCGACCCGGATCTGCACGTGGTGCTGGTCGGCGCACCGCTGTTCGGCGAGGACGAATACGCGGCCGAGCTGCAGGATCTCGTCGCGCAGCGCGGGCTCGGCGATCGCGTCACGTTCGCCGGCTTCCAGCGCGACATCGCGGCCTGGATGAAGGCCGTCGACGTGGTGGCGCACACCTCGATCACGCCGGAGCCGTTCGGGCGCGTGATCGTCGAGGGGATGCTGGCGCGGCGGCCGGTGGTGGCGGCGCGGGCGGGCGGCGTGGTCGAGATCGTCGACGACGGCGTGAACGGCCTGCTCTGCGAGCCGGGCGACGCGGTGTCGCTGTCGGAGGCGCTCGGCGCGCTGCGCTACGACCACGAGCGCCGCGAGCGGCTCGTGGCGAACGGCTTCGAAACGGCCGTGCGCCGCTTCGGCACGAGCGGTTATGTGGAGGCGGTCGAGCGGATTCTGGTCGAGGTGGCGTGCAAGAAGCGCTGACACGGGGCAGAAGGCAGGACGCGAATCGAAAGCGCGTTGCGCGGCATGCAGGAGCCGCGCAACGCGCTTTTTTACGTGCAGGCCCATCCACGATCCACGCAAAAAGCGGCCGGACGTTTCCGCCCGGCCGCTGCATGCCCGCTCAACTCACGCGGTTCAGACCGTCGCTGCCGGCGCCGCCGTGCGCGCCGGCTTGGCCGACGGCTTGAAGCTGGCCGCCCAGCGCATGGCGGGCCGTTCCACGACCTGGTAGACCACCCACGCCACCGGAATCGCGGCCGCCATGAACGCGAACGACGGCCAGATCGAGGTCTGCAACTGCGAACGGAACAGCACCGAGCCGAGGCAGACGAACAGCGGCAAATGCACGAGATAGAGCGAATAGCTGAAATCGCCGAGCCACGCGAAGCCGCGCACGGCGAGATTGGCCGGCGCGGGCCGCGCGATCGCCGCATGCAGGTAGCAGGCAAAGCCGATCGACCAGAGCTGGAACGCGCCGTATTGCCCGAAATGGAACACCACGCAGCCCAGCGCGATGCCGGCCGCGCCCGCCAGATACCAGAGGCGCGAGGGCGCGGTGCCGGCCGTGCGGCGCGCGCGCAGGTCGGCGATCAGCGCGCCGAGCGTCCATGACAGCCAATACGACGTGAAGATCTGCACGTCGTGACGCTCGAACAGCCAGGCCGACGCCAGATTGACGAGCGCCACCGCCACCACCAGCGGCGCGATGCCGATCCGCTTGCGCAGCGCGAACCACAGCGGATACACCGCATAGAACTGCACCTCGAGCGACAGCGTCCAGAGCGCGCCGTTCGAGCCGTAGGTTTGCCCGGCAATGCCCTGCAGCGACAGCAGGTTGACCGCGAACGCCGTCCAGCCGATCTCGCGGATCTTGTGACTGACCGGCGCGAACTGCAGGCTGATCAGGTCGAGCGCCAGCGTGATCAGCAGCGCGGCCAGCAGCACGGGATAGATGCGGGCGAAGCGCCGCGCCCAGAAGTTCGGCGTATCGAGCCGGTAGTCGGGCGACGCGGCCTGCTTGAGCGCGATGTTGCGATGGATGCAGTAGCCGCTGATCACGAAGAACACCGGCACGCCGGCCGAGCCCCACGCGAACGGAAACGTCAGATAGGCGAGCAGCGTGCCCGGATCGTGCAGCTTGGGATGGCCGTGATGGAAGGCCTGCATGCCGATCCATACAACCTGCCGGCAATGGAAATAGGCCACGAGCAACGCCGCGAAGCCGCGCAGCGCGTCGATCAGGGCGTCCTTGTTGTCGGGGGCGGCGGGGCGCGCGAGCGTCGGCGCGCTGAGAGCGTTCATGCGTCGGATTCCTCGGCCTGAGAGTGGATCGGAAGCCCGCCGCGAGCGAAGGCTCGCAGCGGGCGCGCGTTCATCCTAAGGCGTGAGAAATCGAACATTGAAATAAAAAAACACCCACGAAATTGCAACAAGACGTTTCGACAGGCGTGCTATTCCGGGTTGCGAAATCGGCCCAATTATTTCTCGATTTTTTTTTGATAGTTTGGCTTCGGGTCGAATCAGACGAGGAATGCATCATGGATATGAATTGGATCGCCAGCGGCGCCGTATTACTCGTGATGGTCGTGTTGTCGGCCTATCGCGATGCACTGAAGAACGAACCGATCAGCCGTTTCGGACTCGAGGGCGACGCGCTCGTCGAGGAGTTCGACTGATCGCCGAGGTTCGCCGGGGCCGCTCTGGTGGCGCATCCCGGCGCGCCGACGCACACGCCGTATCAACGGGCCGCGCCGCCGTCGCGGCCCGCAATTTATCCGGGATTTCATCACCATGCTCAAAGTCAAAAAGGCCGTGTTTCCCGTTGCCGGACTCGGCACGCGCTTTTTACCGGCGACCAAGGCCAGTCCTAAGGAAATGTTGCCGGTCGTCGATAAACCGCTGATTCAATATGCGGTGGAGGAGGCGATTAATGCCGGTATTACCGAAATGATTTTCGTGACCGGGCGCAGCAAGCGCGCGATCGAGGATCACTTCGACAAATCGTATGAGATCGAGGCCGAACTCGAAGCGCGCGGCAAGGACAAGCTGCTCGAACTCGTGCGCGGCATCAAGCCGAGCAACGTCGATTGCTATTACGTGCGCCAGCCCGAGGCGCTCGGCCTCGGCCATGCCGTGCTGTGCGCCGAGAAGCTGGTGCACGGCGAGCCGTTCGCCGTGATCCTCGCCGACGATTTGCTGCACGGCGAACAGCCCGTGCTCAAGCAGCTCGTCGACGTGTTCAACCACTATCACAGCTCGGTGATCGGCGTCGAAACCGTCGCGCGCGAGGACACCCGTTCGTACGGGATCGTCGAGGGCCGCGAGTGGGAAGAAGACGTGATCAAGCTGTCGGGCATCGTCGAGAAGCCGGCGCCGGAAGACGCGCCGTCGAACCTCGGCGTGGTCGGCCGCTATGTGTTCATGCCGAGCATCTTCGATCATCTGCGCCGGATCAAGCCGGGCGCGGGCGGCGAGCTGCAACTGACCGATGCGGTGCAGTCGCTGCTGGCCGACGAGCAGGTGCTGGCGTATCGCTACTTCGGTACGCGTTTCGATTGCGGCAGCAAGATCGGTTACCTGAAGGCGACCGTCGAGCTGGCGCTCCAGCATCCGGAAGTCAGCCGCGAATTCGAGGCCTACCTGCGCACCTGTCTGGCCGTGCTGGCCCAGGCCGCCTGACGGGCCGCACTTACTGTTTCTTCACGTCCATGTGGTGTGGTTGTTGCATTCGCCCCGGCTTCGCGCCGGGGCTTTTTTGTGGGTGCTGTTCGGGAAGGCATTGCCGGGCAGTGGGCGCAAGCCGCCGATCGCGGTGGCGTGAAGGACGCGGCTTGCCGACAGGGCCTGCGATGTCGGCAGCGACGATGCGTGGTGGTACGGCATGCAGGCGGTGCGAGCAGGCCGGTGCGCCTGCAATGCGCCCGGCATGGCGCTACGACACCGCCCTCGCCAGTCGCTTCGCACACCGCATCATTGACCGCGCACGGCCGTCGCCGGAAACGCGCGCTGCAGCCCGCGCTTGACCGGCTCGCGATAGCCGAGCAGCCGCCGCTCGAAATACCGCCACGACAGATGCGCGAGGCCCACCGCCACGGCGAACTGCAGCACGACCGGCAATGCGTCGTTCACCGCCGGCGGAAAATCCAGCCGCGCGTCGAGCGCCGGCCACACGCCGAAGTGCGACGGAATCAGGTTGTGGAACAGGTAGAAGCCGTAGCTGATCGTGCCGAGGTAGGCGAGCGGCGTCCATTCGAGCCCGCCGACCATCGGATGATCGGGCAGCGCCACCACGCACAGCAGCAGTGCGCCGAGTGCGGCGCCGAGGCCGACGTCGGCGAGCCCGTCGTCGATGCCCGACAGCGGCGGCGCCCATACCGGCAGCGTGACGAGCAGCGCCACGGCGGCCGTCGCGAGCCACGGCAGCCAATGCGCGAGCGGCGCACGCATGATGCGCAGGCCGGCCAGGCCGCCGGCCCGGTTCGCGGCGATCCCGCCGAGGCCGCCCAGCGCGATCAACGAGAAATTCCAAGGCGAGAACGCATAGATCAGCACCTGCGACGCGTTCGCGTCGTACAGCAGCAGATGGCCGGCCGCACCCAGCGCGACGGCCACCGCGCAACACGCCAGATGGCGCGAGGCGCGCGTCGTCAGCAGCACGACCGGCGCGGCCAGATAGAACTGCTGCTCGACGGCCAGGCTCCAGAAATGCGAGGTGCTGCCCGGCCAGCCCTGTTTGACGACGCCGATCCAGAAGTTCGACAGAAACACCGCATGCCACGCGAGGCCGAGATCGACGCCGCGCTGGTACACCGTGGCGTGCGCGATCGCGAGCGCGGCGAGCAGCAGGTAATAGACGGGGTAGATGCGCAATGCGCGCTTGGCGAGGAACAGGCTCAACGCGTAGCGGCGGGTGGAGGTGCCGTGTTCGACGGCGAGCCGCGCGCGGTGCAGCTCGCCGATGATCAGGTAGCCGCTGATCAGGAAAAACAGCCACACGCCGAGCTGCCCGACATCGATCGCGTCGACGTGGGCCTTGTGAGACAGGAAAACCAGAATGACGGCGACGGCGCGCAGGCCGTCCAGACCTCTCACGGTTTTGAGGTTGCGCATGCGAATGTCCGGGCGGAAAACGTCCTCAGTATAGGGATGCAAATATCGAACATAATTCGACGCGCCCGGCTTGCGTTTTGGCGCATCCAGCGCGCGTGGCAGGGCATCGCGCCGGCACAAGACAACAAAACCTGCCGAAAACCCGTGAATTACGCATAAAAGTGCTGCACGAAGCGTCACGCCGCTTGTAGAATCCGGCCTTGGAGCATGCACATTGCGTGCTTCGTATCCAACGACCACACCAGGTAGGAGAAAAATGGCGACTTCCGCAAAAAAGGTGGCTACCAAGGCTGCCGCACCGGCGAAGAAAGTGACGGCAAAGAAGGCAGCCGCGCCGGCTAAGAAAGTAGTGGCGAAGAAGGCAGTCGCGAAGGCGCCTGCCGCTCCGACGCCGATCAAGGACAGCTTCACCAAGGCTTCGCTGGCTACGCACCTCGCCGAAAAGGCTGAAGTCGAGCTGAAGACGGTCAAGGCCGTGCTGGCCCAGCTCGAAAACGTGATTCTCGGCTCGATCCACAAGAAGGGTCTGGGCGAATTCACGCTGCCGGGCCTGCTGAAGATCTCGGCAACGGCAGTCGCAGCGAAGAAGAAGCGCTTCGGCAAGGACCCGTTCACGGGTGAAGAGCGCTGGTTCCCGGCCAAGCCGGCAAGCGTGCGCGTCAAGGCACGTGCGCTGAAGAAGCTGAAGGACGCCGCAGCGTAAGCGAAGCGTCGAGCAGGACGGGGAATTGCCGAGAGGCCCAGCTACACGGTGCCATCGACGCAGCCCAAAAAGATCCCCGCGTGCGGCAAGCGCGCGGGGATTTTTTTATGCGCGCGCGGCGCGAGCGAAGGCAGTGGACGAGCGAGCGCAGCGGCGCAAAACGCGCGGGCGAAAAAAAACCAGCCGTCGGCGAAGCCTCGGGCTGGTTTGATCGCTCCGGCAACGCACGGCACCCGAAGGCGCCGCCGTATTGCCGTGAAGCGGGTATGGCTTAGAACTTGTGGCGCAGACCCAGGGCGACGATCTCTTGCGAGCTCGTGCCGGCCAGGCCGTACGAACCGATCGAAGCTTGTGCCGTTTGCGTCGTGCCGTTGGCCAGACGTTGCGTGCCGCTTGCGTGTTGGTACGCGCCGACCAGGTAGATGTCGGTGCGCTTCGACAGCGAGTAGTCCGCGCCCAGCGAGGCTTGGTGGTACTTGGCTTCCGTGTCGCCGCTTGCCTTCGTGTACGAGTAGCCGAGGCCCAGCAGGATAGCCGGCGTTGCCTGGTACGTGGCGAATGCGCGGCCCGTGTTGAACTTCTCGGTCGATGCGAACGACGAGAAGCTGTCACGCTTGTATTGTGCGTTGGAGTAGCCGAGGCCGACCGTGAACGGGCCGAATGCGTATTGGCCTGCAACCTGGCCGATACCGATCGACTTCGCGTTCGTGTAGCCGCTGTTGATCGGGCCGTCGAAGATCGCGTCCGACGAACCGCCCCAGTTTGCGCCACGTGCCGTGCCGTACAGGTTCGAAGCCTGGTAGTAGCCGCCGGCGATGCCGATCGGGCCATTGTTGTAGGCCACGGCTGCCGACCACGTTTGACCCGAACCGTTCGAGCCTGCCACGCCGCCCAGGGCGTAGAAGCCTTCGAATTGCAGGCCGGCGTACACCGGCGACGTGTACTTGATGGCGTTGTTCACGCGCAGGCTGTTGTCGTTGTTGTCGACGTCGCCCGGCGTTGCGAACACGCTGCCGAAGTAGTTGTCTGCCGTCACGGCCTGGACCATGTCGACCAGCGGGTCGTATTGGCGGCCCAGCGTCACGGTGCCGAACTGGTCGCTTTGCAGGCCGACGAATGCCTGACGGCCGAACATCTTGCCGCCTTGGCCCAGCGTGCCGTTGTTGGAGTTAAAGCCGTTTTCCAACTGGAACACTGCCTTCAGGCCACCGCCCAGATCTTCCGCGCCCTTCAGGCCCCAGCGGCTGCCCTGAATGTTGCCGCTGTTCATCTGCCAGCCGTTGTTGCCCGTACCGTTATTGCCGTGCGAATACAGGATTGCCGTGTCGATCACGCCGTACAGCGTCACGCTCGATTGAGCATGGGCTGCGCCGGCAGCGCCGAGGAGTGCCAACGAGAGGGTAGACAGAGCGAGTTTTTTCATAGGTAGTTTTCTCCACGCAAAGTGATTCGTTATTTGTTGCGAAATGGAGAATAGCGCAGTGCGTATCGCGCAAGAAACCCAAAAAAATAAAGTGTCTCCAAAACGTCACAACGGTAAAAAGTCCTTTGGTATCAAGCAATTGCGAAATTATTGCAATTGCGGGAATAAAGGCGAATTGACTCGCTGAGATTGTTGTGAGAATTGGGGATCGTAGTGTCGGCGGGGCGTAAGGTGGCGGTTTCGAGGCGAAAAAGCACGATGCCAAACGTTTGCGCGCGATGTTTCGGTGCCTTGTCGCGAGCGCATCCCGTCGATACGGCGGCGAATGCGTCGATTGATTAAGGGAAAACCCCGAGAGGTTCGAGTGGGGCGAATCCGGGGCGATTCACCCGTCACCGAATCAGGACGAGATGGGCGGTTGCGGGGGAGATGGCGGGTTCGATTGCGCCAATCGCGCCTCGGCGCGAGCGTGTTCGGCGTCGCCGCGGGCCGCCGCGAATTCGGCGCCGAGCAGCAGCACCGCCGCCGAGAAATACAGCCACATCAGCAATACCGCGAGCGAGCCGGCCGCGCCGAACGCACTGGCGGTACCCGCATGCGCAAGGTAAATCGCGAACAGCTTCTTGCCCGCCGAAAACAGCACGGCCGATACGACGCCGCCGGTCAGCGCATCGCGCCGCGTGACATGTGCGTCCGGCAGGAATTTCAACAGCGCGGCGAACGCGCAGGCAAGAATCGCGATGCCGACCGTGAACTGGATCACGTTGCCTATCACGACGAAACGCGTCGTGCCCCACAGCCATTTGCCGACGATCGTGATCGCCGTGTCGAGCAGCAGCGACACGATCAGCAGGAAGGCCACGCCCAGCACCAGACCGAACGAGATCAAGCGCACCCGCACCAACCCGAACATCGACGACCAGCGCTTTTCGCTGGTCGGCCACACGATGCCGAGCGCCGTGTTCAGCGACGAAAACGTGGCCGATGCGCCGATCGCCAGCATGGCGAACGAAATCGCGGCGGCGACCCCGCCGTTGCTGTCGCGCCGATGCGCGTTCTCGACGATGGTCTGCACGCCGGCGGCCGCCTCGTTGCCGATCAGGCTGTGAACCTGGTTGAACACTTCGCCGCGAGCGGCGTCCGCGCCGAAGAACCAGCCGGCCACGGCGATCACCATTACCAGCATCGGCGCCAGTGAAAACGCGGAATAGAACGCGATGCTCGCGGCCATCGTCGTGCAGTGGTCGTTCGAGAAGCGTTTGAACGCGTCGAGCGCCCAGTTCACGTTGGTCTTGACGAGCTTTTGCGGTGGTTGCGAGAGCAGGGGCTTCATGGGCTTGAGCGCGGGGCGCGGCGAGCGCGCCTGAAAAGTTGTTTTGCTATCGGACGCATTCTGTCCCGAAAAGTTTATTCGATCGGGGGCGAAACCGGCCGCGTCATGAGCATAGGCCATCGAGGCGAAGCACGGGCGAAACACGGGCGGCCGGTACAAGGCAGCCGGTCGCCCATTTGGCGCGCAAACGCCGTGCCCGCGCTCGGTGCGGTAGGGCGCGGCGGCTCGCGCCCCGAAACCGTGCGAATGCCGGTAAGCTGCGGGATTGATTTCGCGCATGCCAACCGATCCTACCGATCATGACCGACGTATCCCCCCGACATCCGAACCCGATTCGCTGTGAAATCGATCTCGACGCCGATGGCAAGCACGCGGGCTATCTGCGCCTGCCGCATTCGGTGCACCGTTCCGCATACGGCTGGCTGCCGGTGCCGGTCGCGTCGATTCGCAACGGCGAGGGGCCGGTGGTGCTGGTGATGTCGGGCAATCACGGCGACGAATACGAAGGGCAGATCCTCACCTCGCGGCTGATTCGCGAGTTGGAGGCCGAGCAGGTGCGCGGCCAGATCATCGTGCTGCCGATGGCCAATTACCCGGCCGCCGAGGCCGGATTGCGCACGTCGCCGCTCGACGGCGGCAACCTGAACCGCACCTTCCCCGGCGATCCTGCCGGCACACCCACGCAAATCATTGCCGACTATATCGAGCACGTGTTGCTGGCGCGTGCCGATTACCTCGTCGATCTGCATTCGGGCGGCAGCTCGCTGCTGTATCACGGCGGCAACCTGATCGCGCTCGAACCGCGCGACGCCGACGAGGCGCGGCACGTGAAGGCGGTGTTGAGCGCGTTCGGCATGCCGCGCGCGTACCTCACCGCGCCGAACCCCACCTATGCATCGGCCGCCGCGCGCCGTCAGGGCGCGATCTCGATCCTGACCGAACTGGGCGGCGCCGGCATGACCGATGCCACGCTGCTGCGCCAGGGCTGGCAGGGCTTGCTCAACTTCCTCGGCTTCATCGGCGCGGTGCACGGCCCGCTGGTGCCGGACGGCCCGCCCGCCGTCACGCGCTTTATGAGCACGAGCGGCCCGAGTCATTTCGTGTTCGCCTACGAGCAGGGTGTCTACGAGCCGCTCGTCGAGCTTGGCGATGTGGTGCGCGAAGGGCAGCCCGCCGCGCGCATCCATTTCCCCGATACGCCGCTGCGCGAGCCGGTCGTGCATGTGTTCGAGGCGAACGGCGAGGTGGTGTGTCGCCGCGTGCCCGCGCAAACCCAGCGCGGCGATTGCCTGTTCCAGATTGCGGAGCCGCGCGACGCGCAGTGAGGCTGTGGGGCGTTTCGAATCGGCAGGCCGGCGCATTGTCGCCGGCCTGTTTGTTTTTGGCCGCCTTAATGGCTCGTTATGTTTTTATATATACAACGAGACCGACTGAAATCAATCGCATTCGTCGCGAATTGAATGTCAAACGATGTGGAGAATCGTTAAATCGGCGTGGGGCGTTATGTATTTAAAAATACAGCGAAGGGGGTGAAATTCGCTGAAATCCTTTGTCGACAAGGGTTTGAAGGCGGCGGTGCGCATGCAGGCCGATGTCCGGGGCCATGAATTCGTGTCGATCCGACTTTCCATCGGCAACGCCATTTCCTATAAACAAAATGGCGTAATGTTGATTTTTTCGACATGCGACCGTGGAGTGGACGGCGTAAAATCGTCGTGCAATTCCGTCGTCATACGAATTACGTTCCTCAATACCTCCTCGCCGAGACCACCATGCTCCACATGTCCCGGCGCCAGTTCTTGAAGGTGACCGCGTCTACGCTCGCCGGATCGAGTCTCGCCCTGCTGGGATTCTCGCCCGACGACGCTCTCGCGGAAGTTCGCCAATACAAGCTGGCGCGCAGCGTCGAAACCCGTAACACCTGCCCGTATTGCTCGGTCGGTTGCGGCATTCTCATGTACTCGCTCGGAGACGGCGCCAAGAACGCCAAATCGAGCATCATCCACATCGAAGGCGATCCCGACCACCCGGTCAATCGCGGCACGCTGTGCCCGAAGGGCGCGAGCCTGATCGACTTCATCCACAGCCCGAGCCGGCTCACGCAGCCCGAATACCGCGCGCCCGGTTCCGACAAGTGGGAACCGATCTCGTGGGACGCGGCGCTCGACCGCATCGCGAAGCTGATGAAGGAAGATCGCGACGCGAATTTCGTCGAAACCTCGGACGATGGCAAGAAGGTCAACCGGTGGCTGACCACCGGCATGCTGGCCGCCTCGGCCGGCAGCAACGAAGTCGGCTATCTGACGCACAAAACCATCCGCAGCATGGGGATGCTCGCATTCGACAACCAGGCACGTGTCTGACACGGCCCGACGGTGGCAGGTCTTGCCCCGACGTTTGGCCGCGGCGCGATGACGAACCATTGGGTCGACATCAAGAACGCAGACATCATCCTGGTCATGGGCGGCAATGCAGCCGAAGCCCATCCTTGCGGGTTCAAATGGGTCACGGAAGCGAAGGCGCACCGCAAGGCGCGGCTCGTGGTCGTGGATCCGCGCTTCACGCGCACGGCATCGGTGGCGGATTACTACGCGCCGATTCGTACCGGCACGGACATCGCATTCCTCGGCGGGGTGATCAACTACCTGCTGACGAACGACAAGATCCAGCACGAGTACGTCAAGAATTACACGGATTTCCCGTTCATCGTCCGTGACGATTTCGCGTTCAACGACGGAATCTACTCGGGCTACAGCCCCGACACGCACACCTATCCCGACAAATCGACGTGGGATTACGAGCGTGGCGACGATGGCTTCGCGAAGGTCGATCCAACCCTTTCGCATCCGCGCTGCGTCTACAACCTGCTCAAGCAGCACTATTCGCGCTACACGCCCGAGATGGTCGAGCGCATCTGCGGTACGCCGAAGGACAAGTTCCTCAAGGTGTGCGAGATGCTGGCCAGCACGGCGGTGCCCGGCCGCGCCGGCACGATCCTCTACGCGCTCGGCTGGACGCACCATTCGGTCGGCGCGCAGATCATCCGCACCGGCGCGATGGTGCAACTGCTGCTCGGCAACGTCGGCATCGCCGGCGGCGGCGTGAACGCGCTGCGCGGGCACTCGAACATCCAGGGGCTGACCGACCTCGGCCTGATGTCGAACCTGCTGCCGGGCTACATGACTTTGCCGTCGCAGGCCGAGCAGGATTACGAGGCCTACATCGCGAAGCGCGCCTCGCAGCCGCTGCGGCCGAACCAGCTCAGCTACTGGAAGAACTACCGCGCGTTCTTCGTCAGCTTCATGAAGTCGTGGTGGGGCGATGCGGCTACCGCCGAGAACAACTTCGGCTACGACTACCTGCCGAAGCTCGACAAACCGTACGACCTGCTGCAAACCATCGAGCTGATGGCCCAGGGCAAGATGAACGGTTATATCTGCCAGGGTTTCAATCCGCTGGCGGCAGCACCAGCGAAGGCGAAGACGGCGGTAGCGCTCGGCAAGCTCAAATGGCTCGTGGTGATGGACCCGCTCGCCACCGAAACCTCCGAATTCTGGAAGCCGCACGACGATTTCAACGTCGTCGATCCGGCCGCCGTGAAGACGGAAGTGTTCCGGCTGCCGACGACCTGCTTCGCCGAGGAACGCGGCTCGCTCGTCAATTCGGCCCGCGTGCTGCAATGGCACTGGCAGGGCGCGGACGGCCCGGGCGAAGCACGCAGCGACCTCGAGATCATGTCGGGCCTGTTCCTGCGCATGCGCGAGGCCTACAAGAAGGACGGCGGCAAGTTCCCCGATCCGATCGTGAACCTGACCTGGCCGTACGCAAACCCGGAAAGCCCCACGCCGGAAGAACTGGCGATGGAGTTCAACGGCCGTGCGCTGGTCGATCTGACGGACGCCAAGGATCCGACCAAGGTGCTCGTCAAGCGCGGCGAGCAACTGGCCGGCTTCGCGCAACTGAAGGACGACGGCTCGACCGCGAGCGGCTGCTGGATCTTCTGCGGCGCGTGGACGGCGGCAGGCAACCAGATGGGGCGGCGCGACAATTCGGATCCGACCGGCATCGGCCAGACGCTCGGCTGGGCCTGGGCCTGGCCGGCGAACCGGCGCATTCTGTACAACCGCGCCTCGTGCGACCCGGCCGGCAAGCCGTTCGATCCGACCCGCGAGCTGGTCGGCTGGAACGGCCGCGCCTGGGGCGGCGCCGACGTGCCCGATTTCAAGGTGGATGAACCACCTGAAAACGGCATGGGGCCGTTCATCATGAATCCGGAAGGCGTGGCGCGCTTCTTCGCCCGCGACGGCATGAACGAAGGCCCGTTCCCCGAGCACTACGAGCCGTTCGAAACGCCGTTGGCCGCGAACCCGTTCCACCCCGGCAACCCGCGAGCGCTGAACAACCCGGCCGCCCGCGTGTTCCCGGACGACCGGGCCGCGCTCGGCAAGCCGGACAAGTTCCCGCACACGGCCACCACCTACCGCCTGACCGAGCACTTCCATTACTGGACGAAACACGCACGGCTGAATGCGATCGTGCAGCCGCAGCAGTTCGTCGAGATTTCGGAAGATCTCGCCAAGGAGGTGGGCGTGGTGCACGGCGACAGGGTCAAGGTGTCGTCGAATCGCGGCTACATCATCGCGGTGGCGGTCGTGACCAAGCGGATCAAGCCGCTGATGGTCGACGGGCGCAAGGTGCAGACGGTCGGCATTCCGCTGCACTGGGGCTTCAAGGGGCTGGCCAAGCCCGGCTATCTCGCCAATACCCTGACTCCGTCCGTGGGCGACGGCAACTCGCAGACACCGGAATTCAAGTCGTTCCTGGTGAATGTCGAAAAGGCATAAAGGGGAAACGAGATGGCATTGCAATCGCTGGACATCAAACGGCTGTCCGCCACCACCACGCCGCCGCCCACGGCGCGGGACCCGGTCACGGGCACCGTCGCCAAGCTGATCGACGTATCGAAATGCATCGGCTGCAAGGCGTGCCAGACGGCCTGCATGGAGTGGAACGACCTGCGCGACGAGATCGGCGAGAACGTCGGCGTCTACGACAATCCGGCCGACCTGACCGAGCATTCCTGGACGGTCATGCGGTTCTCGGAATACGAGAACCCGGCCGGCGACCTCGAGTGGCTGATCCGCAAGGACGGCTGCATGCACTGCGAGGATCCGGGCTGCCTGAAGGCCTGCCCGTCGCCGGGCGCGATCGTGCAGTACAACAACGGGATCGTCGATTTCCACGAGGAGAACTGCATCGGTTGCGGCTATTGCGTGACCGGCTGCCCGTTCAACATCCCGCGGATCTCCAAGACCGATCACCGCGCGTACAAGTGCACGTTGTGCTCCGATCGCGTGGCGGTGGGCCAGGAGCCGGCCTGCGTGAAGACCTGCCCGACCGGGGCGATCATGTTCGGCACCAAGGAGGACATGAAGCAGCAGGCGGCCGACCGGATCGTCGACCTCAAGGATCGCGGGTTCGCCAACGCGGGGCTGTACGACCCGCAGGGCGTGGGCGGCACGCACGTGATGTACGTGCTTCACCACGCGGACAAGCCGACGCTGTACCACGGCCTGCCCGAGAATCCGTCGATCAGCCCGTTCGTGAAGCTCTGGAAGGGCATCGCCAAGCCGCTCGCGATGGCCGGGATTGCGCTGACCGCGCTGGCCGGGTTCTTCCACTACACGCGGGTCGGTCCGAACGAGGTGACGGAGGGCGAGGAGGCTGCTGCCCGGGACGAAGCACGCCGGATCAAGGAGGACGTGAAATGAGCCACGACGACCCGAACCTGATCGTCCGCTACTCGGCGAACGAGCGCTCGAACCACTGGATCACCGCCATCACGTTCGTGCTGCTCGCGCTGTCGGGGCTGGCGCTGTTTCACCCGTCGATGTTCTGGCTGACCGCGCTGTTCGGCGGTGGCCAGTGGACGCGCATTCTGCATCCGTTCGCCGGTGTCGTGATGTTCGTGTCGTTCATCATCATGGTGGTGCGCTACTGGCACCACAACCTGATCGACGCCGACGACCGCCGGTGGATGATGCAGATCGGCGACGTGCTGAACAACCGCGAGGAGAACCTGCCGCCGGTCGGGCGCTACAACGCCGGGCAGAAGCTGCTGTTCTTCACGCTGGTGTGCTGCCTGCTGGTGTTGCTGCTGTCGGGTGTGGTGATCTGGCGGCGGTATTTCTCGATCTATTTCCCGATCGAGGTGATCCGTCTCGCGGCGCTGGCCCATGCGGCGGCGGCCTTCGTGCTGATCGCCAGCATCATTACCCACATCTATGCGGCGCTGTGGGTGAAGGGCTCGATCGGCGCGATGGTGCGCGGCACCACCACGCTTGGCTGGGCGAGAAAGCATCATCCGAAATGGTTCCGCCAGACCGTCAAGGAATCGAGGCGCACGCGTTAGCGCGGCGTTCCGGTGCATTGAGGTCGGCACGCGAAGGCCATCCCTCGGGATGGCCTTTTTCATTCGGTTTCACCTTGCAGTGAATCAAATTTCATCGGCTGTTTTCGGCGTCGATTCGTGCCTGCATGCTAGTTTAGCGTCCTCGGTTTTCATTCACCGCGTTGCCGTTCAAGGCGGTTGCAATGCGTGAAATGTGAAAAGAGTCGCACTGAATTGCTAACGATGATTTGGCGCGATATTTTGTTGTGCGACTCGCTTCCCATGTGCTTTCCTTGCGCGGTCGCGTCCTGCCAAAGCCATTCGTCCCGATGTCTTCCTCCGATCTAACGCGTTGCGCGAGCTGTGTTCGCCTATTCGGGCGATTCCTGGCCTCGCATTGGCGAATGCTTGCAGGAAGCTGTATTCTTCACGGCGATGATGCATCAGCCTCCGCCGCCAAGCCGGCTCGCGGGCCGGCGTGCATTTCCGATCGGTCAACCCTTTCGCAGCGGCTGCCGCGTCCCGCGCAGGCTGGTGGCGGCAGCCGATTCCGGCGCGCAAATCGCGGCGCCGGTCAGACAGTTTCAGGTGATTCTCGTGACACAACGCATACTCGACCCGAATGACATCACGGCCCTCGATCATTCGGCGATTCCCCGCTTTCGTCTGCCCGAGCGCGCGAGCGCCTTTGCCGAGCGCGCCGCGCGCCTGCGCAAGCTGGCCGACCTCAATCCGATCTCGGGCTATCTGCGCCTGATGGCGACGCTGGCCGACGCGCAGCATGCGGTGCTCGGCACGCTCGACGCGCCGTTGCCCGATGCCGACGCGATCCGTCACGCGCAAACCCATTCGATGCCGATCCTGCCCGCCATGACGGGCACACGCGATCCGCGCTGGCGCGACGTGCTGCAACGCCTGCTCGACAGCGTCGAACAGGGCGGCCTGGTCACGCCGCCGCTCGCCAAGCTGATCGACGCGCTGCGCCTGAAAACCGCCGAGCAGCTCGACGCGCAGGCCGATGCGATCGTCGCGCTGCGCGTGGCCGAAGTGGAGCCGGCCTCCGCGCCGTTCATCGCGGCCGCGCTGCAGGTGGTCTGGACCGATCTCGCCTCGCGCGTGCAGCCCGCCGACGTGCCGTATCTCGATCAACCCGGCCTGTGCCCCGTGTGCGGCTCGCATCCGGTCGCGAGCGTGATCCGCATCGGCGGCAAGTATCAGGGCTATCGCTTCCTGCAATGCTCGCTGTGCACGAGCGAATGGCACATGGTGCGCACCAAATGTTCGCACTGCGATTCAACCAAGGGCATCGCGTATCACGGCATCGAAGGCGGCAGCGAGGCGATCAAGGCCGAATCCTGCGACGAATGCCACACCTATCGGAAGATCGGCTATCAGGACAAGGATTTCGCGTTCGAGCCGCTGGCCGACGATCTCGCCAGCCTCACGCTCGATCTGCTGATGAACGAGGCCGGCTACCGGCGCAGTTCGCCGAATCCGCTGCTGTGGCCTGAACTGCCGTCGTCCGACGCGTGAACGGAGAGGCGCCCTTGAGCGATACCGGCGTCAACGACCTGAACGCGCGTCTCGCGCGCGCGCCGTCCGTCGATCGCGTGCTGTCGTCGTCGGCCGTGTTGCCGCTCGTCGAGGCGCATGGCCGCACTCGTGTGCTGGCTGCCGTGCGCGCCTCGTTGGACGCATGGCGCGAGACGGTGCGGCGTGATCCGGCAAGCGCCGCCACGCCCGACGAGGCCGGCATCGCCGCCGACGTGCGCGCCCGGCTCGCGGCTGCCGACGCGAGCGCGATGCGGGCCGTCTTCAACCTGACCGGCACGGTCCTGCACACCAACCTGGGTCGCGCGCTGCTGCCCGACGAGGCCGTGCAGGCCGTGATGGCCGCGCTGACGCGGCCGATGAACCTCGAATTCGATCTGGAAACGGGCCGCCGCGGCGATCGCGACGACCTGATCGACGCGCTGATCTGCGAGCTGACGGGCGCCGAGGCGGCCACTGTCGTCAACAACAACGCGGCGGCCGTGCTGCTCACCTTGTCCGCGCTCGCCGTGCGCAAGGAGGTGGTGGTGTCGCGCGGCGAGCTGGTGGAGATCGGCGGCGCGTTCCGGATTCCCGACATCATGAGCCGCGCCGGCGCGCGGCTGCGCGAGGTCGGCACCACCAATCGCACCCACGCGCGCGACTACGCCGAGGCGATCGGCCCGCGCACCGCGCTGCTGATGAAGGTTCACTGCAGCAACTACGCGATTACCGGCTTCACGCGCGAAGTGACGATCGACGAACTCGCGCCGATCGGCCGCGAGCGTGGCGTGCCGGTGGCGGTCGATCTCGGCAGCGGCACGCTCGTCGATCTCGCGCAATGGGGGCTGCCGCACGAGCCCACCGTGCGCGACACGATCGCGGCCGGCGCGGATCTCGTCACGTTCAGCGGCGACAAATTGCTCGGCGGCCCGCAGGCGGGCTTGATCGTCGGATCGCGCGAGCTTGTCGCGAAAATCAAGAAGCATCCGCTCAAGCGCGCGTTGCGAGTCGGCAAGCTGACGCTCGCGGCGCTCGAACCGGTGCTGCGGCTTTACCGTGCGCCCGAATTCCTGCGCGAACGGCTGACCACGCTGCGCCTGCTCACGCGTGCGCAGGCCGAGATCGCCGACACCGCGCAGCGCATGCTGCCGGCCATGCAGCGGGCGGTGGGCGAGGCCTTTGTCGTCAGCGCCGAGCCGATGTTCAGCCAGATCGGCAGCGGGGCCTTGCCGGTGGACGTGCTGCCGAGCTATGGGCTCGTGATGCGGCTCGCCTCGGGCAAGCGCGCCGGGCGCGCGCTCGGTCAGCTCGAAGCACGGCTGCGGGCGCTGCCGCGGCCCGTCATCGGCCGGATTGCCGACGACGCCCTGCGGCTCGACCTGCGCTGCCTCGAAGCCGGCGACGAGCCGGCCTTCGCGGCACAACTCGCGGCCGGAGATGCACGCTCATGATCGTCGGGACCGCCGGCCATATCGATCATGGCAAGACCACGCTGGTGCGCGCGCTGACGGGCGTCGACACCGATCGCCTCAAGGAAGAGAAGGCGCGCGGCATCTCGATCGAGCTCGGTTATGCGTACACGCCGCTCGACAACGGCGAGGTGCTCGGCATGATCGACGTGCCGGGCCATGAGCGGCTCGTGCATACGATGGCGGCCGGCGCGTGCGGGATCGATGTCGCGCTGCTGGTCATCGCCGCCGACGACGGCGTGATGCCGCAAACACGCGAGCATCTGGCGATCCTCGAATTGCTCGGCGTCACGCACGGCATCGTTGCATTGACCAAATGCGATCGCGTGGATGCCGCGCGCCGCGCGCAGGTATCGGACGAGATTCGCGCGTGGCTCGATGCCACGGCGCTGGCCGGTGCGCCGATCGTCGAAACCTGCGCGACGCAGCCCGGCGACCCGGGCGTCGCGGCGCTCGGCGCGGCGTTGCGCGAGCTGGCCGCGCAGTGGCGCGCGCGGCGCGACGACGGGTTGTTCCGGCTCGCCGTCGATCGCGTGTTCACGCTGGCCGGGCAGGGCACCGTCGTGACCGGCACCGCGTTCGCGGGGCGGGTTGGCGTGGGCGAGACGCTCAACGTTGCGCGCACCGGCGAGCCGGTCCGCGTGCGCGGCCTGCATGCGCAGAACCGGCCTGCCGAAATCGGCCATGCCGGCGAGCGCTGCGCGCTGAATCTGGCCGGCATCGACAAGGCGGCGCTGTCGCGCGGCGACGTGATCGCCGACGCGCGGCTCGCCGCCACTTCACCGCGTATCGACGTCGAACTGAGCCTGCTGGCCGATGCCGATCTGACGCTCGCGCACTGGTCGCCGCTGCATGTGCATCTGGGCACGCAGCACCATGTGGCGCACGTCGCGCCGATCGACATCGATACGCTGGCGGCCGGCCAGCGCGGGCGTGTGCAACTCGTGTTCGACGTGCCGGTGTTCGCGATGCCGGGCGACCGCTTCATCGTGCGCAACGCCCAGGCGACGCGCACCGTGGGCGGCGGCCGCGTGCTCGATCCGTTCGGCCCTACGCACAAGCGGCGTGCGCCGGCGCGGCTGGCGTGGCTCGGCGCGATTGCCGCGTGGCTCGACGAAGGGCGCATCGATGCGCTGCTCGACGAGGCGCCGCTCGGCCTGCCGATCGCCACGCTGATGCACCTGACCGGCTTGCCGGCCGAGCGGTTGCCGCTGCCGGAAAACGCCGTGGTGGTGCCGGGCACCGATGGCCCGCGCGCGATCGCACCGCGCCGCCGCGCGGCGTTCCGCGCGCGCGTGATCGAGGTGCTGGCGGCGTTCCACGAGCGCTCGCCCGACGAGCCAGGCCCCGATCTCGACCGCTTGCGCCGGATGGCGTTGCCGTTGGCCGACGCCGCTTTGTGGCGTGCGCTGATCGAGACGATGGCGGGCGAGGGCAGCCTCGTGCGCGAGGGGCGCTGGGTGCGCCTGGTCACGCATACCGCGAGCCTCGATCCGGCCGACGAGACGCTCGCGCAGCGCCTGCTGCCGCTGATCGCGGCCGGCCGTTTCGATCCGCCGTGGGTGCGTGATCTGGCCGCCGCGACCGGCGCGCCGGAAGACGCCGTGCGCGTGCTGCTGCGCAAGCTGGCGCGGCGCGGCGACGTGCATCAGGTGGTGCGCGACCTGTTCTACGACAAGGCGGTGGTGGCGAAGTTGGCGCAGCTTGTGACTGGGCTGGCGGCGGGGTGCACGGGCGGTGTGGATGCCGCTACGTTTCGCGATGGCACGGGGCTGGGCCGCAAGCGCGCGATCCAGATTCTCGAGTTCTTCGATCGCGTTGGGTATACTCGCTTTCACCGCGACCGGCATTTGCTGCGCGCCGAAGGTTCGGCGGTGGAGTCGGGTTGATTGCGGTGGCAAGTGCTGCTTCAGGTTTCAGCTTCAAGTTCGCGGAAGGCATTCGTATCCGGTGGTGCGGCCAGACTTCAAATCTGGTTGGGGACGTCAAACGTTCCTGGGTTGGTTCGACTCCAGCTGCCTTCCGCCACAAGGCTTTGCGGGGTTTCCCGTTTCGGAATTTCGCCCCATTCGTGTTCCGCAAAATATGCGCTGTTCCGCAAAAGAGATCAGCGCGTCGGTTTTTGACTCCGCACCGCGTTTGCCGGTATTCCTCGATCAACCCCTTTGTTTGCGCGTCGCCACACACACGAAGGCACTCGACAAGCGGACTTGTCAGGCCGGTTCGTAGTGCGGAATCTTCTCCAGTTCTTCCGCCAGGCGGTCTTTGGCTGTCGCGGTGTCGTGGTCGAGTTGCAGGCCTGTCCAGAATTCATCGCTCGTCCCGAAGTAGCGGGATAGGCGCAGGCCGGTATCGACAGTCACGGCGCGCTTGCCGGCGATGATTTCACCGATGCGGATCTGTGTGACGCCGATGTCCTTGGCGAGCCGGTAGGCGGTGATCCCCATCGGGGTCAGGAATTCCTCCTGAAGGATCTCGCCCGGAGTCGGATATTTGACTTCGCGTGGCATGGTGTTTTCTCCAGTCAATCAGTGGTAATCGACGATCTCGACGTCGGACACGGTGCCGTTTTCGAACTTGAAGCACACGCGCCACTGGTCATTGATGCGAATGCTGAACTGGCCCTTGCGGTTACCTTTGAGTGCTTCGAGCCGGTTGTTCGGCGGGATGCGCAAGTCATTCACGTTCGCCGCACGCTGGAGCATCGCAAGCTTGCGCATGGCAACCGTCTCGATGTCGGCGAATCGCGCTACGCGCTTGCCAGCGAACATCTCCGCGGTGTCGGGGCATTTGAAGTCCGAGATCATGAGGTAAATGCTATCGCGTGGCGGTAGTGTCGTCAAACGATATTAATCAGACTGCAGCCACCCTTGGCGATGTTTTCTTCGTTTCCCGGATCGGTTCGACTCCCGCTGCCTTCCGCCACCCCACTCATCCCCCCACCCCCTCCCAAAACCCCCGCCGATCCACCGCTTCCGGCAACGCCTCCCCAATCCTTGTCCGAAACACCGCCGTATCCGCCCCCACTGCCGCGCGTTGCGCCACGATGCGCGCGATCGGCCCGATATGTGTCGCGAGCCGCCGCGCGGTGCGTTCCACCAACGCCGGATCGACAGCCGCCACCGCCGCCACCGTCGTACCCAGCCCGCCGCCATCGCGCCGCGCCGCCCGCACGGACGTAATCCCCGATGCCGTCGCATCGCGCGCCAACAGCGCCGCGAACGCATGCCGCGCCGCATCGTCGGGCAGATGCCGCGCCAGTTCGGCGGCCAGCCCGTGCGAATCGGTGGCATGCGCCGCCGCGCGCCGCACCAGCCGCGACGCCACCGGGCCGACATGGCTCGCGAGTTGCCGCTCGATCCGCGACAAAAATTCCGCGGGCCAATCGGGCACGTGCGCAGGCGCGCTCGCCAGATCGGGCGGCGCCAGCGCCTGCCGCGCGAGCGGCACGGCCACCACCGTCTGATCGGGATCGCGCGGCGCGGCCAGCGTGTCGAGCAGCGCCAGCAGTTCGACGCGCCAGCCGTGCGCCGACGCATGACGCTCCGCCGGCGCCTTCGCCAGCGCCTTCAGCACCATCGCATCGAGCACGGCCGGCAAGCCCGGCACGCATGACGAAGGCGCGGGCGGCATCGCGGTCAGCACCTGATGCATCGCCGCCGCCGACGAACCCGAAAACGGACAACGCCCCGTCAGCATTTCGTAGAGCACCACGCCGGCGGAAAACAGGTCGCTGCGCGCATCGACCTCGGCCCCGGCATATTGTTCGGGCGACATGTAGTTCGGCGTCCCGATCATCATGCCGGCCTGCGTCAGCCGGCCGGTATCGAGCTGGGCAATGCCGAAATCGGTGATCTTGCATTCGCCGCGCGGCGCGATCAGCAGGTTGGCGGGCTTGATGTCGCGATGGACCACCCCGGCTTCGTGCGCATAGGCGAGCGCGTCGAGCAACTGGCTGAACCACACCAGCACGCGCGGCAGCGGCATCACGGTGCCGCTGGCGGCATGCTGCGCGAGCCGGGCGGCGAGTGTCTCGCCGCGCACGTATTCGAGCGACATGAACGCGACGCCGTCGGCCTCGCCGTAGTCGAACACGCCGACGATATGCGGATGCACGAGCCGTCCGGCCGCGCGCGCCTCGTTGATGAAGCGCGCCGGCAGCTCGGCCTCGGCGGCCGCGCCGCTGGTGTCGTGCAGCAGCTCGGTGCGGATCGTCTTCAGCGCGACCTGCCGCTGGATATGCGGATCGGTGGCGAGATAGACGGTGCCCATCGCGCCCCGGCCGAGCACGCGCTCGACCTGGTAGCGGCCGATCCGCAGCGGCAGCGCCTCGGTGCGCGCGATCATGGCCGCGAGCCGGGCGGGGCGGTGTCGCCCGCGCCGGTTTCGTCGAGGATCTCGAACGCGGTCACGAGGCTGGTGCGCATGCGGCCGAACGAGACGGCCAGCGAGGCGATCTCGTCGCTGCCACGGGTGGGCAACGCCACCTCGCCGAGCTGGCCGAGGCTCACCTCGTCGGCCGCGCGCGACAGCGCCTGCAAGCGCCGCGTGACGAGCAGATGCACCATCACGTTCAGCACGATCAGCACCACCGCGAACACCACGCTCAACGCCGCCATGAAGCTGCGCCACAGCGCGCGGCCTCGCGCGATCGATTCGGACATCGGCACCGACACGAACTCCGCGCCGATCACGTCGTTCATCTTCCAGCCGAAGCCGTTGGCGGGGCCGTACTTCTCCAGCATGGTGCGCGGCGCGGCGGCGGGCGTGCTGTGGCACTGCATGCAGCTCGAATCGGTGATGCGGCTCGGCCGCGCAAGGAACAGCAGATGTTCGCCGCCGGGCGTGCGGCGCTGCCCGGTCACTTCCTGCAAGGCCGGCTGATCGTGCAGATGCGCAATCACTTCGGCCTCCCAATCGCTGGGCCGGTCGCGCGGGTTGGTCGGGTTGACCATGGTCGAGCGGTACGAGAAGTTCGGAAACGTGCCTTGCAGCGTGTTGAGCATCTCGATCGCCGAGAACGCCGGCACCGATTCGGGCACGAAGGAATACTGGATCTGCGTCGACAGCAGCGGCGTGATGTGCTGCGCCGTGTAGTTCTGCATCGCTTCGGCCGCGCTCATCAGCACGTTGGCGTCGTGGCGCGTTTCGTCGAGCGCCTGCTGTTGCAGCACGCGGTCGGCGACGATGCCGGCCGCGGTCAGGCCGATCGCGAAGATCGCGACGAACACGAGGTTGAACTTGATGGCGAGTGACAGCTTCATGGGTGGCCGGAGAGCGAGGGGTAGACGGAGATCGGCTTGAGAAGCGGGCGCGGCGGTGGAAACACCAGCGCGCGCCAGTCGGGCAGCGCATCGACGTGCTGCTTCACCTCGGCACGAAACGCCGGGTCCGACAGCCGCGAACGGAAGCGCGTCGCGAACCGCGTGGCCGGATCGGTGCGCACGGCGAGCGCGCTGTCGAGCCAGTCGGCCACATCGGCATAAGTCACCGGGCGCAGGCCGCGCGCGGGCGTGCCGTGCGTGGCGGCCGGCATCGGCAGCGGGCGCAGCGCGTCGCGGAAGCCCACCGGCATCGCGGCCACGAAGGCCGGGTCGGGGCCGCGCGACAGCGGCAGCGTCGCCCCCTGGCGCGGATGGCTGGCGTAGGCGGCGCCTTGCGCATCGATATGGATGACTGACGATTTGCCATGCGGCGTGCCGAGCGTGACCACCTGCGCCGCGCCGCGTTCGCAGAACACGGCGTCCACGCCGCCGCTGCCGGGCGCGGAGGCGATCACGAGCGCGGTGGCGTTGGCCGGCACGATGCGCGTGTCGGCCGTCTCGACCACCGGCGCGGCGCAGCCCGCGCCATTCCCCGTACACGCCCGCACCAGCTTGAGCCAGCCGCGCAGCAGCGCGACGTGCGCATCGCGCGTCAGCATCGCACGCGTGCCGGGGCCGAACGCGAGCAGGTTGCCGTTCCCATCCTGAAGCTGGATCGCGCTGTCGGGCGGCGTCTCGACGATGTCGTCCGGCGCAAAGCGCTGGCCCGCCTGCGCCGTATACAGGCTGGCCGCGTGGATCGCCGTGACGGGCGCGCCCGACGGCTCGGCGCGCACCAGCGTCCAGTCGGCCCGCGCGAGCGGCGCGATAGCGAGCAACACCAGCGGCGCGAGCCGCAGCGCCGTATTGCCTGCCATCCGTTCGAAGGTTCCTGAAAGTTTCATGACGTGCGATGCAGTGAATCCGCGCCCGGTTGACGCGCGGGTACTGACTGAACAGCCGGCCGCGCCGGTTTATTCCATCGGCGTGCGATGTGACGAAAAGCGCCGAAAAGCATGCGTTGCACCCCGCCACGGAATATCCGGCGCTTCCCGGGTGTTCTGATTCACGCAACCCGGCACGCAGGCCACGCGGGTTCGGCCGAGTGAAAAAAAGTGGAATAGACGGCGAGCCTGCGTTGTTCTGTGAACGTGGACGACGGTCGCGGCACGACGCAAGTCCACCGCGATCGGGGCGTGCCGGCTGGCCGCGTCGAATCCCTGAAACCCAATGCACCTGAAAGGAACCAGCGCATGGCAACGAGGCAGAGCAGTCAGAAATTCATTGCCCGCAATCGGGCGCCGCGCGTACAGATCGAGTACGACGTCGAGCTGTACGGCGCGCAGAAGAAAGTCCAGATCCCGTTCGTGATGGGCGTGATGTCGGATCTGTCCGGCGCCAATGCCGGCGATCTGCCGCCGATCGAGGAACGCAAGGCGCTGGAGATCGACGTCGACAATTTCGACAGCCGCATGCAGTCGATGAAGCCGCGCGTCAATTTCAACGTGGCGAACACGCTGACGGGCCAGGGCAACCTGGAAGTGGACATCGCGTTCGAGAGCATGGACGACTTTTCGCCGGCCGCCGTGGCGCGCAAGGTGGAAGCGCTCGCCAAGCTGCTGGAGGCGCGCACCCAACTGGCGAACCTCGGCACCTATCTCGACGGCAAGGCCGGCGCGGAAAAGCTGATCGAGCGCGCGCTCAAGGACCCGGCGCTGCTGCAATCGCTGAGCGCGGCGCCGAAGCCCGCCGGCACCGAACCCGAACAGGAGTGATGGCGACATGGACAGCCAGCAACAACTCGCCCCGGCCGGCGCGCAGCTCGAAACGAGCGGCGCAAGCGATTTCGCGGCCCTGCTGAACAAGGAATTCCGGCCGAAGAACGAGCGCGCGAAAGAGGAAGTGGAAGCCGCGGTGCGCACGCTCGCCGAGCAGGTGCTGCAGGACGCGAACATCGTGTCCGACGACGTGACGCAAACCATCAACGCCTACGTCGCCGAAATCGATCGCAAGCTCAGCGAACAATTGAACCGCATCATGCATCACGCCGATTTCCAGAAGCTGGAAGGCGCGTGGCGCGGCCTGCATCACCTCGTGACGAATTCCGAAACGGATCCGATGCTGAAGATCCGCGTGATGAACGTGTCGAAGAAGGAACTCGGCAAGAACCTCAAGCGCTTCAAGGGCGTGGCCTGGGATCAAAGCCCGGTGTTCAAGCGCGTGTACGAGGAAGAATACGGCCAGCTCGGCGGCGAGCCTTACGGCTGCCTGATCGGCGATTATTACTTCGACCACAGTCCTCAGGATATCGAACTGTTGCGCGGCATCTCGCAGATCGCGGCCGCCTCGCACGCGCCGTTCATCTCGGCGGCCGAATCGTCGCTGCTCGGCATGGAGAACTGGAACGAGCTGGCGAACCCGCGCGATCTGTCGATGATCTTCACCACGCCCGATTACGCCGGCTGGCGCTCGCTGCGCGAGATGGACGACGCGCGCTACCTGGCGCTGACCATGCCGCGCACGCTGGCTCGCCTGCCGTACGGCGCGAAGACCGACCCGGTCGAGGAATTCGATTTCGAGGAAGACACCGAAGGCGCGGATTCGGCCAAGTACACCTGGCAGAACGCGGCGTATTCGATGGCGGTCAACATCAATCGCTCGTTCAAGCTGTACGGCTGGTGCACGCGCATTCGCGGCGTGGAATCGGGCGGCGCGGTGGAAAACCTGCCGGTGCACACGTTCCCGAGCGACGACGGCGGCGTGGACATGAAATGCCCGACCGAGATCGCCATCACCGACCGCCGCTCGGCGGAACTCGACAAGATGGGCCTGATGCCGCTCGTGCATCGCAAGAACTCGGACGTGGCCGCGTTCATCGGCGCGCAGTCGGTGGCGAAGCCCGAGGAATACGACGACCCGGCCGCCACCGCGAACTCGAACCTCTCGGCGCGGCTGCCGTACATGTTCGCGTGCTGCCGCTTCGCGCACTACCTCAAGTGCATCGTGCGCGACAAGATCGGCTCGTTCAGCACGCGCGAGCAGATGGAGAACTGGCTGTCGAACTGGGTCATGAACTATGTGGACGGCGACCCGGTGAATTCCAGCGAGGAAACCAAGGCACGCAAGCCGCTGGCGGCCGCGCAAGTGGTGGTGGAGGAAGTGGAAGACAACCCCGGCTACTACACCTCGAAGTTTTTCCTGAAGCCGCATTACCAGCTCGAAGGCCTGACCGTGTCGCTGCGCCTCGTGTCGCGGCTGCCGTCCGGGCGCGCGGCCTGAATGGTTCCAGCGGTCTAACCGGCATTCCGGCCGGCGCGGCGACGCGCCGGTCCCCTCGTTCGTCGAACCGGCGAGCAATCTCATCAGCAACGCACAGAGGCAACTATGGCATTCGACATGCACCTGAAATTCGGCTCTGGTTCGGTCACGATCCAGGGCGCATCCAACCACTCGAAGCACAAGAACGAGGTGCCGATCATCGCGTGGTCGTGGGGCGTCAGCAATACCGGCAACCTGCACACCGGCGCGGGCTACGCGTCGGGCGGCAAGGCCAACATCCAGGACATCACCATCACGAAGTACATCGACAGCTGCTCGAACGCGATCCTCAACGCCTGCTGCACCGGCGCGCGCCTCGACAACGCGTACCTGTACGTGACCAACGCCACCGGCCAGCAGACCGACTTCCTGACGCTCGAACTGAGCGAAGGCGTGCTGATCACCTCGGTGTCCACCGGCGGCACCGGCTCGGACGAACGGCTGACCGAGAACATCACGCTGCACTTCGGCAAGTTCAAGTATTCGTTCCAGCCGCAGGACGACGAAGGCAAGGCGAGCGGCGGCACCAAGGATTTCACGTACGACATCCAGCAGGTCGCCAAGCAGTAAGCCGCCTAGCCGCATCCGCGCCGCGACGGCGGATGCGGCGCGCCGGAGCCGGGCCTCGCGCCCGGCTCCGTTCCCAGCCCGCCCATCAAGGAATGTTTCGCCGTGAGCCCCCTTCCTGTCACTGCCAGCCCCGAAACGCTGCTCGCCAACGGGCAACTGGACGAAGCGCTGCGCGCGCTGTCCGCCGAGGTTCGAAGCCGTCCGGCCGACGCCCGCTTGCGGGTGTTCCTGTTCCAGTTGCTGGCCTTGCTCGGCGACTGGGCGCGCGCCGAACGGCAATTGGCAGTCGCGCACGAGCTGGATGCGCAGAACGCGCTGATGGCGAGCGCCTACGGCACCGCGCTGCACGGCGAGATCGAGCGCGCCGCCGTGATGGCCGGCAGCGCGCTGCCGCCGCTCGTCGGCTCGGAGGAGCCATGGCACGCACCGCTCGTGCAATCGCTGGCGGCGCTGTGCAGCGGCCACGTGCAGGCCGCGCTGGCGCTGCGCAACGATGCGTTCGACGCCGCGCCCACGGTGGCGGGGCACATCGACGGCGAGCCGTTCGAGTGGATCGCCGATGCCGACCCGCGCTTCGGCCCGTGCCTCGAAGTGATTCTCAAGGCCGGCTATACCTGGGTGCCGTTCTCGCAGGTCCGCTCGCTCGATTTCGAAGCGCCCAGCGACCTGCGCGACAAGATCTGGGCGCCGGTGCGCATTGGCTGGCAGGCCGGCGGCGAGGCGGTCGGCTTCGTGCCGTGCCGCTATCCGGGCAGCGAGCATTGCAGCGTCGCCGCGCTGACGCTGGCCGCGCGCACCGCCTGGGTCGAGCAGGATGCGGACTGCTTCGTGGGCCAGGGCCAGCGCATGCTGGTGACCGACCGCGCCGAGCATTCGCTGCTCGACGTGCGTTCGATCACGTTCGACGCGCGCTAGGCGCCCGGCCATGGCCGAACTCACCCCGCAGGAGCGCCTGCAGCCGTCGCTGCTCGACCGGCTCACCGACCTCGCGCCGCACGAGCCCGACGAAAGCCGCGAGCAGCGCGTGATCACCGCCGCGCGGCTGCGCGAGTGCGTCACGCGCGACATCGCCGCGCTGCTGAACTGCACGCGCCAATGGGATGGCGAGCGGCTCGACGAACTCGACGGCCTCGACCAGGTGCGCAACTCGGTGCTGAATTTCGGCATTCCCGACCTGGCCGGCGCGACGCTGTCGGGCATCGACGCGGGCACCTTGCAGGAGCGCATCCGCGTCGCGCTGCTCGATTTCGAGCCGCGCCTGATCGCCGACACCGTGCAGGTGAGCGTGCATGCCGACGAGGCACGCATGGACAGCCGTTCGCTGAGCTTCCGCATCGACGCACAGATGTGGGCGCAGCCGATGCCGCTCGGCCTCTACCTGCGCACCGACGTCGATCTCGAAACCGGCGAGTTCCGCGTCGCGCAACATTTCGGCTGATGGCTATGGATCCTCGTCTTCTTCGTTACTACAACCGCGAATTGCAGCACGTCCGGGAAATGGGCGCGGAATTCGCGCGCGCCTACCCGAAGGTGGCCGGCCGGCTCGGCATGGAAGGCTTCGAATGCGCCGACCCCTACGTCGAGCGCCTGCTCGAAGGCTTCGCGTTCCTGGCCGCGCGCGTGCAACTGAAGCTCGACGCGCAATACCCGGTGTTCACCCAGCATCTGCTGGAGATGATCTATCCGCATTACCTCGCGCCGATTCCGTCGATGGCGGTGGTGCAACTGCATCCCGATGCGAGCGAGGACTTGCCGCCGGCCGGGCACGCGGTGGCGCGGCACACGGTGATGCGCAGCCTGACCGGCTTCGGTGAGCGCACCGCCTGCGAATACCGCAGCGCGCACGAGGTGACGCTGTGGCCGCTCGAACTGAGCGAGGCGCGCTACTTCGATACGCCGGCCGCGCTGGCCGCCGCCGGCCTCGTGCCGCCGCGCCATCGCCCGGTGCGCGCGGGCTTGCGGCTGCGGCTGCGCACGCTGGCCGGCGTGCAGGCCAACATGCTCGCGCTCGACCGGCTGCCGGTATTTCTGGCCGGTGCCGACGAACTGCCGGGCCTGATCCACGAACAATTGCTGGCGAACTGCGCCGGCTACACGGTGCGTACCGCGGCATCCAGTGAAGGCGAATGGCTCGCCGACCACCACGACGCTACGGCGCTGCGCCCGCTCGGCTTCGACGAGCACGAGGGCATGCTGCCGTACGGCGATCGCTCGTTCAGCGGCTACCGGCTGTTGCAGGAGTATTTCGCGTGCCCGGAGCGCTTCCGTTTCGTCGAGTTCACCGGGCTGCGCGCGCTGCTCGCGCGTGCGCGCGGCACGGAGTTCGAGATCGTGGTGTGGCTCGATCGCAGCGTGCCGCGCCTGCACAACGCGATCGACGCGGGCAATTTCCGGCTGTTCTGCACGCCCGCCGTCAACCTGTTCGAGCGGCGCGCGGACCGCATCCATCTGCAGACGGGCAAGACCGAATATCACGTGATCGGCGATCGCACGCGGCCGATGGATTTCGAGGTGCACAGCGTGCTCGACGTGCAGGGCTACGGCGATCGCCAGGAGCCCGAACAAAGCTTCCTGCCGTTCTACGGCGGCAACGCGCGCACCTGGCACGGCGGGCAGGCGGCGTTCCACACGCTGCGCCGCGAGCCGCGCCTGCTGTCGAGCCGCCAGAAGGAGAAGGGCGCGCGGTCGAGCTACGTCGGCAGCGAGACCTTCATCGCGCTGGTCGACGCCAACGACGCGCCGTACGCCACCTCGCTGCGCCAGCTCGGCCTGCGCGTGTTGTGCACCAACCGCGATCTGCCGCTGCACATGCCGGTGGGCAAGTCGTACACCGATTTCACGCTCGATACCGATGCGCCGGTGGCCTCGATCCGCTGCGTGGCCGGCCCGACCCGGCCGCGCGCGCCCACCGCGATCGGCGACACCGCCTGGCGGCTGATCAGCCATCTGCAACTGAATTACCTCTCGCTGCTCGGCGAGGATGGCGAGCAGGGCGCGGCGGCGCTGCGCGAGATGCTCGGCCTCTATCACGACGAGTTCGACGCCGCCGCGCGCCGGCAGATCGAGGGCATCAAGCAGGTAGTCGCGCGGCCCGCCACGCGCCGCATTCCGGTGCCGGGGCCGATCACCTACGGGCGCGGGCTCGAAATCACGCTGACCTGCGCCGACGCCGCGTTCGAGGGCGGCAGCGCGTTCCTGCTCGGCTCGGTGCTCCAGCACTTCTTCGCGCGCTACGTCTCGCTGAATTCGTTCACCGAAACGGCGCTGCGCACCTTCGAACGCAACGAGGTAGCCCGATGGCCCGCGACCCCCGGCAAGCGTCCGATCCTGTGACGGCCCGCGCCGGCGAGGCCGCCGCCGAGCTGGAGGCGGCGCTGCACGCGCGTCCGTTCGATTTCGAATTCTTCGAGGCGATGCGGCGGCTCGAATGCGCGTATCCGGCGCAGCCGCGCTTCGGCCATTCGATCAAGCCGGCCGAAGACCCGGTGCGGCTTGCCCACGCCGCCTCGCTCGAATTCCCGGCGCGCAGCATCGAGCGCTTCGAGCCGAGCGAAAACGGCGAGCCGGGGCGGCTGCACGGGCTGTTCCTCGGGCTGTTCGGGCCGAACGGGCCGCTGCCGCTGCACCTGACCGAGCACGCCGTCGATCGGCAGCGCAACGCCAAGGATCCGACGCTGGTGGCGTTCGCCGACCTGTTTCACCACCGGATGCTGAGCCTGTTCTACCGCGCCTGGGCCGACGCGCAGCCGACCGTGCAGTTCGACCGCCCGGCGCAGGACCGGTTTCGCACCTATGTCGGCGCGCTGATCGGCATCGGCTCGCCGCAACTGGAGGGGCGCGACGCGCTGCCCGATGCCTACAAGCGCTTCTTCGCCGGGCGGCTGGTGCCGCAGGCGCGCAACGCCGAAGGCCTCGAGGGCCTGCTCGAACACTACTTCGAGGTGCCGGTGGCGGTGCAGGAGTTCGTGATCGGCTGGATGGCGCTGCCGCCGGAAGCGCACCTGCGCATGGGCGGCGCGATGGCGCAGATGGGCCGCAACGCCACGCTCGGCGCGCAGGTGCGCGGCGCGCAGCACCGCTTCCGGCTGCGCATCGGGCCGTTGAGCCTGAACCAGTTCAACCGCTTCCTGCCCGGCGGCGATGCGCTCGAGGAGCTGGTGGCGGCCGTGCGGCTGTACGTGGGCGGCGAAAAGGGCTGGGACGTGCAACTGGTGCTGAAGAAGGAAGACGTGCCGGGCATGCACCTGGGCCGCGCCGGGCGGATGGGCTTCAGCACCTGGATGGGCCGCTATCCGAAGCCGGCCGACGCCGACGAGGTGGTATTGACGCCGGTGGACTAGCGCCGGGCGGCCCGGCTTGCCCCGGGTGGAACGCAATGAAGCGCGGCGCGGCCGGCGCTTCGTCACTTTGAACCGGTGGCCGCCGAGCGGCCGCCTCACTGTCTACAGGATGGATCATGGCCGAAATCAGTCGCGGCGCCTTGTTCGGCAAGCTCAATGCGCTGGCTTACCGCGGGATCGAAAGCGCCACCGTGTTCTGCAAGCTGCGCGGCAACCCCGATGTCGAACTGGCGCACTGGCTGCATCAGATCCTGCAATTGCAGGATTCGGATCTGCACCGCATCGTCCGGCACTTCGACGTGAACCCGTCGAATCTGGCGCGCGACCTGAGCGTCGCGCTCGACCGGCTGCCGCGCGGCAGCACGTCGATCTCCGACCTGTCGGCCGACGTGGAGGAGGCGGTGGAGCGCGGCTGGGTGTTCGCCACGCTGATGTTCGGCGAATCGCAGGTGCGCACCGGCTATCTGCTGGTGGGGCTGCTGCGCACGCGCCATCTGCGTCACGCGTTGCAGGCGCTGTCGGCGGAATTCGCGAAGCTCAAGCCCGAGGCGCTGGCCGACGGCTTCGCACAAATCGTGGCCGGCTCGCCCGAGGACAGCCTGCCCGCCACCGACGGCTTTCGCGCCGAGGCGGCCGCGCCCGGCGACGCCAGCGGCGCGCTCGCGCCGCCGCAGGCGAGCGGCCAGCAGGCGTTGCGGCAGTTCACCGTGGACCTGACCGCGCAGGCGCGCGACGGCAGCCTCGATCCGATCGTCGGGCGCGACGGCGAGATCCGGCAGGTGGTCGACATCCTGATGCGGCGGCGGCAGAACAACCCGATGCTGGTGGGCGAGGCCGGCGTGGGCAAGACGGCGGTGGTGGAGGGCTTCGCGCTGCGCATCGCGCGCGGCGACGTGCCGCCGCCGCTCAAGGACGTGGTGGTGCGCACGCTCGATATCGGGCTGTTGCAGGCCGGCGCGAGCATGAAGGGCGAATTCGAGAACCGGCTGCGGCTCGTGATCGAAGCCGTGCAGGCCTCGCCGCAACCGGTCATTCTGTTCATCGACGAGGCGCACACGCTGGTCGGCGCGGGTGGCGCGGCCGGCACCGGCGACGCGGCGAACCTGCTGAAGCCGGCGCTCGCGCGCGGCAACCTGCGCACCATCGGCGCGACCACCTGGGCCGAATACCGCAAGCACATCGAGAAGGACCCGGCGCTGACGCGGCGCTTCCAGACCGTGCCGGTCGACGAGCCGGGCGAGGACAAGGCGATCCTGATGATGCGCGGCGTGGCCGGCGTGATGGAGCGCCACCATCGCGTGCAGATCCTCGACGAGGCGCTGGAGGCGGCCGTCAGGCTGTCGCATCGCTATATCCCGGCGCGGCAGTTGCCCGACAAATCGGTGAGCCTGCTCGACACCGCCTGCGCGCGTGTCGCGATCAGCCAGCACGCCGTGCCGGCCGAGATCGACGATGCGCTCAAGCGCATCGAGGCGCTCGAAACCGAGCAGCGGATCATCGCGCGCGAGGCGCGGATCGGCATCGACACGGCCGCGCGCGAGGCGCAGGTGCAAGATGCGCTCGATGCGCAGCGCGCGCGGCTCGTGCTGCGCGAGGCGGCGTGGGCCGGGGAAAAGGCGTTGGTCGAGCGGATTCTGGCGCTGCGTGCGCAATTGCGCGGCGATGGGGAGGCGGTGGACGACGTTGGCAGCGCAACGAAGGCGGTGGCGAACGAAGCGCGGGACGCCGCGTCGGCAGAAGCGCCCGCCACGGCACGGCCGCAAGCACTGGCTGAAATGCCCGCCGTAGCACGGCCGCAAGCACTGACCGAAACGCTGGCCGACGCCCCCCTCGACGCCGCCACCCGCGCCGCCACACTTGCCGATCTCCAACGCCTGCAAGCCGAGCTGGCCGCCTTGCAGGGCGAGACGCCGCTGATCCTGCCGAGCGTCGATTACCAGGCCGTGGCGGCCGTGCTGTCCGACTGGACCGGCATCCCGGTCGGCCGGATGATGCGCAGCGAACTGCGCACCGTGATGAACCTCGCGAGCCTGATCGGCGAGCGCGTGATCGGCCAGGATCACGCGATGGAGGCGATCGCCAAGCGCATCCAGACCTCCCGTGCCGGCCTCGACAACCCCGACCGGCCGATCGGCGTGTTCATGCTGGCCGGCACCTCGGGCGTCGGCAAGACCGAGACGGCGCTGGCGCTGGCCGACGCGCTGTACGGCGGCGAGCACAACCTCATCACGATCAACATGAGCGAGTTCCAGGAGGCGCACAGCGTCTCCACGCTGAAGGGCGCGCCGCCGGGCTATGTCGGCTACGGCGAGGGCGGCCTGCTGACCGAGGCGGTGCGCCGCAAGCCGTATTCGGTGGTGCTGCTCGACGAGGTCGAAAAGGCCCACCCCGACGTGCACGAGATGTTCTTCCAGGTGTTCGACAAGGGCGCGATGGAGGACGGCGAGGGCCGCGCCATCAACTTCCGCAACACGCTGATCCTGCTGACCACCAATGTCGGCACCGACCTGATCGCCCGGTTGTGCCAGGACCCCGACCTGATGCCCGACGCCGACGGCCTGGCGCAGGCGCTGCGCGCGCCGCTGCTCGAGGCGTTTCCGCCCGCGCTGCTCGGCCGGCTGGTGACGATCCCGTATTTCCCGCTCAGCGGCGAGATGCTGGCGCGCATCGTGCGCCTGCAGCTCGACCGCATCAAGCGGCGCGTGGAGGCGCGCTACCGCGTGCCGTTCACGTACGACGACGCCGTCGTGCAACGGGTGGTGAGCCGTTGCACCGAAAGCGAATCGGGCGGCCGGATGATCGACGCGATCCTGACGAACACCTTGCTGCCGGCCGTCAGCCGCGCGTTCCTGACGCGCACGCTGGAAGGCGACGCGCTCGAATGCGTGAGCGTGAGCGTCGAGGGCGGCGATTTCGCCTACCGGTTCGAGGCGCCAATCATCGAATCGGGAGCCACCGCATGAAAGCCATTCCGAAGCGCCTCCACATCATCTGGATCGGCGGCGACATCCCGACGCGCAACCGCGAATGCATCACGTCGTTCACCAAGCTGAACCCCGATTGGGAGATCAACCTGTGGATCGACGCGAACCAGCTGCTGACCGGCGAGCGCCGCCAGCAGATCAGCGAGCGATACAAGGCCGCGCACAACGGCGCGGCGGTACCGGCTGCCCACTGGCAACAGTCGGCCGACACGCTCGGCGAGCGGGGTGGCGACAACGCCACGATCGATTATCTCGAAACCTACCTGGGCCGGCGCGGCGAGGCGCTGGAGGGCAAACGCAGCCGCAACGCCAATTCGATCATGATGTTTTGCGAGGCCAACCGGATCAAGCTGCGCGAGGTGCAGCGCGACCTGAAGATCGGCAAGAACGCGCCGATCTACCGCCAGGAACTGGTCAATCGCGGCGGCAACTTCGGCGCCGCCAGCGACATCCTGCGCATCGAGATCCTGCTGCAACACGGCGGCATCTACGTCGATACCGACATCCGCTGCGTGCAGGCGCTCGGCGAGATCATCTGCCACCAGTCGTACCCGCGCTTCTCGTCCAGCTATGCCAGCGCGAGCTGGAAGACCGTCGACGAGCAGGGCTGGAACAGCGACGAGTGGTGGCAACGCACCGTCACCGGCGCGGACCAGCCGCAGATCAGCAATTCGGTGATCGCGTCGCACGCGGGCTGCCGGGGCCTGACCGCCTACAAATCGCTGATCCACAGCAATTACAAGGCGCTGAAGAAGCCCGGCGAGCTGCGCGACCTGTATGCGGCGAGCGTGCGCCACTCCACGGTCAAGATGACCGGCCCGACCGCGGCGGCCGAAAGCTCGGGCTTCAAGAAAATCCGCGACGCGTTCGGCGACCGGCAATTGCAGTCGCCCGACGCCGGCCAGCGGCTGGAGGATTCCCGCTTCCTGCGCGACAACTGGTACTTCCCCATGTACAAGGTGCGCGACCAGTATTTTCACGACTGGTTGTGAAGCGCCGCCGCCCGCGCGCGGGCGGCGCCGAAAACTCGATGGAATAGATCGCCGCCCCCGGTTGTTATTGGTCGTGAAGCTCATCGACACAGGCACGCGAATCATTCCATGGCTCACGCAATCACACTCGGTTCCAACGTCGGCAGCAGCCTGCTGTTCTCGAACCTGAGCGCGACCGAGGCGCTTGGCAGGCTGTTTTCCTACCGTCTCGAAGCGATCAGCAAGAACACGGCGGTGGACCTGCGCGCGCTGCTCGGCACGCCGATGACGGTCAAGCTGGTCACGCCGCAGGGCTACACGCGCTATTTCAACGGCATCGTGTGCGAGGGCGAGCAGGCCGGCTTCGTCAATATCGACGGCGTGCGCTACGCCGTGTACCGCTTCGTGCTGGTGCCGAAGCCGTGGCTCGCCACGCGGCGGCGCGATTGCCGCATCTATCGCGGCAAGAGCGTGCCGCAGATCGTGCAATCGGTGCTGGGCGACATCGGCTACAGCGACCTCAAGCCGAGCCTGACCGGCAGCTATCCGCCGCGCGACTACTGTGTGCAATACCGCGAGAGCGATTTCGACTTCATCAGCCGCCTGATGGAGCAGGAAGGCATCTACTACTTCTTCACGCACACCGAAGGCACCCACACGATGGTGCTGGCCGACGCGCTCGGCGCGCACACCACGGTGCCGAGCTTCGAGCAGATTCCGTACGCGCCGCCCACCGAGCGCGGCAAGCGCATGAAGGCGTCGATCAGCGATTGGGAAACGGCGCGCGCGATGAACACCATGCGCGTGCAGCTCGACGATTACGACTACCTGAAGCCGAAGGCGTCGCTGCTGGCCACCGAGACGCTGACCGAGAGCGACGAAGCCTCGAACCTCGGCGGCCTCGACGCCTACGATTTCTCGTACGACACGGTGGGCTACGAGCAGCGCCTGAGCGACGGCCAGCGCTACGCGCAGGTGCGTGCCGACGCGCAGAACGTGCCGCTGTTCACGAGCACCGGGCAGACCGACGCGTGCGGCCTCGCCACCGGCGCGCTGTTCCGGCTCAAGGATTTCCCGGCGGCCGAGGCGAACCAGGAATACCTGGTGATCGGCGCCGAGACGCGGCTGGTCGAGCCGGATTACGCGTCGGGCGGCGGCGGGGACGACGGCGAGCCGCCGTTCCACTGCGCGTTCCGGGTGATCCGCAGCCGCCAGCCGTTCCGCGCGATGCCCATTACGCCGCGCCCGACCATCGCCGGGCTGCAGACGGCCGTGGTGTACGGCGACACGCCCGAGGACATCGCCGTCGACAAATACGGCCGCGTGCAGGTCACGTTCTTCTGGAGCCGGCCCGGCAAGCCGCACGCCGACAACTCGTGCCCGGTGCGCGTCGCGCAGTTCTGGGCCGGCAAGCGCTGGGGCGCGCAGTTCATTCCGCGCGTGGGGCAGGAGGTGGTGGTCAGCTTCCTCGACGGCAACCCGGATCGGCCGCTGATCATCGGCAGTGTGTACAACGCCGACAACATGCCGCCGTACAGCCTGCCCGACAACAAGACCCAGAGCGGGCTCAAGAGCCGCAGCCACGCGGGCGGCGGCAGCGAGGATTACAACGAGATCCGCTTCGAGGATCGCAAGGGCGACGAGCAGGTGCTGATCCACGCGCAGAAGGATTTGCGCGAGGAATCCGAACACGATCACGACGTGCAGGTGGCGCACAACTACACGCTGACGGCCGGCAACCAGATCAAGCTCGTCACCGGCCTGGCCAGCATCACGATGAACCGCTCCGGCGAGATCGCGATCCAGGGCACCAACCTGACGATCAACGGCGAGATGAACGTGACGCTGGTTTCGGGCCTCGCGATGGAAATCAACTCGAAGGCCAACCTCAACATCAGTTCGGTGGCGGCGATGGAAATCCTGTCCGAAGCCGATTGCCTCGTGCAGTCCACCAACCTGCAATTGATCGGCACGGCCACGGCCATTCTGGGCGGCGCCGCGCCGATGATCCTGTGAGCGCGCTGCTCGACGCCGCGCGGCAGATGAAGCTGTCCGCGCCGGCCCTGGCTTGCCTGCACGACGCGCAGGCGCCGCGCACGGCCGTGCAGGCGCTGCTCGACGCGGGGCTGTGCGCCGACGCGTTGAGCCTGCTCGCGCGCCTGCTGCCGCACCGCTACGCGGTGGCCTGGGTGTGCCAGTGCGGCAGCCGCCAGACGCTCGACGCGCACGATCGCGCCGGGCTCGCGCTGGCCGAGGCCTGGGTGCGCGACCCGCGCGAGGCGCGCCGCGCCGAGGCCGCCGCGTTCGCGAGCGCGCATCGCTACCGCGGCATCGGCGCCTGGTGCGCCGCCGCCGCCGGCTGGACCGGTGGCGATCTCAATCCGCGGCACGCGCAACCCACGCCGCCGCCCGAGCACCTGAGCGCGCTCGCCGCGATGGCGGCGCTCGGCTACATGGCGGCGCTCGTGCCCGCGCAATTCGATGCCCGCCGGGCCGCGTTCGTCAACGACGCGCTCGGTCTGCTGGGCACGCCGGATGGTTTCGAAGGAGGTGATCAATGAGCAACGTGCAAAGCCTGATTCTGTCGGTGCAGGGCGAACGGGCCGAACGGCTCGGGGCGCGTCGCGAGCACACGTTCGATTGCCGCGACGGCAGCATCGGCCGTTCCGACGAGTGTGACTGGGTGCTCGGCGCCGATGGCGTGTCGCGCCTGCATGCGCTGGTGCGCTATCTGAACGGCCTGTATTTCATCGAGGATCGCAGCACCAACGGCATGCTGTTGAACGGCGCGTCGCTGCGGCGCGGCGAGCCCGCCACGCTGAAGCATGGCGACTGCCTGCAGATCGATACGTTCGAGATCGACGTGCGCCTGCAGGGCGAGGCCGCGACGCAATGGAGCGCGCTCGGCGACGACGGGCGCGCGGTGGCGGATACGGTGTCGCCGGTGGTGGGTGCGGCTTCGTCGGCTTCGATGTTCGAGGCGCAATCGGCGCCGAAGGCCGCGCCGGTCAAGCCGGCGCCGGCCGATGCGCTCGATTTGAGCCTGCTGCTCGCGCCGCGTCGCGGCGAGGCGGCCGGCCATGACGGCGATGGCCTGATTCCGGACGCCGCGCCGGGCGCGAGCCTCGATCCGCTCGCGATGTTCGACGCGCCGTCGTCCTACGACGATGCGCCGTCGCGCCACGAGCCGCCGGCCGAATCGTGGAATCACACGCCGGCTGTGTCCGACCGGTTCCGGCCGCCGCAAGTGGAGGCGATGCGGACCAGCGCTCCGGTGCTGCCCGACGATTGGGACATGACCGGCAGCCGCGTGGTGGCGCGGGTGGAGCCGGTTCGGCGGGATGAGTCGATCGTGCCGGAGGTGGGCGTGCCGTCGATGCCGTCGATTCAGCCGATTCAGCCGATTCAGCCCGAGCGTGCCGTGGTGGTGCCGCCTGCGCCGGTCGCAGCACCGATCGAGGTGGAGCCGGCCTCGCTGATCGACGCGCCGCCGCAGGCCGCAACGCCTCATGTCGTGCCGCCGCAGCAGCAATCCGCGCCGGCATCGGCGGTCGATGCGGCATCGGCATCGGCTGCCATTCCGGCATCGACCTCGACCTCGACTTCAGCACCGGCCTCGACTCCGATTCCGACAGCGGCATTCGCACCGGTAACGGCCTCGTTTCCGGCACCGGCACCGGCATCGGCTCCGGCATCGGGATCGGGATCGGGATCGGGATCGGGATCGACGCCGACTCCGGCATCGGCATCGGCATCGGCATCCGCTTCGACGGCCGCGCTGCAACCGCAATCCGTCCCCGCACCGCAAGCCTCGCCCCCATCCCCCGACCTCGAAGACATGTTCCGCATCGCCGTGGACGCGATGATGGACGTGCTGCGCGCGCGCGCCGAGCTGAAGAACAGCTTCCGCCTGCCCGCCACGCTGATCCAGCGCACCGAGAACAACCCGCTGAAGTTCGCGCCGACCGCGCAGGAAGCGGTCAAGCGGCTGTTCGCGCCGCCCGACCAGGGCTTCCTGGCCGGCAGCGCCGCGCTCCACGACGCCGCCGCCGACATCCGCAATCACCAGATGGCGATGCTGGCCGGCGTGCGTTCGGCATTCCACTCGCTGCTCGAGCATTTCGATCCGGCGCGCATCGAGGAGGCCGAGGGCGGCAGCCCGCGGCGGCTCTCGCTGGGCGGCCGGCCGCGCCACTGGGAGCGCTACAAGGCGCAGTTCGAGGCGCTCACGCGCGACCCCGACGATTGCTTCCGGCGCCTGTTCGGCGACGAATTCGCGCGGGCCTACGAGGAACAACTGGTGCGCCTGAAAAGCCGTCGCGACTGACCGCAGCCGCAGCCGTAGCGCACCACCCCCGCCGCCCGCGCCGGCGGCCACGCACACCGAACCCTGGATCGACGTATCGCCATGACCCAAAGCAACAAGATCGTATGGAGCGAAGGCCTGTTTCTGCGGCCGCAGCACATGCAGCAGCAGGAGCGCTATTTCGAGCGCTACGTGGAGCTGCGCTCGGGCGGCCTGCGCCCGCACGCCTGGGGCTTCCAGGAACTCGAACTCGAAACCGACCTGCTGGCGATCGGCAAGCTCGGCATCAAGCGCGCGAGCGGGGTGTTTCCCGACGGCACGCCGTTCTCGATGCCCGGCGACGATCCGCTGCCGCCGCCGCTCGACATCGAATCGAACTGGCGCGACCAGGTCGTGCACCTGACCTTGCCGCTGCGCTCGGTTACTCAGCCGGACAGCGCCTGGCCCTCCGCCACGGCCGATCAGCTGACGCGCTACCGCGTGCGCGAAACCGAGGCGCGCGACGCGTCCGGCAGCATGGACGGCCTGACCACGCTCGAAGTGGGCGGCATGAGCACGCGCCTGCTGCCCGATTCGCAGCCCACCGAGGGGCTGATGCGGATTCCGCTGGCGCGCGTGGTGGAATGCCGCGCCGACCGCCGCGTGATCCTCGACGATGGCTTCATGCCCACCGCGCTGCGCACCGAGGCGGCGGACCGGCTCGTCACGTTTCTGTCCGAACTGCTGGGGCTGCTGCACCAGCGCGGCGAGGCGCTGGCCGGCCGCGTGGTGGAAACCGATCGCGGCGGCGCGGCCGAGATCGCCGATTTCCTGATGCTGCAGGTGGTGAACCGCTACCAGCCGCTGATCGCGCATCTGGCCGCCGCGCCGCTGCTGCATCCCGAGGCGCTGTATCGGCAGTTGCTCGAACTGGCCGGCGAACTGGCCACGTTCACCGAGCCCGGCAAGCGCAGCCGCACGTTCACGCCGTATCGCCACGAAAGCCTGCGCGACAGCTTCGAGCCGCTGATCGCCGCGCTGCGCATGGCGTTGAGCGCCGTGCTGGAGCAGAGCGCCGTGCCGATCCCGCTGCAACAGCGCAAGTACGGCGTGTGGGTGGGCGTGGTGCCCGATCCCACGCTGCTCGACACGGCCACCTTCGTGCTGGCCGCCAAGGCCGACATGAAGGCCGAGGACATGCGCCGCCAGTTGCCCGCGCAATCGAAGATCGGCCCGGTCGAGAAGATCCGCGACCTGGTCAACCTGCAACTGCCGGGCATCGGCGTGTCGCCGATGGCGGTCGCGCCGCGCCAGTTGCCCTATACGTCGGGCTTCGTGTATTTCGAGTGCGACCGGCAATCGTCGATGTGGCGCATGTTGAAGACTTCGGGCGGCATCGCGATGCATTTCGGCAGCGGCTTCGCCGGCCTCGACCTGCAATGCTGGGCGGTGCGCACATGAGCACGAATTCCCGCAACGGCGAGCGCAACCCGCCACCCGACGCCACCGTGCTGCGCCCGCGCGAAGCGGCCGGCGCCGACGACGCCACGCGCATCGCGATGCCGCGCCCGGCGCAGGCCGCCGGCGCCACCCACAACGCGCGGGCGGCGCGCGCCGAACGCCGCGCCGAACTCGGCGACTTCATGAGCGGCGTGGCCAATCCGCTGGTGCGCGCCGCCAATCCGCTGCTGCTGCTGACCGTGCAGTTGCGGCACAGCGTGGCGCCGCCGGCCGACGTCGCCCGCCTGCGCGAGCAGGCCGTCGCGCAGGTGCGCAGCTTCGAGCATTACGCGCAGGACGCCGGCATCAGCACGCAGACGGTGATGGCCGCGCGCTACGTGCTGTGCACGCTGATCGACGAGGCCGTCAACATCGCGCCGTGGGGCGACCTGAGCGGCTGGGCGCAGAAGACGCTGCTGGTCACGTTCCACGGCGAAACCTACGGCGGCGCGAAGTTCTTCCAGATCCTCGACCGCCTGAGCGCCGATTTCTCGCGCCATCTCGACCTGATCGAGCTGATGTACATCTGCCTCGCGCTCGGTTTCGGCGGGCGCTACCTGGTCGAGCCGGGCGGCCTCGGCCGGCTCGCCGACATCCAGGACGACCTGTACCGCCGCATTCGCGGCCTGCGCGAGGCGCCGGCCGCCGAACTCGCGCCGCACTGGCGCGGCGTGGAGGATCGCCGCAACCCGGTGATGCGTCACGTGCCGCTGTGGGTGGCGCTGGCCGCCTCGGCCGTGATCGTGCTCGGCGCGTTCCTGTATTTCTTCACGCGCTTGAACGGCCTGAGCGAGCCGGCCAGCGCGCAGCTTGCCGCGATCGGCCTGGAGAACGCGCCGCCGCCGCAGGGCGGGGCCGCGCCGAAGCCGGCGCGCAGCCTCAAGGCGCTGCTCGGCCCGCTCGAACAGGCCGGCGCATTGAGCGTGGACGAGCAGGCCGACGGCCGCGCCACCGTGCGGCTGGCCGCCGGCGCGCTGTTCCCCTCGGGCGGCGCCGACCTCGCGCCCGACGAGATCCCGGTGCTGCGCCAGGTGGCCGCCGCGCTGAACCAGGTGCGCGGCCGCGTGATCGTGGTCGGCCACACCGACGATCAGCCGGTGCATTCGCTGCAATTCAAGGACAACTTCGCGCTGTCCACGGCGCGCGCCCAGCACACGCTGGCGATCCTCGCGCAAGGGCTCGACGATCCGCGCCGGCTGGAGGCGAACGGCGCGGGCTCGTCGCAGCCGATCGCCGTGCCGCCGAGCCTGCCGGCCAACCGGGCGCGCAACCGCCGCGTGGAAATCCTGTACACCCCGGAGAACTGAACCCATGAACACGTTGAAAACGGCGGCCACGTCCCGCTGGTTCGCGGTGTCGGCCGGGCTGCTGCTGATCGCCGTGCTGATCTGGCTCGGCGGCCCGTATCTCGGCATCGGCGCCTATCAACCGCTCGCGAGCGCGGCGGCCCGGCTCGCGCTGATCCTCGCGATGGCGCTGGCCGCGGTGCTGGTGGCGCTGGCGCTGCAATGGCGCGACCGCCGCAAGGCCGCGCAACTGTCGGGCGAGCTGGCCGGGCAGGAAGCGCGGCTCGCTGCCGAGGAGCCGGGCAGCACCGAGCGCGCGCAATTGCAGCAGCGCTTTCGCGAGGCCATCGACACGCTGCGCAAGACGCGCCGCAACGGCCGCAACCTCTACGCGCTGCCGTGGTACGTGGTGATCGGCCCGCCCGGCTCGGGCAAGAGCACGCTGCTGCAGAATTCCGGCTTCGATTTTCCGTTGTCCGAACGATTCGGCAAGGAAGCGCTGCGCGGCATCGGCGGCACGCGCGACTGCGACTGGTGGTTCACCGACGAGGCCGTGTTCCTCGACACCGCCGGCCGCTACACGACGCAGGATTCCGATGCCGGCGCGGACGCCTCGGCCTGGCAGTCGTTCCTCGCGCTGCTGCGCCGTCACCGCCGCCGCCGTCCGCTGAACGGCGTGATCGTGACGATCAGCGTGTCCGACCTGCTCGGCTTCGACGACGCCGCGCGCGCGCAGCACATCCGCGCCGTGCGCCGCCGCCTCGACGAGATCAACCAGCACCTGAAGATCGCGATCCCCGTGTATCTGGTGTTCACCAAGTGCGACCTGGTGGCCGGCTTCAGCGAATTCTTCGACGATCTCGGCCCGGACCTGCGCAGCCAGGTGTGGGGCGCGACGTTCCCGCTCGACGCCAGCCTCGACGGCAGCGCGTGCCTGCGCTTCGCCGGCGAGTACGACCTGCTGCTGGAGCGGCTCAACACGCGGCTCATCGAGCGCCTGCACGCCGAGCGCGACCGCAGCCGGCGCGCGGCCGTGCTCAGTTTTCCTCAGCAACTCGGGGCGTTCCGCGAGATCGCGCGGCAGTTCGTGGAAGGCACGTTCGCGCGTCACGAGTACGGCACGCCGCCGGTGCTGCGCGGCACGTACCTGACCTCGGGCACCCAGGAAGGCGCGCCGATCGACCGGATGCTGAGCGCGGTGGCGCGCACCTTCGGCGTGGATGCCGCGCGCGTGCAGGTGGGCGCGGGGCAGCGCCATACCTATTTCGTCGAACGGCTGCTGCGCGACGTGCTGTTCCGCGAATCGGGCCTGGCCGGCACCAACCCGCGCCTGGAGCGGCAGAAGCTGCTGATGCAGGCGGCCGCGTATATCGGCCTCGCGGTGCTGACGGTGGGGCTGGTGGCCGGGTTCGCCACCAGCTATGCGCGCAATCGCGTGCTGATCGCCGACGTGCAGGCCACGCTCAAGGATCTGCCGCCGGCCGACACGCTGAACGGCACGCCGGATCTGCCGACCTATTTCGCGCGCGCGCTGGCCCGGCTGGAGGTGATTTCGGCCGCGCAGGACGTGGCGGGCCAGTATCAGGGCCACGTGCCGCTGGCGATGCGCTTCGGGCTGTTCCAGGGCCACGCGCTGTTCGCGCAGGCGCACGGCGCCTATTTGCGCGAGAGCGACGCCACCTTGCTGCCGGGCATCGGCGTGCGCTTTCGCGAGGGCTTGAGCGAAAACGCCAACGATCCGCAGGCGCTGTACGACACGCTGAAGGGCTATCTGATGCTCGGCCAGCCGCAGCATCTCGACCCGGGCGAGCTGGCCGCGCTGGCACGCCTCGAATGGCAGCGGCTGTACCCGCGCGATCCCGAGATCGCCCGGGCGCTCGACCGGCATTTCTCGGCGCGCGTCGGCGATCCGCAAAAGCCGCGCGCGTTGCCGCTGGACGCCGCGCTGATCGATCAGGCCCGCGCCACGCTGAAGACGGCCGATCTCGCCACGCTGATCTACGGCAGCGTGCAGCTGGAAGCGCAGCGCTCCGGCACCTCGCCCGTGCGGCTCGATCAGTCGCTCGGGCTGCTCGGCAACGTGTTCGTGCGCAAGAGCGGCACGCCGCTCGCGCAGCCGCTGCCGGTGCTGTTCACGCGGCCGTATTTCGCGTCGGAAGCCAACGGCGGCATTGCGCAATCCGTCGACGATTTCGTCAAGGATTACTGGGTATTCGATGCGGGGCGCGTCGATCCGCTGGCGCGCTCGCGCTACGAGCAGCAGGTGCTGACGCTGTACGAGCAGGACTACATCCGCAACTGGGACGCGCTGCTGGCCGACCTGCAACTGCAGCCGGTGGCGAGCATCCAGGATGCGAGCGCGCTGGCCGCCAAGCTGTCGGGGCCGAGTTCGCCGCTCAAGGCGCTGCTGAACCTGGTGCGCGACAACACCAGCGACATGTTGCGCGGCAGCGCGGGAACGAGCGCAGCGGGCGGCGTCGATGCGAGCGCGGCCGGCGCGCAGGCGAAGACGGTGGGCGAGAACCTCGCCGCCAAGCGCGCGCTGAACACGCGCCTCGCGGGCGAGCTGCGCTCGGCCGGTGCGCCGCTGCCGGTGGGCGTCACGCTCGGCGCCAATGGCGGCAGCGGTGGCGGTAACGGCAACGGCACGCAACCGGGCGCGGCGATCGAGGAACATTTCGCGCAGCTCGACCAGTTGAGCATCGGCACGCCGGGCGCGACGCCGCTCGATCACACCATCGGCGTGCTCGATCAACTGGGCAAGGCGCTGCTGACGATGAACGACCTGAGCGACCCGGCCGCGCAGAACAACGCCGCCGTGCTGGCCGCGCGTCAGGAGGCGGGGCAGTTGCCGCCGCAGGCGGCCGGGCTGATCGCCGGGCTGACCGGCAAGAGCGCGGCGCTGGTGGCCAGCGGCAGCAGCGCCGCGCTGGCCGAGCAGTTTCGCGCGGCGGCCGGCAACGATTGCGCCAGCTTCGTGGATGGCCGCTACCCGTTCGCGCCGGGCGGCGCGTCGGACATCCCGGTGCAGAACTTCGCCGAGCTGTTCGGCAACGGCGGCCGCTTCGACAGCTTCTTCAAGTCGACGCTCGCGCAGCGGGTGGATACCGGCGCGCGCGCCTGGCGCTGGAAGCCGGGCGCGCCGCCGGGGCCGGACAGCGTGCTGGCCGGCGCGCAGGTGGCCGACGAGATCCGCCAGGTGTTCTTCGGCAGCGGCGCGCAGGCGCATGTCGGCTTCACGCTGCTCGCGCCGCAGTTCGATGCGTCGATCGCGCGGCTGGTGGTGGAGGTGGACGGGCAGAAGTTCGACGTCTCGGCGAGCGGCGCGGCGGCGGCATCGAGCGCCGCGATGGTGTGGCCGGGTCCGCAGCCGGGCCATGTGGTGATCAGCGCGTTCGACGCGTCGAATCATCCGGTCGGCACGCCGCTGCGCTTCGACGGCGATTGGGCGTGGTTCCATGCGCTCGACGCCGGGCATGTGCAGAAGCAGGGCGACCTGCGCGTGGTGGCGAGCTTCACGTTCGATGGGCACGCGGTGGGCCTGCCGATCCAGCCCGCGAGCCTGCGCAATCCGTTTCAGAGCGATGCCGTACGGCGCTTCAGGTGCCCGCGATGAGCGGCGTCGGGTTCTACGGCAAGCTGCCTGCCGCCGGCGATTTCGTGCGGCGGCGGCTGCCGGGCGAGTTCGTCGAGGGCTGGGACCGGCATTTCCAGCGTGCGCTCGATGCCGGCCGCCGCGAGCTGGGCGCGCGCTGGGATGCGGCGTGGCGCGACGGCCCGGTGTGGCGCTTCGTGCTGCCGGCGCTGGTGTGCGGCGGCGGTGCGTGGTGCGGCGTGATCGGGCCGGGCGTCGACCGCGTGGGCCGTGCGTTTCCGATGGTGTTGGCCGCGCCGTGCGCGGGCGACGCCGCCAGGCTGTTCGGCCAGGGCGCGTGGTTCGATGCGCTGACGCGGGTCTATCGGCATGGGCAGGACGGTGCGCTCGATGTCGAAGGGTTCGACGCCTGCGTGGCCGCGTTGCCGCCGGTGCCGGTGGAGGCGGACGATTCGGCCGCTCGCTGGCGCGATCTGCCGTGGGAGGCCGGGCAGTGGCAACTGACGCAGCCGGACCCGCTGGCCGAAGCCGCCGTGCTGGGCGAGACGTGGCGTCAGCTCGGGTTGCGCGCCGAGCCGTGGAGCCTGTGGTGGCGCGAAGGCGCGATGCATCGGCTCGCGGCGCGCGGCTTGCCGCGCAGCGTGGCGAGTTTGTTGGCCGTGCCGGATGAGCGCATGGCCACGCCGATGCCGATGTCCTCCGCAGCGCAGGCCATCGAACCCGACTGGTTGCCCATGCCAGCCGCAGCGCCGGTCATCGAGCCCGACTGGCTGCCAATGCCAGCCGCAGCGCCGGTCATCGAACCCGACTGGCTGCCGATGCCAGCCGCAGCGCCGGTCATTGAACCCGACTGGCTGGCCGACGCCCCCGGCGACGGTTTGTCCGCCGCCGATTTCGTCCTGCCGCCCGCTGTCACGTACGTAGCGGATGCCGCCTTGCTGCGCCTCGATGCCGGCCGCATCGTCGTGCTGGCCGCCGACGACGGCCCTGGCGGCTACGGTGGCGCGCCGCGTCAGGCGGCGCGACTGATCCGCGAGACGGTCGCGGCGCGCGGGCAGGGCGCAGCCGGCCCGCGCGCGGCGCTGATGGCGCTGCACGCCCAGTTGCGCGCCGCGCCGGGCCATGCCGAAGGCAGCGCCGCCGCATTGCACGCCGCGTCTCATGCCGTTCCCCCCGCCGCATCGCCCGCCGCCGAGAACGGCGCGGCCGTCGTGGTGCGCTTCGACGGCTCTTACGCGCAGGTGCTGCGCATCGGCGCCGCCGCGCTCTGGCATTGGCGGCGCGGCCAGTTGCGCGCGCCGTTCGTCGAGCGCGAGAGCGGCGCGGGCGGCGAATTCGACGACCTGCTGTTCGGCGAGGCCTGGTTCGACATGCCCGGTGTCGGCACGCCGGGCGAGCCCGATTGCGACGAAGCCTCGCTGCGGCTCGAACCGGGCGACCGCCTGCTGCTGCTGGCCACCCGCGCGCTGACGCAACTGCCGCGCGAATGTCTCGCACAGGCGCTCGACCTGCCCACCGGCGACGACGCGCGCGCGCATCTGGCGCGGCTCGCCGACCTGCGCACGCTGCCCGCGCAGTGGCCGATCGCCGTGCTGGAGGTGCCGGCATGAGCGCCACCTACCGCTCCGCCGGCCGCACCGAAACCGGCAAGGTGCGCCGCCGCAACGAGGACGCGATCCTGGTGCGCGACGACCTCGGCCTGTGGGTCGTGGCCGACGGCCTCGGCGGCCACGCGGCCGGCGATTACGCGAGCACGCTGATCGTGACGCGGCTCGGCGGCCTGACGCGCGACGGCGACGTGCACGCGTTCGTCGCCGCGATCGAGGATTGCCTCCAGCAGGTCAACGACGAGCTGCGCGCCGCCGCGCTCGAACGCCAGGTGGACGTGATCGGCTCGACCGTCGCGCTGCTGGTGCACGACCCGGCGTTCATGCTGTGCGGCTGGGTGGGCGACAGCCGCGTGTACGTGCACGAGGACGACGCGCTGGTGCAACTGACGCGCGACCACGTGCACGGCCAGCCGGTCGACATCACGCACTTCGGCGCGCCCGGCGCGGCACGCTCCGCGCCGCCGGCCGGCTCGGGCGTGCTGACCCGAGCGGTCGGCGTGGAGGACACGCTGTTCGTCGATTGGGCCGTGGCCGGCAGCCGCCCCGGCATGGAGTTCCTGCTGTGCTCGGACGGCATCAACAAGGAACTGAGCGACAGCGAACTGGCGAGCGCCTGCCGCGAGCCGCTCGCCCCTTGGCAACGCGTCGACCGGCTGTGCGCGCTCTCGATGGCGCGGCGCGCCCGCGACAACCTCTCCGCCGTGATCGTGCGGCTCGATACCCCGTGAAGACTTTCCGATGACCTCTCCCCACGCCTACCTCAAAGCGGGCCGTGCGCAGGTGCGCACGCTGGCCGACCTGTTGCGGCGTCGCGCGCGCAAGCTGCTGGCGCAGCGTCGCGGCGGTTCGCCGACCGCGTCCGCATCGTCTCCGGTGGGGCGCGCGAACACCTTGGCGCCGGCCGCGCGGCTCGCGCCCGACGACGATATCGGCTTGACCTACGTGCAGCCCGCCCGGCCCGCCGCGCCGGCCGCCGATGCCAGCGATACGGTGCGCACCGCGCAAGCCTGGCACGACGCGGGCGACGCCACCGTCGTCAAGCCGGGCAGCCGGCCTTCGGCTAACGCAGGCAATGCAGGCAACACCGGCACCCTCACGTCCGGCACCGGCGCGGACAGCAGCCTGAGCCGCGAAAGCTGGCAGCGCATCGCGCAGGCGCAGGGCGGCGACGACGCGGCCGTCGGCAAGCTGCTGAAAGGCCGCTTCCTGCTCGAGCGCGAGCTGGGCCGGGGCGGCATGGGCGTGGTCTATCTGGCGCGCGACGAGCGCAAGGTCGAGGCGCGCGACCGCGATCCGTACGTGGCCGTCAAGGTGCTCAACGACGAGTTCCGCCGCCATCCCGATTCGCTGATCGCGCTGCAACGCGAGGCACGCCGCGCGCAGCGGCTGGCCGACGACAACATCGTCCACGTCTACGATTTCGACAAGGACGGCACGATCGTCTTCATGACGATGGAGTACATCGACGGCACCGACCTGCGCACGCTGATACGCGGGCGGCCGTCGGGCCTGCCGTTGCGCGAGGCGTGGCCGCTGATCGCGGGCATGGCGCGCGCGCTGCAGCGCGCGCACGCGAGCGGCATCGTGCATTCGGATTTCAAGCCCGGCAACGTGATGGTCACGCGCGACGGCGTGCCGAAGGTGTTCGATTTCGGCATCGCCCGGGCGGGCCACGCCGGCGCGGGCGCGGCCGGCGAGCAGACGGTGTTCGACGCCGGCACGCTCGGCGCGATGACGCCGGCCTACGCGAGCCTGGAGATGATCCAGGGCGCCGAGCCCACCGCCCGCGACGACGTGTACGCGCTCGGCTGCGTGGTGTTCGAGCTGCTGACCGGCCGCCATCCGTTCGACCGGCATGGCGCCGACGTCGCGCTGGCCGAGGGCGCGGTGCCGCCCGCCGTGCCGGGGCTGCCGCGCCGCCAGTACCGCGCGCTGTGCGAGGCCGTGGCGTTTCGCGGCGAGGCGCGCCTGGCCACCGTCGGCGCGCTGATCGACGGCCTGCGCCCGCGCCGCTCGGGCGAGCGCATCGCGCCCTATCTGCTCGGCCTGCTGGCGGTGGCCGCCTGCGCGGCCGGCGGCGTGGCGCTGCACAACCACGACCGGCATCGCCAGTACGACGCGGCCGTGGCGCGCTTCGCCGCCACCGATCCGCATCGCTACGCCAACGAGGATCAGGCGATGGCGGCGCTGGCCGCGCTCGACGTGGACGACCGCCAGCGGCTCGTGCTGAACCAGAACGACGCGATCCTGCGCTTCCTGTCCGAACGGCTCGATGCCGACTGGAGCCCGCCGCTCGGCCGTTTCGATTACGCGGCCGTGCAGCACGTGTTCCAGGTGCGCGACCAGTTGAAGCTGTTCTCGCCGGCGTTCGACGCGCGCCGCAAGCAGATCGACGACGAGCGCACCGGCATGCTGGCGAGCCTCGGCGGCAGCCTCGACGAAGCGGTGGATCGCGATGCGCTGTTCGAGGATCAGCCGGGCAGCGCCGCCGACATCCTGCGGCGCATCCGGCTGCTCGACCCCGGCAGCGCGCTCACGCGCAGCACGCGCCTGCAGTTGAAATACGACGCCGCGATCGGGCAGTCGATCGATTTCGGCAAGTTCGACGAGGCCCGCGCGCGGCTCGCGCTGGCGCTGCAACTGTTCCCCGACGCGTCGCGGCTGCTGCGGCGGCGCGACCAGCTCGACGCGGCGATCGCTACCGCCGTTGCGCATCCGGGGCCGCACGCCGGCACCCTGAGCGTGGCCGATGCTCGCCGCTCGCTGAACGACCTGGCCGCCAATCCGTCCACCGCCAAGCCGTGGCTCGACGCGCTGTCGGCCGCGATGACGGCCTTGCAGGGCGACGAGGCGCCCGAAACCGCGCAGGCGATCGAGACGCTGACCGACGGCATCGTCAACGCCGCGGCGCGCGTGAGCGATGCCGCGCAGGCGCACCCGACGCTCGACCTGATCGAGATCGGCCTGCGCTACGCGCCGAACGCGCCGGGCCTTGCCGCGCAGCGCGACCGCATGCTGATGCTGCTGCAACAGCAGCGCATCGACCAGCAGATCGCCAGCGGCGACGCCGCCGCGCAGATCGACGCGATGCGCCTGGCCGCCACCGCCAACGACGGCCCGCGCGCGCTCGCCGCGCTGAACCGGCTGCGCGCGCTGCAGCCCGACAACGCATTTCTCGGCAGCGCCGGGCCGGCGCTGGTGGCCGACGCGTATCTCGGCAACGCGCGCCTGCTGGGCCGCACCGGCAAGCTGGCCGACGCCGCGCAGGCCGCGTCGAACGGCGCTGATGCCGTGCCCGGCGACGCGCGCCTCGGCGCGGCAGTGCAACGCTACCGGATCGCAGCCGCGATCCTCGAGGCGCGCGGCAAGCCGATGGTCGATGCCGACTGGCAGGCCTTGCAGGCGCGCTTCGCGGCTGCGCGCGACGGCGACCCCGACGCCATGCGCCAACTGGAGCGCGACATCGGCAACACGGTGTCGCTGCCGCCGGGCGGCTTGAGCGCGGTATTGCAGCAGATCCGCGCGCAGGCCGGCAGCGCCGACGGCGGCGATGCCGATGGTGCGAGCGATTCGGCGGTGGCCCGTTGAGCGCCGCGCGTGCGGGCCGGGCGACGGCAACGGCGACGGCAAGGGAGGAGGCCCGATGAGCGTGCGCGAGCAGCAGGTCAACGACGCATTGCGCAGCCTCGACGAGATGCACCGGCAACGCCGCATCGCGCGGGACGAATACCGGCAGCGCCGCCGGCGCCTGCTCGATTCGCTGAGCGAGGCGACCGAGCTGGCCGGGCGCGACACGGTGCGGCGCGCGGTGCCCGATTGCGATGCCCCGGTGGCGCGTCGCGAGGCGGGCGGCGATGACGCCGGTGCGGGCGGGGTTCGTAAGGAAAACGAAATGCCTGTGCGCGGCATGTCGCCATGGCGCGTGGCGATTTGCGTGGTGGGGATCGGCGCACTGGCGTGCGCCGCGTGGTGCTGGTTCGCGGTGGGAACGTGAGCGGCCGGGCGCGTGGTTCAAGTGCGGCGCAGGCTCGGCTCAAACCTGATTCAAGCGCCCCCCGCCGCTCAATCGCGGTTCGGCCCGGCCAGCGTCCGAAGCTCCGACAGCCCGCCCGGCGCGATGTCTTCCAGCACTTCGGCGAAGCTCTTGCCGACCAGCCGCCGCGCGCGCTTGAGCAGCACCGGCAGCGGGCTCGACGGTTCGGCGCGTTCGTAGTATTCGCAGATTTCGTCGAGCCGGCGAATCACGTCGGCCTGGCTCGCGATCGTGTCCGGGCGCGCCGGGGCGACGGCCGCCGCCGGCGCGGCCTGGCCCTCGCCCTCGTTGCCCGGCGCGGCGGTGGTCGTGCCGGCCGCCGCCAGTTCCGGGAAGCGCCGCGCCACCTGCGCATCGACGAACTTGCGCAGTTCGTCGATATCGCCGCCCAACGGCGCGAGATCCGGGCTGGCGGTGCCGAGCCGCTCGCGCAGCAGCGCGACGATCGCCTGCGCGTGCTCGTGCGTCGCGGCCAACTGCGCGGCGGCGGCCGGCAACTGCGCCTCGCCGCAATCCATACAACAGGCTTCCAGATCGGCGAGCGTCGGCGGCGGCGTGCCGTCCGCCGACGGTGCGGCGACGATCGCGCCGGTCGCCACGCGCAGGTCGCGCAGCGAAAAGCGCCCGAGCCTGGGCGAATGCACGAACGGCGCGAGCCGCAGATAGCCGAGCACGCTTTGCGGATCGGCCAGCGGCATCAGCGCATTGGCGCGCGCGGTCGGATCGTTGTCGTCCTCGGCGTCGAGCTGCGGGTGGACATCGTCCCAATACGCTTCGAGCAGGCCGCGCACCACCGCGAGGCCCGCCGTCCAGCCGGCCACGCCGTCCAGGCGCGTGCGCGCCGCGCACAGATGCACCGCCACGCGCACATCCTTGGTGCGCGCCAGCAGCGCCTCGGCGGCCTGCGCGACCCGGTCCCAGTCCGGCTCTTGCGCGGCCTTCAGGCTGTCGCCCATGATGCGCTCGGGCATCGGCGTGGCGAGCTGGTCGAGCGCCGCGAAGGCCGGATCGTATTCGAGGTTCGGGCCGGTGCGCGCGTCGCCGTCGATGGGCGCGAGCAGGGCCGGGAGCGTGACGGAATCGTTCATTGCAGACCAGGGAAGGTTGGTGACGAAAGCTTGCTTGGGTTGCATCGATGGCGACCGGATCGGGCCGCCATCGATGCGCTCGCGCGAAGCGGCTTCGTCCAACACAACACCTGAGTACGCCGAACTATTCCGGCACGAAAGGATGCGCATCGATGCCCGGCCGCCCGGTCGGGAAATCCGTGATGCGAAGCACTAGCATTTACTTACAATTTTGCGGATTTCACGCATGCCGCACGCAAGGCCTTGTTATTACAGGAGGCCGCGCCGCGCGACACCCGCAATGCGTCGCTCGATAACGAAATGAATGCGCATTTTGCCCCGAACAGGCGCAATTGATTTCGGCAGACGCCCGACCCCGGTTGTACAATCCGCGAACTTTTTACCACCTCCTTAGCCACGGCCGGTTTCCGGTCGGCGAGCCGGTCGCCACCCCGTTTTCAGTCAGCCAAACATGTCTACAGCAGATGTCGAGAATTTGCCCGCACTTCTGCCGGGCATGCTGCCGCGGCTCTGGGCATTCTCCCTTCGCCTGTGCGGGAATCAGCACGATGCCGAGGACCTGGTCCAGCGTGCCTGCTTGCGGGCGCTGGAGCGTGCCCATCAGTTGCAGCCGGGCACCGCGCCGCTGAGCTGGATGTTCTCGATCGTCCACTCCACCTGGATCAACGAGCTGAAGGCGCGCAGCGTGCGCAGCCGCTCGAGCATGGAGTGGGACGACGCGTTTCTCCAGACCGTGCCCGACCCGGGGGCGTGCGATCCCGAATCCGCCATGATGAGCAGCGAGATCATCGCGGCCGTCGAGCGCTTGCCGGAAGCGCAGCGCGTGGTGATGCTGCTGGTGGCCGTGGAGGGCATGAGCTATTCCGAGGCGGCCGAGGTGCTGGAGGTGCCGATCGGCACCGTCATGAGCCGGCTGTCGCGGGCGCGGCAAACCATCGGCGCGCGCTTCGGCGAGCGCAGTGCGCCGGCTCCGCGCGCGTTTCATGCGCAGCGGGTCACGCCATGAGCGTCGGCGACGCCAGCCTGCTGGCCTATGTCGACGGCAGTCTGCCCGCGCAAGCGCACCGTCGGATCGCGGCAGCCATTCAGGAATCCGATGCATTGAGGCAACGCGTCGCTCGGCTGCGGGCGGCCGATCTGCCGTATCGCGATGCGTTCGCGCGGCAGGCGCTGCCGCCCGTGCCCGCGTTGATCGTGCATACGGTGGATGCGTTGATCGCGCGGCATCGTGTGGGGCGGGGCGATGGCGCGCCTGCGGCCGAGCCCGCGATGGCGAGCGGCAACGTGCATCGCCTGACGCCGCGCGGGCAGGCCGCGCCGCGATGGACGTGGCCGAAGCTCGCGGTGGCGTTCGTGGCGGGGGCGTTCTGTTGCAGCCTGGCGTTGCACCTCGCGCCGGGCTGGTCGAGCCGGGGCGCGGATGTCGAGACGCAGGCCGATGGCGGCGAGGGTGACGATCGTGGCGACATGCGGAGCATGACGCCCTGGATCAAGGCGGCCGCCGATTACCAGCAGCTTTACACGCGCGACACGGTTGCCTTGCTGCAACCCGACATGAAGGCCGCTGCCGCCGAACTCGCCGCCATCAATACGATCGACAAGCTGCCCGTGCGGATTCCCGATCTGCGCGACCAGGGCCTCGCGTTCAAGCGCGTGCAACGGCTGCGCTTTCACGGCAAGCCGCTCGTGCAGATCGTCTATCTGCCGATGCAGGGGCAAGGCAGGCCCGTCGCGCTGTGCGTGCTGCGCGAAGCGATGGACGACGCCGCGCCGTCGCGCCGCCGCGTCGATGGCTTGACCGTCGTGAGCTGGCGGCGCGGCCAGCTTGGCTACGCGCTGCTCGGCGAGGCGGGTGCGGCCGATCTCGATGCGCTCGGCGCGCGGCTTTACGGTGACGAGGCCGAGGCCACGCCCGGCAGCGACGATTCGGGTGGGCATGTCCGGCGCGGGTGAACGCAGCGAGGGCAAGCCGATGGGCCGGGCCGGGTTGATGTTGCGCTGGGCCGTCGTGCTCGGCGTGCCGGCCGCGCTGACCGGCGCGTTCGTCTGGTGCGGCGGCTGGTCGAGCGCGCCGGTCGATGCGCCGCGCATCGTCGATGCGTTCGAGGCCACCGCCGCCCGCTATCCGGGCTTCCGCCGCAATCATGCGAAGGGCATCTGCGTGACCGGCCATTTCGACAGCAACGGCGGCGGCCGCGCCGTGTCGCGCGCCAGCGCGTTCGCGCCGGGCCGCTATCCGCTGGTCGGGCGGCTGTCCATGCCCGGCACCGATCCCACCCGCGAGGACGCCACCGGCATGGTGCGCAGCTTCGCGTTGCGCATGACGATGCCCGGCGGCGAGCAATGGCGCCTCGCCATGAATTCCGCGCCGATCTTCGCCGTGCGCACGCCGCAGGCGCTGTTCGAGCAATTGCGGGCCGACGCGCGCGACCCTCGCACCGGCCGCGCCGATCCCGCGAAGATGCAGGCGTTCCTCGACGCCCACCCCGAGGCGGGCGCTTTCGATCGCTATCTGGCCGCGCATCCGTCCTCGTCCGGCTACGACAACGCGCGCTACTACGGCATCAGTGCGTTTCGCGTGGACGATGCGCGCGGTGCGCGGCGTTTCGTGCGCTGGGAGGTCGTGCCCGACGATGCGTACCGCCCCGTCGATGCGCGCGAGCAGCGCGACCCCGATTTCCTCGCCTACGATTTGACGCAGCGGCTCGCGCGCGGGCCGCTGCGCTGGCATCTGGTGCTGAACGTCGCGCTGCCCGGCGACCCGCTCGACGATTCGACGCGCGCGTGGGCGCCGTCGCCGAGCCGGCCGCGCATCGATGCCGGCACCGTGGTGATCGACCGCGCGCAGACGCAGATCGACGGGCCGTGCCGCGACGTCGTGTTCGACCCGACGGTGCTGCCTGCCGGCATCGCGCCGTCCGCCGATCCGTTGCTGGCCGCGCGCTCCGCGACCTACGGCGAATCGTTCCGGCGGCGCATGACGGAGGAGGCCGCGGCGATCCGCGCGAGCCGGCATTGAGGTGGCGGCGCGGGTTGGCGGGTGACTGGGGGGAAAGGCGATGGGTGCGCGCCACATTACCTGCTATACGGCATTGGGGCGCGGCGAGAGTCCGTTTATCATAGCGGCTTCGTGCGCACCCGCCCGTGCTTGAGACCCGGTTGCGATCCAATCGGGCGCCTTCCATTTTTCCAGCTATTCGTCCCATGACCCCCGACGACAGCCAACTGATCGCCTACGCCGACGGCCGACTCAGCGCGACCCAAACCGCCTGGGTCGAGCGCGAACTGGCCGCGTCCGCCGCGCTTCGCGACAGTATCGGGCGGCTGCGTGCTTCCCGATTGCCTTATCGGCAGGCGTTTGCCGCGCAGATCCTGCCGGCGGTGCCGGCGGCGTTGCGGCGGTTCGTGGAGGGGATTGGGGGGAAGGGAAGTCGTAACGGCGCGCCCCGTCCGAGCTAGTTCGCCGGCTTGCAGCGCTGCATCCGGATCGGCGCGTGGGTTCGCACCACGTCTGCCTCCGCCTTGGAGCGAAATGATTCGGCCGTGATCCCCGAGAGATCCACATCGGCGGCATAGAAGCCGATTCGGTGCTGCGCCAGCACGGTGGCCAGGGTGGAGACCGGCACACACTGAGGGGCCAACATGTCGCCCATCGTGTCCAGATCGAGATCGACCACATCGTTCTCGTCGTCAAGGCCGAATGCCTGAGGCAATACCTTGCCGTACACCGCCTCGAACCCGCCCGCCAGCAGGGCGCGATACAGCGCCTGGATGTCGGGCGCCGAATTCGCGGCGCGAATCAGCAGATAAAGCTTGTCCGGCAGGCAGAACAGGAACGACATCGACTCGAGCGCATCGACCAGGGTCATGACGTCCGCACTCGAATAGGCCAGCGGGCCGACGGTTTGCCTCGCGTCGGGATCGACCAGCACGGCCTTCGCACCGTCGGCGCGGCGAATCATGTTGGCGAATCCCGCCACGGATTGCGCCGTGATGGTGGCCGATGTCGCGCTCGCGACGTGCGTATGAAAGGTCCCATAAAACTGCCAGGGCGGCTGGATGTCCGAGACATCGACGGCGGCGTGCGCGCGATCGTTGACTGCCGCGCCGCTGAAGGCCAGCAGCGGGCCGGCGGACTCCGCGTGTGCGCTCGTGTTGAACGCCAGCGCCGCCGACGTCTCGCACTGGCAACCGGCCGAGGTCACGGCCATCGAACGGATCGGCAGCGCGAGCGAGGCGGGCAGCGCAACCATGTCGGGCAGTTGTGCATGGATGGGCGGCGGCGGCATGGACGCCGCGAGATCCCGGATATTCATCCTGTCCTCCGTGGCGTGCCGCGTTCAACAGGTGGACTCTGCATGAGCGGGTTCCTGGTCGGTGGGATGAACGGATCGCGCGGCTGCAACCGCCCGCCTCACGCGGCGCCGAGGCGCGGACGCTTGGTGCCTTGTGCGAACGACGCGGCGGCTTTTTCCGCGGCCGCATCGTCGATCACGTTGAGCCTGAACTTCGTGGGAGGACGGAGCAGGTTGCCGGACGGCGCATCGGGCCGCACCCAGCCCTCATGGCGTCGCCAGACCGAGAACAGGATGTCGATTTCGCCGGCCAGCAGGCCCGGGACGTTCGGCCCGAGGATCGATGCGAAGATCGGCCCGGTTTGGGTGGTGATCCGCGTCAGGCCGTCCACGCCGGATTGGCTGAACGCAATCGCCATCATCACGCAGTCGCAGGCGGAAAACTGCGCGTTCCGCTGCGTTTCCAGCTTGTCGAGATCCTTGAGCACGCCGTCGACGAAAGCCGAGCAATTCTGCAGCGATTCCGCCTTGATTTCGACCGGAATCATGTCGTCGTCCATCATGGCGTTCGCGTTCAGCAGCAGGTCGACGCGGCGCCTCCCGCCCCGGTAGATCGCTTGTTCGCGAAGGATGTCGAGCGTCGGATCGTCCTGCAGCATCTCGCTGACAAGATCGACCTGTGCCCAACCTTCCCAGCCCCCTTTGACGGGCCATTTCGAGCCGAACGAATCGGATCGGGCGACGGCCCAGGTTTGGACCAGCGAGGTGAAGTTGTCGATGCTGAGAATCGTCATGGCGGCGTGGCTCCGGAAATACGCAGGCGAAAACAGGCGGTGTCGAATCGATGCCTTCAGTCTACGAATGGCTGCCGGGCCGGGCTTGAACGAATCGACGAATATTGCGGCGCGGCGGCGTGGCAATAACCGGGTAAAGCCGGCAAATCCGGCAAATCAAAATGACGGCGCACGACGAAACTTCCATTTCCAGGGCGGTCGTTTTCGATTACGCGGAATTCGCGTCGACGCTTATTAAATGCATCGAAATGCTTGTTTTATCGAGCGCCAGGTAATTAATTTCGCATCGAATCGTCAGATCGGACGAATCGATGCGAAAGGGGCGGGCATTTTGTTTTGCGAATATCGATTTTCAGCGAATTCGGGCCGGTTTATTCCGATTCATATTCACTGTTTTTTGCAAGCTTTGAATCGCAACGATTCATAGACTTTTCTCCAAGACAACGCCGAGACACGATTCGACGCGGGTCGATTTCCTCACTCGTAGCGGTGAGTCCCACTGAATATCGACAGAAGGAGTCTTACATGGCATTTCCGACCTCCGTGAACGACCAGATCACCGATTCGGTCACGCAAGCGAACACCAAGGTGCTCGGCGACGCGCCCGCGATGGCAATGGGCAATCTGTATCAGGCGACCGCCCAGGCACTGGCGAATGCCGCGCACAACGCCACCAACGCGCAGCAACAAAGCTACGTGACGTCGCAGTCGTCCACCACGATGGGTGTGGCCACGCTGTACGCGATCGACACCGCCACCGACGGTGTCGCCGTCAGCCAGATTCTGACGACGGGCGTGAAAGGGCTCGGCACTTACTGAGTCGCGGGCAAGACGTTCTCCGAATCCAGTTCTCCGAATCCACCACCGAGGAGCTAAGACATGGCATTTCCGACCGCAGTCAACAGCCAGATCACCGATTCCGTCACGCAGGCCAACACGAAAGTGCTCGGCGACGCGCCGGCCATCGCGATGGGCAATCTGTTCCAGGCCACCGCCCAGGCGCTGGCGAACGCCGCGCACAACGCGACGAACGCGCAGCAGCAGAGCTACGTGACCTCCCAGGCCGCGACGACCATGGGGGTCGCCACGCTGTATTCGATCGACACGGCCGCCGACGCGATCGCCACGCGCACGATCCTGGCGAGCTGAACTTCATGTTGTTCCCGTAGCACCGAGGTACCGCCGTTCCATCGTTCTCAACCAACCCGAGGAGTTGAATCATGGCATTTCCCACTTCCGTCAACGACCAGATCACCGATTCGATCACGCAGGCCAACACGAAGGTACTCGGCGATGCGCCGGCCATCGCGATGGGCAACCTGTTCCAGGCCACCGCCCAGGCACTGGCGAACGCCGCGCACAACGCGACGAACGCGCAGCAGCAAAGCTACGTGACGGCCCAGACGGCGACCACGATGGGCGTTGCGACGCTGTACTCGATAGACACGGCGACCACCGGCGTGGCGACGAAGAAAATCCTCTCGTCGTAATCGGTAGTGCGCAACCGGAGACGTCACCATGGCCTTCCCGACAGCCGTCAACGATCAGATCACCGATTCGGTCACCCAGTCCAACGTTCAGGTATTGGGCGTCGCGCCCAGCGTCGCGATGGGCAATCTATACCAGGCCACCGCTCAGGCGCTTGCCAACGCCGCGCACAACGCGACGATGGCGCAACAGCAGATGTACGTGACCGCGCAGGCTGCCACGACCATGGGCGTCTCGTTGCTTTACTCGCTGGACACGGGCGCGACCGGCATGGCTGCCAAGAAGCTGCTCGGCACCTGAGGCCGGTCCACTTTTCCCTTTTTGAAACGGAGCAATCAAGATGGCTTTCCCTACCGCAGTCAACAGCCAGATCACCGATTCGGTTTCCCAGGCCAACACGGAGGTCGTCGGCGCGGCGCCGGCGGTCGCGATGGGCAACCTGTTCGTCGCGACGGGCCAGGCGTTGTCCAATGCCGCGCACAACGCGACCAACAACCAGAACCAGTCGTACGTGACGCTGCAGACGGCCACCACGCAGGGCGTCTCGACGCTGTTCGGCATCGACACGGCCACCACCGGCGTGGTCAGTCGCCAGATCCTCGGGCTGGTCTGACCGTCCTTGGGCGCCACCCGTTACCGCCATTGCCGTGAGCCCGGCGTTCGCCGGGGGCCGTCGTCATGAGCGTGGCCGAACCGGACGGGCTGCAGATCGGGTTGGCGCCCTCCACCGCGATGGCGATGTGCTACCTCGCGATGGCCGACAGTCTCGCGCTGGCCATGTCGAACGCCGTCGCCTGTCAGCAACGTGGCCAGGTGCTCGGTGAAGCGGCGCTGGCGCAGGTGCTTGCAAAAATATTGGCGTCTGCCGCAGGCAAGTAGCCGCGGCGACGGGTCCACCACATCAAACGGAAATCGACATGAGCGACGTGCCCGACACTGTCAACAGTCAGATCATCGATGCCAACGCCAGCATCGTCACCCTCGCCACGGGCCAAGCGCCGGCCCAGGCCTTCGGCATGCTCGACGCGGTGTTGCTGGAAACGCTCGGCATTGCGATGTACAACGCGGTGAACCGGCAGCAGGGCTCCGGCATGATGAGCGCGGCCGCCGTGACGTCGGCCTGCGCGAAGATGCTGAGCGTGCCGTTCGACTTCAAGCCACCACCACCACCACCCGTCGTGCCGCCGCCGAGCGTCGAACCGCTTCCCGGCCCGCCGCTCGCATCGGACCCCGCTGCCGTGGTGGCCGCGGCGAACGCGCAGGCGCAGGTGGCACTGGGCGTGCTGCAGGCCGAGGCGCAGCAGGCCCAGAACACGGTGACGCAGGCGCAGCAGGACATGCAGAACCTGTCGGCCAGGCTGCAGGGCGGCACGCCGCCGTCGGATGCCGGCGGCTCGGGCAATGCCGGCGGCGCGAGTGCGCCGAGCCCCGCGCCCGCAGCCGCCGATACATCGGCGAAGCAGGGCGATTCGGCGGACGGCGCCGCTCGCGGCGCATCGCCCGCGTAACGCACATCGGCACGCCCTGCGAGGGCGAGCGCGCGGTCATGCCGATGCCACGTTCGCATTGAATGCGCGGCATGCGGCGATCCACTCAAATTACGGAGTTTTCGATGAGTCTCTCCAACGTCAACGCTCAAATCGTCGATGTCGTCAATCAGGTGCAACTGGCGACGATGAGCCCGCAGGTGGTGCTGACGAGCGGCGCAGGCAAGGCCTATCAGGCCGTGGCGCAATCGTCGGCGATCGCGATCCAGGACGCCACCGATGCACTGCGCAACATCGCGACGATCGCCACCACGGCGGCCGGGGTCGCGATGGCGCAACTGCTTGCCACGGGCGACCCGAAGTACGTCACCGTGTTGCAGCAGGCACAGTCGATGGTCAGCGCCGCGTCCACCGATTTCGGCCAGATCAGCAGCACCGCCTCGGCGCTGCTCAAAGAGTTTCCGGCCGGTTGACCGGACGACGACGGAGACGCTCCCATGACACTGAGTATCGCTGCGAGCCAGATCCAGCAGCCCTCCCGGCTTTCCGCTTCCGCGCGTGCATGCCTGGGCCTGATCGACGGCGGGATTCCCTGGCTGCAATGGGCGATTCAATCGCCGGCGCAGCATTTCAGGGTGCCCGACGAAACCCGGATGCTGTGCGAGGTACAGCAGGGCCTGCACGGCGACCCCTTGTGCCTGCTGCCCGCGGCCGGATTGCTGGTTAGCCCGGCCAAGCTGATGACGATGGACGAAGCCGACCTGCGGACGTTGATCGGCGTCGAGGCGCATGGCGAGGGGCAACCGGACGCCGTGCTCGACAACCAGCTCGCGAGCCTGGTGGCGCGGCATCGTCTGGTGCGCGGCCCCGACATCGCGGTGTTGCAGGCCTGGCTCGGCCAGTTGGGCATCGCCGCTCATCCCTTGTTCCAATGCCTGTCGATCGACGACGCGGCTGCGCTGATCGATCTGATGCGCGCCTCGCCGAGCGTGACGAGCGTCGAGGCGGATGACGCCGGGGACGCGCCGGGCTCGCCGTCGGCCACCGTGGCCGCCGCCGCGTTCGCCGCGCGGGAGGCGCGCTCGCCGATGGAGTTCGTCGACTACATGCGTTTTTATCAGGTGCTGTCGGCGCGCAATCTGGCCGCGCAGGCCCAAGCGCTGTTGCAGGTCACGCTGCCGGAACTGTTCGGCAGCCTCGAGTGCCCGCAATTGCATGGCCTGCCTTCTCCCGACACGGTGGTGCAGGTCGTGCGTAGCTGGTATGCGCAGTCGCGTCAGCTCGGCTTTTCGCGGCTGTCGCTCGGTGCGCTGCGCATGGTGCAGCGCACCGGTTATCCGGGCGGCGGCGAAGCCGAGGTGAGAACCGCGTTGTGGCGTTACATGACCTCCGCGCAGATCCTCCTGTCGTCGATCCAGGATGTCACGGCGCGAATGGGACAGGACGGTCGAACCTGCACTTACGAACTGAAGCGCGGCACGCAGAGCGCGGTGCTCTGCCTCGACAAGCACGGCGTGATCTCGCTCGACGATTTCGTGGCGGACACCACGCCGACTACGTTGCCGGGCGGCGCATCGGGCGCAGCGGGAGCAGCGGCCGCACAGGCCGCCGAACCGAATGCAGCCGGCGCCGTAGCCACTGCGCCCAACAGCCTCGTGCTTGGCAACGCTGCCTGACTCCTTCCACTTTCCGGACTGCCATCATGCCGAACGCCCGCTCAACCAACCCGACCCCGCCGCCGTCAGCCGCCCCCGCGCCTGCCGTGCCGGAGCCCTCCGCCGCGAATCCATCGGGCGACGCCACGGACCCCTATGCCGTGATTGGGGCCGCGACCCGGCGCGCGCAAGCCGCCATGGCGCTTGCGCAGCAGCTTGTCGCGTCCAACGTCGAGCAGTGCGATGCCGCGGTGCAAGACGCGATGCATACCGTCCAGCAGCAGATCGACGCGGCCATGAAGGCGGCCGAACTGGGCGTGGCCGATGCGATGCGCGACGCCCATGCGGCGACCACCACCGATGCGGACCAGAGCGCCGGCGCGGCCGAGGCGGCCGTGCAGCGTGGCGTGCGCAGTGTTCAGGACACCGAGGCTGGCGTCGCCGGCGGAACGGGGCGGCGCCCCGACCCGACCGCCTGAGTTCCCGCGCGCCTCGCGCTCGTTCGGCCGATGCGGGGCGGCGACACGGTCGCACGTCGCGCGTGACGAACCTGGACGATGTCGTCGAGGCATCGGCGGCCACCCGGTTTTTCGCGCCTGCGAAAGCTGGCGTGATTTCCCATTCGATCAGGATGTCGAATGGATTTCATGGAGTAGGACGCACCGGGGAGGGAGGCGGGATGCGCACGCCCTGTCCTGGGGCGAAGCCGTTCTCGCCAACCGCATTCCGCGACGTATTCGCATTCCGGGACTGTGCGATGCGGCTGGCGCGAGCGGAATCACGGGGCCGAATAATGAAGACGCAGTTGGAGTACACCAACCCGGGGCGGGCCGTTGCCGAGACGAGTGCGCTGCTGAGGCCGCTCAACCTGAACGAACTGGAGTTTCTCTGGCGCGACGCGGCGGCGCAGGGTTGCGGGAGCCGCGGGTTTCTCTCGTCCCTGATCGAAGGTCTGGCTGCCTGGCTTCCGGTGGGCGAGATCACCCTCACTATCGAGCCGGGGATCGTTCGGCAACATGGGGGGGCGGGGGACGGGTTGCCCGAGTCCTGGTCGGCCAGCGGCGCGGCGCGCCCGGGTGAGGCGTTCGCGGGACGCACGGGTGACATATTCGAATTGCGTTTTGCCGGCCGCCGGCTCGGCACGCTGCAGATCGTCTGGCGACTCGGGGCCGGGGCGGACGCCGCCACCGCGGCGTTGATCGTCGAACTGGTGCGGCGCTTGCGCTGGGTTGCGCTACGCTATCTTTTCCAGGCCGCAAGCTTTGGCCCGATGTCGCGTTCGACGCTCTGGATCGGCGCCGGTCACGCGATCCAGCGCCTGACCGAGCATTTCGAGGTCGCGGTGCGCAGCCATTTCCCGGTATATATCGCTGGCGAGTTCGGCACCGATCCGAGCTCGGTGGCAGGCATGTTGCATGTGTTTCGCTGCGGATCCGATGCCCCGTTCGTCGAGATCCTGGGCGCGCATCCCGAAGGCACGCCGGCCGAGTGGTTCGCCCGAGCCAAGGGCGGCACGCTCTACCTCAACGGCATCCAGGACATGCCGCCCGCACTGCTGTGCGAACTGCCCGCCTATTTGCCTTCGCGGCTCGGCCAATGGGCGAGGTCGCCGGCGAGCGCCGACACCTGCCACTTCGTCTCGTCGGGGCTGTTGCGGGCCGAGCAACTGATGGACCGGCCCGGGTTTCCGCGGGCGCTGATGGCCGAACTCAGCCTGGTCGAACTGCATGTGCCGCCGTTACGGGAGCGTGCCGACGACCTGCGCGCGCTGTTCAACCATGTTTGCCAATGCGTGGGCCACGATATCGACCTGCAGTGCGACGAGGCGGTCTGGCAGGCCCTCGAGCACCACGCCTGGCCGGAGAACCAGTTCGAACTGACTCGACTGGTGGCGCAACTGGCGTTGTATGTCCAGAATCGTCGCGTGCGGCTCGACGATCTCGCGTCGTGCGCGCCCGCGCTTGCGCCGCTGCCTGCCGAGGCAAGCGAGGCGGGCATCGATGGCGACGCGCCGTCGCGGCAATCTGCGGTGCCGGAGGCATCGCTCGGGGCGGTGGCGCATGACGTGCCGGCGGCATCGGTGCCCGAAGCGCGGCCGGGCGCATTGGACGAAGCAGCCTACGCGCCGCGTTCCGACACGCTGGACACGGACCACGACGAGGCATCGAGCGCGCCGCTCACGGCGTCGTCCTGGGCGTGCCATGTACTGGAGAGCGAGCCGGGTGCCGGGTTCGACCTCGATGTGGCCTTGCCGCGTGCGCTGGTGCGGGCCTTGCGTCATCTCGCGGCGCATTACTGCGATCCGCTGACACAACCCGACCTGGCAGCTGCGGCATGCACCAGCGCTTCGCATCTGACCGCGCTGTTCCGTCAGCACCTCGGCGTCAATTTCAAGACCTTGCTGCAGCACATGCGGGTGCAGCGCGCGCGGCACCTGCTTTGCGAATCGCCCAGGATGCGAGTTTCCGACGTGGCCATCGTGCTCGGATTTGCCGACCTGAGCCACTTCGAACGCTGCTTCAAGCGCATCAGCGGGTGCAGTCCTCGCGAATACCGGATGCAGTTCGCACCGTGACGCATGCGCCGCCGGTGCAGGCGGCCGAAATCAGCCGCCCGCCGGGCGGCGCGGCATGCGCCTCAAGGCGCCGGCGCGGCGAGCGGGTTGGCGATGGTCGTGACGTCGTCGCAACTGAGCATGGGCGTGACGCCGTCGTAGTAGAGCCACTCGGTTTCGCTTTTGGAGATCAGCTTCGTTGGCGAGGGGCGAAACACCATATTGAAGGGTGCCGAAAAGCTGACCAGATTCGGCGTGTTCTGAATAATCTTCTGAACCCAGCCTTCGCCGTGGTCATAGAGCGCCTGATAGCTGGTGGCGACCGAAACGAACGGGTTGCCCTCGATGCCTTCGGCCTGGGAGCCGTACGAAGTCTGCTTGAGCGCCCATTCGTTCAGGGCGGGTGGCGACAGCATCGGAAAACCACCGGGATGCGCCTGGCGCATGCGCGACAGCCAGTCGCGAGGGACGGCGGCATTGCCGAATCGATAAAGGATCACGTGGTTCGGTCTTGCGGGATCGAGGGTATAGGTCTCGCCGTTGGCGGTGATTGGCGAGAAATTTTTCGGCGCGGGCATGGGCGGTTCTCCTGGTCGGATCGTCGTGAGTGAGCAAGCGAGACGTTGATACGAAGCTCAGTCTATGAATGACATGGGAGGCTGGCGCGAACGAAACGATGAAGAATCGGCCGGCGGCGGGGAAGCGTGTGGCGCCTGCTGGCGAGATGCGGCGGAATCGATGAATCGGGGAGGGGGGCAGCGCATCGGTCATGCGCGTCCGGGTACCGGACGGGCATGCGGCGCGAGAATGGTGTCAATCGCCGGTGCCGTGACAGGGGCGCCGACCCGGCCGAAAGCGGCGGCGATTTCGCGTCGAAATCGCAATCGCAAGACAGAGGAAAGCACCTCACCCGCTTCGAACCGTCGCATAACGCGACGGGTTTTACCTCAAGAACCCGCGCGCCATGGCAAACCGCGCATTGTGACTATCCGTATATCAGGTTTGTCTGATTGACCCTCGATCCGCCGATCCATAGCGTATCGCTCAGTCCCCATTGAGCGCCGCGTGGCTCCCACCGGCGATGTGCGAGTCGATCGGAAGCATGAATAAAAATAACCATCGCCTGATATTCAGCCGTGTACGCGGCATGTTGATTGCCGTCGAGGAGACCGCCAGTGCGTCGGGTGGCGCCGGCCGAGGCGAAGGCACGCGGCGAGTGCCGCCTGCCTTTGCTCGCTTCGCGTTGCGTCAAGTGACGTTCGCCGTGCTGATCGTGGCCGGTGCGATGCCCACATGGTCGAACGCGCAGATCATCGGTGGCGGCGTGCACGCTCCTTCGGTCATCCCCACGCAAAACGGCCTACCCCAGGTCAACATCAATAAGCCCGGCAGCGCGGGCGTCTCCGTCAATACCTATCACCAGTTCGACGTACAAAAAACCGGCGCAATCCTCAATAACTCGCCGACGATCGTCAACACGCGGCAAGCCGGCATGATCAACGGCAATCCGAATTTCGGGCCGAACGATGCCGCGCGGATCATCGTCAATCAGGTCAACAGCAACAACCCGTCCTCGATTCGGGGATTCGTCGAGATCGCTGGCCGCAAAGCCGAACTCATCCTGTCGAATCCTGCCGGTTTGCAGATCGATGGCGGCGGGTTCATCAATACCTCACGTGCCGTTTTGACAACCGGCGTGCCGCAATACGGCGCAGATGGCTCCGTGGCCGGATTCAACGTGAATCGCGGCCTCGTCACGGTGGCGGGCGCCGGGCTGAATGTCGCGAACATCGATCAGGTCGACCTCATTGCCCGGGCCGTCAAGGTGAATGCCGCTATCTACGCAAAAAAACTGAACGTGATCGCGGGCGCGAATCACGTCGATCACGCCACGCTTGCTGCGGCCCCGACTCACGCCGACGATGCCACGTCTGGCGTGGCGATCGACGTGGCGCTGTTGGGCGGCATGTATGCGAACCGCATTTTTCTGGTCGGCAACGCGAACGGTGTCGGCGTGGCGAGTGCCGGGACGATTGCCGCTGAAGCGGGCGACCTCACGCTGCTGTCGGACGGCCGACTCGTTCTGACAGGGAAAACTACCGCCAGCGGCAACCTCAGTGCGAATGCGAGCGATATTCAGAACACCGGAACGATGTACGCGCAACAGAACGCGAACCTCGCCGCCGATACCGTCGCGAACAGCGGCACGCTCGCCGCGCAACAGGACCTCGGCATCAACGCGGGAACATTGGCATCGACCGGCGCGATCGGTGCAGGGGTGAACAGCGAGGGCGCAGTCACGCAAAGCGGCAACCTGCACATCGCCACGACGGGCCGGTTGAATGCCACCGGCCGGAATCTCGCGGGAGGCAATGCAAAGCTCGCGGGCGGCAGCGTTGATCTTGCCGGCGGCCAGACCATGGCCCATGGCCGCCTGGAGATAAACGCCGATGCCGGCGATCTCGACGTGTCGAACGCGACAACGAGTGCCGGACATTCACTCACCGCCACCGCGTCGGGCGCGCTGCTCAACGACCACGGCAAGCTATCGAGCCAGGGCGGCGCAGCGTTGACGGCAGGCACCCTGTCGAACCAAGGCGGCACGGTGTCGGCACAGGGGCCGCTGTCGGTTCGCACCTCCGGCGCGATGTCGAATCGGGACGGCACGCTGGTGTCGCAGAACACCACCGACGTGGCTGGCGGCGCGATCGACAATCGGCAAGGCATCATCCAGAGCGCGGGCCACATGAACGTGGTTGGCGCGTCGCTGCAGAATAGCGCCGGGCGCGTCACGTCCCTCAATAGCGATGGCCTGTCCGTCTCGACCAGCGGCCTGCTGACGAACACAACAGGCTCGACCGCGAACGGCCCGCAAGGCGGTGTGATCGGCGGTGATGGTGACGTCACGGTACAAGCCGGCACCCTCGCCAACCAAGGATCGATCAGCGCTGCTGACGATTTGAACGTCGGCGCGCAGTCCATCGACAACGGTGGTGGGTCACTGACGGCTGGTCGGAACGCATCGATCGATGCCGGTTCACACCTGGCCAACGCATCCGGCAGCATCGCTGCCGGCGCATCGGCACAGGTTCGCGCGACCAACCTGGACAACCGTGCTGGTTCCATTCAGGGTAGCCGGTTGTCGCTGTCGGCAACCGACCTCGCGAACCACTCGGGCACGATCACGCAAACCGGCACGAACCCGGCCGACATCGCCGTGTCCGGCACGCTCGACAATCGCTCGGGCACGGTACAGACCAATAGCGCCGATCTGAGCCTCACGCCGGCCACGCTGATCAGCGACCACGGCAAGATCCTGCATGCCGGCAGCGGGACGTTGACCCTCGGCACCGGCGCGTTGTCGAACCAGGGCGGCTTGATCGCGACCAACGGCGCGCTGGCGCTGACCGCCTCCGCCGTGTCGAATCGAGCAGGCGCCCTCTCCGCGCAGCGGCAAGCCATGCTCGGCGTTCGGTCGCTCGATAACAGCGCGGGTGGTTACATCGGCGCCGATCGCGTCACGATCCAATCTCAAGGCGCGATCAACAACACTAGTGGTGCGATCGAATCGAATCATGCCTTGACGATCGCGGCCGACAGCCTGGTGAACGACGGCGGTGCCGTCAAGGCGCTCGGCACGGATGCGTTGTCCGTGACTACTGCGAATGCCTTGCGCTACGACGCAGACAACGACACGACTGACGGGAAAAGCGCTGGCAAGAAGCCGGCGTCGCGTTGATCTCGGCGTCGAATGGCGTCGATCGCCGGTGCGGCGACAGCGTCGCCGGCTTGGCCGAAAAAGGGCGCCTATATTCGGGTCGAAGCCGCGACGGTTCGCCGGCATCGGTAAGACCGGCGCTTGCCTCGCATCACGCACAGCCCGCCGCCGTGGTCCGCCTTTTCATGTCGCAATATATTCACACACCTCCCGAATTAATCCCCCGCCATTTATTCCCCAACAATTCCCCCCAATCCCCATTGCCGGTATAATCGCGCCGAAATCAGACACCGGGAAGCCGCGCCCGAAAAAAACCAAGCCGTTATCAGGCCGACAACAACATGGATGACGCATGAACATGAGCGATTTAATTCAGGCCATCCAGGGTGGGCTGATTCAGCAGGACCGGCTGATCAAGGTGGACATCCCGGCCCTGCCGGCCAATACCATGGTGCCTCGCCGGGGGCTGGCCACGTCGCGGCTGGGCCGCGAATTCAGCGTCACGCTCGACCTAATTTCCACCGCGGGCGATGTGGAACTGAAAACGCTGATCGCCCAGCCGATCACGCTCTGGATTCAGCAGGCCGATAAATCGTATCTGCCGGTCAATGGTTACATTCATACGGCGCGTCGGCTTGGCGCAGATGGAAGTTTTACCGTTTATCAACTCGGTTTCGCTTCATGGATGTATTTTTTACGCTTTCGAAGCGATATGAAGTACTGGCAGGATAAATCGGTCGATCTGATTATCACCGACGTATTCAATCAGCATCCCCAGGCGCAAGGTTTCTTTCAGTTCGCCCTGTCCAAGCCGCTGCCGTCGCGCTCGTACTGCCGGCAGAGCGAATCCGACTGGAATTTCGTCCACCGGCTGATGGAGGAGGAAGGGCTGTTCGGTTTCTGGCGTCAGGCCAAGGACGGCAAGTCGCACACGCTGGTCGTGACCGACGACCTCCACCAGCTCGACGTGGCGTCGCCGAACCCGGTGCCGTTCTACCGCGCGGGCACCGGCAGCGAAACCGACGCGTTCACGCAATGGGGCGGCGCGCGCACCCTGCAGAGCACCGCGCACACCACCCGCACGTTCGACTACAAGGCGCCGGCGGACCCGGCCAACCCCAAGGGCACGACGCTGCCGACCATGACGGGCCAGGGCGATCTGCCCCAGCAGGCCGAGGTCTACGAATACACGGGCGCCTATACCTATTCGAAACAGGACCGGGGCGAGCACCTGTCGAAGGTCCACCTGGAAGAATGGGAGTCGCGGGCGAAACGGTTCTTCGCGGCGGGCGGCGTGCGCGGCATCGACGCGGGCCTGCGCTTCGATCTGAACGGGCATCCCGAACATGACCGCGATCCGTCGAACCAGCGAGAGTTCGTTGCGATCTCAGTTCAGCGCTGTATCGAGAACAACCTGCCGCTGTCGGACAAGGAAGCCAGCTTCCCGCACAGCCTGCAGGCGGCCGTGGCGCAGGCCAAGGCCGGTTACGCGGGCGCCCCGGTGCCGCACGACGACGGCTCGGCCGGCTTCTATCTGGCCGAAGTCGAGGCGCAGCGCACCACGGTGCCGTATCGCAGCCCGTTCGAGCATCCGAAGCCGGAGATGCACCTGGAGACGGCGATCGTCGTCGGGCCGCAGGGCGAGGAGGTCTACACGGACGAACTGAATCGCGTGAAGGTGATGTTCGTCTGGGATCGGCTGAATCCGGGCGACGAAGGCGCGTCCTGCTGGGTGCGCGTGGCGCAGTCGGACACGGGCGGCGGCTACGGCGGCGTGCACATGCCGCGCGTGGGCGAGGAGGTGATCGTTGGCTACGTGGGCGGCGATTGCGACCGGCCGATCGTGCTGCATCGCGTGTACAACGGCTCGGTGAAGCCGCAGTGGCACAGCAACGGCATCCTGTCGGGCCATCGCTCGAAGGAATACGGCGGCAGCGGCTACAACCAGATGGTGATGGACGACGCCACCGGCCAGAACCGCCTGCAACTGATGAGCAGCAGCGCGAATAGCATGCTGCATCTGGGTTACCTGATCGATCAGAGCGGCAATTCGCGCGGCGGCTACCTGGGCAGCGGCTTCGACCTGCGCACCGACGATTACGGCGCGGTGCGCGCGAGCCAGGGCCTGTACGTCACGACCTATCCGAAGGCGGCGAACACCCAGCCGCTCGACGTGAAGGAAACGCAGCAACAGCTCGTCAACGCGGAAAGCATCGTCGAATCGATGTCGGACGCCAGCGTCCAGCATCAGGCCGAAAGCCTGCAGGATGCGCACGACGCGATGCGTGCGCTGACCGACGCAACCCAGAACACGGTGGCGAGCGCCGCCGCCTCGGGCGGCAACACCGCTGGCGGCGGCACCGGCAGCGCGAACGCGTTCCGGCAGCCGGTGATGGTGTTCGGCAGCCCGGCTGCGATCGGTTTGTCGTCGCAGCAATCGATCCATGCCGCCGCCACCGAGCACATCAACCTGGTGAGCGGGCAGAGCACCCACGTGGCTGCCGGCAAATCGCTGATCGCGAGCGTCGGCGAGAAGTTGAGCCTGTTCGTGCAGAACGCGGGCATGAAGCTGTTCGCGGCGAAGGGCAAGGTGGAGATCCAGGCGCAGGACGACAACATCGAACTGACCGCGCAGAAAACCCTCAAGCTGCTCTCCGCGACCGAGAAGATCGAGATCGCGGCGGACAAGGAAGTGCTGCTGACCTCGGGCGGCGCGTATATCCGCCTGTCGGGCGGCAACATCGAGATCCACGCGCCGGGGAAGATCGACGTCAAGGGCGCGCAGCACCTGTTCGCGGGGCCGGCCAGCCAGGGTTACCCGCTGCCCGCCGCGCGGCCCGACCAGCCGGGCCAGCTCAACCTGCTGCATCAGTACGCCAACGGCGAGGCCGTCAAGGGCGGTCAGTTCTCGGTGTTCGACGCGAACGGTTCGCTGCTGCGCAAGGGCGCGCTCGACGCCAGCGGGCGCACCACCGTCAGCGGCCTGCCGCCCGGCGCGGCGCAGGTGCAGTTCGGCACCGATCCGCGCGACCCGTCGCAGCCGGCCAATTACTTCAAGAGCGTGCAGTGGCCGCTCGCGCCCTCCACGGGCGGCAGCGCCGCGGCCGGTTCGCAACTGGCCTCGCTGTTGCCGGCGGCGGGCGGCGCGGCGGCGGGGGCGGCTTCGCTCGCGTCGTCGGCGGCCGGGCTGGCTTCAGCGGGCGCGAGCCTGGGCGGGGCGACTTCCGCGCTGTCGGCGGTCGGCAGCGCGGGCTCGATGGCCTCGGCGCTGGGCGGCGCCGGCTCGGCCGTGGCCGGCCTGACCGGGGCGTCCGGTGCCTCGGGTGCATTGGGCAGCGGCGTGAGCAGCCTGCTCGGGGCGGCCGGCAAGAACGTCTCGCAACTGGGCAGCCTGGCCTCGATCGCCTCGAACCCGCTCGCCGCCGCACCGGGCATGGTGAGCAAGCTGCTGCCGTCGGCCGGCGCGAGCCCGATGGCGGGCGCGGCCCAGCAGGTGGGGTCGCTGGTGCAGTCGGCGCGTGGCGCGCTGCCTGCCATCAAGGGGCTGGTCTGATCCATCGCAGCGACAAGCACAACCATCGCAGCGATAAGCACAACCGACGATAAGAAACCGATAACGATGAGCACACCGTCCACCACCGCGCCGGCCGCGCCGCAGAAAAGCCACGAAACCAAGGTCGCGATCATGCCCTTGGTGACGATCGCCAAGGAAGACGTCGGCAGCGCGCTGGACAATTTCGACCAGTGGCTCAAGAGCGTCAGCGACGGCTACGTCACGCTGGCGCGCGTCGAACAACTGGCCAGCTATATCCCGGTGGTCTCGAACATCATCTCGGCCGTTGACGTGGTGATGGACATCAAGCGGCTGATCGAGTCCCAGCACAAGGATGTGTTCGATTACCTGAACCTCGGCATCGACCTGATCGGCATCATCCCGATCCCGCCGGTGATGGGCGAATTCCGCATGGGCGCGCGGCCGCTGCTCAAGCTGGCGCGTCAGGAGCTCGAACGCAGCGCGGTGGCGGTGGCCGAAGGCGGCGCGCAGATGATCGCCGATGCGGTGATCTCGGTGCTGGTCTCGCACCTGAGCACCAAGTTCGCGGGCGAGATCGACGCCTTCGTCCAGCAGGTCAAGGCCAAGCTGCAGCAACTGCTCGACGATTGCGCGAACCATGCGCATCAACTGCTCGAAGGGCTCGCGCAGATCTTCGAGAAGGCCGCCTCGGGCGCGCTGTTCGACACCGCCGGCAACGAGCGGGCGGCCGCGCAGCATCTGAAGCAGGCCGGCGACGGCTTCACCGCGCACGACGCGAGCAAGATCGCCCACAGCCTGTGGTCGTATCTGGAGGACGGCGCGAAGGAACTCGTCAAGGATACGGCGAACGTCGCCACCAAGGCGGCCAACCTGGTCTCGCCTTCCACCAACGCGAAACTGCGAGAGTTGGCGGCCACCGCGCGCGGCGCGATCCCGATGGTGACGGCGAAGATCAAGGGCTTGAATAGTTCCGATGTGGGCGGCCTGATGTGGCTGCTCAATGCGCTGACGATCGCGGTGGAGAAGTGGCGCGCGCTGAAGGCCCATCGCGGCCAGGTGGTCGGCATCAAGGAAGCGGGCACCGTCAAGGCCGAGCTCAAGAAGACCGAAGGCGAACTGGAAACGATCGCCAGCCAGGCGGCCGCCAAGCACCCCGGCGCGAACACCTGCAAGACCTGCGGCGGCGGCGCGGCGGCGGGCCGCTCGCCGTCCTCGATCGGCTTCGCGCTCGGCGACGAGTTGTTCGCGCACGAGGATTTCTCGCTGCCGGGCGTGCTGCCGATCGTCTGGCTGCGCACCTACCGCTCGTTCCTGTCCGCCTACGACGACGGCGAACTGGGCGCGCGCTGGGTCACGCCGTACACGACGCGCCTGGATATTCGGGAGGCCGAACAAAAGCTCGTGTATCACGATGCGACCGGCCGCAGCCTCGACTACCCGCTGCTGGCCGCCGGCGAATCGCACGACGATTTCGGCGAGGAACTGACGCTGTCGCGGCTCGACGATCAATGGCTCGCGCTCACGCGCGGCCACAAGCTGATCGAGGTGTACGAGCGGCATGCCGACGTGTTCCGCCTGGCGTTCCTGCGCGACCGCAACGGCAACCAGATCGTGCTGGTGTACGACGAAGCCGGGCGGCTCGCGCGCGTGGCCAACGAGCAGGGCAGCGTGCTGCTGACCCACGACGCGAAAGGGCGGCTCGCCAGCGCGCTGCATATCGATGCCGATGGCGAGAAGCTCGGCGCACTCGCCAGCTACCACTATGACGAGCAGGGCGACCTGATCGCGGCAGTGGATCGCGACGGCAATCGCCGCGAATACCGCTATCGTCACCATCTGATCACGCGCTACACCGATCGCACCGGCCGGGGCATGAACCTCGAATGGGACGGCACCGGGCCGAAGGCGCGTTGCGTGCGCGAGTACGCGGACGACGGCAGCTACGAAACGCGCCTCGCCTGGGATCCGAACATCCGGCTGGTGCAGGTCACGGACGGCCTCGGCCGCGTCACGAGCCATTACTACGACATCGACGGTTACACGTACCGCGTGATTCAGCCGGACGGCCTCGAGGAATGGTTCTATCGCGACGCGAATCACAACCTGACCCAGCACATCTACCCGGACGGCAGCGTCGAACGTTTCGGCTACGACGCGCGCGGCAACCTGATCGCGCTCACGCACCGCAACGGCAGCGTGACGCACATGACGTACGACGGCAAGGATCAACTGATCACGATCGTCGATCCGCAGGGCGCACGCTGGCAGCATGCCTATGACGACGCCGGCAACCTCGTCAGGCAGACCGATCCGCTCGGCCACGAAACGAAGAACACCTACGACGGCAAGGGGCAACTGGTCGCCGTGACCGATGCGCGGGGCGGCACGCGGCAGCTCGCCTACGACGACGCGGGCCAGCTTACCGGCTACACCGATTGCTCCGGCAAAACCTCGCAATGGCGCTACGATGCGCGCGGCCGCGTGCTGGAAAGCAAGGACGCGGCGGGCGGCGGCGCGACGTTCCGCTATGGCGCCAACGGACAGTTGACCGCAACCGAATCGGCGGCCGGCACCGAGCGTTTCGACTACGACGCCGAAGGCCGCCTGCTGGTGCATACCGACCCGATGGATCGGGCGACGCGCTACAGCTACGACGTGGCCGGGCGGCTCGCCACGCGCCGCAACGCGCTGGGCGAGACCATGCAGTACCGCTACGATCCGCTCGGCCGCCTGTCGATGCTGACCGACGCCAACGGCGCGAGCCATCGCTTCCGCTTCGATGCGGGCGGGCGCTTGCTGGAGGAGACCGGCTTCGATGGCGTGAGCACGCGCTACGTCTACGCGCCGACCACCGGGCGGCTCGTGTCGTCGCAGGTTGCGCAGCAGATCACCGAGGTCGAATACGACGAGGCGGGGCGGCTCGTGCGGCGCGTGGCGGGTGACGAGGACGAGCGCTTCATGTACGACGCCAACGGGCGTCTGGTCGATGCGCAGAACCGCCACGGCGGCATTCAGCACTTCTTCGACAGCGCCGGCAACCTGGTGCGCGAGCACCATGAGCATCGCTGGCAAGGCCGGCGCCGCAGCTACGTCTGGCGTCATGCCTACGACGAGAACGGCACGCGCATCCGCACGGTGCGCCCGGACGGCCATCGCATCGACTGGCTCGTGTACGGCTCGGGACATGTGCACGAGATCCAGCTCGACGGCCAGGAACTGATCCAGTTCGAGCGCGACGACCTGCATCGCGAGGTGCAGCGCACGCTGGCCAACCGCGTCGGCGAGGAGACCAAATACGATCCGGCCGGCCGGCTCGAAGCCCGCACGGCGCAGCGTCTCGGTGCACGGGCGCCGTTCATCGATCGCGGCTATCGCTACGATCCGGCGGGCCATCTCGCGCAGATCGACGACAACCGCAAGGGCGTGAGCACCTACCGTTACGACCCGGTGGGCCGGCTGGTGGAGGCGCTCGCGCCGGCCGGCAACGAGCGCTTCGCGTTCGATCCGGCCAGCAACCTGCTGGATACGCCCAACCCCGAGCAAGCGCGAACCGGGCCGACCATCCTGAGAGGCCCCGACAACAGCTTGCCGGCCGCGGTCTCGCCGGTGCTGGGCAATCTGCTGACGACGTACGCGGGCAGCCACTTCAGCTACGACGAGCGGGGCAACCTCGTGGAGATGCGCTCGCCCGAGGCCCATCATCGCTACGACTGGGACGGTTTCGGCCGCTTGACGGGCGCGAGCGTGGCGGGGGCGCAGCATCATCACGAAGCGAAGTACTACTACGATCCGTTCGGCCGACGGATCGGCAAGGACGTGGACGGCGAGCGGACCGTGTACGGATGGGATGGCCAGAAGCTGGCGTTCGAGAGCCGCGCGGCGGGCGGCACGCATTACCTCTACGAGCCTTACGGCTTCGTGCCGCTGGCGCAATTCGCGACCGCGGCGGTAGAGGGCATCGACACGCCCGAGTGGACTGCCGAGCATCGCTACACCCCGGAGGACGATCCGCTGCTGGCGTATCGCGAGGCAGCGGGGCCGGCGACGGTGTTCTACTACCACTGCGATCAGATCGGCACGCCGAAGCTGATGACGGATCAACTGGGCGAGATCGTCTGGGAGGCCGAGTACAAGGCGTGGGGCGAGGCGGCCGAGGTGATCGCGCGCGTGTCGCAGGCTACCGGCGGCGTGGTGCACAACGCGCTGCGTTTCCAGGGCCAGCAATGGGACGAGGAAACCGGGCTGCACTACAACCGCTTCCGCTACTACGCGCCGCGGATGGGCCGCTATATCAGCAAGGACCCGATCGGCTTGTCGGGCGGCGCGAACGCGTATCTCTACACCGTGGTGCCGACCGGGCAGGTCGATCCGTTCGGGTTGAGCCCGACCTGGTGCGACAAGTCCCAGCGCTGGCGCGAGAGCGACAACGGCCAGTTCCGTTCGCGGCCGACCGAGCTGATGAAGACGCAGCCCGATACCGCGTTCTTCTGGTCGGGCCGGACCAATGGCGTGGGGGGCATGGACCCTGCCGCCGAAATCGCCAAGGCCAACGGCGGCACCACGCTGGAAATGTTGCTCGCGCAACAGAAAGTCCAGATGCCTGCCTGGGACGCCAATAATCCGACCGTGGTCAACGAGTGGGGGCAGATGTCGAAGGCGTATGCTCAGGGCACATGCGGCCTGGTGCGCGGGGTGATCGGCAAGGAACTGCGGCCGGGCAATGTCTGGGAAGGGTACGAAAAGGGCACGTTGATGAGCAATCCGAACGTCAAGACGATTCAGACCATCGACCCGAGTACCAAGGAAGTTACGACTATTTTTCAGAGGTAAGCGATGAGCTTCGTTGTCACTCACGTTTCGCGCGGCGATATTCTTCTGAGCAAGGGCTCGCAGCAGGCCCGGGTGCTGGGGGAGGGGTTGCTGGTGTCCAAGCCGGGTGATCCGGCGTTTGTGGTGTATCTGAATTCCATCAACGAGGTGGAATCGGAAGGGAAGAAGGCGCCGGTGAGCGAGGCGGTTCGGCAGGAGATCGTCGAGGCGATCAAGGGGTATTTCGCGGGGAAGGGGATGGGGGTGGATTTCGAGTGAGGGCCGCTGGTTTCGCCGCATCCCGGAGGATGACGTTGGCTTGAGCACACGGGGCCGTTATGTCGAATGACAATTGGCAGGCTGTTGATAGCGAAGCATCCATCGACGAGTTTTTGAAAATAGCGGGTCACTTGCACGACTCGTGTGTTACGTCCGTTGAGTTTGCGGGCGGCCGGTTTGTGGACGATCAGGGAGCGATGCATTGTGGTCCTGATGATCGGGCAAGCGTGATCCTGAAATTCGATCGTCAGTCTGGAATGCGGAGCGTAATGAAATGCGTTCTCTCGTTCGGTGGGGTGTCCTTCTTCGATTTCGACCATTACGCGGACGACGATGGGATCATATTTTCATGCTCGGTCTCGCTGGTTGATGGCTTGCTGAGCTTCAGATGCAACCCGAGCTATGAAAGGCCTACGCCGGCGGTGGACGCCAAATCGTTCAGGTACAGGGTGGTTCGGTAGGGGTTTGACCGTGATGGTCATCATGACAATCAGAAAAACCATCAGGCCTCGCTGCCCACAGTCGATCAGGAAGCCTTATTGATGCAAAACGCCTGATCCGCGCACATTCCACCGAGAAACCACGCCGGCGTATGTCCACGTCAATTTGCGCATAATTGATCCCGTCAAGCAGGCCGCGCTCGCGCCACGCTTCCAGGAAGCCTTGTGGGAAGCCGGCAGCAAGATCCTGTATTTCGGTCCTGTCGTTCAGATGCGGGAAGGAGATGAAATTGTTGCGTCGAGCAGGTTAATCCGCAGTCGATTTCGGTCAAAAAAAGATATGGTGAGAGACGAGATGCCGCGACGCGGCAGACGTCGGTTCACAGGGTCCTCTCTTGCAATATCATAGCGACACGTGTCGGTGGCGCGTTCGTTGTTGTAATCGCTGGCAGCGGACCACGATCGCTTTCGATGCCTAGAGGATGGCTACAACCGGCCCTGGTCGCTCTCCTCGCCAATGTATACAAAGGGCGCCGTCCCTATGAGAGAACGCCCTGCGGGGCATGACGTGAACAAAAACTAGGCAGCACATGAACTTGACTGATTTGATTCAGGCGCTTCGGGGCGGGTTAATCCAGCAAGATCGTCTACTGAAGACGGACGTTCCGTCACTGCCCGACAACACGCTCGTACCGCGTCGTGCTGTGACTTATTCCGAGCTTGGCCGTGACTTCAGTGTAACGCTCGACTTGGTGTCGACGGCCAGCGACGTTGAATTGAAAACCCTGATTGCTCAGCCGATGACGCTGTGGATTCAGCAGGCGGACAAGTCCTACTTGCCGATTAACGGCTACATCCATACGGCTCGCCGACTCGGTGCCGAGGGCAGTCAGACAAGCTATCAATTAGCGTTCGCCTCGTGGATGCACTTCCTCAAATTCCGTCGCGATATGCGTTATTGGCAAGACCAGAGCGTCGACGCCATCATCACGGACGTATTTAATGCGCACCCACAGGCGAATGGGCGGTTCCAGTTCGTGTTGTCGAAGCCGTTGCTGTCGCGCTCGTACTGTCGCCAAAGCGAATCCGATTGGAATTTTGTCCATCGCTTGATGGAAGAGGAAGGGCTGTTTGGCTTCTGGAGGCAAAGCAAGGACGGTAAGTCGCATACGCTGGTCGTGACCGATGATCTGCCTGCGCTCGATGACATCTCGGTTAATTCCGTTAAGTTTTACAGGTCTGGCACGGGCAGCGAAGTGGACGCGTTCACGCAGTGGTCGGGTTCGCGGACATTACAGAGCTCGGTGCATACGACGCGTACGTTCGATTACAAAGCGCCGTCGTCTACCTCCAATCCGAAAGGAACCACACTGCCCACCATGGCTGGACAGGGGGCTTTGCCGGAGCAGACGGAGGTCTACGAATACACTGGTGCCTACACGTATGGCCGCCAGGATCGCGGTGAACATCTCTCCAAAATTCGCTTGGAGGAGTGGGAGTCGCGCGCGAAACGGTTCTTTGCAGCGGGTGGCGTGCGTGGCATCGATGCCGGCTTGCGATTTGAATTGAACGGTCATCCGGAGCACGATCGCGACCCAGCAAAACAGCGTGAATTCGCTGCGATCAAGGTTCGACGTTTCATCGAGAATAACCTGCCGTTGGCGGACCACGAGGCCAGTTTTCCCCATAGCTTGCAAAGCGAGTTGGCAAAGGCCAAGGCGGATTATCTCGGCGGAGTCGTCAATCACGCGGACGGTTCGGCGGGCTTTTACCTCGTGGAAGCCGAGGTACAACGTACCACGGTGCCGTATCGTAGCCCGTTCGAACACAAGAAGCCTGAGATGCACCTGGAGACGGCGATCATCGTAGGTCCGCAGGGTGAGGAGGTATATACGGACGAACTGAACCGGGTAAAGGTGATGTTCGTCTGGGATCGACAGAATCCAGGCGACGCGGGTGCTTCGTGCTGGGTCCGGGTTGCGCAATCGGATACGGGCGGCGGCTATGGCGGTGTGCATATTCCGCGCGTCGGCGAAGAGGTCTTGATCGGCTATGTCGGAGGAGATTGCGATAGGCCGATAGTTTTGCATCGCGTGTACAACGGTTCGGTCAACCCGCAATGGCATAGCAACGGGATTCTTTCGGGTCACCGTTCGAAGGAGTATGGCGGCAGCGGCTACAACCAAATGGTGATGGACGACGCGACCGGCCAGAATCGCGTCCAACTGATGAGCAGCAGCGCCAACAGCTTGCTGCATCTGGGTTATCTGATCGATCAAAGCGGCAATACGCGTGGTTCGTATCTTGGATCGGGTTTCGATTTGAGGACGGATACGTACGGCGCCGTGCGCGCCTCGCAGGGGCTGTTTGTTACGACCTATTCGAAGCCGGCCAATAGCCAGCCGCTCGACGTCCGAGAGGCGCAACAGCAACTAGTCAACGCGGAGAGCGTGATCGAGGCCATGTCGCAGGCCAGCCAGACGCATCAGGCCGAAAGCCTCGACGAGGGGCACGACGCGCTGAAGGCGTTCACCGACGCGACGCAGGACAGCGTGCAGGGTGCGCAATCGGGTGGGCGGACCGCGGGCGGCGGCACTGGAAGCGCGAACGCGTTCAAGAAGCCGGTGATGCTGGTGGCGAGTCCAGCCAGCATCGCGCTGTCGACGCAAAATTCCCTGCATCTGTCGAGCGACGAGCAAACGAATCTGGTGAGCGGGCAGAGCACCTTCGTCGCGAGCGGGAAGTCGCTGGTGGCGAGCGTCGCGGAGAAGATCAGCCTGTTTGTGCAGAACGCGGGGATGAAGCTGTTCGCGGGGAAGGGCAAGGTCGAGATCCAGGCGCATTCGGACAATATCGAAGTCACGGCGCAGAAAGCGATCAAGGTGTTGTCCGCCACGCAGACGATCGAGGTGGCGGCGCAGCAGGAGATCCTGCTGACGTCGGGCGGGGCTTATATCCGGCTCAAGGGCGGCAACATCGAGATTCATGCACCGGGGGCAATCGATATCAAGGGGGCGCAGCATACGTTTGCTGGGCCGACGCAAATCGACTATCCGCTACCGCTCGCGCCGACGTCGCGCGGCAAGGCCGCCCTGCTTTACCAGTACCACGACGAATCGCCTGTACAAGGCGCCAAGTTCACCATTCACTACCACGACGGCGGCACCTACTCGGGCACCGTGGACAACCAGGGGGTGGCCGATCTCAGCAACGCGCCGTCCGGAACCGGCCGCATCGAATTGGGCGAGGATAGCCGCCCCTACGAACTCAAGGCGACGGAGAAAAATCCGGCCTTCAAGTCGGATTGGGACGACTACGACATGCAGGCTTCGCTGGAGCGGATGCAGGGAGGTCAGGCATGAGTTCGAGCTGGATCAGCCAGGCCGCGTCCCAGGTCGGCGGCTATCTCTGGCGCGGCGCGACCGCAGTGAGCGATACCGTGACGGGCGCCGTGGCCGGAGAGTTTTCGCAAAAGCGCAATACCGGCGCGATCATCGTCGATGCAGTCGTCAGCATGTTCCCCGTCGCGGGCGAAGTCACGGCCGCACGCGATGCGATCGCCATTACGCTGCGCCTGTGCTGCGACCCGAAGGACCGCGACAACGAGTGGGAATGGGTATCGTTGGTGCTATGTCTGCTCGCCGTCGTGCCCGTGGCGGGAGGTTTGCTCAAGGGCGTCGGCAAGCTGTTGATGCGGGCCGCCGAGAAGTCAGAGGATCTGGTCAAGCTGTGCCAGGAAATCCTCGCGCTGATCCGCAAGGCTGGTTTCGGCGATGCGGTGCAATGGTTCAGGAAGCTGGATTTCGCTCAGTATCAGGGGCTCGTGCTCAAGGCGTTCGGGACGTTGCTCGACCGCATCGGCAAGTCACTCAACTTCATCCTGAACCGCTTGGGTTCCGTCATCCCGACACGGGTAGCGCAATATCTCCGGTCCTTGTTGCCGAAGCTGGATGAATTGCGCAAGCTGGGCGACACCCGGATCGTGCAGGGTATAAAGAAGTTGACGCAGTTGCTGGACGAGGTGCGCAGCCATCTGGTCACGGGAACTTGGGCGGACGTGAGAGTTGGTCCGGGCACTAGCCGGGCAATGACTGAGGAGGCACGGCTTGCGCATGCTGCCGAGCAAACGAAGAGTTTAGGTCACAGGCCGGCTGGCAAGGAACATTACGTCCCTAAAGAGGGGTGGCCCGATCTATCGGAGTTGAAGATAAACGAAGCAATTGGGACATTCAGCGTGAAAGCCCCTATTCAGGCGATTACGCGTACGCCGGGTGAGCTCATGATTCGCGTGGTAGATAGCCGAAGGCTGGATAAACCGTGGACAATCCCCGGGAAGTTCTGGGCCGATAGCCTGGCGCCTAACGGGACCGTCTGGCGCAATCAAAGTGCAATCAAGCATGAATGGAGCATGAATGGCAGTTTTGCGCAGATGAAGGTGCCGACGCGTGAGGCCATGGAGAAGCTCGGTATCGACGTACCGAAGGACTGGGATGGGATGCGTCTGTGGGCGGGACGCATTGCAGAACAATGGGACGATGAAGGTACGGAGGCCACGATGCGCTTGCTGGTGGGCGGCGATGTCCAATTTTTTGTGGATTTCAAACATCCATCCAACAAGCCGGTGGAGGCGTGGATCCAAAAGATGGTCAAAGCCGAGCGGACGCACTGGACCGATGTGCGTTTGCCGGATGAAGCCAACGCGCGTGCGCTCTATCTGAAGGAACACGAACGATCGGCCAAGATCAGGCAGGAAGGTTATGCACTTCGTGCCGGTGCCGATGTGGGTAAACAATCGTCAAAAGAATCGAATCCATGATGCTGAATACGCTAACCATGACTGACGAGCAGGCGCGTGACGCGCGATCGAAGGCATTTTATCTGCTGAAAAAATGGACGAGCGTGACGTTCCTGAGGAATGCCGTCGATCTATACAGGGATTTTTTGAGCGCCTATGCAAGACAGTTGGATGCGCCGAGCCCGAATCAGCAGGAGCTGGAGGATGCATACGTCACTGATTTTCTGCCTGCATTGGCACGGATGGATGACGGTATTGAGATTTTATCGAAGGGGGGCGATAAGCGATCGGCCTATGGTCTTCTCATAGCAGGCAGTGAAAAAGGCGGCGAGCTTTTGTTCGGTCGGAGTGCCCACGAGATAGGGCGAACGTACGATCCCTTCTTTCATGCGCTTGGTTTAAGGGATTCAAGGTATTCGGATTTCGACTATGCGGCCGGCTACGCGGAGGGTGCCTGGATTGAAGAATTGAGTTGCAAAGCACTCAATTGCACGATCGGGTTTGATTTTTCCGAATATCTTTCTTATGGAAAGCGTGCCGATGGGGGGCGTCGCATTTTCAGACACTGGACATACGAATCGTTGTTTCAAGACCACGTTTTTCCGGCCTGGCGATATTGGCCTCCGGGGCGGAGTTATCCGGCGAATCTCGACGCCTGCCCGCCGAACAATGAATCGAGTGCAGGCGAGGTCGGTAGCGGAGAGGAGATACCGGTCGAGGGTATCTGGGAACCATGGTTTCCAGGCGACGAAGTTGGCTGCCCGAGCTACTTCCTCAAGGGCAGCAGCGCTCACACGTATTTATTGGAAGGCACGAACGACGAGTACGACGTGCGCTGGCGCTTGCTATGGGAAGACACGCGTTATCGGGACGGTACCCTCCCCGAGGAAGAGTCGACCTACTTCCCCCAACCCGTCGCACCAACGAGTCTGCGAGCCTTGCCCGGGGAAACGTGTCCGCGTACCGGTCGTTGGCAAAGTCCGGCTGTGAAGGATTCGGTTCATGTCGAAGCCGGAGAGCCGATGCCAGGCCCTCGCCACACCTCATGGGGCATGGTCATTTGGCACTATGCGGATCCGCAACCGCAGGCCTGAATCTCTCTGGAATATCGCTGCATGGCACGCGCCCTGGGCCCGAAATGATGAGCCGGCTTTCCGCCGTGCGTGTGCGAACTGAGCGATCTTCTGCAGCGACTCGCCCTCTCGACAGCGCTCCCACATTACCGCCTTCTGGCTATCTGTATAGTAGATCTGCCGTTTCTGTTTCATGGCAACACTCCTTGCCGCCTCGTGGCTCCACGTATGTTGCATCGACGGGTTGAATCCGCATCATTCGTCCGCCCATGATCTGGGGAGCCGGCATGCCCATGCTTTCGGGAATGGTCGATGCAGTCAAGGCAGGGCAATTCCGTTTCGTGAACCACGGAGAAGCCGTCATGTCGACCGCGCATGTCGATAACGTCTGCCATGCGGTCGAACTGGCCATCGAAAAAGGGCGGGGCGGCGAAGCCTATTTCGTCAGCGATGGCGAGGCGCGAACGTTCCGTGAAGTCCTTGCCGCATTTCTCGATACTCAGGACGTGAAGTCGCCAACGGGATCCATCCCATTACGAATGGCCTGGATCATGGCCGCGTTGATGGAACGGCTCTGGAAAACACTGTCTCGTTCAGGGGAGCCCCCCATCACCCGGCAGCTCCTGCGGCTGATCGGGAAAGACTTCACGCTCGACACGACCAAGGCGCAGGGTCAGCTTGGATACCAGCCTGAAGTGTCATGGGTCGAAGGTATCGAGGCCATGAAGGTCCATCGACATCGCATGAAATATTGATTTTGAGACTAATTAGTCCTAATATCGCCTGCATGAAGACGACTGACACACCCCGCCCCCGCAGCGAGCGGGCCGCCGAGCGTGGGCGGCCACGAGAATTTGACGTCGACCAGGCGGTCGAGGCTGCCGCGCGAGTGTTTTGGGAAAACGGCTACCACGCGACCCCCGTCGATGCGCTATGTGACGCAACCGGGGTCTTTCGCGGCAGCTTGTACCGAACGTTTGGCGACAAACACGGATTGCTCGTCGCGGCGTTCGATCGTTATGCAGAAGGCGCCGTTGCACGACTGAAGGAGCGGTTGGCCGCCGATCTGCCGCCAAGGCAGGCGCTTCGCGAAGCGCTGCTGCACTATACGAAGGTGAGCGTGAACCTGTCGGAGCGCCACGGCTGTTTCATTACCAATACGGTGATCGAACACCTGCCGGGCGATGATGCTCTGCGCTCACGTATCGAATCGACGTTGCAGCGGATCGCGACGCAGTTCAGTCTAGCGATAGCAAGAGGTCAGCAGGCAGGCGAATTCGATCGTCACCTCGACGCCGAGGAAGTCGGGCGTTTCCTGCTGTGCATGGTTCAAGGCATACGCGTGCTCGGCAAGGTCGACATGAGCGAGGCCGCACTCGCATCCATTGTCGAGATGGCGTTGCGGGCACTGACGTAGCGCGTCCGAGCGTGTCGTAGCCGGGCCGGTGGCATTCGCGAACAGCGGATGCCAATTTTTTATCTATTTTGAGAATGATCGTTCATGAATTCATCAGCCGGTTTGGCTTTGAGGTCTTTGGGCTACTGGAACGGGATTGCGGCGTGCCTCGTCGCGACCATCGTGTTCGGCGTGATGTTTCCGGTCATGACGGACGCGCTGCGTTACATCGATCCTTTTACCTTTACTTCGCTCCGTTACCTGATCGCCGGTGCGGCCTTTGTCGTCCTGTTGCTGAGACGGGAAGGTCTCGGCGCGTTGCGAATCGACGGCAAATCGTTGTCGATTGCCTGGTTGCTCGGCTCGGTGGGGTTCTGCGGGTTCGGATCGTTTGTCTTTCTGGGGCAGCAACTGGCGGGAGAGCAAGGGGCGCTTGCCGCATCCATCATGATGGCGACGCAACCGATGATGGGCTTGCTCCTCAATGCGCTGGTGCGGAGAACCGCGCCCCCGCTTCCTTCATTTCTGTTCGTGGTCATCTCGTTCACCGGCGTCGCCCTCGTCATCACACGGGGGGATTTTCGGGCTGCATTGGCCGCGCCACAACACTACGCGGCAAGCGGCCTCATCGTTCTGGGCGCATTCTGCTGGGTTGTCTATACGTTCGGCTCCGCGTACTTCACACGATGGTCGGCGTTGAAATACACGACCGTGACGACATGGCTGGGCCTGACCACCGTCATCAGCGTGAATGTGCTGCTCGTCGCGACGCACGCCATCGCCGCTCCCACGCTCACGGCATGGTGGACGATCACGCCGCATCTGATTTACATGGGGCCGATCGCAGGTTTCGTGGCCATTCTCTGCTGGATTTCCGGTAACCGAATTCTCGGGCCGATGAATGGCGTGCTGTTCATGGACGTGGTGCCCGTGACTACGTTTGCCGTGTCTGCATTGACAGGCGTCGTGCCGAGCGGAGCGCAAATACTCGGTGCGGCGATTACGGCGTCTGCCCTGGTTCTCAACAACCTGTATTTGCGGCGACGGGCTCGACGCATGGCGGCCGCCGCGTTGGCCTGACCGGCAGCTGCCCGCCGTCAGCCTTCCTCAATGCACCTTTGGAAACCCATGCCGTTCCGCCAACAAAGCGAGAATCCGTTTCGTTTCCGTCACAAACCGCTTGTCCCCAAGCCGCTGCGCATCGTCCGGCGCCGGATGCTCATCCCCGAGCACCAGCACCGGCAGCCCCTGATGCGCTTCATCGAGCGCGGCAATCGCCGCCTGGCGCGGGCGCGCGAACGGCACGCGCTGCACGTCGAGTCGTGCCGCGCGGGCCGGATCGGAGGCGAGCAGGCCCTCGATCGGAATGCCGTCGGGGCAGACGAAGCGCTCGCCGGGATGGGCCGGATCGGTGAAGCCCGGTTCGAGCAGAATCAAAAGGTCGCGACTCATGGTGTGGATTCCTGAATTCGTGAAGACAACAAACAATGATTGAGGCGGCGCTCAGGCCGCATCCCGTGCCTGGGCATAGCGGTTGACAGGCACATCCAGTCCGAGGTGCTCGCGCAGCGTCGATCCTTCGTAATCCTGCCGATATGCGCCGCGTTCCTGCAGCACCGGCACCACCTGTGCGGCGAAATCGGCGAACGCGGTGGGCGTGCCGCCGCGCACGATGAAGCCGTCGGTGGCGCGTGCCTCCACCCACGCCTGCAGGCCGTCGGCCACCTGTTCGGGCGTGCCGGAAAAGCTCGGCCGCGGCGTGGCCGCTTCGAGCGCGACCTCGCGCAGCGTCAGCCGGCGCTCGGCGGCGTCGCGCTTGATGGTGTCGGTGGTGCTGCGGAACTGGTTGCTGCCGAGCGCGCCGATGTCGGGGAACGGCGCGTCGAGCGCGTAGCGCGAGAAATCGTGATGGTCGAAATAGCGGCCCAGGTAATCGAGCGCGTTGTCGATCGTCACGAGCCGCGCGGTGTCCTGGTAATGCGACTCGGCCTCGGCGGACGAACGCGCGACGATCACGCTCACGCCCTGGAAAATCTTCAGGCTGCCGGGCGCGCGGCCGTGCGCGGCGAGCCGCTGCTGCACGTCGGCGTAGAACGCCTGCGCGAGCGGAATGGTTTCCTGGCGCGTGTAGATCGCATCGACATGGCGCGCGGCCACGCCCTTGCCGTCGTCGGACGCGCCGGCCTGGAACAGCACCGGGCGGCCCTGGCGCGAGCGGCCGATGTTGAGCGGGCCGGCCACCTGGAAGAACTCGCCCGCGTGATTGAGCGCATGCAGCTTGGCGGGATCGAAGAACCGGCCGCTGGCCTTGTCGCGCACGAACGCGTCGTCCTCCCACGAATCCCACAGCCCCTTGGTCACGTCGAGGAACTCGGAGGCGATCCGGTAGCGCAGCGCGTGCTCGGGATGCTGCTTGCGCGAGAAGTTGGCGGCGGAGCCTTCGAGCGGCGACGTGACGACGTTCCAGCCGGCGCGGCCGTCGCTCAGGTGGTCGAGGCTGGCAAACTGCCGCGCGACGGTGAACGGATCGCTGTACGAGGTGGACAGCGTGCCGACCAGGCCGATCCGCTCGGTGGCGAGCGCGAGCGCGGACAGCAGCGTGATCGGCTCGAAGCGGTTCAGGAAGTGCGGGATCGATTTGGCGTTGATGTGCAGGCCGTCGGCCACGAACAGCAGATCGAAGCGGGCGGCCTCGGCCTGGCGGGCCAGCTCGCGCACGAAGCCGAGGTTGATGCTGGCGTCGGCGACGGCGTCGGGGTGGCGCCAGGCCGACATGTTGCCGGAAGCGCCCTGGATGATCGCGCCGAGATGCACGCGGCGCGGCGATGCCTGAGTGGTTGAGGTCATGGCGTGAGAGCGGAGAGGTCAGGCCGGCGACGCGAGCGGCGCGGCCGGGTGGTGAACGGAAGAGGGCGCGGAGCGGGCGGGCAGCGTCGGCAGGGCCGCCAGCAGCGAAGCGGTGTACGGATGCGCGGGCGCGGCGAACACGGCCTCGACCGCGCCGTGCTCGACCACCTGCCCGCGCCGCATCACCAGCACGCGGTCGGCGACGTGATGCACCACGCCGAGATCGTGCGAGATGAACAGCATCGCGGTGCCGTGTTCGGCCTGCAGATCGGCGAGCAGATCGAGCACCTGCGCCTGGATCGACACGTCGAGCGCGCTGACGGGCTCGTCGGCCACCAGCAGCGACGGGTTCGGTGCGAACGCGCGCGCGATCGCCACGCGCTGCCGCTGGCCGCCCGACAGCTCGCGCGGGTAGCGCGTCAGGCAGCCGGCACCGAGCCGCACCTCGTCGAGCAGTTGCCGCACGCGGTGGCGGCGCGCGTCGCCGAACACGCGCACGGCGTCGAGGCTTTCGCCGATGATCTGCTCGACGGTGTAGCGCGGGTCGAACGAACTGCCGGGGTCCTGCGCGATCAGTTGCAGGCCGGCGCGGCGCGCCCGGCGGGCGGCTTCCGGCACGTCGCTCCACGGCTCGCCGCCGAGCGTGACGCGGCCGGCGTCGGGCGCGACCAGCCCGAGCACGATGCGCGCCACGGTCGATTTGCCGGAGCCCGATTCGCCGACGATGCCGAGCGTTTCGCCCTTCGCGAGCGTGAACGAGATGTCGGCCACGGCCGGCGCGGTGTCGTCGTGGCCGTAGCGCTTGGTGACGGCGTCGACGGTCAGCACCTGGGCGCTTGTGTCGATGCGTTTGAGGGGCAGCGGCAGGCGGGCCTGCGTTATGTCGGGTGCGTGGGGTGCGACGTTACCCGCCAGGTCCTCATCCCGCGCCTGCGGCGACAAACGAAACCCGCGCGAGGTTGGTGTCGGGATCGCGGCAAGCAGTTGCCGCGTGTACGGATGCGCGGGCGCGGCCAGCACCGCGCGCGCATCGCCTTGCTCGACCACGCGGCCGTGGCGCATCACCAGCACGCGGTCGGCCAGTTCGGCCACCACGGCCAGGTCGTGGCTGATCAGCAGCAGCGCGTCGCCGGCCTCGCGTCGCGCCTGCAGCAACGACAGGATCTGCCGCTGCACGGAGACATCGAGCGCGGTGGTCGGCTCGTCGGCGATCAGCAGGTTCGCGCCGCCGGCCAGCGCGGTGCCGATCAGCACGCGCTGGCGCAGCCCGCCCGACAACTGATGCGGATATTGCGGCAGGCGGCGCTCGGGCTCGTCGATGCCGACCGCGCGCAGGATCTCGGCGCTGCGTGCGGCGCGCTCGCGGCGCGGCGTGTCGTGCAGCGCCTCGGCCAGCAGGTCGCGCACGCGCCAGAGCGGATCGAGCGAGGTCAGCGCGTCCTGCAGCACGTAGCCAATCCGGCGCCCGCGGATCGCGCGCCAATCGCGCTCGCGAAAGCGTCGCGCGTCCATGCCGCCGATCTCGAAGCGCTCGGCCTGCACCACGGCGTTCACGCCGTTCAGCCCCACCAGGCTGCGCGCGGTGACCGATTTGCCCGAACCCGATTCGCCGACCAGCGCCACGCATTCACCGGCCCGCACCTCGAGATCGAGCGGCCCGACCACGGCGCGCGTGCCGTGCCGCCCGGCGAAACCGATCGTCAGGCCTTCGATGCGTGCGAGCACGGCGCCGGCGCTACGGGGCGAGGCGATATCGCCGCGCGGAGCGGGGGCGTCGAACCGCTCAGGAGAACCGATCGAATCGGCAGAATCGCGCCGGGCTGGCGAGTCGGGCAAATTCGACGATCCCGTCGACCCGGACGAAGGCCCACGCTCGCGTAACGCACCCGCACCCGCACCCGCACCCGCACCCGCACCCGCACCCGCACCCTCGCCAACCCGCCCGATACGATGCGCTCCCCCCAACGGCGGCACAACGGCTGCGTTCCTCATGATGCCTCCCGGCGCTCGAAGCGCTGCTGCCAGTAACCGCCCAGTGCGTTGACGGCCACCACGGTCGCGGTGATCGCCACGCCGGGCCAGACGGCGATCCACCACGCGTTGTAGAGATAGTTGCGGCCCTCGGCCAGCATCAGCCCCCATTCGGCGGTGGGCGGCTGCGGCCCCATGCCGAGGAAGCTCAGGCCCGAGGTGCCGATGATCGCGGTGCCCAGCCCGATGGTGGCGAGCACCGGCACCTGCGCGATCGCATGCGGCAGCACGTGCCGCCAGATCAGCACCAGCGGCGGTAGGCCCAGCGTGCGCGCCTGCTCGACGTAGCCCGAACCGGCCACCACGAAGGTTTGCGCACGCACCACGCGCGCGAAACGCGGCACCGACGCCACGCCGAGCGCGAACACCAGGTTGACCGCGCCGGGGCCGGTAAACGAGATCAGCATCAACGCCAGCAGCAGGTCGGGAAACGCCGACACCACGTCGAGCAGCCGCGTGACCAGCTCGTCGAGCCAGCCGCGCGCGAGCCCGGCGGCCAGCCCGAGCACGGTGCCGGCCAGCGTGGCGATGCCGATCGCGGCGGCGCTGATCGACAGCGAATGGCGCGCGCCGTAGATCACGCGCGCATAGATGTCGCGGCCCAACTGGTCGGTGCCGAGCCAATGTTCAGCACTGCTGCCGAGCTGGGCCGACACCGGGTCCGCCGCGAGCGGGTCGTAATGGGTGAGCCAGCCCGGCGCGAACACGGCCACGGCGTTGAGCAACAGGTAGAGCGCGGCCAGCGCGAGGCCGGGGTGGCGGCGCAGCCAGCCGAATGCCTGCAGGCCGGGTCGTGCGCGCAGGGGCAGGTCGAGGGGGACGGACATCGCGGGCTCCGGGTCAGCGCCGTGCGCGCGGTTCGCGCAGGCGGGGGTCGATCAGCAGGTAAAGCAGGTCGACGGCGGTGCTGAGGGCGACGTAGATCGCCGCCGACAGGATTGCGATCGCGAGGATCACCGGCATGTCCTTGGCCAGCACCGCATCGACGGTGATCTTGCCGAGGCCGGGCCGCCCGAACACCTGCTCGGTGATCACCGCGCCGCTCAACAGGCCGCCCACCAGCCAGCCGGCCAGCGTGACGGCGGGCAGCGCAGCGTGACGCAGCGCATGGCGCGCGCGCAGCGCGAAGCCGCCCACGCCCCACGAACGCACCGTCAGCGCATACGGCTCGTCGAGCGCGCGCTCGATGCCCAGGCGCAGCACGCGGCCGATGGTGGCGCCTTGCGCGAGGCCGAGCGACAGCGCGGGCAGCACCAGCGACGAGAACCCGCGGTCGCCGGCCACCGGGAACAGCTTCAGCGTGAAGCTGAACACGAACAGCAGCATGATCCCGAGCCAGAACGACGGCGTGGACGCCAGCAGCAGCTCGGTGCCCGACGCCGCGCGCCCGCCCCAGCGGCGGCCGGCCGTCAGCACGGCGAGGCTCACCGAGAACACCAGCGTGACGACCAGCGCGGCGGCGGTCAGCTTCAGCGTCGGCCACAGCTGGCCGATCACGAGCGGCGCGACCTCGGTGTTGAGGATGTACGAACGGCCGAAATCGCCGTGCAGGATGCGCCAGACGTAATGCACGTATTGCAGCCACACCGGCTCGTCGAGGCCCCATTCCTTGCGGATCGCGGCCTCGATCTCGGGTGTGCTCAGTTGCTCGCCGATCAACAGGCTGACGATGTCGCCGGGCGCCACCTGCACCGCCACGAACGACAGCGTGATGGCCGACCACAGCACCAGCAGGCCGGTGCCCAGGCGCGTGAGGACGGGCGAGCGCAGGCGGCGGGGCCGCGCGGCCGCCGTTTGCGGTGGCGGCGAGGATGACGTCGAAGCAGGGCCGGCGAGCGGCGCGGTGCGGGTCATGATCGGGATTCCTTCAGGTTCGGGTACGCACGCGGGCGCGTCAGTCCGGCCGCACGCGCACGTCGTACGGCGCATCCGGCATCTGCTTGAAACTGCGGAATGCGAGGCCGCTCACCCGCTCGCTGGCGGCGATCTCGTCCTCGGGCTGGTAGAGCGGAATCGCATAGGCCTGCTCGACGATCGCGAAACGTTGCAGTTGCGCGTACAACTTGCCGCGCGCGGCGTCGTCGCGCGTGCCGGCCGCTTCGCGCAACCACGCGCTCAGGCGCGGGTCGGTGGCGCGGCTGTAATTGATCACGCCGCCGCGATCGGGCGGCAGGTAGTGGTTCTCGGTATCGATGCCGTCGGTATCGGTGTTCGAGTTCGGGATTGCGCCGAAGCGGCCCGTCTTGCGCGCCTCGACATAGGTGCCCGCATCGACGTAGCGCAGCGTCAGCTCGACGCCGAGCCGTTGCCGCGCCTGCGCCTGCAGGCCTTGCAGCAGCACGTCGCGTTGGTCGCGCACGGTGGCCTGCGCCTGCACCACGTCGATCGTCAGGCGCTCGGTGTGGCCGTTCGCATCGCGCCGGGTGCGGAACCCGTCCGCGTCGCGCCCGGTCCAGCCGGCCTCGTCGAGCAGGCGGTTGGCGAGCGCGGGATCGTTGCCGTAGGCCTTTTCGATCGTGCGGTCGTAGAGCGGATCGACGGGCGAGGTGATGCCCCACGCGCGCACGCGCTTGCCGCGATAGATCGCGCCCACCAGCCCATCGAGATCGAACGCCTGCAACAGCGCGCGCCGCACGCGCACGTCGCGGGTCGGCCCCCAGGTGGTGTTCAGGTATAGCGAATAGGGCGAGCCGGTGTTCAGCGCGCGCTGGTAGTGCAGGTTCGATTGCCGCTCGATCAGCGCGGCGTCGTTGCCCGAGATGCCCTCGATCGCATCTACCTGCCCCGACAGCAGCGCGCCGGTGCGCACCGACGATTCGGGCAGGAAGCGGTACACCACGCGATCGAGATACGCCGGCCCCTGATGGCCGACCGTGGCCGGCGCCCATCGATAGTCGGGATTCCGCACGAAATCGGCTTCCTGGCCCTTTCGATAGGCCGCCAGCACGAACGGGCCGGTGCCGGCCACGGCCGGGCCGCCGGCCTTCAGTTGCGGCGACGCGTAGGCGGCCGGCGAGATCAGCTTGAGGCCGGCCGCGAACGACAGGAACGGCGCATACGGCTCGGCCAGCGTCAGTGCGACCGTCAGCGGGCCGGTAGCGCGCCCCTCGACGAGCCGCGCGGCGATGCCGCAATAGCTGGAGCCGGCGCAATAGGCCGGGTCGCGCATGTGCGTGAAGTTGGCGGCCACCGCTTGGGCGTCGAGCCGCTGGCCGTCGCTGAAGCGCACGTCGTCGCGCAGCGTGAAGCTCAGCGTCTTGCCATCGGCCGACACGCTGTAGCTGCGCGCGAGCCACGGCACGTAGCCGCCGTTGGGACGGCGCGCGAGCAGCGATTCGAAGCTCGCGCGCAGCAGCAGTTCGGCCTTGGCTTGCCCGTTCAATTGCGGATTGAAGGTGGTCGGTTCGGTTTCCACGCCCCAGCTCAGCGTGCCGCCCGATGGCGGCGCGGCGTGCGCGAAGCCGGCCAGCAGCGCGAGCGGTGCGATCGACTTGATCGACTTGATCGACGCGAGGATGGCCCCCGTTGTGCGGCGCATCGCTTACTTCCTGATCCAGACGTCGTACGGGTTCTCGGGCATCTGCGCGTAGGACCGGAACCGCAGCCCCTGCACCGCCTTGGCCGCCGCGATCTGATCTTCCGGCTCGTAGAGCGGCACCGCGTAGGCCTGTTCCTTGATCGCGAAGTGCTGCAACTCGCCGTACAGCTTCTTGCGCTCGGCCTGGTTCTGCGTGGCCGCCGCCGCTTGCAGCCAGCGCGTCAGTTCGGGCGCGGAGGCCCGGCTGTAGTTCAGCGCGCCGCCGCGATCGATCGGCAGGTAATGGCCTTCGATGTCGATGCCGTCGGGCGGCGTGTTCGAATTCGCGATCGAGCCGAACTTGCCGCTCTTGCGTGCATCGGTGTAGGTGCCGTCGTCCACGTACTGGATCTTCAGGTCGATGCCGAGCCGTTGCCGCGCCTGCGCCTGCAAGGCCTGCAGCAGCACGTCGCGCTGGTCGCGCACGGTGGCCTGCGCCTGAATTACCGTGACCGTCAGCCGTTCTCCGCCCTTGGCGCGATAGCCGCCCGCATCGCGTGCGCTCCAGCCCGCTTCGTCGAGCAGGCGGTTGGCGAGCGCCGGATCGTTGCCGTAGGTCTTTTCGATGCCGCGGTCGTACAGCGGATCGATCGGCGAGGTAATGCCCCAGGTGCGGGTGCGTTCGCCGCGATAGATCGATTGCACGATGCCCGACACGTCGAGCCCTTCGAGCAGCGCGCGGCGCACCTTGGCGTCCTGCGTCGGCCCGTAGGTCACGTTCAGGAACAGCGAATACGGCGTGCCGGTGTTGAGCGCGTGCTGGTAGGTCAGATCGGGGTTCGAGCGGATCAGCCCGGCGTCGTTGCCGGAGATGCCCTCGATCACGTCCACCTGGCCCGACAGCAGCGCGCCGGTGCGCACCGACGATTCGGGCAGGAAGCGATACACCACGCGGTCCAGATACGCCGGCCCCTGGTGGCCGGCCGTGGCCGGCGCCCATCGATAGTCTGGATTCCGATCGAATTCGATCTGCTGGCCCTTCACGTACTTGCGCAGCACGAACGGGCCGGTGCCGGCGATGTCCACGCCGCCCGCCTTGAGGTCCGGCTTGTCGAACGCGTTCGGCGAGAGCAGCGGCAGGCGGCCCGAGAACGTCAGGAACGGTGCGTACGGCGCGTCGAGCGTGATGACCAGCGTGTGCGCGTCGGGCGTCTTGACGTCGGCCACGTGCGAGATCAGCCGCGCCAGGTTGCTGCCGCCCGAGTAGCCGAGATCGCGCGCGTTGAGGAAGTTGCGGGCCACGGCCTTGGCGTCGAACGGCGCGCCGTCGCTGAACTTCACGCCGTCGCGCAGCGTGAACGTGTAGGTCTTGCCGTCCGGCGACACCTTCCACGCGGTGGCCAGCCACGGCACGTAGCTGCCGTCGGGGCGCTGCGCGAGCAGGCTTTCATAGGCGTTGCGCAGCAGCAGCTCCACCTTGTCCTGGCCGTTCAATTGCGGGTTCAGCGTGCGCGGCTCGGTTTCCACGCCCCAGGTCAGCGTGCCGCCGGTGGCGGGGGCTTGCGCGTGCGCCAGCGGAGACAGCGCGAGCGCAGCGGCGGCGAGCGCGGCGGCGCGGTGCGAAGCGGAAAGCGGGAGGAACGGAGACGTCATGTTGGGGTGGCGTGGTGGAAAAAATTCGGGGGCGGGGCGCGGCGGCGAGCGTATTGCCGCGCGTCGTTCAGTTGATCGAAGCGATGCCCGCAGGCTCCGTATCGGCCTGCGCCGATGCTTCGTACAACTCGGGAATCAGCACCTTGCGCAGCCACACGAGCGAGGTGCCGAGCGCATTGACCGAGCGGTCGAACGGCACGTAGCCGCGCTGCCGGTAGTACTGCGGCAGCCACGGATGTTCGATCGCGGTGGCGAGGTAGGTGGCCGGCGCCTTCACCTGCGCGGCCAGGAACTGCTCCTCGACGTGCGCCAGCACGATCGAGCCGAGGCCTTGCCGCTTGAATGCGGGCGCGACGGCGAACCAGTGCAGGAACGGATACGGCGTGCGCTGCCGGTCGCTGTCCACCCACGGAAAACGCACCGTGACGGTGGCGGCGAGCACCGGGCGGCCATCGTCGCCGGGACGCTCGAGCACGAAGCTGGTCTGGCTGGCCACGGCCTGCTCGACCTGCGAGACGGGCGCGCGCGTGATCGTGAAATGCACGCCGTGCTGCGCCAGCGACGCATACGACTGCTGGAGCAGGGCATACAGCGCCGGCGCGTCGGCGGCGGTGGCGATGCGGATCGTGTCGCTCATGAGGCGTTCGCCGGTTCGGTGTGGAGTGCGTGCGACGGCGCGGTTTCAAACGCGCGCGTGCTCGTCGATTTCCCGGCCAGCAGATGCAGCGACGCAACGCGCGGTGCAGCCTCGGCCAGCGGCGTATCGATGATGAATTCCTCGATCCCGTAGCGGCGGTGCAGCGCATCGAATTCGTCGAGCACTGCGTCGCGCGTGCCGTGCACGATGCGCGCCTCGCGCTCTTCGATGCGGTGCTCGCCGCCGCCGGCCTGCCGGATATAGGCATGCGCCTGCGCCAGGCTGCCCACGTTGATCGCGGGGGTATCGCCGACCTGCACGCGAAAGCGCTCGTAGCCGCTCGCCAGTTGCACGGCCTCGTCGTGCGTGGCCGCGACGATCGCCGCGATCGCCAGCAGCGGCGTGCGTCCGCCCGAGGCGGCGCGATAGGCGTCGAACGCCTGTTCGAGATCGGTGCGCGACGCGTTGATGTGCGACGCGTAGACGAAATCCCAGCCGAGCCGCGCGGCCAGGGTCGCGCTGTCCACGCTCGCGCCGAGCAAGTAGGGCCGCGCGGCGGCGGGTGGCAGCGGCGTGGCGCGCAGCGCGCTCTCGTCGTTTTCGGTGCCGGCCGGCGGCGTGCCGACGGTGCGCAGGTGGTGGTCCAGTTGTTCGGCGAGCGTGGCGAAGCTGCCGCGCCGAGCGCGGTCGTAATCGCCTTGCAGCGCACGCGTCGACAGCGGCAGCCCGCCCGGCGCCTTGCCGACGCCCAGATCGATGCGGCCCGGCGCGAGCGTGGCGAGCAGGTTGAAGTTCTCGGCGATCTTGTACGGCGCGTAATGCTGGAGCATCACGCCGCCCGAGCCGATGCGGATGCGCGCCGTGTGGGCCAGCAAATGCGCGATCAGGATTTCCGGCGACGGGCACGCGAGGCCCGGCGAGTTGTGATGTTCGGCCACCCAGTAGCGGTGGTAGCCGGCCGCATCGGCGAAGCGTGCCAGCGCGACGCTGCGCGCCAGCGCGTCGCCGGCGGATTCGCCGGGCGCGACGGGGCTCTTGTCGAGCACGCCGAGCCGGAACGGCAGCGCGCGCAGGTCGGTGGGGAAGGAGCGAAGGGTTGACGTCATGGGGAGCCGGAGGCGATCGGTGCGGGCGGCGGCAGGGCGATTGCCGGGTTGGACATGCCGGATTATTTTTCGCCGCGCGTGGCCCGGTCAAACAAGCAAGAGGAATATCCAAAGCCAAAAATAATGGTTCCTGCTCGCCGGGCACGTTGCAGTAAGGTCGAGGGCGCGAGCGGGCGATGCCGCGCCGGAAAACTGCATCGGAGTGCGTATCGATGCTGCGGCGTGCATCCCGATGCTGCCGCGTTCGAGTGCGGCGCCGGCCCGCGCAAATCGATAAGGAAACCAGATGAACGACACGAGACTCCGCCGCCTGAAGACGCTGGTGGGCGCAACCAGCGTGATTCACGCCACCGGCGACGCCCACCCGTCGCAAGGCATCCGCCGCGCCGCCGCGCTGGCCCGCAAGGCCGAGGCCGAGCGCATCACCGGGCTGTTCACGGCGGACTTGCTGCAGACGGACCCCGACGGGCTGGCCGGCATCACCGGCAGCCAGGAGCCGATCGTCGCGCTGGCCGCGCTCAGTCAGGCGACCGAACGCATCGGCCTGGTGGCGACGGTCTCCACCACCTATCACCATCCGTACAACCTGGCCCGCCTGATCGGCACGCTCGATCATGTGAGCGGCGGCCGGGCGGCGTGGAATGCCGTGACGTCGTCGGTGGGCGAAGAGAATTTCGGCGAAGGCGCGCTGCCCGATCCGGCGCAGCGTTATGCGCGCGCGGCCGAGTTCGTCGAGATCGTGCATGCGCTGTACGACGCCAACGATCCCGCGGCCACCACGCGCAAGGCGGGCGGCGGCGTGTCGGTCGATCCGCGCAAGCTCGGCGCGATTCACTATCGCGGCGCGCATTTCCAGGTGCGCGGGCCGCTGAACGTGCCGCCGTCGCCGCAGCTTCGGCCCGTGCAGTTTCAGGCCGGGCAATCGGCGGCCGGCGTGACGCTGGGCGCGCGGTACGCGGAGGTGGTTTACACCTCGCAGCCGACGCTCGACGAGGCGCGCGCGTTCGTCACCGAACTGCATCGCCAGGCCACCGCGTTCGGGCGCGCCGGGCGGCTGCCGTTCGTGATGAACTCGTTTCATTCGCTGATCGGCGAATCGGATGCGGACGTCGCGCGCCGGCTCAAGGAACGGCACGAGCGGATCGATTACGAGCAGGGCCGGCTCAAGCTCGCCGACATGCTCGGCGGCGGCCTCGACCTGCGCGAGCTGTCGCTCGACCGGCCGTTGCCCGAGGTGTTGCTGCCTTCCGTGGAGGCCGTCAACCGGCGGCGCGGGCGGGTGGCGATCTTCGTCGGTTTCGCGCAGCAGGGCCTGACGCTGCGCGAGTTGATCGTGCGCGCGCAGGACACCGGGCACTGGTCGGTGGCGGGCACGCCCGAGCAACTGGCCGACGCGATCGAGGCGCGCTACCGCGCCGGGCTGGTGGACGTGCTGTCGCTGCACGGGCTCGGGCAGCCCGATCAGGAAGACCTGCTCGTCAACGGCCTGCTGCCGGAATTGCGGCGGCGAAACATCATCGATCACGATTACGTGGGCGACGATTTCCGCGCGAACCTGGAGCTGCCGCCGCTCGCGTTGCCGCATGCGCCGCGCGCGGTGGCTTGACGCGAACGCCCGGAAAAGCATTCCCCAATTGATTGGTTAAGCATCGCGAAGCGCGCTGCTATTGTCGGTGGCTCTTTTCCAGCCGACAGTTCGGCATCTCGTTCGAGGAGCGCTTCGCATGTCCGGTCACGATCCCGTGAGTCTTACCCGTCGCCGCGCGTTGCAGGCGGCCGCCGCTGCTGCCGCGCTCGGTTCGCTTGCGCCGCTTTCGCATGCAGCCGACGCGGCGCAAGGCACGCCGCGACGCGGCGGGCGCGTCACGCTGCTCGTGAATCCCGAGCCGAACGCGCTGGTGGATTTCGCGACGACTGCGGGCGCCGAGGAGAAGATCGCGCCGAAGGTGACCGAAGGCCTGCTCGCCTACGATTTCGACGTCAAGCCGAAGCCGCAGCTTGCCACCGCGTGGTCGGTCAGCGCCGACGGACTGCAATACCGCTTCGAACTGCGCCGCAACGTGCGCTGGCATGACGGCCAGCCGTTCACGTCGCGCGATGTGGCCGTGTCGATCGACCTGCTGCGCCAGTACCACGCGCGGGGGCGCGCGACGTTCGCCAACGTCGCCGCCGTGCACACGCCCGATCCGCACACGGCCGTGTTCGAACTGTCGAAGCCCGCGCCGTATCTGCTGTATGCGCTGGCCGCATCCGAATCGCCGATCCTGCCCGCGCACCGCTACGCAAGCGGCAACCCGCTGGAGAACCCGAACAATCTCGCGCCGATCGGCACCGGCCCGTACCGCTTCGTGCGCTGGGATCGCGGCAGCTCGGTCACGTTCGTACGGAATCCGGACTATTGGGATGCGCCGAAGCCGTATCTCGACGAACTGGTGGTGCGCTTCATCGGCGACCCGGCCGCGCGCGCGGCGGCGCTCGAAACCGGCGAACTGGATCTGGCCGGCGAGAACCCGGTGCCGCTGACCGACATCAAGCGGCTCGCGGCGCTGCCGCACCTGGCCGTCGAAACGCGCGGCTACAGCTACGACGCCGCGCAAACGCAGCTTCAGTTCAACCTCGACAACCGCTATCTGGCGAAGCTGCCGGTGCGTCAGGCGATCGCGCACGCGATCGACCGCAATGCGATCCTGCGCACCGTGTGGCAGGGCTACGGCATCGTCTCGCCCACGCCGATCAGCCCGTTGCTGACGCAATTCCACGACGCCACCACGCCGGTGCCCGCGTTCGATCTGGCGCAGGCGCAAAAGCTGCTCGACGCGGCCGGCTACCCGCGCGCCTCGGGCGGCTTCCGTTTTCCGCTGACGATCGACTACAACCCGTACGATCCGACCTTCTCGCGGCTCGCCGAATACCTGCGCCAGACGCTGCGCGGCATCGGCATCGACGCCACGGTGCGCTCGCAGGATTTCGCGTCGTACGTGAAGCGGATTTACACCGATCGCGCGTTCGACCTGGATGCGAACTTCCTCGGCAACACGTTCGATCCGACGGTGGGCGTGCAACGCCTGTACTGGTCGAAGAATTTCCGCCCCGGCGTGCCGTTCTCGAACGCCACGCATTACAACAGCCCCGAAGTGGACCGGCTGCTCGAATCGGCGGCGGTGGAAATCGACCCGGCCAAGCGCGTCGCGCTGTTCCGTCAGTTCCAGCAGCAGGTGGCGCGCGACCTGCCGATCGTCAATCTGGTCACGCTCAAGCAGGTGACGATCTACAACCGGCGCGTGCGCAATCACACGCTCACGGCCGACGGGCTTCAGGGTAATCTGGCCGACGTGTACGTGGTGTCGTGAGCGCGGCGCGCCCGCACGATCAACGCAGTGCAGTAACGCTTTCTTTTTTTCATCAGGATGACGGAATGGAATACCGACAACTCGGCCGCAGCGGCCTCCAGGTGTCCGAACTGACGCTCGGCACCATGAACTTCGGCGGCCCGACCGACGAGCGCACGGCGGCCTCGATCATCGATCGCGCGTTCGAACAGGGCGTGAATTCGATCGACACGGCCGACGCCTACACGGGCGGCGAATCGGAGCGCATCGTCGGCCGTGCGATCGCCGCGCGCCGCGACAGCTGGGTGCTGGCCAGCAAGTTCGCGAACCCGCAGGGCAGCGGCCCGAACAATCGCGGCGCGTCGCGCAAGCACATCGTGCAGGCGGTGGACGCGAGCCTGAAGCGGCTCGGCACCGATTATCTCGACATCGTCTACGTGCATCGCGAGGATCACCTGACGCCGCCGGAGGAAACCATCCGCGCGCTCGGCGATTTGATCCGCGCCGGCAAGCTCCGCTATTACGGGCTGTCCAATTTTCGCGGCTGGAAGATCGCCGAATTCGCGCACACGGCGCAGGCGCTCGGCATCGACGGCCCGGCCGCGAGCCAGCCGCTCTACAACCTCGCGAATCGCCAGGTGGAGGCCGAGCAATTGACATCGGCCCATCGCTACGGCCTCGGCGTGATTTCGTTCAGCCCGCTCGCGCGCGGCGTGCTGACGGCCAAGTACGAACCCGGTGCGCAGCCGGGCGCCGATACGCGCGCCGGCCGCGCCGATCGCCGCCTGCTGCAGACCGAATGGCGGCCCGAGACGATCGAGCTGGCGCGGCGCGTGCATGCCCACGCGGCCGAGCGTGGCCTGAGCGCCAGCCAGTTCGCGCTGGCCTGGGTGCTGAACAGCCGCTACATCGCCTCGGCCATCGCCGGGCCGCGCACGCTCGAACAGTGGGACGACTACCTGCCGGCGCTGGCCTATCGCCTGACGGAAGCCGACGAGGCGTTCGTCGATTCGCTGGTGGCGAGCGGCCATCCGTCCACGCCGGGCTTCAACGATCCGGGGCATCCGTTCTTCGGGCGGCTGACGCGCACGGGCGGCTGACGCCATCGCGGCTTGCGCTGGTCCGGCTTCGGCAACCGGGGCATCCTTTTCGGGCGGCTGACGCTATCACGGCTCGCATTGGTCCGGCTTCACCGACCCGGGCCATTCATTCTCGGGCGGCTGACGGGCATGGGCGGCTGACGCCATCACGGCCTGCCTGGATCGCGACCGACCGGCCCCGCGCACCCGCGAGCGGCCGGCCCGGTGCGGGCCGTTGCCGAATCCGGCATATCCATAGCTGAAATCGAACGTTCCCGCGCGGTTCGCGCATTTCTATACTTTCACGATGCGCTCCGGGCGCGCCGCGCGGCGTGTCCGGGCATCCGTTCATGACGGCGCGCGGCCCAGCCACCGCCGCCAGCCCGATCCACGATTCCCTCTTCATCCTGCCATGACCGCATCTCAGACGACTTCCTCACCCTTGGCCGACGCGCTGGCGGCGCTGCCCGCGCTCGCCGCCGAACTGGGCCACGACACCGCGCGCCGCGAGGCGAACCGCGAACTGCCGTTCGAGGGCTTCAAGCTGTTCCGCGCCACGCCGCTCGGCGCGCTGCGCCTGCCGGAAGCGAGCGGAGGCCTGGGCGGCTCGCTGGTCGATCTGTTCGAGGTGGTCTCGACGCTGGCCGCGGCCGATTCGAACCTCGCGCACGCGCTGCGGATCCATTACGACTTCACCGAAGTGCTGCGGCTTTCGCCGGCTTCGCCGTTCAACGCGTTGCAGATCGACCGCGTGCTGTCGGGCGCGATCTTCGGCGGCGCGTCCACCGAACTGGGCACGTCGCGCCCCGGCGAGGTCAGCACCACGCTGACGGCCGACGGCGATGGCTATCGCGTGTCGGGCACCAAGTACTACTCCACCGGCACGCTGTTTTCGGACTACGCACGCATCAACGTGGTGCGCGCCAGCGACGACGCACGGGTGGCCGTGGTGGTGCCGGTGCGCCGCGAAGGCCTGCGCGTGGTGGACGACTGGGACGGCATGGGCCAGCGCATGACGGCCAGCGGCAGCCTGCTGCTCGACAACCTGCGGGTGGAGGCCAACGAGGTGATCGACCGTGGCAACACCACGCTGGTGGGCCGGCACGGCGGGGCGCTGCGCCAGCTTCACCTGGTGGCGGTGGCCGCCGGCATCGTGCGCGCGATCGCGGCCGACGCGACGCGCTACGTGATCGAGTTCGGCCGGCCGGTGCTGCACAGCCCGGCGCCGTCGGCGCGCGAGGATCATTTCATTCAGCAGACGGTGGGCGAACTGAGCGCGCACAGCCATGCGATCGACGCGCTGGTGCGCGAGAACGCGCGTGCGCTCGACCGCTCGGCCGACGCCATCCAGGCCGAAGCGCCCGAGGCCGAGGCGCTGGTGCTCGAAGGCGCGCTGGCTACCGCGCGCACCCAGTTGATCGTCAGCAAGCTGGCGCTGCATGCCGGCGAGCGGCTGTTCGAAGTGGGCGGCGCATCGGCCACCGCGCGGCGTCACAATCTCGACCGCCACTGGCGCAACCTGCGCACGATCTTCAGCCACAACCCGCTGCTGCACAAGGCGCGCGTGGTGGGCGACTACGCGCTGAACGGCGTGACCACGCATTTGACCGAAGGCCGGGTGTTCTGAGCGACATCACGGCATGACAGGATGACAAGGACGGCGCCCGCCGTCCCATCCACCGGCACGCCTACGCCTTCTTCCGAACCGCCGCCGCCGCCAGCGCATCGCGGCCCAGATTCGCGCGCAGCAGCGGATTGGTCGGCGCATGAATGCCGCTGCACAGCACGTTACGCTGATGGCGTTCGAGCGGGTTGGCGCGCGCGATGCCGTGATTGCCGGCCAGCTCCACGGCCAGCGCCACCGCCTGCTTCGCGTTCTCGATCACCGTCTGCTTGACCACCGCGCCGAGCGTGGGCGGCGCATCGCCGCTGTCGATATGGCGCGCGTGCGTGCTCATCAGCCAGTCGTTGGTCGCGAGCCAGGTTTCGATCCGCCCCACCTGTTCCTGCACCGATGCCACGCTCGCCAGCGCCGCGCCGCCGAGGCTGCCGGGCCGCCGTTCGTTGAGGAAATCGAGCAGCCAGTCGCGCGCGGCGCGCGCCGCGCCGTCGTACACGGCGCTGACGAGGCTGAAATACCAGGCCAGCGCGAGCGGGTCGCGTTGCAGGCCGAGGTGCGCGGGGCGCAGGCCGGCCGCGTCGTCCAGCGGGATCGCCACGTCACTCAGCACCACGTCGTGGCTGGCCGTGGCGCGCATGCCGAGCGGGTCCCACGCGTCGATCACCACCACGCCGGGCGCGGCGCGCGGCACCAGGAAATGGCCGACGCGCGGTTCGGCCTCGTCGGTGATGGCCAGCACGTTGATCCACGACAGCAGCGGCACGCCGGTCACGTAGCGCTTGTGGCCCGACAGCCGCCAGTGCGCGCCCACGCGCCGCGCGACGGTGGCGGGCAGGCCGCCATGCGACGGCGAGCCGAGTTCCGGCTCCACTTGCGCGGCATTGATCAGCGCCGGCTCGATGGCGGCCTCGCGCGCCAGGCGCTCGGCCAGCGCGGCCGGCCATTCGGCGTTGCGGCCCGAGGTGGCGCGCGCGATGGCGCTGTGCTGGCTGTAGTGCATGGCAAGGATCAGCGCCACCGACGGGTCGCCGTAGGCGATCTCGCCGACGATCGCGCGCGACACGGCCAGGCCCGCGCCGTCGCCGCCGAAGCGGCGCTCGATCGGCGCGCGCAACAGGCCGGCTTCCTGTAGTCGTGCGAACTGTTCGGCCGGCGGCGCGCCGCTGCGGTCGTGCTCGGGGGCCAGTGCGGCGAATTCGGCGGCCAGCTCGCGGGCGCGCTCGACGGCGGGGCGCAGCGCGCCACCTGCGTGGGACGCATCGATCGGGGCGGGGGGAACCAGTACGGCGCTCATCGCGCAACCTCCAGTCAGACGGGGGAAACAGGGAAAAGGCGGCTCATCGCTTGAGCCACAGGTCGGCGAAGCTGCCCGACACGCCGTCGGGCGACACGGTATGCGCCTGCACGGCGCGCGAGGCGACGGTCACGTATTGCGGCGCGACGAGGTTGATGTCGGGCAGGTCGCGCTCCAGCGTCTGCTGGATCTGCGCGAACGCGCGCTTGCGGGCGGCCTCGTCGGTTTCCTCGGCGGCCTGCGCGAACAGTGCGTCGATCTCGGGGTTGCTGTAGTGCGAGCCGTTGGTGAACGGCACGCCGCGACGGAAGCTGGCGGTGGTATAGAGCCGCGCGACGCCCGCCACCGGGTCGAACAGGTTGCTCATGCCGTTCAGGCTGAAGTCGAAATCGCGGTCGGTGTAGATCCGCTTCAAATAGGCCGGCAGATCCTGGTTGCGGATCGTCACGGCGATGCCGACGCGCGCCAGCGCCGATTTCACGTAGGCGGCGGTGCGCGCGGGGATGTCGCCGATCGGCAGCGGATCGATCGTCAGCGCGAAGCGCGTGCCGTCGTCGTGGCGCGGGTAGCCGGCCGCGTCGAGCAGCGCGTTGGCGCGGTTCGGGTCGAACGGGTAGGGGTTCGGCGCCGGGTCGTAGTACGGGTTGGTCGGAATCAGCGGGCTGACCAGCGGCGTGGCGTAGCCGTAATAGATGACCTTGCGGATCACCTCGCGATCGAGCGCATGCGCGATCGCCTGCCGCACCTTCAGGTTCTTCAGCACCGGGTTGTCGAGATTGAACTCGATGCGCGCCACGCCGGCCTGGAATTCGTAGCCGCGCGTGTCGAGCGCGAGCTTCGGATCGGCTTTCAGGCGCGCGAGGTCGGCCAGCGGCACCGGGATGTCGCCGCCCAGGTCCACCGCGCCGCTTTCGAACGCGGCGGTGCGCGCGCCCGGGTCCGCGATGATCTTGACGAACAGGCGGTCGAGATAGGGCTTGCCGGGCTGCCAGTAATCGGGGTTGCGCGCGTATTCGATGTAGTTGCCGCGCACCCATTTGACGAAGCGGAACGGCCCGGTGCCCACCGGCGCGTTGTTGGCCGGGTTGTCGAGCGGGTCGCCGTGCTGGTACAGGTGCTTCGGCAGGATCGGCGTTTCGGTGGCGGAGAACGCCTTGATCAGGTACGGCGTGGGCTTGCTCAACGTCAGCACCACGGTGGTCGCGTCGGGCGTGGCGACCGAGGTCACGTTGGCGAACGTGCTCTTGGCGCGCGGGTGGACCTTGCGCAGCAGGTCGAGCGAGAACGCCACGTCGGCCGATGTGAACGGCTGGCCGTCATGCCATTTCACGCCCGGGCGCAAGTGGAACACGTAGCGCTTGCCGCCGTCCTCGATCGACCAGGCGGCAGCCAGCAGCGGCTTCGGATTGAACGCGAAATCGTAGTCGAGCAGGCCTTCCACCACCTTCGGGCTGACCTTCAGCACGTTGACGGCCGTGGTGGCGAAATCGACGAGCGCGGTCGGCTCGGGCGTGACGACGAAATTCAGCGTGCCGCCGCGCGTCTGCGCCGCCGCCGTGGCAGGGGCGAACGTGAGCGCGGTGCACAGCAGCGCGCCGAGGGTGGCGGCCATGGCGGCAGCTCGCGCGAGCGGGCTCGGGGCGCGACGGGAACGGCGAACGAAGGTGCGGCGTGCGGCGAAGGCGGTCATGAACGATCGGGGCGGCGAGGGAAGGGCGCGCGGCAGCGCGGCAAGACAAGCGGGGATGCGTCAGCCGACGGCCGGCGCGACCTGTGGCAAGGCGCTCGCCGGCACTGCGCGATGTATTTCGGGCTGCTTGACATTGTCATTGTCGCGAACGGATTCGCCCGCTTCGTGGGCCAGCCGCTCGTAAGCCGCCGCGAGCGGCGCGGGATCGACCCAGTCGTCCAGATCGAAATCGGTCGGCAGAAAGCCGTGACGATGCAGGAAGCGCTTGAAATCGTCGAGCGCGGCCAGCGAGCCGCGGTCGATGCCGATCGTCATCTGCCGGTGCACGTCGGGCCGGTACGCGCGGCGCACCCAGTGCTCGGCGCTGCGCGTCTCGCGCGCCAGGTAGGCGATCGTGTCGTCGGCATGCGTGGCGGCCCAGCCGCCCGCCTCCAGCGTCCGCATCAGCACGCGCTCGACCAGGTCGGGCCGCTCGCGCAGCAGTTGCGCATCCACCGTGAGCGGGCGCGGCGTGCCGTTGTTGGCGTGACGGCGGCGCTCGGGCTGCTCGGCGATTTCCACCAGCACGGTCGCGCCGAGCTGGTTCGCGATGTCGAGGCCGGTCGCGCCCTTGACGAACACCACGTCGGCCTCGCCGCGCAGCAGCGCGGCGGCCTCGCGCGAGAATTCGTGCGGGCGCTGCTGCGCGAGCCACTGGCTGACGGGCAGGTCCGTGCCGGCGGCGGCGTCTTCCAGGCTGCGCGGCGCGTGCGGCAATTCCACCAGCGCGATCGCTTCGAGCGCGATGCCGCGCACGGCCAGCAGCGAATCGAAGCCGCGCAGCGCGGTGGCGCGATGGAAATCCACCACGCTCGCGCGCGTGTTGACGGGCAGCCCGAAGCGCGCCCGCGCGAGCGCCTCGGGCGAGGCGGCCAGCGCCGGATCGAGCGTGATCAGCGCCTGGAATTCGTCCACCCACGACAGCGCGATGAGCCGCGTGTCGCTGCCCTGGGCGCGCGCCCACAGCGCCGGGATATTGCCGCCCTGACGGAACGACCAGGGCTGGCTGTGGGTGAAATGCGAGCGGCGGATCTGCGGATCGTCGGCATCCTGCAGCGCCGCGATGGTCAGCCCGTCGCGCGCGAATTCGTCGTGCAGGCGGCCTTGGCGGATCGCCACGCCGAACGGCGTCGGCGCGGGACATCGGGTGTACCAGAGATGAGTCATCGCGGGTTCCTCGGAATGAACGCGGTATCGGGCGGATGAGACGGCCGGTGAGCGGGCCGGTAAGACGAACCGCTGCGCGCCGGTCAGTGGCGCAGGCCGGCTTCGCGCAGCAGCGGCATCACGCGCCGGCCGAACAGGTCGAGATCGGGCGCGAAGTCGTAGAAGCTCAGTTGCACGCCGTCCACGCCGGCCGCGTGCAGGCGGATGATCGCGTCGGCCACTTCCTCGGGAGAACCGACGATCGACATGTTGCCGCCGAGCGCGCGATGCTCGGCCTTGGCGCGCTCGTCCGCGCCGCCACGCCACGCCTGGGCGTCGCTGTCGAAGCGATGGAAGCTGCCTTCGTCGGCATGCGCGACGATCGCGTCGCGATACTCGCGCGCCTCGGCGGCCGTCTCGCGGCAGATCACCATCGGATTGAGCAGCGTGCGCACGCGCCGGCCGTGCGCGGCGGCGGCGGCCTTCACGCGCGCGGCGTGGGCCGGCACCGAGTCGAGCGCGGCGGCGAGCGTCGGGCCGCCGGGGCTGGTGATGAACACCACGTCCGAATGGCGCGCGGCGAATTCGATGCCGGCGTCCGAGCCGGTGGCGTTGATCAGCAGCGGCCGGCCGTAGCGCGGCTTCGGCGTGACGAACGCCTCGCCGAGCTTCCAGCTCGACAGCTCCGGTTCGAACGAGAAATTCTCGGGCTGCACCCACAGCTGCTTGACGGCGTCGAGGAATTCGGCGGCCATCGCGTAGCGCTGGTCGTGCTCGATGCGCTGCCAGCCGAACATTTCGTGCTCGATCGCGCGGTGGCCGGTGACCACGTTGATGCCCCAGCGCCCCTTCGAGATGTGGTCGAGCGTGGCCGTGAACTTCGCGAAGTGCAGCGGATGCCACGGGCCGTACAGCACGTGGCTGGTGGCGGCCAGGATGATGCGTTCGGTGCGCGCGGTCAGCGCCGCCAGCGTCATGAACGAATCGAGCGCCTGGCCGTTGAACACGCCGCCATAGCCGCCTTTCGGCAGCCATTGCGACAGCGCGAACACCAGGTCGAAGCCGAGCGCCTCGGCCTTTTCGACCAGCGCGGCGTTGTAGTCGAAGCTCCAGTCGGTGCCGCGCGGCAGCGTCGAGGCGCTCCAGCCGCCGGCCTGGATCGGCAGGAACAGGCCGAGCATCAGCGGCTGCGCGAACACGCGCGAGGCGGGGCTGTCGGGGAAGTCGGCCGGCGACGGCACCGGCAGGAACGGCGAGCGCAGAGCGGTGTCGTGCGCGGGGAGCGCGAGAGTCGTGTTCACGGAATCGATCGGTTTGTTCGTCGGCCGCGCTCTCGCACGGCCGTTACATTGGCGCGGATGCCGCGATGGCGCCGGTCGGCGCGCCGGCGGCGCTCGTGTCACAGCCGCTGCATTCAAGCACGCGCCGATTCTCGCGGACAACGAACGAAATCTGATTTCCTATTGCCGATTGCCGGCCATGCATTGCGATATGCAAAGCGTGAATGCTTGGTTGGCGGGGCCGCCCATGCGTTCGATACTGCTTCGATATTGCCTTGCCGTTTCAATCAACCTGACACGCGGGCCGGCTCGTCGGCCGGCCCGTTGCTCCGCCGGAGGGACCCGATGTCCGACTTGCCGAACCCCGATCGCGACGCGCTCGATACGCTGCGCCTTGCCGGCCCCGACCCCGAGAACTGGGTGCCCGATCGCCCCGGCATCGACCACAACGTGCTGATCGTGGGCGGCGGGCAGAGCGGCGCGGCCTATGCGTACGGCCTGCGCCGCGCCGGCATCGGCCGCGTGAGCGTGATCGACGCGGCGCCCGATGCGTCGCAGGCCGGCGTGTGGCTCACGCGCGCCCGGATGCGGCTGCTGCGCACCCCGAAAACGCTGGTGGGGCCGGAAGCGGGCCTGCCGGGCCTGGGCTTTCGCGCCTGGCACGACGCGCAATACGGCGAGGCGGCGTTCGACGCGTTCGAGCGGATTCCGCGCGAGCGCTGGGCCGAATACCTGGCGTGGTATCGCACGTTCCTTCGGATTCCGATCCGTTATGGCGTGACGCTCGCGCGCATCGAGCCGGCCGGCGATCATTTCCGCGTGCATCTGCGCATTCGCGATGCGAGCGGCGAGCGCGACGCGGTGGAAACCACGCGCAAGGTGATTCTCGCCAACGGCGTGGCCGGCAACGGCCGGCCGAACCTGCCGCCGGTGCTGGCGGCGCTGCCGGCCACGCATCGCGCGCACACCGCCGACGCGATCGATTTCACGGCGCTGCGCGGCAAGCGGGTGGCCGTGATCGGCGGCGCGGCCTCGGCGTTCGACGCGGCCGCCACGGCGCTCGAAGCGGGCGCGGCGGCCGTGCATCTGTTCGTGCGGCGCACGGCGATCGCTTCGCTGCCGGTGTCGCGGGCGCGCGCTTACCCGGGCGCCTACGACAATTACCCGAACCTGCCCGACGCGCTGCGCTGGCAGCTCGCGCGCCGCTTCCGCCAGGCCGGCTCGACGCCGCCGCCCGACGCGGTGGAGCGCGTGACGCGCCACGACGCGTTCCATCTGCATCTGGGCGGCGAGTGGACGGCCGCGCGGCTCGAACACGGCGAGGTGATCGCCGAGGCGGCCGGCGAGCGCTTCGCGTTCGACTTCGCGATCGCGGGCACCGGCTACGCGATCGATCTGCACGCGCGGCCCGAGCTGGCCGATTTCGCCGCCGAGGTGCTGCTGTGGCGCGATCGCCACCAGCCCGACGCAGCCGATCGCGACGACGCGCTCGGCGCGCATCCGTACCTCGGCCGCGCGCTCGAATATCTCGAACGCACGCCGGGCGCGGCGCCGTACCTGCGCCATATCCACGCGCACAACCCGGCCGGCTTCGTCAGCTTCGGCGTGCCGGTGGGCGACGTGCCGTGCATGAAGCGCGACATCCCGGCCGTGATCGCGCGCATCAGCGAGGATCTGTTCACGGCCGATCTGGCTGCCCACGCCGCGCGGATGGCCAGCGAGGTGCCGGCCGATTTCCCCGAATCGGCCTATGCGCACCGGGTCTGGCAGGGCGCGGCAGCATCATCCGCTGCAGCCGCTGCGGCCGACGCCGCCGCATGACGCCCGGAGCCCGCCATGACGCATAACGGACGATGGATCGCGGTGCTGCGGCGCACCGCGTGGCAGGCGCTGCCGACGGCGATCGGCATCGTGATCTTCAACTTCTTCCTGCTCAAGCTGCTGCCCGGCGACGCCGCCGACGTGCTGGCCGGCGAGGCCGGTTCGGCCACCGCCGAAACCATGACGATGCTGCGCGCCAAGTTCGGCCTCGACCAGCCGATCCTGCACCAGCTCGCCAGCTACCTGTCGCATCTCGCGCATTTCAGCCTCGGCTATTCGCCGCGCTACGACATGCCGGTCATGCAACTGATCCTCGCGCGCCTGCCGAACACGCTGCTGCTGATGGGCACCGCGCTGGCGCTGGCGGTGATCGTCGGCATCGTGCTGGGCGCGGTGATGGCGCACTGGTCGGGCAAGTGGCCCGACCGCGTGCTGTCGGTGCTGGCGCTGCTGTTCTATTCGACGCCGGGCTTCTGGATCGGCCTGCTGGCGATCGTGCTGTTCTCGGTGCGGCTCGGCTGGCTGCCGAGCGGCGGCAACGTCACGATCGGCGCGTCGCTGCACGGCCTCGCGTGGCTGGCCGATGTCGGCAAGCACGTGCTGCTGCCTGCCGTGACGCTGGCGGCGTTCTTCGTGGCGATCTACGCGCGGCTGGTGCGCGCGGCGATGCTCGAGGTGCAGCGCCAGGATTTCGTGCGCACCGCGTATGCCAAGGGCCTGCATCCGGCCCGCGTGACGATCCGCCATGTGCTGCGCAACGCACTGATGCCGCTGACCACGATGGTCGGCATGCACGTGGGCACGCTGCTCGGCGGCGCGGCCGTGACCGAGACGGTGTTCAGCTGGCCCGGCCTCGGCCGGCTCGCGCTCGACGCCGTGCTCGCGCGCGATTTCGACGTGCTGCTCGGCGTGCTGCTGCTGTCGTCGCTGGTGGTGATCGCGGCCAACGTGCTGGTCGACCTGTTGCAGGCGTGGCTCGATCCCCGGATCGCCTGATGCGCCGTTTTCCCCTTTCGATGGAGCGTTTCCATGAGCACTGAATCGTCGAACGCGGTGCGAGCCGCGCAATCGGCCGCCACCGCCTCGCCGTGGCGCAACCAGTTGGCCGGCGCGCTGTTCGGCCGGCTGGCGGCTGGCGGCTGGCCCGGCCGGCGCCGCCGGGCAGGCGGCCGCCAGCCGCGGCCCCGGCCTGCGCACCTGGCGCGCGCTGCTGCGCAACCCGTCGGCGGTGGCCGGCCTGGTGCTGCTGGCCACCATCGTGCTGCTGGCGCTGTTCGCCTCGAAGCTGTTTCCGGGCGATCCGCTCGACATGGTGGCCGCGCCGTTCGAATGGCCGGGCAGCGATCCGCAATACTGGCTCGGCACCGATTCGCTGGGCCGCGACGTGGCGGCCGGGCTGGTGCACGGCGCGCGCGTGTCGCTGCTGATCGGCGCGTCGTCGGCCGGCATCGGGCTGGTGATCGGCACGTTGGTGGGCGCGATCGGCGGTTATTTCGGAGGCCTGATCGACGACCTGCTGGTGCGCGTCACCGAGCTGTTCCAGACGGTGCCGTCGTTCCTGCTGGTGATCGTGATCGTGGCGATCGGCCGGCCCGACGTGACGGTGATCGCGCTGGCGATCGGCATCGCGTCGTGGCCCACGGTGGCGCGCATCGTGCGCGCCGAGTTCCGCCGCCTGCGCCACGCCGATTTCGTGCTGGCCGCGCGCAGCCAGGGCTTCGGCAACGGCCGCATCATCTTCGGCGAGATCCTGCCGAACGCGCTTCCGCCCGTGATCGTGACGGCCTCGGTGATGGTGGCCAGCGCGATCCTGATCGAATCGTCGCTGTCGTTCCTCGGCATGGGCGATCCGAACGTGATCAGCTGGGGCGCGATGATCGGCTTCGGCCGCGATTCGCTGCGCACGGCCTGGTATCTGACGGCGATCCCCGGCGGCGCGATCGTGGTGGCCGTGCTCGCGCTGAACCTGCTCGGCGACGGCCTGAACGACGCGCTGAACCCGCGCCTCGCGCAACGCTCGGAGCGCGGCGCATGACGAACCTGCTCGAAGTGCGCGACCTGCGCGTGAATTTCGGTGCGCACGAAGCGGTGCGCGGCATCGATTTCGAGATCCGCGAGGGCGAGACGCTCGCGCTGGTGGGCGAATCGGGATGCGGGAAATCGGCCACGGCGCTTTCGCTGATGCGGCTGCTGCCCGACACGGCGCGCGTGAGCGGCAGCGTGAAGTTCGACGGCCGCGAGCTGCTGACGCTGACGCCGCGCGAAACCCGCGACCTGCGCGGGCGCGACATCTCGATGATCTTCCAGGAACCGATGACGTCGCTGAATCCGGTGCTGTCGATCGGCGAGCAGATCGTCGAGACGCTGCGCCGGCACGAGCCGCTGTCGCGTGCGGCGGCCCGCGTGCGCGCGATCGAGCTGCTCAATCTGGTGCAGATTCCCGAGCCGGCGCGCCGCTTCGGCGACTATCCGCACGAACTGTCGGGCGGCCAGCGCCAGCGCGTCATGATCGCGATGGCGGTGGCCTGCCGGCCGCGCCTGCTGATCGCCGACGAGCCCACCACCGCGCTAGACGTGACGATTCAGGCGCGCATCCTCGCGCTGCTCGATTCGCTGCGGCGCGAGCTGCGGATGGCGTTGCTGCTGATCACGCACGATCTGGGCGTGGTGGCCGATCACGCCGATCGCGTCGCGGTCATGCTGGCCGGCCGCAAGGTCGAGACGCAGGCCACCGACGCGCTGTTCGCCGCGCCGCGTCATACGTATACGCAGGGCCTGCTCAACGCGTCGCTGAACCTGGCCGGCGAGCGGCATTACCGCGAGACCTCGCTGCCCGAGATCCGCCACGGCGTGAACCCGGACGGCACGACGTCGTTCATCGTCGTGCCGGGCGTGGAGCGGGTGGCGCAGCCTGCATCGAACGCGGTGCCGGTGCTGCCGGTGCCGGCCTTGCCGCTGCTGGAGATCCGCGATCTGCAGGTGGAATACACGCAGCGCGGCGCGCGCGATACGCTGCGCGCCGTGGACGGCGTGTCGCTGACGATCGGGCGCGGCGAGACGGTCGGGCTGGTCGGTGAATCAGGGTGCGGGAAATCGACGCTGTCGCGCGCCGTGATGCGGCTCGCGCCGGTGGCGTCTGGCGAGATCCGGCTCGACGGCGTGGATCTCGTGCCGCTCGGCGAGCGTGCATTGCGGCCGTTGCGCCCACGTGTGCAGATGGTGTTTCAGGATCCCTACGCATCGCTGAACCCGCGCCGCACGGTCGGCCAGATTCTCGGGCGCGTGCTGGCCGCCAACGGCGTGCGCGGCGGGCGCGAACGGCAGGCGCGCAGCGCGGCGGCGCTCGACAAGGTCGGGCTGCCGGCCGCCGCATTGCATCGCTTTCCTCACGAATTCTCGGGCGGGCAGCGCCAGCGCATCGGCATCGCGCGGGCGCTGGTGCTGGAACCGGCGCTGCTGATCTGCGACGAGCCGGTGTCGGCGCTCGACGTGTCGATCCAGGCGCAGATCCTGAACCTGCTGGTGGAGCTGAAGAGTTCGCTCGGGCTGTCGTTGCTGTTCATCTCGCATGATCTGTCGGTGGTGCGTTACCTGGCAGACAGCGTGCATGTCATGCAGCGCGGCAAGATCGTCGAGCACGGCGACCATCGCAGCATCTGGCGTGCACCGAAGCATCCGTATACGCGTACGTTGCTCGAGGCGGTGCCGGGGCGCGAGGCGGTGGCGCAGGCGGCCTGAGCGAGGGTGAGGGCGGCGGCGCTTGCCGCGCGGCCGCCTGTTGCAATCCGTCTTACTTTGCCGCTGCCGAAAACGCGTCGGCATACGAACGATCGAGCACCTTGCTGGTATCGAAGTGCGCCGGAATCACGCCCTGCCGCGTCAGGAAATCGGCCGTTTCCTGCGTGTCGCGCGCGGCGCGCTCGTCGACCGGGCCGATCGTCTGGTGCGCGGTCGAGAGCCAGCGCGTGGCCACGTCCACGTCGAGATTCGCGCGCTTGGCCCACAGCGCCGCATATTCCTTCGGATGCGCATCGACCCAGCGGCGCGCGATCACCGCGCGGCGCAGGAAATCGGCGATCGCGGCGTGTTTGCCGGTGGCCGCGCTGTCGGTGGCGGCCACGTAGCTGAGGGCCGGCATCAGGCCTTCGGCGGTGGCGATCGGGCGCGCGTGCTGCTTCAATTCCAGCGTGCTGACGAACGGCTCCCACAGCGAGACGGCATCCACCGCGCCGCTCGCGAGCGCATCGGTCGCGTCGACCGGCATCAGATAGGAATACTGCACGGCGTCGGCCGGCACGCCGGCCTGCTGCAGCGCGCGCAGCACCAGTTGCTGGCTCCACGCGCCGCGCCACACCGCCACCTTCCTGCCCTTCAGATCGGCCACGCGCTTGACCGGCGAATTGGCCGGCACCAGCAGCGCCACGCCTTCGAGGTTCTGCCGCGACACCGCCACGATGCGCACCGGCGCGCCGCGCGCGGCCAGCGTCAGCAGGCCCGAATCGCCGAGGAAGCCGAGGTCGAGCGCCTGGCCGTTGAGGCTTTCGGCGATCGGCGCGGCGGCCTGGAAGTGCTTCCATTGCACGCGATACGGTGCATCCTTCAAGGCGCCCGACGCTTCCATCGACGCCTCGATGTTGTAGTAGTTCTGCTCGCCGACCGCGAGCGTGACGGGTTCCTGCGCGAACGCCTGTTGAGCGGCGAGGGCCAGCAGCAGGCCGGCGAGGGGCTTCCAATGCGACATCGATGACTCCGGAAATGAGGGGGTGGGGCGCTGCGAGACTATCCGGATTCGGGGGCGGCCGTGATGCCGTTTTCTGCTTTGGTTAGCAGCGGCGCGGCAATGGCTCGGCGCGCATATATATAGGCGAAATGATTGGTTCCGGCCGCGCGCGGCGGGCCGTATCGTGGGCCCATGTTGCGTGCCGCTTGCCCGATGCAAGGCGGCCGCGCCCGCCGCCACGATTTCCGCAGGCTTACGACCATGACGCAGCCCTCGATTCTGATTCGACTGACTACGCACCTGACGCGTCGTTTTTCATCGCCGCATTCGTCCGGCCGGGCGCTGCGCATTCTCGATGCGCTGGCGTCCGCCTCGGTGGGGTTTCCGCCGCTGACGCCGGCCGAGATCGAGTGGGTTCGTTTCACGCATTCGCCGGCGGAGCCGGCGGCGGCACGCCGGCCGGATGAAGGCAACGCCAACGCGGCGGCGGTGCGATTCGGCATGGCGAGCGGATCGCGCTGAGCTTGTCGTAGAAAAATCAAGGACGACGATGAGAATTGGCTGTCGCGCAAGACGGTCGCCGTCGTCGCCGGACACCGCGAAAACAGCGGGAATAATTGCCGGCCTGCAAGTGTTCTGCTTCTGAACGGAGCGTCGATCCCGACGGCTCCCCCAGATCGAAAGAGGACACGATGGCTGATTCGCACTTCATTGCGGCCGCGTCGGGCGCACCAGGCGCGCCGACGGGCAACCCGCGGCGCGGCGCGCGTCGTCTCATCACCGCCGGGCTTCTGGGCGCATGCCTGATCGGCGCCATCGGCACCCAATCGGCCAGCGCCGAATCCACGGCGCGTTACAGCGATGTCGAACGCCATTACCGGCAACTGATCGACGTGCTGCGCCGCAGCCCGTCCGCCGCGACCAGCCCCGCGCAGCGCACCGACGTGACCCGCGCCTCCGCACTGTTCCTCGCCGCGCTCAAGCGCGATGGCGGCGCACGCGACGTGCTCGTCACCGACACGAAGAACATCGTGGCCTCGCTCGGCGACGGCTCGTTCAGTGCCGACGGCAGCATCCGCGCGCTGGTTCGCGATGCCGCGGCCGGCAACGCGCTCGACTCCGGGCCCTGGGATGTCAGCGCGCTGCCCGGTACGCCGGTTCCCCAGCCGATCGGGATCAACCTCGTGCAGAAGCACGAGGGCGATTGCGTGGGCATTTCCGTCGTCAAGGCGTTCTCGACCACGCCCACCGGCGCCGATATCCTGCGCCGCGCCGTGCATCGGCTCGACAGCGGCCATTACCGCGTGAGCCTGCCCGGCGACCCCGCCCGCACCTACACGCTCGCCGCCGACAACCTCGATCAGTACGGCACCGGCGACCCGGCCGCCGCGGCCATCGTCGGCGCGATGTTCCAGTATTTCCACCTCGATCCCGCCAAGGGATCGCTGCCCACCAACAAGGTCATGGCCGTGCTCGCCGGCAGTTACGGCGCGCACGCGCGTCTGGCCGACCGCGACAGCTCCAGCCAGCAGATCGTCGAGTTCCTCGGCAAGCATTCGAGCGATCTCGGCTCGCGCGTGGCCATGGTGTTCGGCGGCAAGCCGGACCGCCACGGCGACTGGTCGAAGGGCGACGGGCATGCGTTCGCCGTGATCCGCGTGGACGTGGCCGCCAACACCGTCTACTACACGAACCCGTGGAACGAGTCGGTCGTGCGCAAGATCGCGCTGTCCGATCTCGCCGATCAGGCGGCCGGCACCGGGGCCGATTTCGAATTCGTGAGGTTTTAAGGCCGGCACCGGAGGCCGCGGCATCGGCTCCGGCAGCCCATTTCGTTATCAACTTCCCCGTCCGACTCCCCCCTCAAAACGCCGGAATGATCGCACCGTGATAGTGCGTCAGGATGAACTGCTTCACTTCCGGCGACTGATACGCCGCCACCAGTTGCTTGACCCACGGCTGGTTCGCGTCTTTCTCGCGCACCGCGATCAGGCATGCATAGACGGTCGAGCCGTCCTCCACCAGGATCGTATCGCGGCCCGGCTGCAGGCCGGCCTTGATCGCGTAATCGGCGTTCACGGTGGTGGCGTCGAAATCGTCGAGCGTGCGCGGCAGTTGCGCCGCATCGATCTCGGTGAAGCGGAATTGCTTCGGATTCTCGACGATGTCGCGCGGCGTGGCGTTGATGCCCGCTACCGGGTCGATGCCCGAGCGCAGCCGGATCGCACCGGCCTTCTGCAACAGCAGCAGCGTGCGGCTTTCGTTGGCCGGATCGTTCGGAATACCGATCGTCGCATGTTCGGGCAGCGCGGCGAACGTGCGGTACTTCTTCGAATACACGCCGATCGGCCCGATCCAGGTTCGGCCGAGTCCGACCAGGTGATAGCCGCGCGCGCGGATCTGCGCGTTCAGGAAGGGGCGGTGCTGGTAGCTGTTGGCATCGAGGTCGCCCGAATCGAGCGCGGCGTCGGGTGCGATGTAATCGCTGAACGCCACGGTCTTGATATGCAGGCCGTAGTCGCGTTCGGCCACGCGCTTCGCGGCTTCGAAAATCTCCTCGTGCGGGCCGCTCGTCACGCCCACCCGCAACACGCGTTCGTCCGCATGCGCGGGCCGCGCGGCCAGCGTGCCGAGCACGCCGATCGAGCAGAGCGCGAGCACGGCCGCGAAGCGGCGGATCGCACGGCGCTTGGGCGACGGCAGCAGCCGGCGCGAGGAACGAATGGGCGGCGAAGCGGGCATGACGGCAAATCCTCGGTATGACGAAATGAATGCGTGCGCGCGCTGCGGCGCTCACGCGACCGGGCGATTCTAGAGATCGTGCAAGCGGCCGGGAAACAACGGTTACGCATAAGCTTATCGGCGCCGAACCGGCGATCCGCATCGTTGCAAATCACGCGATCGCGCCAATGCTTTGCGCCCTGCAAACATAGGTCTTGCGCAATCACAGAAATCCGTCCGGGCCGATGGTCAAGCGCGTTTCTCATCTTTACATTGGCGACTCGATTGAATCGCCGATGGAAATCAAACCCAAAACAATTCCTTCGCATGGCGAATCGATTGCCGAATAGGGATGTTCCGAGTTCGCTTCACATTCATTTCCGTCACGAGAGAACGGAAATCATCCAGGAGGGTTGGGAAATGCCGAATGACGCCGGAATCAAGTTCAAGCCGTATACGCGACAGTCGATCCGCCAGGCGCCGGAATGGGAGAAGCTCAAGCCCGATCAGCGCGAGGCGATCGACGTGGTGGGCCGGGTGCTGCCGTTTCGCGTGAATCCCTATGTATTGAGCGAACTGATCGACTGGGACCGCGTGCCCGACGATCCGATCTACCGCCTCACGTTCCCGCACCGCGAAATGCTCCACGAGCGCGAATACGCGCAACTGCGCGACCTGATCGCGCACGGCGGCAAGCCCGACGAAACCGAGCGCCTGATCCATTCGATCCGGCTGCGCATGAACCCGCATCCGGCCGGGCAGCTGACCCACAACGTGCCGCACCTCGACGGCGTGCCGTTGCCCGGCATGCAGCACAAATACCGCGAGACGGTGCTGTTCTTTCCGAGCGCGGGCCAGACCTGCCATGCGTATTGCACGTTCTGCTTCCGCTGGCCGCAGTTCGTCGGCATGGACGAATTCAAGTTCGATGCGCGCGAAACCACCCAGCTCGTCGAATACCTGAAGCGCCATCGCGACGTGACCGACGTGCTGATCACGGGCGGCGATCCGCTCGTCATGAACGCGCGCTCGCTGGCCGAATACCTGACGCCGCTGCTGTCGCCCGAACTCTCGCATATCCAGAACATCCGGATCGGCACGAAATCGGTGGCGTACTGGCCGCAGCGCTTCGTGACCGACAAGGATGCCGACGACCTGCTGCGGGTGTTCGAATCGGTGGTGGCCTCGGGCCGCAACCTGGCGATCATGGGCCACTACAACCACCCGAACGAACTGGAGCCGGCGATCGCGCAGCAGGCCGTGCGGCGCATCATCGGCACCGGCGCGACGGTGCGCCTGCAAGCGCCGCTGATCCGCCACATCAACACCGATCCGGACGCCTGGGCGCGGCTCTGGACGCTCGGCGTCAAGCTCGGCGCGGTGCCGTACTACATGTTCGTCGAGCGCGACACCGGGCCGAGCGACTATTTCAAGCTGCCGCTGGCCGAGGCCTACGACATCTTCCAGCGCGCCTACCGGCAGGTGTCGGGGCTGGCGCGCACGGTGCGCGGCCCGTCGATGAGCGCGTTCCCGGGCAAGGTGGCGGTGGACGGCATCGTCGAGATCGGTGGCGAGAAGGTGTTCGCGCTGCAATTCCTGCAGGCGCGCAACCCCGAGTGGGTGCGCCGGCCGTTCTACGCGAAGTTCGATCCCGAGGCGACCTGGCTCGACGATCTGGTGCCGGCGTTCGGCGAGCAGCGCTTCTTCTTCGAGGAGACGGCCGCTCACGTCAAGCCGTCGCATCGCGTGATTCCGCTTCATGCGCACGACGATCGCAGCGCCGATCTGGCCGACGCACTGGAGGCCGCGCAATGACGCAAGCCGTTTATTCCCCGGCCGCCGCCGTCGACGAGGCCGTCGAGCCTTACGAGGTCTACGCGCTGCGCTACGCGACGCACGAGGGCCGCCGTAGTTCCGAGAACTATCTGGGCCACGATCCGCATGGCAATCGCGGCATGCCGCTCGATTTCTATGTCTGGGTGATCCGCAACAGCCAGCGCACGGTGCTGGTCGATACGGGCTTCAAGCGCGAGCTGGCCGGGCGCCGCCGCCGCACGTATTTCGGCGAGCCGGCCGAGTTGCTGCGCAAGCTCGATATCGATGCGGCCACGATCGAGGACGTGGTGATCACGCACATGCATTACGACCACGCCGGCAATCTCGATGCCTACCCGCGTGCGCGCTTCCATGTTCAGGAGAGCGAACTGGCGTTCTGCACGGGCCGCTGCATGGCGCACGGTGCGCTGCGCGGGCCGTTCGAGCCGGCCGACGTGGCGCAGGCCGTGTTCCGGCTGTTCGAGGGGCGTATCGCGTTCGTCGACGGCGACGCGCAATTGCATCCCGGCATCACGCTGCATCAGCTCGGCGGCCACACGCCGGGGCTGCAGGTGGTGCGCGTGGCGACCGCGCGCGGCTATGTGGTGCTGGCCAGCGACGCCGCCCACTACTGGGACAACCTGCGCGAGCGCCGGCCGTTCCCGATCGTGATCGACGTGGGCCGCATGCTCGACGCGCATGCCGCGATCGAGCGGCTCGCCGACGGGCCGAACCATATCGTGCCGGGTCACGACCCGCTGGTGCGCACGACGTTCCGCACGCTGCCGGGCGAGCCGGATGTGGTGGTGCTGCACGAGCCGCCGCTGGAGGTGCATGGGCAAGCGACTGGCGATGTCACTGGAGCCGCCGACGCTGAGGCTGCCGAAGTCACCGAAGCCACTGACACCGCCGAAGCCGCCGACACCGCCGAAGCCGCCGACACCGCCGACACCGCCGACACCGCCGACACCGCCGACACCGCCGCGCTGGCCACACACTGACGAGGAGAACTGAACGATGACGACCACCCACGTCGCCGTGATCGGGCTCGGCCCGCGCGGCATCAGCGTACTCGAACGCATCCTGGAACACGCGCGCCGGCTGCCGGCCGGCGCGCGCCTGCATATCGACGCGATCGACCCCGGTGAATGCGGGGAAGGCTCGCACCCGGCGCGCCAGCCCGATCATCTGCTGATCAACACGGTTGCCTCGCAGGTGACGATCTTCGCGCCCGACAGCGTGGCGGGCGGCGCGAACGGCCCGACGCTGGTGGAATGGGCGATCGCGAGCGGCTACCGCCGCTTCGGGCCGCGCTTCTTCCGCGTCGGCGACGCCTCGGGCGAGGCGATCACCGAATTCGACTATCTGCCGCGCAGCCTGCTCGGCGAATACCTGTCGTGGGGCGTGGATCACATCGCGCGGCAGTTGCCGGCTGCGATCACATTCGCGCATCACCGCACCCGCGCGCACGACGTCGAGCCGCATGGCGAGGGCTTTCGCGTGCGGCTCGACAACGGCTACACGGTGCGCGCCGATTACACGTTCCTGACCACCGGCCATGGCCGGCGGCTGCCGAACGAGGCCGACCACGCGGCCGACGCGTTCGTGGCGAGCCAGGTGCGCCACAACCCGGCGCTGGCCTATTTCGCGACGCCGTATCCGGTCACCGGCCTGTCGCGGATCGCCTCGCAGGCGACGGTGGCGATCCAGGGCTTCGGGCTGACCGCGCACGACGTGATCTCCGAGCTGACGGTGGGGCGCGGCGGGCGCTTCGTCGACGATGCGCAGGGCCTGCGCTACGTGCCGTCTGGGCGCGAGCCGAAGCTGCTGGTGTTCTCGCGCCAGTGCCTGCCGTTCGCGGCGCGCGGCGTGAACCAGAAGGGCTTGACCGGGCGGCACGCGGCGCGCTTCTTCACGCCGGCGGCGGTGCGTGCGCTGGCCGATGCGGCGGCGCTGTCGCGTGGCGACCGGCGCGTCGATTTCCGCGCCGAGGTGCTGCCGCTGATCGTCAAGGAGATGGCCTGGGCGTACCGGCTCGCCGCGACGGCGGCCGGTGGCGCGCACGGGGATTCGGCCGACGCTGTCGATCCTGAGCGCTTCGCGCCGAGCGAGAGTGAGCAGCGGGCGATCGAGGCGATCCTTTGGCCGCTGAAAGGCCGCCGGTTTGCTTCGGAAGCCGAATTCCGCGCGTTCTTCGACGCGCAGTTCGACGACGATCTCGCGCAGGCCTTCCTCGGCAATCTGTCGAGCCCGCTGAAGGCCGCGACCGATGCGCTGCGCGATACGCGCGAGGCGTTGCGCGAGGCGATCGAATACGGCGCGGCGACGCCCGATTCGCATCGCTATTTCGTCGAGGAGTTCAACGCGATCACGAACCGCATCGCGTTCGGGCCGCCGAAGCAGCGCAACGTCGAGTTCCAGGCGCTGCGCCGGGCCGGCGTGCTGACGCTGGGCGGCGGGCCGGGCGCGCGCGTGACGGGCGACCCGGACGCGGCGCGGTTCCGCATCGATACGGCCTATCCCGAGGGCGACACGCACCGCTTCGCCGACGTGCTGGTGGCCGCGCGGCTCGACGCGTGGTCGCCGCTGACCGATGCCGCGCCGCTGACCGCCGCGCTGCTCGCGCGCGGCCTGATCCGGCCGTTCCGTAACGGCGACTACCACCCGGGCGGGCTCGACATCGACCGTCAACTGCGGCCGATCGGACGCGACGGCACGGCGCAGCCGCGCATCTGGGCGATCGGCTATCCGGTCGAGGGCGCGCATTTCTACACGCATGCGCTGCCGAGGCCGCGTATTGCATCGCGCCAGACGGCGGATGCCGAGCGCGCCGTGTTGCAACTGTTCGAGGCGATCGAGCGGCATGGGGCGGCGCGGGCGGTGCCGGGCGCAGCGGCGCGCGCGGATAGCGTCGACAGCGTGGAGGCCACGGCATGAGCACGCTGGCCTGGTTGGATACGCGGGGCGATTTGCAGTTGGACGCGCAGCCGGAAGTGCAGCCGGAAGCACGGCCGGAAGCGCAACCCCAAGCGCAGCCGCAAACGCAACTTCGAGCGCAGTCGGAAGCGCGGATTCAAGCGCAGCCGAAAACGCAACTTCGAGCGCAGTCGGAAACGCAGCCCCAAGCGCAGCCCCAAGCGCACCCCCAAACGCAGCCCGAAGCCCTGAATCCGTCGGACGAGGTGGTCACGCCCGGCGGCCGGCTCGTGCCGTTCGGCGCCTATCTCAAGGCGGCGGCGCAGCCTCGGCCCGGTGCTGCGCACTGGCCGTCGGCCGCGCTCGACGAGGCGCGCGGCCGCTTCGTGCACGGTGAGCGCGGCACGGCGGCGCTGGTGGCCGGCGAATCCGGCGCGGAGGTCGCGCCGGGCATCTCGCTGGCGATCCAGATCGTCGCGCCGGGCGAGCCGACGCGTGCGCATCGTCATGCGTTCTGGCATCTGTACGTGGTGGTGGCCGGGGCCGGCACGGCGTGGCTCGGCGAGGCCGGCGAGCGCGTCGATGGCGATGGCGAGGGGGGCGACGTCGATGCACACGGCGCACGCAACCCGGCGGCAAGCCGCGAACGCGCCTATCCGCTCGCGGCCGGCGACGCGCTCTACGTGCCGCCGTGGGCTGCGCACCGCTTCGCGGCCACGCAGGCCGATCACGCCGATCACGCCGATCACGCCGACCGAGCCGACCGAGCCGACCGAGCCGACCGAGCCGACCGAGCCGACCGAGCCGACCGCGCAGCCCAAGCCGCCCCCCTCGTGCTCTACGCCGTGCAGAACCTCCCGCAACTGGCCGCGCTCGGCACGCTGGTGCGCGAGTCGGCGCACGGCGGCATCGAGCACGTCTATCGCGCGCCGGCCGGCACGTTCCCTCCACCCCGTTCGTACTGATCCTCGAAGGAGCCTCCGTGAATTCGTCGGACACCCAGGGCCGGCTCGGCACCGCGGCGCTCTACGCGACCGTGTTCCTGCCGTTCGCTTTCGGCCATTACGTTTCGTTCGTGTTTCGCTCGATCAATGCGGTGCTCGCGCCGTATCTGGTCGAAGCGCTGCAACTGAGCGCCGCGCAGCTCGGGCTGCTGTCGAGCGCCTATTTCGTGTCGTTCGGGCTGGCGCAATTGCCGGTCGGCATGGCGCTCGACCGCTACGGCCCGCGCCGCGTGCAACTGACGCTGCTCGGCGCGGCCTCGGCAGGCTCGCTGCTGTTCGCGTTCGGCACCAGCTTCGGGCCGCTGTTCGCGGCGCGCGTGCTGACCGGCATCGGCCTGTCGGCCTGCTTCATGGGCTCGATCAAGGCGCTGTCGTATTGGGTCGAGCCGCGCCGGCTGCCGTCGATCCACGGCTATCTGCTGGCGGTGGGCGGGCTCGGCGCGATGTCGGCCACGCTGCCGGTGGAACTGGCGTTGCAGCAGTTCGGCTGGCGCGCGGTGTTCGTCGCGCTGGCGGTGGTGACGCTGGCCCCGGCGCTGGCGATCCGCTTCCTGACGCCGCCCGATCCGCCCGCGCATCGCGTCGCGCGCTGGCCCACGCTCGGCTCGCTGCTCGAGGTGTATCGCGACCCGGCGTTCCGCCGCACCATCTCGCTGCTGCTGCCCGCGCACGCCGTGGCGTTCGGCCTGCAGGGGCTGTGGATGGGGCAGTGGCTGCAGGACGTCGGCGGGCTCGACACGCGCGAGGCGGCCGCACTGCTGTTCGTCGGGATGGGCGCGATCGTGGCGGGCTCGCTGTCGATCGGGAACATCACCGAATGGGCGGGCCGCCGCTTCGGCGCGAAGCCGATCGACGTGGCCGGCGTGGGCGTGGGGCTGTTCCTGCTGGTGCAGGTGCTCGCGCTGCTGAACGTGGTGCCGTGGATTCCGGCCCTGAGCGTGGCCTTCACGCTGATCGGCACGATCGCCGGGCTGGAATACACGATCGTCGCGCAGAACGTCTCGCCCGCGCTGACGGGCCGCGCGGCCACCTGCCTGAACCTGCTGATCTTCTTCGGCGCGTTCCTGGTGCAGAGCGGCTTCGGCTTCATCGTTTCGGCATGGACGCCCGACGCCGCCCATCACTATCCGGCCGCGGCCTATCAGACGGCGTTCGCGGTGGTCGTCGCGCTGCAATTGCCGGGCTTTCTCGCGTGGCTCATGCGCACCGTGCGTCGCCGGTCGCAGTCGGATTTCCAGCCCGATTTGCAGCACGATTCGCAGCACGACTCGCGTCCCGGCTCACAGGCCGATTCGCGGCCCGATTCGCAGCCCGACCCACACTCAGGCTCGCAGCCCAATTCGCGGCGCGATGCCCAGCAACCCGACCCGCAGCAGGAGGCCGCATGACCACGCTGCATGGTTTCTACCGCTCGTCCGCGTCGTTCCGCGTGCGCATCGCGCTGAACCTGAAGGGCATCGCGTACGACACGGTGTCCTACGACATCGCGCAGCAGGCGCACCGCGATCCCGCCTATCTGGCGCTGAACCCGCAAGGGCTGCTGCCGACGCTCGCGATCGACGGGCTGCGGCTCACGCAATCGCTCGCGATCGTCGATTACCTGGAGGCGACGCGGCCCGCGCCGCCGCTGTATCCGGCCGATCCGGCCGGGCGCGCGCGGGTGGCGAGCCTGGCGGCGGCGGTCGGCTCCGACATCCATCCGCTCGGCGCGGCACGCGCGGTGCGCTACCTGCGCGAGACGGCCGGGCTCGACGCCGCGCAGGCCGGCGCCTGGCAGCGCCACTGGATCGAAACCGGTTTCGCCGCGCTGGAAACGCGGCTGCAGGACGGCGCGAGCGGCCGCTACAGCCACGGCGACACGCCGGGCGTGGCGGATCTGTTCCTCGTGCCGCAGGCGTTCACGGCGCGGCGCGTGGGCGTGGAGGTGGACGCGTATCCGACGATCGCCGCAATCGTCGCAGCATGCCTGGAATTGCCGGCGTTCCGGCATGCGCATCCCGACAATCAGCCGGACAGCCAACAGGAACGGAGATCGACATGAGTCTGATACAGCTTGCCCTCGACAACCCACGTTACGCGGTGATGTTCACCGGCCTGCCGCTGCTGATCGCGGCCGAGGCGGCCGTGCCCCTGCTCGAAGGCGAGGGGCGCTGGCGGCACACGGCGAAGAACCTCGCGATCGGCGTGATCTACGTGGCCACCACGGCCGTGCTCGGGCTCGGCATCGTGTGGCTGCTGCATGCGACCGAGCGCCATCAGTGGGGGCTGTTCCCGCAACTGGGCCTGCCGCTGTGGCTGCAGGTGGTGCTCGGCGTGATCGCGCTCGACTTCGGCGACTACTGGCGGCATCGCGCCGATCACACGTTCCGGCTGCTGTGGCGCTTTCACCGGCTGCATCACAGCGATCCGCTGATGGAGGCATCGACGACCATCCGCAACCATCCGGGCGCGGCGTTCCCGATCCTCGCGCCGCGCGCGATCCTGATCCCGCTGCTGGGCCTGCCGCCGCTCGCGCTGCTGATCCACGCGCCGCTCGCGCTGGCCGGCCAGCTCTATCACCACAGCAACCTGCGGCTGCCGGCGCGGCTCGAAAGCCTGCTGGGCAAGGTGATCGTCACGCCGAGCCATCACTTCGCGCACCACGCGAAGATCCGCAAGTATTCGGACAGCCAGTTCGGCGTGCTGCTGATCCTGTGGGACAAGCTGTTCGGCACGCTGGAGATCGCGCCCGAGCGCAAGACCACGCCGCTCGGCGTGCGCGGCTACGACGACGCGGCGAGCCAGACGCTCGGCGGGATGCTGCTGTCGATGTTCGAGCGCAAGCCGGCGGCGGCAGTGGCGGCGGTGGCCGTGCCGGTCAACGCGGCGCTGGCGCCGGAAAGCGTGGCGCGCGAGGCGGGCTGAAGCAAAGGGGACGGGGGAGCCGGTTTGCAGCGTGGCGGCCACGGCTAGGCAAGCGTTGCGGGCAGGCTGAAGGGCGGGTGGAGCCGGTCGGCAGCGGCGGCCACGGCCAGGCAAGCGTTGCAGGCCGGCTGAAGGGCGGATGGAGTCGGTCGGCAGCGGCGGCCACGGCCAGGCAAGCGTTGCAAGCAGGCAAAGGGCGAGGGGAGACAGGGGCGGCATGGCGGCGCCTTGTGTGATCGATGCAGTTCGACCACGCTCGGAAAAGCCGACTGTGCTCTACGCAACTGTGTTCTTTGCGGCGAATCATTTCGTTATATATTTCGGTGCATAACGATTTCGACCCCTCGCGTTTCGCCCCATGCTTCTCCGCCGCCCCCGTTTCAGGGCGCTCGCGCTGGCTGCCGCCGGCGTGGGCGCGTCATGTGTCGCGCACGCGCAAGATCCCGCTCCGGATCGCGACGTTGCGCTCGCGCCGGTCGCCGTCGGCGGCCTGATGCCGTATTCGCTGCCGTCGTACCAGGTCGAGCGAATCCGGGTCGGCCCGCTCGGCGAGAAGGCGCTGCTCGACACGCCGTATTCGATCAGCGTGGTGCCCGCCGCGCTGGCCGCCAACCAGCAGCTCGAAAGCGTGCGCGAGGCGTTCCGCTTCGTGCCGTCGGTGCAGGGCGAGAACATCCGCCCGCAAACGCGCGGCCTGCAGGCCGGCGTGGTGCAGAACACGCGCGTGGACGGCCTGAACGTGGCCGCCACCACCGATTACCCGATCGAGGAATTCGAGCGCGTGGAGGTGCTCGGCGGCCTGTCGGGCGCGCTGTACGGCCCGGCCAACCCGGCCGGCACGTTCAACTTCGTGTTCAAGCGCCCGACCGCCACGCCGTTGCGCGAATTCACGGTGGGTTATGTCTCGCGCCAATCGCTGCTCGAACACCTCGATCTCGGCGGCCATTTCGGCAACGACGATGCATTCGGCTATCGCCTCAACCTGCTGAACCAGAACGGCGAGAGCTACACGCCCGGCAGCCGGCTGCGGCGCGAGCTGGCCAGCCTTGCGTTCGACGTGCGTTTCAGCCGCGACACGCGCCTCGAAACCAACGCCAGCACCTATCGCTATCTCGACACCGGTTTTCCGGGCACCTTCGCGCTGGCGCGCAACGTGCCGTTCCCGGTATCGCTCGATCCGACCCGCGCGGGCTACGGCCAGACCTGGGCCGGCGACGACAACACCACCAACATCCTGAGCGCCACGCTCAAGCACGACTTCAGCGACGACTGGCACCTGACGGCCGGCCTGCTGCGCGAGACCAGCGACCGCGCCTCCACGGTGCCCACCAACACGCTGACCAACCGGTCGGGCGCGTACACCACCACCGCGGCCACCACCACGTTTAGCCTCGACACGATCGTCAGCAACAACCTCGCGCTGAACGGCCGCACCTGGCTGGCCGGCATGTCGCACGACCTGGTGCTGTCGAATACGGGGTTCTTCTGGAATCGCTACACGCCGTTCCAGACCGGCGCGATCACGCTCGGCACCGGCAACCTCGGCAACCCGTCGAGCTTCGCCGAGCCGGCGCTGCCCGATTTCTCCGATCGCTTCCGCGCGGTGCGCACGATCCAGCAATCGCTGACGCTCGGCGACACGATCGGCTTCAACCGGCAATGGTCGGCGCTGCTGGCCGCGAGCCAGAGCTGGATCAGCGTGCGCAACTTCAACCGCCAGGGCGGTGTCACGAGCCGCTACGACGCGAACGGCATCAGCCCCACCGCGAGCCTGATGTTCAAGCCGCAACCGAACATGACGGCCTACGTGACGTACGCGGACAGCCTCCAGCAAGGCGACAGCGCGCCGAGCGGCGCGGCCAACGCCGGCCAGAGCCTCGCGCCGTACCGCAGCCGCGAATGGGAGCTGGGCTACAAGCTCGAGGTGGCGGCGATGAACCTCGGCGCGGCGCTGTACCGGATTCAGCGGCCGTATGCGTTCGTCGGCGCGGACAACGTGTTCGCCAACGGCGGCAGGCAGATCAACCGTGGCCTCGAACTGATGGCGAACGGCGCGGTCAGCCGCGACCTGTACGTGTACGCGGGGCTGTCGCTGCTCGATCCGCGCCTGTTCGACACCGGCTCGGCGGCCACCAGCGATCAGCAGATCCTCGGGCTGTCGCGCGTGGTGTTCAACGCGCTGCTCGACTACAGCGTGCCGGTGGTGCCGGGCCTGGCGTTCACGCTGAACGTCAATCACGCGAGCCGGCGGCCGGGCAACTACACGAATACCGATTTCGTCGACGGCTACACCTTGCTCGATCTCGGCGCGCGCTACCGCACGCGCATCGCGGGCAAGAACGTGGTGTTTCGCGTGGCGATCGACAACCTGACCAACCGGCAGTACTGGGCGAACATCGCCCCGACCGGCCAGAACGGCTTCAACAGCACCGACAACGGCACCGGCACGCTCGGCGCGCCGCGCACGGTGCGCGCTTCCATCCAGATCGACTTATGACCTTCATGCGTTCCTTCCGCTCGCGCTCCCTCATCGCGGCGTTCGCGGCTCCGCTGGCCTTCACGATGGGCGCCGCGCACGGCGCGGAGCCGCTCGTCGTGTACGCGGCCGGCAGCACCGGCGGCGCGCTGGCGACGCTCGCGCACGACTACGGCGCGGCCACCGGCCAGCCCGTCGAGCTGGTGCTCGGACCGGCCGGCCTGCTGCTGGAGCGCATCGAGCGCGGCGAGCATGCGGACCTGTTCATCTCCGCGAATCTGGCCCACCCGCAACGGCTGACCGACGAGGGCAAGGCCGGCGCGACGGTGGTGTTCGCGCGCAACCGCGTGTGCGTGACGGCGCGGCCCGACGTGGGCCTGAGCACGGCGAACCTGCTCGACACGCTGCTGAACCCGGCCGTGAAGATCGGCACCTCCACGCCGCATGCGGACCCGGGCGGCGACTATGCCTGGCAACTGTTCGAGAAGGCCGGCGCGGTGCGCCCGGGCGCGACGGCGGTGCTGGAGGCGAAGGCGCAGCAACTGGTGGGCGGGCGCACCGCGCCCGACGTGCCGGCCGGGCGCAATCCGGTCAAATACTTCATGCAGACGCACCGCGTGGACGTGTTCGTCGGCTATTGCAGCTCGCACGACACCAAGCCGGACCCGGCGCTCGACCAGGTGGAGCTGCCGCCCGAACTGGCGATCCAGGCCGATTACGGCATGACGGTGCTGGCCGGCCGCCACGACGATGCGGCCTATCGCTTCGCGATGTATCTGCTGAGTCCGGCCGCGCAGGCCGTGCTGCCGCGTTATGGTTTCGGCGCGGTGGGGTTGGCTACGCCGCAGCCGTGACGGCGGCCGTACGACATTCGAATTGATTCGAAAAATTACGATTTCTTTTGAATGGGAGGATTGCGTGAAAGTACGGCGTAATCCTTTTAGAAAAAGCCTATGAAGGCGATTAAAAGAATTTTTAATGGAATTAAAATCTCAAGCAGAATTCGATAAAAAAATGAGCATTGCCTGACGGAACTTGGGCATGATGGATTACGCCGTCGAGCGGGACCGCGATGGCGCCGTGCCGCGCGCAAGGCGGGCCGTTGGCGGCCTCGGTGCGCGATTCCATCCTTTACGCGATTGCCCTGCCGTGAACCATCCCGACCGCATCGACACGCACCTGCCGCCCCTGATCGAGCGCATGCCGGTGTTCCATTGCCCGATCGATCCCGCGCTGTCGCCCGCCGCCGACGCAGCCGAAGCGCAGGTGCTGGCCTGGGCCGACCGCTTCGAACTGCATGCCGACGCGCGTCAGCGCGAGTATCTGGCGCGCGCCCGGTTTCCGCTGTTTCCCGCCCGTTCGCTGCCCGCCGCCGATCCCGACCTGCTGCCGCTGGCCGGCAAGGAGGTGATGTGGCTGCAATCGTTCGACGACGTCTACAGCGATGAAACGCCGGGCGGCACGCCGCTGCACGACTACGTGGTGCTGCTCGGCAAGCTCGCGCGCATCCTGGAGGAGCCGGGCGCCGATCTGCTGCCGGGCAACCGCTGGGCCGCCGCGCTGCGCGACCTGCGGCTCGAGGTGGAGGCGCACGCGAGCACCGTGCAGCTCGACCGCTGGGTGCGCGCCCATCTCGACTACTTCGACGGGCTGCTGTGGGAAGCCGTCAACCGCGAGGCCGATCGCGGCCCCGACGTGGACGACTACGTGACGATGTGGCTCAAGCAGTCGGGCGTGTATCCGTGCATCGCGTTCACCGACATCGCCTGTGGCTACGAGGTGCCCGCCGCCGGCTGGACCGACCCGCGCGTGCGGATGCTGCGCGAGATGACGGCCGCCATCATCGGCTGGGACAACGATCTCACGTCCTACAACAAGGAAGCGCTGCGCGCCGCGCAATACGGCTTCCCGGCGATCCAGAACCTGGTGGCCGTGCTGGCCGTGCAACAGGATTGCACGGTGGCCGAGGCCGCCGCGCGGGCGGCGCGCATGCGCAACCACGCGATGGCGCGCTTCGTGGCGCTGCGCGATCGCGTCGTGGCCGACAGCGACGCGGCCACCGGCCGCTACGTGCAGGGGCTCGGGCAATGGATTCGCGGCTATCTCGACTACAGCGCGCAGTCGCCGCGCTATCTGCAACCGAGCAGCGCGTTCGAGCACGTGCGCGCGTACGGCTGGACCATCGACAGCCGGCTGCGCCCGGAGCCGGAGCACGACGATGCGATGCCGGCGCCGGCATCGCTGGCGGGGTGGTGGTGATGAGGGACGATCTGTCTGATGTCTCGGGTGGGACGGCGATCGGTGACGCGATGGACGACACCGACGCCGATGCCGTCGCCGTCTCCCCCGCACCCGATCCCCGTCGCGCCGGGTCGCTTGCCGATCGCCGGCCACGCCGCGCAATTGCTCGGCCGTCCGCTGCCGTTCCTGGCCGGGCTGGCGTCGGTGGGCGCGCTGGTGCGGGTGGACCTCGGCCGGCTGCCGATGCTGCTGCTGACCGATCCCGAGCTGACGCGCCAGGTGCTCAACGACAGCCGCACGTTCGACAAGGGCGGCGCGCTGTTCGACAAGGTACGCGAGCTGACCGGCAACAGCCTGCTGACGAGCCGCTACGACGATCACAAGCTGCAACGCCGCCAGATGCAGCCGGCGTTTTCGCGCAAGCGCATCGTCACCTACGTCGGCGTCATGAACGAAGCGATCGGCGGCGTGCTCGACGCGTGGCGCGACGGCGACATCGTCGACATGGCCGCGGCCTGCTACGACATCACCGCGCGCACCGCGTCGCGCACCATGTTCGCGGCCGACGTGGCCGGCGCGGCGGCGGCCTCGCTGGTCGAGGATCTGTCGGTGTATCTGGGCGGGTTGTTCGTGCGGATGATGTTGCCCGGCGGCGTGCTCGGCAAGGTGCCGACGCTCGGCGGCCGGCGCTACGAACGCGCGGTGGCGCGCCTGCATGCGGCGATCGACGAGATCATCGTGGCGTACCGCGAATCGGGCGTCGATCACGGCGATCTGCTGTCGATGATGCTGGCCGCGCGCGACGATCAGGGCCGGCCGTGGACGCATCAGGAAGTGCACGATCAGGTCATCACGCTGTTCCTGGCCGGCATCGAGACCACGGCCGGCGTGATGAGCTGGACGCTCTACCTGCTCGGCCGCCATCCCGCGATCGCCGAGCGCGCGGCGGCCGAGGCGTTCGCGGTGCTCGACGGCGCGACGGTGCCGCAGGCCGAACATCTGCCCGCGCTCGGCGAGATTCGCCGCGCCATGATGGAGGCGCTGCGGCTCTATCCGCCGGGCTGGCTCTTCACGCGGGTGGTGACGCGCGACACCGCGCTCGGCCCGTACCGGCTGCGCGCGGGCGACGGCCTGGCCTACAGCCCCTACGTGCTGCATCGCAACCCGGCGCTGTTCGCCGAGCCGGACCGGTTCGACCCCGACCGTTGGCTGCCCGAGCGTGCCGGCGCGCTGCCCGAGCACGGCTTCATTCCGTTCGGCGGCGGCGTGCACAAGTGCATCGGCGACCAGTTCGGCACCACCGAGGTGCTGCTCGCGCTGGCCGCGATCCTCACGCGCTGGCGGCTGTCGCCGGTCACGGCGGAGCCGGTCGAGCCGATCCCGCGCCGCGCGACGTTGAGCCCGTCGCGCTTCGAGGTGCAGATCGTGCGGCGTTAGCGGGGGCGGCACGTCGCGGCCCGCGCTTCATATGCCGCGCAGTTCGTTGAGCCCGTCGCGCTTCGAGGTGCGGATCGCGCGACGCTGGCGGGCGCGCCGCGTTAGCGCCTGCCCATCACACCCCCCGCAACCGCCGCGCATACGACAACCCATAGGATGGCGAACGAAACAGAAGAATCGGATCATCACTGGCCTCGATGCCGTCGGCCATCACGAGCGGATCGAAGTTGATGCCGTAGCTCGGCGCCTGTTCCTGCTGCATCGCGCCGGTCAGCGTCAGCGTGCCGGCGTGGATCTCCTTGCGCTCCTTCGGCCACAGCAGCGTGGGGTTGGTGACCGGGTCGCCGGGCTCGCCGATCGAGACGATCATGTCCCACAGCGCCGGGCCGTGACGCAGGCGTTCCATCAGGCGCGGCTCCAGGAAATCGTGCGGTGCGGCGGCCAGTTCCGCGTCGGTCAGCGCGCGTTCGCCGTCGCGCGGCACGAAGCGCCAGCGCACCATCGTCACCGTGCCGCGCGCATCGACGAAACGGAACGTATGGATGCCGTAGAACGCGCAGTTCGTGTAGCTCCACGGCGGGTTCACGGCGCCCAGATAATGCGCCTGCGCCGCATGATCGGGATGGCTCGCGAGGAAGGCCTTGAACACGGCGCCGTCGGGCTTGCCGGTGGCCGGGTCGGGCGTCAGCGCGAAGAACTTGTCGATGAATGTTTTTGGCATGGTGGCGAAGAACATCGGCGTGTGCAGCATCGTCATGTGCTGCAGCGCGCCGCCGGGCAGGCGGAACTGCAGGCCCACGCCGCGCGTGCTGCGCTCGGTGTCGGCGGCTTCCAGGTCGCCGCCGGCCAGCGAGAAGCGGCCGATTACCTCGATCGTCTCGCCGGTGAACAACAACGAGCGCGAAAACTTCGCCGCCTCGGGGTTGCCGACGAACTGGCCGATCACGCCCACGCCCTTCGTGTGATTGCGGCGCTTGCCCGGATGCGCGCCGTAGGCGCTTTCGAGCGCGTCGAGCGCGCGCTGCGAATTCGCTTCGTTGTATTCGTTGCCGACCGCGCCGGGTGGGGCGGCATGGCTGGCCGAGGCGGCATCGGCCGAAGGCAGCGCTTCGGCGGCGCCGGCCGACGCGGGCAGCCCCACCATCGGGGCGACGGCGCCGGCCACGGTCAAGCGCGTGGCGGCGGAAAGGAACGAGCGGCGGCTGGCATCAGCATTACGGTGGGTCATGTTCACGGTCCTGTTGTGGGGGGGCGACAGTGAGGTGAACAGACTTTTCGCGCGCTTATTCCGGCACGGCGGCGGCTTCGCGCCCTGAATTTTGTAATGGAATGTGTTGGCGCGCCACCGCCTCGCCGCCTCGCTCCGTCAGGCCGCCGTGGCCACCGCCGCCGGCCCGGTGCGGAACGCGCTGACCAGCGTGCGCAGCGCGGCGCGCACCTGGCTGTCGGTGGTGGCCGAGTAGAGCACCACGTCACGCGCCGGCAGCGCGGGCAGGCCGAGGCGCGGCCCGACGTCCTCGGTGCCGAGCGGCGCGACCCGGCGCGCGAGCGGGGCCACGGCCAGGCCCGCCTGCGCCGCGGCGGCCAGCGCGGGAATGCCGCCGCCGACGAACACTTCCACCCACGGCACGCCCGCCGCCTGCAGCGCGCCGATCGCCATCGCGCGCACCCGGCACGGCGCGGCCTGGGTCGCCAGCCGCAGCGGCTCGCCGTCGTGCCGCACCCAGTCTGGCGCGGCCATCCAGCCGAACGGCTCGGCCTGCAGCGTGTCGCCGTCGCGGCGGCTGTCGTCGTGGCGCAGCACCAGCGCGGCGTCGAGCGCGCCGCCGTCGAAATCGGCTTCCACGTCGCGCGAGCTGGCCACCCGCATTTCCACCAGCAGCCCCGGATCGGCGCGATGCACATGCCGCAGCACCAGCGGCAAGTCCGGCCCGACGATGTGATGGCTGATGCCCACCTTCAGCGTGGTGCGCTCGCGCGCGAGCACGCCGAGCGCCTCGTCATGCGCGGCCAGCAACGTGCGCGCCGAGCGCAGGAACACCTCGCCCTTCGGCGAGAGCCGCACCATGCGCGGCGTGCGCTCGACGAGGCGATGGCCGAGCCGTTCCTCCAGGCGCTTGAGCTTGAGACTGACCGCCGATTGGGTGCTGTCGAGCGCGTCGGCCGCGCGCGTGAAGCTGCGCAGGTCGGCCACCAGCACGAAGGCCTGAACCGCTTCGAGATCGAGTGTTTTCATCGGGAACCATTCGTTTTTGTCATCGTTGAAATATGGCGCGGCCCGTTTCCCGCCACCGGTCGGTGTGACACGCTATCGTCATCCGGCCGGCCTCGCAAGCGGCCGCCCCCCCATCTCACGAATCAGGAGCGGCGATGCCTTATCCGACCGACTCGGCCGATCCGGCCGCCCCGACCGCCTCGGCCCGCGCGCTGCCCGAAACGGCCGACGCGCGCGCGCTCGCCTGGCAGACGCTCGGCGCGCATCTGACCGGGCTGGTGCTCGGCGTGGCGATCCTGGCCGCCGCTACGGTGGGGGTGTGCGGGCTGTTGCGCCTCTTGTGAAGTTGAACGTGTTCCAGGCACGCGTTGGCGTGCCGCGCCGGCCCGAACGGTAACGGAGCCGGCGTGCTGCCGCACCGGGCGAGATCGATCGCCCTCGGCGCGGATGCTGCTATCGCGGCGGTTTCTCCAGTTCCGCGCGCTTGCTTGATGCCTCAGGCCGACGGCACGAAATCGGGCGGCGCGACGAAGCCGCCGTAGCGCGCCTCGTAGGCGCGTGCGAACGCGATGGTGGTGCGGTCCTCCAGATACGCGCCCACCACCTGCGCGCTGATCGGCAGCCCGTCGGCGTCGAACCCCACCGGGAAGCTGGTGGCGGGCAGCCCCGGCAGCACCGGCAGCCCCGCCCAGTAGAACAGCTCGAAGAACGGCACCTCGCGCACGCCGTCGGCATAGGCGACCGGGTAGGTGCGCTCGTCCTTCGGCTCGTTGCGGTTGTGATGGAACGCGGGCGTGGGCGCAACGGGCGTCAGCACCACGTCGTAATCGCGGAACAGCCGCTCCCAGTGATGGCGCAGCGCGTGGCGGCGCTCGTCGGCGCGAATCCAGTCGCGATGCGCGAGCGTGGGCGCGCGCAGCCGCGCGGCGTCGGCGCTGGTGTCGTCGGGCGCGAGCCGGGCGAGCCGCGCCTGCTGGCCCGCGCTCAACGGCGGCGGCTCGGCCAGCGAGGCCCCCGACAAGGTACGGAACAGCGGATGCGAGGCGGCCAGATCGGGCAGCACGCCTTCGGGCAGATCGGTGGCGAACGTCACCGCCGTGCCGTGCTCGCGCAGCCTCGCCAGCACGCGTGCGATCACCTCGCGCTCCGACAGGCTCGGTTCGACGCCGGGCCAGGCATCGAGCACCAGCACGCGGAACGCGTCGAGCGTGGCGGCGCGCGCGGGCGGCAGCGTCAGGCGCCAGCCCTTGGCGGCCAGCGGCTCGCGGTTGATGAGCACGTCGAGCGCCAGTTCGAGATCGCCGGCACTGCGCGCCAGCGGCCCGGCCACCGACAGGTCGCGATCGACGATGCGCCCGGTCGGCACGCCGGTGCCGTGCATCGAGACGATGCCGTAGCTCGGCTTGTGGCCGAAGATGCCGGTGAAATGCGCAGGAATCCGGATCGATCCGCCGATGTCGGAGCCGATCTCCAGCGCCACGTAGCCGGCCGCCACGGCCGCGGCCGAGCCGCCCGAGGAGCCGCCCGGCGTGCGCGCCAGGTCCCACGGGTTGCCGGTCAGGCCGTAGACGGCGTTGTAGCTCTGCAGATCGGAGTTGTTGAGTGGCACGTTCGACTTGCCGATCACGATCGCGCCGGCCTCGCGCAGCGCGGCCACGGCATGCGAATCGCGCTCGACGCGGTTTGCCGCGTAGGCCGGCGCGCCCATGCTGGTGACCAGCCCGGCCACGTCGAACGATTCCTTGACGGTGATCGGCACGCCGAGCAGCGGGCGGCGTTCGCCGCGCGCGAGCGCCGTGTCGGCGGCGCGGGCCTCGCGGCGGGCGCGCACGTCGTCGCGGATCGCGATCGCGTTGAGCGCGGCGTCGTGGCGGTCGATGCGCGCCAGCGCCTGTTCGAGCAGCGCCACGGCGCTGACGCGCCCCTCGGCCAGCGCGCGCGCCTGCTCGGCCGCGCTGGCGAAGATCAGCGTGGCAGCGGTGGTTTCGGTTTCGGATCCGTTTGCCGCCGTTTCGGAGGCGGCGGGAAGGTCAGTTGTCTCGGTGCTCATCTCGGTTCCTCGGGAATGCGACGCGTGGCCGCTCAGGCCTGCGCGAGCCAGGTGTCGGAAAAATCGCCGGCGGTCAGGTCGATGCTGTTGTTGAGGTTGCGCACGCGCTTGTGATGGATCTGGATCGAAGGAATGCTGACGATCGGATACACCGGCAGGTCGCGCCCGACGATCCGCTGCGCTTCCTTGAAGAGGCCGGCGCGGCGGCCCTCGTCGGTTTCGGTGGCGGCCGACGTGAACAGGCGGTCCACGTCCGGGTTCCGGTAATGCGCGGCGTTGATCCACACCAGCGGATGCCGCACGCCGTCGCCCCAGTAGAAGCGCTGCACGCCCACGCTCGGGTCGTACAGGCGGCCCAGGCCGTTCAGGTTGATGTCGAATTCGCGCGCGGTGTACACGCGCTTCAGGAACGTCGGCAGGTCGCCGTCGAGCACCGTCACCTTGATACCGATCTTGGCCAGCGCGCCGCGCGTGTAGAGCGCGGTGGTGCGCATGTCGTTGCCGGTCAGGTAGGTCAGGCGCAGCGCGAAGCGCGTGCCGTCCGCGCCGCGCGGGTAGCCGGCCGCGTCGAGCGCGGCGTTGGCGGCGGCCGGATCGAACGGGTAGCGGAACGTGCTGTCGTCGTAATAGGCCTGCAGCACGCGCGGCACCGGCGAATCGATCAGCGCGGCGTGGCGGTAATAGACGTTGTCGCGGATGAAGTTGCGGTCCAGCGCCTGCGCGATCGCATGGCGCACCTCGGGCTTGGCCAGCGCCGGATGCTCGGTGTTGAACTCGAAGAACTGGCCGTTGTTGAGGTAGGCGTCGTAGGTGTTGTCGACATGCAGCACGGGGTTCTTCGCGAGCCGCTCGATATCGGCCAGCGGCACGTTGTTGGCCACGTCGGCGTCGCCCGCCTCGAGCGCGGCCGACAGCGCGGCCGGGCTGCCGGCCACCTTGAACACCACGCGGTCGAGCAGCGGCGCGCCGGGCCGCCAGTAGTCGGGGTTGCGGCGCAGGCTGACGTAGCTGCCGCGCACCCATTTCTCGAAGATGAACGGGCCGGTGCCGACCGGCGCGGATGCGTTGGGGCTGGTGAGCGGATCGCCGTCGCCGTAGCGGTGGCTCGGCACGATCGGCAGCTCGGCCGACGAGAACGCCTTGATCAGGTACGGCGCGGGGCGGCTCAGGACGATCACGGCGGTCAGCGCGTCGGGCGTGTCGATGCGCTCGACGTTGGCCAGGCTGATGCGCCCGCGCGGCCCCGACTTTTGTTGCGCGAGCAACGAGAATTTAACGTCGGCCGAGGTGAACGGCTTGCCGTCGTGCCATTTGACGTTGGGGCGCAGCTTGAACGTGTAGCGCAGGCCATCGGCGCTGATCGACCAGGCGGTGGCCAGCAGCGGTTGCGGCTCGAAATGCGTGTCGTAGCGCAGCAAACCCTCGGTCACCTTCGCGCTGAGGTTGCGGTTGCGCGTGTTGGTGTCGAGGAACGACACGGCCTGCGTGATGTCCTCCGGCACGATGTAGGTCAGCGTGCCGCCGCGCACCGGGGTGCCGGCGTCGGCCGCGCCGGGGGCAGGCGCGGCGTGCGCGTGCTCGGGCGCGAGGCCGGCGGCCAGCGTGCCGGCCCCGGAGAGCAGGGCGAGCGAGGAGGTCAGGAAATGTCGTCGGTCGAAGGTCATCGGTCAGGTTCGCAGCGTGGGTCGTGATGAGGTGGGTTCGGGGCGCGCCGGTCAGCGTTGCAGCCACGCGGCGGCGAAATTGCCGGCGGTGCCGTCCGGCGACACGGTGTGGTCGTGCACGGCGCGGTTGTAGACGGTCACGTATTGCGGCGAGAGCAGCGTCAGGTCGGGCAGGTCGCGCTCGACGATGCGCTGGATCTCGATGAATGCCTGCTTTCGGCGCGCCTCGTCGGTTTCGACGGCGGCCTGCGCGAACAGCCGGTCCACCTCGGGGTTGCGATAGTGCGAGCCGTTGGTGAACGGCACGCCGGGGCGGAAGTTCTCGCTGGTATAAAGGCGCGCCACGCCCACCGACGGATCGAACAGGTTGCTCATGCCGTGCACGCTCAGGTCGAACGTGCGATCGGTGTAGATCCGCTTCAGGTAGGCCGACAGATCCTGGTTGCGCACCGTCAGCGCGATGCCGAGGCGCGCCAGTTGTGATCGCAGGTAGGCGCCGATGCGTGCGTAGGCGTCGTTGCCGGGGAACGGATCGATGGCGAGCGCGAAGCGCGTGCCGTCCGCGCCGCGCGGGAAGCCGGCCGCGTCGAGCAGCGCGTTGGCGCGCGCCAGGTCGTACGGGTAGGGGCTGGGCGACGGGTCCGCATACGGCCCGCCGATGATCGGCGAGGCCAGCGCGCGCGCATAGCCGTCGTAGATCACGCGCCGGATCACCTCGCGATCGACCGCCGAGGCGATCGCCTGCCTCACTTCGGGATGCTTGAGGTAGGGATTGTCGAGATTGAACTCCACGCGCACCACGCCGCTTTCGAAGCCATAGCCACGGGTTTCGAGCGCGAGCTTCGGGTTGCCGGCCAGGCGGTTCAGCTCGGCCAGCGGCACCGGCGTTTCGCCGCCGATATCGACCGAGCCGTCCTCCAGCGCGATCGCGCGCGATTGCGCGTCGGGAATCACGCGCACGATCAGGCGGTCGAGATACGGCTTGCCCTTGTCCCAGTAGTCGTCGTTGCGGGCGAACTCGATGTAGTTGCCGCGCACCCATTTGACGAAGCGGAACGGGCCGGTGCCGATCGGCGCGTTGTTGGCGGCCGCGTGCAGCGGGTCGGCGCCGTCGTACACGTGCTTCGGCACGATCGGCGTCTCGGACGCCGAGAACGCGTGGATCAAATACGGCGCGGGTTTCGACAGGTGCAGCACCACCGTGTACGGATCGGGCGTATCGATCGCGGCGACGTTGGCGAAGGTGGAGCGCGCACGCGGATGCAGCGCGCGCAGCGTGGCGAGCGACCAGCCGACGTCCGCCGAGGTGAACGGCTGGCCGTCGTGCCAGCGCACGCCGTGGCGCAGGCCGAACGTGTAGGTCAGGCCGTCGCGGGCGATCTCCCAATGCGTGGCGAGCGCGGCGCGCGGCGTGAGATCGAGGTCGTAGTCGAGCAGCCCCTCGGTCACCTTCGGGCTGACCTGCATGACGTTGGTGGAGGTGGTGGCAAGGTTGACGAGCGTGGTCGGCTCGGGTGTGACCACCATCGTCAGCGTGCCGCCGCGATGATCGTCGAACGCGCCGGCCGCCACCGGTTCGAGCGCGGCGCAGGCGGCGGCCAGCGCCAGCACGCCGAGATAGCGCGCGTCGAACCGCGGCGCGAGGCGGCGCACGGCGCGGGCGAGCCGCAGTGAAAGATGCGGGACGATCATGAGGAATCCGTAGCGATGAGAAGGGGGCGTCGGGCAGCGCGTGGGTGTTCAGTGGCGCAGGCCGGCTGCGCGCAGGCGCGGCACGACTTGCGTGCCGAACTGTTCGAGATCGGGTGCGAAGTCGTAGAAGCTCAGTTGCACGCCGTCCACGCCGGCGCGATGCAGCCGCACGATCGCGTCGGTCACCTCGTCGGGCGAGCCGACGATCGTCACGTTGCCGCCCACCGCGCGGCGCGCAAGGTCGCCGCGCCCGGCCTGGTTGCGCCAGGCGTGGGCGTCGCTGTGGTAGCCGTCGAAGCTGCCCTGGGTTGCGTGCGCAACGATCGCGTCGCGGTATTCGCGCGCCTCGGCGGCCGTGTCGCGGCAGATCACCATCGGATTGAGCAGCGTGCGCACCGTGCGGCCGTGCTGGCGGCCCGCCTGCTTGACGCGCGCGGTGTGCGCGGGCAGCGTGGCGATCGCCGTCTCGATCTCGGAGCCGGCCGGGCTGGTGATGAAGATGTAGTCGGAATAGCGCGCGGCGAACGCGATGCCCGCATCCGAGCCGGTGGCGTTCACCAGCAGCGGGCGGCCGTGGCGCGGCTTGGGTGTGACGAACGCCTCGCCGAGCCGCCAGGTCGACAGTTCCGGCGTGTACGAGAAGTTCTCGTCCTGCGCCCACAGTTGCTGCACGGCGTCGAGGAACTCGGCGGCCAGCGCATAGCGATGGTCGTGCTCGATGCGCGGCCAGCCGAACATCTCGTGTTCCACCGCGCGGTGGCCGGTGACCACGTTGATGCCCCAGCGTCCGCCCGAGATATGGTCGAGCGTGGCGTTGAACTTCGCGAAGTGCAGCGGATGCCATGGGCCGTACAGCACGTGGCTGGTGGCCACCAGCACGATGCGCTCGGTGATCGCCGTCATCGCGGCCAGCGACATGAACGAATCGAGCGCGTCGCCGGTGAACACGCCGCCATAGCCGCCTTTCGGCAGCCATTGCGACAGCGCGAACGCCAGATCGAAGCCGAATGCCTCGGCGCGCCGCACCAGCGCGGCGTTGTAGTCGAAGCTCCAGTCGGTGCTGCGCGGCAGCGTCGAGGCGCTCCAGCCGCCTGCCTGGATCGGCACGAACAGCCCCAGCGCCAGCGGCTGCGTCAGCACGCGCGCCACCGGGCTGGCCGGATCGTCCACCGGCGAGCGCACCGGCACGAACGGCGTGGCGGCGTAGGGGCGGGTGGTGGCGGTGGGCGGGGCGGCGATCATTGCAGTCGGCGTTCTTGATTATTTCGAGATGCAAAGTAAATCACGCCCCCGTCTCGCTTCGCAAAGAACGAAAACTGCTAAGGGTTGGCGATTTTCCGGCGTTGATGCGCGGGCGGATCGCGCGGTGATATGCGAAACCCATCATTGCGATTCGATTCGCGCATGCTCGATTTTTCGCGATTCCTAATCGGCTTTTGTTGGTTGTCGCGCGGCCGGTTCGACCGTATATCTGTGCGCCCCTTTACCGATATCGAAGCGGAGACGATCTTGAGCATTCGCCCCATCCAGCGCGCCACGCTGCACACCTGGCTGACCCAGTCGGGCCTCGGCCCGGCCGATCACGAACTCGCCGTGCTCGACGTGCGCGATGCCGCCGCGTTCGGCAACGGCGCACCGCTCTACGCGACCAACCTGCCGCTCGCACGGCTGGCCGACGAGGTGGCCAACTACGTGCCGCGCCGCTCGGTGCGCGTGGTATTGGTGGACGGCGGCGACAGCGTAGATGGCGAAGCGGCGCAGGCGGCCGAGCGGCTCGCCGCGCTCGGCTACACCGACCTGTACGTGCTGGCGGGCGGCACGCGGGCCTGGGCTGCGGGCGATGCGCTCGGCCAGCCGACGTTCGACATCCCCGGCAACATCTTCGCGGGCAGCATTCGCGACCTGCGCGCCACGCCGTCGATCGACGCCGCGAAACTGCACGCGCTGCGCGAGGCGGGCGGCAACGTGGTGGTGATCGACACGCGTACGCCGGCCGAGTTCGCCGACGCGCACGTGCCGGGTGCCCTCAACGCGCCGGGCGAGGAAATCCTGCAGCGCTTCCGCGATGCGGTGCCCGACCCGGATGCGTTCGTGGTGGTGTCGTGCGCCGGCCTGCCGCGCGCGATCATCGGCGCGCAAACCTTGATCGATGCGGGCGTGCCGAACCGCGTTGCGCTGCTGGAGGATGGCACGGTCGGCTGGACGCGCGCATCGTTCGCGCTGGAGCAGGGCACGGATGCGAGCCGCAGTCGCGCCAGCGAGGAAGCGGTTGCGTACGCAACGGACCGCGTCGCGCAACTGGGCGAGCGCGTGCCGGTGGCCGAGATCGATGCGGCCGGGCTGGCGGCGTGGCGCGCCGAGGCCGGGCGCACCACCTACCTGCTCGACGTGCGCTCGCGCGACGAATACGACGCGGGCCATGCACCCGATGCGATCTCCGCGCCGGGCGGCCAATTGCTCGGCATTACGTATCGCACGCTGGCCACGCGCGGCGCGCGCGTGGTGCTGACCGACGACGACGGCACGCGCGCCCGCACCACTGCATATTGGCTGCGGCAGCGCGGTTGGGAGGTGGCGGTGCTGGCCGCGCACGATCGCGAATCGTCATCGCAGAAATATGCAAGCGTGAATTGAGCCGCCTGCGCTCGCTTGCTACCGTGACCGTTCGACCTCCGCCGAAGAAAGGAACCGGATCATGCTGATCAAGCAATACGAGCACCGCCTGCCGTTCGACTATGACATCGACCAGATCCGCGCGCGCGGCCGCGTGCGCGGCGCGGCCTGGGACGATGCGCAGGGGCTGGCGTTCAAGGCGTTCGCGCTGCGCGAGCGCGGCGTGCACGGCGCGCCGCATCATGCATACACGTCGATCTACCTGTGGCTCAGTGAAAATGCGGCGGCCGATTTCGTGACCGGGCCGCGCTTCCGGCCCGTGCTCGAATCGTTCGGGCGGCCCGAGATCCGCACCTGGCTGCCGATCGCCGTACAGGTGAACGACGCGTCGCGCGCGGCGCTGTCGATCTACAAGCACGAGTTCGAACTCGACGAGGAGACCGACCTGATCGGCCTGCGGCGCGCCGAAACGGCCCGCGCCGAGGCAGCCGTCACGCGCAAGGACACCATCGCGGCGATCGTCGGCCTCGACGTGAGCGCGTGGAAGCTGTTGCGTCTGGAGATCAGCGCCGCGCCGCTGCGCACGCCGGAGGCGGGCATCGGCTACGAGATCGCGTATCTGGCCGCGCCGGGGTGGCGCGGCGTGGCGGGGGCCGCCGAATCGGCTTCCAAACCGGCCGCCGACAAGGCGCTTCGCACAGCGTAGCTAGGCCGTGGCCGGCGCCGCCAGGGCCGGCTTGAACTGCGGCCGGTGATCGACGATATAGCGGCCGGGCGGCACGCCGAACGCCTTCTTGAACATGATGATGAAGGCCGTGGTGGATTCGTAGCCGAGCGTCAGCGCCACGCGCTGCACGCTGATGCCCGCCGACAGGTCGCGCAACGCGACGATCAATTGCAATTGCTGCCGCCACCGGCCGAAGCTCAGGCCGGTTTCCTTCATGACGAGCCGGTCGAACGTGCGCTCGCTCATGGCTACCTCGCGTGCCCAATCGGCGCGCGAGCGGCGATCCCCCGGCTGGTCGATCAACGCGTTGCACACCGGGCGCAGCTTCGGGTGCACCGTCAGCGGCAGCGAAAGCTGCTCGACGCTCGCACGTGAAAGCTGGCCGAGCAGCACCGCGCAGAACTGCGCGTAGGCCTCGTCGTCGGGAAACCGGTCGCCCTGATCGGCCAGGTGGATCACCATCTCGCGCACCAGCGGCGTGATCGACAATATGCAGGAATGCGAAGGGAGCGACATCGCATCCTGGTCGACGAACAGGAAGATGATCTGCGCGTCGAGGCTGGCCTTGTTGCTGTGCGGCAGGTTGCCCGGAATCCACACGCCCGATTCGGGCAACACCATCAGCAGCGCATCGGCCACGCGGCACGTCACGCTGCCGCGCAGCGAGATCACCAGTTGCGCCTTGCGATGCTGGTGCACGGGCTGTTCGTCTTCCACGGTGGACAGGTCGATGCGCAGTGCCATCGCCGATCCGGGCTCGACATCGGGGTCGAATTGCGAGTAGGAGCCGTGCAGGGTCTTCGTATAGGACATGGCGCGGCCGGTCGAAAAGCGGATCAATCACCGATTTATCCGCACGAAAACCCGGCTGTCAACGCGAAAAAAAATACCGGCGGCCCGCCGCGCGAAATGGCGGGTTATGAAGATCGATTGGCGGTTTGTTAAAACGACAGACGCAAATTGGCCCTCGATACTGGCTCCAACACATCACCCGGAGCGAGAAGGCCACCATGAACGCGCCAGCCGAAATCAAAACCATCCCGATCACCGCCGCCGACGGATGCCAGGACCCGGTCCTGCTCAACGACTGGCACGTGGTGGGCTACGCCGACGACTTCCAGCCCGGCACGATCTACCCGGCCCGCCTGCTGGAGCGCGACCTGATCGTGTGGCGCAGCGAATCGGGCGAGATCCACGTGTGGGAAGACCTCTGCATCCATCGCGGCGCACGGCTCTCGAAGGGCTGGATCGCCAATGACCACGTGGTGTGCCCGTATCACGGCTGGGAATACGACTGCACCGGCAAGTGCACCAGAATGCCGGCCGCGCCCGACGAGAAGCCGATGAAGAAGGCCGTGGCGTTCCCGTACGCGGCGCAGGAGCGCTTCGGCTTCGTGTGGGTGTGCCTGGGCGAGCCGCAGGCGGACATTCCCGATTTCCCCGACTGGAACGATGCCGCGTTCATGAAGGTGCACAGCGGCCCGTACGTATACAACGCCAACGGCTACCGCGCGATCGAGAATTTCATCGACGCCTCGCATTTCCCGTTCGTGCACGCCGGCCTGAACGGCGTGAAGGACGACGCGGACCGCCTCGAACCGTACACGGTGGAAGAAACGGGCGGCATCCTCAAATCGTCGGAAGTGCGCGTGTTCCAGCCGGTGGGCGACGCCACCGGCCGCCCGCTGATCGCGTTCTACACGTATCACACGTTCGCGCCGCTGGTGGCCTACTTCCGCAAGCGCACCCAGCAATCGGATGCGAGCGGCAAGCCCGTTACCGAGCACTCCGATCTGTTCGGCACGTTCTTCACGGTGCAGATGGTGGACGACAAGCATTGCATCGTGCGCGTGTGCGCGGCGCTCAACGTGCAGCCGTCGCCCGATCCGCAGGCGGTGCGCGAGCGCGCCGACGTGATCTTCAACCAGGACAAGGACATCGTCGAGACGCAGCGGCCCGAGCGGATTCCCACCGAGCTGCGCTACGAGCTGCATCACCGCACCGACCTGATGGGCCAGCGCTACCGCATGTGGCTTCGCAACAAGGGCATTTCGTATGGCGTCATCTGAAGCCCCCGGCGAACTGGAACTGCGGCTCGGCGCGGTCGCCTACGGCGCGCAGGGCATCAACCTGTATCGCTTCGACGCGCCGGACGGCGCTGCGCTGCCGGCCTTCGAGCCGGGCGCGCACGTGGATGTGCAGGCCTGCGGCGAGCATCGCCGCCAGTATTCGCTGCTCTGGCCGCCGGCCGCGCCGGGCAGCTACACGATCGCGGTGCAGGTGGCCGAGGACGGCCGCGGCGGCTCGCGCGCGCTGCATTACGACAGCGTGGTCGGGCGGCATTACCGGCTGTCGTTGCCGCGCAATCACTTCGGCCTGGCGGCCGGGGCGCGCCGCTACGTGCTGTTCGCGGGCGGCATCGGCATCACGCCGATCGTGTCGATGTACCGGCGCTTGAAGCAGGACGGCGCGGCGGTGGAACTGCATTACTGGAGCGCGAGCCGCGCCCGCACGCTGTTTCTCGACGAATTGCGCGATGCGCCCGGCGTGCATCTGCATCACGCGGAAACGCGGCAGGGTGGCCGCTCGCCGCGCATCGGCGACGTGATTCGCGACGTGCCGATGGATGCGCAACTGTATTGCTGCGGCCCCGAAGCGATGCTGGCCGCGTTCGATGCGGCCTGCGAGAACCGGCCGGACGGCATGGCGCACCGCGAGCGCTTCGGCGCCGATGCGGCGGCGCTGCTGCCGGCCGATACGTTCCAGGTGCGCCTCGTGCGCTCGGGAAAAACGCTGACGGTGGACGCCGGGCAGACGCTGCTGCAGGCCTGCCTCGAAGCGGGCGTGGACGCATCGTATTCGTGCGAGGAGGGCGTGTGCGGCGCGTGCGAGGTGAACGTGCTGGCCGGTGAGATCACGCATCGCGATTCGGTCCTGACGCCCGAACAGCGGCGTGCCAACCGCAGCATGATGATCTGCTGCTCGCGCGGCGCGGGCACATCGCTGGTGCTGGATCTGTAGCGCCGCCGGGAACGGCACTCGAATACTGATCAAAACTCAAAGGAATCCTCATGAAAATCGGAATCGTAGGCGGTGGCATCGGCGGTGTGGCGCTTGCGCTGGCGCTCCAGAAGGCGGGCATCGAGGCCCATGTGTTCGAGCGCGCGCCGGCGTTTGGCGAGATCGGCGCGGGCGTGCAGATGACGCCGAACGCGGTCAAGGTGCTGCATGCGCTGGGCCTGGCGGACAGCCTGGAGGCGGTGGGTTTCCTGCCCGAGGCGATGATGGGCCGCAACTGGGACAGCGCGCGCCAGTTGTTCCGCACGCCGCTCAAGGCGATCTGCCAACGGCTGTTCGGCGCGGATTTCTATCATGTGCATCGCGCCGATCTGCACGCGATCCTGTCGCGCGACATCAAGCCCGAGAACGTCACGTTCAACGCGCAGTGCGAGCGCGTCACGCTCGACGGCGAGCAGGCCACCGCGCATTTCGCCGACGGCAGCCGCTTCACGGCCGACCTGATCGTGGGCGCGGACGGCATCCACTCGGCGGTGCGCGCCTCGCTGTGGGGCGAAGCGCCGGCCAGCTTCACGGGCCATATGTGCTGGCGCGCGCTGGTGCCGGTGGAGTCGCACCCGCTGCCGTTCGTCAGCCCCGACGCGTCGTTCTGGATGGGGCCGAAGGCGCACGTGGTGACCTATTACGTGAAGGGCGGCAAGGCCGTCAACATCGTGGCCGTCAACGAGAGCGCCGACTGGGTGGCGGAATCGTGGACCGAGCCGAGTTCGCGCGAGGAACTGCTGGCCGCCTACGAAGGCTGGCACCCCGATCTGGTCGAGCTGTTCAAGCTGACCGACAGCAGCACCACGTTCAAGTGGGGGCTGTTCGATCGCGATCCGATGCCGCAATGGTCGAAGGGCGGCGCGACGCTGCTCGGCGACGCCGCGCATCCGATGCTGCCGTTCCTGTCGCAGGGCGCGGCGATGGCGATCGAGGATGCCTACGTGCTGGCGCAGGCGCTGACGCATTTCGAGCGGCTCGACGATGCGCTCGACGCCTACGAGCGCGAGCGCCGGCCGCGCACCGCGCGCGTGCAACTGGAGGCGCGCGAGCGCGGCCGCACCTATCACCTGGCCTCGCCCGAGGAACAGGCGCGCCGCGACGAGGCGATGCGCCTGGAGCAGGAGAAGAACCCGAACGCGGTCGGCATCAAGGCCGAATGGGTCTACGAATACGATGCGGTGCGCTGTATCGAGCGCTTTCATCAGCCCGCGTGACGCGCATCGAACCATCGCTTGCCAGCCAACGGAATTGCCCATGCAGCCCATGACGAAGCCCTACCGGATCGGCCAGATCGTGCCGAGTTCGAACACCACGATGGAGACCGAGATTCCCGCGATGCTGACGGCGCGCGAGCGAATCCGCCCCGAACGCTTCACGTTCCATTCGAGCCGCATGCGCATGAAGCGCGTGGTCAAGGAGGAACTGGCCGCGATGGACGTGGAATCCGATCGCTGCGCGATTGAACTGAGCGACGCGCGCGTGGACGTGCTCGGCTATGCCTGCCTGGTCGCGATCATGGCGATGGGGCACGGCTATCACCGTGTGTCGCAGGCGCGCCTGACGGCGCGCACGGCCGAGAACGACGCGCAGGCCCCGGTCATCACGAGCGCCGGCGCGCTGGTGGATGCGCTGGCCACGATCGGCGCGAGGAAGATCGTGGTGGTCGCGCCGTACCTCAAGCCGCTGACCGAACTGGTGGTGGACTACATCCGCGAGGAAGGCTACGAGGTGATCGACTACCGCGCGCTGGAGATTCCCGACAACCTCGACGTGGCGCGCCACGACCCGGAACGCCTGCCCGAGATCGTCAAGACGCTTCGTTATCAGGATGCCGATGCGATCGTGCTGTCGGCCTGCGTGCAGATGCCGTCGCTGCCGGTCATCGCGAAGGTCGAGGCGATGACGGGCAAGCCGGTGATCACGGCGGCCGTGGCCACCACCTACGCGATGCTCAAGCAGCTCGGCCTCGAAGCCGTGGTGCCGGGCGCCGGTGCGCTGCTGTCCGGCGCCTATTGAACACGTACGGACTACGGAGCGTTTCATGTCGAATCCCACTACGCTGATCGGCGGCGGCCACGTGCACGCCAACGGCATTCGTCAGCATTACTTGCGATACGGCGGCGAGGCGCTGCGCGCCGCGCACGACCCGGTGGTGATCGTGCCGGGCATCACCAGCCCGGCCGCCACCTGGGATTTCGTCGGCGCGTGGTTCGGCCAGTGCTTCGACACCTACGTGCTCGACGTGCGCGGGCGTGGCCTGTCGTCGGCCGGCGACGCGCTCGACTACAGCCTCGACGCGCAGGCCGCCGACCTGGTGGCGTTCGCCGATGCGCTCGGCCTCGCGCGCTACAGCGTGGCCGGGCATTCGATGGGCGCGCGCATCGGCCTGCGCGCCGCGCGCGCCAAACCGGCCGGGCTGGCGCGGCTCGCGATGATCGACCCGCCCGTGTCCGGCCCGGGCCGCCGCGCCTATCCGGCGAAGCTGCCGTGGTACGTCGATTCGATGCGGCTCGCGCGCGCCGGCATGACGGGTGCGGCGATGCGCGAGTTCTGCCCGACCTGGACCGACGCGCAACTGCAATGCCGCGCCGAATGGCTGCACACCTGCGACGAGCGCGCCGTGCTGGCCAGTTTCGACGGCTTCCATACCGACGACGTGCACGCCGACATGCCGCAGGTGTCGATCCCGACGCTGCTGATCACGGCCGGGCGCGGCGACGTGGTGCGTGCCGAGGACGTGGACGAGATCGCCGCCGCGATGCCGCAACTGGAGCACCGCCGCGTGGCGAACGCCGGCCACATGATTCCCTGGGACGACGAAGCGGGCTTCTATGCCGCATTCGGCGCGTTTCTCGGCGCGGCGCTGCCGCCGCTCGATCCACTCGATCCGCTCAAACAAGGGGAATGACATGCCGGTCAGCGATTACCAATTGATCGACGCCTGGAAAAAGGTGCTGCGCCTGTCGCGGCTCGAACCGGGCCAGACCGTCACGATCCTGACCGGCGCGAGCACCCATCCGCAAACGCTGTCGGCCGCGCTGGTGGCGGTGCAGTTGATGGGCGCGATCGTCAACCGGCTCGACCTGCCGCCCGTCAACGGCGAGAAATCCCTGAGCCGCGACGCGCTGGCCTATCTCGGCACCACGCCGCTCACCGGCAACCGCGCCGCGATCGCCGCGCTGAAGGCGAGCGACCTGGTGCTCGACCTGATGACGCTGCTGTTCTCGCCCGAACAGCTCGACATCCTGAAATCCGGTACGAAGATCCTGCTGGCCGTGGAGCCGCCCGAGGTGCTGGTGCGGCTGCTGCCCACCGTGCAGGATCGCGAGCGCGTGCTGGCCGCGCAGGCGCGCATCGCCGGCGCACGGGTCATGCACGCCGCGTCGGCGGCCGGCACCGATCTGCATTGCCCGCTCGGCGAGTTCGAGCCGATCGCCGAATACGGCTTCGTGGATGCACCGGGCCGCTGGGATCACTGGCCGAGCGGCTTCGCGCTGACGTTCCCGAACGAGCGCGGCGCGCACGGCCGGATCGTGATCGATCGCGGCGACATCCTGCTGCCGCAGAAGCGCTATGTGCAGGACCCGATCGAGCTGACCGTGGAAAACGGCTTCGCCACGCACATCGAAGGCGGGGTGGACGCCGCGCTGCTGCGCGACTACATGGCCGCGTTCGACGATCCGGAGGCCTACGCGATTTCGCATATCGGCTGGGGGCTGCAAGCCCGCGCGCGCTGGTCCACGCTGGGCCTGTACGACCGCGAGGCCACCATCGGCATGGACGCGCGCGCCTACGAAGGCAATTTCCTGTTCTCCCTCGGCCCCAACAACGAGGCTGGCGGCGCGCGCACCACGGCGTGCCATATCGATGTGCCGCTGCGTCATTGCACGGTGTCGCTCGACGGCGAGCCCGTGGTGCGCGACGGCAAGACGCTCGACCGCTGACCCCGGCTCGCCCCTTAACGAACCGCATCCATCCCATGTCCAACGACCTCGACACCTATCGCCGCCAGGGCTTCGGCTCGACGCTCGAACCGGCCGCGCCGATCGCGCTGCTGCTGGTTGATTTCGTCAACGGCTTCGCCGATCCGGCGCGCTTCGGCGGCGGCAACATCCCGGCCGCGATCGACAACGCGGTGCCGCTGCTGGCCCATGCGCGTGCGCGCGGCTGGCCGGTGGCGCACTCGCGCATCGTGTATGCCGACGACGATTCGGATCACAACGTGTTTTCGATGAAAGTGCCCGGCATGGCCACGCTGAAGGAACACGACCATGCCAGTGCAATCGTCGATGCGCTTGCACCGCGCGAGGGCGAACTGGTGGTGCGCAAGACGGTGCCGTCGGCGTTCTTCGGCACCTCGCTGGCCGCGTGGCTCGCGCATCGCGGCGTGCGCACGCTGGTGGTGGGCGGCGCGGTGACCAGCGGCTGCGTGCGCGCCAGCGTGGTGGACGCCATGCAATACGGCTTCCGCCCGTTCGTGCTGGCCGATTGCGTGGGCGACCGCGCGCTCGGGCCGCACGAGGCGAACCTGTTCGACATGGGCCAGAAATACGCGAGCGTGATGTCGCGCGACGCGGCGCTCGCGCTGTTCGACGCGATGCCGGCAGGCTGATCGCGCCTCGAATTCGTGCAGAAAACTGGCATGGATCCTGCAATACCCCACACGCTCGACAACAAGAACAGACGGAAGGGGAGACACGCTGTCCGGTAGTGCGCGCCCGACCACGAAGCGGTTTCGATCCGAAGCCGGCGCGTGTCGACGCTACGTCAAAATCATTCTGAAGAAAGGATTCGAGATGAGTTCCAGTGCGTTCAAGCTTCGCCCCCTCGCCGCTCTGCTCGGTGTGGTGTTGTCGGTAGCCGCCTTGCAGGTGCAGGCGCAAGACCTGATCGTCAAGGTCGGGGTGGCCGGGCCGATGACGGGCGGCAACGCCGCCTACGGCAAGGACATCGAGGCGGGTGTGAAGATGGCGGTGGCCGAGGCCAATGCGAAGCATCCCGTCATCAACGGCAATGCCGTGACGTTCCAGGTGGTGTCGGGCGACGACCAGGCCGACCCGCGCACCGGCGTGCAGGTCGCGCAGCAACTGGTGGATGGCGGCGTGGCGTTCGTGGTGGGGCACTTCAACTCCGGCACCACGCTGCCGGCCTCGCAGGTGTACGCCAAGGCCGGCATTCCGATGCTGACGCCGGCCGCCACCAACCCGGCCATCGCGCAGGCCGGCTTGACCACCGTGTATCGCGTGATCGCCAACGACGCGCAGAACGCCGGCGCGGCCGGCACCTACGCGATGACCGTCACCAAGGCCAAGCGCATCGCCGTGCTGGACGACCGCACCGCGTTCGGCCAGGGCGAGGCCGAGGAGTTCGAGAAGGCCGTCAAGGCGGCGGGCGGCACGATCGTCGATCACCAGTTCACCAACGACAAGGCCGTCGATTTCAGCTCGCAACTCACGCACATCAAGAGCATGAACGCCGATCTGCTGTATTGCGGCGTGCTCGACGCGCAGGCCGCGATGATCGTCAAGCGCATGAAGCAGCTCGGCATGAAGACGCAGTTCGTGGGCGGCGGCGGCGTGATGGACGCCGATTTCATCAAGCTGGCCGGCCCGGCCGCCGATGGCGCGATGGCGTGGGAATACGGCCATCCGCTCGAATCGACGGCGTCGGGCAAGCGCTTCGCGGGCGACTTCAAGAAGGCCTACGGGCACGACATGCTGGCCTACGCGTCGTTCGCCTACGATGCGGCGAACCTCGTGATCGCGGCGATGGAGAAGGCCGGCTCGACCGATCCGAAAGTCTTCAACGCGGCGATCAAATCGAGTACCTTCGACGGCGCGACCGGCACCATCGCGTTCCAGCCCGACGGCGACCTGAAGAACGCCGCCTCCACGCTCTATCAGGTGGCGGGCACCGAGTGGAAGACGGTGGTGACCAAGGCCGGCAACTGACGCCGGCCGCCGGGGCGGGCCGGGGCAGCGCCCACGGCCCGGCCGGCTCGCCCGGCAATGCAGGTTTCCGAGCAAGGCATTCAAGGTTTTCATGACGTCGACAACGATCAAGACCCCGCAGCGGGACTGGCCGCTTTATCTCGTGCTCGCGTTCGTCAGCGTGAGCTTCTCGGCCACCGGCCCGGTGGCGATCATCATCGCGGCCGCGCGCCAGGGCGGCCTGACGCTGCATCAAACCTCCTCGTGGCTGTTCTCGGTGCTGGCCATCAACGCGCTGGCCAGCATGGTGGTGAGCTGGAAGACGCGCCAGCCGCTGCTGTTCCTCTGGACCATTCCCGGCGCGGTGCTGGCCGGGCCGGTGATCGCGCAATACGGGTTTTCAGCCGCGGTGGGCACCTATCTGGTGTGCGCGCTGGTGCTGGTGCTGCTCGGCGTGACGGGCGCGGTCAAGGTGCTCGACCGCTGGGTGCCGATGCCGATCGTGATGGCGATGATCGCCGCGCTGTTCCTGCGCTACGTGGTGGCGATCGTCGACGCCACCGGCAGCGCGCCCCATGTGAGCGTGGCGATGATCGCGGCGTTTTTCGCGCTGACCTGGATGGAGCGGCACGGCCGGCGCAGCGTGCCGCCCGTGATCGGCGCGGTGGTGGCCGGCGTGGCGATGCTGGCGCTGACGGGTTTTCGCTGGCCGCGCGGCATGAGCGGCGAGTGGCTGGCCACACCGATGCTGGTCGCGCCGGTGTTCAACCTGCACGCGATCTCGCAACTGCTGGTGCCGTTGCTGGTGACGGTGCTGTTCGTGCAGAACGCGCAGGGCATCGCCGTGATCCGCCATGCCGGATATCCCGCCTCGTCGAAGCTCGTGACCGTGTGCAGCGGCGTGCTGACCGCGCTGACGGGCGTGTTCGGCGGCTGCCCGTCGGTGCTGGCGGGGCCGTCGAACGCGATCCTGGTGTCGGACGGCCGCACCGGCCGCCACTACATCGCGGCGCTGATGGCCGCCGTGGTGTTCCTCGCGATCGGCTGCTTCGCGACCGGCTACGTGTATCTGCTGACCAACCTGCCGGCCGCATTCGTGGTGGTGCTGGCCGGCCTGGCGATGTTCGGCGTGCTGGAGAAGGCGTTCGTGTCGGCGTTCTCGTCGGCCTATCCGACCGGCGCGCTGGTGGTGTTCGTGGTGACCAGCGCGAACTTCAGCCTGCTCGGCATCGGCGCGCCGTTCTGGGGCGTGGTGGCGGGGTGCGTGGCCGGGCATGTGATCGACCGGCGGCGGGGCTGAGGCGAGGGCATGGCGCCCCCGCTTCGGGTTCGCGCTTCGGGCTTCACTTCAAAAGATCGGCGCGCCGAGCCGCTGGCTCGCGCGCTTGCCGAACGCCTTCAACTGCTCGGCCAGCGGGCCGTCGCGCTTCGAATCGAAGCGGTTGTACGGCCCGATCGCCGTGACCACGGCCGCGATCTGGCTGTGCGCATCGAAGATCGGCACGGCGGTGGCGGCGATGCCGGGCACCATCAGGCCTTCGATCACCACGATGCCTTCCTCGCGCGCCGCGCGCAGTTCGGCCTGCAACGACGAGGCCGGATCGGCGAACTGTTCCTGCAGGCTTTTCGGCTCGTTGGCGAGCACCGGCGCGAGCACCGGCGTCGGCAGGTGCGCCGCGTAGGTCAGGCCGGTGGCCGAGCGCAGCAGCGGCATGGTCGCGCCGGCGCGCGTGAGCACCGTGACTTCGCCCACCATCTCCAGCACCCGCACCACGGTCGGCCCGTGGTTGGCCCAGACCGCCACGAGCGTAGCGCTGACCAACGGCCGCACGGTGGGCGGCCAGCACTTTCACCAGGTGAGCCTGATGGCCGATTACCTGCTGTCGAAGCGTACAGACGTGTATGTGGAAGGCGCATGGCAGCGCGCCTCGGGCACCGCGTCGACGGGCGGCGCGGCGGTGGCCGACATCGCGAACCTCGGCGATTCGTCGAACAATCACCAGATCATGTTGCGGGCGGCGTTGCGGCACAAGTTCTGATCGAAGCGGGGCCGTGCGATCGGGGTTCGGCGCCGTGTGCGGTGCCGGACCCCTTGTTTCATGGGGGCTGCGTGTTGAAATTTTTAACTGTTTCGTGAATTTTGCACACGAAAACGCAGGCCTCGACTATAATCGCCGCCGTGCGACAGTAAAACAACTGTTCGCATCAAGAACATATGACGAGACGCCGAGCGCCGGGTAGGCGCGTGCTTTCGTCGTGTGTCTCGGGCCGCGTGCGAATGCCACGCGGCTCGTCCTGCCGCACCGGCCGAGGCCGCGCCATCGCGCGACGCCTCCCGCCGGCTTGCCGACCCTTCCGCTCGACCGTTCTCTCGGGATCTCCCTCCCGGTATGTACATTCTGGTCTCCTAACGAGAATGAGCGATGTCGAATCCATCTCCCTCTGAAACACCGTCCACGGCCGTTCGCATCGGATTGCCGATCATCGGCGTGGTGGGCGTGCTGCTCGGCCTGGTCTTCGTGATCGGCGGCGCGATGCTGATCGCGCGCGGCGGCTCCTGGTACTACCTGCCGATGGGCCTCGCGATGTGCGCCTCCGGCGTGCAGTTCGTGCGCCGCCGTGCGGGCGCGGTGACGATCTTCGTGATCGCGCTGATCGCCACCGCCCTCTGGGCCGTGTGGGAAGCCGGTCTCGATTTCTGGGCGCTGAACGCCCGGATCTTCATGTTCTCGATGATCGCGATGCTGATCGTGCCGCTGTACCCGGTGCTGCGCCGCCTCGAAGGCAAGGGCGCGGCGAAGGGCGGCGCGTGGGCGCTCGCGCTGGCGCTGCTGCTCTGCAATGCGGGCTTCGTGTACGGCATGTTCATTCCGCACGGCACGTTCGGCGTGGAATCCGGCGCGGCGCTGGCCGACAGCGCGGCAGGCAAGGGCGACTGGACGGCCTACGGCCACGGCGATGGCGGCGACCGCTTCTCGGGCTTCGGCCAGATCAACCGCGAGACGGTCAGGAACCTGCAGGTGGCGTGGACCTACCATACCGGCGACGTGCCGCAGAGCCCGACCGGCGGCGGTTCGGAAGATCAGGAAACGCCGCTGCAAGTGGGCAGGACGCTGTTCCTGTGCTCGCCGCACAACACGGTGATCTCGATCGACGCGGCCACCGGCCATGAAAACTGGCGTCATGCGTTCCCGACCAAGACGACGGTGTGGGTGCGTTGCCGCGGCCTGGCGTATTTCGACAGCAGCAAGCCGCTCGTGCAGCCCACGGCGAAGGGCTCGACGCCCGTCACGCCGATTGCCGCGCCGGGCGAGCAGGCGCTGTGCCGCCGCCGCATCTTCATGAACACGATCGATGCGACGCTGGTGGCGCTCGACGCCGACACCGGCAAGCTGTGCCCGGACTTCGGCCAGGGCGGCAAGGTGGATCTCAAGACGGGCCTCGGCTCGGCCAAGAGCCCGCTGTACCAGATGACCTCGGCTCCGACGCTGGCCGGCACCACCGTGGTGGTGGGCGGCCGGGTGGCCGACAACGTCACGCTCGACATGCCGGGCGGCGTGATTCGCGGCTTCGACGTGATCACCGGCAAGATGAAGTGGGCGTTCGATCCGGGCAATCCTCAGGATCACGAAGCGCCCGCCGACGGCAAGACGTTCGTGCGCTCGACGCCGAACGTGTGGGCGCCGATGTCGTACGACGCCGGCTCGAACACCGTCTACATGCCGGTGGGCGGCGCGGCGATCGACCTGTGGGGTGTGAAGCGCACGCGCCTGGACGAAGGCTACGGCGCTTCGATCCTCGCCGTCGACGCCACCACCGGCGCCGAGAAGTGGCACTTCCAGACGGTCCACCACGACCTGTGGGATTACGACGTGCCGATGCAGCCGACGCTGATCGACTTCCCGGTGGCGGACGGCAAGACGGTGCCCGCGCTGATCATCGGCACCAAGATGGGCCAGTTGTTCGTGCTCGACCGCCTGACCGGCAAGCCGTTGACGAAGGTCGTCGAGCATCCGGTCAAGGCAGCCAGCGTGCCCTACGAGCATTACTCGCTCACCCAGCCGCTGTCGGTCGGCATGCCGCAGATCGGCGCCGAGGTGCTGAACGGCAAGGACATGTGGGGCATGACGCCGATCGACCAGATGATGTGCCGCGTGATTTTCCACGGCATGCGCTACGACGGCCTGTTCACGTCGCCGAGCACCGATACCTCGCTGAGCTTTCCCGGCTCGCTGGGCGGCATGAACTGGGGCGGCCTCTCGTATGACCCGAACGCCGGCATGATCTACGCGAACGACATGCGCCTGGGCCTGTGGGTGCGCTTCGTCAAGGCAGAAAACCGGGGCGGCACGTCCGACGGCAACGAATCGGTCAATGCGGGCATGGGCGCGGTGCCGCTCGGCGGCACGCCGTACTCGGTGGTGAAGGATCGCTTCTTCTCGCCGCTCGGCATCCCGTGCCAGAAGCCGCCGTTCGGCTCGATGACGGCGATCGACCTGAAGACGCGCAAGATCGCCTGGCAGGTGCCGCTCGGCACCGTGCAGGACACGCGCCTGGCCGGCATCCAGATGCACATGCCAGCCCCGATCGGCATGCCGACCATCGGCGGCTCGCTCGCTACGGGCGGCGGCCTGGTGTTCTTCGCCGCCACGCAGGACTACTACCTGCGCGCCTTCGACAGCTCGACCGGCCGCGAAGTGTGGAAGGCCCGCCTGCCGGTCGGCAGCCAGGGCACGCCGATCAGCTATGTGGTGAATGGCAAGCAGTACATCGTGATTTCGGCCGGCGGCGCGCGCCAGTCGCCCGATCGCGGCGACGACGTGATCGCCTATGCGTTGCCGGATGCAAAGTAATCCGAAGTAAGTTGCAAGGGCCGCGAGCAGGCGGTCATGCAGACCAACAGGCCGGGGAGCAATCTCCGGCCTGTTTTTTCATGCGTGCGCGCGGGTTCAGACGTTCGCTTTCGAGGCGAGTGCACCGGCGAACGCGCCGCTTGCGACCTGCACCCGGTTGCGCCCGGCGCGCTTGGCGGCGTACAGCGCCGTATCGGCCGCGCCGATCAAGGCATCCGGCGTGGTCAGCCCCGCGCGCTCGGCGACGCCGATGCTGATCGTGACGTTGGCGCGCTGGCCCTGCGCGATGAAGTGCAGGCCCTGCACGGCTTCGCGCAGCCGTTCGGCGGTGCGCTCGGCTTCGGCAAGGGCCGCGTTCGGCAGCAGGATCGCGAACTCCTCGCCGCCGAAGCGCGCCAGCAGGTCGCCTCGCCGCAATTGCGCGGTCAGGCACTGCGCGACATGGCACAGGCAGGTATCGCCGGCCAGGTGGCCGTGGCGGTCGTTGAAGGCCTTGAAGCGGTCGATGTCGACCAGCAGCAGGGCGCCGGCCGAGCCGGGCGCCGCGACGAGCTCGGCCAGCGCCTCGTCGAGCCGCCGCCGGTTGGCGATGCCGGTCAGCGAGTCGGTATAGGACAGGCCGGTCAGCGTGGCGTTGCTTGCCGCGAGGCTTTCGTTGCGCAGCCGATCGAGCAGCCGATGCAGATAGATGCGGCGCGAGACGCGCTCGAACGCGTGGCCGCCGACCAGCGCGGGCAGCAGCAGCGTGCACATGAAGCCGATCAGGAAAGTGGCGTCGTCGTGGCCCAGCGCCGGACTATGAAACAGGCACAGCGCGAACACCGCGAGATTGGTCGCGAAGAACGCCGCGGCTTGATGAAAGCGCAGCCGCACGAACACCAGCACGAAGCTCGACGGCGGAATGGCCAGCAGGTAATCGCGCAGCGTGGCCGGTTCCGGCTTGGCCGCTACCACGAGGATTGCCGCGACGCTGCATACGAGGCAGCAGGCCAGCAGCGCGACCTCGCGCAGCATCGCCGGGGTGGGCTCGCGCAAGCCCAATCGGATGATGGCGAGCACCAGGGTGCTGGAGCCGACCAGTTGCACCGCGACGCTCGGCCAGTCGGGATGGTGGATCACGATCAGGTTCAGCAGGACGCCGAGCACGAAATAGCCGGCGATGCCCCACAGCGCGATGAAGCGCAATTCCCTGAGCCGCTCGGTGGCGATGTCGTGCCAGTAGCGCGCTTCGAGCGCTTCGGGAAAGCTCAGACGAAAGCCCGAACGCTTCAGCTCGTCCTCGGCCAGTGCCCCCAGGCGCGACGCCGTTTCCCCGGGCGCCGTGCGGGCCTGCTTCAGTCCATTCACCATCGTGTGCGTGGGCGCCGAATAGCGGAGCGGCGCCGAGGACGGCTGCGGGTGGCGGCACGTTCACGTCGGCGTTTTGCGCTCCTGTTCTTGAATATCGAGACAGGATACCCGAGGACTTGCGCCAGTTCGTGAATCGTTTGCCATGCGATGGCGCGGCGGGTGCGATGCACCCGATGCACCCAATAGCCGCCGTGCCCGGTCGCCCGTTATGCCCGTTAAGCCCCGCTGCGCACCATCACCAGATCACGCTGCACGTCGTCGCCGCATTGAAACGTGGTTTCACCGACTTCGGTGAAGCCGTTGCGCGTGTAGAACCGGATCGCCTTGGCGTTTTCCTCGCTGACCGTGAGCCGGATCGGGCCGGACACGGCGGCCAGCGTGGCGGACATCAATTGCTGCGCGAGGCCGCTGCCGTGGTGGGCGGCCAGCACGTAGCAGCGGCTCAACTCGGGGATATCGTCGGCGGCCGGCACGCCCAGGTGGGCAGGACTCCGATTGATCACGCTGAAGCCGACGACGGCGCCGGCGTTGTCCACCACGCGCACCTCGTATTGGTCGCTTGCCACCACGGCTTCGAAGCGCGCCGCCGTGAAGTTGTCATCGATGTAGGCCACGATCACCTCTCGTGGCGTGTCCGGCGGGCAGGCGAGGGCGAAGGTTTGCCGGGCCACGGCGCCGATGGCTTCGGCGTCGGCGGGAGTAGCGTGACGGATCTGCATGGGAATCGGGTCTTGTCTGCGGAAAGGCAATGACCCAATGGTAAAGCAAAGGCGGGAGTTACCGAGGGAGTCCTGAACGATGCGTGATGCCTGGCGTGCCAATGCGATGCTCGCGGCGGTGGCGGCGATGTCGGCGCAACGGGTCGTCCTGCTGCTGATCGGCGTGTTTCATCTGCCCGATCGCGCGTTCACGACGGACGGGTTTCATTGCGCGGCGCTGGTTTATATCGGCGCGGCGATGTGGTTCGTGCATCGTCTTGCGGCGCAGGCGTTCCGTGCCGCGCTGGCGTCGGGGCATGTGTGCGCGACGTCGCAGGCCGAGCGGCGCGTGCGGGTGGCGGCGCATTGCCCGCGCCGCCTGCTGGTGCTCGTGCACCTGATGCTGCATCGCTATTGTCTGGACTGCAGATCGTTGTAACGCAGCCAGGCTGCTTGCGCCTGCTGTTACGCGCCGCGCCGGCCGCGTGCCTTCCACTCCACCCATTGCCACGCGGCCAGCCCCGGCAGATAGAACAGCAGGTCGCGCAGGCGGCGCGCGCCGGCCAGCGCGAGACACACCGAAGGCTCCAGCCCGAACCACCCGCCGATCACGACGAAGCCGCCTTCCTGCACGCCGATGCCGGCCGGCACGAGAAACGCCATGCTGCTGAGGAACTGGATCAGCGCCTCGATCGCCATCGCATCGGCAAAGCTGGCCGACGCGCCGAGCGCCTTGAGCGCGATCCAGATTTCGAGCGAGAAGCCCGCGAATTGCAGCGTCTGCCAGATCAGCAGATAGCGCAGCACCACGCCGGTGTCGCGCCAGATCAGCATGACGGACAGGTCGATTCGCGCGCTCGCGCCGAGCTTGTCGACGAAGCCGCCGGCCGTGACGCGGTTGAGCAGCCCGGCGATGCGCCGGAACGGCCGCGCGTGCTGGAGCGCTGCGAACAGCACCAGCACCGGCAGGGCGAAGGCCAGCCCGAGCGCGAGCTGGCCGATGCCGCGCCCTGCGTTCGAACCGGTGCCCATCAACAGATAGGCGCAGGCCAGCAGCGCAAATACGAGCTGGCTGATCAGCGTCAGTTGCATGTCGGCCACGAGGCTGGCGATGGCGGCCGACGGCTGCACGCCGAGCCGCCGCAGGAACCGGAACGAGACGATTTCGCCGCCGATCCGCGCCACCGGCAACAGGCCGTTGACCGATTCGCGCAACCAGACGAGTTCGAGCATGGCCGCGAAACGGGGCCGCCGGCCGCGCCGGAACAGCAGCTGCCAGTCGGCCGCGTTGGCCATCATCGGCAGGATGTGCACGGCGGCGGCCAGTAGCAGCCCGGCGCCCGCGTCGCGCAGCAGCGCGAGAATCGCTTCGGGATGCTCACGGCCCACCAGCCAGACGGCGAGCGCGAGGCCGAGCGCGGCGGTCAGCACGCCGAGCCACTTCATGTTGCGGACTCCCGATGGTTCGGCAACGGCGCTGCGCTCACTTGTCGAGGCGTGGCGAGAGCCGGCCGCCCGGATCGACCCGGAAGCGCCGGCCGCGCCACACCACGTCGGACAGGCCGAAGCTCGTCACGAACACGCCGAATTGCAGCAGATCGAACAGCGGCAGGCAGAACCAGTCGGCGAACGATTGGCGCAACGCGCGATCCATGCGCAGCTTGAGCAGCAGCCGCGCGAGCAGGGCCGCGGCGGCCAGCGCCCACGCATCGCCGGTGCCACCGGAAGCGAGCACGGCGATCAGCGCGAACGGCAGCGGATGCATCAGCGCCGAGCCGAGATGGCCGAGCGGATCGGCCGCGCGGATCGTCTGGCTCCAGCGTGATTCGTGGGCGAGGTACACGCCCGCCGTGGTTTCGGTGCAGGCGTGATCGACCAGCCTGGGCGGCACCGCCACCGTCAGTCCGATTTCGCGCACCGCCTCGCCGATCGCGTGATCCTCGGCCAGATGATGCGCGAAGCGATGCAGGCCGCCGATCGTCGACAGCGTCGCGCGCCGCAGCGCGATGGTCTGGCCGAAGCAGGGCCGCGCGAGCCGTGAGGCCAGGCCGGTCGCCACGCCGGGGAAGAACAGGTAGTTGGTGGATGCCGCCGAGGCGCGCGGCCAGAAACCCGGCGCGGCCATGCCGCGATACGCGCTTGTCACGAGGCCGACATCGGGGGCCTGTAGCGCGCCGACGATGGTGCGCAGATAGTCGCGCTCGACGCGCACGTCGCTATCGGCGAAGCAGAGCAGGTCGTGCTCGGCCTGTTCGAGCATGTTGATGAGGTTGGACACCTTGCGGTTCGGGCCATGCAGCCGTGCGTCGGCCACCGTGGTGACATGAGCGCCGGGATAGCGCGCGCGCACCGTGGCCACGGCCTGCAGCGCGATGTCGTCGGCGTCGTGCACGCCGAACACGTACTGAATCGGGCCGGGGTAGTCCTGATCGAAGAAGCTGGCCAGATGCTCGGCGAGTTGCCACTCGTCGCCGTGCAGCGGCTTCATCAATGTCACTGGGGGATAGTGGTCGGCGTCAGCCAACGGGCGCGCGAAGAAGCGGCCGATCAGGTGCGCGGCGATCAGCGTGTAGGCGATGCCGAGTACGGCGCAGACAGCGGCGATGCCGTACACCAGATAACCGGCCTCCAGCGCATAGGGGCGGTGCGAGGCGAGGATCGCGGCCAGCGCGATGGCCGCGCCCGCGGCGAGAAACGACAGCGGTCGAAGCACGATCGCACGAACATTCATGGCGTCAAGGCACGTTGCGGGTTGGACGAAGAGAAAAAGGGTTCGGCGCGCCGGTGCAGGGCATGCGGCGCGTGCCCGCTCAAGCCTCGTGCGCGCGCAAAAACCGGAAGAACTCGACGCCTTCGCGCAGGCGGCGCTTCAGCATAGTCCAGCTTGTTGACATTTCCAGGACGATCTCCCAGATCTTCGACGGCCGGAAATAAAACGCCCGGTAGAAGTGTTCGAGCTCGTGATAGATGTCGTCCTTCGACAAGTGCGGATAGCCGATCGCGGCCAGTTGCACGCCCGCCTTGCTGACCAGGTTGATGGTCTTGTTCTCTTCCATCCAGCCGTTTTCGATGGCCTGCTCATAAAGCTTCGTGCCCGGATACGGCGCGGCCAGCGACACCTGAATGGTGTGCGGGTTGATTTCCTTGGCGTATTCGATCGTCTTCTTGATCGTGTCCTTGGTTTCGCCGGGCAGGCCCAGAATGAACGTGCCGTGAATCTTGATGCCGAGCTTCTTGCAATCCTCGTTGAAGCGGCGCGCGATGTCGGTGCGCAGGCCCTTCTTGATGTTCAGCAGGATCTGGTCGTCGCCCGATTCGTAGCCCACCAGCAGCAGGCGCAGGCCGTTCTCCTTCATGACCTTCAGCGTGTCGTACGGCACGTTGGCCTTCGCGTTGCACGACCACGTCACGCCGAGCTTGCCGAGGCCGCGCGCGATTTCCTCCACGCGCGGCTTGAAGTCGGTGAACGTGTCGTCGTCGAACATGATCTCCTTCACTTCGGGCATGTTGTCGCGAATCCACTTCACCTCGGCCAGCACGTTCTCGACCGAGCGTACGCGGTAGCGGTGGCCGCCCACCGTTTGCGGCCACAGGCAGAACGTGCATTTCGAGCGGCAGCCGCGGCCCGTGTAGATCGAGACGTACGGGTAATTCAGGTATCCGATGAAATAGTTGCCGATCTTCAGGTCGCGCTTGTAGACGGGCGCGACGAACGGCAATTCGTCCATCTCCTCGATCATCGGGCGCGGGCCGTTGTGCTCGATCGAGCCGTCGGCGGCGCGATAGCTGAGGCCGAGGATCTCGGCGAACGGCTTGCGGTCGGCCACGTCGCGGCACGTGTAGTCGAACTCCTCGCGACAGACGAAATCGATCGCGTCCGAGGCCGTCAGCGAGTTGTGCGGATCGACGGCCACCTTCGCGCCGACCATGCCCACCAGCACCGACGGCTTGCGCTGCTTGAGATCCTGCGCGAAGGTCGCGTCGGTGGGGAACGACGGCGTGCTGGTGTGGATGATGACGAGATCGTATTCGACGGCGATCTTCAGCGTGTCTTCCACCGATAGTTCATCGGCCGGTGCATCGAGCACGCGGCTGCCGGGCACCAGCGCGGCGGGTTGCGCGAGCCAGGTCGGATACCAGAACGAGCGGATTTCGCGCTTGGCCTGATAACGCGAGCCGGCGCCGCCGTCGAAGCCGTCATACGACGGCGCTTGCAGGAACAGGGTTTTCAGAATGCCGGCGTGCGGCGGGAGCGTGGCGGTGCGGCGGGGGGAGGGAGTCTGTGACATGCCTTCGATTCGCTTGCATTGGCGGCGCTGGATCGGAACATCGTGGGCGCGCCGCAGGGTATTCGCGATCGTACGAAACCGAAGCTGAAGGCAAGCTTAAGGCGGTGGGTTGGTGAGACAGGTATCGCTCAAGGCGTGTCGTCGGCGTCGCGACGCGCGGGCAGCCAGGGTGCGGCCGGCGAATCGGACGAGGCGAGCGTGGCATGCAGCGGCGCGCCGGGCGCGACGGTCAACAGCGAACTCGCGCCGAGCGCAAACAAGGTGGCAAAGGCGGACAGCAACAGGCGCAGGGTCATGGGTACCTTCCGTAAAAATCCTTTCATTCAGGTACCCACTATGCACACAGTCGGCTTAAGCGAAGCTTGGAAGCGCTGACGAATCGTCAGCGCGACACGGTTTCATAGAGCAGCTTGCGCGCGGGCGGCGTGCCGTCCATCGGGAACAACTGGCGTGATCGAATCCGCCAACCGGCTTCGGTGCGCACGGCTTCCCAGCGATTGACCAGCACGCGGAAAATTTCGTGACCGCGCGACAGGCCGTGGTTCGGCAGCGTGGTTTCCGCGCCGCTGCGATTGAAGCGCACCAGCATCAGATACGACGTGATGACGGCCGTGTCGCCGTCCAGTTCGATGCGCGGCAGGTTGCCGAAATGCGCGAGGCCGCCCGAGAGCGCGGCTTCGTGCGCCTCGCTCTCGACCAGTTCGATCAGCTTGTCGCGGCCGCTTGCGCCCGGCGCGGCCGTGCCGCGATCGAACACGGCGTCCTCCGTATAAAGCGTCGAAAAGAACGGGCCGTAGCCCGTGTCGGCGCTCAACGGATGAGCGGCGATCAGGTCGTAGATCGCGAGCTTGTCCTCGATGAGTGCGAGGCGTTGTTCGATCGTGGTCCGCGAAAGCGCCAAGGCGGGTTCCTCTGGTTCGGTGTCGAGGTAGGGAAGAGGGCAACCGCATGACAATGCGTGCGGCTGCCCAAGGTCATTACATTGGCGGCGCGACGCCATCCTTTTCGACCACCACGAATTGCGCGTCGTAGCCGTCGCCGCTCTTGGCCGGCGTGGCCACCACGAACACCTTCTTGCCGGCGGTCAGGTCGGCGCGCGTGGCGGGGATCAGCGTGACGACCGGCGCGGTGGCCGGCACCGTCACGGTGTTGTTGCCGCCCTTGTACGACAGCTTCAGATCGCGGCCGCTGGTGCCTTGCACGACGGTATCCACGTTCGCGTTGGTCATCGAGCTGTTCGCACCGAGATCCCACGCGTAATGGCCCTCGCCCGTGCCGCGCGCGGCTTCGGGGAACACCAGCACTTCCTTGGCGACGAGCTTGCCGTCCGGGCCGGGCACCGAGGCCGCGCCGACGTAGGAGCCCGGCTTGATGTCGGAAAGCTGGATCGCCTTGACGGCGTTGACATGCGATGTGTCGCTCATCTTGAGCACGACCGTGTCGCCGCTGCGGCGATGCACGGTCAGCGTGTTGTCGGCGAGCGAGACGACATCGCCGCGAATCCGTTGCGGCTTGGCGGCCGGGGTTTGCGCGAACGCGCCGCCGGCCAGCGTGAGGGCGATGACGGACGTGGCCAGCTTGAGACGAAAGGACATAAGGACTCCGAGGGTAATGCGATTGAAAAGGCTGGCGGCGGGCGTGTCAGGACCCGCCGAACCAGTTGTAGCCCTGGTTTTCCCAGTAACCGCCGGGAAATTCATTGGTGATCGTGATGCCGACGATGTGTTTCGCGTTCTTGTAGCCGAGCTTGGTCGGCATCCGCAATTTCATCGGGAATCCATACTTGGCCGGCAGCACCTGGCCGTCGTAGGACAGCGTGAGCTGCGTTTGCGGATGCAGCGCCGTGGGCATGTCGATGCTGGTCCAATAGTTGTCGGCACAGTGCAGCGCCACGTATTTCGCCGTGGTGTCCGCGCCGGCCAGCAGCAGGAAATCGGCGAAGCGCACGCCGCCCCATTTGCCGATCGCGCTCCAGCCTTCGATGCAGATATGGCGCGTGACCTGGCTGTGTTGCGGCAGCGCGTTCAGCTCGCGCAGCGTCCAGTTGCGCTGGCCTTTCACCAAGCCCGTCAGTTCGAGCCGGTAGCTGGCCGCATCCACGTCGGGCACCTGATCGATGTCGTAGAACGCGTTGAACGGGAACGGCCGCGTGATCATCGAATCGGGGTAGGTCGGCGCGAGCTTGCTCGGGTCGAACAGCAGCGCCTGCGCCCGGTCGTTGAGCGTGGACACCTTGCGCAGCATCGCTTCGATCGACGCGCCGTCGGTCGGGTTGCAGCCCGTCAGCAGCGCGAGGCCGCCGAGGCTCAGGATTCGCTTGCCGAACAGGCGTCGCGATTCGGACGTCAATTCGTTGCGCGCGTCCTTGACGATGGAGGCCGCGTCGAGCGTGGGCGCCGGTTGTGTCGTGCCTTTCGTGCGGATCATCAGCGGCCCCGGATCATCGTCAGCAGCGAGCGCGGCACCAGCGCGACCATGACGATATGGATGACGAAGAATGCCGCCAGCCCGCTCATCGCCACGAAATGCACGATGCGCGCGTTGTCGTAGCCGCCCATCAGCGTTCGCAGCAGCGGAAACTGAACCGGCTTCCAGATCGTCAGGCCCGACAGGATCACGAGCGCGATATCGGCGATCACGAGCAGATAGGCGAGCTTCTGCACCGCGTTGTAGCGGCGCAGGTCGGCGTGGCCGAGCTTGCCGCGCAGGGCGGCCAGCAGGTCGGTGGCGACCGCGCGCGGGTTCAGCGGCAACAGCATGCGGCGCAGCCGCCCGGTCAACGTGCCCAGCACCAGATACGCCGCGAAGTTGGCCACCAGCAGCCACATCACCGCGAAGTGCCATTGCAGCGCGCCGCCGAGCCAGCCGCCCAGCGTGATGGCGGCGGGGAAGTGGATGGCGCCGAAGAGGGGCGACGCGTTGTACACCTGCCAGCCGCTCATGCACATGAGCACGACCGATAAGGCGTTGATCCAGTGGAACGCGCGGACCCAGCCGGGATGAATCGTTGTGATGTTCAAGATAGTCTCGCGATCGGCGCCCGAGGCTGCGAGGGCGCCGATGTTTGCGCGGCAACGTGCCGTCGATGGCATCAGGATCGCGTGTGGGGCGGCGTGGCGGTATCGGTCGAATGTCCGATACGGGGTGGGGTGGGGTGTTCGGCGGGGGCTTCGGCGCTTTTTAAGTGTGGCTTAAGCATCGGCAGCCCATAATCGCCCGCGATGTACGCACTGTAACGGTGGGAGTCGTGTTAGCGGAGAGGGATGGCCAGTTGGACTACGGCGGCCATCCATCGAAACGGCGCAGCTCTCTTGGACCCGGTCGATGACCGGGTCTTTTTTTATTTGCGGTGGTTTTTGGGGCTACGTCCGGCCCGGAGCGCTCGGCTGCTTTTTTCGAAATGGTCGCTGCAGGTCATTTTCTTGTCGTTTCATTCCCTGACAATCCGTCAGACCACACCCGCCCACGCGCCGCCCGCCTCGCTTCCAGAGGATTCAACGTTCAATTCATCGCGCGGTATACCGTATGAATGTTTCTGTGCAGAATGACGGACATTCCGCTCGATCGACGTAGCTCACAATATCGAAATTTTCGAAAGGTTCCGGTAGAAAGCGAAACGGATTCGATAAAAATACGTTAGAAGATGATTACCTTTCTGTACGCCTGCACCATCACGCTGAGTGCCTTTCTATTATTTCAAGTAGAACCCCTGGTCGGAAAAATCATCCTCCCCGGCTTTGGCGGGTCGGCGGCCGTATGGAGTACCTGCCTGCTTTTTTTTCAGGTACTGCTCGTCTTGGGTTATCTGTATTCGCATCTGACGATCCGTTTCCTGACCGCCAGGCGGCAAGTGCTCGTGCATGTCCTGCTTCTTGTCGTGAGCCTGGCGCTGCTTCCGATCAAGCCGGTCATGCACGGGATAACGGCGGCGAACGGCAATCCCGCCTTGACCATCGTCGGCCTGCTGACCATGAGTATCGGCTTGCCGTATTTCATGCTTTCGACAACGGGGCCGTTGGTGCAGGCGTGGTTCGGCCGAGAGAAGTTACGTGTGGTGCCTTACCGCCTGTTTGCACTTTCCAACGTCGGATCGATGCTGGGCTTGCTCAGTTATCCGATCGTTTTCGAACCGTGGTTGCCGTTGCATCTTCAAACGATCGGGTGGTCCGCCTCCTATGTCGTGTTCACGCTGGTGTGCGGAACCCTGGCGCTCAGGGCATCGCGTACGGAACAAAAAGAGCCGACGCCATCGGCCGATGATGCGGTCGAGCGGCCACGCGCCAGGATGTTGGTTATATGGACCCTGATGGCCGTATGCCCCTCGGTGCTGTTAATGGCGGTCACCAGCTACCTGACTCGCAACGTGGCGCCCATTCCACTTTTATGGGTGTTGCCGCTTGGGCTTTACCTGTTGAGTTTCATCTTGTGTTTTGAAGGGCGGATGTGGTACCGGCGGAGCCTCTGCGTCTTTCTTCTGATTCTCGCATTGGTCGGAATGACGGCAGGGTTTCTCGGATTTCTATCTCGGGACTCGCTGTTCCTGCCAATCGTCTTGTTTAGCGCGGGGCTGTTCTTTGGCTGCATGATTGCTCACGGAGAACTCGCCAGGCTAAAGCCGCATCCACGCTATCTGACGTCGTTCTACCTTGCGCTGTCGGTTGGCGGCGCGATGGGAGGCGTGTTCGCGGTATTCATCGCGCCGAGTTTTTTCAATGGCGATCACGAACTGCCGCTGGGGATGGGCGCGATGGCTGTCCTCGCGCTGATCGTCACCTATCGAGGCATGACGAAAGGGCCGAATAAATCGGCTGGACCGGTGGCTTGGCTGGGGCTGGCGACCATGACCGTCGTGGTTGCCATCCTGATTGCGAGCCTGTATTACGGCACGGTTTTGAGACTCGCAAGCACCAGGCTTTCCGTCCGGAATTTTTACGGGACGCTGGCCGTCAGTGATCATGGCAGCGGCGAGCAAGCTAAACGGGTGCTGTCCAACGGGTTGATCGTTCATGGCGAGCAGTATTTGGCGGCCGACCGCCGAGCGTGGCCGACGACCTATTACGGCGAACATTCCGGCGTTGGCATGGCGATCCTCGCCAACCGGACAGCGCAGCCTCAACACGTGGGCGTGATTGGACTGGGTGCCGGTACGCTGGCGGCCTACGGTCGTGCGGGTGACGATTACCGATTCTATGAAATCAATCCGCTCGACATTCGCATTGCCCGTTCGGAATTCAGCTTTCTTTCGGACTCCCCAGCGCATGTTTCCATCGCATCCGGGGATGCGCGTCAGACGTTGGCGCAGGAACGCCCTCAGCAGTTCGATTTGCTGGTGGTCGATGCCTTTTCAGGCGACGCGATTCCTGTTCACCTGCTGACCCGGGAGGCATTCGCCATATATTTTCAGAACCTCAAGCCCGGTGGCATGCTGGCCGTGCATGTGACGAACCATTATTTGGACCTCGCTCCGATCGTCAAGCTCAATGCGGCGTTCTATGGAAAGGAGGCGAGGGTCGTGAAATCCGAAGTGGGCGACTCAAATGACGGGAAGGGCGAGTTGAAATCGATTTGGGTGCTCGTTTCGGATCGGGCGGATAACTTCTCGCGGAATCAATTCCTGGGGAATGCGAAACAGATCGAGTTGCCGGACGGATTCAAGCCCTGGACGGACGATTACAGCAGTCTCTATTCGGTATTGAAGAGAAAGACTGATTGACGCGTTTTCGGACAAGTCCGCCAAGTCTTGATTGCCGGGTTATGGCCCGGCTCCTCACCCCCGCCCCCGCCAAGCCACGAAAGCCACCCCCAAAATCGCCATCCCACCCCCCACCAACGTCGCCACCCCCGGCCGTTCCCCCGTCATCCCCATCGACAGCACTGTCGCCGCGGCCGGCACCAGATAAAGAAAGCTCGACGCCCGAGCCGCACCGAAATACCCCAGCCCGACCGTCCAGCTCGCATACCCGAGCGCCGCCGGAAACACCCCCAGCACCAGCACCGCGCCCAGCGTGCCCGGCGACGCGGCCGGCGCGGCGAGCGAGCCGATCGCACCGGGCAGCCACGGCGACAGCAGCAGCGCGCCGGCCAGCAGCGTGTAGGCGGTGCTCGGCAGCGCGCCGTAGACGGGAATCAGGCGCCGCTGCAACACGAAGTAGCCGGCCGATGCCAGCGCGGCCAGCAGGATCAGCGTCGCGCCGCTGCCCGGCACGAGGCCGCCCGGCTGGCCCCAGGCGATCACGCCGATCCCGGCGAAGCTGAACAGCGAGCCGATCCAGCCCCAGCGGTTGAATTTCTCGCGCAGGAACAGCGTGGCGAGAATCGCCGTGAAGATCGGCGAGGTGCTCATGATGAACGCGGCCGCACCCGGCGCGACGGTCAGCTCGGCGGTGTTCAGCAGTGCGTTGTAACTGGCGATGCCGAGAAAGCCGGACACCAGAAACCACGCGGCATCGCGCAGCGACGGCCGGGTCGGGCGCCGGTAGCAGAGCCACACGATGACGAGCACGGCGGCCGTGGCGAAGCGCGCGGCGGCAAGCTGCATCGGCGCGAGGCCGTGCAGCCCGATCCGGATGAACGGGAAGGCCGAAGCCCACGACAGGATCGTGAACGCGACGGCGCCGGTCGCCCGGGCCGACGAAACCGGTTTGCGTTGGGCGGGCAAGGCAGCGGACGGCGTCATGAGCAGGCTCCTGGATCGAATGGACGGGATTCATTGTCCGGGTCAGGCCGCCCGCGATAAACGGAGCCCGCGCCGAAACAGAATCCGTCCGGGCCGGACAATGCGCGCGAGATTGTACGGTTCGCCCGGATTCTGTTGCGCCGCCCGGCCGGCTTCCTGCCCGCGCCGCGATTGCGCACACTGGCCCCGGCAGGCAACCGTCCGGTTGCCGATGTCTCGAACCGATGCACCGCAGGGAGCGACACCCATGTCCATTTCACTGATCGAACACGCCTGGATCGACCTCTCGACCGCGCCGCATGCACCGTGCGCGATCACGCATCTGAGCGACGCCGACGCGCCGCGCTGGAGCGGCGTGCTCGATCTCGGCCCCGGCGCGGCGCACACGCTCGACGCCGGGCTGCGTCACGATCTTTTTGTTTTGCAGGGCGAAGTGATGGCCGACGGCCAGCGTCTCGCCACGGGCGATTTCCTGACGCGTTGCCGTGACACGGTGGTGCGCGCGGGCGAGGGCGGCGCGCGCGTGCTGCTCTATCGTCAGGCATGCGATGCGTTGTGCCAACTCTTGCTGCGGACGTCGACGGGGCGGGTCTGGCACGGCGGCGTCAACCCGCGCATGCGCATCGCGCCGCTCGCGGGCGGCCGTCATCATGTCAGCCTCGTGGCATGGCAGCCGCAGGCGCGCACCCGCGCGCATGCGCACCCGAGCGGGGAGGAAATGTTCGTGTTGAGCGGGGTGCTGCGCGACGGCGAGCGACATCATCCGGCCGGCACCTGGCTGCGCCTGCACCCGGGTGCGGAGCACGCGCCATTCGCCGACGAGCCGGCCGTGATCCTGCTGCGCCACGGGCATCTGCCCGATGCGAAGGACCCGGCAGGCCCGGCGAATCAGGCCTGATCGGCCTTGAGCAAGTCGATCAGCGCACGGACCTTCGGCGCGGTGTGCTTGCCGGGCGGCAGCAGCGCGTGGATCGCCGAGCGCGCGGTGGCCCATTCCGGATACAGACGCACGAGCCGGCCGGCGGCCAGATCGGCTCGCACCGAGAAATCGGGCAGCACGGCCAAGCCCGCGCCTTCGCTCACGGCCGAGCGGCACGCGTAGACGGTATCGGCCTGCAGCCCGGCGGAAAACGCGATCTCGCAGGTGTCGGTGGCGCTGCCGTGGCGGTGCATCGTGAAGCGCGCGGGGTGATGCAGCACCGACAGCGCCACGAACGGCAGTTCGGCGGCATCGCGCAGGTCGTCGGGGAGCGCATGGCTCGCGACGAACCCGGGGCTGGCGACGAGCCACTTCGTGTAATGGCCGATGGCCACCGCGCGATGGCTCGAATCGTTCAGTTCCCCCAAGCGAATCGCCACGTCCACGCCTTCCTCGATCAGGTCGATCAAGCGGTCGGCCGACACCATGGCGACGCGCAGCCTGGGGTGCGCCTGCCGCAGCCGTGCCAGCACCGGTGCGAGCACGATCGCGCTGTATTCGACGGACGACGCCACCCGCAGCGTGCCGCTCAGGTCGTCCGGCGACGGGCTGGCGATCGACACGGCCTCGTCGGCGAGCCGCATGATTTCCCGGCACGTTTCGAAGAACGCCTCGCCGGCTTCGGTCACGCTCACGCGCCGGGTGGTGCGCACGATCAGGCTGGCCTGCAACTGCTGTTCGAGGCGCTGGATGCTCTCGCTGACGGAGGTCTTGCCGATGCCGCGCCGCTCGGCCGCCCGCGTGAACGAACCGGTTTCCACCACGGCGATGTAGTTGAGCAGGTGCTCGAAGGTCAGGTTGCGCAGGTCGGGCATGGCAAGGGCGGGGAGAGTGGCGAACGCGGCCGCCAGTGTGGCACGGATTCGCTTCGCCGCATGGGCCACTGTTTGTGGCGATGCGGCGGACGTGGCGCTCGTTCACGCGAAACGGGCATACTTCGCCGCGGGCCTCGATCCATCACGAAGTAAGCAGCGCTCGATGCCGGGTTGGCGTCAGCGTGCCGCGCGCGTGCGTTTCGGCTTCTTGGCCGCGGCGGCGCGCGGCGCTTCCTTGGCGGCGGTCGTGGCCGGGTCGCCGCGTTGCAGATCGTCGAGCCAGGACAGTGTTTCCGCGTAGCCGAGGAAGTGACGCAGGTAGTCCGGCGAGATGTCGCGCATCTGCAGCAGCGCGCGGTGCACGAGGCTGCTCGAATTGAGCGGGCCGGCGTTCTTCGGCACGCTGTCGAGCGAGACCTGCACCTGGCGGTCGGCGCTCAGTTTCGACCAGAGCTCGCGGAAATAATCGAGTACGGCGGCGGGCGGCGCGCTGCGGGTCGTGCGGGCCTTGTCGAGACTGAGCGCGGCGAACGGGCTGGGCAGCGGGGCGGCGGGCGCTTGGTTCGACGCCGTGTCGCGTGCCTGTTCGATGCGTGCCGCGTAGTCTTCCAGCAGCGCGTGCAGGCGTGTGTCGATCACGCGCCGCGCCGCGCCGCTGTGCACGTTGGCGCGGCGATGCAGCGCATCGATCAGGCCGAAGCGCAGCGGATCGATGCGGTCGCAACCATCGGCTCGCCAGGCGTCGAGGCGGGCGCGGGCGGCGTCTTGCGGCAGGTCGTCGGAAGCGTGGCGCATGTCAGTGCGCCACGGCGGCGGAGGTGGCGCTTGCCGCCGTGGCCGTCACCGAACTGGTCGGGCGCGGCACCGCCGCGATCTCGACGCGGCGGTTCTTGGCGCGGCCCGTTTCATCGGCATTGGAGCCGACCGGCTGCTCCGAACCGAACGCCGCCGCGAACACCGACGGCGCGGGCACGCCCGCATCGATGAACGCGCGCGTGACGGTCAGCGCGCGCTCGGCGGACAGCTCCCAGTTGTCGGCGAAGCGGTGATTGCCGGCGCGCACCTGCTGATCGTCGGCGAAGCCGCTGACCATCAGGATCTGGTCGCGATCATGCAGGTAGGCGGTCAGCGGCCCGGCGAGGCTACGCAGCAGGTCGCGGCCGGCCGGCTGCAACTGATCCGAATTCACGGCGAACAGCACGTTGCCCGCGATCCCGATGCGGCCGTCCACCAGCGTCACGCGGCCGGCCGCGAGCGGGCCGGCCAGCGCCTGTTCGAGCGTCTTGCGGCGCTGCGTTTCCACCTGCCGCTGCTTGACCTCGTCGGCCAGCCGCGACGACGCTTCGAGCTGCATGCCGATCACGCCCACCAGGATCAGCACGAACGCGCCGAGCAGCGCGGCCATCAGGTCGCCGAACGCGGCCCAGACGGGCACGCCCGCGTCGAGGCCGCCGTCGATATCGTCGTTCATGCCGGCTTCGCTCCGTCGAGGCGTTGCAGGTTCTCGACGATCTGCTGCTGCGACATCAGGCTCAGATCGATCACGTCCTTGGCCTGCGCGACGTAGTAGGCCAGTTGCTCGTCGCTGCGCGCGAGCGACTTGTCGAGCGCGCCTTCGATGCGCTGCAGTTGCGCCATCAGCTTGTCGTTCGATTCGCCGAAGCCGGCCACGGCCTGACCGAACGCTTCGGCGAGGCTGGCCATTTCGACGGCGCTGCCCGTGACTTGCGCGGACACGCCTTCAAGCGCCTGCGCGCCCGTCTCGACCTGCCGGTCGAAGCGCGTGCCGACACGGTCGAGCAGGTCGGACGAGGTGGATACCAGCGCATCGATCGCGCCGCGTTGCTCGTTGCTGGCGTGGCTGACGGCGTCGAGCAGGGTAGCGACGGTCGAGAGCAGGCGGCCGCGTTCCTCGAGCATCGCGGTGTCCTGCACCATGCTCTCGGACAGCTTCTGACGCAGCTCCGCGACCACGTCGGCGGCGGCGCGCGGCGCTTCGGCGGCTGCTTCGACGAGGCGCGAGATTTCGGCGAAGGTGTCGCGGGCGTGGGTTTCGGTTTGCGCGGCGATGGCGGTGGCGGCTTGCGCGAGCGCGTCGCAGATCGCTTGCTGGCGCTCGGCGGCGTGTGTCGAGGCGGCTTGCCAGGCGGTGGCGTTCGCTTCGGCGGCGCGGGCGATTTCGGTGATGGTGCCGCTGGCGTGTGCTTCGGCATGCGTGGCGATTTCGCCGGCCGCGTGTTCGAGCGCGGTGCAGATGCGTTGTTGATGCTCGGCGGCCTGCGCTGCGCTGGCTTGCCACGCGGCGGCGTGTGCTTCGGCGGCGCGGGCGATTTCGGCGATCGTGCCGCTGGCGTGTGCTTCGGCGTGCGTAGCGATGCCGTTGGCCGTGTTCGTCAGCGCGTCGCAAATGGTTTGCTGACGTTCGGCGGCCTGCGTCGAAGCGGCTTGCCACGCGGCGGCGTTCGCTTCGGCGGCTCGCGCGATTTCGGCGATGGTGCCGCTGGCATGTGCTTCGGTCTGCGTAGCGATGCTGTTTGCGGTCTTGGCAAGCGCGTCGCAAATGGTTTGCTGACGTTCGGCGGCCTGCGTCGAAGCGGCTTGCCACGCGGTAGCGTTCGCTTCGGCGGCGCGGGCGATTTCGGCGATCGTGCCGCTGGCATGTGCTTCGGTCTGCGTAGCGATGCTGTCGGCGGTCTTGGCGAGCGCGTCGCAAATGGCCTGCTGGCGCTCGGCGGCCTGCGTCGAAGCGGCCTGCCATGCGGTGGCGTTCGCTTCGGCGGCGCGCGCGATTTCCGCTACCGTACCGCTGGCCTGCGCGGCGGTCTGCACGGAAATCTCGTTGGCCGTCCTGGCTAGCGCGTCGCAGATCGTCTGCTGACGCTCGGCCGCCTGCGTGCTGGCCGTCTGCCAGGCCGCCGACGAGGCCGCCGCGAGCCGCGCGATTTCGGTGGCGGTGGCGGTGGCCTGCGTTTCGGTGCGCGCGGCCACGTCTTGCGCGGTGGCCGCCAGCGCCTCGACCACGGCCTGCTGGCGTTGCGCGGCCTGCGTGCTGGCCGCTTCCCAGGCAGCCGAGGCTGATTCGGCGGCGCGTGCGATCTCGCCGAGCGCGCGGCCGGTTTGCGCTTCGGTCTGCGCGGCGATGCTGCCGGCCGTGCGCTCCAGCGTCGCGCAGATCTCGGCCTGCTGCTGCTGCGCGGCCGCGTTCGAGGCTTGCCATTGCTCGCGCAGCGTCGTGCCGACGGCTTCCAGCGAGCCGGTCCAGGCCGCGAGACGCGTTTCGTCGCGCGCGGCGAGCTGGCCTTGCAGTTCCTGCTGCGTGCCGTGCAACTCGCGCAGCAGCGCGGCGGCGTGCGTTTCGAACGTCGCGGCGGCCGAGGCGAGCGCCTGGCGGTTGTCGTCGGCGAGTTTCTCGCCCGATTGTTCGTGACGCGCCAGCGCGTCCTGCCAGGTTTGCGACGCGGCTTCGGCGGCGGCGGCCTGACGGCTGTCGACATCCCGCAGCAGCGTGGCCGAGCGGGCCTCGAAGCTGGCGTTGAAGCTGTCGAGCGCGCCGCGCAGGTCGCCCGCCAGCGCGTCGCCGGCGCGGCGTTGTTCGGCCAGTGCGTCGGTCCAGAGCCCGGCCACGCGGGCCGTGCTGGCCTCGAAGCCACGGTTCAGGCCGTCCAGTTGGCGTTCCACCGCCTGCGTCAGCGTGCCGTGCAGCGCGGCGCTTTCGCGTGCGAGGCCGGCCATCGCGGCATCGACCACCGGCGCGATCGCCGATCCCGCCGCGCGCGCGCTTTCCGCCGCGCTCGATTTGAGCGCCTCGCCGAGCGTCGCCGCGAGGCGCGCGTGGCTGGCTTCGGCTTTGTCGAGGAAGGCCTGTTGCCCGGCGAGCTGGCGGTCGCCGGCCGTCGCGCCCTGGCGTTCGATGGCCGCGATCAGCGTTTCGAGCTTGTCGACCAGCGCCGGCATCGCGTCGGCCTGGCGCTGCATCAGCGCGAAGCCGGCCTCGCGGCGGTGCGCGTGCGAGAACGGGCGCAGCACGGTGGCGCTCAACGCGTCGAGTTGCTGCACGGCATCGAGCCGCTCGCGGCGGCACAGCGCCGACAGCAGACCGAGCATCGCCGAGGTGGCGACGCCCGCGATCGAGGTGCCGAACGCGAAGCCGAGACCGCGGATCGGCGCGTACAGCGCGTTGCGGATCGCGTCGAGGCCGGTCGCGCCGTCGAGTGCCGCGCTGGTGCCGCGCAGCGTCGCCACCATCCCGAGCAGCGTGCCGAGCATGCCGAGCAGCACCAGCAGGCCGACCAGGTAGGGCGTCAGCGCCGGCGCGGGCAGGGCCGCGCGCTCGCCCTCGACGCGGGCGCGCACCGCGCCGCGCAGGCCCGGCGCGAGTGGTTCGAGCCAAGCAGCCAACGAGGCCGGCTCGGCCTGCGTGGCGCAGGCGCGCGTCAGGCTCGCCGTGGCCTGGCGGTAGCGGTGCAGCTCGAACGCGCCGCCCGCGTAGAAGGCGGCGATCAGGAGCGTGACGGCCAGCGCGAGCGGATTGGCGCTCACGTAGCCGGCGCCGATCCAGGCCACCACGGCCAGGCCGGCGAGAAATACGACGAGATCGATGCGAAGTCGGGACATAGATGGAAATTAGCGGGCGCGAAGGGCCGCGAGCAGCCCTCCGACCGGTTGGAACCGGACATCCAGTTCGGCGAGCAGGACGCTCTGCATATCCTTGCGGAACGTGTCGAGCCAGGTGTCGGCCGGCGCGGGGCCGGGGGCGATGCGGGGCCGGACGGCGGCGGCTGCGTGTGCGCTTGGGGGGGCGGTTGCGGTGTTCGGGGCTTCTGCTTGCGCTTGCGCTTGCGCCTCTGCCGCAACCGCTTCCGCCTGCACCCGAGCCTCCGCTTCGGCCGCTTCCGCCTTGGCAGCCGCGCGCAGCCGCTCGAAATACTGACCGAGCAACCCCGGCACCGCGCCGAACAGGCTGCGTTCGCGCGCGGCCAGCGCGCGCTCCATGGTGGCGTCGAGCGCGGCCAGCCGTGCCAGCGCCGGCGATTGCGCCGCCAGCCGGCCGCGCAATTTCGCGCGCAGGTCGCCGATGTCGCTCTCCATCTTCTGCTGCAAGCCGAGGCAGCACTGACGATAGAGCGCGAAATCGGCGTCCGGGCCGATGAGATCCGGCAAACGCGCGGCCTGCGGCGGGGGCGGGGCAAAGCCTCCCCCGGGCGGCCGTGGCGCGGCGCGCGCGCGGGGGCGAGCAAGGCGTCGTTGGCGATCGCCTTCGACAGCGCCGAGCGCAGGTCCAGGCAGCGCGCCGCCTCGTCGCCGCCCTGCGTGCGCAAGCCGGCCACCGCGGCGGGCGCGGGGGCGGCCAGCACGGAGGAGAGCGCGATCGCGTCGGTCCAGCCGACCCATTCGCTGAGTCGGTCGGGCAACGGCAGCGCGGTACGCGGCACGTCGGGCTGGCCGAGACGCATCAGGAGTCGGATGATGGCCGGCGCGTTCAGTGAAGTGCGCGGCGAGGTGGGCAACATGCGGCGAATCAGAAAAAAAGGCAGCAGTTTACACAACGGCGCGGCTCGGCACGCGGTTTTGGCGGACGAGGCGTGCAACCGGGCCTCGCGGAAGGTGCGGCAAGGGGCGTCGGATGCGCCACTGGCAAGGCGCGCGGGCCGTCAGGCGGCACCGAGTGCCTTCTTCATGAAGTAGCGCGAAAAGCCGGTGGGATAGTCGGGCAGCTCGGCGAAACAGGTGTAGCCGAGCCGTTCGTAGAACGGCCGCGCCTGGAAGCTGAAGGTGTCCAGCCAGGCGTGACGGCAGCCGCGCGCCACGGCTTCCTGTTCCGCGAGCCGCATGAGGCGCGTGCCCACGCCGCCGCCGCGCGCCGCTTCCGGCACCACCAGCAACTGCGTGAACAGCCATTCGTAGCCCGTCATGCCCCACAGGCCGCCCACGATCTCGCCGTCCGCGTCGCGCAGCGCGACGACGAGCGGGCGATGCCCGGCCGGCGCGCCGGTGGCATTCACGTTGTATTGCACGAGCGGCTCGACGATGCGCTTGCGAACGGCCTCGTCCGCTTGGTCGGTCAACGTATAGGTATGGGTCATGGTCGTTCGATCCGGAGAAGGGAGGCACGGCGGGCCGGGCGCCCGGTTCGCCACGCGAGACGGCAGGTATAGCGGACCGGCGCATGCCTGACAACAGCCCGGAGCAGTCGCGCGATCCGCAGGCTGGCCGTCTGACATATGCCTGTCGGCATGCCGCTATACAATCCGCCGCTCGCAATCAGGCATCGCCACGAGGTTTCATGACCCGTCCGGACCCGGCCGACCCCGCCACCCCCCGGCAGCTCGCCGATTTTCTCTGCTTCGCCGTGTACTCGGCCAACCTGGCCTTCGGCAAGGCGTACAAGCCGCGGCTCGACGCGCTCGGGCTGACCTACACGCAGTACATCACGCTGGTGGCGGCCTCCGAGGGCGAGGCGCAGACGGTCGGCCAGCTCGGCGAGCGCCTCTACCTCGAATCGAACACGCTGACGCCGATCCTCAAGAAGCTCGAGGCGCTCGGTTATCTGGCGCGGCAGCGCGCGCAGCACGACGAGCGGCAGGTGCTGATCAGCCTGACGCCGCAAGGCCGGCAGTTGCGCGAAACGCTGGGGAAGGTGAGTGTGGCCGATGCGACCGGCCTGTCGGCCGAGGAAAGCGACGCCACGCAGCAGGCCGTGGCGCGCTTGCGGGACCGGCTGGTGGCGTCGGTGCGGAACGACGATTGAAGAGATGGCTTGACGTCCGGTTGAGTGCCGTCTGAAGGCAGGCGGCGCTCAACCGGTTGCGGGCGCAAGCATCAGCGCCGGTTATGGCCGCCCCGCCTTACAGCACGGGGCGGCCGGCAACCCTCAGACTGCCGCGCCGCGGCCCGCCTGCGGACGGTTGGCCGAAGTCAGCGTCGAGATCACCAGCGTCACGACGATGTTCACCACCAGCGCGATCAGGCCGATATAGAACGTGTAGGAACCCGAACCGACGTGCAGCGTGTACACCGGCTTCAGGCCTTGCGAGACCGACAGCGCGGTGCCCAGCACGATCCCCACCAGCCAGCCGATCAGCAGGCCGGTCGCGCTGAGGCGGCGCGTGTACAGCGAGAACACCACGGCCGGCAGGATCTGCAGGATCCAGATGCCGCCCAGCAGTTGCAGCTCGATGGCGTACTGCGTCGGCGCCGCGACGATGAACAGCAGCGCACCGAACTTCACGAGCAGCGACACCAGCTTCGCCGTCGAGGCCTCGCCGGCCGCCGATTGATTCGGCGACACCAGCGGGCGCCACAGGTTGCGCGTGAACAGGTTCGCCGCGCCGATCGACATGATGGCGGCCGGCACCAGCGCGCTGATCGCGATCGCGGCGGCGGCGAAGCCGACGAACCACGACGGGAACAGCGTGTGGAACAGCGCCGGCACCACATCGGTGGGCGACTTGACGTGGATGTCCGCGGCGATCGCCATGTAGCCGAGCAGCGCGATCAGGCCCAGCAGCACCGTGTAGGCCGGCAGGAAGATCGCGTTCTTCTTGACGGTCGCGGCTGAACCCGAGGCCAGCACGCCCGTCATGGTGTGCGGATACATGAACGCGGCCAGCGCCGAGCCGAGCGCGAGCGAGGCATACGCCGTGAACTGGGTCGGCTTGAGCAGGATGCCGGTCGCGCCGCCCTTGGCCGCGAAGTGCGCGTCGGCCAGTTCGAACACGTGCGCATAGCCGCCGAGCTTCACCGGGATCAGGCAGACCGCCGCGATCACCACGATGTAGATCATGATGTCCTTCACGAAGGCGATCATCGCCGGGGCGCGCAGGCCGCTCGTGTAGGTGTAGAGCGCGAGGATCAGGAACGCGATGATCAGCGGCAGCTCGCCCGACACGCCGAGGCCCTTGATCACCACCTGCATGCCCACCAGTTGCAGCGCGATGTAGGGCATCGTCGCGACGATGCCGGTGATCGCCACCGCCGCCGGCAGCCACTTGCCGCCGAATTCGCCGTGCACGTAGTCGGCCGCCGTGATGTGGCCTTTCGCGTGCGCGATCTTCCAGAGCTTCGGCATGACCGCGAACACGAACGGATAGACCACGATCGTGTAGGGCAGCGCGAAGAAGCCGTAGGCGCCCACCGCGTACACCAGCGCCGGCACCGCGATCACCGTGTAGGCGGTGTAGAAATCGCCGCCCACCAGGAACCACGACACCACCGTGCCGAACTGGCGGCCGCCGAGGCCCCATTCATGCAGTTGCGTGAGGTCGCCGCGCCGCCAGCGCGCCGCGACGAAACCGAGCACCGTGACGAGTGCGAAAAACGCGATGAAGACGGTCATCGCCACCGGATCGATCGAATAGCCGTCGTTCATTTTTCACTCCGGTAGACCAGATACAACAACACGGACGTAACCGGAATCCACAGCAATTGATACCAGTAGAACATCGGCAGGCCTGCAAACGACGGCTGGCCGTAGTTATAGAACGGCAGCCATAAAAGCGCGACATACGGAATCAGCAGCGCGACCCAGACCCATAGCGGTTTCCGTTTGCGTGCATCGTCCTGAGGGCTGTCTGCCATCGGTCTCTCCTCCTGTGTGGTGGGCTTCGTATCGGGTTATTGGATAAAGCGGCTCGATTGTGAGCCATTATGAGATAGGTTGCAGTAGGAAACGACCGGCGTTGTCGGCTTCGGACAAATTGGAATGACTTCCTTTCAAATTGCTTTTGAATAAGGCGTTAATCCTTACGAATCAATTTCATTGTTTTGACGGACCGGTCGGACCAGTTAGGAATCCGCAGTACAGCCGAGCGTTACGCACGTTGCCTTGCCAGCCAATCATTCTCTTTTCACCGGGTAAAAATCATCCCGGCTCAATCGATCGATATCGCCATGACTACTTCGCAGCCCGTTGCATTGATTACCGGTTCGACATCGGGGATCGGTGCGGCCATTGCCCGCCGGCTTTCAAAGGATGGATTTTCAGTTGTCCTGCATTCGCGCAACTCGGTCGAGGTGGGGCAGGCGCTGGCGCGCGAGCTCGGCTCGGCCGCCTATGTGCAGGCCGACCTGGCCGACGACGCCGATCGCATCCGGCTGGTGCGCGAGGCGGTGGCCGTGTGGGGCCGGCTCGACGTGCTGATCAACAACGCCGGCATCAGCCGCGTGATTGCGCATGCCGATCTGGCGGCGGCCACGCCGGAGGTCTGGCAGGAACTGCATGAGATCAACGTGGTGGCGCCGTTCCGGTTGATCACCGAGGCGCAGGCGGCGCTGAAGGCGACCGCCGCGCGTGGGCGGCCCGGCTGCGTGGTGAACGTCAGCTCGCATGCGGGCGTGCGGCCCAAGGGGGCGTCGATCCCGTACGCGGCGAGCAAGGCCGCGCTCAATCACGTGACGCGCTTGCTGGCGGTGTCGCTGGCGCCCGACATTCGCGTCAATGCCGTCGCGCCCGGGTTGGTGGATACGCCGCTGACGGCGGATTGGACGCAGGCCCAGCAGCTTTGGCGCGAGAAGGCGCCGATGCGGCGGGCGGCCAGCCCGGACGATATCGCGCAGGCGGTGGCGTGGCTGGTTGCTTCGGATTACTTGACGGGGGAGATCGTGATGTCGGATGGCGGGCTGAACTTGACGTAAAGGTCGATGGATCGCGGCGCCCGATGAACCGGTCAGGCGCCGCGTCGCCTCAACTCAACTCGCCACCGTCAACGCGAACGGCTTGAACCCCGACGCGCGAACGAGATGCGGCACCATCAGCATCATCGCTTCCGTCGCGCGCGCCGATTCGATCGCCCCGAGATCGAGCATATCGTGCGCCGGCCAGCCCAGTTCGATCAACAGCCGCGCCACTTCCTCCTTGGCCTCGCCGTCGTTGCCGCTCAGAAATGCCTTCGGCGGTATCGCCAGCGCACCCGGCGCCGTCATGACGCTGACGTGCATCGTATTCAGCGTCTTGACCACCTGCGTGCCGGGCAGCGCGGCCTGCAACTGTTCACCCAGGCTGCTGCCCGCGTAGAGCAGCCCGCCGGGCATGCCGTCCGGCAGGCGCTCGGTGGCGTTCGCGAGGTCGAGCAGGATGCTGCCCTTCAACGCGTCGCCCAGCGCGCTCAGGCATTCCAGCGCGACATGGCCGGGCAGCGCGTTGATGACGATGCGCGACGTGCTGGCCGCCTCGTCCAGCGTTGCGTGATGAACGGCCGGCCCGCGCCAGCGCGCCGATCCGGCTTGCGGGTTGCGATGGCCGACGGTGACGTGATGGCCTCGATCGACGAGCGCTTGCGCGAGCGAGGTGCCGACGCGTCCCGCGCCGAGAATGCCGAGATTCATAGAGGTATCCTGATTGATTGGAAATCGGTTGATCGATAGGGTGTGGCGCGTCAGGCCACGTCGCGCAACGCGTCGATGCATTCGCCATGAATGCCGGGCGCGCAGGCCAGGAAATCGTCGCTCGCGAGCGTCCACGGCTGGCCGCGCAGGTCGGTCACCACGCCGCCCGCCTCGCCGATCAACAGCGCGCCGGCCGCTTGCCCCGAGCGCACGTTGCTGTGCTGCCAGAAGCCGTCGATCCGGCCGGCGGCGACCTGCACGAGCGGGAACGTGGCGGGCACGCTCATGCGCACCACCAGCGCCCGGCGCAGCATTGCCGTGATCGATGCGCCGATGCGGCGGTGGGTGGCGTCGCTTTCGCCAGGCTTGGCCTGGCCGGTCGTGACGAGGGCGGCGCGCAGTTCGGTCCGGGTGGACGCGCGCATCGGCACGCCGTCGGCGTACGCCACGCCGCTGCCGCGAACCGCCGTGTAGAGCCGCCCGGCAACCGGCTCGTGGATCGCCGTGAGCATTGGCACGTTGTCGCGTATCAGCGTGGCGCTGACGCCCCATTCCGCCAGGCCGTGCACATGGTTGATATTGCCCTCGACGGGATCGACGAGCCACCATTCGCCGTCGGGCAGCGCGCCGCCTTCGAGCTCGTCCTCGACCCAGCGCGCGGCGGGGCGGGCCTGCGTCAGCAGCGGGCGCAACACGGCGAGCGAGATGGCGTCGTTGGCGTGGATCGCCTCGATTACGCCGGGCAGCGTGTCCGGCGTGCGGGTTTGCGGGTCGAAGTGGCGCAGCATTGCGTCGCCTGCCACGCGCACGGCGGCAACGGTCGCGGCCAGCAGCGCGCCGTCGCCGGCCGTCGTGACGGCTTGCGCGGCAAGCTGGCCCGCGATGTATCGCTTGGGGTCCTGAGTAGTCATATCCGGTTGCACTCCTGAATGCGCATCAGCGCGAACAGGCTTCATTTTTCGGTAGCGAGTGATTAACATCAAATCAATTGTCGTTACCGATGAGTTAACTCAAATGCAACTCGATATGAACCTGCTGGTGGCGCTCGACGCCTTGCTCGACGAAGGCAGCGTCGGCGGCGCGGCGGCGCGCATGCATGTCAGTTCGCCGGCGATGAGCCGGACGCTCGACCGCATCCGACACATGACGGGCGACCCGATCCTGGTGCGCGCCGGCCGTGCGATGACGCCCACGCCGTATGCGGAATCGGTTCGCGAAGAGGTGCACGCGATCGTGGCGCGCGCGCAGGCGGTGCTGGCGCAGCAACGCCATTTCGACGTGTCGAAACTGACGCGCAGCTTCGTGATCCAGTGTCACGACGCGCTCGCCTGCACGTTGGGCCCGGCGCTGCTGGCGCGCCTGCGCGAGGCCGCGCCGCACGCCAGCCTGCGCGTGCTGGCCGAGGCGTCGACCGATGCGCCGGAATGGCGGCAAGGGCAGATCGATCTGCACATCGGCGCAGCGATTCCCGCTCAGGCGGAGATTCACCACGAAGTGCTCGGCCACGACACGATGGTCGTCGCGATGCGGGCCGGGCATCCGTTGGCGGGTGGCCGGCTCACCGCACGCCGTTACGCGAGTGCGGAGCACATCATCGTGTCGCGTCGCGGGCGGCTGCGCGATCCGGTGGACGATGTGCTGGCCGCGCAGGCGCTGGCGCGCCGGGTGGTGGCGTCGGCGCCCACGGCAGCGGCTGCGCTGTGCATGGTCGGCGCGTCGGACTTGCTGGTGGTGGTGCCGACGCACGGCTGCGCCGCGCTGGCGGGCTCGCTCGGGCTGGTGACGCGGCCGATGCCGGTGCCCGTGTCGGCCTTGCCGGTGGTGGCGTCATGGCATGGGCGATACGAGGGAGACCGGGCGCATGCGTGGTTGCGCGAGAGGGTGGCGGCGGTGACGGGGGAGATGTTGCGGGGATGACGCGCGCCCGCTTTTACCGGGCTGGTTTTGGATGCGGCGTCAACGCGGCGGCTTGCGCAACGGGTCCAGCAAGCTCTTCAAGCCGTTATGGTCGATCTCCTGCATCAACGCGAGCAGCCGGCCGATTTCGCCCGGCGGAAACCCTTCGCGGGCGAACCAGTTCAGATAATGCCCGGGCAGGTCGGCGAGAATCCGGCCTTTGAATTTGCCGAAGGGCATGGTCAGGGTGACGAGGCGTTCGAGGTCGGGCGTTTGCATGGGACGTATTGTGCATGGATTTCCGGTGTGGCGCGGTTGCGGCAGCGCGCATTGCTTGCGTTGAATACGTTTCCGGCAAGCCGTTTCGATGAAATCGACAGCGCAACACCCATCGTCGATAATCTCGCCGCGTAAAATGCCATTCACCCCGATAACCTCGACGAGCCGCCCTCCATGTCAATCCAGCGAGCCTTGTTTCTCACGGCGATGTTTTTGTTTTCCGGTATTGCCGAAGCGCAGCAAGTCGGCGTGGTGGATGGCGGCGTGTATTACTCCGTCAATCCGGTATTGCCGAAGGGCACGCGCGTTCAAGTCCTGAGCGATGACGGCCGAGGCGTCATCCAGTGCTGCGGCGAAATTTCCGGCCCGGCCAAACAGGCGAATCGCCAGGTGCTCGACAGCCTGCGCGACCGCCCGGTCACGGCCTATGCGCTGACGCCGGGCGGCGCGTTGTCGGCCGACAGCGCCGGCTTCGGCATTGCCGGCAACGTGAAGATGATCAGGCAGGGCGCGCATCCGCAAGGCATTCTGGAAGACGGCTCGCACCTGAATTTCTCGATTTGCGCTTCGTCGGAGGGCATGCATTATCTGGGGCGTCGCGCCGGCGACAATAAATTGCTCGTGCATCTGTACGAATATTTCGACGGCGATCTGGAGTCGAATTGCAAGGACAGCGAATTGAAATGAGCCGGAACGGCCGCCAACATTCGATTATCGACATCAAGATGAAGCTGCTTTCCCGCGCGTTCGTCGCAGTCCTGAGTGTTGCCACGATCGTTGTCGCAACCGCCGGCGCTCCGGCCTGGTCCTCCGAAACCGCATTCCCGCGCTTCGCCCAGAAGGAAGGCCGGCTCGACGCCAACGACACGCCGCTTTCGGGCGTGACACTTTGCGTGCTGCCCGACAAAAACCCGTGCTTCGAAATGCCGTCCAGCCCGATCCCGGGCGACGCGAAGGATCGCTATCAATTCGCGCTCAACCCGCGATCGGAGCGTTTGCCGCTGGCCGGTGGCGGCTCGTGGGTGTTTTTCTCGGGCATGTTCTCGGGCGGCGGCAGCGGCATGCTCGAACGCGTGGCCGTGCTGCGCCACGCGGCCGATGGCAGGATCGAGAACCTGATGCCCGAGGTGACGGCCACCGATATCGCCGACCGCGCGATGTGGAACGTGCCCGAGGTTTCGCCGTATCCGGTGTTCATCCGCGCCGATTTCATCTGGGGCGACGGCGAGGATCACTTCGGTCAGCATGTGTTCGGCGTCGACGGCTGGACGTTTGATCCGGGCGTTCATCAGTACCGGAAAGTGTTTTCGTATCGCACCGTGCGGCGCTACGCGCGCGGCGACCAGGACGATCATGTCTTGAAGGCCGAGCGTGAGGAGATCCTGCGGCGGTTGAAGGCGGGGCGTTGATTCGGGCTGCACATGGACGGGCCGTGGCGTCAGCCGGCGTCGGTCAGGCACTTCAATTGGCATCAAACGATGCTATTAATGGTGCCTTGAGAAAAAGGAGGTTTCTGTGCGTACCACCATTACGCTTGACGACGACTTGGTCGCCAAGGCCCAGGCCTATACGGGCGTGGAAGAAAAATCCGCGCTCGTGCGTGAAGCACTGAAGGCCTTGATCCAGCGTGAGGCCGCAAAGCGGCTCGCAAATCTTGGAGGAAGCCAACCGGGTATCAAGAGCGCACCGCGTCGGCGGCTGGACGACAAATGATCCTCGGCGACACGTCGGTCTGGATCGATCACATCAATGCGACCGATCCCATGCTGGTTGAGCTGCTCGCCGAGGAGCGCGTGTTGATTCACCCCTATGTGGTCGGGGAAATTGCACTCGGCAGTTTGCGTAACCGCGAAGTCGTGCTTGGTGCGCTACGGGATTTGCCGACTGCGCCCGTTGCCACTCCGGATGAAACGTTCTACCTGATCGAGCGTGAAGGTTTGTTCAATCGCGGAATCGGATATGTGGACACGTCGTTATTGGCCTCGGCGCGTCTGAAACCTGGTGTCGTCATCTGGACGCGTGACAAACGCTTGAGGAAAGTGGCTGACGAACTTAACCTCGGCGCAGTGCTGAGGCACTAGCTGGCGGGAAACGCCGGCGGTCCGCTTCGCTTCAGCACCGGTGGCCCACGGACTGGTCAGAAGCGACTGATAGGTATGGAATAAGACGTTGATATTGGCCGTTTTCGATAGGCGGGTGCTCGTGCCGCTCTCGTTGGAAAGCCTCATCGGGTCTACTTCGAATCGCACGGCCAGGGCGATCTCGAAGGCGTATTCCACAACCCCGCGCAGGCGTGGAATCACGATTTTTACTGGAAATCGCTGAGCTCGACAAAGTGGGATCTGATCGTAGATGCCCCGGTGTTTCGCTGTCGATCACGGTAAGCGGTGCCAATATCCCGGCAGCGGGCAAATGCGGCTGTATGGTGGTGATGGCCAGCCGCTTGTCGACTTCGATCGATCATGATCACGGCGGCCGCTATCAGTGCCGGCGCGATGACCATCGCGCCGGGCACCAGAATGCTTACCGTAAGCGCTCGCTATTTACTATGTTCGATTGCGATTATGTCGAGCGCTGCTGGCCGTTCTTTCACAATCCGGGTTAGAGCTGCGCCGGGATCGTGATACTGCTCGGACAGGACAGGGTCGGGCCGCTGTCGGTGATCGACACCACCCGGCCGTTCGAGCCGATCGAGGTGGTCAGGCTGCTTTTGCTGCCCAGTTGCAATTCTCCGTTTGTCACCGAGAAGGCGCTGCCGCCGCTGATCTGGCTATTGGTGATGCGGATTCCCGTGTCGCCCGTTGCCGGTTGGCCCATCAGGCTGTTCGAGAGCCCGACGATGGCGCCTTGCTGCTTGGTGGCGGTGGCGATCACGTTGTCGATATTGACGTTGGCGATGATCGGCAGGTTGCCGCCGGTGCCCGATGCGTAGGCGTAGGTGAACAGGAACGGCTGCTGGACGTTGCGCATGCAGGTGTTCCGATAGGTGATGCCGGTGGTTGCGCCGCTGTCCTTGACAGTCTGGTCGGTCTTGATCCGGTAGCCGAAGTCGGTACCGCTGAACTGCACCGTGTCGATCGTCACCTGCGAGACGCCAGGGTTGGCCAGCGTGGTGCCGGCCGCTTCCTGGCCGCCGATCGAGATGCCATGACCGCCGCCGACCACGCAATGGCCGATGGTGACGTTCGAGGTGGCCGCACTGCCCGCGTTGGACTTGATAGCGATGTCGTCGTCGCCAGTGTCCAGCACGCAGTTGCGGACAGCCGCGGTTTGGGTGCCGATGATGTCGATCGCGTCGGTATTCGGCGCGAGATCGTTGCCGCTGGCATTGCGATTCGGGTTTGCGTAGATCCACACGCCGTCGATCGTGACGTTTTTGGAACCGGACTCGATCACCAACTGTTCCTTCGGCGAATTGCGAATGATCAGCGCATTGTCGGTGGCATTGGACGAACTCGGAAAAGCGACGATCGATTGCGATTTTCCGGCATCGGTGAAGTTCGAGCCGATTTGCAGGGTCGAGCCGGTGATCGCGATCAGCTTCGGTCGGTCCGTGTTGTTTTGGCCGACCGCCGCTGGCCAGTAGTCCTGACCATCGCCATCGATCGCGCCGGTGCCGGTAATGGTCAAATTGCTCAGATTGCTTCCGGTAAGCATCGCGCCGCTGGCGGGCTGCGAGGGCGAGCCTTTCAATGTGAAACCCTTCTCCAGCTTCAACACGATGTTGCTGGCCAGGTTCACGCTGGTGATGACTGCTGTCGAGATGCCGTTGTTGCTGGTCAGGTCGACCAGGCCCGGGCTGCTGCTGGTACCGCTGGCGGCGCACTGCTTGATTGCATTCTGAAGGTTGGTGGTATTGCTGCTGGCCGAACTGCTCCACTGGGGCGTGCAGGTCTCGGCCTTGGCCGATGCCTGCACGGTGAGCGCGGCGAAGGTAGACAGCGCCAGTGCCGCGCGCATGCTGATATTCCTTTTCATCGTTTTTCCTTGTCTTTGAATGGCGGAGGAAATCAAGCTCGACACGCACGCGCAAGCAGGCGGCCAATGAATCGCTGCCAACGGTGGGTCGAACCTCTGCCAGGATTCCCTTCGAACCCTGGGTACTGCCCGGTGACACCGACTTGTGCGGATCATGCGGATCAGCGAGGTCGGTGATCGTGTTGTCGTGGAGCCGGCCCTCGATCGTGATGTTCTATGAGGGGATGCCGTTGACGTTTCGCGCCCGATCGGGCCCAGCGCACTCGCGTCGGTATCGGCGCTGGTCTGGGCGACCCTGGAGCAGGGCTGCACGCCAAAGGCCCCGACCTGAAAGCCGACGGCAGGGGCGGAAGGACGGTGCGATGCCATTCAATGAGGCGATGTGATGAATGGCCCAATCGTTAGGCATCCAGATCGAGCCTGCTGTCATTGCGGCGCTGTCGGGGGACGTGGCGCAGGCGCCAGCGACTCCCGGCGTATCGGTGCCTTCGCCTCCGAAGGCGCCGAGTAGCGTGCTGCCCATCGGAGCCCCGTCATAGCCAAGGAATTCTCGCTTCATGATCCTGAATATTTTGAGCGGATCCGATTCGCCGGATGGCGTTTGGAAGTCGTGGGTGGTCACTGCTGTCTCCGGCATATGTGGTGATCTTGTCGATGGGAGGCAATGGCGAGATGATATCTAATGTCATACGATGACACGATGATAGGATGATGGAAAAATAAAGCAAGGCCCGTATCTACCCTATGAAAAGCGGTTTGTAATATCGAAATAAGCCCTGTATTTAAGCGTTTTATTCAGATTTCTTGGATCGAGACAGAGTTTGATTGCGCGGCGACAGGGTACTGAGCCAGCTTCGGTATTGAGTTTTAATATGTGATGTCAGATGTCTTGCGAGGTGCTTGAGTCACATGGAACGGTACGATTTTCGGCTCGTACGTTCCGCCTGACGACATCGGCATCCGAAAACGGGAGAGGACTAAAGATTCGCGGCTCGTCTGCCGAGCGAGCCAAAGCGTTCCGGCAGGAATGCCTGAAGGCAGGTACGCGCGTCTGGCTCGCGGCCGGCGTGCCAGATATGCGCTGCGTGCTGCCGATTTGTGGGCTAAAGAATAATCAGATAATTCCTTGCCTCGTATCAGGGCGCCGCATTGGGTTTTTAGTTCATTGTTTCGATGTTTTGGTGCTTGCCAGAATGTCGTTCCAACTCAATGAAGGAGAAAGTCGGCATGCCCATTCCCGCGTACATGTGGCTGAAAGATGATGGCGGTGCGGACATAAAAGGCTTTGACCTCCTTCCGAAAAACCGTAGCGGCTAAAACTGGAGATTTCTGGCAAATTTGAAGCCCTGACGGGCGGGAGGTTTGCATGAAGAAATCGAGGTGCACGGAAGAGCAGATTGCCTTCGCGTTGAAGCAGGCCGAACTGGGCACCACGGTCACGGAGGTGTGCCGGAAGATGGGCATTTCGGAGGCCACCTTCTACGACTGGAAAAAGAAGTATGGTGGCCTTGGCGTGTCCGAGCTACGGCGCCTGAAGCAACTGGAAGAGGAAAATGCCCGAGTCAAGCGCATGGTGGCGGACCTCAGCCTGGACAAGCAGATGCTGCAGGAGGTGGTGCAAAAAAAGCTATGAAGCCGGCGCGCAAACGCGCGCTGGCTGACTTCTTGATCCAGGCCTATCACGTGAGCATCCGGCGAGCGACGGCCGTATTGCAGTTGCGTCAGGCCACGTATTTTTATCAGCCTCATCCACGTGACGACCGCGCCGAACGCCAGCGCATCCGGGACATTGCCGAAACCCGGATTCGATATGGTGTAGAGCGCATCCACGTCTTGTTGCGACGAGAAGGCTGGCTAATCAATCACAAGAAGACGTATCGGATCTACTGCGAGGAAAAGCTGAATTTGCGGCGCAAGCGGCCGCGCCGGCGCGTGGCCGCCGCGCACCGCATGGAGCGGCCGGAAATCTCTACCGTCAACACGTGCTGGAGCATGGGCTTCGTGGCCGATCAGCTGTTCAACGGGCAGAAAATCTGCGCCTTAACTGTGGTCGATAATTTTAGTCGGGAGAGCGTGGCGATCACGGTCGATTACGCCTTGAAGGCAGCCGATGTCGTCGCTACGATGAACCATCTGAAATCGCGCCCTGGCAAACCCACGGATAATGCGTTTATCGAGTCGTTCAACGGCAGCTTGCGGGACGAATATTTGAACGTGCATGGGTTCTTGTCACTGGACGATGCCTGGGAAAAGATCGAGCACTGGCGGCAGGATTACAACGAATTCAGACCGCACAGTTCGCTGGGCGATCTGACGCCGTGCGAGTTCCGGCTCGCACGCCTTGAAGCCGGAAACCTCCCAGTCTAGGCGCTCGGCTGGTCGGGGGGAGGTCAGAGCGAATGCCGAGTCAGGCGGTGTTCGACACGCTTGATCAAACTGCTCACTGATAACGGAAAATGCGTGAACTAAAGAATTACAACGCTTGGAGCGACGACGGGTCGGTGTTCGTACTGCGCTGACCGGCTCTGTTTAGCGCACGTAGTGGTGTGTGGTGCGCGCACTGCAAGACAAGAACGGGGCTCCACGATAGGAACATTGCGCTAATCGGACGCTGAATGGCGACAGAACTGAAAACAGACTTGTGGTATCGGTACATGCTGTATCGCCGCGACGAGCGATACATGGCCTTCAAGTCCGACGACGAACGATGCAGCGCGGCTGACGCGGGCAAGACGTTCACCGCGTCGGCCTACGCAGACGTCTGGGCGAAAGATACCGAACTAGTGCAGCGCGTGCGTCGATTTTTGAGCGAAAACTTTCACTGGCACGACCGCCTGGCGAAGTCCGGCGCTGACCTCGACGTCGTGCAGACGCTGCACGAAATGGTGTGCGGCGGCAGCATTGTGGTTATTCCAGAACAGCCGCGCTACAGCGGAGGGTGCGTCGGCATCAGCGCGTCAAAGCCTGCCCCCAGAAGACGTTTCACATGCAGGTGATGGAATGTATGGGGTTGTCTGCCGAGGCCGCATGGGACTACATCGACGAGTACAACTCGATGGTGCAGCGGCTGGATGCGTCCGAAGCCGCACGCAAGGTGATTGCGTCGGCGTCCAGTGTGCGCGATATAACGAACAGCACGATGCCGCTGTACGATGCGTCGCCTTTCGAGTACGCCGAAGATGCCGTGAGTGGGGACACCTTCGATCTCGCCAAGACACCGAACGAAGGCGAGCCGGGATCGTGGTACACGAATCCCGGCAGCGGGCAAATGCGGCTGTATGGTGGCGATGGCCAGCCGCTCGTCGACTTCGATTTCGATCATGATCACGGGCAAGGGGTTCCGCATGCGCACAACTGGGCAATCAACCCTCTCAGTGGAAAGCTGAGGCGCGGTGCGGGTTTCCCGATGTCAATCCTGCCTTGATTTGAGGAAATACATATGAACACAATCAGCTATGCCGACGTTAGGAGTATCCATGACGTTCCCAGTTTCCACGATGCAGAAATAACATGCATCGAACACCACTCGGAAAACCGGGAGTTGGTGGTGAGCTTCAAGCGCGTGAACGGTGAGACCGGGTTTTTTCGATTCACTGGTGTTATCGCTCAACGCATTGTCGACTTCAGCGAGCAGAATGTCGTATCACGACTCCTCATGTCGCCGAGATATCCATTCTCGTCTGAAGAAGTACGCACGTGGGTACGGTGGGTGAACAGCCGCGAGGATGCCAGGGCTAAACCGGTTGATGGAGAACGGGCAGATCAGTATGTGCACGACTTCGTGACGGGCCGGCGGGCACTGTTCGTCTTGGAGCCATCATGCGGCGCTGAAATGGCTGTGCTTTGCGAGTCGATCTGGTTGAAGTCGTAGTGTCCGTAAAACCAGTGGATCGAGGTTCGATCAAGATCCTTAGCTATAAGACGCCAGAAGAAGCGATGGAACTGACCGATGCCGGATTGACTATGCGTTGCACCTGATTCCGGAGACTTCCCTGTTCAAGCTCGCGTTATTCATCGGCTTGTTTCTTCTTTCAGTCCGATACCCTATGCGTGGACAGAAACCCAGGGGCATGCATGGTTGTACACGTCCCAGGGCCTGGGTATTCGCGACCCAGACGATTTATATTTCGTGATACGGGTGACGATTGAATTGATCGTGGCCGTGCTTGCCTGTTTGGCAATCGTGAAGCTATGGCGCAGGTCTCGAACGCATTGGCCGAATCGAACCTCGGATAGATAAGCATTCAATCGATGGGCGAACGTCGTGCCCTTCATGATTCTTTCACCCGCCTTTCGCGCCTCTTCCTCGCCGAATCCGCCGCCCCCCATCTGCGCAGAATTGTCCTGCTCCAGAGCAATTCCCTCCCATCCGAGCGGGGCGGGCACGTCTATCGTTGAACCCGGCCCGGCAGCTTCGGCACCGCCGTAAACACCCCAGGCCGGACTCAGTCATTCGTCATCCTGTTGTTATCGGATCGACAGCTCACACGGATAAAAAATGTCTATATCGAGACTCCGCGGCCTTGCGCTCGGCGTGTTGCTCGCCGGCGCGGGCGTCCTCAACACGGCCCACGCCGCCAACGCAGCCACACCTCCCACCCCCGAACAGGCCGGCGATTTCGTCGCGCACGATTTCACGTTCTCCGACGGCACCGTCCTGCCGGACGTGCGGATTCACTACGTGACGATCGGCACGCCGCACCGTGACGCCTCCGGCCGCATCGACAACGCCGTGTTGCTGATGCACGGCACCACGGCCACCAGCCAGGAATTCCTGACGCCGCTGATGCGCCGTGAACTGTACGCGCCGGGCCAGCCGCTCGACGCGCGCCGCTATTTTGTAGTGATTCCCGACGGCCTGGGCCGTGGCGGCTCCAGCAAGCCGAGCGACGGCATGGGCGCGGCGTTCCCGCACTACGGCTATGCCGACGTGGTGGAAGCCAACCACCGGATGCTGGTGGAGGGCCTGCACGTGACGCATCTGCGCCTGGTGCTCGGCGTGTCGATGGGCGGCATGCAGACCTGGATGTGGGGCGAGCGCTATCCCGAGATGGCCGACGCGCTGATGCCGGTGGTCAGCCAGCCGATCCCGATCGCCGGGCGCAACTGGCTGTGGCGGCAGATGATGATCGGCGCGATCCGCAACGATCCGGGCTGGCAGGACGGCGCCTACAAGACGGAGCCGACGCAATGGCTGCGCATGATGCCGATCTTCGCGCTGATGACGGTGAACCCGGCGCGCATGCAGGAGGAAGCGCCCGACCGGCAGGCCGCCACGGCGCTCTACGACACGCAGGTCGAGCGCGCGAGGAAGAGCGACGCGAACGACGTGCTGTACTGGTTCGAATCGTCGCGCGATTACAACCCCACGCCCGATCTCGGCAAGATCCGCGCGCGCCTGCTGGCCGTGAATTTCGACGACGACCTGCTGAACGCCACCGATCTCGGCGTCATGCAGCGCTACGTGCATCTCGTGCCGCACGGCAGTTATGTCGAAGTGCCGGAATCGAGCCATTCCTACGGACACCTGACGCAAACGCATCCGGAAGCCTGGAAATCCTATGTGGCCAAACTGCTGGCCGATTGAAACGCGCGTTTCGATTAATCCGATTCAACAAGGTGGAATCATGAAAACAATGCAGAAATGGATCGCCGGGGCGATGTTGGCGGCAGTTTCGTCGGTTTGCCTGGCGCAAACCACGGGCGTGACGCGCACCGAGGTATTGAAAGGCGACGTGTCGGTGCCGGGGCGCGAAGCGGTGATTTCGCACGTCACGATCGTGCCGGGCGGCAAGCTCGGCTGGCATACCCACCCGGGCGACGAGATCAGCTATGTGGAGGCGGGCGTGCTGACGCTGCTCGTCGACGGCAAGCCGACCGAGCAGGTGCCGGCCGGCAAGGGCTTCATCGTCGAGACCGGTCACGTGCACAGCGCGAGAAACGATGGCGCCACGCCGGTCGAACTCGTGACCGTGCATGTGGTGACCAAGGGCCAGCCGCTGGCCACGCCGGCCGCGCCGCCGGCGCAGTAAACCATCCGCCGCGGGCGGCTCCGAGTTGGGTTTTCACCCGCCCGGGCCGCCCCGGCACCTGCCGCCCGCGCACCTGCCGGGCGGCAGCGTTCCGTTCCCCCGATGTGCCGCGCCGCAACAGCGCGAACGAGATTAATTCAAGCCGCCGGGAAATTTCACTTGCTGTGTTTATAATCGTCCGTTCCGCCGATCGATATGATGCCGGGTGGGCGGGGTACGGCGGGTTCAATGCACGACCGAAGTCGATATGAATTGAAGATTTTGTAAGGTTAGATCATGTCCGATTGGCCCAATACGCCGGTCCCATTCATGGACGGCATTGCCATCTGTGTGGCCACGATCGGACGCGATATGCACCGCGCGCTCGTCGTGACGGCTGCCAATCACCATTTTTTCGAAATGATGGGCGTGACGGGCGAGGACATGCCCGCCTTTCCGATTTCGCTCGATGTGCTGGCGGCGGATTTCGCGCTGCGCGATTTTCGCGAGCAGTTGGTGGTGTGCTTCGACGCCGGCGAATCGCCACAGATCGCATGGAGCTACGATTTCCGCGCCGATACCGAGGTGTGGCGCCTGTCGCTCGAGCCGGTGCGGCATCTGCAGGGCGGCAAGGCGATCGTGCGTGAAGTGATGGTGACGGGTTTCGACGTCGCCACCAAATTGCCGCCCAATCAGGAACCCGATATCAATGCCGCGCGTTATCGCGCCGTGGTCAATTCCGCCTACGACGCGATCGTGACGATCGATCACGACCGCAATATCACGTTGTTCAATCGCGCGGCGGAAAACATGTTCGGTTATTCGGCCGCCGAGATAATCGGCCGGCCCATCGAAACCTTATTGCCCGAAAAATATCGGGCCGATCACCCGCAGCGCGTGCAGCGATTCGCCGACAGTTATCAGCCGGCAGTGCGCCACAATACGCCGCCGCGGATGGACGGCAGCAATAGCGTATTCGGCCAGCATCGCAATGGTTCGATTATTCCGGTGGAAATCGCGCTGTCGCGAATCGACGTGCATGGCGCGACCGAATTTACCGCTGTGGTGCGCGACATTACCGATCGTGCGCTGCAAATGGAATTGCTGAAACAACAGGCCACCACCGATGCGCTGACGGGCCTGCCGAACCGGCGCGGCTTCATGGAATTCGTGGAGAGCGTGCTGGACAGCGAAGACGCGTTGTCGGTGTTCATTCTCGACATCGATTTCTTCAAGGACATCAACGACAGCCACGGCCACGATGCCGGCGACGAAGTGTTGCGCGTGCTGGCGCAGGTCGGCGCATCGATGACGCACGAGCCGAACGTGTTCGCGCGCTGGGGCGGCGAGGAGTTCGTGGCGGCGCTGCCCGGCGCCGACGCCGATCGCGCACACCGCGTGGCCGACGCACTGCGCCAATGCTTCGAGCGCCAGGATTTCGAGCATCCGTGGCGGCTCCAGCCGATTCCGTTTACGGTCAGCATCGGCGTGGTGGCGCGCGAGGCGGGCGAGGACGACGTGGAAGCGCTGATGCGCCGCGCCGATCGCGCGCTGTACCGCGCGAAGCAATCGGGCCGCAATCGCGTCGAGATGGCGTGATGCGGCGCTGTTCTGTTGCGTTGATTGCTTGAGCCATTGTGCTTCGATGATGGAAATCATCGAAGTGTGTAATCCCTGCGTCACAAAAACATATGCGATTTGAAAAAACATCATGCATGTTGCGGGTGATGCATCTGTTTGTCATGTGGTCAATGCTTATTTTTAAAGCCGCCATGCACGCCATGTCGTGAGATTGATTTGGGTTTGTCTTATCATTGTCGGCTCGCGCTCAATTTCTTGTGAAATGGAATTTGGATGCGGGAATTGTACTGGATCTGATGATGAATGTAATTCGCATCGAAAATTGGATGCTGACTAAAACATTATTGACGAACGGTGATGCAATGACAAGCAAACAAGAGGTTTCCAAGGTTGACGGTCGGGCGCTCGCGACCAGTGACGCACAACTCAGCGATTTGCCGGTGACGCCACAGGATTTCGGCGCGAAGGGTGACGGCGTTACGATCGACACGGCGGCCCTTTCGGCGTGGCTTGCCGCTATTTCCATCACGAAATCCGGATATATTCCGGCTGGAACGTATCTGTTCGACCAGCCATTGCAGAAATCGGGCGATGGCATCACCATTCGTGGCGACGGCTACGCATCCATTCTGAAGTATGTCGGTGCATCGACAACCGTCGATATCATCGTTTTCGGCGACGGCAGCAATAATCAAAGCAACTGGACGCTGGAAGGTTTTCGAGTCACGTCCGGAACGACCATGACGCAAGGCTATGCCCTGCGAATGAAGCGTTTTTCCGATTCGTTCGTCGAAAAGGTGATCGCCGATGGCATGGACGGCGGCCGAACGTTATGGAGCGGGTACTTTTTCGATGGTTGTCATGAGGTTTGGGTGAACGGCTTTGGCGCTACTTGCCAGTGGGACGGGATGGCGGTCAGCGGCAACGACAACGCGTCCAACGCCGATCTGTACCTGTCGAACGGCTATCTTAATTTTTGTGGAACGGCGGGACTTCGGTGCGGCGGAGGTTTTGGCGGATTGTTCATCGGGGATAACGTAGAAATACTCGGCAATATATATGCTGGCCTGCTTGTTGACAATTCCATAAATAATCTTTCGAATCGAGAGTTCATCATTTCCGATGGTGCGACTTTCGACGGGCTTCAAAGCAATACGCAGTACGACATTCTTGTTGATTCTCCTGATTCCGATTCGGGGCAAATCAGTATCGATTGTTTCATGGGGTCGGCGAAAGAAAATGCGATATATGTAAAGAGCTGGGCAAACGGCGGCGTATCGATCGGAAGTCCTCAGATTTTTAATTGCCTGGGCGATGGAATTCGAGTCGACGATCCGACGATCGTCATGACGATCAGCGACAATACGATCATTCGAAGCAATCAAGGCTACGGCATCAATGCCACAGTCGCGCTGAATACGGAAATTCATGGCAGTCCGTATGTCAGCGGTAATAACCTGGGCGATTGGTCGGCCTTGACATACCGTGCGCCGATCCAACTCCCGGTGCAGGCAGGTTGGACGTCGAGCGCAATCGTCAACAAGAAATCGAAGCGCTGTATTGTTAACGGCAGTATCAGTCAAGCTGCTGGCGCCGTTTCATATGGGGTTGTGGTGGCGAATATTCCTCAAGGCTATATTCCAGCATTCTCCACCTCGCTCGTCATTGTCTATTCAGGGGGAAATGATGGTGACGGTATTGCGCCGGGGCGAGTCAATCTGGATGGTACGGTTCAAGTTCTCAAGGCATTGACAAGCGTGGTGAATCTGGCGTTTATCGGTGCGTGGGATATTAATTAACGGCAAGCGGAAATGGGCCGCGCATTTCTAATGCGCGGCCCCGCCCGCCTACTTGCCGCCCGTCACATCGAGAAACGTCCCGGTAATGAACGACGCCTCGCTGCCCGCGAGCCACAGGATCGCGCGCGCCACTTCCTCGGCCTGACCGCCGCGTCCCATCGGGATCGACTCCCTGACGCGATCCACGCGCCCCGGCTCCCCGCCGCTGGCGTGCATCTCTGTGTAGATATGCCCCGGCCGCACGCAGTTCACGCGAATGCCGTCGCGCGCCACTTCCTTGGCAAACCCCGTGGTGAACGTTTCGAGCGCGCCCTTCGAGGCGGCGTAATCGACGTATTCGTTGGGGCTGCCTAGACGCGCCGACGCCGACGACACGTTGATCACCGCGCCGCCCCGGCCGCCGTGGCGCTGCGACATGCGCCGGATCGCATGCTGCGCGCACAGCATCGGGCCGATCGCGTTGACGGCGAAGATCCGCTGCATGCGCTCGAAGCCCAACTCCACCAGCGGCGATTGCCGCGCGATGATCGCGGCGTTGTTGACCAGCACGTCGAGGCGGCCGAACGTGCGGTCGATCGCGGCGAACAGGCCGTCCACCTGGGCCGGGTCGGCGCTGTCCGCGCGCACGGCCAGCGCGCGGCGGCCGTGCGCCTGCACGTCGGCGGCCACGGCCTGCGCGGCGGCCTCGTTGGCGACGTAGCTGATCGCCACGTCGTAACCGCGTTCGGCCGCGAGCCGCGCGGTGGCGGCGCCCACGCCGCGGCTGCCGCCGGTGATCAGGATCAGCGGAGCGGGGGAAGGGATGGTCATCGAGCGAATCTCCTGGTCGTGTTGCAGTGCGGTGCGCTCAGTCTAGGTGCGCGCGCAAGCCGCCACAACGGACCGGAATTCGTCTCAGCAGTGAGAAAAAGTCACGCGCTGCGAGGTGCTGCCGGCGTGGATGCGGAAAACCCCTAGGCGCGATTTAGCCACGTATTACCAGCCGGCATGCCACGCTCGTTACGCTGGCGGCACTAGAAGACAGCATCCCCACGAGAGCAGGCATGACCATGATCCGAGTTCTTCGCACGCAGTCCTCAGCTTCTTTCCGCATGACCCGTGGTTCCTCGCGCCTGCTGACGCTGGCCGTGCTGGCCGGCGCCTGCCTCGGCGGCGCGGGCCTCGCGCAGGCGGCCGGCGATCCCGCGCAGGGCCGCGCCAAATTCACCGCGTGCGTGGCCTGCCACGGCGCGAACGGCAACACCACCACCTCGCCCGGGTTCCCGAAGATCGGCGGTCAGAACGCCGCCTACGTGGCCGCCGCGCTGCACGCGTACAAGGCCGGCCAGCGCACCGGCGGCACGGCGCAGATGATGCAGCCGATGGCGCAGAGCCTGTCCGATCAGGACATCGACAACCTCGCCGCCTATATCGCCACGCTCGGGCCGAAGTGAGGCCCGCCGCTCACCCCTCGATCGAGACGAAGGAGATCGCCCGATGGCCAAACTGATTCACACGATGGTGCGCGTGCACGACCTCGACCGCTCGCTCGCGTTCTACGACGCGGCGTTCGGCCTGAAGCCGTCGCACCGGCTCGATTTCGACGATTTCTCGCTGGTCTACCTGCGCAACGCCGAAGCCGAGACGGAACTCGAACTGACCTGGAACAAGGGCCGCGAGCCGGCCTATACCCACGGCGACGGCTACGGCCACGTCGCGTTCGTGGTGGACGACGCGGCGGCGGACCGCGCGCGCCTGGTCGGGCTCGGCCTGCAGCCGAAGGACGTCAAGGAGTTTCGCGACGGCGGCGGCGAGCTGATCGCGCGCTTCTTCTTCATCGAGGATCCGGACGGCTACAAGATCGAGGTGCTCGAACGGCACGGGCATTACCGCTAGGCGAAGGCCGGCAAGCATCGGCATATAACAACGCAAGGCAGCAAGCGAAGCAACCCAGGCAGCAAGCGTGATGACGGCAGTACCACAACAACAAGCGCAACAAGCGAACCCGAGCGCATCACGTTCCCGCAATCAAGGAGACGAACATGGAAGGCAAAACCATCGGCATTGTCCGCGAGAGGCAGGCCGAAGCGGACGGCCCGCGGCGCATCGCGCTGACGCGCCGCGAGTGGCTCAAGGGAACCGGCGTGCTGATCGGCACGCTGGCGCTGTCGTCGTCGCTGGCGGCGTTCGCGCCGAGCCGCGTCTGGGCGGTCGAGCTGCAAGGGCTCGATTCGCACACGGGCGCGGTGCTGCTCGCACTGGTCAAGCAGATCTATCCGCACGCCACGCTCGACGATGCCGTCTACGCGCTGGTGGTCAAGGATCTCGACGCCAAGGCGCGCAAGGATGCGGCGACCCGCACGCAACTCGCGGCCGGCGCGCGCCAGCTCGACGCGAAGTCGGCCGGCGGCGACTGGGCTCACGAGGATGCCGCCGCGCAGGCGAAGGACACCGCCGCGATCACCGGCACGCCGTTCTTCGAGACGGTGCGCAGCACGGCCGTGGTCTCGCTGTACAGCAACGGGCTGGCCTACCGGCACTTCGGCTATGGCGCCGCGCAAGGCGACGGCGGTTATTTGTTCCAGGGCTTCGACGACCTGAGCTGGCTGCCCGACCCGGCGCCGCAGGACAGCGGCCCGGTTCCGGCAGCCTGACCCTGGGAGACCTCACATGGCAACGCAACAGACGCAGCAATCGACACAACAGCAGGCGAGCAAGCGCTTTTCGCACAACGACGGCAGCGTGGTGGTGGTGATCGGCTCGGGCGCGGGCGGCGGCACGCTCGCCAACGAATTGGCGCAGAAGGGCATCGACGTGGTGGTGCTGGAGGCGGGCGGCCTGAACACCCAGGCCGATTTCAAGACCGAGGAATGGGAGGCGTTCAAGCTGCTGTCGTGGCTCGATCCGCGCACCACGTCCGGGTCGTGGCGCGTAGCGCGCGATTTCCCGCAGCTGCCCGCCTGGATCTGCAAGACGGTGGGCGGCACCACCACCCATTGGGCCGGCGCGAGCCTGCGCATCAAGGCGCACGAATTCGCGGCGCGCACCCATTACGGCGCGATCGAGGGCGCGTCGCTGCTCGACTGGCCGGTCACGCGCGAGGAACTCGATCCGTATTACGACCGCGCCGAGAAGAAGCTGGGCGTGACGCGTACCAACGGCCTGCCGGGCCTGCCCGGCAACAACAACTTCAAGGTGATGCACGCGGGCGCGACCAAGCTCGGCTACCGCGAATGCAATACCGGCCACATGGCGATCAACAGCACCAACCGCGACGGCCGCAGCCACTGCTATCAGCGCGGTTTCTGCTTCCAGGGCTGCCGGTTCGGCGCGAAGTGGTCCACGCTTTACACCGAGATTCCGCAGGCGCAGGCCACCGGCCACATGGAATTGCGCACGCAAGCGCACGTGGCGCGCATCGAGCACGATGCGCGCGGCAAGGCCACCGCCGTGCTCTATTACGACGCCAAGGGCAAGCTGCAGCGGCAGAAGGCGCGCGTGGTGGCGGTGGCCGGCAATTCGATCGAGACGCCGCGGCTGCTGCTGGCGTCCGCCTCGAACCGCTTCCGCGACGGGCTGGCCAATTCGTCGGGGCAGGTGGGGCGCAACTACATGCGCCACACCACCGGCTCGGTGTATGCCGTGTTCGACCAGAAGGTGGACATGTACAAGGGCACCACCATGGCCGGCATCATCGAGGACGAGGCGCGGCTCGACACCGGGCGCGGCTTCGCGGGCGGCTATCACATGGAGACGATCGCGCTGGGCTTGCCGTTCTACGCCGCGTTCTTCAACCCGGGCGCCTGGGGCGGCGATTTCACGAAGGCGATGGACGCCTATCCGTACACCGCCGGCATGTGGATCGTCGGCGAAGACATGCCGCGCGCCTCGAACCGCATCACGCTGAACCACGACGTGAAGGACGCCTACGGCCTGCCGGTGGCGAACGTGCATTTCGACGACCACCCGAACGACGAGGCGATGCGCGAGCACGGTTTCAAGCAGGGCACGGCGGTGTACGAGGCCGCCGGTGCGAAGACGGTGTATCGTGTCCCGCCATATCCTTCCACGCACAATCTCGGCACCGCGCGGATGAGCGCGCGCGCGGAGGATGGCGTCTGCAACGGCTACGGCCAGACCCACGACATCGCGAACCTGTTCATCTCGGATGGCAGCCAGTTCACCACCGGCGCGGCCGAGAACCCGACGCTGACGATCGTCACGCTGGCGATCCGTCAGGCCGACTACATCGCCGGGCGCATGAACCGGCGCGAGCTGTGAGCCGCGCGGCTCGCTTCGAGACAAGGAGACATTCGCATGTGCAGCGTCTATATCAACGCGGACCCGATTCTCTACGAATCGCGCACGCGGGCGATCCGGATACACGGCGTGGTGACCACCGTGCGCCTGGAGAACCTGTTCTGGGAAGTGCTGCAGGAAATCGCCAACCGGGAGGACATGACCACCAGCCAGTTCGCCGCCAAGCTGCATGACGAGCTGCTGGACCTGCGCGGCGACGAGCCGATCAACTTCGCGTCGTTCCTGCGGGTGTGCTGCATGCGGTATCTGTCGGTCAGCCGCGAGCGTGGCGAGCGCCAGCCGGCGGCCGACGACGTGCCTCCCGGCCTGGCCCGGCTCAAGGTGGTCGAAGCCGGGCGATAAGAACCGACCGAGCCGCCGCGCCGCGGGGGAAGCCGGCGCGGCGGCGGATCGATCAGGACTGCTGCGCCATCGGGCGCCGTGCCTGGCGCACCGCCAGCCACACGGCCGAGATCAGGAAGTACGCGGCGCCCACGCCGGCGTAGCCCGCCACCTTGGCGATGGCCGGCGGCGCGGCCGCCTCGGCCTGCACGATGAACAGCACGCCGGCCAGCGCCGATTGCGCGCCGCTCAGCACCATCGGCCATTGCGCGCCGAAGCCCTTCCAGCGGCGCAACGCCGTGCCGAGCTGGAGCAGGCCCGACACGATGGCCCACAGGCCGAACGCGCGCAGCACCCAATCCGGGCCGATCGTCAACGCCACGGCCACCGCCACGGTGGTGATCGTGCTGATCAGCACGTTGAGCGTCTGGGTGCGGTTGTCGGCCATGCCGCCGCTGCGCGACAGGTCGAGGTAGTTGGCCAGCGCGTCCCAGGCCGGATAGACCACCAGCAGGATCGCCGCGAGCCCGGCCGATTGACGGCCGAGCGTGAAGGCCAGCGCCACCCAGACGATCGAAAACGCCGCCCGAACGAAGTAATACTGCTTGAGCCAGCGCTCGGCGCTGGCGGCGGTGGGTTCCGTGTAACGATCGATCATGTCGACTCCTTGCTTCGAGAATGACGGGCCGGCGCGCGACATGGCCGAAAGCCATGCGGCGCCGATGACGGAACAAGCATCGCATCGCCCGCGCGCGGGCGGCATCGGTCGAATAACCGATCCGGCCCGTTGGCCCCTCGCGTATAGTGGGCGTTCCCTCGCGCGCGTGATTCAGTTAGCGTGTCCCTTTTCCGCCGATGCCTGCCGTTTTCCCTCCGATGACCGACGATCCCGCCCGCCTCGCGCCGTTGCGCGTGTTCGATGCCCTGAAGGCGCTCGCCTTCGTCGGCGACCTCAGCATGGGCCAGCCGACCGACCACTCGCCGCGCTCGGCCTGGCTGGCCGGGCGGCTGGCGCAGGCGGCGGGGCTCGACGCGGCGGGCTGCGCGACGGCGCGCGAGACCTCGCTGCTGCGCTGGTCGGGCTGCACGGCGAACGCGGCCGGCTTCGCCGAGACGTTCGGCGACGACATCGCCGTGCGTGCCACCATCCTCGAAGCCCGCCCCGGCTGGCGCGCGCCGCTGGAGGCGGCGGGCGGCGCGGGCACGGCGCTGGTGCCGCTGGCGCAGATCCACTGCGAGGTGTCGGGCGAGGTGGCGCGCATGCTGGGCCTGTCGCGCGATACGGAAATGGCCTCGCGCCACATCTTCGAAACCTGGGACGGCAACGGCCTGCCGTCGCATCTGGCCGGCGAGGCGGTGCCGATGCCGGTCATGATCGTCTCGCTGGCGGGCGACCTGGAGATCTACCACCGCGTGTACGGCGTCGAGACGGCGCTGGCCATGCTCGCGCAGCACGCCGAGTCGCGTTACCCGCGCGCGCTCGTCGAGCTGGCGGCGCGCGAGGCGGCCGGCTGGCTCGCCACGCTGGAGCGCGCCGCGCCGGGCGAGCTGGACGCCGGGCTGCTGACGCCATCGATGGAGCAGGCGGCCTCGGCCGAGCTGATCGCCGACGTCATCGATCTGAAGCTGCCGTGGATGACGGGCTTCTCGCGCACCGTGGCGGCCACCGCCGCCGCCTGCTGCGCGCGGCTGACGCCCGATGCGGCCGCGCACGAGCGGGTCTACCGGGCCGGGCTGATTCACGGGATCGGGCGCGCCTCGGTGCCGAACAGCGTGTGGAACCTGCCGGGGCCGCTGCCCGAAAGCGCCTGGGAAAAGGTGCGGCTCGCGCCGTACTGGACCTCGCGCGCCGGCCGGCAGGCGGGCGTGCTCGGCGACGCGGCCGAACTGGCCGCGCACGCTTACGAGCGGCTCGACGGTTCCGGGTATTTCCGTGGCGCGCGCGGCGTGGCGCTGACGCTGGAGGCACGCGTGCTGGCGGCGGCGGTGGCGTGGGTGGCATGGCGCTCGGCGCGGCCGTGGCGCGCGGCGCTGCCCGACGACGCGGCGGCGCAGCAGATGCGCGAGGCGGTGGCGGCCGGCCGGTTCGACGGTGCGGTGGTCGAGGCGCTGATGATCGATGGCGGCGCGCTCAAGCGGCCCGCCAGCCCGGTCGGGAGCGGTGCGCAGCAGGCCGTGCCGTTGTCGGCGCGCGAGCTGGACGTGCTGCGGGCGATTTCGCGCGGCGCGAGCAACAAGGAAGCGGCGCGCGCCCTGACCTTGAGCCCGAGCACGGTGCGCACGCACGTCGAGAGCGTATTCCGCAAGCTCGACTGCTCGACGCGTGCGGCGGCCACGCTCAAGGCCTCGGTGATGGGGCTGATCTGAGCGGGCCGCTGCGCGAAACGTTTAGAACGGCTTGGTCGGCAGGTACTTGCCGTCCAGCGTGATCACCGCGCGCGACCCGCCTTCCGGGTCGTCCACTTTCTTGATGTCGAGCTTGAAATTGATCGCGCTGATGATGCCGTCGCCGAACTGTTCGTGCACCAGCGCCTTCAGCGTCGAACCGTAGACCTGCACCATCTCGTAGAAGCGGTAGATGGTCGGATCGGTCGGCACGCCGCCGGGAATGCTGCCGCGCAGCGGGATGGTCTGAAGCTGGCGCACGTCGTCGTCGTCGAGATCGAGCCTGGCGGCCACCACGCGTGCGGCGTCGGCCGGCAGCGGGTGCTGGCCGAGCAGGGCGGCGGTCACGAAGGCGAGGCTCAGGCCGGTGCCTTCGCAAATCTGCTCGAAGCTCAGGTTCTTGCGGCTCTTCGCGTCGATGATCCGGTCGGTCAGCGCTTGGCGCGGGGCCTGGGTGATGTGCGATTGCGTCATGTCGATGCTCCTTGGGGTCGAGGTCGGGAGAAAAACGGGCGGAAAGCGAGGGGTCAGGCCGCGGGGCGGGCGTCGATGGCGCGCAGCGCGCGGGTGTCGGGGAACGCGGCCAGCGACACGAAGCGGCGCGTCGCGCCGTCGTACGCGTCGATCGAGCCGGTTTCGATGTCGTACACCCAGCCGTGCAGCGCGAGCCGCCCCTGGTCGAGCGCCAGCCGCACCGACGGATGCGTGCCGAGATTGGCCAACTGGGCGATCACGTTCTCGCGCACCATCGCATCGACGCGCTCGTGCGGGCTCGCGTGGTCGCGCACCTCGTTGACGACACGCGCCGAATCGGCGTAACGGAGCCAGTTGCGCACGGCCGGCATGTGATCGAGGCAGGCGCAATTGGCGATGGCCGTCATCGCGCCGCAATCGGAATGGCCGCAGATCACCACGTCGGTCACGCCGAGCGCCGCCACCGCGTATTCGACCGAGGCCGTCACGCCGCCCGGCTCGGGGCCGTAGGGCGGCACGATATTGCCGGCGTTGCGGATCACGAACAGGTCGCCCGGCTCGCGCTGCGTGACCAGCTCGGGCACCAGGCGGCTGTCCGAGCACGAGATGAACAGCGTGCGCGGATGCTGGCTGGTGGCGAGCCGCCGGAACAGGTCGGAGCGCTGCGGAAACACGTCGCGCTGGAATTTCAGGAAGCCGTCGATGATCTCTTGCATGTCTCGCTCCGTCGGGAGGTCGTGAACCGGTGCAGCCATCATGCGACGGGCCAGTTATAGCGTCCAAGACCAGTTTATTATCGAAGTCATTGGTATTGCCAATAGTTGCCGGCGCGGGCCGGCACGCTTCGAGGGCGCGTCATGCTGCTTCGTCATATCCGGTATTTCCTGGCGGTTGCGGAACATCGCAACTTCACGCGCGCCGCGCAGGCGCTGCATGTGTCCCAGCCGACGCTGTCGCAGCAGATCCGGCAACTGGAGGACACGCTCGGCGTGCCCTTGCTCGACCGTTCCGGGCGCACCGTCCGCCTGACCGATGCCGGCGCGGCCTACGTGCATTTCGCGCAGCGCGCGTTGCAGGATCTGGAGGCGGGGCGGCGCGCGATTCACGACGTGGGCGAGTTGAGCCGCGGCCGCTTGCGGCTCGGCATGACGCCCACCTTCACCACCTATCTGATCGGGCCGCTGCTGGCGCGCTATCACGCGCTATATCCGAACCTCACGCTCGACGTGATGGAGATGCCGCAGGAGCGCATGGAGGCCTTGCTGAACGAGGACGCGCTCGATGTCGGCATTGCGTTCGCCGAAACCGATTCGCCCGACATCGAGGCCGTTGCGCTGTTCGTCGAGGCGCTGGCCGTGGTGGTGGGCAAGGCGCATCCGCATGCGAAGCGGCGCAAGCCGCTGACGCTCGATGCGTTCGCGCGCGAATCCCTGGTGCTGCTGAACGGCGAATTCGCCACGCGCCATTACGTCGACCGCTATTGCCGCCAGCACGGCGTGGCGCCGCGCATCGCGATGGAGGTCAATTCGATCAGCGCGGCGATCGACATCGTGCAGCGCACCGGGTTGGCCACGCTGCTGCCGGCCGAGGTGGCGCGCGAGCATCGCGAGCTGTGCCGGGTGGAACTGACGCCGGCGCTGCCGCAACGCACGGCGGCCTTGCTGCTGCGCAAGGATGCCTATCGGAGCGCGGCGGCGCGCGCATTCGTTGCGTTGGCGCTGGAGACGCGAGCCGAGCGCGCTGCGCCCGAATAGGCGTCATCATTTTTGAAACAGCGGCCGACTTTGTTCGGTCATTTTGCTTTCTATTTCTTCGCGAATACTTCACAATCCCGCCGCGCGTGTTTCATTGCAATCGGATTATTTGATAAATGGAAATGATTCGTGCGTTTATATAGTGAAATCATGGAATAACAAAATGAGAGTATTGACATTCCGAGGGCGGGCATGGGTATTGGGCTGCACCGCATTGCCGTATCGCCACGACGTCACCGCCCGGCCGGCGCGCTGACGCATTTCCCCTCGCACGGCCTCCTTCGCGCTTCATTGAAAGCAATTCGTCAGGCGCCGATGCAACGCCTGTCTTGCAACACGGCGAAACTTTGCCACGGCGATCGGCATTGACCTCTCGCGGCCCGTGTCACGGAATTTTCACGATCGACGGTCTTAATCGCTGGCGTGTTCTTAATGGCTTGGTCATGCTTGGCAACAACGCCTCGCAAAGCAGCGCCGTGTCGCGTCGAGGTCGGTTCGGGGGTAAACCGGCATCCGGCGTGGACGATGCGCACGATACGATTGGGTAGAAATCTGTTTGACGATTCGAAGAAATGACATGCCTCGCAACGCAATAAAATATCGATTCGTGGCCCGACAGCCCATCCTCGACGCCTCGGATCAAATCGTCGCCTACGAGCTGCTTTACCGTGGCGGGGAGGAGAACCGGGCACCGGCGAACGTCGATTCGGCCGAAACGGTGTCGGTGATCGAATCGGCGGTGGCCAACTTCGGCATCGAGAACCTGGCCGACGGCAAGAACTGCTTCATCAATTGCACCGACGCGCTGCTCAACTCCGAGGCGATCCGCGTGCTCGATCCGGCGCACTACGTGCTCGAGGTGCTGGAGGACAGCACGCTGGACGACCAGGTGATCGAGAACTGCCGGGTGTTGCGTGCGATGGGCTTTCGCATCGCGCTCGACGACGTCAGCAAGATCGACGAGCGCGTCGAGCGGGCGCTGCCGATCGCCGATATCGTCAAGATCGACTGGTCGATCACCACCGAATCGCGGCGCGCCGAACTGGCCGCCTTCTTCAAGCGCAAGAACAAGACCATCCTGGCCGAGAAGGTCGAGGATTACGCCGCGTTTCGCGAGGCGAGCGCGATCGGCGCAACGCTGTTCCAGGGGTATTACTTTTCGCGGCCCGAAATGCGCCGCGTGCGCTCGGTGCCGCCCGACTTCGGCTCGGTGCTGTCGACCATGGGCCTGATCGCCGACGACGCGCCGATCGAGCAACTGGTGGGCTCGATCGCCAACGCGCCCTCGCTGCTGGTGCATCTGCTGCGCCTGGCCTCGGCCGCGGCCAACAACGTGCGCGTCAGGCCGCAGGAAATCGGCTCGATTTCCACTGCCGTGCGAGTGGCCGGATCGGCGCGCCTGATGAAGTGGTGCACATTCCTGATTTATCACGGCGACCTGACCGAGCGCGATCATCCGTTCACGTTCCTGGCCGAGCAGCGCGCCGAGATCATGGCGGAATACATCGAGCGCGGTAATCCGGGCGACGAGCATCTGGTGCGCATGGCGCATATGGCCGGCGCGCTGTCCCTGCTCGACGTGCTGTATTCCACGGATCGCGAGGAGTTCTGGAAAAGCCTGCCGGTGGCGCCGGCCATCAAATCGGCGATTTCCCATTTCGACGGGCCGATTGGCGAGGCATTGGCTTTTGCGATGACGTTCGAGAATGCGGACGTGAATTGAGCGGCAATAAGGCCGGGGTGGTGTCGAGCCGTTGTACTGGATTGTGGGTACAGGCGCGGCGAGACATTTGTAATACAATTCGCGCTCCGCTTGCCGCACCACCCGCCGTAGCCGTGCCAGCTCGGCGTGCCAAGGGGCAATGACGGATTCGCTCGGATCATTCCATCCGATTTCACGAATTCCGTTGCCTGCGCCAATGCAGGCAATGCCAGCCTTTTTCATTCGAAATGAACGTCACCACGTCAGACGATTGCACGGGTATTTTGGCGGACCATCCGTTAGCACGCGCTTTCATCGTATTCGGCTATCGGGATGGTACGTTTTCAACGATTCCGAATAATTTCTTCAAGAACTGGATCGACGAGGAAGCGACCGAGGGCTCGTTTCATATCGAGAAGGGCTCGGGCTTCGGCGTCGGCTCGCTTGCCAAATACGACGGCAATGCTCAAACCCTGCGCATCGGCAAATACGTGGCCGGCGGCCAGCGCGTGCGCTTTCTGCTGAACGGGCAGCACGACACGCGCAGCATTTCGATGACGATGTTCAGCGTTTTCGGCACCGGCATGCTGAACCCGCCGCCGCCGCAATATGCGGATACCGAAGTGCACAACGACGTGTGGATCGGCGACGAGGCGATGATCCTCGGCGGCAGCGTGATCCAGAGCGGCTGCGTGATCGGCGCACGCTCGCTGGTGCCGCCCAATTTCCGCTCCGAGCCGTATGCGATCTATGCCGGCTCGCCGGCGCGGCTGATCAAGTTCCGCTTCGCCGAGCCGGTGCGCGAGGCGCTGTTCGAGCTGGCCTGGTGGGACATGCCGCTGCAATGGATCAAGCAGCACAACGAAGCGTTCCTGGTGGACCTGACGGCCGACGAAGGCCACGCGCTCGAAGTGCTGGCCGAATTGAAGCGCATCAAGTTTGCTGAACAGCGCGCCAACCGACGCCCCTGATTCGCCGCGTTTTCCCCGCTGTTTCCGCTGCTTCCCCCCGCATTTTTGATTTCCTCTGTATCGCGTCCACACCGCGATACAGAGCGATACAAACGACGTTCCCGGCTCCGCTATAAATCCGTCCAGACGCTCGACGCACCGCCCACGGCCCAGGCCCGCGGGCATGTCGAGCCGATCAGGTTGGGGCCGCGCCCGCATCGGAGCGGCTTTCCAGGGATAAGCCAGCACATCAGGAGCAGGGAACATGTCGGATTCCGTCAATTTTCGCCGCCGCCGCATTCTCGGTACGACGCTCGCGGGCGTCGGCCTCGTCGATTTCGGCTTCAGCAGCCTCGCCCGGGCGCAAACGCCGGCCGCAACATCGGGCGCGGCGACGTCCGGCGGCGGCGCCAGCTTCACCGAGATCCGTCAGATTCGCGCCGGCGTGCTCGACGTCGGCTATGTCGACGTCGGCCCGCGCACCGGCCCGGTGGCGATCCTGCTGCACGGCTGGCCGTACGACATCCAGTCCTATGCCGAGGTCGCGCCGCGCCTCGTGGCGGCCGGCTACCGCGTGATCGTGCCGTACCTGCGCGGCTACGGCTCGACGCGCATCGTCTCCGCCGACACGCCGCGCAACGGCCAGCAGGCCGCGATCGCCGCCGACGTGGTCGCGTTGATGGACGCGCTGAAGATCGACAAGGCGGTGTTCGGCGGCTACGACTGGGGCGCCCGCACGGCCGACATCATCGCGGCGTTGTGGCCCGAGCGCGTGGTGGCGCTGGTGTCGGTCAGCGGCTACCTGATCGGCAGCCAGGCCGCGAACCGCGCGCCGCTGCCGCCGCAGGCCGAATTCCAGTGGTGGTACCAGTTCTACTTCACGACCGAGCGCGGCGAACTCGGCTACGCGGCGAACCGCGACGCGTTCAACCGCCTGATCTGGCAACTGGCCTCGCCGAAGTGGCGGTTCGACGACGCCACCTACGAACGCACGGCCGCGTCGTTTCGCAATCCCGACCATGTCGCCGTGGTGATCCACAACTACCGCTGGCGGCTCGGCCTCGCGCAGGGCGAGGCCCAATACGACGCGCTCGAACAGCGGCTCGCCGCGCTGCCGCCGATCGCCGTGCCGACCATCACGCTCGAAGGCGACGCGAACGGCGCGCCGCATCCGGCGCCGGCCGCCTATGCGAAGAAGTTCACGGGCAAGTACCGCCACCGCACGCTCGACGGCGGCATCGGCCACAACCTGCCGCAGGAAGCGCCGCAGGCGTTCGCCGACGCGATGCTGCAAGTGGTGGCGTTGTGACGGGCGCGCAGCGTTGGCTGGCGGTGGTGCTGCTCGGCGGTGCGTCCTTGGCGTCGGCCGCCGATGCGCCGCCGCCGCCGCCGAACGCCTCGCCGATCTACGGCGTGACGATCCCGCCCGGCTACCGCAAGTGGGAGATGATCGCGCCGGCCGAGGAGCCCGCGCCGCTCGACGAGCTGCGCGTGGTGCTCGGCAATCCGCGGGCGGTGGCCGCGCTGGAGAAATCGACGCTGCCGTTTCCGGACGGCACGATCCTCGTCAAGCTCGCCTACAAGCGCAAGCAGTCCGAAGAATCGCCCACGGCGACGGTGGCCGGCCGGGCGACCACGGTGCAGGTGATGGTCAAGGATTCGAAGCGCTATGCGGCCACCGGCGGCTGGGGCTTCGGCCGCTTCGTCAACGGCGTGCCGGTGGACGCGGCGCAGCACCAGACCTGCTTCGCGTGCCATCAGGCTTTAGTGAGGAATCACGACTACGTGTTCACGCGCCTGGCGCCGTGAGGGCGAGGCCGCCGGCCACAAGGCCGGCATCTGTAACAGCCTTGTCGCTTCGGTAACGAACGGCATCGGGCGTGGACCGGCGCACGCGGCCACGGCACAATGGCGGCTGGTTCACACGCTACCTATGGAGTCCCCATGAAAAAACTGATGATTGCCCTGTCCTGTCTCGGTCTGTTCGCTGCCGCCGGCACGGCCAATGCGGCCGGGTGCCTGAAGGGCGCGGCGGTGGGCGGCGTGGCCGGCCACGTTGCGGGCCACCACGCGGTGCTCGGTGCGGCCGCCGGCTGCGCGATCGGCCATCATCACGCGGCGAAGAAGGCCAAGGAAGCCAGCGCGGCGGCCGCGCCCGCGCCTTCGCACTGAGCGACGGCAGCAGCAACAGCGGCGTAGCGCCCACACGGCGCGGCGTGCCCGATCGAGGGTGCGCCGCGCCGTGTTGCTTTTTGCGGTGCCCGTCAGGCGCCGCCTGACGCTCAACTGCTCAACACCTGCGTCTGGATCGTGTGCGAGTTGTTCGCCACGCTCAGTTGCACGCGCTTGGCGATCGGGTTCGCCGGCGCGGTGCCGTCGCTGTTGAGCGGTTTCACCTTGGTGTAGACCACCGAGAACGCATCGGCCGTGACGGTGGCGGAGGCGTAGCCTTGCGCGTCGTGATCGGCGTAGGCCAGGTCGGGATTGAACTGTTGCAGCGCGGCGTCGAACGTCGCGCCGTTCGTCACGCCGAGCAGCGGCAGCAGGGCGGCGTACTGCGTGCCTTGCGTCTGCTGCTGGATGTAGCTGTAGAACGACGAACTGCTGATCCCGGCCGACACGAAATCCACCAGCACCGGGGTGCCCGTGGCCGGGTTCGGCACGTCGCGCACCACGCCGGCCTGGAACGCGTGCAGGTCGCCGGTGATCGCCACCACGTTCTGCACGTTGGCCTGCTTCAGGTAGCCGAGCACGTCGGCCTTGTGGCTCGGATAACCGTCCCACGAATCGCAATTCATGATGTAGTTGAACGCCGCCGAGGTCGGCACGCCCGGCACCGTGGTCAGGTCGATCCACAGGCGGTTCAGCATCACTTCGTTGCCCCACACCTTCCACGCAGCGGTCGAGCCGGACATCTTCTGCTTGAACCATTGCGTCTGCGTCGGGCCGAGGATCGACGGTGCGCGGCCGAGCGCTGCGGTATCGAGCGCTTCGGCGGCGCTCAACGCGTTCTGCGTCACGAAATAGCGCACGCCCACCGAGCTGGTGGTGCTCGCGTCGGGCAGGCCGAGCTGGCTCGCGGCCGGCCCGCCGATCTGCTCGCTCATCACGTGCTGGTCGCGGAACAGGCGCTCGTCGGTCATCACCAGGTCCATCAGGTTGCCGTAGCTGAAGCTGCGGTAAATGCTGATGTTCGTGTAGGCCGGATTGCTCTGGTCGAACTGCACGTCGCTCCAGTCGATCGGCATGTATTCGGCCCAGGCCTGGCTCGCGCTGCGGCGGCGCGAGGTCTGCTGCGCGTTCGCGTTGGTGTAGGTCTGATGATCCTGCCAGCAGTCGTCGGAGAATTCGTGGTCGTCCCAGATCGGGATCATCGCGAAGCGCTGGTGCACCGCCTGCAGGCGCGCATCGGCGCGGTAGGTGCGATACAGCGTGCGGTAGTCGTCGAGGCTGTTCGCATAGATGCCCGCGCCACCCGGCAGCGCGATGCCGTCCGGCAGCGTGATCTGCGTATGGGCCGGCTCGGCCGCGCCGGTCTGGAACGACGCGCCGACCGTCTCGTAGATGTAGTCGCCCAGATGCACCACGAAATCCAGGTCGCTTTCGGCCGCGATCAGCGACAGCGCCTGCCAGTGGTTGACCGTCCAGTCCTGGCACGTGAACCAGGCGAAGCGCACCTTCGACACGCTCGAACCGGCCGCCGGCGCGGTCTTGGCGGTGCCGGCCGCGCTGATGTCGCCGCCCGCCACGAAGCGGTAGTAATAGGTGGATGCGGCGGCCAGGCCCGTCACCTTGGCGCGCACGGTGTAGTCGAAATCGGACAGCGCCTGCAACGCGACCTGCGCGGCCAGCGTCGAGAAATCGGCCTGGGTGGACACCTGAAGCTGCAGGCCGACCGGCGCGCTCGCGCCGGACTTGGCGACGGCGCGCGTCCAGAACACGATGCTGTCGCCGCGCGGGTCGCCGCTCGCGACACCTTGCGGGAAGCTGTAGACGCCGGCGACGGGCGCGGTGCTCGCGCCGGTGTTGGGCGTGGCGGGCGCATCGTCGTCGGACGAGCACGCGGCGAGCGTGCCGCTGGCCGCGGCGATGGTGAAAAACGCGGAGGAACGGAGAAAGTGGCGGCGGTTCATTCGTTGGCTTCCTTTTGTTATCGGGAATGGCACCGCGACGATAAAGAGCGAGTTTGACGTGCAGGTGAATACCGGCGAAATGCATCGCGAATAGAAGAAACTGTCGAATCGATTGAAGCGCGTGCGTGAACGATTATGTCGGATGCGATCGATCAATCTCGATGCTGCGTCATTCATATCAAAATAAATCGAATTCGATTCGGGGTTCGCAAGAGTGTGGAATATGGTGGAGTATTCCTGCCGTGTGCGGCATGACCTCATTCGTGGATTATCTTTCGCTTGCCGCATATCGAGGCTGGTTGCATTGAAGCAATCGTCGATATGAAGAGGGCAGTGAATATTCCACGAAAAGGATCAGCGCCATGAGCAATAACGGAAATGCAACGGCACCGTCTGCGGGTTATCTGACGGATTACAAGCTGAACGGCCAGCAACGCAAGGGCGTGAAATTCAGCGCCGGTTCGCTCGCGTATTTCGAGCACTACGATATCGTCGTGGAAGGGGTGGCGTATCAGGATCCCGAGAAAATCGACGCGGCAAACATCATCCTGGTGCCGGCTAACGAGGATATCGCCTGGAATAGCCGGATCGGCGTGTATGGCGCGAACGGAACCGGAGAGAGTCAGGTGCTTTTCCAGGACGGCGCGGTGTTCCGTCCCGGTGCCGGGCATATCGACAATGGCGGCGAGCTGACGCGCATCGTGTTTGATTCGGGCAATGTCGGGCGCTATACCCATTATTCGGCCGACGTCGACGGCACCGAATATGGCGGCCTGACGATCGTTCCTGAAAAGAACGCGGTCGAATTGCCGGTGAAGGTCAAGGAGAACGCCAAGATCGAGATATTCGGGCGCAGCGAATCCGACAAGAAGGTTTCGGTATTCGATGGCCGCTCCGAAGCCGAGCCGCTGCACGGCGCGGTGGTGTTTCATGGCCACACGTCCACTTGCGTGATGTTCATGAAGGGCGATCTGGAGAAGTTCGCGCCCGGCTACAAGCTTCGCTATGAAAACGACCAATCGACGGTCGAGGCGCGGCGTCTGTCGCCGACGCATATTCGCTTCGAAACGGTCGGCCGCAACATCGTCACCGAAGTGCAGCTTTACGCGTTGACGGCCGACGGCGCGGAAGACCGGCTGCTGTTCAAGGGCCGCTACAACAAGGACGAAGCAGTAAAGTTCGACCACAACGACTGACCCGCGGCGGTTCGCCGTCGAACCGCCCAGCCCCCCGCGCGTGGCCCGGCACCGGTCGATCCGGGCCGGGCCACGCCGGTTTTCACCCCCCGCGCTTGCGCTCGGCCGGCAGCCCCAGCATCTGCGGCAGCCGCTCCCCGAGAAAATCGATGAACGTGCGCAGCCGCGCCGACAACTGGTTGCGTTCGAGATAGACCGCGTAAATATCGGCGTTCGGCAGCGTCCAGTCGGTCAGCAGCGGCACCAGCGAGCCGTCGCGCAGCCGCGCCTCGGTTTCCCATTGCGAGCGGATCGCGATGCCGTGGCCGTCGAGCGCCCACTTGAGGACGGCCGCGCCGTCGTTGCTGCTGAGTGGCCCGCGCACCTTGATGCTTTCTTCCTGGCTGCCGCGCGTGAAGTGCCAGTTGCCGTAGGTCGAATCGTTTTCGCGCAGGATCAGGCAGGCGTGCTGCGCAAGCTCGCGCGGCGTGCGCGGCAGGCCGCGCCGCGCCAGATAGGCGGGCGCGGCGCAGACGAGGCGCCGGTTGCGCACCAGCCGCCGCGCGTTGATGCGCGCCTCGGGCACGTCGCCGAAGCGGATGCCGACATCGAACGCATGTTCCTGCAGGCTCATCGGCCGGTCGGTCAGTTGCAACTGGATTTCCATCGACGGATGCCGCAACGCGAACTCCGACACGGCCGGCGCGACCCAGGTGCGCCCGAAGCCGAACGAGGCGTTCACGCGCAGCAGCCCGGCCGGCTCGGCGCGGCTGCGGCTGACCTGCTGTTCGAGTTCGGCCAGCTCGGCGAGGATGCGCGTGCCGCTGTTCACATACAGCTCGCCCTCGGTCGTTACGCTGATCTGCCGCGTGGTGCGGTTCAGCAGCCGCACGCCGAGCCGCGCCTCGATCTGCTTGAGACGCTTGCTGACCGACGGCGGCGTGACGCCCAGCTCGCGCGCCGCTGCCGTCAGGCTGCCCTGGCGCACCACCAGCTCGAACAGCGCGAGATCCGAGATCGCGTCCATTGTTTCCCTCAAGTTAATACCGGTTTGCTTTTGCCGATACCTTGGCGTTCAGGGCATCAATTAGACTACAAAAAACGCAGGAGGAACCATGTTCGACGACTTCACCCCGGTCCAGGTCGAGACCGATGGCATTCAGATCCAGGCGCTGCGCGGCGGCCACGGCCCGGCGCTGTTGCTGCTGCACGGCCATCCGCAAACCCGCGCGATCTGGCACCGCGTCGCGCCGGTGCTGGCGCGAGAGTTCACCGTGATCGCGGCCGACCTGCGCGGTTACGGCGACAGCGGCAAGCCGGCCGGGCTGCCCGATCACGCCAACTACGCGAAGCGCCGCATGGCGCAGGATCAGGTGGACCTGATGCGCGCGCTCGGCTTCGAGCGTTTCGACGTGCTGGCCCACGATCGTGGCGCGCGGGTGGCCGTGCGCATGGCGCTCGATCATCCGGACGCGGTGCGCCGGCTCGTCACGCTCGACATCGCGCCCACGCTGGCGATGTACGAGCAGACCTCGTTCGCGTTCGCGCGCGCTTATTGGCACTGGTTCTTCCTGGTGCGGCCCGCGCCGTTCCCCGAAACGCTGATCCGCGCCGATCCGGACCTGTACCTGAAGCAGACCATCGGCGCGCGCAGCGCGGGGCTCAAGCCGTTCGCGCCCGAGGCCTATGCGGAATACCTGCGTTGCCTGTCCGATCCGGCCACCGCGCACGGCATCTGCGAGGACTACCGCGCATCGATCACGATCGATCTCGATCACGACCGCGCCGATCTGGCCGCGGGCCGCAAGCTGGCCTGCCCGATGCTGGCCCTGTGGGGCGCCGACGGCGTGATCGGCCAGTGCTTCGATCCGCTCGCCGAATGGCGGCGCTGGTCCGACGCGGTGACCGGCCACGCGCTGCCGTGCGGCCACTACATCCCCGAGGAAGCGCCGGACGCGCTGCTCGACGCGGCGCTGCCGTTCCTGCGCGGCGCGGGCTGAGGCTGACCCATACGTTCCGTACCCCTGAATATTCACCCACGATACGAGAGGAACCGAGATGGCTATCCGGACGCTGTACCAGAAGCTCGTCGATTCGCACACCGTCGCGCCGCTCGATGCGGACAACGTGCTGCTCTACGCCGACCTGCACCTGATGAACGAATACACCAGCCCGCAGGCGTTCGCCGGGCTGGACGAGAAGGGCCGCGCGGTGCGCCGGCCCGGCCAGCAGGTGGCGGTGGTCAGTCACATCATCCCGACCCACGCCGAACGGCCGCGCCGGATCATCGACGTGGCCTCGGCCACCCAGGCCAGCAACCTCGCGCGCAACTGCGAGCGGGCCGGCATCCGCCTGTTCGGCACCGACGATCCCGATCAGGGCATCGAGCACGTGGTCGCGCCCGAGCACGGCTTCGTGCGGCCCGGCATGGTGATCCTGTGCGGCGACAGCCACACCACCACCTACGGCGCGCTCGGTGCGCTCGGCTTCGGCATCGGCACCTCGGAAGTCGAGCACGTGCTGGCCACGCAAACGCTGGTCTACCGCCTGGCGCAGACCATGCGGATCACGATCGACGGCGCGCTGCCGTACGGCACCACGGCCAAGGATCTCGTGATCTGGCTGATCGCGAAGATCGGCGCGCAGGGCGCGCGCGGCTATGCCGTCGAATTCGCCGGCAGCACGCTCGAAGGCCTCACGGCCGAGGCGCGCATGACGCTCTGCAACATGACGGTGGAGGCCGGCGCGCGCGCCGCGCTGATCGCGCCCGACGCGACCACGCTCGACTACGTGCGCCGGCATGTGGCGTTCGACGACGCGCAATGGGCCGCCGCCTGCGCCGATTGGGCCGGGCTGGCGAGCGACGCGGGCGCGCGCTTCGACGCCGAGCACCGCTTCGACGCCAGCCAGGTCGCGCCGTTCGTGACCTGGGGCACCAGCCCCGACCAGGCGATCGCGATCGACGCCGCCGTGCCGGCCGCCGAGGATCAGGCCACCCCGGCCGAGGCCGAATCCACCCGCCGCGCGCTCGACTACATCGGCTTGCAGGCCGGCGCGCCGATCGCCGGCACGCCGGTCAACCGCGTGTTCATCGGCTCGTGCACCAACGGTCGCATCGAGGATTTGCGCACGGTGGCCGCGATCGTGCGCGGCCGGCGCGTGGCCGAGGGCGTGCGCGCGATGGTGGTGCCCGGCTCGGGCCGGGTGCGCCGCCAGGCCGAGGCCGAGGGCATCGCGCGCGTGCTGACCGAGGCCGGCTTCGAATGGCGCGAGCCGGGCTGCTCGATGTGCCTCGCGATGAACGACGATTTCCTCGAGGCCGGCGAGCGCTGCGCCTCCACCACCAACCGCAATTTCGAGGGGCGGCAGGGGCGCGGCGGGCGCACTCACCTGATGAGCCCCGCGATGGCCGCCGCCGCCGCGCTGACCGGCCGCCTGACCGACATCCGCACGCTGGAGCACTGACATGAGCCTGCTGACCCATCTCGAAGGCCGCGCGCTGCCGCTGCCGATCGACAACCTCGACACCGACCAGATCATGCCGAAGCAGTTCCTGCGCGGCATCGACAAGGCGGGCCTCGCGCAAGGGCTGCTGTACGACCTGCGCGTCGATGCGCAGGGCCGCCCGCGCGACGGCGCGGTGCTGAACGACCCGCGCCACGCCGGCGCGTCGATCCTGATCGGCGGCGCGAACTTCGGCTGCGGATCGAGCCGCGAACACGCGGTCTGGGGCCTGATGCAATACGGCATCACGGCCGTGATCGCGCCGAGCTTCGCCGAGATCTTCTACTCGAACGCGATGAACAACCGGCTGCTGCTGATGGCGTTGCCGCGCGAGGTGGTCGATGCGTTGACGGCCGAGGCGCAGGCGCATCCGCAAGGCATCCTGAAGATCGACCTGGAAGCGCAGGCGGTGGCCACGCCCGGCGGCGCGGTGTATTCGTTTCCGATCGGCGCGCGCCACAAGCGCATGGTGATCGATGGCGTCGACACCATCGACCTGACGCTTCTGATGGCCGACGCGATCGACGCGTTCGAGCAACGGCATCGCGCCGCCCATCCGTGGGCGCTGATCGACGCGCCGGGCACGGCGGCTTCGGCGGCTTCGGCAGCGCCGGTTATTTCGGTTACCTGAACACGGGCGGCCTGGCCGCCCGCACCCCGGCCGCTCCCGGCCGACTTTTTCCCGCACCCCGCATCGCTCCGACCGCCCGACAACAGGGCGGCGGGGACGACGCACGCCCCTTTCTTTCCGGAGGAGACATGGCGACTCGCATCCAATCCGTTCCGCTCTGGCGGCATCTCTACTTTCAAGTGCTGGTGGCGATCGCGCTCGGCGTCGCGTTCGGCCATTTCGCGCCGTCCACGGCGGTGGCGCTGAAGCCGCTCGGCGATCTGTTCGTGCGCCTGATCCGCATGGTGATCGCGCCGGTGGTGTTCTGCGCGGTGGTGGCCGGCATCGCCAGCATGCGCGACCTGAAGGCCGTGGGCCGCGCCGGCGGCAAGGCGCTGCTGTATTTCGAGGCGATCTCCACGGTGGCGCTCGGCTTCGGGCTGCTGATGGGGCACCTGCTGCAGCCGGGCGCGGGCTTCAACGTGTCGATCGCCTCGCTCGACGCGTCGGCGGTGTCGGGCTACGTGTCGCGCGCCGCGCACGGCGAGGGGCTGACCGGCTTCCTGATGCACGTGGTGCCCGAGACGTTCGTGGGTGCGTTCACGCACGAGGACATCCTGCCGGTGCTGCTGCTCGCGCTGCTGTGCGGCTCGGCGCTGTCGGTGCTCGGCGAGCGGGTGCGGCCGGTGGTCGATTTCGTCGACGGCGTGGCGGCCATGATGTTCCGCATCGTCGGCTTCATCGCGCGCGTCGCGCCGATCGGGGCGTTCGGCGCGATCGCGTTTACGGTCGGCAAGTTCGGGGTGGGCTCGCTGCTGCCGATGATGAAGCTGGTCGGCTGCTTCTACCTGACCGCGCTGCTGTTCGTGTTCGTCGTGCTCGGCGCGGTGGCGCGGCTGGCGGGCTTCAGCATCGTGCGCTTCCTGGTGTTCATCCGCGAGGAGCTGCTGATCGTGCTCGGCACCTCCACGTCCGAAAGCGCGCTGCCGCAACTGATGCTCAAGCTCGAACAGCTCGGCTGCCAGCGCGGCGTGGTGGGGTTGGTGGTGCCCACCGGCTATTCGTTCAACCTGGACGGCACCAGTATCTACATGACGCTCACCGTGCTGTTCCTCGCGCAGGCCACCAACACGCCGCTCTCGCTGACCCAGCAACTGACGCTGCTGGCGGTCACGATGCTGACCTCGAAGGGCTCGGCGGCGGTGGTGGGCGCGGGTTTCGTGACGCTGGCGGCGAGTTTGTCGGTGGTGCCCACCGTGCCGGTGGCCGCGATGGTGCTGGTGCTCGGCATCGATCGCTTCATGGCCGAATGCCGTTCGCTGACCAACCTGGTCGGCAACGGCGTGGCGACGATCGTGGTGTGCGCCTGGGAGGGCGCGCTCGATCGCAAACGGATGCGGGCGGTGTTGAGCGGCGAGTGGCGGCCGGTTGTTCAGGACAACGAAGGCGAGGCGGGGGAGGCGGCGACGGCGGTCGATCGTGGCGAGATGGCGGGGCAGCAGCGCTGAGGCGGTGCGGGCGAGGGCCGGGTTTCGGCGCGGCCTTCGCGTGTGTTTTGCTGGAGGGGCGACGGCGCCGCACAGCCGGTCCGGCCTCACGGTGCAGTCGATAGACGCGCGCGTGATTGGCGTGCCTGCCTTCGCGTTCCACCGGCGCGTGCGGCCGACGCCCGCCGAACTTCGCGCGGTCACGCTATGCCACGCGCTGTGGCTGCCAAGTTTTCGCGAACTCCACCAAAGCTTTGAAGTTACGTGGGAGATGGCGCCGATTCGCGAAATACAGCCCCAGCCTCTCGCCTTTGGGAATCCAGGTGTCCAATACGCTCAGCATCGTGCCGCGCCGGATATCCTCGGCCACGAATACTTCGCTGCAATAAGCCAATGCGACGCCTTTGATGACGGCGTCCCTTGCTAAAAAGCTGGAGTTGACGGTCAGGTTGCCGCTCGGATCGAGCTTATATTTTTCTTTCCCTTTTTCGAAATCCCACGAGAGAAATCTGCCCGAGGTGTTAAGAAATCGGACGCAGTTGTGTGAAAGTAAATCTTCGGGCCGTGTTGGGATAGGGTGCCGCTCGAAGTATGAGCGGCTGCCCACGACGACATATCGTTGAGGATTGCCAAATGGTACGTAGATGAGGTCTTTGCTGATTATGCTGCTTGATCGAATGCCAAGGTCGAATTTTTCTTGCACGATGTCTATGAGACGGTCCTCTCCCGTCAATTTCAAATGGATCTCGGGGTACTTGGCCATGAAATCGAAGAACATGGGCATTGCCTGATGCAGTCCGCTGGCAGACCCATTAATGCGAAGTGTCCCTGCCAGCGTGTCGCTTTGCGCACTGACTTGATTCGATGCGTCCTCGATCAGCTTCAAAGCCGGCGCTATGGCATTGGCAAAATTACGCCCCGCATCCGTAAGGGACACACTTCTCGTCGAACGGTGAAACAGCAGGACGCCCAGTTTTGCTTCCATCGATGCAATTGTCTGACTAACCGCAGATCGCGAGACACCCAGCTCGCTTGCCGCGCCGCTGAAGCTGGCATGGCGAGCCACGGCCAAGAGGGCCTCCAATTCCCCAAGTCCATCTATCCGCATTGTCCAGTTTCTCTTGACAGTAGGTGCGCCAATATACACCTAGGCATCACATTGGTGTTGCAAGTATCGTTGGGTCGTGAAGCGCAATTTTGATGGCCGGGTAGTTTTTGATGGTTGGGTGTGAGGTGATTTTTAAATCATGAAAATTTTATTTTTCGCCAAAATTATTTTCATAATGAAATTTGGACATAACGATGGCTTCAAGGAATATGGCGGCGACTCGGGAGGTCAAGCGCCGCGTCACGGCACCGTGGAACCTGGCCTGAGCTTGATTGCACGTGATACCTCTTTCGAGCGGTGGCGCACTGATATCGATCGGATTCCGCCAGTGATGGATGAAAGGTGACGTTTGTAAAAATGATCCGCCGCTGCATGAATTAACGGGCAGCGCATATCCAGGACTGCCCGGGAAATTCCAGATACTGCCGGTCTGTTATTTGCGCATGGCAAGCTGTCTGTTCAAGAGAAGATCAAGGCTGAGATCGTCTTCTCGCCGCGAACTGGCCAGGGCGCAGTAGCACGCCGAGGGCGCGATCCGGCTTGCAGGCGAGCAAGACCGTGGCGCCAGCCGCACATACTCCCACGTCCTCCAACGTCACCGCCCCCGCGCCAACACCTGCTCCCCCGCATCACGCGGCAGCATCACACTGTCGACGATCGCCACCGCGGCCATCGCGGCGATCAGCACGAACGCCAGATGGAAATCGGCCACGCCCGGCGTGCCCTGCGGCGTGCCGTGCAGCACGCCCGCCACCGACAGCGCCAGCGCGCCCACCGCGATCCCCATCCCCGCGTTCATTTGCTGAAGCACCGAGAACAGCGTGGTGGCATCGCGCATCTGCGGCTGCGGCACGTCGGCGAAGCCGATCGTGTTCATCGCCGTGAATTGCATCGAGCGCGTCATGCCGGTGACGAACAGCAGCAGGCAGACGAGCCAGTGCGGGGTGCTGGCGGTCAGCGTCGCGCAGGCCGCGAAGCCGAGCACGATCAGCGCGCCGTTGCCGATCAGCACCGGGCGAAAGCCGAACGCATGCATGATGCGCGTGGTGGCCGGCTTCATCGCGAGATTGCCGGCGAACAGCCACAGCAGCAGCGTGCCGGCCTCCACGGCGCTATAGCCGAACGCCAACTGGAACATCAGCGGCAGCAGGAACGGCGCGGTGCCGATCGCAGTCCGAAACAGCGAGCCGCCGAGCGCCGTGACGCGGAACGTCGCGATCGACAGCGGCGCGAGCGCGAACAGCGGATGTCTGGCGCGCGCCAGATAGCGCGCCGACACGATCAGCAGCGCCACGCCGGCCGCCAGCATCGCGAGCGCGAGCACGCGCGGGAGATCGGCGCGGCTGGCCGCTTCCAGCCCGGCCATGAACAGCAGGAAGCCGAGGCCCGTCAGGATGAAGCCGGGCAGGTCGAACGGCGCGCGCTTCGGGTCGCCGTTGCGCACCAGCACGAGCGCGGCGGCCAGCGCCACCGCACCGATCGGCAGGTTCAGCAGGAAGATCCACGGCCAGCTCCAGTGCATCGCGATCCAGCCGCCCACCGGCGGCCCGAGCACCGGCGCGACCAGCGCGGGCCAGGTCAGGATCGCGATGGCGCGCACGATCTGGTCCTTCGGCGTGTCGCGCAACACCACCAGCCGGCCCACCGGCACCATCATCGCGCCGCCGAGGCCCTGCAGCGTGCGCGCGGCCGTGAACGCGAGCAGGTTGGTGCTGGCCGCGCACAGCAGCGACGACAGCGTGAACACCACGATCGCCGACGCGAACACGCGCCGCGCGCCGTAGCGGTCCGCCATCCAGCCGCTGATCGGGATGAACACCGTCAGCGCCACCAGGTAGGCCGACACGCCGATCGACAGGTGCGTGGCGGCGGTGCCGAACTCGCGGGCCATGGTGGGCAGCGCGGTGGCGATCACGGTGGCGTCGAGGTTTTCCATGAAGAACACGGCGGCAACGAGGAGCGCGGTGGCGGTGCGGCGGTCGAGGGACATGGAGCGCGGGGGAAGTCGGCAGGAGCGCCGAGTATACGAGACGGTGCGCGATTGCGGGGTGCTGCGCGAGCAGGCGAGGAGCCGGGACGATGGCGGCGGCCGATACGCGCGCGCGGGAAATCGGCTGTAATGGTTGATCGGTTGGCGATGCGTCGGAAACACAGGCAGACACAGGCGACACGCAGGCGAGACGTGTGCGCGCAGACACGCGTGGCACGGACGCCGAGCGTGCGACAGCGCCCGCTTGTCTGCGGCGTCGCCAGCCACGCATCACGCGGCGGCCGTCGAAAATCGCCCGCCGCCGCCATCCTTCCGGGCATTGCATTTGCTACCCGGCCTTCATTCATCCCGCTCGAAGGAGAACCCGCCGATGGACGATTCCCGTTCCGCTTCCCCTGCCCAAGCCGACCATGCAGACCATGCATATCAACCCGCCGCGTCGAAGGTGCCGGCCCCCGCGCATCGCGAGGCCGCATCGCCGGCCGGCAAGCATCGCGCGCCGCCATGCACGCTGGTGATCTTCGGCGCCGGCGGCGACCTGACCAGCCGCCTGCTGATGCCCGCGCTCTACAACCTCGCGGTGGATGGCCTGCTCGACGACGGCACCAAGATCCTCGGCGTCAATCACGGCGAGCGCGAAACCGCGGCCTGGCGCGACGACCTGCACGACGCGCTCGTCAAGCTCGCGGCCGACAAGGCCAGCACCTTCCACGCCGGCAAGCTCGACGACACCGCCTGGAACTGGGTCGCGCAGCGCCTGCAGTACATGGCCGGCGATTTCGAGGACGCGGCCGCCTACCAGCGGCTCGCCAAGCAGCTCGGCGATAAGCAGGGCAACGTGGTGTTCTACCTCGCCGTGAGCGGGCGCTTCTTCAAGCCGATCGTCGAGCAGCTCGGCAAGGCGGGCTTGCTCGAGGAGCGCGGCGGCGCGAACGGGCCGTTCCGCCGGATCGTCATCGAAAAGCCGTTCGGCAGCGATCTGGCCTCGGCGCGCGACCTGAACCAGCACTTGCTGGACGTGGCGAAGGAATCGCAGATCTACCGGATCGACCATTTTCTCGGCAAGGAAACCGTGCAGAGCATCATGGCCGTGCGCTTCGCCAACGCGCTGTTCGAGCCGATCTGGCGACGCGAGTACATCGACAGCGTGCAGATCACGGCGTCGGAGGTGATCGGCGTGGAGCGGCGCGGCAACTTCTACGAGCAGACCGGCGCGTTTCGCGACATGGTGCCGAACCACCTGTTCCAGTTGCTCGGCATGGTGGCGATGGAGCCGCCGAACTCGTTCGAGGCCGAGGCCGTGCGCGACAAGAAGGCCGATATTTTCGAGGCGCTGAAGCCGCTCGCGCCCGCCGACGTGGTGTTCGGCCAGTACGCGGCCGGCCCCGGCGGCGTGGCCTATCGCGACGAGCCGGACGTCGCGAAGGACAGCCGCACCGAAACCTACGCGGCCGCGCGCGTGCAGATCGACAACTGGCGCTGGGCCGGCGTGCCGTTCTACCTGCGCACCGGGAAGCGGCTGGCCGAGCGGCGCACCGAAATCTCGGTGCAGCTCAAGCCGGTGCCGTTCCGGCTGTTCCGCGACACGCCGATCGATGCGCTCACACCGAACGTGCTGACGCTGCGCATCGACCCGTCGCACGGCACGAGCTTCGATTTCAACGTCAAGACGCCGGGGCCGGCCATGCAGGTGGGGCCGGTGCGCTCGTCGTTCGACTACGATGCGTTCTTTCCGCAGCGTGCCAACGTGGGTTACGAAACGCTGCTGTACGACTGCCTGCTCGGCGACGAGACGCTGTTCCAGCGCGCCGACGCCATCGAGGACACCTGGGCGGCGGTCGAGGGCGTGCTGCATCCCGAAGGCGGCGAGGCGATCCCGGTGCACGATTACCCGGCCGGCAGCGAAGGGCCGGCCGAGGCCGATGCGCTGCTGGCGCGCGACGGCCGGGCCTGGCGCCCGCTCGTCGAGGCGGAGCCGGCCGCGGCCGGAAGCGCGGGGCACGCCAAGGCGCCCGATGCCCCCGATGCACCCGACGCTCCGGCGCGCGGCGGAAAATCCTGAGGAACGCGAACGATCCGGCCGGCGGCGCAGTCCGCCGCTGCTGCCGACAACACGAACCGACAACACGAGACAAGCACCATGAAACCCAGCAAGAAGCCGAGCACCAAGCCCCACGCCACGCACGAGCACAGCGAGGCGATCCTGGCGATCGACATCGGCGGCAGCGGCTTGAAGGCCGCGATCGTCGATGCGGACGGCACGATGCGCACCGAGCGCGTGCGCGTGAGCACGCCGCATCCGTGCCCGCCGAAGCTGATGGTCGAGACGCTGCACGAACTGGTCAAGCCGTTGCTCGCGCAACATCCGGCCTCGCGCATGTCGATCGGCTTTCCCGGTTTCGTGCGCGAGAACCATGTGCTGACCGCGCCGAACATCGGCCCGAAGGGCTGGAACGACGTGCCGCTGGCCGAGATGCTCGGCCAGCGCCTCGGCATCCCGGAGGTCCGCATGATCAACGACGCGGAAATGCAGGGCTTCGCCGCGATCGAGGGGCATGGCCTCGAATTCGTGCTGACGCTCGGCACCGGGGCCGGCACCGCGCTGTTCCGCGACGGCGAGCTGATGCCGCATCTCGAGCTCGCGCATCACCCGGTCAGCAAGAAATATACGTACGACGAATATATCGGCGACGCCGCGCGCCGCTCGGCGGGCACCAAGCGCTGGAACACGCGCGTCGAGAAGGTGCTCGGCATTCTCGAATCGCTGGTGCACTACGACCGGCTGTGGATCGGCGGCGGCAATGCCGAGCGCCTCACGTTCAAGCTGCCGCCGAACGTGGCGACCGTGTCGAACGAGAACGGCATCGAGGGCGGGGCGCGGCTCTGGCATCCGCTCTCGATGCGCGAGGCGCGCCGGCGGCCCGAGGTGGATTGAGGCGCTACCGGCGCCCAAAAAGGAAACCGGCCGCATCGAACTGCATGCGGCCGGCTGCTGCGAGAGGCACGGGCGCGCTCGCGGCGCGCCGGCCGGTGCGGCTTACTGCCCCGAGGTAGCGGCTTTCTTCTCGGCGTTCTGCAGATCCTGCGGATAGTTCGGATCGTTCGCCGCCGGCTTGTAGCCGTTCGCTTCCAGTTTCTTCAGTTCGGCGGAGTTCTTGGCGCGGGCCGCCTTGCGCTCGGCCTTGTGCTGGGCGCGGGCGGCCTTGCGCTTCTGGGCCTTGGTCGGCGCGCTGGCGGCATCCGGCGCGGCGGCACCGGGATCGGCCGGGGGCGTTTGGGCGAGTGCGAGACCGGACAGGCCCAGCGACAGGGACAACGTCAGCGCGGCAAGAGACAGCTTGCGGGAAGTACGCATATCGACTTTCTCCTGAATCAACGAAGTGAGCGGTGCCCGCAACGTGTGGCGGGCGCCGTGCCTGCTCGCGGGAATGCGGGCGGACTGACGCAATGTAGCAGGGTGTCGCGAGCGTTGCACTTAACGCCGCGTTTTGCCTCACATTTGCTTCGGTCAGCTATCGATATGACGTTTCGCGCGTTGCGTGGACTTTTCGGTCTGCTCGGTACGTCAGGGCCGATTCCATCCGGAATGGCGCGATGCCCGCTTTGGGCTGGCGGCCAATAAAAACCGGCCGCATCGAACTGCATGCGGCCGGCTGCTGCGAGAGGCATGGGCATGGGCACGCTCGCGGCGTGCCTGCCGGTGCGGCTTACTGCCCCGAGGTGGCGGCTTTCTTCTCGGCGTTCTGCAGATCTTGCGGATAGTTCGGATCTTTCGCCGCCGGCTGGTAGCCGGTCGCTTCCAGTTTCTTCAGCTCGGCGATTTTCTTGTCGTGAGCCGCCTTCAGATCGGTGATTTTCTTGTCGTGGGTTGCTTTCAGATCAGCGATTTTCTTGTCGTTGGTTGCCTTCAGATCGGCGACCTTCTTGTCGTGGGCTGCCTTCAGATCGGCCTTGCGCTGCGCGAGGGCGGCTTGGCGCTCGGCCTTGCGCTGTGCGTGGGCCGCCTTGAACGACTGGACAGGCGTCAGCGTGCTGGCGGCAGCCGGCGCGGCGGCTGCGGGATCGGCGGCGGGCGTTTGGGCGAGCGCGAGGCCGGACAGACCCAGCGACAAGGACAACGTCAACGCGGCAAGAGACAGCTTGCGGGTGATACGCATATCGACTTCCTTCTGAAATCAACGAAGTGGGCGGCGCACGCAACGTGTGGCGGACGCCGTGTCCGGCGCGAGGATGCCGGCGGACCGACGCAATGTAACAGGCTGTCGCCCGGATTGCGCTTAATGCCACATTTTGCCGCACATCTGCTCGTGTCGATGATCGATATGACGTTTCGCGCGTTGGGCTGTCTTCCCCGGTTGCTCAGTAAGCCAACGCCGATTCCATCCGGAACTGCGCGATGCTCGCATTGAGCTGGCGGCCCTGATCTTCCAGCGCCGTCGAGGCCGCGGCCGCTTCCTCGACCAGCGCGGCGTTCTGCTGCGTGACCTGATCCATCTGCGTGATCGCCTGATTGACCTGCTCGATGCCGCGGCTCTGTTCCTCGGAGGCGGCGGCGATCTCGCCGACGATATCGGTGACGTGGCCCACCGCCTGCGTCACGTCCGACATGGTGGCGCCGGCCTCGTTGGCGAGCCTGGCGGCGTCGCCGATCTGCTGGACCGAGGTGCTGATCAGATCCTTGATCTCCTTGGCCGCGCTCGACGAGCGTTGCGCGAGGCTGCGCACTTCGTTGGCGACCACCGCGAAGCCGCGGCCCTGATCGCCGGCGCGCGCGGCTTCCACGGCCGCGTTCAGCGCGAGGATGTTGGTCTGGAACGCGATGCCCTCGATCATGCCGGTGATGTCGGCGATCTTCGTGGAGTTGGTGCTGATCTCGCCCATCGTCACGACCACGCGGCCCACCACGGCGCTGCCCTTGGTCGCCACGTCCGACGCGTTGGCCGACAGCATGTTGGCCTGGCGCGCGCTGTCGGCGTTCTGCTTCACGGTGGCCGTCAGTTGCTCCATGCTCGACGCCGTTTCCTGCAGCGAGGCCGCCTGCTGCTCGGTGCGCGACGACAAATCCGTATTGCCTGCCGCGATCTGGCCGGAGCCGGTGGCGATGTTGTCGGCGGCGCTGCGCACGCCGCTCAGCAGCGTGACGAGGCTGCGCTGCATCTCGCTCATCGAGGCCAGCACGCTGCCGGCCGGCGCGGTGTCGCCGCCCGGCACCGGGCTCAGGTCGCCGGCCGCCACGCGGTGCGTGACTTCGGCCAGGTCGGTCGGCTCCGCGCCGAGCGAGCGCATCAGGCGGCGCGTGATCATCAGGCCGGCGAGCGTGGCCAGCACGATCGAGGCCAGGCAGATCGCGATCAGCAGGTTGCGCTGCATGGCGAAGTGGTCTTCTGCATCCCGAACGAGTTCGGCCTCGCGCGCATGCGCGGCGCTTTGGTAGGCGTTGGTCGCCTTGATCAGCGCGTTGAGCAGCGGGCGGCACTTGGTGGCGATCTCGTCGATGGCGGCGTCGCGTTGGCCGGCCAGCGCGAGGCGGTCGATGTCGAGCGCGACGGGCCGGTATTGCTCCTCGATGCGCGAGATTTCCGCTGCGTTGTTGCGCGACTGGTCGGTCATGTCGGAGGCATTGGCCACCATCTCGTTGAATTGGGCGAGCGCTGTTTCCACGTGCTTCTCGGCCTCGGTCACGGCCGCTTTCTCGATCTCGACGTCGGCCGGCGCGCTGACCAGCACCAGGTTACGCACGGCCATCGCACGGTCGTCCACGGCGTTGCGCACTTCGCGGGCCTTGTCGGCGCGCGCGTTGATGCCTTTCACGAAGCTGTAGAAGCGATCGTTCGAATCGCCGAGCGCTTTCAGCGAGACGCCCGATACGACCAGCACGATAACGGTCAGGGTTCCGAATGTAATCAGGAGCGAGGATTTCGCCGATAAATTCTTGAAAGTCATAGAGTGCTCCGCTCCTTGTGCCGCGATGAAAAGCCGATGACGAATGCGATGGTTCGGCGAACTGACAGTTCGCCAACGGATCGCCTTGTCCATGGCAAGGTTATCGGCAGCGTTCGGCACGAGCACAGGTGCCTATTGGGCGAAATCGCGACGCAAAGGTTTGCGTATCGTTAAAGATTGTGAACTCGCGGGATATGACAATTTCCGCTGAGGAATGGTGTGAATGTGAAGGTAAGAATGGGGTGATTTGCCGTGAGGCGCAGGCGAAAAATCGGTAAGTTCGGCTGATTTTTTTGTGGCAATGGTATGAAGAAGGGGGCGTCGGTTTGGGGTTGTCGGCGGCCTTGAGGTCGCGATTCGTGCCGGGGCGCGCGATATGGGTGCGTCCCGAAGTTGGCCTTTTGCGAAAGCGAAATCGAGAATTGCCGGCGTTATTTTTATTGATATTTTTTAAAGGAATTTCTAAAACTTTCGCATCGAGTCACGGCGAGGTGCCGCGCGCCTTTATTCGAATATGGCGGCGCGGCTTTCCCAAGCTTATCGAGTATCCCGCCCGCCATGAAACTGCCCGAAGTGCCGGGCCGCAAACAGCCCGATCGCCAGCATGCCCAAACCGAGCGTGGCCGCGTCGGCCGTATTCCGAAGCTCGAATTGCCCGACATGGCAAACCAGCGCATAGCCGGCCACCAGATTGAAGAACCCCCACACCACGTTCACCGTGGACGACGACAACCCACGCCCCCGAGGCTTGGCGAACGGGCTTTGAAACGGCTCGCCGCGCACGCCGCTGACGAAATGCGGCACGGCGTTGGCGAGAAAAACACCACCGAAGAACCACGCTACGAAGTGAAACTCATGCATGTCGGATACCTCTTGCGTCGAGAAGGTCGAGCACGTGCTGCGTCGTGCCGGTTTCGCCCAGGCGGGGAAATACGTGATTCAGGCTGGTGTCGTGCGCTTGCGGCTTGCCGTCGGTCATCGCATCGACCGCGAGCGTCACGTGATAGCCAAGCTCATACGCCTGGCGCGCGGTCGACTCCACACCCGTGCCGGTCGCCACACCCACGATCACGACCTGCGTCACGCCGCGCGTTTTCAGTTGGCGATCGAGGTCCGTGCCGCTGAACGCGCCCCAGGTGCGTTTGGTCACCAGCACGTCGCCGGCTTGTCGATCGAGTTCGGGAATCAGTTCGGCCCAGCCGGGCGGCAGCGCTTCGGTGCGGCGAGGCCGCTCGGTGCGCCCCGGCGCGGCGCCATCGACATTGACCAGCACGACCGGCAAGCCATGCCGGCGGAACGCATCGAGCAAGGCGCGCGATCGTTCGATGATCGGGGCGATCGACTCGATGGACGCCGAGCCGACGATGCCGCGCTGAAGATCGACCACGATCAGGGCGGTGTTGGGGTCCAGCGTCGAAATGGGCATGGCCTTCCTTTACGGTATTGGCGCTATTGACGAGCGCTTACTCGTCCACCAGGCGCTCGAGCAACGCCACGGCGCTCGTCAGTTGCGCCTGTTCGGCCGGGGACAGGCGTGCACGGAGGGTTTTCGACAGCCAGTCCTGCCGGGCGCTGCGCGCGCGCTCGATCCACGACCGACCGGCCTGCGTCAGCCGCAGAATGGTTCGGCGCCCGTCGGCCGGATCAGGCGCGCCGGCGATGAACCCCATCGTTTCGAGCGGTGCGATCGCGGTGCCCATCGACTGCGTGCGAATGCCTTCGGCCCGAGCCAGTTCCGACACCGATCCCGAGCCCTCGCGCTCCAGACGCAGAAGCACGAGCGCCTGCGTGGTGCTCAGATCGCCGCGACCGGCTTGCGCGCGCATGGCGCGCTTCAGCTTGGAAATGACGGTGCGAAGCGAGGTGGCGAGCGCGTCGGCTTGATCCGGGGGCGGGAGGGAGGCGTGATCTTTCATGAGCGGCACTGTGCCAGATGAAAAGAAAACTGCCAAGTTAACTTACTATTTTTGCGAAAAAAAGCGCGACGTCCGCCGCGCGTACCTTACTTCGCCTGCACCACCAAGCCGCGCGCAATCGCGGCCTTGTAGGGTTCGTCGAGCGTCACCGCATTGCGGTACAGCGTGCGCATCGCCAGGCAGGTGTCGGCCGGCGTGGCGGCGGCCGGGGCGCGCGTGGCGTCGAGGAAGGTCTTGCGCTCGGCGGCCGGCAGCGGCTGCATGATCCGCTCGAGCGCGGTGGTCACGGCCGCGGCGTTGGGGGCGAGCGCGGGCGTGTTGTCGAGCACGGCCTGCACCGAGGCCTGCGAGATGTCGAACCAGGCGTTCGCGTCGGCTTCGTTCAGGCGCGCGATCGCATCGTTGAACATGCGTTCCTTGTCGTCCGGCTTGACGACCGGCCTCGACAAGGTCTGGCAGTCGTGATCGGGCATGCCCGCCACCAGCTTCGCCATCAGCGCGAGCCGCCGTTCGAGCTGCGCGTCGGGCAGGCGCGGCAGGCCGTCCTGCGCGAGACCGAAGCCCTTTTCATAGCCGTCGGCCTGCTTGTCGCCGGCCAGCAGCGCCTGGAATTTCGCGTTGTCGTCGAGCTTTTCCATGAAGCGCTCGTAGGCCGCGTGCGCCGGCACGTTCTCGGCGAACGGGTTGTCGTCGTCTTCGTCTTCCTGTTGGCTGCTTGTCGAGACGGGCGGCGTACTGCCGTCCGGCGCGCCGCGAAGGTGCTGGACCACGCGCACCGCGACCACGCCGAGCACGGCGGCGAGCAGATAAACCAGAAGGCGATTCTTGCGTGAGGTCATCGATCCACCGTCGGATTGTCGGATTGGAGCCGGCAGGGCGGATGGCCCGCTTGCATGGCATGGCCTGGATGGCAGGCGCCGTGCGTAATATATCGACGCGGTCGAACGGTGGCAACGCCGCGCCGTGCGCGGCGCGTCATGACGAACGGCAAGCTTGTGAACGTGCGGCGCGAACTGGCCGAAAGAAAGCCGAAGCGTGGACCGAACGACGGTCAACCGGTGTGCGTCATCCCCGCCGCGACACCGGCCGGCGCGTCGTTGCGGCGGCCGCGCGGCGGGTTGCCGCGAGGCGGCGCGGGCAGCTTGACCGAACTGTTCCAGCCGCTCGCCTGCACGTCGCGAATTTCGCGCGCGGCGACGGCGGCGATGCACTGGCGCCCCGGCATCGGCAGATCGATCACGCGCCAGGTGCCGGCGTCGTGGGTGTGCACGCGATGCGCGTGCGTGTCGGTCGACTGGCACAGATACCCGGCGGCGGACGGCGTGCCGGCCGCGGCGGCCACGCTGGCGAGGCGCACGCGATGCCGATCGTCGTCGTCCACCACGTCGCCGGTCGAGAACGCGGTGGCCAGCCCGAGCGGCTGCGCGCCGATCCCGATCAGAATCCAGATGCCCGCGTAGGCCACGGCGATATCGATCGGCCGGTTCGCATCCGACAGGTTCAACGTCACCCGGCCGCTTTCGTGATCGATGATTTCCAGCGACTTCGGCGGCACCGCGAGCATGCCGCCGAGAATGCCGCGCAATACCGCGCGGCCCACCGCGAAGCGCTTGCCGATGCCCGGCTGCGGAAAGCACTTGGCGCGCTTGCGTTCATGCGGCGAGAGCCGCGCGAACGCATCCTCGCGCGACAGCAGTTGCCACTCGGGGCGCAGCAGCCAGAGGCGCAGCGCATCGTCGCGAAGCGGGGTATCGCAGAACGGCGGCTGCTCGGCCAGCGGGTGCGTGCTGAAGCTCAGCCCGGGGGCGAGTTCGATGCTGCGCTCGGCGTGGATCAGGTCGGCGGAGGCGGGCGCGGCATCGCCCGTGGCGGCCAGGCCGCGGGGTTCGTGTGCGTTGGCGCTCATGCGTGTCGCTCCCGCCGGCAAGCAGCGTAGTCGGCCCTCGGGATCGACGATCGCACGGCGGCATGCGGCAGGTTCTCGGCATGCATGATCGTTCCAGCTCTCTCTGGTTGTGATTCGAAGTGGCGCTATGTTCCGATAATTTCCGGATTAATGCAAATGGTTCTCATTTGCAGAATGTAAGCGAAATCGACATGCCAAATCGGGCTGCCGATACGGGATCGATGCCGGATCGACACGGGTGGCGAAAACTCGCCCGGCGTCTCGCAAAGTCACTTGACAAGGCGAAGCCCGCCCGTCAGAGTACGCAACCAAATGCCAATGATTCTCATTTGCGGAGTGAGAAGCAGGGCGCCGGGCTCAGGTCCGACGCCGCGCTCGACCCGCAGCACGCAAGGGCCGCGTGACGCCGAGAGGTGTAAATGAGATTCGTTTATTCAATTTTTCACTGGCCGGCAAGCCGGTCGAACGGAGCAAGCGATGAGCTGGGGCGATGAAGACACGACCTATCAAGTGGTCGTCAACCACGAAGAACAGTACTCGATCTGGCCGGAATTCAAGGACATCCCGGCGGGTTGGCGCCAGGCCGGCAAGTCCGGCAAGAAGGCCGAGTGCCTGGACTGGATCAACACGGTCTGGACCGACATGCGCCCGCTGAGCCTGCGCCGCGCGATGGAAGCCGACGCAGGCCGCGCGGCGGACTGATCGATGCCGGTGAACGCTGTCGCACCGGCGGCGCTGCCGCCCGTGCAGTTGTTCTGTTTCGCCCATGCGGGCGGGGCGGCCTCGCTGTATCGGCGCTGGCAGCAGGCGCTGCCGCATGGCGTCGAGGTGGTCGCGCTCGATCTGCCGGGCCACGGCACGCGCCGCGCGCTCGCGCCGCTGGCCGAATGGCCGGCGCTGCTCGATGCGATGTGCGCCGAGCTGCTGGCGCGCCGCGACCGCGAGCGCGCCTTCGCGTTGTTCGGCCACAGCATGGGCTCGCTGGTCGCCCATGAACTGATCCACCGGCTGCGGGCGCGCGATGCGGGCGAGCCGGTCTGGTTCGGCGCGTCGGCGTCGGCCGCGCCGCCGTGCCGCAAGGTCGAAACGCACTGGCTCGATTGCACGCACGCGCAACTGGTCGACAAGCTGCGCTCGCTCGGCGGCACGCCGGAGATCCTGCTGCGCGACCGCGATTTCATCGACATGCTGATGCCCACCTTCCGCGCGGATTTCCATCTGTGCGGCATCTACCCGACCGTGTTCCCGGCCGAACCGCGGCGCGAGCCGCTCGATTGCCCGGTGACGGTATTCACCGGCCGCGACGACGCGGCCACGGCCGATCCCGACAAGCTCGCGCCATGGCGCGACACGACCCTCGGCGAATGCACGTTCCATGCGTTCGCCGGCGGTCATTTCTATCTCGAGACGCAGCCGGAACCGGTGCTCGCGCGCGTGGCCGAATCGCTCGCCCGCGCCCTGGCGACGCCGGCCCCGGCTGCCGTCTTGCCGACGGAGGCAGGATGGACGCAATGACGACGACGCGCCCCGCGCTGGCGCTCGATACCCGCGAACTCGAACAGAACGGCACGCGCGTGCTGGCGATCGAGCCGGCCGGTGGCGCCGCGGCGCATGCCGCACCGCCCGCGCTCGACGGTGCGGTGGCCGACGCGGTCGCCGCGCGGGTCGCGCTCGAAAAGCCGCGCTACGGCGGCGTGCTGGTGCGCGGCTTCGCGCCGCTCGGCGCGGCCGGCTTCGAGGCCTTCACGGGCCGCTTCGGCGAGCCGATCCGCGAATACGAATTCGGCTCGACGCCGCGCAGCCGCGTCGACAAGGGCGTGTTCTCGTCGACCGAATACCCGGCCAGCCAGTGGATCGACCAGCACAACGAGCAGTCGTACACGCTCAAGTGGCCCGGCTCGATCGGCTTCTATTGCGAGATCGCGGCCGAGGAAGGCGGCGCCACGCCGGTGGCGGACAGCCGGCTGGTGCATGCGCGGCTCGATCCGGCGCTGCGCGCGCGCTTCGCCGAGCACGGCGTGATGTACGTGCGCAATTACGGCAATGGCCTCGATCTGCCGTGGCAGCAGGTGTTCGGCACCGAGGCGCGGGCCGAGGTCGAACGCTATTGCGACGCCAACCGGATCGCCTACGAATGGCTCGACGACGGCGAGGAGTTGCGCACGCGGCAGATCTGCCAGTCGGAGCTCGTGCATCCGGCGACCGGCGAGACGGTCTGGTTCAACCAGGCCCACCTGTTCCATGTGACCAACCTGCCGGAAGGCGTGCGCGAGGCGATGCTCGAAGTCGTCGAGCCGGACCGCCTGCCGCGCAACACCTATTTCGGCGACGGCACGCCGATCGACGACGCGATCCTCGACGAGGTGCGCGGCGTCTATCGCGACACGATGCTGTCGTTCCCGTGGCAGGCGGGCGATGTGCTGCTGCTCGACAACCTGCTGATGTCGCATGGCCGTGCGCCGTTCGCGGGCAAGCGCCGCGTGCTGGTCGCCATGACGCGATAGCGCCGCCGCAGCGCCTCGCGTACCGGCTAGGGCCGCCGGCAGGCTTGCCGCGCGGCCGTCGGCCGTTCCGAAAACGAACCTGAAGAGTCAATCCGTGAGCGAAGTGTCGAACGATCTGCTGTCGATTTCGACGGCCTATGTGGCCCTCCCGCCGGACAAGCGCGCGGTGTTTCGCGGCCGCTTGCGCGAGCGCGGCATCGACGCCGCCCGCCTGCCGATCGTGCCGTTTCCCGGCGACGAGCGGCGTTTCCCGCTGTCGTACGCGCAGGAGCGGCTGGTGGTTCCTGTGGCGTCTCGATCCCGACAGCGCGGCCTATAACGTGACCGGCGCGGTGCGCCTGCGCGGCCGGCTCGATGCGGGCGCGCTGCGCGCCGCGCTCGATCGCGTGGTGGCGGCGCACGAAAGCCTGCGCCAGCGCTTCCAGGAAGTGGATGGCGTGCCGTTCCAGAGCGCCGGCCCCGGCGAATACGGTTGGGAAACGCTCGACGCTGCCTCCGACGCACTCGACGCGCTGCTGGCCGCCCGCTCGGCCGCGCCGTTCGATCTGGAGCGCGGCCCGCTGCTGCGCGTGGCGCTGATCGCGCTCGGCCCCGATGATCACATGCTGCACGTGGCGCTGCATCACATCGTGTCGGACGGGCTGTCGATCGGCGTGTTCGTCGGCGAGGTCGCGGCCGCCTACCGGCCCTGCCTCGACGGCGCGACGGGTGCGCCCGCCGCCACCCCGGTGCAATACGGCGACTACGCGCAATGGCAGCGCGAATGGCTCGACGACGGCGCGCTCGCGCGCCAGCTCGACTATTGGCGCGAGCGGCTCGGCCACGATCATCCGGTGCTGGAACTGCCGAAATCGCGCATCCGCGCCGGCCTGCGCAGCGGCGCGGGCGCGCGGATCGTGCGGGTGCTGCCGGAAGCCGTGCGCGAGGCGCTGATGCGCGTCTCGAACGCGGCCGGCGCGACGCCGTTCATGACGCTGCTGGCGGCCTACGACCTGCTGCTGGCGCGCTACAGCGGCCAGCGCGACATTCGCGTGGGCGTGCCGGTGGCCGGCCGCGACCGGCCCGAAGTGGCGAACACCATCGGTTTCTTCGTCAACACGCTGGTGATTCGCGCGGAACTCGACCGCGCGCCGAGCTTCGCCGCGCTGCTCGACCAGGTGCGCGAGCGCGTGCTCGAAGCCCATGCGCATGCGGACCTGCCGTTCACGCGGCTGGTGGACGCGTTGCAGCCGCAGCGCAGCTTTGGCCACACGCCGCTGTTCCAGGCGATGTTCAATTATCTGGGCGAGGACGGCGGCACGATCCGCCTGCCGGGGCTGGACGTGTCGAACCACGAGATCGACACGCAGACAGCCCGCTTCGACTTGGTGCTCGACGCGCGCGAGCGCGCGGGCGGCTTCGAGGTGGCACTGACCTATGCCGAGGACGTGTTCGAGCGGGCCACCATGGAGGCCATGCTCGATCACTACGTGGCGCTGCTCGGCGGCGCGCTGGCCGCGCCGCAGGCGCCGCTGGCCGCGCTCGGCGCGCCCGCGCCCGATGCCGCGCGGGCACCCGTCAAGCCGTACCGCCCGGTGCCCGCGCGTTTCGCGGCCAGCGCCGCGGCCCATGCGGCCTCGCTCGCCGTGCATTGCGAAGGCCAGCGCGCCACCTACGCGGAACTCGACCGCCACGCCGCGCGCATCGCGCGGGCATTGACGGCGGCCGGCATTGGCCACGACGAGCGCGTGGGCATCTGCATGACGCGCTCGGTCGGCATGGTCGCCGCGCTGCTCGGCACGCTGCGCTCGCCGGGCGCGTTCGTGCCGCTCGATCCGGCCTATCCGGCCGAACGGCTCGCGATGATGATGGACGATGCCGGCGTGCGCGTGGTGCTGACCGACGCCGATGCGCAGGCCCGTTGCGGCGCGCTGTTCGATGCGCGCGTGGCGATCGACGTGGGCGCGCTGGCGGATGGCGTGCAGGATGCGCAAGACCTGCCGGAAACGCCGGCCCCGCACCCGGATCAACTGGCCTACGTGATCTACACGTCCGGTTCGACGGGCCGCCCGAAGGGCGTGGCGATCTCGCACGGCGCGTTCGCGGCCCACCTCGACGATTTCATCGCCGCGCACCGCATCGGCCCCGACGACACGCAATTGCAATCGTCGACGATCAATTTCGACGTGGCGCTGCACGAGATGCTGCCGGCGCTGTTGCAGGGCGGCAGGATCGAGATGCGCGGCCCCGAGGCGTGGGATATCGACACCACCAGCCGCCACCTGATCGATGCGCGCGTGACGTTCTCGCGCCTGCCGACCGCCTACTGGCAGCAGTGGCTGCGCACGCCGCCGCCGCCCGAATCGCTGGCCGCGCTGCGCCAGATCACGGTGGGCGGCGAGGGCCTGCCCGGCGATGCGCTCGCGCAATGGCAGCGCGGCCCGCTCGGGCGGATCGGCCTGGCGAACCTGTATGGGCCGACCGAAACCACGGTGGCCTGCATGGTTCGCGCGACCACGCCCGACGACGCGGCGCAATCGATCGTCTCGATCGGGGTGCCGTATGCGTCGCGCACCGCGCGCGTGCTGGACCGCGACGGCAACGAGGCGCCGGTCGGCGCGCTCGGCGAGTTGTGCATCGGTGGCCACACGCTGGCGCGCGGCTATCTGGACCGGCCGGGGCAGACGGCCGAGCGCTTCGTGCCCGACCCGCTCGGCGGCCCGGGCGCGCGGCTCTATCGCACCGGCGACCTGTGCCGCCGCCGCGCCGACGGCGCGATCGACTTCCTCGGCCGTCTCGACCAGCAGATCAAGCTGCGCGGCTTCCGCATCGAGCCGGGCGAGATCGAGGCGGCGCTGCGGCGCCTGCCGCGCGTGACCGAAGCGGTGGTGGTGCTGGCCACCGAACGCGGCGTGGCGCGCCTGATCGGCTATGTGGTCGGGGCCGAAGGCGCGGCGCTCGACGGCGCTGAACTGCAACGTGCGCTCGCCCAGCAATTGCCCGCGCACATGGTGCCGGCCGCCATCGCCGTGCTCGCGAAGCTGCCGCTGATGCAGAACGGCAAGGTGGACCGCGCCGCATTGCCGGCCGTCGAGGTGGGTGCGGCCGACGGCGCGCGCGGCGCGCTGGCCGAACCGCGCAACGAGGCCGAACGCATGCTGCTCGATTGCTGGCGCGCGGTGCTGAACCGCGACGATCTCGGCATCGAGGATGATTTCTTCGCCTCGGGCGGCGATTCGATCCTGAGCCTGCAATTGATTGCCCGGGCGCGGGCGCAGGGCTGGTTGTTGAGCCCGCGCCAGGTGTTCGAGCAACCGACCGTGGCGCGGCTCGCGGCCGCGATGCGACGGCTCGATGCGGCCGCCGATACTGCCGAACTGCACGAAGCGCTGCCGTTGACGCCGATCCAGTCGTGGTTCTACACGCGCTATCCGCAAGGCGAGCCGCATTGGAACCAGTCGGTGCTGCTGCGCGTGCGCGGTGCGCTCGATCTGCCCGCGTTCGAGCGGGCGCTCGGCGCGACGATCGCGCGGCACGATGCGCTGCGGCTCGTGTTCGAGCGCGGCGCCGAAGGCTGGACGCAACGCGTGCTGGCCGACGCGCCCGCCGTGACGGTGGCCTCGGTCGATCTGCGCGAGGCCGGCGAACGCTGGCCGGCCGCGCTGGAACCGCGCGCCGAGGACGCGCAGCGTGCGCTCGATCCGGCCGTGGGCCGCCTCGTCAACGCCATCGCGTTCCGCACCCCCGATCTGGACGACGGCACGCCCGACGGCCGCTTGCTGCTGGTGATTCACCATCTGGCTGTCGATGGCGTGTCGTGGCGAATCCTGCTGGCCGATCTCGCGGCCGCCTATGCGGCGGCCGTCGAGGGCCGCACGATTGCACTCGATGCGGCGCTGCCGTGGAGCGTCTGGGCGCAGGCCCAGCGAGAGGCGGCCACGCCCGCGCGGCTCGCGGCGGCGTGGCCGGCCTGGCAGGCCGCGCTGGCCGAGGCCGTCGCGCCGCTCGACGCACCGCGCGGCACCGTGGCGACCAGCGACGCGATCGACTGGAAGCTCGGCCGCGACGACACCGACGCGCTGCGCCGCGCCGCGCCGCGCGCGTACCGCCTCGGCATCGACGAGCTGCTGCTGGCCGCGCTGTCTCGCGCGGTGGCGGCCCTGTTCGGCGGCGGCGGCGCGCTGCTCGCGCTCGAAGGGCATGGCCGCGACCTGTACGACCGGATGCCCGGCGCGGCGCGCGACGAGCTCGATCCGAGCCGCACCGTGGGCTGGTTCACCACGCGCTTCCCGGCCTGGCTGCCCGCGCCGGCCGACGACGCCGCGCTGCTGATCGGCACCAAATCGCGTCTGCGCGCGCTGCCCGATGGCGGCGCGTCGTGGGGCTGGCTGCGCAGCTATGGCGAGCCGGCCGTGCAGGGCGCGCTGGCCGCGCTGCCCGCGCCGCGCATCAGCTTCAACTATCTGGGCCAGTTCGACGGCAGCCTCGCCGAGGACGGCCCGTTCGGCTTCGCCACCGAGAAGGCCGGCAGCACCCAGCCGCTCGGCGAGGCGCTTGTCTATCCGGTCGAGTTGAACGGGTTGATCGTGGCGGGGCGTCTGTCGTTCACGTGGCGCTTCGATCCGGCCGTGGTGTCGCCCGAGCGCCAGCATGCGCTGGTGGCCGCGTTCGGCCGCGAGGTCGCACGGCTGGTGGCGCATTGCGAGCACGCCGCGCCGCGCGCGACCGCCGCCGATTTCCCGCGCGCCGGGCTGGACGAGGCCGGCTTCGACGCGCTCGGCGTGGCCGATACCGCGCTCGACGATCTGTATCCGGCCACGCCGCTGCAACAGGGCCTGCTGTTCCACAGTCTGCTGGAGCAGGGCGCGTACTTGAACCGCAAGCGGCTGACGCTGTCGGGCGAGGTGGATGTCGCAGCGATGCGCAGCGCCTGGCAGACCGTGATCGCGCGTCATCCGGTGCTGCGCACGCGCTTCGTGCGCGGGCACGGCGGGGCGATGCTGCAAGCGGTGCTGGCCGACGTGCCGCTGCCGTTCGAGGTGCACGACTGGCGCGCGCGCGGCGATTACGAAGCGGCGTTCGCGCGCTGGTTCGATGAGGAAGCGCCCAAGCGCATCGATCTCGATGCCGCGCCGCTGATGCACGTTTCGCTGTTCCTGCGGCCCGACGGCAAGCACGATCTGGCCTGGTTCAACCATCACGCGCTGTCGGACGGCTGGAGCCAGTCGCAACTGCTCGGCGAACTGACGCGCAGCTACGCGGCCGCCTGCCGGGGCGTTGCGCCCGAGCTGGAGCCGGTGGTGCCGTTCGCGGCCTATGCCGACTGGCTGGCGCGCCAGCCCGAGCCGGCCGATTGGTGGCAGGCGCAACTGGCGCGCGTCGATCGACCGGCGTTGCTGCTCGACAGCGTGCCGGCCCGGCCGGCCGCCGTGCGCGGGCAGGCCGCGGGCGATGCGTCGGGCTGGGGCCAGCGCGTCGCCACGCTCGACGCGCAGGCGTCCGCCGCGCTGGCGGAAGCGGCGCGTCGCCGTGGCGTCACGCTGAACACGCTGATCCAGGCTGCGTGGGCGCTGGTGCTGGCGCGTCATGGCGGGCGCCGTCAGGCCGCGTTCGGCGTGACCGTGTCGGGCCGTCCGTCCGACCTGGCCGGCGCGGGTGCGATCCAGGGCGTGTTCATCAACAGCCTGCCGCTGTGGGTGGACGTGCCCGCCGATGCGCCGCTCGATGGCTGGCTGCTCGCGCTCCAGCATCTGAACGTCGAATTGCGTCAGGTCGAGCACACGCCGCTGACCTCGGTTCGCCAATGGGCCGGTGCGGGCTTCGGCGAGCTGTTCGATTCGCTGCTGGTGTTCGAGAACTATCCGATCGATCCGTCGCTGAAGGACGGGTCGGCCGGGCTGGTGGTCGATGCCTCGGTGTCGTTCGAGCGCACCCACTATCCGCTGACGCTCGGCGTGCTGCCGGGCGAGCGGATCGGCCTCGAATGGAGCTGGGACGGCGCGCGGCTCGACGGCGCGACCGTCGACGCGCTGTCGGCTGCCTACGTGGCGGTGCTCGCGCAACTGGCGCGGCCTGAAGCGTCGACGCTGGCCGAGCTGCGCATCGACGGCCCCGCCGGCGTGACGGGCGCGGCATCCGCGCCCGACGCCGCGCATCCGTACCGCCCGGCCGTGGCGCGCTTCGAGGCCGCCGCGCAGGCCGCCCCCGATGCGCCGGCCGTGCGCTGCGGCGAGGCCGTGCTCAGTTATGGCGAACTGGCCCATGCTGCCGCCCGCATCGCGGCGCGGCTCGCCGCGCTCGGCGTGCGCGCCGAAGCGCGTGTGGGCGTGTGCATCGAGCGCGCGCCGCAACTGATCGCCGCGCTGCTCGGCGTGCTGAAGGCCGGTGGTGCGTATGTGCCCCTCGACCCGGGCTATCCGCGCGAGCGCTTGCGCGACATGTGCGCGGACGCCGGCATCGCGATCGTGCTGACCGATGCGGCCAGCGCCGCCGCGCATGGCGACTGGATCGGTGCGGCGGGTTGCGTGACGCTCGACGTGGCCGACGCGATTGGCACCGTGGTGAGCGATACGACCGAAGCAGCCGACGCAGCCGATACGACCGATGCAGCCGATACGACCGATGCAGCCGATCGTTCCGCCCCTCTCGCGCCGCGCTTTGCCGCGCCGCATCCCGATCAGCTCGCCTACGTGATCTACACGTCCGGCTCGACCGGTCGGCCGAAGGGCGTGGCCTTGACACACGGCGCACTGAGCCGCCACCTCGACGATTTCATCGCCGATCACGGCCTGCGCGCCGACGACCGCGTGCTGCAGTTCTCTACCGTCAACTTCGACGCGTCGGTCGAGCAGATCTTCGCGCCGCTGTCGCTGGGCGCTTCGATCGAGATGCGCGGCCCGGCGTTGTGGACGGCCGACGAATTCGACCGCGTGCTGGCCGAACGGGCGATCAGCTTCGCCTATCTGCCGACCGGCTATTGGCGTCAGTGGGCGCGTCAGGCGCGCCCGCAAGCCAAGCTCGCGCTGCGCCGCATGATGATCGGCGGCGAGGCGCTGCCGGGCAGCGCCGTCGCGCAGTGGTTCGCGGGGCCGCTGGCCGGCGTGCCGCTGCTCAATACCTACGGGCCGACCGAGATCGCCGTGACCTCGTCGGTGCAGGCGGTGGACGCCGCACAGGCGGCCTGCGCCGCCGCGCCGATCGGCGGGCCGTCGGCGTCGCGCACGTACCGCATTCTCGATCGCGACGGCCAGCCGGTGCCGCCGCTCGGCACCGGCGAGCTGTGCATCGGCGGCGCGACGCTGGCGCGCGGTTATCTGGGCCGACCGGACCAGACGGCCGAGCGCTTCGTGCCCGATCCGTCCGGCGCACCCGGCGCGCGGCTCTATCGCACCGGCGACCTGTGCCGCTGGCTGCCCGATGGCGGCGTGGCCTATGTCGGCCGGCTCGACGCGCAGGTCAAGCTGCGCGGCTTCCGCATCGAACTCGGCGAGATCGAGGCGGCGCTCGCGGCGCAGCCCGGCGTGGCCGAGGCGCTGGCGACGGTGCAGGGCGAGCATGATGCGCGCCGCCTGGTCGCCTATGTGGTGGCCGCGCCCGGCGCGAGCGGTGTGCCGCCCGATCCGGCCGGATTGCGCGAGGCGCTGGCCGCAACGCTGCCGGCCTATCTCGTGCCCGCCGCGATCGGCTTGCTCGACGCGCTGCCGACGCTGCCGAACGGCAAGCTCGACCGCCGCGCGCTGCCCGCGCTCGATGCCGAAAGCGCCGGCTACGTCGCGCCGGCCACGCCGCTGGAAGCGACCGTCGCCGAGATCTGGCAGGCCGTGCTCGGCATCGAACGGGTGGGCGCACGCGACGATTTCTTCGCGCTCGGCGGCCATTCGCTGCTGGCGCTGCAAGTGGCCTCGCGCCTGCAACGCGCGCTCGGCCGCGACGTGCCGCTGCGCGCGCTGTTCGATCATCCCGAACTGGCCGCGCTGGCCGCCTGGCTCGAAGCCGGGGCCGCGCCGGGCACGCCGGCCGCGCGCGTGCTGCCGCCGGTGCGCCGCACCGGCCGCCGCGAGGCGCCGCCCACCCACGGCCAGGCCCGGCTCTGGTTCCTGTGGCGTCTGGCACCGGACAACCCGGCCTATCACCTGTCGCTCGCGGTGCGGATCGACGGCGCGCTCGACGCCACGCTGCTGCGCGCCGCGCTCGACGCCGTGGTGGCGCGCCACGACATGCTGCACGCGCGCTTCGACGAACGCGACGGCGCGCCGTGGCTGGTGGTGGACGACAGCCTGCGCGCCGGTTGGACGCAAGCGTCGTTCGACTCGGCCGATGGGCAGAACGCGTCGGCCTGCACGGCCTGGCTGCGCGAGGGCGGCGCCGAGCCGTTCGATCTGGCGCGCGGCCCGCTGCTGCGCGCGCGGCTCGCCCGGGTGGGCGACGACGCGCATGTGTTCCAGTTGACGCTGCACCACATCGCCACCGACGGCTGGTCGATGAACCTGCTGATCGACGAACTGGCGGTTGCCTACGAGGCGGCGCTGCGCGGCGAGGCCACGGCCTACGCGCCCGAGTTGCCGGTGCAGTACGTCGATTACGCCGTCTGGCAGCACGAATCGCTCGACGCCGCCGCGCTCGACGCGCAGCTCGATTACTGGCGCGACACGCTCGGCCGCGAGCAGCCGGTGCTCGAACTGCCGGCCGACCGGCCGCGTCCGGCGCGACGCGACGGTCATGGCGCGCAGGTCGGCCTCGAACTCGATCGTCCGCTGGCCGATGCGCTGCAGACCTGGGCGCGCCGTCACGACGCGACGCTGTTCATGACGCTGCTGGCGGCGTTCCATGCGCTGCTGCACCGCTACGGCGGGCAGGACGACATCCGCATCGGGATTCCGCTGGGCGGGCGAGAACGCATCGAGATCGAGCCGCTGATCGGCTTCTTCGTCAATACGGCGGTGATTCGCGCCGACCTGTCGGGCGCGCTGCCGTTCGACGCGCTGCTCGCGCAGGTGCGCCGCCGCGTGCTCGATGCGCAGGCCAACCAGGACGTGCCGTTCGCGCGAATCGTCGACGCCTTGCAGCCGGTGCGCGTGGCGAGCCACACGCCGCTGTTCCAGGCGATGTTCAACTACGACGTGCGGCAGGGCGACACCGAACGCCGCGTGGCCGGCGCGTTGCGTCTGAGCCCGTTCGGCGCGGCGCGCACGGCGGCGCAGTTCGATCTGACGCTCGGCGTGTCGGTGGGCGAGCGGATCGGGCTGTCGTTCGGCTATGCGACCGATCTGTTCGATCGCGACACGGTGGCGCGTCTGCTCGACGACTATCGCGCGCTGCTGGTGCAGATCGCGGGTGCGGGCACGGGCACGGCGGACGCTCCGGCCGTCCTGCGCCTGCGCGATCTCGCGCTGGCCGCGCGGCCGGTGGCGAGCCGTGGCGCGTTCGAGGCGCAGCCGTTCGTCGCCACGCACGAGCGGATCGCCGCGCAGGCGCGCCGCTCGCCCGAGGCGATCGCGGTGCGCTGCGACGGCGCCGCGCTCGATTACCGGGCGCTCGATGCGCGCGCCACGCGGCTCGCGCAACGGCTGCTGGCCGACGGCATCGGCCGCGAGGCGCTGGTCGGCGTGTGCACGGCGCGTTCGCCCGACATGCTGGTGGCCGTGCTGGCGGCGATGAAGGCGGGCGCGGCCTATGTGCCGCTCGATCCCGCCTATCCCGACGCGCATCTGGCCGGGATGATCGACGATGCCGCGCTGGCCTGCACGCTGACCGATGCGGCGGGTCGCGAGCGGCTCGACGCGATCGGCGGCGCGCATCGTTACGTGGATATCGCGTCGGCGTCGGCGTCGGCTTCTGCCGATGAAGCGATGCCGTTGCCGGCAGTCGCGCCCGATCAACTGGCCTACGTGATCTACACCTCCGGCTCGACCGGCCGGCCGAAGGGCGTGGGCGTGACGCATGGCGCGCTGGCGCGCTTCCTCGACAGCTTCCAGACGCGTCTCGCCTTGACGCCCGACGATGTCTGGCTGGCCGTCACCACGCTGTCGTTCGATATCGCGGCGCTGGAGCTGTACCTGCCGCTCGCGGCCGGCTCGACGATCGCGCTGGCGACCCGCGAGACGGTGGTGGACGGCGTGCGGCTCGCGGCGCTGGCCGATGCCAGCGCCGCGACCGTCATGCAGGCCACGCCGATGGGCTGGCGCGTGCTGCTCGACGGCGGCTGGCAGGGCGCTTCGCCGGGCCGGCGCTTCACGGCGCTGTGTGGCGGCGAGGCGCTGCCGCCCGATCTGGCCGAGGCGTTGCAGGCGCGCGGCGTGGCGCTCTGGAACCTGTACGGCCCGACCGAGACGACCATCTGGTCGAGCGCGGCGCGGCTCGAGGCCGGCGCGGCGATCACGCTCGGCGCGCCGCTCGAACACACCACGCTCCAGGTGCTCGACGCGAGCGGCCAGCCGGTGCCGGACAACGGCGTCGGCGAGCTGTGCATCGGCGGGGCGAACCTCGCGCGCGGCTACCTGAACCGGCCGGGCATGAGCGCCGAGCGCTTCATCCCCGATCCGCACGGCGCACCCGGCGCGCGGCTCTATCGCACCGGCGACCTGTGCCGGGTGCGCCGCGACGGCCGCCTCGACTACCTGGGCCGTGCCGATCAGCAGGTCAAGCTGCGCGGCTTCCGCATCGAACTCGGCGCGACCGAGGCGGCGCTGCGCGCATTCGACGGCGTGACCGGCGCGGCGTGCCGGATCGTCGGCGAGGGCAGTGCGCGGCGTCTGGTGGCCTATGTCACGGGCATCGCCGATGCCGCCGATGCAGCCGGCCTGCGCGCGCGGCTCGCCGAGCAACTGCCGATGCAGCAGGTTCCCGCGCAGATCGTGGCGCTGACCGCGCTGCCGCTGACGTCGAACGGCAAGCTGAACCGCAACGCGCTGCCCGAGGTGGCCGCGCACGACGACGAGCGCTACGTCGCGCCGGCCACGCCGATGCAGGCGCTGGTGTGCGAGGTGTGGGCCGACGTGCTCGGCGTCGAACGGGTGGGTATCGACGACGACTTCTTCGCACTCGGCGGCCATTCGCTGGCGGCGGTGCGCGTGGCGGCGCGGCTCGGCGAACGGCTCGGCCGTCAGATCGGGCTGGCGCAACTGTTCGCGCATCCGCGCGTGGCCGATCTGGCCGCGTGGCTCGACGCCGACGCGGGCCAAGGTGCGGCCGGGGAACCGGGCAGCGCGGACGGCTCCTCGTTCGACGCCATGCAGGGCCTGCTCGACTCGCTGTAAACCTTCGCGGCGCGCGGCGGCGGACGGATGTGCCGCCGCGCGCCCCCGGTCCGCCGCTCCGTGCCGGGGCGGCGGCCGACAGACTGGAAACGAACGACGTGACGGACAACACACTCTCGGCGCGCCCCGACGCGCTGCGGCTCGCGATGCAATACGCGGCGCTCCCCGAGGACAAGCGCGCGCTGTTCCGCGCCCGCGCGCGCACCGGCGGCATCGACACCTCGGCGCTGCCGGCCGTGCCGCTCGCGCCGCGCCCGGCGCGCTTCCCGCTGCTGCCGGCGCAGGAGCGGCTGTGGTTCCTGTGGTGCCTCGATCCCGCCAACGCGGGGTATCACCTGACGCAGACGCTGCGCTTGCGCGGCCCTCTCGATACGGCGGCGCTGCATCGCGCGCTGCATGCGCTGGTGGTGCGCCATGAAGCGCTGCGGCTGCGCTTCGAGGCCCACGACGGCGTGCCCGTGCAATACCCGGTTTCGTTGGCCGATCTGCCGCCGCAGGGCGCGACGCCCGACGACGCGGCGCGCGCGGCCTACGGTTTTCACGCGCAAACGATCGGCCCCGATCCCGAGGCGCTGGCCGCCGCCGTGCACGGCTTCGCCTGCGCGCCGTTCGATCTGACCGGTGGCGCGCCGTTGCGCGTCGGCCTGTTCGACGTCGGTCCCGACACGCGTGTGTTGCAGTTCGTGGTTCATCACATCGTGGGCGATGCGTGGTCGATGGATCTGCTGTTCCGCGATCTGCTCGCGCTCTATCGCGGCGACGCGCTCGCGCCGCTGCCCGTGCAGTTCGCCGACGTGGCGATGTGGCGGCGCGAATGGCAGGCCCCCGACGAACTGGCGCGGCAGGTCGCGCATTGGCGCGCGACGCTCGACGGCGCGCCCGGCGCGATCACGCTGCCGCGCGATCTGCCGCCGCGCCCGCAGCGCTCGCACGAGGGCGGCACGGTGCGCCGTGGTGTGGATGCGCCGCTGGCCGACCGGCTGCGCGCGATCGCGCGCGAGCACGGCACCACGCCGTTTACGTTGCTGTTGGCCGCCTATGGCGTGCTGCTCGGCCGCTATGCGGCGCAGCGCACCGTGGTGACCGGCGTGCCGTCGGCCGGGCGCGAGCGCCGCGAAACCGAGGCGCTGGTCGGCTTCTTCGTCAATACGCTGATCGTGCGCACCGATCTGGATGGCGCGCAGCCGTTCGCGGCGCTGCTGCGCGAGACGCATGCGCGCGTGCTCGATGCGCAGGCGCACCGCGATGTGCCGCTCGCGCAACTGGTGGAGGCGCTGGCCGTCGAGCGCGATCTCGACAGTTCGCCGCTGTTTCAGGTGATGTTCGATCTGGCCGTCGACCGCCCGCGCGGCGCGGCTGCGCTGCCCGACGGGCTGGTGGCCGAGCCCGTGGCCGACGTGGCGCGCACCGCGCGTTTCGATCTGGCGCTGAACGGCCGCGACCGCGGCGCGGGCGGCACGTTCGAACTGGCGCTGACCTATGCGCGCGACCGCTTCGTGGCGCCCACCGTGGCGCGTTTCCTCGACGATTACGCGGCGCTGCTCGCGCAGATCGCCGCCGATCCGTCGCGGCGCGTGGCCGATCTGGCCGCGCCGCCCGCGCGCCATGCTGCGCATGCGGACATCGCACGCGGCCCGTTTTTACCCGCGCATCTGCGCATCGCCGCGCGCGCGGCGCAGTGCCCGGCGCGCATCGCGTTGCGCTGCGAGGGCGAATCGCTCGACTACGCCGCGCTCGATGGCTGGGCCACGCGGATCGGCTCGGCCTTGCGCGCCGGCGGCCTGGCGGCCGGCGAGCGCGTCGGCCTGCTGCTGAACCGCTCGCTGGCGCTACCGGCCGCGCTGCTCGGCGTCTGGCACGGCGGCGGTGCGTTCGTGCCGCTCGATCCCGATTACCCCGAGGCGCGACTGCGCGCGATGATCGCCGATGCCGGCGTGAGGCACGTGATCGTCGACGCGGGCACGCGCGCGCAATGGGCCGGGTTGCTCGGGCCGCTGCGTGCGCTCGACGCGGGAGCGCTGCGCGAGGGGGGATCGAGCGTCGGTGAGGGGGGGGATTCGGTGGCTGTTGGCAACGTCGCCGATGTGGGCAGTGCGGTCAACGCGGCCAATGCGGTCAACACGGTCAACACGGTCAACGCGGCCAACGCGGCCACCACCGCGCCGCTGTATCCCGAGGCCCTGGCCTACGTGATCTACACGTCCGGTTCGACCGGCACGCCGAAGGGCGTGGCCATCTCGCACGGTGCGCTGGCGCTGCATCTCGACGATTTTCTGCACGACCACCGGATCGCCGAGACCGACACGGTGCTGCAATCGTCCACCATCAATTTCGACGTAGCGCTGCACGAACTGCTGCCGGCGCTGATCGCGGGCGGCCGCGTGGCGATGCGCGGCCCGCGCGCCTGGGAACTGGAGACGCTGAACCGCACGCTGATCGACGAGCGCGTGACGTTCGCGCGGATTCCCACCGCGCTCTGGCAGCAATGGCGGATCGCGCTGCCGGCCGCGCAGGACCTGTCGCTGCGGCAGATCACCGTGGGCGGCGAGGGCCTGCCCGGCGACGCGCTGGCGCGCTGGCTCGACGGCCCGCTCGCGCACGTCGCGATCGACAACCTGTACGGGCCGACCGAAACCACGGTAGCCGTGCTGCATCATCCGGTCACGCCGGCCGATGCGGCCAGCGCGATCGTCGCGATCGGCCGCTGCTACCCGTCGCGACATGCCTACGTGGCCGATCTCGACGGCAACCGCGCGCCCGACGGCGCGCTCGGCGAGCTGTGCATCGGCGGCCCGACGCTGGCCCACGGCTACCTGGGCCGCGCCGCGCTGACGGCCGAGCGCTTCGTGCCCGATCCCACCGGCGAGCCCGGCTCGCGCGTGTACCGCAGCGGCGACCTGTGCCGTGCCCGCCCGGACGGCACCATCGATTTCCTGGGCCGGCTCGATCAGCAGATCAAGCTGCGCGGCCACCGCATCGAACTCGGCGAAATCGAGGCGGCGCTGCGTCGCGCGGCCGGCGTGCGCGAAGGCGTGGTGGAACTGCGCGGCGAGGGCGAACGCAAGCGGCTGGTGGCGTATTACACCGGCGAGGCCGCCCCCGATGCGGTGCGCGACGCGCTGGCCGCCACGCTGCCGGCCTCGCACGTGCCGTCGGTGTGCGTGGCGCTGGCCGCGCTGCCGACGCTGCACAACGGCAAGCTCGACCGCCGTGCGCTGCCCGAGCCGGACGAGCATGTCGATACCGGTGCGGTCGAACCGGCGGGCGCGCTCGAAACCACGCTGCTGGCGGTGTGGCAGACGGTGCTGGGCCGCACCGATTTCGGCGTGACCGATGCGTTCTTCGCGCTCGGCGGCGATTCGATTTCGAGCCTGCGCGTGATCGCACAGGCGCGCGCGGCGGGCTGGATCGTCAGCGCGCGGCAGGTGTTCGAGCATCCGACCGTGCGCGAACTCGCGCGCGTGGCGCAGCGCGCCGATGCGCAGGCGGGCGAGGCCGTGTTGGAAGCGTCCGGGCCGCTCGATGCGCCGCTCGTGCCGATGCAGGGCTGGTTCTTCGAGCAGTTCCCCGATGCGCCGTCGCGCTGGAATCAGTCGGTGCTGCTGCGCGCCGCCGATGCGCTCGATGCCGACGCGTTGCGCGTGGCGCTCGCGGCCGTGCTCGGCGCGCACGATGCGCTGCGCGCGCGTTTCGCGCACGATCGGGCCACCGGGCGCTGGACGCAGACCATCGTGCCGGCCACGGCTGATCTGGCCGAGGCTGCGTTCGAGGCGATCGATCTGTGTGCGACCGAAGCGATTGAGGCGACCGAAGCGACCGAAGCGACCGAAGCGACCGAAGCGACCGAAGCGACCGAAGCGACCGAAGCGACCGAAGCGACCGAAGCGACCGAAGCGACCGAGGCGACCGAGGCGACCGAGGCGACCGAGGCGGCAGAAGCGGCAGAAGCGGCAGAAGCGGCAGAAGCGGCAGAAGCGGCAGAAGCGACCGAAGCGCCCCAGCCGACCCACACCAACGACTGGCGCGCCGCGTTGGCCGCCCACGCCGATCGCCTGCACGGCAGCCTCGATCTGGCGCACGGCCCGCTGCTGCGTGCGGCTGCGTTCGCGACGCCGGACGGCGCGCGGCTGCTGATCGTCGCGCACCACATCGTGATGGACGGCGTGTCGTGGCGAATCCTGCTCGACGATCTGCTCAAGGCCTACGACCTGGCGCGCGCCGGCGACGCCGCACCCGCGCTGGCGCCACCCGCCACCGGCTGGCGCGACTGGTCGCAACGGCTGGCCGCCTACGCCTCGCAACCCGAATGGCTCGGCGAGATCGCGTGGTGGCAAGCACAACTGGGCACGGCGGCCGACGCCGCGCCGCGCGCCGAAGGCGGCCAGCGCCACCTGGCCTGGTCGCTCGACGCCGACGCCACCGCGCGCCTGAGCGGCGCGGGCTGGCGCATCGACGACGTGCTGCTGGCCGCGCTCGCGCAGGCCTGCGCCGAGGTGCTGCCCGAGGTGCCGGTGATCGTCGAGCTGGAGGGCCACGGCCGCGGCGAGCAGATGCCCGGCGTGGACCTGAGCCGCACGGTCGGCTGGTTCACGACGCAGTATCCGCTGCGCGTGGCGGCCGGACGCGACGCCGAAGCCGCGCGCCGCGCGATTGCCGCCGCGCGCGCCGCACTGCCGGCCGACGGGCTGCACTACAACCTGTTTCGCTACCTGGGGCTGGCCTCGTCGCGCGACGCGCTGGACGCGCTGCCGGCCACCACGGTCGGCTTCAATTACCTGGGCCGCTTCGAGGAGCGGCTCGGCGCGGGCCGCTTCACGTTCGCGAGCGAGGATAGCGGCGACGGCACGCTCGGCCGCTCGCCGGCCGGCGCGGCGCACCATTGGCTCGACCTGAACGGCCTGATCGCGGACGGCTGCCTCAAGGTCGACTGGAGCGCGGCGGCGGGCTCGGTCGACGAGGTGAGGCTCGCCCGGCTGGTCGCCGTGTTCGATACGCAGGTGCGTGCGCTGGCGCAAGCCGCCGCGTCCGCGCCGGAAAAATCGAACGCAGCAAACGCAACGAACGCAACGAACGTGGCCGACGTACCGGCTCGCTTCGGCGGCCTGCCCGGCGGTGCCACGCCCGCGCCGGTCGCCACCGCGAACCCGGCCGCCGACGCCGCGTTCGCGTTATGGCGCGAGCGCTTCTACACCGAGGCGCGCCTGATGCCGGCCGCCGATCCGCTGCGGCAACCGCTCAACGCGGCCCGTGCGCCCGTCACGCTGTTCTGCTGCTACCCGGGCTTCGGCCTGACCGGCGAATACCGCTACCTCGCCGCCGCGCTGCAAGGCGTGGCCTCGGTGGTGGCGTTGCGCGCGCCGGGCTTCGCGTTCCCGGCCTCGCAGCCGTCCGACTGGGCCGACAGCTTCGAGGCGCTGGCCGCTGCCTGCACGCGCGAGATCGTCGCCATGCAGCCGGCCGGCCCGTACCGCTTGCTCGGCTGGTCGTTCGGCGGGCGCATCGCGTTCGCGGTGGCGGCCCGCCTGCGCGCGCTCGGTCACGCGGTGGATTTCCTCGGTCTGCTCGATACGGCGGTCTCGACCGCCGCGCATGGCCCGAACGAGGCGGGCGAGCCGTCGGCCGAGGCCGAGGTGGCCGGCGCCGATGCGCTCGCGCTGCTGCCGGGCTGGCTCGACGCGCAGCCCGATGGCGCGGCGCTGCGTCCGCTGTTCGCGCGCGCGGCCGAAATCGACGCGCTGCATTACCGGCTGCGCGTCGCGCACGCGCTGCCGCGCATCGACGTGCCGCTCACGTACTGGCACGCCGCGCGCGACACGGCCACCGGCCGCGAGCGCGACTGGTCGTCCTATACGAGCGCGGTCACCACGGTGATCGAGGCCGAGGCCACGCACACCGGCATCGTGCTGCATCCGGCCGTGCACGACGAGGTGGCGCGCCGCCTGCGTGCGCTGTCCGCCGCGCACGGGCAGGATGCCGGCCGCGCTGCTGCGCCCGGCGCCGGAACTAACGGATAATGACGCCCCGGCGGGCCTGGCCCGCCGTCTCCCCGCAACACGATGCTGACGATGGAACTGAAGCCGTGACCACACCCGCCGGCGCTACGCCGCTCTACCGCCTGTCCGGCGTCGATTTCGCGATCGGCGACAAGACGCTGTTGCAGGACATTACGCTCGACATCCCCGCCGGCCAGGTGGTCGGCCTGATCGGCCACAACGGCTCGGGCAAGACTTCGCTGATGCGCCTGCTGGCGCGCCTGCATGCGCCGACGCGCGGCCGCATCGAGTTCGGCGGCGCGCCGCTCGACAGCTGGGCGCATCGCCGCTTCGCGCAGCAGGTCGCGCACCTGCCGCAATACACGCCGCAAACCGACGGCCTGCTGGTGCGCGAACTGGTCGCGCTGGGCCGCTACCCGTGGCACGGCGCGCTCGGCCGCTTCTCGCGCGAGGATCACGAGCATGTCGAGAACGCGATGGTGTCGACCGATGTCGCCCATTACGCGGATCGCCCGGTGGACAGCCTGTCGGGCGGCGAGCGCCAGCGCGTCTGGCTGGCCATGCTGATCGCGCAGGACAGCCGCTGCGTGCTGCTCGACGAGCCCACCTCGGCGCTCGACATCGGCCACCAGCTCGAAGTGCTGCAACTGATCCGCACGTTGTGCGACGCGCGCGGCATGACCGCCGTGGTGGTGCTGCACGACGTCAACATGGCCACGCGCTTCTGCAGCCAGCTCGTTTCGCTGCGCGGCGGCCGCGTGTTGATGCAGGCCGGTCCCGACGAGATCATGCGCGAAGACAGCCTGGCCGCCATCTACGGCGTGCCGATGGGCGTGATGGTCGATCCCGTGGCCGGCCACCGCATCGGATACCCGCGATGAGCCGGCCGTTGCACGAATCCCGCCGCCGCTGGCTGGCGCGCGGCGGCGCGCTCGGGCTGGCCGGCGCGTTGGCGTGGTCCGGCGCGGCGCGGGCGGCTGCGAGCGCTTCGTCAGCCGGCGCGTCCGCCGCTTCATCCGACACCCCGGCCGCCGTGCCCACCCGCGTTGCCACGATGAACTGGGAGCTGACCGAAACGCTGCTCGCGCTCGGCGTGACGCCGATCGGCGTCAGCCTGCCCGACTGGTATCGCAATGCGATCGTCGAGCCGCCGCTGCCGCAGGGCGTGGCCGACATCGGCCTGCTGTACCAGCCGAACTTCGAGGTGCTGCTCGCGCTGAAGCCCGACCTGCTGGTGATCACGCCGGGCCACGCGCCGGCGATCCGCACGCTGCAACGGATCGCGCCGACCATCGTACTGAGCCAGTACATGACGAGCGCGCAGCCTTACCACGACCTCTGCGACGAAACCGGCAAGCTTGCCGCCCGCGTGGGCCGCGCGCCGCAAGCGCAGGCGCTGATCGACGAGGCCGCGCGCACCGCCGAATCGGTGCACGCGCAACTGGCCGCGCGGCCGGCGTTGCGCCGGCATCCGCTGGTCGTCGCCGATCTGGCGGACGACCGGCACCTGCGTGTGTACGGGCGCGGCAGCCTGTTCGACGAGATGCTGGCGACGCTCGGCGTGCGCAACGCCGCGCATCCGCGCGACGGCGGCCCGGTGTGGCCGACCCAGACCGGCTATTCGCTGGTGCCGCTGCAGCGGCTGGCCTCGGTGCCCGACGCGAGCGTGCTGCTGGTGGGCGGGCTCAAGCCGGGGCAGCGCGAAGGTCTGGCCGGCAATGCGATCTGGCAGGCGCTGCCGGCGGTGCGCGAACGGCGCGTCGCGGCCTTGCCCGTGATCGCCCCTTATGGCGGGCTGGTATCGATGCAGCGCTTCGCGCATGCCGTCGATGCAGCCCTGACGACGATCGACGCAGGAGGCGGCGGTGTTGCGTAATCTCATGGCCTTGCCGCGTCAGGACGCGTCGCGCGATGCCCGTTGGTGGGTGATCGGGCTGCTGGTCGCGGTATCCCTGGTGCTTGCCGTGCACGGCATTCGCGCCGAACTCGACGGCGCGTCGTTCTGGCAGGCGCTGTTCGCGCCCGACCGCGACAACCTGCGCGAGATCCTGGTGCGCGACAGCATGCTGCCGCGCATCGCGATGTGCCTGCTGTGCGGCGGCGGGCTGGCCTTGGCCGGCACGCTCGCGCAGCAGGTGCTGCGCAACCCGCTGGCCGAGCCGATGACGCTCGGCGTGTTCCCCGGCGCCTATCTCGCGCTGATCGTGGCGGACCTGTGGGCGCCGTCGTGGCTGGTGCTCGGCCGGCCGCTGGTGGCGCTGGCCGGCGGCACGCTCGCGATCCTGGTGGTGTTCGCGCTGTCGGCGCGGCAGCGGATGGCGCCGCTCGCGGTGGTGCTGTCGGGCATGATCGTCAACCTGTATTGCGGCGCGATCAGCCTGGCGCTGTCGATGGCGCATTTCGAACTGCTGCGCGGCCTGATGATCTGGGGCGGCGGGGCGCTCGACCAGACAGGCTGGCACGACAGCCGCATGCTCGGGCTGGCGGTGCTCGGCTGCGCGATCGTCACGGTGCTGCTGCGCCGGCCGCTCGGCGTGTTCGATGCCGGCGATTCGACCGTGCGCAGCCTCGGCGTGGGCCTGCATCGCACGCGCGTGGTGGCGCTGATGGTGGCCGTGGTGCTGACCGCCGCCGTGGTGTCGACGGTCGGGGTGATCGGCTTCGTCGGCCTGGCCGCGCCCACGCTGGCGCGGCTGGCCGGCGCGCGCCGCCTCGGCCAGCGGCTGATCTGGGCGCCGCTGCTCGGCGCCGCGCTGCTGTGGCTGACCGACGAACTGGTGCGGGTGGTGTCGTCGGCCGAGCTGTTCTCGGCGCATCTGCTGCCCACCGGCACCGTCACCTCGCTGGTGGGGGTGCCGTTGCTGCTGCTGTTGCTGCCGCGCCTGCGCGCCCAGCCGGACTTGCACGCGGCCGGGGTGGCCGCCGCGCTGCCGGGCCGCCTGTCGCGCCGGCTGCCGGTGGCGCTGCTGGCGCTGCTGGCCGTGATCGCGTTGAGCTTCTGCGTGACGCGCACGCTGCACGGCTGGCGCTTCGGCGATCTCGCGCAGATCCGCGCCATCATGTTCTGGCGCCTGCCGCACACGGTGGCCGCCGCCGCGGCCGGCGTGCTGCTGGCGATCGGCGGCACGCTGATCCAGCGCATCACCGCGAACCCGATGGCCAGCCCCGACCTGCTCGGCGTCAGCGCGGGCGGCATGCTCGGCATCGTGGTGGCCTTGTTCGCGGGCGTCGCGCCGGGGCCGGGCGTGCTGTTCCTCAGTTGCCTGGCGGGCGTGGTGGTGACGCTCACCGTGCTGATGTGGCTCGGCTCGCGGGTGGCGTTCGCGCCCGAGCGGCTGCTGCTGATCGGCGTGGCGATCAGCGCGCTGTTGCAGGCGGTGGTCGGCGCGATGATGTCGAGCGGCGACGCGCGGGTCGGGCTGCTGCTGAACTTCATCGTCGGCTCGACCTATTACGTGCAGCCGCCGATCGCCTACGCGGCGGCCGTGATCGCGCTGCTCGGCCTGGCCCTCGCGCCGCTGTTGAGCCGCTGGATCGAGATGCTCGGGCTCGGCGCGGGCGTGGCCGGCGGCCTCGGCGTGCCGGTAGGGCGTGCGCGGTTCGCGGTGTTGCTGCTGGCGTCGGTGCTGACGGCCGCCTCGACGCTGCTGGTCGGCCCGCTGTCGTTCGTCGGCCTGATCGCGCCGCATATCGCGCGCTTCTCCGGCGCGCGGCGGCCCGCCTCGCAAATCCTGGTTGCGGCGATGATCGGCGCGTTGCTGATGACGTTCGCCGAGTGGCTCGGCCGGCAACTGGTGTTCCCGGAGGAGGTGGCCTCGGGCCTGGTCGCCACGCTGATCGGCGGGCCTTACCTGATCGCGCTGATGCTGCGCAAGACCGTCACCTCGACCTGAGGCGGGCAGGGCGCTGGCGGGCCGTCGAGGCGGCCGCCGGCGCCGCCTCGACGGTTCTTTTCGTATCGATTTCTCCGCGCATTTCCACTGCTTCGGCATCCTGACGGTCAGGCGATTTTTTCAATTGCTTCGTCATGCGATGCAATTGCGAACGGCTGTCATCGGCACGCCACATTCGTGCTGCGCAAGCACCTGTTTCGACGCCTTCGCGCCGCTTTCGAAAGCTTAGGGACAGCCTTGATCGACACGCGATTGCCCATCCCGTTGCACCGGTTCCCATGAATACGACGCATGAATCGGAACAGTGCGCAAATGAATTGCAAATGAGAATCGTTATCGGTAATATTCCGACTCGCATTCTGGCGCGGGGAGGTGTGCAACGCCGGGGTGCGATCACCAGTAATTCGGCATGTCGCGAGCGTCATGTCGACCGCATCCGGTGACGCTTACAAACGGCCGCCGAGTCGTCAGATCGAACCACGGCGGACGGACACCACACATGGAGCGTAGTCAACAAATGGGAATCTCGATGGACGGCTGGCGGCGCGGGAAGCGCGTTTCGTATCGACAGGCAGGGGTGATCCGGTTGACGCCGGTCGCGATCGCGCTATGCGCGGCATGGGCTGGCGCGGCGCACGCGCAGGCGGCCGCTTCCGCACCGCAGGCAGCGTCCGCCGCGCTGCCGACCGTGCACGTGAAGGCCGCGCCCGATGCGACGACCGAGGACAGCGGCTCGTACGCGACCCGCGCGGCCACCGTCGGCAGCCGTTCGGCCACGCCGGTCAAGGAGATTCCCGCCTCGGTGTCGGTGCTGACGCGCGAACGGATGAACGATCAGAACATGACGACGATCCAGGACGCGCTGCGCAACATGACGGGCGTGAGCGCGATCGAATACGGCGACGGCACGGCCTACTACCACGCGCGCGGCACGCAGCTCGGCATCGAATTCGACGGCGTGTCGATCGTCGGTGGTCTTGAATATCTGCAGCAGTTCGACCTGGGCATTTACGACCGCGTCGAATTGATTCGTGGTCCGAACGGCGTGCTCGACGGCAACGGCGAGCCGGGCGGCACCGTGAACCTGGTGCGCAAGCGCCCGCAGAAGGAATTCCACCTCAGCACCGAAACCCAGATCAGCTCGTTCGGCGGCGCCCGCCAGATGATCGACGTGACCGGCGCGCTGAACAAGGAAGGCACCGTGCGCGGCCGCGCCGTGCTGATCGGCAGCGACATGCACGGCTCGATCGACCGCGCGCGCAAGAAGGAAGTGACCGCCTACGGCGCGATCGACTGGGACATCACCCCGCGCACCACGCTGTCGCTGTCGGCCGGCTACCAGGTCAACACCAACACCGGCTTCGATTACGGCGCATCGGGCCTGTTCCGCAGCGCGACCGCCACCGCGCCGTCGGGCCGCGTGCCGAGCTCGTACTCGCAGAACTTCGCGCCGGACTGGAACTACGGCTACACCTCGCTGCAGGAAGTGAACGGCAACCTGGTGCACAGCTTCGCGAATGGCTGGAAATCGCAGACGACGCTGTTCTATCGTCACGAATTCACCAAGGCGGACGAGGCCGACAGCGGCCCGGGCGCCCTGGCCCCCGGCATCGCGCGCTACACCGAGCGCCGCCAGCAGAACACCTATGACTGGTTCGGCGCCGACACCAACGTGACCGGCCCGATCGAGGCGTTCGGCCGGACCCACACGCTGACGGTCGGTGCGAACTACTCGGTGATGTCGGAAACCGCGTACAGCGGCAACAAATCGCTGGTCGGCCCCGGCCCGCTCGGCACGTTCAGCCTGTACGACCCGAACGTGATCGGCAAGGTCAACGTGCCGTTCACGTTCGGCACCAACACGCGCCAGGTTCAGTACGGCTTCTACACGCAGGCGCGCGTCAAGCTGCTCGACCCGGTCACGCTGGTGCTGGGCGCGCGCGAGGCGTTCTTCGAACAGCGCTCGCAGTCGATCCTGCCGACCGTGGCCGACTGGAAGACCAACGTCAACCTCGATCACCGTTTCCTGCCGTCGGTGGGCCTGGTGTGGGACATCACGCCGTCGACCACCGTCTACGCGAGCTACTCGAAGTTCCTGGCCGCGCAAACCGCGACCGAATTCGGCGGCAGCGTGGTGCCGCCGCGTACCGGCGATCAGTATGAAATCGGCGTGAAGAACAGCTTCCTCGGCGGCCGCCTGTCGACCACCGCCGCGTTGTTCCGAATCCAGGACAACAACCGCGCGGTGCTCGACCCGGTGCACCCGACGTTCTCGATCCCGGCCGGCAAGGTGCGCGACCAGGGCTTCGAGTTCGAGGTGACGGGCCAGCCGATCGAGAACTGGAACATCTACGCGGGCTACACGTACCTGAATGCGAGCTACGAGAACGCGGCGGCCGACCTGTCGGAAGGCACCGATCCGAAGCACCTGTTCAAGCTGTGGACCAAGTACTCGTTCACGGCCGGCACGCTGCGCGGCTTCTCGGTCGGCGGCGGCATGCTCGCGCAGACGCAGACTACGCGCGGCGTGGTGCAGGGCGGCTACACGGTCTTCAATGCGCAGGTCGGCTATCGCTTCAACAAGCACCTCGAAGCGTCGCTCGCGTTGAACAACATCTTCAATCGCCAGTACTACCTGCGTCCGCCGGGCAATTTCTACAGCGTGTTCGGCGATACCCGCAACGTGATGCTGACGGTTCGTTCGGATTTCTGACGAACCCCGCGGCGGGCCGGTCCCGCCGCACCTGACGAACCGGGGCGTTCCGCGTGCCCCGGCTCGATACCCGGCTCCGGCCGGGAACGCATGCCGGAGCAGAGGACATGTGTGACAGCGGCGGTCACGGTGTGGTCGTGAAACTGAAACAATTAATGCGAATCATTCCGATTTGCATTGTATTTATATAAATTACCCGCGTACGACTCGCTTCGGGCCGAAGCCGCGTTGTGCAGCTGACTCGCGTGGTCGCGCTCCGATGCCTGGGCGCCGCCGCGAACGCGTCATGGAGGGAACGATGAATGTCGCTGACGTAAGCATGACGATGTCGAATGCCGTCCGTCCCACCTGCCTGGCCGTTCCGTGCCGGGTGTCCGATTTCAGCGCGCCGCGGGCATCGCCGTCGCGCTGCCTGCGCGTTTGCACCGGCGCCGCGTCGCCGTACGCGACGCTCCGAGCCGGTGCTGCCGGCCTTTTCTCGCACGCTCCGGCCTCGCAGCCGGGCCGCGTGCTTCCGAGAACTCTTCACAGGAACCTTCGCCATGTCGCAAGCCATGCCTTTGCTATTTGATTTCTCGCCGTTCGCCGGCCAGAGCGAACGCTACGTTGAACTGATCAAGCAGTTCTCAGCCGCGCACGCATTCCGCAGCGCGCATGTCAGCGAGCTGCTGCTGGAAGACGATTTCCACCGCCGCCCGCTGCGTCCGGAAGATTTCGAATTCCTGAAGTTCCAGAAGCCGGTGCGCCAGCACAACGTGAGCCGCCTGCCGGCGCTGGCCTCGGGCCGCACGCTGCTGTCGATCTACGAGCTGGGCGTGGCGCGCCTGCCGCGCAGCGCCGACATCGACGAATGGCAGCACTTCAGCGGCTTCTATGGCGACGACGTGCAGGTGTTCGGCGCGCAGATCGCCCCGTTCCTCGAAGCGTACGCGTTCGAATACCTGTCGCAGGATCAGGCCGTCGAGGCCGAGCCGGCTGCTGCTGCCGCGCGCCTGAAGCGCCTGATCGACGAGGAAACGGCGTTCTGGACCGAATCGTTCGCCCGCCTGATGCGCAACGATTATCTGCAGGAAGGCCTGCGCTTCATCACCGTGCAGCGCTGGGCGCTCGCGCCGTCGAAGCGCCGCGCGCTGGCTCGCGCCACGGCGAGCGGCTTCCTCGACATGCTGCCCGAGGCGTTGCGCCCGCAACTGCACGGCGACCTGCCATCGGATGCGCTGCTCGAAAAGATCGCCGCCTCGGTGGGCGTGACGCGCCAGCAGCATGCGTACTGGCAGTTCTATCTGCCGACCAGCACCGCCAAGGCCAACTTGCTGTACGCGCTGGGACGCCGCCCGGATCGCGCGTTCGGCCTGGTGGGCGCGGCCTACGCGGCCGAAGCCGAATGGCTGGCGTTCGGCGCTGCGCTGGAGCGCGCCTGCGCGCATCTGGCGCCGGCCGGCCGCGAGCCGGGCGAATTCGAGCGCCGCACCGATGCACTGGTGGCGCGCTTCCAGGAAGCGCTGCAAACGATTGCCGGCCAATACGGCCAGCCGGCCTATGCGCAAGCGGTGCAGGGCGTGGCCGCGGCCGAGCGCCTGTGCGAGCGCGCGCGCTGGGATCTGGGCGAGCAGTTGCTGTGGCTGTCGTCGATCCGCCATTACATCAAGTTCGCACACCGAATCAGCGACCGCATCGACGTCGAATGCCCGGGTATCGACCGCGAAACCTTCGTCGAGCCGTTCGAGATGTGCTCGACCACGCACGTCCACAACGATCACCGCCTCGTGACCATCGAGGAAGGCCAGATGCTGTTCTGGGGCAATGTGGGCATGCAGTTGAAGATGAACGTGGGCGACAAGGTGCTGATTCCCGACGGCCGCCTGCACGGTTCGACCGTGCTGTCGGGCGAGTGCACGTATCACCAGCCGATCATTCCGGACGACTGGGTTCAGGCGCTGGTCGCCGAACTCGAGGCGAAGGCGAACGCGGGCGCATCCGCCTGAGTTCCGCCGGCAGGAACCTGCTTTGACTGGTGGGCCGCGCATTCCGCGCGGCCCGGCACGCTCGCCCGCGCTGGCGACGAACAAGGATATGAAATGAGTTCAACCGAGGAAAAGGTCAACCTGTTGGCGCAAGCCGATGCGGCGCCCGGCGAAGGCTTTGATCCGGGCGACTGGAAGAGCCGCATCATCAACGGCCGTGCGCTCGGCGCCGCCGCGAACCCGCCCGCGTGGCTCGACGCGTCGTACGCGACGCTGCGCGAGAGCGTGATGCACCCCGAGTATCCGTGCTTCTTCGGCACCATCGCCGAGAAGCGCGGCGAGATGTTCTATTCGTTCGTGAACGGCAAGAACATCGCCGACCTGCCGGCCACCATGCAGACCTTCGCCGAACTCGCGCTACGCCCCGAGTATCGCAAGAACAATATTGCGGTGTTCTTCGAACCGGACGCCGCGCCGCTCTCGCACGACGACTATCACAAGCATTTCTGGCAGATTCTCCAGCATCTGCACGACGTCGATCCCGATCCGAAGGCCGACCAGCAACCGCCGCCGTCCGATGGCGACTGGGAATTCTCGTTCGCGGGCGTGGAGTGCTTCGTGGTGTGCGCGTGCCCGTCGTTCCGCACGCGCCACAGCCGCAACCTCGGCCCCGGCATGGTGCTGCTGTTCCAGCCGCGCAGCGTGTTCGTCGACACCATCACCAACAAGGTGATCGGCCGCGAGGCGCGCAACCAGGTGCGCAAGCGCCTCGAAACCTGGGACGAAATCCCGGCCCACCCGGATCTCGGCTTCTACGGCGACCCGGGCAACCTCGAATGGAAGCAGTACTTCCTCGACGACGCCAACGTGGCCGCCGACGACCGCTGCCCGTTCCTGAAACGCCAGAAACAGAACGCCGAAGCGGCCCAGGCCGCGTTCGGGGCCGAGCCGCGCGACGTGCTGAACGCCGGCGACTACGCGCCGAAGCGTCATGTCGAGCCGGTGGTGGTGCAGTCGAAGCCGGCCGCCGCCGATTCGGCCGGCGCGCGCCATTGGCAGCAGCACCGGATCGTCTCGACCGAGAACCCGTATGCGCCGCATCCGGCGTCGTGGCACGGCAAGGAGCCGCACGCGGTGCCGCCGCTCAAGCGCGATCGCCACGAGTACGGCGAGGACTGACGCAGCGCGGTGCCGAAGCGATCACGAGGGCCGGGCGCCACGGCGCCCGGAAACGCCGCCCGCGATGCGGCGGAGAAAGACAGCAGGGCGAGGTAGGGAAATGGCAGAGAACATGATCGAACGGTTGCGCGCGCTGGCGGCGCAGCGAGCCGCGGACACCGCGCTGGTGACGGTCGATGCGCAAGGCGACACGCGCTACGACTACGCGGCGCTCGACCGGCGCGCCACGGCGCTGGCCGTCCTGCTGCGCGAGCGCGGCGCGGGCGGCCAGGCTGCGCGCGTGCTGCTCGCGATGGACAGCGGCATCGACTACGTGGCCGCGTTCTTCGGCTGCCTCTACGCGGGCGCGATCGCGGTGCCTGTCTATCCGCCCGAATCGTTGCGCGGGCAACATCTGGCGCGGCTCGCCGCGATCGCCGCCGATGCCGATGCGGCGTTCGTGGTGACCACCGCCGCGCTGTCGGCCAAGCTCGGCGACGCGTTCGCGCAGATCGCCCCGAACGCCGCGTGCATCGAGATGGATGCGCTCGATCACGGCGCAGTGGATCCGGCCGGCTTCGCGCCGCATCGCGCCGCCCCGTCCGACATCGCGTTCCTGCAGTACACGTCCGGCTCGACCTCCACGCCGAAGGGCGTGATGGTCACGCACGGCAGCCTGTGGGCCAACGAAGTGGCCATCTGCGAAGGGCTCGGCGTGACGGCCGAGGACGTGTTCGTCAGTTGGCTGCCGCTTTATCACGACATGGGCCTGATCGGCACGCTGTCGCAGCCGGTCTACAGCGGGATTGCGCTGGTGCTGATGTCGCCGCAGTTCTTCCTGGAACGGCCGGTGCGCTGGCTGGAGGCGATCGCGCGCCATCGCGGCACGATCTCCGGCGGCCCCGATTTCTCGTATCGGCTGTGCGCCGACCGCGTGGGCGACGAGGCGCGCGCCGCGCTCGATCTGTCGAGCTGGCGGCTCGCGTTCTCCGGTTCCGAGCCGGTGCGCAAGGCCACGCTCGATGCGTTCGTCGAGCGCTTCGCGCCGCAACGGTTCGACGCCGACGCGCTGTTTCCGTGCTACGGGCTGGCCGAGGCGACGCTGTACGTCAGCGGCGTCGGGCGCGGGCGTGGTGCGCGCGCGCCGGGCTTCGATGCCGAGGCGCTCGAACGCGGGCGCGCGGTGGCCGATGCGGCCGGTGTTGCACTCGTGTCGTGCGGCCGGGCTCCGAGCCATCACACGATCGCCATTGTCGATCGCGCCAGCGGCGCGGTGCTGGACGACGGCGGCATCGGCGAGATCCTGGTGCACGGGCCGAGCGTGGCGGCCGGCTACTGGCGGCGCGCCGACGCGACGGCCGCCTCGTTCGTCGAGCGCGACGGCGCGACCTGGCTGCGCACCGGCGATCTCGGTTTCGTGCACGACGGCGAACTGTTCGTGGCCGGGCGCATCAAGGATCTGCTGATCGTGCGTGGCCGCAACCTGTATCCGCAGGATCTCGAACTCGCGATCGAGCGCGACGTGGAACTGGTGCGTCGTGGCCGCGTGGCGGCGTTCGCGGTCGAGGTGAACGGCCAGGAAGGCATTGGCGTCGCGGCTGAAGTGTCGCGCAACATGCAGAAGCTGGCCGCGCCCGAAGCGATCGCCGCCGCGCTGACCGAGGCCGTGGCGCAAGCCTGCGGCGAGCCGGCCGCCGTGGTGGTGCTGCTCAATCCGGGCGGCCTGCCGAAGACGTCGAGCGGCAAGGTGCAGCGCGCCGCGTGCGTGCGTGGCTGGCAGGCGCGTTCGCTCGATGCCTATGCGTATCTCGTGCACGGGCAGCGGGATGATTCCGATGGGCCGGCTGCGGCCGAAGGCGGCGCGGCCTGCTCCGAGCTGGAGCGGGAACTGGCCGCGTTGTGGCGCGAGGCGCTGCCGTCGCTGCCCGCTTCTCCCGATCCGGCCGCGAGCTTCTTCGCGTTCGGCGGCAATTCGCTGGCCGCCGTGCAGGTCGCGGCGGCCGTGCAGGCGCGCTGGGCGATCGACTATTCGGCGCGCGACGTGTTCACCGCGCCGACGCTGCGGGCAGCGGCCGCGCGTATCGACGAGCGTCTCGCGGCCGGCGGCGCACAATCGCTGGCGGCACTGGCCTCGTTCGCTCCGCTCGACGCCGCCGCGCGCCGCGTGGCCGTGGCGTCCGACGCGCAGCGCAGCCTGTGGCTAACCTGGCTGCACGAGCCGTCGAGCGCGGCCTACAACATGAGCGGTGAATTGCGCCTCGACGGCGTGCTCGACGCCACCGCGCTGCAACGCGCGCTCGACGACGTGGTGGCCGCGCACGACGTGCTGCGCGCGCGCTTCGAACTGGGCGACGAGGGCGAGGCGTTGCAGATCGTCGATGCACAGCGCGCGCACGCGCTGCCGCTGACCGCGCTCGATACGCTCGACGCCGGCGCGCAGGCCGCCGCGTTCGAACGCCTGACGCGCGAGGTCGCGCAGGCGCCGTTCGATCTCGAAACCGGGCCGCTGCTGCGCGCGCATCTGGTTCGCACCGCTGACGATTCGCATCGCTTGCTGATCGCGCTGCATCACATCGTGGCCGACGGCTGGTCCGTCAACGTGCTGCTCGATGCATTGGCGCGTGCCTATGCGGCGCGCACGGGCGGGGCGGCGCCGACGCTTGCCCCGGCCTGGCAATACACCGATTACATCGCCTGGGAGCGCGCCGCGCTCGGCGACGACGCGATCGCGCGTCAACTCGATTACTGGCGCAGGCAACTCGCCGCCGACGGCGATCCGGCCGCCGCCGCGCGGCTGTTCCCGCGCGAGCGTGCAACGCCTGGCGCCCAGCGCGGCGTGACGTTTACGCTGCCGCGCGAGACGGCGGCGGCGCTGCGGCGTCTCGCGGCCGAGCGTCATGCCACGCCGTTCATGGCGATGCTGGCCGTGCTGAACGCGGTGCTGCACGAGGCCAGCGGCCGCGACGACATCCGCGTCGGCGCGCCGGTGTCGCGCCGCGCGCGCCCCGAAGCGCATGCGCTGATCGGCTATTTCATCAACGTGCAGGTGCTGCGCACGCGAATCGACCCGGCGCGCGGCTTCGCGGCGCTGGTCGATGGCGCGCGCGAGACGGTGCTGGCCGCGCACGAACATCAGGACGTGCCGTTCGACCGGTTGATGAGTGCGCTGCTGCCGAACCGCGTTACCGGCGACGAAGCGCTGTTCCAGGTCAAGCTGACCGAGCAGCGGCCGTTCGACACGCACGGTTTCGCACCGCTCGGCGCGGAACTGCGCGTGCTGCTCAACGACACGCCGCACTTCGATCTCGCGCTTGATTTCACCGATCGCGGCGATGCGATCGACTGCCTGCTGGCCTATGACGACGCGGTGTTCGACGCCGCCGCCGTGGCTCGCCTGAGCGCGTGCTTCACGGCGTTCGCGGCGAAGCTCGCGGCCGAACCGGACGCGCCGCTGGCCGGCGTGCTGGCCGAGGCAGCGGCGCAGGCCGATGCCGCTGCCGACGGCGGGTTTCTCGCACGATGGACGGCGAGCGTGGCGCGCGATGGCGCGCAGATCGCGCTGGCCGATGGCGAGCGGCGGGTGAGCTACGCCGCGCTCGACGCGGCCGCCGATGCGCTGGCTGCACGGCTCGTCGCGCAGGGGATCGCCCCCGAGGCGCGCGTCGCCGTGCTGGCCGAGCGTTCGGTCGAGCATGTGCTGGCCATGCTGGCCGTGCTGAAGGCCGGCGCGACCTGGCTGCCGCTCGACCCGCGCGCGCCGGCCGCGCGCCTGTCGGCGCAACTGGCCGACAGCGGCGCGGCATTGCTGCTGCATGCGGTGGCCTTGCCGGACGGCCTTGCACTGGCTGCCGCCGTGCCGATGGCGTTGCGTTACGAGGCCGTGCCGCCCGCTACCGTCGCCACTGCGAGCCTGCCGCGTACGCATCAACATCAAGCCGATCGCGCGGCCTACATGATCTACACGTCGGGTTCGACCGGCGAGCCGAAGGGCGTGGTGATCACGCACCGCGCGCTCGGCAACTACGTGGCCGGCATGCTCGCCACGCTCGATGCACAGCCGGCATCGTCGTTCGCGATGGTGTCCACGCCTGCGGCCGACCTCGGCCACACGACGCTGTTCGGCGCGCTGGCCTCGGGCCGCACGCTGCATCTGATCGCGCCCGATCTGGTGTTCCAGCCCGATGCGTTCGCCGCCTACATGGCCGCGCATCGCGTCGGGGTCCTGAAGATCGTGCCGAGCCATCTGGCCGCGTTGCTGTCCGCCGCGCAAGCGGCGCAGGTGCTGCCGGCCGACGCGCTGATCGTCGGCGGCGAGCGCACCCCGGCCGCGCTGCTGGCGCGCGTCGCCGCGCTTGCGCCGCACTGCCGCGTGTTCAATCACTACGGCCCGACCGAAACCACCGTCGGCGTCGCCATGCACGCCTGGCCGGCCGGTGCGCTCGCCGATCGCGACCTGCCGCTCGGCCGCGCGCTGCCCGGCATGCGCCTGCATCTGCTCGATGCGGCCATGAACCCGGTGGCCGACGGCGAGGACGGCGAACTCTACGTCGGCGGCCCCGGCGTGGCGCGCGGCTATCACGGCCGCGCGGGGCTGACGGCCGAACGCTTCGTGCCCGATCCGTTCCTGGCCGGCGAGCGGCTGTACCGCACGGGCGACCTGGCGCGCCTCGGCCCGGACGGCCTGCTCGACTATCGCGGCCGTGCCGACGATCAGGTCAAGGTGCGCGGCTACCGCGTCGAGCCGGCCGAGGTCGAGCGCGCGCTGACGACCCTCGACGGCGTGCGCGGCGCGGCCGTGCTGGCCTATGAAACGCCGGCCGGCACGCGGCTGGCCGCGTTCGTCGCGGGCGGCCCGGAGGCCGCCGCGCTGCGCGAGGCGGCGGCGCGGCTGCTGCCCGATTACATGGTGCCGGCCGAGTCGATCGCGCTCGACGCGCTGCCGCTCAATGCGAACGGCAAGCTCGACCGGGCGGCGCTGCGTGCGCGGCTCGGGGATTGGCTGGCGCAGTCGGTTACGTCAGTCGCTCCGGCTTCGGGCGAATCTCCGGAAGGCTCGTCGGCCGAAGCGGAAGTCCAAGCCGCCGACGCACCGCGCGGCGAAACCGAACAGGCCATCGCGGCGATCTGGGCCGATGTGATCGGCATCGAACTGGCGCGCATCGGCCGCGATTGCAATTTCTTCGAAGTGGGCGGCGATTCGCTGCTTGGGCTGAAGGTCGTCGCGAAGGCGCGCAAGCTCGGCATCACGATCACGCCGAAGCAGTTGTTCCAGCGTCTGACACTGGCGGAACTGGCCGAGAAATCGGCGGCGAAGGCGGCGGTTGCGCCTGCGCCTGCGAAGCTGGCCGACGCGCCGGTTTCCGGTTCGGCATCGGTGGCGGACGCATCGGCCGAGTCGTCGCCGATTCCGAGCCTGCCTGCCGCCGCGCGTTCGCGCTCGCTCGCTTCGTTTGCGCAGCAGCGTTTGTGGTTCCTCTGGCAACTCGCCCCGGCGAGCCGTGCTTATCACGTGTCGGGCGGCCTGTGGTTGACGGGCGAGGTGGACGGCGCGGCGCTGCGCGAGGCGTTTGCGGCGATCGTCGCGCGCCATGCGGTGCTGCGCACGCGCTTCGTCGCCAATGCGGCGGGCGAGGTCGAGGCGCATGTCGATGACACGGTGTCGATCGACTGGCGCGACGCAACCGTGGCGAACGATGTGCTCGAAACCGCCGCGCGCGCGCTGGCCGACGAACCGTTCGATCTGTCGGCCGGCCCGCTGCTGCGCGCCGCGCTGTACCGGAACGCGGGCGAGGGCCGGCATCTGCTGGCCGTGTCGATGCATCACATCGTGTCGGACGGTTGGTCCGTTCAGGTGCTGCTCGAAGAACTGGTGGCGCATTACCGCGCGCGCGTGCTCGGCGAGCCGGCGCAGTTGGCCGCGTTGCCGATCCAGTACGCCGACTACGCCGTGTGGCAGCGCGACTGGCTGGCCGCCGGCGAGCGCGAGCGGCAACTGGCCTACTGGAAGGCGACGCTCGGCGATTCGCATCCGGTGCTGGCGCTGCCGATGGACGGCGTGCGCAACGCACAGGGCGGCTACACGGCCGGGCGTTATGCGCTGAACTTGCCGGCGTCGCTGTCTCAGGCGATCAAGGCCTGTGCGCAGCAGCATTCCGCCACGCCGTTCATGCTGTTGCTGGCCGCGTTCCAGGCGCTGCTGCGCCGTTACACGGGGCAGGACGATATTCGCGTCGGCGTGCCGGTGGCGAACCGCCATCGCGTCGAGACGGCCGGCCTGATCGGCTTCTTCGTCAATACGCAGGTGATGCGTGCGCGCTTCGACGGCGGCGAGACGCTGGGCGATCTGCTCGGCAGCCTGCGCGATGCGACGGCCGGCGCGCAAGCGCACCAGGATCTGCCGTTCGACGTGCTCGTGGATGCGTTGCGCCCCGAGCGCAGCCTGAGCCACAGCCCGCTGTTCCAGGTGATGTTCAATCATCAGCGACGCGACTGGCGCGTGCTGGACGGCTTGCCCGGCCTGTCGATCGAGCCGTGCCGGTTGCCCGCACCGGCCGCGCAGTTCGAATTGATGCTCGATACGCGCGAGGAAGCGGACGGCGCGGTGAGCTTCGAGTTCAGCTATGCGCGGGAGTTGTTCGACGAGGCGACCATTGCGCGGTTCGCCGCCCATTACCGCCGCTGCGTCGAGGCCGTGGTGTCGGGTTTCGCGACGCGTGTGGCCGATCTCGCGCTGACCGACGAGGCCGAGCGCGCGACGCTCGATGCGTGGAGCCGCAATCGTACGCAGTACGACGAGATCGAGCCGGTGTTTCAGGCGTTCGAGCGTCATGCGGCGGCGTATCCCGATGATGAGGCGCTGGTTTTTGGTTCTGACGCACTGACTTATGCAGAACTGAATGATCGCGCGAATCGTCTGGCGCATTGGTTGCGGTCGCGCGGCGTGGGCGCGGAGTCGTGCGTCGGCGTTTCGGCCGAGCGGTCGCTGGAACTGGTGATCGCGCTTTACGCAATCATGAAAGCCGGTGCGGCGTATGTGCCGCTCGATCCGTCTTATCCGGCCGATCGGATTGCCGCGATGATCGACGACAGCGGCATTGCGTTGTTGCTCGCGCAACGTGATGTGACGCTGCCGGTGTGTGACGGAGTCGAACGCGTCGATCTGGAAACGCTGGATCTGTTGGCGGGTTCGTCGCTTCCGGCCACGAATCCGAACGTCAAGCTGCACGGCACGAACCTGGCCTATGTGATCTTCACGTCCGGTTCGACCGGGCGACCGAAGGGCGTCGGTAACAGCCACGACGGTTTGTCGAACCGCCTGATCTGGATGCAGCGCGAATACGGCCTGCAACGCGGCGAAACGGTGTTGCAGAAAACACCGTTCAGCTTCGACGTTTCCGTCTGGGAATTCTTCTGGCCGTTGATGGTGGGCGCACGTCTGGCGATTGCGGCGCCGGGCGCGCATCGCGACCCGGCGGAACTCGCGCAGACGATCATTGCGCATCGCGTCACGACGCTGCATTTCGTGCCGTCGATGCTGCAAGCGTTCATGGCGAGCGACGCGGCGGCTTCCTGCGGCGCGACGCTCAAGCGCATCGTTTGCAGCGGCGAAGCCTTGCCGGCCGACTTGAGCACGCGCACGGCGGCAGTGCTGCCTGGCGTGGCGCTGCACAACCTGTATGGCCCGACCGAAGCGGCCATCGACGTCACGGCGTGGACCTGCATCGACGAAGCCGGCCGCCCGGTGCCGATCGGCCGCCCGATTGCAGCCACGCAAACGTGGGTGCTCGATGCGCGCTTGAATCCGGTGCCGCCCGGTGTGCCCGGCGAGTTGTATCTCGGTGGCGCGGGCCTTGCACGCGGTTATCTGGGTCGTCCCGATTTGACGGCTGACCGCTTCGTGCCCGATCCGTTTGCGGACGCTCCGGGCGCGCGCCTGTATCGCACGGGCGATCTCGCGCGCTGGCGTACCGATGGCGCTATCGATTACCTCGGTCGGATCGACCATCAAGTCAAGATCCGCGGCCTGCGCATCGAGCTTGGTGAAATCGAATCGGCGTTGACCGCCGATGCCGCCGTGCGCGAGGCGGTCGTCATCGCGCACGAAGGCCGTCTCGTCGCTTACGTGACGGGCGACCAACCCGATACGGCCGCCTTGCGTACCGCACTGGGCACCCGCTTGCCCGACTACATGGTGCCGTGGCGCATCCTCGCTTTGGCGGCATTGCCGCTGAACCCGAACGGCAAGGTAGACCGTCGCGCGCTGCCGATACCGGAAGCCGACACGGTGGGCACGACGAACTACGAAGCGCCGCAAGACGGCGTGGAAACCGAACTCGCCGCGATCTGGGCCGCGCTGCTCGGCGTGTCGCGGGTCGGGCGGCACGACGATTTCTTCGAGCTGGGCGGCCATTCGCTGCTGGTCGTGCGCCTGAACGCGCGGATCGGCCTGGACCTCGGCGCGAGCCTGGCGCTTGCCGAGTTGTTCGACGCGCGCACGCTTGCCGCACAGGCCGAGGCCATCGCACGCGGCCGCGACGCGCAGCAGGGCACGGACGCCCTGAACAGCCTCGATCTCTTTATGGACACGCTTTGAACGCATTCATGGACAAGACCACGGCCGCCCGCATCGCCGCCCGCTTCATCGACCTGACGCCCGACAAGCGCCGTCTATTCTGGGAAAAGATGCAGGCGGAAGGCGTGAGCGTCGCGCAGTTCCCGATCCTGCCGCGCTCGCGCGAGACCCACGAGACCCACGAGACCCACGCGGTGCCGGTGTCGTACGCGCAGCGGCGTCAATGGGTGCTCGCGCAACTTTCGCCGGACAGCCGCGCGTATCACGTCTCGGGCGGCCTGTGGCTGACGGGCGAGGTGGATGGCGCGGCGCTGCGCGAGGCGTTCGCGGCGATCGTCGCGCGTCATGCGGTGCTGCGCACGCGCTTCGTTGCGAATGCAGCTGGCGAGGTCGAGGCCTTCGTCGACGAGGCGGCCTCGATCGACTGGCGCGAGGAAACGGTGGCGAGCGATGCGCTCGAAGCGGCCGCGCGCGCGCTGGCCGACGAGCCGTTCGACCTGTCGGCCGGCCCGTTGCTGCGCGCGGCGCTGTATCGGGACGCAGGCGAGGGGCGGCATCTGCTGGCCGTGTCGATGCATCACATCGTGTCCGATGGCTGGTCGGTGCAGGTGCTGCTCGGCGAACTGGTCGCGCATTACCGCGCGCGCGTGCTTGGCGAGCCGGCGCAGTTGGCCGCGTTGCCGATCCAGTACGCCGACTACGCCGCATGGCAGCGCGAGTGGCTAGAAGTGGGCGAGCGCGAGCGGCAACTGGCTTACTGGAAGGCGACGCTCGGCGATTCGCATCCGGTGCTGGCGCTGCCGATGGACGGCCTGCGCAATTCGCACGGCGACTACACGGCCGGGCGCCATGCGCTGGACCTGCCCGCGTCGCTGTCGCAGGCAATCAGGGCCTGCGCGCAGCAGCAGTCGGTCACGCCGTTCGTGCTGCTGCTGGCGGCGTTCCAGGCGCTGCTGCATCGTTACACGGGGCAGGACGACATTCGCGTGGGCGTGCCGGTGGCGAACCGCAACCGCGTCGAGACGGAAAGCCTGATCGGCTTCTTCGTCAACACGCAGGTGATGCGCGCGAGCTTCGACGGCAACGAGACGCTCGGCGATCTGCTCGGCCGCTTGCGCGAGGCGACGGTGGGCGCGCAGGCGCATCAGGAATTGCCGTTCGACGCGCTGGTGGAAGCGCTGCGTCCGGAGCGCAGCCTGAGCCATAGCCCGCTGTTCCAGGTGATGTTCAATCACCAGCGCCGCGACTGGCGCATGCTCGACACGCTGCCGGGCCTGCATATCGAGCCGCATCCGCTGCCGACCACGATGGCGCAGTTCGAGCTGATACTCAACACGCAGGAAGCGGTGGATGGGGCGATCGCGATTGAATGGACCTACGCGCGAGAGTTGTTCGATGCAGCGACGATCGAGCGATTCGCCGCGCATTATCTGCGCTGCGTCGAGGCCATCGCGCAAGGGCCGTTGACGGTGCGGATCGCCGATATCGCGCTGACCGGCGAGGCCGAGCGCGCGACGCTCGATGCGTGGAGCCGGAATCGTACGCAGTACGACAAGATCGAGCCGGTGTTTCATGCGTTCGAGCGTCATGCGGCGGCGTATCCCGATGATGAGGCGCTGGTTTTTGGTTCTGACGCGCTGACGTACGCAGAACTGAATGATCGCGCGAATCGTCTGGCGCATTGGCTGCGGTCGCGCGGCGTGGGTGCGGAGTCGCGCGTTGGCGTTTCGGCCGAGCGGTCGCTGGAACTGGTGATCGCGCTCTACGCGATCATGAAGGCCGGCGCGGCGTATGTGCCACTCGATCCGTCTTATCCGGCCGATCGGATTGCCGCGATGATCGACGACAGCGGCATCGCTTTGTTGCTCGCGCAACGCGATGTGACGCTGCCGGTGTGTGACGGAGTCGAACGCGTCGATCTGGAAACGCTCGATCTGTCGGCGGGTTCGTCGCTTCCGGCCACGAATCCGAACGTCAAGCTGCACGGCACGAACCTGGCCTATGTGATCTTCACGTCCGGCTCGACCGGGCGACCGAAGGGCGTCGGTAACAGCCACGACGGTTTGTCGAACCGCCTGATCTGGATGCAGCGCGAATACGGCCTGCAACGCGGCGAAACGGTGTTGCAGAAAACACCGTTCAGCTTCGACGTTTCCGTCTGGGAATTCTTCTGGCCGTTGATGGTGGGCGCACGTTTGGCGATTGCGGCGCCGGGCGCACATCGCGATCCGGTGGAACTCGCGCAGACGATTGTCGCGCATCGCGTCACGACGCTGCATTTCGTGCCGTCGATGTTGCAAGCGTTCATGGCGAGCGACGCGGCAGCGTCGTGCGGCGTGACGCTCAAGCGCATCGTTTGCAGCGGCGAGGCCTTGCCTGCCGATCTGAGCGCGCGTACGGCGGCGGTGCTTCCGGGTGTGGCGCTGCACAACCTGTATGGCCCGACCGAAGCGGCCATCGACGTCACGGCATGGACCTGCATCGACGAAGCCGGCCGCCCGGTGCCGATCGGCCGCCCGATTGCAGCCACGCAAACGTGGGTGCTCGATGCGCGGTTGAATCCGGTGCCGCCGGGTGTGCCTGGCGAGTTGTATCTCGGTGGCGCGGGCCTTGCGCGCGGTTATCTGGGCCGTCCCGATTTGACGGCTGACCGCTTCGTGCCCGATCCGTTTGCGGACGCTCCGGGCGCGCGCCTGTATCGCACGGGTGATCTCGCGCGCTGGCGTACCGATGGCGCTATCGACTATCTCGGCCGGATCGACCATCAAGTCAAGATCCGCGGCCTGCGCATCGAGCTTGGTGAAATCGAATCGGCGTTGACCGCCGATGCAGCCGTGCGCGAGGCGGTCGTCATCGCGCACGAAGGCCGTCTCGTCGCTTACGTGACGGGCGACCAACCCGATACGGCCGCCTTGCGTACCGCACTGGGCACCCGCTTGCCCGACTACATGGTGCCGTGGCGCATCCTCGCTTTGGAGGCATTGCCGCTGAACCCGAACGGCAAGGTGGACCGTCGCGCGCTGCCGCTGCCGGAAGCCGATACGGAAACCGCCGCGAACTACGAAGCGCCGCAAGACGGCGCGGAAGCCGAACTCGCCGCGATCTGGTCCGCGTTGCTGCGCGGCGCGCGCGTCGGCCGGCGCGATGATTTCTTCGAACTGGGCGGCGATTCGATCCTGGCCTTGCAGATCGTCGCGCGCTCCCGGCAAGCCGGCTACGTGCTGAGCGCGCGTCAAATCTTCGAGCAAGCGACGATCGCCGAACTCGCGGCCGTCGCGCTGCCGGTGGATGGCCGCGACGCGGATGCGCAACGCGCCGCTGCCGACGAGGCCGAGGAAGCCGCCGCCATGGCCGACGGCGCGCCGGTCGCGCTGATGCCGGTGCAGGCATGGTTCCTCGCGCAGCCGCTGGCGAACCGGAGTCACTGGAATCAATCGGTGCTGCTGCATCTCGACACCGCGCCCGATGCGGCGCGTCTCGACCAGGCCTTGCACGCCGTGGCGGCGGCGCATCCGGCGCTGCGTCTGCGCTTCGCGCACGATGCCGCCGCGAACGCATGGCGGCAGCGGATCGGCGGGCTCGACGCCGCGCCGCTCGTCGCGACGCAAACCGGCGTCGCGCCGCACGCCATCGACGCCGCCTGCGACGCGATCCAAAGCACGCTCGACATCGAACACGGCCCGCTGCTGCGCGCGCTCGTGCTGGGCGTCAGCGACGGAAGCTGGCGCATCGCGATCGCGATCCACCATCTGGCCGTCGATACCGTGTCGTGGCGCATTCTGCTTGGCGACCTGCATCGGGCGTACCGTCAACTCGGTGCGGGCGAGCCGGTGGCGCTGCCTGCGCCGACGCTGTCGTACCCCGGCTTCGCGCGGCGCGTGCATGACGCGGCCCGCCGTGCCGACGTGGCGGCGAGCCTCGATGACTGGCTCGCGATCGGCGCGGTCGATGCGGCGTTGCCTGCAAGCGCGGTCGGCGTGCCGGTCGCTCCTGGCGTCCCGCGTACGGCGTCCATTGCGGGCGGCGCAGTCGATGCGGCGGTGCCTGCAAGCGTGGTCGGCGTGCCGGTCGCTCCTGACGTCCCGCGTACGGCGTCCATTGCGGGCGGCGCAGTCGATGCGGCGGTGCCTGCAAGCGCGGTCGGCGTGCCTGCCGCTCCTGGCGTCCCGCGTACGGCGTCCATTGCGATCGGCGCGGTCGATGCGGCGTTGCCCGCAGTCGGCACTGGCGCTTCTGCCACGCCCGCCGTCCCGCACACCGCCTCCATCACGCTCGACGCCGACACCACGCGCCGCCTGCAACAGCCGGCCTGCGCCGCCTATCGCACCCAACTGGCCGACCTGCTGCTGGTGGCGACGGGCCGCGCGCTGTGCGCGTTCGCGGGGCGCGAGGCGTTGCGCATCGACGTGGAAGGCCACGGCCGCGACGCGCCGGTGGGCGAGGCCGACCTGAGCCGCACGGTCGGCTGGTTCACGAGCATTCATCCGCTGGCGCTCGCGCCGGCCGGCGAGATCGGCGCGGCGATCAAGCGCGTCAAGGAAGCGCGCCGCAACCTGCCGCACGGCGGGGCCAGCTTCGGCATGTTGCGCTACGCGGGCGACGCCGAGGCGCGCGCCGCGCTGGCTGCCGTCGGTGCGGCCGACGTGCTGTTCAACTACCTGGGCCAGTTCGATGGTGCGTTGACGAGCGCTGGCGATGGCGGCGATGCCTGGCGTCTCGCCGCCGAGCGTGGCGGCCGGGCCGTCGGCGCGGGCAACGCTCCGAGCCACGCGCTCGACATCGCCGCGCAGATCCGCGACGGCGCGTTGTCGATCGCGCTGCGCCATCCGGGCGGCGACCGCTTCGACGCGGCTGCGCTCGATGCGCTGGCCGCCAGCCTGCATGCCGAACTGCTGGCCGTGCTCGCGCACTGCACGAGCGGCGCGGCCGGGCTGACACCGTCCGACGTGCCGCTCGCAGCCATCGACCAGGCGCGTCTCGACGCGCTGCCGGTGGCGGCGGCCGAGCTGGCCGACCTGTATCCGCTCGCGCCGATGCAGGCCGGCATCGTGTTCCACAGCCTGCTCGGCGCGCAGCAGCATGCGTATGTGAATCAATTGCGCGTCGATGCCGACGGCCTCGACCCCGCGCGTTTCGAAGCGGCCTGGGCGGCGGTCGCGCAGCGTCACGAGATGTTGCGCACCGGCGTGCTGGCGTTCGACGACCAGCCGCGCCAATGGGTGGCGCGCAGCGTGGCCACGCCGTTCGCGGCGCTGGACCTGCGCGGCGAGGCAAGCGGTTCGTCCGCGGCGCTGGCCGACCGCCTCGACCGCTTCAGCGCCGACGATCTCGCGCGCGGCTTCGATCTGGCCGTGCCGCCGCTCTGGCGCGTCACGCTGCTGCGCACCGGAGATACCCGTCATCACGTGGTCTGGACCTTCCATCACGTGCTGCTCGACGGCTGGAGCGCCGCGCAGTTGTTGGCCGAGGTATTGGCGATCTACGGCGGCGCAGCGGCGGCATTGACCGATGCGCCGCCGCGCTACCGCCGCTTCGTCGGCTGGCTGGCCGCGCAGCCGCGCGAGGCCGGCGACGCCTGGTGGCAGGCGCAAACGGCCCGCCTCGACGGCCCGAGCCTGCTGACCCACGCGCTGCCCGCGCCAGTGGCCGCGCTTGCGGCCGACCGGGCGCTCGCGGCGCGCCACGGCATCGTGCACTTGCGTTGCGATGCGCCGCGCACCGCGCGCCTCGCCGCGTTCGCCCGCGCCCAGCGCGCCACACTGAGTGCGCTGGTGCAGGCCGCCTGGCTGGTGCTGCTGCAACGTTATACGGGGCAGCGCACCGTGACGTTCGGCGCGACCGTGGCCGGGCGTCCCGATTCGCTGCCGGGCGCGGATCGCATGCTCGGCCTGTTCATCAACACGATTCCGGTGATCGGCACGCCCGCGCCGTCGATGCGCGTGGGCGACTGGCTTGCCGCCGTGCAGCGCGACGGCGTGGCCGCGCGCGAGCACGAGCACCTGCCGCTGGCCGATATCCAGCGCCGCGCCGGCATCGAGGGCGGCCAGCCGATGTTCGACACGCTGCTGGTGTTCGAGAACTATCCGGTCGACGCGATCCTCGACGACGCCTCGCCGCACGGCCTGCGCTTCTCGGGGTTGCGCAACGAGGATCGCACCAGCTATCCGCTGACGCTGTCGGTCACGCAGGGCCGCGCCGCGCACGCGGCCGCGCCGGGCGAGGCGGGCGCGTCGGGTGATAAGGCCCAGGGCGACGCCGGGCAGCTCGATATCGAATTCGCCTATGCCGGCGACCTGTTCACGCAGGCGCAGATCGAACGGCTGGCCGCGCAGTTCGGCGCGCTGCTCGACGCGTTCGCCGCCGATGCCGCCGCGCCGCTCGGCGCGCTCGACCCGCTGCCGCGCGCCGAACGCGCGCAACTGGCGGCCTGGGGGCAGGGCGCGGACGCACCCGCATTGCCGCCCGTGCACCGGCGCATCGCGGCGCAGGCCGCGCGCCGGCCCGACGCCACGGCGCTGGTGCACGACGGCGAAACGCTCGATTACGGCACGCTCGAGGCGCGCGCCAACCGCATCGCGCATGCGTTGCGCGCGGCCGGCGTCGGCCCCGACGTGCGGGTGGGGATCGCCATCGAGCGTTCGCTCGGCATGATCGTGGCGATCCTCGGCGTGCTGAAGGCCGGCGGCGCCTACGTGCCGCTCGATCCGTCGTACCCGGCCGAGCGGCTCGCGATGATGATCGAGGACAGCGGCATCGCGCTGGCGCTGACCGAACACGCCGGTGCGGACGATCGCGGCCGGCTGCCGGTGCCCGCGCTCGACATCGCCGCGCTGGCCGCCGAAACCAGCGGCCATCCGGCCGGCGCGCCGGCCTGCGAGGTGCGGGGCGAGCATCTGGCCTACCTGATCTACACGTCCGGCTCGACCGGGCGGCCGAAGGGCGTCGGCATCACGCACGACGCGCTGGCACGGCATACCGAGGTGTCGATCGACATGTTCGGCATCGGCGAGACCGATCGCGTGCTGCAGTTCTCGACGTTCAATTTCGACGGCTTCGTCGAGCAGGTGTTTCCGGCGCTGGCGTCCGGCGCGGCGCTGATCGTGCGCGGGCCGGAGCTGTGGAGTACCGGCCGTTTCGTCGACGAGGTGGCGCGCGAGCGGATCACCGTGGCCGACCTGACCACCGCCTACTGGAACGCGCTCGCGCAGGATTTCGCGGCGCGGCCCGAGGCGCGGCAGGCGCTGGCGACGCTGCGCTGCGTGCATGCCGGCGGCGAGGCGATGCCGGCCGACGGCGTGCGCGCCTGGCGCGCGGCCGGGCTGACCGGCGTGACGCTGGCCAACACCTACGGGCCGAGCGAGGCGACCGTCACCGCCACGCGTTTCGATTGCGGCGCGCTGCTGCGCGATGCGGGCCGCGACGTGCCCGCGCAGATCCCGCTCGGCGGCCCGCTGCCGGGCCGCACGCTGGCCGTGCTCGATGCGCACGGCAACCTCGCGCCGCTCGGCGCGGCGGGCGAGCTGTGCATCGGCGGGCCGCTGCTGGCGCGCGGCTATCACGACCGCCCGGGCCTGACGGCCGAGCGCTTCGTGGCCGACCCGTTCGCGGCCACGCCCGGCGCGCGGCTCTATCGCACCGGGGACATCGTGCGCTGGCACGACGACGGGTCGCTCGCTTATCTGGGCCGCGCCGATCATCAGGTCAAGATTCGCGGCTTCCGGATCGAACTGGGCGAGATCGAATCGGTGCTGTTGCAGGATGCGCGCGTGCGCGAGGCGGCGGTGATCACGCGTGACGGCCCGGGCGGGCTGCGCGTGCTGGCCTATGTCTCACCGGCCGCTGGCGTGGAGTTGGCGGGATCGGCGCTGCGCGCCTCGTTGGCGGGGCGCTTGCCCGACTACATGGTGCCGGCCGCCGTGGTGGTGCTCGACGCGCTGCCGCTGAATCCGAACGGCAAGATCGATCGTCGTGCGCTGCCCGAGCCGGCCGCGCAGGCGGCGGACGGCGACGAGGCGTGGCCGGTGGGCGAGACCGAGACGGCGCTGGCCGGCATCTGGTCGACGCTGCTGGGCGTCACGCCGGTGCGGCGCACCGATCGTTTCTTCGAGCTGGGCGGCCATTCGCTGGCGGCCATGCAGGCGCAGTCGGCGATCCGCGCCAAGCTCGGCGCGGAGGTGGCGCTGGTCGATCTGATGCGCAACCCGCCGCTGGCCGCGCTGGCCGAATCGATCGACGCGCTGCGCGCTCCCGCATCCAGCGACGCCGACATCGCCGCCGAGCTGAACGACATCCTCGCGGGCTTGTGAGCGCGGCGGCGCTGACGATTGCCTGACGGCGGCCTCGATGGTCGCCTCGCATCGCCGCCCCTGGTCACCCGGGGGCGGCGTGTTTACTTGCGCGCGCACCTATTTTTGCGCGCCATCACGGTGCCTGATTGCACCGCTTCACGGCATTTGCGCGCCGTCTCGGTGAATCGTTGCGATCGCACTAAAGCGCGCGCCGGGCGGTGCCGTTAGACAAGGGTCGAGCCTGCGTTTTCACGCAACGCGGAACGAGAGACCGTCGAATTCCGGCCCGGAACGCGGCGTTACCCAGGGACCCTTCTGGCGCGTGCAATGCAACACAATCTGTTCTTCCGGCTGCTCGGCCGGCTGCGCGTGGGCCGCAAACTGCTGCTCATCTACCTGCTCGACCTCAGCGCGGTGGTGTACATCAGCAGCATCCTGATCCACGAAAAATACATGTCGATCGATTTCTCGCAGCAGGAGATCGTCGGCAGCCAATACGTGGCCACGGTGCGCGACGCGCTCGTCGACGCCGCGATGCTCGGCGCGGGCGGCCACATCGAGCCGGCCCGGATCGCGCGCACCACGCAGGCGCTGGCCGACGCCGAGCAGCGCTACGGCGCCGACATGAAGAGCAGCGAACTGAATGCGCACGTGCGCGGCGCGTTCGAACGGCTCGCGCGCACGCCGAACCCGATCGGCACCGGCACCGTGCGCGACGCGCTGACGGCTTGCCGCGACCTGATCACGCGGGTCGGCAACCAGTCCAACCTGATCCTCGATCCCGATCTCGACAGCTATTACTCGATGTCGCTGTCGATCCTGCGCTATCCGGCGCTGATCGACGCGGTGGACGGCATCGGCCACCGCCTGCACGAAAGCGCCAGCCAGCCGCCGTCGCGGCGTGACCTCGGCACGCGCTACCTGGTGCTCGAAGGCCAGCTCGACGCGGTCGCGCAGGGGCTGCGCTCCGACTATTCCGAGGCCGGCGCGGCCAACCCCGCCGTGAAGGCCGCGCTGGCCGCGCCGGTCGCGCAACTGCTCGACGCCATCGAGCGCTACCGCGACGCCGCGCGCGCCGAGGTGGCCAGCGGCGGCGCGGATGCCGCCTCGCGTGCCGCTGCCGACCTCGCGCAGCAGGCGCTGGTGGCCCGCATCGGCGACGCGTGGCGCACCACCGGCACCGAGCTCGATGCGCTGCTGCACGCGCGCGTCAGTGCGCTGTTCGCGCGCATGTGGCTGCACCTGGGCACGGCGCTGTTCCTGCTGTGCGGGATCTTGTCGATGGTGTACCTGGTGGCGCAGCAGATCTCTCGGCCGCTGCGCGAGCTGGCACGCGTGATGGACACCGTGCGGCGCACCGGCGACCATCGCCAGCGCGCGACCTGGCACAGCCAGGACGAGATCGGCCAGCTCGTGACCGGCTTCAACGAGATGCTCGTGCAGCTCGACCACGAGCGCGACGTGCAGAAGGAGCTGGCCGCCACCGCACGCGCCTCGGAGGCGCAGTACGCGCTGGTGGAGGCCACCCCGGTGCCGATGATGGTGACCGCCGTGCCGGGCCACGAGGTGCTGCACGCGAACCGCCCGGCGCTGTACTGGCTCAACGGCCGCACCTCCGACCCGTGGGCCTACGGGCTCGATTCGGCGGTGCGCGCGCGGTTTTTCCAGCAACTGTCCGACCGCGAGGCGATCGACGAATTTGAGGTGCGCTGGATGGCCAGCGAGGAGCCGACCTGGGCCATGCTGTCGGCGCGCCGCCTGACGTTCCAGGGCCGCGACGCGGTGCTGACCGCGTTCACGCCGATCAACCAGATCAAGCTGATGGAGCAGCGCCTGGAGCTGTGGGCGAAGGTGTTCGAGGCGTCGTCGGAGGCGATCCTGATCCTCGACAGCGACCGTCGCCTGCTGACCGCCAACGCGTCGTTCTATCGCGCCACCGGCTACCGCGTCGAGAAGGTGGTCGGCACGCTGCCCGAGTTCATCGTGGCGAGCGGCAGCGACACGCCGCTGTTGGCGCAACTGACCGCGCTGGTGGACATTTCCAGCGTGTGGAACGGCGAGGCCGTGGTGCGGCGGCGCGCCGGCGGCGACTATCCGGCGTGGCTGATGATCAGCGCCGTGCGCGACAAGCGCGGTGGCGTCTCGCACTACATCTGCACGCTGATCGACATCACCGACCGCAAGAAGAGCGAAGCGCGCATCCAGTTCCTGGCCGAGCACGACGTGCTGACCGAGCTGCCGAACCGCGCGCTGTTCACGCGGCGGCTCGGCGATGCGATCGAGCACGCGCAACCCGCGCGCGGCGGCGTGGCAGTGATGTTCATCGATCTCGACCGCTTCAAGGACATCAACGACACGTTCGGCCACCATGCCGGCGACGGGCTGCTGCGTTCGGTGTCGCGGCGGCTGATGCAATCGGTGCGCGGCGGCGACACCGTGAGCCGGCTCGGCGGCGACGAGTTCACCGTGCTGCTGACCGGCGCCGGCACCGCCGCCGACGTGCAGCGCCTGATCGACGAACGGCTGCTGCCGCTGATGCGCGAGCCGCACAGCATCGGCGGCATGACGCTGCAGGTGGCGTGCAGCATCGGCATCGCGATGTATCCCGACGATGGCGAGGATATCGAAACGCTGATGCAGAACGCCGACGCCGCCATGTACCGCGCGAAGTCGAGCGGGCGCAACCTCGTCAAATTCTTCTCGCGCGAGATGGCCGAGAACACGCGCCACCGGCTCGAACTCGAAACGCATTTGGGGCAGGCCGTGGAGAACGGCGAGCTGTGGCTGGCCTATCAACCGTGCGTGCAGGCCGAAACCGGCGAACTGTTGAGCGTGGAGGCGCTGCTGCGCTGGCAGCATCCGCATCTCGGCACCGTACCGCCGGGCAAGTTCATCCCGATCGCCGAGGAGACGCGGCTGATCGTGCCGATCGGCGCGTGGGTGATCGACGAGGTGTGCCGCCAGATCGCGAGCTGGCGCGCGGACGGGCTGCCGGAGTTGCGCGTGTCATTGAACCTCTCCGTGGTGCAGTTGCGCGACGATCCGCAACTCGTCAACCGGCTGCGCGAGAGCCTGGCCCGGCACGCTGTGGATGCCGGCAGCCTCGAACTCGAGATCACCGAGACGGTGCTGATGGAAAGCGTCGACCGCTATCTGGATGTGGTCAAGGCAATTCGGGAGATTGGCGTGAAGCTCTCGCTCGACGATTTCGGCACCGGCTATTCGAGCCTCAGCTATCTGCACCGTTTTCCGCTCGACCGGCTCAAGATCGATCGCGCGTTCGTCAACGGGCGGCTCGATGCGCTGGCCGATATCGCCGTGATCCGCGCGATCGTCGAGCTGGGTCACGAGCTGGGGCTGCGCGTGGTGGCCGAGGGCGTCGAGCAGGCCGAGGAAGCCAGCGCGCTCAAGCGCATCGGCTGCGACGAGTTGCAGGGCTTCCTGTACGCGCAGCCGTTGCGGCCCGAGGGGCTGGCGCCGTGGATGCAGGCACGCGATGCGGCCTGCGTGGGGGAGGCGGTTTAGGGCCGTGTTGCATCCCAAGATAGAGGAATCGATTGGCTGGGAGACGACGAAGCATCTTTTCGTTGGGGGCGACAGCCTTGAGATCCTCGATCTGCTTCAGAAGTCATGCCATGGGAAAGTTCGGCTAGTCCATATCGACTGCGATCGGAAGGTGAAATATTTCTGAGAATTCCGAAGAGGATTCAAGGTTTCAACCGTTCCATGGCGCTACAATCCCGATCCGGCTGTCGGGATGCACGATTACCGAGCGGTCAATTCGATATGTGAAACCAAGAGCAAGCTTGAATGGAGAGGGCGTTCATTGTGCTCTTTGTGTTATGCCAATTTCATGAGATTTCTTGCCATGAATTACTATAAATCCAATGCGGTTTACAAAGAACTCGAGCAATCCGACAATCATCCGTTCGTGTGGGTTTCTGGAAATGCGTGGATGCTTGTGTATGCCAACGAATGGTCGGTGCCCCGATTAATGGTTCTGGCTCATGGAGCGTCGTGGGAGCCGGAGCCGATGGCAATGCGTGTCTGCAGCGCAATCGCCACTTCGGCAGGCTTGCCGGTCATCCAAGTCGAATTCGACGATACTGCCGATTCGATTGACGACGTGCGTTACGCCAACAGCCTTGGCGGTCAGGCAACCACGATCTCCCTCGTCGATCTGAAGGCGCAATTCCATGCGTTCGGCCTCCCAGTCACAAGTGGTGCATGCGGGAAAAGCGTCAACGACTCCAGCAGCAGCGCGTACCACAATTGGCAACGCGACAATCTTGGTGCAATCAAGGTCACCGATATCGATCTTGTGAGAATAAATAGCACCGGGATGCCGCGCGAGATCATTGAGCTCAAGCGCTCCTATATTCCGCTAAACCAATGGTCGCCATTTTCGAGCGATTTCGTGAACTTCAACGTTCTCCACGATGTCGCAAGACGGGCAGTTTTGCAGTTCACTATCGCGTACAACGTTCGGCAAACCAATCCTTTTCGGGACGACGCATCGTGGCTTTCGCTGTTCGACTACCCGATTCCCGGTCGCCCTGAACCCCTTGGGCAGTTCGCATTCGGAGATTTCGTATTGGGGAAATACTGAAATCAAGTATCGGGATGGGGGCTTTGGCTGTGTCGGTTTCGAAGCCGCAATCACCCCCCCACCTCCGGCACATACCCCGCCACCGCCTCCTCATACAACGCCCCCATCGTCACCGCCGCCGCAATCGCCGCCTCATCGCGCTCGCCAGTCAACATCCCCCAGCGCCGGTACTGCGCCATGAACCACAGCCCATCCTCGGCCAACGGCCGATTCGTCTTGCCGCCATCATGAAACCGCACCGGCGCCGGCGTTTCGGCAAACGGCCCCACGCCATAGTCACCCAGCAACCGAGGCAGAATCTGCGAAACCGGCACCCCAAGCGCATCGGGTTCCGACAGCCACTCGGCCGCCCGCGCGCGATTGCCCGGCAGATCGAGCCACGCGCAGGCATCCACCAGCGTGCGAATCAACGCTCGCGCCGTGTTCGGATACAGCGCCGCGAACTCGCGTCGGCACGCCAGCGCCTTCTCGGGGTGATCGCGCCACACCTCGCTGGTCGCGGCCACGGTGCGGCCAGCGCCTTGCGCCTCGGCCACGGCGTTCCACGGCTCGCCCACACAGAAACCATCCAGTTCGCCGCACGCGAGCGCGTCGGCCATCCCCGGCGGCGGAATCACGATGCTGCGGATGTCGTGCAACGGGTCTACCCCGTGCGCGGCCAGCCACGCATATAGCCACATCGCATGGGTGCCGGTCGGAAACGTCTGCGCGAACACCGGCTTGCGGCCGAGCGTGGCGAGCGCGGCGCGCAGATCGCCGCCAGCGTGCCACGCATCGGCGAGCCGGTTCGAGAACGTGATGGCCTGCCCGTTGCGGTTCAGCACCGACAGCACGGCCAGGTCGGCGCGCGGCCCGCCGATGCCTAGCTGCACGCCATACACGAGCCCGTACAAGGCATGCGCGGCGTCGATCTCGCCCATCAGCAACTTGTCGCGGATGCTGGCCCACGACGGCTGGCGCTCCAGCGTCAGCGCAAGGCCATGCCGTTCGCCGAGCTTCAGGCGTTGCGCGACGACCAGCGGCGCGGCGTCGCTCAAGGCGACGAAGCCGAGCCGCAACTCGCGGCGTTCGGGCGGCGGAAAAGTCGGTTGGTTCATGCTTCACCATCGGGATTGCGTGATGCGACGAGCAGCTGACGCGCCGCTTCGACGATCTTGATGCCCTGATCCATCGCGCTGCGGCGCAACGTGGCGTAGGCATCGTGTTCGGAGAGCCGGCGCGTTTCCATCAGCAGGCGCTTGGCGCGGTCGATCAGCTTGCGGTCGGCCAGTTCGTTCTCGACCTCGGCCAGCCGGCGGCGCAACGCTTCGTCGTGCGAAAAGCGCGCGAGCGCGACCTCGATGATCGGCGCAAGCCGCTCGGCCGACAAACCCTCGACGAGATAGGCGCTGACGCCGGCGCCCACGGCCGCGCGGATCAACTGCTGATCCGAATCGGGGCTGAACATCAGCACCGGGCGCGGCGCGCGCGCGTGCATCACGGCCAGTTGTTCGAGCGTGTCGCGCGACGGCGATTCGGTATCGATGATGACGACGTCGGGCCGTTCCTTCTCGACCACGGCCGGCAGCCGCGCCGGCGTGGCGACCTCGTCGAGCATCTCGTAGTGGAGCCGCGCAAGCGTGTCGCGCAACTCGCCGATCGGCTTGTCCGTATCGGTGACGAGCAGCACGCGCAGCGGGCGGGTGGCGTCGTTCAGTCCCATGAGGCGTGCGCGGAGTGAAGCCGCGCCGACGACGGCGCGTGAAACCGGGCAAACCGCGCCGCGCAGCACATGGCGAAAGCGGCGAACGCGGCGAGGGCGACGAAACGAAACTCAGGCCGCATCGGACAGCGCCCCCGGAACCTGCGTTTCAAGCGATCGTTGCGCATCGGCGGCAACCGGCGGCAGCATCGCCAGCGCCTCGCCGATCGCCTGCCCGACGAGGATCACGGCCGGGCTGCCGAGCCCGGCCTCGACAGGGCCGCTGGCGAGTGCGGCCAGCGCACCCGTCCAGTGACGTGCCCGCGCGGTGCCGGCCCATTCGACGACGGCGGCCGGCGTGGCGGCGTCGAGCGTGGCGAGCAGCCCGGCAGCCACGCTGGCGATGCGGCTCATGCCCATGTAGACGACCAGCGTGGTGCCGCTGGCCGCGAGCGCGGCCCAATCGGGCTCGCCGTGATCCTGCAGATGCGCGGTGACGAACGTGACGCCCTGGCAATGGCGGCGATGCGTGAGCGAGACGCCGAGTTCGGCGGCGGCCGCGAAGCCGGACGAAATGCCGTTGATGATCTCGATGCGAATGCCGGCCGCGTGCAGCGCGCTCAATTCCTCGCCGGCACGGCCGAACAGCAGCGCGTCGCCGCCCTTGACGCGCACTACCTGCAAGCCGCGCAGCGCATAGCGGCGCATCAGCTTCTCGATGAACGCTTGCGGCGTGGAGCGGCAGCCGCCGCGCTTGCCAACGCGCACGATGCGCGCCTGCGGGGCCAGCTCGGCGACGGCGGGATCGACCAGGTCGTCGATCAGCACCACGTCGGCGGCGGCCAGCGCGCGGGCCGCCTTGATCGTCAGGAGATCGGGGTCGCCGGGGCCGGCGCCGAGCAGCGTGACCTTGCCAGTGGGGTTCGTCATGTTCGTATTGCGTTCCAGTGAGGCGCACGACGCGGCGCGCGCCGCCGGAACCGCACGGCGTCGCGCGCCGGCCATGCGGCCGGGCGTTGGGGACGCCATTGTCCGGAGAGGCCGCTGCGTTGCCGCGCGGCCCGAATCGTCGGTATTGCGGGCGCCGACATCGTTGCCGGCGCGTGCTCTTTATTGCAATAAGCGCGCCAGCTCGATCGGGCTGGCCGATGCGTCGCCATTCGCCATGGTTCGCCGCACCGCGCAGCCCCATCCGAGCGAGGCCGCGCGGCATGCCCGGCATCGCGCAATCGGGCCGCCGTCGCCTCGCCTCGACATGCATCCGTACCCGCTTGCGGTGCATCACCGCCGCACGCGCACAGTGCTGCGCCGCACCAAGTCTGTGCGACTGTGCGTCACAACGCGACGCCCCGCGATCGCGCCCCGACCGGCGAAATCGCCGCAAACCCTTGTCAGCATTCAATCGCTCGGTTCTGGCACGGCGCTTGCAATGCAGGGTCGAGCGCATCAACGGCGATGTGCTCCGCAATACGGCATCACTGCAACACCGAATACTGAGCGGCCCGGCAACGGGCTTTCTGGGCAACGGCGTCCTGTGCATCCGGTCTTTCGACCGGGTTCTCAGGGCGCCGTTTTCGTTTTTGGGTTACCCACATGATCAACAAGGCCACCCGCATCGACCTGTTCAGCCTGCGCACCGTGCAGATGCGCGCGTTCCATCTGACCTGGATGGCGTTCTTCGTCTGCTTCTTCGCGTGGTTCGCCTGCGCGCCGCTGATGCCGCTGATCGCCAAGCAGTTCCACCTGAATGCCGGCCAGGTCGCCGACATCAATATCGCGGCCGTGGCCGCGACGATCCTGGTGCGCCTGCTGGTCGGGCCGCTGTGCGACCGCTTCGGCCCGCGCCGCGTCTATACCGGCCTGCTGGTGCTCGGCGCGATTCCGGTGATCGCGGTGGCCTTCAGCCACGACTACTGGACGTTCCTGATCTGCCGCCTCGGCATCGGCGCGGTGGGCGCGAGCTTCGTGATCACGCAGTACCACACCTCGGTGATGTTCGCGCCGAACGTGGTGGGCACGGCCAACGCCACCACCGCGGGCTGGGGCAATGCCGGCGCGGGCGCGGCGCAGGCGCTGGTGCCGCTGCTGGTGTCGGCCGCGCTGATGCTCGGCTTCGGCGACGGCTCGGCCTGGCGCGCGGCGCTGGTGGTGCCGGGCATCGCGATGCTGCTGATGGCCGTCGTCTACTGGCGCGGCACGCAGGACACGCCGCGCGGCGACGTGCTGGCGCTGCGCGCGCAAGGCGAAACCGTGGAGAGCGGCAAGAAGGGCGGCTGGGGCAGCTTCGTCGCGGCCTCGCGCAACTACCGCGTGTGGATGCTGGCGATCACCTACGCCGCCTGCTTCGGCGTGGAAGTGTTCATCCACAACATCGCCTCGCTGTACTACGTCAATCACTTCCAGTTGTCGCTGAAGGATGCGGGCTTCGCGGCCGGCATCTTCGGCTTGCTCGCGCTGTTCGCGCGGGCGCTCGGCGGCGTGCTGTCGGACCGCTTCGCGGCGCGCCGCGGCCTGGCGGTGCGCTCGCTGCTGCTGGCGGTGCTGATCGCCGGCGAAGGCCTCGGCCTGCTGGCGTTCGCCCATGCGGGGCAGGTGGGCACGGCGGTGCTGGCGATGGTGGCGTTCGGCCTGTTCACGCACATGGCCTGCGGCGCGACCTACGCGCTGGTGCCGTTCATCGATCGCAATTCGCTGGGCGGCGTGGCGGGCATCGTCGGCGCGGGCGGCAACGTGGGTGCGGTGGCGGCCGGCTTCCTGATGAAGGGCGTGGGCGACGTGCAGACCACGCTGTCGGTGCTCGGCGCGGTGGTGCTGGTCACCTCGCTCTGCGCGATCGCGGTGCGCTTCAGCGCCGAACACATGGCCCGCGAGGCGGCGCTGCGCGCCAGCGCGCTGGCCGCGAACGCCGTCAACTGATCCAGGCTTACGGGAGAACCCATCATGAACATCGTCGTCATCGGTCACGGGATGGTCGGCCACAAGCTGCTCGAATGCCTCGCCGCGCAGGCTCACGACACGGCGCCGCGCGTCACGGTGCTCTGCGAGGAGCCGCGCCCGGCCTACGATCGCGTGCATCTGTCGGCCTTCTTCTCGGGCAAGTCGGCGGACGAGCTGTCGCTGGTCGCGCCGGGCTTCTTCGAGGCGCATCCGCATCTCGCGCTGCGCCTGGGCACGGCCGCCGCCTCGATCGACCGCGCCGCGCGCACGGTCACGCTGGCCGACGGCGAAACGCTCGGCTACGACAAGCTGGTGTTCGCGACCGGCTCGTCGCCGTTCGTGCCGCCGGTGCCGGGCCGCGAGCGCGACGATTGCTTCGTCTACCGCACCATCGAGGATCTGCTCGCGATGCAGGAATGCGGCGCGCGCGCCAGCTCCGGCGTGGTGGTGGGCGGCGGCCTGCTCGGCCTCGAATGCGCGAAGGCGCTGCGCGACATGGGCCTCGACACGCACGTGGTGGAATTCGCGCCGCGCCTGATGGCGGTGCAGGTGGACGACGGCGGCGGCAGCATGCTGCGCGGCCGCATCGAGGCGCTCGGCGTGCAGGTGCATACCGGCAAGAACACGCTGGAGATCGTCGATGGCGAGGCGGGCACGCATCGCATGAAGTTCGCCGACGGCACGCACCTCGACACCGACATGATCGTGTTCTCGGCCGGCATCCGCCCGCGCGATCAACTGGCGCGCGACTGCGGCCTGGAAATCGGCCCGCGCGGCGGCGTGGCGATCGACAGCGCCTGCCGCACCAGCGATCCGGATATTTACGCGATCGGCGAATGCGCGGCCTGGAACGGCCAGACCTTCGGCCTGGTCGCGCCGGGCTACGACATGGCGCGCGTGGTGGCCTCGCAACTGGCGGGCGGCGACGGCACGTTCGCCGGCGCGGACATGAGCACCAAGCTCAAGCTGATGGGCGTGGACGTGGCCAGCATCGGCGACGCGCACGCGAAAACGCCGGGCTGCCGCGTGGTGCAGTACGCGGACGGCCGGCGCGAGATCTACAAGAAGCTGGTGACGTCGGCCGACGGCAAGCAGCTGCTCGGCGCGGTGCTGGTGGGCGACGCGGCCGAATACGGCACGCTGCTGCAGATGATGCTGAACGCGATCGCGCTGCCGGCCGAGCCGGAAACGCTGATCCTGCCGCAATCGGACGGCGCGGCCAAGCCGGGCCTGGGTGTCGACATGCTGCCGGCCGGCGCGCAGATCTGCTCGTGCAACAACGTCTCGAAGGGCCAGCTGTGCGAGGCCGTGGCGAACGGCGCGACCAGCATCGGCGCGCTGAAGAGCTGCACCGGCGCGGGCACCTCGTGCGGCGGCTGCGTGCCGCTCGTCACGCAGGTCATGAAGGCGGAGATGAAGAAGCAGGGCCTGGCCGTCAACAACCATCTGTGCGAACACTTCGCGTATTCGCGTCAGGAGCTGTATCACCTGATCCGCGTGGAAGGCATCCGCAGCTTCGGCGAACTGCTCGCGAAATACGGCACGGGCCTCGGCTGCGACATCTGCAAGCCGACCGCCGCCTCGATCCTGGCCTCGTGCTGGAACGAGTTCGTGCTGAAGACGGAACACGCGAGCCTGCAGGATTCGAACGACTACTACCTCGCCAACATCCAGCGCGACGGCACCTATTCGGTGGTGCCGCGCATGCCGGGCGGCGAGGTCACGCCGGAAGGGCTGATCGCGGTCGGGCAGGTGGCGAAGAAGTACAAGCTCTACACCAAGATCACGGGCGGCCAGCGCGTGGACCTGTTCGGCGCGCGCGTCGAGCAACTGCCGCTGATCTGGGAAGAACTGATCGAGGCCGGCTTCGAATCGGGCCACGCCTACGGCAAATCGCTGCGCACCGTGAAATCGTGCGTGGGCTCGACCTGGTGCCGGTTCGGCGTGGGCGATTCGGTGGGCCTCGCGATCGATCTGGAGAACCGCTACAAGGGCCTGCGCGCGCCGCACAAGATCAAGTTCGGCGTGTCGGGCTGCACGCGCGAGTGCGCCGAGGCGCAGGGCAAGGACATCGGCGTGATCGCCACCGAGAAGGGCTGGAACCTGTACGTGTGCGGCAACGGCGGCATGAAGCCGCGCCACGCCGAGCTGCTGGCCTCGGATCTCGATCGCGACACGCTGATCCGCTACATCGACCGCGTGCTGATGTTCTACGTGCGCACCGCCGACCGGCTGCAACGCACCAGCACCTGGCGCGACAACCTCGAAGGCGGCCTCGATTATTTGATCGACGTGGTCGTCAACGACACGCTCGGCCTCGGCGAAGAACTCGAAGCGCAGATGGCCCACGTGGTCGCCACCTACGAATGCGAATGGAAGAAGGCCGTGACCGATCCCGCCACGCGCCGCCGCTTCCGTCACTTCGTCAACAGCGAATCGGCCGACGCGACCATCGCGTTCGTCGAGGAGCGCGGGCAGATCCGCCCGGCCAACGAGGCCGAACGCGCCGCTGCCGCGCTGGAAGCGGCAACGGCTGCCGCAGTCGAACCCGCGACGGCCTGAGCGCCGCAGCACGCCTGACCCGAATCGAGGAATACGCAATGCAAACCCAATCGACCCCGACGTCCCCCGCCGCGAACTGGACGCCCGTTTGCCCGCTGCACGACATCGTGCCGAACACCGGCGTGTGCGCGCTCGTAAACGGCGGCCAGGTCGCCGTGTTCCGCGTGGAAGGCCGCGACGGCGCGACCGGCATCTACGCGATCGACAACATCGATCCGCTGTCGCGCGCCGCGATCCTGTCGCGCGGCCTGGTGGGCAGCCTCGGCGAGCGCGTGGTGGTGGCCTCGCCGCTGTTCAAGCAGCACTTCGACCTGCGTACCGGCGAATGCGTCGAGGCGCCGGAGAAATCGGTGGCCGTCTACGCCTCGCGCGTCGAGGACGGCTTCGTGTGGGTCGGCACGGCCTGACCCGCGACGCCATCGTTACGGAGCGCGCATGACCAGCACAGGCGGCACGAGCGTCAAGACGGTTTGCCCGTATTGCGGCGTGGGTTGCGGGATGGTGCTGCACGTCGAGGCGGGCGAGGTGGTCAAGGTGTCGGGCGACACCGAGCACCCGTCCAACTTCGGGCGGCTGTGCACCAAGGGTTCGTCGGCGCACGTCGCGCTGCGTCACGCGGGGCGGCTCGAAACGGCCTACCTGCGAGAGGCGCGCGAGTACGATCCGGCGCCGCTCGCGATGGACGACGCGATCCGCGAAACCGCGCGCCGCCTGCGCACGCTGCTCGACGCGCACGGCCCGGACGCGCTGTCGTTCTACGTGTCGGGGCAGATGTCGATCGAGGCGCAATACCTCGTCAACAAGCTCGCGAAGGGCTATATCCGCACCTCGCACGTCGAATCGAATTCGCGGCTCTGCATGGCGAGCGCGGGCAGCGGCTACAAGCTCTCGCTGGGCGCGGACGGCCCGCCCGGCTCGTACCAGGATTTCGATCGCGCGAACCTGTTCTTCGTGATCGGCGCGAACATGGCCGACTGCCATCCGATCCTGTTCCTGCGCATGATGGATCGCGTCAAGGCCGGCGCGAAGCTGATCGTGGTCGATCCGCGCCGCAACACCACCGCCGACAAGGCCTCGCTGTTCCTGCAGATCAAGCCCGGCACCGATCTCGCGCTGCTCAACGGCCTGCTGCATCTGCTGCACGCGAACGGCCGCACCGATGCCGCGTTCATCGACGCGCACACCGAAGGCTGGGACGCGATGCCGGCGTTCCTCGCCGGCTACACGCCGGAGAAGGTCGCCGCGATCACCGGCTTGCCGGAGGACGAGATCCGCCGCGCCGCGCAGATGATCGGCGACGCGCCGGACTGGATGAGCTGCTGGACCATGGGCCTGAACCAGAGCACGCGCGGCACCTGGCACACCAACGCGATCTGCAACCTGCACCTGGCGACCGGCGCGATCTGCCGCCCCGGCAGCGGGCCGTTCTCGCTGACCGGCCAGCCGAACGCGATGGGCGGGCGCGAGATGGGCTACATGGGGCCGGGCCTGCCGGGCCAGCGCAGCCTGCTCGACGCGTCCGACCGCGCCTTCGTGGAATCCCTCTGGCAACTGCCGGCCGACACCTTGCGCCCCGAGGGCGGCGGCGGCACCGTCGACATGTTCAAGCAGATGACGGCCGGCGAGATCAAGGCCTGCTGGATCATCTGCACCAACCCGGTGGCGACCATGGCGAACCGCGCCAACGCCATCGCCGGCCTGCAGGCGGCCGAGCTGGTGATCGCGCAGGACGCGTTCCTCGACACCGAAACCAACCGCTACGCCGACATCCTGCTGCCGGGCGCGCTGTGGGCAGAGGCCGACGGCGTGATGATCAACTCCGAGCGCAATCTCACGCTCACGCAGCAGGCCATCGCGCCGCCCGGCGACGCGCGCGCCGATTGGGCGATCGTGGCCGCCGTCGCGCGCGAGATGGGTTTTCGCGAGGCGTTCGACTACACGTCGGCCGAGCAGGTGTTCGACGAGATCGTGCGTTTCTCGAACCCGAAGACGGGTTACGACCTGCGCGGCGCGAGCCATCGCGCGCTGCGCGTCACGCCGATCCAGTGGCCGTGTCCGCCCGAGGACGGCAACGACCGCCATCCCATTCGCTACCGCAACGACGGCGTCAGCCAGCCGCTGCTGACCCACGAGGACGGCACCACGCCCGCGCTCGCGTTCCCCACGCCGAGCGGCCGCGCGCGGTTCTTCGCGCGCCCGCACGGCGACGCGGCGGACCTGCCCGACGCCGAATTCCCGATCGTGCTGAACACCGGCCGCCTGCAGCACCAGTGGCACACCATGACCAAGACCGGCAAGGTGGCGATGCTCAACAAGCTGAACTCCAAGCCGTTCGTCGAGGTGCATCCCGAGGATGCGGCGGCGCTCGGCATTGCCGCCAACGACAGCGTCGAGCTGCGCTCGCGGCGCGGCCGCGCGGTGCTGCCGGCGGTGGTGACCGACCGCGTGCAGCCGGGCGCGGCGTTCGCGCCGATGCACTGGAACGACGTGTACGGCGAGGCGCTGTGCGTGAACGCGCTGACCAGCGACGCCGTCGATCCCGTCTCGCTGCAACCCGAACTGAAGTTCTGCGCGGTCTCGCTGACCCGCGTGGACACCGCGCCGCCGTCCCTGTCGCCCGAGGCTGGCGGCGCGGCCTCTGAACCGAACCCGCAGGCCGCGCGCGAAGGCGCGACGGCCACGCACCAGGAATCGACCATGTCAGCCGCTCTCGATACGTTTTCGGCCGCGCTCGGCCTGCACGACCTTGCCGCGCCGCGCCTCAGCGACGCCGAACGCGTCTACGTGGCCGGCTTCGTCAGCGGGCTGCGCGCCGCGCCGGCCGACGGCGTGCCGGTGCTGCCGGCCAGCGCGCCGTGCGCGCCCGCCACGCGGCTCTGGTTCGACGGCATGCTGGCCGGGCTGTACAGCCGCGCGCCGCGCGCCGACGCGCCTGCGTTGCCGGGCACAGCGGCTCTGCCGGACGGTGCGGCCGACGCCCACGATGCGGCGGCCGGCGTGCGGATCGTCCACGCGCGGCCCAAGGTCGTGCTGCTGTGGGCCTCGCAGACAGGCAACATCGAATCGCTGACCGAGCTGTACGCCACGCTGCTGATGAACGCCGGCTTCGAGATCCGCATCGCCTGCATGGCCGACGCCACGCCGGCCGTGTTCGCGAACGCGCAATACGCACTGCTGATGACCAGCACGTTCGGCGACGGCGACGCGCCCGACAACGGCGCGGCGTTCTGGGACGCGCTGTCGGCGGCCGGCGCGCCGCGCCTCGACGGCCTGCGCTTCGCCGTGCTCGCGTTCGGCGATCGCAACTACGACGCGTTCTGCGGCCACGGCCGACGGCTCGACGCGCGCCTGGCCGAACTGGGCGGCGAGCGGCTGGCCGAGCGCGTGGATTGCGACGCGGAATTCCAGCCCGCCGCCGATAGCTGGCTCGAACGCACCATCGCGCGGATCAAGAGCGTCGACGCCGCGCTGCATGCCGTGCCCGACGGCGGCGCGATCCCGTCGCTGCTGCCGACCAAGGCGCGGCCTGCCGCGTCGCGGCTGGTGTCGAACCTGAAGCTGAACCAGCCCGGCGCCTCGAAGGACACGCGCTATCTGTCGCTGTCGGCCGAGGGCGCAGCGCTCGAATACGAAGCTGGCGACGCGCTCGGCATCTGGCCGACCAACTGTCCGGCGGTGGTGGACGAACTGCTGGCGCTGACCAGGCTGTCGGCCGACACGCCGGTGGCGGTGGCCGGCGTAGGCGACTTGCGGCTGGCCGATGCGCTCGGCAAGCATCTCGACATCACGCGCCCGCATCCCGATGCGCTCGCGCTGATCGCCGAGCGCAGCCGCAACGGCGCGCTCAAGTCGCTGCTGGCCGACGAGCGCAAGGGCGATCTCAAGAACTGGCTCTGGGGCCAGCAACTGGCCGACGTGCTGCACGAATTCCCGGTGGATCTGTCGGCCGCCGATCTGGTCGGCATGCTCAAGCGGATCCAGCCGCGCCTGTATTCGATCGCATCGAGCCCGGCCGCGCATCGCGACGAGGTGCACCTGACCGTGTCGGCGGTGCGTTACAGCAACGGCCGCCGCGACCGCAAGGGCGTGGCCTCGACGTTCCTGGCCGACCGCGCGGCCGACGGCGGCGTGCCGGTGTTCGTGCAGAAATCGGCGCATTTCCGGCCGCCCGCGCATGGCGAGACGCCGATCGTGATGGTCGGCCCCGGCACCGGCATCGCGCCGTTCCGCGGCTTCCTGCACGAGCGGCGCGCGCGCGGCGCGAGCGGGCGCAATTGGCTGTTCTTCGGCGAGCAGCATGCGGCCACCGATTTCTACTATCGCGACGAGCTGACCGCGATGCGCGACGACGGTTTTTTGACCGAACTCGACGTGGCGTTTTCGCGCGATCAGGAGGAGAAGGTGTATGTGCAGGACCGCATGCGCGAGCGCGGTGCGGAACTGTGGTCGTGGCTCGATGCGGGCGCGCATTTTTACGTGTGCGGAGATGCGTCGCGGATGGCGAAGGATGTCGATGCCGCGCTGAAGGCGGTGGTGGCCGCTCACGGCGGGATGGACGAGGCGCAGGCCGGGGAGTATGTGGCGAGGATGGCGAAGGAGCGTAGGTATCTGCGCGATGTTTATTGAGTGAGAGGCCTTGATTTTGTAGTCCGCTCATCAAATAAAATCCAATCGCCGAATTGGGCGGCGAGGCGCCCAATTCGGCGACCTGCTGCGCGACATCGCGCGAAACCGACGCGAACCTCCCGCGCGGGCCTGGCAACGGCCAAACGTGCCACGAGTAATTCTTCTACAAAGCGCAACGGGAAATCACCCGGCCTGCCGCTGATCCAATCGCTGACGACCCATTAACTTCGCCGACGGGCGGCTCGATGCCGAATCGTTCGCCGAGATGCCGTTGTCGCACCCGCAAGAAATTCAGAAACATCCAATTTTCATCAACCCCCGCTTTTTATACACTCGCGACGACCTGAAATAAGACGCGCAACTGCAATGGATGCGCGAATAAAGGGAGACGATGAGCACTTGCAGCCGGCATGGGCAGTTATCAGGGGGCATGTCACGAGAATCCAATCGCAGGGTCGAGCGTCGTCGGCGCGCTGCGCGCAACGCCCTGAAGGCAATGTCCAGCGTTCTGATGGTCATCTCGGCGACGGCTGCCAACGCGTCGAGTCTGGCGAGTCTCGCCAGCGACGCGCTCGCTCACGATGCCGCGTTCAAAAGTGCCGAGGCGGCCTGGCGGGCGGGCATCGAAAAAGCGCCCCAGGGGCGAGCGGGGCTGCTGCCGCAAGTTGGCATCCAGCAGGTTCTCTATCGCAATGGCATCAGGATTCCAGGGCAGACTATCCCCGGCTATTCGACCAACGGCTTCACCCTCACGTTGAATCAACCGCTCTTCAACTGGGCTGCGTGGGAAAACTGGCAGCAAGGCCAGCTCCTCGCGATGGATGCCGATCTTGCGTTGGCACAAGCGAAACAGGACTTGCTGCTTCGCGTTGCCCAAGCCTATCTGGCCGCGCTGAATGCGCAGGACGACTTCGCGCTCGCCATCGGCCACCGCAAGGCCGTCGCGGAGCAACTGGCGCTCGCGAAGCGCCGCTTCGCGCTGGGCGATGCGACCATCGTGGATACCAACGAGGCACGGGCCAGCTTCGATGCCGCGCGGGCCGATGAAGTCGCCGCGCAAACGCAACGCGATACCCGCTACGCGGCGCTCGAGAAGATGGTCGGCCATCCTGTCGACAGGGTAGATGGATGGCGCGACGACGCGCGTCTGCCACCCGTGTCGCCCGCGGACCTGCAACCGTGGATGGACACGGCCGCCACCGCGGATTACGAGGTGCGTCGAAAATTGATCGCGATCCAGCTCGCCAGCCGGGAGCGAAACAAGGCACGCGCCGGCGACTATCCCACCGTTGCATTGGTCGGCAACGCCAGCAACGGCAACGCGGCGTATATCAACGGACAGACGAACTTCTACACGGGCGCGAGCCGGGGCAGCTCCGGCTACATCGGCATCCAGATCTCGTTGCCGCTGACCGACGGCCTGATGACCCGCAGCAAGATCCGCGAAGCGCTCGCGCTGGAAGACAAGGCTCGCGACGATCTCGACGACGCGCAACGCAGCGCCCGACTGACGGCTCACGACGCTTATCTGGGCGTCACGCGAGGTTTGGCGCAAAGCAACGCGCTGGCGAGCGCGGTGCGGTCCGCCACGGTCGCATGGCGCTCGAATCAAACCGGCTACCGGGTCGGCGTTCGCGTGAACGCCGACGTGCTCGACGCGGGAGACAAACGCTACCGCGCACAGCGCGATCTGGCGCGCGCCCGTGCGGAAACGCTCGCCCAAGCGCTGAAGCTGAAAGCGAGTACCGCCGATCTGAGCGAGGCCGACTTTGCCGCCCTCGACGCACTGCTGATCGAGCCCACGCCCGTTGGTGCACGGAGCCTCGGCGCATCGGGAGCGCATTGATGCATCAACTCGTCAAACGCCATCTGCTGATCGCAGCCGCATTCGGTATCGCGTCGAATCTGTTGCTGCTGACGCCGACCCTCTATCTGCTCCAGGTGTATGACCGCGTGCTGCCGAGCCAGAGCATTCAAACGCTGCTGATGCTGATGGCCTTCATGGCGATCGCACTCGGGATGAACCTGGGTGTCGATCTCGCCCGCAGCCGGATCTTGTCGGACCTGGGCGTGCAGATCGGCAACCGGCTTGAATCACTCGCGTTGCAGGCGCAAATTTCCGCGCACGCTCATCGGCAGCCTTCACGCGCCATCGCGAGCCAGGGCGATATCAATACGCTGCGGGCGTTTCTCGCGGGGTCCGGTGTCATCGCGTTTTTCGATGCGCCGTGGCTGGTGGTCTACGTGGTCGTCATCGGCCTGTTTCACTGGTCGCTGGCGCTGATTGCGGTGATCAGCGCGCTGTTGTTGATCGGCGTCGCGCTGGTCAACGACCGGCTCACGCGCAAGGGCATCGCGTCTTATCTCGCGCGGCAGCGGGAGACGGATTCGTTTTACCAACAGCTCATTCGCAATGCCGAAGTCATGACCGTGCTGGGCATGGCGGATAACCTGGTGGGCGCCTGGGATGCGCGCAAGCGCGACTACATCGCCGCGCAGCGCGACGTGTCGGATCGCAGCGCGTTCTACCGCGACCTGACCAAAGGGCTGCGGCAGGCGATTCAGGTGATCACGATGGCTGCCGGCGCGTGGCTCGTGATTGCGGGCCATGCGACACCGGGCGTGATGCTCGCCACGACCATCCTGCTTGGCAAGGCGCTGGCGCCGATCGAACAATTGATCGGCAACTGGAAGCAGGCCGGCGAACTGCGTGAGGCGTGGCCTCGTCTGGAGGCGCTGCTCGCCGCTCAGGCCGAGGTGGAACCGATCGCGCTGCCTCCACCGACGGGGGAAATCCGGGTCGAACAGATCGCGTTCAGCGTGCCGTCGCGAACGCCGGGCCTGGGAAGGCTGTTGCTGCGCGGCATCCATTTCACGCTGGCTGCGGGCCAGACCTTGGTGATCACCGGGCCCAGCGCGTCCGGCAAGTCGACCTTGCTGCGAGTCATCGCCGGGCTCTGGCTCCCGCAGGCGGGTGCGGTGCGGCTCGACGGCGCCGACGTGGCGCAGTGGCCTCGATCTTCCTTGGGCCGGTATCTCGGGTATGTGCCGCAAGACGTCGAACTGTTCGCGGGCACCGTCGCGGAAAACATCGCGCGAACCGCCAAGCCTCTTCCGCTCGATTCGGCCGCGATCGTACGGGCTGCGCAGCGGGCGGAGGTCCACGACATGATCTTGAATCTCCCCGACGGTTACGAGACGCCGATCGGCGACGCCGGGGAACGGTTGTCCGGCGGACAACGTCAGCGCATCGCCCTCGCGCGCGCCTTGTACGGGGAGCCCGCCGTGCTGCTGCTGGATGAACCCAACGCGAGCCTGGACATGCAGGGCGAAGCCGCGCTCGAGCGCGTGCTGCGCCGGCTGAAGACCGACGGGATGACCCTCATCGCGGTGACCCTCATCGCGGTGACCCACCGGCCGTCGCTGCTCGCGCTGGCCGACCGAATCCTGCGGCTCAAGGATGGGCAAATGGAACAGGTCGACAGCGGTTCGTACCCGGGGACCGGCCAGACCGACGACGCCAGCGGCGTGCCGCCCGATATCGATCTTGCTGCGATGCGGGCGAGCCGATCCACGCTGCAGGCGGTCCAGGTACCGACGCTTGAATCGACGACGGAAGGCAAGCGATGAGAACGTTCGTGTTTTTGCATCGCGTAAGCGAAGCCCTGAAGCGCTGGTGGCCTGATTCCGGCGTATCCGACGAACGCGTGCTGCCGCTGCCGCTGCCGCGCTGCCTGATCGGCTTGGGTGTTGCTGGTGTCGTCGTGGGCTTGGGTTTGATGTGGGGGTGGGCCGCGCTCGCGCCGCTTTCCGGTGCCGTCGTCGCGGAAGGCTCGGTGCGCACCGAAGGCGAACGCAAGACGGTGCAGCACCTGGAAGGCGGGATCGTGAAGCAAATCCTGGTCCGCGATGGCGACCGCGTGACGGCCGGCCAGGTGCTGATTGTGCTGGACAACGTCGGCCCGGCGGCCGAACTGTCCGCGTTGCAGGCGCAATCCGATGCGGAACAGGCGAAGATCGCGCGGCTGTCGGCCGAGCGCGAACTGAACGATACCGTGACGTTTCCGGCTGCGCTCGAAAGCCAGCGCAACGATTCGCGCATCGCCGAATTGCTGGCGCGCGAATCCTCGCTTTTCATCGCGCGCCGGCGTGCGTTCGTCGACCAGAGCGCGATGCTGCGCACCGAGCTGGCTCAGACCCGCCAGGAAATCGCCATCAGTTCGCAACTGATCCAGACGATGAACCGCAGTTACGACATGGCGCGCCAGCAGCGGAAGACCAACGAAACCTTGCAGCGGGAGGGGTTCGTCGCTCAAACGAAGGTGCTCGACTTGCAGCGGACCGAGGCCGACGCACTCTCGCGCGTCCAGTCCGGCGCCGCCGATCTGAGCCGCGCGAAACAGCGGCAGACCGATCTCGAACTTCGCATTGCCGGGCTGCGTCACGACTACGTGAAGGCGGCCGACGACGAATTCAAGGACGCTACCGCGCGCGCGGTCCAGATCGGCGAGCGGCTTTTGCCGGCCCGCGATCAGTCGGACCGAACCCGCGTGAGCGCGCCGGTCGCGGGGGTGATTGTCGGCCTGAAGGTGCACACGATCGGCGCGGTGGTCGCGCCTCGGGAACCGATTGTCGATGTCGTGCCCGACGGCGCGCCGCTGATCGTGGAAGCGAACATCCGGCCGGACGATGTACGCGAGATTGCGCCAGGAAGCCATGCGGACGTTCGCTTGACGGCCTACAACTCGCGCACCACGCCGATGCTCGACGGCAAGGTTACCTACATTTCCGCGGACGCCCTGACCGACAGCGACAAGCGCACGCGTTTCTACGTGGTGCGGGTGGAGGTGCCGGCGCAAGCACTGGCGAAGGCCAACCGGCTTGCCAAAGAACCGATCGCACTTGGGCCTGGGCTTCGGACCGAGGTGTATATCCGCACGCATGCGCGTTCGGCTTTCGATTATCTGCTTGAGCCGGTGAGGGATGGGATTCGTAAATCGATGCGGGATTAACTTGGCGACCCAATGCCGGGACGTGGATTTCGTATTTGCAGGATGGCGATCGGAACTAAATCGATTTTAAAGCTGGTTGCCATGCATTCGGGAGGTTGGATCAACGTTCCAACCCGGTTGTTAAACGCTGTTTTCGTGAGGAGCAATACCGATGAAAGCCATGACAGTAGCCGCAGTGGCGACCGCCACCGTGGCAAGCAACATAAGTTACGCGCAGCCGGCGCCCGTGTTCCACATGCCGACCGCGTTGCCGGGGAGTTTGCGTTATTTTCAACCGGAAGATGCGCCACAGATGAAGCCAGCATTGACGAGTCATTTGAATTCCGCGCAGCAAACGAGCCCACCGGAAAACCAGTCTATTTCTTCGAAACGCGGAAAAGGGGTGGCGCGGATGATATCCAAGCCGAAGACTCCCATTGAATTTGTTCGGAATTTTAAGGTCATTTTTGACAATGATCTCCTGTTGCAAGATGCGTTCTACGTCGAGGTAAATTTAAAAGATATTTTTAATCTAGAGAGCTTGAAAGTTAGTAACAGAATCGATGGCTCTGGGAAAAGTATCTCGATAGTTGGGCGCGTATCCGAAGAAATTTTCCCGAGAATAAAAGCATCCGAATTTTTCGGTGGATCGACTTCAGGGGCGGATTTTGTTGGTGGAAGGACTGACCAATTAGAGTCAATCAGAGGTGGTTTGAACTTTGGAATGTACGAAGGCGGCCCGGATTTTTATGCTGCGATGAAAATATTTGGAAAAAGATTTTTTCTTGTTCCGCCTCAGCCATCTCCGCATGGCGGCCCCAGCGCAGCGACGGCCTCTCATGGAAACGAAACGTGGAAGTTTGAGCAGGTAGACGAGCGAACGAATAGGGCAATTACCATTGGTTTTAATCCCGCTGGAAGTCTTTCCAGTTTTCTTATTCAAGTCAAAAAAAATAAAAAATAAGGGGATGAAAATGGCGGTGATTATCGAAACAGAAGCACTTGACAAGCTATTCGAAGTTTTTGAACGAAAAACTTTGGCATATAATTCAATTATTGCTGCGGCAGAGAAATCCCCATTTCTGGCCCGCGAACTGAATGCCTTTGGTCGTGATCGGGACTGGAGTTTCGTAAAGGGGAGGGCAAATAAGGGAATATATTCCGATTTGTCAAATAAAACAATTGCGGCGCGGATCGGTGCCTTCTTGCAGCAGCGGCGCGACGTCTCATCCGCACGCATGCGCGTTCAGCCTTCGATTATCTGCTTGAGCCGGTCGAGGACGGGATTTGTAAATCGATACGGGATTAACTTGGCGACGCAATGCCGGGACATGGATTTCGTATTTGCAGGATGGCGATCGGGACTAAATCGATTTTAAAGCTGGTTGCTATGCATTCAGGAGGTTGGACCAACGTTCCAACCCGGTTGTTAAACGCTGTTTTCGTGAGGAGCAATACCGATGAAAGCCATGACAGTAGCCGCAGTGGCGACCGCCACCGTGGCAAGCAACATAAGTTACGCGCAGCCGGCGCCCGTGTTCCACATGCCGACCGCATTGCCGGGGAGTTTGAGTTATTTGCAACCGGAAGATGCGCCACAGATGAAGCCTGCATTGACGAGTCATTTGAATTCTGCACAGCAGTCGGATGCTTCGGCCAAGCAATCCATTTTCCCACAGGGAGAAAAAAAGATGACGAAGATGATTTCCAGACCGAAAACACCCATCGAGTTTGCTCAGAACCTAAAGACCATTTTTGACGACGATCTTCTGCTGCAGGATGCGTTCTATATCGACGCCAATCTCAAAGATGTTTTTAATCTCGATGATGTCAGTATATTTGATAAGGATAACGCCGAAAATCGGAGAATTTCGATTATTGCAAGCGTGCCTGGATCTGTAATTCCGCTGAGAAAAATTTCTGAAGATGTTGGAGGATTGATTCCCGGCGCCGAATTTGTGGGTGGAAGAACGATTCATCGATCTGGCGCCGTTACGGCAGTCTTAAATTTTGGGATGTATAAAGGCGGCCCTGACTTTGATACAAGCGAGCGGATATTCGCGAAGAGATTTTTTCGTGTGCCTCCGCGGCCATCTCCACACGGCGGCCCAGGTGCAGCTACTGCACCTCACGGGAACGAAACGTGGCGACACCAGCAGATAAATGGCCAACTCGAGAAAGAAATTACCGTCGGATTTAATTCGGCTGGCGAACTTTGTCGTGTCCTCATTGAATTTAAGAATAATTAAAAGCAGGAGTCGTCAAAGTGGCAACCGTCCTTAATGAAAAGGTGCTTAAAAAGCTGATCAAAGGTTTCGGCTTGAATTCCGAAAAGTATGACGCGATTATTGCGGCTTCGGAAAAATCCTCATTTTTGGCTGATGAACTGAATGCCTTCGGCGATTTTGAAGGCTGGAGTTTAGTAACTGGAGAGAAAGGTAAGGGAGTCTACACTGATCCCTCGCACAAGATTATCGCCTTCGATCCTTCGTGGAGCGAAGCGCCAAGCGTTTTCGTGACCACGCTGGCACACGAACTCGGGCATTTGATGCTGCCTGGAGGTATGGGCGGTTCTTTGGAACAGAACCCCGATCAGGCCGTCAAAAATGGTTTGACCAATGAAGGGGTGGCACTGCTTTCCGAATACATCGTTGCTTTTCAGTTGGGGTTGACCGGTGGCGCGGCCGGCCACATGCATTCTGACCGGTTCGACAGTCTACTGACGCTGCAACTGAATAAACTGGCGCAGTCTGCCGGCATCGACGTTAAAAATGTAACGTGGGGGTCTTCTGCCGCTCAGGCGCTCGTTGGTCCCGATACGGCGCTGGTCGATGCTGCAGGGAAATACTATGGCGCGCTCTCGCCGTCCATCGCCAAAAATCTGACCTACGCCGAATATTATGCGGAATGGTGGATTCTCCACCATTCCGGCATGGACGCGAATCTCGTCGACTGGCAGAAGGTCCAGGGCGACATGATCACGTACACCAACTCCACGGTTGATGGCCAGCCGGTATTCACGATTGATACAAAAGCCATTCCGCTGTTGAACGGCGGATGGGTCATGGTAAATGGCGAGCTTTCGTTGAAAGGCACAGTGACGACGTCCCTGTTCGATCCCAACGGTCAAATCCAGGAGCAAGCAAAATTCGATCACACCGGGTTCAAACTCCAGGACGTATTTTTTGGAGCCGATGGCAAGGAAACCCAGCGCTACGATTTCCGGCCTGACAATAGCCACACGAAGTACGACTTCAGCCCCGATGGCTCGCAGACTGCGACGCTGTACGGCGTGAATGGCAAGATCAACGAATACGCGAAGTTCAACGCCGCAGGCTTTAAGACGCTGGATACCTTCTATGGCGCCGACGGCAAGGCCACGCAACAATACAACTTCAACCTCGACGCGAGCTATACGAAGTACGACTTTGCCACCGATGGTTCTCAGACAGCGACGCTGTACGGCCCGACCGGCCAGATGACCGAGTACGCGAAGTTCAATGCAAGCGGCTTCAAGACGTTCGATACCTTCTACGGCACGAATGGCAAGGCCACGCAGCAATACAACTTCAACCTCGACCACAGTTACACGAAGCACGACTTCGCCGCCGATGGCACTCAGACAGCAACGCTGTACGGCACGACCGGCCAGATAACCGAGTACGCGAAGTTCAATGCCAACGGTTTCAAGACGTTCGATACGTTCTACGGCGCGAACGGCAAGGCCGCGCAGCAATTCAGCTTCAACCTCGACAACAGCTACACGAAGTACGACTTCGCCATTGATGGCACCCAGACCGCGACGCTATACGGCACGACCGGCCAGATGACCGAATATGCGAAGTTCGATGCAAGCGGCGTCAAGACACTCGATACCTTCTACGGCACGGATGGCAAGGCCACGCAGCAGTACAACTTCAAACTCGATAACAGCTACACGAAGTACGACTTCGCCGCCGATGGCACCCAGACCGCGACGCTATACGGCACGACCGGCCAGATGACCGAGTATGCGAAGTTCAATGCCAGCGGCGTCAAGACGCTCGATACCTTCTACGGTGCCGACGGCAAGGCCACGCAGCAATACGACTTCAACCTCGACAACAGCTACACGAAGTACGATTTCGCTGCCGATGGCTCACAAACCGCGACGCTGTTCGGCGTCAATGGCCAGGTGACCGAACATGCGAAGTTCAATACCGCCGGTGTCAAGACGCAGGATATCTTCTTCGGCGCAGATGGAAAAGCGAACAAGCAAATTGACTTCAATGCTGACGGCAGCTACGCCTCTCACGTCTTCAATAGCGATGGCTCGCAATTTGGAGCGCTGTTTGGAACGAATGGGCAGATGACCGAATATGCGACCTTCAACACCAGCGGCTTCAAGACACGCGATATCTTTTACTCGAACGGAACGGCGACGAAACTGTACGACTTCGCGGTCGATAATAGCTTTATCGCACATACGTTCGACGGGGCGGAGGAAATGGTCGCGTTTTTTGGCGTCAATCATATCGTCTACGACTATTATCAATATTCGTCAGGAAAGCTGTTTGAGCGTGATTTCTTTGATGGCCTCGGGCGTCAGATCGAAGCTGATCGATTTAGCACGAGAACTGGCAGCCTTACGGGGTTCTCAAAATTCTCGTACAACAACGATGGTTCATATAACGCCAAGAATTATGATTCGTCCGGGTATCTGACAGCGAGTTCCAAATACACTGGCGACGGGCACTTGATCCAAAACAATGCCATCTACATTCCTGGCGGCAGCGGCTTCCCCGTTGCCCACGCAGGTTGGAGTTTCCAGATCTAATCCCGCTCAATGCGCTTGAAGAGGGCACGTCCCAGGCTGAACGCTGAGCTTTGTTGAACGTAGATCGGCCTACACCGGTAAATTGCCCCCGAGGCGAGGTGGTGAGCGGGAGGCGCGGTGCTTGTCGTCTGGCAGGCACCGCGCCCCGTTTCACATTCAACGCGTAAACGTATCCCCAAGCACCACGCCCTCACGACGCGGATCAGTCCCACCTTGCAGCAACGCCACGCCGTTCTGCTGAATCCGCAGCACGGTATTCACGCCGCTGGCCTGCGCAGACGTCGACACGGTGTGACCCAGCGCCTTCAGCCCCACGAGCAGCGCATCGTTCGCACCGCCGTTGCTGGTGTCGACGTTCGGATGCTCGCCGCCGACCGTGGTGGTGGGGCTGTTGCTCGCGCCGAAATCGATCAGCCCGGCCGACTGCTGCGCGTCGAGGCCCCAGTCGAGCGTGCCGACCAGCGTCTTGAGCACGTACTGCGGGATCGTGCCGCCGCCCGGCGAGCCGGTCGCCATCAGGAAATCCCCCTTCGAGCCGTCCGCCGCGACCTTGAACACGATGGTCGGCGCCATCGAGCTGCGCGGGCGCTTGCCCGGCTGCACGCGGTTCGCCACCAACGCGCCGCCGGTATCGGTTGGGCTGGCCGAGAAGTCGGTCAACTGGTTGTTGAGCAGGAAGCCGTGGGTCATGTGGAACGACCCCATGCTCGATTCGACCGTGGTGGTCGCGCTCAAGACGCTGCCGTCGCCGTCGACGATGGTGAACTGGTTGGTGCCGTGCTCGATCAACGTGGTGTCCACGCCGAGCGGGATCGCGCCGAGGTCGCCGGGCAGCGCGGTGCCCATGCTCTTGGCGGTGCTGATCAGGGCCGCGCGCTGCTTCAGGTACGGCTTGTTCAGCATCGTGTCGGCGCTGCCGCCGGGCAGCGGGATGAAATCGGTGTCGGCCACGTACTTGTCGCGGTCGGCGTAGGCGAGCCGCTCGGCTTCGGTGATCAGGTGCACGGCCTGCACGCCCGGTTTGCCGCCCTCGAGATCGAGCGCCGTCGGCCCCATCGATTTCAGGTCGAAGTTCTCGAGGATGCCGAGCGCCGAGGCCACCGCGATGCCGCCCGAGGACGGCGGCGGCATGCCGCATACCCAGTACGCGCCGCGATAGGTCGTGCAGATCGCGTCGCGGCGCTTGGCCTGATACGCGGCGAGGTCGGCCAGCGTGGTCTTGCCCGGGGTGATCTTCGAGCCGTCCGCGCCGGTGGTGGTGGCGATCTTCGCGACGATGTCCTGTGCGATCGCACCCGTGTAAAGCGCGTTCGCGCCGTTTTGCGACATCTGCGTCAGCGCATCGGCGTAGGCCGGGTTCTTCAGCACGGTGCCGAGCGCCTTCGGCGTGCCGTCGGCGTTCAGGAAGTAGGCGGCGGCCTCGGCGTCGCGCTTCAGGCTCGCGGTGTTGCCCGAGATCGCGGCGGCCAGCCGCCCGCCGATCGGGAAGCCGTTGGTGGCCAGCGAGATTGCATCGCCGAACAGGTCGCGCCATTGCAGCTTGCCGTGGTCGCGCTGCAGCAATTCGATCAGGCGCGGCACGCCGATCGTGCCGATCGAGCGGCCGCTGGCGCGCGCGCTCGGCACTGGGAGCGTCTGGTCGCTGGTGTCGTCCACGTAGCGCAGGTAGTTTTCGGTGGCGGCGGCCGGCGCGGTTTCGCGGCCGTCGTAGGCCTGCAGCGTCTTGGCGCGGCCGTCGTAGTAGAGCAGCACGCCGCCCGACCCGAGCCCCGTGGCTTCCGGCACCGTCAGCCCGAGCACGGCCTGCACGGCCACCGCCGCGTCGGCCGCCGAGCCGCCCTTGCGCAGCACCGCGCAGCCGGCCGCGCTTGCATAGGCGTTCGAGGTGGCGACCAGGTAGGTTTTCGCGACGATCGGCTTGAGCCCCTTGCGATAGCCCGAAGCCGGCTCCGGCAGCGACGGGTCGCCGGGCTGGTTCGAGCCGACCACCGAGGTCGAGCCGCTGCTGTCGATCGCGAGGCAGGTGGTGTCGGTGGAAGTGGTTTGAGACGGTGCCGGCGTGGCGGTTTCGGTGTCGCCGCCGCAGGCGCCCATCAACGCGGCGGCCAGCACGGCGGACACGTACGGCAGAAGTTTGGGAGGGGTCATCGGTTCGCGGTAAGAAATGTCGTTGGAATGGGCGCGCGCGTGCCGTGGCAATCTGCATCACGCGGGCATCGATCCTTACCGGAAATATTTCAATTGGCAATCGGGAAGTTTTCCGTATTCCAACGTGTGCTTACGGATACGACGCGATTTTTGCGACGGATTGGCCTGCCGCCGATAGATGAATGCGCGACACCGCACGGTGCGCGTTTTGGCCTCGCGTTAAACGATGTTGATCACTAAATATCGCGTGAATCCGGCAATGCAGTTTTGCAGGGCGGCCGCTCTATGCGTGCAGGGGCCTCTGCGATACTGCCCGGCGTGTCCTGCCCTCGGCCTGCTGTCGCAAGCCGCCAGGCCACGCGCCGCTTCCGAGACACCCCGCCGCGGCGCCGCTCGACGCGATACCAATACACCCCCGTTCGAATCTCGCCATGTCCACATCCCGAATCCACGCAGAATCCCTGCGCTCGCTGGTGCGCACCGCCGATGAAGCCGCCGCGCTGATCGCCCCGAACATGACCGTCGCCATGAGCGGCTTCACCGGTTCCGGCTACCCGAAGGCCGTGCCGACCGCGCTCGCCACGCGCATCTCGGCCGCGCACGCACGCGGCGAGGATTTCCGGATCAACGTGCTGACCGGCGCCTCCACCGCGCCCGAACTCGACGGCGCGCTGGCCAAGGCCGACGGCATCTCGATGCGCCTGCCGTATCAATCGGACCCGATCCTGCGCGAGAAGATCAACGCCGGCGAACTCGACTACCAGGACATCCACCTGAGCCATGTCGCCCAATACGCGTGGTTCGGCCTGTTCGGCGAACTCGACGTGGCCGTGGTGGAAGTGGCCGGCATTCGCGAGGACGGCCTGCTGATTCCGTCCGCTTCGGTCGGCAACAACAAGACCTGGCTCGATCAGGCCAAGAAGGTGATCCTCGAAGTCAATTCGCGCCAGCCGCTCGGCCTCGACGGCATGCACGATATCTATTACGGCACCGCGCTGCCGCCGAACCGCAAGCCGATTCCGCTGGTGTCGGCCGACGACCGCATCGGCGAGCCTTACCTGCGCTGCCCGGCCGAGAAGATCATCGCGATCGTGGAAACCGATGCACCCGACCGCAGCAACGCGTTCAACGCTCCGGACGACGCCTCGAAGCTGATCGCGAGCCACCTGATCGATTTCCTGCGCCACGAAATTGGCCGAGGCCGCCTGCCGGCCAACCTGCTGCCGCTGCAATCGGGCGTGGGCAACATCACGAACGCCGTGCTGGCCGGGCTGGGCGAGGGCGGCTTCACGAACCTGAGCGCCTACACCGAGGTCATTCAGGACGGCATGCTCGACCTGCTCGCGAACGGCACGCTGAGTTTCGCCTCGGCCACGGCGCTTTCGTTGAGCCCCGACGCCGTGAAGCGCTTCGCCGACGATATCGCGCTGTTCCGCTCGAAGATCCTGCTGCGCCCGCAGGAGATCAGCAATCACCCCGAACTCGTGCGCCGCCTCGGCTGCATCGCGATGAACGGGATGATCGAAGCCGATATCTACGGCAACGTGAATTCCACGCACGTGATGGGCACGAAGATCCAGAACGGCATTGGCGGTTCGGGCGACTTCGCGCGCAATGGCTATTTGTCCTGCTTCATGTCGGCCAGCACGGCCAAGGGCGGCACGATTTCGCGGATCGTGCCGATGGCCAGCCACGTGGACCACACCGAGCACGACGTGGGCGTGGTGGTGACCGAGCAGGGCCTGGCCGACGTGCGCGGGCTGTCGCCGCGCCAGCGCGCGCGCAAGATCATCGACACCTGCGCGCACCCGGATTTCCGCCCGATGCTGGCCGATTACTTCGAACGCGCGAGCCGCGAGAGCTTCGGCAAGCAGACGCCGCACTTGCTGGGCGAAGCGCTGTCGTGGCACGAGCGCTTCGTGCGCACGGGCACGATGAAGCCGTAAGGCTGGCAGACCACCGGCACACACCGGGCGAGCGGCGCAATGCCGTTCGCCAGCGGGCCGGCGCCATCGGCAAAAGGCCGCCGCGCAACCTGAAGGTTGCGGGCGGCCTTTGCGTTTATTCGCTGCCGGTTTCGAGCGCTTCGCCCGTTTCGCCTTCGGTGCGCTGCGCGCCGCGATACGCCGTGACGTGACGCGCGTGCCGGGCCGGCGCACCGATCACGAACGCGCGCCGCCGCAACGCGCCGCTGCCACGTGAGGCCGCGGCGGTGGCCGCCGAGATGCGCCAGCCGGCGCTCGGCTCAGCGGGCCGCATGATGGGCCAGATGCTGGCGGATCAGCGCCAGGTAGTGATCGCCGACCGAGTGATCGGTGGCGGCGCGGCGCGCGGGCCGCTGGATCGTGACCGGCGGGCGCAGGCCGAGATAACGGCACAGTGCCGATACGTAAGGCTTACGCGTGCGCCCGAGCTGGTGGAGCGCCCGTGCGACGCGTTCGTCGCCGGCCTGGCTGCGCAGCCACGCAAGGATCTGGCGATCGGTATCGTTGACGATTCGAACCCGATGTTCCATTGCTCACCTCGATACTGGTTATCAGTACAGTGCTGTAAATATATCCAGTATTTTGAGGCGACACAACCCGGAACAAACGGGGGCGGATGAAACTGGCCGAACGGCCGATCCCGCCCCCCGGCGAGCCGCCCGAGCGCCGCGCAAAGCCTTGCCGCGCGCGGCAAACCGCAGGTGCGGCAGCCTCGGGCGGTTGCCAAGTCGGGCGGCACCTAATATCATTCGCGCGTTGCAAATAAGAATCATTATCGCGATGAGGCGCCGGCAAGGCGGCAGTACGCCCGGCGGCGCGGCCGGCAAACGAGAGCGGTTCGCACCGGTCCGGCATCGCGGTAGGCTGTGCCGCAGGCCCGTTCGGCGGGCGTCGGCCGGCTCCTGTTCGCCGGCGTCGCCACCCACGCCGCGCCGGCGCGCATCACACACCCGAGGAACTACCGATGACTGGCGACAAGCGCGGCACCCCGCGCGAACATTACGGCGGCACCTTGCTGCAATTGCTTCGGCCGTACCTGCCGATCACGCTCGGCGCGACGCTGCTGGGCATCGCGGGCGGCCTTTGCACGGCCTGGCTGCTGTCGGTGATCAATGCCAGCCTGCATGCGCCGGGCGGCCTCGGCGAGAAAACCGCCGTTACCTTCGTTGCACTCTGCGTGATCACGCTGCTGTGCAACGGCATCGCCGGGATCGGCAACAGCGTGACGGGCCAGCGCATCATCGCCGCGCTGCGCAAGGACATTTCGGCGCGCATCGTGTGCGCGCCGGTGGCCGAGCTCGAACGCTACAAGACGCACCGCCTGCTTTCGACACTGAACAGCGACGTGGAAACCGTCAGCGCGATGACCTTCAGCTTCCCGAACGTCGCTGTCGCAGCGGCGGTGGCGGCGGGTTGCGTGGCCTACATGCTGGTGCTGTCGGTGCCGCTGTTCCTGATCGCGCTGGTGGCGATCGTGATCGGCGCGCTGATCAACCAGTACGCCAGCCTCAAGTGGGGGCAGTACTACCGGGGCGTACGCGGCGCGCAGGACGAGCTGCAGAAGCAATACCGCGCGATCACCGAGGGCGCGAAGGAACTGCGCATCAACCGCGACCGCCGCCAGCGCGTGTTCGGCACGCGCCTGGCCGGCGCGGCCGACGAGGTGGCCGAGTTGAAGATCAAGGCGATGCGGCTGTATTACGGCGCGAGCGCGTCGGTCACCACGCTGTTCTTCGTCGTGATCGGCGTGCTGCTGCTGTTGCAGCAGCGCCTGGGCGTGTCGCCGGAAGTGGTCAGCGGCTTCGTGATCGTGCTGCTCTACGTGCGCGGCCCGGTGGAAACGCTGGCAAGCAGCCTGCCGGCGTTGAGCCAGGCGCGCATCTCGTTTCAGCGCATCGCCGAACTGACGGCGCAATTCGCGAATCGCGAGGCGCGGCTGCTAGACGGCACGCCGCCCGCGCCGTTCGCCGACCTTCGCGAGATCGAACTGCGTCAGGCCGCGTGGGAATTTCCGCCGGTCGGCGGCCAGCCGCCGTTCCGGCTTGGGCCCATCGACCTGAAGATCGAACGCGGCGACATGGTGTTCGTGATCGGTGAAAACGGCAGCGGCAAGACCACGCTGATCAAGCTGCTGCTGGGGCTTTACGAAGCCGGGCAGGGCCAGTTGCTGCTGAACGGCGAGCCGGTGCCGGCCGAGCGCATGGATGCCTACCGCCAGCTCTATTCGGCGGTGTTCGCCGATTACCACCTGTTCGAGGATCTGGTGGTGCACGACGCGGCGTTGATCGCGCGCGCGCAGGCCTACCTGGAACAACTGGAGATCGCGCACAAAGTGAAGATCGAGGACGGCGTGTTCTCGACCATCGATCTGTCCACGGGCCAGCGCAAGCGGCTCGCGCTGGTGCATGCGATGCTCGAACAGCGCCCGGTGATGATGTTCGACGAATGGGCTGCCGACCAGGATCCGACGTTCCGCCGCGTGTTCTACACGGTGTTCCTGCCGGAGCTCAAGCGCCAGGGCAAGACGCTGATCGTGGTGTCGCACGACGATCGTTATTTCCACGTCGCCGATCGCGTGATCCGTATCGAGCGCGGCCAGATCATTCAATCGTCGAAGGGTTCGGAGTTCGTCTACGAGGATCGCGGCACGGCGGCCGAGCGCCTCGAAGGCGTGGCGGCCGTCGAGGGCAGCGTACGCACGCACTGAATAAAGAAACGGCCCGCCGGGGTGACCGGGCGGGCCGTTGCTTCGTGGTGCGAACCGGGCCGCACTCGTGGCTCCGGTCATCAGCCGACAACGATCAGATCGATGCGCGGCCGAGCCACTCGCGCACATGGTTCGCGCGCGACGGGCGCGGCGGCGGCGCATCCTGCGAGGCCGGCGTGCCGACCATCAGGAAGCCGAGCAGGCGGTCGGTCGGCTCGAAATCGAGCGCGAGCGGCAGCTTCGGATCGTAGGCGTCGTCGCCGGTGATCCAGAACGCGCCGTAGCCCAGTGCGTGGCAGGCGTTCAGCAGGTTCATGGTGGCGGCGCCCGTCGAGAGCAGCTGTTCGACTTCGGGAATGCCCGCGTCGCCGCGGATCGCCACGGCCACCGCGATGATCAGCGGCGCGGCCTGCGCGGCGTTGCCGCGTGCTTCGAGATCGGCCGGCGACAGTTGCGGCTCGCGGGCCGCGGCCAGGTCGATCAATACCTCGGCCAGCTCGATGCGCGCTTCGTCGCGGATCAGCGCGAAACGCCACGGACGCAATTGCGCATGGTCGGGCGCGCGCATCGCGGTGTCGAGGATCAGGTCGAGTTCGTCGCCGCGCGGCGCGGGCTCGGTCAGGCCGTAGTGCGATTGACGCGACAGCAGCGTGTCGATGAAGGCAAGGCCGGGGTTCGATGCGGTGGTGTTCATGCTGACTCCGTTGGGCAAGATCGCAACATGATGCGCAAGTGTTGCGATTTGCGCAAATGATTCTCATTCGCATTTTTGTCGGTTATTGTGACGAAGGTGTGCGTGGCGCCATGCGCCGGCCGTTTCAGTGCGGGCGGCCGCTCATCTCCGAACCTTCGACAATTTGCCTATGCCGACGCAGGTACTCGAACAATTGCAGGGAGCAGGCCTGCGCGCGACCTTGCCGCGCGTGAAGGTGCTGGAATTCTTCGCGGCGGCCCGCCCGCGCCATGTCAGCGCCGAGGATGTGTATCGGCATCTGCTGGCCGAGAAGATCGATATCGGGCTTGCCACGGTGTACCGCGTGCTGTCGCAGTTCGTCGAGGCCGGCATCCTGACGAGCGGCACGCTCGATTCGAATCGTCATGTCTACGAACTGAACGACGGCAAGCGGCACGACCACATCATCTGCCTGAGCTGCGGCCAGGTGGACGAGTTTTCGGACCCGCTGATCGATGGCCGCGAGAAGGCGGCGGCCGACGCGCTCGGCTATCTGCTGACCGGTCATCACCTCGTGCTGCACGGCTATTGCGCGCAGTGCCGGCCGAAGCCGAGGCCGGTGCTGGCGGGCGAGGCCGCGTGGGATGGTGCGGACGATCTCGACGCGGCTCGGCACGAGTGATACGGCACGGCCGCGACGGTTCGGCCGACAGGCGCGACGGATTACGGCCCGCCACGAGCAATACGGCACGGCCGGGACAGTGCAGCCGACAGGCACGCCGGATCGCGACCCGCCACGAGCAATACGGCACGGCTCGAGCGGTGCAGCCGACACGCCACCACGGATACGGCACAGCCAACGCCGCCAACCACGGCGCAGGCCGCGCGAATGCGACATCGTTGCGACCACAACGAAGCGCACGGCCTGCCCGCCGCGTCACCGTCGCGCCCCGCATGTCCGGCATGCCCGGCGCGGCACCACAACAATCGACGTCGATCGACGTGTTCCGAATCGGGGGTAGGGCGAAGTTGGCCGGTCCGGCGTGCCTTCACGGTGCGCCCGGGATCGACGGGATCGCGTTCGCATGCCGGCGCTTCGCAATCACATCACCGGCTCCGGGCCGCATGTCGCGCGGCGAGGGCGTTGCGCGGCGGCCGGCTCCGAGCATCAAGCAATGGATTGAACAGCATGGTTTTTTCAGTTTCGACGAAGTGGCGCGCAGCAGCCGGCCGATCCCGCCGGACATGGCGCGCAGGCATGGCAGCGCTTGCGGCGGCGGTCGGTCTTGCCGCTGCGCTGGGCCAGGCAGGGTGCGCCGCGCCAGGTTCGACCACGCCGCAGGCGGCCGCATCGACCGCATCGACCGCATCGACCGCATCGACCGCCCAGGCGGACAAGGACACGGTGCTGATCCGGCGCACGGCCGACGGCATTCCGCACATCGAGGCCGCCGACTGGCAGGCGCTCGGCTATGGATACGGCTACGCGCAGGCGAGCGACAACCTCTGCACGATGGCCGAGGCGTTCGTGACCTATCGCGGCGACCGCTCCCGGTATTTCGGCGCGAACGCCAAGCCGGCCACGCGCTCCACGCTCGGCGCGCCGAGCAATCTCGATTCCGATTTCTTCTTCCGGCTGGTCGATTCGGCCGGCACCATCGAGCGCTACCGCCACAGCCAGCCCGACGCGCTGCAACGGATGATTCGCGGCTTCGCGGCCGGCTACGACCGCTATCTCGACGAAGTGCGCGCGGGCGATGCGCCGGGCCGGCATCTGGCCTGCCGCAACGCGCCGTGGCTGTCGTCGATTACGGACGCCGACATCTACCGGCGCCTCTACGCGGCGAACCTGGCGGGCGGCGAGGCGCATTTCGTGTCGGCGATCGCGAGCGCGCATCCACCCTCGGCCGGCGCACCGCTGCGTGCGGACGGCGGCACGCGTGCCAACCCGGCCAGCCCCCCGGCCAACGCACATGCCGAGGCGGCCACGGCCAACCCGGCCAGCCACTCGCCCAGCGCGCATGCGGAGGCGGCCACGGCCAACCCGGCCAGTCGCCCGACGAACACGCATGCGGAGTCGGCCACCGCCGACCCGGCCAGCCCCTCGGCCAACGCGCATGCCGAGGCCGACACCGCCACCGCCAACTCGCTCGCCGCGCTCGATCCCGACGCGCTGCACGTCGGCGGCCATTACGGCATCGGCAGCAACGCGCTCGCGTTCGGCCACGACGCCACGGGCGGCGCGTCGATCCTGTTCGGCAATCCGCACTGGTTCTGGAGCGGTCCGGACCGCTTCTACCAAGCGCAACTGACGATTCCCGGCAAGCTGAACGTGGGCGGCGCGTCGTTCCTCGGCGTGCCGGTGATCATGATCGGCTACAACGACGAGATCGCCTGGACCCACACCGTGTCCGGCGCGCGGCGCTTCGGCCTGTTCCAGTTGAAGCTGGCCGCCGACGACCCGACTGCGTATTGGGTGGACGGCCGGCGCGAAACGATGCGCCGCGTGCCGCTGACGGTGCCGGTGCGCAACCCCGACGGCACGCTGGCCACCGTCGCGCGCACGCTCTACGCGACGCGTTACGGGCCGGTGGTGGATCTCTCCGGGTGGTCGCCGAAGCTGGCCTGGACGCACGCCCAGGCCTTCTCGATTCGCGACGCCAACAGCGGCAACGACCGCATCTTCCGCACCTTTCTCGATTTCGGCCGCGCGCGTTCGCTGCCCGATTTCATTGCCACGCAGAAGGCGTCCGCCGCGATGCCGTGGGTCAACACGCTGGCGATCGGCCGCCGCGATCCGCAAGTCTGGTTCGCCGATATCGGCAACGTGCCCGACGTGCCCGACGCGCTGGCCGACCGCTGCACGCCGCCGATCGGCAAGGCGGTGGACGCCAGGCTGCCCGGCGTGCCGTTCCTGGACGGTTCGCGCGGCGAATGCGATTGGCAGCGCAACGGTGCCTCGGCGCAGGCTGGGTCGCTGCCGGCAGCGCAGATGCCGGGCCTGCTGCGGCGCGATTTCGTCGCGAACATGAACAACAGCTACTGGCTCGCCAATCCTGCCGAGCCGCTGACGGGCTTTCCGCGCGTGATGGGCGCGGGCGTCGCACCGCTCGACATGCGCGCGCGACTCGGGCTGGCGCTGGCCGAGCGCACCGCACCGAGCGAAGAACTGCGGCCGGGTCAAGTGCGCACGCGGCTGACGGCAACCGACGTGCAACGCTTCACGCTCGACGGCGACACGCTCGGCGCCACGCTGTTCAAGCGGCCGGTGCTCGATCGCGTGTGCGCGAGCGGGCGCTTGCGTGTGGACCGCGATCCGCTGACGGGGCAGGTGTTCCATCCGGCGCGCATGGCCGACACGGCCGAGGCCTGCCGCACGCTGCGCGCCTGGAACGGCGTGGCCGACCGCGACGCGCGCGGCGTTTATCTATGGGATCAGTTCTGGGTGCGCGCCGAGAAGATCGATCCGGCCCGGCTGTACGCGAAGCCGTTCGACCCGGCCGATCCGCAGAACACGCCGGCCGACCTGCGCGCCGACGAACCGGCCGTCGCGCAGGCGTTCGGCGCGGCGATCCTGGCCGTGACCGATGCGGGCTACGCGCTCGACGCCAAGCGCGGCGAAACGCTCTACCTGACGCGCAACGGCGAGCCGGTGCCGTTGTACGGCGGCTGCGCGAGCGTCGGCTATTTCGCGTCGATCTGCGATTACGGCAAGCGCCGCGCGCGCGATCCGATCTCGGCCGACACGATCGGCGGCAACAGCTATCTGCAGGTGGTGACGTTCGGCGCGCATGGCGCGGAGGCCCATACGCTGCTCGCGCATTCGGAATCGGACGATCCGGCCTCGCCGCACTTCGCCGACGGCACGCGCCGCTACGCCGAGCGACGCTGGCTGCGCGTGCCGTTCGAGGCGGGGGAGATCGCGGCCGACCCGGCGTTGACGGTGACGCGGTTGGTGATGCCGAGCGAAGGCGATCACGGTACCGAGCGCGATGGGACGCGCGAAAGCCAGGACGGCCGATAGCGCAACGAAGGGCCGGCCGCGCGAGATGCGCAACCGGCCCGCCCCGGCCTAAATCACCAGTCGCGAATGCCCGATCCCGCCGCCTTTCTCCACGCGGATCTGCGTGGCGATGCGATCCTTGAGCCCCTCGACGTGACTGATCACGCCGATCATCTTGCCGCTCGCATTCAACGCGTCGAGCGCATCGAGCGCGATCTCCAGCGTATCGGCGTCGAGCGTGCCGAAGCCTTCGTCGAGGAACACCGAATCGATCGAGGTCTTGTGGCTGACCAGGTCGGACAGCGCCAGCGCGAGCGCCAGGCTGACCAGGAAGCTCTCGCCGCCCGACAGCGTGCGCGTGTCGCGCGTGACGTCGGCCTGCCAGAGATCGACGATCTCCAGTTCGAGTTCGCCGCTGGCCTTGCGCCGCAGCAGGTAGCGCGCGTGCAGGCGGTCGAGATGACGGTTCGCCAGCATCAGCAGATGGTCGAGCGTCAAACCCTGCGCGAACTTCCGGAACTTGTCGCCCCTGGCCGAGCCGATCAGCGCGTCGAGGTGCTGCCAGACGTCGGTGTCGCGCGCCTGCGCCTCGATCTGCGCGAACAGGGCCTGCTGATTGCGGCGCAGCGTGTCGTCGCGGTTCAGCCGCTCGCGCTGGCCGCCCAGCTTGCCGTTCAGTTCGGCGGTTTGCGTGTTGATCGCGTCGATCTGCATGGTCAGTTCGTCGAGCGACAACTCCGATTGCGCCGATTGCGCCGGTTGCGCGGTCAGCGCCGTCAGTTTCTCCTGCGCCGATTGCACCAGCGTTTGCGCGGTTTGCCGTGCCTGCTCGGCCGTCTGCTTCAGCGCTTGCAGGCGCTTGCGCTCGTCGGGCGGCAGCAGGGCGGCGAGGAACGCCGGCAGGTCGGCGAACGGGCCGTTGGCCAGCGCGGCGCGCCATTGCGTGTCGGCTTCGGTGAGCGTGGCGCGCTGCTGGGTCTGGAGGCCGTCGAGCTGGCCGATGCGGCCTTCCAGTTGGCTCAGTTCCTGGGTCAACGCATCGATGCGATTCGTGCAGGCCGACAGCGCCTGCGCGGGATCGCCGTCTTGTGCGGTATCGGCTTCTTCCTCGGACAAGGGCGTATCGGCGTCGCGATGCTGCGCTTCGAGCGCTTGCAGGCGCGTCTGCCAGTGCGTCAGCACCGCGGCGGCGGCCTCGCCGTGCGCGCGCTGCTCGATGCGGCCTTGCGTCAGCGTTTGCACGCGCTGCTGCGTGGTTTGCCACGCCTGCCATTCATCGACACGAGCGGCCAGCCAAGTTTCGGCCTCGGCGGGCAGCCCGGTGGCGTCGAACCCGGCTTCGACGATCGCGGCCACTCGCGCGGCATCGTCATGTTCCAGCGCGGTGCGTTGCGCCTTCAGCTCGATGTCGATTTCGCTTTGGCGTTCGACGGTGCTCGCGATCGTCTGCTCGATGGCGGCCTGCAGCGTGCGTGCGCGGTGCCAGGCCTCGATGGATTCGGCGTCGGTCTTGCGCAGGCCGGCAAGTGTGTCTTCGGCTTCTTCGATGACGTTGAGCGTCTGCTTGAGTTGCGCCGACGCCTGATCGGCCGCCACGCGGCCCGCTTCGAGGCGGCCGGCATGTGCCCAGTCGTCCGGGCCGATCGCTTCGCCGTCGAGCGTGGCCGCGAGTTCGCGCCAGTCGCGCAGGCCTTGATCGATCTGCGTGGCGAGCCGCGTCAGGCGTTCCTGCGATTGCTTCTGCGTCGCGCGTTGGGCCGCCAGTTCGCTGGTCAAAGCGTTGTTCTGCTGGTCGGCCGTGCGGATTTCCTCGCTCAATTCACGCAAACCGCGTGCGGTGGCCGACACGTCGATCGCGCCATACGCGCCGATCGCCGGATGCGCGTGCGAGCCGCACAGCGGGCAGGCCTCGCCGGGCTGCAAGCGCTCGCGATGCTCGCTCAGGCTGCGGATGACCTGCTCCTGTTCGAGCAGCTTCTGCTTGTCGGCGGCTTGCTCCTTGAGCTTGTTCAGTGCGGTTTGCCGCTCGCTCAGGCGCGTGCCGTGGGTCGCCAGGTCGGCGTCGAGCTGTTTCAGTTGCGCGGCGAGCGCGTCGCGTTCGGTGGCGCGCTCGCGCAGGGCCGCCGCGCGCGTGTCGAGATCCTTCCACGCCGTGACGCCCTGATGCGCGGTTTGCCAGCGCTGCCGCCAATCGGGCAGCGAGCGGCCGTCGAGACGCGTTTGCTGCGCATCGTGCAGCGTCGCGATGCGCGCGGCCGAATCGGTGCGGGCCTTGTCGGCCAGCGCGACGGCTTCGGCCTGGCGCGTCAGCTTGGTACGTTCGTCCACGAGCTTGCGCGCGAGTTCGCCGGCAGCTTTCTCGCGTTGACCGATACCGGCCACGGCCTGGCCGCGATGCGCGAATTGCTGTCGCCAGATGCCGATCCGTTCGCCGAGCACGGCGTGATGGCGCAGCGCCTCGGCGCGTTCGTTCAACTGCTGGAGCTGGGCGTCGAGCGCGCCGAGCTTGCGCTGTGCGTCGTCGCTGACACGCGCGGCCAGCCGCACCGCGAGCCGGTGTTCGGCACCATGCCGGGCGGCGCGGGCCGTCTGGCGGGTGCGCTGTTCGGCCAGTTGCGCGACGGTTTGCCGGCAGGCCGCATCGGCGCGTTGCAGCGCGTCGTGCAGCGGACGCAGCAGTTCGGCCGGCTCGCTCGCCGCCAGCCGCGCCAGTTCGCCGGCCGCCGCGTCGAGCGCGGCGACGGCCTTGTCCAGCCCGGCCTGAGCCTGCTGCGCGGCCTGTTGTGCCGCGGTCAGATCGACGCGCCATTGGCGCTGCACCTGCAGCGTCGTCAGTTGCTTGCCGAGCGCGTCGAGTTGCACGGCCAGCGCCGCCATTTCGCGCTGCATCGCTTCGCGCTGCTCGGCGTTCAGCAGATCCATGCCGTCGGCCTGCGCGCGCAGGGTCTTGAGGATGTCGCGGGCCGCCGCCGCGCGCTCGTAGACGCGCCGCGAAATCTCGCCGTAGATCTCCGTGCCGGTCAATTCCTCCAGCAACTCGGCGCGATCGTTCGACGGCGCGTTCAGGAACACGGCGAAGCCGCCCTGCGCCAGCAGCATCGAGCGCGTGAAGCGCGCGAAATCGAGCCGGGTGATCTCGGCCACCAGCCGCAGCTTCTCGGCGATCTGGCTGCTGAGGATCGTGCCGTCGCCTTTCGCCAGTTCGACCTTGGGCTGCTGGAGCGCGCCATCCACCTTGTTGCGCGCGCGATGCTGGCTCCAGAACGCCCGATAGACCTGGCCCTTCACCTCGAATTCGACTTCGGCGAAACAGTCGGACGTGTGGCGCGTCATGATGTCGTTGACCGACGCGGACACGGTCTTCAGGCGTGGTGTTTCGTGATACAGCGCCAGGCAGATCGCGTCGAGCAGCGTGGATTTGCCCGCGCCGGTCGGGCCGGTGATCGCGAACAGCCCGTGGTCGGAAAACGGCGGCTTGGTGAAATCGATGAACCATTCGCCCTTCAGCGAATTGAGGTTCTTCAGGCGCAGCGTGCGGATCTTCATGCGTCGTGCTCCCCGGTGGCGGCGACGATTTCCCGGTAGCGCTCGGTCAGCGACGCGCGCAGGTCTTCGGGCAGCGTTTCCTGGCCGAGGCGGCGCGCGAATACATCGAGCGGATCGAGTTCGTCGAGCGTGACGCCGGTTTCGGCCGTCAACTGCGCGGCCGTGTTGGTGCGCTCGCGGCGAATCCGCAGCACTTCGATCGGCAGGCCTTCCGCGAGCGCCTGGATGCGCGCGGGCAGGTCGGACAGATAGTCGTCCTCGGTCACGGTCACTTCCACCCACACCGGCTGCTCCGGCGTCGCGCCTTCGGCGAGGCGCGGCAGCGTGTCGGCCAGCGCTTTCAGGTTGCCGTTCAGCGTGGCCAGCCGCCGGAACACCGGCACCGGCACGGGCGTGACCGCGCGCAGGCCGGTGTCGTCGAGTTCGACCAGCAGCATTTCCTTTTGCTGGGCCGCCTCGTCGAAACTCAGCGCGATCGGCGAACCGCTGTAGCGGACATGTTCCAGGCCGCCCACCTTCTGCGGACGATGGATATGCCCGAGCGCCAGGTAATCGACCGGCGGAAACGCCGCGGTCGGGAACGCCTCGAGCGTGCCGACGTAGATCTCGCGTACCGATTCGGTGGCGCTGGCGCCCACCGTCGTCAGGTGGCCGGTGGCGATCAGCGGCAGGCGGCGGCCGGTTTCCTCGTGCAGCGCGTCGCGCACCGCCTCGGCCGCTTCGTAGCAGGCCCGGTAGTAAGTCTGGATCGACGCCATCAATTGCTGGCGCTTCTCGTCGGCCGTCTGGCCGGCTTCGCTCAGGGTGACGTCGCGCGGGCGGATGAACGGGATCGCGCACACCACGCAGCCGGGCACGCCGGCCGCGTTGTTATCGGTGCCGCGGCGCAGCGGCAGCACGCGCACCTGATCCTCGGGCACGTCGGCATGCGGCACCACGGTGGCCGACAGGCGTGCGAGCAGGGCGCTGCTTTCGCGCAAGGTGGCGACGGAGTCGTGGTTGCCGCCGAGCAGCAGCAGCGCCACGCCGGCTTCGTGCATCCGCACCACGAGCTGGCTGTACAGCTCGCGCGCGTAGCTGGGCGGCGTGCCGGTGTCGAAGATGTCGCCGGCGATGACGACGGCGTCGACGGCCAGTTCCTGGACGCGCAGCATGAGCCAGTCGATCAGCGCCTGATGTTCGGCTTGACGGCTCTTGCCCATGAAGCTCTGGCCCAGATGCCAATCGGAAGTGTGGAGGAGACGCATGACGATGAGTGAGGGCGGGGTGCCGACGGTGCACGGCGGCGATGGCCGCCGTGGGGAGGGCGGTTTGGCGAAAGCGCCTAGTATAAAGCGCCGCCTTCAATATCGAGATGGGATGGGGCGGGATGGGGAGGTGCGCCGGCCGGAGTGGGCGGCCGGCGCACGAGGCCCGCAGGGGGCGCGGGCGAATGAGGTGAATCAGGCGCGCGTCGAGTGATCGAGCATCTCGAATGCCTCGAGCGCGGCTTCGAAGCGAGCCGCTTAGAAGCGGTGACGCACGCCGAACGTCGCGCCGACCTGATTGCCGGTGCTGGAAGCCGTCAGCAGGCCGCCGACCGACGCGGTGTTGTCGACCCGCACGCCCTGGCCGTTGTCGTACAGCGTGCCCGATGCATGCTGATAGACGGCGGCCAGATACACGTCGGTGCGCTTGCTCAGCGAATAGTCGGCCGCGAGCGTGGCCGAGTGCCACTTCGGGCTGCCTGCCTTCGAGCCGGCGCTGGACGTCTTGCCGAACGTATAGGTGTAGCCGCCGAGCAGCGCGAGCGACGGCGTGAGCGCATAGGTGCCGTTCAGTTCGACATTGTCGAAGCGGATGTCGTTCGGCACGCCGGCCAGACGGGAATCCTCGATTTTCGAGTGGGTCCACAGCACGCCGACGGCAGCCGGGCCGTACACATAATGCGCGCCGACGCCGAACGTGCGATGCACGCCGGCCGGGATCGAATCGTCGGCCGCCGCGCCGTTCGGGTTCGTGAGTGCGCTGTTGTTCGATTGGTCGTAGGCAGTCGCCACGCTCAGCGGGCCGTTTTCGTAGCCCGCGCCGACGCTCCATGCCCGGCCGTTCGAAAAATTCTTGTCGTTGCTGAAGCCGAACGAGCCGCCGAAGTGGAAGCCCGCGTAGTTGGCGCTTTCGAACTTCACGGCATTGGCCGTCGAACGCTGCGTGCTGAGGCTGTCGTTGTCGAGCGGATGCAGCGCGAGATTGACGCCGAAGCCGGTGCCCGACAGCGACAGCGGCGTCAGGTAATCGATGATCGAATCGAACTGGCGGCCCACGGTGAGCGTGCCGTAGACGTTGTCCTGCAGGCCCACGTAGGCCATCCGGTTGAAGCCCGATTCGTTGCGCGCGAACGCGCCGTTGCCGAGCGAAAACGCCGATTGCAAGCGGAAGATCGCCTTGCGGCCGCCGCCGAGGTCTTCCGCGCCGCGCAGGCCGAAGTATGTGTTCGACAGCCCGCCGTTGTTCTGCAGCCATTGGTTGTGGCCGCCGGCGTTGTTGACATAGAGCACGCCCGCATCGAGCGATCCGTACAGCGTGACACTGCTTTGCGCATGCGCCACCGGGGCGAATGCGCCGGCCAGCGCGAGAGCGATCAAGGGATGAGTGAGCGTTTTCTTCATGCGGTACCTCGGGTGTGACGTGTGGGTGGGTGGATGGGCCGCGGCGGCCTCGTCGAGCGGGGTGCTGCGGAGCGATGAATATAGTGAAAGCCGTATCGGCTGCATTTGTCCTCGAATAAGCAATGCGCGGTTCTGGTGCGTCAAATTGCCCAGGATTGCCATGGCGCCGAAAAGCATTTCTCGATTGATTGGTTCGGCCCCCGGGCCCTTGCTGCTATCGTTTTTTGCTGCACGCGGCGCACCGGTTCGTCGATCTTCCGGTGGCGGGCCGCGCCCGTGGTTTCTTGTCCCGGAGATCCGATTTCATGACCCGACGCACCGGCCGGCTGAGTCTCGGCGCCTTCCTCTATCCCACCGGCCATCACATCGCGGCCTGGCGTCACCCCGACACGCAGGCCGACGCGGGCGTGGATTTCCGTCATTACGTCAAACTCGCGCAAACCGCGGAGGCCGCGAAATTCGACCTCGTGTTCCTGGCCGACGGCGTGGGCACGCGCGGCGACGACGTCGAATTCCTGAGCCGCACCGCGCACAGCTACAACGCGCAGTTCGAGCCGTTGACGCTGCTGTCGGCGCTGGCCGCCGTGACCGAGCGGATCGGCCTGGTGGGCACCGCGTCCACCAGCTTCAACGAGCCGTATCACGTGGCGCGCAAGTTCGCCTCGCTCGACCACATCAGCAGCGGGCGCGCGGGCTGGAACCTGGTCACGTCGTCGAACCGCCACGAGGCCGAGAACTTCAATCGCGAAGAGCACATCGCGCACGCCGACCGTTACGAGCGCGCCGAGGAATTCGCCGACGTGGTGCGCGGCCTCTGGGATAGTTGGGACGACGATGCATTCGTGCGCGACAAGGCGTCGGGGCGCTTCTTCGATCCGGCCAAGCGCCATGTGCTGCGGCATCGCGGCAAGTTCTTCCAGGTGCGCGGGCCGCTGAACGTGGCGCGCGCGCCGCAGGGGCACCCGGTGGTGGTGCAGGCCGGCTCGTCGGATGCCGGGCGGCGGCTCGCGGCGCGCACGGCCGAGGTGATCTTCACGGCGCAGCAGACGCTCGACGACGCGGTGGCGTTCTACGCCGACGTGAAGGGCCGCATGGCCGAGTGGGGCCGCCATCCCGACGAACTGAAGATCATGCCGGGCGTGTTCCCGGTGGTGGGCCGCGACGAGAGCGAGGCGCGCGAGAAGTTCGAGGCGCTTCAGCAACTGATCGATCCGGTGGTGGGGCTCGCGCTGGTGTCGGGGCTGACGGGCGGCTTCGACCTGTCGCCCTATCCGTTCGACGGGCCGATTCCCGAGTTGCCGGAAACCAATGCGAGCAAGAGCCGCCAGGCGCTGACGCTCGATCTCGCGCGCCGCGAGAACCTGACGATCCGCCAACTGGCGCTGCGCGTGGCCGGCGCGCGCGGCCACTGGCAGTTGATCGGCACGCCGAAGCAGATCGCCGACGCGCTGGAGGAGCGGTTCGTCAACCATGGCGCGGACGGCTTCAACGTGATGGCGCCGACGCTGCCGGGCGGGCTGGAGGATTTCGTCACGCTGGTGCTGCCCGAGTTGCGGCGGCGCGGCCTGTTCCGCGACGAATACGAAGGCACGACCTTGCGTCAGCATCTGGGGCTGGCGCGGCCGGCACGCGTGGAACGGGTGAGCGAGCCTGGGGTGGTGGCGGCCTGAGCCAAGCCGATATTTTCCGGGCGCCGTGCCCAAACCGGCCCCGGAAAATGCCGATGGGTCGCCCACCCGCCACACCATCGAAACCGCCATCGCAGCGCCACCCTCGGTCACCGCAACAGACAATTCCTCGCTCCATACCCCTCCGCCCGAAAAGCAAACCCGAATCGCTTATTTGTCGTGGCGAAATCGACCGGCTCTAATAACGAACCGACACACCGCATGCGGCAGCGCCCCCCAACGCCGCCGCCTGCACGATTTCGCGAAGATGCCCATGACCGATCTGACTTCATCCCTCCCGGCGAGCGTGCCTGCCGACGCGCGGCGTCGCGGCCTGTCCCGGGCGGCGCTTTACTGGTGGCTGTCCTGGGCCGTTCCCCTGGTGCTGGTGGTGCTCTGGGAAATTGGCGCGCGCACCGGCCTGATCGACCCGCAAGTGCTGCCCGCGCCGAGCCGCGTGGCGGACACCGCCTGGGGCTTGATCGAATCGGGCGCGCTGTTCGTTCACCTGGGCGTGTCGCTGCTGCGCGCGGCCACCGGCTTCGCGATCGGCGGCACGGCCGGCTTCGTGCTCGGCGTGGCGGTGGGCTTCTCGCCGCTCACCCAGGCGCTGCTCGACCGCTCGATCCAGATGCTGCGCGCGGTGCCGTTCCTGGCGATGCTGCCGCTCGTGATCGTCTGGTTCGGCGTGGGCGAGACGGCGAAGATCTTCCTGGTGGCGCTCGCGGTGCTGTTTCCCATCTATATCAACACGGTGCTCGGCATCCGCCAGATCGACCCGAAGCTGATGGAACTCGGCAAGGTGGTCGGGCTGTCGTGGCCGGCCGTCGTGCGCCGCATCATCCTGCCGGGCGCGATGCCGTCGATCCTGACCGGCGTGCGCTATGCGCTGGCTCATGCGTGGCTGGCGCTGGTGATCGCCGAAACGCTGGCGACCACCAAGGGCATCGGCTTCCTCGCGATGGACGCACGCGAATTCCTGCAGACCGACATCATTGTGTTGACGATCGTGATCTACGCCGTGATCGGCGTGGTGGCCGACGCGCTGGCCCGTGCGCTCGAAACGCGCCTGCTGGCCTGGCATCCGAATTTTGCGAAGGAGTCCCGTTGATGAGCACCACTGAATTCGCCGCGCCGGTGGCAGCCGCGCCGGCGCGCGATGCCGCCGACGACCGTTTCGCGGGCGAGCCGCTGGCGGTGTCCGTCTCGGGGCTGCGCCGCCGGTATGGCGCGCGCGTCGTGATCGATGCGCTCGATCTGCAGATTCGCGAAGGCGAGTTCGTCGCGCTGCTCGGCGAAAGCGGTTGCGGCAAGACCACCTTGCTGCGTGCGCTGGCCGGTCTCGATGCGGCGGATGCGGGCCGGATTCATACGCCGCGCCGCGCGGCCGTGGTGTTCCAGGAGCATCGGCTGCTGCCGTGGGCGCGCGTGCACGAGAACGTCGTGCTCGGCAATGAACGCACGGTGGGCCGTGCCGGCGCGGATCGCGCGCTGGCCGAAGTGGGCCTGGCCGGGCGCGAGGAAGATTGGCCGCGCAACCTGTCGGGCGGCCAGGCGCAACGCGTGGCGCTGGCCCGCGCGCTGGTGCACGACCCGAAGCTGCTGCTGCTCGACGAGCCGTTCGCCGCGCTCGACGCGCTGACCCGCATCAAGATGCATGCGCTGGTCAAGGAACTGGTCGCACGGCACCGGCCGGGCGTGCTGCTCGTCACGCACGACGTGGACGAAGCCGTGGCGCTGGCCGACCGCATCCTCGTGATGCGCGCCGGCCGTATCGCTGACGTGCACGTGCCGGCGCATACCGAGCCGAAGGCGTTGCGCGAGGCGCTGCTGGCTTCGCTCGGCGTGCACCTGCACTGACGCCCGCGCGCCGCGCATCGCACACCGCGGCGCGCTCCCCGAATGTCATCGAACCACGGCCCCTGCGGCCGCGTGGCGAGTCGCGCCTTGCTCATTCGCATGGTGTGGCCGCCCGAACCCGATATCGCAACACGCATCCGAGTAGACCAAGGAACACGCATGAACGATTTCACGTTGAGCCGCCGCCATCTGCTGCGCACCGCGGGCGGCCTGCTGGCCGGCGCGGCCACCGGCATCCTGCCCGCCGCCGCGTTCGCGGCAGCCCCCGCCAAGCTGACCCGCAACACCGACACGGTGCGGATCGGCTGGGGCCACGGCAGCCTGTCGCTGCTGGCCAAGCAGAGCGACACCTTCTCGAAGACGCTGGCCGGGCAGGGCATCAAGGTCGAATGGGTCGGCCCGTTCCCGAACCACGCGCCGTCGCTGCAGGCGGTGATCGGCGGCAGCGCCGATTTCGGCTTCTGGGGCTCGACGACGCCGGCTCTCGCCGCGATGCTGGCCGGCGCGCCGCTGGTGTTCAACGAGTTCAACATCTACTCGCCGCGTTCGACCGCGATCATCGTGAAGAAGTCGAGCGGCATCAATTCTGTGGCCGACCTGGTCGGCAAGAAGGTGGCGATCAACCGCTCGGGCCTTGGCGAATTCCTGCTGGTGGCGGCGCTGGAGCAGAACCACATCGACCGCAGCAAGGTGGAGTTCGTCTATCTGAACCCGCCCGATGCGGGCCCCGCCTTCGCGCAAGGCAAGGTGGATGCGTGGTCGATGTGGTCGCCGGCCGTCGATATCGCGCGCTTCGCGACCGATTCGAAGGACATCTTCAACGAAGGCCGCGACCTGAATTTCCTGATCGATTTCAATTCGCTTGTCACGCGCCGCAAGTTCAGCGAGGAGAATTCGGCGCTGGTGCGCGCGGTGATCGACGCCTACGTGAGCGTGGGCAACTGGCAATCGACGCATGCGGTGGAGTCCGAAAAGATCGCCCAGGAGGATGCGGGCTATCCGAACCCGGTGCGCGACTACCTGACGAGCCTGAAGCGCCAGAACAAGTTCTACGAAGCCGACGACACCGAGTTCCGTGCCCGCTTCCAGCGCGCCGCGGATTGGCTGGCCGAGCGCCAGATCATTCGCTCGAAGGTCAATGTCGGCGATTACTGCGTTCGCGTCTGACCGGGAGATCACCATGACCGCACCTCGCCATCTGCGCCTCGGCGTCAACGTCCTCGCCTCGGGCCGCCACGACGCGGCCTGGAAGACGTTCGACGACAAGCGCCACCTGTCGACCGACATCGATCACTTCGTGACGATCGCGAAATCGGCCGAACGCGCGCTGCTCGACGCGATCTTCCTGGCCGACGGCCCCGGCGGGCTTGTATCGGAATCCTACATACGGCCGTGGCGCGCGCTCGATCCGGCGGTGCTGATCGCGCATCTGGCCGCGCACACGCGCAACATCGGGCTGGTCTGCACGACCACCTCGTTGTTCGGCCATCCGTATACGATCGCGCGGCAGATCGCGTCGGTCGATCACATGAGCCGCGGCCGCGCGGCCTGGAACGTGATCACCTCGCAAAACCCGCCCGCGCTCGACGCGTACGGCGTGGAGCACGGCTGGAATCAGGAAGTGCGTTACCAGCGCGCCGAGGAGTTCGTGAAGATCGTCACGGCGTTCTGGGACAGCACGCCCGACGAGGCCGTGGTGGCGGACCCTGACACCACCGTGTATCTCGACCCGTCGAAGCTGCGCAAGCTCGATTTTCGCGGCGAGCATTTCTCGGCACGCGGTGCATTGTCGGTGCCGGAAACGCCGCAGGGCCGCCCGGTGATCTTCCAGGCCGGGCAGTCGGCCGACAGCCGCGCGTTCGGCGCGCGCTACGCGGATGCGCTGTTTACGGGCCAACGGATCATCGAAGGCGCACGCACGTTCTACCGCGAGGTGAAGACGCTGGCGGCCGGTTATGGCAGGAATCCCGATCATCTGCTGGTGATGCCGGGGCTGTTCCCGATCCTCGGCTCGACCGACGAGGAAGCGCGCCGGCACAAGCGCGGGCTCGACGACCTGCTCGATTCGGTCGCGCTGCGCAAGGAGCTGGCGCGCCATCTGGCCGTCGATCCGGCGTTGCTGGCCGACCTCGACGGGCCGATCCCGTACGCGGCCACCGAGGCGAACGCCGACCAGGTGCCGGTGGCGTCGCGCTGGCATCGCAACGAGATGCTCAACGAAGCGAAGCAGAACGAATGGAATATCCGCGAGCTGCTGTTCTCGAACATCACGGGCGGGCACCGGATTTTCGTCGGCACGCCTGAAGGTTTCGCGCACGACATGGTGCACTGGCTCGACACGCAGGCCACCGACGGCTTCAACCTGAACATCGACGTGCAGCCCACCGGCCTCGACCTGATCGCCGACGAGGTGATTCCGGTATTGCAGAAGCTCGGCCGCTACCGTACCGCCTACGAAGGCACGACGCTGCGCGACAACCTCGGGCTGCCGCGCTACGACGCGCGGGTGGGCAACGGCGCGCTCGACGCGGCCGCCTGAGCGGCCGTTGCTCTCACATTTCACGGAGACCGATCGATCATGTCCGATACCGATTTCACCGCCGATCTCGAACGGCCCGGCGTGCAGGCGACGCAGCCGCAGGCGGAACCGGTGGCTTTGCCCGTGGCGGATGCCGCCGCGAGCGTGCCGCCGTACCTTTCTGCGCTGTCCGTGCGGCTCGGCTTCGCCGCGCAACTGGCCGAGATCGGCCGCACCGCCGCCGCGCGCGACCTGACGCAGGCGTTGCCTCATGCCGAGATCGCCGCGCTGAAGGCGGCCGGCGCGGGCGCGCTGCGGCTGGCCACGGATGCCGGCGGCCACGGGCTGTCGCTGACCGAGCTGTTCGCGGTGGCGCGCGATATCGCCGCGGCCGATTCGAACATCGCGCACGCGTTCCGCAATCACTTCTTCCAGATCGAGGCGGCGCTGCGTCGGCCCGCGCATCCGTTCCATGCGCAGGTGCTCGGCATCGCCGGGCGGCGGCAGACGGTGGGCCTGAGCTTTACCGAAAGCGACGTCAAGGAAGCCGGTGCGCGCCCGACGCGGGTGCTGAACCGCCTCGAATGGGATGCGCAGCGCGACGCCTATATCGGCTCGGGCGACAAGGTATACGCCACCGGTAATCTGTACAACGATGCATTCGTGGGCACGGCGGTCGAAAGCCGGCGCGGCGAAACGGTGCAGTACGTGCTGGCGCGCGGCGAGGGCGTGGCGAACGACGACGACTGGCAGGGCTTCGGCCAGCGCCTGACCGGCTCGGGCACGGCGCGCTTTCGCGAGGTGGCGGTGCCCGCGTCGAACGTGCACCCGCTCGATCCGCCCGATCGCGAGGGCGCCGCGCCGTGGAAATTCACGTTCCACCAGGTGTACCTGACGAACTGCATCGCCGGGATTGTGCGGCGCATCGCGGCGGACGCCACCGATGTACTGCGCAGCCGGGGCCGCAACTTCTATCACGGCGAGGCCGCGCATCCGTCGGACGAGGCCGTGTTGCAGGCGCAACTCGGGCGGATTCGCGCGTATGCGGCGAGCGTCGAGGCGACCATCGATCGCACCATCGCGAAGCTCCAGCAGGCGTGGGATGCGATCGGCACCGATGCCGAATACGACGCGGTGCTGGCGGCCTCGCTGTCGGCTGCCGAGGCCAAGGTGGTGATCGACGAACTGGCACCGCAAATCGCGAGCTGGCTGATCGATCTCGGCTCCGGCTCGGTGGTGTCGCGCCGCAACGGGCTCGACCGCCACTGGCGCAACATCAAGGTGATCGCCTCGCACAATCCGCGGCTCTACAAGGAGCGCTTTCTCGGGCAGAACCAGTTGAACGGCGTGCTGCCGCCGACCGGCGCGTTCTTCTGATCGAGTGAATCGAGGCGCGCATCGCGCGTGCCTCGATGCCGGGTCATCGAGTCAATCGGTCGGGTCAATTCAACGCCACCGCGGCGGCGGCGCCCACCGGCGTGCCCTCGATCGCCACCGAGGCCCGCCCGTCCGGCCCCACCGGCACGTCGCCCACCAGGGTGGTGCGATACAACTGCCGGTCGAAGTCGAGATCGAAGATATCGGTCGGCGCGAGATGCGCGGTCGAGCGGTTGTCCCAGAACGCCAGGCTGCGCGGCTCCCACTTGAAACGCACCGTGAACTCGGGCCGCGTGACGTGCTCCCACAGCAATTCCAGCAACGCCTGGCTTTCGCGCGCGCTCACGCCGACGATCGACTTGAGGAAACTCGGGCTGACATATAGCGCGCGCTCGCCCGTCTCCGGATGAATCCGCACCAGCGGATGCTCGGTCACGAGCGCACGCCGCTCGACCGCCTCGGCGTAACCGGCCGTGGCGCTGGCGCCTGCCGGCGGAGTGAAGCGGTGGATGCCGCGCAGGCCGTCCACGAGGCGCTGGATCGGCGCGGACAGCGTTTCGTAGGCGCGCACGAGGTTGGTCCATTGCGTGTCGCCGCCGTACGGCGGAATCGTCACGCCGCGCAGGATCGACGCCCACGGCGGGTTGACGGCGGCCGTCACGTCGGTGTGCCAGCCCGTCCACGGGCGGCGCACCGGCTGCCCCTCGAAACGCGTCGATTGGCGATGCTTGCCGATCGAGTAGACCTCGGGATGCCCGTCGACATGACCGAACACCGGGTGGCCGAGCGTCAGTTCTCCGAACTGTGCGGAGAACGCCACGTGCTGCTCGTGCGTCAGGAACTGCTCGCGGAAAAACACCACGCGCCACTTCAGCAACGCGCCGCGAATCGCGGCGATTTCCAGCGCCTCCAGCGGGCGGGTCAGGTCGACGCCGTGAATTTCCGCGCCGATATGCGCGGATAGCGGAATCACGTCGAGCGACGACGATACGGCCTGGTTCATGCGGATTCTCCGTTCGGGGCGGGGCGGACAGGCGGCGTCGGGATCGGCGTCGCCAGACAATTCAGTCAACCGAAACATCATGCGGCGGCCCGCCGTGGTACGGCAGCGGGCCGTCGCGCCAACGCGCGGCAAGGGCGGACGCCGCCGCGCCGGCCCGGCGCGGCTGGCGGCCGAATCGCGCGCACGCGTCATTGCAGCGTGGCGTCGCGGCCCTTCAGCACGACGCTGCGGCGGCCGTCCACGCTGACCGGCACGTCGCCGTGCACGGTGGCGCGGCGCACCACGCGGCGCGCGTCGCCGTAGTCGTTGATCGCGTAGTGCTGGGTGGCGCGGTTGTCCCAGATCGCCACGTCGCCTTCGCGCCAGCTCCAGCGCACGGTGTTTTCCAGGCGCGTCACGTGTTCGTGCAGCACTTGCAGCAGGTGCGCCGAATCACTGGCCGACAGGCCCTTGAGGCGCTGCACGAAGTGGCCGAGCACGAGCGTGCGCTCGCCCGTGACCGGGTGCACGCGCACCACCGGGTGCTCGGTTTCGTAGACGGTGGACGTGAACACCTCGCGGTAGCGCTTGAGCTGATCCGGATCGGCGTTCACATGCGAGGCGGCGTAATCGTAGGCGTTGGTGTGCAGCGCCCAGAGCGTGTCCACCAGCTCGCGCAGCGAGGCGGGCAGGTGGGTGTAGGCGGCGGCCGTGTTGGCCCACACCGTGTCGCCGCCGGCCGGCGGAATCACCACCGCGCGCAGGATCGACACCTTCGGGTAGGCGTCGACGAACGTCACGTCGGTGTGCCAGGAATTGGCGCGTGCGCCGTGGGCCGAATCGAGTTCGAGCAGGCCGGCGCTGCCGTCGACCGACGGCACGGTCGGGTGCGCCACCGTCTCGCCGAAGCGGCGCGCGAACGCTTCCTGCGCGGCGTCGTCGAGGTGCTGTTGGCCACGGAAGAACAGCACCTTGTGCGTGTGCAGGGCATCGAGCAATGCGTCGAACGTGGCGTCGTCGATCTCGCCCGATAGTTTGACATCCGAAACTTCCGCGCCGATCCGGCCGGCGACGCGCCGCAATTCGAGCGGCGAGGCCTGCGTGCGGGCAGCGTGGCGGGGGGCGGCGTGTTGCGACGAGGGGGCGATCTGAACGTCGGACATCGGGGTGTCTCCTTCGGTGGGGAAAGCGGTTCGGATATTCAAGCAGCGCGCGCGGCAAACCGGAACTGACGATTCGTCGTATCGATAGACGCCGGCGCGCGAACGAGCGGCTGTGTGCAGAGGGCGGTGCTCACCAGGCCAGCCGCCAGTTGCCGGCCGGCAGCGGCGGGGCGGCCACGGGCGGCGTGATGCGCGCGGTGGCGTCGTCGTCGCCGAGATCGCTGAGGATCGCGTCGCGCAACTGCGCGAACGCCGCGCCATTGCGGTCGCGCGAGCGCGGCAGGCCGACGTCGACGATCCGCGCGATGCGGCCCGGGCGCGGCGCCATCGTCACGACGCGATCGCCGAGCCAGACGGCTTCGTCCACGTCGTGCGTGACCAGAATCATGGTGATGCGTTCCTGCTGCCAGATCCGTTGCAATTCGTGCTGCATGCGCGTGCGCGTTTGCGCATCGAGCGCGCCGAACGGCTCGTCGAGCAACAGCAGCCGCGGCCGGTTCACGAGCCCGCGCGCGATCGCCACGCGCTGCGCCATGCCGCCCGACAACTGGCTCGGGTAGGCTTGCTCGAAGCCGTTCAGGCCCACCAGCGCGATGTGCTCGGCCACGGCCGCGCGCCGCGCCTTCGCGTCGAGCGGCGAATTGCGCAGCGCGGCCTCCACGTTCTGCGTGACGTTCAGCCAGGGAAACAGCCGGTGATCCTGGAACACGATGCCGCGCTGCAGCGAAGTGTCGCGCACGCGCTCGCCGCCGGCGCGGATCTCGCCGTCGTAATCGACGTCGAGCCCGGCGATCAGGCGCAGCAGCGTGGATTTCCCGCAACCGCTCGCGCCGACGATGCTGACGAATTCGCCGCCGCGCACGTGCAACGAAATGTCGTCGAGCACGTCGAGCGCCTGGGTGCCCGCGCCGTGCGGCGCGTAGCGTTTGCGGACATGCTGGATGTCGAGCGAATCGAGCGAATCGGACAGGTCGAGAGTCATGCGGCTTCCCTGAGTGGCGAGGACGAATCGATGGCGGTGCGGGCGGCCCGGCCGCGCGCGAGCAGCCGGCGCTCGATGGCGCGTGCGCCCGCATTGAGCGCCCAGCCGGTGATGCCGACCACGAGGATGCCGAACAGCACGAGATCCATGCGGAACTGCTCGCTGCCGTCGATCAGCGTGTTGCCGATGCCGCTGCCCGCCACCAGCAGGTATTCGGCGCCGAGCGTGGCGAGCCACGAATAGATCAGGCCCAGATAGAGGCCGGTGGAGATCGACGGCAGCGCGGCCGGCACGATCACATGGCGGATCAGTTGCCAGCGCGAATAGCGCAGCGTGCGCGCCACTTCCACGTAGGCGCGCGGCACCGCGTGGATGCCGTCGCAGGTGTGCGCGGCCACCGGCAGCAGCGCGGCCAGCGACAGGAACACCACCTTGGCGGTGTCGCCGAGCCCGAACCACACGGAAATCAGTGGAATCCATGCGAACAGCGAGATCTGCTTGAAGGTATCGAAGGTCGGGCCGATCACGCGCGCGGCGAGCCGCGACAGGCCGAGCGCCGTGCCGAGCAGCAGGCCGGCGGCCGTGCCGATCGCGAAGCCCGCGAACTCGCGCGCGAGCGACGCCGACAGCGCCCGCGCCAGCGCGCCGCTCGCGATCTGCTCGCGCGCGGTGTGCAGCACATCGGCCGGGCTGACCAGCAGGCCCGCGTGGCCGCGATGCGTGGCGGCGATCAGCCACCAGGCGGCGAGCGCCGCGAGGGGCAGCACGAGGCCGCGCAGGTCGGGCACGCGCCAGCGGCCCGGCGAGGATTTGAGGAATGCGAACGATGTCATGACGCAAGGCTCCCGGCCTGGAAAACGGAACGATTCGATGCGGGCGCGATTCAGGCCCGGAACGCGGAGGCTCGGCCGCGCCGCAGCCGTGCTTCCAGCGCATCGAGCAGGCGGTTGATCGCATAACCGATCGCGCCGACGATCACCACGGCCGCCATCACGAGATCGAGCTGGAACAACTGCCGCCCGTACACGATCAGGTAGCCGAGGCCTTCCGAGGACGCCACCAGTTCGACCACCACCAGCGCGAGCCAGGCCTTCGTGAACCCGAGCCGCACGCCGGTCGCGAGCGTCGGCACGGCGGCCGGCAGCACCACGTGGACGATGCGTTGCAGGCGGCTGTAGCCGAACACGCGTGCGGCCTCGTCGAGCGCGGGCGGCGTTTCGCGAAAGCCCTGCAGCGTGCTCATCGCCACCGGCACCAGCGCCGCGTGGGCGATCAGGATGATCTTGAGCGGCTCCCCCACGCCCACCAGCAACAGCAGGAACGGCAGCCAGCCGAGCACCGGAATCTGCACGATCGCGTTGAAGCTCGGCAGCACGTAGGCCTCGGCGGTGCGCGACAGCCCGAGCCACGCGCCGATCGCGAAGCCGGCCAGCGAGCCGGCCGCGAAGCCGAACAGCACGCGTTGCAGGCTGATCCTGGTGTTGCTCAGAAGATCGCCGCTGCGTGCGAGTTCGGCGAGCGTCTGCCACACCGCCTCGGGCGGCGGCAGGATTTGCGGCGCGATCCAGCCGCGCTCGCAGCCGATCGTCCACAGCGCGAACAGCACGGCCGGCAGCAGCCACGGCGCGATGATCCAGCCGAGCGCGGCGGCACGGCGGCGCAGGCCGGCTTTCGCGCGCGGTGCGTCAGCAGCAGCGGCCTGGTCGCCGCGCTCGCGTATCGAAATCGCGGTATCGCTCATCACGGCTCCCGGGGGCGTGCTCAGGTTTGCGGTTTGCCCGACGCGTCGTAGCTCGGCCAGTAGTGTTCGAGATGCTGGGCCTTGAGCGCCTGGTCGAGATACTTCGGTTCGATCCAGCCGTTGACATCGGCAGGATGGCGAATCAATTTGAGCTTCAACGCGTCCTGCGCGACGGCCGTGTAGCGCGCCACGAAGAACGGGTCGAGCAGCGGCGACTCGCGCGACTTCAGCGTGCCGGCCGGGAATTCGGCGGCCCACGACGATACGGGGATGCCGGTCTTCGCCCAGGTGTTCAGCAGCGCGTCGCGATTGCCTTCGTCGGACGCCCAGCGCGCGGCGGTCACGAACACGTTGACCACGCGCTGCACGATGTCGGGGTGCGCCTGCTCGAAATCGTCGAGCACCAGCAAGTGCGATTGGCGCGTGAACTGCAGGCCCTGGTCCTGCGATTGATAGATGATCTTGGCCAGCCCCGAATCGACCAGCTTCGACAGGTGGTAATCGGTGACGGACGCGTCGATGCCCTTCGAGGCCAGCGCGGCCAGCGCGCTCGACGTATCGAGGTTGATCACGCGCAGGTCGCGCTCGTCGAGGCCGTTGGCGGCCAGCACGTTGTCGATCACGAGTTGCAGGTTGGTGCCCCGGAAGATCGCGACGCGCTTGCCCTTCAGGTCCTTCACGGTGTGGATGTCGGAGCCGGTCGGCACGCCGATCTTGATGCCGCTGCGCACGCCCACGGCCGCGATCAGGTGCGTCTTCAGCCCGTTGGCGCGGGCCAGCACGGCCGGCAGGTCGCCTTGCAGCGCGAAGTCGATCGACTTGTCGGCGATCGCCTCGTTGACGGCCGGCCCCGCGCCCTTGAAGAACAGCCACTGGATGCGGATGCCCTCGCGCGCGAACTCCTTTTCGAGCAGCTTCTGTTGCTGCACGACCGCGCCGGGATTGCTGCCGAAGGTGGGCGGGTCGCCCGCGCCCTGTTCGGCGACGCCGATGCGGATGGTGTCCAGCGCGGCGGCGTGGGCCACGGCAGCGCTCAGGGTCAGGGCGGTGGCCAGCAGCACGGGGCGCAGCAGCAGGCGGATCAACGAACGGGACTGAAAGCGGGGCGTGGAAAGGAGCGGCATGGATCCTCGGAGCGGCGGTGAGGCCGGATGCGGAATGGGGAGGAAGTCGGATCGATTCGCGGTGTCGATCAACCGGGACGAATCATTCTTGTCGAGCGTTTGCCCGATCGCAAACAAGCATTTCTGATTTGCTTTCGCGCCGGGAAATGGAGAAAAGCGCAGGAGAACTCAACGACATGCAGCGAGCCGGCGCGATTGCGCCGGCTCGTCTGTTCGCTTAGAACTTCACGCGGATGCCGCTGAATACCGCCACCTGGCGGTTGTTCGACGAGGCGGTGCCCGCGTCCGCGATCGCCGCGATCGACTGATAGCCGTTGCCCGCCACCGCCGTGCTTCCACTTCCGGACGCCAGTTGGTAGACGCCCGACAGATAAAGCTCGGTGCGTTTCGACAGCGCGTAATCCACGCCCAGCGTGAACTGGTGCCAGCGCGGCTTGAGCGTGCCGCCGCCCGAGCCGGGCAAGCTGCTCGCGCGCCCGTCGGTGAACGTGTAGACGCCGATCAGCGTGGTGGCCGGCGTGACGCGGTAGCGCGCGTTGACGTCGTAGTTGTTGAGGCGGCGCGAGGAGCCGTCAACATAGTTCAGTTGCGTGTGGCTCCACGCGAAACCGAGGATCGTCGCGCCGAACGTATAGTTCGCGCCGGCCACCGTGATCTGCTGCTTGGCCACGCCGCCGTTCAGGCCGTAGAAGAACCCGCCGCTGTAGTCGTCGCCCGCGGTGGTGCTGGCGCCGCCCACGGCGCCGCCGGTATTGCTGGTCGAATTCGGATGGTTCAGCACCACGTAGCCCGCGCCGAGCGAGAGCGGGCCGTTCGCGTAGTTGGCGGCGATGCCCCACGCGCGGTTGTTGCCGAAGCCGGTGCCCGCACCCGAGCCGGGCTGGTTGCTGAACGCATACAGGCCGTCGACGGTGAAGCCGGCGATCGTATCGCTGCGGAACTTCACGGCATTGTTGATGCGGAACGTCTGGTTCAGGTTGTCGTTGTCGCCCACGTGGGTGGCCGGCGACCAGAAGCCCGAGCCCGAGTATTGCGCGACCAGGTCGGACAGCGGCTCGTATTGGCGGCCGAACGTCAGCGTGCCGATGCCTTGCTTCGCAATCCCGACGAATGCCTGGCGGCCGAAGATGCGGCCGCCCTGGCCCAGCGTGCCGTCGTTGGTGCGGAAGCCGCTTTCCAACGTGAACACGGCCGACAGGCCGCCGCCGAGATCCTCGGTGCCCTTCAGGCCCCAGCGGCTGCCCGACAGCTTGCCGCTCGACTGCTGGATGTTCGAGCCGCCTTTCTGGTTATTGGTATACGCAATGCCCGCATCGACGATGCCGTACAACGTGACCGAGCTTTGCGCATGCGCCGCAACGGAAGTGGCGGAGACGAGGCCGAGCGCCAGGGTTTTCTTCAACATACGATTCCTTTTGTCTTGATCGCGAGTGGGAAAGGAACCCGATGCTAGGGACGCGCCGCCGCTGCACGAAGCAATGTTCCGGGAATAGCAAAGCAGAATTTCATGGTTGTGGGCATGCTTCTCGCAGCGCTCGCGCGACGCTGGATAAAACGTATGGATGCCGAATGAAATGATTGCGCCCGCATCGATAATGGAAATCGAACATCCGCTTCCGAAGGTCTTGAGAATTCCTTATCGAAAACACAATGAAGCGAAACGGGGCGCGTTGACGTTTTTATGCGACGGGTGCCGTGGCGCGGCTGGCGCGCCGCATAACCTTAGGCGAATTGATTGGTTCGCGGTCACCACGGCGCGTCATATCGTGATGGCGTGATGAAGCGTCGAGGCATCGAGGCGGCCGTGGCCAGGGCCGCGCGGCGTTTCGTACGTTGCTGCTTTGGAAATGACAATTGATTGGTTCTCATCCGGCGCCTCGCGATAGCACAGTGGCGTTGACGGCTATAGACGGCAGCGATGCCGCACCCGGACCGTCACGTTGCCGTGCGACAGCACGGAACCGGACCGCAAGGAGGAACCCATGACATTGACGACCGAAGCGCACGACATTCTTGAACAAGCCCGCACGGCGGCGCATGAGCAGGGCCTGCGCTACGGCGGCGGCATTGCCCCGGCGCAGGCCTGGGCGCTGGCCACCGCCGGCGAGGCGCTGCTGATCGACGTGCGCACCGGCGAGGAGCGCAAGTTCGTCGGGCACGTGCCCGGCTCGCAGCACGTGGCCTGGGCCACCGGCACCAGCCTGACGCGCAACCCGCGCTTCGTGCGCGAGCTGGAAGCGAAGGCCGGCGGCAAGGACGCCGTGATCCTGCTGCTGTGCCGCAGCGGCAAGCGCTCGGCGCTGGCGGCCGACGCGGCGGCCAAGGCCGGCTTCACGCAGGTCTACAACGTGCTCGAAGGCTTCGAGGGCGAACTGGACGACGCGCAGCGGCGCGGCGCCCACAACGGCTGGCGGTTTCGCGGCCTGCCGTGGATACAGGATTGATGAACCCGCGCAGATCGCGCATCTGATTGAACGAGGATCCCAACGTGGCAGCATTCGACATCGACGACGTGGTCCGCTCGCTGCATGCGGCGCGGCATGGCTGGCGCGAGCGCCAGCGGCGCCTGATCGAGCCGGGCGGGCGCGATCTGCCGTCGCGCGAGGCGCTCGGCGGCATCGTCGACGCGCTCAAGGGCGTGCTGTTTCCGATGCGGCTCGGGCCGCCCGACCTGCGCCAGGAAAGTGAGGACCTCTACGTAGCGCACGCGCTCGACGCGGCGCTGAACGCGCTGTTCTCGCAGGCGCGGCTCGAACTGCGCTACGCGGCGCGTTACCGCGACAGCGGCGACGCCACCGAGGCCGCCGCGCGCGCAGCCGTGCAGGCGTTCGCCGAACAGTTGCCCGAGATCCGCACGCGTCTCGACGAGGACGTGCTGGCCGCCTTCCACGGCGATCCGGCCGCCGGCAGCGTGGACGAGGTGCTGCTCTGCTATCCGGGCGTGCTCGCGATCCTGCACTACCGGCTCGCGCACGAACTGTATCGGCTCGGCCTGCCGCTGCTCGCGCGGATGCTGGCCGAGCGCGCGCATGCCGATACCGGCATCGACATCCACCCCGGCGCGCGGATCGGCGCGGGCTTCTTCATCGATCACGGCACGGGCGTGGTGATCGGCGAGACGGCCATCATCGGCGAGCGCGTGCGCATCTATCAGGCGGTGACGCTCGGCGCAAAACGGTTTCCGCGCGACGCGGCCGGGAACCTGGAGAAAGGGCTGCCGCGTCATCCCTTGGTGGAGGACGACGTGGTGATCTATGCCGGCGCGACGATTCTCGGGCGCATCACGATCGGGCGCGGCTCGGTGATCGGCGGCAACGTCTGGCTCACGCACGACGTGCCGCCGGGCAGCCATGTGACGCAGGCCGTGCCGTCCACCGATGTGTCGCGGCCGGCACCGAAGGCCGCTCAAGCCGCCCAGGCGACGCAAGCCGCCACGTCGGAGGCCGCCTCATGACGCAACTGGTCCGGCAATTCGGCGCTGCCGTGCGGCGCCTGCGCGAGACGCGCGCGTGGTCGCAGGAGCTGCTGGCCGAGCACGCGGGCCTGAACCGCTCGTATGTCGGCGAGATCGAGCGCGGCGAGGTGATCGCCTCGCTGGTCACGGTCGAGAAGCTCGCCAACGCGTTCGAGGTGCCGATCGCCTTGTTGTTACGGCCGGCCGCCGACGAACTGACGGCCTGAGCCTCGGCTTGCATCGCGCGGCGCGACCGTGCCGCGCTTCTCGTCCTCTTCTCGTTTCGCCGCGCCGGGCCGCCACGCCCGGTGCGCGTCTGACGCCTATAGCATGTTGAGCGTCGACGGGCTGCGTCCCCATAATCGCCGAGCGTCATAAGCATTCCCGATTTTCTTCTAAACCCGGAGCCCGACATGTCGACCGTAGCAAACGGCCCGACCACGCTGAGCGATCACGCCGCACGCCAGCTTGCGAATGCCACCAAGACCGTTCCCCAGCTTTCCACCATCACGCCGCGCTGGCTGACCCATTTCCTGCAGTGGGTGCCGGTCGAGGCCGGCATCTACCGCCTGAACCAGGTGAAGGACCCGGAAGCCGTGCGGGCCGCCTGCACGCAGTTGGAGGACGAGCGCGAACTGCCGAAGACGTTCGTGCCGTACGAGGAACAGCCGCGCGAGTATTTTCTGAACGCGGTCAGCACCGTGCTCGACGTGCATACGCGCATTTCGGACCTTTACAGCAGCCCGCACGACCAGATCAAGGAACAACTGCGCCTGACGATCGAGACGATCAAGGAGCTGCAGGAAAGCCAATTGATCAACAATCCTGACTATGGCTTGCTGGCGAACGTGGCCGAGGAACAGCGCGTATTTCCGCTGACCGGCGCGCCCACGCCAGACGATCTCGACGAGCTGCTGACCAAGGTCTGGAAGGAGCCGGCGTTCTTCCTGACGCACCCGCTGGCGATCGCCGCGTTCGGCCGCGAATGCACGCGGCGCGGCGTGCCGCCGCCCACGGTCAGCCTGTTCGGCTCGCAGTTCATCACGTGGCGCGGCATTCCGCTGATTCCGTCGGACAAGGTGCCGGTGGCCGACGGCAAGTCGAAGATCCTGCTGCTGCGCGTGGGCGACAAGCGCCAGGGCGTGGTCGGCCTCTACCAGCCGGGCGTGGCCGGCGAACAGGGCCCGGGCCTGTCGGTGCGCTTCATGGGCATCAACAACCAGGCGATCGCGTCGTACCTGATTTCGCTCTACTGCTCGCTGGCCGTCCATTCGGTGGACGCGCTCGCGGTTCTCGATGACGTGGAGATCGGCAAGTACCATGACTACCCCGACACCTACCGCTGATCTGGCGGCCCCGGGCGCGCGCGCGCCCGTCGGGCTGCCCGATCCGGCGGCGCTCGCGCAGTTGGCGAACGCGTTCTTCTCGGCGTTGCCGGGGCGCGCGGATGCGCCGGGTGCGGCGCTCGGCAGCGGCGCGGCCGGCATCGCGCCCGCCACGCTGCCCGCCGCCGCGCAGGCCCTGGCGCTGGCTGCCAACCCCGCGCCGGCCGGTTCGCCGCTCGCCGGCCCGGGTGGCACGGGCACTGGCGTGCCGTCGCAGGGCGTGCCGGCCGGCAAGGCGCCGGGCGCGAACCTGCTGCCGGCCGCGCCCACTCAGGTGCTGTCGCTCGGCAACCGCGCGCCGGCGCTCGCGCCGCACGCGGCGGCGGCCAACGGCCTGCCCGATACGGCCACGGTCGCCGCGCCCGCGCTCGAACCGCGCGGCGGCGGTGCGCTGCTCGGCGTGCCGCCGGTGTCGTCGGCAGGCCCGGCGCGTGCGGCGGCTGTGCCGGGCGCGTCGCCGTTCTATTTCGTCGACGATGCCGCGCACGGCTGGCATGCCGCGCCGCAGCCGGTCGCCGCGCCGGTGTCGGGCGCGCCGTCTGCGCAAAGCTACGGGCTGCCCGATGCCGACGCGCTGCGTGACTTGTTGGCACTGCACGATGCAGGGAAAGCACCGGGCGGCAGCGGCGCGCGTTATTTCGTGAGCGACGGTGCGCCGGCAGCATCGACGAGCACGTCACCGTTCGCTGGCGCGCATCCGCCGTTCGACGTCAATGCGATTCGCCGCGATTTCCCGATCCTGGCCGAACGCGTGAACGGCAAGCCGCTGGTCTGGTTCGACAACGCGGCCACCACCCACAAGCCGCAGGCGGTGATCGACCGGCTCGCGCATTTCTACGCGCACGAGAACTCGAACATCCACCGCGCGGCGCACGCGCTGGCGGGCCGCGCCACCGATGCCTACGAGCACGCGCGCGACACGGTGCGGCGCTTCATCGGCGCGGCGTCGTCGGACGAGATCATCTTCGCGCGCGGCGCGACCGAGGCGATCAACCTGGTCGCCAAGACCTGGGGCGTGCAGAACGTGGGCGAGGGCGACGAGATCATCGTCTCGAACCTCGAGCACCACGCGAACATCGTGCCGTGGCAGCAACTGGCCGCGCAGCAGGGCGCGACGCTGCGCGTGATTCCGGTGGACGATTCGGGCCAGGTACGGCTCGACGAGTTCCGCAAGCTGCTGAACGCGCGCACGCGGATCGTCGCGGTCACGCAGGTGTCGAACGCGCTGGGCACGGTGGTGCCGGTGGGCGAGATCATCGAGCTGGCGCATCGTGCCGGGGCGGTGGCGCTGGTGGACGGCGCGCAGTCGATCTCGCACATGCGGGTGGACGTGCAGGCGCTCGACGCCGATTTCTTCGTGTTCTCGGGCCACAAGATCTACGGCCCGACCGGGATCGGCGTGGTGTACGGCAAGCGGCGCATTCTCGATGCGATGCCGCCGTGGCAAGGCGGCGGCAACATGATCGCGGACGTGACGTTCGAGCGCACGGTGTTCCAGCCCGCGCCGAACCGCTTCGAGGCCGGCACCGGCAACATCGCCGACGCGGTGGGCCTGGGGGCGGCGCTGGAGTACGTGGAGCGGGTCGGCATCGAGCGGATCGCGCGCTACGAGCACGACCTGCTCGCCTACGCCACCGAGAAGCTCGCGCCGGTGCCGGGCGTGCGGCTGGTGGGCACGGCGCGCGACAAGGCCAGCGTGCTGTCGTTCGTGCTGAAGGGCTATGAGACGGAGGAAGTGGGGCGTGCGCTGAACGAGGAGGGCATCGCGGTGCGCTCCGGGCATCATTGCGCGCAACCGATCCTGCGCCGCTTCGGCCTGGAGGCGACCGTGCGGCCGTCGCTGGCGTTCTACAACACCTATGGCGAAATCGATCTGTTCGTCGACGTGGTGAGGCGGCTCGCCGGGCGTCGCTGACGCGCGTTCGTCATGAGCCGGTCAAACGCCGCGCGGGCCACCAGCCTGCGCGGCGTTGTCGTTGACTTGACGTTTCGGGTTCAAGCGGCGGCCAGCGCCGCCAGGAACGGCCACGGGAAAATGCCGCGATCGTGGCCGTCGTCGAACACCAGTTGTACGCCATAGCCCATCGGGTGGACGTCGGTCACGCTCACTTCGGGATGCGTAACAACCGGCTCGCCGGCCAGCCGCCGTGCGCGGCAGCCTGCGCACGGGCAGGCGTCGCGCAGCGCGGCGTGAGCGAGCGTGCCGAGGCGGCCGTCGGCCCAGCGCAGCGTCAGCGTGCGGCTGGCCGCGTCGCTGCGCAGTTCGAGCGGCGCGGCGCTCATGCGCCCGCTTGCTCGATCTGGCCGATCGCGATCCGCACGGCCTTGCGCACTTCGGGATCGGCGTCGTCGAGCGCGCTGCGCAGCGCGTCGAGCGCGGCCGGGTCGCGCAATTCGCCGAGCGCGAGCGCGGCCTCCTTGCGCAGGTTGCTGATCGAATGGACGAGCAGCGCGGCGATCTTCGGGCCGGATGCGCGTTCGCCGATCAACCCGAGCGCGCAGGTCGCGCGCAGCCGCACCTGCCAATAGGGATCGTCGAGCGCGTGCTCCAGCGCGGCCACGGCGGCCCTGGCACGCAGCCGGCCGAGCGTGACGGCTGCGGCTTCGCGGACCTGCCAGGCGTCGTCGGCCAGCGCGGCCAGAAGTGCGGCGGCAACGGGCGCGGCCGTGTCGTCGGCGTCCACGCCGAAGCCCAGCGCCCCGGCCGCCGCGCGCCGTACCTCGGCTTGCGCGTCGCCGGTGGCGAGCGCGGCCAACCTCGGCAAGGCCCGCGCATCCTTGAGCCAGCCGAGCACGGCCACCGCTTCGAGCCGCACGCCGGCATCGTCGGCATCGAGCGCGGCCAGCGCGGGCTGCCACGCATCGGCGTAGCGCAATTCGCGCAGGCCGCGCAGCACCGCGCGCACCACGAACGGCTCGGGGCGCTCGGCCCAACGGCGCAGCGTGGCCCCCGAGGCCGGTTCCTTCAGTTCGGACAGGCTTTGCGCGGCGGCCTCGCGCACGCCGTCGTCGGCGTCGAGCAGCGCGGCGCACAGTGCGTCCACGGCGTCGTGCTGTTCCCAGGCGGCCAGCGCGAGCGCGGCCTCGCGGCGTACCTCGGCGGCCGGGTCCGCGCCCAGCGTGGCGACGAACACCGGCACCAGTTCGGGGTCCTCCAGATCGGCCAGTTCGAACATCGCGATGCGGCGCACGGCGGCGTCGGCATCGGTCAGGCGCGCGAGCAGCTGCAGCGCATCGGGATCGACGGCCGACAGGTCGAGCAGCGCCGGCAATTCGGGCAGTGCGGGCGGCGCGGCGGGCGGGGAAAGGGCGGTCATCTATCGGTCTCTCGGGACGGATCGTAAAAGGGGGAAGCGAAACGTTTCGTGCATTCGATTCAGGCCGCCTCGCGCAGCAAGGCCAGGCAGCGCCGCTTCAGGTCGACGAAGACCGGATCGATCGTGCTGTCGTCGCCGCGCGGGCGCGCCAGCGGCACCGGCAGGTCGGCGACGATGCGCGCCGGCCGCGCCGACAGCATCACGATCCGCCCGCCCAGAAACAGCGCCTCGTCGATGTCGTGCGTGACGAACACCACGGTGGTGCGCACCTGCGCCCACACGTCGAGCAGCAACGCCTGCATCATGCGGCGCGTTTGCGCGTCGAGCGCGCCGAACGGCTCGTCCATCAGCAGCACGCGCGGCCGGTTCATCAGCACGCGGGCGATTTCGACGCGCTGCTGCATGCCGCCCGACAACTCGGCCGGGTAATGCGCCTGGTAGCCGGCCAGGCCCACCAGCGCCAGCATCTCGGCCGCGTCGCGGCGGCGGGCCTCGGCCGACACGCCGCGCATCTTCGGGCCGAACGCGACGTTGTCGAGCACGCGCTTCCACGGAAACAGCGTGTGTTGCTGGAACACCAGCCCGCGCTCGGGCGACGGCGCTTCGACACGCGCGCCATCCACCTCCACCGCGCCGTGCGCGCCGCGCAGGTGGCCGGCGATCGCGCCGAGCAGCGTCGATTTCCCGCAGCCGGACGGCCCGAGCACGCAGACGAACTCGCCCGGCGCGATGCTTAGATCGAGCGTGTCGATGGCGGCCATGCGCGCTTGCGGCGGGCCGACCTCGACGGTCAGGCCGCGCACCTCGATGCGGCCGGCGGCGGTGTCGAGCGATGGGGCCGCCAAGGTGGCGGCGGGCAGCGCGGCGTTCATCGCAGGCCTCCGCGCTGGCGATACCACGGCGTGAGCGCCGTGCCGAGCCGCTTGACCAGCAGGCTGCTGCCCATGCCGAGCACGCCGATCAGCCCCATCCCGACCACGATGTCCGCATAGTTCTGCAACGTGTAGGACTCCCACGTGAAATAGCCGATGCCGTATTGCCCGGCGATCATCTCGGCCGTCACGAGGCAGAACCACGCGGTGCCCATGCCGATCGACAGGCCGGTGAAGATCGCCGGCGCCGCGCCGGGCAGCACCACTTCGAGATACAGCGCGAACGAGCGCGCGCCGAGCCCGCGCGCGGTGGCCACCAGCCGCCGGTCGAGCGCCTCGACGCCGTGCACGGTGTTCAGCAGGATCGGGAACAGCGCGCCGATGAACGTGATGAACATCATGCTCAGTTCCGACGACGGGAACATCAGGATCGCGAGCGGAATCCACGCCACCGCCGGAATCGGCCGCAGCACTTCGAGCGGGGTCAGCAGCACGTCCTCCAGCAGCCGGTAGCGGCCGATCGCGAGACCGAGGCCCACGCCCGTCACGGCCGCCGCGCCGAAGCCGGCCAGCACGCGCGTGAGGCTGGCGGCCAGGTGCATCGGCAGCTTCGGCGATTGCAGCAGCGCCCACAGCGCGGGCAGCACATCGGCCGGCGACGGCACGTTGGCGAACGTGATCAGCCCCAGCGACACGCGGAAGTGGACGGCGGCCTGCCACAGCGCGATGCACGCCGCGAGCGAGGCGGTGCGGATCGCGCGGCGTCGCCACGCCACGCGGCGGCCGGGCGCCTGCGCGGCGGGCCGCGCCTCGGCGCGTGCCGGTTCGGAAACATCGAAGGTGACGGCCATGCGGGCTCCTCTGCGGATACGAAGGTGCGGAGATACGAAGATGCGAAGGAAAGGCGGAACGCGTGCGTTCAGCGTTCAACGCGCGGCGGTGGTGGCCGTGGCCGCGCTCGTGCCCGCGAGGCCCGAGACGGCCGCGTAGTCGGCCACGGTGCCGGCGGCGCGCTGCGCATAGGTTTCGGCCTCCGACTTCAGCAGGAACGCGGCGATCTCGCCGTGCGCGCCCTTCACGTACCAGGCCTGATTGGCGAACAGCTTCAGCCCGCTGTCGTGATCGCGCACGAACAGCGCGCGCGGCTTGCCGCCGCCTTGCTCGATGCGGCGCGCCTCGGCGAACGCGTCGGCCGGTTGTGCGTAGTTGCGGATCGGCGCGTCGCCGGCCGGCCACAGCTGGGCGAGATCGCGCGCATCGCGCAGCGGCTTGCCGGTTTTCGCGTCGTTGGCCGCGAGCGGGGTGGGCGCGGTGTTCTTGAGCGCCGCCGCGTAATCGAGGCCCGATTGCTTGAACGCCTCGCGGATGTACCGGTCGTCGATGAAGGTGGCCGGATCGGGTTCGCTATCGCTCTTCTTGAGCAGCTTGAGCGTGTTGATCGCGGTGGCCACCGCCTGCCGGTAGGCCGGCTTCCAGCTGAGGTCGCGCGTTTGCAGGCCGAGCGGGCCGAGGTACAGGTAATCGACCGGCGCTTCGATGCCCGTCACCTTCTCGATCAGCAGCGCCGTTTTCTCCGGCTCGCGGTCGAGCCGCTGATTGGCCTCGATTGCCGCGCGCAGGTAGGCCACCACCACCTCGGGGTAGCGCGCCGCGTAATCGGCATCGACCAGCGTGCCGTGGAAGGTCGGCGCGTGCGCCTGCGAGCCGTCGTAGATCTTGCGGGCGATGCCGCGATACGGGAACAGGTCCGCGTAGGGCACGAAATCGGCGTGCGCGGCGATCTTGCCGGCCTTCAACGCACTGCCGGCCACTTCGGGCGCCTGCGTGATGATGTTGACGTCGGTATCGGGGTTCCAGCCCTGGGCGCGGATCGCGCGCAGCAGCATGCCGTGCGCGGTGGAGGCGAACGGCACCGAGATCGTCTTGCCCTTCAGGTCGGCTATGCCGCGCACCGGCGAATCGTTCGGCACCACGATGCCGTTGCCGCTGCCGTCCACGCTGCCGGACAGCACCGTGATGAACTCGCTGCGCTTGCCGGCCTTGCGGAACGCCGCGCCGTTCAGCGCGCCGGGGAAATCGGCCATCACGCCGAAATCGAGCTTGCCGGCGACCATCTCGTTGGTGATCGGCGCGCCGGACGTGAAGTCCTTCCACTCGATGTCGTATTTGACGTCGGCGTACTTGCCGGTGTGCGGCAGGTATTTGTCTAGCAGATGCAACTCGCGGATCAGCAAACCGCCGGCCGCGCAGTTGATGGTGGTGTCCTGCGTGCCGATCGCGATGCGGATGGTGTCGGCGTGTGCCGCGGCGGCGGCTGCGAGCAGGGCCGGCGCCGCGAGGCGGCGCAGGAATCGTGAGGAGAGCGACATATCGTTTTCGTTTGGGCGTAGGTGTGGGGAGCGGCGGCGAGCCGGGCGTCAGCGCAGCAGGTAAGGGATCGCGACCGTGACGGCGCCGGTCGGGCAGTCGCGTTCGCAGGGCATGCAGTACCAGCATTCGTCGAACTGCATGTAGGCCTTGCCCTTCGAGGTGTCGATCGCGAGCAGGTCGAGCGGGCAGACATCGACGCAGACGGTGCAGCCCTTTTCGGCGATGCACAGCGATTCGTCGATCGTCACGGGCGCGCTGCTGCGCTGGAGAATGTCGTGCGGGGTGGTCGGCATGGTTCGGTATCCTCAGAGAGCGGTAGCGGTGTCGGCCGCTTGGGCGTTGCCGGGTTCGCGCACGCGCAGCCGCGAATATGCGCCCAGTTCGAGGTCGGACACCGGCACGCAATACGGTTCGATCTCGCGCTTCTCGCTGGTCATGCGGCCGTCGGCATCCTTGCGCAGGTGCGTGTGGCAGAACCAGTCGCGGTCGTTGCGCTCGGGGAAATCGACGCGATGGTGATACAGGCCCCAGCGGCTTTCGGTGCGGAACAGCGAGGCGCGCGCGGCCATCTCGGCGCAATCGCGAATCACGCTGACCTCGGCCGCACGCATCAGCTCGTGCGGGTTCGCCGCGCGAATGGCTTCGATGTCCTCGCCGATCTCGCCGAAGCGCTGCAGGCCGATTTCCATCTTGCGCGTGACCTTCGGCGGCTGCAGGTAGTCGTTGACCATGCGGCGCAGCTTGTATTCGACCTGCGACGGCGCGAGGCCGTGCTCGCGTTCGAGCGGCGCCAGCACGCGCGCGCGCTCGGCGGCCACCTGCTGTTCGTCGACCGGCGACAGCTCGCGGCCCGCGATGTCGTCGGCCGCGTGCTCGCCCGCGAACCAGCCGTAGGTGAACGCGCCGAGCATGTAGTTGTGCGGCACCGCCGCCATGTCGCCGGCCGCGTAGAGGCCCGGCACGGTGGTCAGGCCGTGTTCGTCCACATACACGCCCGAGGCGCTGTGGCCGCTGCAGAAGCCGATCTCGGAGATATGCATCTCCACCATCTGCTGCCGGTAGTCGGTGCCGCGCCCGGCGTGGAAGCGGCCTCGGCTCGGCCGCTCGTTGGTGTGCAGGATCTCCTCGATGGTGCGGATGGTTTCCTCGGCCAGGTGGTCGAGCTTCAGGAACACCGGGCCGCGCCCGCCTTGCAGCTCCTGGTAGAACTCCCACATCATCTGGCCGCTCCAGTAGTCGCACTCGATGAAGCGTTCGCCGTTGCCGTTGGCCGTGAAGCCGCCGAGCGGGCCGGTCACGTAGGCGCAGGCCGGGCCGTTGTAGTCCTTGATCAACGGGTTGATCTGGAAGCATTCGAGGTTCGCGAGCGCCGCGCCGGCGTGATAGGCCATGGCGTAGCCGTCGCCGGCATTGGTCGGGTTCTCGTAGGTGCCCATCAGGTAGCCCGACGAGGGCAGGCCGAGCCGGCCGGCCGAGCCGCAGCACAGGATCACGGCCTTGGCGCGGAGCACATGGAACTGCGCGGTGCGGCAGTCGAAGCCGAGCACGCCGGCCGCGCGGCCTTGCGCGTCGGTCAGCACGCGGGTGGCGACGATCCGGTTGGTGATCGCGATGCGGGCGCGCTTCAACTGGCGGTACAGGATCTTCTTGATGTCATGGCCTTCCGGCATCGGCAGCACGTAGGCGCCCATGTGGTGGACCTTCTTGACCGCGTATTCGCCGTTGCCGTCCTTCTCGAACTTCACGCCCCAGCGGTCGAGCTGCTCGATGGTCGCGAAGCTGTGCTTCGCGTAGGCGTACACGGCCGATTGATCGACGATGCCGTCGTTGGCCACCGTGATCTCGCGCGTGTATTGCTCGGGCGTGGCGTGGCCCGGGATCACGGCGTTGTTCAGGCCGTCCATCCCCATCGAGATCGCGCCGCTGCGCTTGACGTTGGCCTTTTCGAGCAGCAGCACCTTCAGCGCGGGGTTGCGTTCCTTCGCCTTGATCGCGGCCATCGGGCCGGCCGTGCCGCCGCCGACCACGATCAGATCGTAATCGAGCACTTGGGTATTCATCGCGGGGTCCTCCGGTGGGCGCGCGGTTTTTGACGGTCGACGCGCAGCCGGTACTGGAACGCGTCGCCACGGAAATACAGGTATTCGTAATCGACCGGCCGGCCGGCCTCGTCATGCGTCAGGCGTTCGATGCGCAGCACCGGGCTGCCGTCTTCCACGCGCAGCGCCTCGACGATCTCGTCGTCGGCGAGGATCGCGTCGATCGACAGGTCGGCATGGCCGAGCGGCACGCCGCAGTCGTTTTCGAGGATCAGGAAGATGTCGCGGGTGCTCAGGTCGGTGTTGGCGAGGCGCTTGCCGAGCGCCTCGGGCACCCAGGTGATTTCGAGCGACACCGGCTCGCGGTTCAGCAGCCGCACGCGGCGGATTTCGGTGACGTCCGATCCTTCGGGCAACTGAAGTTTTGCCGCCACGTGGCGATCGGCCTTGACGGCGCGCAGGCTGCGCAACTGGTTCAGGATTTCATAGCCCATCGACGACATCGCCTCGGCGAAGCCTTGCAGCCACGCCACGTTCTGGAACGCCTTCGGCTTGGCGACGAAGGTGCCCTTGCCGTGGATGCGGAACACCAGGCCTTCCTTCTGCAGGTCGCCGAGCGCCTGCCGCACGGTGATGCGGCTCACGCCGAACAGCGCGCAGAGTTCGTGTTCCGAGGGCATGCGCGCGTGGGGCGCGTAGGTGCCGTCGAGGATGCGCGCGCGCAACGCGTCCTTGATCTGTTCGTAAAGCGGCTGCGGGGACAGCGGGACGATATTGGTATTGGGCATGATCCACTTGTCATGACAAGACATGACGAGTGTAGTGACCGGCCCCGGGCCGCCAAACCAATCAATTCTGCTAAGAATTTCGGGTTTGGCAGGGGTGACGTTGCGGTGGCGGAATGGGCGTTATCGCGTCGGGGCGTGCCGGTAAGCCGCGCCCGCATGGGTTGGCGGCAAGGTCGCGGCGCCGCCGAACAGCTTCTCGCGCAGCGTGCCCGCTTCGTAAGCCGTCTTGTACCGCCCGCGCGCCTGCAACTCCGGGATCACCAGGTCGATGAAATCCTCGTAGCTTTCCGGCGTGACCGTGCGTGCGAGGTTGAAGCCGTCGATGTCGGTGTCGTCGATCCAGCCCGTCAGCGCGTCGGCCACCTGCACCGGGTCGCCGACGATCGTCGCGTAGCGCCCGCCCAGCGCCATCTGGCCGAGCAGGTCGCGCACCGTGAAGCCCTGGCGGCCATCCGTCACGCGCTGCACCGACGATTCGATGCCGCGCGGCTTGGGGCTGCCGTTGGCGGCCAGTTCGTCGTCGAGGTCGAGGCCCGCGTAGTCGATGCCGGCGCCGGCCGAGAAATGCGCGAGGCCCGCCTCGGGGCTCGCGTAGCGCGCGTATTCGGCGTATTTCTCGCGCGCGTCGGCCTCGGTGCGCCCGACGATCACCGTCACGCCCATGAAGATCTTCAGGCTGGCCGGATCGCGCCCGGTTTCGGCCGCCTGACGGCGCAGCGCCGCCACCAGCGTGCGCGTGCCGTCGCGGCTGCCGCTCGACACGAACACGCATTCGGCGTGGCGCACCGCGAACTGCTGGCCGCGCCCCGACGAACCGGCCTGGAACAGCACCGGCGTGCGCTGCGGCGACGGCTCGGCCAGGTGATAGCCATCCACGTCGTAATAGCGGCCCTGATGGCGGATGCGATGCACCTTGGCCGGATCGGCGAACACGCGCGCCTCGCGGTCGCGCCGCACCGCGCCCGGCTCCCAGCTGCCTTCCCACAGCTTGTAGGCCACTTCGAGATATTCGTCGGCGCGATCGTAGCGCTCGTCGTGCTCGATCTGGCCGGCGAGGCCCATCGCGCGCGCGGCGCTGTCCAGGTAGCCGGTCACGATGTTCCAGCCGACGCGGCCCTGCGTCAGGTGATCGAGCGTCGAGAAGCGGCGCGCGAGCAGGTAGGGCGCTTCGTAGGTCAGGTTGACGGTGATGCCGAAGCCGAGGTGCTGCGTGGCGGCGGCCATCGCCGACACCAGCATCATCGGGTCGTTGACCGGCAACTGGATCGATTCGCGCAGCGTCAGGTCGGTGGAGCCGCCGTACACGTCGTAGACGCCGACGATATCGGCGATGAACAGTCCGTCGAACAGCCCGCGTTCGAGCAGCCTGGCGAGATCGGTCCAGTAGGACAGCGTGTTGTAGTCGGCGGATCGGTCGCGCGGGTGCGTCCAGAGGCCGTGATTGATGTGGCCGACGCAGTTCATGTTGAACGCGTTGAGGCGGATCGGCTTGCCAGTCATCGTCGGGGCGGCGCGGCGGTGGGCGCCGCGTGAGGGTGGTCGAAACCGGTTAGCGTCGCATGGCTGGGGTTGGGCGGACAACGAAGGAATTGGGGTTTGCTTTGAAGGGAAGACGGGTAGGCAGGTTGCACGCCGGACGGGCGTGGGTGCTGGCTATCTGGACGAGTTTAAAAAACAGAAGAAGTGAAAATTAAAATAAATGGATTGGATGGTTATAGGTTTTTTCTTAATCACTGGATTGAGAATCATCCAATAATATAGGCATGTCAATTAAAACAACGATAAAAATTTGACGAAAATAATTCAAATATGTTTAATGGCGGCTGCCGTGAATATTGGTGCATTTTTGCTCTCGACGGAGTTGCCGTATGTCATCGATCCTGCCTGTCCAGGCCTATGAATTGAAATTGGCACCGCACCCGGCGCCGTTTTCCGTGCTCAGATTCTGCGGCCGGGATGCGGTGAGCGAGCTATACCGATACGACATCGAATTCACGAGCCCCGTGGCCGGAATCCCAATGGTTCAGGTCGTTGGCCGACCGGCGAAATTCATTATTGCGCCAGTTGATCCCGACATGGATTATCTGCAAAAAATGTTCGGGGAAAATGCACAGAAGTTCAGCAAGATGCCGCCGGCGCATACGATCCACGGCGTCATCACGGAATTCGACGAGTTTGCGACGTCGGCCGATCAGACCCACTATCGAGTCCGGCTCGAGGCGGTTGCGCTATGGGACGTTATCTCGCGTACGTTGCGCCCGCGACCCAATGCATTCTGAGATGGCGTTGACTTCGCCAGGTTGCCCTCAGAAGCATCCAGTGTTCGATAGTTTTTGATATGCAATATTTCTCGCGACCTCTCGCGGCGAGCGGTACTGGAATACATGAAATGAAACTTTGTCTGGGAAGGTGTATTTCTTTGCTGCTATTACTGTTCATTGCTGCATGTAGTCGACCACCGGCGCCATTGACCGAACAGGAGACGTATAGCGTGAATCAGTTGACCCAAAGCCTTAAGACGTACTGCATTGGTCGATATCTAATCGATATGCCGGACGATGCCTTATCTAGAGGTGATGCAACCATTCAGGGAATTTCCTTTGAGGCCAAGCGTGTGACGCTTGATGCGTTTTCTCGTGAACTAAACGCTTATGAGCTCAGTTTGAAGTCGAGGAAAAATCGATATGGTTATCGAGTTTTATACGACTATGGGCGCGTACCAGGCCTCCAGAATGGTCGCTATTTTGTTGCCTTAGATGATCCCGATGCTACGTCTGATTCAGGTCGTAAAATTGAGGCGTATAAATGGGATGCCGGCTATTCGATAAAAATTTGGACAGATGCGGTCGATTCCATTAATTCTGAATTTGAGGTAAGGATGAAGGGGGCGCCTTATGAAATGAAGAATTGGAAGGTAAACGATGTTCCCGAAAAAAAATCTCTGATTCTCAGCTTCGCTGCGAGCGTTCGCGGTCGTTCAGATGACGAAATTCCCCAGGATCCTGGCGTGTGCTTCGAGAGTGGCTTTCTGCCGCGCAAGGCAGCGATTGGTGAAGATGTAAGCGCCTTTTTTGCGTTAAAGAGCAACACTGACGTATCTTTTAAGTTGAGTACGGATACCGATTTGAAGGAGCTGCCAAAAGATACGCTGCTGAGTCGCTTGCCTGAAATCCGAGCGTTGATAAGAGATCCGAACACTAATGGACATATTGTTCGATCCGGATCGGTTGATATTAACGGAATTAAAGCGGAAGAACTTCTGCTCTCTGGTGTGACGGCCAGTCGTGTTCCAGGGCATAGCTTTGCGCTGCAAGCCAATGCTGCGACCAGTGGTGCCATGAGCCCATATATTGGACTGGATATGAGTAATGGAGATTGTAATAATTTCACTGGGAATTCGATAAAGCAAGCTTCGCTCACGGAAGGCGAGGCGGTTGAATTGTGGGATCGAATTTCCCGAACGCTACGCCCTCGGCCCGGCGCGTTTTGAATAAATTAAATGGGGTATTGAGTGATCGTGTCGTCACAAAAATGAATGGCTAGTTAATTTTTAGGTGGCGTGATTTCACCAAGTTGCTTCCGGATACATCGGTCTTTGGTCGGTCTCTGAGAAGTAATGTTGCTTGCTGCCTATTGTGATAAGCAACACTGGAAGACATAAAATGAAAATTTGCCTAGGAAAATGGATTTTCTTGCTGCCGTTGCTCTTCATTGCCGCATGTAGTCGATCGCCGGCGCCATTGACCGAACAGGAAAAACATAACGTGAGTCAGTTGACTCAAAACCTTGAAACATACTGCATTGGTCGATATCTGATCGATATGCCTGCAGATATGTTGGTTTCCGGTGGTGCCACAGTTCAGGGTGTGGAGATCGATTCGGACGCCATGTCACATGAGGCCTACCGTCAGGAGATCGCGAGTCGCCGGGCGGAACTGAAAAAGCAGAAAAGCATTGACGCTTATCCGTTGCTCTATGTTGATGATGAAGTGGATGGGCCGGATACACATTACTTTGTACATCGGGGGAATGTAAGCGACGACCCCGGAAATCGAATTTTCGAGGCGTATAAATGGGATCACGGATATCGCTTCAAGCTCGGAATTGTTGGCAGTGATTTTCTTCACCCGGATCAGACGCAGGACCCGATTGTCAAGCAAATTGGAATCTATAACGACGTCCCCCAAAAAACCCATCTCATATTCGATCTAATAAAACGATTACGCTGGCGCGACAAAAATGAAATTCCCGCAGAACCCGGCATCTGTTTCCCCGGCGCATTCCTACCCGGCAAAGCAGGCGATAAAGAGGAAGTGGGAGCACAGTTCGTGTTTAACAACAACCGAGACGTCAATCTCGGCTTTTCAAGCAATTCCGAAATCCGCGAAGCGGACACGCTTTTGCAGCGTGGTGGCCAGATCGCTGCCGCACTGAGGTCGATCAAAGGCGGCAGAAGCATTCGTAAAGGCGCTGTCGAATTGCAAGGAATCCATGCGGAAGAATGGCTGATCAGCGGGGAAACCGCGTTAAGGGTGCCGGGGAACATATTCACCCTCGAAGCGAACTCGATGACAAGCGGTCCGCAGTCGCCATTGCTGACCCTGGATATGTCAACGGGTTCTCCCAACGGCGTAATGCACGATCAAATCAAAGCCGCATCGATGAGCGAGGGCGAAGCAGTCGCCCTATGGGACGTTATCTCGCGCACCTTGCGCCCACGACCCAACGGGTTCTGAAGGAGGGCAGATGGCCGTTGACTTCACCAGGTTCCCACCAGAAGCGCCCGTTCCCGATACACCACCATCCACGCTCGTCTGGACGATTGTCTTTTTCGTGCTTGCGACTGCCGGCGTATTTGCGGTCCTGCTTTTCTGGCCCAAGGATGAACCTGCCCAGACACCTTGGTTCTGGATCTGCGTAACGGTCTATCCGTTCGGTCTTGCCGCGTTCGTTGTCTTGCGTCGCTATAGCGCTTACGAAGGGCGTCGACTCGATGCCATCGCCTGGAACCAGGCTCGACATGACCACATGAACAATGTCTTCGACGAGGCAAGTCGGCCGATCGCAGTCCTTGCTACCGCATGCAGGTTCTCAAGCGATGCGAGCGACGATCACTTCGACAAGGTGATGTATGGCTCCGTCAAGCTTGAACCACAAGCGCTCCCGAAGCCGGACGCACCGCCAGTCAATGCACGGTGGTTCGAAAAACCGGACGCAAACGAAAATCATATCCGCTTTACGCAAGATGACGAGCGTCGGCCTTACGTGTTGGCGTGGGCATTCAGCGCGGTGATGGATGCGCTTGCCGAATCATTGCATTCGTTACCGGTGGAATTGAAGCTGAAGGTTGAACTGGTGTTGCCGGGTATGACGAATCCGGACGAGGTGCAAGCGATCTGGAATCAGCAATGGAACAAGTCGAATTTTCGCCCGGTGCCCGTGAAAATCTTCGATGCGCCCCCGGATCTGATGCATGTCGATGCATGGCTCGATCGGATCGACCCAAAGCGCGACGAAGAGGCGCGGTTGATCGCCTGTGTGAGGCTGAATGACATTTATCAAGCCCTCCCTCCCGACGGCAGCGCGGAAGCGGTTGTCGCCATGCTTCTCGCGCCGGAAGCGGCGTGTCGAAGCTTCAAACTCGCGCCACTCGCCATGTTGCACCGACCAAACGGCGTAGCGCACTGCCCGATTGACGATGCGCTCGCACGGGCTTTGCAATGGGGGCGCGTTGACGCGACTGAGGTCAAACGCGTTTGGCGAGGCGGGCTGGATACTGCTACGGGTAATGAAGTCACCAAAGCGCTGGTCAAGGCGGGTATCGGTGCGAAGCTTGCGAATGTCGACCATACGGTTGGCCACGCCGGTGTAGCCGCACCGTGGCTCGTTGCAGCCTATGCGGCTTGCGCGGCGGCTCGGGATGGCGCACCCCAGCTCGTCGTGACCACGGACAAGGCCGGTGCCTGCTTCGCTGTCCTGCGCAATATCAAACGATGACGCCACGGGCACGCATATCGGACGGGCCATTTCAAGCAAGTCAACACCCAACGCACGATTTTCATATCAATAGGACATCACATCATGGTCAGGCGCTACGACATTCTGAAAGGCGATCGAACGACATCGGACGGCACGGTGCTGGGCGGCGATTTCAATGACAGGGTCGGCGATCGCGAGCAAGCGTATGAACAGGATGACGTTTGGTGTCCGGCCTGCCAGTCGATCGGGCGCATCGTGTGTTATGGCGCACGCTTGTCGATGAAGGGACCGGCCGGCCGGGAAGCCGCGCTCGATGGCGATCTGTGCGTGTGCCAATGCGATGTTCCTCCGCGTCTGCTTCCGTCCCAGACCACCTCGTATGTGGATGGTTGAGCAAACCATCGAATGCCGATGCCGGACGCATTTCGGCCACGTCGCCACCCACTCGCGGAATGCAGGGAACTCCCGGCCCCGGCATCCCGCTTCAACTTTGATCAACTATGCTTCGAAAGTTTCGGATCGACACCCTGAGCATCGTCATTGCATTTTTTCTATCAGGCCTGACGATCTGGTTCAAAGGCGATGCGCTGATCGGCCTTCATTCGCCTGAACAGCGCGCCGAATGCATCGTTGTGCTTTGTTGCGTATTGGTGCTGTTGTATCTGTGGCTCGGTTTCGATGCATCGTCCCGACCGGCGATCGCGATGCGGCGCGTTCGGCATTGGCTCAAAAATCAATTCGGTTCGTCGAGCGAACAGAGCGATGGCACGGCGCCGGCCGCACAACAATCTCGTGCAGCTGGTTTGCGCGATAAGCTCCGCGCTCGCCATGGCTGGCGTTGGCGCTTTCGCGACCGGTGGGTGCTCGTTGCGGGTGATGCGTCGCAGGTCGAGCGCCTGGCTCCGGGGCTGGTCGAAGCGGGATATTGCATCACGGGTAACACGGTCTTGCTGTATGCCCGGCAAACCCGCGACACGCTCGAGATCGAATGGCTCGACCAGATCCGCCGCCTGCGCCGTCGCCGTCGTCCGGTCGATGCGATCGTGGCCGTGGCCAGTCACCGCAGTTCAAGCAATGCGCCGTTCGATGCCGATGAACTCGCCCACCGGCTCTCACGGCACGCCCGTGCCTTGCGCTGGGCCGCGCCCGTGTATCTGCTCAACGTCACGGATTTCAATGGCGAAGTATCGAGCTTCGACGAGTCGATCGGTTTTACGTGGGCCAATGCGCGCGTCAGCGCCGACGACATCGACACGTCGCTGCAAAACCTCGTTTACACCTTGTCGGATGCGGGCGTCGCGCGTCTCGCGAAGAACGCTCGCGACCGCTATCCCGCCGAACTGTCGCAGCATGTTTCGAATCTTCGAGGCGCGTTGTCGAGCCTGGTATTGCAAACGGCCCAATCGCGTATCTGGCGGCACGCGGTTCACGGGCTGCTGTTCGTTCCCCTCTCCAAGGAACCGACGTCGCAAACGCCGGCCGACCTTCAACACCGGGCGATCTGGCGGACGGTCGCCGAACACAGCCGCGGGATCCGGGGCCGCCATGTCGGTTTATCGCTTTCGGTTACGGCGGCATGGCTTGTGACAGCGCTGGTGGGTTGCTGGATTGCGGGCGCGATGGTGTCGGGATTCATCAATCGCGCATCGATCCGGGGCGCGTCCGAGCAGGTCGCGGCATTGGCGGCTGCCGAGGATCGCACACGCGCCATGCAAGCCCTCGATGGTCTCGATCGACAGATCGAGACGCTGGAGATCCATCGGCGTGACGGCGCATCGTGGTCGGCCCGATTCGGCTTGAATCGTGACGGCGTGCTGCTCGATGCGCTGTGGCCGCACTACGCCGGCGCGGCGAGCCACATCCTCGTGGCTCCGATACAGCAGCAGCTCGAAGAAAGCCTGCGCCAACTCGCGTCCCGGTCCGACGCTGAAATCGCCGGCAGCGGCAACGCCCGGTTGCAAGCCGCTTACGACACGCTCAAGGCTTACCTGATGCTCGCGAAGCCCGAGCGGGCGGATTCGGCATTTCTGACCCAGCAGCTCGTTGCAACAGCCGCGCCGAGCAGGTTGAACCCTGCGCCGCTGCGGCCCGGTGCGTGGGAAGACCTGCGCCAGCACACGATCGCATTCCTGACCGATCACTGGAGCCAAGGCCGCGTGGCTGCCATGTCGCCGGATCTCGCGCTCGTTGCCGCGACTCGCCAGACGATCATCGGCGTACGCGGCATCCAGAACTCGACGGATCGGGTGTACCAGCAGCTCCTCGACGATGCGACGGCCAAATACCCGCCTGTCTCGCTCGCGATGCTGCTTGGCGATTCGAGCAGTCGCGGGCTGTTCAATACGACAGTGACCGTGCCCGGTGTGTTCACTCGCGCAGCGTGGGATGAGCGCATCTCGAAGGCGATCGACAAAGCAGGCGAGCAACATGACGCGGCAGGAGATTGGGTACTGTCCGATGCCAAGGCGACACAAGCCGCTCCTTCAACGCTGAAAGCCGAGTTGCGGCAGCGCTACTTCGACGATTACGCGCTTGCATGGGCGGTGTTCCTCAACGGCCTGCGCTGGCAGCCGGCACGGACACTATCCGACACGGCGGACCAACTGACGCTCCTGGGTGACCCGCAACGCTCGCCGCTCGTTGCCCTGATGAACGCCGTCGTCTACCAGGCGGGGGCGGGCATGCAGGTTCAATCGCTGTCCAATACCTTGATCAGCAAAGCGCAGCAGCTTGTCGGTCCCACCGAGCACGATCCGTCCAGGCAGCCTTCGGCACCGCTGCCGCCACTTGCCGCGGCCTTCGGGCCGATCCTGCGCCTGACGGGAAGCGATCTGGGCTCCGGCGTATCCGCGGGCAGCAAAACCTCCGCGCCGCTCGCCGCGACAGGGGACTTGAGTCTCGCGCGATATCTCGAACGGGTCACCGCCGTGCGCCTCAAGGTGTCGCAGATTGCGTCGAATGCCGATCCCGATGCGATGGCGCGTGTCGCCGCGCAATCCGTCCTGCAGGGCCGCACCTCCGATCTTGGCGACAGCCGTGACTACGCGAGCCGCGTGGCCGCGAGCCTGGGCGATCAGTGGGCGGGTTTCGGCGAACTGTTCCGGGCACCGTTCGATCAGGCCTGGCAAGTCGTGGTGCAGCCGGCGGCATCGAACCTGAACGAAATCTGGCGCACCGCCATCCTGGCCGACTGGAACGGGACGTTCGGCGGACGCTATCCGTTCGCCGACTCCGACAACGATGCATCGCTGCCCGACATGGCGCGCTTCATGCGGCCGGATAACGGTGTCGTCACGCAGTTCGTCGCGACGCAACTGGCCGGCGTGGTGGAACGGCGGGGCGATCGTTGGGTGGCGGCTCAGGGCGCCGACCACGGCGCGCTGACGGTCGATCCCGCGTTCCTTGCCGGCCTGAACAAGCTCATGCGCCTGTCGATCGCGTTGTTCCCGTCGGGCGATGCCCATATGCGATACGACCTGCAGGCGGTGCCCATACCCGGGGTCACCGATCTGAAACTCGTGCTGTCGGGGCGTGAGCTGCACTATTTCAACCAGAAGCAGGAATGGACGTCGTTCGAATGGCCTGGCCAGTCGATCGAGAACCGGTCGCACATCGAATGGCAGACCGCGCACGGCGGCCTGCGCACGGCGCTCGATTCGCAGGGCCGATTCGGCCTGATCCGGCTGCTCGAACAGGCGAAGGTGTCGAAGCAGGACAACGCGCGCTACCTGCTGACATGGATGCCCGATACGAGCCAGGGCGTTCCGCTCAAGATGCAACTGCGCAGCGAAGCGGGGGCAGGCCCGCTCGACGTACTGGAATTGCGGCACTTTACGCTGCCGACTCGGGTTTTCATGACAAGTGCCGCGCCGAAGCGTGCTTCCTTTCATCCGTTGCCGGCTGCCGCGAACCCGGCAGCAGAACAGGGCGGGATGTCGGAGATCGAGTAATCGACGCACCGAGCGCGAAGGCCATCGGCCACGGCACGACGCCGTGCGTTTGCTCGGTCGATGCCCGCCGCGCGACGACACGTCGGCGCCAGCGCTTCGTCATCGCCGCCCTTATCCGTTTTCCTGCTTAGATCAGGAGAATTGATCGCTTCGCACCAGCGCGGTGCAATGCTACTTTTGCGCCCCATCGGGTCGCCGGATCGCCTGCCCGCATCGACACGATCGGCGCGCACGCAGCGGTCGCGGCCCGGTACGACCACCGCACACGGAACCTCCAATGAAAAAGACCCTGCTCGCCGCCACGCTCGTCAGCCTGACCAGCCTCACCGCCCTGTTCCCGGCGCTCGCGCACGCCGATCGCCTCGACGACATCAAGAAGGCCGGCGTGCTGCGCGTCGCGACCTTCGACAGCAATCCGCCGTTCGGCTATGTCGATCCGACCAGCAACAAGACGGTCGGCCTCGACGTCGACTACGCGAAGGCGCTGGCCGACAAGCTCGGCGTGAAGCTCGAACTGCAATCGACCAACCCGGCCAACCGGATTCCGTTCCTGACTTCACGCAAGGTCGATCTGGTGCTCGCCAACTTCACGATCACCGACGAGCGCGCCAAGCAGGTGGATTTCAGCATTCCGTATTTCTCGTCGGGCCAGCAGTTCCTGGCGAAGAAGGGCGTGCTGACCTCGAAGGATCAGATCAGCGGCCTGCGCATCGGCGCGGACAAGGGCACCACCAACGAGATCGCGGTGCGCGAGCAGTTCCCGAAGGCAACCGTGGTGGCCTATGACGACACGCCGTTCGCGTTCGCTGCGCTGCGCGCCGGCAACGTGCAGGCGATCACGCAGGACGGCCCGAAGCTGGTCGGCCTGCTGGCCAACGTGCCGGACAAGCAGAAGTACGAAATCCCGGCGTTTACGATCACCAACGACTACATGGGCGTGGGCATTCCGAAGGGCGAGCCGCGCCTGGTGTCGTTCGTCAACGACACGCTGAAGGGGCTGGAGGCGAACGGCCAGGCCACCGCGATCTACAACCGCTGGTTCGGTCCGACCACCAAGACGCCGCTCACGCGCACCTTCAAGATCGGCGACAAGACCTGACGCACCGCGGTTCGAGACGATGATCGACAGCTTCCTGGCGCCGAAATACCTGCTGTGGCTCTGGCAGGGTTTCGGCGTGACGGTCGGCCTGGCGTTGAGCTCGGCCGTCGCGGCCACGCTCGCGGGCGCGGGGCTGGCCTTGGCCTGCCGGGCACGGCGCGCTTGGGTGCGCCGCGTCGCCGGCCTCTACATCGGCGGCTTCCGCAACACGCCGCTGCTCGTGCAACTGTTCTTCTGGTATTTCGGCGCGGCCACGCTGCTGCCCGATGCGGCGGTCGCGTGGCTCAACGCGCCGCACGCGCTCGGCGTGCTGCACTGGCCGTCGTTCGAATTCCTGGCCGGCTGGTTCGGCCTGACCTGCTACAGCTCGGCGTTCATCGCCGGCGAATTCTCGGCCGGCATCGCGGGGGTACGCGAGGGCCAGTGGCAGGCCGCGGCCGCGCTCGGGCTGACGCCGTGGCAAGGGTTTCGCCATATCGTGCTGCCGCAGGCGGTGCGGATCGCGCTGCCGCCGCTGTTCGGGCAATACATGAACCTCGTGAAGAATTCCTCGTTGACGATGGCGATCGGGCTGGCCGAGCTGTCGTACGCGTCGCGGCAGGTCGAGACGGAAACGTTCAAGACCTTCGCCGCGTTCGGCGTGGCCACGCTGCTGTATATCGGCGCGATCGCGGTGCTGGAGGCGGCGCTGCATGCCGTTCGCCACCTGCGCGACGCCAGCCCGGGAGCGCCGCGATGATGCCGTGGGAGATGTTCACCGGCAGCCTGCGCTACCTGATGATCGGCGCGTTTCCCGACGGCCCGCTCGGCGGCGCGGCGCTCACGCTGGTGCTGGCGATCGCGTCGGCGATCGCCTCGGGCGTGATCGGCTTCGCGGCCGGCATCGCGCTGGCGATGGCCGGGCGGCCGGTGCGCGCCGTGCTGCTCGTGACGATCGGGTTTTTCCGCGCGATTCCGGTGCTGATGCTGATTTTCTGGACGTATTTCCTGCTGCCGATCCTGTTCCATGTGGACGTGCCGGGGCTGGTGGCGGTGGTGTGCGCGCTGTCGCTGATCGGCGGCGCGTATCTGGCGCATTCGGTGCACGCAGGCATCGTGGCGGTGGGCGCGGCGCAATGGCAGGCGGGGCTGTCGCTCGGCCTGACGCGCTGGCAGACGCTGCGCGAGGTGGTGCTGCCGCAGGCGGTGCGGATCATGGCGCCGTCGTTCGTGAACCAGTGGGTGTCGCTGGTCAAGGACACCTCGCTGGCCTATATCGTCGGCGTCAACGAGTTGTCCTTCGTCGCGACGCAGGTCAACAACCGGCTGATGATCTATCCGATTCCGGTGTTCCTGTTCGTCGCGTTTCTCTACCTCGTGCTGTGCACGGCGCTCGATCGCGTGGCGATGGCGGCGCTGGCCCGCCGGCGGCCGGACGCCGCGCCCGATACAGCCAAGGCGCGGGCGGCGGCTGTCTGATTTGCCGGCGGCTCAGGTGCCGGTGTGTTCGAGGATCGCCTTGGCCGCGCTCACCACGGCCTCGACGGTGATGTCGAACTTGCGATACACCTCCTCGAATTTGCCCGACTCGCCGAAGCCGTGCATGCCGACGAAGCGGCCTTCGAGGCCGAGATAACGCTCCCAGCCCAGTTCGACGGCGGCCTCCACGGCCACCCGTGCCGGCGTGTCGTCGAGCACGGCGTGGCGGTATTCGGCGTCCTGCTCCTCGAACAGCAGGCGGCACGGCATCGACACCACGGCGGTCGGCACGCCTTCGGCCTGCAGGATCTCGCGCGCCTTCACGGCCAGATGCACCTCCGAACCGGTCGACAGCAGCGTGACGCGGCGCGGGCCGCCCTCGGCCGCGAGCAGCACGTAGGCGCCGCGCGCCGAACGGTTTTCGTTGCCGGCTTCGGTGCGCAGCAGCGGCAGCGGCTGGCGCGACAGCGCGAGCAAGGCCGCGCGGCGCGGCTGGTCGAGGATCAACTCCCAGCATTCGGCCGTTTCGACGGCATCGGCCGGCCGGTACACGCCCAAGTGCGGAATCGCGCGCAGCGCGGCCAGATGCTCGACCGGCTGGTGGGTCGGGCCGTCCTCGCCGAGCCCGATCGAGTCGTGCGTCATGACGAAGGTGGTGCGGATCTGCATCATCGCGGCCAGCCGGATCGCCGGGCGGCAGTAATCGGAGAAGCACAGGAACGTGCCGCCGTACGGGATCAGGCCGCCGTGCAGCGCGATGCCGTTCATCGCGGCGGCCATGCCGTGCTCGCGCACGCCGTAGTGCACGTACGAGCCGTCGTAGCGGCCCGGCGCGATTTCGGTCTGGTGCTGGGTCTTGGTGTTGTTCGACGGCGTGAGGTCGGCCGAGCCGCCGAGCAGTTCGGGGATCATGTCGAACAGGCGCTCGAGCACCGCGCCGCTGGCCTTGCGGGTGGCCATCGCTTCACCGTCCTGCACGAACGCGGCGCGCGCGTCGGCGATCGCCTGCCGCCAGCCGTCCGGCAGCTCGCCGCGGTTGCGCCGCTCGAAATCCTGCCGCAGCGGCGCTGGCGTCGCCTTGACGCGCGCGGCCCAGCCGAGCCGTGCGTGGCGGCCCTTGGCACCGATCTCGCGCCATTCCTTCAACAACGGCTCGGGAATCTCGAACGGCGGCGATTTCCAGTCGAGCAGCTTGCGCGCACCGGCGATTTCCTCGGGGCCGGGCGCGTCGCTGTGCGCCTTTTGCGTGCCGGCGCGGGTCGGAAAGCCGAAGCCGATGATGGTGCGGCAGGCGATCAGCGTCGGCTGGCCGGTGCCCTGGCGCGCGGCCGTGATCGCGTCGCGGATCGCATCGGTGTCGTGGCCGTCGATCTCGATCACGCGCCAGCCCGACGCGCGGAACCGCTCGATCTCGTTGTCGGACACCGCGAGGCTCGTGGGGCCGTCGATCGAGATCGAGTTGTTGTCCCAGAACGCGATCAGCCGGTCGAGCTTCAGGTGCCCGGCCAGCGAGATCGCTTCCTGGCTGATGCCTTCCATCAGGCAGCCGTCGCCGAGGAACACGTAGGTATGGTGATCGACCAGCGCGTCGCCGAACTTCGCGTTGAGGATGCGCTCGGCCAGCGCCATGCCGACCGATTCGGCGATGCCTTGGCCGAGCGGCCCGGTGGTCAGCTCGATGCCGTTCGCATGGCGGTATTCGGGGTGGCCGGCCGTCTTGCTGCCGACCTGGCGGAACTGCTCGATCTGATCGATCGTCATGTCCTCGTAGCCGGTCAGGTAGAGCAGGCTGTACAGCAGCATCGAGCCATGGCCGTTCGACAGCACGAAGCGATCACGGTCGAACCAGTGCGGATCGGCCGCATCGAACTTGAGGAAATCGCGGAACAGCACCGTGGCGATGTCGGCCATGCCCATCGGCGCGCCGGGGTGGCCGCTGTTCGCTTTCTGCACCGCGTCCATCGACAGGAAACGGATGCAGTTCGCCATCTCGCGCAAATGCGGGTCGCGCGGGGCGGGGACGGTCTTGGGCGTGGCGGTGGATGCGGTGGACGAATCGGATGTCATGTCGGGAAGCCCTCTCTCGGTGTCGGTGGATGACCTGCACGTCGGGTAATCGGTCAAGCTAACACGCGGGGCCGGATGAGACGGTCGGTGGCCCGGGCGATTCGCCGCCGTGCCATGCTGCGCCCTGCGTGTACGCGGAAGCAGCGCAAACGGCGTGCCCGCGGACCGGCGAATTGCGGGCCGGAGCGCGGCGTTTCCTGTGGCCTGTCGGGCGAACGAGCCGGCCGTATATCGGGTTGTATCCCGTGTTGAGCCGCCGCCGATCCCGCTAGAATCGGGACGTTCCCCACTCTCGCGGCCCACGCCGCCACCGACCGTGACCACCACCGTCGATCAACTGAAAGCCGGCAAGCTTGCGGGGGCACAGCACCTGAAGCTGTCCGGCGGCCTCACCGAATTCCCGCGCGAGATCTTCGATCTGGCCGACACGCTCGAAGTGCTCGACCTGTCGGGCAACGCGCTGACCCGCCTGCCCGACGACCTGCCGCGCCTCGCCAAGCTGCGCGTGCTGTTCGCCTCGAACAATCCGTTTACCGAATTGCCGCCCGTGCTCGGCCAATGCGCGCAACTGAGCATGGTCGGCTTCAAGGCCAACCGCATCACCGACGTGCCGGGCAGTGCGCTGCCGCCGCGCCTGCGCTGGCTGATCCTGACCGACAACGCGATCGAGGCGCTGCCGCCCGAGCTGGGCGGCTGCCCCGATCTGCAGAAGCTGATGCTGGCCGGCAACCGCTTGAGCGCCTTGCCGAACGAGATGGCCGCCTGCACGCGGCTCGAACTCGTGCGGCTCGCGGCGAACCGGTTCGAGCGGCTGCCCGACTGGCTGCTGCGCATGCCGCGGCTGGCGTGGATCGCCTACGCCGGCAACCCGTTTGCCGCCACGATCGAGGCCACGGCGGAGGCCGACCGCTCGGTGGGCGACATCGCCTGGAGCACGCTGGCGCTCGGGCAGAAGCTGGGCGAGGGCGCGTCGGGCGTGATCTACCGCGCGAACCGGCTGTCGGCCGATCATCATCCGCAGCAGCCGGTGGCCGTGAAGCTGTACAAGGGCGCGGTCACCAGCGACGGCCTGCCCGATCGCGAAATGGCCGCCTGCCTGCATGCCGGCACGCATCCGAACCTGATCGGCGCGCTCGGCCGGCTCACCGGCCATCCGATCGGCGAGCAGGGGCTGGTGATGCCGCTGATCGAACACGATTTCGAGAACCTCGCCGCGCCGCCAAGCTTCGATTCCTGCACGCGCGACGTGTATGCCGAGGACGTGCGCTTCAACCTGAGCGCGACGCTGCGGATCGCGCACGGCATCGCGTCGGCCGCCGCGCATCTGCACCGGCGCGGCATCGTGCATGGCGATCTGTACGCGCACAACATCCTGCACGACGGTGCGGGGCACGCGCTGCTCGGCGATTTCGGCGCGGCCTCGCTGTACGGCGACGACGCCGCGCACGGCGCGTTGCTGCAGCGCATCGAGGTGCGCGCGTTCGGCTGCCTGCTGGAAGAACTGCTGGCGCGCAGCGAACCCGGCAGCTCGTCGGCCACGGCCACGCTGACCGCGCTCGCGGCCGCTTGCCTGAGCGTGGGCGTCGAACGCCGGCCGACGTTCGACGAGATCGTCGAGCGCTTGAAGGCGCATCTGAATTGATGCCGTTGCCGGTTGCTTGAAGCCGGGAGCCGGGTGGAGCGCGAAGCGGCAGGCGCAATTGCTGGCGAGCCGGGTGGGCGTGACCGAGGCGCTGCTGCGCTGGTTCGATGCTGCTTCGCACCGGCCGGCCGTGTGGATTCAGGCCTCGGCGATCGGCTATTACGGCGTGCGCGCGGCGACCGAGCGGCTTGACGAGACGAGCGCGCCGGGCGGCGGCTTCATGTCCGAGCTATGCCGGCGCTGGGAGGCGGCGATCGCGCCGCTGGCCGGCCAGCCGGTGCGCACCGTGGTGCTGCGGCTCGGCGTGGTGTTCGGGCCGGGCGGCGCGTTGCCGCCGATGCTGATGCCTCACTATTTCGGTTGCGGCGGGCGGCTGGGCGATGGCGCGCAGGTGATGAGCTGGATCCATCGCGACGACGTGCTGCGGATCGTTGCCGAGGCGATGGCCGAACCCGGCATGGCGGGCGTCTACAACGCGGTCGCGCCCGGCGCGCTCACGCAGGCCGAGTTCGCGCGCACGGCGGGGAAGGTGTTGCGGCGGCCCGTGTGGTGCCATTTGCCGGCCGCGCCGCTGCGGGCCGTGGCGGGCGAGATGGCGCAGTTGCTGCTCGACGGGCAGCGCGTCGTGCCGGCGCGCTTGCAGGCGCGCGGCTTCGCGTTCCGCTTCGAGACCGCCGAGCAGGCGCTGCGCGAGGTGACGCAGCGCTGAGGCCGCGTGACCGGCTTCGGCTCAGACGCCGATCAGCAGCGCGATCAACGCCAGCGCGGCCGGCAGCGCCTGCACGAACAGAATGCGGCGGTTCGCCGTGGCCGCGCCGAACACGCCGGCCACGATCACGCAGATCAGGAAGAACAGCTTGAACGCGTAGCCATCGACAGCCGAGACGAGGCCGTAGATCAGGCCCGCCGCCAGGAAGCCGTTGTAGAGGCCCTGGTTGGCGGCCAGCACGCGCGTCTGCTGCGCGAAATCGGCGGTCAGCCCGAACACGCGCCGGCCTTTCGGCGTGGTCCACAGGAACATCTCGAGCACCACGATATAGACGTGGATCAGGGCAACCAGGCCGATCAGGATAGTGGCGATCATGGATTGGGCGACTCGGTGTCGTTCTGCGTTGTTGTGATGGGAAGCGGCGATGCGAGATAGGCACCGCTTGCCCACGAGCGGGCGCTGCGAGCGTAACACGGGGGCGGGGCCGGATCGGGAGGTTCGGGGCGCCTCGGGCCTTGGGGGTTTCCCGGATCGAGCGAGGATCGCGCAGGCCGTCAAGACGACGAACGCGTGGTGCCGGGCCAAGGGCTCCGGGCTCGACAGGCTCCGCGTACGGCGCCTGTCGAGCCCGGCCCGGCGTCGTCAACCGGCCGGCTGGCGGCGCGTCTGCGCTGCGGCGAGCGCTTCGGTGTCCTTCGTGAAGCCCGCCAGCAACTGCTTCACCGCCACCGCGACGGCCGGCGGCGCGGTTTGCAGCGAGCCTGCATTGAACGGCGGCTCGGGGTCGTATTCGGTGATGAGCTGCGTGCACTCCGCGTAACTCCGGCCACGCAATTCGGCCAACATCGTCAGGCCGAAATCGAGCCCCGACGTGACGCCCGCGCCGGTGACGCGATTGCGGTCGCGCACCACGCGCGCTTCGGTCGGGATCGCACCGTATTCGGACAGGACGTGGCGCACCGACCAGTGCGAGGTGGCCTTGTAGCCGTCCAGCAAGCCGGCTGCGCCGAGGATCAGCGAGCCGGTGCAGACGCTGGTCACGTATTTCGCGCGCGCGCCGCGATCGCGCATGAAGGCGAGTGTCTCCGGGTCCCGCGCGGCGGCCAGCGTGCCGTCGGTGCCGCCGGGCGCGAACAGCACGGTGAGATCGACTGGACAGGTATCGAAGGTCGCGGTCGGCGTGATCGTCACGTCGGAATCGCTCGTCACCGGGTCGAGCGATTTCGCAACGAGGTAAATCTTCGCGCCCATCAGCAAGGCGAACATGCATTGCGGCCCGATCAGATCGAGCGCGGTCATGCCCGGATAGATCAGCATGGCGATTGCTTCGCTGCCACTTCCGTGCATGGCGGGGTCTATTTCGGGCATCGTTGCGATGGGGACGGGGCCGGGCGCCGGCGTTTGCGCGGCGGCGGAACGCACCGCGAGCGGGGCGAACAGGGTCATCAACAGGGCGTGGCGGCGTTGGATATCGGTCATGGCAGTGTCCTCAGATCAGGGCTTTGAGCGTCACGTAGACGGTGCGCGGTTGCACCGGCATCACGACGGGGTAGGAAAAGTATTGATAGGGCGCGTACACGTGACGGTTGGTCAGGTTCAGCATCGAGAGGCCGACGGTGTAGCGGCCGAGGCGGTATTCGGCCTGCGCGTCGAACAGGGCGTAGCCGGGTACGGACACGCTGTTGGGCAGCGTGAGTTCGCGCGCGCCGAACGCGGTCATGCCGGCACCGAACGACAGCCCGTGCGCCGGGCCGCCCGTCACGCGGTAGCGGAACGCCACGCGCCCGCTGTGTTTCGGCACGCGCGCGAGTGTGTCGCCCACCGGGATCGCGTTGTCCTCGGTCACCGTCGCGCGCGTGTAGGCGTAGTTCACGAACAGCGAGAGCGCCGGCACCGGCTCCCACGTCAGATCGGTTTCGACGCCGCGCGCCCGCTGCCGGCCCGACTGCACCTGGAAAAGCGGATGGCCCGGATCGGGCGTGGCGACGTTCTCGCGCGTCTGATCGAAGACGGCCAGCGTGCCCGACAGGCCGAGGTGCTTCAGCGCCAGCTTCACGCCGGCTTCGACGTTGCGCGAGGTTTCGGGCTTGGGCGCGGCCAGCCCGACAAAGCCGGCCGGGGCACGAAACGCCGTGGCATAGGCGGCATAGGCGGCGACGCCGGGCGCCAGATCGACGGTTGCGCCGATGCGCGGCGAGACGTGGTGATAGGTCGCGTCCGTGCCCAGCTCGACCTCATGGAAACGGAGCTGCGTGTAGCGCAGCGAGCCGGTCACATGGAGCCGGCCATAGGTGGCCTGATCCTGCACGTAGGCGGTGAGCGTCCGATCGTGGTCGGTCATCGTCATCGAGAGCGGCACCGGCGTGCCGAACGCGACCTGGTACGCCGGCCGGGCCAGATCGAGCATGCCGATCGGCGCATTCGTCAGGCCCATGTCCGAGGAGAAATCGGTGTGGTCGTAGCTCACGCCCGCGAGCAGCAGGTGCTGGCCGCCGAGCGCATCGACATCGGCGGCGAGATTCGCGTCGAGCGTGGCGTTGCGGGTGCGTGTCAACATGCCGAACCCGAGGATCGGATAGGTGGTCGGCGTGGCCGGGGCGGGCGGATAGCGGTCCGGTTCGACGAAGCTGCCGTATTCGGGGGTGCGGCTGTTGTAATACCGGCCGCTGACGGTCAGGCGCAGGCGGTCGTTGAACGCGTGCTCGAGCCGCACCGTCGCCATCTGGCTGTCGAAGGCGGTGCGCGGCTGGCCCGTCGTCGCGCCGGGGAACGCGTAACGATCGAGCTGGCCTGCCAGCGCCTGGGCTGCCGGCAGGCCCGAATATTCGCGCTGGCTGCGGTGGTCGAACTGCCCTTGAACGAGCAGGCGCGTCCTTGGCGCGAGCTTGAACAACACGCTCGGCTTGAGCGCCCAACGCTCGCCCTTCACGTGGTCGATCGCGTTTCCGTCGTGGGCGTATTCGCCCGCGAGCCGCGCGTCGATCGACCGCGCCAGCGCTCCGGTCATGTCGAAATACGGGTTGAGCGTACCGTCGCTGCCGGTGCGCATCGCCACGTACCCACCGGGCTTTGCATTCGGCCGCTCCGTTTCGATATCGATCAGGCCGCCGAGCGGCGCGCCGGGGCCGCCGCCGTACAAGGTCGATGCCGGCCCCTTCAGCACCTCGATCCGGTCGATGCCGACCAGGCTGGCGGGGCTGTTGGTGGCGTTCATGCCGATGGTCGGCAGGCCGTCGACGTAAATGTCGGCGGGAAAGCCGCGCACGAGGTTGCCGACGATGGTGTTTTCTGCCGGCTCGCTCGGGATCACGCCCGAGACGTTGCGCAACGCGTCGGCGAGCGTGCGGGCGTCCTGTTCCTCGATCCGCTGGCGCGTGAGCACCTGGACCGATTGGGACACTTCGATCAGCGGCGTGTCGGTGCGCGTCGCCGAGGTGGAATCGAGTGCGGTATCGGACGCCGCGGCGCCGCTCGAACGGCCCGTGACGCCGACCGCAGGCAGCGCCACGGTGGCCGACGGCGGTGAATCGGGCGTGGGCGGCCGGGCCGGTTTCGCCGCGTCGGGCGGAATCGATTGGGCCTGCGCCGAGAGCGCGAAAGCGGCCAGTGCGGCGGCCGTGATCCTTTTCAAATTCAGCATGGCGTGTGGGCTTGCGAAAGCCCTGCGAGATCTCGCACGTCGAAGTCCGGACGTGCGCGGGCGGACGCCCAATGGCGTCGGCCAGCGACGCCGAGCCGCGCACGACGATCGAGGCGGAGGCGATGGATGGCGCGGACACGACGGCCCGTCGCGCGGCGATCGAGCACGCGCGATGCTACGGAACGTTCAGGGTCCGGACGTTGGGGTCAGGAATGCCGCGGGGAAGGTGGCGCGCGGGCGCCGAGCGGGCCGAGGGCGGGGCCGCTGTTCGGAAGGATGAGGTGGTCGGGGCACGGCGGGTGGTTGCCGGTGGCGATGCGCAGCCAGTAGGCCGGCTGCGGCAGTGCGGCGGCAAGGCCGACGGCCGGCGCCGCGCTGAACGGGCAGAGATCGCCGCCATGCGGGTGGGCCGCCGGCGGCGCGGAGCCGGCCAGCGCCTTCGCCAGATCGTCGGCGGCAGCCTGCGCGGCGGGACTGACGCTGACGCCACCGGTGGTGGCCTCGTCGAACAATGCGCCATGACCGCTGCAGATCACGAAGCCGGCCGTTTCCGCGCGCGTGCTCGTGGCGAGCATCAGGCCAGGCGGAAACAACAGGCGGAACGCGACGATCAGCAGCAGCAACGCAGCCACTGCCGGATTCGTCATGCGCTGGGTGAGCAGATGGCGAAGTCGAATCATGGGTGCGGATTGTAGATGAATCGAAAGCTTTCGGAAAAGATTTAGTCGGCTGTGCCTTGCGCGTATCGCACCGCTCTTGCTGCGTCACACCGACGCAGCCATTCGCGGAATCGGGCATGATTTCGCGCAAATCACCCTTCAACGAGGTAGCGATGGAATACGTGAAATTCGGCCGGACCGGCCTGGAAGTCTCGAAGCTGGTGCTCGGCTGCATGACCTTCGGCGACGCGACACGCGGCAACCACGCGTGGACGCTGTCGGAAGACGACAGCCGCCCGATCATTCGCCAGGCGATCGAAGCCGGCATCAACTTCTTCGACACCGCCAACATGTACTCGGACGGCACCTCGGAGGAGATCGTCGGCCGCGCGCTGCGCGAATACACGAAGCGCGACGACGTGGTGATCGCCACCAAGGTCTACAACCGCATGCGCCCGGGGCCGAACGGCGCGGGCCTGTCGCGCAAGGCGATCCTTTCCGAGATCGACCACAGCCTGAAGCGGCTCGGCACCGATTACGTCGACCTGTACCAGATCCACCGCTTCGATCCGGGCACGCCGATCGAGGAGACGCTCGAAGCGCTGCACGACGTGGTGAAGGCGGGCAAAGCGCGCTATATCGGCGCGTCGTCGATGGCGGCGTGGCAGTTCGCGAAGGCGCTGTACATCTCGCGCCAGAACGGCTGGACCGAATTCGTCGGCATGCAGAACCACCTGAACCTGCTGTACCGCGAGGAAGAGCGCGAAATGATGCCGCTGTGCGTGGATCAGGGCGTCGCGGTGATCCCGTGGAGCCCGCTGGCGCGCGGCCGCCTCACGCGCAACTGGGACGAAAGCTCGGCGCGCCAGGACAGCGACAACGTCAGCACCCGCCTGTACGCGGCCACGGCGCATGCCGACCGTGCCGTGATCGAGGCCGTGGCCGAGGTGGCCGCCGCGCGCAACGTGCCGCGCGCGCAGGTCGCGCTGGCCTGGGTCTCGCAGAAGCCGGGCGTGACCGCGCCGATCGTCGGGATCTCGAAGCCGCATCACCTGACGGACGCGCTGGCCGCGCTCGAACTGAAGCTGACCGAGGCGGAGATCGCCACGCTCGAAGCGCCGTACGTGCCGCATGCGGTGGCCGGCTTCACGGCCTGAGCCTGGGTGTCGGCGGCCCCGGCGCGTCTCGCGTGCCGGGGCCGCGTTCGTTCTCCACGGCGGCCCCGATCGGTCCGCGCTTCCAAGCCGCCGCCGCGCCCCCCGCTTATCGCCGCCCGCGATAACGATACTTCCGCGCCTTCATATCCATCCGCGTATCCGTTATTGGATCGGCGAACGCCCCGTTTTTATACTGGGCCTCATCAGCACTCGCCCATGACGAGTGCCAAACCCACCGCATCCAACCGAGAGGAACGCAACGATGAGTCTTCGTCCGCTGCATGATCGCGTGATCGTCAAACGGCTCGACCAGGAAACCAAGACGGCGTCGGGCATCGTGCTGCCCGACAGCGCCGCCGAGAAGCCGGACCAGGGCGAAGTGATCGCCGTCGGCCCGGGCCGGCGCGACACCGACGGCCGCCGCATCGAACCGGATCTGAAGACCGGCGATCGCGTGCTGTTCGGCAAGTACGCCGGGCAGACGGTCAAGGTCAACAACATCGAACTGCTGGTGCTGCGCGAGGAAGACATCGTCGCGGTCGTCAACGTCTGAACCTGAGAGAAACCCATATGGCTGCAAAAGAAATCGTATTCGGCGACGTCAACCGCGCGAAGCTGATCGAAGGCGTCAACGTGCTGGCGGATGCCGTCAAGGTCACGCTCGGGCCGAAGGGCCGCAACGTGGTGCTGGAGCGCAGCTTCGGCGCGCCGATCGTGACCAAGGACGGCGTGTCGGTCGCCAAGGAAATCGAACTGGCCGACAAGCTGCAGAACATCGGCGCGCAACTGGTCAAGGAAGTGGCTTCCAAGACCAGCGACACGGCCGGCGACGGCACCACCACGGCCACCGTGCTGGCGCAGGCGATCGTGCGCGAAGGCCAGAAATACGTGGCGGCGGGCCTGAACCCGCTCGACCTGAAGCGCGGCATCGACAAGGCCGTGCTGGCCGCCGTCGAGGAACTGAAGAAGATCAGCAAGCCGACCACCACGAGCCTCGAAATCGCGCAGGTTGCGACCATCTCGGCCAACGGCGAGGAATCGATCGGCCAGCGCATCGCCGAGGCGATCGACCGCGTGGGCAAGGAAGGCGTGATCACCGTCGAGGACGGCAAATCGCTGGCCGACGAGCTCGACGTGGTGGAAGGCCTGCAATTCGATCGCGGCTACCTGTCGCCGTACTTCGTCAACAACCCGGATCGCCAGGTCGCGATTCTCGACAACCCGTACATCCTGCTGCACGACAAGAAGGTGTCGAACATCCGCGACTTGCTGCCGGTGCTCGAACAGGTCGCCAAGGCGGGCCGTCCGCTGCTGATCATCGCCGAGGACGTGGAAGGCGAGGCGCTGGCCACGCTGGTGGTCAACAACATTCGCGGCATCCTGAAGACGGTGGCCGTCAAGGCGCCGGGCTTCGGCGACCGCCGCAAGGCGCTGCTCGAGGACATCGCGATCCTGACCGGCGGCCAGGTGATCGCCGAGGAAACCGGCCTGACGCTGGAGAAGGCGACGCTGGCCGAACTGGGCCAGGCCAAGCGCATCGAGGTGGGCAAGGAAAACACCACGGTGATCGATGGCGCCGGCGACAAGGCGTCGATCGAGGCGCGCGTCAAGCAGATCCGCATCCAGATCGAGGATGCCTCGTCCGACTACGACCGCGAGAAACTCCAGGAACGCGTGGCCAAGCTGGCCGGCGGCGTGGCCGTGATCAAGGTGGGCGGGGCGACCGAGATCGAGGTCAAGGAGAAGAAGGACCGCGTGGACGACGCGCTGCACGCCACGCGCGCGGCCGTCGAGGAAGGCATCGTGCCGGGCGGCGGCGTGGCGCTGATCCGCGTGCGGCAGGCGATCCGCGAGGTGCGCGGCATCAATGCGGACCAGGACGCCGGCGTGAAGATCGTGCTGCGCGCGCTGGAGGAACCGCTGCGCCAGATCGTGGCGAATGCCGGCGAGGAAGCCAGCGTGGTGGTGGCGAAGGTGGCCGAGGGCTCGGGCAACTTCGGCTACAACGCCGCGACCGGCGAGTACGGCGATCTGGTCGAATCGGGCGTGCTCGATCCGACCAAGGTGACGCGCACGGCGCTGCAGAACGCGGCTTCGGTGGCGGGCCTGCTGCTGACGACCGACGCCAGCGTGTTCGAAGCGCCGAAGCCGGCCACGGCGCCGGCCGGCCACGGCGGCGCGCCGGGCGGCCCGGATCTCGGGTTCTGAAGCGCCGCACGCCTGAAGGTTCGAACGTTTGAACCTTCGGGCAAGCGATCCGCCACGGGCGGCTGGCCGACAAGGCCGGCCGCCCGTGTTGCATTTCGGGCCGCGATCAGCTTGCGATCCGGGCCACGGGCGGGTTCTCCGTCGTGGCTGCCGCCGGGTTGGCGGGTTGTCCCAGCAGCCGCACGATTTCGGCCTCGGTTTGCTCGTAGTCGCCTTCGCCGAAATGGCGATAGACGATCTTTCCCGTCTTGTCGATCAGATAGAACGCGGGCCAATACTGGTTGCCGTAGGCGCGCCAGGTGGCGTAGTCGTTGTCCTGCGCGACCGGATAAGTCAGCCCGAAGCGGCCGATCGCGTCGCCCACGTTCGCCGTGCTGCGCTCGAACGGGTATTCGGGCGTATGCACGCCGATCACCGCCAGCCCCTGCGAGCGGTATTTCTCGTACCACGCTTCGACGTGCGGCAGCGTGTGGATGCAGTTGATGCAGGTATAAGTCCAGAAATCCACCAGCACCACCTTGCCGCGCAGGCTCGCCAGGGTCTGGGGCGGCCCGTTGAGCCAGTGGCCGATGCCGGTCAGTTCGGGCGCGGTGGTGGCGACGCCGGCCGGCGCGGCGAGGCCGGTGGTTCCGGCGGCAAGCGCCGGCGGGCGGCTGGCCGCGATCACGGCGAAGCAGGCGGCCAGGGCCGCGGCGAAGGGCCAGAAGCGGGTGAGCGGTCGCATGACGGGGAGCCTCCTTGGGCGTCGAGTGGCGATGGAGCCATTGGAACGCCCGGTTGTATCGGCCATGTTTGCGCCGCGCCACGCCCGTGCAATGTTGTGTGTCGGAGCGGAATTCAGATACATTGCGACACAAAACGCAGGGCGCGATCGGCTATAAATCGGTCCATTCCCGATCGCCAAGGAGTGCACACGATGAATACCGAGTCTCACGCCGAACCCCATGTCGAAACCTATCTGGGCGCCTGCCACTGCGGCACGGTGCGTTTCTCGGTGCGCGCCGCGCTCGATCCGGCCGTGCGCTGCAATTGCAGCCTGTGCCGCCGCAAGGGCGCGCTGATGTCGTCGATGGTGGCCCGCGAGGACCTGACGATCCTGGCCGGCGAGGACGCGCTGACCGAATACCAGTTCAACACCCGCGTGGCGAAGCATTACTTCTGCCGCCATTGCGGCATCTACCCGTTTCACCAGACGCGCCTCGATCCGCTGCGCTGGCGCGTGAACATCGGCTGCCTCGACGGCGTCGATCCGTACGCGCTGGCATTCAGCGTGGCCAACGGCGCGGCGCAATCCGTCGTGGAGGACGCATGAAACCCGCCCGTCACCCGTTGCAGCGCCTGCTCGCGATCGTCGCGTTCCTGGCCGGCGGGTTCGCCGCCGAACTGGCGCATCCGCTCGCGTGCCACACCGTCGGCTCGCGCGGCCCGGCCGTGACGCGCCGCCGCGAGGCCCGCGCATGAACGCCGAACGCCCGGACCATGTGCTGATCGTCGACGACGATCGCGGCATCCGCGAACTGGTCGGCCAGTATCTGGAGAAGAACGGCATGCGCATTTCGCTGGCCGCCAACGGCCGCGAGATGCGCGCCGCGCTGGAAAACGGCGCGCCGGACCTGATCGTGCTCGACGTGATGATGCCCGGCGATGACGGCCTGGTGCTGTGCCGCGAACTGCGCGCCGGCAAGCATCGCGCCGTGCCGGTGGTGATGCTGACCGCGCGCGACGAGGAAACCGACCGCATCGTCGGCCTCGAAATGGGCGCCGACGATTACCTGACCAAGCCGTTCGCGGTGCGCGAGCTGTATGCGCGGATCCGCTCGGTGCTGCGCCGCACGCGCATGCTGCCGCCCGGCATGCAGGTCAGCGAGGCCGCGCAATGGCTCGCGTTCGGCGATTGGCGGCTCGACACCACCGGCCGCCATCTGCTCGACGAGGCCGGCACGATGGTGGCCCTGAGCGGCGCCGAATACCGGCTGCTGCGCGTGTTCCTCGACAACCCGCAACGCGTGCTGACGCGCGACCAGTTGCTGAACCTCACGCAGGGCCGCCAGGCCGACGCGTTCGACCGCTCGATCGACCTGCTGGTCAGCCGCCTGCGCCAGCGCCTGCGCGACACCGCGCGCGAGCCGCGCTACATCAAGACGCTGCGCAGCGAGGGCTATGTGTTCTCGTCGTCGGTCACGTCGATCGACGAGCCCGCATGAATCCGCTCCCCGGTTTCCGCCGCCTGCGCCGCCTGCACGGGCCGCGCTCGATGTTCGCGCGGCTCGCGCTGATCCTCTGCGTGGGCCTGGCTGTCGCGCAGATGCTGTCGTTCTGGCTGACGCTGACCGAGCGCGATCAGGCCACCACCACGCTGATGATGGGTTACATCGAGCGCGAGGTGGTGGCGTCGGTCGCGCTGCTCGACCATCTGCCACCCGGCGAGCGCGCCGCCTGGCTGCCGCGCCTGGCGCGCCGCAGCTACCGCTTCGAACTCGGGCCGGGCGAGCCGGGCGGCCCGGTGGACGCCGCGCTGTCGGCGCGCGTCGAGCGCTCGATCACCGACGGCATCGGCCGCACCTACGCCGTCACCGCCAACGAGATCCCAGGCGACACCGAACACATGCAGGTGCACCTGAAGCTCAGTGACGGCACGCCGCTGACGATCGACATGCATCCGATGTCGGGCATTCCGCTGTCGGGCTGGCTGCCCGTGGTGCTGCTGTTGCAGCTTGCCGTGCTGGCCGCCTGCTGCTGGCTCGCGGTGCGGCTCGCCACCCGGCCGCTGCACGCGCTGGCCGACGCCGCCGATGCGCTCGGCCCCGACCTCAAGGGCGAGCGCCTGCCCGAATCGGGGCCGTCCGAGGTGGCGCGCGCCGCGCGCGCGTTCAACGCGATGCAGGACCGCATCGCCACGTATACGGCCGAGCGCATGCAGATCCTGGCCGCCATCTCGCACGATCTGCAGACGCCGATCACGCGCATGCGGCTGCGCGTCGACGTGATGGACGACGAAACGCAGGCCGCCAAGCTGCGGCAGGACCTGGAGGAAATGGGCCAGCTCGTGAAGGAAGGCGTGGCCTATGCGCGAACCGTGCACAGCACGTCCGAGACGGCGCGCCGCATCGATCTCGACGCGCTGCTCGACAGCATCGTGTGCGATTACCTCGATGCCGGGCAGGACGTCGATTTCGCGAAGCGCACCGACCTATCGCTCGACGCGCCGCCGCAGGCGCTGCGGCGCGTGATCGGCAACCTGGTCGACAACGCGCTGAAGTTCGGCGGCGCGGCGCAGGTCGAGTTGACCTCGACGCCCGCCGGCGGCGCGGAGATCGCCGTGCTCGATCGCGGGCCGGGCATCCCCGAGGCCTCGCTCGAGGCCGTGTTCGAGCCGTTCGTGCGGATCGAGACGTCGCGCAATCGCGGCACCGGCGGCACCGGGCTGGGGCTGGCGATCGCGCGGCAACTGGCGCAGGCCATGAACGCCACGCTCACGCTGCGCAATCGCGACGGCGGCGGCCTCGCCGCGCGGCTGACGCTGAAGCCGCGCGCCTGAGCGGGCTCGCGCGCCGCCTGCACGATTTTCCGAGTTGCGCTAGGTTTACAGCCCCGGCGACGGCAGCCTGCCGTCGCCCGCTCGTCCACCTCTCACCATTCGGGAACTGGCATGGAATATCGACATCTCGGCGCATCAGGTTTCAAGGTTCCGGTACTGAGCTTCGGCACCGGCACGTTCGGCGGCTCCGGCGAATTCTTCGAGGCGTGGGGCGCGACCGACGTGGCCGAAGCCCGCAAGCTCGTGGACATCTGCCTCGACGCCGGGCTCACCCTGTTCGACAGCGCCGACATCTATTCGAAAGGCGTGTCCGAATCGATTCTCGGCGAGGCGCTCAAGGGCCGCCGCGACAAGGTGCTGATCTCGACCAAGGCGACGTTCCGCTTCGACGACGGTCCGAACAACGTCGGCTCGTCGCGCTTCCATCTGATCAAGGCCGTCGACGCCGCGCTCGAGCGCCTTCAAACGGATTACATCGATCTGTTCCAATTGCACGGTTTCGACGCGCGCACGCCGGTACAGGAAGTGCTATCGACGCTCGACGATCTGGTGCGCGCCGGCAAGATCCGCTACACGGGCGTGTCGAACTTCTCGGGCTGGCACCTGATGAAATCGCTCGACGTGGCCGATCGTTACGGCTACCCGCGTTACGTGGCGAACCAGACGTACTACTCGCTGATCGGCCGCGATTACGAATGGGAACTGATGCCGCTCGGCGCCGATCAGGGCGTGGGCGCGGTGGTGTGGAGCCCGCTCGGCTGGGGGCGCCTGACCGGCAAGATCCGTCGCGGCCAGCCGCTGCCGGCCACCAGCCGCCTGCACAAGACGGCCGACGCCGGCCCGCCGGTGCCGGACGAATACCTGTACCGCGTGATCGACGCGCTCGACGAAGTGGCCGAGGAAACCGGCAAGACGATCACGCAGATCGCGCTGAACTGGCTGCTGCAACGCCCGACCGTGGCGACCGTGCTGATCGGGGCGCGCAACGAGGAGCAGTTGCGGCAGAACCTGGGCGCGGTGGGCTGGAATCTGACGCCGGAGCAGGTCAAGAAGCTCGATGAGGCGAGCCGCACGCGGCCGGCTTATCCGTACTGGCATCAGGAAGGGTTCGCGGAGCGCAATCCGTCGCCGGTTTGAGGCGGGTTGGGGCGGTGTAAAAAACGCCCCGTTCAGGGAATAACGCGGGGCGCTCAGGCGTTCGGAACAGACGAGGCGCGCCACCTTGCCGGCGCGCCTTGTCGATCCACGAACAGGGACACCCCGCGCTCATGATTCCGCTTCGTCAAGCCATCGTCCGCGCCGTGCTGGTTTCGGCGCTCGCCGCCGCCGCCAGCCCGGCCTTCGCGTTCAACGAGCAAGCCAATTACGACGCCTGCATCCTGCGTTCGCTGTCGACCACCTGGAACCGCAACGTCGTCGGGCTGCTGCGCAATTCCTGCGACCAGCTTTACCGCCAGTGGAGCATGTTGACGCCCACCGAGCAGGCCTATCACAGCTGCCTGCTGCAATACCTGCCCGGGGTGCAAAGCTCGGCGGCGATCGGCCCGATCCTCTCGGCGTGCCGCCGCCAAAGCGCCGATTCGGTGCACTTCGATTGAGAAGCGCCGTTGCGAAATCAAGTTTGGGGCCGGTTAACATCCCGTCTGGTTTTACCTAACAGGAAACCATGCCGGCAGCGCTCGGAGACCACGAAAAGTGGTCACGCCATCCAAGCGGCGCTTACACCTCGATGTACATGTTGTAGGCGGCGCTCCAGATGAAATAAATCGCCTGCTCCGCCCCGCCGCCGCGTTGCGAGATGTCGTAGGGTGAATAGCTGGTGACGTAGGGGCTACCCTTGGTGGCCCACTGCCAGCCGTTCTGGAGCGAGCCCGAAAATACGTAGCCGACACTGCCTCGGTAGAACCCTAGCGCGACCCAGTCATACCGCGAACTCAGCGTGCCCGACCAGTTCAGGATGAATGGATCGTATGCATTCTTAGCCCCGCCGAGCCATGCTTTGCGCGGTGTGTCGTCCGCCGTTGTCGCGACGTTGGCCACCGGGTCCACTGCCTGCTCTTTGTAGAGTGACGCCGCCGCTTGCGGTGAAGCGATGGTGAGCGCCCCGTCCAGCATGAGAGCGTCGCGGGCCTTACCTGTCGCTGCTGCGCCCTCGTCGGCAACCGGCTGAAGAAAGGTGCCGTCCTTGCGCCTAAACGTCAATGTCATGTTCTTTTCCTTTTCTTGAATCGGCTGTCGAAACGAAGCGATGAAGGCTGGATCATATGCCGGTTCTCTGCCGCGAGGTCAAAGCTCATGAGGCATATGAGCTGCTGATTGGTCGTTGTCCGCTTCCGCGACCGGCCCGCGCTGCTTGAGGCTCACGCCCGAGGCGTGGAAGTTCGCCGAAACCCGCTCGACGCCCCGCCAGGCGTCGAGGCCGCCGTGCGCGGCAATGGTGGTGCTGACGAGATCGGTCATGGTGGCTCCTCGAATGCGGGCCGCAACGGAATGTGCGGCTCGGAATGGAGGCCAGTATAGGCAGCGGGGCGCTTCGCTGGTACAGTCGCAAACGCCAACTTTGGAGGCATTTACGCCATGCGCATCGCCGTGCTCGCCCTCGATGGATTGTTCGATACAGGGCTGTCCGTCACGCTCGACGTGTTTCTCGTCGCCAACAAACTGTCGGCCCGCTTGATGGGCGGCACGCCGAGTTTCGATGTGTCCGTGGTGGGGGTGCGCAAGAAGGTGCATTCGTGCCACGGGCTGGTGGTGCCGGTGCAGCCGATCGCGGATCGGCCGAAGCCCGATTGGGCGATCGTGCCGGCGCTGGCCACCACCATGCCCGACGAGCTGATCGAGTCGCTGTCGCGGCCCGACGTGCTCGATGCGCGTGCGCAACTGGTGGCGTGGCATGCCGATGGCGTGCGCCTGGCGGCCTCGTGCCTCGGCACCTTCATCGTGGCGGAAGCGGGGCTGCTCGATGGCCGCGAGGCCACCACCAACTGGGGGCTCGCGCCGCTGTTCCGGCAGCGCTATCCGGCGGTGCGGCTCGACGAATCGCGGATGCTGGTGCCGACCGACATCGGCGCGACGGCCGGCGCGGCGCTGGGCCACCTCGATCTGGCGCTGTGGCTGGTGCGCACGGTCAGCCCCGAGCTGGCGACGCTGGTTTCGCGCTATCTGCTGGCCGATATCCGCTCGTCGCAGGCCGCGTACATCATCCCGAACCACCTCGCGCAGGCCGATCCGCTGATCCAGCGCTTCGAGCAGTGGTCGCGCCAGAACCTGCGCACCGGCTTCTCGCTGCAGGAGGCGGCCAGCGCGCTCGCGATCAGCACGCGCTCGTTGCAGCGGCGGTGCCAGGAAGTGCTCGGCAAGTCGCCGCTCGCGTATTTCCAAGACCTGCGCGTGGAGCACGCGCAATCGCTGATTCGCGGCGGCAACGCCGACCTCGAGGCGATCGCGGCCGAGGTCGGCTACGGGGATGGGGCGACGCTGCGCTCGTTGTTGCGGCAGCGGCTCGGGCGCGGCGTGCGGGAATTGCGCGCCGATTTGCTGTGAGGGCCGTGGCGGGGCCGAACGGGCCTGCCGCTACTTACATCGACGCCCGTGGCACCGAGCCGAGCGCGGCACCAAACGCCAACAGGCTCAGGATCGTCATCGCGGCGAACCCCGCGCGCCAGCCGGCGTGCTCGTCGAGCCAGGTGCCGGCCGGAATACCGGGCACGGTGGTCTCAACTCAAGCGGCCAGCGCGAGCCAGTCGGCCGGCGCGTGAAATACCGCCGTCGGCTTGGCCGCCAGCAGCGCGTCGAGCTTCGTATAGCCCCACGCCACCGCGCCGAAGCGCAGCCCGGGGATGCCGGCGGCCGCTTCGGCGTCGCGCACTTCGTCGCCGATGAAGATCGCCTGCGCGGCGTCGATGCCGGTCGCATCGAGCACGGTGCGCAGGCGCTGCGATTTGCCGAACAGCGACGAGCTGCATTCGACGGCCGCGAAACGGTCGACCAGCGCGTCGCCGAGCACGGCGCGCACGTTCTCGACCGAATTCGAGGTGGCCACGGCCACCGCGACCTGCCGGTCGATCAGCGTGCCGAGCGTGTCGATCACGGTGGCGACCGGCGCGACTTCGCCGATCCGCTCGGCCATCCGCTTGCGGGCATCGCTCAGGACGGCCGGCGCCTTCCAGAACGGCAGCGCGAGTTCGCCGAGCACTTCCATCGCGCTCATGCCGCGCATCCGGTCGAGCGTGGCGGCGTCGGGCGCGCGGAAGCCGTGCCGTTCGGCCAGGCCGCTCAGTGCATCGGCGAACACGGGGTAGGAATCGGCGAGGGTGCCGTCGAAGTCGAAAATGGCAAGGCGAAGCGTCATGGCGGGAAGGGCAAAAGCGGGGCGAACAGCCGGGGCGGGGTGGCCGCGGCCGGCGAGAGCCGGTATCTTCCGGTGCGCGGCGCGCTTCGTCAACGTCGCTCCACGCCACTTTCGACGTCAGGTCGGCGCCGCGCTGGCCCGCCCGCCGCGCATGACGGACAATGCGCGGCGCACGACGCGACTCTCTCACCATCTCCAAGGGCAACCGAGTGGCCTCGACTTCCCGCAGCACCGGCATCGATCTCCTGCGCGGCATCGCGATCCTGACGGTGCTGCTGCTGCACTTCCATCTGACGTACCGGCTCGACGTCACGCCGTTCGACGCGCCGTGGCTGTCGGCCGCGATCCGCGCCGTCGCGCGCAACGGCAACTACGGCGTGACGATGTTCTTCGTGGTGTCGGGCTACCTGATCACGACCACCTCGCTGCGGCGCTTCGGCTCGCTCGGCGCGGTGCGCCCGCTCGCGTTCTATCGCACCCGCGCCGCGCGCATCCTGCCGTGCCTGCTGCTGGCGCTCGCGATCATGGCGACGCTCGGCGCGCTCGGGCTGCATTCGTTCACCAACAAACCCGGCACCGCGAGCATGGCGCTGGCCGTGCTGTCGGTGCTGACGTTCTGGCACAACGTGCTGATGGCGAAGCTCGGCTATTTCAACTACGCGATGAACATCCTCTGGTCGCTGTCGGTCGAGGAGGTGTTCTATCTGGCGTTTCCGCTGCTTTGCGTGTTGCTGCGACGGCGGCGCTTCATGCTGCCGTTGCTCGTCGTGCCGATGCTCGTCGGGCCGGTGTGGCGCTGGCTGCATGCCGGCGACGAGATCGTCGCGTTGTATGGCTATCTGTCGTGCTTCGATGCGATCGCGATCGGTTGCGGGGTGGCCCTGTTGCCGGCGCGGCCGCTGTCGGCGAGCGCGTTTGGCCGGCTCGCGTGGGGCGCGGCGCTCGTCATGGCGGCCACCTGGCTGTCGGGGCCGATCATGCGGCAGGTGGTGTGGGGCGTGTCGGTGATCGCGCTCGGCACCGGCGCGTTGCTGTACGGCATGGCGAACCGCGTGGTGAGCGCGAGCGCGCCGGCCTCGGGCATCTACGGCGACGAGCACGGCGGCGTGTCGAACTTCATCCGTTTCTTCGGCGTGCGCAGCTACGAGCTGTATCTGTTCCATATCGTCGTGCTCGGCGTGCTGCGCGAGACGCTGACGCGCGCGAATATCGTCGCGGCCTGGAAGCCGGTGTGGCTGCTGCTCTACGTGGCGGTGGCGAGCGTGGTGGCGCAACTGGTGTTTCGACGGTTCTCGGAGCCCCTGAACGCGCGGCTGCGCGGCGCGCGCGCGAGCTTGCCGAAATCGGGCGATTGAACTGACGAGCGGCGTTGTTCACACCGCCGCCGTTCACACCGCATTGGCCGCGCGCGTCGAATACACCTGCGTGAGCCCCTGGATCGGGTCGCGCATCGCCGCGTCGAACGGGTTCATCTGCGGCCCGAGCAGGTCGGCCTGGCGCTTGAGCAATTGCACGACGGTCGGCAGCCGTTCGTCGGTCAGCCGCGTGGACAGCGTGCCGACGCTGAGTGCGCCCACCGCCACCCGGTTCTGGTCGAAGATCGGCACGGCCACCCCGGCCATGTCCTCCAGCACGCCGCTGTTGCGGCCCGCGTAGCCGAGCGCGCGCACGCGGTCGATCTCGGTGCGCAGGTACACCTCGTCGAGCACGCCGTAGCCGCGCATGCGCGGCACATTGAAGCGGATGATTTCCTCGCGTTCGGCCTCGGGCTGGAACGCCAGGATCGCCAGGCTGCCCTGGCCGACGCCGAGCGCCACGCGCCCGCCGATCGTGCCGGTGAACGAGCGGATCGGGAACGGCCCCTCGCAGATGTCGAGACACACCGCATCGAAGCTGCTCTTGACCAGCAGGAAGATCGTGTCGCCGAGGCTCGCGCACAGCCGCAGCAGGGCCGGGCGGCACAGCGTGCGCATGCCGTTCGGGTTGCCGGCCTGCGCGGCCATCGCGAAGAACACCACGCTGAGCCGGTAGCGCTTGGTGCGCTCGTCCTGCTCGACCACCTGTTCGGCGATCAGCCCTTGCAGCAGCCGGTGGACGGTGGCCTGCGTGAGCCCCACGCTGCGCGCCAGCGTGGTGACGCGGCTGCCCTCGACCTGGTTCGCGCCGAGCGCGCGGATCAGCGCGAACGCGCGTTGCAGCACGCCGGGGCCGCACGAATTCTCGCCGGGCGCATCGGCCGGCGCGCGGGCCGTGCCGCTGGCTTCCGTGGCATCGCTCCCTGCCGTGTCGTTCCCCGTTCCGTTTTCCTGCTTCCGAGCTTTCACTTTTGCCTCTCCGTATTCCACTCTTCGGAATCCTGCCCGAACCATGCCGAGCGCGGCACCGACTCTACCGCGTCGCGGCCCGGCGCGCATCGGTGCTGACCATCCGGGATGTCCCTGAACCCGCTCAGCGAAACATCACAAGTCAATCAAACGGTAAATATTCTATTGAATGGAATAAATAGAAAATTAATGTCGGTGTCCGGAATTCTGCGTTGACGTCGAAAAAATTGGCCGGATAGAGTCGGCAGCATCGAATGCAATCGCTTCAGGCGGTGCCGATGCACCGAAGGGCCAGATCATGTCGTTCCTCACGTTGACGGATGTTTCGAAATCGTTCGGCGAGCTGCACGCCGTCGCCGGCATCAGCCTGTCGGTCGAGAAGGGCGAGTTCGTCTCGCTGCTCGGCCCGTCGGGCTGCGGCAAGACCACCACGCTGCAGATGATCGCGGGCTTCATCGAAACCACGCGCGGCACCATCACGCTCGACGGCCGCGACATCACGCGCATGGCGCCGAACCGGCGCGGCCTCGGCATCGTGTTCCAGAGCTACGCGCTGTTCCCGCACATGAGCGTCGAGCAGAACGTGGGCTTCGGGCTGGAGATGCGCGGCGTGGGCAAGACGGAGCGCGCCGAGCGGGTGCGCGAGGCGCTCGCGCTGGTGCGGCTCGACAAATACGCGCAGCGCTTTCCGCGCGAGCTGTCGGGCGGCCAGCGCCAGCGCGTGGCGATAGCCCGCGCAGTGGTGATCGCGCCGCCGGTGCTGCTGCTCGACGAGCCGATGTCGAACCTCGACGCCAAGCTGCGCGAGGACATGCAGTTCGAGTTGCGCGAGATCCAGCGCAAGCTCGGCACCACCACCGTGATGGTCACGCACGATCAGTCGGAAGCGTTGTCGATCAGCGACCGCGTGGTGGTGATGGAAGCGGGGCGCATCACCCAGGTCGATACGCCGTATCGCGCCTATGAACATCCGGGCAACGCGTTCGTCTCGCAGTTCATCGGCAAGACCAACCTGCTGAACGGCACGGTGCTGGCGCAAGAGGGCGGCCAGATCCGCGTCGATCTCGGCAGCCGCTTGCAGGAAACCGGCGCGACCGCGCAGGCCGACGCCGCCGCGATGCGCGCCGGCGATGCGGTCACGCTGTGCATCCGCCCGGAAAAGCTGTCGCTCGGCGCGCCGGGCACCGGCCGGCTGGCCGGCCGCGTGACGAGCCGCTTCTTTCTGGGCAGCCAGTGGCTGTACCGGCTCGACAGCGATGCCGGCGAAATGCTGGCCTGCTGCCAGAACGAAGGCGGCGAGCCGCTTGCGGAAGGCGCGGCGGTCGGCATCGACTGGCGCAGCGAGGCGGTGCGCGTGATTCGCCAGGAGGCCGCCCGTGGATGACGCACTGAGCACGGTTTCGCCCGGCGACGCACGGGACAGCGACGGCGGCGCGCCGCCCCCCGCCGCCCGGGCACGCTGGCGCGCCTGGCTGCCGATGTGGCTGATGAGCGCGCCGGCCGCGCTGCTGTTCGTCGCGCTGGTGCTGGTGCCGCTCGCGATGACGCTGGCGCTGTCGTTCTACCGCTTCGATCCGTCGGTCGGCCCGATCCCGGCGTTCGATCCGCATCACTACCTGGACGTGCTCGGCCAGACCTACTTCCACACCATCTTCCTGCGCACGTTCGGCATCGCCGCGCTGACCACGCTGCTGTGCGTCGCGATCGGCACGCCCGAGGCCTACATCCTGTCGCGCATGCGTGATCCGTGGCGCTCGCTGTTCCTGCTGGTGATCCTCGCGCCGCTGCTGGTGTCGGTGGTGGTGCGCGCGTTCGGCTGGAGCATGCTGCTCAATACCGGCGGCCTGGTGAACCAGGTGTTCGCGCTGTTCGGGCTCGGGCCGTTCAAGCTCGAATACACCACGTTCGCGATCGTCATCGCGCTGGTGCACGTGATGCTGCCGTTCATGGTGATTCCGGTGTGGACCTGCCTGCAACGGCTCGATCCGCAAACGGAGAACGCGGCGCTGTCGCTGATGGCGTCGCCCGCCACCGTGCTGCGCCGGATCGTGCTGCCGCAACTGATGCCGGGCGTGCTGTCGGGCAGCCTGATGGTGTTCGGGCTGTCGGCCAGCGCGTTCGCGATTCCCGGCCTGCTCGGCGGGCGCCGGCTCAAGGTGGCGGCCACGGCGGTGTACGACCAGTTCCTCAGCTCGATGAACTGGCCGCTCGGCGCGACCATCGCGATCCTGCTGCTGGTCGCGAACCTGATCGTGATGCTCACGTATTACCGCGTGCTCGAACGGCGCTACACGCGCAGCCTCGGCTGACGCCGCCCCGTTCCGGCCCACTTCCTCACGCTTCCACGACCATCCGACATGCGCAAAAACGGCCCGCTCGCTCTCGCGTTCCACACGCTCGTGATCCTGTTCATGCTCGCGCCGCTCGCGATCGTGGTGCTGGTGGCGTTCACGCCCGACGAGACGCTGACGCTGCCCACCCACGGCCTGTCGCTGCGCTGGTTCCGCGCGATCCTCGACTACCCGGACTTCATCGCGGCGTTCGGCAACAGCCTGAAGCTGGCGGTGGCCTCGGCCACCATCTCGCTGTTGATCGCGTTGCCGGCGGGCCTCGCGATCGGCCGCTCGCGCTTTCCGGGCCGCGCATTCCTCAACGCGCTGCTGCTCTCGCCGCTGGTGATTCCGGGCCTGGTGCTCGGCATCGCGCTGCTGCGCTTTTTCGCGCTGATCGGCGCGACCGGCTCGTTCGCATGGCTGGTGGCGGCGCACGTGATCATCGTCACGCCGTTCGCGATGCGGCTGGTGCTGGCCTCGGTGGCCGGGCTCGACCGCAGCGTCGAGCACGCCGCGGCCTCGCTCGGCGCCAACGCCTGGACCACCTTTCGCCGCATCACGCTGCCGATGATCGTGCCCGGCATCACCGGCGGCTGGCTGCTCGCGTTCATCAACAGCTTCGACGAGCTGACGATGTCGATCTTCGTCACCTCGCCGCAAACCGTCACGCTGCCGGTGCGCATGTACATGTACGCGACCGAATCGATCGATCCGATGATGGCGTCGGTGTCGACGCTGGTGATCGCCATCACGGCCGGCGCGATGCTGATCCTCGATCGCGTCTATGGCCTGAACCGGATCCTGATCGGACAGCACTGAGCATGCACACCCGTTCCACGCGCCTCGCACCCTCTACGATGACCGACCGCCCGACGCCGCCTTCCACGCCGCAACTCGTGCGCGTGGCCGAAACCACCCGGGCGCCGATGCCGTTCGTGCTCGACGGCGCGCCGGTCGCGGCGCTGGCCGGCGATACCGTGCTGACCGCGATCCTCACGCAGCAGCGCCGCCTGCGCGTCAGCGAATTCGGCGACGGGCCGCGCGCCGGCTTCTGCCTGATCGGCGCGTGCCAGGATTGCTGGGTGCGCGAGGAGAGCGGGGCGCGGCTGCGCGCGTGCTCCACGCCGCTGCGCGCCGGGATGCGGATCGTGACGAGCGCCGCGACGGCCATCGGCGGCGGCGAGGCGGCCGACGCGGCGCACGGGAGCGCGGCATGAGCCCCAACAGTTGGCTCGACGAACCGGACGCGGGCGCGATGACGAACGAACCGCGCGTGGTGATCGTGGGCGCGGGGCCGGCCGGGATTCGCGCGGCCGAGGTGCTGGCGGCGGCCGGCATCCGCCCGGTGGTGATCGACGAAAACGCGCGCTGGGGCGGCCAGATCTATCGGCAACCACCGGCCGACGCAGGCTTCACGCGCACGAAATCCACGCTGTACGGCTTCGAGGCCGGCAAGGCCGACGCGCTGCATCGTTGCATGGCGGCACTGCTGCCGCAGATCGATTACCGGCCCGACGCGCTGGTCTGGTCGTGCGAGCCGGGCGTGCTCGACATGATGCGCGCGGGCCGCGAGGCGCGCCTGCGCTGGACCCACCTGATCATCGCCAGCGGCGCTACCGACCGCATCTCGCCGGTGCCGGGCTGGACCCGGCCGGGCGTCTACACGCTCGGCGGCGCGCAGGTCGCGCTGAAATCGCAGGGCTGCGCGATCGGCCGGCGCACCGTGCTCGCGGGCACCGGGCCGCTGCTGTATCTGGTGGCCTATCAATACGCACGGGCCGGCGCCGAGGTGGCGGCCGTGCTCGACATCAACCCGCTCTCGCGGCAGGCCGCCGCCGCGCCCAAGCTGCTGCGCCAGCCCGGCACGTTCGCCAAGGGCATGTTCTATCTGGGCTGGCTGCGCGCGCACGGCGTGCGTGTGGAACGCGGCGTGACGCTCGACGGCATCGACGGCGTCGGCAGCGATGCCGACCAGGATGGCGTCGCCGCGATCCGCTGGCGTTCGGCCGGCGGCGCGGTGCATCGGCTCGATTGCGATGCCGTGGGCCTGGGCTTCGGGCTGCGCCCTGAAACGCAACTGGCCGACCTGGCCGGCTGCAATTTCACGTTCGACACGGTGAACCGCTGCTGGCTGCCGGAAAAGGACGTGGCGGGCCGCAGTTCGGTGCCGGGCGTGTATCTGGCCGGCGACGGCGCGGGCATCGCCGGCGCGGATGCGGCCGAGCTGGCCGGCCGGCGCGCGGCGCTGGCCTTGCTGGAGGATTTGGGCGCGGGCGCGCCGCGCAGCCTCGCCGGCCCCGCCGCGGCGGCCATCGACACGCAACTGGCGCGCATCCGCGTGTTTCGCGCCGGGCTCGAACAGGCCTTCGCGCCGCCGCCGCCCGAAGCCGCGGCCGGCTGGCACGACGATCTGCTGGTGTGCCGCTGCGAAGCGGTGACGGCCAGCACGCTGCGCGCATGCATCCGCTCGGGAATGGCCACCGAGGTGAATCGGCTGAAAGCCCTGACGCGGATCGGCATGGGCCGCTGCCAGGGCCGCATGTGCGGCGAATCGGCGATGGCGCTGCTGGCCGCCGAAACCGGCCGGCCGCTCCACGAAGTGGGCCGCCCGCGCGGCCAGGCGCCGATCAAGCCGATCCCGATCTCGCCGATGCTGTTCGACGACGCAGTGCAGGTGCACGAAGCGGAGGCCCACGATGAGTGACGTGCGTCATGTGCAGGTGGCGATCGTCGGCGGCGGGCTGGTGGGCGCGTCGGCCGCGCTGGCGCTGGCCAGCCAAGGGGCGAGCGTGGCGCTGTTCGAGCGGCGCTATTGCGGCGCGCAGGCGAGCGGCGTCAATTACGGCGGCGTGCGCACGCACGGCCGGCCCGAGGTGCAACTGCCGCTGGCGATGCGCGCGCGCAAGATCTGGGATCGCCTGCCGGCGCTGATCGGCAGCGACGGCGAATTCGTCGTGTCGGGCCATTTGCGGCTGGCGCGGCGCGAGGCCGATCTCGACGTGCTCGAGGCTTGGGCCGCGATGGCGTGCAGCCACGGCGCGCAGTCGGTGGTGATGTCCGGGCCGGCGTTCCGCCGCCGCTATCCGTGGCTCGGCCCGGCCGCGATCGGCGGCGCGTTGTGCGCCACCGACGGCCAGGCCAACCCGCGGCTCGTGTCGCCCGCGTTCGCCGCCGCCGCGCGCCGCGCCGGGGCGCAGGTGTTCGAGCAGACCGAACTGACCGATATCGCGTTCGACGGCCGCCGCTTCACGATGCGCGCGGGCGGGCAGGCGTTCAGCGCCGACTGGCTGATCAATTCGGCCGGCGCGTGGGGCAATACCGTGGCCGGCCGCTTCGGCGAGGCCGTGCCGCTGCGCTCGATCTATCCCAACATGTGGGTCACCGAGCCGCTGCCGAGGTTCGTCGAGCACAACCTCGGCGTGGTGGGCGGCGGCATCTACGCACGGCAGGTGGCGCGCGGCAACTGCGTGATCGGCGGCGGGCGCGGCCACGGCGACGGCGAATACGCGCGCCCGTCCAGCGACACCACGCGCGCCGTGATGCGCGATGCCTGCGCGCTGCTGCCGGCTCTGCGCGACGCGCTCCTGATCCGCACCTGGAGCGGTGTCGAGGGCGAGACGCCCGACAATCATCCCGTGATCGGCCCGAGCGGCACCACGCCGCGCCTGTTGCACGCGTTCGGCTTTTCCGGCGGCGGCTTCCTGCTCGCGCCCGGCGTGGGCGAGGTGCTGGCCGATCTCGTGCTGCGCGGCGCGACCGACACGCCGATCGACGCGTTCTCGATCGCACGCTTCGCGGCCGGCGACAGCCGCGACGCGTTCGCGGCCGCCTGAGGCGAGGCCCGCATGCACCCGCCGTACCGTTTCCGTTCCCAGTCCGACACCCCACGCAAGCTCCAAGGAAGAACCACGATGAAACTGTCACGCACATTCGCGTCGCTCGCGGCGCTGTTCGCCATCGGCCTGGCTTCGCCCGCCTTCGCCCAGACCAAGACGATCTACATCGGCATGAACGGCGGCCCGATGGAGAAGGCCTACACCGGCCAGGTGCTGCCCGATTTCGAGAAGGCCAACAACGTGCACGTGGTGGTGGTGCCCGGCACCTCGTCGGACGTGCTGGCCAAGCTGCTGGCGAACCGCGATCACCCGCAGATGCACGTGGTGTTCCTCGACGACGGCGTGATGGCGCGCGCCGTGAGCCTGGGCGTGTGCCAGAAGCTCGACGACGCGCCGGTGCTCAAGGAGCTGTATCCGTTCGCGCGCATGAAGGGCGACATCGGCGCGGGCGTGCAGCTCGGCATGACCGGCATCGGCTACAACACCAAGGTGTTCAGCGCCAAGGGCTGGGCGCCGCCGACCTCGTGGATGGATTTCGCCGATCCGAAATACAAGGGCAAGGTGGTGTTCCAGTCCGCCTCCAGCAGCACGTTCGGGCTGCACGGCTTCCTGGCGATCAACCGGATCCTCGGCGGCAGCGAAACCAACGTCGAGCCGGGCTTCTCGAAGTGGGCCACCACGGTGGGGCCGAACGTCCTCGAATACATCCCGAACTCGGCCAAGCTCTCGGAAATGATCCAGACCGGCGACGCGGCGATCTTCCCGCTGACGCCCACCGGCGTGGGCGACCTGAAGGACAAGGGGCTGCCGGTGGCCTACGCGGCGCCGAAGGAAGGCGCGGTGCTGCTGCTGGTGGATCTGTGCGTGGTCAAGAACAACCCCGATCCGGCGCTCGCGCAAAAGCTCGCGCAGTTCCTGCTGTCCGCACCGGCGCAAACCCAGGCCGCGGTGGCCGGCAAGCAGATCCCGACCAACCGCCAGGCGACCATGCCGGCCGACATGCAGAAGAACCTCGGCGCTCTCGACCAGCTCGTGAAGAAGGTCACGGTGGTGGATTGGGATGCGATCAACGCCCGCCGCGCGCAATGGGATGCGCGCTGGAACCGCCAGATCGAGCAGTAAGCCGGGAGAGGTGGCGCTACCCCGTTGTGGCGCACCGGAGCGATTCTCATTCACGTGCGTGCGGGCCTGACAACATGTCGAAATAAATGGCCCGGTTCCGCTCCGGAAGCGCCTGAGCGCGTCGCAACCCCAAATGATCCTATGGTGCACCGTGCGCGCCAGCGTTTCGTCTGGCAAACTGAGCCCCGATCCGCGACGGCTCGAACGTTCCGTCACGTGGAATCGGGTGCGCTTGCGCCCCGTTCGCGTGCCTCGGTGGCGCTCAAGGGAACGCGGATCGTTGCCGTTAAAGGGTAGTGGTTTGTCGACTAGCGACGCGCCGGAACGCCGTTGCGGTTTCCGCGCGAGACGCAGTCGCTTCTCTCAGATATGAATGCATGAGCACGAGTCATTTTGTCCGGCCTGAAGGCAAGGTCTACGAGCGCATGATCCGGAGCATCGCCGATTATGCAATTTACATGCTCGACATCGATGGCTATGTGACCACCTGGAATGCGGGCGCACAACGCGCCAAGGGCTATCTGGAGCACGAGATCGTCGGGCGCCATTTTTCCTGTTTCTATACCCGTTCCGACCGCGCGCGCAGCCTCGCGGAATTCAATCTGCAGATTGCACGCAACGAAGGGCGTTTCGAGGATCACGGCTGGCGGGTGCGCAAGGACGGCACGATTTTCTGGGCGCATGTCGTCATCGATGCCTTGCGCAACGAAGACGGCGAGATTTTCGGGTTCGCCAAGATCACGCGCGACTGCACCGAGCGGCGCATGGTCGAGACCCAGTCGCGCCAGCGCGAGCAGAGCTTCCGGTTCCTGGTGCAGAGCGTGACCGATTACGCGATCTACATGCTCGACGTGAACGGCATCGTGTCGAACTGGAACGCCGGGGCGCAGGCCGCCAAGGGCTACTCGGCCGACGAGATCGTCGGGCAGCACTTCAGCCGCTTCTACACCGACGAGGAGCGGGAAGCCGGTGCGCCGGCGCGCGCGCTCGACACCGCGCTGCGCGAGGGGCGCTTCGAAACCGAAGGCTGGCGCGTGCGCAAGAACGGCGAGCGCTTCTGGGCGCACGTGGTGATCGATCCGATCTTCGACGACATGGGCGAGCTGTTCGGTTTCGCCAAAGTCACGCGCGACCGCACCGAGGCGCGCCGGCTCCAGCAGCAGACCATAGACCAGGAGCGCCGCTTCCGGCTGCTGGTGGAAGGCGTGACCGATTACGCCATCTACATGCTCAACGTCGACGGCATCGTCTCGAACTGGAACGCGGGCGCGCAGCGGGCCAAGGGCTACACGGCGTCGGAAATCATCGGGCGGCATTTCTCGGTGTTCTTCACCGAGGAAGACCGCAAGGCGGGGCTGCCCGCGCGTGGCCTGCAGACAGCCCGCGAAACCGGCAAGTTCGAAGCGCAGGCCTGGCGCATGCGCAAGGACGGCCAGCGTTTCTGGGCGCACGTCGTGATCCATCCGATCTACGACGACGACGGCGAGCTGTACGGCTATTCCAAGATCACCCGCGACTGCACCGAGCAGCGTCAGGCCGCGCTGGCGCTCGAAGCGACCACGCGCAACCTCGATCTCGCGCTCGACAACATGCTCCAGGGCCTGTGCCTGTTCGATCGCAACGGCCGGCTGGTGTTGAGCAACCGCCAGTTTTCCCATCTGTTCGACCTGTCCGAAACACTGCCGTCCGGCATCGAGCCGAGCCGGCTGCTGCGTCTGCTGGGCCGGCCAGTGCGGTTCGCCGGGCGCGCGCGCGCGAGCATGGCCGCGCAGTTCCGCCAGGCCGTGATGTCGGGGCATACGGAGGAAAAATCGCTGGTGGTGGGGTTTCTCGACCGCTACGTGTCGGTCGTGACGCGCCAGTTGTCGCACGGCGGCTGGGTCACCACGTTCGAGGACGTCACCGAGCGCCGCCATGCCGAGGCGCAGATCCACCATCTGGCGCACCACGATCCGCTGACCGGGCTGCCGAACCGGCTGGCGTTCCAGGAGCGCCTGCACCGGATGCTGGAGCGGGCGCAGCCGGGGCACCAGTTCTCGCTGCTGTATCTCGATCTCGACCGCTTCAAGGCCGTCAACGACACGCTCGGCCACCAGGCCGGCGACGAGCTGTTGCAGGCGGTGGCGGCTCGCCTCAGCGCGAGCCTGCGCGAATCGGACCAACTGGCCCGGCTCGGCGGCGACGAATTCACGATCCTGCAAAGCCGCAGCCGCGGGCTGGACGAGGCGATCGCGCTGGCCGAGCGGTGCATTCGCACGCTGGCCGATTCGTTCGTGATTCGCGGCGCGGAGGTGTCGATCGGTGTCAGCATCGGCATCGCGGCGCTGCCGTGCGGCTTGGCCAGCGCGGAAGTCGCGCTGCAATGCGCCGATATCGCGCTGTACGCGGCCAAGCAGGGCGGCCGCAACGGCTACCGCGTGTACCGCGACGAGATGCACGGCCCGATCCGCGAGCGCAACGAGCTGGAAGTGGACTTGCGCCGTGCGATGGCCGGCAACCAGCTTCGGCTGCACTACCAGCCGATCGTGGACGCCATCACCGGGCGCACCACCGCCGCCGAGGCGCTGCTGCGCTGGACCCACCCGGTGCGCGGCCCGATCACGCCGGCCGCGTTCATTCCGCTGGCCGAGGAGCGCGGCCACATGCCGGCGCTCGGCGCGTGGGTGCTGGTGCAGTCGTGCCGCGACGCGATGAGCTGGCCCGACGAGATCCGCATCAGCGTGAACGTGTCGCCCGCGCAGGTCGTGCATCCGGACTTTCTCAACACGGTGATCTACGCGTTGAAGGTCAGCCGGCTGCCGCCGCGCCGGCTGGAGCTGGAAATCACCGAAACCGCGCTGCTCGAATCGTCGGCCCGCTCGCGCGCCGTGCTCGGCACGATCCGCTCGATGGGCGTGGGCATCGCGATGGACGATTTCGGCACCGGCTATTCGTCGTTGAGCCTGCTGCAGGATTTTCCGTTCTCGCGCATCAAGATCGACCGCAGCTTCGTGCAGAACATCGGCAAGAAGCGCAAATCCACGGCGATCGTCAGCGCGATCGCGGGGCTGTGCCAGCGTCTCGACATCCCGGTGATCGCCGAGGGCGTGGAAACCGACGAGCAGCGGCTCGCGCTGCTGGCCGAACGGTGCAGCGAATTCCAGGGCTTCCTGTTCGCACGGCCGATGCCGGTCGAGCAGTTGCCGTGGTACAAGGCAGCGGTGGCCTGAGCCGCGCGGGCGGGGCCGGGGTGTGCCGAGCTTGACGCGGCGGCCCCGGCAACCGCTCGGCGTTCGCCCCTGAGCGGCGCGGCTGCGGCCCGGAACCTGCCCACCGGAACAAGGAGTTCGCCGTGAATCCCACCGCAGCCGATCTCGGCAGCCTCTACCGCCGTTACCTCGATTGCCTGAACCGCCGCGACTGGCCGGCGCTCGGCGAATTCGTGGCCGACGACGCCACCCACAACGGCCAGCCGTTCGGCCTGGCCGGTTACCGCCGGATGCTGGAACGCGACGTGCTCCAGATCCCCGATCTGCGCTTCGAGATCGACCTGCTGGTGGCCGAGCCGCCGATGGTGGCCAGCCGCCTGCGCTTCGACTGCACGCCGCAGGGCGATTTCCTCGGCGTGCCCGTCAACGGTCGGCGCATCGTGTTCACCGAAAACGTGTTCTACCGGTTCCGTGACGGCAAGATCGCCGAGGTGTGGTCGCTGCTCGATCGCGCGGCCGTCGAGGCGCAGTGCCAGGCAGGGCGGTAGCCGACGTGGACGAACTGCGCGCCATCGCCACCTTCATCCGTGCGGCCGAACTCGGCAGCTTCCATCGCGCCGCGCAGGCGCAGGGCAGCACGCCGCAGGCCGTCAGCAAGGCGATCCGTCAGCTGGAGGCGCATCTCGGCGTGCGCCTGTTCCATCGCACCACGCGCAAGAACGCGCTGACCGACGAGGGCACGCGGCTGCTCGACGCGGTGCGCGGCAACCTCGACGGCATTCGCAGCGCGATCAACGAGGCGCGTGGCGCGGCCCATCAGGATCAAGGGCTGGTGCGCGTCAGCGCGGGCGGCGCGGTGGCGCGCAAGGTGCTGATGCCGGTGATCGCCGAGTTTCGCGCGATGTACCCGGAGGTCCAGTTCGAGCTGGTGCTGGAGGACCGCTATACGGACGCGGTGGACGAGCGCATCGACGTCGGGTTCCGGGCCGGCAATGCGCCGGTGGCGCAGGTCGTATCGCGCCGGCTGTTTCCGATCCAGTTGCTGGTGTGCGCCACGCCGGCCTACCTGGCCGCGCACGCCGCACCGCGCCGGATCGACGATCTCGCCGCGCATCCGCTGATCGGCTATCGCCAGCCCGGCGCGGGGCAGCCCACGCCGTGGGAATTTCGCGTGAAGGGCGAGACGGAATTCCGCAGCCTCTCGTACGCCGTGTGTTGCAGCGACCCGGAGGCGGAAATGCACGCGGTGCTGGCCGGCATCGGGATCGGCCAGATCGACAGCATCAATGCCGCCGCGCCGCTGCGCGCGGGTGAACTGGTGCCGTTGCTGCCCGGCTCGACCAGCGAGCGCATGGGGCTGTATCTGTTCTACGCGCAGCGCAACAACATGCCGCGCCGCGTGCGCCGCTTCATCGATTTCTCGGTCGAACGGCTGCACGGCACGACGCAGTTCCATGTGCCGCCCGCCGCGCTGAAGGCGATGGCGCGCTGACGCTGACCGGCTGGCGTCCATTTGCCAACCGACGGTTGTCAATCAAACACCCGGTTCGTGACTACTGCGCGGCGTGCCGCATCGACACAATGGCTCCACGTTCAACCGAAACAGGAGCCCGACATGACCACGCTTTCTCTCGTTACCGGCGCGAGCCGCGGCCTCGGCCGCAACACCGCGCTCCATATCGCGCGCCAGGGCGGCGACGTGGTGCTGACCTACCTGGGCAGCCGCGAGGCCGCCGATACGGTTGTCGCCGAGATCGAGGCGCTCGGCCGCAAGGCGGTGGCGCTGCAGCTCGACACCGGCCGCGTGTCCGGCTTCGCCGATTTCGTGCAGCGCCTGCGCGGCGCGCTTCAGGCCACCTGGCAGCGCACCACGTTCGACCACCTCGTCAACAACGCGGGCCATGGCGATTTCGCGCCGATCGCGGACACCACCGAAGCGCAGTTCGACCGGCTCGTCGACGTGCATTTCAAGGGCGTGTTCTTCCTGACGCAGGCGTTGCTGCCGCTGCTCGCGGACGGCGGCCGCATCGTCAACCTGTCGAGCGGGCTGACGCGCGTGAGTGCCGAGGGCTGGGCCGCCTACGCGGCCGTGAAGGGCGCGGTGGAAGTGCTGACCGTCTATCTCGCCAAGGAGCTCGGTTCGCGCGGCATCGCCGTCAACGTGGTCGCGCCCGGCGCGATCGAGACGGACTTCTTCGGCGGCGCGGTGCGCGATACGCCCGAATTCAACCGCTTCTTCGCAAGCATGACGGCGATGGGCCGGGTGGGCGTGGCCGACGACATCGGCCCGATGATCGCGAGCCTGCTCGGCGAGGGCAACCGCTGGCTGACGGCGCAACGTATCGAGGTGTCGGGCGGGCAGGCGATCTGAGGGAGAGCGGGGAGGTGGAAGGGCTGCCGCGATACACCGCCCTTGGCCGATCCGCCCGAAGCCCGAACGCGCGTTGAGCGGGAATTTCAGGCGCCGCCGCGCGATCTGCCCGCGGCTGGGCGCCCTGATTGATCTGACGCAGGCCGGCGTGCGATGGCACGCCGTATTATCCGCAGTCGGTTTTTTCATGTCTGTGACGCGGAGAACCCTGTATTGGCCACTCGAGAACGCATCCTTTCCCCCACGATCGCCGCCGACGGCTCGGTCCATTTTTCATCGATCACCTCTGCGCCGGATGACAGCAAGGCGATCTGCTACATGGTTCCGCAGCGTGTCATCCCGGTGATCTTCGTGCCGGGCATCATGGGGACGAATCTGGCAATCAACGAACCAACGGGACCGAAACCGGTCTGGCTTCTCAACGACATGAAGTCGGTGATGCCGTGGATGGCAAGAAAGCCGAAGGAGCGCAAAGCGCTGCTCGATCCTGGCAAAACCCAGGTCCACCCGGGCGGCAATATCCTGCCCGGCACCGCGCAGACGGAAGCCGAACTGCGCCGCAGAGGCTGGGGCGAAGTAGGCTGCATGAGCTACGGAGAGTGGCTGGTGTGGCTCGAAAACGCACTGAACGATGCGCATGCCGGCACGGATTACGGTCGCAAGGGTTTGCGAGAGAGTCTCTGTCATCTCGTCACGCCCGGCCTCGAAAAACTGGCGCGCGACGAAGTGGCGCTCTCGTACAAGTACCAGTTTCCAGTGCATGCGGTGGGCTACAACTGGCTGCAATCGAACGCGGTATCGGCGCGGCGCCTGGCGACCCGAATCGATGAAATCACGGCCTGGTATCGCAAGCAGTTCAACTACCGGTGCGACCGGGTGATCCTGGTCACCCACTCGATGGGCGGGCTGGTGGCCCGCTACTACTCGGAAGTGATGGGCTTGCGCGACAAGGTACTGGGCATCGTGCACGGCGTGATGCCCGCCACGGGGGCGGCCGCGACCTACAAGCGGATGAAGACCGGCACGGAGGGCATTGCCGGGTTGGCGCTGGGCCCGACCGCCGCAAGCATGACCGCCGTGGTGGGCAGTGCACCCGGGCCCTTGCAGTTGTTGCCGAGCCCCGATTACAGCGTGGGCTGGCTGCAGATCCGGGACGGCGAGCGGTTCGTCGCGCTGCCTCAACCGGACAAGAACAATCAAGTCGATCCGTATAGCCAGATCTATACCGTGCGCAGCACCTGGTGGGGGTTATGCGACGACACGCTGTTGAATCCGCTCGATCCGGAAAAGAAAACCATCGACAAGGATTGGAGTGATTTCGAAGACTTGATTCAACGCCAGGTTCGACCTTTTCACGAAGACATCAGTGGCAAATATCACGCCAACACCTATGTCTTTTACGGCGACGATGAGACGCACAAGGCATACGGCAACGTCACGTGGGCGCAGCAAACGCCACCGCGGTTTCGCGGCGGCATTCCACCGATGGCCGATCTTCTCGAAACACGCGGCAGCGACGATCCCGCGACCGCCGGGCAACTGGTCACGGTGATGCTCGATGGCAAAGCCGCGTTCGCCACGTTCGTTCTGCGTGACGCCGACGAACATGGAGATGGCACCGTGCCGGTGCGTTCGGGCCGTGCGCCCGCCCATCACGCCCGAGCCTGCGTCTCCTTCGCGGGTATCGAGCACGAAGGCGCCTACAAGCTGGACGCAACCCGACGCTTTACGCTTCACGCCATTACCCGCATCGCGCAAAGCGTGAAGGGCACGACGCTGGACTACAAGGCATGAGGAAAATGCGCGCAACATTCGCGCTTGTCTGCCTGATATCGACCGTTGCCGGGTGCGATTACAAACCTGCACCGATGAGCCAAATGGAAAAGCAGATCGTGACCGAACTGACTACGAACCTGAAAACGCGGTGTGTGGGACGCTATCTGATCGACATGCCGGGGGAGGTTCAGGAATCCGGCCGCGCGAAGATTCACGGGGTCGTCATCAGGGCGAAGGCGATGACGGAAGATGCCTGGCGGCAGGAGATCGCGCAACGCGAGGCCGAATTGAAGGCAACCAGGAGCCGGGATGCGTATCCGTTCCTGTACGAAGCCGGCAAGGCGCGCGGAGACAACACCTACTACTTTATTCATCGAGGCTCCATCTACGATGATCCTGCCACGCGACATATCGAGGGCTACAAGTGGGACAACGGCTATCGGCTCCTGCTCGAGATCGAAACCTACGACTACCTCCACCCCGACCAAACCGACGAACCGATCGTCAAACGTTTCGAGCTGAAGAACAAGGTTCCCCAGAAAACAGCGGTGGTGTTCAGCCTGCTGGAAAAGCTGCGTGGGCGCTCTCCGGACGACATTCCGACGGAAGCCGGCGTGTGCTTCGCGGGCGGCTTCCTGCCTGGCGCAGTGGGGTACGACGAAGAAGTGAACGCCACGTTCGTCAACCTGACTCAACGGCAAGACGTCATCTGGACCATGTTCACGTTGCCGAATTTCGTTGACGATACGACCGTATCGGAGCACGCCGATAGCGCCGAAGCGCGCGAGGCGCTCAGGGGCATGGACGGCAAGGATGTCCGCAAGGGCGCCTGGGAATTGTCGGGAATGAAGGCCACGGAATGGCTGTACGAAAGTGCGATGCCGGGTGGCGGACGTGGCGACACCTTCTCGATGGCCGTCAACGAAACCACGAGCAAGCCGGCCACACCCTATTTCTCGATGGAGTTCAGTACCGGCGGTCAGTACATGGTTCAGGGGCAGTTCGTGAAATTCGACCCGCCGTCGCTCACCACCGGTGCCGCCGTCGCGCTATGGGACGCCGCGTCGAGAACACTGAGACTCAAGCCGAGCGCAGGGTGAGCCTGAGCCACCCGGCGTTCGCGGAGCGTCATGCTGCCCGAGCCGCCTTCCGCCGCCACACCCGCAACCGAAACAGCACCGCGATAAACCCCACCGACACCAGCCCGCTGACGGCCTGCACCGTCACGCTGTTGCCGACCGGTCCGCAAAACCGCAGGCCACCAGCGCTTCCAGGCACACCGCGGCGGCGAGCGCGTGAACGTCGCCTACGGGCACGATCGGACGTTTCTCGACTGGCTCGGGCGGTTTCGTTGAAGGCGGGGCAGGCAGACGCGGGTGATAAGTTTTCCGGCGAGGCCATTAATTCGATGTCGTCCGCATTTACCCTTATCGCGTTAACCCTCATGCTTCGGGCTCAGACACTTGCCCTCAAGGATCGCGATGAAATTTGCTGCCCCCCACCGTATCGTTGCGCTGGCCGCTGCCGGCGTGTTTGCCGTCTTGAGCGTGGCGTCGGCGCCCGCGTTCGCCGAGGGCGCGAATCACGCGATCACGCGCGCCGAAGTGCGGGCGGAACTCGTCGAGCTGGAGCAGGCGGGGTACAACCCGGCCGGGTATGACGGGCGGCTGCATCGGCGCATGGAAGAGGCGGAGGCGGTGATTGCCCGGCGTCGGGCGGCGGCCGCTGCCGACAAGGTGATGGCGCTGGAGCCGGTTTCGACGTCGCAAGCCGGCGTGATGTTGCAGGCTTCGAAGTAAGGCATCGCCTTGCAGGCCATCGCGCGCCCTGAACACCGCATCGCCTGATCCCGCACGGGCAGGCGTCAACACAGGCAGCCCGGCTCCATTCCCCGAAGCCGGGCCACCTCGACCCATCCCCCCGCCTTACAGCAAATCGGTAATCGTCGAGTTGAACACCTGCCCGGCGATCGTCACGTTCTGCAGCGCGATGCCGTTCACGTTCCACGCGTAGATCGGCCCCGGCGTTTGCGCGCTGGCCGGCCCTGCCGCGGTCGGCGTGCCGAAATCGCAGTTCGAGATCGTCACGCCGGTGATCGCCGGAATCGCGGGCGTCGGCGCCGGGCCGTTGTAGTCGAACGCCACCGGCCCCTGCGCGACGATCGCCTGGAAGCACGAGCCGGTCGCGCTGCCGAGCGTGACGTTGCTGGCCTTCACGTTGGTGATGTTGACGTTCTGCACGAGCGCGGGGCGCGTGCGGATCGCATCGCTGGCGGGCTGGTAGTCGCAATCGAACGTGATCAGGCCGCCCTGCGACGCCGACGGGTTGCCCGACGCGGACGTCGCCACGCCGAGCGGCACGGTGCTGTTGATCGGGCTGCCGGTCAGCATCTTGCTGCCGTAGCCGGCGCCCGTCAGGCTCACGCCGTTCGGCAGCGTCACGCCGTTTACGTAGAAATTGCGCACGAAGCCGCCGCGATTCATGTTGGTCTTGATGCGGATCGCGATGTTCAGCGAATTGGTCGCCCAGAACTGGTTCAGCATCGTCAGGTTGCGCGCGTAGACGTTCTCGATGCCGCCGCCCATCTCGCTGCCGAGCGTGATGCCGCCGTGGCCGCTGTTCATCGTGCAGTTCTGCACGACGTGGTTCTGCGCCGGGCCGTATTGCGTGTCGAGATCCTTGCCCGACTTGATGGCGATGCAATCGTCCCCGGTGTTGAAGATCATGCCGTCGCACAGTACGTTGTTGCAGGCGTCGGGATCGAAGCCGTCGTTGTTCGGGCCGATGCTGTCGGCCATCACGCCGCGAATCACGACGTTCGTGCAGTCGGTGGGATGGTGCTGCCAGAACGGCGTGTTCTGGGTGTGATAGTTCTCCATCAACACGTTCGTACACCCAAGGAATTCCACCATGCACGGGCGCAGGTAATGGCCGAGCCCGAAGATGCGCTGCGCCACCGGCACGCCGGCCTCGGACAGCGCGGGCAGGTAGTTCTGATCCTGCTGCCACGGCGTGGCCGGGTTGGTCAACATCGTATACAAGGCATCCGAAATACCGGGCACGGCCGTCTTCAGGTCGACGTTGTTCGGGTTCGTGTAGGCCTGCGACGGCGTGGACGAACTGGCGCAGCCGTAGGCGCCGGTAGTGCCCTTGTAGGTCCACCAGCAAGTGGCCGTGTTGCCCGTGCCGGCGAACGCCGTCATGGCCTGGCCGTTCAGGATCGAGGTGGCGCCTTCGCCGGTCAGCGCGATATGGCTGGCGTTGCGTGCATACACGGGCGTGCCGAAGTTCAGGCAGTCGTTGGCCTGCCAGCGGCTGTAGAACAGCTTGCCGTTCGCGCCGCAATCGACGGGGCCGTCCTTCGCGTAATCGGCCGGGTTCGCGCTGAAGAAGATCGTGCAGTTCGCGCTCAGGTGGAAATTGACGTTGCTCTGCAGAACGATCGGCCCCGCGCAATACCACGCGCCGGCCGGCACCACCACGCGCCCGCCGCCCGCCGCCGAGCAGGCCGCGATCGCGGCCAGGAACGCCGGGCGCGAATCGAACGCGCCAGCGCCCTGGGTTGCGCCCGCGCCGGGGCTGACCGGCGATTTGGTCGCGTCGGTGTACGGGCTGGTTTGCGCGATGACCGAGCACGGTTGCGCGCCGTAGGCCTCCACTTGAAAATCCACGGCGGGAAACGACGACTGCGCGATGCCGTTCAGCGACGCGATGATGTTGGTCGCCAGGCCGCTCGGCCCCCAGATCGGATCGGCCGGCGCGATGGACGCGCCACCGCCCGCGGCCGGCGCCGCATCGGTGCCGCCGCCGCAAGCGCCGAGCAGCGTGCTGCCCACCAGCGCACCGCCGTAGCCGAGGAAATGTCGTCGAGTAATCCTAAACATCTGCTGATTGGGGGCGTTGTCTTCCGCGTCGAATTCGGGTGCGCTCACTGCCTGTCTCCGTCCTGGATATTGTGATTGTGTCGATGAGGGCGCTACGGTGCTGCAATGGCTGTCGTCATACGATGACACGATGATAATAAGCACGATGCTGCTGCCATGATGTCCGTGCATTCCCTAGGAGGGATAGGGTGGAAAGGCAAGGCTGGAAAGGAATCATCGCTGATTTTTGGGAATTTTCGACTGTTGCGTCGTGGCACTCAAGGCCACCCCGAGCGCGCGAAAAATCTGCCAAAAAACGCCTCAACATATATGATGTCCGATGTTGAAAACGACGAAAAATGCAGGATACGACAGCGTGCCGGCCAGCCTCGCAGCGGTGCCGCCAACGCGTGATCGGACAAGTCGGCGAGGGCGAGCGCAGCACGTTCGTCGCACGCTCAAGTTGCCGTCGAACGTGTCGAAAACTGAAGGTAATCCGTACGAACAGGGGAGCAGCGCGTTCGTCGGAGGAATACGTAAAAAAATTGCATCCAGGGGAAAACCACAGCATGAAAAACGTCAGCATCCGTACCGGCTTGCTGTTCATCCTCGCGTTGTTCGGCACGATGATCGTCGTCGGCGGGGTGGCCGGCGTCGTCTCGCTGCACGCAGCCAATCATTCGACGAATCGGGTCCATGCGATCTCGTCGCGCGTGATCCTGCTGAACGACGCTTATAAAGACATGACGCGCGCCCGCAGCGCGCTGGTGCGTGCCTACAGCACGGCGCGCGAGCAATCGAGCGTCAACACCGCGGCGATCGACAGCGGGCAGGGCAGCATCGACAAGTCGAGCACGGAGCTGAAGGCGTTCGCCGACGCCAGGCCGATCGACGGCCAGGACGCCGCGCTGCTGCAGGACATCGTGCAACTGGGCCGCGCACATACGGCCACCGTGCAGGCCGGGCTCGACGCGCTGCGCGCCAACGATCCGACCAAGTATTCGGCGCTCAACGCCACCGACATCACCACCTCGGGCGCGGCCTATTCGGTTGCGCTCGAACGCTTTCAGAAGCAGGCCAACCAGCTCGCGCAGGACGAGGCCGAGCAGGAAGCGGCGCGCTACCAGATCGTGCTGGCGCTGGTGGTGATCGGCGTGGCGATCGCGCTGGCGCTGGTGGTGGCCGTGCATTTCGCACTGCGCAGGAACGTGGTGCGGCCGCTGGAAGACGCGGCGCAACTGCTCGGCAAGGTGGCCGACGGCGACCTCGATCTGTCGATCCCGGCCGGCGGCAACAACGAGGTCGGCCGCCTGCTGGCCGCCATCGCGCGCATGCAGTCGGGCCTGACGCGCACCGTGCGCCAGGTGTTGAGCAGTTCGGATTCGGTCAACGTGGGGGCGAAGGAAATCGCGGCGGGCAACCTCGATCTGTCGTCGCGCACCGAGGAGCAATCGGCCGCGCTGGAGGAAACCGCCGCCAGCATGAAGGAGCTGACCGACACCGTGACGCGCAACGCCGACAACGCCCGCACCGCCAGCTCGCTCGCCAGCGAGGCGGCGCAACTGGCCACGCGCGGCGGCGACATGGTGGGCAGCGTGGTGACGACCATGAACGAGATCAGCACCGGCTCGACGCGCATGGCCGACATCATCGGCACGATCGACGGCATCGCGTTCCAGACCAACATCCTCGCGCTCAACGCGGCGGTGGAAGCGGCGCGCGCGGGCGAACAGGGCCGCGGCTTCGCAGTGGTGGCCGGCGAAGTGCGCGTGCTGGCGCAACGCAGCGCGGGTGCGGCGCGCGAGATCCGCGAACTGATCGACGCCTCGCTCGGCCGCGTGCAGGCCGGCAACGCGCAGGTGGCGCAGGCGGGCACGGCAATCACCGAGACGGTCGAGGCGGTGCGCCGCGTGGCCGGCATCGTGCAGGAGATTTCGGCCGAATCGAGCGAGCAGGCCAGCGGCATCGTGCAGATCGGGCAGGCGGTCGCGCAGATGGAGCAGGTCACGCAGCAGAACGCGGCGCTCGTCGAGCAGGCTGCGGCGGCGGCCGGTTCGCTGGAGACGCAGGCGCGTCAGCTGGAGGCGGCGGTGTCGTCGTTCAGGCTCGCGGCGGTTTGATCGGTGGCGGGTTTGCCGGCGATGCGGGCGTGCCGGCTCGGAGCGGCATTGTCATCGTTCAGGCACGCGGCCGTTTGATCTGCGGCTGGTCCGCTGGGAATGCAGGAGCGCTAACTGGAAGCAGCGTTGTTGTCGTCCCGGCACACGCCCGTTCGATCCGCGCCAGGCGAGAAGCGATACGGCCGCGCCAACGCCGCTCGCTCGCCGCCCCCATTCAGCGTCGCACCGGCTCGGTATCCAACGGCTCCGAGATCGTCAGCAGCAGCACGAAGGCCAGCGCCGAGATCGCCGACATGAAGCCGAACACATGATCCCAGCCGTAGTGATCGAGCAGCAGCCCGGCGATGAACGGCGTGGCCGCGCCGCCTAGCTGGCCGCCCATGTTGACGATCGCGTTGGCCAGCGGGAACTGCGCCTTCGCCACGAACGCGGTCGGATACACCATGTACGCCGAGAAGCCGATGCTCAACGCCACGCCCGCCGTGAAGATCAGGAATCCGTACAACAGCGGCGAGGCCGGCGTGCGGATCAGCACCACCATCATCAGCGCGGTGGCCACCGCCGAGAACATCATGCCGGGCTTGCGGCGCTTGCCGAATACGCGGTCCGACAGCCAGCCGCCGAGGATGTTGCCGACCACCGCGCCCACCCAAGGCGCGGCCGCCACGAAGCCGGTGCCGGTCACGCTGAACTTCTTGACGGTCAGCAGATAAGTGGGAATCCACGCCAGCATCACGCTCGAAATGCCCAACTGGCAGCAGTAGCCGAGCGCGCAGCCATACACGTTCCAGGACGTGATCACGGCGCGCGTCGAGGCCAGCGGCGGCTCGCTGCGCACGCGCGTGAGCCGGTCGAGCCACGGCATTGCGCGGGTGCGCTCGATGCGCATCGGCGTGCCGGCCTGCGGGCTGCCCGCATCGATCAGCTCGCGCTCCGCGCGATTGACGGCGCGGCTGTCGGCGGGCTTGTCGGCCACCATCGCATACCAGACGATCGAGAACAGCACGCCCGGCAGCGCGAACACCAGGAAGATCGCCTGCCAGCCCCAGGTGCCGATGATCGCAGCACCGAGGATCGGCGTGATGACCGGGCCGAACTTCACGGCCGAGAGAAAGATGCCCGACGCCGTGCCTTTCTCCCTGGCCGGGAACCAGCCATTGATGGTGGCGGCGATGCCGAGCGGCAGCGGCCCCTCGGCGAAACCGAGCGCGAGGCGGCACAGCTTCAGCGAAAACAGCGAGCCGGCCACGCCCGTGAGCGCGGTGGCGATCGACGTCAGGATCATCGAAACGGGCAGCACGCGGCGCACGCCGAAACGCGAGATGAGCCAGGCCGACGGCAACTGCGCGAGCGCGTAGGCGATCAGGAATACGCTGACCAGCGCGCCCGCTTCGGCGTTGCTCATCGCGAATTCCTTGCGCAGGAACGGCAGCGCGATGCCGAGGTTGGCGCGATCCGCCGCCGCCACCGTGTAGATCAGGAAGAACAGGGTGGCGACCACCCAGCGGTAGCGGGTGGGGCGCGCCGCATCGGCCAGGGCGCCCGGCGCGGCCAGGCTGCTGTCTTTTCTCATGGTGTCTCGCTCCGTGTTCATGGTGTTGTCGGTGCTGCCCGGTGCAGGCGCTAGGTCAGGTCGAAACGTCGCAGCGTCGCCTCCAGCCCGAGCAGCTCGACCGTGGTCGCGCCTTCGCGAATTTGCTGGCGGAACGCCAGTTCCTTGTCCTCGCGCGCCTGGCTGACCTGCACCACGCGCTCGACGTCGTGCCGCGGCACCACCACCACGCCGTCGATGTCGCCGACCACGATGTCGCCCGGCTGGATCTGCACGTCGCCGATCGTGACCGGCACGTTGAGCCGGCCCGGCTGGTTCTTGCCGGTGCCCTTGATGCAGAGGCCGCGCGCGAACACCGGAAACCCCATCTCGATGATGGTGCGCGCGTCGCGCACCGCGCCGTGCATGACGAGGCCGGCCAGCCCCTTGTGCAGCGCCAGTTCGGTAAACACGTCGCCCCACGGGCCGGCTTCGAGGAAGCCTTTCGCGTCGACCACCAGCACGTCGCCCGGCTGCACCTTGAGCATCGCGTAATGGAGCATCAGGTTGTCGCCGGGGCGGATGTCGACCGTGACGGCCGGCCCGGCCACGCACATCGACGGATGGATCGGCTTGATGCCGCTGTCGAGCGCGCCGTAGGCGCCCTGGGCTTCGTAGACAGTGGCGCTGCCGAGGGCGCGCAGCGCCGCGATCGGATCGGTGGAAGGCTCGTGACGGCTCATGTTCGTTCTGCGAAGTTTGTAGGCCGTGCCAGTTTTAGTTAAAGTTTCACCGCTATCAATCAGCGTTTTTTGAGCTTAAGTTCAATAAAAATGAATCTTCGACAGGTTCGCTATTTCTGCGCCGTGGTGGAAGCCGGCAGCGCCACCGGCGCGGCGGAAGCGTTGCACATCGCGCCCACCGCCATCAGCATGCAGTTGTCGCAGCTCGAGGCCCACCTCGGCGGCGAGCTGTTCGACCGTTCGCGCCGGCCGATGGAGCTGACCTCGCTCGGCAAGTATTTCTATCCGCGCGCCAAGGAATTGCTGTCGCACGCGGGCCGGCTCGACGACGAGGCGCGCGGCATCGCCTCGGGCCAGCGCGGCTGGCTCGGCATCGGTTTCGTGCGGTCGGTGGCGTATTCGGTGCTGCCGGCGGCGGTGCGGCGCTTTCGCGAGGGTTGCCCGGACGTGCATCTGGATCTGGTCGAGGCGCTGTCCGAATATCAGCCCGAGCGCTTGCGGCAGGGGCGCATCGACATCGGCATCTCGCGCTTCATCGGCCCGCTCGATACCAGCCCGGACCTGGTCTACACGGTGATGCTCGACGAGCCGTTCGTGGCCGCCGTGCCGATCGGCGACGCGCTGGCGCGGCAGCGCTCGGTGACGGCCGCCGAGCTGTCTCGGCTGCCGTTCATTCACTATCCGAAGGATGCGCGCAGCCCGTTCGGCCAGCAGTTGCTGACCGCCCTGAAGGCCGCTGGCGGCGAGCCGCGCGCCGGGCACGACGCGATCGAGATTCACACCGCGCTGGCGCTGGTGGGTGCGGGGCTGGGCATGACGCTGGTGGGACGCTCGACGGCCAAGAACAACCGGCGCGACGTGCGTTTCCTGCCGGTGAAGGGCTTCGAGCTGCGGACCAAGCTGGTGACCATCACGCGGGCGCGCGACGACAACCGGCTGGTGGAGACGTTTCGCGACAGCCTGCTGTCGATGCGCAACGAATGAGCGGCGTGTCAGCGTGGCCCGGCCTGCGAGCGAGGTTTGATTTCGGGTATCATTTGGCCTATATTTTTGGTTCAAATGATACGGGAGAAATTCTCATGCAATTCGTGACGCCGGAAGCGATCGCAGCGGTCATGGACCTCTCTCCCGTGCCGCACACGCTGGCCGAGCTGGAAAGCCGGGTGCGCGACGGCCTGCCGAAATCGGCGTTGCGAGCCGGCGTGGCGCACGCGGTGGGCAGTACCGAAGCGCGTCGCACACTGCTGGCCAGCATCATCCCCGAGGCGACCTACAAGCGCCGGCGCGATCGGCTGACGCGCGACGAATCCGAAAAGGCCGAGCGCCTCGCGCGCGTGGTGGCCACCGCCACCTACGTGTGGAACGACGCCGAAGACGCCCGCGCCTTCCTGTCCGCACCGAATCCGTTGCTCGAAGGCCGTACGCCGCTCGACGTCGCGCTGACCGAACTCGGCGCGCGCCGCGTCGAGGAAACGCTGTGGCAACTGTTCTACGGCCTGCCGGTATGAAGCTTTACCGGATTGCGGACGGGCGGCATCCCGTCTGGAGCGGGACCGGCGCGATGTTGCTGGGCGGGCGTTTCAACAGCCCGGGGCGCGCCGTCATTTATGCCGGCACGACCTTCGCCGGCGCCATGCTCGAAGTGCTGGTGCATGCGCGTATCGGCAAGGTGCCGCGTACGCATGTGTGGGTGGAGGCCGAGGTGCCGGCGTCGTTGCCGGTGGAGCGGCTGTCTGCGCAACACTTGCCGGCCGGATGGGATTCGTCGTCGCCGCATGTCGCGCGCGGCGTGGGCGATGCATGGCTCACGGAACTGCGCAGCGCGATTCTGCTGGTGCCGTCGGTCGTCACGCGCGCGGAATGGAACGCACTGATCAATCCGCTGCACCCCGAGGCCGCCGGCATTATCGCCAGCGATCCGCAACCGGTGATCTGGGATGAGCGGCTGTTCGTGGCGCCGCGCGGCGAGGCTTGAACCGGAATCGAAACGTGGTGACTCAACTTGCACTTCCCGACGGCGCCTACCGCGCCACCTGCCGCGAGCGTAACGCGCTGTCGGCCGCCGCGAACGGGCACCGCCCGGTGTTTCCGCACGCGCTCATGCACGTGAAGGACGGCTGGGCGACGTTCACCCGCGACGACGAGGAAATCTGGAGTTGCAGCGCGCTCTACGCGGCTGCGAATTTCGTGATCGAACCGGCATGAGACGGGCGCCGCGGCGGCCCGCTCATGCCGGATCGTGTTCGACCCGTTACACCGGGTTGGCTGCGACGAAGCTCTTGAACGCCGAGTAGGCCGGCAGTTTGGTGACACCGTCCGATTTCACGAGGCCGTACTGGTCGTCGATCATCGCGTACATCATGACCGACTGGATGTTGTACTTGTCCTTGATCGACTTGTACTCGGTCAGCGCGCGGGTGACGTAGGCAGCCTGCTGCGTCGCGGTGTCGATCGGGCCGGTCCAGCCCCATTCCGTCAGAAAGATCGGTACACCGAACGAATCCTTGAGCGCCTGCAGCACGTCGTAGCAGGCGTTGTTGCGCCAGCCGCAGACGATATCGCCCGAGCTTTCGTACCAGTGATAGCAGGTGATGTCCCAGCGAACCGAAGCCGCGCCGGTCACGCCGTTGGTGGTGCCGTTCGGCGTGATGCCGCTCCACAGCATCTGCAACGCACGATACGCGAGCGGAATGCCCACGTTCACGCCCACCTTGATGGTCGAATCGATCGCCTTGACGCCATCGATCATGCCGCGAATCACGCCACGGAATGCGGGCCAGGCCGCCGGGTTGTAGTTGATGGTGTTGCTGCCGTCGCCGTTGTTCACCACCGGCACGTCGAGTTCGTTGCCGCACTCGATGTACGACACCAGGCCCTTCAGCGGCGTGGTCACGCTGGTGCCGAGGTTGTAGCCGAGCGTATAGGCGGCCGATTCGCTGAGCGAGGTGCTCCAGCCGGCCGAGCTCGGGTTGAGCACCGGGAAGATCGACACGCCGCTCTTCGCGAACGGGCCGGTGAGCGCGGTGGCGAGCACCTTCGCCATGTCGGAGCCGGCCACGTCGCACCGGTACATCGTCGCGCCCAGGTCCTTGATCATCGCGAGCTGCGCGGCGGCGGACAGCGTGTGATAAATGCCCGAGTTGTAGGCCATGTGCCCGTTGAGGCCGTAGAAGAACGGCGTGCTCGATGTCGACGTGGAGGTCGACGTCGATGCGGAGGTGGCCGGCGGCGTCGTGGTTGTGCTGCTGCTCGAGGTGGTGGTGGAGCCGGTGGGCGTGCGCTGCGAGTGCGGCCAGCGTTCGGCCGCGTCGCTGGCGCCGCCGCAGCCGGCGAGGGTCAGGCCACCGGCGCCGGCCAGCATGTAGGAGAGGAAACTGCGACGTGACTTTGTAGAGGATTCCGTAGCGTTGGAGGAATTATTGCCGATATCGGCTGATTTTGAGAGGAGAGTGAGTTTCGGCACTGCAATTATTTCCGATGTAAGTACGGGAGCGCACATTGTAGGGGGCTTTTATTTTGCCTTTAGTATCAAAATGTAACGCTGATTATGCGGTAATTTATGGATTAAATGATGACTGTCGGATTGAATGAATTGATGGAGTTGCGAATTGATTGGAGGGATTTTTTATGCACTGGAACGAAGTCGGACGAAGCCAATTCCACGATGATTTACCGTGAAGACTCAAGCTGTCGTTCGAATAAATTTATTCAATAAAATCAGTGACATGATGTTTGTGTTTGAACAAATTTCCGTTGCAGAATCGAGACTCGGCGAGGATGAATTTCGCGCGTTGGCCAGCCACGCGGCGGATGCCAAAATCTCGGCAATTTTGTTCCTTGAAAAAAGGGCGAGATTGCATTGTAGGCAACCGGAAAGAATTGGATTGACTTAAATATTATCCAATGGAGTAAATATTACCAATTCAAGATTTCATGCTTTGATAATCGATAAGCAACACTGAATATATAAAAAAACTTGCGCCTTTGAATTGAACCGAATCAGCTTCATATGGCTGTCACATCATCCCCAAAACAGTGCGCGGATACCTCCCTCCAAAACCGATCCGGACCTTGCCTTCGTGAGCACGAAAAACATTCCGGCATCCTGAACAACGCTGCGTGTTTTCACCTAGGCAATAGCGGTTGACGCCCGCTTGCACAGCTTCCAAACTTCGCTCCGTGCAGTGTGATCACAGATCGCAGCTCTGAATCACACGCTTAATTCGGACGGAGGGGCAGCAGTGGCAACGCGCACGACATCGGATTTGCCGGCACTCGAACTCGTGGCGCGAGAAACGATGGCGGGCCGCGTTTACGCCCAACTCCGGGAAGCGATCATGACCGGCCGCTTCGCGCCGGGGCAGTTGCTGAGCCTGCGCAGCGTGGCCGAGGCGGTGGGCTCGTCCACCATGCCGGTGCGCGCGGCGCTCACGCGCCTGCAGGCCGAGGGCGCCTTGATCGACGGCCCCGGCCGCGCGCTGATGGTGCCGCCGATGACGTTCGAGTTGCTCGACGAACTGCGCGACGTGCGCATCGCGCTCGAAGGCGCGGTGGCCAGGCGGGCCGCCACGCGCATGACGCGCGAACATCTGACCGAACTGCAAACCATCTTCGACGAGATGGACGCGCACGTCGAAGCCGGCGACGTGCCGGCCTACCTGCGCAGCAATTTCACGTTCCATATCGCGATCTACACGCACGGCGCGAGCGACATCACGCTCTCGACGATCCGCAACCTCTGGATGCGCATCGGCCCGTTCCTGAACCTGGTGGCCCCCGACATTCCGCACATGCGCCGTTCGATGACGGCGCACCGCCATATCGTCGAAGCGCTGTGGCGTGGCGACGGGGAGGGCGCGCGCGCCGGCATCGAGGAGGACATCGGCGATGCGGCTGCCGATCTGCAGGAACGCCTGCGCCATGCCGACAGCGGCGGCGGCCTGGACCAGGCGCATGCCTGACATGATTCGACCCCTGACACGGAGACCCACCATGACGATGCTTCACACCGAATCGAACCCGGCCGGCCGCGTGTTGCCGACGAGCGGGGCCGCGGCATGAGCGCGAAGCTGAAGGTAGTGGCGATGCCCACCGGCTGGCTGACCGTCGATCGCTCGTCGCAGGTATACGGGCGCGGCTTCGGCCAGCAGATGCGGGTGCCGGTGTGGTCCACGGCCATCGTGGGCGCGAGCAAGAAGATCGTCGTCGATACCGGCATCCACGATCCGGGCTGGGTGTCGAATTTCGTGTGCCCGTGCGACCAGGCGCCCGAGGAGCGGCTCGAACGCGCGCTGAAGGAATACGTGGGCTGGCATGCGGATGAGGTCGACATCGTCATCAACACGCATCTGCACTACGACCATTCGGGCGGCAACACGCTGTTCAAGAACGCGCGCTTCATCGTGCAGGCCAAGGAATGGGAATACGCCGGCCATCCGCTGCCGACGCAGGCGACCTATTACCAGGAATTCCTGATCGGCCGCGAGCCGCTCGCGTATTTCCGCTGGCAGTTCGTGCACGGCGTGGCCGACATCGTGCCGGGCGTGCGCGTGGTGCCCACGCCGGGCCACACGCCGGGGCACCAGTCGGTGGCCGTGGATACCGAGGCGGGCGTGGTGCTGATCGCGGGCGATTGCGCGAACTGCATGGAAAACATCGTCGATCTGGTGCCGGTAGGCATCGTGCACGAAACGCTGGCCGAAATGACTTCGCTCGCGCGCATTCGCCAGATCGCCGATTTCGTGATTCCCGGCCACGACCCGAACGTGGTGCCGGGCAGCGCAGGCATCGCGCTGCCGGCGAGCGCGCGCTTGCCGCACGTCAGGAACGCCGACTAAACCGATTTCGCAAGACCATGACGAAGAACCGGAGGAAGACATGAAATTAATCAGGACTGCGATCAAGAATGCGGGCCGAGTGGCGCTGGGCATGGCGGTCGCGGCATCGCTGGCCGCGTCGGGCAACGCGATGGCGGCGGGCAAGTACAAGGTGTTCCTGTCGATGAGCTATGTCGGCAACGACTGGCAGACGGAAGCCACCAACATGATCAAGGCGATGGCCAACACGCCGGCGCTCAAGGACAAGGTCGATCTCGAAGTGCAGGTAGCCGGCACCGACGCGCAAAAGCAGATCCAGCAGATCAATTCGATGGTGCAGGCCGGCGCGAAGGCGATCATCCTCTACCCGATTTCGCCGACCGCACTGAACCGCGCGATCAAGAACGCCTGCTCGAAGGGCGTGGTGGTGGCCGCCTACGACGGCGAAGTGACCGAGCCGTGCGCGCACAACGTGACGATCGACCAGCATCAGGCCGGCACCGTCACCGCCGAATGGCTGGCCAAGACGATCAACGGCAAGGGCAACGTGGTGATGATCAACGGCGTGCCGGGCACCTCGGTGGACCGTGCGCGCACCGACGCCGCCAAGGCCGTGTTCGCGAAATATCCCGGCATCAAGGTGGTCGCCGAAGGCACCGGCATGTGGAGCCAGGCCACCGCCAAGACCGAACTGTCGAAGATCCTCGCCACCAACAGCTGGGACAAGATCGACGGCCTGTGGATGCAGGTCGGCTGCTTCACGGCGGCGTCGATGCAGCTCGAAGCCGGCATCCCCGACAACAAGGTCAAGCCGTGCGCGGGCGAATCGTCGAACGGCCACCGCGTGCAGATGCTGCCGCCGGGCGAGGTGAAGGGGCCGGGCGGGTACCGCTCGATCGGCTATCGCTCGATCTCGTACGGCGCACCGCCGTACTCGGGCGCGATGGCGCTGAAGCTGGCCGTGCAGAAGCTCGACGGCAAGGATTTCCCGCAGCGCGTCACGCTGAAGCTGCCGCTGGTCGAAACGCCGCAATCGAAGCTGTGCAAGACGGGCAGCCTCGAGGAACTGAAGGCCAGCTGCACCGCGTTCATGCCGGACAAGGTGCCGCCGGGCTGGTTCGCCGACATCTTCTCGGACGACACCCGCGAAGTGGGCTTCAACGCCGCGCTGAGCGGCACGCAGGACTGAGCCGGCGAGACGCGACCATGAACGACGCATCCCTGGCAATCGATCTGCACGACGTGACCAAGCGCTTCGGCGCGACGGTCGCGCTCGACGGCGCGTCGTTCCGCGTCAAGCGCGGCGCCGTGCACGCGCTGCTCGGCGAGAACGGCGCGGGCAAGTCCACCACCGTCAAGCTGCTGTCCGGCCTCATGCAACCCGATCAAGGGCAGATCCGCGTGATGGGCCGCGAGGTGACGATGCGCGGGCCGAAAGACGCGCATCGGGCCGGCGTGCAGACCGCGTTCCAGGAGATGACCCTGGTGCGCGACCTGACCGTGGCGCAGAACCTGCTGATGTCGTACGAACCCACCGGCCTGTTCGGCCGCATCAGGAAGCGCGAGGCGCAGCGCCAGGCGGCCGAATGGCTCGACCGGCTGGAGCTGTCCGACATCCGGCCCGGCGCGTATGTGCGCGATCTGTCGCTGCCGGTGCGGCAGAAGATCGAAATCGCGAAGGCCATCGTGCGCGGGCCGCAGGTGCTGCTGCTCGACGAGCCGACCTCCGCGCTGTCCGGGCGCGACGTCGCCTGGCTGTCGCGCCGCATCGACGAACTGAAGGCGAGCGGCGTGACGTTCGTGTTCATCTCGCACCGCATGCAGGAGGTGCGCGAGTTTTGCGACAGCCTGACCGTGTACCGCAACGGGCGCGATGTCGGCGCGTTCGATGCCGCCGATATTTCGGATGACGAAGTCATCCGGCTCGTGATCGGCCGCTCGATGGAGGCGAAGTATCCGCCGAAGCTCGCATCGCCGGCGCTGCGCGAAGGGGCCACGAAGCCCGCCGCGATCGCGGCGCGCGGCATTCGCGTCGGCAGCGCCGTCAGCGAGTTCGATCTGGCGCTGCAACCCGGCGAAGTGCATGGCGTCGCCGCGTTGCAGGGGATGGGGCAGCGCGAGCTGTTCGAGGCGCTGTTCGGCGCGGCCTGGCTCGACGACGGCGAGATCCGCATCGACGGCCAGCCCGTCACGCTGACCTCCACCGCCGATTCGCTGAAGGCCGGCGTGGCCACCAGCCTGCTGCCGGAGGATCGCAAGACCGAAGGGTTGTTCCTGAAGCTGCCGGGCGGCCAGAACGTGTCGCTGCCGGTGATCGGCCGCTACACGCGCTTCGGCCTGATCGACCGCAAGCGCGAGCAGGCGGCGGTGCGGCGCTCGCTCGCGCAGATGGAAGTGAATCCGCGCGCGCTCTACAAGCCATGCCTGTCGTTTTCGGGCGGCAACCAGCAGAAGATCGCGATGGCGAAATGGCTGCTGACCCAGAGCCGCGTGTGGCTGATGTTCGATCCCACGCGCGGTATCGACGTGGGCACCAAGCACCAGATCTTCGTGCTGATGCGCGCGTTCGCCGCCGCCGGCGGCGCCGTGCTGTTCTATTCCACCGACGTGCCCGAGCTCGTCAACGTGTGCGACCGCGTTTCGGTGATGTATCGCGGCCGCAATGTCGGCGAGCTGTCCGGCGACGCGCTCACGGAAGAAAACGTGATGCGCAAGATGCTTTCCAGTTGAGAGGCTTGTCATGAAGATTGCCGTTGCATCTCCCGACAGCGGGATGGCGGGACCGGACGCGCGGGCGGGTTGGGGCGCGCGCATCGATCACCATCGCGGGCTGATCATCGCGATCGGCGCGCTGCTGGCGATGCTGATCGCGTGGGCCGCGTTGTCCGCCACGCCGGTGGGCCTGTACGACGTCGGCTCGGTGATTTCCAGCGCCACCACGCTCGCGCTCGCCGCGATCGGGCAGACCATCGTCGTGCTGTCGGGCGGGTTCGACCTGTCGGCGTCCGCCGTCGTGTCGCTGGCCAACGTGCTCGCGGTGCGGTTCGTGCAGGGTTCGCCGCTCGACCAGTGGCTGGGCGCTGCGTTGATCATCGCGATCGGCGGCGGCATCGGCCTGCTGAACGGCGCGCTGATCGCATGGTTTCGGCTGCAGTCGATCGTCGTCACGCTCGCGACCATGTTCATGGTGCAGGGCCTGACGCTGCTGATCCAGAGCACGCCCGGCGGCAGCGTCGGCGAGCAGTTCGGCGCGTTTCTCACGTCCGACCTGATTCCCGACCGGCTGCCGATGTCCGCCGGGGTGCTGATCGTCGCGCTGCTGATCTGGTCGTTCGTGCGGCGCACGCGCTTCGGCGTCGGCCTGTACGCGATCGGCAGCGACGCCGACGGCGCGTTCGCCAACGGCATGCCCGTGACGCGCTACCGCATCGCCACCTACGCGCTGGCCGGCATGTTCTACGCCGCCGCCGGCCTGTACGTGTCCGCGCAGACGGGCTCCGCCGATCCGCTGGTCGGCCGGCCGCTGCTGCTGTCGATGTTCACGGCGGTGGTGCTCGGCGGCACCTTGCTCGGCGGCGGGCGGGGCGGCAGCGTCGGCACCGTGTTCGCCGCGATGACGCTGATGATCACCGTGAACATCCTGCTGGTGCTGAACGTGTCCGCGTTCTTCACGACCATCGCCGAAGCGCTGATCCTGATTCTCGCCGTGCTCGGCTCGTCGATCGGCAAGCAATCGGCCGCGCACGCCACCTTGCGCCATGCCGCGCAATGGCTGAAGGCGGTGCGCACCGGCACGCGCGCCCGCAGCGGCCGCGACGTGCGGCACGTGAGCTTCGAGGTCAGCGATTTCCGGCCGATCGAGAACACCGAGCTGAAAGGGCGCGCCATCGCCGACTGGATCGAGCGCAACCGCGAATGGGTGAAGTACGTGGTGCCGGCGTATCTGCTGTTTATCGCGGTCGTCGCGTTCACCGGCGTGGTGTACGGGCCGGGTGTGCTGGTCAGCGGCAACTTCTACAGCAGCCTGCTCACGCTGACGCTGTTTCTCGCGATTCTCGGGCTCGGCCAGGGCGCCGTGATCCTGACCGGCGGGCTGGATTTGTCGATGCCGTGGCTGATCACGCTGTCGGGCGTGTTGCTGACGGGCCTCACGCACGGCCTGAACGAGGCCGCCGTGTGGGCCGTACCGGCCGTGCTCGGCGCGGGGCTGCTGGTGGGCGTGTTCAACGGCGTGGGCGTGGTCATGCTCGGGCTGCCGCCGATCGTCGTGACGCTCGCGGCCAACGGCTTGCTGCAAGGGCTGACGCTGATCTATTGCAACGGCTCGCCGCAGGGCTGGGCGCCGTCCGCCATCAGCGCATTCACGAACGGGCACGTCGGGCCGCTGTCGATGGCCGCGTGGAGCGTGCCGGTGTTCCTGGCGGTGGCGTTGCTGTTGCTGCATCGCACGCCGTTCGGGCGCCGCGTGTATGCCGTCGGCAATTCGCCGGTGGCGGCGAAGCTGTCCGGCGTGCGGGTCGGCTCGACGCTGATCGCCGTGTATTGCCTGTCGGGGCTGTGCGCCGCGATGGTCGGGGTGTTGCTCGCGGGCTTCAGTTCGCAGGCGTTCCTCGGGATGGGCGATCCGTACTTGCTGCCGTCGATCGCGGTGGTGGTGGTGGGCGGGGCGCTCATCACCGGCGGGCGCGGGCATTACCTCGGCGTGTTCGGCGGCGCCTTGCTGCTGACCGCGCTCGGCACGCTGCTGGCCGGCACGACCGTGCCGCCGGCCGTGCGCGACATCATCAACGGGCTGGTGGTGCTGGCCGCCGTGATCACGTTGCGGGACAAGCGCGCTTGATTGAACGCGTGACTGGATGATCTCTCGGGACCCGGAGCAAGCCCCCCGGGTTTCTTGGTGCCGCCTTCGGGCGGCATTTTTTTTGTCGGGGATGCCGTGGCGCTTGACCTTCCCATGGTGGGAAGCTTGATGATGTTTTGGTCATTCACCAGTCAGTCATTCGGGAGCATTCCTATGAAAATCCGTTCCATTGCCGCCGTTGTGTCGATTGCCGCGGGAATCGCATTGATCGTCGTGCCGGGCGGCGTCTACGCGCAGCAGGCCGATTCGAATTCGATGAAGATGGCGATGCCGGGTGATGCCAAGGCCGACGCATCGCCGGCAACCCAGGCGTTCGAGCGCAACGCGAAATCGATGATGAGCAACATGAGCGCGCCTGGTTATACGGGGGACCCGGACGCGGATTTTGTCGCGCACATGATTCCGCATCATCAAGGGGCGGTCGATCAGGCGGAGGTCGAGCTCAAGTACGGGAAGGACCCGCAGATGCGTGCGCTGGCTGGGCGAATCGTCAAGGCGCAGAAGGATGAGATCGCTTTGATGAAACGGTGGCAGGTGAAGCACCATTCGGGGATGTGAGGCTCAGGAAGATTGTTGGAGGCGCCGCTGGATCGTGGGAGCGGTTGGCGGCGCTGGGTGGTGAGGGGTTTGCGGTGAATTCGTTATTTGACATAAGGTAAATTAACGAATATTTGTGTGTAGCAGCTAAGTTGTAATGTCCGCTTCTAGCCATATTCAAATGTCCGCTTCTCGGCGGCTTAAGCTTAGCCGGCGTCGATTCCCACGGCGCTGGAGGCTACGATGGCGGCGACGGACAGAATCACCATGACGATGCGCGAGTTGGACCGGTTCAAAGTGATTCAGTCGGTGGTCGACGGGCACCTCAAGCCGTGGCGAGCCGCCGAGCGATTATTGTTGACTACGCGCCAGGTTCGACGCCTCGCAGCACGTCTGCGCGAACAAGGACCGCCGGGGTTGATCTCGGGCAGATGCGCCAAGCCGAGCAATCACCGGATCGATGCAGGAGTCGCGGTGCGAGCCGTAGCCATCATCAAGGAGCGCTACGCTGATTTCGGCCCGACTTTGGCCTGCGAGAAGCTGCGCGAGTGCCACGACCTGAAGTTGGCCAAGGAGACGGTCAGGCGCTTGATGATCGACGCGCGCTTATGGACACCGCGCCGACAACGTCCGCCCAAGATCCATCAGCCGAGGAACCGGCGTTCGTGTCTGGGCGAACTGATCCAGATTGACGGCAGCGATCACCGATGGTTCGAGGAACGTGCGCCAGCCTGCACGTTGTTGGTATTCATCGACGATGCGACTGGCCGGCTGATGACGCTGCATTTCACGGCAACCGAGTCGACGTTCAGCTATTTCGAGGCGCTGGGCAAGCACCTGGCAGCGCACGGCAAACCGGTCGCGTATTACAGCGACAAGTTCAGCGTGTTCTATATAAAGGATCGTGCCAGTACGGCTGGCAAAGGCGTGACGCAGTTTGGCCGGGCCCTGTACCAACTCAATATCGAAGCGTTTTGTGCGAACACGAGTCAGGCCAAGGGGCGTGTCGAGCGGGCCAACCTGACGTTGCAGGACCGACTCGTCAAGGAGCTGAGGTTGCGGAATATCAGCACGCGCGAAGCGGCCAATGCGTATGCGCCCTCCTTCATCGCTGATTTCAATCGGCGCTTCGGCAAGCCACCGAAGAGCGATCACAACGCACATCGGCCGCTGCGCGATGACGAGGATCTGCGGCAGATTCTGGCCTATCGGGTGCCGCGCAAGGTCACGAATGCGCTGACCGTCCAGTACGACCGGGTGATGTATTTACTGCAGGATACGGTGCCCAATCGCAAGCTTATTCATCAGTACGTGGAAGTCGTTGAATATCCCGACGGCACGATCGAGATTCAGGCTGATGGTGTTGTATTGCCGTACACGGAATACGATCGGATCACGAAGATCGATCAGGGTGCGGAGGTCGAAAACAAGCGGCTCTCACATGCGCTTGCGGTGGCGCGTTCCGTGCAGGAAATGCGTGACGATCGACGCGCATCGGGCTCCCCTTCCCGCACTCATATTGGCGAGGAAGTTCGAGCGAAGAAAGCGCTGGTGGGTATGAAGAAACAGCGGGCGATCACGCTGGCGGATGTCACACAGGCCGTGCACGAAGTGAGCAGCAAAAAGCATCAAGAACGGGGGCTGGGCGGCTACGCCGCCCAGCCCAAAAACACGAGGAAAAGTACCGTAAAACCCGACATTTCTATTTAGCGCAGACCCCGACATTTGAACTTGGCGCAGACATTGTGTCAGGGCTATTTAGTAATGTCTGGTTTGAGCCAGTTAGAAATATCCGCCTCAACCTCGATCGATTCGCGGCCAGCCGCAGCCGGGACAGCCAAACAGACCGCCCAGCCACGGTTCACAGCACGCCGTCCGCCTCAACCCGCTCCAGTCGCTGAAGGAATCGGCAACGGTTTCGGCCCACCATCCGGCAGATGCGAATCATCGAGCTCCGGTGGTTCGCTCCCGCCGGCCGCCGATGCCGTCAGCGTAGCCACCGCCTGATCCAGCCCGAACGGTTTGCCGCTCGGAAAGTATTCGCGCAGCCCCCATGAAAAGAACACGTCCCGGCGCTTCGCGACGCCGTCGGCGTTGGTCTGGTGACCATACCCGTCGTCCTCGAACAACCACTGGCACAGATCGTCCGGTGCGACCGTGGTGATGCTGCCCTCCATCACGAGACTGAAATTGAAATACTGGATCACGTCGGCCTTCTGGCCGCCGCGGAATTTCCAGGTTTCGCGGTACTTGAAGAAATAGGCCGGATACTTGGCAATGTAGTCAGAGGCGTCGCGGAAGAATGCTTCCTTGTTCTGATACTGCCAGGAACTGTAGTAATCCGAAAAGTAGACGTAGTAGACGGTGGGCAACACGGCTTTGGTCAATTCCTGACGAAACTGAAACACCGTGGTGTCGGTAACACGCTGGAACAGCGGCGTGTATCGGGACGGAAAGCTGGCCGACGCGTCGCCGAGGCTCGATATCGCGATCGTCTTGTGATTGAGCGGATTGGTATACGTTTTGTCCCAATAGGCGGCCGGATTTTCATGGATGGCGGCCAGGTCATCGAGCGCCTGCGAAAGCGTGGCATCGAGCCGCTCTACCACGCCAGCGAAGGTTTTTTCGAGGTTCGGCGGCGGATTGGGGCCAACATAAGCGCCAAAGAAGCTTCCGAGAAACGATGAAAAGACCCCGGCGCCCGCAAATTCCAACGAGCCGATCGACCAGAACGCCGCATCAAAAAGCGTACACAGGAATGTCTGCCCCGGATCGCTTTCCTGGTTCGCTTTCAGGTTCAGATAGACTTCGCTCACCTTATCCGAAAAGAAGGGATGAACATGATTGGTGAAATCAATCAGGTTCGCGACGTTTTCCTTCACTTTGTTCAATTGTTCAGCGGTAGGCATCGGGGATCTCCTTAATGTGTGGCCCGATCTTCATTTTGAAATCCAGCTTTCCCGTTTGCCGGCACGCCTTGCCGATTGAAAATCGGCCTCCGGCTCGCAAGCTTACTCTGGCCGATTACCGAACCGATAGATTTATTTCAATTGAATTGCACCGTCAATCACCAAGGCCGAGTGGCTGAAACTGCGGCAGGCGCTTCCGTGTCGTTAATAAGTTCAATGAAGAATATTTTTGCGCGCCTCGCGATCACGTCACCTGATGAAGCTGTTGCGCAATATCGAGGAACAGATCGAGCGCTCGTGTTCTCGGCCGCGAAATCTCGATGATCGCGCTGATCGTATTTTCATAAACCGGCCCCGACGGCACTTGCGCGAGCGCGTGCCGCTTCGCGAATGATGCCGCGTAAAACTGCGGCAGCAGCCCCACGTACTGCCCGGACAACACCAGCATCGCAACGGCTTCCAGCCCCGATGCGGACGGCCCGCGCTGCATCCCGAGCATGTTGAGCGCTTCGTGCACGAACGGCTGCTCGCGATAGACGAGCGGCAGCGTCGCGGCTTCGGCCATCTTGCGACGCGCGACATACAGCGCCTGCCGCTCGATGAACAGCGGCAGGTAATCGAGGCCGGCCTCGCGCCGGTACATCCCGCGAATGCCGACCTGCACGCGACGCTCCCGCAACGCCAGGTCGAGTTCGTTGAACGTCATCACCTGCAATTCGACGCTCACGTCCGGCGCCTGCTCCTTCAGCGCGGCCAGCGCTTCGGGCAGATGACAGCCTTCATCGCGGATGATGTGCTCGACCATGCCGATCGACAGCGTGCCGGACAACACCCCGCGCACCGCGTCGATTTCCGGCCGGATCCGTTCCAGCGAGCGGATCGCGTCGCGCGCGAGATCGAGCGCGACTTTCCCCGCGTGCGTCAGCACGAATCCCGATGGGCCGCGCTCGCAGAGCCGGGCGCCGAGCGTCTCCTCGACTTCGCGGATATGGCGACTGATCGACGCCTTGGACATGTTCAACTGCTTTTCCGCCGCCGCGAAACCATTGGCCTGCGTGACCGCGCAGAAAATGCGCAGCGAGCGCAAGTCGCGTTCGGTGAAATCGGGTCGGGACACTTGAACGGCTCCTGGGGGCGGGGCGAATGACGAAAAATCGCGCATTCGGAAGGTTTCATTTTTCGGAACCATACCGCCAAAAAAATCATTTTTCACCCTCTTTATGGCGAAATACATTGGGTCGTCAGGCAAATCGCGCGGAGCAGCAGGTCCACGATGCGCCGGCCACAAGACCCGACCACGACCCCACGCCACTCCGCGGAGAACGCAATGAAACAACTGAGCCGACGATCCTTCATCAGAACCACCCTCGCCTCGGGCATGGCGCTCGCGCTGCCCAAGCTCGCGCTGGCCGAAGGCGGCACGCTGGCCGATATCAAGAAACGCGGCAAGCTGGTGGTCGGCACGGAAGCCGCGTACGAGCCGTTCGAATTCGTCGAAAACGGCCAGATCGTCGGCTACGGACACGACGTGCTGGAACTGATGGCGGCCAAGCTCGGCGTGAAGCTCGAGCAGATGAATCTGCCGTTCCAGGGGCTGCTGCCGGGCCTGATGTCGCACAAGTTCGACTTCGTCGCGACCAGCGTCGGGATCACGCCGGAGCGCGCGAAGCGTTTCGCATTCAGCGAACCGGTGGGCGTGGTTCGCTCGGTGCTGCTGGTGCGCGCCGACGATGCGTCGGTCAAGCGCGATCTCGACATCGGCGGCAAGACGATCGGCACGCAGATGGGTTCGTCGTCGCAGCCGGTTGCCGACGAGTTCGAGAAGGAACTGAAGGAAAAGACCGGCAAGGGCTACGCGGGTACCAAGCTGTTCCAGGCCTATCCGGACGTGTCGAACGCGCTGGCGAACAAGACCGTGGACGTCGCGCTGATGCCGTCGAACATCGCCGCCGTGCAAATGAAGCGGCAGCCGAACGTGTTTCGTATCGCCGGCACGATCGGCCAGCCGAAGCTGCTCGCGTGGGTCGCGAATCCGAACGATCTGGAGATCCGCAAGTTCATCAACGATTCGCTCGATGAATTCCGCGCCAACGGCAAGCTCGCCGCGCTGCAGACGAAGTGGTTCGGCGCCCCGATGGACACGCCGCACGCCGACTATCTGCCGGCCGGCGCGATCTGACGCGCGCCATCATGCTGAACTGGCTCGACAAAGGCGGCGTGATCGCGCCGTTTCTCGACGGCGTGGTGTCGGGAACGGCGCTCACCTTGGCGGCCTCCGCGTGTGCGTTCGTCATCGGGCTCACGCTCGGCATCGTGCTGCTGCTCGCACGGATCTCGCCGTTCGGCCCGCTGCGCGCGCTGGTGGTGCTCTGGGTCAGCCTGATCCGCGGCACGCCGGCGCTGATCCACATGCTGATCGCGTACTACATGGTGCCGGCCCTGCTCGACATTTCGATCTCGCCGATCACGGCCGGCATCGCCGCGCTCGCCTGCAATACCAGCGCGTACATCGTCGAAATCCTGCGCGGCTCGCTCGGCACGATCTCGTGGGGGCAGCGCGCGGCCGGTTACGCGATGGGGATGCGCCCCGCCCAGGTGTGGCGCCACGTGCTGTTGCCGCAGATGATCTATCGCGCGATTCCGCCGCTTACCAGCGAGTTCACGCTGTTGCTGAAGGCCTCCTCGCTGATGTCGATCATCGCGGTGCCGGAACTCGCCACGGTCGCGCGCAACGCCACGCTGCAAACCGACTTGCCGTTGCAGGTCTTCTCGATCACCGCGGTGGTCTATTTCCTGATCCTGTTCTGCATCTCGGCCGGCTCGCGAGTGTGCGAGCGCCGCGTCGCAAGGATGCTGCCCCATGGCCATTGATTTCTCGATCGTTCGCGAAGCGGTGCCGGTGCTGCTCGACGGGCTTCGGATCACCGCGCTGGTCAGCGTGATCGGCATTCCGCTCGGCGTGGTGGCCGGGATCGTCGCGGCGTACGCGGCGCAATCGCGCACGCTGCTGAGGCCGGCGGCGCTCGCCTATGTCGAACTGGTGCGCAACATTCCCTACCTGATTCTCGTGTACCTGTCGTTCTTCGGCTTGCCGAAGCTCGGCATCGGCGCTTCGGCGATGACCGTCGCGATCGGCTGCACGGCGTTCTACACGGGCGGCTATTTCTGCGAAATCCTGCGCGCGGCGCTGCGCAGCGTGCCGCGCGGCCAGACGCAGGCTTCGCTCTCGCTCGGCATGACGTTCTGGCAGACGCAGCGCCACGTGGTCGCGCCGCAGTTGTTCGGCTACATCACGCCGCCCACCACGAGCCTCGTGATCATGATGTTCAAGGACTCCGCCATCTTTTCGGTGATGAGCCTGCCGGAGATGACGTACCAGAGCAATCTGCTCACCGCCAACACCTTTGCCTATGTCGAAGTGCTCGGCACGACGGCATTGATCTACTGGATCTGCAGCGTTCTGATGGCCGGCATCGGCCGGCGTGTGGAGACGGCGATCGGGCGGCTCACGCACCACGCCTGACGCAGATCAGGCCATTTTTCTGGAGAGTTTCGCATGACCCAATACACCGTTGCGCCGCGTATCGGCCACCCCACCCTGCTCTATTCGGAACTCGATCTCGACATCGACAACCTGAAGGCCGATATCGCGGTGCTCGGCATGCCGTATGGCGCGCCCTACGCGCCGTCCGATTTCAGCAACGACCAGACCAACGCGCCGTCCGCGATTCGTCAGGCGACCGACCGCGTGGTGCGCAAGCCCGATCATTACGACTTCGATATCGACGGCCCGCTGCTGCAAGGCCGTACCGACATCCGCTTCGTCGATTGCGGCGACATCGTTCCCGATCTGACCCAACCCGGCGAGCATTACGCGCGCGCCGAGGCGGCGGTGCGCCGCATCGTGGCCGGTGGCGCGATGCCGATCGTGCTGGGCGGCGACCACGGCATCACCACGCCGGTGCTGCGCGGGCTCGACGCCAAGGGGCCGATCACGCTCGTGCATATCGATGCCCACCTCGACTGGCGCGACGACGTCAACGGCGTTCGCGAAGGCCTGTCGAGCCCGATACGCCGCGCCTCGGAGATGGCGCACGTCGATCGCATCATCCAGATCGGCCTGCGCGCGCAAGGCAGCGGCCGCACCGAGGAACTGGTCGCCGCGCGCGCCTATGGCTCGGAACTCGTCACCGCGTACGAGCTGCACGACATCGGCATGGATGCGGTGCTCGCGCGGATTCCAGACGGCGGCAACTACTACCTGACGATCGACGCCGACGGCCTCGATCCATCGGTGATGCCGGCCGTGGCCGGGCCGGCACCGGGCGGCGTGACGTTCGTGCAGGCGCGCAAGCTGATTCACGGGCTGGTGAAGAAAGGCCGCGTGGTCGGCATGGACATCGTCGAGATCCAGCCGGAGAAAGATCACGCCAACCTGATTTCCTGCGTGACGGCGGGCCGTCTGATTCTCAACCTGATCGGCGCGTCGATCCGCGCGGGATATTTCGACAAATGAGTGCGAACCAGGCCGTCATCGAGATCCGCGGCATCGACAAATGGTACGGCAGCCATCACGTGCTCAAGCAGTGCTCGACGCAGGTGAACAAGGGCGAGATCGTGGTGGTGTGCGGGCCGTCGGGCTCGGGCAAATCCACCTTGATCAAGACCGTCAATGCGCTGGAGCCGTTCCAGCGCGGCGATATCGTGGTCGACGGCACCTCGCTCGCCGCGAAGTCGACCAATCTGCCGAAGCTGCGCAGCCGCGTCGGCATGGTGTTTCAGCACTTCGAACTGTTTCCGCATCTGGACCTGACGCGCAATCTCACGCTCGCGCAGCGCATCGTGCTCGGCCGCGACGAAGGCACGGCTCGCTCGAAAGCGCGCGAACTGCTCGACCGCGTGGGGTTGTCGGCGCACGCGCACAAGTACCCGGGCCAGTTGTCGGGCGGACAGCAGCAGCGCGTGGCCATTGCACGCGCGTTGTCGATGGATCCGATGGCGATGCTGTTCGACGAACCCACCTCGGCGCTCGACCCGGAGATGGTCAACGAGGTGCTGGACGTGATGGTCGAACTCGCGCGCGAAGGGATGACGATGATGGTCGTCACGCACGAAATGGGCTTCGCGAAACGGGTCGCGCATCGCGTGGTGTTCATGGAAGACGGCGCGATCATCGAAGACAGCCCCACCGACGCGTTCTTTCAGGGCGCCGCCAGCGCCGCCGCGCAACGCTTTCTTTCCAGGATTCTTCATCACTGAACATGACGACGCATACCCGCATCCGCCAATTCAATACCCGGGAAACGTATCCCGAACAGAAGCTGGACAACGACCTGTGCCAGGCGGTCGTTGCCGGCAACACGGTGTATCTGCGCGGCCAGATCGGCCAGGATCTTGACACCCGCGAATCGGTCGGCGTCGGCGACGTGGCCGCGCAAACCGAGAAGGCGATGTCGAACGTCAAGTTGCTGCTGGACGAATGCGGCAGCAAGCTCGAGGACATCTGCAAGGTCACGGTCTACCTGATCGATCCGCGTTATCGCGAAGCCGTCTACAACGTGATGGGCCGCTGGCTGAAAGGCGTGTTTCCGGTGTCGACCGGCATTGTCGTGCAGGCGCTCGCGCGTCCCGAATGGCTCGTCGAAATCGACGTCATCGCGGTGAAACCGGACGCGTGAGTTCCGCTTGCCTCGCGAGTTTCGGCTCGACGGATTCGGCAGCCCGAGGGGGCGCCGTGTCCGGACTCGCGAGCGCAACGCCAAGTCATGAGCATGGCCAACCTCGCCGGACAACGAATCGATTCCGTGCCTCATCTTGACGTTTCGTTAACATCTCCCCGCCTACCATAGCTGCCGTAACAGCAATCATTCCCACTCATCGACGTCGCCGTCCCGCCGCGCCGTCTCGTGCAACGGCAGTCAATTGAAATCCCCAAGATGGACCCTGGCCGCCGGCAGCGGCAGCCAAGGCAATGCGGGCCGCCAGCGTCAACCCGCATCCGGGCGGCGCTTCGCCGTGCTCGGCGTGTCGCTCGGCGTCCTAGCCCTGCTCGCCCTTCTCAGCCTCGCCGTCGGCTCGCACGCACTCGGCCCGGACGCCGATACCGCCCTTTACCTGCGCCATTACCGCTTGCCCCGCACCGCGCTGGCGATCCTCGTCGGCGCGGCGCTCGGGCTGTCGGGCTGCCTCGTGCAGACGGTCACGCGCAATCCGCTGGCCGGCCCCGGCATCCTCGGCGTCAATTCAGGGGCGGGATTGTTCGTGGTGCTCGGCATCGGCGCGGGGGCGATCGCGCCGCTCGAACAGTTCGGCCTGGCCTTCGCCGGTGCGGGCGTGGTGGCGACGCTGGTGTTCGCGGGCCGCTTCCTGTCGCGCTCGTCGGACCCGGTGCGGCTGCTGCTGATCGGCGCGGCGATCGGCGCGAGCCTCGAATCGATCACGGCGGGCGTCACGCTGCTCCAGCCGAACAGCCTCGAACAGTTTCGCCAGTGGGCGGTCGGCTCGGTCGCCGATCGCGACGCGGCCATGCTGCCGGTGCTCGCCGCCTGCGTGGCGGTGGGCCTGCTGGTCAGCGTGGCGATGGCGCGCGCGCTCGACGTGGTGGCGATGGGCGACGAGCATGCCGGCGCGCTCGGCATTCATCGCGGCCGGCTGCTGCTCGCGTGCGGCGCGACGATCTCGATGCTGTGCGGCGCGGCCACGGCGGCGGCCGGGCCGATCGTGTTCGTCGGCCTGCTGGCGCCGCATCTGGCGCGCGTCACGATCGGCGTGGGCATGCGCTGGGCCTTGCCGATGTGCGCCCTGGTCGGCGCGCTGCTGCTGTTGTCGGCCGACATCCTCGGCCGCGTGCTGATTCCCGGCAGCGAGATCCCGGCCGGCGCGATGTCGGCGGTGATCGGCGCGCCGCTGTTCTTCGCGATGGTGCGGCGGCGAGGGTTCAAGCCATGACGCGCATGACGATGGCACTGGCCGCCGCCGTGGCCGCCCTGCTCGCGACGCTGCTGGCGCAGCTCTGCCTCGGCCCGTTCGGCCTCGCGCCGCACGCGGTGTTCGACGCGCTGGCCAACCCGGCCTCGCCGGATCGCTTCGCGGTGCTCACGCTCGGCCTGCCGCGCTACGTGGTGGGCGCGCTGGTGGGCGCAGCGCTCGGCGCGTCGGGCGCGATCTTCCAGACGGTCACACGCAACCCGATCGCGAGCCCCGACGTGCTGGGCTTCGGCGCGGGCTCGGCCACCGGCGCGATCGTCGCGCTCCTGATCAATGGCGGCTCGCCGGCCTCGGCCGCGCTGCTGGCGGTCACGGGCGGCCTGGCGACGGGGCTGGCGGTCTACGGCTTGTCGGGCGGCCTGCAAGGCTCGCCGCGTCAACTGGTGCTGTCCGGCATCATGATTTCGGCGCTGCTGTCGGCGGTGAACGGCTATCTGCTGATCAATACCGACGTGCAGGACACGCAGGTCGTGCTGACCTGGCTGTCGGGCAGCCTCAACGCGGCGTCCTGGCAGGACGTGCCGGGCCTCGCGGCGGCGCTGGTCACACTGCTTGCGATCTGCCTGCTGCGGCAGCGCAGCTTCGGCCTGATCGAATTCGACGACGCGGTGGTCACGACGCTCGGCGCGCGCCCGGGCCTGCAACGCGCGTCGTGGATCGTGCTCGGCGTGCTGCTGGTGGCGATCGCCACCGCAATTACGGGGCCGATCGCGTTCGTCGCGCTGGCGGCGCCGCATATCGCGCGCCGCATGGGGCGCGGACGTTTGCCGAACGTGCTGCCGCCGGCGCTGGTCGGCGCGGTGCTGGTCACCGGCTGCGACGCGATCGCCGCGAACGCGCTGCCGGTCCATCCGCCTGTCGGCATCGTGACGGGCGCGCTCGGCGGCTTCTATCTCCTCGTCCTGTTGCTCCGGCCCGACGCGCGATCCGCCGCCGCGCCCTCTTCCTGAAAGGATTGTCATGCGCTCCGCTTCACCGTTTCCTGTTCGCGCCCGCCAGCGCCTCGGCCGCCTGGCGCGCCAGGCGCGCGCGGCCGCGGCCGGCCTCGCCTTGCTGGCCGCTGGCACGGGCGTGGCCGCCGCAGCCGGCCCCGATGCCGCCGCGCCCGCGTTTCCGGTAACGATCACGCATCAATGGGGCACGACGACCGTCGCGCGCCAGCCGTTGCGCGTGGTCGCGCTCGGCTGGAACGAGGCGGACGTGGTGCTCGCGCTCGGCGTCACGCCGGTCGCGATCCAGGATTGGCAGCAACTCGGCCTCAGGCCGGGCCAGGTCAACCCGTGGTCGCAATCGCTGGTGCATGGCCCCGCGCCGGTGATCCTGCCGCGCGGCGACCTCGATTTCCGGCGGATCGCCGCGCTGCACCCGGACCTGATCCTCGACGTCAACGGCCGCGACAACAGCTCGCAGGCGAACTACCAGTTGCTGTCGCGGATCGCGCCGACGGTGGCCTCGCCGCCCGGCCTGACGAACAACAACCTGCCGTGGCAGCGCCAGGTCATGATCGACGCGCTGGCGCTCGGCAAGGTCGAAGCGGGCCGCGCGCTGATCGCCGCCACCACCGCGAAAATCCAGGCCGTGAAGGCCGCGCATCCGGCGTTCGCGGGCAAGACGTTCACGATCAACTGGGGCGTGCAGAACGGTTGGCACTCCTATGTCGAAGGCGATGTGCGGCCGCAATTGCTGGAGGATATCGGCCTGACGCTGTCGCCGGCCGTCAAGCGCCTGCCGGCCCGAAACTATTTCGCAGACCTGCCGATCGAGCGCACCGGCGCGATCGATGCGGACCTCGTGCTGCTGGTGGCGTTCGCGCGCCCGGCCGCGTCGATCGTCGGCGAGCCGGCCGTGCGGGCGCTCGACGCGTTCCGCCAGCACCGCGTGGTGCTGCTCGACAACCGGCGCGACGCCGAACTGCGCGCGGCCTTCGCCACCGGCTCGCCGGCCAGCATCGATTATTCGCTCGACCACCTCGTGCCGCGCATCGACCGCGCGCTCGCGGGCGCGGGCGACGGAGCCACGCCGTGAACGCGGCCGAAACCGACGCACTCGCCCCGCCCGTGACGGTCGCCAACGACGACGGCCTGCAGGCCCGCGGCCTGAGCCTGCGCTACCCGGGCGGCACGTCGATTGCCGAGAACCTCGACGTGACGATCGCGCCGCACCGCTTCACGGCGATCGTCGGGCCGAACGGTTGCGGCAAATCCACCTTGCTGAAGGCCTTGAGCCGCCTGCTGCGCCCGGCGCAGGGCAGCGTGTTGCTCGACGGGCGCGACGTGCGCGATTACGCGTCGAAGCCGTTCGCGCGGCGGGTGGGCTTCCTGCCGCAATCGTCGCAGGCGCCGGACGGCGTGACGGTGGCCGAGCTGGTCGGGCGCGGGCGCTATCCGCATCAATCGGCGTTCGGCTGGCAATCGGCCGAGGATCGCGCCGCGATTGCCGAAGCCATGGCCGCCACGGATGTGGCCGAGCTGGCCGATCGTCGGGTGTCCGAACTGTCGGGCGGGCAGCGGCAGCGTGTATGGATTGCGATGTCGCTGGCGCAGCAGACCGACATCCTGCTGCTCGACGAGCCCACCACGTTTCTCGATCTCGCGCACCGCATCGAGGTGCTCGAACTGTGCCACCGGTTGAACGCGCGGCACGGCACGACGATCGTCGCGGTGCTGCACGACCTCAACGAGGCGTGCCGCTACGCGGACGACATGATCGTGATGCGCGGCGGCCACCTCGTCGCGCGCGGCGATCCGTGCGAGATCGTCACGCCTGCGGTGATCCGCGCGGCGTTCGGGCTGGATACGCAGGTGATCGCCGATCCGGTCACGGGCACGCCGCTGGTGCTGCCGCTGCTGGCCGGCAAGCGCCGCGCCGCATCAACCATCGGCCAGCCCGCCAGCCGCTGAATCCGGGCCGGCGCCGTCGCGCGCCGGGTCCTGCTCAAACCTCGCCCCTGGCGCATCGAGCGCCGCCAGCGCCTCCCCCAACTGCTCCGCGAACGCTCGCGCCACCGGCCCGAGCGGCTCGCTGTCGAGCGCCGCGATCGCCACGCAAAACGCCAGCGCCGGCCGGAACGGCCGCATCACGAGCCCGTTACCGGCGCAGGTGCTGGCGATCAGACGGCTCACGATGGTCACGCCGATGCCGCGCTCGGCCATCGCGCAGGCCACGCTGACCGAATGCACCTCGGCCGCGATCGCCTGGCTGATGCGGGCATTGCGAAACGACGCATCCACTTCGTGGCGCATCGAACTCTGCCGCCACAACAGCACCATCGGCACGCCGTCCAGGTCGCGCGGGCCGATTTCCGCCAGCGCCGCCAGCGGATGGCCGGCCGGCATCACGCACACCGCCTCGCTCACGAACTCGCGCACCATCGTCAGGCCCGGCTGCGGATCGGGCAGGCGCACGATCGCCAGGTCCACCTCACGGCTGCGCAGCGCCTGCTCGGCGGCCTGATAAGTGCCCGAAAACACTTCGAGCACGGCATCGTCATAGGTTTCGTAGAAGCGCCCGAGCACCGCGGGCAGCAGCGATTGCGCGAGCGTGTTCGGCACCATCACGCGCACCAGCTTGCGGCGCGTGCCGGCCAGCCGCAGTTGCTGCGCATGCCGCTCCAGGCAGCGCGCGGCTTCGAGAATCGCCTCGGCGTCGCCCACCAGCGCGTCGGCCTCGCGCGTGGGCGCGAGCCGCCCCTGCTCGCGCTGGAACAGGGTCAGGCCGAGGTCTTCTTCCAGTTGGGCCAGCAAGCGGCTGACCGCCGACTGCGACAGGCCCAGCCGCTGCGCGGCGGCCGTCGTGGTGTGCAGCGCGGCCACCGCCGCGAACGCTTCGAGCTGTTTCAGGTTCATCGCAGTTTATGCATAGGCGTATGCCGATCGCGCATAGGCTTGCGACCGCCATATTGACGTCGAATCATCGCATCCAACGACCGGCACCGGACAGGCGCCGGCCATCGCATTCTCAACATTCGAGGTTCGACACGCAATGATGGCCTTCATCATCCGCCGCATCGTCCAGAGCGCCGGCGTCCTGTGGTTGACGTCGCTGCTGGTGTTCTGCGGCGTCTACGCAATCGGCGACCCGGTCGCGATCCTGATCCCGGCCGACGCCAGCCCCGCCGAGATCGCCCAGGCGGTGCGCGCGCTGGGGCTGGATCAGCCGCTCTGGCAGCAATACCTGCATTTCGTGGTGCATGCGCTGCATGGCGACCTGGGCCGCTCGTTCGTGTTCGACGAGCCGTCGATTCGTCTGATCTTCGAACGGCTGCCGGCCACGCTGGAGCTGGGCTTCGTCGCGCTGGTGCTGGCGCTCGGCATCGGTTTGCCGCTCGGCCTGCTGGCCGGGCTGCGCGCCGGCTCGCGATTCGACCGGATGGTGATGTCCGGTTCGATCCTCGGCTTCAGCCTGCCGAACTTCTGGCAGGGGATCATGCTGGTGCTGATCTTTTCGGTCACGCTCGGCTGGCTGCCGTCGGCCGGGCGCGGCGCGCTCGGCGACTGGTTCGGCATCCATACGAGTCTCGCCACGCGCGACGGGCTGCTGCACCTGCTGCTGCCGGCGCTGAATCTCTCGCTGTTCAAGATGTCGCTGGTCACACGGCTCACGCGGGCCGGCGTGCGCGAAACGCTGCCGCTCGATTACGTGAAGTTCGCGCGCGCCAAGGGCCTGCCCGAGCGCCGCGTGATCGGCGTGCACGTGCTGAAGAACATCCTGATTCCGATCGTCACGGTGGTGGGCATGGAGTTCGGCTCGCTGATCGCGTTCGCGACGGTAACCGAGACGATCTTCGCGTGGCCGGGCGTGGGCAAGCTGATCATCGACAGCATCACGCGGCTCGACCGCCCGGTGATCGTGGCCTATCTGCTGATCGTCGTGACGATGTTCACGCTGCTGAACCTGCTGGTGGACATCGTCCAGTCGCTGCTCGACCCGCGCGTGCGGCTGGAGGCGGCATGATCGGCCTGCTCGCCCGTTCCCTGCGCACGCGCCTCGCGTTGCGCACCGCGCTGCCCCGGCTGCCGCGGCTCGATCCGCACACCACGGCCGGCCGCGTGGCGCGCAGCCTGGCGGCCTCGCCCGGCATCGCCACCGCCAGCGCGGTGCTGATCGTGCTGATCGCCGTGGCGCTGCTCGCGCCATGGATCGCGCCGCAAAACCCCTACGACCTCGCCCAGTTGAGCGTCAGCGACGCGCGGTTGCCGCCGTTCGCGCGCGGCGGCAGCGGCCACCTTTACCTGCTCGGCAGCGACGCGCTCGGCCGCGACATGCTGGCCGCGATGCTGTACGGGCTGCGCATCAGCCTCGGCGTCGGCCTGCTGGCCGGCGCGGTGGCGATGACGCTCGGCACCACGCTGGGCCTGTGCGCCGCCTACTTCGGCCGCACCGTCGACGCGCTGGTGATGCGCACCGTCGATCTGCTGCTGGGCTTTCCGACCATCCTGGTCGCGCTGATGGTGCTGGCCGTGCTCGGCCAGGGCGTGGACAAGGTGGTGCTGGCGCTGGTCACGGTGCAATGGGCCTATTTCGCCCGCACGGTGCGCGCGGTGGCCGCCGTCGAGCGCCGCAAGGAATACATGGAGGCCGCGCGCTGCCTGGGCCTCGGCCATCGCCGCGTGCTGTTCGGGCATCTGCTGCCGAACTGCCTGCCCCCCGTGATCGTGATCGGGCTGGTGCAGGTGGCCTCGGCGATCTCGGCCGAAGCCACCCTGAGCTTTCTCGGCATCGGCCTGCCGGTCACGCGGCCGTCGCTGGGCCTGCTGATCGCGAACGGCTTCCAGCAACTGCTGGCCGGCAACTACTGGATCAGCGTGCTGCCCGGCCTGCTGCTGCTCACGCTGGTGTTCAGCATGAACGTGGTCGGCGACAGCGTGCGCGAAGCGCTCAACCCGCGTTTGCAGAAATAGGATCGACATGACGACGCCCACGCTTTCCGTGCAGCACTTGCGCACGCATTTCTTCACCGGCGACGGCATCGCGCGCGCGGTCGACGACGTCAGCTTCGACGTCGCGCCGGGCGAGGTGGTCGGCCTGGTCGGCGAATCCGGCTCCGGCAAGTCGATCACCGGCTTCTCGGTGCTCGGCCTGGTGGATGCGCCAGGCCGCATCGTCGGCGGCCAGGTGCTGTTCAACGGCCGCGACCTGACCACGCTCGCGCCCGATGCGCTGCGCCGCCTGCGCGGCAACCGGATCGCGATGATCTTCCAGGATCCGATGATGACCTTGAACCCGGTGCTGCGCATCGATACGCAGATGATCGAATCGGTGCGCGCCCATGCGCGCGTGTCGAAGGCCGCCGCGCGCGAGCGGGCGCGCGACGCGCTCGTGAAGGTCGGCATCGCCGCGCCCGACGAACGGCTCGCCGCCTATCCGCATCAACTGTCGGGCGGCATGCGCCAGCGCGTGGCGATCGCCATCGCGCTGCTGCACGAGCCGGACCTGATCATCGCCGACGAACCCACCACCGCGCTCGACGTGACGATCCAGGCGCAGATCCTCGCGCAGATGCAGGCGCTGTGCGAGCGCACGCGCACGGCGATGGTGTGGGTCAGCCACGACCTGGCGGTGGTGGCGGGGCTCGCGCAGCGCGTGTGCGTGATGTACGCGGGCCGCATCGTCGAATCGGGCAGCGTGGACGCGATCCTCGACCGCCCGCGCCATCCCTACACGATCGGCCTGATCGAATCGCTGCCCGAGCATGCGCCGCGCGGCGCGCCGCTGAAACCGATTCCCGGCATCGCGCCGAACCTGCTGACGCTGCCGGCCGGCTGCGCGTTCGCGCCACGCTGCACGCGCGCCAGCGCGCAGTGCCGCAGCACCGAGCCGCCCGTGACGGCCGACCACGATCACACCTGGCGCTGCTTCCATCCGCGCAACGGAGACACTCAATGAGCCCCCTTCCCGAAACCGCCCCGCTGCTGGAGGCGCGGCAACTGTCGCGGCGCTTCGCGCGGCGGCCCCATTACGCCGAGCGGATCGCCGGCTGGCTCGGCGCGAAGCCGGCCGCGCCGGTGGTGCACGCCGTCGACGGCGTGGATCTGACGATCCGGCGCGGCGAGGTGCTCGGCCTGGTCGGCGAATCGGGCTGCGGAAAATCCACGCTCGGCCGGATGCTGGCCGGTGTGGTGCCGCCGTCCGACGGCACGATTCGCGTGTTCGATGCGGCGGCGGGCGCGGCAACCGAAGCCAAGCACGGCGCGCAACGGCTCGCCACCCAGTTGATCTTTCAGGACCCGCTGTCGTCGCTGAATCCGCGCAAGCGGGTGCGCGACATCATCGGCGAGGCGCCGCGGGTGCATGGCCTGGTCGATCGCGCCGGCTACGACGCGTTCGTGGTGGACGTGATGCAGCGCGTCGGGCTGAACCCCGATTTCCGCGATCGCTTCCCGCATCAGTTTTCGGGCGGCCAGCGGCAACGGATCGGCATCGGCCGCGCGCTGGCCGTGAACCCCGATTTCCTGATCTGCGACGAATCGATCGCCGCGCTCGACGTGTCGATCCAGGCGCAGATCATCAACCTGTTCATGCGGCTGCGGCGCGAGCTCGGCCTCACCTACCTGTTCATCAGCCACGACCTGGGCGTGGTCGAGCACCTGAGCGACCGCGTGGCGATCATGTATCTCGGGCGCGTGGTGGAAACCGCCCCCACCGAGGCCCTGTTCGCGCGGCCGCAGCATCCGTACACGATCGCGCTGCTCGGCCAGGTGCCGCGGCTCGCGAACCGCCGGCATCGCTTCGAATCGATTCGCGGCGAGCTGCCCTCGCCGCTCGCGCCGCCGTCCGGCTGTCATTTCCATCCGCGCTGCCCGCACGCGAACGCGCGCTGCCGCAGCGAGCGGCCGCTGCTGCGCGAAACCGCCAGCGGGCACTGGAGCGCCTGCCATCTCGTGGAGGCGGCATGATGCGTCTCCGTTTTTCGGCGAACGCGCGGCGCGGGTTGCCGGTGCGGCTGACGCTCGCCGCCTGGCTGGCCGCCGCGCTGGCGGGCGCGGCTCCCGCGCAGGCCGCCGATGCCGCTCATCGCGACATCACGATGGCGCTGGCCTCCGAGCCGGCCTCGCTCGATCCGCTGTTCTCGCGCACGCAGAACAACATGCAGACGGCCGAGAACCTGTTCGAGCGCCTGATCTCGCAGGACGAAAACCTGCAGGTGCGGCCCGGCCTCGCGCAATCGTGGCGCAACCTCGATCCGACCACCTGGGAATTCCATCTGCGCCCCGGCGTGCGCTTCTCGGACGGCTCGCCGCTGACGGCCGACGACGTGGCCTGGTCGCTGCAACGCGCGCGCCACGTGCCGAACAGCCCCGCGCCGTTCTCGGGCGCGGTGGCCGAGATCGCGCGCATCGACGTGATCGATGCACTGACCTTGCGGATCGTGACGAAAACGCCGTCGCCGGCCTTCGTCGAGCAGGTCGGGCTGGTGTACATCGCGTCGCGGCACGCCGCGGCCGGCCACGCCAGCAGCGATTACCGCAACCCGGCCGTGGCGGTGGGCACCGGCCCGTACCGGCTGGTGCGCTGGATTCCGGGCGACCGGCTGGTACTCGAACGCAACCCGTATTACTGGGGCAAGCGCCCCGCGTTCGACCACGCGACGCTGCGCTTCGTGGCCAACGACGCGGCGCGGCTCTCGGCGCTGATGTCCGGCTCGGTCGATTTGATCGACAACGTGCCGCCGGTCACGCTCGATCGCCTGCGCCACACGCGCGACGTGACGCTGTTCTCGGGGCCGTCCGCGCGGCTGATCTATCTGGCGCTCGACGGCTCGCGCCCGGTGTCGCCGTTCGTGCATGTCGCGGCGAACCCGGCCGGCGGCGCGCAGGCGGGCGCAAACCCGCTGCGCGACGTGCGGGTGCGCGAGGCCATTTCGAAGATGATCGATCGCGAGGCGATCGCGCGCTACCTGCTCAACGGCGCGGCGCTGCCGGCCGCGCAGATCGCGCCGCCCGGCCTCGGCGGCCACGACCCGCGCCTGACGCCCGATGCCTTCGACCCGGCCGGCGCGCGCCGCCTGCTGGCCGAGGCCGGCTATCCGCAGGGCTTCCGGCTCACGCTGCATGCATCGAACGACCGCTTCGCGAGCGACGGCGATCTGGGCCAGGTGCTCGGCCAGATGCTGGCGCGCGGCGGCATCCGCATCGACGACGTGGTCACGCAGCCGTACAACGTGTACGCCGGGGCCGCCGCGAAGCGGGCCTACAGCGCGTTCGTGTTCAGCTTCGGCAACAGCACCAGCGATTCGGCGATCGCGCTGACCAACGTGATCGCCACCCATTCAACGGCGGCCGGCACCGGCGCGTTCAACCGCACGCGTTATTCGAACCCGCGCGTGGACGCGCTGCTGCAACAGGCCTCGCAAACCTTCGACACCACCGCGCGCCGCCAATTGCTGGCCGACGCGGCCGATGTCGCCTTCCGCGATTACGCGATCGTGCCGCTCTATTTCCCCGTCGATTACTGGGCGGCGCGCGGCGGCGTGATCTTTCATCCGAACCAGGCCGAACGCACTTCCCTGCTCTACGTAGAGACCCGACCATGACGTTTTCCGCTTCGCCGACCGCCGCTTTCCCCGATGTTGCCGCCTCGCCGGCGGCCGGGCTGGCCGACCTGATGGTGCCGATGCGCGACGGCGTGCGCCTCGCCACCGACGTGTACCTGCCGCCCGGCTACCGGGTGGGCATCGACGCGCCGCTGCCGGCCATTCTCGAACGCACGCCGTACGGCAAGACCGACCTGTCGCGCTCGGAGATCCACCACGGCGCGCCGCCGATGAACCGCGCCGACGTGGCGCGCTATTTCGCGGCGCGCGGTTATGCGGTGGTGATGCAGGATTGCCGGGGCCGCTACGGCTCCGAAGGCGCGTTCGAGAAATACATCGCGGAAGGCCCCGACGGCTTCGACACGATGGCCTGGATCGCCGAGCAGCCCTGGTCCGACGGGCGGGTCGGCACGATGGGCCTGTCGTACGCGGCGCACACGCAACTGGCCGCCGCCTGCCTGAACCCGCCCGCGCTGGCCTGCATGGTGCTCGATTCGGGCGGCTTCGCGAACGGCTACCACTGCGGCATCCGCCAGGGCGGCGCGTTCGAGCTGAAGCAGGCCACCTGGGCGTTCAACCGCGCGCGCAACAGCCCGGCCGCCGAGGCCGATCCGCTGGTGGCTGCGGCGCTGGCCGGGCACGACCTGCGCGACTGGTTCGCGCGCATGCCCTGGCGGCCCGGCCATTCGCCGCTGGCCAGCGTGCCGGACTACGAGCATTACCTGTTCGAGCAATGGACGCGCGACGCCTATGACGACTACTGGCGCCAGCCCGGCATCTGCGCCGAGCATTTCTACGGCGCGATGCGGCGCGTGCCGGCGATCTGGATGTCGAGCTGGTACGACGCCTACGTGCAGAGCACGCTGGCGAATTTCGCGGCGCTGTCGGATGTGCCCGAGGCGCCCGCGTATCTGATCATGGGGCCGTGGCTGCACGGCGACCGCAACGTGCGCTACAGCGGCGACGTCGATTTCGGCGAGCATGCGGCGATCGAAGGCGAGCTGGCCGAGGATTGGCTCGCGATGCGCGCGCGCTGGTTCGACCGCTGGCTCAAGCCGGCGGACGCGCCGCGCGCCGTCGAGCCGGTGGCCCGCATCTTCGTGATGGGCGGCGGCAGCGGCCGCCGCAACGCCGACGGCCGCATGTCGCACGGCGGGCGCTGGATCGGTGCGCCGTCATGGCCGCTGCCCGGCACGCAAGCGGTGCCGTTTCACCTGCGCGCCGACGGCTCCCTTACCCGCGATCCGGCCGCAGCCGACGACGCGCAAACCTCGATCGCCTACGCGTTCGACCCCGCGCGCCCGGTGCCCACCATCGGCGGTGCGCTGACCTCGGGCGCGCCGGTGTTCGAGGGCGGCGCGTTCGACCAGCGCGAGCTGCCCGGCTTCTTCGGCGTGCAGGCGCCGGGCCGGCCGCTCGCCGCGCGGCCCGACGTGCTGGTGTTCCAGACGCCGCCGCTTGAACACGACGTGGCGGTGGCCGGCCCGATCCGCGTGCGGCTGTGGGTATCGAGCGACGCGCCCGACACCGATTTCACGGCCAAGCTGATCGACGTGTGCCCGCCCAACGCCGATTACCCGGACGGCTATGCGATGAACCTGACCGACGGCATTTTCCGCTGCCGCTTCCATGCGTCGTGGGAAGCGCCCGAGCTGCTCGAAGCCGGCCGTGTGTACGAGATTGCGATCGAGCCGTTCGCCACCGCGAACCGTTTCGCGCGCGGCCACCGCATCCGCATCGACATCTCCAGCAGCAACTTCCCGCACTTCGACGTGAACCCGAACAGCGGCGAAGCCCCCGCGCTGGCCCGCGCGCCGCGCGTGGCCGTCAACCGCGTGTGGCTCGGTGCGGGCACCCCGTCGCAGCTCGTGCTGCCGATCGTGGACACCGCGCAACTCGACGCGCTCGCGCTGCCGCCGCACACCGCCTGAACCGGCCCGGGCTGCCGGGCCTTCCCGCCTGATTCGCCACCCCACGCCGCGCACGACGCGGCGCCATGGGGCGGATCGGCTCGTCTTTAGTTCGCAGTACAGAGTAGTCAACAACGTCAACCGTAGTGCTTGAAACAGGGGAAAACATCATGAAAACAGCATCGTTGCGGGCCATCCGCATCGCGGCCGGCGGCCTCGGGCTCGGCCTGGCGGCCGGCGCGGCGCAGGCGCAATCGAGCGTCACGCTGTACGGCATCGTGGACGGCGGCTTCACCTACACGAGCAACCAGGGCGGCCACGCCAACTACCAGGCCACGGCGGGCAGCGAGCAAGGCTCGCGCTGGGGCTTTCTCGGCAGCGAGGATCTGGGCGGCGGCAACCGCGCGATCTTCCGGCTGGAGAACGGTTTCAACCTGCAGACCGGCGTGGCCAGCGCGAACGGCCGCATGTTCGGGCGGCAGGCCTGGGTGGGGATCGCCACGGCGCGCTACGGCACGATCACGCTGGGCCGCCAGTACAACGCGTCGCAGGATTCGCTCGAACCGCTGCAGATGGCCACCGATATGGTGCAGTACGCCACCCACCCGTTCGACACCGACGACATCAACAACTCGTTTCGCACCGACAATTCGATCAAGTACGTCACGCCGACGATTTACGGGCTGCAGGTCAACACGATGTACGCGCTGTCGGGCAACGCGGCCTCGTTCGCGACCAACCGCTCGTACAGCGTGGGCGCGAACTGGACGGGCGGCCCGTGGCGGCTCGGCGCGGCCTACGTGGTGCTCGACCATCCGGCTACCGACACCACCGGCGCGATTCCGTCCGACAACTACTTCACGTTCCTGAAGGGCATCACGAACCAGCGCATCTGGGGCTTGGGCGGGCTGTACGAGATGGGGCGCGCGACGCTCGGGCTGATGTACACCAATACCCGTTTCGAACTGACGCCGGCCAGCCAGCACCAGACCTACCAGAACGCCGAGGCCAGCCTGCGCTACGCGATCACGCCGGCACTGCACGCGGCCGTGGGCGAGACGTATACGAACGTGTCGACCAACGGCGCGGTCGGCTCGTGGCACTACTGGCAGACCAACACGGCGCTCCAGTATTTCCTGTCGAAACGCACCGACATCTATATCGACCTGCTCTACCAGCACGCCAGCAACGCGGTGGCGCAGATCGAAGGCACCAGTGGCGCATCGAGCGGCGCGTCGCAGTTCCTGGCCGTGACGGGCATTCGGCACAAGTTCTGACGCGGGGCCGCGTGCGCCGAAGGACGCGCCCGGCGTGACGGTGGTGCGCTTGGCCCGCGAGATCGCGCGGCCCTGAAACGGAAACCGGCGCCGCACCCATGCGGGCGCGGCGCCGGCTCCGAGCCGCCCAACCGCTTACTGATCGAGCGCCCGTTCGAGCGCCTTCTTCTCGGCCTGCCGTTCCGGCGAGGCGTTGTAGCGCGCGGCGCGGGCCAGCAGCATCTTGCGTTCGTCATACACGCAACCGGCCGCGTAATGCGTCGTGTCCACCGTGAACGCGCGCAGGGCGCGGTCGTCGATGTCCTTGCGGACGATCGCATCCGTGCCCATCTTCAGCTCGACCTCCATCCCGTTGCCCGGTACGAGCGCGAGCACGTCGTTATACGGATGCGCCGACGGCACGATCAGCAGCACCGTGCTGCGGCTGTTCAGCACCACCGTGCTGCTCTTGACGCCGAGCGTCGTGAGCGGCGGCGTGACGGTCCACGCCGGCCCCGGCGCAAGATCCTGCGCCTTAGCTTCGCGCAGCTTCACGCGGTGCTGATCGACGCGATCGTTGAATTCGGCCAGTTCGTCGTAGGAGGCGCGGCACTGCACGATCTTGTCGAGCAGTGCGCGGGAATCGAGCGAGGCCGAGGGAACGGCTGAGGCGGCATGGCTGGCCGGCATCGCCAGCAGCATCGACAGCGCAGTCGCGGCGCCCGCGAGGCGGAATCGGAACGCGCCGCTCATGATTTCACCACGCAGTCGGTCAGCGCGAGGTAGTGCGTGCCGGAGGTGGCTTGCAGCACGCAGATCGCCTTGAAGCGCTTGCCGACCGGCAGCGCCTTCATCTGCGCGTCGGTGGCGTCGTCGAATGCGCCGAGGCGCGCGACGGCTTCCGTGGGCTTGGCCGGATCGCCGGCCACGAAGATATTGCCGCCGTCGAGGCCTTCCGCGTGTTCGACGACCACGCCGTCGAAGCGCACGTGCTTGCCGTCGCCGAATTCCGGCAGGTCGTCGACCTCGTAGTCGGCCTGTGCGTAGCGCGCATACAGGTCCTGCAGGCGCGCATCGTGGATGTCCAGCCCGGCGGCCTGGGCGGCGCTGGCCGCCAGCATGCACGACGCGGCCAGCACGGCCCCCGCCGAGGCTCGCCCGATTCGATTTCGCAACATGGTTGTTCTCTCAGTGTGATGTCGTTATGCGCGCCACGCGGTTTGTCATGAACGAGCCGGGCGGCGCGACACGCAATGTATCAGAAAGAAAGCGAAATCGAACGGACAACGAACTGAATTGAAAGCGATGCGCTACCGGCCCGGCGCGGCGCTCAACCGGGCGTAATCGGCGGCCGACATGCCACGCGCGTGCTTGAGGAACGCCGCGAGTTGCCAGATGTCCTGATCGCTGAACGTCTTGCCGAACGCCGGCATGGCCGTCATGCGCACGCCGTTGCGGATGGTCCAGAACATCAGCGGCGGCGTGTTGCGGCGCTTCGCGTCGAGCAACAACGGCGCGCCAGGCAGGATGCCGCGCGCGATCGGCCCGGGCGGTTCGCCCGGCGCGCCGTGGCAGGCCACGCAGGTGGCCGCGTAGCGCCGCGCGCCGGCCGCGATGTTGGCGTCGCTCATCAGGTCGGGCGGCGCGACGATGCCCCGCGCGTGCCGATGCAGCGAGTTCTCGTAGGTGGAGTGCAGCGCCCAGGCCACGATCGGATCGTGCGGCGGGATCGCGGAAACGTCGTACCAACCGGAATAGATCACCCCGAGCGCGCCGGCCGCGGCGGTGGCCGCAACGGCGGCCAGCGTCAGGCCGACAGCCTTGAACGGGAAGCGGGAACGCCGGGAAAGCGGTGAATGCGCCATGCCGTGCCGCCGGGTCAATGCGATTGCGGCGCTGCCGCGCCCGCGCTCGCACCGATGACGACGGCATCGGCCCGGCTCGCGACCGCCAGCGGCGTGGCGGCGCCAGGTGATGCCGCATCGGACGCCGCCAGCTTCGCCTCGGCGGCCTGGATGTCGGCCGGGAAATCGAGCGTCTCGCCGAGTGGATCGAAGCCCGCCTGTTCGACGCGCACGAGGTCGGCGCGCACCTGGGCGCGCGTCAGTTGCGCATGGCTCGCTTGGGAATACAGGCCGGCGAAGGCGGCCAGCAGCATGACAGCGGCCTTGGCCGCCCGGATCGGGAATCGCATCGGAAGCTCCTTGTCCGCCCACGAAGGGCGAGCCGGCCGAGCGCGTCATGCGCTGTCGTGTCGATGGCCCACGCGGCCGATAAGGCATTCTCACCGTGTCATGACCCCGTCACGCTGACGTGTTCATTACCGTTTTGTCATTTTTCTGCCGACAAGGCGTGCTTGCGCCTCGATTTACGCTGCGATCGCCGCCCCCACCTCGCGCCGCATGTCGGCGAACGCATAGCTCGCGCGGTCGCGCGGGTAATCGATCGGCACGTCCACGATCCGCTCGACGCGCCCCGGGTTGGCCGACAGCACGACGATCCGCTGGCTCAGGTACAGCGCTTCCTCGATATCGTGCGTGACCAGCACCATCGTCACGCGCTGCCGCTGCCAGATCTCCAGCAGCGCGTCCTGCAGCCGCGCGCGCGTCAGCGCATCGAGCGCGCTGAGCGGCTCGTCGAGCAGCAGCACGTCCGGCGCGGTGACCAGCGCGCGGGCGATCGCGCCGCGCTGCGCCATGCCGCCCGACAGTTCGCCCGGCCACGCGTCGCGGCTGCCGTCCAGGCCCACCAGTTCGAGATGGGCGCGCACGCGCTCGCGCTTGGTGGCGTCGTCGAGATCCACGTTCTTCATCGCCAGCGCCACGTTCTGCTCCAGCGTGAGCCACGGCAGCAACCGGTGATCCTGGAACACGATGCCGCGCGACAGGCTCGGCCCACGCACTTCGGCCGCGCCGAGCCGCAAGCTGCCGTCGTAATCGTCGTCGAGGCCGGCCAGCACGCGCAGCAGCGTCGATTTCCCGCAACCGCTCGGGCCGACCACGCTGACGAATTCGCCGGGCGCGACGTCGAGTTCGATGCCGTCGAGCACGGTGCGGGTGCGGCCCTGCGACGTGAAGCGCTTGGTCAGGCCGCGAATGTGCAGCGGATGATGGGCGGGCTCGCCCGCCTCGGGCGGCCGCGCGGCGCGGCCGAGGGTGGCAACCGGCATGGCTGGGTGCTCCGTTCGGGTTGATTTATTGCGCGCCGGGCGACGCGGACGCCTTCCAGCGCAGCGCATGACGCTGCACCGCGTACATGCCGCGATCGATCAGGAAGCCCACCACGCCGATCGTCACCATGCACACCAGCAACTGGTCGGTCATCAGCAGCGATTGCGCGCGGAAGATCAGGAAGCCGATGCCCTGCTGCCCGGCCAGCCCCTCGGCCACCACCACCATCGCCCATGCGAGGCCCGCGCTGTAGCGCAGGCTGACCATGATGGTCGGCAGCGCCGACGGAATCAGGATGTAGCGCAGCATCTGCAGGCGCGTCAGCGTCAGCACGCGGCCCAGTTCGATATGGCGCGCATCGGCGTTGCGGATGCCCTGCAGCGTATTGAGGAACACCGGGAAGAACACCGTCTTGGCGATCACCAGGGTCTTGGCCGGCGCGCCTACGCCGAGCCACAGCACGATCAGCGGAAACCAGGCGATGCCGGGGATATGCCGGATCGTGTCGAGCGTCGGCCCGAAGAAGCGTTCGACGGGCCGGACCAGCCCGGCCGTGAAGCCGAGCGCGATCGCGGCCGCCGCGCCGTACACGAACGATTGCAGCACCAGCGAGACGCTGACGCCGAAATCGTGCAGATACGAATCGCGCACCAGCATGTCCCAGAACGAGGTGGCGGTGCGCCATGGCGTGGGCAGGAACACGGCCGGAATCCAGTGGCGGGTGCTCGCGATGCTCCACAAGCCGACGATCAGCACCGGCAGGATCCACGGCCAGGCCAGCCAGCCCAGGCGCGCCAGCGTGAGGCGGTCGCGGCCCGGTTGGGTGCGGGGTTCGGATTGCCGGGCGGCGGGCGTGCTGGCGTCGTCCGGCGCATCGTGCTGATCGTGCTTGCCGTGATGGTCGCCGGCCGCCCGATGCGAATCGCGCCGCACCGGCCCGCCCAGCCCCGCGCGCGCCTGCTGCCGCGTCGCCGCATTTGCCATGGTGTTCTCCGCGTGGCGAGCCGGCTCGCTCACTGGTAGATCGAGTATTGGCCGCCCGCGAAGAAGCGGTCGTCGACGAGCGCGTCGATCTGCGGGTCGCTCAGATGGCGTTCGGTCAGGATGTCGTCGCCGTGCTCCACGTACCAGGCCTGGAAGCGCTTGATGGTCGAGCGCACGTTCTTCGCATCCGGCTCGCCCGCCATGAAGAAGAACTCGGACGGATCGGTGATCTGGAAGCGCGCGATATCCACCGGCACGCGCGTGTCGCGCGCGACGATCTGCGCGGCGTCGTCGGGATGCGCGAGCGCCCAGCTGCGGGCCTGCTGCATCGCGCTCAGGAACGCGCGGATCGCCTGCGGGTATTGATCGGCGAACGAGCGCATCGCGAAGTACGACACGCGGCCCGCGCCGTCCACGTATTCGCCGTGATCGGGCGAGCGGCCCACCACCTTGACCTGATGCGCCAGATACAGCGCGGCGGCGTTCGAGGTGCCGAGGTGCATGGCCGTGGCGTCGATCGCGCCACTCAGCAGCGCCGCCGTGACCACCGTGGTCGAATCGATCGACTGGTAGCGGATACGGCCGTGCGAGGTGCGGCTGTCGAGCGGCAGGCCGGCCTTGGTCAGCGCCTCGAATGGCGCCGTCCAGTAGCAGCTCACGCGGCTGCTGGCGAACTTCTTGCCGTCGAGATCCTTGATGCCGTTGATCTTGTCGTTGTCGGCGCGCGCGAGGATCGGCGTGCGGAACTTGTCCGACGGCTGCGATTCCCACACGATCACTGCGTCCAGCCCGTTGGCGCGGTGCACCACGGCCGGATAGATCATCCGCTGCGCAACGGCGATGCCGCCGCCATTCAATTGCGCCGCTTCCGCGCCGATCATCTGCGCGGTGCCGGGCGCCACCAGCGTGACCTGCTTGACGCCGATCTTCGCGTATTCGGCCTTCAGGAAGCCCTTGTCCTGCGCGATCGCGGTGATCGGGTCGAGTTGCAGCGTGATGGAGGTCAGCGCCGCTTTCGGCTCGGCCGGGCCGGATGCCGCGAACGCGGTCACGGCCGCCGCCGCGCCGAGCGTGGCCGTGACGGCCAGCGCGAGCGGCGTGCGGCGCGACAGCACGCGTTTGAGGAAGGTCGTGGCGCGGAGAGCGGAGGATGGGCGGTGCATGGCGAGTCCCCGGGGAACGATGATAGGGAGGATTCCGAATGGTTCGGAAAAGCCGAATGCTAGAAGCGCCGCGAATCGGCTGTCAAAGCACCATTTCAGCTATTGACATCCGGGGGCAGCGCTAAGCTTAGTGCCGCTCGTTGGTTGGGGTAGCGGGGCCTGGGTGACTAGAATCGGGCGGCTCCGTGCAGGGGGTTTCGCATGCCGTTCAAGCGTGCCATGCGACGCCATCGCGTCGATTCGCGACGCTCGCGCGAGGCAATTCCACTTCATCTTGCGAACCCGGGACAATGCGGCATCGACATGACGACGAACACGGCAACGCACATCGCACGCATCGCGCCGCGCGCTGGTTGCCGATGGCGGGTGTGGCGCTCGCGCTGCTGGCCGGCACGCTGACGCTGCATGCCGATTCCGCGCCCTCGCCCGGCTTCGGCGGGGAGGCGTTCTCCGATGCGTATGGCCCGTTGCCGGCGCGGCCCGGCGATATCGCGGAAGCGTTGCGCTTGAGTTCGACGGCGCTGTGCCATTAATCAATGCCGGAAACCTAACCGGCGAATCGATAACGTGAATGACAAAATCAACGGTTTCAGCATCAGCCATAATCCGTTTTCGATTTTGAATTACGTCGCGTCCTGCGATACCGGGACAGCCAATTAAAACGAAAAGACTCCCAATTGATAATTCCAATGCCTTTAATATACTAACTTCTCAACTTAAACCTTGAGAGGGGTGAAAAAATGACCAGTCCGATTAACGCTCTGACGACGCAAGCCGGCAAGAACCCGGGCCCGCAGTACCAACGCCCGTGGGATTTCATTACCACCGATACGAATACCGGCGTGGGCGGCGAATATATCTATATCGGCTATCAAACCGGCGACAGCAATCCGGTCACGTCGCTGAATTTCGTGGCCTACGACCAGGCGCAGTCCAATCCGCCGTCGGGCTGGGAATGGAACCCACAAGACCTGAAGGCCGGCGCGGGCGGGAAATTCATCTACATGACGTGGAAGACCAACGAGCCGAACAAAAAGCCGATTACCGCGATCACGCTGCTTGTAATCGACAGCTCGTCGCCGCCGGCGATCGAGGGTTATACGTCGATTCATCAGGACCTGAATCAGGGGGCGGGCGGCCCGTACATCTGGCCGTACTACAGCACGATCGTGCCGATGCAGGCGAAGGACGAAGCCGTGATCCGCAAGGCTTGAGCGGCCGGCTTTCCCGGTGCGGCAAGCCGAAACCCGAGCTTGCCGCACTCGCAACGCGCCGATCGCCATGTTCCCCCTTGCGAACGACAACCACGCCGCCCCAAATAAAATTCGATTGCCCGGCGAACTTGTGTTGGCGCCCTTCAATGCCAAACGTTTTCGTGCGATCAATTCTCGCTGCGCACAATAAAAATAATGGCAGCAATGGAAAATTCAGCGGCGGCCATTCATTAAAATAAATAGGCGCCATGCGATTATCTTTCGCCATCACAAAATGACGTTGTCATGAAAATCGCTTGTGACGCGCCTTTTTGGCGGTGTAGGCTTGCGCCATCGCGCGGTATGCGAATGGAGTAACACGGCAGTCATGTTCGGGTGTTTCAATTCACGGGGCCATACGAATTGAAAATCCCCCGCTGCGCGAGGTAACACGGATGTCTTCATCCACGCAGCAAACCGGCCTTTATAAAAGCAATCCGACGTTGCCATTCAAGGGTTAACGCGGAAAATTCCCACAGAGGTAGGCAATGACCACGGCACACTCCGCTTCGGGCCTGATTCCCGATCACCCCTCCCAGATCGTCGGCCAGCCGCTCGACCAGCTCGACGCCGACAAGGCCGCGCTGACCGCGCTGCTGCAAGCCGCGGTGAACGTCGAACTGTTCACCATCCCGCTCTACATGTGCGCGATGAAGTCGATCCAGGGCACGCACGCGATCAACTCGAAGGGCATCGATTACTACCAGGGCCGCGTCTGGCCGGGCCGCTCGATCGGCCAGATTCCGGCCGGCCCCGACACCGATACCGCCGTCGCCAACCAGAAGGCCTACAACCTGGTGTTCTCGGTCTTCATCGACGAGATGCTGCATCTGCAGATAGCCGCGAACCTCTCGGCCGCGCTCGGCGTCAAGCCGAACTTCAACAGCGCCGCGCTGCAGGACGCCGAATACAACTGGACCTGCTACGGCCCGGACAAGACGGTCATCCCGCACATCCTCGATCTGACCGACATCAACGAAGGCGTGCCGGGCCGCAAGCTGAAGGTGGACCTGGCCGCGCTGACGGCCGACCAGGTCACGCTGTTCGAGATCATCGAGCAGAACCACGACACGGCGCTCGAGAAGATCAACCCCGACGCGCACGGCAAGTACTTCCCGACCGTGCCGTTCGCCAACTGGACGGCGCAGAAGACCGAAACCGACCTGCCGCTGTTCGGCACGATCGGCTGGATGTACTACTGCCTGCTGCAATACACGACGATCCGCTACACCGACAACGTCACGCTGTTCGAGAAGATGCTGGTGCGCACCGAAGGCTCGGATCAGCCGATCGGCCAGCGCGACCTGTTCAACAGCACCACGCCGGACAAGCACCCGATGGCCGAATACCCGGGCGTCACGCCGATGCTGACCACCACCCAGCCGGCCCAGGCGCACCTGCAGGCGATCGGCATGATGTGGGCGATCTGCGACCAGGGCGAAGGCGGCATCGACTGGCCGACGGTCAACACCTTCGTGGCGATGGTGCAGGACACCGCGCGCCTGAACGACGCGTCGAACCTGCTGACGCTCAAGAGCGTGCTGCCGCGCTTCCAGCCGAGCAAGGAAGCGCTCGAACAGGATTACCCGAGCTATACGGATACGGGCGAGCAAGCCTCGCAAAGCGACGACGCCACGGCCCGCGCCGACAACGGCGGCTTCGACCACCACGAGCGTTTCGAGCAGATCGCCGCCTACGTGCAGCACCTCGAAACCTGGACGCACTGGCACGCCAGCGGCCACGAGTGGACCGCCGCGTTGCTGACCACGCCGAGCTGGAGCGAGGCCGGCGCGAACCCGAGCATCCCGAAGCCGGCCGATGTGGCCGCCGCGCTGAACGATCTCAAGCTCGGCACGCCGCGCGCCGAACTCGACAACGTGGTGAAGGGTGCGCTGGCCGGCATCACCACTGTGTTGAGCGATTCGTGGGAGGACGCGGCGGTGGCATTCCCGTTCCCGTCGATGGTGGGTTCGGGCGACCGCATGGCGCTTTACTGGGCCGTGTACGGCGAAGCGCCGACGCTGCGCGCGCCGAACGCGCCTCAAGCGGCCGGCCGCTCGGACACGATGCACGCCTGCCAGTCGCTGTCGCTCGACGCCACCGGCGGCGATTGCGCCGCGCATGCCGTGTATCACAGCTGCAAGGGCTCGAACCTGTGCGCGACGCAAGGCGGCTGCGGCTTCGTGCAGCCGGTCACGGGCGGCGGCAACTGCTCGCAATCGTCGAGCACGCAATCCGCCGCGAAGATCGGTGGCGGTTGCGGCGCGCCGACGCTGTACAGCGCACCGGCCGACAACCTCTGCAAGAGCTTCGGCGGTTGCGCGGTGCCGATCTCGGCCTCGCAGCTCTACCCCACCAGCAGCACCATGAAGCTGTACGACTACGACGCCGAAGGCAAGATGGTGCCGCTGACGACGCCGGACGGCACGTCGTTCGAAACGCTCGCGTTCGCGAAGGGCGATTCGGTGTACGACATCGCCTGGGGCGCGCTGGAGAAGGTCTGGGCGCATCGCCAGCAGACGGCCCCGGCCAAGCCGACGGCCACCACGCTGCGCATCGCGCTGCCGCCGTCGACCTGATCGGAGCACCACGCATGAGCTTGACCGTCGATGCCGACGGCGCCGGCCCGGGGGCGTGGCCCCCGGGGGCCGGCGTGGCGCCGGCCTTCGCACCGGGGCCGGGATCGAAACGCGCCCCGCGCCTGGGCCTGCCCGACCTGGGCTTCGGGGTCGGCCTGCGGCCGCAGCACCTGCCGGCGATCCTCGCCGGCGGCGCGCGCGTGGGCTGGTTCGAAATCATTTCGGAGAACTATTTCGAGGATGCCGGCCATCAGCGCGCGATGCTCGACCGGATCGCCGCCGAGGTGCCGATCGTCATGCATGGGGTGTCGCTGTCGATCGGTTCGGATACGCCGCTCGACCTCGGCTACCTGAGCCGACTGCGCCGCCTGATGGACGACGTGCGCGCGGTGTGGGTGTCCGATCATCTGTGCTGGACCGGCCTCGGTTCGCACAACTCGCACGACCTGCTGCCGATGCCGCTGACCGACGCGTCGCTCGATCACGTGAGCGCGCGCGTGGATGCCGTGCAGCAATGGCTGGGCCGCCCGCTCGTGCTGGAGAACCCGTCGAGCTACGTGCAGTTCCGCGCGTCCACGATGCCCGAATGCGATTTCCTCGCGCGGCTGGCACGGCGCACCGGCTGCGGGCTGCTGCTCGACGTCAACAACGTGTATGTCAGCGCGGTCAATCATCGCTTCGACCCGGTGGCCTACCTGTACGCGCTGCCGCACGACCAGATCGTGCAGATCCATCTGGCCGGCCATATCCAACACGGCGACATGCTGATCGACACGCACGATCAGCCGGTGCCCGGGCCGGTGTGGGATTTGTACGCACTGGCGCAGCGGCTGACGGGCGGCGTCTCCACGCTGCTCGAATGGGACGCCAACCTGCCCGACTACGACACGTTGCTGGCCGAGCTCGACAAGGCGCGCCGCGTGGCGGCCGGCGAGCGCCTGGGCGATGCCGACCTGCCGGCCGGGCAAGCCGCGCTGCCCGAGGCAGCGCTCTCCACGCCGTTGCATTTCCCCGCGCCGGAGCTGATCGATGAATGACGCGATGTCGATGGCGGCGATCCAGCGCTGGATGCAGATGGCCACCACGCACCCGGGCGGCCTCGACGCCGGGCTGGCGCAGGCCGCGCAGCACGAAGGTGCGGGCATCGCGGCCGTGATCGCGGTGCCGGGCGGCGTCGATCCGCTCACGCGGCTCGCCGTGTACGCGGACGGTTACTGGCTGCGCTTGATCGGCTGCCTCGAAGCGGAATATCCGGCGCTGTTGCGCCTGCTCGGCCCGACGCTGTTCCGCTTTTTCGCGCGGGCGTATCTGCATCGGCATCCGTCGCGCTCGCCCACGCTGCATGCGCTCGGCGCGGCGTTTCCGGCGTTCCTGCTCGGCTCGCAACGGCGCACGGGCGGTGGCGCGGGCCGGCCCGCGTCGCAGTCGTTTCCGCTCGACCTGGCGCGGCTCGAACGCGCGATCGCCGAATCGGGCCGCGCGGCCGGAATCGACAACCCAGTGCGCGGCGCGGTGGCGATGGACGTGCTGCCGTTGCTGACCGGCGCGTCGTGCACGGTCGCCCTGCCCGCCACCACGCGGCTGCTGACGTTGCGCCACGCGGCCGACGGCATCCGCCCCTGGCTGCGCGGCCAGCGACCGGACGAGCCGCCCGCGCGGCAGGCGAACCATGTCGCGATCCGCCGCCACCGGTTCCGCGTGTCGATGGAGCCGCTGGCCGACTGGCAGTTCTTCGCGCTGCGGCGCGTGGCGCGGCGGCCCGGCACGCTGGCCGATTGCGTGCGCGCCGCGGCGCGCCGTACCGGCCTGAGCGAGAGCGAGCTGCATGCGCGGCTCGCGCTGTGGCTGCCCACGGCGCAGGCGGCCAGCCTCGTCAGGTTAGCCTGAGCGTTTGGCCGCCGATGGCTGAGCTATCAGCGGCCAAGTAGTCGATCGAAGGCTCCGATTCGACCCGCTCACACGGAGGTATTTCCGATCCCCCTACTTATTGGTTTTGCCCCAAGTGCGAAATACAGGTCAGTTATAGGAAGGTTCGGTTGTACCCAGGTATTGCCAGTAGGTGTTATCCGTCTCGTTTGTCGGAAAGTAGAAGTATCGATTGTCACTACCCAATGCCTTGAGCTTGAAGTATTCGGTTTTATGTGAATAGGGGTTTTGATACTTGAAGATCGAACCGATTTTTCCTTGTCGGTCGTAGTCACCCCAATGCTGCGGGCCGTTGCTCAGGCCAATCTGATGCACCAGGTTCAGCCCGACTACGTCGGAGCGCGTGCCGACGTTCACGCCGTCTTTTGCGCCAGCGACTTGCTGCAATGAACACGGGTTGGAAAAACTACCGTAGGTCTCGGCCTCCAACTGAGCAACTCTCCCGACTCCGTTATCCGAGGTTGGAAAGCCGAATGCCGCGCGTGCATACGGAATCCGTTCGCAACTTTCACCATTGACGTACACCTCGGTAAACGTCGAAACATACGCCGCCAAATTGCCCCACCCTGCTTGAGCCTGAATCTTGCCGAGATCCCAGTGATCGTTGGTCTCCAGATCAGTAATCGATACTTCCCACCAAGGCCCGGTTCCTCCGGCATTTTCAAGCCGGAACCGGTACGTGTGCCCCAGCTGCCAGTCGAAAGGAGCGATCACATGCTGTCCGATTCCCTCGCCGTCGAATGGCTCCGCAACGGCGCCTTGCATCAAGGCAACCGATGACTTCGTGTCCCAGATGGAAAAGATAATTTTCTTGGTTGCTCCGCTCCGTTGCAAACCAAGATATCCATCTGATCCGCCTTCGAACGCAAATTGCTGAGCCCAAAAGACATAGCTTTTGTTGCCCGGGTCGCTCTGAATATTGAAGGTGAAATCAATGCTTGAATTGTTGTTTTTGCTGAGTATGAAGGATCCCGATGGGGTGGTGGTGATGGCCCACGATACCGATGATGAAAATATCGATGCCAGGATAAATGCTTTTAAGAAATTCTTGAATTTCACTCAACACTCCAAATAATAAAAACTTGTCCCGTAGAATCGTCGCTCTTTGCCGGGAAGGGGATATTTATCCCGATACGTTTACCGGGACTGCAAAGCCCCCCCTCCAGCCGAGCGGAGCTTACCTTATTCCGCAATCTCGTATTTTGAGGCAAGTCATCGAGGATAACTGTCTTATTAACCAGGGAAGAAAGTCATCGGGCCGTGAGGTGATTTCTCCAACCTGCGAGGAATGCATTCTCGGGCGCTATCCGAGACTTCATGCTGACCTGAGCGCTCGATCAGCGTGTGGGTTCAAAGTGGACTGGACCGGTCGGAATTGCCGGTTCGCTTCCGGTTCGCCGCCTCGTCGGCAAATACGACGCGGTGGCATCGCATCGCGCCGATTTCATGCCGCCACGCTTCGCTCACGGCCATGCCGGTTCGCATTTCCGGCGAACGCCGCCGCACGCCACTCGCAAACTGGTGCCAGCCGAACACTGGATTGCACACGACGATGGCCACTATTTCGCGAACATCGGACCTCAAAGCGAATCACGACACCCATGCGGACGCCGCGCCGCACGCCGGCCCTGCGCCCGCGCCGGGCACCCCCACCGCACGGGCCGGCGGCCCGCTGGCGGACCTGCCGGCCACCGGCCCGGACCGAAACGGCGCGACGCGCCGGATCACGGCCCGCCCGGTGCTGTCCACCTCCGTGAACGAGACCGGGGAACCTGCCTCGGCCAGCCGAGCCGCCTCTGCGCCGCCCAGCCCGCATCTGCGCACGATGATGCTGGTCCGCTCGCACGGCCTCGCGACGGCGCCGGCGCGCCGCCCGCCCTTCGACGAGATGAAATACGACGGCTCGCGCGCGGCCGCGCGCTGGCCGATGGTGGCGCAGTGCCTGCAGTGGGCGCGGCAGGCCGGCTTCAGCCTCCATCCGACGCGGGAGACGTCCTGCACCATCCGCAACGCCGCGCCGTATTACGACGCGCGCAGCGGCACTGTCAAATACGAACGCGAGCCGCAGCGCGGCGTGGGCACGATCCTGCTCAATACGCAGATGATGGAGAACGCGACGCTGGCCGCGCTGACCATCATCCACGAGGTCACGCACGCCCGGCGCGGCCCGCGCGAACACGCGGCCGACCCGGCCTCTTACCGTCACGAGCGCCTGACCGACGAGGGCGAATCGGTGTACCAGACGCTGCGCTTCACCGCGCAGGCGATGGCGAGCGACATCGATCGCGCCGCGTTCGTGCGCGACGCGGCGGTGGCCATGCCGCTGGCCTGCATCCAGGAATGGCACGCGGCTTACCAGCAGCACGGCGGCATGCCGAGCGAGGCGCTGTTCCGCAAGCTCGGCGAGATCTACGACCGCCATGTGCCGCAGTCGGCCGGCTGGGATCGCGCGTTCGAGCGCATGGCGGCGCGCCTGAAGCTGCCGCTCGACAGCGCGCGCTTTACCGAGATCGGCTGAGGCCACGCGCCTTTCACTGCCTTCCCGCTTCCGCATCCCCACGGCGCCACCGACTATAATCGGTGGCCCGATCTGCCCGTGTTTCCCGCCGCGCCTTGCCTGACGGATCGCCACCGCATCGTTGCTCCACGAGGAACCTCACATGCGCATCGACAGGAAACACAGCGCCGCGGCCTGGCGTCATGCGCTCTGGCTGCTCGCCGGGATCGGCACCGGCGCGCTCGCCCAGCAGCCCGCCCCGCCGCAAACTTCCCAAGCGCCCCAAGCTTCCCAAGCCGCCCCGCAGCCGGGCGCGACGCACGCCGAACAGGTGTTCGCCACCGTCTCGCCGAAGATCTGGACGGTCAAGGCGGCCCAACCCGAAAACAACCAGTTCATGATCGGCAGCGCGGTATTGATCGCGCCGGGCCGTTTCATCACGGCCTGCCATGTGGTCGAGAAGGCCATCGACATCAAGCTGACCAATGGCCCCGACACCGTCAACGTGGACGAAGTGCTGCGCGACCCCGACAATCGCCGCGACATGTGCCTGCTGCGCGTGGCGGGCGGCATCGATCGCCAGCCGGTGCCGATCGCGCCGATCAGCACGCTGCGCGTCGGGCAGCGCGTGTATGTGATTTCGAGCCCGCGCGGGCTGGAGCTGTCGCTGACCGACGGGCTGATCTCCTCGCTGCGCCAGGAGCCGGAGAGCCAGGTGCCGATCATCCAGTCGTCCACGCCGGTGGCCAGCGGGTCGAGCGGCGGCGGCCTGTTCGACGAACAGGGCCGGCTGATCGGCGTGGTGCGCTCGGTGGCCACCGCCACCGAGAATTTCGCGTTTTCGTATCCGGCCGAATGGGTCGCGCAACTGCCCGACCGTTATGGGAAGGAAGTGGCCGCCTGGCAGGCCACGATGAAGAGCGTGGGCATCCAGTTCTCGCCCGACGGGCACGCGCTCGGCAGCGGCTTCGCGGCGATCTCGGACCTGAACGCCCTGCCCGTGCCGGCGGCCCAGAAGGCCCCGGTGGTGCTGGCCTACCGGCAATTCCTGCTGCTCGCGCCGCCGCGCGCGTTCGTGTTCACGAGCGACGGCAAGTTCGGTTCGATTTCCACCTCGGCCGAGCTGGCGCAGTTCCAGCAGCAATGGCAGCAGGCGCATGTGACGTACCGCTTCTACGCGGTGGACAACGCCGTGGTGTGGAACCCGGCACAGGCCACGCAGCCTCAGCCGCAACCGAAACCGCCCGCGCAATAACGCCCGACGCGCGGCGGGCTGCGCTCAGGCGGCCGGCATCCGCGCGCGCAGCGCGTCCAGCAGCCGCTGGCCATCCGGCCCGGCGAACCAGCGCGCATGGCCGATCAGGTAGCCGTCGTAGGCCGCCTCGGTGCCCACCGGCGACGACAGTATCCCGTTGAAATACTCCACTTCCGACAGCGCGAACTCGGCATGCGCGATCGGCAGCAGCGCGATCAGCGCGCGGTGGGCATCGCGCGTGAGCGGCTGCACCGATTCGTAACCGTCGAGCAGCGCGTCGAGTTGCGCGAACTCGATGCGGCGCGATTCCGCCGGTGCCAGCCAATCGACGAGGTTGCGCTCGATCGCCGTGGCGAGATCGAGCACGGCGCAGGTGCGGTCGCTCAGGCCGAAATCGAGCACGCTGACCACTTCGGCGGCGGGATCGTCGCCGGTCCAGAGCAGGTTCGAGGCGTGCCAGTCGCCGTGGGTCCAGCACGGCGCGAGCGTGTCGAGCAGCGGCACGAGTTCGCGATGAAACGGCGCGATCTCGCGCATCACGTCGGCGTGCCAATCGCGGCCGTCGAGCGCGCGCGCCAGGCCCGGCTGCGCGTGCACCCAAGCGTCGAGCGCCGCGCCCAGGTCGGGCGAGGACAACACGCGAAAGCTCGTCAACAGGGGCCGCAACTCGCGCGCAGGCGCGTCGTAAGCGGCTGCCGCGCGATGCAGCGTGGCCAGCATGCGCCCGGCCGCCGCCGCGTGGGCCGTGTGAAAGAACGGCTTCCACGACATCACGCCGCGATAGGTATCCACGCCGGGCGACACGCGGTGCACCTCGTAGGTCCAGTCGCCACGCGCGACGGCGGTACGGCCGGCCGTGTCGGTCAGCACCTCGGCCACCGGCACGCCTTGCGCGCGCAGGTGCGCCATGAAGCGGTGCTCTTCCTCCAAGCCGGCCACGTCGCGGATCGCCGCGTGGTGACGCTTGACGAACAGTTCCGCGCCGTCGCCTGCGCTGGCCAGCACGGCGGCCGAGAACGGGCGCGGGCTGTGCCAGGACAGCCGCGCGAGTTCCGGCGCTTGCGGGAAATCGGCCAGCAGCCCGGCCACTTCGGCGCGCGTGATCAACGGCCAGTCGCGTTCGGCCGTTTCGCCATCGACAGTGAACTGGAGCGGCGCGGGTGCGCCGTCCTCGGAAGGGTCGCGGGGGGAATCGGGGTTCATGTGCGGCCTTGTTGCGCCGGGAGGCCAAGACGGCCGGCGGAATTGACCGAGCGTCGGGGGCAATCGGTGCTCATGCCTGGCCTCGCTGCGCCGGGAGGCCAAATTGGCCAATCGAGTTGACCGAGGCTCGGGGGACATCAGCGCTCATGCCTGGCCTCGCTGCGTCGGCAGGTCAAGTCGGCCGATGGATTGACCAAGCCTCGGAGGAAATCGACGCTCACGCGCATCCGCGCCGAGCCAACAGGCCCAAGCGGCTGGCACGACCGACCGGCCGCGACGCGCCTCATCGGCTCGCCTCCAGCCGCACAGCAGCCGCTTCGGCATCCGCGCGCGCCAGCGCCCTCGCCCAATCGCGCCAGCCGATCGCGGCCAGCACCACGAACAGCGCATACAGCCCGGCCGTCAGATACAGCGCCTTGTAGACGAACATGCCCACGTAGATCACGTCCACCACCAGCCACAGCTGCCACGACGCGATATAGCGGCGCGCCGTCCAGTATTGGGCGACGAGGCTGAACGCCGTCAGCGTGGCATCGACATACGGCAGCGAGGCGTCGGTCCAGTGCGCCATCGCGCTGCCCAGCAGCACACTGAGCACCACGGCCGCGAGCAGCCCCGGCGCGAGGCGGCGCAGGCCGACGTCGCGCTCGGGCAGCACCGGCTGCTCGCCCTCGCCGGGCTGGCCGGCCGATGCGCGCCGCTGCACCAGCCAGCGATACCAGCCAAACAGTTGCAGCGCGGCGAATGCGCCTTGCAGCAGCATGTCCGAATACAGCTTGGCGTCGAGGAAGATCCACGCGTACAGCGCGACCGACGCCAGCCCGATCGGCCAGCACAGCATGTTGCGCCGCGCCGTCAGCCAGATCGCCAGCGCACTGACGATCACACCGGCAATTTCGAGAGGTGACATGGGAGGCTCCGGGGCGCGCGGCGCTCAGAAGTCGTACGTGACCGACATCCGCGCCGTGCGCGGCGCGCCGAGGAACAGGTAGGCGTCGCCCTGCTGCTCGCCGGCATCGCGCCAGTAATAGCGGTTGAACAGGTTGTCGACCCACAACCGCGCCGTGATGCGGTGCCCGCCGAGCTTGGTGCTGTAGCGCGCGCCCGCGTTCACCACGATCCAGCCCGGCACGCGCGCCGTGCCTTCCTCGTTGGCCGTGCGGCCGGCGCTGTATTCGAGGCCGCCGAGCAAATGGAAGCCCGGCAGGCCCGGCACCGCGTAGTCGGCGTTCAGCGTGGCGCGCAGCGGCGGCGTGTTGATCACCTGATGGCCTTCGTAGGCGGGCGAACCCGAATCGTAGGCGCGCGCGCGGATCGCCGTCAGCGACGCGTTCAGCGCGAGCCGCTCGGTTACCTGGCCCGACGCGCCCAGCTCGATGCCGTCGTGGCGTTCGCGGCCCTGCTGCACGAACGTGTAACCGGCGTCCGACGAGTCAGGCTGCGCGAACTGGAACGGCCGGCTGATCGTGAACGCCGCCGCCGTCAGCGTCAGGCGGTTGGCCCAGTCGTATTTCGCGCCCACTTCATAGGCGTTCGATTCGATCGGCGGCAGGAACGCGTAGGCATTGCTGGCGCGCACCGGCGCCTGATCGCCGAGCGACAGATCCTTGCTGTACGAGCCGTAGAACGTCAGCGGCGTGACCGGCTTGTAGACCAGCGCCAGTTGCGGCAGGAACTTGGTGCGATCGGTGCGGGCGGTGTCGCCGTCCTGGCTGGTCCAGGCGCGCTGGCGCAGCAGCACCTGACGGCCGCCCAGCAGCACCTGCCAGTGATCGCCCAGGCTGATCTTGTCGGACGCGAACAGCGACACCTGCCACGCGTCGAGCTGCGGATACGACACGCTCGCCTCGTTCGGCGACGGCGCGAACGCCTGATCGGGGCCGTAGATATTGTCGGTGCCCACGTAGTCGTAGACGGCATCCGACAGCCGCACCACGCGATGCAATGCGCCCACCCCGAACAGCACGTCATGACGCAGCGGGCCGGTCGTGAACTTGCCCGACACGGCCGCGCGCACTTCGTCGTTGCGGCGGTATTCGCCGGGGCTGCGGTAGTCGTACACGTCGAAATCGCCGTTCGACGCGAAGAAGAACGGCGAGGTGCCGCCCGCGCCGCAGCTCGGCGAATAGCCGCAGCCGTAGGCGAACGCCACGTTGTCGTCGATCATCGTGCGGCTGCGGCCGCCCGTGACGTAGGCGCGCCAGTCGTTGTCGAACGCGTAGTCGAAGCGGGCGTTGAGGTTCAGCGCGTCGGTCGTGACCGGCTTGGCCCACGGCTGCACGCCGAGCAGCTTCGAGGTGGAGGCCGCCGGCGGCACCACCGTGCCGCCCAGCAGTTGATAGCCCGACACCGAGCGCTGGATCCACTGCTGGAATTCGGCGTTGACCTGCAGGCTCGCGCGCGGCGTGATGTTCCAGTCCGCCGCGATCGAGCCGAACGTGCGGCGGCCGTTCGCGTCGTCCACGTACGAGTGGATGTTTTCCTTCGCCGCGTTGATCCGGAACCCGAACTGATTGTCCGGGCCGAAGCGGCGGCCCAGGTCCACCGAGGCCGAGGTCGAGCCGCGGCTGTCCACGCCCGCCGTCACGCTCGACACGTTCTCCGGCCGCTTGCTGACGAAGTTGACCACCCCGCCCGGCGACAGCACGCCGCTGTCGATCGCCGCCAGCCCTTTCAGGATCTCCACGCGCGCCTTGTTTTCCAGCGGCACGTTCTGCTCGCCCGACAGCGCGAGGCCGTCCAGCCGCAGCGCGCTGGCCGGATCGAGCGGGAAGCCGCGGATCGTGAAGTTGCCGTAATAGCCCACCGGCGTGTAGTCCGCGTTGACCGAGGCGTCGTTGCGCAGCACGTCGGCTACCGTCTTCGCTTGCTGGTCGGCGATCTGCGCGGCTGTCACCACCGTGACCGAGGCCGGCGTGTTGAGGATCGACGCGTCGTCGCGGCCCGTGACTGACGCCGTGCGTGCGCGCCACGATGTATCCGCCCGGCCCGACACGGCTACCGCCGGCAGCACGCGGGTGGCGGTAACGTCGTCCTTGCCGGTACGCGTTTCGGAGGCCGGCACCGGCGCGGCGGCCGGCGCATCGGCCGGGGCGGCGACGGCGTGGGCCGCCATCACGGTCAAGCCGAGGCCGAGTTGCCGCTGCAACGTGCGCGGTCGCGGGAGTTTCCGCAGCGCAGCCGCGGGCATTCGTCGAGTCATCTGGAAATCAGGGGAGTAACAGGGAAACCGCTCAAACCGGGGGCTAACCCGCGGCCCGCGCCGGGCGGGGCGCGTAAAAGGCGTGATCATAGCGCAGCGGCGGGCCGCCACAGGCCGGCCGATGCGGCCAGGCAACGGTTCGCGACGCGCCGGTTGCGCAATCGGCTGCATCCTGCGTGCCGGTTCGTCCGTATGTACAGGTATCGGTAACGACGGACGCGCCACCATGACGATCAGACACGCAGGCTGGAGCGGCACGATATACGGCGGCGCACCGCCGATGCTATATTTCGTGACACTTCAGCCACGACGCAGCGCGGCAGCGAATCCGCGCGTCAAGATCACGCCCGACATGACCGAGAGTCCCGATGCCGACGAGGCGCGGCGCGCCCAGCTCAACCAGGCTTTGCAACGTGTCGCCCAGGGCGACCAGCCGGCGTTCGAGGCGCTTTACCGTCTCAGTTCGTCGCGCGTTTTCGCCGTGATCGCGCGGATGGTGCATGACCGCAGCGAGGCCGAGGATCTGCTGCAGGAGGTCTACACCAGCGCCTGGCGTCGTGCCGACAGCTTCGACCCGACGCGCGGCAGCGCCATGACCTGGCTGCTCACGCTGGCCCGCAACCGCTGCATCGATCGCCTGCGCCAGCATCGCGAAAGCCCGCTCGACGACGAGCAGGCCGACGCCATCGAAGATGACTCCCCCACTCCCGCCGAACTGGCCGAATCGAGCGAGGCACGCCGCCGGCTCGAGCAGTGCCTGCAGGCGCTCGAAGCGCAGCAGCGTGGTGCGATCCGCGAAGCGTTCTTTACGGGTGCGACTTATGCCGAACTGGCTGAACGCCTGCGCGTGCCGCTCGGCACGATGAAAAGCTGGATCCGCCGCAGTCTCCTGCAACTGAAGCTGTGCCTCGAGCGATGAATACCCCTGCCTTCTCCGACGACGACCTGCGCTGCGCTGAGTACGCGCTTGGTGTGCTTGATTCCGACTCGCGCCGGCAGCTTGAGCGTGATGTTCGACGCGATGCGGTGTTGCGGGCGACGCTCGATGCCTGGTTGGTGCGGCTGGCGCCGCTGGCTGATGAGCTTGCTGCGGTTGAACCGCCTGAGCGGGTTTGGACGCGGATTCGGCGTGATTTGGGATTTTTGCCGGGTGCGCCGATTTCTGTGGCCCAACCTGCGCGGGGTGGTGGGTGGTGGAATTCGCTCGATTTGTGGCGCTGGGTGGGGGTCGGGGCGAGTGTCGCGGTGGTGGTTTTGTTGGCGGTGAATTTGGGGGTGTTGCGGGAGGCTCCGTCTGGCGGGGTTTCGGCTCCTTCTGGATCTTCTGGTTCTTCTTCGCAGCCGAGCGGGTATCTGGTCGCTACCCTCGCCCGTACCGACGGCGTTGCGCACTGGACGGCTACGGTCGATTTGCAGCGCGGGAATATGGTCGTGGTGCCGGCAGTGCATCCGCAAGTGGCAAGTGGGCGGTCGACGGAGCTTTGGTTGATTCCTAATGGGGAGAAACCGATTGCGCTGGGCGTGTTCCCGGCGGATGCGCCAGCTTCGATGGCGCTGCCGGCGAAGATCGTGGCGCAGTTGGTTGCGAGTGCTACGTTGGCGGTTTCGGTTGAGCCGGAAGGTGGGTCGGTTACGGGGCAGCCGACTGGGCCGGTGATTGCTAGTGGGGCGCTGCGGGTTTCTTGAGGGGGATGTAGTTAAGTTGTTGGTAAAAAAGCTCGCTCTTATGAGCGGGCTTTTTGTTTTACTGACGGTTTAGAAGATAAATTGTAGGCCGTGTGCAGTCGGCCAAGCCACATTGCTCGGACAACCAGGCGCCGGACGACAGCTACAACTAATAAAATCGTTCGACTGCCGAACACTTTCTGATTGCCTACGCGCTTTGGCCAAGACGTATCTAATGTGAGATGATAAGAACAATCCCGCGACCATAACGGCGTAACAAATGACCAAGCTTGCCTTCGTTGCTTATCCGTCCAAAGATCAGTCTTTGCTGGAGATTTTGCGCAACGCCATAAAGAAAGTGACGGCAAAAACTCAAGACGTTAGGTACGAACGATGGGAGTTCAATGATATCGCGGGCACACCGTTGATCTCACCAATTATTGAAAAAATAGATGAATCAGCTTTCGTTGTTGCTGACATCACCTATCTAAACCTTAACGTGGTTTATGAGATTGGCTACGCAATCGGAAAATCAAAAAGAGTTTTCTTAATTAGGCACTCGAAGATAAAGGGTGATCGCGAGATTGCAAAACGGATCGGAATTTTCGACACGCTTGGGTTCTCTGAGTACGAAGACGACGAATCGTTGGCGCACCGATTGACGGGCGAGATAGGAGAAACCCCTCTTTCAGTTCAAAGCCCGATTGATACGAAAGCACCGGCCTATGTCGTCGAGCCGCCGTTTAAGGGTACTGCAGCAACCATGATGACCTCACGCCTGAAGAAGGCGCGTTATAAATACAGAAGCTTTAATCCAACTGAAGACTCGCGCCTTTCGGCCGTTGATGCCATAAGGCAAGTAGCCTCATCAGCCGGGGTTCTTGTTTCCTTTGAACGGGAGGACAAGGATTGGGCCCAGATCCACAATGTTCGAACAATGTTTGTTGCGGGACTCGCGCAGGGGATGGAGCGCCCGACGTTGATTTTAGCACCCGCGGACTTTATATCTCCGTTGGATGTACGGGACGACGTGAAAATCTATGGTCACCCGGACGATATTGCAGAGCACATCGCTAGCTTAGTCTTGGATGTAACAGACTACCTTCAGCAAGTAGAACCCCCAGCAAAAACGGCAGACACTTTTCTTCAAAACTTGACGTTTGGTGATCCGACGGCTGAAAACGAAATGACGACACTATCGGACTATTACATGCAAACCGATCAGTTCAATCGAGCGCTTCGAGGGGAAGTAAACTTAGTGGTAGGTCGAAAAGGGTCTGGCAAAACGGCACTATTTTTGCAACTTCGCGACAGAATCAGAAACGACAAACGCAACGTAATGGTGGACTTGAAGCCCGAAGGATATCAATTAATTAAACTCAAAGAAGATCTTCTGACATATTTAACGGAAGGGTCGCGCCAGCACCTTATCACTGCGTTCTGGGAATATTTGCTTTTGCTCGAAGTTGCCTACAAAGTATTAGAAAAAGATCGCGTTATACATAAGCATAATCACGATCTTTTCGACAAATACGTGCGATTGGAGGTGGCATATAAGGTTGAAAGCTTTTCGACGGAGGGCGACTTTTCTGAGCGACTTCTAACGTTATCAAATCGAATTGCACTTGAATATAGATCACGCTACGGTGACAAACCGGACACTCGACTCACAGTTGAGGATGTAACTTCTTTAGTGTACTCGCATGATATTAGGGCGCTGCGGCAGAGTTTGTCAGATTATCTTGATGAAAAACAATCAATATGGATATTATTTGACAATCTTGATAAAGGTTGGAATGCTTCCGGAGTTGACGTTATCGACACCATTGTTCTTCGTTGTCTAGTTGAGGCGGGCCGAAAATTGGAGCGCGAGATGCGCAAGCACGATCAACGTTTATCGTGCTTGATATTCATTCGCAATGATGTGTATGAATTACTGATGAAGGAGAGCGCGGACTACGGTAAAGATATGCGTGCGGTGTTGGATTGGACCGATCCCGACATGTTGAGAGAGATGTTGAGACTTAGGCTGGTTGCGAATGCGAAAGCAACTGGAGGCGACCGAGATTTTGAGAAAATCTGGCGGCAAGTGTGCATCTCTCATTACCGAGGAGAGGAAACATCCGCATTTATGATAGAGCGGTCTTTGATGCGTCCGCGAAATTTGTTGAAAATATTTTCTCATAGCAAAGGATTTGCAAACAATTTCTCACATAACAAAATTGAGGAATCCGATATCGAAAAAGGTATCAAAGCTTATTCGCAAGATCTGTTGATTGAATTGGATCACGAGTTGTCTGACGTGTTCCCAGAAACTCCGGATGTTCTTTATGGATTCCTTGATCACAAACCGGTTGCGAGTCGTTCTGAAATCGAGGAAACGCTGCGATCCGTAGGTGTTCAGTCGGACGCCACTGGAAAGGTGTTCTCTTTTCTCATTTACTATGGCGTTCTAGGCTTGCTTGTTGGCGAAGAAGTGCAATACATTTTCGACGTAAATTATGACTCTAAAATCCTCACTGCTCGGGCGCAAAAGCAGGGGGGAGACGCGCAATTCGCAATAAACCCAGCGTTTCGGGACGCGTTAGGAATCTCGCGGCCATAATGCGTTTGCCGTCGCGGACTACATAACTTCTGTCTCGGCGGCGGTTGTAGTTAGGAAACGGTCTAGCCAGCGCTATGGTTCAAGTGGCGACTCCGGATCGAAAAGAGTTGTTGGCTTTTCGCTCGGAGTCGAACACGGAAATTCTGACAGTCCCGGAAATTCTGACAGCCCCAAATTCGGACACTCTCGCGTCCTTCTCAGAAATCTCCCCCCAAAAACCGCGCATCAACCGCAGGCTTTTTTCTCCCCTGCATCCATCCCCCGCCCCCATCCGTACCTCCCCATGAGCCCCCCCAACCCCGGACCCCTCATGCCCCTCCCCCTGTCCGTCGCCCTATCCGCCGCAACCCTGATCGCGTTGTTTTCAGCCGTCTGGCTCTGGCAACTCCGCAGCCAGAACGCCGGCATGATCGACCCAGTCTGGGCCTTCGGCTTGGCGCTGGTCGCAATCCTGACCGCCTTAACCGGCACCGGCGCCCCCTCAAACCGCTTGCTCATAGCCATCGGCGGCACCCTCTGGGGCCTACGCCTCGCCCACCATCTCTGGCAACGCAACTTCGGCCACCCCGAAGACGCCCGTTACCGCCAATTCCGCGACCAATGGGGCACCGCAGCCCCTTCCCGCTTCTTCTGGTTCTTCCAACTCCAGGCGCTAGTCGCCCTAATCCTGGCCATCGCCTTCTTCGTCCCAGCCTTCCGCCCCGAGCCCGTCGCTGCTCCCGACGCCATAGCCGCCATCGCAATCTGGCTCGTGTCAGTAATAGGAGAAGGAGTAGCAGATCGCCAACTAGCCCGTTTCACCGCCAACCGCCAAAACAAAGGCGAAGTCTGCCGCACCGGCCTCTGGCGCTACTCCCGCCACCCGAACTACTTCTTCGAATGCCTGCACTGGTTCGCCTACACCGCCCTGGCGATCCGTCTGCCCTGGGGCTGGCTGACCCTGATCCCCCCCTTCGTCATGGCCTGGCTACTCATGAAGCTATCCGGCATCCCGCTACTCGAAGCCCGCCTGATCCACACCCGCCCCGGCTACGACGACTACATCCGCACCACTAGCGCCCTGATCCCCTGGCCGCCGCGCCGCTCGCCGCCTGCCGGCCCGCGCTGAGCCCTCAACCGCAAGGAGCCTCACGATGAGCACGACCGCTACCAACCCCACGCCCGCGCCGCACGCCCCGGAACCCTGGCTGATCCAGTGCTGCGAACGCGGCTGGCTGCCCGACATGTTGATCCGCGCCGGCATGCGCCAATTGATGCGCACCCGCCTGCGCGAAGCATTCGCGCACGACGGCGAACGCAGCGCGGACGCCCTCCAGCACCTGCTGGCCGAACTGCGCGCGAGCCCGATCGCGATCGACACGCAAGCCGCCAACCGCCAGCACTACGAAGTGCCGGACACCTTCTTCGAGCAGCACCTCGGCCCGCGCCTCAAATACTCGTGCGGCTACTACCCGCGCGGCACGGAAACGCTCGCGCAAGGCGAGGACGCGATGCTCGAATGCTATGCCGAGCGCGCGGGCCTGGCGGACGGCCAGCGCATCCTCGATCTGGGCTGCGGCTGGGGTTCGCTGTCGCTGTGGCTGGCGGAGCGCTATCCGGCGGCCCGCATCGTCGGGCTGTCGAATTCGCACGGCCAGCGCCGCTTCATCGAGCGCCGCGCGGCGGAGCGCGGCCTGACGAACCTGCGCATCGTCACGGGCAACATCGCGGATTTCGATTTCGCGCCGGACGAACGCGGCTTCGACCGCGTGGTGTCGATCGAGATGTTCGAGCACATGAAGAACTACGGCGCGCTGCTGGCCAAGATCGCGAGCTGGCTGCACGACGACGGCCGGCTGTTCGTCCATCACTTCGCGCACCGCACGGCGGCCTATCACTTCGATTCTCAGGACGGCACGGACTGGATGTCGCGCCATTTCTTCACGGGCGGCACGATGCCGTCGGCCACGCTGCTGCTGCACTTCCAGGACGATCTGCGCGTCTCGCGCCAATGGTGGCTCGACGGCCGCCACTACGCGCGCACCGCCGAGCAATGGCTGGCCTCGCTGGACGACGAGCGCGAAGCGGTGATGCCGGTGTTCGAGGGCGTCTACGGCGCGGACGCAGCGCTGTGGTTCCAGCGCTGGCGCATGTTCTACATGGCGGTGGCGGAACTGTTCGGCTATGCGCACGGCCGCGAATGGGGCGTGGCGCACTGCCTGCTCGAAAAGCGCCAGGTGTCGCGATGAGCCGCGCACGCCTGTTGCGCCTGGCCCGCGCGAGTGTGCTCGTCGCGGCGGCCGCCGCGCTGCTGCCGGCGCTGTCCGCCTGCTCGAACGACCCGCCGAACCCGAACCCGCGCGCGGCGGTGCCGCTGCAAACGGTGCCGGTCGATCTGCCGCGCTACATGGGCCGCTGGTACGTGATCGCGAACATCCCTTATTTCGCGGAACGCGGCTTCGTGGGCAGCCGCGTGCACTGGGCGCTGCGCGAGGACGGCCGGATCGACGACGGTTTCGCAGGCCGCAAGGGCAGCTTCGACGCGCCGGAAACCACCCACAGCTTCGTCGACACTGTGCAGCCGGGCAGCGGCGGCGGGGCCTGGCGCGTGCGGCTGTTCTGGCCGGTGTACGTGAGCCAGTTGACGCTCTACGTCGATCCGGACTACCGCTACACGATCCTCGGCTACCCCGGCAAATCGCTCGGCTGGATCCTCGCGCGCGAACCGCAGATCGACGCGGCCACCTATCAGGCGCTGCTGGCGCGGCTCGACGCGATGGGCTACGACACGGCGCGCTTCCGCCAGGTCGCGCAAACGCCCGCGCAAATCGGCCAGCCGGGCTTCGCGCGGCCCGACGGCAAGGATTGATCGCACGCGGCTGCATCCGTGGGGGCGAGTCGTCCGTATCTGTCCCTGTAGCCCCCCGAGTTCGTCATCAGGAATCAGGAGCAGGAACGCCATGGATCATCAAGCCGCCGCACGGCGGCCCGGACAACGCATCGCCGTGGTCGGCGCCGGCATCGCCGGGCTGGCCAGCGCCTATCTGCTGGGCCGCCGTCACCACGTGACCCTGTTCGAGGCAGCCGGCTACGCGGGCGGCCATACCAATACGGTGGATGTCGAACTGGACGGCCAGCGCCATCCGGTCGATACCGGCTTCCTGGTGTTCAACGACCGCACCTACCCGAACCTGATCGCGCTGTTCGATGAACTGGGCGTGCAGTCGCACCAAACCGACATGTCGTTCTCGGTGTCGCTCGACAGCGGCCGCCTCGAATGGGCGGGCACCAACCTGAACACGGTGTTCGCGCAGCGCCAGAACCTGCTGTCGCCGGCGTTCCTCGGCATGTTGCGCGACATCCTGCGCTTCAACGCATCGGCGCTGGCGCAGCTCGACGTGGCGTTGCGCACGCGCTGCTCGGTCGGCGAACTGCTGGCCGAGGGCCGTTACGGCACGCCGTTCCAGCGCCATTACCTGCTGCCGATGGCGGCGGCGATCTGGTCCAGCGAGGCCGACGACGTGCTGCGCTTCCCGGCCGCCACGTTCCTGCGCTTCTGCCTGAACCACGCGCTGTTGCAGGTCAACAACCGCCCGGCCTGGAAGACGGTGGTGGGCGGCGGCCGCGACTACGTGCGGCGCATCCTGGCCACGCTCGACGACGTGCGCCTGAACACGCCCGTGCTGGCCGTGCGCCGCGAGCCGGACGGCGTGACGGTGGCCACCGACGCGGGCGGCAACGAGCACTTCGACGCCGTGGTGCTGGCCAGCCACGCGCCCACCAGCCTGCGCTTGCTGGTGGATGCCGACGAGGCCGAACGCAACGTGCTCGGCGCGGTGCGTTATCGCCGCAATCTCGCCACGCTGCATACCGACGCGCGCCTGCTGCCGCGCCGGCGCAGCGTGTGGTCGGCGTGGAATTACCTCGGGCGGCAAGGCGCGGACGGCACGCAGGAAACCTGCGTCAGCTATCTGATCAATCAATTGCAGCCGCTGCCGTTCAAGCAGCCGGTGATCGTCACGCTCAATCCGTTCGAGCCGCCGGCCGAGCGCAGCGTGCTCGGCCAGTATCAGTACGAGCATCCGCTGCTCGATCAGGCCGCGATCGACGCGCAGCAGCGCCTGCCCAAGCTGCAAGGCCGTCGCCATACGTGGTACGCGGGCGCCTGGGCCGGCTATGGCTTCCATGAAGACGGCCTGAAATCGGCGTTGCGGGTGGCCGCCGCGTTCGACGTGCTGCCGCAATGGGCCACGCCATGACTGCCCGAGCCGCCGCGCAGTTCCTGACCGGCCGCGTCATGCACGAGCGCCTGCGCCCGGCGCGGCACCGTTTCGACTATCCGGTGCTGTATCTCGGCTGCGACGTGGGCCGCCTCGCGCAAATCGAGCGACGCTGGTTCGGCATCGACCGCCGCGCGCCGCTCGGCCTCGCCATGCGCGATTTCGGCCCGCGCGACGGCCAGCCGTTGGGGCCATGGATGCGCGCCCAACTGGCCGAGGCCGGCATTCCGGCCGACGGCGAAATCCGGCTCATCAGCATGCCGCGCGTGTTCGGCCATGCGTTCAATCCGGTCGGGTTCTGGCTGTGTCACGACAGCTCGGGTGCGCTGCGGGCGCTGTATGCCGACGTGCGCAATACCTTCGGCGGCCATCACGGCTATCTGTTGAGCGCGCCCAGCCACGCGCCGATCGACGCGGCCACCGAACTCGTCTGCCGCAAGGCGTTCCACGTCTCGCCGTTCTGCGAAGTGGCGGGCCGCTACGTGTTCCGCGTGCGCGAGCACGGCGAGCGGCTGGCCATCACGATCGATTACCACGACGACCAAGGCCTGCTGCTGCGCACCGCGCTGGCGCTGCGCGCGCAGCCGTTCACGGGGCGGCAGGCGTGGCGGGCGCTGGCGCGCCAGCCGTTCGACATCGTCGGCGTGCTGTTTCGCATCCATTGGCAGGCGCTGCGGCTGTGGCTCAAGCGCGTGCCGTTTCACGGCGCGCATCCGCCCTCGCCGCCTGCTGCCGAATCCACCCCATCCGCACCATCCTCGCTTCACGACCGGGAGACCTCGTCATGACCCTGCTGCGTTCGTTTTCGACTCCTGCCGCGGCGGGGCTGTCCGTGCGGCTCTTTTTCGGCTTGCTGCGGCGCGCGCGCGTCGGTCACTTGACGCTGTCGACGCCCGAGGGCGCGCAATTCGTGTTCGGCGATCCGCACCAGGGGCCGAGCGCCGTGCTGCGCCTGCTCGACTGGCGCGCCTGCCGCGCGATCCTGCGCTCGGGCGACATCGGTTTCGCGGAAGCCTATCGCGCCGGCTGGCTCGATTCGCCCGATTTCACGGCGCTGCTGCGGCTGGCGATGCGCAACGAGGCTGCCGTCTCGCGCACCGTACACGGCGGCCGGCTGGCGCGGCTCTGGTACAACCTGCGGCACCGGCTGCGGCCGAACACGCGCGCGGGCAGCCGGCGCAACATCCACGCGCATTACGACATCGGCAACCCGTTCTACGCGCTGTGGCTCGACGACACCTGGACGTACTCGGCGGCCTGCTTCGATGGCGATCAGGCCCGCCCGCTGGCCGACGCGCAGCACGCCAAGTACCAGCGCATCGTCGACACGCTCGGGTTGAAGCCCGGCATGCGCGTGCTGGAGATCGGCTGCGGCTGGGGCGGCTTCGCGCTGCATGCGGCGCGGCTCGGCATCGCCGTGCGCGGCGTGACGATCTCGCCGAGCCAGCAGGCGCTGGCGGCCGAGCGGATTCACGCGGCAGGCCTCGACGGCTTGGCCAGCGCCGAGTTGTGCGACTACCGCGATCTCGACGGGCACTACGACGCGATCGTGTCGATCGAGATGTTCGAAGCGGTGGGCGAGGCGTTCTGGCCCGGCTATTTCGCGACGCTGCGCGAGCGCCTCGTGCCGGGCGGCCGGGCGCTGGTGCAGACCATCACGATCGATGACGCGTGTTTCCCGGCCTATCGGGCGTCGAGCGATTTCATCCGCGAGTTCGTGTTTCCGGGCGGCATGCTGCCGAGCCCGGAGCGGTTCGTGCGCGCCGCGCAGCGCGGCGGCTTGAGCGCCCGGGCCACCCTCAGCTTCGGCCAGGATTACGCGCACACGCTGCAACTGTGGCGGCAGGCGTTCGAGGCGCGGCTCGACGCGGTGCGCGCGCTCGGCTATGACGAAACGTTCGTGCGCACCTGGCGGCTCTACCTCGCGTATTGCGAGGCCGGGTTCGCCGAGGCGCGCACCGGCGTCATGCATTTCCTGATCGAACGGGACGGCTGAGATGCGCGCGCGGGCTTGGGGGAGGACGGCGCACGGCCTGCTCGGCATGGCGATGGCGGCGGCCACGGCCTTCGCGTTCGCCAGCGCCGACGCGCCGGCCGATTGCCGCAACGACGTGCCGGCGGCCCGCCTGATCGGCTCGGGCGAGTTTTGCGTGCTGGGGTTTTGTCTCTACGACGCGGCGCTGTGGGCCAGCCGCGCGCCGACCAGCCCGGACGTGCCGTTCGCGCTGGCACTGACCTACCGGCGCAAGATCCACGCCGAACGGCTGGTGGAAGTTGGCATGGACGAGATTCGCCGCCTCGCGCCCGCCCCGCTGCCCGAAGCGACGCTCGCGGCGTGGCGGGCCGACATGCGCCGCGCGTTCCAGGACGTCGGCCCGGGCGACCGCTTATGCGGCGTCTACCTGCCCGGCCACGGCGCGCGCTTCTATGCGAACGACACGCTGAAGGCCGATATCGACGATCCGGCGTTCGCGGCGGCGTTCTTCGGCATCTGGCTCGATCCGCATACCCGGGCCGAGCGCCTGCGCCGCCGGCTGCTCGGCGAGCAGCCCTGAAGCCGGCGCGGCAAGGCGTTCAGCTTGCCGCGTCGAGCCGGATCAACTGCGCGCCGTCGGCCACCTGATCGCCCACGGCATACAGCACCTCGGCCACCACGCCCGCGCTCGGCGCGCCGATGGTGTGCTCCATCTTCATCGCCTCCATCACGAGCAGCGGCGCGCCGGCTTCCACGGCCTGCCCCGGCTCGACCAGCACGGCGATCACCTTGCCCGGCATCGGCGCGGTCAGGCGGCCGCCGCCCTGTTCGGCGTCGCCGGCGTGGGTCAGCGGATCGGCCCAGTCGAACGTCTCGGCGCTGCCCTGCGCGAACACGTGGAACGCCTCGCCTTCGACCACCACCCGGCCGGTGCCGCGCTGGGTGCCGATCGTCACGACGAAATCGAGCGGCGTCGCGCCGCGCGACCACGTGAACGGCAGCGGGCCGGCGTCGCCCACCGTCAGTTGCGCACCCGCCGCGCCTTGCGTGTACTCGACGCGCAGGCCGCTTTCGCGTTCGCGCAACTGCCAGTCGAGCGTGCGGCGGTACGCGCCGTTGAGCCGCCAGTTGCCGAGCGCGGCCCACGGCGAGCCGGTGGCGACGCCACCGGTTCCTTGCGCTTGCGCCTGCGCACCGTCGCGCGCCAGCAAGGCCGCGCAGGCCAGCGCGACGGCCACCGGCGACAGCGGTTGCGGCGCGAACAGCGCGTCATGATGACGCTCGATCAGGCCCGTATCGAGATCGCCGGTGGCGAACGGCTCGCTGGCCACGATCCGCTGCAGGAAGGCGGCATTGGTCGACAGCCCCACCGCCTCGCACTCGCGCAGCGCGCGCGCCATCCGCTTCAGCGCTTCCTCGCGATCCGCGCCGTGCACGATCAGCTTGGCGATCATCGGATCGTAGAACGGCGTGATCGCGTCGCCCTCGCGTACGCCGCTGTCCACCCGCACGGCCGCGCCGGTCGCGAACTCCACGCCGTCCGGCAGGCGCAGGTGGCGCAGCGTGCCGGTGGACGGCAGGAAGCCGCGCGCCGGGTTCTCGGCATACAGGCGCGCCTCGATCGCATGGCCGCTGGCCTTCAATTCGGCCTGCCCGAGCGGCAACGGCTCGCCCGAGGCGGCCCGCAACTGCCATTCGACCAGATCGAGCCCGCTGACCATCTCCGTGACGGGATGCTCGACCTGCAGGCGCGTGTTCATCTCCATGAAGTAGAACTGCTCGCCCGTGACGATGAATTCGACGGTGCCCGCGCCCACGTAGCCGACGGCGCGCGCCGCCGCCACGGCGGCCTCGCCCATCGCGCGGCGCTGCGCGTCGGGCAGGCCCGGCGCGGGCGCTTCCTCCAGCACCTTCTGGTGACGGCGCTGCACCGAGCAATCGCGATCGAACAGGTAGACGGTGTGGCCATGCGTGTCGCCGAACACCTGCACCTCCACATGGCGCGGGCGTTGCAGGTATTTCTCAATCAGCACGCGATCGTTGCCGAAGCTGCTGGCCGCCTCGCGCTGGCACGAGGCGAGCGCGGCCGGGAAATCGGCCGAGCGCTCGACCACCCGCATGCCCTTGCCGCCGCCGCCCGCGCTGGCCTTCAGCAGCACCGGGTAGCCGATCGCGTCGGCCTCGCGGTGCAGCAGCGCCGGGTCCTGGTCGTCGCCGTGATAGCCGGGCACCAGCGGCACGCCGGCGCGCTGCATCAGCGCCTTGGCGGCGGCCTTCGAGCCCATCGCGGCGATCGCGTCGACGGGCGGCCCGATGAACACCAGGCCGGCCGCCGCGCAGGCCTGCGCGAACGCCTCGTTCTCGGACAGGAAGCCGTAGCCGGGGTGGATCGCCTGCGCGCCGGTGGCGAGCGCGGCGGCCACGATGTGCTCGCCGCGCAGGTAGCTGTCGGCGGCGGCCGCGCCGCCGATCGGCACGGCTTCGTCGCAGGCGGCGACGTGTTTGGCGTTCGCGTCGGCGTCCGAGTAGACGGCGACGCTCGCGATGCCCATCCGGCGGCAGGTCGCGGCCACGCGGCAGGCGATTTCGCCGCGATTGGCGATCAGGATCTTGTCGAACATGATGGTCGGGGTTCGGTTGTCGGGTTTTGGCGAGCAGGCGTCGGGGCAGTCGAGGCGCGGTGGCCCGTCATGCGCGCCAGGCCGGCGTGCGTTTTTCGAGGAACGCGGCGATGCCTTCGCGCGCCTCGGCGCCGGCGCGCGTGGCGGCGATCCGGTCGGCGGTGTCGTCGATCAGCGCGTCGTCGAGCGCGCGGCCGGCCACGTCGGCCACCAGCCGCTTGCCGGCGCGCACGGCGTCGGGGCCGTTGGCGCACAGCGCGTCGGCCAGTTGCGCGACGGTCGTGTCGAGCGCGTCGGCCGCCACCGCCTCGTGGATCAGGCCCAGTTGCGCCGCGCGCGCGCTGTCGAACACCTCGGCGGTCATGACATAGCGGCGCGCGGCCCGTTCGCCGAGCGCGCGCACCACGTACGGCGCGATGGTGGCCGGGATCAGCCCGAGCCGCGCTTCCGACAGGCAGAAGCGCGCCGGCTGCGCGGCGATCGCGATGTCGCAGGCGGCCACCAGCCCGACGCCGCCCGCGTACACGTCGCCGTGCACCCGCGCGATCACCGGCTTGCCGCAGCGGTAGACCCCCTCCAGCATGCGAGCGAGCCGCCGCGCGTCGGCGCGGTTCTCGTCGTCGCCGTAGCCGGCCATCTTGCGCATCCAGTTCAGGTCCGCGCCGGCGCAGAACGCCGGCCCCTCGGCCGCCAGCACCACGGCGCGCACGCCGTCATCTGCATCGAGCGCGCCGAACGCGGCGCTCAACTCGGCGATCATCGTTTCGTTGAACGCGTTGCGCACCTCGGGCCGCGCCAGCGTGACGGTGGCGATGCGGTGCGCGTGCGTGACGCGGATCGTCTCGTAGTTCGACATGCCGGCCTCCTTACATGCGGAACACGCCGAAGCGCGTGTCCTCGACGGGTGCGTTTTCCGCAGCGGCCAGGCCGAGGCCGAGCACGTCGCGCGTTTGCGCCGGCTCGATCACGCCGTCGTCCCACAGCCGCGCGCTGGCGTAATACGGGTGGCCCTGCCGTTCGTACTGCTCGCGGATCGGCGTCTTGAACGCGGCTTCCTCGTCGGCCGACCAACTGCCGCCCTTGGCCTCGATGCCGTCGCGGCGCACCGTGGCCAGCACCGAGGCGGCCTGATCGCCGCCCATCACCGAAATGCGCGCGTTCGGCCACATCCACAGGAAGCGCGGCGAGAACGCCCGCCCGCACATGCCGTAATTGCCCGCGCCGAACGAGCCGCCGATGATCACCGTGAACTTCGGCACCTTGGCGGTGGCCACCGCCGTGACCATCTTCGCGCCGTGGCGCGCGATGCCCTCGTTCTCGTACTTGCGGCCCACCATGAAGCCCGTGATGTTCTGCAGGAACACCAGCGGGATCTTGCGCTGGCAGCACAGCTCGATGAAGTGCGCGCCCTTGACGGCCGATTCCGAGAACAGGATGCCGTTGTTGGCGACGATCCCGACCGGGCGGCCCCAGATGCGCGCGAAGCCGGTCACGAGCGTGGTGCCGAAGCGGGCCTTGAATTCGTCGAACGCGGAATCGTCGACGATGCGCGCGATCACCTCGCGCACGTCGAACGGCTTGCGCGTGTCGGCGGGGATCACGCCGGCCAGCTCGGCCGGCGCGTAACGCGGCGGCAACGGTTCGGCCGCCGCAAACCGGTCGTGCGCCGGGGCCGCCTTCGCGCCGAGGTTGCCGACGATCGAGCGCGCGATCGACAGCGCGTGCGCGTCGTTCTGCGCCAGATGGTCCGCCACGCCCGACAGCCGCGTGTGCACGTCGCCGCCGCCCAGATCCTCGGCGCTGACTTCCTCGCCGGTGGCCGCCTTCACGAGCGGCGGGCCGCCCAGGAAGATGGTGCCCTGTTCCTTGACGATCACCGATTCGTCGCTCATGGCCGGCACGTAGGCGCCGCCCGCCGTGCACGAGCCCATCACCACGGCGATCTGCGCGATGCCGGCCGCCGACAGGTTCGCCTGGTTGTAGAAGATGCGGCCGAAGTGGTCGCGGTCGGGGAACACGTCGTCCTGGTTCGGCAGGTTCGCGCCGCCCGAATCGACCAGATAGACGCACGGCAGCCGGTTCTCGGCCGCGATTTCCTGCGCGCGCACGTGCTTCTTGACGGTGACGGGGTAGTACGTGCCGCCCTTCACGGTGGCGTCGTTGCAGACGATCACGCACTCGCGCCCGGCGATGCGGCCGATGCCGGTGATGATGCCGGCGCCCGGCGCATCGTCGTTGTACATGCCGTAGGCGGCCAGTTGCGACAGCTCCAGGAACGGCGTGCCCGGGTCCAGCAGCAGCGCGATGCGCTCGCGCGGCAGCAGCTTGCCGCGCGCGACGTGCTTGTCGCGGGCGGCCTGGCCGCCGCCTTGGGCGAGCCGCTCGATCTTCTCGCGCAGGTCGGCCACCAGCGCGTCGAGCGCCGCCTGGTTGGCGCGGAATTCGTCGGAGCGGGGGTTCAGTTTCGATTCGAGGATCGGCATCGTGTCGGCTCCGCGGCGGCTCAGGCCGTTTCCGCGAACAGTTCGCGGCCGATCAGCATGCGGCGGATCTCGCTGGTGCCCGCGCCGATTTCATACAGCTTGGCGTCGCGCCAGAGCCGGCCGACCGGGTATTCGTTGATGTAGCCGTTGCCGCCGAGGATCTGGATCGCCTCGCCGGCCATCCAGGTGGCGCGCTCGGCCGTGTAGAGGATCACGCCCGCGCAATCCTTGCGCGCTTGCCGCACGTGCCCGCTGCCGGCGGCATCGAGATGGCGGCCGACCGCGTACAAATACGCGCGGCAGGCCTGGAAGGTGGTGTACATGTCGGCCAGCTTGCCCTGGATCAGCTGGAATTCGCCGATCGACTGGCCGAACTGCTTGCGATCGTGGATATACGGCACCACCGCGTCGAGGCAGGCCGCCATGATGCCGGTCGGGCCGCCCGCCAGCACCGCGCGCTCGTAATCGAGCCCGCTCATCAGCACCTTGACGCCGCTGCCCACTTCGCCCAGCACGTTTTCCTCGGGCACCTCGACATCCTGAAACACCAGTTCGCCCGTGTGCGAGCCGCGCATGCCGAGCTTGTCGAGCTTCTGCGCCACCGAGAAGCCCTTCATGCCCTTCTCGACGATGAACGCCGTCATGCCGCGCGCGCCGGCTTCGAGGTCCGTTTTCGCGTAGACCACCAGCGTGTCGCAATCGGGGCCGTTCGTGATCCACATCTTGGTGCCGTTCAGCACGTAGTGGCTGCCGCGCTTGTCGGCCCGCAGCTTCATGCTGACCACGTCCGAACCGGCGTTCGGCTCGCTCATCGCCAGCGCGCCCACGTGCTCGCCCGAGATCAGCTTCGGCAGATAGCGGCGCTTCTGCGCCTCGTTGCCGTTGCGGTTGATCTGGTTCACGCACAGGTTGGAGTGCGCGCCGTAGGACAGGCCGACCGAAGCCGAGGCGCGCGAGATTTCCTCCATCGCCACCATGTGGGCGGTGTAGCCGAGGTTCGCGCCGCCGTATTCCTCGTCGACCGTCATGCCGAGCACGCCCAGGTCGCCGAACTTGCGCCAAAGGTCCATCGGGAATTGGTCGCTGCGGTCGATCTCGGCCGCGCGCGGCGCGATTTCCTTGGCTGCGAACGCGGCGATCGCGTCGCGCAGCATCTCGATGTCTTCACCGAGCATGAATTGCACGCCGGGCAGGTTGATCATGTCTCCTCCGATTCCAGAAAGTGCGTTCGGCCGATCCGGTGGGTGATGCATTCTGAGTTGTGCTCAGGATTTTCCGGGCGCCGATCGATTGAACGATGCCGATTGATGGCGGCTAGTGTCGCGCGGCGGTCGTTTCGGCGTCAATGATTTTTTGAGTGTCACTCAAATTTCATGGCGATGTCGGCTATCATCGCTCGCATTGCTTCGTTTCGTGTTCACTCGCCATGTCCGACCTGCCCCTCAAGACCGACCGTCCCGACGGCAGCCGCGCGCCCGCCGGACGCAAATCGCAGCAGCGCGTGCAGGACATCCTGCGCGCCGGGCGCGAGGTGTTCGCCGAGAAGGGGTACGAGCACGCCACCGCCGCCGAGATCGCGCAGCGGGTGGGCGTGTCCGAGGCCACCGTGTTCAGCTATTTCCGTGGCAAGCGCGAGCTGTGCGCGCGCGTGATTGCCGACTGGTACGACGAGAACATCGCCACGTTCGAGGCAGGCATGCCGGCCGGCGCGCCGTTGCGCGAGCAGTTCGCGTTCGTGGTGCGCACGCATTTGCGGCTGATGCTCGTGAACGGCACCGGGTTGTGCGCGCTGGTGCTGTCCGAGGGCCGCGCCAAGCAGCAGATGCTCGGTGACGAACTCGGTGAACTGCAACGCCGCTACACCGCCCCGCTGATGAACCTGCTCGCGCGCGGCCGCGACGATGGCCTGATCCGCCGCGACATGCCGTTGAGCCTGCTGCGCTCGCTGGTGTTCGGGCCGATCGAGCATGTGCTGTGGGACGCGATCCTCGGGCGGCGCACGCTCGATACCGAGCGCACCGCCGATCAATTGATCGAGGTGCTGTGGGCGGCGCTGCAACCGCCGGCGCCCGACCTCGACGCGCTGGCCGAATTCGGCCGCGAGGTGCGTGCCGCCGTGGGCCGCCTGGAGCACCGGACGGGAGCAGCAAGCAACGGGCCAGCCGGCGAAATGGCTTGACTGATCAAGTCATAGGGTGTAACGTCTGGCGAATAAAGTATCAAAGAAGCGTGATTGCTGCTCATCACTGACCGCTAGACTGCGGTATTCGTTGTCCTCTCCCTCCTTGATTCTTTTCGCGTGCCGAACATTGCACGCGGTCTGAGAAGCGGCATCGGTCCAGTCCTTTACGGCGCTACCGGCCGGAAGTCCGCTCAAGCAAACCTAGTTTTCCGTCGATTGCCTGTTCGACGCCGCATCCGGGATGTCTCGCCATTCATACCGCTGTCCGGTACATGTGCGGAGCGCCCGTTGCACGACGGGCGACGTACGACTCAACATCAACCCGGTCATTGGAGAAATCAATTTGGCAAAGGAAGAGCTGCTGGAACTGGATGGCGTTGTCGATGAAGTACTGCCCGACAGCCGCTATCGCGTGACGCTCGAAAACGGCGCTGTCGTGGCCGCCTACGCGTCGGGCCGCCTGCGGAAGAATCACATCCGCATTCTGGCCGGCGATCGCGTTCGACTCGAGATGTCGATGTACGACCTGACCAAAGGCCGTATCAACTACCGTCACAAGGACGAGCGTGCCATGTCCGGCGCGCCGCCTGCCCGCAGCTTCCGACGCTGAGTTTTCGCCCGCGTCGGCGGGCCTGGCACGCGCTAGTGCCCGGCCCGCCGACGCGGACATGTCTCGGCGCAGATCACTAGCGAATCTCCGGATTCCCGATCATTCCGCGGCGTATGCCGAACTTCTCTCACGACACACCATGTCCAACACATTACTGATTCATCATGCAAAACAACACACTCAAGAACTATCGCGGCTACGCCGTTAAACCGTCGGCCCATCGTCTTCCCGACGGCAGCTTTTCGTCCAACCTGACGCTCGAACGCACCAACATTCGCAGCGAGCCCGCCTCCTACGAGTTCTACACACTCGATTATTTCGGCTCCGAAGCCGCCGCGTTGCGACATTCCGCTCGCTGGGCACGCAATTGGATCGATACGCGTGGCTGAACCCGCGCCGCGTCCGATTCAACGCTCCTGATCTTCCCGGTTTCGTCGTAGTTTTTTCGCAGTTTTCCGCAGTTTTCAGATGTCAGCCGCATGCAGCCGGCCCCGTTAGCGTTTCGCGCTCAGGCGATCGCCTTCCCCTCCAGGCCGCATCCCGTCTCACCCTGATTTCCCGTTTTCGTGACGCGCGATCATTGGCCCGCTCGCCAATCCGCTGCGCTCGTCGACGCATATCCGTCTACACTTGTCGGTCTCGACCCGATTTCACGGCAGACCGACCGATGACCCCGCCCCTTGACGCCAGCGCCTTGCGCGCGCTGGCCGAACGCGCCGAAGCCACCCAGCGCGCCGATTGTGCTTGCCACAAGACGCCGCTCGACGGCTGGCAATCGCAACCGCTGTCGCTCGATGAAACGCTGCTGGCGCAAGTCGGCACGTTGCGGGACGACGACGGGCGGGAGCCGTCTTACGACGAGTACCTGCCCGACGGCGTTCGTTACTGGTCGCCCGAGGCGCCGATCGCGCCGCGATTTTTTCCGTATAACCAATGCGACGTGTGGGCCTGCCAGGCTTGCGGTCGCGTGATGCTGCGTTATACGGAAGGCGGCGGGTATTTCGTGGATCGGCGGATTCGAGCGGTGCGGGCGGCGTTGGTGGTGGACGTTTGAGATTGCACACGTTCGCTGTCAGTTCGCAGACGATGCTCGACGACACCTTGCAGCGCCTCGACATCGCCCCTCATCAACGTGATTCCTCGCCCGCCGCGGCGGGCGAGGAACCTTCCACGCGTCAGGATCGCTGGTCGAGTTTCCCCGCGTTCTTCATGCGCATGATGCGTTGCGGTGTGCGCTCCGACATGAATCGCAATACATCGTCGAGCCGAACGTACCCGGTTCCGGCGCGATCGATCTCGGAAAAATGATCGCTGACCAAGCCCCAGCCGGCAGCCCTGGCTTGCTGTTGCGACAACAGCCCATTGGGATTGCCGCCGGCCGCGGTGGTAAATCGTTGCGCGATCTGGTTCTCCACGTCCTGCGTCACGGAGTGCTCCGATTGTTTGGGCGGCGGGACCCAGCCTTCCGGCGGAGGCGGCGGCTTCGGCAAGTCGTCATAGGCAAACGCCACGCCGATGCTCGACATTGCGACGACAGTGGCGGCCGTACTGAAAAAAATGAACGTCGTGATTTTCATGTCTGTCCTCGCCTGGATTACAGTAAGGAGCCGTCGGCAACACGCGCCGGCGACTGGTAATAGCTGTCAATCGCCTGTTTCAGCGGTTCGCGCGATATTTCAGTGTTGTAGATCATATGGCCGCCCTCGAACCACTTGACCGGAATCCGGTCGCTCAGCTTGACCCCTTCGAGGTCAAGCTCGGTTTGAAAACCCGGTGTGGCGATGTCCTGGTAGCCGTGGAGAATCAGCAGCTTGGCGTCCGGGTTGGCAGTCAAGACCGCCTGGATGTCAGTGATGCTCTGCGGGTTCCAGTCTTTGCTATTGGTTCGCTGCCATTTCCAGTTGTGGATGGTTGCTTCGTTCGACGGTTCGTAGCTTGATGTGCTCTTGTAGTTCACGAAGTCAGGGAAGTACGTCTTGACCTGGTTGAGAAACGCCACGTCGATGTAATTGTCCGCATTGAATTGGCTTCCGTTCTTCACCTTCATGCGCGCGTCATAGACGCCCAGGGTATATCCGGGAACCAGCGTCGTGCTGAATGAACTCGGATCGTAGTTAAAGCTGTTTTTCCAGGTTTCGGCACGAATGCCGGTATAGTCCGCCAACCGGTTCAGGCGCGCCTGCCCCTCGGCACTCTCCGAGTACGTCTTCCATTGGCTGTTCGGCTCGCCGTTTGAATCGAAATACGTGCCGAATGTGGGCCGGAACGTGGTTTTCGCCAGCGTGCGCAACTCGCCGAGATACTGCTCCTGGGTTTGCGTGCCACGCTTCACGGACGTTTTAAAGTAATCCGCCGTCATTGCATAGGACGGGATATATCCCTCACAGCTCACGCCAGGAGCCGTGTCGCAATTGGAATTGTAGTCAACGATCGGCGAATTGAGGATGAATCCCGCCATGACCTTGGCTGGTTTTCCGGACGGGTCGGCAGCGTAGCCGCTGGTGCCAGCCTGCTCCAGCAGGTTGGCGACGATCGGCGTGCGGATACCGCCATAGGATTCGCCGTACAAATACTTCGGCGAGCTCTGCCGATTGTATTTGTTCGTATAACTAACAATAAAATCCGCGACCACCTGGGCATCGCTGTCGGTCCCCCACAGATCGCCGTTCTTGAGCGGGCTGATCGCCGTGGAAAGACCCGTACCCGGCGGATCGACGAAAACGATATCCGACTGATCGAGCATGGAAATCGCATTGTCCTCGAACGGGAAACTGACGGGCTGCCTTGTGGAGTCGGCTATGGTCGGCGCATCGGACTTCAAACGTTTCGGCCCCCACGAACCCATGTGCAGCCAGATGGAGGATGAGCCAGGGCCGCCGTTCCATAGGAACGTGACCGGGCGATTCTCCTTGGGCAGCCCATCTCGGGTGTACGAGGTGTAAAAGATCGCCGCTTCGGCTTTCTTGCCGGTTCCATTTCCGCGATAGGCGATCAGATGCCCAGCGCGGGCGACATACGGCAGAACCTTGCCGTTGATCGTAATGGTGTGCCGCTTGACGGACGAGTCCTCATTGACCTTGGATAGCGCGATCGACCCGTCTTTTTTCGTATCGTAGATGTTGCTGTCGTTCAACACCTTGTCGGCCGGAGCGATTTTTTCAAATCTATCCCGCTCCGATGCGACCAACGTGGCGCCCGAGCTCGACGGGGCGACAGCCGGTGCGCTCGTGGTGCGCCCCAGCGTCGTGGACGATGTGTCGTCGCCACCGCACGCGGCCAGTGTTGCGGCTGCGAGCGTTGCGATCACACTCCATGCCGGCATCCTTTTATTCATCAGTCAATCTCCGTAATTATTCAACTGCGATTAGTTAGTCATGCCAACTACAACGATCCGGCCCGAACCATCACGCAACCGATCGATTCGAGCCTTACTGCACCATCATGACTGCCGCAACATGTGCCTTCGGCACGACCGGCATCTCGAGCGTGGTATGCAACAAATCGAGCGTGACGAGTGCGGTGCCTTGATAGCCTTCGATTTTCAACTTGACCTTGCTCCCCGGCAGCACCGTGAAATCACGCGGCATCATCTCCAACGAGAAGTCGTAGTCGGCGTTCGCTGCGATCGCCTGCTCGACGTCCAGCCCCTTGTAGAAGCGCGGATTCGCCCAACCCCACATGACGTCGTTCCCGTCCACTGACAGCGTCGCCTTGATGTTGGTGACGGCAGGCACGAAGCGAGCACGCATCGCCCCCGAATCGCACCGGCGTAGCGGGTCGCGTTCGCAAGGGGTTATCGGCGTAATACACCGACGGCCGCACGATGACAGGAGCTTCAGCGGCAAGCGCATCGACAGCCACGGTAAAACCATGCCGTCGTTGACGGTGGGCCGTCATGCCCCGGAGCGATGTCGTTTGGCTCGACGCCCCGGGGCTGAGCGACTCCGTGCGTGCGTGACGACGAGGTCTCGTCATCGCCGCATCCAGCCAGTTGGACTGGCTGCCGGCACGAGAAAAATCCCAAGCCGAACGCCGGATTTAACGACGAAAGCAATCCCCGTCCGCAGCCTTGTCTCCACGCTTTTCATGATCGTCTTTTTTAGTATGACCAAACAAACTGAAATCAGTTTGCAACCAAAAGCAATAAAAACGTAATGAAATAGCATCCTAATTAACGGTGCAATGCTCCATGACAAAAGTCGACAAATTGCCGGGCAAGACGACGAGATTCGTATTAAAGATTACGATCACGCGATTTGTCAGACCGTAGCGGCCGAAACTTGGGCGCTCTGTGTGCTCAATCCCGTGTGCACGATGGATGCGGCATCGACGGCAGCCGTAGCCCTTGCCGGGCGCAATGCTCCCTAGACGCGAGCGGCTTACCGGCTGCGTTCGCCTCCGCCGACAAGCCGTTCAGGCAGCGTAGCAGCCGCCGCGAACACGCAGCTTCCGGTCTTCGGTTCCATGATCGTCGGCAAGGCTCCTCGAATGAAACGAGCCGGACGCATTGGCATTCCAAATTGCTGATCCGTCCACCGACCGCCTGCAATGACATCGAATTTCAAATTTCCCAAATATGCCGAGGCGCTTCGTCATTTACAGATACTCGTTTGACGATTTCCAACACTCGGTTCTGGAAAAGTTGCGGGCTCGTTTTGATTTGCGGTCGCGTGATGCCGCGTTATACGGAAGGCGGCGGGTATTTCGTGGATCGGCGGATTCGCGCGGTGCGGGCGAGGTTGGTGGTGGACGTGTGAGGTTTGACAGGCCAGGCACCGCCGTTAACGCCGGTCACCCTCTCCCGCTCCCGTAAACGTCGTCCGCCACGCGGCGGGCGACACCCCGAATGCCCGCGAAAAATGCTGGCGCATCGACACCGCCGAGCCGAACCCCGTGGCATCCGCCACGTGCTCGACCGGCATCGCCGTCGTTTCCAGCAAGCGCTGCGCCAGCGCGAGCCGCTCGCGTGTCAACCACGCATTCACCGTCGTGCCGGTCAGTTGCCGGAAATGACGCGTGAACGTCCGTCGGCTCATCAGCACGCGATTCGCCAGCGAATCCAGCGTGTGCGCCTGAGCCAGATTCCCTCTCGTCCAATCCAGCAGCGCCGACAGCCGCGAGCCGCCCTCCGCGGCCGGCACCGGCAACTCGACGAACTGCGCCTGGCCGCCTTGCCGATGCGGCGGCACCACGAGCCGCCGCGCCACCCGATTCGCGACTTCGCAGCCGTAGCGCTGACGCAGGATATGCAGACAACAATCGATGCCGGCGGCAGACCCGGCCGAGGTCAGGACGTTCGCGTCCTCGACATACAGCACGTCGGGCGCCAGCAGCACCGCTGGATAACGCGCCGCGAAGTGCTCGGCAAAGGCCCAGTGCGTGGTCGCACGGCGGCCGTCCAGCAACCCGGCCGCCGCCAGCACATAGGCGCCGAGGCACAAGCCCACCAGATGCGCGCCGCGCCGATGCGCCGCCGCCAATTCACGAAGCAGGCGCTCGGGCGGCCGTTCGTCGGGATCGCGCCAAGTCGGGACGATGACGATGTCGGCCGTGCGCAGCGCCGACAAACCGTGCCGCGCGACGATCTCGAAGCCGGCCGTGGTACGCAACGGCCCCGGTTCGGCGGCGCAGACTTTCAGCGTATGCGGCGGCTCGTCGGTTTTCTCGGACTCGAACGCGATGCACGGCACCGACAGGTGAAACGGGCTGATCCGGTCGAAAGCGACGACCGCGATGACGGGTGGCGACACGGCATGCCTCAGGAAAATCAGATTGGCCCGATTCTATCGTCAAACGACATGTGGGCCACTCGCTGAATGTGCGTTCGGACGCCATGATGAGGCCTCGTTCACCCCCACCCTCGAGGCACACGCATGACGAATCGCAAACGCGCACTGGTCGTTATCGACCTGCAGAACGACTATTTCCCCGACGGCGCCTTGCCGCTCTGGAACCCCGAGGCAACGCTGGCCAACGCCGAGCAGGCGATCGGCAAGGCGCATGCGCTGGGTATTCCGGTGATTCTCGTCCAGCACGTGAGCCAAGGGCCACGCAGCGGCTTGTTCGATGCGGATACCGCAGGCGTGGAAATTCATCCCCGTATCCGGGCTGCCGCGCCCGATGCGCCGGTCGTCGTCAAGGCATTTGCCGACAGTTTCTGGCAGACCACGCTCGATGACACCTTGCAACGCCTCGGCGTCGACGATCTGCTAATTGGCGGGATGATGACGCAGAACTGCGTGACCCATACGGCGATCTCGAAGTCGGCGGAGAAATACGGCGTGACCGTGTTGTCGGATTGCTGCACGACGGTCAGCGAGTTGATTCACAAGTTCGCCGTGAACGCGATGTCGACGCGGGTGGCGGTGGAAACGGCTGAGGTGGCGTTCGGGGGCGCTGCCGGTGAACCTATCTGATATCGAAATTTTGCTTGTCGGCAGTCCAGCTTGAGCACGCCGACGCCAGGATTACGATCGCGATAACGGCCAATGCAACTGCAGACGATGCTCGACGACACCTAGCAGCGCCTCGACATCGCCCCCCATCAACGTGATTCCTCGCCCGCCGCAGCGGGCGAGGAACCTTCCACACGTCAGGAGCGCTGGTCGAGTTTCCCCGCGTTCTTCATGCGCATGATGCGTTGCGGTGTGCGCTCCGACATGAATCGCAATACATCGTCGAGTCGAACGTACCCGCTTCCGGCCCGATCGATCTCGGAAAAATGATCGCTGACCAAGCCCCAGCCGGCAGCCCTGGCTTGCTGCTGCGACAGCATCCCATTGGGATTGCCGCCCGTCGCGGTGGTGAATCGTTGCGCAATTTGGCTCTCCACGTCCTGCATCACGGAGTTTTCAGATTGTTTGGGCGGCGGGACCCAGCCTTCTGGCGGAGGCGGCGGTTTCGGCAAGTCGTCATAGGCAAACGCCACACCGATGCTCGACATTGCGACGACAATGGCGGCCGTGCTGGAAAAAAGGAACGTCGTGATTTTCATGTCTGTCCTCGCCTGGATTACAGTAAGGAGCCGTCGGCAGCACGCGCCGGCGACTGGTAATAGCTGTCAATCGCCCGTTTCAGCGGCTCGCGCGATATTTCAGCGTTGTAGATCATATGGCCGCCCTCGAACCACTTGACCGGAATCCGATCGCTCAGCTTGACCCCTTCGAGGTCGAGCTCGGTTTGAAAACCCGGCGTTGCTATGTCCTGATAGCCATGGAGAATCAGCAGCTTGGCGTCCGGGTTGGCAGTCAAGACCGCCTGAATGTCGGTGATGCTCTGCGGATAATGGCGTTTGCTACCGGCTCGCTCCCATTCCCAGTTGCGGATCGTTGCTTTGTTCGACGGTTCGTAGCTTGACGTGCTCTTGTAGTTCACGAAATCAGGGAAGTACGTCTTGACCTGGTTGAGGAACGCCACGTTGATGTATTCGTCCGCCTGGAAGCTGTTTCCGTTCGGCACCTTCATGCGCGCGTCATAGCGGCCCAGGGTATATCCGGGAACCTGCGCCGATCTGAATGAACGCGGTTTGTAGTTAAAGCTGTTTTTCCAGGTTTCGGCAGGAATGCCGGTATAGTCCGCCAACCGGTTCAGGCGCGCCTGCCCCTCCGCGCTTGCCGAGTACGTCTTCCATTGGCTGTTTGGCCTCCCTGTTGAATCGAAATACGTGCCGGATGTGGGCCGGAACGTGGTTTTCGCCAGCGTGCGCAACTCGCCGAGATACTGCTCCTGGGTTTGCGTGCCGCGCTTCGTGGACGTTTTAAAGTAATCCGCCGTCATTGCGTAGGACGGAATAAATCCCTCACAGCTCACGCCATCAACTATGTCGCAATTGGAGTTGTAGTCGACGAGTGGCGAGTTGAGGATGAATCCCGCCAGGACCTTGGCCGGTTTTCCTGATGGATCGGCAGCGTAGCCGCTGGTACCCGCCTGCTCCAGCAGGTTGGCGACGATCGGCGTGCGGATACCGCCATAGGATTCGCCGTACAAATACTTCGGCGAGCTCTGCCGATTGTATTTGTTCGTATAACTAACAATGAAATCCGCGACCACCTGGGCATCGCTGTCGGTCCCCCACAGATCGCCGTTCTTGAGCGGGCTGATCGCCGTGGAAAGACCCGTACCCGGCGGATCGACGAAAACGATGTCCGACTGATCGAGCATGGAAATCGCATTGTCCTCGAACGGGAAACTGACGGGTTGCCTTGTGGAGTCGGCTATGGTCGGCGCATCGGACTTCAAACGTTTCGGCCCCCACGAACCCATGTGCAGCCAAATGGAGGATGAGCCAGGGCCGCCGTTCCATAAGAACGTGACCGGGCGATTCTCCTTGGGCAGCCCATCTCGGGTGTACGAGGTGTAAAAGATCGCCGCTTCGGCTTTCTTGCCGGTTCCATTTCCGCGATAGGCGACCAGATGCCCGGCTCGGGCGACATACGGCAGAACCTTGCCGTTGATCGTAATGGTGTGCCGCTTGACGGAGGAGTCCTCATTGACCTTGGATAGCGCGATCGACCCGTCTTTTTTCGTATCGTAGATGTTGCCGTCGTTCAGCACCTTGTCGGCGGGGGCGATTTTTTCAAATCTATCCCGCTCCGATGCGACCAACGTGGCGCCCGAGCTCGACGGGGCGACAGCCGGTGCGCTCGTGGTGCGCCCCAGCGTCGTGGACGATGTGTCATCGCCACCGCACGCGGCCAGTGTTGCGGCTGCAAGCGTTGCGATCACACTCCATGCCGGCATCCTTTTATTCATCAGTCAATCTCCGTAATTATTCAACTACGATTAGTTAGCAATGCCAACTACAACGATCCGGCCCGAACCATCACGCAACCGATCGATTCGAGCCTTCCGGCGGCAACGGCGCCGAATCTTGCGCTACTGCACCATCATGACTGCCGCAACATGTGCCTTCGGTACAACCGGCATCTCGAGCGTGGTATGCAACAAATCGAGCGTGACGAGTGCGGTGCCTTGATAGCCTTCGATTTTCAACTTGACCTTGCTACCCGGCAGCACCGTGAAATCACGCGGCATCATCTCCAACGAGAAGTCGTAGTCGGCGTTCGCTGCGATCGCCTGCTCGACGTCCAGCCCCTTGTAGAAGCGCGGATTCGCCCAACCCCACGTGACGTCGTTCCCGTCCACCGACAGCGTCGCCTTGATGTTGGTGACGGCAGGCACGAAGCGAGCGCGCATCGCTACCCGAATCGCACCGGCGTAGCGGGTCGCGTTCGCAAGGGGTTTCGTCTCGTAAGTCACGGCCGATGTCTCGCTGAAATCGACCGAGGCAAGCCGCGCTCCGTCTGTCGTGCCGGGCGTCAGCAATCCGCCCGTGCGGCCGTTGTCGCGTAGGTAATAGGACGTATCGACCGTCTTTGGCCACGCGTCTTCCTTGATGAAAAGTTCGCCCGTCGGAATGCAGTCTCTCGTGCTGTGAGCCGGGTTGTCACAGTGCCCAACCAGCGAATTGCTCGTGTCGTCTCGTTGAGGGTTCAGCGTCGTGCCGGAGGGAATGTCGCCCGCAGGCGTTTCGCGCACATAGGTGGGTTGCTTCTCGACGCCGTTGTTCACGCCGAACAGATAGCGCGAATACCACATCAAGATCTGTTTTTGCCATTCCTTTTGCCAGGCAGGATCATTGTGATCGCGGCTATGCAGCCAGAGCTGAACCGGTTTCCTGGCCCGATAGAGCGCGTCGTACAACTGAGTCGCGTTCTTCGTCTTCACGTTGTTGTCGGCCTGCCCCTGCGCAATCAGCGTGGCTGCCCGGATCTGGTCGACGCGCGACACGATATTGCGTGCCTTCCAGAAATCGTTGTACGCGTAAGTCTTGTTGTCGGAATCGACCACCGCCTTCAATCGCGCGGGTTCGCAAAGCGAGGCGCGCGCGGCAGACTGTTCCCATTGCATGTAAGGGCCGAGCTTGATTCGGTCTGCCGGATCGACACCGTTGTAACGGAAATAGTCGTAGCCGCTGCTGATACCGGCCACCGGTACGATTGCCTCGAGGCCCGGCACGCCGGTGGCGGCCACCATTGTCGGCAAGGTGCCACCGTACGAGATCCCCTCCATTGCAACGTGTTTGGTCGACCAGGACGCCGCGACCGGTTTGCCTTGCTCGTCGTAGCCCGGCGCAACGGGATCGCCGGTCAGCCAGCGCACCACACTCGCCATCGCTTCGCGCTCGGTCCGGTCCATTACCGACCAGCAACCGTCCGACTGATTGGTGCCGATCGAATCGACATAGATGATCGTGAATCCCATCCGCAAGTAGTCCGCTTCGCCGAGAAATGGCGCACGCTGTTTTGCCGCGTAATCCGGATCGGCGTAATACACCGATGGACGCACGATGACAGGGGTCTTGAGCCCCTCCGCCACTTCTGCAGGCTGCACGATGCGCAGTGCAATTTGGTCTGGCTTACCGTCCTGATCGGTGTCAAACGGCGTTTGCACCCTCACGTTCAGCTTCAGCGGCGAGCGCATCGACAGCCACGGTAAAACCATGCCGTCGCCGACGGTGGGGCCGTCATGTCCCGGATACAGCGTGGCCAGCTTCGGATAGGGCAAATCGGTGGGTGAGCGTTCATATTGCGCACCCACTGCCGCCACCGGAGTCGGCGGAGCAAAGGGCGCCGGCGCGGGTGCCGTCGTCACGGTCATGGGCGGTGTCGTCTGGCCCGACGCCCCGGGCTGAGCGACTCCGTGCGTGCGTGACGACGAGGTCTCGTCATCGCCGCACCCAGCCAGTTGGACTGCCGCCGGCACGAGCAAAATCCCAAACCGGATGCCGGATTTAAAGGCGAAAGCAATCCCCGTTCGCAGCCTTGTCTCCACATTTTTCATGATCGTCTTTTTTAGTATGGACAAACAAACTTCATGAAAGCACTTAGCAATCAGAAGTAATAAAAACGTAATGAAATAGCATCAGAATCAACGACGCAATGCTCCAAGACAAAAGTCGACAAATCGTCAGGCAAGATGACGAGATCCGCATTAAAGATCACGATCACGCAATTTGTCAGACCGTTGCGGCCGCAACCTCCGCGTCACCCATCCATTTATTGGCGTATCGGACTTAAATCAGTTTAAAAAATCAATTGCCAATCATGGGGAGACAATCGCCGCGGCGAACTTGGGCCGTGTGCATGGAGGTCGCGCCGACATTCAAAAACGGATGCGACGTTTGCCCAAGCCATGCCATGTCGTTGCGGAACGATGCGGCATCGCTGGCAGCGGTAGCCCTTGCCGGCGCGCAATGGTCCCGAGATGCGAGCGGCCTACCGGTGGCGTAGACGACCGTGTAGGTGCTGCCATCGACACGCCCGGTCTCGAATGAAAACGAGCCGGGCGCATTGGCATTCCAGGTTGCCGATCCGCCCACCGACCGGTGGCAATGACATCGAATTTCAAATTTTCTAAATCTGCCGAGGCGCATCGTCATTTACAGATACTCGTTTGACGATTTTCAATCGCTCGATTCTGGAAAAATCGCGCGCTCATTTCGCCGGCAATATCGACTTGAACGTTGCAGAGTTAGACGCGCGAATTCGCGCTAGCGGAAAGGAATTGCGAACATACTTTGTCACCGCAGCGTAAGCGAATCACGGCCGCGATCGCTCGCTCCGGGTAGACGGACATCAAAGGCATGGCCAAACCCGTCACCCTCAGGCCAGGGCATCGAAACTCAAAATCGGCTCCGAACGCTTCTCGCCACTCGTTCTGACCAAATTGAAGTAAGGCACCGGAACAAACCCACCCGTCGCGGCATCCACCGTCTTTGCGATATAAAGATCGAGCCGAACGACATCGCCCTCTCCCTCGACCGTCAAACTCGGCCATCCGCCCGGCGATTCGGTATCCCAATCAGTCAAGGCATTCCCCGGAATAACCGACACCCGCTCGATTGCTCCGTCAAGAAAATACGCTCCCCGACACGCAGGCGCGATGTTGTCGAGAAAGAACATCACCGATTCGTCCGGACCATGGGACGTGATCATGTACAGCCACGGCGTGATGCCCCAGCACAGCACCATCAACCCGCGGTCGAACAAATCGCCGGCCAGTTCCGTCGTGGTGAGCGCGTCGACGATATTGTGGCGCCCGGCGCCCAGCGTGTCGCGAACGAACGCATTGAAACGCGGTATATCAACGGCGACAAACCCCAGATTCCCGTAACTGTCGAAAAGATATCGATTCGCGGCGGGCTGAATCCGCGTACCCGGAATCTTGCAAAACACCACGTAGACGACCAGCAGCTCCGACGACTTGATCAAGCGCTGACGCCCTTCGTCCAAGCCGACCTGCTTGCCGATCGCCGGGGTTTGCAGGAACGCGATGACGTTCAGTTCCCACTCGCCCGTGCCGACGACCTCAGCCGGTATGGCGATCTGCATGCCCTGTTCGTCGAAGCCGATGCTGCCTGCTGCATCGATCGAGATTCGATGACGTTCGCCATGCGATTTATCGAACGCATAATTCCCGATGCTGCTTTCCGCAAGCGACGTCACGCACTCCACCGTCAGGACGGTGCGATTCTCGTAGTTCATCCGCTTCACGAAATCGAATACCGGCAACGTTGTGTCGCCATTCGAATCGCTGATCTTCAAGCCGACGTCGTGCAGGCGTCGCGCCGTCTGGAGCACCTCGAAATCTTGCTGTTTCATACTTCACGAGCGCGATGACCAGGGCTGCAAGACCAATGACATGCCATTTCAGAGTTCGTCCCACGATAAGGAGTCTGGGCGTTGCTTTGTAGAGAAAAATTGCGTTGCCCCTTCAATCATTGCCTTTTTGCTCACCACGCAGCTTTTCGAGAGTTGGACTTCGCCCCCGAGCTTGTTTTCATAGAATGTCTCGACTCCATCTACCAGGGATTCACCTTGCGATACAAAATTTTCACCAGCGTCCATGTAATACACGACGGCAATTTCATTCTTGGTGAAAATATTCAACTGGGGAAACCCATCATCCTCGAATGTCAGCGTAAAGTTGTTCGAATCGAAGGCTGGTTTCTTGTGGAGAAATTCAACCAATTCATTCAAATTATCGATTTCAATTTCGCCATCAAAATCGTCTGCATACATATCAACATGCTCCTTTGGTGGGGGACTTGGGAGATTTGCTGTTTCCCGTGAATGTTCTAGGCTCGCCGGTGGCGCCTCGCTTGACCGGTATCGCTCCTTCGGGCGGGACAACGGTAAGTTTTGAATTTTCTGGCAACAACGTTTCGGTCATGTTGACGCAAAACCCGCATGTCCCTTCCGGGTTGTTATGAAACACCAAAGCATCCGCAATCCCGTTATCCCTCATGAACAAAGCAGATTGGCCCTCCACATGCCCGGCATTGGCGTAATTCGGATACGGGGTAGGGCCTCCGGACGAAAATGTTCTGGATTCAAGCCCGCCCGTGTCACTGACATAATAGAAGGTCCCGACGGTCTGCCCGTTGTAAGCCGGCAGTTGTGGCGCAGAAATCTGATAGGAGCCGAGAGTATAGCTCCCGGCCAGCCCCCACCAATCGGTCCATGCATTTGAATTGGGTGCGTACTGGTAGAGGTTCAGCCCCCCATCAAGCCTATCGGATCCTGATTGATAAACCGTCCGACATCCGGATCATAGAAACGGAACGTGTTGTAATGCAACCCGGTACGCTCATCAGCATATTGCCCGGCGTAACGGAGTGGCTGATCGATCCGTGCAGGAGCCGGCTGTGCCTGGTTCGGCACGACCTTGCCCCAAGCGGAATAGCGTCCGGCCCAGACGATATCGCCCGCCTCGTTCGTTGCTTCCTGGGGGGCACCCGCCTGATCGGTATGAAAGTGAAAGATACGCGCGGCATGCTTGGCCTTGTCGATTGCGGCATTCGCGAGTGCTTCGGCTCGCACCGCATCAACCCGCGCAGCGGGTTCGTAAGGTGCATCGGGGTTATATATATAGCTGCTCACGCCGGTTTCGCGAACCTCCTGCGCGAGCCTCAACCCTTCCCACACAAACCCCGTTGCCTCGGCGCGCAACCTTGTGCCGCTGATATCGAAAACGACATCCGTTCTGGCGATACGCCGCCCAAGCGGATCGTAGGCAAACCGCGTCTCCACCACGCCGCGCGCGTCCTGCGTGCGCACCGCCACGAGGCGGTCCTGCCCGTCGTACGTGAACTGCTGGCGCTGGTTCGCGCCGCGCAGCTTGGTGGCCAGATTGCCGAACGGGTCGTACTCGAAGCGCAGGTTCTGCCACATGCGCAGCCGGTTGCCCTCGACATAGCCGCGGCTGCTGCGTTGCGCATCGTCGAGCAGGTTGCCGGCGGCGTCCCAGGCGAACGATTCGAGTTGGCGATCGGCGGTATTCACGCGGCGCGTGAGGTAGCCGGCCGGATCGTAGCTGTACTGCGTGCTGCCGCGCAGGCCGTCGTTGCTCTCGGCCAGTTCGCCGGCGGCGTCGTAGCCGTAGTTGCGCCAGACCTGCCCCTGCCCGCGCGCGAGCGCGTCGGGCTGGAACCCGGCCGATTGCCAGATTTTCCGGCCCAGCAGGTCGTAGGCGGTGCGCTCGGTCAGCCGGCCCTGCGTGCGCGTCAGTTCGCGATGCAGGTCGTCGCGCTCGAAATCGCTGATCACCCGATCGCCGCAACGGATCTGGTGCACGTGGCCCGAGCCGTAGCGCAGCATCTGCAAGGTCTGCTCGTGCGGCAACGCGAGCGTCGTCACGTTGCCGAGCGCGTCGAGCGTGTACTGCACGCTGCCGTTCGCGCCGTGTTCGGCCGTCAGCCGCCCGGCCTTGTCGTAGTCGAACGTCAGCGTGTCGGGCGCGATGCCGAGCGCGAGCCCGGCAGCGGTCGGCGCCCGCGCGACTTCGAGCAAACGGCCGCCCGCATCGCGCGTGTAGCGAGTCACGTCGGTGGGCGTGTGCTGCACGCACAGGTTGCCCATCCGGTCGCGCTCGAAGCGGATCGTGCGGACCGGGCGATCGGCCGATGCGCGATCGTCCGGCATGCCGACGACGTCGAGCGCCGCCAGATCGCCGGCCTCGCCGTATTCGAAGCGGCGCAGCACGCCGTCGGGCCGCGTTTCGCTGATGAGCCGCCCGCCCGCACTGTACGTAAACGCATAGCGCGCGTGCGCCTGTTGCAATTCGCGCAACCGCCCCTCGGCGTCGTAGTGATAGCGGGTTCGCCGGCCGGCCGGATCGATCGATTCCACCAGTTGCCCGCGCGCGTTACGCAGCGATTCCTGGATGCGCCCGCCCAGGCCGATATGCCGGATCATCAGCCCGGCGGCATCGTATTCGTAGCTTTCGGTGCTGCCGTCGGGATAGGTGACGCGTCGCGCCTCGCCGGTCGGACGCACGTCGAACGTCACGCGATGCCCGAGCGCGTTCTCGCGCGCGAGCGGCAGGCCGAACGCGTCGAAGAAGCTGCGCGTGGTCTTGCCCGAGCAATCGGTGTAGGCCACCAGTTCGCCTAGCCGGTTCCATTCGAATGTCTTGCGCCCGCCAAGCGCGTCGAGGTGCGCGCTCGGCAGCGCGCTCAATGCCTTCGGATATTCGTAGCGGTTTTCCCGATCGAGCGGATCGCGGGTGCGCAGCAAGCGGCCCTGGCGGTCGTATTCGGCATGCCAGGCGCCGCCATCGGGCGCGACGATCTCGACGGGCCGCATGCTGTTGCCGTCATATCGCGTGCGCGTGGTGCGGCCGAGCGGATCGGTTTCGGCGACGATGCGGCCGGCCTCGTCGTACTCGAACGCCACGGTCCGCTCGCCGGGCAGCGTCAGCATCACGGGCATGCCGGCGTCGTTGTACTTGAGCCCGTAGCAGCGGCCGTCGAAATCGACGTATTCGACGATCCGGAATCGGGCGTCGTAGCGCCACTGCGCGTGGCGGCCGTCGGCGTGCCGCACGTGCGTGCGGCGGCCTTCGATGTCGTACTCGACCGCCCAGGCCTCGCCTTCGCTGGTATGTGTCGCAACCACCCGCTGCGCGCCGTCCACGGCCTTCCACGTATAGCCCGACGTGAAGCCGAGCGCATTCGAATGGCTCGTCATGCGCCCGTCGGCATAGGTGAAGCGGCGCACCACCGCGCCGTTCGCATCGGTCACGGCGGCCATCTGCCCGTGCTCGTCGTAACCGTACGCGACGACGAGGCGGCGCTGGTCGCCGCTGACGAGCGACACGCCGGCGAGCCGCTCGTGCTCCGGCTCGTAATCGAGCACGGCCGTCAAGCCGCCGCAGGTCAGTATCTCGCGCACGCGGCCCCGGCTGTCGCGCTCGAACTGGCACCACTGGCCGGCCTGATCCTCGATGCGGCGCACCCAGCCGATGCGGCCCGAGCCGGGCTCGTAGCGGCCGAAGTCGTAATAGGTTTCGCCCACGTCGTGCAGGATGTAGCGGCCGTCCGGCGTGCAGGTCAGGTAGCGCTGGTCGGCCTCGCTGAACGCGGCCTGGCCGGGTTTCAGGAGCGGGAAGCCGCTCTCGCGCCCCTGCGCGTCGGTGTACCAGAGCCGCCCGTCACGCGCATGCAGCCGCAGTTCCCACGGCAGCACCCAGCCGCGCCCGAGCGTGCCGGCGTAATCGAGGTCGCTCGAATAGAAGCGCCGGATCGCCACCGGCATCGGGCTCGGAATCACGTAATCGGTTTCGGATTCGGCCGGCAGGATCTTGCGCCCGGTGGTGACGTCCACCGGGTTGCCGAACATCCCGCCGATCGCGCTGTTGATGGCCGGGCCGATCACGTAGCGGCTTGCCGCCTCGCCGAGCACATAGCCGCCGATGAACTTCGCCGCGCACGGCAGCACGGCGCTCGACAGTCCGCCCGCCTCCATCAGCAAGCCGCCGAGCCCGCCCACCAGCCCGGCCAGCGCGAACGCCCAGTCGGTGGCGGTGCGCAGCCACGGCGGCACCTCGTCGTCGATCGGCAGGCAGGTCTGGGTGCCGCCGTGGAAATACGTGTCGTGCGAGCCGTCGGAGATGGTCGCGCCGCAGGTGATCTTGTCGTCCTTGCGCGCGGCCGGCTTGCCGTTGATGAAGATGTTGGTGGAGCCCTGCGCGACGAGCGGCACCGGGTTGTGCTTGCTGCACGACACGCTGCTGAGCGTGGCATAAGCGGCCTGCTTGCCGTTCACGTAGACGTTCGGCGAGCCGAGCGTGATCGCGCCCGACTGCGAACTGAACATCTTCCCGATCGATTCCCCTAGCGACAACAGCACCTGCGCGCCGATGCCGGCGGCCATGCCGGCCAGCAGCGCCACACCGAAGCCGCAGGTGAACGTGGCGAACGCCACGGCGGCGATCAGGGCAATGCCGAGCACGGCGCCCACCAAAAACCCGGTGAGCGCGCTGGTATGTTCGATCGGATCGGTGACGCGGGCCGCTTCGTACACGATACGTCTCCTTCGCGGGTCAGGCCTGGGCCGGCGCCGGTGCATCCGGCCGATAGCCGTCGAGCCAGTCGCGCCAGAGTGCGTTGTAGGTGTCGCCGAAGCTCTTCGCGCTCGACGCCGTGAAGATCAGCACGCGCCCCGGCGCGACGATGAACGCCGCCTGCCGCTGGAATACGGTTTTCGCGCCGTTGCGGTAGGCCGTGTCGATTCGCTCGCCTGCGATACCGACCTCCTCCGTGCCGAGCCGCTCCGCCACACGCGCGATCAGGCGATAGCCTTGCAGCCTCGACTTGAGCAAGGCGCTCTGGCGATCGACGTAAGGGCCGAGCGCCTCGCCGTCGTCGAGCCAGTCGCGCGCCACGCTGAGGTTCGGCTGCGCGGCCGTGTCGGCCGGCACGAACAGGTTGGTGGTCCGATCCTCGAAGCCGGCCGGCAACGCGATGCTGCCTTCGTGGATGCGGATGCGGTTGTCGGAATCCGTCATGCAAGCTGCCCGTATGAGAGGGAAATCGAATCGAGCGCACGCGCCGGTCAGTGCGCGGCGGCGCTCCGGCGCAGGCGCAGGCTGCCCAGCAGCAACGCCGCCAGCGCCAGCAGCCACACATAAAAGCCGATCCCGAGGCCGGCGATCGGGGTCGCGGCGGCCTCGTTGAAATACCAGTTCTTCGTGAACAGCGAGCACAGCGCGCACGCCAGCGCGGCGGCGCCGAAACCCGCCGCCCGGCCGTAGCACCGCCGCGCAAGCTGCACGGCCGCCCACACGCAGAGCGGATTGGCCAGCCACGCGGGGTTCAGCGTCAGCAACCCCAACCAGCCCTGCCCGAGCAACGCCAGACCGCTCAGCGAGGGTTCCTTCTCGAAGTACATGGCAGGCAGCAGCAGCGACAGCACGTAGGCCGCCGTGGACGCGCCCAGCACCGCGCGCCGGCCGACGCTCGGCAACGCTTCGATCAGGTCCGCCATCAATCCGCCTGGCCGGCCGGCGTCACGACCTTCTCGCCGCGCGCGCGCATGGCCGCGCGCTGCGCCTTCGGATCGAGCGGCGGCCACGGCGCGCCAGCCGCGACGATCTTGCGGCGGATCTGTTCGATACGCGCGGCGGCCGGCGAATCGGGCGCGGCGTGATTCTTCAGTTCGTTCTGCAGCACCCAGCCATAGGACACGCCCAATTCGCTGGCGAGCTTCGGGTCGGCGCCGTGCGCGAGCAGGTAATCGACGGTGTCCCACTGCTGGATCATGGTCGCCTGGAACAGCGCCGTCTTGCCGAGCGAATCGCGTGCGTTGACGTTTGCCTTGTGCTCGATCAGCAGCGTCAGTTGCGGCAGCAGCTTGTTCTCGGCCACCTCGAACAGCATCGGCGTGTCGCCGTTGTAGAGCCAGTTCGGGTCCAGCCCGCCGTTCAGCAGCACGCGCAGCAGGTTCGGCGTGTCGGCGCGCAGCGCGATTTCGGCGACCGAGCCGCCGTCGGGGCCGAGGCTCGCCTTCGGGTCGGCGCCGTGCTTCAGCAGCACCGAAATGATCTGGTAGCGCGGGCTGGCCGCGTCGTTCTTGACCGGCACGATCTCCTGCACCGCGTACGACAGCAGCGTCACGTGCTTCGCGCCGGGCGCGTTGAGGTCCGTCTTCGGCGCGAGCTGCTGCACGCTGCCGAGGTTGCCGTCGTGAATGGCCTGGGCCAGCGTGAGCTGCTGCCCCGAAAAGAAGGTTTCCGGTGCATAGCGTTGAAAGCCGGTCATGGTGATCCCTTGGGCTTGAGTGGGCCAGCCGAGCGGCAGCGCCGCGCCGATCAGCGCAGCGACGGTGCCGGCGGCAATCGCGTTCTTGTATCGCATCAATTCAATTCGACGTATTCAGATGGGAGGCGAGATTCAATTCGTCCTTCGAAACCTGCTGGCCGAGGCCGTTCGACACCTCGCCCATCAGATGGCGGCCGACGGTGGTCACGCTGGTGCCGTCGAGCGTCACCGGCGTGCCGACCGCCTTCGGCATCAGCGCGGCGGTGCCGTCGCTGATCGGGCCGAGCCGGCCTTCCTGGATGCCCGTCAGGATATCGCCGTCCACGCGATAGGCGGTGATGTTGCTGGCCTGCGCGGTGCCGCCGTATTGCGCGACCGTGCCCGGATCGAGGCCCGCCGCGTTGAACGTGACGGCCGACGAGCCGCTGGCTTCCGAGGCGGCCGAGGCCAGCCCGCCGCCGAGCGAGTGCCCGGTGAAGTCGACGGCCGACGCGGCGCCGGTGGTCTGGATGTCCTTGCCGATCGTGACCGCGTTGCGGTAGTACGGCGAATCGGAGCCCAGGCCCTGCGCGAGATTGTTGCTCATGTCCTCGCCGAACAGTTGCTGGGTGCCCTTGAACGCGATGGTCGGCTTCAGGCTGTTGCCGAACACGTTCGGGTCGGGCGCGTACATCTGCGCGCCGAAGTTGCTGCCGGGCTTTTGCAGGTCGCTCGGCTTGAGGCCGTAGGCCTTCAGCGCCTCGGGATCGTTGCCGATCGCCTTCCAGCCGGTGGGCGGCGGATCGTTCGGGTGATACACGTGATCGGCCAGCTTGGCGAGCTGCTGCGCCTTGAGCGATTCGGCCAGCTTGCCGGCCGCCGCGCGCGTGGCCGGGTCACTGCTGGCCAGGCCCTGCGCGATCATGGCCTGCGCCGCCGCCCATTGCAGCGCCAGCGCCTGCTCGGGCGTCTGCACGCTGCCCTGGTTCAGGTGGATGACGGGGCCGTCGAGATAGATGCCGTTCGCGTTGATCAGGATGGTCGACGGGCCGTGACTCAGCTTGATGCCGTCGGGCGTCATGGTCAGCACGCTGTCGCCCACCCGGTGCTCGATGCCGTCGCTGGCCTGGTGGCTCTGCATGCCGGGGCCGGCCTTGCTGGCGATCGCCTTGGTGTTGATGACGTTCGCCGTGGTGTCGCGGGTCAGCGCGATCGTCTCGGTCATGCCGCCTTCGGCGATCTGCTTGGTTTCGCTGCCCTTGAGCAGCGAGACGGTGCGCGGGCCGGCCTCCACGGTGTGCGTTTCGGCATCCTTGATGACCGTGTTCATGTCCTTCTGCGCATGCAGGAACACTTCCTGGCTGCCGTTCACGTCGGAGAAGCGCAGTTCGTTCGAGCCTTCGCCCTTGTGGGTCTGGCTCTTGATGCCCATGGTCTGGCCGGCCGCGCCGTGGTACGGGTTGCCCTGGTCGCCGTTGAACACGCGCCCGACGATCACCGGGTTGTCCGGGTCGCCCTGGTTGAACGCCACCAGCACTTCCTGGCCGATTCGCGGGATCGCCGCCGCGCCCCAGCCGGCGCCGGCCCACGGCTGCGACACGCGAATCCACATCGAATCGGAGCCGTCGAGCTTGCCGCGCCGGTCCCACAGGAAATGCAGCTTCACGCAACTGCCGTTGGTGTGGATCTGCTCGCCGTCCGGGCCGACCACGATGGCCGATTGGGTGCCCTGGATCAGCGGCTTGGCGGTGACGCGCCGCGCGCGATACGCCACCTTCTGCGGCAGCAGCACGAAGCTGTTGCGGTACGGCAGCCTGGCCGCGTGCTGGGCGTAATCGTTGACCGCCTCGTGGCGCACCTGCAGGATCACGTAGGCCTGGTTGTCGGCGGCCACCGGGTGGCCCGTCACGCTGACGCTGCCGGCCGTGGTCATGCGCCACGCGTAACCCTGCCCCGTGTAGCGCTGCCCCTCCGCTTCCTCGGCCTCGATGGCCTGGAGCGCGTAACGGTCGCCGTCCGCGGCGTGATCGTAGAGCGATTGATGTTCGAAACGCTCGGTGGTGGCGAGCCGGGCGTATTTGAGCGTCGATTCGACCTCGACCATCATCAGCGGTGACGACGGCGTCTGGTGGTTGAAATCGCGATAGGTGATCTTGCCGACGCCGAAATGGCCGCCCTGGTTGAGCTGATCGATGCCGTTGTATTCGCTCGACGCGCTGTCGGCGTACGGCACGCTGGCCAGCCCCTCGATCGGGCGGAACAGGGCGTTGCCGTCGCCGATCGCCAGGATGTGCTTGTCCTTCTCGTAGCGGTGCGTCCAGATCAGCCCCTCCTGCTCCATCAGGCGTGCGCAGAAGTTGTAGTAGGACTCCTGATACATCACCACGTACTCGAGCGGCTTCTGCGCCGAGCGGATGTCGAACGCGAAATCGCTGAAGCCGTGATCGGTGAACACGGTCGACAGGATGTCCTGGGCGGTCTGCTCCTGGAAGATGCGGCAATCGGTCGAGCGCGTCAGGAACCAGAACCACGGCACCACCGACATGTGGTACTGGGTCACGCTGCCCGGGTTGCCGACGCGGTCGAACGACGACACGAAGCCGTCGAAATAGCGCGTCTCGTCGCCGCTCACGGCGGTGGCGGCGGCCAGCAGCGCCTGTTTCGATTGCGGGTCGAACTTGAGCCGGACCTGCTGGCCGATCAGGTCGGCCGGCTTGAGGTCGTTGCGGTGCGAGAGCAGGTCGAGATGCATCTCGGGCAGGCGGTTCACGTGCTCGTCCACCACCGCCACGCTGACCAGCAGCACGTCCTCGCCGAGCGGCGTGTCGAGCGTGACGTAGCGGTTCATCTGGGTGAGCTTCGCCGTGCTGCCCACCGCCTGATTGATCGAATCGGCGATCGCGGCCGGCGGCCGCTGCAGCAGCGAGAAACCGGTTTGCGCCAGTTGCACCGCGCGTTGCACGGTATCGACGTGGCCGGCCAGCGCGGCCACCGGGCCGACTTGACTCGCGATATTGGTGGCAAGCGAACCCGCCAGCCCGCCGAGTCCCGCCGGTGCTCCCTGCGGACTCGCAAAGCTGGACAGGACGCCGCCGAACGGCGCCGTGCTCATGTCTTTCCTTCTTCTCAGGTTCTGCCCCGTAGGACGCCTACGTCCATGGCATCGCAACTTTAGGGGAAAAATGAAAGAAACGGTAAACCTTGAATTGGCGTTTCAATCGATTCGGAAATTTTGACTTCATATTAATAATCATGAACTTAGCCAGGAATAATTTTCCGCTTCAAAAAATCGGAAAATCGCCGTGCAATCAATAGGATTACTACCGATACAGTCGTGAATTGCCGTTTGATGACAAGCTGCCATGCAGCATCGCGATTAACGGAATATCGGCTCGATTAACAAACTTTCAGCGCGAGCCGATTACCCTTCGGCCATCGCGTCACGATATTCGATCGCCGCCACAATATTCGCCGCGCCCGAACGTCATCCCGGCATGACACCCGCCCTCCTGCCGAGAACCGACCATGTTGAGCCTTCATGAGTTGTCGACGCTGCTGCTGATCCACAGCACCCCCGAGCAGATCGACATGACACGCACCGAACTGAGCACCCTGCTCGCGCACCAGTTGGTCGCGCTGAAGCCCGGCGGCGGGGGCCTGAACCTGCCCGCGCTGACCGCCACCGGCCGGCGCCTGCTGGAAGCGGTCGCGCGCCCGCGCGGAAACCGCTACGCTGACGCCCTGCCCGGGAACGACGCCGCGCGCTGAAGCGGCGGCGCCCCCCCACCACGCCCTCGCTGTTTTCACCCAGGATTCTCATGCCGGAAGCCAACCGCCGCGCGCCTCGCGTGGCCCCGCTGCTCGATCTTTTGCCGTTTCTGCGCCGCTACACGGGCCGCTGGGCGCTCGCCTTCCTGGCGCTGGTCGTCTCGGCCGGCGCGACGCTGGTGCTGCCGGTGGCGTTCCGCTTCCTGATCGACCGCGGCTTCGCCAGCGGCGAGCGCACCCATATCGATCGCTATTTCATCGCGCTGTTCGTGGTCTCGCTGATCCTCGCGGCGGCCACGGCGCTGCGCTTCTACTGGGTGTCGTGGCTCGGCGAACGTGTGACGGCCGACCTGCGGCGCGCCGTGTACGACCACGTCACGCGCATGAGCCCGCAGTTCTTCGAAACGACCCAGACCGGCGAAGTGCTGTCGCGCCTGACCACCGACACCACGCTGATCCAGACGGTGGTCGGCACCAGCCTGTCGCTCGGCTTCCGCAACTTCCTGCTGGCGGTGGGCGGCGTGGCGATGCTGGTGACGACCAGCCCGGTGCTGTCGGCCTACATCATCGCGACGCTGGTGGTGGTGGTCGCGCCGATCGTGATGTTCGGGCGGCGCGTGCGCAAGCTGTCGCGGGCCAGCCAGGACAAGGTGGCGAACGCCAGCGCGCTGGCCGGCGAGGTGCTCAACGCGATGCCGACCGTGCAGTCGTACACGCAGGAGCGGCACGAGGCGCAACGCTTCGGCACCGCCGTCGAAACCGCGTTCGACACGGCGCTCACGCGCATCCGCGCCCGCGCGTCGCTGACGGCAGTGGTGATCGTGTTCGTGTTCTCGGCGATCGTGTTCGTGCTGTGGCTCGGCGCGCAGGCCGTGCTGGCCGGGCAGATGACCGCGGGCCAGCTCTCGCAGTTCATCCTCTACGCGGTGTTTACGGCCGGCGCGGTGGGCGCGGTGGCCGAGGTGTGGGGCGACCTGCAACGCGCGGCGGGTGCGGCCGAACGGCTGCTGCAACTGCTGGCCGCGCGCTCGCCGGTGGAAGAAGCGCCCGCCACCGTGGCGCTGCCCGCCGAGGGCGACGGCATCCGCTTCGAGAACGTCGGCTTCGCCTATCCGTCGCGGCCAGGCACTCCGGCGCTCGCGGGCTTCTCGCTCGAGGTGCGGCCCGGCGAACACGTCGCGCTGGTCGGGCCGTCGGGCGCGGGCAAGACCACCCTGTTCCAGTTGCTGCTGCGCTTCTACGATCCGCAATCGGGCCGCATCCTGATCAACGGCGTGCCGACCGGCGACATCGCGCTGGCCGACCTGCGCCAGGCGATCGGCATCGTGTTGCAGGAATCGGTGATCTTCTCGGGCAGCGTGCTCGACAACATCCGCTACGGGATGCCCGACGCCACGCTGGCCCAGGTGAAGCGCGCCGCCGAGATGGCCGCGGCCGCAGGTTTCATCGAGCAATTGCCGGAAGGCTATGACACGTTCCTCGGCGAGCGCGGCGTACGGCTGTCGGGCGGCCAGCGCCAGCGCATCGCGATCGCGCGCGCGATCCTCAAGGATCCGCCGATCCTGCTGCTCGACGAAGCCACCAGCGCGCTCGACGCGGCCAGCGAGCGGTTGGTGCAGACCGCGCTCGACAACGCCGCGCAGAACCGCACCACGCTGGTCATCGCGCACCGGCTCGCCACCGTGCAGCAGGCGGACCGGATCGTCGTGCTCGAACAGGGTGCGATCGTCGCGCAGGGGCGTCACGCGGAGTTGCTGCAGACGTCGCCGCTCTATGCGCAGCTCGCCGCGCTGCAATTCGGCGAGCGCGACGCGTTCAAGTCATGAGCGGGAATGGCCCGCGCGCCGTGGCGCGGGCTCGGTGACACGCGGGACCGGGCGCCCCGCCTCGGCCGCTCAGCGCGCGGCCGACCTTCTTTCGACGGCAATCAGCACGCCGATCACGATGCCGGCCGCGAGGCTCGTCACGCCGCTGTAGGTCGCCAGCCCGATCGCCCAACCGCGCACCGCGACCGTCAGCCACAAGCCGAGCAGCAAACCGGCCCAGCCGGCCCAGCGCAGCGCGCGCGTGGCCGTGGCGGCCAGCGGGCGGCCGAACACCGTGTCTTGATGGCGCTCCATCGCCAGCGCAAGGCAGGCGAATGCGGCCAGACACACCAGAATCATCAGCAGCATGCTCACGGCGTGTCCTCCTTGCGCATCGCCACCGACGCACGCGGCGCGGCGGCCTTGCCGGCCCGGCCCACCGGACGCGGGCGCGCGCGATGACGGCTCGCGCGGATCGCCAGCAGCGCATGCAGCGCCGCGAACGCCCACATCATCAACTGGAAGCCCGTGAACACCCAGTCGCCATCGGCCACGCTGCGCCAGATCGGGCGATCGGTGGTCAGCGCGTTGAGCACCGGCAACAGCGCCAGCAGCGCGGCCGCGAGCCACAGCAGCTCGATCCAGGCGCGCCGCGCCGGGCGCACCAGCCCATACAGGAAGGTCGCGGCCCACACGCCGAAGAACAGGTTGATTTCGGCGTCGGCGCGATGCGCGATGCCGAGCGACAGCAGGCGGTTGCCCCACAGATAGGACGTCATCGCCACCGACAGCCCCGCGATGCTCGCGATATTGAGCCGCTCGACGATCCGGAAGCCGAGATGCGGACGCAGCGGATCGCGCAATTGCTGGCGGCGCTTGACCGTCCACATCACGAGGCCGGTGCCGACCATCGCCGTGCCGGCCAGGCTGACGAGGAAATACAGCCAGCGCAGTTGAAGATCGCTGAAGCGGCCCAGATGCAGCGCGTACAGCACGCCGCGCGTTTCGGCTGCGCCGCCCACCCGGTCGTGCACTTCCAGCAGCTTGCCGGTGGTGCCGCTGAACAACAGGTATTGCGGGCTCGACGACACGCGCCCGCCCTCGGCGCGCGCCACCGCGACGCGCGCGACCGCGTCGCCGGGATTCACCACCGTGACGATGCCCACGCCTTGCTCGCCCCAGCGCGCCTGCGCCACGCGGACCATCGGCTCGACCGGCGCGAGCCTGGCCGGCGTGCCGCTCGGCGTGCCGGGCTGGATGAATGCGCTGATCTGCGAATTGAACGCGGCTTGCAGCTCGGGCGTTTTCAGCGCCATCTGGTTGCCCCAGGGCATGTACATCGTCATCAGCGTGACCAGCCCCGTGTAGGTGATCATCAGATGGAACGGCAGCCCGAACACCGACAGCGCGTTATGCGCATCGAGCCATGAGCGTTGCCCCTTGCCCCAGCGGAACGTGAAAAAGTCCACGAAGATCTTCTTGTGCGTGATCACGCCGCTGACGATCGCCACCAGCATGAACATCGCACACACGCCCGCGATCCAGCGGCCCCAGACCGGGGACATGTAGAAGAACTGGAAATGAAACCGATAGAAGAATTCGCCGCCGAGCGTGTCGCGGGCCTGGGTGACCCGGCCGGTGACGGGATCGAACGCGGCCTCGCCGAAGAAGCGGCCCTTGCCCATCTCGGCCGGCGTCAGGCGCCAGAACGTGCCGGCCACGTTGCTGCGGTCGGTCGGCAGCGTGATGCCCCACTGCGTGCTTTGCGGCGCCAGCGTGCCGAGTTGCGCCACCACGCGCGCCGCCACCTCGGCCGGGTCGGGCGTGCGCTGCTGGTGCGTCAACTCGGGGCGCATCCACTGCGAGATTTCGTCCTTGAAGTAGCTGACGGTGCCGGTCAGGAACATCGCGTAGAGGATCCAGCCGCACAACAGGCCGGCCCAGGTGTGCAGATCCGACATGCTCTGGCGCACGCCGCGCGGCTTCGGCGCTTGAACGGGCGTGGCGCTCATGGGGCGATCGCTCCGGTAGACACCAGCACGGCAGCCAGCGCCAGCGGCGCGGCGGCGGCCAGCAGCCCGGCCCAGGCGCGCGTCGCGCTGCGGGCCAGGAACACCCAGATCACGGCGCCGGTATAGAACACGAAGCTGGCCAGCATGCCGGTCATGACGGCTTGCGGGCGCGCCATCGGCAGCGCCAGCGCGGCCACGCTGGCCAGCGCGCCGAGCGCGTAGCCGCCGCCGATCGCGCACACGATGCGCGAGATCAGCGGCCCGACCCGCCGGCAGCGGTCGAATACGGCGCTCATGCGGCCGGCGCCGCGCTCGCGGCGGTCAGGGTCGGACGATTCTTCAACAGGTTCTCCATCAACATCCCGCAGGCGGGCAGCGGCTTGGGGCGGCAGCTCGCCTGAACTGCTTGCGCGACGGCTCGGCGTTGCGCGGTTAGGCGGGTTCGCGGCGCGGCCGGCAAATGAGTCGGGGCCGGGTTGGGCGCGGCGAACGAAGTCGCGATCATACCGCCCTGCGGGGGCGGTTCTCGATGGGGTGACACGCGAGGCGGGGAAACGGGACAGCGGGGGGAGAAGAAATGTGTAACGGCGAGCGCGACCTTCGAAAAGCCGCGCCCACCGGGGCCGGCGGACGCGGCCGGGCGCGGGCCCCTGGCCTCGTCGCGGATACGCCGGCTTCAGTCGGTCCCGAATTTCGGCGAATGCGGGCCATACAACAGCCCGTTGGGCGTGCCCGCCGACAGCAGCTTGTCGTTGGTCAGCCTGGCCACATCGATGCTCTCGTCGCTCACCGTCTTGGCCACGTGCTTGACGGCCGTCGCGGCGAGGCTCACGAACAAGCCGACCATTCCCCCGCCTTGAACGCCGCCGTTGATGCCACCCAGCTCCTTGTCGGTCGCGCTCTTCGAACCGGTCCACAACACGTCGCCGGTACGCAGGTCGACGAGCTTGGCATCGACCGACACGATCGTGCTGCTGTCGATCACTTGATAAACCGTGCCGTAGCGCGTGACCTTCATGTACAGCGCCGCGTCTGCGCCGAAGATCTCGCGCAGCTTGGCCGGCGCCACCTCGGCGATGTCGTTGGGCGTGGTCAGGCCGTTGTACTTGAAGGTTTCCTCCATCGCGCCGACCGGCACCACGTAGTAGCCCGACTCCGCGAGCGGCAACGTCACGCCGGACAGCACGCCGATGCTGGCCTTCACGTCATTCGTGTTGTTGACGGGCGGCAGCACCAGGATCGAGCGCGGCTGGCTGCGTTTGAACGCCGTGTAGTCGAGCTGTTTGACGGGCGCCGCGCAGGCGCCGAGCGTCGCCAGCAACGCGACGGCGAGCAACTTGAACGAAATGCGTTGGAACATGGGTCTCTCGCGTCAGTGGGTGGCGGTCGGGGCGGTGGGCGCGGCCAGGCCGGCCGGTTCGGGGGCGACGCTGGCCGCGGCCGTCGTGTCGCTGGCCGGCGCCTTGCCGGCGGATTTCTTCATCAGGAAATCCATGTACGGCGCCGCTTCGGGAAAGCTGTCCTTCTCGGCCTGGAACGCCTGCATCGCCTGTTCGCCGTTGCCGAGTTCGGCGTACAGCACGCCGAGTTGCGCCTCGAAGCCCGGCGGCGGCCGATGGCCGTGGGCGCGGATGTCCTGCAGCGCCTTTTCGAGCGCGTCGAGTTGCTGCTGCGGGGATTTTTCGGCCTTGAAGTAGTCGTAGACGCCGCGCTGGTATCCGGTCCACTGGTAAAGCGGCGGAGTTTTCGGCGCGGCGCAGCCGGCCAGCAAGACGCAGGTCGCGGCCAGCGAGAGGCCGGCGCGGCGGGTCAGGAGGATGGTCTTCATCGTCGTGTGTGGTTTTTGGGTAAAACGCGGGATGGCCGGTTCGTCCGGCTTACTTGTTGTTGGCGTTCAGCGCACCGGCGTCCACCTGGGAAACCAGGTGTTCGACCGCTTCCTGAATCGCCAGGTCGAGCACCTTGCCGTTGAGCGTCGAGTCGTAGCTCGCGGTGCCGCCGAAGCCGATCACCTCGCGGCTCGACAGGCTGAATTCGCCGGCGCCCTGGCTCGACAGCACGACTTCGGACGTGCTGGTGTCCACGATGTTCAGGCTGACCTTGGCGTAGGCCACCTGTTGCCGGCCGCTGCCGAGAATGCCGAACAGCTCGTGGTCGCCCACTTCCTTGCGGCCGAACTCGGTCACGTCGCCGGTCACCACGTAGTGCGCGCCCTTCACGGCCTGCTTCTGCTTGAGGAACGCCGCTTCCTGGCGGATCTCGTCGAGGTTGTCGCGGTCGAGCACGCTGAAGCGGCGGCTTTGCTGGAGGTGCGTGATCAGGATCGTCTTGGCCTGGCCTCCGAGCCGGTCGACGCCGTCCGAGAAAATGCCGCGCAGGTAGCTGGAGCGGTTGTCGAACTTGCCGACCGAAATGGCGACCGGCTTGCCGGCGAACGGCACCTGCGCGCTGGGCGTCGGCGCGACGGTCAACGTGCGCGACGATTCGGTGGCGCAAGCCGCCAGGCCGAGCGCCAGCGCGGCGGCCACGAACGCGGTGCGTCCGGTGGAACGAACGTGTGAGTTCATCGAGAAATCCTCTTCAGGTCAAAAAAAGTGATGAAGCAACGGCGGGCATGACGCAAGACGTCATGCCGCCCATCGCCGTGACGGCCATCACCCGCGCCGCGACCGGGCAAGCCGGCAGCGGCGACAGCCGTGGCTCACGGCAATCGGGTCAACGGTGGCGCCAGGCGAGCGAATGTCGTTGCAGGGCGTTCGCGCTGCGCAAGCGATCGGGGTGGCCTGGCGTACCGTGTAAAGGCAGACGACGCGCGGCGTGAAACCGCGGCGGCGGTGCGCCGGCGGCGTGGCGCCGGGCGCCAATGCGGTGCGATCCCGGCGGGATCTCGCGGGGAGGTGCCATCGGGAACGCGGCCCCGGTCCGATGGCGAATCTGGTCTTTCATCGTTGTCTTTTTTACGATTTTCTCTCGGCGTGAAAATTACCATCAAACGCCCGCCATTGGGGTCGCATGACGCTAACTCGCCACAGCCTCCACGAAAATCGGGAAATGCCGATTGCGCCGACGCCCGCCAGCCAGTCCGACAGGCGCGGCGTTTTGCGTGGCCCTCTTTATCCCTCCCGACCGTATTGGTATGATGTTTCGCGCCCCAACCTGACTAGACAACTCGGGCGCAGTAGCCCGGCCTCGATGCCGGGCCGCCATACTCATCTCGGAGACACGATGAAGCCACTGCAACGCCATCTCGGCGCGCGCCACATCCGCTTTCTCGCCCTCGGTTCGGCCATCGGCACCGGCCTGTTCTACGGTTCCGCCTCGGCCATCAAGCTGGCCGGCCCGGCCGTGATCCTCGCTTACCTGATCGGCGGCGCGGCCGTGTACATGGTCATGCGCGCGCTCGGCGAAATGGCCGTGCGCGAACCGGTGGCGGGCTCGTTCGGCTATTACGCGAGCGAAAACCTCGGCCCGTTCGCGGGCTTCGTCACGGGCTGGACGTATACGCTCGAAATGGTGATCGTGGCGATCGCCGACGTGACCGCGTTCGGCATCTACATGGGCTTCTGGTTTCCGGACGTGCCGCAATGGCTCTGGGTGCTGGCGATCGTCGCGATCATCTGCGGGCTGAACCTCTGCCAGGTCAAGGTGTTCGGCGAGCTGGAGTTCTGGCTGTCGATCGTCAAGGTGGCCGCGATCGGCGCGATGATCGTCGGCGGCGTGGCGATCATCGCGATCGGCATGCATCTGGGCAGCGCGAACGAAGCCGCGCCGTCGCTCTCCAACCTGTGGTCGCACGGCGGCTTCCTGCCGAACGGCTGGGGCGGGCTGGTGGCGTCGCTGTCGGTGGTGATCTTCGCCTACGGCGGCATCGAGGTGATCGGCATGAGCGCCGGCGAGGCCAGGAATCCCGAGCAGGTGATCCCGCGCGCGATCAACGCCGTGCCGGCGCGCATCCTGCTGTTCTACGTGCTGACGATGGTGGTGCTGATGTCGATCTTCCCGTGGACGCAGATCGGCACCCAGGGCAGCCCGTTCGTCGAGATCTTCAGCGCGCTCGGCGTGAAATCGGCGGCCGGCATCCTGAACGTGGTGGTGATCACGGCGGCCATCTCGGCAATCAACAGCGACATCTTCGGCGCGGGCCGCATGATGTACGGCATGGCGCAGCAAGGCCACGCGCCGCGCGTGCTGGGCGCCACCTCGCGCCAGGGCGTGCCCTGGGTCACGGTGCTGGTGATGGCCGCCGCGCTGCTGGTCGGCGTGGTGCTGAACTACCTGGCGCCGAAGCAGGTGTTCCAAACGGTGGCGGCAATCGCGACGTTCGCGACCGTGTGGGTCTGGCTGATGATCCTCGCGTCGCAGGTCGCGATGCGCCGCCGCCTGCCGCGCGCCGAGATCGACGCGCTGGCGTTTCGCGTGCCGCTGTGGCCAGTCGGCCCCGCGCTGGCGATCGCGTTCATGGTGTTCGTGGTGGCGATGCTCGGCTGGTTCGAGGACACGCGCGTGGCGCTCTATGCCGGAATCGGGTGGCTCGTGTGGCTGGCCGTGATCTACCGGCAGCGCCACCGCTGGGGCGGCGCGCTCTGGCGGCGCAGCGAAGGCTGAAGCACCGGCGCAAGCATGAGCGCCGGCGCCAAAACGAACGGGGAAGCCGAAGCTTCCCCGTTTTGCGTTCCGTCAGGCGGCGAGCGATGCGCGGCGCGCGGCCGCGCCCGCTTCAGGCGGCCTGCTTGATCGGCGCGCTGGCCGTTTCACCGCGCAGCGCGGCAACCTTCGCGATGGTATCGGCGCAGGCGTGGGCCAGTTCCTTGCCCTTCACGACGAAGTGCTCGTGGAAGAACGAGGTGTGCTCGTGCGAGCCGTGATGGAAGTGATGCGGCGTCAGCACGGCGGTCAGCACCACCGTTTCGGTTTCGAGCTGCACCTGCATCAGGCCCGAGATCACCGATTGCGCGACGAATTCGTGGCGATAGATGCCGCCGTCGACCACCAGGCCGGCGCAGGCGATGGCCGCGTACTTGCCCGTCTTCGCGAGCAGCTTGGCGTGCAGCGGAATTTCGAACGCGCCCGCCACTTCGAAGAAATCGATATCCGACTCGGCAATGCCGGCGTTCGCGAGCGAGGCGACGAACGAGGTCTTGCACTGGTCGACGATGTCCTTGTGCCAGCACGACTGGACGAAGGCGATCCGACGGGGGGATGGGGAAGTGGAGTGAAGCTGAGTCATCGACAGGTCCTGTGTTTGCGTTGAATGGGGCGCACAGGGCCACACCGCACGCATTGCGCGCGCGGCAAAAACCCCGCTCTCTCTCATCCGGACTATGACCGTCGGCCCCGGAATCACACCGGGTCGGCAGGCATCGCGCAGGCAGGCCTGCGTGAGCTGTTCGCGGGCTACGCGCCGAAGCGCGATTACCGCCGGTGGGGAATTTCGCCCCGCCCTGAGAACGTTGCGACGCGTTTGACGCGCCGCGGCGAAAATCTACCATAAGTGACGCGGCGTCGCTGTCGAGCGGCCGAAAAACCGTACCGCCCGCAGTGTCATCGCGCGCCGACATTCAGGCCGGCGTCGGGCCCCTCAGGCGCGCCAGCGGCGCACCGTCAAACGTTCGAGCGTATCGAACACCAGGTGCTCGACCAGCAGGCCGATCACGATCACGGCCGCCAGCCCGGCGAACACGCGATCCGTATACAGCTCGTTGCGGTTCTGGAAGATGTACCAGCCCAGCCCGCCCTGCCCCGCGCTCGCGCCGAACACCAGTTCGGCCGCGATCAGCGTGCGCCAGGCAAACGCCCAGCCCACCCGCAGCCCCGACAGGATCGACGGCAGCGCCGCCGGCACCAGGATCAGCCAGACGAAGCGCAGCCCGCGCAGGCCGTAGTTGCGGCCCGCCATGCGCAGCGTGTCGGGCACGCCGAGAAAACCCGTGTACATGTTCAGCGCGAGCGGCCAGAGCACCGAATGGATCAGCACGAACAGCAGGCTGCCGGTGCCCAGGCCGAACCACAGCAGCGCGATCGGCAGCAAGGCGATCGACGGCAGCGGGTTGAACATGGCGGTGAGCATCGACAGCAAATCGCGACCGAACCGTGTGGAAACCGCCACCGAGGTCAGCGCGAACGCCAGCACGGCACCGATCGCATAACCGCGCAGCAGCACCGACAGCGAGATGCCGGTCTTCACCAGCAGTTCGCCCGACGCGATGCCCTCCACGAAGGCGCGCGCCGTGGCCACGAAGGTCGGCACCAGCAGGTCGTTGTCGACCACCCGCGCCACGATCTCCCAGGCGGCGATCAGCACCAGCGCGATCAGCACGCGGCGCAGGCCGCTCGAATCGAGCAGGCGCGCCACGAGCGGCGCCCGTGCGGCCAGCACGCCCTGGTCGGGCGCTTCCAGCGTCAGTTCGTATTCGGGGCGGGACGGAAGCGGCGTGCTCATGCTTGAGCCTCCTCGGTGCGGGCGGCGTGCGGGTTGCCGGGCACGTCGGGCGTCTCGAACAGCAGCCGGTGAATGCGCGCCACGCTTTGCTGGAAATCGTCGCTGCCGATGCTGTCGAGCGCGAATCGCTCGCTGTTCATTTCGGCGCGCACGCGGCCCGGATGCGGCGACAGCAGCAGGATGCGATTGCCGACCACCAGCGCTTCCTCGATCGAATGCGTGACGAACAGCAGCGTGAAGCGCGCGTCGTCCCACAGGCGCAGCAGTTCCTCTTGCATCTTGCGGCGCGTGAGCGCGTCGAGCGCGGCGAACGGCTCGTCCATCAGCAGCACGCGCGGCTGCATGGCCAGCGCGCGAGCGATCGCCACGCGCTGCTTCATGCCGCCCGACAGCGTATGCGGATAGGCTTTCGCGAACGCCGACAAGCCCACCTTGTCGAGATAATGAAGCGCGCGCTCGTTGGCCTCATTGCGCGACAGCCGGCGCGCGACGCGCAGCGGGAACGCCACGTTCTCGAGCACCGTCTTCCACGGCGGCAGTTGATCGAATTCCTGGAACACCGCCACGCGGTCGGCGCCCGGCCCCGCGATGGCGCGGCCGTCGAGCGCGATGCTGCCCGCCGCCGGTTCGACAAAACCGGCTACCGCCTTCAGCAGCGTCGATTTCCCGCAGCCGGACGGCCCGAGCAGCACGAAGCGGTCGCCGTGGTCGACCTTGAAGCTCACGCGCTGGGTGGCGCGCACGATGCGCTCGCCGGTGCGGTATTCGAGCGTGACGCGATCGACCGACAACAGCGGCGCGGCGTGGCCGGCCTGCTCCGCACCGCGTTCGCCGCGCGTGCCGGCGCGGGGCGCGGATTCGACGCCGGTTCCGCTGCGCGCGACATGCGGCGCAGGCCATGCGTTCGACAGATTCATGCTCGACCTCGACAATGCGACAGACAAAACATCAAGATACCGGCAGCGTTTTGCGATCCCAACCAATCATTGCGGCTTTGCAAATGCCGCGCGCGGATAAGGCGCGCGCGGCGTCGAGTCAGGCGCGCGTCAGGCTTTCGCGCCGGGCACGCGCTCAACTGCCGCCCTGGATGGCCGGATCGTCGAAGAAATAGTCGTGCACCGAATTCGGCGCGTTGCGGATCGCGCCCACGCGGTGCATGAACTGCGCGAGGCCGAGCGTGTTCTGCGGCGCCGTCTTGAACTGCACCTGCGGGTCGCGCAGGATCTTCAGCAGCAGCGCACGATCGATCTTCGACTGGTTGACGCGGATATAGATATCCGCCGCGCGCTCCGGATCGGTCGAGATCAGCTTGGCCGCATCGGCCAGCGCGGCCACGAACGCGCGATACGTCTTCGGGTTCGCGTCGCGGAATTTCTCGGTGGCGTAGAGCACGGTGGCCGAGCTGGGGCCGCCGAGCACGACGTAGGAATCGAGCACCACGTGCGCCTTCGGGTTGCCGGCCAGCTCCTGCTGCTGGAACGGCGGCGTGCTGAAATGCGCGCTCACAACGTTGCTGTTGGCGAGGATCGCGGCGGCGGCGTCTGGATGCGGAATCGCCTGCGTGTAGCCGTCGAGCTTGTCGAACGACTTGTCGCCCCATTGCTTGGCGGCCGCGTATTGCAGCACGCGCGACTGCACCGACACGCCCACGGCCGGCACCGCGATGTGATCCTTCGCGGTGAAATCGGCGATCGTCTTGACGGCCGGATTGGTGCTGACGAGGTAATACGGCAGGTTGCCGAGCGAGGCCACGCCCTTCACGTTCTGATGGCCGTGAGTGCGGTCCCACACGGTCAGCAGCGGCCCGACGCCCGCGCCGGCGATATCCACCGCGCCCGACAGCAGCGCGTCGTTGACGGCCGCGCCGCCCGACAGCTTGGCCCAATCCACCTGAATATCGATGCCTTCCTTCTTGCCTTCCTGCTCGATCAGGTGCTGGTCGCGCACGACGTTCAGCATCAGGTAGACGATGCCGAACTGCTCGGCAATGCGGATCTTGCCTTCGGCATGGGCCGGCGCGGCGGCGGCGAAGCCGGTGGCGGCGAGCGCCACGGCGATCGCGGACACGGCCGAACGGCGGGCGAACCAACGGGTGCGCGCGAGCGTCGCGCTGAACGGAAACGACATCGGAAACCTCGTGCTAAGGGAGCTAAGGGATGCGAAACAAATGGAATCGGCGAACGAGCGCCGCCGCGGCGCGGCCCCGACGATCGTCGAGGGCGCAGGCGCCGGGAGGCGGTCAGGCTCGGGCTGAAGGCGGCGTCCGGCTTCGGGCCGGAATCGTCAGACCGGCAGGTCGCCTTCGATCGTGGTGCGGTAGAGCTTGCGGCGCAGATGATCGGGCGTGCCGGCCGCGAGATGCATGAGCGAGCGGTTGTCCCAGAACACCAGATCGTGTTCGCGCCATTGATGGCGGTAGACGAATTCGTCACGCACGCTGTGCGCGAAGATCTCGTCGAGCAGCGCGCGGCTTTCGTCTTCCGGCAGGCCGACGATGCGCGTCGTGAAATGCTCGCTGACGAACAGCGCGCGGCGGCCCGTTTCCGGGTGCGTGCGCACGATCGGCTGCTCGACCGCCTTGACCTGCGCGATCTGCTCGGGCGACAGGTTCGGCCGCCACGGGCTGCGCGCCTGCAGCTCGGCGTAGCGCGCCAGATACGTGTGCTCGGCGCGACGGCCCTCGACGGCCTGCTTGAGCGCCTCGGGCAGCGTGTCCCAGGCCAGGTGCATGTTGGCGAACAGCGTGTCGCCACCCTCGGCCGGCAGTTCCTGCGCGTGCAGCAGCGAGCCGAGGCTCGGCTGTTCCTTGTACGACAGATCCGAATGCCAGAAATGGCCGGCGTCGCCCAGGCCGATCGGCTTGCCGTTCTCGACGATGTTCGAGACGATCAGCACCTCGGGATGCCCCGCCAGCGCGAACTGATACAGCACGTGCTGCTGGAGCGGGCCGAAGCGGCGGCTGAACGCCACCTGCTCGGCGGGCGTGATGCGCTGGTCGCGGAACACCAGCACGTGATGATCGAGGTGCGCGCGATGAATGCGCGAGAAATCGTCGTCGCCGATCGGCTGCGACAGGTCGAGGCCGACCACTTCCGCGCCGAGCGGCGCGTCGAACGGCACGATATCGAATGACTGCCGGAACGACGGCGACGGCGATGCGGGCGTGGCAACAGCGGCGGAGACGGACACGTTCGACGATTCCTGCGAAGCAAAAACCCGAATTTATGCCCGCGCCGCCGGCAAGACAACGAAGCAAATCGGATACGAATATCACCCGATGTCATAACGGCCGGTTGCGTGCGGAAGCCGCCGTCGCCGCGCGATACCGCGACGGAATCGACGCGATCGCGACGGCGGCCGTCCGGCGCGTCAAGCCGCGCCCGGCGCGCTCAATGCCCGGCCGGGAAAATCAGCGACCGATGCGCGGCCACGCCCGCCATCACGCCCGATGACGACGCGAACGTGGCGTTGGTCATCGGGTTCGACGCGTCGCCGGCCACGAACAGGCCCGGCACCTTGGTCTGCTTCCATGCATCGACGCGCACCATCTGGCCCGCCGGCCCTTCCTCGAATTCGCAGCCCAACTGGCTCGCGAGATTGCTGGCCATCTGCAATTGCGTGCCGACGAACAGCGCATCGACCGGCACGACCTGCCCGTCGGCCAGCCTCAGGCCCGACAGCTCGGGCGCGTCGCCGAGCACCTCCACCACCGGCGAGGTCTCGACACGCACGCCGCGCGCCGCGACCTGCGCCAGTTCGTCCGCGCTCGGTTCGATCGCGCCGTGCGTGAACCAGGTGGTCGGCCCCCAATCGGAGACGAGCATCGCCTGATGGAACGACATCGGGTGCGTGGCCAGCACGCCGAGCCGCCCGTCGCGGCCGATTTCGTAGCCGTGGCAGTACGGGCAATGCAGCACGCTGACGCCCCAGCGCTCGGTCAGGCCGGCCAGCGGCGGCAGCACGTCGCGCACGCCGGTGGCGAGAATCAGCCGATCGGCGGTGGCCGTGCTGCCATCGGCCAGCGTCACGGCGAAACCCTGCGCCGTGCGCTCGGCTTGCGTGGCCTGGCCGATCCGGAACTGCACGCTCGGATAGGCCGCCAGTTGCGCCGTGGCGTCGCCGACGATCTCCTCGGGCGTGCGCCCGTCCTGCCCGAAAAAGCCGTGCGAATGCGCGGCGAAGCGGTTGCGCGGCTGACGGCCGTCGATCACGAGCACGCGCCGCCGTGCCCGCGCCAGTTGCATCGCCGCCGACAGGCCCGCGAAACTGCCGCCGACCACGATCACTTCATGATGTGACTGCATCCCAAGCTCCCGTTGAGGCCGGCCATGAATGCACGGGCCGGCACATGACATCGATTTCACGAAACATCAGGAGTTGCATGATAGGCGTGTACCATCCGTCTCGCAACTTCATTTGTTGCGTGAGTGAATGTCCTGCCCCGATCCCTGGAGAATTATGAGAACGGATAGCCGCCTGTCACGGATGCTGCACGCGCTGATCCACATGCACCGCGCCGACGGGCCGATGACGTCCGAGATGATGGCCGCGATGCTCGGCACCAACGCCGTGGTGGTGCGTCGGCTGCTCGGCGGGCTGCGCGACGCCGGCTATGTGCAATCGGAAAAGGGGCACGGCGGCGGCTGGACGCTGGCCGCGCCGCTCGATGCGATCACGCTGCTCGACGTGTATCGCGCGGTGGGCGAACCGCCGCTGTTTTCGGAACTGGTGTCGGACGATCACCCGCATTGCCTCGTCGAGCGCGCCGTCAACGCGCATCTGTCGGCCGCGCTGGCCGAGGCCGAGGACGCGCTGCTGGCGAAGTTCGGCGAGGTTACGCTCGGCTCGCTGGCGCGCAGTTTCGAGCAGGCGATGCCGACGGACGGCGGCGCCGGTCACGCGCCGGCCTGATCGCGCCGGTCACGCCCAGGGCCGATTGCACCGGTCACGCCCAGGGCCGATCGCGTCGGGCCGCGCCGCGCTCCACGCTCCAGGCCCGTTCAGGCCGGTCCGAACAATTCCCCATAAATATCCCGCAGCCAGTCGACGAACACGCGCACGCGCGGCGACAACTGCCGCCGATACGGATACAGTGCCGTCAACGGCATGGCCGGGCTGTGCCAGTCGGCCAGCACCTCCACGAGGCGGCCGTCGCGCAACGCCGGCTCCAGGTGGTAGCGCGGCGCCTGGATCAGCCCCGCGCCGCTTTCGCAGGCCACCGCGTAGTTTTCCGCGTCGTTGACCGAGATCCAGCCGCCGACGTCGTAATCGCGCACTTCGCCGTCCACCACCACCGAAAACGGGTAATCGATGCCGCCGCTGCTCGCGAAGAAACGCACGGCGCGGTGCGACGGCAGCTCGTCGGGATGCCGCGGCGTGCCGAATTCGGCCAGATAGGCCGGGCTCGCGCAGATCACCTGCGGCATCATCGCCAGCCGCCGCGCCACCAGCGACGAATCGTGCGGCCGCCCGCCCCGGATCACGCAATCCACGCCCTCGCGCACCAGATCGACGAGCCGGTCGCCGCTGCTGACCACCAGCTCGATCTCCGGGTAACGACGATGGAAATCGGCGATGCGCGGCAGCACCACCTGCGTCGCGTGCGTGCCGCTCATGTCCACGCGCAGCAGGCCGCGCGGGTTCGAGGCGTCCTGGCGCAGCGAGGCTTCGGCGTCGTCGAGTTCGGACAGCACCAGCACGCAGCGCTCGTAGAACGCGCTGCCGTCCGCCGTCGGCTTGACCTGGCGCGTGGTGCGCTCCAGCAGCCGCGTGCCGAGCCGCGCTTCCAGTTGCTTGATGGCGTGCGTCGCACTCGCACGCGGGATGCCGAGCATGTCCGCCGAGCGGCTGAAGCTGCCGGTTTCGACGATCCGGGTGAACAGCTGGAGGGTATCGAGGCGATCCATGGCGGAGCGGGATTGTTGATGTTCGTTGAATATGCGCGCTACTTTACCAGCCTGAAAGGCCCATGAATGTGGCTGAAACGCCGATTTCTCGCTCACATTATTGATGCCGGTTGAATTGTATTAGCAAACCGGGCGGGTTTATCGATGCGACCAAAGCGCGAAGAATGCATTCCTGACGGGCAACGACGCCCACTCACATCAGGAGCCAGACATGACCCAAACCTCTTCCCGCGCCGCGATCGTGACCGGCGGCTCGCGAGGCATCGGCCGCGCCATTTCGATGCGCCTCGCCACCGACGGCTTCGCCGTGGTCGTCAACTACGCCGGCAATGCCGACACCGCCCAGGAAACCGTCGATGCGATCGTCGAGGCTGGCGGCCGCGCGATCGCCGTGCAGGGCGATGTGTCCGTCGAAGCCGACGTTACGCGCCTGTTCGACGCTGCGTTCGAGGCCTACGGCCGCGTGGATGCCGTGGTCAACAGCGCCGGCGTGATGACGATGGCCCAGATCGACGCCAAGAACATCGACGCGTTCGACCGCACCATCGCCATCAACCTGCGCGGCGCGTTCCTGGTGCTCGGCGAGGCGGCCAAGCGCCTGCAACGCGGCGGCCGGATCATCGCGCTGTCGACCAGCGTGATCGCGCGCTCGTTCCCCGGCTACGGGCCCTACATCGCCAGCAAGGCCGGCGTGGAAGGCCTGGTGCGCGTGCTCGGCAACGAACTGCGCGGGCGCGGCATCACCGCGAATATCGTCGCGCCGGGGCCGGTGGCCACCGAATTGTTCTTCAACGGCAAGAGCGAGGAACAGGTCGCGCAGATCACCAAGCTCGCGCCGTTGGAGCGCCTGGGCGAGCCGGAGGATATTGCTTCGGCGGTGTCGTTCCTGGCCGGCCCGGATGGGGCGTGGGTGAATGCGCAGGTGCTGCGCGTGAATGGCGGGTTTGCTTGATTGATGCATTAAGCGGGTGCTGCGTGGTTAGCCGCACCCGCTTCATCGCGGTCGGCGATCGGCGCGGACAACGGCACGCACGATTCACCCGCGCCGCAATAAAGCCGGCAGATCACCATCGAACGCATGCGGCCCGGTATGCGTGGTCTTGAACCACGGGCACGCATAAAGGCCGCCACCCAGGTCGCGCCACTTCCGGCAGAACGACATGTCCTCCGACAGCGACCGCCCCTCGGGCGTGCGCAGAAATTCGAAGTGCTCGTACATGTGCGTCGCATGCGGCACCAGATGCCGGTAGACGGCAGGCACCTCGACGCGCGTATCCGGATAGGCCCTCGCCAGCTTCTCGAACACGGCACGCTCCAGCAGCATCAGGCCCGCGCCGCCGGCCGCCACTTCCACGGGCCGTTCGGTCTGGTTCAGGGCGCCCTCGCCGATCGCATACAACGTTTGCCGGTAATCGGCCGCGGCCATCGCCACCTGCCGGGCCGACAGTTCGGGATTGCGCCGCGCCATCTCCACGATCGCATCCCAGTTCATCTGCTTCGCCGGATACGGCCCCAACGCGATCTCGGCCTGCACCTCGTACATGCGCAGCACGTCGCGGCCCTCGAAGCCGATGTCGGCGTCGATGAACATCAGGTGCGACAGGTTCGATTCGGCGAGAAAGCGCTGGATCAGCACATTGCGCTGCTCGTGCAGCAGCGCCGTGCCGCTGACATAGAAGAATTCGAACCCGAGGCCTGCCTCCATGCACGCGCGCTGCAACGACAGCAGCCCGCTGACATACGGCATGTAGCAGCTCGATCCATAGGCGGGCGTGGCGACGAAGATGCCAGGAATCGAAGTCATGGTGGCCCGGAACGGAATGAGAGATCGGTGTGTTTATCGCTCCGTTTTATTGAATTTCGAGATGACCGTCAACGGGCGCTTGTCAATCTCGAGGGTCGCTCGCGATCGAAAATTTGCATCGAAGCGTGATCGCTCAGATAAGTTTTCTTATCTTAACGAGTCGATTTCAGACCAAAACTTGCAGATCGCAAAACGCATCGAAGGCCGGCAACCGCATGGGGACGGACCACGCCGGCCACGCGCCTCTTCGGCGCGCGATCCGTACGGGGTCGAGTGAACAGGTCGAGATCCGAAACGATCGAGGCGATCGGCTACGGCGATGGCGAATCCGACGGCGGCATCGGGACTTTTCCCGATGCGTCGCGCCGGCAACACAGGCGATGGCTCAGGCGCGGGCCGCCCAGGCTCGCGCCTGATCGTTGACGTCCTGCAGCGCGGCGACCGGCATCGCGCTCAACGCCTGCCCGGCCTCACCCGGCGCGATGCCCGCAAGCGCCGACACCTGCTGCGCCAGCGTCGCGTGGAAATCCTGCAACTGCTGCGCGTTCAGGTAATCGGCACGCACACCGGTAGCGCGCTTCTCGCCCGGCGGCGGGTTGATCCGCACCACCGCGCCCGGCGGAATCTCGACGCCGCGCGCCAGGCACGCGAGGCTCAAGGTCGCCAGATCCTCGCGGCTGCCGACCTCGATTTCGGTCAGTCGCCCGCCCTGCTCCGACCCGTCCAGCGGGTGCACGGCCTCCTGATAGGCGTGTTGCTTGCCGCTGGCCAGCGTGTGCGTGCGCAAGCCCTCCACCTTCTCGAAGCCGAACACCACCGGCACGATCTGGCCGCGATTCATCAGGCACAGGTACGGCATGGTGTCCGAACGCTCCTGCTGATCCTTGATGCCGGCCGCCGCATCGCGATACAGCGTGCGCAGCGCATCGCCCTCGATCCGCACGCGCTCGCCGTTGCGCTTGCACATCAGTACCGACCCGCGCAGCGGCAGTTGCTCGACCGACCGCGTCAGCGCCTCGGCGTGGTTCGCCGGCGTACGTTGAGCCATCAGGAACATGGCGGCGCTCAACTCGTGGGACAGGCGCTCGGTCAGCTCCGCCGGCGTGTCGGCGTCGTAGCGCTGCGCGTCGGCGGTGGGCTTCCAAGACGCGGCGCTACCTGCTCGCTCGAGCACCGTGCTGGCCAATTGGTAGCGGATGCCGGCCTGCGCGGGCGAGTTGCTGCTCGATGCGCTGCCCTTCGCGTAGCGACGCGGCCCCGAGCGCCAGTCGGCGCGCACGGTCTGGCTCGCGGGGCTTTCCGGCGTGCGCGTCGAGAAGAACACCATGCCTTCGAGCGAGCTGTGGCCGCCCTTCGGCGCGTGCCGGCCACCCGCGAGCGCCTTCGATTCGAGGATCTCGAAGCCCCACGGGCTGCCGTGCAGCGCCTCGGGCTTGCCGTGCCCGTCGGGTGCGGCCGGATTGCGCGGGCGCAGCAGTTCTCGACGCAAGGCCGAGCCGACCGGGCGCGACGCGCCCAGCGAATCGAGCACGTCGAGCGGCGTGCGGCGCTGGCCGTCGAGCTTGTTGAGCTTCGCGCCGGACGCGATCAGCGTGCGTACGCCGGAAATATCCTGATTCGCCACCGCATCGTGCAGCGACGCGGGCGCCACGCCGTCACGGCGCGCTTGCTGGTATGACTGCAAGGGCAGATGTGCCCCCCACCGCTCGGGCTGGCGGACGATGCTGTGGACGCATGATGCGGATCGTCTTGCCGCGATTCGGCGTCGTTGATGTTCAGTGGGGAGGCGTTCGAGTCGTAACGGGTGCGCATGGGCAGGCGGGTGTGATCCGCGCCGGGCGGACGAAGCCGCACGCCGCGAAGGCTCGGAGAAAAGCGGGATCACAGGCTACCGCCCCGGCGAGGCCGCGCCGAGGGCCGAATGCGAAGCGTTGTCGCGAGGATCGAAGCAGATCGACGAACGCACGACGAAAATGACGGAACGATGACGCGTCATGCGCGCCGTCATCGATCGCCCGGTTCAACTCGGCGCGGCTCCGCTTCCGGCTCGGCAAGCCGCAGCACATGCTCGCGAATATCGGCCGGCCAGCCGTCGATCCGCTCGCGAAAACCATCCGCCTCGCCCGCGAACAAGGCGCGCGAGGCCTCCTCGAAGCCGGGCAGATCGCCGGCCAGCGCCGACATGAAGTGATAGGCGCGCTCGTTCGCGGCACGCAGGCGGTCACGGCCGCCGTGTTCGCGGCGTGCGTCGTCGACGAGCTTGCGCAGCGCCACCGATGCCCCGCCCGGCTGCTCCGCGAGCCACGCCCAATGACGCGGCAGCAGCGTGATTTCGCGCGCGACCACGCCGAGCCTGGGCCGTCCGCGGCCACGCGGCGCAGCGGTTTCGGGCGCGTCCCGCGGTTCGTCGCCGGACATAGACGTAGACGCAGATTCAGCTTCAGCCGCGAACCGCGCTCGAATTTCGTCCTCGCTGCCACGCAGGTCGACGTCGATCGAGCGCCCCGTGGCGTTGTCGAACAGCAGCACCGGTCCGGTCGATTCGGCCTGCGCGGCGCGGCGCATGGCCAACGCGACCGTCGCGAGATCGCCCGACGCGAGATGCCGCACGCCGTCGAAACCGGTATAGCGGGGAAGCAAAACGGGATCTGCCATGAGGTGATGTGCGATAACGATCGATCGGAAAACATGAGCCGGGCCGAAGGCGAACGACCCAACATTTACCCGGATATAAAAAAGCGCGTCAAGCGGCAGCCGAATCGCCGTGCGGCGCGTGCTCGTCGATCCAGGCCAGCGTTTCGCGCAGCACTTCCTCCGACAGCGCCGGATCGTCGCTGAGGCGCGACAGGATCACCGCGCCGACCATCGCCGACCACCCGCCGATCGCCGCGCGCCGGGCTTCCCCGGGCGCCACGCCCTTCATGCCGGCCGCGAAACGCGCCACCTGCCGCCCCACGCTGCCGCCCAGCGCGGCGCGCACCTCGGGCGCCTGCCGCGCCGCTTCCGCGCCGAGCGCGGCCACCGGGCAACCGGTGGCGCACTGGTCCCGGTGCTGCGTGCTCAGGTAACCCGCCGCATAGCCGAGCATGTCGAGTTCGGTCCGGTCCTCGCCCTTCACCAGTTCGGCCAGCGTCTGCGCGATCAGGTCTTCCTTCGATTTGAAATAGCCGTAGAAGCCGCCGTGCGTCAGGCCGGCCGCGCTCATTACGTCGGCCACCGTCACCGCGTCGAAGCCGCGTTCGCGGAACAGCTCGCTCGCCACCTCCAGGATCTTTCGCCGGTTCTCGGCCACCTGCTCCCGACTGACTCTCATGTCGCTCTCCCATTCAATGCTTGACATGATACATGACAGACATCATGATTAAATACATGACGGTCATCATGAATAAATCGGATGACCGTTTTTACCCTACGTTCCTCTCTGGAGAATCAGCATGTCGAAGCTTCCCGTCGTCCTCGTCACCGGCGCATCCACCGGCATCGGCGCCGTCTATGCCGACCGTTTCGCGAAACGCGGCCACGATCTGGTGCTGGTCGCCCGCAACCAGTCGCGCCTGAACGATGTGGCCGCCCGCGTGCGCGCCGCGCATGGCGTGAACGTCGAAACGCTCAACGCCGACCTCACGCAATCCGCCGATCTGGCCCGTGTGGAAACGCGCCTGCGCGACGATGCGTCGATCGGCGTGCTCGTCAACAATGCCGGCACCACGATTCCCGGCGGCTTCGTCGATCAGACGCCCGACGCCATCGAAAAGCTGATCACGCTGAACACCACCGCGCCAGCCCGCCTGGCGGCCGCCGTCGCGCCGCGTTTCGCGCGCGAGGGCCAGGGCGCGATCGTCAATATCAGTTCGGTGGTGGGGTTCGCGCCGGAACTCGGTCTGTCGGTCTACGGCGCGACCAAGGCGTTCCTGAGCTTCCTGTCGCACGGCCTGCAGCTTGAACTGGGGCCGAAGGGCGTATACGTGCAGGCGGTCCTGCCGTCCGCGACGCGCACGGAAATCTGGGATCACGCCCAAACCGACGTGAATTCGCTCGGCGCAGTGATGGAGGTGGATGAACTGGTGGACGCGGCGCTGGCCGGCTACGACCAGCGCGAGACGGTGACGATCCCGACGCTGCACGACGCCGGTCAATGGACGCAATACGAAGGCGCGCGCCAGGCGATGCTGCCGAACATCCTGCAAGTGCACGCCGCGCCGCGCTACAAGCAGCCTGCCTGAGCGGCAACGGCCCTTTCGGCGGCGCTCGAACCGCCAAAGGGCCGATCGGACCCGCCGGGCCGCCGCGCGCGGCCCGACCGGATCGAAACGCGCGCGTCAGCCGTGCTGCCGCGCGTTCGCCAGCAGATCGAGATTGCCCTCGCCGAAGCCCTGATGGCCGCTGCGCTGAACGATCTCGAAGAAAATCTCGCCCGGGCGGCGCTTGACGAAAGTCTGGAAAAACAGCTTCGGCACGCCGTTCACGATCTCGCCATCCACCAGAATGCCGCGCCGGCGCAGCGCCGCCACGTCGAGCCCGTGGCCCGGCAGGCGCGCATCGATCGAATCGTAATAGGCGGCCGGCGGCTCGACGAACGTCACGCCGTTGGCGGCCAGCGCATCCACCGACGCGACGATGTCGTCGGTCGCCAGCGCGATATGCTGCACGCCCTCGCCCGGATGATCGGGCAGGTAGTCGTGCATCAGTTGCGTGCGCGCCGTGCCTTCCTCGTAGAGCGGAATCCGCACCTCGCCGTCGGGCGACACCATCACGCGCGATTCCGCCGACACGTGCCAGTTCGCGTTGATCTCGTGAATTTCGCGGAAATGCAGCAGATCGCGATAGAAATCGAGCCATTCCCGCATGCGCCCCGCGCCCACTGTTTGCGTCAGGTGATCGACCTGCACGAGCTGCCCGCTGCCCGCGTGATGCAGGTCCGCCTGCGCGGTGGCCGGGTCGATCGGGCGGAAATCGATGTCGAAGATCGAGATGTCACCCACCCCGCCCGTCAACCCGCCGCGCCCGCGCCAGCGATCCACGAAATAGATGTGCGAATCGCCGATGCCCTGAATGGCCGGGATCGCCAGTTCGCCCTTGCCGATCCGCTCGCCCTCGAACGCCCACGCGCCGAGTTCGAGCGCGCGGTCGAACGCGCGCTGCGCGCTGTCCACGCGGATGCCGATCGCGCACACGCCCATGCCGTATTCCTCGGCGTAGCGCGAGGCGAACGAATCGGGTTCGGCGTTCAGCAGGAAATGCATCTGGCCCTGCCGGTACAGCGTCACCGCCTTGCTGACGTGCCGGGCGATCGCCTTGAATCCCAGTTGCTCGAAGCGGCGCGCGAGATCGTCGGGCGCCGGCGCGGCGAACTCGACGAATTCGAGGCCGGCCATGCCGAGCGGGTTGTCGTCCGCGGTAACGGGGGGCGTCGCGGACGACTTGGGAAAGTGGCTGGACATCCGTGGTCTCCAGAAGCGGGGGTGGCGTGGCAAGGCTCGGCGGCGGCCCGGGGCCGGCTGCGCCATCGCCGCAATTTTAACCGTATCGTTCATTACAGCCAAAGTGCCGATTGCGGCGCGGCACGCGGGCGATGCGTCGGCCGGCGTTTTCGGCCAGCGTTTCGCGACAGTCTGAAGCGAATCGAACCCGCTCGGCAATCGGGCGCTTCCAGCAGCGTCGCTCGGGCTCCGGCGAATTTTCGCCCTAGTGCTAACCCGAAAAACGTTCGATGATCGCACGCAATTGAACGATAATCGCGCTCCCGCGTTCGCCAAGCATTGTCGAGCCGCCGCCGCGCCCCTATGCTGCGAGCAATTTCATCGCGACGACAGCCAGGCGCGATGTGAACTCCGGGCCGCCACGCGGCCGGAACCGGGACCCGCACGACAGGAGACGCCACATGACCCCCGCATTCGATTCACTCGACCAGGCGAGCGCCCAGCGCGCCCGCGCCCAGGCCCGCAAGGCCGCGATCGGCAGTTTCGTCGGCGCGGTCGTCGACTGGTACGACTTCCTGCTCTACGGCATCGTCGCGGCGCTGGTGTTCAACGCCGAGTTCTTCCCGAAGGTCAGCCCGACGATGGGCACGCTCGCCGCGTTCGCCACGTTCGGCGTGGGCTTCCTGTTCCGCCCGCTCGGCGGCGTGGTGTTCGGCCACTACGGCGACCGGCTCGGACGCAAGAAGATGCTGGTCATCACGGTGATGATGATGGGCCTGTCGACGGTGGCGATCGGCCTGCTGCCGACGTTCGCCTCGATCGGCTGGTGGGCGCCGGTGCTGCTGGTCGCGATGCGCGCGCTGCAAGGCTTCGCGGTGGGCGGCGAATGGGGCGGCGCGGCGCTGATGGCGGTGGAAAGCGCGCCGCAGAAGAAGAAGGCGTTCTACAGCAGCGGCGTGCAGGTCGGCTACGGCGTGGGGCTGGTGCTGGCCACCGGCATCGTGTCGATCCTGAGCCACACGCTCGGCGACGACGCGTTCCGCGCCTGGGGCTGGCGCATTCCGTTCCTGGCCAGCGTGGTGCTGGTGCTGATCGGCCTGTGGGTGCGCGCCAGCATGGACGAATCGCAGGAGTTCGTGCAGAAGGTCGAGAAGACCGGCCACAAGCTCAAGATGCCGGTGCTCGAGGCGCTGACGCGTCACCCGAAGGCGTTCCTGTTCATCATCGCGCTGCGTCTGGCCGAGCTGTTCACGATGTACATCGTGACCGCGTTCGCGTTGAGCTACTCCACCACCAACCTGCACATGTCGCGCGAGCTGTTCCTGAACATCGGCCTGCTGGTCGGCGCGATCAGTTGCGTGACGATCCCCTGCTTCGCCTGGCTCGCCGACCGCTTCGGCCTGCGCCGCATCTACATCATCGGCGCGCTGATCGGCCTGGCCGCCGCCGTGCCGTTCTTCGTGGCGCTGGAAGCGCGCTCGACGGTGTGGATCGTGATCTTCGCGGTAATGCTGGCGAACATCGCGCACGACATGGTGGTCAGCGTGCAGCAGCCGCTGTTCACCGAGCTGTTCGGCGCCGAGTACCGCTACAGCGGCGCGGGCGTCGGCTACCAGTTCGCCAGCGTGGTGGGCGGCGGGTTCACGCCGTTCATCGCGGTGGGCCTGGTCAGCCTCGCGAGCGGCTCGTGGCATCTGGTGGCCGGCTATCTGGCGCTCGGCTGCCTGATCTCGGTGATCGTCGCGGCCCGGATGCGGATTGCACCGGCGGCGTCCTGATGCGTTCATCGGCCGGGCGGCGCACGCGCTGCCCGGCCTGCTCGACCTGAGATGAAGAAAACCCCACTCGACAAGCGCGACTGGATCGCCGGCCTCGAAAAAGGCCTGATGATCCTCGAAGCGTTCGACAGCGAACATGCGCGCATGACGCCCACCCAGGCGGCCGCGCGCACCGGCCTCACGCGCACCGCCGCGCGCCGCTATCTGCTCACGCTCGAATCGCTCGGCTACGTGTACACCGACGGCCGGCTCTACGGCCTCACGCCGCGCGTGCTGCGGGTGGGCTGGTCGTACTTCGATTCGGCGCGGCTGCCGCGCACCGTCCAGCCCTATTTGCAGCAACTGAGCGCGACGCTCAACGAATCGGCCTATGTCAGCGTGCTCGACGATTGGGAACTGGTGGTGATCGCGCGCAACGGCGTGTCGCGCGTGATGACCACCGGCTTCGTGCTCGGCGCGCGCGTGCCGGCGCCGCTGGCCTCGGCCGGCGTGGTGCTGCTCGGCCACCGGCACACGCCCGAGGATGTAGCCGCGTGGCTCGACGCCACCGAGTTGCCGCCCTACACGCCGCACACGCTGACCAATAAAAGCCGCCTCCAGCAACTGATCGCGCAGGCGCGCGACGACGGCTACGCGCTGATCGAGCAGCAGTTGCAGGTGGGCGTGCGCGGCATCGCGGTGCCGCTGAAGAACCGCCAGGGCGAAGTCGTGGCGGCCTTGAGCACCAACATGCCGATCGGCAACGAAACGCCCGAGGCGGCGCTCGCGCGCGCCTTGCCGCCGTTGCAGGAAACCGCGCTGGCGATGTTGAACGTGCTCTGAGCGCGCCGTCGCCGGCGGCAGGCGTGCCAGAATGTGCCGTCTCCCACCCCGCAGGACCGCCGCGCTTGGATCTCCAGCTCAGTCTCCACGGCCGTCGCGATCTCGCCGGCCAGCTCTACCGTCAACTGCACGCGGCGATCGTCGGCGGGCGGCTCGCGGCCGGCACGCGGCTGCCGTCCACGCGCGATCTGGCGCAGCAACTGGGCGTGTCGCGGAAAACCACGCTCGACGTCTACGAACGGCTCTCCAGCGAAGGCTATCTGGAGACGCGCGCCGGGCACGGCACGTTCGTCGCGTCGGGTTTCGCGCCGCCGGACGACGCGCTCGACGCACTCGATGCGCCCGACGCCAGGCGCGCCGCCCGCGATCCGCTTCCCGACCCCGCCGATCTCCCCCAGCTTCCCGCCCGCGCCCATGAAGTGTGGTCGCGCGTGCCCGTCGATCTGGCGATGCCGATCTCCACGCCGCCGCTCGCGTTCGATTTCCGTGGCGGCATCACCGACAAGACGCGCTTTCCGTGGGGCGACTGGCGGCGCTCGCTGAACCACGCGATCCGCGCACAATCGCGTGGCAGCGGCGAATATCGCGACGCGGCCGGCGACCCGAACCTGCGCGTGGCGATCGCGCGCTACGTGGGCTTCAGCCGTGCGATCGCGTGCAGTTGGCAGGACGTGGTGGTGACCAACGGCGCGCAACAGGCGCTCGACCTGCTCGCGCGCACGCTGGTCGGCCCCGGCGACGTGGTGGCCGTCGAGGAGCCCGGCTATCCGCCCGCGCGCGCCGCGTTCGAGGCGCTCGGCGCCACGGTGATCGGCGTGCCGGTGGACGCGCACGGGCTGATCGTCGAGCAACTGCCCGACGCGGCGCGCTTCGTCTACGCCACGCCGTCGCATCAGTTCCCGCTCGGCATGCCGATGAGCCTGGCGCGCCGCGTCGCGCTGCTCGACTGGGCACGCCGCCGCGACGCGGTGGTGCTGGAGGACGACTACGACTGCGAATTCCGCTTCGACGGCCGCCCGCTCGAACCGCTCAAGAGCCTCGACCGCGACGGCCGCGTGGCCTATGTCGGCACGTTCTCGAAGACCTTGTTTCCCGAGTTGCGGATCGGCTATGCGATCGCGCCGCGCCCGCTGATCGCGCCGCTGCTGAAGGTCAAGCAGATCGCCGACTGGCATTCGGGCACGCTGATGCAGGCCGCGCTCGCGCACTTCATGCTCGACGGCGCGTTCGGCCGGCACCTGCGGCGCATGGCGCGCGAATACGCGCTGCGGCGCGCGCGCATCGCGGCCTGGCTCGACGGCGAACTCGCGCCGTGGTTCGCCCCGGTGGCGGCGTCGGCCGGCATCCACGTGGCCGCGCCGTTCCGCGCCGCGCTCGACGAGGCCCAATTGCTGGCCGCCGCGCGCGAGGCGTCGATCGCGCTGATCGGGCTATCCGCGTTCCATGCGCACACCCCGGCCGTGCCAGGCGTGCTGTTCGGCTATGGCGGCATCGATGCGCCGCATATCGATACCGCGATGGCGACACTCGCGCGGCTGGTGGAGCGCTGAAGCCGACGCTGAAAACAGCACCCCGACGCCGCGTCGTGCCCTGACGAATCCGCGCGCCGAGCGCGCCGAAACCGCGCAGCTTACAGCCCTCGCGCGGCGCGCAAGGCAGGCGTAAGCCCGTCACACAAATTCACGCGCAGGCCCTCTCCCGGCCACCGGAATTTGCTTTATGCTTGCGCGCAAGCGCGGGCAGGCCGGACCCGGCACGCGCGATCGAACCGGTTCAATCCGATGCCCGCGCGTCCCGAGCCCGAGCCGCCGCGCATGCGTCTTCCGTGCAGGACATCCCCGTGTCGCTCCAGCCCCCGTCTTTCGCTCCTTCCGCCGAAACCCTGCTCGAGATCGTTCGCTCGCAAACCGAGATCGCCAAGCTCGGCCTCGACCTCGGCGGCGTGATGGCCTATGTCGCCGAACGCGGCCGGCACCTGACGCACGCGCAAAGCGCCGTGGTCGAACTGGCCGAACAGGACGACATGGTCTATCGCGCCACCGCCGGCCTTGCGACCGACCTGCTCGGGATGCGCCTGAAGCGCGCCGGCAGCCTGTCGGGCCTGTGCGTGCAGACGGGCGAGATCCTGCGCTGCGACGATTCCGAACTCGACGAGCGCGTGGACCGCGAAGCCTGCCGCCGCGTCGGCCTGCGCTCGATGCTGGTCACGCCGCTGCGCCACCTCGACACGACGGTGGGCGTGCTCAAGGTGATGTCGCCGGAAATCGGCAAGTTCGGCGAGGCCGACATCCAGGTGCTGCAACTGATGTCGGAGTTGATCGCGGCCGCGATGTTCCACGCGGCGCGCAGCGAAACCAACGAGCTGTACGTGCGCGCCACCCACGACGCGCTGACCGGGCTGCCGAACCGCGCGCTGTTCTACGACCGTCTGCATCAGGCCGTGCAACTGGCCCAGCATTCGGAAGGCGCGCTCGGCATCCTGAACCTCGACCTCGACGGCCTGAAGCCGATCAACGACCACTACGGCCATCGCGCCGGCGACGCGGCGATCCGCGAGGCGGCCGCGCGCATCGCGCGTTCGGTGCGGCGCTCGGATACGGTCGCGCGCGTGGGCGGCGACGAGTTCGGCGTGATCCTGCCCGGCATCGCCGGCCGCTCCGATGCGCAAAGCCAGAGCGAGCGGATGACCGAAATGGTGGCCGAGCCGTTCGAGTTCGAGGGGCAGCAGCTCGATCTCGGCGTGAGCGTCGGCATCGCGATCCTGCCCGAGGACGGCGTGGAAATGACCGGCCTGATCGACCGCGCCGATCAGGCGATGTATGCCACCAAGCGGCAGCGCAAATCGGGCGGCGGCCAGGGCGAGCGCTGAACGCCGGAGGGGCATGGCGCGTTGTCATACGAATGCGCTGGCGCGCCGGCGGCGGCCATGTCACCATCGCCGCACGATTGCGCGGCCGCGCGATCGCACGACAACGCCGATCCACCGTCCGGCCCCGCGCCGAAGGAGCGAGCATGGCTTTCCCCACCGCCGTCAACAATCAGATCACCGACGCCGTCACGCAGGCCAACGTCAAGGTGCTCGGCGACGCGCCAGCCTCGTCGGTCGGCGATCTGCCGAGCCAGGCGATCTCCAACGCCCTGCACAACGCCACCAGCGCGCCGCATGTCGACGTCAAGGTGGTCCGCGACCTGCACGGCGTGAGCCTGGACGATCTGTCGCCGGGCCAGGCGCAGGCGCTGTCGAATGCCGTGCACAACGCCACCTCGCTGCAAAACCAAACCGTCTCCTCGTCCCAGGCCGCCAACGTGCAAGGCGTCGCCACGCTTTACACGGTCGATACGGCCAGCACCGGAGACACCACCGCCCACCTGCTCGTCGTGCATCCGACGCACGGCATCTGAGCGCCCTTCACCTCATCGCAGGAAACCCGCCATGCCCCTGACCCTCGCCGGCCAAGTGATCCGCAATGCATCGAACCTGTCCGAGGCCGCCCGGCTCACGCTCGATCTGATCGAAGGCGGCGCCGCCTGGTTCGCCTGGGCCGTGGCCGCACCGAACGCGCGCTACGACTTCGCCGACGAAACCCAGCTCGTGGCCGCCGTGCAGCAAGGCCTGCATGCCGCGCCGCTGGCGCTGCTGCCCGCGCTGCGCCTGCTGGTGAATCCGATCAAGCTGCTGTCGCTGGGCGCCCACGACCTGCGTGTGCTGGCCGCCGGCGAAGCGTCGGGCGCGGCGTCCGAGGCACTCGAACGCGCCCGTGCGCTGCTCGACGCCCACCAGTTGCTCACGCAAGACGCGCTGGCCGCCGGCACGGATTTCCTCGCGCAACTGGGCGTGGATGGCGCGCCGCTGTTCCAGGCGGTCGATCTCGACGGCCGCCTCGCGCTGGCCGTGCTGGCCGGCATGGACGAAGTCGCCCGTCACCCCGAATTCGTGCAGCACGAGGCCGCCGCGTTCGCCGTGGCCAACGCGCGCACGGCGCTCGAATTCGCCGACCTGTTCCGCTTCTACCTGGACAGCACCGAGCGCCTCGGCAACCCGGCGGCCCATGCCGCGCAGCGCCGCGACGCGGCTCAAGCGGCGCTCGACCACCTCTACCCGGCGCTGTTCGGCGCGCTCGACTGCCCGCAGGTGACCGGCCTGCCCGCACCGTTCGAGGTGGCCCAGGTGGTGCGCAATTGGGTGGCGTCGGGCCGCGCGCTCGGCTTCGTGCGGCTCTCGCGCGGCGCTTTGCAGGTGGCGCGTCACGGCGGCTATCGCGGCGAACAGGGCGAGCAGGCGCAACAGCTCGTCGCGCGCTATCTGGCGGACGCGACGGCGTTTCTGATGGAATCGGAAGTGTCCAGCGGCGTGCTGGGCCAGGACGGCGGCACCTGCTCGTACCCGATCGGGCGCGACGGCCGCCATGCCGTGGTGCAACTGAGCCACGGCGGCCTGATCTCGCTGGCCACCTACCAGGCGGCCGGCGTCTGAACGGCAGGCGGTGTGCGGCGGCCGGGCGTCAGCCGCGCCGCCGCGCCATGCTCATTGCAGCATGAACGTTTCGTACTCGAGCGTTTCGAGCTTGCGGTCGAGCCAGTAGAGGCTCGCCAGCATCACCACGAACAGCGCGCCCGCGAAACCGTAGCCGTAGGTGGCCGGGTTCGCGTTCAGCGTGAACGCCGTCAGCAGCACGTTGAGCGCCACGAAGCCGCCCACCAGCCACATCACGATGCGCCGCTTGTCGAGGTAGAAGAACACGTTGAGGATGCCCATGAACACCACCTGCATGCTGGCGGCGATCACGTCGATATAGAGCAGCGGCAGGTACAGCGACGGGATGTGCAGCCACTGCAGCAACGTAGGCGCGGCGGCGAACAGGATCAGCGCGGCCATGCCCTGGATCTTCAGGATTTCCCACACGCCCTCGCGCAGCGCTTCCACCATCGCGCGCTGCATCCGCTCGATATGCTGGAGCGAGGCGCCCTCGCGCACGGCCTCGTAGAACGCGTCGTAGTACTCGACGAAATCGGTCTCGATGCGCAGCAGGAACACCGCCATGCCCGGGATGATCGCCAGGTACGCGAGGAACACCGGAATGTCGTAGATGATCGACGCGCGCAACGGCCCGATCACCGGCTGGCCGGTGCCCGCCGAGTACCAGAACATGAACTTGTCGATCCAGATGCCGAGGTTGTACAGGAACCCGATCAGCATCAGCGACGGGTAACGGTAGCGCTTCTCGAAGATCTCGAACGAGATGAAGCGGTCGCTGTCGAAATCGCGGTAGATCAGCCCGAGCAGGCCGCACAGCAGCAGCGTCTGGCCGATCACGAAGCCCGCCAGCAGGCCACTCAGGCCGAAGCGCTCCAGCCCCAGCGCGGCCAGCGTGGTGACCGCATAGCCCACCGCGAACACCACGATGATCGCCACGTAGCGCTTCATTCCCGACAGGAAAATGGTGGCGATCCAGATGTTGCTCATCACCACGAAGCCGGCCAGCATCAGCATGCGGTAGCCGGCCGTCTGGCCGCCGAACGCGAACAGCGTGACCAGCGCGCCGATCACGGCCGAGGCGGCCGTCACCACCAGCATCACGGCGTGGAAGTTCGGCAGCACCAGGTCGCGGCGCTTCTCGAACAGGCGGTCCGACGTGAAGCGCGTGTACCAGAGCTGCAACGGCCCGGTCAGCACCAGCGACACCGCGATGAGATAGGTCACCGACACCTGGAACTGCGTGACGGCCCCCGTCGGCGTGACGAACGGCACGCTGAGCACGCCGATCAGCAAAATCCCGACGATCGACAGCACCCACGGCCCCGCGCCGATCAACCCCGCATAGGTATAGGCCTGCATCATCCCCGTCAGCGTGTTGCGACGGAGCATCTTGCGCAGTTCGAATCCGATTCCGGCCATGGTTCGCGGCCTCCTTCAGTGCATCGGGCAGGCCAGCGGCCCGCCCGCGGCCGGCTGCGCCGGCGCCGCGATCAGGCGCTGGTACAGCGTGCGGTACGAACCGATCATCTGGTCCTGCGTGTAATAGCGCTCGACGCGCGCCATCCCGGCGCGCTGCGCGGCGTGCCAGTTGTCGTCCTCGAACAGGTCGAGCGCGGCCTCGGCCAGCGCGCGCGGGTCGGCGATCTGCACTACGCGGCCCGCCGTGCCCAGCGCGGCATCCTCGCCGGGCAGGCCCTCGATCAACTGGCGGCACGAGCCGACATCGGTGGTCACCGACGGCACACCCGCCGCGAAGCCTTCGAGCACCACCAGCGGCAATGCTTCGGAGATCGAACTGAGCACCAGCATCCCGCACTTCGGCAGCAGTTCGTCGATCTTCTGGAAGCCGAGGAACTTGACCTTGTCCTTCAGGCCCAGGCTGTCCACCAGCGCGCGGCATTCCTGCGCGTAGGCCAGATCCTCGTCTTCCGGGCCGGCGATCCACGCCTCGGCGTCGGGCATGCGGCGCAGCACGGTCAGCATCGCGCGAATGAAGGTCTTGATGTCCTTGATCGGCACCACGCGGCCGATCAGGCACAGCGTTTTCGGCACCGCGGCCGCGCGCTTCTCGCGCAGCGGCGCGAGGCGCGCGAGGTTCACGCCGTTCGGGATCGTGCCGGTGCGTTCGGCCGGCGCGCCGTCGATGATCTGGCGCTGCCGGTTGCCTTCGTACAGCGCGATGATGTCGCTCGACGCGTCATAGCAGGCGCGGCCCAGCGCCTGGAAGAAGCGCACCCACAGATCGCGGAAATAGCCGACCTGCGACACGTCGCGCTCGAAGATGCTGCGGTTGTCGCGGATCCACTCGCTCTGGAACAGGTCGATCTTGCGTTCCTTGGTGTAGATGCCGTGCTCGGACACCAGCAGCGGGCGGCCCGTGCGGTAATGCGCGAGCGCGCCGAGAAAGCCGGCATAGCCGGTGGACACCGTATGCAGCACCTTGCCGGCAGGCAGCGCTTCGGCGATCCGCGCCAGTTGCCAGAGCGGCTTGTGCATGATCCGCACGGTCCAGAAGTAATCGACGAACGACGGATCGGTGCAGTGCTTGCGGTACTGGTCGGTCAGGTATTCCCAGGCTTCCTTCGAATACAGGAACGCGTCCTCGCTCAGTGCGCCGCCCGGCTTCAGGTCGGCCAGCATGTCCTTGAGAAGTTGCGCGCCCATCGTGCGCATCGCCGGGTTGCGCATGCTTTCGTGCAGCGCGGCCGAGCGGGCGAACGCTTCGGGGTCGCCGCTCATCTTCTTGACCAGCGGCGGCGGCGCGAAATCGTAGAGGTAATGATTCTCCAGATGCACCACGTTGTCGGGCAGCGCGTAGTGCTGCTTGGTGTAGTCCTGCGGGCGGCTGCCGAGGAAGCACAACGCGAAGCTGTGCTCCGGGAACGCCCGGATCATCTGGTTGACCCAGCTCGACACGCCGCCGCTCACATACGGAAACGTGCCTTCGAGCAGCAGCAGCACGTCGGCGGAGGCGGCGCGCGGCAGCGCGGTCGGGGGCGGTGTCGTCATGGCTGAACTCATTCGCGGGAGGCGCTGGCCACAGCCGCATCGGGCTGCGGCTGCCAGAAATCGAGGGCGGCCTGCAGCGTCGGCGTGACGGCGTGACGGTCCATCGCGCCGAGCAGGCCGTGCACGCGCACGAAATCGCGGCGCAGGTAGGCCGCTTCGGCCAGGTAAGGCAGCATCCGGTCGCGCGGGAAGCCGCTGTCGATGGCGCGTTCGAGCATCGCGTCGGCCGCGTCGAGGTCGCGCCGCAGCAGCGCGAGACGGCCGCGCAGGCGCCACAATGCGGCGTCGCCCGGCGCGAGCGCCAGCGCGGCTTCGGCGAAGCGGTCGGCTTGCGCGATCGCGTTGTCGTACACGTCGCCCGTCACCAGTTGTTGATAGATCAGCTCGCCGTACAGTTCGGCCAGCGTCTTGAGGATGCGGGCGCGTTCGGTCGAGTCGGGCGAGGCCGCGCCCGTGCCTTCGAGCGCGCTGCGCTCGGCCGTGATGCGCTGGGTCAGCGCCTTTTCCTTGCTTTCGAGGCTGCCATAGGCCAGCAGGCGAATGTCGTCGAGCGGATCGGCGAGCATTTCCTGCAGGATCGGCGAGATCGTGCGCACCGGCAGCGATTGCATCGCCAGCAGCGCGGTCATGCGGAAATCCACGCTGGCATCCGCGTTGCGCAGTTCGGCCTTCAGGCGCGCGCCGCGTCCGTAGGACACCGAACCGATCAGGTATTCGGCGAATTCCGGCTCCTCCACCGAGGTGACCGGCAGGTTGGTGCGATTGGCCGGCAGCACGCGCGCCAGCGCGAACGCGCCGAGCGCACAGACAATCCCGCCGAACGGCACCGCGAAATTGAAGAAGCCGAGCAGCACCACGCCCGGCCAGCGCGCCGGACGCAGCCGGCGCGGCAGCAGGCGCACCGAGCCGGCGGTCGCGAACACGGCCGCCACCAGCAGGATCAGCAGGCAGGTGACGAACAGCGGCGTGTTGACGCGCGAGGACGCGGCCACGGCGGCAGCGTCGGCCGGCAGACCGCCGAGCCACAGCGCCGACAGGTCGGGCGCGCTGCGCAGGCTGGTCAGGCACGCATAGGCCTGCAGCGCGAGCGCGATCAGCAGCGCGATGACGGCCAGCAGCGCGCCGAGCGCACCGCCATCGCGTCGCGCCGGGGCCGGCCCGGCCTCGCCGGCCGGGAGGCGCGGGTCAGCCGGCGACACCGCAATGCTCCATCAGCTTGACCAGCGGACGCATCGGGTCCTGGGCCGGCACGTTCATCGAATACACCGCCACGTGCGCGCTCTCGAAATCCACGCCGAACTGCGCGCGCAGGTTGTCCTCGATGCGCAGCAGATAGCCGTCCGCGCCGCTGTTGCCCGACAGCGGCATCAGCGTCAGCACGGCGCGATGGCTCGGCGTGACGATTTCCCATTGCGAGTCGAGCGCACGGCGCGTGCGCACCACGTGCTCGCACAGCGCGGCGCTGCGTTCGTCGTTCTCGAACACCAGCGTGACCACCGACGACAGCACGCGCGAATCGCGGCGCAGATGCACCAGCCGCGCATAGTCGAGCGCGAAACGGTGCGGACAGTCGGGGAACGCCGCCAGCATCTCGCGCGTAACTTCGGCATGGCGCACGCCGTCCGCGTAGAAGTTGCACAGCACCAGCAGGAACTGCAGGTTGTCGCGCGTCAGCGCCAGGAACGGCATGCGTTCGATCGCCACCAGCCCGACCGGCTCGCCCTTGACGTCGAGCAGCGGCACGCAGGCCAGATAGCGGCTGCCGATCGAGGCCGGCGTGGCGTGCGCCTGCGCGTCGACGTGCACCAGATGGCGCGTGTCGATCGCCTCGCGCACCAGCGGGTCGTGCACGTCGAGCGGTTGCGCGCCGCCCACCGAGGCCGCCACTTCGGCGGCCGGGCCACCATGACGCCAGGCGTGCACGCTGGCCACTTCGAGCTGCACCGCCTGCGCGGCCGAATCGAGGAAGGCCTGCGCGCCGCGCAGCGCCACGTCGCCCTGCTCCGGCGGCGTCGGCAACTGGTCGAACACCACCGTGCGCAGCCGCGCCAGCGAATCGCGCAGCGTGGCCGGACGACTCAGCAGATCCTGCTCCAGGCGCTCGTGCGAGAGCCGCAGCATGAACTGGTTGCGCGTCAGGATCGACAGGCGTTCCGACAGGTAATCGTGCGCGATCCGGTTCTGCCGCAGCCGCGACATCCAGATATCGCCGAACTGGCCGGTCAGCAGCGTCAGGAAGAAGCCGCCGAAGAAGAAGCCGATCGGGAACGGCTTCACATGCGCGACGTCGCCCGCGAACATGCCCGACGCGCCAGTCAAGGGCAGGCTCGGCGCCACCGGCACCGACGGATACAGCACGTACCAGGCCGCCAGCACCACGAAGCCCGACACCAGCCCGAATACCGAGCCGTAGCGCAGCGAGATGATCACCGGCACCAGCCAGATCCAGCCGAAGCCGGAGTGGATCAACAGCGGGTCCTCGGCCATGAATGCACGGCACAGGCCCACCGCAACCAGCGTGACCACCAGCGTCTCGATCAGCGCGACCACGCGCCGGCGCGTGCTGCCGTCCGGCGGCGCGATCAGCGTGTTCCACCATGCGGCCACGCCGGTCGAACGAACGGTGCGCGACTGCCGCGAACCGCCCGGGTCCGGTCCCCTTGCCTGCGTATTCATGCCCACCGCCTGATCGATGTCGATGTCGGATTCATCGCGCCTGCCTTCTGATTCGTCACGTCCGTGCTACCCCGGATTCAACGGGCGAGCGGCGACAGCAGATCGCGCTCGAGCTTCTGCGCCACGCCCGACACGGCGTCGCGGCTCCAGCCGGTGCGGCTTCCGGTGCCGGTCCAGACGATCTTGCCGGTCTGCACGTCGATCACGTCGAAGCTCAGGCCGACGGCCGGTTCGCCGTCCACGCCCACCTTGTAGCGCCATTCGTTGACCGAGCCGGTCAGCGCGAAGCGGATGTTCTGCTGGCGCGCCCAGTTCAGCGCGTTCTGCTGCGCGTCCGGCTTGGCCGGATCGAACAGCGTTTCGTCGTCGCCGCCACCCGGATACGGCACCACGTTCTGGTAGCCGTAGGTGCGCAGCAGGCTTTGCGCGATCGAGCCCGCACGTTGGCCGGCCTGCGGCGTTTCCGTGTGGTTGGCGATCGGCAGGACGGTCCAGGCGTCGCCCTTGGACGCGGGCACTGCCGCGCTGCGGTCGACCACCGCGCAACCGCCAAGCGCGGCGACGGCGAGCGTGGCGGCGCAGACCAGCGCGGCCGCCCGGAAGCGCCGCGATGCGTGGTTCGTGTTCATGCGTTTCTCCTGAGAATTGCGTTCAATACAGCCAGCGATATCGCGCGCCGATTTCCTTGACGGACGTCGAACTGTTCGACGACGCCCCTTGATACAGCCCATACAGCAAAGCCTGATCCCCGCCGAACACGCTGCCGGCCAGGCCGACCTGGACCTGCCCCGTCCAGCCCGCGCGCGAATCGCGCACCGGCCCGGCCGAGAACATCGGCCGCCAGCCCTTCGCGTAGTTCTCGTTCGGATCGTCGCCGAACGAGAACAGCAGCGCGCCCTGCGTAAAGGTTTGCGGCATGAACGACGCGGCGGTGGCGGGCGAACCGTCCGGCAGGATCTGTGCGAGCCGGCCGCTGACCGCCGCATTGGCGGTACTGTACTGGCCATGCGTGAACACCGCGCGGATCGTGTAATCGGGGTAGTCGGCCTTGATCTTGTAGCCGGCCGTCAACTCGACCAGATGGCCGTTGCCCAGGAAGGTGCGGTCCTGGCCGTGAAAGCGCGAGTATTCGTAGCGGCCGCTGCCGAACCAGTGCGGATCGAGCTGGTAGCTGAGGCCGACCGACGCCAGATCCTTGACGCCGCCCACCGTCAGTTGCGTGCTTTCGGTCGCGTCCTGGTTGTAGCCGACCGCGTAGCTCAGCGTGAGCTTCGAGTTCAGGCGCGTGCGGCCCTCGACGCGAGCGGTCGTGATGTTGCGCAGCGCCTCGCGGCGGCCGACCGTGACGGTTTCGTCGTCGTACTGGCCGGTGTGCTTGTACATCGCCTCCAGCACGCGGTCCTGGCTCGGGATGTTCGGCAGCGTCGACGCATCGGACGACTGCTCGCGCTGGCGATAGCCGAGCCGCACGCTTTGCGTGTCGGTCAGCCGCGCGCCGATCGAGGCGCGTTGCTCGTTGAAGTGCAGCGCGCCCTGATTGCTGTAGCGCGTGGCAACTTCCACCGATTGCGCGCTCTTCATGGCCGTCTCGCGCAACTGCTGCTGCATCACGTCGTCGTTCGGCGTGTTGATCAGCGATTGATACGCGCTCGATTGGGCGTCGGTCAGGCGGCCCGTCAGCACCTGCGCGTCCACCCGGTTCTGGCGCGGGATCAGGTCGGGCAAGGTGTCGAGCAGGCGGTTCAGCGTGTTGACGTCGCCGTCGTCGATCGCCAGTTGCGCCTCGGCGTACACCGGGCGGCTGTTGCGGTCGATGAACAGCATGGTCAGCCAGGCGTGTTCGAGATCGGGCTCCTGCTGCGCCTGCGCCCACGACACGGCGGCCTCGCGCGCGATGGCCGACACCACGCGCTGCTCGCGGCGGATCGCCTGCTGCTTGACCGGCGGCAGCATCGCGAAATCGCCGAGTTGCGATTGATACGGCGTGCCCTGTTCGGCCTCGTCGCCGGCCGCGTCGGCGCGCAGCATCTGGATCAGCACGGCGCGCGACGCGTCGCCGGTGCCGAACTGGGTGGTGAGCGAGACGAAGCGGCCCGCCAGATCCTCGCGCTCGGCGTCCGGCAGCGGCGCGGCCTTCGGATCGCGGCGGCGGCGCGCCAGTTCGATCCAGGTCGACTTGCGCAGTTGCCACGCCTCGTCGGCGCGGCCTTCCAGTTCGAGCGCATCGGCGAACGTCAGGCGCCAGAGCGGGTCCTGACGGTTCGCGTCGGCCTGCTTGCGCAGGTAATGCAGCGCCTGGCGGCCATCGCCGAGCCGCAGCGCCGAGGCGATCATCGGCGGCCAGAGCGGTGCGTCCGTCTCGGCGCGGGTCGAGTAGCGGCGCATCGTGTCGCGCAATTGCGCCTCGGTGCCGCGGTCGTTCAGATACCAGAGCCAGGTGACCTGCGCTTCGGTGCTGTCCGGCGCGAGCGCCAGGGCGCGCTGCACGTCGCGCGCCACGTCGTCCTGGCGGCCGGCATCGCGCTCGTACTGCGCGCGCGCCAGCAGGAACGGCGCCGATTGCTCGGCCGCCGCCAGTTGCTCCGGGCTCAACGAGGCCAGCAAAGGGCCGATCCGGCCGCGCGCATGCGCGCGTTCGTAGTAATACAGCGCCTGCGTCAGCATCCGCACGTTGCCGGTCTGGCGATAGCCGAATTCGGCCAGCCGGGCGGCGTCGATCGGCGAATCGTCGTAGAAGCCGATCATCGATTCGAGATCGTCGCGGTTGGCCTGGCCGCCCGCCAGCAGCGCGCGATAGCCCGCGCCGGTATCCCGTTGCTGCTGGGTGGTGGTGCCGAGCATCGCGTAGAAGCGCCAGAAATCCTGGTCGGCCGGCTTCGCGCTGGACTTGGCCGCATTCATCGCGGCAAGCGCCGCGTCGAAACGCGTGCGGGTGTAGAGCATGGTGGCAATCTTCAGCGCGTAGGCCGGGTTCGGGCCGTCGTCGCGTTCGAGATCCTGCCAGGTGCGCAGTGCCAGGTCGTCGTCGCCCTTGCGCTCGGCCACCCGGGCGTAGCGTTCGCGCACCAACTGGCCGATCGGCCCCTTGAAGCGCGCCTGCAGGAAGCGCAGCGCGCCGTCCGGGTCGGCGTTCAATTCGTAGGCGGTCACCGCGGCGTCGATGCGCTTGATGTCGCCCGGTGCGACATCGGCCTGATACAGCGTCAGCGCCAGCATCGCGCGCTGGTCGTTGACGCCCGGCGCGAGGCGCGCCACCTGCTGCCAGGCACGCGCGTCGCCGCGCGTCTGCGCGAGCGCAAGGTAGTTGGCCAACGCCACGTCAGGGTGGTGATTCCATTCCGCGACCTGTGCGAGCCGCTCGTGCCAGCTCGCCGAACCCGGGTCGCGGGCCAGCGCCTGACGCGCCACGCGCTCGGCGCCGGCCACGTCGCCGGCGGCGAGGAACACGCGGTAAGCCAGATCGAAATCCGATTGGCCGGCCTTTTGCTGGACCTCCGGCTCGGCGGCTCGAGCCTGGCTCGCCTGTGTCGGGGCTGCGGCCTGCGAGGCAGGGGCCGAATCCGGCGCGATCGTGCCCGAGGCGACACGGCCGTTCGACGGCGCGGCGATCCGCACCAGATGGACGGTGTCGCCGGCACGCAGCGCCGCGTCGCGCAGGCTCGGCCGGGCGCGCGGCGCGGCCGGTTGCAGCCACGCGGCGCGCAACCAGGTGCCCTGCGCGTTGTGTTGTTCGACCAGCGTGCCCGCCGCGGCCAGCGCCCGTGCGTCGGCTTTCGCGCGCGCGCCGCGGCGTTCGGCCGGGGCGGCATGCAGGCTCGCGGGCCGCACGTCGGGCGCCGCATCGCGCAAGCCCGGCGCCTCCGGGCGCCCGGCGTCGCCGAGCACCTGCAGCAGGCGCGTCACGTATTGCGCGGCGAGATCCGGCCGGCCCGCGGCCAGCGCCACGTTCGACAGGAAACGCAGCGTATCGGGATCGCTGGCGAGATCGCCGACATGCGCCTGGGCCGCGCTCATCGCGCCCTGCATGTCGTTGCCCGCCTGCAGCGCCTTGACGCCGGAGATGAAGGCGCTGCGGCGCGCGGCACGCGTGGCGGCGCGCGCCTGGACCGTGAACCAGGCGTCGGCCGCCTCGCGGTAGTTCTGTCCGCCCAGCCGGGTGGCCGCCAGTTCCGCGAGCCACGCGTCGGCATGCGCCGTGTCGCGTTGCGCCAGTTGCGCGTAATAGCGGCCGGCCAGCGCGTTGTCCCCGAGGCCGCGCGCCTGACGCGCGAGCGCCGTCAGGGCTTCGAGGTCCCAAGGGTGGTCCACCGCCTGCGCAAGCAGCGCGTCGAGTTCGCGAATCCGCGCCGGCCGGGCCGGATCGTTCGGCTTCAGCGAATAGAGATTGCGCTGCGCGATCGAAATGCGGATCGCCAGGGCGTTCAGGCGCGCCGCTGCGTCGTGCGAGGCGTCGAGCCGGTCGATCATGCGCATCACGTCGGTGCTGCGGCCGCCGCGCAGGTACGCGCGCGTGAGCGCCGTCTGCACGTCGGCGTTGTTCGGTTCGATACGCAGCCAGGCTTCCAGGTACGCGATCGACAGGCTGTCCGTGCCGGCCAGCGCCGGCGCGTCGAGCTTGCCGCGCGGATAGGCGAGCAGCAGCATCGCGCCCACCAGCGCACCGACGGCGATAACGGCAGGCAGCGGGAAAAACCGCTGGCGGTCAGAGGTCGCAGGCGACGTCAACATGCAGGCTCGAAGGATCGGAGGAAACGGGTTGACGGGTCACGCGGCAGGCGCCCGCATTGGCGAGCCGGAACTGCGGCGCGATCAGCGAATGCAGGTCGAACGAGAAGCCGCGCGGCGTGCGCTCGAAGTGGTTCAGCACGCCGTTGGCGTCGGCCAGGTACGGCACGCGCGGCGCACGCGCGGCATCGATCACGCTGAAGCGCGCCTCGCTGCCCGTCAGGTGCACATAGGTGCCGCCGGGGCCGGGCGTGTAACCGGCCACGCCGGTGGCGGTACGCAGGTCGGGCGCCTTGCCGACCGGTAGCCGCACGGTGCGCAGGCGGCCCGCGTCGCGCACCACCCAGGCGTCGCCGTCGCGCGCCACGCTCACGTCGAGCCAATCGAGCACCTTGCGCGCGTAATCGCTCGAAAACACCGGCGTGACGGGCTGCGCCAGCACGGTCTTGAAGATCTCCTGCAGCGCCTTCACGCCCGCGAGCTTGGTGCCCGAGAACATGTGGTAGTAGATGTCCATCGGCTTGAAGCGGATCGGCGCGTCGGTCAGCGCGAAGGTTTCGAGCACGCGGTTGAAGCCGTAATACGGGCCGTGCCAGAGGTCGGTGTACAGCTCCTCGTTCTGGTTCGGCGCGAACACCTGGAAGTAGTCGTCCTTGTTCACGCCCAGCGGCGCGATGCCGGTCCAGCTCGGATAGGTCTTGGTGATCACGGTGTCGCCACCGTTCAGGTTCAGCACGCCGGCCCGATAGGCAGCCTTCAGCACCGGCGCGGGCACCTGGCAATCGCCGCTCCACAACACCATCTTCACCGGCTTGTTGGCCGGCGCGATCTTGCTGTCGATGTAGGAGATCGAGCCGCCGATTTCGCGATCGATGCTGAACTTGTAGCCGGGAATGTTGATCGACAGCCCGCTCGTGTTGTCCTGGTCGCCCGCGCCTTCGGCCGGCGCGTCGTCGTCCGATACACCCAACCCGGTAACTCGCATCCATTGCAGCGGGTGCGTATAGGTGTGGGTGGCCACCTCGACGTTCGGCAGCTCGAAAATCTTCCGGCCCAGCTCGCGCAGGTGCGCCGCGAACCCGCGGAACGGGCCGGCGTCGGTCACCTCGCCTTCGATCAGCGAGACGGTGGTCGGCATGCCGGAATCGCGCAGCAGGCGATACAGCGTGTCGCCCGAATAGGCCGGCAAGGCTTGCGTGTTCGGCATGTCGGGCGTCGAATACTCGGCGCGCGAGGCGAAGCCGTCGCCGTCGATATGCGACATCAGCAGGCGGCGGCCGTTTTCGGTGGTGGTGTCGGGCACCGGCATGTCGCTCGGCAGGCGCAGCGCGGTACGCAGGAATTCGAGCGGCTGGGCGACCCAGCGCGCCTGATTGACGGCCGCCAGCGAATACACGCCGAACGGCCGCATCACGTAGCCGCCCCACGGCGTGATCGCCGCGCCGTCGATCTCGAAACGGCCCGAACGCAGGCGCAGCAGCGAGCGGCTGTGCGGGCCGGCGCGCACCGCCGTGTAGTCGCGCGGATCGGGCGTCGGCTTCATCTCGAAGCCCATCAGCTTCGGATCGAACGATTCCACGTCGAGGCGGCCCTTGTCGGGCGCACCGTCCACCATCGTCAGGTCGAGCTTGGCGGCGAGCTTCCCGTCCATTTGCGTGCCGAACGACGTGAACACGGCGATCGGCATGTGCGCGTCCACCTGCGATTCGAGCCAGGCGCGATAGGCCGCGCCGCGCGGCACGTCGTTGTTGAGCCACAGCACGATGCCCGCGTAGCGGTCCGACAGCGGGCCGGCCGGCAGGTCGCCGCGTGCATCGACGTAGTCGACCTGATAACCGAGATAGTTGAGCGGCATCGCCAGATAACGGACGCCCGGCGACACGTTGAGGTCGGTGCGCGGCGGCGGGTCTTGCAACACCAGAATGCGGCGGCGCATCGGCTGGACCGCGCCTACCCCCATCGTCACGAGTGCGCCGTCGGTCACGTACGGCACCAGGCCGTCGGCGCGGATGCGCTCGATCGAGTCGCGCGCGCAGTTTTGGTCGCCCGGTGCGCAGTAGTCGATCGAGATCACCGGCAGCTTGTATTGCGAGCGGATCGTGCGAGCCTGGCCGAGCAGCCAGTCGCGATCGGCCTGCGGCACCGGCTGATAGCGCTGCTGCGCCTGATTCCAGCCGTGATACAGCGATTCGAACGCCACCGCGTACACCTGGTCGTGCACTTGCGGCAGGATTTCGAAGCCGCGGTTCAGGATCAGCTTGACCGTGGGGTATTTCGCGCGGATCGCGCGGATCACGGCCACCATGCCGGCTTCCTGGCGCGCACGCGCCTCGGGCGTGGTGGCGGCGAGTTGATAGGAATCGAGCGTGTCGAGGAAGAAGCCGCGGTAGCCCTTCTCCCACAGCGGACGAATCACCCGATCGACGAAGAACGCCGGCCATTCGGGCTGGCTCTGGTCGATCACGCGCGAAGCCCAGGTGGCGTTGCTGCCGGCGAACCAGCTCTTCGGGATGTCCTTGTAGTAATCGCGCGACGGCAGCACTTCGCCCACGCTCGCGTAGGCGAACCATGTCGTGTGCGGAAGCGGGTGCATGAGCGGATCGAAGCCGCTGTCGGGCTCGACCACGGCCGCGTCGTACGCGGACAGCAATTCGACGGGCGGACGCTTGCCGTAGAACAGCGCGAACGACGGCTGCGCGCCGTTCGTGCCACTCATGCCGGCCGACGCCCCCTGCTGCTCGGCGGCTTGAGACGCTTGCGGCGCCTGACTCGCGTCGTCGGCCAGCGCGACCGGCGCAACGGCCGCCGCCGAGGCCAACAGCGCAACCGCGCCGAGCCAGCGGCGACAGGCCTGAACAGCCTCGCGTGCCAGCAGGCCAAAAGCGGCGCGGTGGGTCGATACGCGGATATCGAAAGGGCGTCGGCGGTTCGTCATCGATTTCTGTGCGTCGAATGGCGGGCGATGGATCATGACACGCCACGACCGGACCGCCCCCTTTTTTAGATAGGGCGATTCTAGCCAAAGAATGTGTTAACGCAAATCCTTAGTCTTGCAAACGTTACAGTCGCGACACAATGTTCGATGCGCTTTCGCTATTGATGCAAAACCTGTGTCAGCCGGGCGTTTTACAGCGATCAATTCACGAAAATGGATGCAATCTCCGCAATCAGATTTCGCACGACCGTTCTGCAACAACGTTTCGCGAAATCCACTATTCGGGATGAATCATTTCGATGAACGTGCCGCGCCGGTTTCGCAGTTTTCGTACCTGCGGATGACACGATCCAGCCGATCGGGCAGACGGCATGGCGTCCGGCCGGCCCGTTTTAGTGGCTACCTGAAAATTCCAGAAATTGGACATTTTTCATAGCCACCGACACCTCTACTCTGTGTTCACCGCGTCACCACGCGCCCTCACCCAACACGGAGTTCACCATGTCGTCCCGCCTCGATTTCTACCAAGCCAACCCGCCCGCCATCAAGGCCATGCTCGCGCTCGAAGCGCATATCGAACGTTGCGCGCTCGACCACGCGCTGCTCGAACTGGTGCGCCTGCGGGCCTCGCAGATCAACGGCTGCGCCTATTGCGTGGACATGCACACCGCCGATGCGCGCAAGAACGGCGAAACCGATCGCCGGCTCGCCACCGTGGTGGTCTGGCGCGAATCGCCGTTCTTCACCGAACGCGAGCGCGCCGCGCTCGAATGGACCGAGGCGCTGACGCTGGTGTCGCACGAGCATGTGCCCGACGCTGTCTGGCAGGCCGTGCGCCCGCATTTCAGCGACGCCGAACTGGTCGACCTGACGCTGCTGGTCGGCGCGATCAATGCGTGGAACCGTTTCGCGGTGGCGTTCCGCAAGCTGCCGGCCTGAGCGGCGACACGCCTATGTAAACAGGCGAGAAAAGCAACGGCCCGGGCACATCGTGCACCGGGCCGCTTGGTGTTGCGCCGGCGGCAATGCCGGCGCGCATCGGGCGTGAGCGCTCAGGCGGCGCTGGCCTCGTCGAGTTGGCGTACATCGTCGGCGCTCAGGTTCAGGCGGATCGCCTCGCCGAGCGCCTTCAATTGATCGAGCGAGGTGGCGCTGGCGATCGGCGCGGTGATGCTGGGCCGGGCGATCTGCCAGGCCAGCGCCACCGAGGCGGGTGTCGCGCCGTGCCGCTCGGCCAGGGCGTCGAGCGCATCGAGAATCCGCAGGCCGCGCGGGTTCAGGTATTTATCGATGCGCGCGCCGCGCTTGCTCTTGCCGAAATCGGCCTGGCTGCGGTACTTGCCGCTCAGGAAGCCGCTGGCCAGCGCGTAATAGTTGACCACGCCGAGCTTCAGGTCCTCGACGACCGGTTCGAGATCGCGTTCGTAATCGGCGCGGTCGTACAGGTTGTACTCGGGCTGAATCACCTGATAGGCCGGCAGGCCGTCGCGACGGCTGATCTCGGCCGCCTCGCGCAGCCGCGCGCCGCTGTAGTTCGACGCGCCGATGATCCGCACCTTGCCCGCATCGACCAGCGTGCGGTACGCGCCCAGCGTTTCTTCCAGCGAGGCCGAATCGGCGAAATCGCGGTGCGAGAAATACAGGTCGATGTAATCGGTCTGCAGGCGGCGCAGCGAATCGTCGACGGCCTTCAGGATGTTCTCGCGCGACAGCCCGGCGCGCGCTTCGAGCATGCCTACCTTGGTGGCCAGCACGAAGCGTTCGCGCTTGCCCGAACGCTTGAACCACTTGCCGAGGATCGTTTCCGATTCGCCGCCCTGGTTGCCCGGCACCCAGGCCGAATAGACGTCGGCGGTATCGATGAAGTTGATGCCCGTGTCTTCGAGCGCGTCGAGCAGCGAAAACGACGTGGCTTCGTCGGCGGTCCAGCCGAACACGTTGCCGCCGAACATCAGCGGCGACACCTGGATATCCGAACTGCCGAGCGAGCGGGTTGCCATAGCGGGTTTCCTCCGGGGGGATGTGGGACGCGCCGCGTGATGGGAGTGAAGCGGCGCGAGGGATGTCGATGCGCGTCATGCTAGTGCGACGGATCGACGCGACCAACCGATTAAACCTGAAAAGGAAAGGGCTTGCGCTGGGAAGGGTGGCACCTGGTGGCGTTCGCCGGGGTGTGGCTCGTGCGGGACGATGTGTTTCGGCTTGGGCGGCATGTTTGCCCGGGCGCGCTGCGCCGGTCGGACCATCGCCCTGGCCGTTCGGCCGGCTGTTCGGCCATCGATCGATCCCCTACAATCGCCGTCCTGCCTCCCTTGCATCGAGCGCCCCGCCATGTTCCGACTTCCCGCCTCCCTCGCCTGCCGCCCGCTTCGCGCGCGCGCCGTGGGCCGTGCAGGCGGCGCGAGGCGCGCACGATGACGCGCCGCACCGGCCCGGCCGCCCCCGGCACGCGCTACGAAGCGCTCGCGCACGCGCTGGCCGACGAGATCCGCTCGGGCAACGTGGCCGTGGGCGCACGGCTGCCGTCGCTGCGCCAGATCATCGCGCAGCACGGCGTCAGCCAGTCGACCGTGTTCCGCGCCTACTACCTGCTGGAAGAATGGGGCTTGATCCGCGCCCGCGAGCGCTCGGGCTATTTCGTCGCGCCGGGCGCGCGGCTGGCCGCCATCCCGGCCCAGGCAGCCCAGGCGGCAGCCGATGCCGCGCATCCGCCGTCCACGCGGGTGGACATCAGCGAGCTGGTGTTCTCCGTACTCGACGCCGTCAAGCGCCCCGACATCGCGCCGCTCGGCTCGGCGTTCCCGTCCCCGGCGCTGTTCCCGCTGCCGCGCCTCGCCAAATCGCTGGCCAGCGCCGCGCGCGAGCTCGATCCGTGGAGCACCGTGGTCGATCTGCCGCCCGGCAACGAGGCCTTGCGCCGCCAGATCGCGCTGCGCTATCTCGGGCTCGGCATCGCGCAGCCGCTCGACGAGATCGTCGTGACCAACGGTGCGCTCGAAGCGCTGAATCTGTGCCTGATGGCCGTCACGCGCCCCGGCGACGTGGTGGCCGTGGAAGCGCCTGGCTTCTACGCCGCGTTGCAGGCGATCGAGCGGCTCGACCTGCGCGCCGTGGAGATTCCCGTCGATCCGGTCACGGGCCTCGATCTCGATGCGTTGACCGATGCGCTGGCGCGCCATCCGATCCGCGCCTGCTGGTTCATGACGAGCTTCCAGAACCCCACCGGGGCGCTGCTGGCCGAGGCGCGCAAGCGCGCGCTGGTGGAATTGCTGGCGCGCCATCAGGTGCCGCTGATCGAGGACGACGTGTACGGCGAGTTGTATTTCGGCCCACGCGCGCCGCTGCCCGCGCGCGCGTTCGACCGGCACGGCCTCGTCATGCATTGCAGTTCGTTCTCGAAAACGCTCGCGCCCGGCTACCGCATCGGCTGGGCCTCGGCCGGGCGCTTCGCGGCGCGCGTGCAGCGCCTGAAGCTGATGACCACCCTCTCGGCCAGCATCCCTGTGCAGGCCGGCCTGGCCGATTACCTCGAACACGGCGGCTACGACCGCCATCTGCGCAAGCTGCGCGGCGCGCTCGAAACCCAGCTCGACGCGATGGCCCGCGCGATCGCACGTTGGCTGCCGCGCGAGGTGCGCTGGGCCCGCCCGCAAGGCGGTTATTTCGTATGGATCGAATTGCCCGACGAGATCGATGCGATGGCGCTGCATGCGCGTGCGCTGGCACTCGGCGTGGGTCTTGCGCCGGGGCCGATCTTTTCAGCCTCGCATGCGTTCGCGAATTGCATTCGCGTGAATTTCGGCCATCCGTGGAGCGATGAAATCGAACGCGCGATTCGCACGCTGGGGGAATTGCTGAATGATCCGGCCGTGCGGCGAGGCGAAACCAATTCGCGCGATTAATCGCCACGCCTTAAACACTTGAATAAATAAAACCCGCCCGATCATGTCGGGCGGGTTTATTACAAAACTAATACATGCTCAGGCGGCGCGTTCGCTGTTTTGCAGCAGCCATTGCACGGCGACATCCTGATCTTCGATGCGATGCACGGTATCGCCGAGCACGTACGTGTAGGACGCCTTGCCGGTCTTGCCCCAGATGCCGTCGAGCTGGATCACCAGTTCCGTGACATGCGGCGCGCCCAGCAGCGGCGGAATCGCCGAGCCTTGCAGCGCGTACACCTGCTTGGCTTCGCCCAGGCCGAGCGCGTGCACCGAGCCGTTGAACGCCGTTTCGTTATGCAGCGGCGGGTTGGTAGCCTGGGTCAGCACCCCGTGGCCCGTCACCTTGTTGCTGGCTTGCGGCACCGTGAGAATCGCCTTCAGCAGCAGGCCGCCCGGAAGGCCCAGCTTGCCGATCGTGAAATTGCCGGTGTGATTGAACGGATAGATTTCTGCCATGTCGTTCCCCATACGTGATTGAAAATACAGTTCTCGTTATGTTTCCGCATCTTCGAATGCATTCGAAGACGGCGCAAAATTAACATGCGGTTTTTCGGAGCGTCAATCACAAACTTACAATGTTTATTTTTATATCGAATCAGCGCCAGATAAGGCACCTAAGATTAATTAAAATGAAAACCAACCTACCGCATATTATGTTTATTGCCTCTTAGCTATCCTTCTTCACGGAATATCGATTCGCAAACTCGTTCGTTGCCAGTGGTAGGCACGGCTTCGTATAACTCGATTTCGATCCACCAGCGAGGAGTACCCGCCATGCCGCACACCGCCGACCGCCCGACCCTCTCCACCGGCACCGATTACGACGCGCTCGCGGCGCGCTTTCGCCCCGTGTTCGCGCGCATCGCCGAAGGCGCCGCCGAGCGCGACCGAACCCGCACGCTGCCGGTAGAGCCGATCCGCTGGCTGCGCGAGGCCGGCTTCGGCTCGGTGCGCGTGCCCACTGACTCAGGCGGTTCGGGTGCGTCGCTGCCGCAACTGTTCCGGCTGCTGACCGAGCTGGCCGCCGCCGATTCGAACCTGCCGCAGGCGCTGCGCGGCCATTTCGCGTTCGTCGAGGATTGGCTCAACGCCGCGCCCGGCGAGGCGCGCGACGTCTGGCTGGCGCGTTTCGTCGCCGGCGAGCTGGCCGGCAACGCCTGGAGCGAGATCGGCGAGGCCGTGATCGGCGAGGCCGGCACCAAGGTGCACCGGCGCGACGGCGAATGGGTGGTGGACGGCGAAAAGTTCTACACCACAGGCAGCCTGTATGCGGACTGGATCGACGTCTACGCGCAGCGCGCCGAGGACGGCCTGCCGGTGATCGCGGCCGTGGCCGCGAAACAGCCCGGCGTGGAGATCGCCGACGACTGGGACGGCTTCGGCCAGCGCACCACCGCCAGCGGCACGGCGCGCTTCAAGGGCGCGCGTGTCGATCCGCACGGCTTGATCCCGTTCTCGCAGCGTTTCCGCTATCAAACCGCGTTCTACCAGTTGTTCCATCTGGCGACGCTGGCCGGCATCGCGCGCGCCGCCGAACGCGACACGGCGCGGCTGGTGCGCGAGCGCCGCCGCGTCTACAGCCACGGCGCGGCCGCGCGCGCCGCCGACGATCCGCAGATCCTTCAGGTAGTGGGCGAAGTGGCGTCGTGGGCCTACGCGGCCGAGGCGATCGCGGTGCGCGCGGCCGAACCGGCCCAGCGCGCCTACGAGTTGCACGACGGCACGGATACGCCGGCCGAGCACGCGGCCAACGTCGACGCGGAACTGGAGTCGGCACAAGGCCAGGTGGTAATCAGCGAACTGGCGCAGCGGGCCGGCTCGCATCTGTTCAACGCGCTCGGGGCGTCGGCCACGCGCGAGGCGGCCGCGCTCGATCGGCACTGGCGCAACGCGCGCACGGTGTCGTCGCACAACCCGGTGATCTACAAGGCGCGGATCGTCGGGGATCGGTCGGTCAACGGCACGGAGCCGGTTTTCGTGTGGAAGATCGGGATTCCGCCGGAAGCGGCGGCAACAAAGGCAAACGGCGACGCCTCGCCGCCCACGGAAACGGCCGACCGCCGCGCAGCCTGAAGAAAGCGGCCTGAACCTGGGGCCGCCTTCCCGGCCCTGTTCAATCGATCCGCCACCATTTCGGCAGCAGCCGCTGCACCTCGCGCCGCCGATAACGGTCATCGATCAGGTGCACGACGCCCTCGTCGCGCTCGGTGCGGATCACGCGGCCGGCCGCCTGCACCACTTTCTGCACGCCCGGAAACAGGTACATGTAGTCGTAGCCGCTGCCGAAGCGCGCATCGAGCGCGCGCCGCATCTGCTCGTTGACCGGGTTGACCTGCGGCAGCCCGAGCGTGGCGATGAACGCGCCGATCAGCTTGTCGCCCACCAGATCGATGCCTTCCGCGAACGCGCCGCCCAGCACGGCGAAGCCCACCCCCTGCCCGCCGTCGTGGAACCTCGCGAGGAATGCGTCGCGCGCGGCCTCGTCCATGCCGCGCTCCTGCATCCACACGGGCACGTCGGGATGACGCTCGCGCATCAGTTCGACGACGCGCCGCAGGTAATCGAAGCTGCTCAGAAAGCCCAGATAGTTGCCGGGCCGCTCGGCGTATTGCCGCGCGATCAGCTCGACGATCGGCGCCAGCGAGCTGTCGCGGTCGCGCCAGCGCGTCGACACGTGCCCGGCCACGCGCACGGCCAGTTGCTCGGCGCGGAACGGCCCGTCGACGTCGAGCGACGGCGTGGCGTCCGGCAGCCCGAGCGTGTCGAGATAGAAATGGAACGGCGTCAGCGTGCCCGAGAACAGCACCGTGGCGCGCGCGAGCGCATGGCGCGGCGCGAGGAAATCGGCGGGAATCACGTTGCGCACGCACAGCACCGATTTGGCCTTGCCGCCACGCGAGCCGCGCACGCGCGCCGCCTCGCCCTCCACCAGCGTGGAATCGAAGATCGAATGGGTGTCGAACTGTTCGGCCAGATTGACGAAGTGCATCGCGTCGAACGCGAACTGCAGCACCTGCGGCTCGATCGACAGCGGCACGTCGGCCATCAGCTCGCTGACGCGGCCGATAAAGCGTTGCGCGGCCAGCAGCAGCGCCTGCGGCACCTTGTCGTGCACGAGATAGCTTTCGGTCTGCTCGCGGTTCAGCGCGTTCCACTCGCGGTTCAGCCGTTCGAGCGGCGCGGCCAGCGCGGGCGTGGCGCGGCGCTTGGCGTCGGCCATGACGAACTGGTCGAGCGTCGCGCTGTACATGCCGCGCGCGCGGTCGAGCAGATTGTGGGCCTCGTCGACCAGCACGCCGATCCGCCACTGGTTCTGCACCGCCAGCGAGTGCAGCAGCGCGCTGCCGTCGTAATAGTAGTTGTAGTCGCCGACGATCACGTCGCTCCAGCGCGCCAACTCTTGTGCGAGGTAGTACGGGCAGATGTCGTGGGCGAGCGCGACCTCGCGCACCGTCGCTCGGTCGAGCCGGTAGCGGACCAGCGCGTCGGTGCGCGCGCCGTCGAGGCGGTCGAAGAAGCCGCGCGCGAGCGGGCACGATTCGCCGTGGCAGGCGCGGTCGGGGTGTTCGCAGGCCTTGTCGCGGGCGACCAGTTCGAGTGTGCGGAGCGGGAGGATGGGGGTTTCGGTGACGGTGGCTGCGGTGGCTGCGGTGGCTGCGGCTGCGGCTGCGGCGTCCGGCCGGGATGCGGCTTCGGTCGCGGCCGGGGCATGCGCTTCGGCTTGTTCGACGGTTACGGTGGCGTTGGCTGCTTTGGCGAATTCGGAAGCTTCGGCGGTTTCGGCGGTTTCGGCGGTTTCGGCGGTTTCGGCGGTTTCGGCTGCTTCGGCTGCTTCGGCTGCTTCGGTGGAATCCGTGGAATCCGTGGAATCAACAGCTTCAACAGCTTCGGCCGCTTCAGCGACCGGCCCCGCCTGCATTGCCGCCGCCCGGTGCGCGCCGCGCAGCAGTTCCAGCGCGTCGAGCGCGAGCGCACGGCCCGGCGTCTTGGCGGTCAGGAACAGCACGCGGTCGAGATAGCCGTCGCCGCAAGCGCGCAGCATCGGGAACAGCGTGCCGACGGTCTTGCCGATGCCGGTGGGCGCCTGCGCGAGCAGCGCGCGGCCGTCGCGCGCCGCGCGATAGACGTCGGCCGCCAGCGCGCGCTGGCCGCTGCGAAACGCGCCGTGCGGAAACGGCAGCACACGCAGCGCCGCGTCGCGCGCCTCGCGATGCGCGGCCTCGCTGGCGGCGAACACGGCGAAGCGCTCGCATTGCGATTCGAACCAATCGCGCAGCGAATCCGCGCTGTGCGTCTCGGTCAGCACCGATTCGCGCTGCGAATCGACGTCGTAATAGACGATCGCCACCGTCAGGTTCGCCAGGTCGCGCATCTTGCAGAGCAGATGCCCGTAGACGCGCGCCTGCGCCCAATGCAGCGCGCGGTGGTTGGCCGGCATGCGATTCAGGTCGCCGCGATAGGTCTTGATTTCCTCCAGGCGGTTCAGCGCCGGATCGTAGCCGTCGGCGCGCCCGCGCACGCTGACGCCGCCGTGCTCGCCGGTCAGTGCGATCTCGCGTTCGTAACCGTCGTCGCGGCGCGACGTGACGATGCCGTGCCCGACGATGCCTTCCTGCGACGACGGCGCAGGCGTGAAACGCAGGTCGAGATCGCCGGCTTTCGCGGTGAACTCGCACATCGCGCGCACGGCGACGGTGTAGTTCATGCGCAGCGCTCCTGCGCCTCGGGTTCGGCCCATTCGACGTCGATCACGCGCACCGGCACGCCGTGCGCGACGCAGTAGTCGAGCCAGCGGATCTGGTTGTCCTGGAGCCGGTCGCCCGGCCCTTTCACCTCGATCAGTTCGTAGCGGCGCTCGGCCGGCCAGAAGCGGATCAGGTCGGGCAGCCCGGAGCGGTTGATGCGCAGGTCGTCGAGCAGGCGCTCGAAACAGCGGCGCAGATGGCGCGGATCGATGCAGTCGAGCGCGAGCGCCAGCAGCGCGTCGTCGAGCGCGCCCCAGAACACGAACGGCGATTGCAGCCCGGCCTTCTCGCGATAGCGGCGCACGATGGTGTCGCGATACGCGCCGGTATCGAGTTCGGCCAGGCTCGCGTCGAGTTGCGCGGCGCGCCGCAGCCGGAAATCGGGCGCGTGCAGATCGGCCGGGCCGCGCTGGAACGGGTGAAAGAATGCGCCGGGCACGGCCGCGAACACCGCATCCCAGCATAGCAGCCCGAACAGCGAATTGATCAGCGTGTTCTCGACGTAATAAACGATCGCACCGTCGCCGCTCAAGTGCGCGCCCACCGCCGTTTCGACCGAATGCGATCGGTCCGGCACCGCCAGCACCAGCGTCTCGCGTGCGGCCGGCGCGGCGGCCATTGCCCGCGCGCCGGGCCGGCCGGCACGCCGCAGCAGGCGCGGCATCATCCGCGCGATGCGCTGCCGCTCCTCCTCGTTTTCCGGTTGCGCGGCGGCCGTTTCGGCCAGCGCCAGCGCGTCGGCGTCGCGGCCGCAGCGCTCCAGCACGCGCACCTGGCGGTGGCGGCTGCCGGGCCAGGCGCTCGCGCCGTAGGCCGCCAGCGCGCCGGCCCAATCCTCGCGACGCTCGCAGGCATTGCCGATCTGGTGCAGCAGCTTGGCGCGGCGCGTGCCGAGCCAGGGCTGCGGGCAATCGATCGCGTTGACGTGGCTTGTCAGCGTGTCGAGCGGCATGGCTTCGGGCCACACATCGAGCGCGTCGCGCAAGACGAACAGCGCGAGATACGCATCGACGTCGGCGCGTCGCTGGAACGCACGCGAAGACGGCGCCAATTCGACGCGCTCGTACTGGAACACGCCGAGATCGGCCAGCACGAATTCCGACCAGTCCTGATGGAGATTGCCGAAGAACATCAGCCGCAGCCGGTCGCACAGCGCGCCGACGCGCACTTCCAGCACACGATCGCCGGTGGCCGGCAGCCAGGCCTCGAAGGCCTGTTCGGTGCTGTGTTCGGCGCGCAGCGCGTCGAGCCATTCGGCCTTGCGCGCGCCCTTTGGCGCGGCGAATCGCTGGCTCAGTTCCGGGCGCGTGGCAAGCGCGAACACGCCGTCGAGCGTCAACGCGGGCGCTGCGTCGACCCAGCCGAGCGCCACCAGCGGCGCGGCGGCGGCCGGCGTCGCGCCGATCTCGTCGTAGGCCAGCTTGCTTTCGCGGAAATACGGGCCGCTGCGCATCAGCATGCGCACGAGTAACGCGCGCGATGGTTGCGGCAAGGCCGCGAACGCTTGCAGGAAGCCGAGTTCGGCGGCGTCGAACAGGTCGTCGTAGCGGGCGGCAAGCCAGGCCAGGGCGCGCTCGAAATTGTCGAGGTAGTAGAAGGCGTACGGGGTGGGGACGGCGGGGGGCACGGGGTTCGGGTGGGGCTGCTTGGCGACGAAAACGGCGAGGTTGGACTGAAAGGAGTCGGATCTATGAAAGTCGATTGGGTCAAGGTGCGTAGGATAGCGCGCGGGCGGGCTTCTGACATGGATTGGAATTCACGATGTCAGCCCCCCGCGCTGCGGCCGTCCGATTAAGGCATTCACTAGTATCGAGCGCCAACATCGGCGCCTGAATGATGCTTTTACCGCAAGACCTCGAATGCATTTTCCAGGAGGATCTTGTAATTCGACAAAACAAACGTTCACCTCCCGATCAAGGGCCGCCGAATAGTGATTCACACCCTCCATCTCGAACGACATTCTTCTTGCTTTCCAGATCCCAAACACCAGGATAAGAGTCGGGCCCACACGACATACTGCCATCCGCACTAACATATCGACCGTCAGCGGAAATCCTTGCGAGAGATAACAATTCGTTATAGCCAAATGATTCCTCTGCAATTTTCTGCTGACTTTTTGAGTGACTATACATACCTGGGAAATTCGCCACCGCCCGATCGGACCCCAACCTCCCGACCGTGGCAATGAAACTAAATGGTCTGACTGCGACGACATCTAAGGCAAGATACAGTTTTTTTGTGACATTAACATCAGCCACAGCACCCACCTTCTTGGGAATTCGCTCAACCTGAACCTTCCCTCCCTGGCATGCAATAAGCGAATCCACCGTCACATATTCGATATCACCTAGAATAACAATCGTCTTATTCCAATTGAACTGCGGCGTGACATCTTTTAGTCTTTGATCTATTTCACACTGCTTTTCTGCGCCATGACTATCACGAACGACAATTGACCCTGTTGACGTGACATAGCTCACCGACTCAAAACCATCAGCGCAAACACCAGAAGAAAAAAATACAATCAAAACAGCAAAAAATTTAGATATCTTCAATTTAACACCTTTAAAGCTGCAAGCGTGTCTTTGTAGCGATCCTCGGCCTGAACACCTTGTCCGTTGATTGCTTTACTAACAATCAACGATCTCTCTTTTAGCGCACCAATCTCCCCATCAGTAGCTGGAATTTTAGCACCTCCCTTATCTATCTCAGCCTTTATATCAGGCCGAATATACGTTACATAAAATCCCCCACTATCAATGCAATTAAATGGATTGACAATAACTCGGTCGGGATCATCAATTGGTGCGGGCCGCAATGACATACGCCCTGGATCATGATTCTTGTATGCGCGATCCGACCACCAACTGGCATCAAAATCAGCCTTTTTCAACCAACCTCGATATGTCCAATAATCTGAGTAATTGGATCTCCCCGTGAGTTGCTTGAAGCCTCGACCACGAAATTTCTGCGCATCAACATCGCCGACATTTCCAAGCAACCAGCTATAGGAATGCGCAATCAAGCCCCCTTTGCTATTTATTTTATCGCTACTAAAATAACTATCGAGCTCCCCAGCCTCCCTTCCATACCAGTGCCCAAGATCCGCCTCGGATACCAGCGACTTCGGGTTGAGTTTCCCATTGAGCATACTGGCTTCTTGCATGGTTGTGAGGCTGCCCGACTCAACCGCTCCCTGCCCCAAAAAATGCGATTGTCGCAAAGGAGTCGTGAAAACATACTTCTGCATTACTTGATTCAACGCTATACGATAGCGCTCTCTAATCGACTCCGGTGTTTTAGAGTAAATTTGAGCCAGCGTGGACTTATCAATCCAACCGCACTTCCGCATCCAGGTAATAAACTCGATAGGATGAAAATGCCACAAAGTTGGACTCAGACCAAGTGCTGCATCGCTCCACCACTGTTGCGCAAGCGCATGTTGCTTGAATTGATCGTACTGTTCCCGCGTCAGGGCCGACCGAACCGAATTGTCCCCCCAAGTACCATCCGTGAGTAAGAATTCATAAACCTGATCGAACGAAGACGGATCCCACTCAGTGTGAAATTCACACACCAGGCGGCGCAATTTTTTACGCACACCAGCATCGTTGAGTTTCGAGCGAGCAACGTCATCCGTGACATCTCCTACGTTCGATGTGCCGATCAGTTCGAGCACGGCCTTGACGTCACAGCGCCCGTCTGGCGTCGACCCTGTTCCCTTTCCACCGTTAGGAACGCGAATCCACCCGAGAAATTTTGGAAAATCGGCATCGGAGAGTTTGATTACATTCGCGGCATTCAGATTAACGGCCCCGACCTTGTCCACTCCCCAAACAAGATACTTCCAGTTGGCCACATTGGCCTCATGCAGCGCATCCTCACCTACGACTCGCCCATATCTTAATAATTCGTAGGCCGCACTCTCCGACTCAGGTGCAATTATTTTACTAATCGCATGCATTTCATACTCATACCGTGCCATAGGTGCAAGTACCTCTCCGATCAGATCGCCACTTTCAGAAAAGCTGCTCGATGAATACGTCCCATTCTTGAATGCAATACTGACATAGAGAATCTTGTCCGTTACGCCAACCTGTTTCGGCGTCATCTTGATCGGCTCCGGCTCACCAAATGGCTGAACATGGATTGCGGCAGGATCGGGCTGTATATGATTTCGGTGCGCCGCGGCGAGCACGGCTTGGATTCGCTTGTGCTCGGCTTTATCGTGCGCGGACTTTCGCCCCTTCCATTCGTCACGCTCGATCAGAGATTTTTCTGGCGACTCATCATAGATTGATGCACCAACCGGAACGATGAAGTGCATATCTCCCCATAAGTCCGAATCCCCAGAATTGTCTTTGGCAGAAAAAATCTTATAAGGTTCACCAGCACGTTTGATGAGTGCGTCTACGCCATTTTGATTAGTGAAAATTTCAAAATGGACTGCGGGCAAACCCGAAATCGCCCCTCCTTGCCCAACAATCTTTTTCCGCTCGATGTCCTCTCCCTTTTTCACGGCAACCGTTTTCAAATGCATCGTGACAGACCAGAACACGAGATGAGTATTTTTGCCAGTTTCCGCAGTATGTTCTATGACAACGCAACCGTTGTCGGTCCAGTCATATTCTCCGCCGTAGTTAAGCGGATCATTGGGGTTGGAGTTTTTCGTGGCCGGCGCACGAACAAACACGACTTTTCCGTCAGCGACTGCACGAATTGGCTCTGCTCCGTAACGAAGATGCACGCCTCCATGCCAACGCATGTTGGCACTGAGCGGATAGGCGCCTGAGCCGAACGCGGGATCAGGAAACCATGTATCGGCATATTTGACATCACGCGCAGCATCACCAACATCAGCGTCCATCGATTGAATTGGATAACTGATAATCATAATTTATCTTGACACGTTCATCGATCTATCTGACATAGCATTATTGTGAAAAAACGAACTTACCCGGCAACTTCAAGTCCCCTGTCGGGAGTTGCGGCATCGGCCAAGACTGGGAAGTGGGACCGCTAAAATTATGCTGCGCCCCTTTGACATCGATTTTCCCTGGCGCATGCACTTCGATGTTGCCGTCTGAAATTCGAATATATGCACCGCCCGAAGTCAGCAATACTTCTTTCTGGGCAATAAGCTCAACTAGATCCGTTGCCGAAATGACCTTGAGTGCCTTCTGCGCAGTCAGTTCAATGTTGTCAGACTGTGCCTGGATCTCCACCTTCCCCTTGCCCGCGAACAATTTCATTCCCGCGCTCTGCACGAACAGGCTAATTTTTTCCGCGATACTTGCCACCACCGACTTACCCACCGCGATATACGTGCTCTGCCCACTGACCAGATTGATCTGCTGTGACGCCGACACGTGCAACGACTGCTGCGACGACAACCCGATCGCGGCCGGGCTGCCGAACACCATCACCGGTTGCTGAAACGCGTTCGCACTGCCGGTGCCCCCGCCTGCCGTATTGCCACCCGATGCGGCACCGCTGGCGCTATTCAGCGTTGCATCGGTCAACGCACGCATCGCATCGTGTGCATCCTGTAGGCTTTCCGCCTGGTGCTGCACGCTGACGGCCGATAGCGATTCCACCACGCTCTCGGTGTTGACGAGTTGCTGCTGCGCCTCCTTCACATCGAGCGGCTGACTGTTGACGGCTTTCGGATACGTCGTGACATAGAGGCCCCGGCCGGCCCGCACCGCCCCATAATCATCGGTACGAAGATCGAAACCGCTACCGAGATAGCCGCCGCGAGCATTTCCGTTTTGATCGATCAGATACCCGAGATGCAGCATGCTGTTCGCGCTACTGCTCATCAGTTGCAAGCGATTCTGGCCAGTCGCGTCGTCCATCACCACCTGGTTGTAGCCACTGCCGGCATATTCCTTCGAGCGCTGGCCGGACAGAATGCCGTTGCTGTGCCACTGCGGCTTCACCGAACCGTTGTAGACACGGTGCAGCACGATCGGCCGGTCGCAATCGCCGCCCACGTAGCCGATGATGACTTCCTCGCCCACGCGCGGCATGTGCACTCCGCCATAGCCACCGCCCGTATCCGACTGCGCAACGCGCACCCAGCATGAGGCACGCTCGTCACCGTCATTGAGGCGATCCCACACGAAGCGTACCTTCACGCGGTTCAGTTCATCCGTGTACACCTCCTCGCCGTCCGGGCCGACCACGATCGCGGTCTCCAGATGCACCTTCGGCTTCCCATGCTCGAACGGACTTCGGTAAGGAACGGCCACGCGCTGGGTCTCGATTTCGGCCAGATAAAAGCCCGTTGCACCGTCGTCGTGGGTAACAGCCATCCCCTGATAGGTCGCCTTCGCCGCAGCCAGTCGCTTTTGCAGGCTATGCGGGAAATTCGTTTCATGATCCGAGGCCGGGAGATTGTTTTCGATGTAGCGCCGAACGGCAATTGCAGCGAATTCACGTCGACTGGCCGGATCGCGGTCATGCTCCGGATGCCCCGTCAGCAGGAAGCGTTGACCCGCATCGATCGATCGTGCGCCCCCGGTTGCGAGGAACCGTTTCGCTTGCGACTCCCACGCTTCCAGATGCATCTTCGACAGATGCTCGCCACGATCCTGCTTCGGATAGGTGTAGGCGCCCGTGTATTCGTAAACTTCCGTTTGCTGCGGCAAATCCCCCTGGTTTCCCATCGTCGGAAGGGTTGTGCCCTTGGGATTTGCGGCCGGTGCCGGCGCCTTGTAATCGAACGTTCTCGTTGTATGCGCCGAACTTTGCAGCGTCCGCGATCCGGCCCATTGAGTGAACGCGTCGGCCTCGCTGCCCGTGCCGGACCGGTAGAACAGAATCGTATCGGGCACGGCTTCGTCGAGCGAATGGATGTCGTCGGTCACGACAAGCATGTGCGACTTGCCGTCCGTTCCCTGCCGCCAGAATCCGAACAGCCCTTCTTCCTCCATCAGTCGATGGACGAAATTCCAGTCGGATTCGCTCTGCCGGCAATACGAGCGCGCCGGCAATGCCGTCGACAAAGCGAATTGAAAGCCACCCTGTGATTGCGGATGCTGATTGAATACGTCGGTAATGATCGAATCGGCGGATTGATCCTGCCAATACCGCATATCGCTTCGGAAGCGCAGAAAGTGCATCCACGGTGCAAAGGTCAATTGGTAGGCCGTCAAGCTGCCGTCCGAACCGAGCCGGCGCGCGGTATGGATGTAGCCGTTCATGGGCAGATAGGACATGCTCGCCTGCTGTATCCAGAGCGTCATGGGCTGCGCGATCAGCGACTTGAGCTCGACATCGCCGGCCCTCGAGATCATGTCGAGCGTGATGCTGAAATCCCGCCCCAGCACGGATTCGGTCACCACCCTGCACGGCACCATCGTGTGGTCCGGCAAACACGGAATGTCCGTCTTGATGAGCCGGTCTTGCTGAATCAGGCCTCCCTGGATGGCCTGATTCAAATCGGTCAAATTCATTCGTTACTCTTTTTTGAATAGTCGAGAACGGCGCGAGCTCTCTCTGGAAACGGCATGTGCGCTTCCACTCGCGTCCGGATTCTATCGCGACATTCAATTCGACGAAATTTCACAAAATCTGAAAGCAAATTGAATGAATCCAATAAGCCAGCGCCCTTTTATATTATTTCTCGTGCCGATAACCCACCGCCCTCAACCCTCCCCACCCCTCCGCCGCTTCAACAAATACGTATCCATGATCCACCCATGCCGCGCCCTTGCCTCGGCCCGCACCCGCACGATCTCGTCCTTCGTATCGGCCAGCGGCCCCGCCAGCAGAATTTCATCCGGCGTGCCCACATAAGCGCCCCAATAAATATCCACCTCATCCTCGACCCGCTCGAACGCATTGCGGGCATCGAGCATCACCACCACGCTGTCCGCCTGCTCGGGCAAACGCGCCGGCAGCGTGCGTCCATTGACGATCGCCACGCCGCGACCGATCTCGTTGAGCGGCACGCGATGCCGCGCGGCCAGCGCCTGCACGCTGCTGATGCCGGGGATCACCTCGTAATCGATTTCGTGCCGGCCGCCCGCCGCGATCGCGCCGACGATCCGCATCGTGCTGTCGTAGAGCGCCGGGTCGCCCCACACGAGGAACGCGCCGCATTGGCCGTCGCGCAATTCGTCGCCGATCAGCCGCTCGAACAGTTGCTGCTTGTCGCGGTTCAGCGCCGCGACCGCGTCGGCGTAGCTGTCGCCGTCCGGGCCGCGCTCGGGGCTGGCGGCCTCCACCACGCGATAACCGCCGTCGGGCCGATGGCGCGCCAGCATCGCGTGGCGCAGCGCAACCAGCGTCGCCTTGGCCGGACCTTTGTCCATGACGAAGAACACGTCGGCGCGGCGCATCGCGTCGACGGCCTGCAAGGTCAGATGATCGGGATCGCCGCTGCCGATACCGATGACGAGAATGCGTTTCATGGGCGGCTCCGAAGTGGCCGAGGCGGAAACGCGCAGTCTAAACGGTCCGGGGCGCCGGTTTGCCGGCCGACGGCAGCAACACCGGCGAGCGGCGCTCGCGCGGCGCAACGAACTCGCGCGGGCCGGCCCCGGCCAGCTCGAAATAGACGGCCGCGCCGGCGCGCAGGTCGACGATGCGGAACGCACCCCACGGGTTGAAGACCACGCCGTGCGAGATCAGGTCGATCCGCTTCGAGCCGTCGCGATAGCACAGCGTGGCGGCGTCGTGCAGCTCGGGCACGGTCCAGCCGGCCAGGCCGGCGCGCGCCATCGCGGCGAGGATCGCGTCGCGCGCCGCGTCGGCCGAATCGGGCAACGGCGCGATGCGCGACAACTCGGCGCGCAGCCGCCCGAGGCGTTCGACCGTTTCGCCACGACGCGCCGTCACCGCGCCGCGTGAGCGATTGGCGTCGGCGGCCAAGGTTTTCAGCGCGGCGATCCGGCCGCCCGGCGCGCCCGCAGCGTCGGCGCCGCGCGCTTGCGGCACGCTCGGCGACGCACCGTCCGGCAAGGACGGCGCATCGGCGGCAGGCAGGCGAAGGGACGGGATTCGGGTCATCGGTCGGGCTGGCACGGCAACAACCGGCCGCGCCGACCACCGGCGGGCGGCATTGCCGCGTGCCCCTGTATAACGCCGAACGCGCCGCGAGGCGCCGGCCGATCCGAACCGGCAGCGCGCAACACGAAGCGGCGGCGGCAACAGGAAGCGCAGCGCGGCCGCTCTGCGATAATCGCGGCTCCCGCTCTTCCTCCCCGTCGATACCGCCATGACCGAAGCCGTCGCCGCCTTGCCGCCGATCCACTGCCTGCAACACGACGACCTGCCGTGGCTGCCGATGGCCGACGCGCTGCCGGGCCTGGCGATCAAGTACCTCCATATCGATGCGGCCCGCGACGAACTGACGGTGCTGCTGCGCATGCCGGTCGGCACAAGGCTGCCGCGCCATCGCCACGAGGGCACGGTGTTCGTCTATACGCTGGAAGGCGAATGGCGCTACCGCGAATACGATTGGGTCGCGCGCGCCGGCAGCACGGTGCTGGAGCCGGCCGGCTCGGTGCACACGCCCGAAACGGTGGCCTCGCCGACCGGCAACGTGGTCACGTTCAACGTGATGCGCGGCGATCTGGTGCTGCTCGACGATGCGGGCCGCGACGTGGCTCGCGAGAATTGCCGCGTCGCGCTGCTGCGCCAGCGCCGCCATGCACGTACCGCGCCCGAAGCGGCGGCGCCGTTCGTCACGCGCTGATCCGGCACGGCGCGTCGCGACAGCCGGGCACGCCGCCCCGCGTTCAATCCCCCGCGACGTCGATCGCCGCATCCGAACGCACCTGCGTGCGCAACTGGAATTTCTGGATCTTGCCGGTCGAGGTTTTCGGCAGCTCGCCGAAACGCACCGCCTTCGGCATCTTGTAGCCGGCCAGCAGCGCGCGGCAATGCGCGAGGATCTCCTCCTCGGTGGCCGTCATGCCCTCGCGCAACTCGACGAACGCGCACGGCACCTCGCCCCATTTCGGATCGGGCAGCGCCACCACGGCCGCCACCGCCACGGCCGGATGCCGATACAGCACGTCCTCCAGCTCGATGCTCGAAATGTTCTCGCCGCCGGAAATGATGATGTCCTTGCGGCGATCCTTGATGCGGATATAGCCGTCCGGCATCAGCACGCCGAGATCGCCGGTATGGAACCAGCCGCCGGCGAACGCTTCGTCGGTGGCGCGCGGGTTCTTCAGATAGCCCTTCATGCAGATGTTGCCGCGAAACATGATCTCGCCGAGCGTCTCGCCGTCGGCCGGCACCGGCGTCATGGTGTCCGGATCGAGCACGGTCGCGCCGGCCTGCAGGTGGTAGCGCACGCCCTGGCGGGCCGTCAGGCGCGCCACCTCCTCGTCGGGCAACGCGGCCCAGCCCTCCTGCACGGCGCACACGGTGGCCGGCCCGTACACCTCGGTCAGCCCGTATACATGAGTCAGCGCGAAGCCGATCGATTTCATCCGCGCGATCACGGCCGGCGCGGGTGCCGCGCCCGCCACCTGCGCCTGCACCACGTGATCGATGCCCGCGCGCCATTCGGCCGGCGCATTGGCCAGCGTGCTGTGCACGATCGGCGCGCCGCTGTAGTGGGTGACGCCCTCGCGGCGGATCAGGTCGAACACGGTGCGCGCGTCGAACTTGCGCAGGCAGACGTTGACGCCCGCGCGCGCCGCCACGGCCCACGGGAAGCACCAGCCGTTGCAATGGAACATCGGCAGCGTCCACAGGTAGATCGCGTGCTTGGGCATGTCCCATTCCAACAGATTGGACAGCGCGGCCAGATAGGCGCCGCGATGGTGATACACCACGCCCTTCGGGTCGCCGGTGGTGCCCGACGTGTAGTTCAGCGCGATGGCGTCCCATTCGTCGGCGGGCGGTGACCACGGCGTGTCCGGGTCGCCGGCCGCGATGAACGCCTCGTAGTCGGTCGCGCCGGCGAAGCTGGCGGGGTCGGCCGGCATCGCGTCGGCCACGCTGACGATCCGCAGCCCCGGCAGCTCCTCGGCCGCGCGCCGCGCCACCTCGGCGTATTCGGTATCGACGATCAGCAGCTTGGCCTCGCCATGACGCAGCACGAACAGCACCGACGCCGCGTCGAGCCGCGTGTTGATCGCGTTGAGCACCGCGCCGGTCATCGGCACGCCGAAATGCGCGTCGAGCATCGGCGGGATGTTCGGCAGCAGCGCGGCCACCGTGTCGCCGCGCCGGATGCCGGCCTGCGCCAGCGCGCCGGCCAGGCGGCGGGCGCGCGCATAGGCTTCGGCCCAGGTATAGCGCTGCGCGCCGTGCACCACGGCGAGCCGGTCGCCGTACACCTCGGCCGCGCGCGCGATGAAATCGGTCGGCGTCAGCGGCACATAGTTCGCGTCGCGCCGGCCCAGCCCATCCTCGAACAACTGCGTCATGACTGCGTCTCCCGCGGGCTCGGCCCGCTCGTTATCGGCGATATCGGCCGGTTTCGAAATGTGTCAGGCTACTCGGCGCATTGTGGGGCGTCCGTCATGGAAACGACAGGCTCGCGCCAGACCAACCCACGTTATCCCTGAGATCGCTAACCCTGACCCCATGACCGCCACCACCCGCCCAGCCGCCACCCGCCTGCCCCACGGCCCCGCGCGGCCTGGCCGCCCGCCGATCGCGCCCGCCGCTTCCTGACAATTCAGCCATCCTGGCGTCAGGAAAGCGCCCCGGCCACCTGACTATCATCCAGTCCCGACCTTACACCCCACCCTCCGAGCCGCCCCCCGCCTGCCTCCATGTGGATCGTCAATCTCGCGCTGCGCCGCCCGTACACGTTCATCGTGATGGCCATCATGATCCTGCTCGCGACGCCGCTGGCGCTGGTCAGGACGCCCACCGACGTGCTGCCCTCGATCGATATCCCGGTCATCAGCGTGATCTGGAATTACAGCGGCTTCTCGGCGCGCGACATGGCCGAGCGCATCACCTCGGTCCATGAGCGCACGCTGACCACCACCGTCAGCAATATCGAGCACATCGAATCGCAGACGCTGCCCGGCATCGCCATCGTCAAGGTGTTCCTGCAACCGGGTGCGAATACCCAGACTGCGATCGCACAGACGGTCTCGTCGGCTCAGTCGATCGTGCGGCAGATGCCGCCCGGCGCCACGCCGCCGCTCGTGATCAGCTATTCGGCGTCGAGCATTCCGGTGCTGCAACTGGGGCTGTCGAGCTCGTCGCTGAGCGAGGAATCGCTGGCCGACATCGCGCTGAACTTCCTGCGCCCGCAACTGATCACGGTGCGCGGCGTGCAGATCCCCTATCCGTACGGCGGGCGCACCCGCGTGATCTCGGTCGACCTCGACATGCAGGCGCTGATGGCCAAGGGCCTGACGCCGTCCGACATCGTCAATGCGGTGGGAGTGCAGAACCTGATCCTGCCCACCGGCACGGCCAAGATCGGGCCGACCGAATATCGCGTCGGCACCAACGCCTCGCCCGACTCGGTGGCCGAGCTGAACCGCCTGCCGGTGCGCACCCAGAACGGCGCGACCATCTACCTGGCGGACGTGGCGCACGTGCGCGACGGCTTCTCGCCGCAAACCAACATCGTGCGCAAGGACGGCCAGCGCGGCGTGCTGGTGTCGATCATGAAGACGGGCGATGCGTCCACGCTGCAGGTGGTGAACGCGCTGAAGACGCTGCTGCCGAGCGTCGAGGCCACGCTGCCGGCCGACCTGAAGATCAGTTCGCTGTTCGATCAGTCGGTGTTCGTGAAGGCGGCGGTGCAGGGGGTGATCCACGAGGCGCTGATCGCGGCGCTGCTGACGGCGATGATGATCCTGCTGTTCCTCGGCAACTGGCGCAGCACGCTGATCATCGCGATCTCGATCCCGCTGTCGATCTTCACGTCGATCCTGGCGCTGGCCGCGCTGGGCCAGACCATCAACATCATGACGCTCGGCGGGCTGGCGCTCGCGGTCGGGATTCTGGTGGACGACGCGACCGTGACGATCGAGAACATCGAGCGCCACCTGCACCTCGGCACCGGGCTGCGCCAGGCAATCCTCGACGGCGCGGGCGAGATCGCGGTGCCGGCGCTGGTCTCCACGCTGTGCATCTGCATCGTGTTCGTGCCGATGTTCTTCCTGACCGGCGTGGCGCGCTACCTGTTCGTGCCGCTGGCCGAGGCGGTGGTGTTCGCGATGCTGGCCTCCTACGTGCTGTCGCGCACGCTGGTGCCGACCATGGCGATGCTGCTGTTCCGGCGCGACGCGGCCCATGCGCCGGCCGCGCACGGCGCCGATGGCGCCAACGGAGCCAACGCCACGGCCGCCGACGCGACGCATGCGCCGGGCCGCCGCCCGTCGCGTTTCGCGCGCATCCATCACGGCTTCGACCGCGCGTTCGAGCGCCTGCGCGCCGGCTATATCGTGCTGCTCGGCATGCTGATCGTGCGCCGCCGCGCGGCCGCCATCGCGTTCCTCGGCTTCTGCGTGCTGTCCACGGGACTGATCTTCGTGCTGGGCCGCGATTTCTTCCCGAGCGTGGACGCCGGCAACATCCGCCTGCACATGCGCGCGCAAACGGGCATCCGCATCGAGGAAACCGCGCGGCTGGCCGATCAGGTCGAGAAGGTGGTGCGCGAGGTGGTGCCGGCCGACCAGCTCGAAACCATCGTCGACAACCTCGGCCTGCCGTCGAGCGGCATCAACCTGTCGTACAGCAACGCCGGCACGATCGGCACGCTCGACGGCGAGATCATGATCGCCCTGAAGGAAGGCCACCCGCCGGCGAACGGCTATGTCGAGACGCTGCGCCGCGTGCTGCCCGAGCGCTTCCCGGGCGTGGAGTTCTTCTTCCAGCCGTCGGACATCGTCACGCAGATCCTCAACTTCGGCCAGCCGGCCGCGATCGACGTGCAATTGCAGGGCAACGACGCCAGCTCGAACATGGCGATCGCGAGCCGCCTGCTCAAGCGCGTGCGCACCGTGCCGGGCGCGGTGGACGCGCACATCCTGCAGCGCATCGACGAGCCGACGCTGACGGCCTACATGGATCGCACGCGGATGCAGGAGTTGAACCTGTCGGCGCAGAACGTCGCGCAGAACATGCTGATCTCGCTGGCCGGCACCTCGCAGACCACGCCGACGTTCTGGGTCAATCCGCAAACCGGCGTGCAATACCCGCTGACGATCCAGACGCCGCAATACCAGATCCACTCGGTCGGCGACCTGCTCAGTACGCCGATCGCGGCCTCGGGTGCGCCCGGCACGCCGTACCAGTTGCTGGCCAACCTGGCCGAGTTGAAGCGCGGCGTCGATCCGGCGGTGGTCACGCACTACAACATCCGGCCGGTGACGGACCTGTACGTCAGCGTGGACGGGCGCGACCTCGGCGGGGTGGCGTCCGACATCGACGGGATCGTCAGCGAGGCCCGCAAGACGCTGCCGCGCGGCACCACCATCACGCTGCGCGGCCAGGTGGACACCATGCGCAGCTCGTATTTCGGGCTCGGCGCGGGCGTGGCGATGGCGATCGTGCTGGTGTATCTGCTGATCGTCGTGAACTTCCAGTCGTGGATCGACCCGCTGATCATCATCAGCGCGATGCCGGCGGCGCTGGCGGGCATCGCCTGGATGCTGTTCGTGACGGGCACCCACCTGAGCGTGCCGGCGCTGACCGGCGCGATCATGACGGTGGGCGTGGCCACCGCGAACTCGATCCTGGTGGTGTCGTTCGCACGGCAGCGGCTCGATGCCGGCGTGCCGGCGCTGTCGGCCGCGCTCGAGGCGGGCGCGACGCGGATCCGCCCGGTCATGATGACCGCGCTGGCGATGATCATCGGCATGATCCCGATGGCGCTCGGGCTGGGCGAAGGCGCGGAGCAGAACGCCCCGCTCGGCCGCGCCGTGATCGGCGGGCTGCTGTTCGCCACCGTTTCGACGCTGTTTTTCGTCCCGCTGGTGTTCGCGGGCGTGCATCATCGCCTGGCGAAACGGCGCGCGCATCGCGCCGAAGCGTCCTGACCCCTGGATTCGTTTTAGACCGGTTGAACTCATGGAAGAGAAACGTCATAGCGCCGTCGGGCTGCACGTCGAGGAATCGGGGCTGGACCTGCCCGCCCGCACCGCCGTGCGCCGGCGCACGAAGGTCGCGCTGATCGTGACCGGCGTGGTGCTGGCCGTGCTGGCGGCGCGCACGCTGGTGGCCGATTACTTCAATCACGGCAAGCTCGACAAGCTGGCCGAACAGAACGCGCGCCAGTACGTCATGGTGGTCACGCCGAGCCCGGCGACCGGCGACACGCGACTGGCGCTGCCGGGCTCGCTGCGCGGCTATGTGGAAGCGCCGATCTACGCACGCGCGAGCGGCTACGTGGCGCGCTGGGACGTGGATATCGGCACGCACGTGAAGGCCGGTCAGGTGCTGGCCGAACTCGACACGCCCGAAGTCGACCAGGAATTCGCGCAGGCGGTGGCGCAGCGCCAGCAGGTGCAATCGTCGCAGGCGCTGGCCCGCACCTCGTTCGATCGCGCGCAGCAACTGCGCCAGCGCGACGCCGTCTCGCAGCAGGAACTCGACGACCGCCAGGGCGCGTTCAACCAGGCCGTCGCGAACCTGGCCGCGGCCGAGGCGAACGTGCGCCGCCTGACCGAGCTGAAGGGCTTCCAGAAGATCGTCGCGCCGGTGGACGGAGTGGTCACGCAGCGCAACATCGACGTGGGCGACCTGATCAACGCGGGCAACGGCGGCACCGGGCGCGCGCTGTTCATGGTCACGCAGGCGGACCGGCTGCGGCTCTACGTGCGCGTGCCGCAAACCTACGCGCAGCAGATCAGGATCGGCCAGCACGTGGCCGTCACGCAAACGGAGCTGCCGGGCCAGACCTTCGACGGCACCGTCACGCACACCGCGCGCGCCATCGACGTGGCCACCCGCACGCTGCAGATCGAGATCACGCTGCCGAACCAGGACGGCCGCCTGCTGCCGGGCGCCTACGTGAAGGCGACGCTGCCGATGGCGGCGGTCGGCACGCTGACGGTGCCCGCCAACACGCTGCTGTTCCGCGCCGAAGGGCCGACGCTGGCGGTGGTGGACGCCAACGGCCGGGTCACGCTGCGGCCGGTGCGGATCGCCCGCACGCTCGGCAAGTCGCTCGAACTCGACGAAGGCATCGAGGCGGGCGATCGGATCGTGCTGAATCCGAGCGATTCGCTGGCGAACGGCGACTTGGTGGTGGTGAAGGGGACGGTGGCCGCGAGCGGCAAGACGGCGGGTGCTTCCGGTGCTTCGAACGTTTCGGGCGCTTCGAATGCTGCGACTGCTTCAGGGGCCGGAGCGTGAACGCCGTGCTTCGCACTTCGGCCCGGCTCGCGCGCGTCGCATCGGCGCGCGCGCTGGATGGCGATTCGCCGCCGCCGTCGCCGCACAAGCGCCAACGGTTTTCAGCCCCCCTCGCCCGCCGCGCCGCCCTGACCACCCTCGCCGCCACGTCCCCCCTGTGGCTGGCCGCCTGCACGGTCGGCCCCGATTACCATCGCCCGGCCGTCGACACGCCCGACACCTGGCAAACGCCGGCCGACGACACCTACTGGCAACGCGCCCGCCCGTCCCACGCGGCGCTCACGCCCGACTGGTGGACCGTGTTCGACGATTCGCTGCTGAACCAGCTCGAAACGCAGGCGCTGGCCGCCAACCAGACGCTGGCCGCCGCCGCCGCGCACTACGCGCAGGCCCGCGCCACGCTGGCCTCGACCTCGGCCGCGCAACTGCCGGCGATCGGCCTGAACACCGGTGCGAGCCGTTCGCGGATCTCGGCCGACCGCCCCCTGACCAACTACGCGCAGACCAACCACTCGACGGTCCAGAACGACACGCAGTTCGGCGCCGCGGCCAGCTACGAACTCGACCTGTTCGGCCGCATCCGCCGCACCGTGGAGGCCGCGCAGGCCGGCGCCGAGCAATCCGCCGACGATCTCGCCAATGCCCGCCTCGTGCTGACGGCCGATCTCGCGACCGCCTACCTGTCGCTGCGCGAAACCGATGCCGAGATCGACGTCCTGAGCCGCTCGGTGGCGCTGCAGCAGAAGGCGCTCGATTTCGTCAGCGCGCAGCACGAACTGGGCGCGGTATCGGGGCTCGATCTGCTCCAGCAGCGCGCCCAGCTCGACGCGACGAAAACCCAGGCGCAACTGCTGCGCAACACGCGGCAACAATACGAGCACGCGATCGCCACGCTGACCGGCACGCCCGCACCGTCGTTCTCGATCGCGCCGCGCGTGCAGCCGCTGAACGCGCCCGCGCTGCCGCCCGGCCTGCCGAGCGAGGTGTTGCAGCGCCGGCCCGACGTGGCGTCGGCCGAGCGTGCGATGGCCGCCGCCAACGCGCAGATCGGCGTGGCGCGCGCCGCGTACTTTCCGCGCCTGACGCTGTCGCCCGACATCGGCTGGGAAGCCACCCGCTTCGCCAGCCTGTTCTCGGTGCCGTCGCTGGTCTGGTCGGTGGGGGCGTCGGTGTCGCAGCCGATCTTCTCGGGCGGCCGGCTCAAGGCCGGCGTGGATTACGCGCAGGCCGGCTACGCGGCCGCGCAGGCCAATTACCGGCAAACCGTGCTGACCGCGTTCCAGGAAGTGCAGAACGCCGTGACCGGCCTGTCGACGCTCGACGAGGCCAGCCGCCGCGCGCGCGCCGGCGTGGACGATTCGCGCCAGCTCGTCTCGCTCGCGCGCGACCGCTATGCCGGCGGCCTGACCGCCTACATCGACGTGATCAGCGCGCAACAGCAGTTGCTCACCAGCGAGCGCCAGGAGGTGCAGATTCGTGGTCAACGGGCCGCGCTGGTGGTATATCTCGCAAAAGCGCTCGGCGGCGGCTGGTCCGCCTCCGAGCCAGCCAACGGGAAATCCGAATGAAAGTATTGATCGTCGAAGACGAACCGAAGGTCGTCGATTACCTGAAAAGCGGGCTGTCGGAAGAAGGCTGGGTGGTGGATATCGCCATCGACGGCGAGGACGGCGCCTGGAAAGCGGTCGAATACGACTACGACGTGGTGGTGCTCGATGTCATGCTGCCGAAGATCGACGGCTTCGGCGTGCTGCGCGCGCTGCGTGCGCAGAAGGACACGCCGGTCATCATGCTGACCGCGCGCGACCGCGTGGACGACCGCGTGCGCGGCCTGCGCGGCGGTGCCGACGACTACCTGACCAAGCCGTTCTCGTTCCTCGAACTGATCGAACGCCTGCGCGCGCTGACGCGCCGCGCGCGCGTGCAGGAATCGACGCTGATCTCGATCGGCGACCTGCGGGTGGACCTGATCAGCCGCCGCGCCTCGCGCAACGGCATCCGCCTCGACCTGACCGCGCAGGAATTCCAGTTGCTCGGCGTGCTGGCGCGCCGGCGCGGCGAGGTGCTATCGAAGACGACCATCACGGAACTCGTGTGGGACGTCAATTTCGACAGCAACGCGAACGTGGTGGAAACCGCCATCAAGCGCCTGCGCGCCAAGCTGGACGGCCCGTATTCCGACAAGCTGCTGCATACCATCCGCGGGATGGGCTACGTGCTCGAAGTGCGCGACGAGCCGGAAGCCGACCTGCGTCGCTGAGGGCCGCCATGAAACGCTCGATCTCGATGCGTCTGTCGGTGATGTTCGCCATCACCTCGTTGCTGGTGTTCTCGCTAGTGGGCATCGGCCTGTTCGCGATGATGGAACGGCAACTGTTCGCCGAACTGCGCGCGACGCTGGAAACCCGCGCCAAGGTGGCCGAGATGATCCTCTCGCACGCGAGCACCCCGGCGCGCTGGCACATCACCCAGGAAAAACTGACCGACCTGCAGCCGCTCGACGGCTCGACGCGCTATATCGTCACCAGCCCCGATCCCGCCTACACGCTCGGCAAGCCGGTGGAAGGCACGCCGGTGGACGTGCCGGTGGGCCAGTTCGACCTGAAGCATGTGGAGGGCAGCAGCTACAACGTGATGACGCGCACCACCACGATCGCGGCGAACGGCACGCACCCCGAACTGACGCTGATCGTGGCCACCGCCTGCGACCGCACCCAGAAGATGCTGCGCTTCATCGCGCTGACGCTGGCGGCGCTGATCGGCGCGGCCACCGTGGTGTCGCTGCTGTTGAGCCGCGCCGTCACCCGCTTCGGGCTGGAGCCGCTCGCGCAACTGTCGAAGGAAGCGGCGGCGTTGAGCCCTGCGAACCGCAAGCAACGGCTGCAGACCGACGCGCTGCCGAGCGAGCTGCACGAGCTGGCCAGTTCGTTCAACGGCGCGCTGGAGCGGATCGAGCTGGCCTACGACCGGCTCGAATCGTTCAACGCCGACGTCGCGCACGAGCTGCGCACGCCGGTCAGCATCCTGATCGGCCAGACCCAGGTGGCGCTGACCTCGCGCGAGCGCACGGTCGAGCGCATGCAGCAGACGCTGCAATCGAACCTCGAGGAATTCGAGCGGCTGCGCGTGATCGTCAACGACATGCTGTTCCTGTCGCGCAGCGATCGCGGCGAGCGCGCGACCAACCTCAGCGACGTGTCGCTGGCGAACGAGGTGGCGCGCATGCTCGACTTCCTCGAGTTCTCGCTGGAAGACGCGCAACTGCGCGCCGAGCTGTCGGGCGATGCGCGCGCGAGCGTCGACACCTCGCTGTTCGGCCGCGCCATGACCAATCTGCTGATCAATGCGATCCAGCACTCGCGGCCCGGCGATGCGATCCGCGTGACGATCCGCGCGACCGGCGAGCAGGTCGAGATCGCCGTCGCCAACCCCGGCGCTTCGCTCGATCCGACCAAGCGCGCGCATATGTTCGAGCGCTTCTACCGGCTCGAGGAAGCCCGCACCAACAGCAACGAGAATCACGGGCTGGGGTTGTCGATCGTCAAGGCCGTCGCCGACATGCACGGCGGCGCGGTGTTCGTGAACTGCGACGACGGCTGGAACACGTTCGGCTTCTCGGTGCCCGCCAAGCCGCCGGCGATGCCGCCCGAGCAACGGGCCGTCATCAAGACCATGCCGCACAAGGCGACACTGCGCCCTTCCTGATCGCCGGTTGACGCGGCCGGCTCGTTCGATCACGAGCCGGCCGCCGTTCACGGTCCTTCACCGTTCTCCCGTTTCTTGCTTTCGCCGTGCGCGCCGCCGCGCCGTGTCGTCTCGCGTTCGCTACACGGCACGCGCCCGATACGTCGATTCGCGCGCCCAGGCCAGCTCCTGCGCATCGTTTCTTAACAGTGGTTCCGGCCTGATACGTTCGCGCGACACCGGCCCGGACCGGTGCCGCTCGATGGCCGCCTCACGGCCGATCCGCGTCCGGCCCGCCAGCGCTTGCGTTCCGTGCGGTTCGCCACGCTCGGCATGCGGCATCGCTCAGGGTATTTCCCGGGCCATGCGAACCGCGATTCCACGTCGTTCACGCGAAGCTTGTCGGCCGTGAACGAGGCCGTGTTTCAAGGCTGATACGTTTTCGTTCTCCTTACAGCCTGCGGGGCCTGGTGCGCGCAAGACAATCGAGCAGGGGCGTGCCTTTTGCGACGTTGGCACGCTCCTCGCTGTATGTCTTGCACACCGGAGACCTGCGATGTCGAACCTGCCCCGCCACCTCTGCCTGAATGTTGCCGCCGCGTTGATCGCCGCGGCGAGCCTGCCCGCCGTGCACGCCCAGGTGCTGCCGGCGGTGGCGGCGATCGAGTTCGCCGCGACGGAGCTGCCGCTGGCCGGCCCGCGCGACGTGTCGCTCGACGAAACGACGCTGGCCGCCCAGCGCGGTCGTGCCGCCGGCATGACGATGATGGTGTCGGCCTCGCCGATGCAACTGGCTGCCGCGCGCAACGGCGTCACCCTGTGGGACGAGCTCGCGCCGCCGGCCCTGCCGTCGCCACTGCCGGTCCCGGCCGATGCGCCGCGCCCGATGCAGGGCAACAGCCTCAGCCTGACGCGCCGTTGAAACTCCGCAGTTGAAACCCCGCAGTTGAAATCCGATACGCCAAGGATGCCGACATGAATCCGCTCTGTTTTCCGTTCGTCGCTCCGCTCGCCGCGCTTGGCGCCGCCGGCGCGATCGTCGGCGCCGCGAGCACGGCCCACGCGCAACAGGCGCCGCAGAACCCCGGCGACCTGATCGTGCTGCGCGACGTGACGCCACGCATCGCGTATCGCCCGGTGCCGGTCGACCAGGACCCGGTGCGCGTGCGCGCCACCACGTTCCCGGCCAACACGTTCAATCCGATGATGGGCACGCTGGCGTCCGACCTCGATCTGACCAATGCGCGCGGCTCGCTCGGCATCGCCAGCGGCAACGTGGCCAACACCAGCGCGACGGTAGCGGCCGTCACCCAGGTGCTGACGGCCGACTTAGCCGGCCCGCTCGGGCGCGGCGCAGGCGGCGTGAGCATCCCGACCTCGGGCATCGCGACCATCGGCGGCACGATCTCGACCACCATCACCGGGGCGATCTCGCCGCTCGTGACGGCGCTGGGAGCCATCAAATGAGCCGCCGCCCCCGTCACGCACCGGCATCGAAATATTGTTTCGTCATGCGAATGATATTTGCGCATCGGACGTGCTGGCTGCCGGCGCTCGCGTTGCTTGCCGCGGCCTCCGTTCAGGCGCAATCGACGGCGCAGGTGGCCGGCGTCGCGACGATCGGCGCCAACGCGGCGCGCGACATCAGCGGCGTGCTCAAGATCAACGAGACGGTGGGTGCCGGCAATGCGCAAGCGAACCAGTTGGCGATCGGCATCGGCACCGCGGCGGGCGCGAATCTTTCGTCGCTGCAGGCGGCCACCAGCGTGGCGCGCACCGGCGACACGGCGGCCCGCATCGAGGGCGGCGCGTTGTCGAATCTGTCGGGTGCGGTGATGGTGAATCAAAGCGCGGGCAGCGCGAATCTACAGCGCAACAGCATGGCCATCGGCACGCTGGGCGCAGGGATCGAAGCCGTTTCGGATACCGAACTGTCCGAAACGGCTTCGAAGGCCGGAGGCCTGGGAATACCGGCGGGGGGCCGGGGAATGCGAGAGGTGTCGATTAGCGGCGACGCTTTCAAGCATATCAGCGGAATCGTGCAAGTCAACCAGACAGCCGGCGCCGGTAACACCACGGCAAACAGTTTTGTGCTCCGTCCCCCGGCGGGCACGCTTTTTATCAACTAGCCACTTCCGTATCGGAGCGCATCATGAAACGCACTGTCATTGCAGCCGCGGTTCTCGTCTCGGTTGCCGGATCGGCCCAAGCGGCCGACGCATTCCTCTACAACGTTACCGGGGTCACCGAGGCTGTCGGCATCTTCGGTTTTGTCGGACTGTACGGCGCCGTCGGCGTGTCGAGCAGCGCCGGCGCGGTGATCAACAACAACCAGACGGTGTCGTTGAATCACGTGTCGCTGGAGCCGCTGTATCAGAGCTATACGACGGGCTCGGTGACGACGTCGGTGGATAATGTGTCGGCCACGAGAAGCAACGTGGGCTCTTCGTATCACGGTCAATTCCAGTCGTCGTCGCACGACGCGTCGTACACGGCGCAATCGTCCCGATCGATGTCTCGCGACAGCAGTGGTTGGGTGGCTGGCGGGTCGTACAGCACGGCATCCTTGCAACAAAGCGCCACCGCGAATCAGTCGTCCAGCCTGCACCAATCGGGCAACTCGGGTGGCTCGGCCTTCATCGTCGGCGGCGCAGCCGGCGCCTCGGGCAGCAGCCAGAGCGCTCAAATCGGCGGCTACTTCCTGCCCGGCCTGTTCAGCTTCACGGCAGGCGGCAGCGCTTCGCAAAGCCAGAGCGGCTATATCGTCGGTGGCGCCGGCGCCGCCTGGGGCGCGTCGTCATCGGCCAACGCTTCCAGCGCCTCGCATCAACATGCTGATGCAAGCGCCTCGCGGACAAGCTCGTCATACGGCAACGCGTGGGGCGCGTCCTCCATGCAAAGCGAATCGCAATCGGCTGCAAGCGGTTCGATTTCCACGCAACAGGATTCGCTGACAGGCCGCTCGGACATCTGGGGCTTCAACAACACCTATAGCTCACAGCGCACCGAAACCTCCGGCAGCGTCACCGCCGTCACCGACACCCGCACCGCCGGCACGCTCACCGCCACCACCGGCACCAATGCCGCCACCGGCGTCAAGGGCAACCTCGGCCTCAACATCGCGATGGGCATCGACAACGCGCAAAGCAACGACGTGTCGCTGGCCTCGGTCGATGTCGGCAACGTGTTCGGCAACGCGCAGATCTTCAGCAACCAAGGGTCGTCGGGCCGCGCCCGCATCGACAACTTCGTGCTGAACGCGTCGATCGGCGACGGTTCGCTGGCAGGCGTGTCGGGCAACGTCGGCGTCAACGTCGCCTCGGGCATCGGCAACGTGCAGAACAACAGCCTGGCAGGTTCGACGACAACGGTCGATGCCGGCCGCGCACGCACGGTTGCGATGATCGCCACGGACGACAACACGCAAGTGGCCAGCGCGCAGATCAACGGCCGCTTCGTCGGCACCGCGATGCTCGGCGCGAACACCCTCACGGGTGCAACCGGCAACATCGGCGTGAACATCGCCGGCGGCGCGGGCAACCTGCAGCACAACGGCCTCGCGATCGCGGCGCTCAACAGCGGCCATTGACCGCTTCGGCGACCTCGCGCACCGCAGGACCAGCGGCGCGCGAGGCCCGAGAACACGCATGGCGGGACGCAACAGCAAGACACAAGGCAACAAGGCAGTACCGGGGGAGACACCCATGACATCGACACGCCTTCACTGGCCGGCCCGGCTCGCAGCCCTCTGCGCATGCTGGGCTTTCGGCCCGTTCACGAACGCTCAGGCCTCGGGCATCGATGCCCTGCCGTTCGCCGGCGTGCCCGTGCACAAGACATTGAAATCGATGTACGACCTGCGCCATCGCGACATCGTCGGCCAGCAGTTCGACTTCAGTTGCGGCTCGGCCGCCCTCGCCACGCTGCTCAAGTACGGCTACGGCATCGACATCCCCGAAGCCGACATGATCCAGCGGATGATGGCCTTCTCCACGCCCGAAGTGGTCGTGCGTCACGGCTTCTCGATGCTCGACATGAAGAAGTTCGTCGAAACGCTCGGGCTGCGCGGGCGCGGCTTCCGGGTCGGCCTCGATGCGCTCTACACCCTGCAGATCCCCGTCATCGTGCTGATGAACATCGAAGGCTACGAGCACTTCGTGATCGTCAAGCGCGCCGCCGACGGCCGGGTCTTCATCGCCGATCCCGCGCTCGGCAACCGCATCCTGCTCGAACAGGATTTCGCCAAGACCTGGAACGGCCTGGTGTTCGCGGTTGTGGGCAAACCGTTCATGGAGGATTCCCCGCTGCTGCAGCACAACGACTCGCTGGCGCTCCGGTTGCGCGAACAGGCGCTCACCACCGGCTCCGCCGCGATCCCGTTCGTCGAGTACGGCTTGATCAAGGCAGACCTGTTCTGACCCATCATGAATCGCTCACTCTCATTCCTGCGCGGCGCGGCTTGTGCGGCCGCCTGCGCGCTCACCGGCAGCGCCGCCTCGGCCGCCTCGCCCGCCGGCATGCAGATGCCGTTCGCGGGCGACGCGCTGGCCCCGGCCGCGCTGCCGATCGTTGCAGTGGACGACGACGTGCTGGCCCGTCAAACCGGCAAGTTCGCCGATGCGACGATGGTGTCCGGCTTCGTCGTCAACCTGCTCTCGCAATGGCAATTGCCGAATGGCGCGCTCGCGATCGCTCAGGGATCGCTGAACGTCGTCGCCAACGGCGCCAACCAGTTGTCGGCCCAGGTGCAGACGGCCGCCGCCGTGGTGGCGGGCGACCCGTCGCGCGCCAACGGCACCGATCCGAATGCCGTCGCGTCGGGCGGCCAGACGATTCGCGTCAACGGCGTGTCGCAGGTCACGCAAGTGGCCGGCAACGGCAACACCGGCAGCAACGCGATGACGATCGACTTCGGCCCGAATCTCGGCACGGCGTCCACCATGCTGCCGGGCGCGAGCGGCTCGCCGAGCGCCTCGGCGGCCAGCGCCGACGGCACGATCCGCGCCAGCATCGGGTTCGGCGCGAACGGCGTGATGCTCGCGCTGAACACGCCGGCCGGCGTCGCGAGCCAGATCATCGCGCCCGCCGCCGCGCGGGCCGGCGCCGTCGCCCAGTTGCTGCAGGTGGCCGGCAACCAGCAGCTCGTCTCCAACCAGCTCCAGCTTCAGTTGCGCACGCAACAGATGTCGGGCGGCGCGTTGCGCCAGGCCGGCATCCTGCAGGCGCTGCAAGCCGGCTTCGCCGCAAGGAGATGACGCGCGGTCCGCACACCGCAGCCCCATAACCACGGCGCCCGCGCCTTGCACGCGACGGGACGCCGATACGGCAGCAGAACGCGCCGTTCCTTTGCCGCCGGGCGGGTTGCCCGGCGAGCGGCGCGAAACCGAATGTCACGTTTCGAATAACACCGGGGGTTAGACCATGCAGATCGATTTCTCACCGCGCCATCCGCTCGCGGCCATTCCCGCTGCCGTGCTGCTGCTGGCGATCGCCAGCAGCGCCCAGGCCCAGGCGCTCGCCAACCAGTCGGTCGAGGACCGGCTCAACGCGCTCATGCAGCTCGTCGATGCGCAGCAACGCAAGATCCAGTCGCTCGAACGCCATGTGGTCGACCTGGAGATGCAGCAACGCGGGCGCGGGCTGTCCGACCCGCCGGCCGAAGCCGCGAATGGGGGCAACGGCGGCGCCACCGTGCTCGCGCAATACACCCCGCTCTCGCCCGCGCCCGGCGACGGCACCGGCACGGCCACCGGCGTGCCGGTCTCGCCGCCCGTGTCGGGCTCGGCGGGCACCGGCACCCGCAGCGGCGCGAACGCTGCGGCCACCACCGGCACGATCGGCACCGAGAACCGCGCGGCCGAACCCACCCGCACCGAAGCCGAAAACGCCGTGGTGCAACGCGAGCACGCCCCGCTGTTCGATCACAAGCTGACGATCGACTGGGGCATCAGCGACACCTACTACGATCGCCGCCAGTTGCAGCTCTCCGGGTTCCTCGCGCTCGACGCGATCTTCCTCGGCAACCTGAACCTCGGCCAGACCAAATCGCACCAGTTGACGAGCGACGTCGACATCCGCTACGGCCTGACCAGCCGCATCAACGTGGATGTGGACGTGCCGTATGTGTACCGCACCAGCAACTTCATCGTCGGCGGCGCGGGCGGCGCGTCCAGCTCGCTGTCGGATGCGAGCGGCACCTCGCACGCGCTCGGCGACGTCAACTTCGGGATCTACTACCAGTTCCTGAAGGAAACCCAGAACCTGCCCGACGTGGTCGGCAGCCTGCGCGTGAAAACGCCGTCCGGCGCCTCGCCGTTCGGCATCAAGCTGCGCCAGATCGATCCGAACAACACCAACCTCGTCGCGCCCGACACGCTGCCCACCGGCACCGGCTTCTGGAGCATCACGGCCGGCATGTCGGTGCTGAAGACCTACGACCCGATCGTGCTGTTCGGCAGCCTGTCGTACACCTACAACGTGGCGCGCTCGTTCGGCGACATCTCGTCGGTGGTCGGCCAGACGCAGCCGGCCAAGGTCAAGCTCGGCGACATCGTGCAGATCGGCGGCGGCGTGGCGCTGGCCTTCTCGGAACGCGATTCGGCCAGCATCGCCTACACGCTGGCGTTCGAGCCGGAGACCAAGACCAAGGCCCCCGGCGACGTCTGGCAGAAGGTGCCGGGCAGCCAGACCACCGCGTCGACCCTGAGCTTCGGCCTCAATCACGTCTTCAACAAGCACCTGACGATGAATGCGTCGGTCGCCGTCGGCCTGACGCCGGACGCGCCGAACTTCGTGGTCGGCGTGCGTTTCCCGTACACGTTCTGATCGCCGCGACGGAGCCCATCGTGCAAGAATCCCGCGTCCCGCCCGCCGTCATCGCCGCCGATTTCTCGCGTCGCCGCCGTGCCGCCGACACCCTGTCCGACGCTGCCGCGCCGGCCGCCCCGCGCACGCTCGTCTATCTCGCCCGCCAGCCCGACGCGGTGCTGGCCGCGTTCCTGTCGCAGCACGGCTGGCGCGTCGCGCGCTTCGCCTCGCCGCTCGAATTCGCGCGCAAGCCGGCCGCGGTCGAACCGCAAGCCGGCCTGCTCGACCTGCGCGGCTTCTCGACGGCCGAGCTCGCCGCGTTCGATGCCGCGCTGCGCCGCCCCGCCACCGGCTGGGTCGCGCTGGCCGATGCCGCGCGCTTCGACGAGCCCGAGGTGCGCCGGCTGGTGCGTCAGTATTGCAGCAGCTTCGTTGCCGACGACGCGCCGCCCGCCACGCTCGACCTGCTCGCGCGCCAGGCCTGCGCGATGGCCGGCCTCGCCGAGCGCGAGCCCGGCGCCGACGCGCGAGCCCGGGACGCCGGCGACGACGAGATGGTCGGCACCTGCGAGGCGATGCAGCAGTTGTTCCGCACCATCCGCAAGGTCGCCAACACCGATGCCACGGTGTTCATCTCCGGCGAATCGGGCACCGGCAAGGAGCTGACCGCGTTGGCGATCCACGAACGCTCGACGCGCCGCAACGCGCCGTTCGTGCCGATCAACTGCGGCGCGATTCCGCCCGCGCTGCTGCAATCGGAGCTGTTCGGCTACGAGCGCGGCGCGTTCACCGGCGCGACCCAGCGCAAGATCGGCCGGATCGAGGCCGCGCAGGGCGGCACCTTGTTCCTCGACGAGATCGGCGACATGCCGCACGAAAGCCAGGCCAGCCTGCTGCGCTTCCTGCAGGAAGGCCGCATCGAGCGGCTCGGCGGCCGCGAATCGGTGCCGGTGGATGTGCGCGTGCTGTCGGCCACCCATGTCGATCTGGAAGCGGCGATGCGCGAGGGGCGCTTCCGGGCGGACCTGTTTCATCGGCTGTGCGTGCTGCGCATCGACGAACCGCCGCTGCGCGCACGCGGCAGCGACATCGAGGTGCTGGCGCGCCATATCCTGCAACGCTTCAGCGCCGACGGCGGCGGCCGAATCCGCGGCTTCTCGCCGTGCGCGATCGAGGCAATGTACCGCTACGCGTGGCCCGGCAACGTGCGCGAGCTGATCAACCGGATTCGCCGCGCGATGGTGATGGCCGAGCATCCGGTGCTGTCGGCCGACGATCTCGATCTCGGGGACGACGCGTCACACCCGTTGCCCACGCTCGCCGGCACGCTGGAAGCCGCCGAGCACCAGGCGCTCGACGCCGCGCTGCGGCGGCACGGCGACGACGTGGCGGCAGCCGCCGCCGCGCTCGATGTCGCACCGGCCGAGCTGATGGCCTTGTTGAATCGGCATCGGATCGATCTGGCATCCGGCGCGGCGCTGGAAAACTGAGGAAACCGGCACGCGGCAGCGAGGCTGGCGAGCAGATCGCGCCGCATCCGCGAAGCCGGCCGGGGTGCCATTACCCCCGAGGCGGCGCCGAACCACGCCGGCGCCGTGCCGGCGTGCGCCGGGCATCCGCACCGGCGAACCGGTCGCGCGCCACGTTGCGCACCGCGTCGATCAGGGCCTGCGCGGCCGGCGACGGCCGGGCGTCGGTGCGCAGGATCAGGCCGACCAGCTCGTCCGCGCCGTCGGCCGGCAGCGGCAGCCGCACCAGCGTCCCGCCGGCCAGATCGTATTCGGCCGCGTAGCGCGGCACGAACCACACTGCATCGTTTTCAAGCGCGAGCGCGCGGCCCACCGACACCGACAGCACCTCCACGAACGTATCGAGCGCCGGCGCGTTGCAGGCCGCCAGCATCTGCTCGGCCGACTGCCGGATCAGCGTGCCGTACGGCGGCACCACCACCGGGAAGCGGCCCAGCTCGCCGGCCGGCGCCGGGTGGCTCGCGAGCGGATGGCCGGCGCGCACCAGCGCCACCAGCGGCTCGTTGTACAACTGCTCGAACGACAGGCCGACCATCCGCTCCGGCTCCGACAGCCGCCCGACCGCGCACTCGATCTCGCCCGATTTCAGGCGTTCGAGCAGCCGCGCATTGGCGTCGGTGGCGATCCGCACGATCATGCGCGGCATGCGTGCCGTCAGCGCCTTCATGACGGCCGGCGCGAGCGAGGCCGCCACGGTCGGCAGCATGCCGATCTCCAGCGTGGCCGCCACGCCGCCGCTCTCCCCGGCCAGCAGGCCCACGCCCTGGCGCAGCGCCATCACGCTGGCGCTCGCATGGGGCAGGAACAACTGCCCCTCGCGGGTGGGCTGCGCGCCCTGCCGGCCGCGCTCGAACAGCTTCACGCCAAGGATCGATTCCAGCTCGGCGATCGTCTTGGACACCGCCGGCTGTGTGATCGACAGGCTTTCGGCGGCCTTCTGCACGCCGCCAAGCTGCGCGACCGCCAGGAAGCACTGCAGATGCCGGAACTTGACCCGGCCGTCGGCGATACGATTGACCATAACGGTTGGTTATACGAGATGGGAAAAAACGTCATTTTGCATAACTTTCCGGATTGGTTAAAGTTCGACGTCATGCCCTCATCAATACAGACAGGAGACACCGCGATGGACGACTCCATCCTCAGCCCGCGCGACTGGCCGTCGCATCCCGCCTACGTTCACCCCGAGTACCGTTCGTCCGTCAAGCGCGGCCCGACGCGGCCGCTGATTCCGCTGAAGGAAAAGCTGCGCAACCAGTACGTGCCGGTGTATGGCGCGGAAGACCTCGGCGCGCTCGACCACGACCTGACGCGCAACGCCGTGAAGAACGGCGAGCCGCTCGGCGAGCGCATCGTCGTGACGGGCCGCGTGCTCGACGAAGGCGGCAAGCCGGTGCGCAACACGCTGGTCGAGGTATGGCAGGCGAACGCCGCCGGCCGCTATGTGCACAAGGCCGACCAGCACGACGCGCCGCTCGACCCGAACTTCCTCGGCGCGGGCCGCTGCCTGACCGACGACCAGGGCCGCTACCGCTTCCTGACGATCAAGCCCGGCGCGTATCCGTGGGGCAACCATCCGAACGCCTGGCGCCCGAACCACATCCATTTCTCGCTGTTCGGCGATTATTTCGGCTCGCGCCTCGTCACGCAGATGTACTTCCCCGGCGATCCGCTGCTGCAATACGACCCGATCTATCAAGGCACGCCGGAAGACGCGCGCGAGCGTCTGGTCTCGAGCTTCTCGCTCGACGTCACCCAGGAAGGCTATGCGCTCGGCTACGAGTTCGACATCGTGCTGCGCGGCCGCGACGCCACCCCGATGGAGCGCTGATCATGACGACGCTGAAGCAATCCCCTTCGCAGACGGTCGGCCCGTACTTCGCCTACGGCCTGTGCCCGCAGCAGTACGACTTCGACATGAAGAGCCTGTTCCCGACCGATATCGCCGAACCGCACGCGGCCGGCGAGCAGATCGTGCTGATCGGCCAGGTGTTCGACGGCGACGGCAAGACGATCCTCGACGCCATGCTCGAATTCACGCAGGTCGATGCGGCCGGCAAGTATCCGGCGTCGCGCGCCGAGATCGCGGCCAGCGGCTTCACGGGCTTTTCGCGGATCGGCACGGGCACCGACGCCCAGCACCGCTTCGTGGTGCGCACCGTCAAGCCGGGCGCGACCGATGCCGGTGCGCCGCACATCGACGTGGCGGTGTTGATGCGCGGCGTGCTCACGCATGCGTTCACGCGAATCTATTTCGACGACGAGACGGCGGCCAACGCGGCCGACCCGGTGCTCGGCAGCGTGTCGGCCGCGCGCCGCGACACGCTGCTGGCGCGCCGCGAGGTGCAGGCGAACGGCGTGGTGGTCTATCGCTTCGACATCCGCATGCAGGGCGAGCAGGAAACGGTGTTTTTCGATCTGTAAGTTCGGATCGGATCAAGAAAAGCCGGGAGACGAGCGCGTCTCCCGGCTTTTTTATTGCCGCGCCGATTGCCGCTCAGCCCGCGTAGACGGCATCGCGCAATTCGATCGTCAACGGCCCCGACATCCCTTCGTACGCCGTATTGGTCAGCAGCAGCACCGTCAGTCCGGCGGCACGGTCGACGAACCACGAATGGCCGTACACGCCGCCCCACTGCAAGGTGCCCGCGCCCTGCGGCGAGCCGGCCGCCGCCGGATCGAGCAGCACCGCGCTCAGGTAGCCGAAGCCCCAGCCCGGCCCACGCGATTCGGACGCCTCGCCGGCCTGATCGGTGCGCGCCGCCTCGGCCAGCGCGTCGGGCAGGAAGCCGTCGCCGGCGCGGATCGCCTCCAGCGCGCGCAGCACGTCGTCGGCCGAACCGTACATGCCAGCGCCGCCCGAGGGATAGGCGCCGGGCGTGAACACCCGCGACGGCGCGAAGCGCACCACCGCACCGTGGCCTTCGGGCAGCGGCACGTCGAGGTTGTCGGTCATCCGCACCGGCTCGGGTGCGCCGTCGTGGTAAGGCGTCGCGAAACGCTCCGGCGCGTTCGACACGAAGCCGCAATCGCGCAGGCAAAGCGGCTCGCCGACCAGGGCCGCGACCGCCCGTTCGAGAGGCAACCCGGTCGCGCGCTCGACCACCGCGCCGAGCACGTCGATCGCCAGCGAATACTGCCAGGCGCTGCCGGGCGCAAAGGCGAGCGGCGCCAACGCAAGCCGGCGCAGGTTTTCGGCGAGATCGAAATCGCGCAGATCGATGCCGTCGGAAATGCCGAGCCGGTCGTACACCGAGCCGGGGCCTTCGAGCAGCCAGTAGCCGAGGCCGGACGTATGCGTAAGCAGGTGATGGAGCGTGATGGTCGGCTCGGTGCCGTCGGCCAGCTTCGGCCGGAACTCGGGCAGCCAGCGCGTGACGGGCGCATTGAGCGCCAGTTCGCCGCCCGCGACGAGCCGCAGCACCGCGAGCGCGACGATCGGCTTGCTGACCGAGGCGAGCCGGAACAGCGTGTCCTCGCGCATCGGGCGCTGCGCCTCGCGATCGGCCAGGCCGTGCGCGCGGCGGTACCGCACCGCGCCGTGTTGCGCGACGACGGCCACCGCGCCCACCACGCGGCGCTCGCGCAGCGCGCGCTCGAATACGGCGTCGAGCCGGCCGGCGAGCGCATCGGCGTCGAGGGCGGCGGGCGTGGCGGGTGTGATCGTCATGGTGTGGTGGGTTCCGGCAGCGAAAAGCTCGATTCTAGACAGGCGCGCGCCGGCTTGCAGCCGTCTATCGTCGTCTGCGGCGCGTCAAGCCGAAACGCACCTTGCTTGCGTTGGCCCCCGCCCGCCCGATAGAGTCACGATTCCGGCGCTTCGCCGCCCTTGCTTCCGCGTTTCACCGTCATGCCCGCCACCTTTCCCGTCTCGTCCTTCACCGATCTGCTGGCGCTCGGCGTGCTCGCCCTGCTCTGGTTGTTCGGTCTGATCTGGGCCGGCTGGCAGGCCTGGCACGCCAAGCGCGGGCGGCTGTATTGGGTGGCCTGCCTCGCGCTGATCGTCGCCGGCTCGGTGGCGCTCGCCATCGCCCATCCCGATTCGCCCGACAGCGGCGAGATGCCCTCCGGCTTCACGCTCGGCGTGCTGGTGACGTTCGCCGGCCTGGCCGCGACCTCGGCCGGTTGCGCGTGGCAGGCGATCCGCAGGCTGCGCGATCCGCGCGCCTGAGCGGGCCGCCCCCCGCGCCGCGCATTCGGCAAATTCCGTCGGCGTCACGCAGAGCCGCTATCATGTCCGCACTTTCAGCGCTCGCCGCCATGGCGAGCCTTCGGTTGGAGAACACATGGCCTTGCCTCAGGACAGCGTCAACATGGCGCTCTTTTGCGACTTCGAAAATATCGCGCTCGGTGTGCGCGATACGAAGTTCGAAAAATTCGACATCAAGCCGGTGCTCGAAAAGCTGCTGCTCAAGGGCAGCATCGTCGTCAAGAAGGCCTATTGCGACTGGGATCGCTACAAAACCTTCAAAGGGGCAATGCACGAAGCCTCCTTCGAATTGATCGAGATCCCGCACGTTCGGCAATCGGGCAAGAACTCGGCCGACATCCGGCTGGTGGTCGATGCGCTCGACCTCTGCTACACGAAATCGCACGTCGACACGTTCGTGATCATCAGCGGCGACTCCGATTTCTCGCCGCTCGTCTCCAAGCTGCGCGAGAACGCCAAGCGCGTGATCGGCGTGGGCGTGAAGAACTCGACCTCGGACCTGCTGGTCGCGAACTGCGACGAATTCATCTTCTACGACGATCTCGCCCGCGAGCTGCAACGCGCGCAGGCCAAGCTCGATTCGCGCGCCGCGGCCGACAGCGGCAAGCGCGCGGCCGACGACAAGCAGCGCAAGCCGGATGCCGATGCGCGCAAGCTCGAAGCGATCACGATCGCCGTCGAGACCTTCGACGCGCTGGCCTCGGAGCGCAGCGACAGCGGCAAGATCTGGGCGTCGGTGCTGAAAAGCGCGATCAAGCGCCGCAAGCCGGGCTTCAACGAGACGTACTACGGCTTCCGCGCGTTCGGCAACCTGCTCGAGGAAGCACAGGCACACGGGCTGCTCGAAGTGGGCCGCGACGAGAAGTCGGGCACCTATGTGTCGCGTCCGTCGCAGGCGGGCGCCGCCGATCCGGTGTTCGACGTCGAGACGTCGAAGGCCGGCGAGGAGGCCACTACGGCCATCACGGCCGACACGCCCGCCGCCGAGGCGCCGAAGCATGGCGCGGGACGCCGCAAGGAACAGCGCGGCAACAAGCACGCGAAGGATCACGCCGCGCAACGCGACGAGCGACGCGGCGATGCGGAACCGGCCGTGCCAGCCAATCAGGCCGCCGCCGCGCCGGCGGAAACCCGTCACGGCGAACCGAAGCCGCGCCACGAAAACCGCCGCGACGCCCAGCAGCACGACGGCGAACGCCGCCACGGCAAGCCGCGCGACGAAGCCAGGCAAGGCCGGGGCCGCGGTTCGCGCAAGCCCGAGCAGATGCCGCTGATCGAGGATGCCCATGGCGGAGAGCACGCCGCCGTGGCGCCGGTGCCGGCCGTGGTGGACAGCACGCCCGCTGCGTTCGATGAACCGGTGAGCCGTTTCGCGGGCGAAACCGAGGCAGCAATGGCTCCGGCGCCCGCCGAGCGGGCCGAGGCGGAAGCCGAGGCCGATGCCGCGCCGGCCGCCAAGACAGCAACCGGCAAGGCGAAAAAGACGCCAGCCCGCACCCGCAAGGCGGCGGCCAAGAAAACCGTCGCCGCGCCGGCAACTGAAGCGGCCGTTGAAGCGGCCGAACCGGCTTCGGCCACCGCCGCGCCGGCCGCCGATCTGCTCGGCGACGAAGCGGCCGCCCCGGCCCGCAAAACCGCCGCCAAGCGGGCTCGCGCCCCCCGTGCGCGCCGTCCACGCGGCGCAGCCGGTTCCGCCGACGAGTCCTGACGCGCCGGCCGCGATGCGTGCGCCCGATTCCGCCACGCTCGACGCGCTGCGCGACGGCTGCGATGCCTGTTTCGGCACGCCGGCCGTCTGGCCGCACATCGAGCGGGCCTATCGGGAGCCGCAGCGCTTTTATCACACGCTCGCGCATCTGGCCGAGCTGTTCGCGCATCTCGCCCCGTATCGGGGCGTACCGCACTGGAAGGCGATCGAGCTGGCGGTGTGGGCGCACGACGTGGTCTACGCCACCACGCTGCCCGACCATGTCGAGAACGAACCACGCAGCGCGCGCTGGCTCGACGAGATCACGGCGGCGCACTGCGCGCCCGTCTGGCTCCGCGAGCATGCACCGGCCATCGGCTTCGCGCACGAACTGGTGATCGCCACCCAGGCGCACCGGCTGCCGGACGCCTGGCAAGCCGATCCGGACCGCCGGCACGCCGCGGCCCTGTTCCTCGACGCCGACCTCGCGATCCTCGCCGCGCCGCCCGAGCGGCTCAAAACCTACGACCGTGACATCGCGCGCGAATGGGGCCAGGCGCCCGATGCGCCATCGGCGGCATTCCGCAACGGGCGCCGCCATGCGCTCGAACAATTGCGGGCACAAGCGCCGCTGTTCCTCTCCACCGAATTCGCGCCGCTGACGTCGCGCGCCCACGCCAATCTGGACGCATTGATCGAGCGCTACGCCGCCCTGCCGGCCGCCGACGCCTGAGCGGCGACGCCAGCGCGACTCAAGCGGCGGCCCCGTCGCCCGGCTTCGTCTCGTCCCTGGGAGCGGCCGCCCTCTCGTCCGTCGCCTCCTCGCTGCCTGCCGCCCGCGCACCGCCGCCATCGTCCGGCGCGGCATCGCGCGCCGCCGCGATGACGTGATGAACGAAGCGCAGCTTCGCAACGACCGCCGGCGACAACGCGAACGGATACGCGTCGGGCACGCCCATGCTGCGATTCAGGCTGTTCAGCGCATAGGTCAGCGGGAACCAGCGCCGCATCAGGTTGCCGAACGACGCTTCGTCGACGGAAGTCTGGTCGTCGAGGCGCGGCAGGCTCTCGTCGTCGGGATCGAGCACCAGCCCGCAGGCATTGGCCGTATCGAGCGTATCGACGATATGCAGGTAATGCGCCCAGGTCTCGGCCCAGTCTTCCCACGGGTGCATCGTCGCGTATTCGCTGACGTAGCTGTCTTCCCAGCCCGGCGGCGCGCCGTTCTGGTAATGCGCGTCGAGCGCGGCCTGGTAATCGGCGCGCTCGTCGCCGAAACGCTCGCGGAACGGCTCGATCCAGTGCCTGCCCGCCACCAGCCGGTCGAAATAGTAATGGCCGATCTCGTGCCGGAAGTGCCCCACCAGCGTGCGGTACGGCTCGTGCATCTGGGCGCGCACGCGTTCGCGCTCGGCGTCGTCGGCCTCGGCCAGATTGAGCGTGACGAGGCCGTTGGCGTGCCCCGTCATGACCGGCTCGGTCTCGGTGGCCGCCTTGAACGCGAAGCTCATGCCGCCCGGCCGCGACTGCCGCGATTCGATCGGCAGCCCGAGCATCGTCAACGTATAGATCAGGCGCCGCTTGGCGACCTCGGTGCGATACCAGAGCGGCCGGTTCGCCGGATTCGACAGATCGGGGATGGTTTCGGTCAGCGCGCACGACGGGCAGAACGCCGCGTCGGATTCGGCCGGCACCATCCAGTTGCACACGTCCTCGGCCGAATAGTTCTGGCACGGGCGGTACAGCTTGTCCCTGGCGTCGCGGTGCAGGCTGCGCCAGTTGCCCGACGCGGCGTCCACCTCGAACGCCCCCACCTCGCCGATCTCGGGCAGATAGCCGAGCGGCGAGCCGCAACGCTCGCAGCGCACGTTCTCGAAAAACACCAATTGACCGCAGTTGTCGCAATGAAACGTTTTCATTCGTCCTCGCCTGGGTGTCGCCTGCCGATTGTCCGTCGATGATGTTCGCGGCTTGCCCGACGCCGTTCAGCGCGCCGCCGCACCTTGCGCCGCGACGCGCCGGCAATGTTCGAGATAGCCGACTTCATGGTTGCCCATCAATTCGATCACGCTGCGCCACAGCCAGAACGGCGCGTCGATCGTCTTCGAGCGCGCGCGGCTCAGTTCCGCGAGCCAGCGCTTGCGCGTGTCCGTATCCATCTGCCGTGCATGGGCGAGGCCGACCACGTGCGCCAGGTAGCGCGCGATGCGCAGCGCCTCGGCCTCGTCGACGTTGCCGATTTCGAGCTTCAGGTCGGCCGGCAGCAGTTCGCGAACGATCACCGAACGCTCCGACAGCGTGGCCGCGCACATCCGGTTGCCGAGATACGGCGACAGGTGCCGTGCCCCCTCCACCACGCGCTTGCCGTTGTCGCGCGGCATTTCGGCGTCGCGATAGCGCGGCGCCAGCGCCTTGGTCCCTTCCTTGATGTCGATCAGGCACAAATCGTCGCCGCCGGAAGCCGCGCCGTCCACGTCGAGCAGCACCGCGTAACGCAGCCGCCCGAGCGAGCTGCAGCCCTTGACCCAATAGGCCGCGTCGAGCAATTCGACGTGCTCGGTCGGCCGGTTGCCGCGCAGGCCTATCGCCAGTTCGGAGATGGCCGGCGTGTCGACCAGCGAGGCGATGCCGTTCGATTCGGCTTTCGACAGCGGCCAGAACCGCTTGCCGAGCGGCAGCACCGGCTTGACGCCCATCAGCCGCTCGCGCGCCAGATGCTTCCAGGTACGCGTCAGCGCGTCGCGCATCACGATGCGCACCACGTCCGGCTTGGGCACCGCACGCTTGCGCTTGCCGCCCATCAACGCATGCGTATAGCCCTCGTACACTTGCTCGATGACCCGCGCCGTGACGATGCCGGGCAGGTCGGAACTGCGCGCCGACGTCGCCAGCGACAAACTGAGCCGAATCAGGTCATGCACGGGATTGCCGATCACCGTCTGATCGAGATCGCGGATCTGGATCTCGATCTCGCCGGCATCGTTGGCGACCGGGCCGAGGTTGCCGGTATGGCAATCGCCGCAAATCCAGATTGCCGGCCCTTCCGGCAGCGTGCCGACCTTGGCGTTGGCCAGCCATTCGTAATAACGCGCGGTATTGCCGCGCACGTAGGCGTGCACCGAGCGCGCCATCTTGCGGTTGCGGCGGACCACCAGCTTGCCGGCGCGCTGGCGCGGGCGGACGTAATTGACCTCGGGTGCGCTTTTCACGTTCTTGCCTTGGACGGATCGGGAGATCGGACGCGGCGGCCATGTCGAAGGCGCGCCGCGCAATCTCGAAATATAAGCACATCCGACCCGATTCGAAATGGACGCAACGCTCGGGATGCGGCGCAACAGAGGCGATTCATCCAATCGGCACCTCGATTTCAGACCTGGGGGCCACAACATTCTCGCCGCCCATCATGCACCGCAGCACGAATCGTGCCTCGACCGGCTCCGCGCACGCACTTCGTCGATCGATCCTCGCGTCGCCGAACGACACGGCCATGACATCGACGTGACACCGTGTGCCCGACTCCTTCGCTAAATCGAATCGGATCAGCAGCCATGGCCCCGCCCGACTCGTAAAGCGTTTAACTCAAACCGATAGTTTGCTATCGAATGGAATTCCGATATGATCCGGCGCATGTCGAATCTCCATACGCTCCGCATGGCCGTCAGCAGCACGCTCGTCACCGCCGCCCGCAAGTGGCGGCGCACCAGCGACACCGTCCTGACCGCCTATCACGTGTCCGAAGCCTGCGCCACGCCGCTGCTGATCGCCGGCCGGCTCGGCGAGGCGGTCCGCCAGGTGACGCTCGCCGAGCACGTGGGCATCGAGGGGCCGTCGCTGGTCCGGCTGCTCGATCAGCTCTGCGCGGCAGGCCTCGCGCGCCGCGACGAGGACCCCGACGACCGTCGCGCCAAAACCGTCACGCTGACCGACGAAGGCCGCGCCGTCACGGCCCGGATGGAAGACGACCTGCGCGCGCTGCGGGCCCGCGTGCTGAAATCGGTCAGCCGCGAGGACCTCGAAACGACCCTGCGCGTGCTCAATGCGTTCAGCGAGGCCGGCGAGCGGACCGCGTAATGACCTACCCGTCGATTCGCGACTGGCTGTTCTCGGTCAAGACCTTCGCGGCGTCGATGCTGGCGCTCTACCTCGGTTTGATCTTCCAGTTGCCGCGCCCGTACTGGGCGATGGCCACCGTCTATATCGTTTCGAACCCGTTCGTCGGCGCGACGCGCTCGAAGGCGCTCTATCGCGCGCTCGGCACGGCGCTCGGCGCGTCGGCCGCGATCCTGCTGGTGCCGCCGTTCGTCGAGACGCCGTTCCTGTTCAGCGTGGTCGTCGCGCTCTGGACGGGCACGCTGCTTTATTTGGCGATGTCGGATCGCACCGCGCGCAGCTACGTGTTCATGCTGGCCGGCTATACGATGCCGCTGATCGCGCTGCCGACCGTGACCGACCCGACCACCGTGTTCGACGTCGCGATCACGCGGACCGAGGAAATCGTGCTCGGCATCGTCTGCGCGAGCGTGGTGGGCAGCGCCGTGCTGCCGAACCGGCTCGCGCCCACGCTGATCGAGCGCGCCGACGCCTGGTTCCGCGACGCCGCGTTCTACGGCCGCGAAACGCTGTCGGGCCATCTGGCCGGCAAGACGCTGTCGGGCTGCCGCCAGCGGCTCGCGATGACGCTCGCGGCGCTCGAATTCCTGTTGAGCCAGCTCGGCTACGACCACGCCCATCCGCGCGTGATGGCGCGCGCGCAGGCGCTGCACGGCCGCATGCAACTGTTCCTGCCGATGATGTCGGCGCTGGCCGATCCGCTGATCGCGCTGATGCGCGAGCTGAAGGAGCTGCCGGCCGACCTGGAGGCGCTGCTGGCCGAGGCCGCGCAATGGTTCGACGCGCCGCTACCCGCGCCGGACGACACCACCGGCTCGGTCAGCGACCCGCAGGCCGACCGGCTGCGCGCCCGCATCGTGGCGCTGCAGCCATCGGGCGACGCGATGGTCAGTTGGGACGGCGCGCTGCTGTCGAACGCGCTGTGGCGGCTGCGGCAGATGATCGACATCTGGCAGGACTGCCGCTCGCTGCGCGCGCTGATCGCCAACGAATCGGGCGTCTGGCAGCCGCGCTACCGGCATTGGCGGCTCGGCGGCACCGATCGCTACTTCGACCGCGGCATGATGCTGTTCTCCACGCTGAGCGCGGGCGGCGCGATCGTGCTGGCGTGCTGGCTGTGGATCCAGTCGGGCTGGAACGACGGCGCGGGCGCCGTGACGCTGGCCGCCGTGGCCTGCTGCTTCTTCGCCGCGCTCGACGAGCCGGCGCCGATGGTGTTCCGGTTCTTCGCGGCCACCTGCGCGAGCGTGGTGTTCGCCGGGCTCTACCTGTTCGTGGTGCTGCCGCACGTGCACGATTTCCCGATGCTGGTGGTGATGTTCGCCGCGCCGTTCATCCTGGTCGGCACGCTGATCCCGCGCCCGCAGTTCAACCTCGTGACGATGCTGGTGGCGGTCAACACGGCCACCTTCATCAGCATTCAGGATGCCTATTCGGCCGACTTCCTCGTATTCCTGAACACCAATATCGCCGGCGTGGCCGGCCTGCTGTACGCATTCGTCTGGACCCGCGCGACGCGCCCGTTCGGCGCGGAGCTGGCCGCGCGCCGGCTGCTGCGCTCCAGTTGGGAGGACGTCGCGAAATCGGCGTCGCGGCAGCCGATCGTCGATCAACGCAACCACGCCGCGCGGATGCTCGACCGCGTCACGCAATTGCTGCCGCGCCTGAAGGCTTCCGACGATCATCGCCATCCGTCGATCGAAAGCTTCCGCGACCTGCGCGTGGCCCTGAACGCGCTCGATCTGCACCGCTCGCTGCGCCGCCTCGACGGCGACGTGCCGGCCGCGATCGACCGCGTGCTGGCCGGCGTGACCGCCCATTACACGGCCTGCGTCGAGGCGAACGCGCGGCAGCCGGCGTCGCCGGGCCTGCTCGCCTCGATCGACGATGCGCTCGACGCCGTGGCGATCCGCCATCTGATCGGCGCGACGCAAGCGCCGGCCGGCGGCCCGGCGCAAAGCGGTGTCGCCACCGCCGCCCCCCCGTGGCGCCCGATGCGCCCGCCGCCGTGCCGCGCGCGGACCGCCCGGCCGCCGCGCTGCAACGCGGCCTGCGCGACGCGCTGCATGCGCTGGTCGGCATCCGCCTGTCGCTGAACCCCGCGTTGATGCAGCCGCTGCCGCCACCGCCCCGCTCCTGACCGACACCATGCAGAACACCACAACGCAATCATGATCGGCGAAATCGACATCTTCGGCGTGTTCGTTCCGGCACCGCTGGTGCTGATGCTGATCGCCTATCTCGTCAACATCGTCGTGCGCACGCTGCTGACGCGCACCGGCATCTACCGCTTCGTCTGGCACCGGTCGATCTTCGATCTCGGCATCTACGTCTTCATCCTGGCCGGCGTCGTGATCGCCTCCCACCATTTCGTGGCTACCTAACGTGAACGTGAAAAGAACCTGGTTTTCCGCGGGGCAGATCCTGCTGACGCTGATCGTCGTCGTGATTGCGGTGCTCGTGCTCTGGCGCATCGTCGACTACTACATGTTTTCGCCGTGGACGCGAGACGGGCACGTGCGCGCCGACGTGATCCAGGTCGCGCCGGACGTGTCCGGCCTGATCACCGACGTGCGCGTGGTCGACAACCAGGCCGTCAGGCAAGGCCAGGTGCTGTTCGTGATCGACCAGGCCCGCTACACCCTGGCGGTGCGGCTCGCCGAGGCGACGCTCGAACAGCGGCGCGCCACGCTGGCCCAGGCCCGGCGCGAATACGCGCGCAACCTGAAGCTCGGCAACCTGGTGGCGAGCGAGCAACTCGAGGAGAGCCGCACACGTGTCGATCAGGGCGATGCCGCCCTGGCCGATGCGCAGGTCAACGTCGATACCGCGAGGCTGAACCTGCATCGCACCACCATCGTCAGCCCCGTGGACGGCTACCTGAACGACCGCGCGCCGCGCGTCGGCGAATACGTGCCGGCCGGCCGCGCCGTGCTGTCGGTGGTCGATCAACATTCGTTCCGGGTGGATGGCTACTTCGAGGAAACCAAGCTGAGCGGCATTCATATCGGCCAGCCGGTCGATATCCGCGTGATGGGCGAGCCGCGGCCGCTGCGCGGACATGTGCAGAGCATCGTCGCCGCGATCGAGGATCGCGACCGCTCGCAGAGCACGAACCTGCTGCCCAACGTCAATCCAGCGTTCAGTTGGGTGCGGCTGGCCCAGCGGATTCCGGTGCGCGTCTCGCTAGACGAGGTGCCGGACGATTTCCGCATGATCGCGGGGCGCACGGCGACGGTGGCGATGGTGTCGCCGGATGTGAAGCGGGATCGAAATGCGGCTTCGGCGGGCGCGGCTTCGGGGGCTTCGGGGGCTTCGGGGGCTTCGGGGGCTTCGGGGGCTTCGGGGGCTTCGGGGGCTTCGGGGGCTTCGGGGGCTTCGGCAGGCATCGTCCCGGCATCGGGCGCGGCATCCGCCGCCTACGGAGCTTCGCGATGAGCCCACGAGCCTATCGTGCCGTTGCGCTGACGCCGCTCGCCGTGGCCGCCCTGACGCTGGCGGCCTGCACGACCGTCGGCCCGAACTATCAGGTGCCCAAGCAGGCGCTCGTCAACGCGCCGCTGGCCGATGCCCCGCTCGATGGCGCGGGCGACGGCAGCTCGCTCGTGTCGAACGGCGACGTGCCGGTGAAATGGTGGCGGCTCTACGACGACACGGTGCTGGACAGCCTCGTCGAGCAGGCTCTGCAATCGAACACGAACCTGCGCGTCGCAGCGGCGAACCTCGCACGTGCGCGCGCCACGCAGGCCGAGGCGAATGCGCAAGGCGGCTTTTCCGGCGGCTTCGCGGGCGGCGCCCAACGCGCCCAGGAATCGGCCGAACAATACCTGCTGACCGAGAAGCTGCCGGTCGTCAACGAAGGCGCGTTCAACATCAACGTGTCGTACGAATTCGATCTGTTCGGCAAGCTTCGCCGCGGCGTCGAGGCCGCGCGCGCCGACACGGACGCCGTCAAGGCCGCTGGCGATCTGGCCCGCATCACCGTGGTGGCCGATGTCGTCGCCGCGTATGTCGAATCGTGCTCGGCCGGCGAGGAACTCGACATCGCCAGGCACTCGCTCGATCTGCAGCAGCAGCGCGTGACGCTGTCGAGGCGGCTGCGCGACGCCGGGCGCGGCAGCCAGACGGCGGTGACGCAGGGCACCACGCAGGTGCGCACGCTGGCCGCCGACATTCCGCGCTTCGAAGGCCGCCGCAAGGTCGCGCAATATCAGTTGGCCGCGCTGCTCGCGCGCTCGCCGGACAGCCTGCCGACCGCCGCATTGACCTGCAGGACGCTGCCGCAACTGAAGCAGGCGATCCCGGTCGGCAACGGTACGGCCTTGTTGCGCCGTCGGCCCGACGTGCGCGAAGCCGAGCGCAAGCTGGCCGGCGCGACGGCACGGATCGGCGTGGCGATAGGCGCGATGTATCCGACCGTCAGCTTCGGCGCCTCGGTCGGCACGACGGGGGTTTTCGGTGACTTGCTCGGCCCGACCACCAACCGCTGGTCGCTCGGCCCGTTGATCAACTGGACGTTCCCGGCCAACGGGCAGCGCGCGCGCGTGCAGGAAGCCGAGGCGGCAACCGGCGGCGCGCTCGCGCAATTCGACGGCGTCGTGCTGAACGCGCTGCGCGAGACGCAATCGAGCCTCGCCACCTACGCCGCCGACACGCAGCGCGCCGATGCGCTGCGCACCGCGTATCAATCGGCACGCGATTCGGCCGACGAAACGCACCGGCTGTATGCCGTGGGGCGCGAGTCATTTCTGTCGGACCTCGACGCGACCCGCACGCTGACCAGCGTGCGCGCGCAGGTCGCCGCCGCCGAAGGCGTGGTGGCGGCCGATCAGGTGAGATTGTTCCTGGCGCTCGGCGGCGGTTGGGAACGCGACGCGGCGAGCCAAGCCGGCACGCCGGCGAGCGATGCCGCGGCAGCGGCCGAATCGGCCAAGGAGTGAGGCAAGACGGACGCGCAGTGCGTTACAGCAGCTTTTCGATACGCCGCGACAATTCGATTTCATTGCTCACGCCGAGCTTGCGCATCGCATTGCGCTTCTGCGCGCTGATAGTTTTGTGGCTGCGATGCGTGGCGTGCGAAATCTGCTTGATCGTCAAGCCTTCGGACCACATGCGCACCACCTCCAACTCACGCGTGCTGAGGCTTTGCACCGGCGTACGCGCCCGGTTGTCGCACACCGATTTGTAGCGCTCTTGCAAATAGCGCTGCATGACGATGTCGAAGTGCATGCCGCCGCCCGCCAGCTTGCGAACGATGTCGGCCAAGCGAATGGAGGCGTTGTCACCCTTGTGCAGAAAACCTTCCACGCCACCGCGTTCGACAGCCCGTGCCGTGATCTCGTAATGCTCGCGCGCGGACGTGACCAATATTTTGAGGCACGGATGCGCGGCACGAAGTTGTTCGATCACGGACAAACCATCGATCCCGGCCTCTTTGCCCAGTTGATAGTCGAAGATCAGCACGTCGCATGCAATTTCGTCGAGCGCCGTGACGAGCTGCTCGGTCGAATTCACCAGTGAGATCAGCTCGATGTCGGCCGCCTTGTCGAGCAGCGACTTGATGCCGATCAACGCGATCGGATGCGCATCGGCAGCCATCACGCGAATCGATGCAGTGCCTCCCTCGGCATCGGTGTTGGCCTGTCTGTCGTCGATCATGGGTTGTCCTGGGTGAGCGTTTCGGCCCTTGTGCGGCTCGCGGTGCCGGCACGGCACCCATGCACATCAAACCGTGAATATCGCGCAGCATTCGACGGCGCTCGACGCATGAAGCAACACGCGAGCACACCGGAATGAAGAGACCTGCGGAGATCGAAACGATGGAGACCTCCGGCCCCCATGCACGCAACAGACTGATGTGCACGGCAGCCGGACGACGATTTCTCGCCACTGTCTTCGCATCGGGCAAGGCAAAAGTATATCGACCATGCCCCCCACATCTAGACATTCTCCATACAAATTTGGACATCTTGGTCGGGCGTCGTGATGAAGCCCTGCCCAGAGATAGCCCGACCGTCAGCGAAGACGTCAATGCTCGGTCAGTCGAACCTGATTGCTTAACAGAAATACGGCATCGGCGGGCAGGTATGCCGCCACGGCCGCGTGCCTGCGAGCTGCTGCATCCTGTCGCACCTGTTCGATGCGCAGCGCGCGAATGGCATCGTCACTCACCCGATCGTCGTTCGCGAGCACGCGCTCGATGGAAGACTGCGGGCGATGCTTGGCGACAGGCGTCGCCCCGCGCTGATGGGCAGGGTGTATCGGCGCCGGTTTGTCGTTCGTGGCGGCCACGGGAGGCGTGCGCATCGGATGCGGACGATGAACGACGCCTCGCGTCATCGGTTTCGACGTTGGTTTGCTCGTGCCCCGCGCCACGGGCTTTGCGACCGGCATCTTCGGCACAGCCGACGCACGATGCGTGGCGTGAACGGCTGACTGGGAATGCGCCGCTACCGGAGCGGGCACATTGACGATGGTTTGTGGCACCGGCTGCATGAGCGCTCGACGTATGGCCACCGAAGGCGGATTTACCGGTTGAGCGCTGTTATGCACATTGAACCAAGCCATCGGATACCACGCCGCGCTATCCGAGTGCAGGACGCTCAACATCGACACCGTGGCTAAAACGCCGATCAACATCTGGCAACAGGCCAACGCAATGGCGCGAAATACCGGGCGGCCCCGGTGCGGCTTGACATCCGTCCACGCATTGTTGTCGGTGCCGAATGCCGATGCGGCGAGCCTCCACCCGACACCGGCACGCCCGTGCCATGTTCCCGGCACGTGCGCATTCGGCAAGCCGGGCGACCGGCTTGCGTTCCACCAGAAATCGCTCAGCAGCGCACCCCGACGCGTTCCGTACGGCGGCGGCAAGTAGCCGGCAATAGACGGGAACACGACAACTCGAGATGGAATCACGAAGACAGCAGGCGACATGATTTGCTCCTCCTTGACATGGTTTTCTCCTCCTGAATTTGAACCGCCAACACCGGGCCGATCGTGAAACGGCAGTCAGCCTGGTCAGGCAGCCACGCCGTCGCGCAACCATCGCATCAGCACGCCGGCCGATGCGTAGCCCTGCAACGTTGCGGCGTAACCCTCGAATCGGTATGAGATTTCACTGACGCGGTTGTTGTAATAGTCGTTCTCCGCAATCAGCACATCGAGCAGCGAACGCTTGCCGAGGTGATACCACTGATCGTAGAACGCCTGACGCACGCGGTCCGACTCCACGGACAGCGCGCGATATTGCTCCGCCTGATCGGCATAGGTGTGCGCATTGTGATCGGCAGTGCGCAACTGATATTCGAGATCGAGACGCGTTTGGTCAGCTTGCCGATGACTCGCGATGGCACGGTAGGACGCGGCCTCGCTCGCGGCCGTGGAGGCACCGCCGTTGAAGGCGCTCCAGGTAAGCGTCAACATCGTCTGCCATGGCTGCCGCCGACCCAGCACATCGCGGCCGGTATTGGTACTGACCACCCAATCGAGCTGCGGCTTCGCCGAGGCTTTCACCGCGTCGCGATTCAGATCGGCGGCGTTCGCCTCGGCACGCGCCTGAAGCAGGCGCGGATTCTCGTCGAGCGACGACAGCAACGCGTCGAGCATCTGCGGCTTCAACGGCCAGGTGGACGCAACAGGAACCGGCACCGGCCTAGCACCCACCAGTTTGCGCAGGTTCAATTCGGCGTCGCGGCACTTGGACAGCGCGGAATCGCGGCTCGCAATGGCCTGCAACAGCCGCGCCCTTGCCTGCGTCAGTTCGCTGCCGCGCCCGCGATCCACGGCGACAATCGATTCGAGCATGGCGACCAGGCGCGTCATCCGATCGACGAACCGCTGGCTCAGCGCCGCGACGTTGCGCTGCTTGGCGAGTTCGACAAGCGTACTCGACACCTGATAAGCCGAACTCTCGATTTGTGCGACATATCTCTCCTGGTTCGCCACCGCGGATTCGCGGCGGCTATCGATCGTCTTGCTGGTGCGCCCCCAGTCGAACAGCATGGTGCGCAGATTCACGCTGACTGAATTGCCGGGGTTGTACGCGCTGCCGGCATTCGAACCGAACTGCGCGTCGCGCGTCTGACCGGTCAACTGCAATTGCGGCCAACGCGCGCCCTTTGCCTGATCGACATCGGACTGCGATGCCTGATATTCGGCGTACATCTGCCGCACCGACGGGTTCACGTCGACGGCGGCTTCGGTCGCTGCATAGAGGACGCCACGCAGATCAACCTCGGTTGCGGGATCGACATCGATATCTTGCGTTGCATCGGCGGCATCGGCAGCCCGAGGCAGCGCGGGCATCGGCGGGCAGCGCCGCGTCGCATCGCTTGCCGCACCGTGCTCCGGTGACGCAGCCGCATTGCATATCGAGGCAACGGCATGTGGCATGGGCAGTACGAACAACAAGCCGGCGGCCAGCGCGAAGCCATGTCGACGGGCGATGTGCCGATAGTCGGACAGGTTCATCTCAACGCTCCCGGAAAGCCTCGCGGGCCTTGAAAATGGGTTTCAGCAGGTAATCGAGAATGGATTTCTCGCCGGTTCGGATATCGACCGTCGCCTGCATGCCGGGCAGAATCGGCAGATGCTTGCCGCCTGCGTCCAGCGTGGTTGCGTCCGTCTCGATCATCGCCCTGTAGTAGTGCGCATCGGGTCGGCCGGCGGCGGCTTTCTGGTCGTCGCGCAGGGTGTCGGGGCCCATGCTGACGACCTTGCCGTCGATGCCGCCATAGATGCCGAAGTCGTACGCCGACAGCTTCACGAGGGCCGGCAACCCGGCCCTCAGGAATGCCACGTCCGATGGCTTGATCCGTACCTCGACCAACAGCCGGCCGTCGAGCGGCGCGATCTCCATGATGTGTTCACCGGACTGCACGACGCCGCCCGCCGTATGCATGCGAATGTTTTTCACGATGCCGTTCATCGGCGACACGACTTCGGTGCGCGCGAGCACGCCTGCGCGTCCGGTCAGCGCCTCGGAGGTCTGCGCCAGTTCGGATTCGCGTCGCAGCAGTTCGTCGTTCGCATCGGACCGGAAGCGATTCTCGACATCGGCGATCTGCGAATCGATGTCGGTTTCCTGGCGCCGCATCCGCAGAATTTCGACTTCGGAAATCAGCCCCTTGGCCGCCAGCGGCTCGGACATCGCGATTTCGCGGCGCATCAGCGCCTGGCTCTTCTTCAGCGCGGCCACGCGCTGATCGACCGCCAGACGCCGTGTGCGATAGGCGGCCGTTTCCTGGGCAACGACGCCCGGCTCGTGCCTGACCTCTTCCGGAAACACCAGCGGCCGGCCGGACACTTCCGCCTTCAGCCGGGCAATGCCGGCCTTCAGGTCGATCGCCTTGGCGCGCAGTTCGCGGTAGTTCGATTCGGCCGAGGTCGGATCGATCTTTGCAAGCAGTTGCCCTTTTTCCACCTCCTGCCCCTCGTGTACCAGCACGTCGCGAACAATGCCGCTCTCCAGCACCTGAATGACCTGTTCCCGGCTCGGCGACACGATCGTCCCTTCGCCACGCGTGACCTCCTCGACACGCGCGAAATACGCCCAGACGAGGCCGAGCGCCAATACCACGGCAATCAGATACAGCACGGCCTGCGCGCCGGCCGACGAGCGGACCAGCATTGCCTCGCGCAGATCGTTCATGAATACCGCATCGGCCGCAACCAGACGCGGGGCGGTTTTGCTTCGGCTCGAACGCAATAGCGGATTTCGCATGGTCACGCCTCTTTGCCCGGAGCCGCTTCGGCACCCGCTTCGGGCACGCGCTCGCGCATCGGTGGCGGGGGTGCCGGCGGTACCGATGCCGTGTATTGACTGGTCTGCCTGGCAGCCGGCTGGCCCGACAGTACGGCCAGTACGTTTTCTTTGGGGCCGTCCGCGACGATCCGGCCCTGGTCGACGATCACGAGACGGTCGACCAGCGGCAACAGCGACATCCGATGCGTCACGACGACCAGCGTCTGACCGGCAGATGCCATTCGCAGGTGCGCGATGAATTGGTGCTCGGTCTGGGAATCCATCGCACTGGTCGGCTCATCGAGCAGCAACGTTCGCGGGCGGTTGATGAGGCTGCGCGCCAGCGCCACGAGCTGCCGCTGGCCGCCCGACAACTCGCCGCCATGCTCGCCGACCTGCAGATTGATGCCCAGCGGATGCGCGGCCACCAGCGCATCCAGCCCCGTCATGCGCAATACGTGCAGCAGCTCCTCCGGCGTCGCGTCGGGGCGGCCGATCATCAGGTTCTCGCGCAGCGAGCCGTAGAAAAGCCGGCTGTCCTGCCCGACATAGCCGAACGCCGCACGCCAGTCGGCGGGCGAGATCTGGCCCGCATCGAGGCCGTCGGCAAACAGCTTGCCCGAGGTCGGCCGATACAGGCGTGCGATCATCCGCAGCAAGGTGGATTTGCCGCTGCCCACCCGCCCGAGTATCGCGACGCGCTCTCCGGCCTTGATTTCGATCGACACGTCCTGCAACACGGCCGGATTGGACTGCTTGATCTTCGATGGATACGCGAATTCCACCTTGTCGAGCTTCACGTGGCCGCTCAATGTGGGGTTGCCAAGATAAGCCGTGGCCGCATCGTGATCGACCGGCATCGCCATCAGCTCGTTCAGCGAACGCAGCGCCGCCCGCGCCTGCTGAAAACGCAGCGCCAATCCCATCACCTGGCTCAACGGCGCCGTGACACGCCCGGCCAACATCACCGAGCCGATCAGCGCCCCCTGTGTCAGCTTGCCTTCACCGATCAGGTAGACGCCGATGACGATCAGCACGACGGTCTGGATCTGCTGCAGAAATGCGACGATGGAGGTTGCCAGGCTCGACAAATGACGCGACTTCATCGACGATTCGGCCGTCTTGGCGCTGCAGTTGTTCCAGCGATGTCGCATCACGCCTTCGCCGCCAACGGCCTTCAGCGTCTCCAGCCCCTCGATCGATTCGATCAGCACGCCCTGCTTCAGCGACGCTTCACGCAGGTTCTCGCGCATCGCCCGCGCGAGCGGCCACTGTACGATCACGCCGACGCCGACGATCAGCGGAATCATCATCAACGGAACCCAACCAAGCGCGCCACCGACCGAGAAGATCACCGCGACGAACAGCAGCACGAAGGGTAGATCCGACAACGCGGACAAGGTAGCCGACGTCGCAAAATCACGCACCGATTCGAATTCGCGCAGACGGTTGGCAAACGAGCCGGACGATGCAGGCCGATTCTCCATCTGAATCGACATCGCCTGCCGGAACAGCAGGCTGCCAAGAACGAGATCGGCTTTCTTGCCGGCCGTGTCGAGCACATGCGCACGAACGTGACGAGAGATCGCCTCCATCGTCATCGCAATCGTCACGCCGACCGCCAGCGACCACAACGTCACATAGGCCTGCGTCGGCACAACGCGGTCATAAACGTTCATTGTGAAAAACACGCTGGCCAGGCCGAGCACGTTGATCAGGAATGCGCCAAGCGCCGCGCTCGAGTAATAGCGACGGTACGACCACAGCGTGCGCAGCAGCCAGTGACCGGCTGGCTCGGGCGCCTGCTGGCCAGCGCGATGGTCGACGCGCGCGGCCGGTTTCGCCAGGATTGCGTAGCCCGAATAGGTTTCGGCGATTTCCGACTCGTCGTATTCGACCGGCGATGCGCCCATTTCGGGAATCACGACGCGGTACCGAACCACGCGTTTCCCGCTCACTCCACTCTCCCCGCTTTCTTCCTTGTCGAACCGTTCGAGCAGCACGGCAGCTCGGCCATCGCGCAATAACAACAACGCCGGCAACAACGCGTCGGGCAACTGCGACAGACGTCGCATGATCACGCGCGCGGCAAATCCGGCGTTCGTCAGCGATTCGACCGCCAGCGACGGCAGGAGCCGCTCCTGCATTGCAAGGCCTTGCGTCAGCATTTCGTGGCTAAGGGGAATTCGATGATGCGCACACATCCACGCGAGTGCGTCGAGCAAGCTGTCGCTCGTGACGGTCAACGGTGTCGTGATGGCTTGGGCGGCCGCCGATTTGGCCGCCTCAGGGGTCGTTTCTGCCTGCATGATTCAATACTTGTTGGACAACCTGGTCTAAAAATCCGGATCGTATGGATCAGTGAACTGATTTGATTCAAACGCAGCTCGCTGCTCTGCACAGTTCGCATTCGATTCTGATGTGGACGAACGGCGTTTCGCCCATTTGCGCAGTCAGCGCACATCGCGAGACCGGCAACCGGCCTCGCGATATCCAGCTTTGAAGACAACTGCCTTCGACCTATTATTTTGGTTCGATTTGAATTTCGACGCGGCGATTCATCGCGCGCCCGTCCGCCGTATTGTTCGATGCAACCGGTTCAGCGGCACCAAGACCTCGAGCAGTGAAAAATTGCGCATTCAATCCGGCGGTGCGCAAGTAGCTCACGACAGCCTGTGCGCGCGCCTCTGACAATTTCAGATTGTGGGCGGCCATGCCGGTCGAATCGGTATAACCAAGCACCGTGACGCGGTTAAATGCGTTCCTGCGGTTGGCCACGACGAAACTGTTGAGGCGTGCCCGCGCGTTCGGCATCAGCTTGGCGCTGTCGAGCGCGAAGTTTGCACCGCCCTGCAGCAACACCTCACGCTTCACAACCGGCGGCGGGGGCGGCGGCGGCGGGGGCGGCGGGGGCGGTGCCGGACGAGCAACCGGAGCCGGCTTTGGTGCGCCGCAAGTGAAGGTCAGTTCGCGAGGATCCAGTTTTGCTTCGTTGTGCGCAACGCCATCGATCGCCCGCAATACCGTGATGCCTTTATTTTCACAAAACTTCTGTGCGGCCGATTCGCATTGTCGGGTACTGGACAACAAACCATCGCATGTCACACGGAATGCTGCGCCCGGCTTATTAGGCAGATTCACTGCGTGGATGTCCGTACCAATCGCCACGGCATAGTTGGCACCGGTCACGACGGTGTTGCCCAGGGCCATGGAATCATGCTTCTTGATCAGAGTCTGCGCTCCATTACCAAATGCAACCGAGTTGTCGCCGTAAGCAGCCGCACCAATACCCACCGATATGGTGTTGTTACCATCGCTCGTGCTACCGAGCCCCATGGCCACTGCAACATCCGGTGAACCTGGTGCGACGAATGCAACATTTGACATCGTGGAAGCACTGTCTCCAGCAACGGCAACGATGCCATCCAGCGGATTGGTGGCCGAGGCGCGCAGCATCAGAGGAAGACTTCGCATTTTCCGACTGGCCGAACTCATCGCGTCATGAAGTTGCCTCACATTCACGGCATCGGTGTCGTCCGTCCCATCTGCGACATTGACGATACGGCGCTCTCTCCCGGCTGCGCCTACCGCGAACGTATTGGCTTGCAACGCCGCCGAGCCATATCCAACCGCCACCGAATTCTCGGCGTTCGCGCGTGAACCCGTGCCAATTGCAACGGCATTGGCCGAACGTGTGTTGGCCCCACTACCGATTGCCACTGAGTCGTCTCCCGAGGCTATGGCCTGACTGCCTCCCGACTTGACCTTGATGTACTTCATGTCCAGCGAACCGTCTTTGAGACCATCCTTGATCTCGTCCCTGACGCCATTCAACTGACCGACATTCACGGCATCCGTGTCAGCAACACCCTCTGCAATATTCTTCAGTGCAACCGGGCTGGTGGCTTGCTTGGCACCCAGCGTAACGGCAGACTTGTTCTTGTTGTCGTACTGAACCGCATTTTCTCCAGCAGCGGCGGCAGCTGCGATCGCATCGCCCACGTTGTTGTACGTTTTACCAACGACTGTGTATATCGGCGCCGTGAGCTTGCCATCCGCGCCGACCCCGGCGCTACCGCCAAGCGAATCCGCGACACTCGACGCCAGCCCGGACAGTTGCGAGCCATTCACTGCGTCAGTGCTCGAAACCGAAACCGCGCCTGCCTTGACGTTGGTCAACGTCGTGCCCGCACTGCCCTTCAGCGACACCTTGCCCTTCGTCGCGTCGTCGTACGTCACCACCGAAAGCGCCTTGCCATCGTCGCCGATCAAACCCGACGACTTCAACTGGGATACGTTCACCGCATCCTTGTCATCGACACCCGCGTTCACGTTCTTCAACGTCGTGCCCGCACTGCCCTTCAGCGACACCTTGCCCTTCGTCGTGTCGTCGTAGACAACAGCCAACGAATTGCCCGTTGTCGGGTCGATCACGCCACCGTCCTTCAGCGAATCCTTCAGGTCACCGATATCCTTGTTCGTCGCGAACAACTGCGAGCCCACTACGGCTTCCGTGCTCTTTTCCGTCAACGCACCAGCCTTCACGTTCGACAGCGTCGTACCCGCTGCACCGCCAAACGTCACCTTGCCCTTCGTCGCATCGTCGTACGTCACCGCCGAAAGCGCCTTGCCGTCGCCGCCGATCAAACCCGACGACTTCAACTGCGACACGTTCACCGCATCCTTATCGGCGACACCCGCATTCACGTTCGACAGCGTCGTGCCGTCTTGTCGACGCGACAACGTATGCCAAAAATGGCATCGCATGCGTCTATATGGATGGAGCGACCCGATCGTCAAACACTTGACACTCGAAACAACACGTTTATTCGACACACCCGCGGCACATCAAACAAACCAAAAAAACAACGGCAGCGCTGCATCAGATGCGCAACCAAGGGGGGAGGAACGAAACCGACACAACGTATTAACGATGATAACGAATGGCGCTTTGTGCATCGGCTGCTAATACGGAGTCACGAATGACACAGGAGCACAAGGCACCCGACAAGCATGCAGTAGGAAAATCGACGTGACAAAAAATAGTCGCGTAACCCTGGAGATCAGTTTCGATATACCGGCACCCGTTCGGTACGCTCCGAAAACCAATCGATTCAGGAAAAATTAAAATCAGATTATTCTCAAGTCAATAAGACATAACAAATTCATCTACATCCATTCGGATATGGAACCAGAGTATAGATATCAGCAAATATCGCGACTATAAGAGTCTTCCCAATTTATTGGGACAGGCTTGATTGAAAGCAAAATGATTGGCAACCATGACACCCAGGCCGGCTACCAATCAACCTTTCGCGACCTCTCAATGAGCCATCGGGCCGGTTACGCAAGATCCCAAACCGAGAGCTCACCGGTTCAGGCTCGACGTCGGCCCCGCCTACTACCAACCAGACCATCGATATAACCGACTCCCCACCGCCTCCGGCCATTATTTCGACAAAATCGCGATGATTTCGGTCAGAACACCGCATCCGCTGTACCATCCTGGCTCGATCCGCACGACCCTGCTTCATCCGCCATGCCAGCCACTCCGCAGCCGCGCACCTACGCCATGCCCGAGCGCAGCGACCGCCTCGATTTCTATATCCGCGACCAGACCACGCGACAGGCGATCACCGAGCCACACCGGCATGCGTACTTTCAGATCCAGTTCAACCTGGGCGGCGATACCGAACAGCGCATCGGCGGCGTCACGCGGCCATTTCCGCGCGGCGCGCTCGCGTTCATCCTGCCGTTTCGCGAACACCTGATTCCCCATCCGCCGGGCGCGCATTTCATCGTCATCAACTTCTCGCAGCCGTTCCTGCGCACCGATCTCGACGTCGATCCGCTCGATCTCGACGACGTGCCGGTACAGCGCGTGCCCGAGCTCGCGCCGTTCCGCTTCCAGGAGCGGCTCGACTACATCCTGACCGGCGATGCGTTCGACGATGCGCGCCGAATCGCCCAGCGCATGCTCGACGCCAACCGCGAACGCACGTTCGGCTCGGTCACGCTGCTGCGCGGCCATCTGCTCCAGTTGATCGGGCTGGTCAGCACGCAATATGCGGGCGCGCTCGACCGGCTCGCGCACAGCCACGGCGCGCAAAAGGCCGGCCGCCGCGATGCGCTGGCGCGCGTCATGCGCCACATTCGGGCGAACCTGACGAGCGGCGAGCTGACGCTGACGAACACCGCCGAGGCCGCGTTCCTGTCGCCGAACTACCTCGCGCACCTGCTGCGCAAGGAAACCGGCAACACGTTCACCGAACTCGTGACGGAACGCCGGATCGCCCTCGCGCAATCGCTGCTCGCCCACACCACGCGACGCATCGCCGATATCGCTCACGATGTCGGATTCCGCGACGAAGGTTACTTTTCGCGGCGATTCCGGGCCTGCGTGGGCATGTCGCCGAAGGAATACCGGGAAGCCAACGGCGGCGAGAGCAAACCGCAGCAGGCCGCCACTGCCTTGCCGGAAGCCGTCGACGCGCCGAAGCCGGACTGAACGGCATCGGCCGAACGGTCGATTGGCGAACGTAAGCCCGGGCAGCGTAATTTTGTCCAGAATGTCGACAACTGCGTCGCATCGCGGTGCGGGCAGGCTTGTTATCGTTGCCCCATGCCGCATTCACGCGGCTTCCCTCGACCCTTCAAGCCAACGAGTTCCGTCATGACCGATCGTTCCGCAGATTTCGTCGTCCCGCTCCCGACGCCCGCCAGCGTCGCCGTCGCCGGTTCCACCGCCCGCTTCCCGCTGCGCCGCGTGTTTTGCGTCGGTCGCAACTATGCCGAGCACGCCCGCGAAATGGGGGCCGATCCGACCCGCGAGCCGCCGTTCTTCTTCGCCAAGCCCGCCGACGCCGTCATCCCGGCCGAAGGCACGGTGCCCTATCCGACGCTGACCTCGGACCTGCATCACGAAATCGAACTGGTGATCGCGGTCGGCAAGGGCGGCAGCCATATCGCCGCGGCGGAGGCGCTCGGCCATATCTGGGGCTACGGCGTGGGCGTCGACCTGACGCGCCGCGACCTGCAGGCCGAAGCCAAGAAGCTCGGCCGGCCATGGGATTGGGCGAAGGGTTTCGATGCGTCCGGCCCGGTCTCGCCGCTGCATGCCGCTGCCGACATCGGTCACCCGCAAACCGGCCGCATCTGGCTGGCGGTGAACGGTGAAACGCGCCAGCAAGGCGATCTTTCCGACCTGATCTGGCCGATCGCCGACATCATTGCCTATGTATCGCAGGCGATCGAACTGCAGCCCGGCGACCTGATCTTCACCGGCACGCCGGCCGGCGTGGGCGCGCTTCAGCCGGGCGACCGCGTGTCGGGCGGCGTGGATGGCGTGGCCACGTTCGAATTCACGATCGGCGCGAAACCCCAGGCCACCGCCTGAGCGCCCCGCGTCCCGGCCTTCCGTCGGGACAGCCGCGCCCAGCCTGTCAGGCTGCGCGCGGCGACGACACCGCGAAGCACCCGCCGCCGGCCTGCGCGGTTCGCGGCAGAAAACGCCGCTCACGCACTATGATGTGAGCCCGCGCGACTTCTCCTTTCAGAAATGTCCGATTTCCCGACGACGATGCTGCTGCCCTGGGCGGCAATCTTCGCTGCCGCGCTGCTGGCGTGGTGCCCCCGGCTCAGGTTCGCGAGCCTGATCCTCGGTTTGCTCGGTTATGGCTCGGCGTTCGTGCTCGGTCTGCTTACGCCGCCGGCCTTCGCGTCGCTGGCCGGCCTCGGCATCGCCGCCTACGCCATCGCGCCGGGCCGTGCGTGGCCGCTGCGGATCGCGGCCGGCATCCTGTTCACCCTGCTCGGGGGCGCGTTGCTGCTGCATCTGGCGCCGGGTTTTCATAACCTGCGCGTGCTGCACGGCGTACCAATCACGCCCGACGCCGTGCCGTTCACGATGTATCTGAATGCAGACAAGGCGCTGATCGGCCTCTGGCTGCTGTGGGTGCTGCCCTCGGCCGTCCGGCCGGCGCGCTGGGTCAAGGCCGCGCTGATCGGCGCAGCGGCCGCCGCAGGCGTGCTGCTGATCAGCCTGCCGATCGCCTTCGCCGCCGGCGCGGTAAGCTTCGCGCCAAAATGGCCCACCTTCGGCTGGCTGTGGCTGCTCAACAATCTGCTGATCGTCGCGCTAGCCGAGGAAGCGTTGTTCCGGGGCTGGATCCAGCGCGGGCTGGGAATCGGGCTCGCCCGGGTGGGTGGCGGCCAGTGGATGGCGGTGGCGATCGCGGCACTGTTATTCGGTGCCGCTCACGCCTCGGGCGGCATCGTGCTGGCGGGCCTGGCGACACTGGCCGGCATCGGCTATGGCCTTGCCTACCGGTTCGGCGGCCTGCGCGCGGCCTGGCTCGCGCACGCGAGCTTCGATGTGATCCATTTCGCGCTGTTCACCTATCCGCTGCGTGCGATGCACGGCGGCTGACTCATTTCATCTGATCGGCCAGCGGTTGCAGGAACGCCGAGAAGCCGGTCAGCATGATCTGCACGCCCACGCACAACAACAGAAACGCCGACACGCGCTGCGCAACCTTGGTGCCCTCGACGCCGAGGTAACGCGCCAGCACTTCGGCACGGCTGTAGGTCTGCCAGATCACCAGCGCCACCAGCGCCGACACGGCCACCGAAACGATGCTCGACAGCAGGAATTCCGACAGCTTGTGGGTGCGGTTCGCGTTCAGCGCAATGGCCGTGGCGATCGAGCCGGGGCCGACCGTCAGCGGGATCGTCAACGGAAAGAACGCGCGCGCCATCACGTTGCGCGGATCGATCGGCTTGATGGCGTCGGTGCTCGGCACGTCGGGCGCGTTCAGCATCTGCCAGCCCGACACGGCCACCGCGAAGCCGCCGCCGATCCGCAGCGCTTCCATCGAAATTCCGAAGAAATGCAGCACCGGCGTACCGAGGAAGAACGCCACCAGCAGCACGATGAACGCGTTGATGGCCACCTTGCGCGCCAGCACGGCGCGCTGCCGCTCGTTGAGCGAATCGGTGCGTTCGAGGAACAGGAAGGCGATGCCGAAGGGATTGATGATGCCCATCAGGCCGGTGAAGCCGAACAGGATTTCAGAAATCAGGCGGTCGATGATCATCGCGTGAAGAAGGGTGAACGTGGTTCGGAATCGGAGCCGGCGCCATTGTAGTGCAGCGCTTCGCGCCTGAATTGCCCCGTTGAACGAAACATTCCGCCATCGCTCCCGGACATCGTCAAGCTAGCCGATCGGGCTATGCCGATCGCAGGGCCCGATCGCGGCGACCCGCCTGCTAGAATCGTCCTCGCCCTCACCCTGACCACAGGATTCCCGATGCCGCACTCCTCGAACGCCTTGCCCCGCTGGACCCTCTGGGCGCCGCTCGCCGCCTGGGTCGTGCTGGGGCTGTCGCGCGTGATCTCGGTCGACGGCGGATTCACGCTCGTCTTCGTTGCGGCCGCGCTGGCCGGCGCCGTGTTCGCGGCGGTCCATCATGCCGAGGTCATCGCGCATCGCGTCGGCGAGCCGTTCGGCACGCTGGTGCTCGCCATCGCCGTCACGGTCATCGAGGTCGCGCTGATCGTCTCGGTGATGCTGTCGTCCGGCCCGGAGAAAGCCGGCCTCGCGCGCGACACGGTGTTCGCGGCGGTGATGATCGTCTGCAACGGGATCGTCGGGCTGTGCCTGCTGGTGGGCGGCTGGAAGCACGGCGAACAGGATTTCCAGGGGCGCGGCGCGAGCAAGGCGCTGGCCGTGCTGGCCTCGCTGGCGGTGCTGTCGCTGGTCATGCCGAATTATCTGAGCGCCGCGCCCGGCCCGCAATTCTCCACCTCGCAACTGGCGTTCGCGGGCGTGTCGTCGCTCGTGCTGTACGGCGTGTTCGTGTTCGTGCAGACGGTGCGCCACCGCGATTACTTCCTGGTGGCCGACAGCGCCGACGAATCCGTGCACGCGGTGCCGCCGAGCCGTAACGTGGCGCTGATCAGCATGATCTTTCTGTTCGTCGCGCTGGTGGCGGTGGTACTGCTGGCGAAGCTGCTGTCGCCGGCCGTCGAGCGCGGCGTGGCGCAGTTGGGCGCGCCGGAGGCCGCGGTGGGCATCGTGATCGCGGCGCTGGTGCTGCTGCCCGAAGGACTGGCCGCGGTGGGCGCGGCGCGTGCCAACCGCTTGCAGACCAGCCTCAATCTCGCGCTCGGCTCCGCGCTGGCCAGCATCGGCCTGACCATCCCGACCGTGGCCGCGGTATTCGTGTGGACCGGCCAGCCGCTCACGCTCGGCGTCGGCCCGATGGAAACCGCCTTGCTTTCGTTAACGCTGCTGGTCAGCACGCTCACGCTCAGCACCGGGCGCACCACGGTGCTGCAGGGCGTGGTGCACCTTTCGATATTCGCGGCCTACCTGTTCCTGTCGATCACGCACTGAACGCGCGGTGCCTCGGGGCAACGCGCGCGCGGCGAAATCCACGCTCGGACGTTCACGCGCCTGCCGCCACCGGGCTCGCAAGCCGTTCGAGTTCGACGAGATCGTTGGCCAGCGCCGGCGTGAGCGTCGTGCGCAGGTGATCGAGGAAGGTGCGCGTCTTCGCGTCGAGATAGCGGCGTGACGCATACACGGCAAACACATGGATCGTGTGCAGCCGATAGTTCGGCAGCACACGCACCAGCCGCCCCGAGCGCAGGTCTTCTATCGCCGTATAGAGCGCGATCGAGCCGATGCCGCGCCCGGAGCGCAGCGCCACGGCCAGCGCGTCGGGCACGTTCACCTGGAACGGCGACGCCGGCAATTCGTAGCGCAACTCCTCGCCGTCGCAGCCTTCGAGGCGCCATTCGCCGCCCGGCGCCGAAGGCGTGTCGAGCCGCAGGCAGACATGCTTGCGCAGGTCGTCGGGCGTCTTCGGCGTGCCGTGGCTCGCCAGATAATCGCGCGACGCAACCAGCACGCTGCAGCTCTCGCCGCAGGTCTGCGCGACGTAACCCGAATCGGGCAACTGCGCCGCCGTCACGATCGAAACGTCATAGCCCTCTTCGACCAGGTTCGGCATGCGCTGCGCGAGCGTCAGGTCGACCGACACCTCGGGGTTGTCTTCCTGGTAACGCACCACGGCGGGTACCACATGGCTTTGCCCCAGCCCCGTCATCGCATGAATCCGCATCCGGCCGCTCGGTTTGAGCAGCGCGTTGCGCGCCTCGGCGTTCGCATGATCGATTTCGGCGAGGATCGACTTCGCCCGTTCGAAGTAGCGCTGGCCGCTCTCGGTCATGCCGAGATGGCGCGTCGTGCGGTGCAGCAGGCGCGTTTGAACGTGGGCCTCGAGATTCGAGACGGCACGTGATACCTGCGCTGTGGTGGCGGCGATTTCCTTGGCAACGGCAGTGAAGCTGCCGGCCTCGACGACGCGCACGAACAGTCGCATGTTTTCGAGCATGTCCATGGGGATTCAGGGAGACGGTGGGTGGCGCAAAATCGCGACGGCGCAGGCCGTGCGGCCCGCTCGGAGAAGACAACCCGACCTCGGCCTTGGCAGCGGGCAGGAGGACGGTATCGCGAGCGGCATGTTATGGAATTGAATGTGAAGCAACCAGATTGGCGCGAATTGTACGCCTGCTCGCAATACATGGCGTGCCGGATTCATCACGACTTCATGCAGCTCGTCTAGCTGCGCGCCTCGCCTTCTGTCTCGAGACTTTGCGCCAACCGCACCGAAGCTGAACGTTTTCGTATCAAAACGGAGCAAAGACGCACCGCTTTAGCGCCGATGCACCATGATAAATATCATATTGAGATACAATTCGCGCTCACCCGATTGCCGCCCAACGGTTTTGCCATGTCATCCGCTACCTCGCACTCCCCCGTGTCGACCGCTTCGCGCCTGCGCGCCTGGCTGCTCGGTTTCGCGCCGGCGCCCGTCGCGCTGAGTGCGCGCGAGCGGCTGCGTTCGTGCGTCGGCGCGCTGGTCGGGATCGCCTGCGTGGGACTCACGATGCGCATGCTGCCCGGCATCCCCGAGGCGATGCCGTTGCTGGTGGCGCCAATGGGCGCGTCGGCGGTGCTGCTGTTCGCGGTGCCGGCCAGCCCGCTCGCGCAGCCGTGGTCGCTGCTGGGCGGCAACCTGGTGGCGGCCACCGTCGGCGTGGCCTGCGCGCGCTGGATTCCGGACCCGATCGGTGCCGCCGCACTGGCGATCGCGCTGGCCGTCGGTGCGATGCTGGCGTTGCGCTGCGTGCATCCGCCGTCGGGCGCGGTGGCTCTGACCGCCGTGGTCGGCGGGCCGGCCGTGCATGCGCTCGGTTTCGGTTTCGTGCTGGAGCCGATCGCCGTGCAATCGGCCGCGTTGCTGCTGGCCGCGATCGTTTATCACGCGCTGACCGGCCACCGCTACCCGCACCGCGCCGCCGCCCCACGCGAGGTTCAACAGGCGCCGGCGCGCGGCTTCTCGCGCGAGGATCTCGAAGCGGTGCTGAAGCGCCGAACCGAATGGCTCGACGTGTCGACGGACGATCTCGACGCGTTGCTGCGCGAAACCGAGCTGCACGCCTACGCCCGCACCTTCGGCGCGCTCTGCTGCGCGGACATCGCCGCACACCCCGAAGCCCGCCTGAGCGCCGACACGCGCGCCACCGACGCACTGGCCGCGCTGGACCGGCTCGGTGCCAATGCACTGCCGGTGGTCGATGCCGCGCAACGCCTGCTCGGCATCGTCACGCGCGACGCGCTCACCGTCAGCGGCGCGGCCGATCCCGCCGCCATCGACACGAAACGCGGTCCGGCGATTGCCGGCCTGCTGAACGCCGACACTCCCACCATCCTGTCGACCGAACCGATCACCGATCTCGTGCCGCTGTTCGCCGAAGCCGGCGAGCCGGTGATCGTGGTGGTGGATGCCGCCGCGCGCCCGGTCGGGCTGGTCATGCAAGCCGATCTGATTGCCGGTTTGTACCGGCGCACGCAGGTGCTGAAGGCCGCCTGACCGACAACGCAGAGAGAACCCGATGTGTCCTGCCCTGCCCCCGAACGCCGAAATACGCCCATTTATATCATGTCATGATATATTCGGCGATTCCGCCCGAGACGGGCCATCAGGAATCCCGATGAGCGACACGAACCCCTTGCTGCAAAAGCGCGATTTCGAGCAACTGTCCGACTTCCGTTATCACATGCGGCGCTTCGAACGCTTCTCCGAGCGCGCCGCCCAGAGCGAAGGCGTGACGCCGCTCCAATACCTGTTGTTGTTGCATATCAAGGGCTTCCCGGCCCGCGAATGGGCCACGATCGGCGAGCAGGCCGAACGGCTGCAAGCCCAGCATCACGGCGTGGTCGCGCTGGTGTCGCGTTGCGAGGCGCTTGGCCTCGTGCAGCGCCGCACCAGCGCAAGCGACCGGCGCCAGGTGGAAGTGCATCTGCTCGAAGCCGGCGAAAGCGTGCTGACACGCCTCGCCGCGCTGCATCGCGCCGAACTGAAATCCCTGCGCGGCGCCTTCCAGGTACCGCAAATCGACTACTGATTCCCTTATCGTCCCGTTGCCCGCCATGCACGCCGCCCCGCACCAGCGCGATTTCGCGCCCAATGTCCGCCTGCCCCGCATCGCCATGCTCGCCGCCGTGATCGGCGTGACCAGCACGCTCGCCGCGGTCGTGCTGCTGAACCTGATCCACCTGTTCACGAACCTGTTCTTCTTCGGCCACTGGTCGTTCGCCGACCGCTCGCCTGCCGGCCATGCGCTCGGCGCGTGGGTGATCGGGGTGCCGGTGATCGGCGGGCTGATCGTCGGCATGATCGCGCGCTACGGCTCGGAGAAGATTCGCGGTCACGGCATTCCGGAGGCGATAGAAGCGATCCTGTTCGGCAAGAGCCGGATGTCGCCGAAGGTGGCGGTGCTCAAGCCGCTCTCGTCGGGCATCGTGATCGGCAGCGGCGGGCCGTTCGGCGCGGAAGGGCCGATCATCATGACGGGCGGCGCACTCGGTTCGCTGATCGCGCAATGCTTCAAGGTGACGGCGGCCGAGCGCAAGACGCTGCTGGTGGCCGGCGCCGCGGCCGGCATGACGGCCGTGTTCGGCACGCCGGTGGCCGCCGTGCTGCTCGCCGTGGAATTGCTGCTGTTCGAATGGCGGCCGCGCAGTTTCCTGCCGGTCGCGCTGGCCTGCGCGGTGGCCGGCTTCGCGCGTGCCCTGTGCTTCGGCGCCGAGCCCTTGTTCCCGCTGACCACCGCGGCCCCCTCCACCTCGGCGCTCGGCATCTGCCTGCTCGCGGGGCTGCTGTCGGGCGCGTTGGCCAGCGGGCTGTCGACTGCGCTCTATCGCACCGAGGATGCGTTCGGCAAGCTGCCGCTGCACTGGATGTGGTGGCCCGCGCTCGGCGGCGTCGCGGTGGGCATCGGCGGCTGGCTCGAACCGCGCGCGTTCGGCGTGGGTTACGACGTGATCGGCGACTTGCTGCACGGCCATCTGGCCTTGCAGGTGGTGCTGGCGATCCTGGCCGTGAAGGCGCTGATCTGGGTCATCGCGCTCGGCTCCGGCACCTCGGGCGGCGTGCTCGCGCCGCTGCTGATGCTCGGCGCGGGGCTCGGCACGGTGATCGGCGCGGTGCTGCCCGGCAACGATCCGGCGCTGTGGCCGCTGGTGTGCATGGCGGCCACGCTCGGCGCCACGCTCGGTGCGCCGCTGACGGCCGTGGTGTTCGCGTTCGGCCTCACGCACGACGCCAACGCGCTGCTGCCGCTGCTGGCCGCCACGCTGGTGGCGCACGGCTTCTCGGCCGTGGTGATGCGGCGCTCGATCATGACCGAGAAAATCGCGCGGCGCGGCTATCACATCTATCGCGAATACGGCGTCGATCCGCTCGAACGCCATCACGTCGCCGACGTCATGACACGTGAGGCGATCACGCTCGACGCCGCCATGACGATCGCCGCGGCGCGCCAGGCCGGCTTCGCCGCCGATCAGCGCCATCGCGCCTATCCGGTGCTGCGCGACGGCGCGTTCGTGACGATGCTCGACCGCGCGACGCTGGAGCGAATCCACACCGCCGCCGGCCCCGACGCGACGCTCGGCGACGCGTTGCGCGGTGCCTCGCGCGGCGCGTACGCGCTGGCCGACGAAACGTGCCGGCTCGTCGCCACGCGGTTGGCGGTACACGAACTGGAGCGGCTGCCGGTGCTGACGGACCCGCACACGCGGCAGCTTGCCGGCATCGTGTCGCGCAGCGACCTGGTCAAGCCGGCCTTGCGCCATTTCGACGAGGAACACAAGCGCGAACGCTTTCACGCCATGCGGCCGGCCCGCCCGGCGCGTTGGCTGGCACGCGCGCGCTGAACAGAGGTTTTCGGCACCCGGACACGCCACGCAAATGCGTGCCCGGCCCCGTTTGAAGATGTCACGATTGTCGCGATGTATTTATATGTGCTTGACAGTCGTGTGCCGCATTTTTTGCGATCATGCATGCAAATGCGACGGGGCCACCGCTCAGCAAGCACACTACGTCATTGGTCGAAGAGCCAGGGCGTAGGCTGACGGCGGATTTCGCCTTGACCCTGCTGTTGACCGCCTCTCCTCCCCATCCGCCTCGCCAGATCTGCGATCACGGCTCTCTATCTCGGAAACACCTGGATACGTCTCGTCACGTTTCGGCATGCAACTTAACAAACTGTTGCGCACTTCCCGGAACGGATCGGCGAACATGTGATCTGACACTTTCGTAGTCACTACCGGCGCGCTGCTGTACACAAGCGCGCGGTTCGTACCAACGACCGAACAAGGAGATAACGTGAAGAAACTGCTGCCGCTTATCGCACTGACCGTCGCCGCTTCCGCTTTCGCGCAACAGCAACCCCAGTGGACGATCCAGAACGTCGGTCAAAGCCAGAAACCCGCCCAGCAGGTTTCCGCCTGCATCGCGAAGGCCTGGGCCGACAAGTCCCAACAAACGGTGGTCTCGCAGAACGTGCTCGCCAACGGCCAGGCCATGGATGTCTACGTCCCGGGCCAACAGCCGCCCAACGGCGCCGCCGCCCTGGTGCGCCCGGCTCGCTCGGCCGGCTCGGCCACCTGGGTGGGCTTCCGCTCGGTGGGCGATGCCGCCAGCCCGGCCGCTGCCGACCTGAACGCCTGCCTGTAACAGGCACGGCGTTCGGGCCGGGCGCCGCGTCGACAGATCCACGCAAAGCCTGATCGGCGCCCGGCCTCGCTTCAACCTCGCTTCGGCGAGGTTTTTGTTTTATTGGGGTGCGAATTGGATGTCACCGCGCAGAATCGGCCCCGCTCCGTCCCACATTCCCTCCCGCCGCCGCCGGTTGCTCGCGCCGCATGACGAAACGGTGGCATGATACGAGCCTTGCGCCATCTTTCATTCCAATCGCGCCGAAATATGTCGAATCTGATCGTTCACGGCGGCACTCCGCTACGCGGGGAAATCACGCCGTCCGCCAATAAAAACGCCGTCCTCCCGATTCTCTGCTCGACCCTGCTGACCGATCAGCCGCTGCGGCTCGTCGGCGTTCCCGACATCACCGACGTGCGCAAGATCCTCGACATCTTCCGCACGCTCGGCAGCGACGTGTCAATGGATTTCGCCAGTGGCGTGCTCGACCTGCATCACCGCGACACGACATTCGATCCGGCCGTGCACCGCCTGCCCGAGGAAATGCGTTCGTCGATCATGCTGGTGCCGCCGCTGCTCGCGCGCTTCGGCGTGGCGCGGCTCGAGAGCGACGTGAAGGGCTGCACGCTCGGCGTGCGCGAGATCGATCCGCACGTCGAGGTGTTCGAGCGCTTCGGCGCCACCATCGAGCGCACCACCGATTCGCTGATCGTGCGCGCGTCCGGCCCGCTGACGGCCAACGATCACTGGCTCGATTACGCGTCGGTCACCACCACCGAAAACTTCGTGCTGTGCGCCACCGCCGCGGCCGGCGTCTCGACGCTGGTCAATGCCGCGTCCGAGCCGCATGTGCAGGAGTTCTGCCACTTCCTCGAATTGCTCGGCGTGCCGATCGAAGGCATCGGCACCTCGCACGTGCGCGTGCAGGGCGGCGGCAAGCTCGGCGGCGGCGAACACCGCTTCGCCGAGGATTTCCACGAAATCGCCACGTTCCTCGCGCTCGGCGCAATCACGGGCGGCGACATCGCCGTGCGCAACAGCGGCCCCGAAATGTTCCCGCTGATCGACCGCACGTTCGCCAAGCTCGGCGTGCAGGTCACGCACGCAAACGGCTGGTCGCGCGCCCAGCGCGACGGCGTGATGCGCGTCAAGAAGCCGTTCACGCAGAACATCCTGACCAAGATCGAGGCCGCACCGTGGCCGTATCTGCCGGTCGATCTGCTACCGATCTTCATCGCGCTCGGCGTGAAGTCCGAAGGCAGCGTGATGTTCTGGAACAAGGTGTACGACGGCGCGATGGGCTGGACGGGCGAGTTGTCGAAGTTCGGCGCGCACGTGTTCCAGTCGGACCCGCACCGCCTGATCACGTTCGGCGGCCTGCCGCTGACACCGGCACGCGTCGAAAGCCCGTACATCATCCGCGTCGCGATCGCGCTGCTGATGGTGGCCGCGAGCATCGAGGGCCGCTCCGAAATCCTCAACGCGCAGCCGATCCGCCGCGCGCATCCGCGCTTCGTCGAGAACCTGCGTTCGGTCGGCGCCAACGTCGAATGGACCGCCGGCGACTGATCGCCGGGTGCCGAACGGCACATCGCCCGGCCCGCGGCCGAAGCCGCGCCGGGCGATGCGAGTGAAATGCCAAGGCAGTTCAATTCACGGCCGGTGCGAACCGGCCGCTTCCTTTTTCCGGCCTTGCCTCAGAAGTTGTGCATGATCCCGACGTAGGCGCCCGTCTGCGATTCGCCCGTCAACGGGTTGGTCGAGGTGGAATCGCGCGTCGAGGCGATCAGGCCGAAGTTCGAATTCCCGCCGTTGCGCATGTAGGCCACCGTTCCGTACAGGAACGTGCGCTTCGACAGGTTGTAGGTGGTGCCGAGCACGTACATGATCGCGTGGCCCGACGGATCGTGCGTGGCGTCGCCGTTGCCGCTGCCCACCCGAACGTAATAGCCGCCGCCCGTCACGGCCCAGGCGGGCGTGGCCGAGTAGGTCGCGCCGAGCCAGATGTGATCGGCGCGGTCGGCCAGGCCTTGCGGCGTGTCCGGCGCCGAGTAATGCGTGTAGGCGGCCTGGATCTTGAACTTCTGCACGTAGACGTTGGTGCCGACGAAATACTCGCGCGACGCCGTGAAGATGTTGTCCATCTTGCCGTTGTTGTTGCGCAGCTCGTCATAGATGCCGCGCACGTCGAACAGCGCCGAGTGATACGACAGCATGATGCCTTCCGAGCGGCCGAAATCGTTGGCCGGGCCGGTGTTGAAGCTGGTCTGGTTGCCGAACGCGTATTGCCCCTGCACGTCGAAGCCGTTCCACACCGGGCTGTGATACTCGATGTTGTTGCTGGTCTGCTGCCAGTTGCGGCCGCGCACCAGCGATGCCGACGAAAACGCCTGCTGCACGAACGGATCGAATTCCCACACACCGTCGCTGTCGATGAACAGGTTGCGACCGGCCTGCAGCGTGCCCCATTCGTTGTTCTTCAAGCCCACATAGGCGCGCCGCGAGAACATCCGCCCGCCGCCGGTGGTGCCGTTCATGACCTGGAATGCGGTTTCGAGATCGAAGATCGTCGAGGTGCCGCCGCCCAGATCTTCCGTGCCCTTCAGGCCGAACATGCTGGTGCCCCAGTCGCCGCCCTCGGCGCTCCAGCGCGTGCTGCTGCCCGTGCCCGACGGGTTCGCGATGTGGTTCAGGTACTCCACGCCGCCGTCGATCCGGCCGTAGAGCGTGACGCTCGACTGCGCGAACGCGGCAGCCGGCATGGCGACGATCAGCGCCGCGATGGAGGTCTTTCGAAGTGTCATATCCCCAGCCTGTTTGTCTCTCAGATTGATTGGCACTTCCGGCGGCCCGTGCGGCGCTTGTCGCGCCTGGCACGCGCGGCCAGCCGGAACGTGTTCCGGGCGCACGCTGCGGCCGCCGTTCGGGCGGGCAAGTGCGGTGTTCTTGTTGTCGACGACCGGTTCGATCCCTGCACCGCGCACTGCCGCGATGCGTCGCCCACTCGCGAACCGACGGCCGCCGGTTTCACATCCACGCGCCGGGCAGCCGGTTTTCCGGCCTCACCGGGCCGCGCGGACCGGAAATGTACGCGCTTGAGGCGGGCAGGACAATCTCTTTATAGGCGAAGGATTGTTACGGTCTACTGGATAAACCGTACCGATCGCCGGTTTGTCGGGCGTGCGCCACAGGGCTTTTCGGTGCAACGCAATCGTGCTAATGCGACAAAAATTATGACCTGGCACTTGAAAGGGGTCGGTTAGAATCGCAGGCATTCCGAAAAGCATGCCTTCCGAGGGCGGGTCAGCGATGAAGCAGAACACATCTAAAAAAATCGTGTATTGGAGTGCCGCCCTGGCGCTCGCAGCGGGGCTCGGTGCCGGTTTTGGCTGGCCGGCGGACGCGGCGAAAATCGTCAGCGTATCGCCGCAAGGCTCGACGCCCGATGTCCGTCAGGTGGTGATCAAGTTCGATGAACCGATGGTGGCGTTCGGTTCGCCATCGCTGCCGGCCCCGGCGCAAGTCACTTGCGACGATCCGGCCAACTCGAAATACGACGCGGTGTGGAACGACGATCGCACCTGGCTCGCGCAGTTCGCGCAGGATCTGCCCGCATCGGTGCGCTGTACCGTGACGCTGGACGACAAGCTCCGCTCGAGCGCCGGCCACGACGTGACCGGCCCGCGCCGCTTCACGTTCCAGACCAGCGGTCCCTACCCGTCCGAGATCCGCCCCGGCCGCACCGAGATCGAGGAAGGCCAGCAGTTCGTGCTGAAGCTGACCGGCGCGGCGACCGACGCCTCCGTGCGCGACAACGTCTGGTGCGAAGCCACCGGCATCGGCAACCGCATCCCGGTCACGCTCGCCGACGCCGACACGCGCGCGCAACTGCTCGACCACTTCCACTGGAAGAAGGATGCCGCCCGCGTGCTGACGCTCGGTTGCGCGCAAACCCTGCCGCCCGGCCAGCCGATGCAGCTGGTGTTCGGCGCCGGCGTGAAAGGCCCGAACGGCGTGGCCAACGGCACCGAGAAGCGCTTCGATTTCCGCGTGCGCGAGCCGTTCGCGGCCAACTTCAGTTGCGAGCGCGAAAACGCCAAGGCGGCCTGCACGCCGCTGCGCCCGGTTCGCATCGAATTCAACGCGCCGATCACGCGCGCCAACGCCGAGAAGCTGCGCCTTCAAGGCCCGGATGACGCGATCGCCCCGACCTTCAAGCCCGACGACAAGGCCGGCGACACGCGCGCCGTCGAATTCGCCGCGCCGCTGCCCGACAACGCCAACCTCACGGTCACGCTGCCCGACGGCCTGACCGACGATAGCGGCCGCCGTCTCGCCAACGCCGACCTGTTCCCGCTGAAAACACGCACCGCGGCCATGCCGCCGCTCGCGAAGTTCTCGTCGTCGACGTTCGGCATCATCGAGCGCTACGCCGAGCCCGATTCGCCGGCGCTGGTGCCCGTCACGCTGCGCAACGTCGAAGCCGACCTGAAGATCGCCGGCCTCAACGCCGGCCAGGCCGAGTTCGCCAACATCCGCGTGGAAGACGACAACGCGATCCGCGACTGGATGCGCACGGTCGACCAGCTCGACACGATCGGCATGTCGGTCGGCAGCCTCGACAAGCTGCGCCCCGGCCTGTTCGAACACGCCAAACACCCGGTGTTCGTGCCGCCGGCCGAAGGCGAGAAGCCGCCGGTCGGCAAGCAGCGGATCGTCGACGTGCGCTCGCTGTCGCTGCTGGCCGGCGAGCCGCAGCTCCAGCGCCTGACGCTGCCGAAGGCCGATCCGGCCACGCTGCGCCCGTTCGAGGTGGTCGGCGTGCCGATCCCGAAGCCCGGCTTCTACGTGCTCGAACTGGCCTCGCCGGCGCTCGGCCGTTCGCTGATGGCCAAGCCCGGCGCGATGTACGTGCGCACCACCGTGCTGGTCACGAACCTCGGCGTGCATTTCAAGCGCGGCCGCGACAACAGCCTCGTGTGGGTCACCACGCTCGACAAGGGCAAGCCGGTGCCTAACGCGGAGATCCGCGTGTCGGATTGCAACGGCGAAGCGCTCGCCTCGGGCCGCACCGACGCGCAAGGCCTGCTCAAGATCGACGGCCCGCTCGCCGAACTGCATTCGTGCAACTACGAAAGCGGCTTCCGCAACACGTTCGTGTCGGCGCGCGTCAACGACCCCGCAACCGGCCCGGACATGGCGTTCGTCACCGACGACTGGAACCGCGGCATCGAATCGTGGCGCTTCGACGTGCCGACCGATCGCTCTGCGCGCCCGAACGTGGTCGCGCACACCGTGTTCGACCGGATGCTGGTGCGGGCCGGCGAAACGGTGTCGATGAAGCACTACCTGCGCACCGAGATGCTCGACACGCTCGGCTTCCCGAAGCGCTACCCGAACCGCGTGACGATTCGCCACGAAGGCAGCGGCGACACCTACGAGCAGCCGCTCGTGTGGGCCGCCGATCACACGGCCGATTCGAGCATCACGCTGCCGGCCGGCGCCAAGCTCGGCGAATACACCGTCTCGCTCGACTACGGCGGCGCCGATGATGCGGGCGGCCAGCCGGCCGCTTCCGGCCGTGACGGTCAGGACTATTCGCACATCGCCTACGACGCCGGCTCGTTCCGCGTCGAGGCGTTCCGCCTGCCGGTGTTCAAGGGCACGGTGGCCGTGCGCGACGCCAAGACCAGCCCGCTGGTCGGCGCCAGCGAAGCCCCCGTGACGGTGCAGCTCGACTACGTGTCGGGCGGCCCGGCCTCGAACCTGCCGGTGCGCGTGTCGGCGCTGGTGCGCCCCGCCACCCCGGCGTTCGCCGACCGTTACCCCGATTTCTCGTTCAGCCCGTATCGCCCAGAACAGCCCGGCTCGGACGCCGGCGCGAGCGACGATGACGACAACGACGACAGCAGCGCCGCCAGCTCCGGCCCCGACCCCGATGCGCCGAAACTGGTGGCCGACAAGCTGCCCGTCACGCTCGACCGCAACGGCGCGGGCTCACTGACGCTGAAATCGCTGCCGAAGGTCGATGCGCCGAAGCGCCTGGCGCTCGAAGCGACGTTCGCCGACCCGAACGGCGAGATCCAGACGATCCGCAACGACACCACGCTGTGGCCCGCCGCGCTGGCGGCCGGCATCAAGGCCGGGCACTGGGTGGCGGTAGGCGATTCGGTGCCCGTCACCGCGCTGGCCGTCGATCTGGACGGCAAGCCGCATGCCGGCGCACAGGTGGAAGTGCACGGCTATGCGCGCATCACGACCTCGTCGCGCAAGCGCATGGTCGGCGGCTTCTACAGCTACGACAACCGCAGCGAAACGCGCGACCTCGGCGCGCTGTGCAGCGGCAAGACCGACGACAAGGGCCGCTTCGCCTGCGACGCCAAGCTCAAGGATGCCGGCGAAGTGTCGCTGGTGGCGGTGGTCAAGGACGGCTCGGACCGCGCCGCGACCGGCAGCACGTCGGTGTGGGTGGTGCGCGAGGACGACCTCTGGTTCGGCGGCAACAACACCGACCGGATCGACCTGATCCCCGAAAAGCCGTCGTACGAACCGGGCGAAACGGCGCGCTTCCAGGTACGCATGCCGTTCCGCTTCGCCACGGCGCTGGTGGCTGTCGAACGCTCGGGCGTGATGGAAACGCACGTCGTGCAACTGAACGGGCGCGATCCGACCGTCGAATTGAAGGTGGACAAGACCTGGGGGCCGAACGTCTACGTGTCGGTGCTGGCGCTGCGCGGCCGGATGCGCGAGGTGCCCTGGTATTCGTTCTTCACGTGGGGCTGGAAGACGCCGGTGGACTGGGCGCATGCGTTCTGGAACGAGGGCCGCCATTACGTGCCGCCCACCCCGCTCGTCGATCTGTCGAAGCCGGCGTTCCGCTACGGGCTGGCCGAGATCAAGGTCGGCACAGCCTCGCATCAGCTCGGCGTGACCGTCACGCCCGATGCGGCCAGCTACCCGGTGCGCGGCACCGCGCACGTCAAGGTGGCGGTGCGCATGCCCGACGGCAAGCCCGCGCCGGCCGGCACGCAGATCGCCGTGGCGGCGGTGGACGATGCGCTGCTCGAACTGATGCCGAACACCAGTTGGGACCTGCTCGGCGCGATGCTGCAACGGCGCGGCTACGGCGTGGAAACCGCCACCGCGCAGATGGAAATCGTCGGGCGCCGCCACTTCGGCCGCAAGGCCGTGCCGGCCGGCGGCGGGGGCGGCACCGCGCCCACCCGCGAGCTGTTCGACACGCTGCTGCTGTGGAACCCGCGCGTGACGCTCGACGCGAACGGCGAGGCCAAGCTCGACGTCAAGCTCAACGATGCGCTGACGCGCTTCACGATCGTCGCCGTGGCCTCGGTCGGCGCCGACCGCTTCGGCACCGGCCGCGCCAGCGTGCGCAGCACCCAGGATCTGCAATTGATCTCGGGCCTGCCGCCGCTGGTGCGGGAAGGCGATGCACTGGTCGCGCCGTTCACGCTGCGCAACACCACCTCGCGCGCGATGAAGGTGGTCGTCACGCCGAACGCGCCGGGGCTCGACCTGCCCGCGCAAACCGTGGAGCTGGCCGCCGGCGCCTCGCGCGAGGTGTCGTGGCGGGTGGCCGTGCCGAACGGCGCGGGCGATGCCGGCGGTGCGCTGCCGTGGTCGATCGCCGCCGCCGAGCAAGGCGGCGCGCACGCGGCCGACGCGCTGAAGATCACCCAGCGCGTGGTGCCCGCCGTGCCGGTCACGGTGCAGCAGGCCACGCTGACGCAGATCGACGGCAGCTTCTCGTTGCCGATTGCGGCCCCGGCCGATGCGGCCGCCGGCAGCAACGGCATTCCACGCGGCGGCATCTCGATCGCGCTGCAATCGAAGCTCGCCGACGGCCTGCCCGGCGTGACGCGCTGGTTCCAGCAGTATCCGTATCGCTGCCTCGAACAGCAGACCTCGCGCGCGCTCGGCCTGCATGATCCGGCGATGTGGCAGGCCGTGATCGCGCAGATGCCGGCCTATCTCGACCGCGACGGCCTGGCAGGCTACTTCCCGCTGTCGGCCGACAGCGGCGAGAACGGCAGCACCACGCTGACGGCCTACCTGCTGTCCGCCACCGACGAGGCGGCCAAGCTCGACCCGCGCTTCGCGCTGCCCGATGCGCTGCGCACCCAGCTCGAAGCCGGGCTGGCCAGCTACGTGGACGGCCGCATCACGCGCGACACCTGGGCGCCGCGCGAGGATCGCGACCTGCGCAAGCTCGCCGCGCTGGAGGCGCTGTCGCGCCACGACGCCGCGCAGGCGCGCATGCTCGGCTCGATCGCCATCACGCCCGAGCGCTGGCCGACCTCCGCGCTGCTCGACTACTACGCGATCCTGTCGCGCCTGGCGGACATTCCGCAGCGCGACGAGAAGCGCGCCCAGGTCGAGCAACTGTTGCGCGCGCGCCTGTCGTATCAAGGCACGCAACTGGTGTTCTCGACCGCGCGCGACGACGACCTCTGGTGGCTGATGACCGGCAACGACAGCAACGCGGCGCGGCTCGCGCTGGCCTTCAACGGCAATCCGGCATGGAAGGACGAGATGCCGCGCATCGTGTCGGGCCTGCTCGCGCTGCAACGCAACGGCGCGTGGCAGACCACCACCTCGAACCTGCTCGGCGAGCTGGCCGTCGAACGCTTCTCGAAGACCTACGAGAACACGCCGGTGACGGGCCAGACGCAGTTGCGGCTCGGCGAGGCGGAGCGTCGAATCGGCTGGGGCGGCGCGGCAGCGGCCGTGGCCGCCTCGGCGCCGGTGCAGGCGTCGGGGGCCAAACTGACGGCACCGTCGAACGTGACGCAGTCGTCCGCCGCCACGCGCAGCGCGCCGGCTCGCACGGCGCTGCTGCCGTGGCCGGCGGCAGCGGCCGGCCGTGCGCCGCTCACGCTGTCGCTGACGCAGGACGGAACCGGCAAACCGTGGGCGACGATCCAGAGCCTCGCCGCCGTGCCGCTCAAGCGGCCGGTGGTGTCCGGCTACCGGATCACCAAGACGGTCACGCCGGTCGATCCGGCCGTGAAGGGCGCGCTGACGCGCGGCGACCTGGTGCGCGTGCATCTCGACGTCGATGCGCAAGCCGCGATGACCTGGGTGGTGGTCAACGATCCGGTGCCCGCCGGCGCGACCATCATGGGCTCGGGCCTGGGCCGCGATTCGGCGATCGCCACACAGGGCGAGGCGTCGTCCGATGGCGCATGGCCGTCGTTCGTCGAGCGCGACGTGGACGGCTACCGCGCCTATTACGGCTACCTGCCGGCCGGCAAGACCTCGATCGAATACACCATGCGGCTCAACGCGGTGGGCAGCTTCGGCTTGCCGCCGACGCGCGTCGAGGCGTTGTATGCGCCGTCCGCCTACGGCATGGCGCCGAACGCGCCGATCGTAGTGAAGCCGGCCTCGGCGCAGCAGCCGTGAGCGCGGGCCGTCCCGGCGCGCGGCGCAGGCTGCGCGTGCTGCACGTGCTCGTTGCCGCCGCGCTGATCGGCGGCGCGGGCACGGCCCACGCCGTGCCCGGCTACGACGCTGTGCGCCGCGATTTCCGCAGCTCCGACTGGCTGCTGCTCGCACGCGACGGCACGCCGCTGCAGCGCACCCGCATCGACAGCGCCGAGCGGCGCGGCGACTGGGTCACGCTGGCCGACGTGTCGCCCGCGCTGCGCGCGGCGATCGTCGTCTCGGAAGACAAACGCTTCTACGACCACAGCGGCGTGGACTGGCGCGGCATCGCCGGGGCCGCATGGGCCAATCTGTGGAATTCGCGCACGCGCGGCGCCTCCACCGTCACCATGCAACTGGCCGGGCTGCTCGGCGACAGCTCGCGCCGCTCGGGCCAGCGTTCGCTGCCGCAGAAGGCCGGCCAGGCGATCGATGCGCTGTGGCTCGAACGCAGTTGGCGCAAGGATCAGATTCTGGAGGCCTACCTGAACCTGGTGCCGTTTCGCGGCGAGACGGTCGGGCTGTCGGCGCTGTCGGTCACGCTGTTCGGCAAGGCGCCGTCCGGCCTCGACGAACGCGAATCGGCCGTGGCCGCTGCGCTGATCCGCGCGCCGAACGCCAGCTATCCGAAGGTCGCCGAGCGTGCCTGCCGGATTCTCCATGACATGCAGGCGGCGGCCGGCTGCACGGGCCTCGACGGCTTAGTGCAACTGGCGTTCGCACGCCCCGCGCCGCCCTCCTCGGCGTTCCTCGGCGGCGAGGCGCTCGCGCCGCATTTCGCGCGCCGCATCGCGGCCGAAACCCATCCGGAACCCGGCGCGCGCATCCGCTCGACGCTCGATGCCGGCCTGCAACGCTTTGCCCGCGATGCACTCACGCACGCGCTGACCGAATTGAGCGCCGCGCCGCGCTCGCGCAACGTGCAGGATGGCGCAGCCATCGTGATCGACAACCGCAGCGGCGACATCCTGGCCTGGGTCGGCTCGTCGGGCGCGCTATCGGCCGCGCCGGAGGTCGATTCGGTGCTGGCGCTGCGCCAGGCCGGCTCGACGCTGAAGCCGTTCCTCTATGCGCAGGCCATCGACGAGCGGCGCCTGACGGGCGCCACCCTGCTCGACGATTCGCCCGTCGACTTGGCGGCCGGCGGCGGCCTCTACGTGCCGCAGAACTACGATCACGATTTCAAGGGCTGGGTCAGCGTGCGCAGCGCGCTCGGCTCGTCGCTGAACGTGCCGGCCGTGCGCACGCTGGTGCTGGTCACGCCGCACCGCTTCTCGCGCACGCTGACCGCGCTCGGCCTGCCGCTCACGGAACAGGGCGACTACTACGGCTACAGCCTCGCGCTCGGCAGCGCCGACGTCACGCTGCTGACGCTGGCCAATGCCTACCGTGCGCTCGCCAATGGCGGGCTGGCGCGGCCCGCGTTCGATCTGCCGCGCAGCGCCGCGCAAGTGGCCGCGCAGGCGCCGGCCAAGCGCGTGTTCAGCGCCGACGCAAGCTTCATCGTCACCGACATGCTGGCCGACAACAATGCGCGCACCCGCACGTTCGGCTTCGACAGCCCGCTCGCCACGCACGTGTTCTCGGCGGTCAAGACCGGCACCAGCAAGGACATGCGCGACAACTGGGCGGTCGGCTACACGTCGCGCTACACGGTGGGCGTGTGGGTCGGCAATGCCGACGGCTCGCCGATGTGGAACGTGTCGGGCGTGACCGGCGCGGCGCCGGTGTGGGCGGCGATCGTCGCGCGGCTGCATCGCGACGGCGGCAGCGTCGCGCCGAAGCCGCCGCCCGGCGTGGTAAGCGAGCGCGTCGCGTTCGAGCGCGCGATCGAGCCGTCGCGCGACGAGTGGTTCCTGCGCGGCACCGAAACGGCCGAGGTCAAACTGGCGGCCGGCGCGGGCGGGACGCCGGCGCGGGCTTCGGTGACCGCACCGGCCGCGCGCCGCGACGGTACGGGCCCGCTTCGCAACGTGGCCGCCACGGCGGGCGCCACCGGCCCGCATGCGCCACTGGCGATCGCCTCGCCGACCGACGGCACGATCTTCGCGCTCGATCCCGACATCCCGCCGCGCAACCAGCGGGTCTGGTTCGAGCGTGTATCGGGCGACAGCGGACGCGGCAGCTGGCGGCTCGACGGCCGCACGATCGGGCGCGGCGAACGCGTCGCGTGGCTGCCGTGGCCGGGCCATCATCGGCTCGAACTGCTCGATGCCAGCGGCAAGCCGGCCGATCAGGTGGGGTTCGAGGTGCGCGGGGCCGTGGCGCGGCCCGGTGCGGCGGGACGCAGCGGGCCGTAAGCGCCGCCCGCAGTCCCACCGAAGCCGGCGCGCAGCGCGGCCTCACCGGCGATTGCGCGCCGCACGCGCCCACAGCAACCGGCCGACGATCAGGCCGATCACGATCGTCGCGCCATAGCCCGCCGCGAGCACTATCTCCGGATCGGATTCCGAACTCCGCGCGGCCACCACCGCCGTGCCGATCAAGACGATCAGCAGCCCTGCCAGCCATTTCATCGGCATCTCCCCCTCCATCCGGTCGTTTTATGGCGGTCGCACGCCGCTTCGGTCGTTATAACGGCTCGCGCCCGCTTGCGCAGGGAGGGAAAACACGGGAGACGTCGCGTCGTATCCAAACCGCGTCGGATTCCGAACGATTCGCGCTCGATGGCCCGAATCGCCAGAGAAATCGGTCATTCGGATGCCTGTGAACGGCTCGCCCGCGTCGCCGTAGGCGTCACGGCATGGCGGACATGCAAACCCGATTCGGTACGATGCCGTTCGGCGGCGAGCAATGCGTGTGCCGTCGGGTTTTCCTGGGCATGGCAAGCAAGCGCGCGTTTCCACGCGGTGCGATCGGAAATCATTGTGCCGCGCCAATGAAAAAACCCCGCCTGAAGCGGGGCCAAACGATTCCGGAATCGATCCGGTCAGTGAGCCGCAGCGACCGGCCGATAGCGCTTGTACAGTTCAGTCACATCGAAGTAATAGGTACGCGACTGGCCGCCGGCATCCACCGTGTCGATCGCATCGATCTTGCGGGCCGGCCCGGTATCCAGCGACTGGCGGCCTGCCCGCAGCTTCTTGGCGAGCAGCCAGTTCACTTCCTCGCTGATGGCCACGACATGCACGGCCGTATCCGGCGTCAGTCCGTCGCCGCTATGCGCAATATCCTGCTCGATACCGAACAGATACAGCCGTATCTCGTCTTGCGCCTGCATATCACCGGATTTACCGAGCAGAAAACTGTAGACCGACATCAGGCTGAAAATCGGAATATCGCGAAGCGGCCGGATTTTCTCGATCTCTCGAAGTTTGGCGAGCGCGGCGGTTGCGTCGCCTTGCTGTATCAATTGCAGCGCCTGCTTCTGGTCGTCCTGCACGGCTCGAATCAATTCAAGATAATTGAAACTCGTATCGTTCAGGAATGTGATGCGCCGCTCATGCGCGTCTTTCAACGCGGCGGCAAACTTGCCTTGATCGGCCGTCACCGGCAGCGGCTTGAAAATATCCGGATTCGCCTGCTTGATCTCCTGGGCTTCACGCGGATTCGTCGTGAAATAAACGATGGCCGGGCTGCCGCCGGCTTGTGCGACATACGACACTTTCTGCAGCGTCGCGCCCCGATATTCGAGCGTGCTCACGTTGCTGACCGTGCCCGAATGCAGGCGCACCCAGACGCCCATCTCGCCGATCCGCACCACCCGCACCGGATCGTCGGGCGTATCGCCACTGCCGGAGCGCTTGAGCAGGATGTCGGCGAGGGCATCCACGCGCTGGCGGCATGCGGTGGCTTCGATGATCCTGCCGAGCTTGTGGTAGATATTGAAGCAGACGATCTGCGTGTCGTAATCGGGATATTGCGCGAGCGGCGCGTATTTCTCCAGTTCCAGAAGTTTCACCAACGCGGCCTGATCGTCACCCGAACGATCGAGTGCATTGGCGGCGGTCGCGATGGACAACGTATTGCGACTGAACTGCTGGAGATTGATTTGGGCATTGTTGGCGAGCGCTTGCCGCGCCGTTTGCATTTGCTCTACCGGCGACGCGGCTTCCTGAGCAATGGCGGCTGTGGCGACGAAGCCGCACAGCAGGAAAATCAGACATCTGATCGGCTGCATGAATACCTTGTTTTTGATTTGATATCGGGGAATTTATTTCAAGCGCGACAGTATGCCTTGGCGTTATCGACGTGCGTACTCGCCTGCATTACTTTTTATTTCGGCCGTGGAAAGCGATTCATGCAAATTCCTTTCCCAATGCCATCTGATCGATTACACATCGAGCGCCGTCAGGCGGCGCGGATACCTACCCGCCACGATACCGCCGCGGCCACTTCGCCAGTTGCCCGCCACGAACCGCACCTTTCCTCGAAATCCCCCAAAAAACGCGGCCACAATCCCAAAATCTCAACTAGCAAACGTTTGCTTTGCAGAAAAAAATAAATCGGTACGCTACCGCACCGTTGCAATCGAGCCGATTCGCGGATGACGTCGTCGTGGGCGCCGTCGAATTCCCGACGTCCATGCGATCGATCATGTATCTTGCGCGCCCCGGGGCCGTCGGCAGCTGGCACTGGCCGTTTCGGCCCGGGATCGTCGTCATGGGCGGCGCTTGCCGCCCCGTCGATCAGGCGATCAGGAAGCGGTCGCGATCCTGTCCGGCGATCCAGCCCGGCACGCGGCCGCGGCCGGTCCAGGTTGCGCCCGTTTCCGGGTCGCGATAACGGGGCTTCGGCTTCTGATCCTCCTTGCGCGGGCGGCCCAGGCGCGGCGGAAACAGATCGCGCTCGGTCAACCCGTATTCGGCGATGGCGCGCCGGATATCCAGAATCACGGTCTTGAGCTCGGCTTCCCGGGCTTCTCCGGCCTGGCGGGTCAGCTCGTTCAGTTTCTCGAGCAACTCGTGGTAATTCGACATGACAGCTTCCTCGTAGAACACCGTCGTTCTCGCGCGTCTTGGCATGAGGCTGTGAGGAATCGATGCACGCTGCGACGGTTTATAACGATCAAACAGGTCTCAACCCACTATCGCAAGATAGTGGCTCGCTTTTTTTCATGCGTCCTGCCCCGACATCCGAGTCGATGCGGGAAAACGGCCCCCGATCGGGCGCGAACGATTGCGCGACACGCCGCCTTTGGCCATGGCGGAATGTTGTCGTCGGGTTGCATGGCATGCCGGCTGGCGCGCCTCGCATCCCGTCACGGCGTGCAGCGCGTTGCCCCGCCGCCGTGCCTATTGCCGCGCAATCGTATTGGCTCTCGAAACCCAACCGGACACCGTGCGAAAACGGTACGCGCATCACCGGACGAAGCGGCTTCATCCCCTCCGGCGTTGCACGTCGAACCTGCGTATTGCCCGTGACTCGGCAGCCCGTTTTCGCAGACGACGACCGTGGCACCCGGCGTCGCCCGGCTCGCGCCGAACCCGTTACTCAACCCGCTACTCAACTCTATTACCCATTGCGGCGACGCAGGCCCCACCCTGGCATCGCATGGGTCCTGCTGCCTGCCGCTTCATCAAGCCAGGCCATCCCCGCCTGCCCGGAATTCATGTGGTTCGCGTCGAGCCGCGCAGGCGGCGTGCCGCAAGCCGGCGTCGCCGGCAAGCCGCGCCCCGTCAGCATGCGCCGGCCCCATTCGAGCAAGCCGCCCGGCAACGCCGCCGCGGTGTCGCGCGCGCAGCGCGCCGCATCGTCCGGCTTACCGGCCGAGATGCTCGCGAGGCTGTTGCCAAGCCAGGCTGGCGCACGACCCTCGGCCAGCGCGAACGGGCCGAGCCGATGTTCGAATTCGGCTGCCGCGAACGGATGCGCGACGCTCTGCGGATCGGTCGCGCGCGGCGACAGCACCACCACGCGGTCGTACAACGACAGCGCGCGGTGTGCCCCACCGCCCATCCGTTGAAAACAGGCATCACGCACACCAGCACGCGCGGCGCGGCCGTCGTGTCACCCCAGAACGCGCGCACCCGCTGACGCCCGGCCTCGACCACGGCGCGGGCCCGAGTGGCATCCGCGGCCGTGGCGCTCCGTTCGAGATACAACGCGGGCGCCGTTTCGACAAAACCGAAGCACGACGGGCACATCGCGGCGGCCGCCGCCGGCACGCTGGCGGCCAGGCCGCCTGCCAGCGCGGCCAGCACCAGCGCCACGACGCCATTCAGCACGGCGAACCGCAGCGCACGCGCCGCGAACGGCGTGCGCACGATCGGGCCGGTCCCGCCGCGCATCATGCGACGCACTCCGAGCCGAGCCGTCGTGACAGCCACCCTGTGATCACACCTCGCGCCCACCATTCAACCCGCGCAATCGGTTGCGCGCGCAACCGCTTCACAACGCGGCGGCAGCATGCGCTCGACATTGCGCATACCGCGAATATCGCGATGGTCAAATACAGGGTGGCGCGGGCGGCCCAAATGAACGAAAGCATTGTGAAAGCTATGCCTGACGGGCTTTTGACCCATTGATCAATGGATCGGTAAACGGATTGGGAGAATAAAACTTGAGGGTTGAGGCGGAAATTTGAGCGTTGCCTGCCGATTTTCGAGTCATACCCCCTCCAAATTGGAAGCAATACGAATGAAATGCCGGCATTCATCGGACAATTGAGAGGTAATCCGGTCACAGCCATTCGCCGTGAATATGACGCCATCAGGCGGCGGCATGCAGCACACCGATTCGGAAAACTGTCGCATGGCAACCTCCGCCATGAATTACTTTCGATGCTCCGGGGTGAAATACCGCGTCGGACTGCTACAATCGCGGTCCAACCTGAAAGATCGTGCGAAATGGGTTTCGAACAACTCGCTGAATTGAAGAAGCAGCTCGCCCAACAGCGAGCTGACGCCAAGCCGCAAGGCAAGTCCCCGAGCCAGGGCCAGTCCCAAGCCAGATCGTCGGCGAAGCCGTCGTCCGAGAAGCGGCACGGCCAGCCGGGGCAGAAGCCCGCATCCGGCAAGCCTGCCGGCCACGCGGGCGGCAAGCCCTCCGGCAAACCGCAGCAGGGCCGCCGTCCGGCGCCCGCCGTCGACGCCAAGCCGGTCAACCCCACGGTGCTCGCCATCGGCAAGCTGCAACGCCGCTTCCCCGCCGCCTTCCCGAAGAACCCCGCGCCCAAGGTGCCGCTCAAGATCGGCATCTTCAAGGATCTCGTTGCGCACACCGCCGAGTTGAGTCTCGACGAAGCGCAACTGCGCGATGCCATCAAGGAATGGTGCCGCGGCAGCCGCTACTGGGCCAGCCTCGTCACGGGCGCGAAGCGCGTCGACCTGACCGGCGCCGAAGCGGGTGAAGTGACCGAACAGCAAGCCGCGGGCGCGGTGCGCCTCGATCAGGCTCGCCGTACGCGCGCCGCCAAGTCGAAGGCCGGCGAAGCCAAGCGCGACGAGGCAGCCAAGGTGGAAGGCGAAGCAAACGCCGACACCGCGGCGCCACCGCAGGTCGAAGCGGCACAAGCTGCCGACGCGGCCGACGTGCCGGCCGAAACCGACGTTGCCGCACAGGCAGCCGCCCCGGAAGCGCCGGCCGCCAACGAAGCGGGGCCCGACGCCGCATCTGCCGATCAGGAAACCGAACCGAAGTAAGGCAGCGAACCCGGAACCTCGCAGGATCGTGCCTTGCTCCTCCCTGGCTTCATCCCACGCGCCGACGGCTCACACCGTCGGCGCGTGTCGTTTGGCGCGCCGGGTTAACGGAACATCGTCGTCGCCAGTTCCACCACCTCGTTGCCCTTCGCGTTCAGCACCGCCTTCAGCATGTACAGGCTGAAGCCCTTGGCCTGCGCCCATTCGATCTTCGGCGGCAACGCGATCTCCTGACGTGCGATACGCACGTCGACCAGCACCGGCCGGCGCTGCGAGAACGCCTGCTTCAACGCCCCTTCCAGTTCGTCCGACCGGTCGACGCGAATCGATTCGATGCCCGCGCCGCGTGCGATGGCCGCGTAATCGGTATCGGCCAGCCGCGTGTCGTCGTCGAGATAACCGCCTGCCTTCATCTCCATCGAAACGAAGCCGAGCGAGCTGTTGTTGAACACGACGAGCACGAGCGGCAGCTTCTGCTGGCGTGCCGTGAGCAGCTCGCCCATCAGCATCGACAGCCCGCCGTCACCACACAGCGCCACCACCTGACGATCGGGCTGCGCGGCCTGCGCGCCGAGCGCCTGCGGCAACGCATTGGCCATCGAGCCGTGATTGAACGAGCCGAGCAGGCGGCGCTTGCCGTTCATCTTCAGATAGCGCGCGGCCCACAGCGTGGGCGTGCCGACATCGACGGTGAAGATCGCATCGTCGTCGGCCAGTTCGCTGACGAGCCGCGTCAGGTATTGCGGATGGATCGGCGCATCGCCGGGCGACGGCCGCGCGAGGCTGTCGAGCCCCTCGCGCGCCTCGGCGTAATGCTTGCGCGCGGCGTCGAGGAAGTGGCGGTCCGCCTTGCGCGCGAGCCGGCCGTTCAGCGCCGCCAGCGTCGCCTTGACGTCACCCACCACGCCGAAATCGACGGGCACGCGCTTGCCGATCGTTGAACCGCGACGGTCGATCTGGATCACCTGCGCGTCGCTCGGATAGAAATTCCGGTAGGGGAAATCGGTACCGAGCATCAGCAGCGTGTCGCAGGATTTCAGCGCGTGATAGCCGGAGCTGAAGCCGATCAGCCCGGTCATGCCGACGTCGAACAGGTTATCCCATTCGACATGTTCTTTGCCGCGCAGCGCATGGACGATCGGCGCGCCGAGCGTGTCGGCCAGCGCCACCACCTCGTCGTGCGCACCGGCGCAGCCACTGCCGCACAACAGCGCGACCTTCTTCGACGCATCGAGCCGCCGGGCCAGTTCGTCGATCTGGGCCGCCGCCGGCACCAGCGCGCTGCTCTCGTAGCCGACATGGCTCGGCGTGGCGTCGGGTGCAGCCTCCAGCGCGATATCGCCGGGCAGCACGATCACGGCCACGCCGCGCTCCTCGATCGCCGTGCGGATCGCGCGGTCGAGCACGCGCGGAAATTGCTTCGGATTCGATACCAGTTCGACGAAATGGCTGCATTCGCGGAACAGCTCCTGCGGATGCGTTTCCTGGAAATAGTCGAGGCCGATTTCGGACGACGGGATATGCGCGGCGATCGCGAGCACCGGCACATGACTGCGCTGGCAGTCGAACAGGCCGTTGATCAGGTGCAGGTTGCCGGGGCCGCAACTGCCGGCGCACACCGCCAGCTTGCCGGTGATGGCGGCTTCCGCACCGGCCGCGAACGCGGCGGTTTCCTCGTGACGCGTGTGCGACCACGCAATCGTGCCAAGCCGCCGCAGGCTGTCCGAGAGGCCGTTCAGGCTGTCGCCCGTGACGCCCCAGATACGTTCGACCCCGGCTTGCGCCAAGGTGCTGGCGAGATAGTCCGCGATGGTTTTGCTGGCCATAGGCCCTCCGCTCGAGTGGAAACAGGGTTCGCGCGCGGCCGTGCGCAAGCACGCAACGGCCGCGCATTCGAATCAGAATCAGTGGAGGATTGTGCCCGCTTGCGGCAAACCGCGCAGTTAGGCCGGGGCGGACCGCGCCGCCCCGTGAAGCTTACGAATCCGACAGCCGCGCCCGCACCGTGTATTCGCCGGACATTTCCCGCTCGGGCCGCACCGTATACCGCGACGCCTCGAAATCCAACGGCAGCGGCTCCACCGGGAAGCCGTGCTTTTCCCACGCGTCGAGCCCGCCCTTCAGCGCCTTCAGGTTGTGCACGTTCTTGCGCTGCAACTGCTGGATGATCTTCTTGGCCGTGGCTTCGTTCGGGCACACGCAATACACCACCAACGGCCGCGACAACAAGGCCGGATCGAGCTTGTCGGACGAATCGAGATCGAGCGGATAGGCGCCCGCGATCCGGTAGGCGTCCTTCTGGCGGATCGCGCGCGGGCGCGCATCGAAGATCAGCGGCGGATTCGGCGACTTCATCATCTCGTCGAGCTGCGATGGCTCGATGCGCACCTTGCCGAGCCAGCGGCGGAACTGCATGCGGCGTACCCAGCGATACAACAGGAAGGTCAGGAAGATCGCGGCGAACGCGTCGAAGATGGTGCCGCCGCTGCTGCGCACCCACAGCACGATGCGCACGATTTCATGATCGAGCGCCGCGCCGCCGAGCAGCCAGGTCGAGGCCCACAGCGTCGCGCCCGCGAAATCCCAGAACAGGAACACCGGCACGGCGATGGCCGTGGTGCCGAGCAACGGCGCCGACATCAGGCCGAGGCCCGGCAGGAATTTGGCGACGATCAGGAGCGGCGCACCGTGGCGTTCGAATACGTTACGGGCGATCCGCAGCGTGGTGTCGAGCGACAACGAGTAGCGCACCAGCCCGTTGAGCAGCCGGCGCCCGCGCAGGCGCCCGGCGCTGAACCACAACGAATCGGCCAGCAGCGTCGCGCCGATCGCCGCGGCGAACATGCTGGCGTAGGACGCCTGCCCCATCGCCGCCATCGTCCCGCCCAGGATCAGCATCGGCGCGGCCGGCACCGGCAGCCCGAGCTGCGTGACGAGCACGCTCAGGAACACGGCCCAAGGGCCGAGCGACGAAGGAATTGCTACGGGAAAGTGCCACACGGCGCCGCTCCTGGATCGAATCGAACCGGACTGCGCGGGACGGAACCGCCCGGTGCGACATTGGCACGGAGTGCGGCACCCGGCCGCACGACCGGGATCAGCGCATTTTAGACGGTTTCGGTAACCGTACGTTGACAAAGGATTCTTGCACAAACCGGTGCAGCGCGATTTTTATCCGCAAGACCGGTTCACGAACCACACAAACCTCACGCGCCATCGAACCCGAAATCAAAACAATCCAATCCATCGTGTCGAATCGATTCAGTGCGCGCGTTTGTCTCTTGCCATTAGCCAAAAACAAATAAACCAAGCACAATTTCACATCGAAAAGAACGAACCGACGCTCACCGCCACGAGCCGGCCGACGGACGCACGCAGGCACTGCATGCGGATACGGCTCGCGATGCGGCTCATCCCAAAAGCTCATGACCGATAGCGGTTCCTCACGCCCCTCATCCGGGCCGCCGCGCGAGCGTTCACGCTCGCGGTTCTCGGCGGCGCTGGCACGCCCGGCTGCTGCGGGGTTCGGCGCGTTCGTCGTGGGCGCGGTGCTGTCCGCCGCGCTCGCGTGGTTCGTCGGCCAATCGTGGCAGGACGCCACCACGGCACGCTTCGCGCGGCGCACGGGCACCGTCAGCGCCAATCTGCAACGCGAACTGCAGGCGGGCGCCGCAGTGCTGACCGGCGCGCGCGGCCTGCTGCAAGCCTCACCCGGCTTGAGCCCCGATGCCTGGCGCGCTTACGTTTCGGGCCTCGATCTCGACTACGCCCGTGCCCCGCTGCGAGCGCTCGGTTACGCGAGCGCGGGCAGCACGGCATCGCCCTCCGCCGCGACGATCGCGCTGTTCGCGCCGGTGGCCCACGGCGCGGCGCCCGAATTGCCGGCGCAGGACGCCGAGGCGCTGCAGCGCGCCGCCGACACCGGCCAGATCGCCTTCGCCGCCCATCCAAGCCATCCCGCCCCGGACGCGGCCGGCGGCGCGGCGCCCGCGCTGACGCTCTACCTGCCCGTCTACCGCGACCCGGCCCCGGCAAACACGGCCGCCCGCCGCGGCGCGCTGGCCGGCTTCCTGTTCGCACCGCTCGACACCGCACGCGCCTTCGAGCTGGCTACCGAGGAAGACCGCAACCTCGGCCTGCAAGCCTATGCCGCACCGCCCGGCGCCCCGCTCTACGCCACCGACATGCCGCCCGACGAGGCGCCGATCGCCCACTCACGCTACCGCCGCACCGACACGCTCCATTTCGGCGGCGACACGCTGACGCTCGCCTACACCGCGTTCGACACCACCGGCGGCGCCCGCACGCTGGCCTCGCTGGTGCTGGCGGCCGGCCTGATCGCGTCGCTGTCGCTGGCCGCCGCGATGGCCGGCTGGTCGCGCGCACGCGCCGCCGCACGCGCCGTGCCGAGCGGCAGCCGTCTCAACGAGGCGCGCATGATGGGCATCATCCGTTCTTCGATGGAAGCGATCATCACCGTCGACGAGGATCAGAAAGTGGTGATCTTCAATCCGATGGCGGAAAAAGTGTTCGGCGTGTCGGCCATGGACGCGATCGGCGCCCCGCTCACACGCTTCATCCCGCCGCGGTTCCGCCCCGCCCACGGCCAGCACATCGCGCGCTTCGGCGTAACCGGGCAATCCGAGCGCCATCTCGGCAGCCAGCGCCTGCTCTACGGCCTGCGCGCGAACGGCGACGAATTCCCGATCGAGGCCTCGATCTCGCAGATCCACGACGGCGCCGGCAAGCTCTACACGGTGATGATGCGCGACGTGACCGAGCGCCTGCAGGCCGAAAACGCGCTGAAGGCGTCACGCGAGGAGTTGCGCGAGCTGTCGGCCAACCTGCAGCGCGTGCGCGAGGAGGAAAAAACCCGCATCGCCCGCGAACTGCACGACGACCTCGGCCAGCAACTGACCGCGCTGAAGATGGATCTGTCGGCCGTCGAGCACCGGCTGCTGCGCAACAGCTCGCCCGAGGCGCACGAGAGCGTGGACGAGCCGCTGCGCGAGATGCGCCGCCTGATCGACGCGACGGTGGCCTCGGTACGCCGCATCGCGGCCGACCTGCGCCCCGTGATGCTCGACGATCTCGGCCTGGTGCCGGCGATCGAATGGCTCGTCAACGATTTCACGCACCGCTACGGCATCGACGTCGAACGCCGCATCGAGCCGGGCGATCTGGAATTCTCGAACGCGAGCGCGACGGCGCTGTTCCGCATCGTGCAGGAAGCGCTGACCAACGTGGCGCGCCATGCCGACGCCACGCGCGTGGAGCTGGCGCTGACGGTGGACGAGCACCAGTGCGTGCTGCGCATCGCCGACGACGGCGTGGGCGCGACGCACACCGACGTGCGCCGCGCGCCCGACGACAAATCGTTCGGCCTGCTCGGCATTCGCGAGCGCGCCCACATGCTGGGCGGCGCGGTACGCATCGAAACGGCGCGCGACCAGGGTTACGCGCTGACCATCACCATTCCCCTACCGTCGATTCAACAGGACCCGAACCTGCCATGATCCATGTGCTGATTGCAGACGATCACGCCCTCGTTCGCGACGGCTTGCGCCACATCCTGAAGGAAGCCACCGGCTTCGATGTGGCGGGCGAGGCGCACGACAGCGCCTCGACCATCTCGCTGATCCGCCAGACCCCCGCGCAGGTGCTGGTGCTCGATCTGTCGATGCCGGGCCGCAATGGCGTCGAACTGATCAAGCAGATCAAGGATGAAAAACCGGCGCTGCGGATTCTCGTGCTGACCATGCACGCCGAGCAGCAATATGCGCTGCGTGCGTTCCGCGCCGGCGCGTCGGGCTATCTGACCAAGGAAAGCGCCAGCGCCGAGCTGGTGGGCGCGGTATCGAAGGTGGCGTCGGGCGGCGTGTACGTGAGCCTGTCGATGGCCGAGCGGTTCGCGCAAAGCCTCAACGAGCCGGCCGACACGCTGCCGCATCAGCGGCTGTCCGACCGCGAATTCGACGTATTCCGGCGCATCGCCACCGGCCAGACGCTGACCGAGATCGCCAACGCGCTGTGCGTCAGCGCGAAGACGGTCAGCACCTATAAAACCCGGATTCTGGAAAAGATGCAGATGCCGCACGAAGCGGCACTGGTGCGCTACGCGCTGCGGCACCGGCTGGTCGACGACCCCGACGACTGACCCCCGCCGCGTGCCGCAACCGGCCGGCACCCGTGTCAGCCGCAGAAGCGGAAGAACCCGCTGCGCAGCTTGACGGGATCGCCGCCCGACGTTTCGATCAGCCGCCGCGCGGCTTCCTCGATTTCGTCGCGATGCGCGGCGAACGCGTGACGCAGATCGCCCTCGCCCGACGACGCCGCGCCGAAATAATCGGCCAGCGCCTCCGCGCTGATCTCGCAGCGCATGCGTGCGGTATCGACGAGCACCGGGAAGGCGATGGCCGGATCGGCCGGCGTGAACAACGGGGGATCCTGCGGAAACGAGATATGCATGACGACCTCCTCAACAGGCAAACGGGCAACGCGAGTGCACCCGACGATTCAGCATAGTCGGCGCAACGGGTCATCGCTTACGCGCGATCAAATTCGCTACATTGCTTACATCATGTCGCAGGTTATCGGCCGAGGCCGCGCGGCAACCGGCGCATTCGGGGTCGCAAGCCGCGTACCGCATCCGGGCTCAGGGCAGCACGGCCGCGCCGCGCGATTCGAGCAAGCGGCGCAGGATGCCGCGATGGCAATGCGCCTCGTCCTCGCAATAGCAGCCGATCGAGAAATCGCTGCCATGCGACAGCGCCGCCAGCAGATCGAGCACCTTGCCGGCCTCGCCCTTCGCCATCTCGGCGCGGAAGCTGCGCGAGAACGCATGCCATTTGGCATCGGTATCGGCCGCATGGGCGGCCTTGACCAGCGCCTCGCTCGGCGCCAGCACCGGCAGCCAGACGTCGTAATAGTCGCGGGTGGCGAATTCCGCCTTCGGCACGCCGCGCGGCGGCCGCCGCACCGTGCCGATTCGCACGCCCTCGCCCGGTTCGCGCGGCGAACCGAGCCTCACCACGCGGATGCTCATTGCGCCCTCCTTGCTCATCGTTTCCTCAGCCAGGACGACACGGCAGCCGGGCGCGCCGCGCAGCGAGCCGCGCCATGAAAAACGGGGCCGCCGCCCGTGCCGCATTCGCGACACGAGGCGGCGGCCCCGTCCAGGCGGTCAGCCGACCCCGGCGCCGAAGCGCCGCGCTCAGACCCCGCTTGCGATCACCTCGCCGATCGCATCGACCACGATGCCGACGTTCGACTCGTTGAGCCCGGCCACGCACATACGGCCCGAACGCAGGATGTAGACGCCGTGCTGCTCGCGCAGTACGTCGACCTGCGTTTCGGTCAGCCCGCTGTACGTGAACATGCCGCGTTGCTTGATGTAGCGCGACAGCGACTCGCCCTGGATATGGGCTTTCAGGCCTTCGTGGATCGCCGTGCGCATGCGCGCGATACGGCGGCACATGGCGGCCAGCTCTTCTTCCCACTGCGCGCGCAGTTCGGGCGAACTCAGCACCGCCGTGACCAGCTTCGCGCCCTGCGTCGGCGGGTTGCTGTAGATCGCGCGCACGTTGCTGGCCAGTTGGCCGAGCACGCGGCCGGCCGTCGCGGCGTCCTCGCAGATCGCCGACAGGCTGCCGCAGCGCTCGCCGTAGATCGAGAAATTCTTCGAGAACGATGTGGCGATCAGCGCCGGAATGCCGCGCCGGGCGATTTCACGCACCGCGAACGCATCGGCGTCGAGGCCCGCGCCGAAGCCCTGGTAGGCCATGTCGACGAACGGCAGCAGCTCGCGCGCCTGCAGCACGTCGATCACCTTGAGCCATTGCGCGTCGTCGAGGTCCACGCCCGTCGGGTTGTGGCAGCAGGCGTGCAGCAGCACGGCGCTGCGCGGCGGCAGCGCGTCGAGCGCGGCCAGCATGGCGTCGAACTTGAGGCCGCCGGTGGCATCGTCGTAGTACGGGTAGGTGTTGACCGTCAGGCCCGAGCGCTCGAACACGAAGCGATGGTTTTCCCAGCTCGGGTCGCTGACCCAGATCGGCGTGCCGGGGAAGTAGCGCTTGATGAAATCGGCACCCACCTTCAGCGCGCCCGAGCCGCCCACGGTCTGCACCGTGGCGATCCGGCCGGCGTCGCGCACCGCGCAATCCTTGCCGAACACGAGCGTCTGCACCGCGTCGCGGTACGCCTCGATGCCGGCCATCGGCAGGTACGGCTTCGGGCCGATCGCGGCGGCCAACTGCTTTTCGGCCTCGCGCACGGGGCCCATCACCGGAATGCGGCCGGCTTCGTCGAAATAGATGCCGATGCTCAGATTGACTTTCCGCTCGCGCGGATCTTTCTGGAAGTTCTCGTTGAGCGAGAGAATCGGGTCGCCGGGAAAGGCGTCGATGTGTTCGAACATGGTGGTTCCTGGTCGATCGATGAAATGCGTGGCAACCGGCTCAGGCCGATGCGCCGCGGGCCGCGTCCGTGTCGTTCGGGCGGCGTCCGCGCCAACGATACCCGATTCCGAGCACGATCAGCCACACCGGAATCAGATAGACAGACAGCCGCAAGCCCGGCGACAGGTACATCACGACCAGAATCGCCGCGAGAAACGCCAGGCTCAGGTAATTGGTGAGCGGGTAACCGAAGCTGCGGAACTGCGTCGGCTGGCCGGCTTCGCGCTTGGCGCGGCGGAACCGCAGGTGGATATAGCTGATCATCCCCCAGTTGATGATCAGCGCCGACACCACCAGCCCCATCAGGAAACCGAACGCCTTGCCCTGCATCAGGTAGTTGATCACCACGCACAGCCCGGTGGCCACCGCCGACACGCCCAGCGCCACCACCGGAATGCCGCGGCGGTTCACGGTCAGCAGCGCGCGCGGCGCGTTGCCCTGCTTGGCCAGGCCGAACAGCATCCGGCTGTTGCAGTACACGCCGCTGTTGTAGACGGACAGCGCGGCGGTCAGCACCACTACGTTCAGCACGTTCGCCACCAGGTCGCTGCCGAGCGCGTGGAAGATCAGCACGAACGGGCTGCCGCCGCTCGCCACCTTCTGCCACGGAAACAACGACAACAGCACACCGAGCGCGCCGATGTAGAAGATCAGGATGCGGTACAGCACCTGGTTGGTCGCGCGCGGGATGCTGCGCGAGGGGTCGTCGGCCTCGGCGGCGGTGATGCCCACCAGTTCGAGCCCGCCGAACGAGAACATGATGACCGCCATCGACATCGCCAGCCCGCTCACGCCGTTCGGGAAGAACCCGCCGTTGCGCCAGAGGTTCGCGACGCCGGCCTCCGGCCCCGCGCCGCCCGACAGCAGCAGCCAGCCGCCGAACACGATCATGCCGACCACCGCCGCGACCTTGACGATCGCGAACCAGAATTCGGTTTCGCCGTAGGATTTCACGCTGACGAAGTTCAGCAGATTGATGATCGCGTAGAACACCAGCGCCGACACCCAGTTCGGCATGTCGGGCCACCAGTAATGCACGTACACGCCCACCGCCGACAATTCGGCCATGCTGACGAGGATGTACAGCACCCAATAGTTCCAGCCCGACAGGAAGCCGATGAAGTGCCCGCAGTATTTGTCGGCGAAGTAGCTGAACGAGCCGGCCACCGGTTCGTCCACCACCATCTCGCCGAGCTGCCGCATGATGAAGAACGCGACGATGCCGGCGATCGCGTAGCCCAGCAGCACCGACGGCCCGGCCGCCTGGATCGTTTCGGCGATGCCGAGGAACAGCCCGGTGCCGATCGCGCCGCCCAGGGCGATCAGTTGGATGTGGCGGTTCTTGAGCCCTCGCTGCAGTCCGCCGTTCTCGTTGTGTGTGTTGTCGACCATAGTGTCTCCATACAGTGCGCCCGGCCCCGGGCGTCACCTGTTGTCCCCCGTCAAGGCGCCGCGCGAGCCGCCCCGATCTGCCCGGAACGGCACCGGCTGCGCGCCGAAAATCCGCAATTGTAGCGGGTTGCACCGGCGCAACCTGCCGGCGGCCAGCGAAACCGGCGGAAACCCGCGAAAAACTCGCCGAAATCGATGCAAATAGTGTGTCACCGACCGAGGCCCCGATCGCCTCGAATCAGCTTTCGATCAGCCTGGCAAAAACTTCCAATTTCATCCGATGAATTTCGGCGCGCCCTGCAACGCGCCGAAACCGGCGTCATGACCGAAAGCGCACGCCACGCCCGCCATGCGGACGTGGCGCCGACGGACGCCGCGCCTTACGGGATCTGGCCCTGCACGAACGCATGCGATTGGCCATGACGGGATCGCCGCCATCCGACACAGCCCGGCACCCCCAATTGAAAGCAATCGGATAGCAACAAGAAATGAATTGGAAACCGATTCTTCCCGTGATTTTCATTTGGCCGTCAAAGGCACGTCACGGTTTCAGGCATAGCCATGCCCGACCCACCAGGCGCGCAGCGAACCCCCTCGCACGCACGCCTTCGCATTTCTTTCCATTCAAAGTTTTCGTAATACAGGCGATACGCACACGTAACGATTACGAAAGTAACTCTTCCCGCCAGCTTCATACCGGCCTGTTCCAATGCACGCACTTCGAAGACAGGGGGGGTCTCCCGCTTCGAGGGCCCCGCCCGCTACCAACAATGGTCCGCGCCGTCTCGAACGGGGAATTACGTAATAAACACAAGACGGTCTTCCACTGGAGTCTCACACAATGCTGCTTCGTCGAACCTTGATTGCCACCGCCTGCGCCGCATCTGCGATCGCGCTGGCTGCCTGTGGCGGCAATGATGACAACTCGCCCGCTGCGAGCACCACGCCGGCCGCCACGGTGTCGTCGCAAGACGCCCTGACGACCAAGACCCCGATCAAGCACTTGGTCGTGATCTACGGCGAAAACGTGTCGTTCGATCACTACTTCGGTACGTACCCGAACGCGACGAACCCGGCAGGCGAACCGGCCTTCACGGCCGCCGCCAACACGCAGACCGACATTCAAGGTCTCGGCGCCGCAACCAGCACGCTGCGCACCGCCAACGGCAACTTCACGAACACGCTGAACACGACGAACGCGGCGAACCCGTTCCGTCTGGACCGTTCGCAAGCCGCTTCGGCCGACCAGAACCACGCCTACACCGCCGAACAGCAAGCCTACGACAACGGCGCAGCCGACCTGTTCCCGCTCTACACGGGTAGCGCAACGGCCGGCGGCGCGGGCGCCTTCGGTACGAAGGGCCAGGTCATGGGCTACTACGACGGCAACACCGTCACGGCCCTGTGGAACTACGCTTCGCACTACGCGATGAGCGACAACGCGTTTACGGACACGTATGGTCCGTCGACGCCGGGCGCACTCGAAGTGGTGTCGGGCAACACCAACGGCATGCAGATCGTGAAGACGTCGAAGGCTGTGTCGACGGTCGCCGCTTCCACGTATTACATCAACGATGGCCAAAGCGGCTACACGATGATCAACGACGTGGATCCGGGCTACGACATCTGCTCGAGCACGACCGATCAGGCCATGATGCAGGGCAAGAACGTCGGCGACCTGCTGAACGCGCAAAAGATCACGTGGGGCGGCTTCATGGGCGGCTTCAACCTGTCCACCGTCAACTCGAACGGCACGACACAATGCAAGCGCTCGACCATCGCCACGGCAGTGGGCGCGGCAACGGCCGACTACATCCCGCACCACAACTGGTTCCAGTACTTCGCTTCGACGTCGAACCCGAACCACACGCGTCCGAGCTCGACGGCAGCGATCGGTTCGAGCCTGCAAGCCGACGGCAAGACGGCTGAACCGGCAAACCACCAGTACGACACGGACGACTTCTTCGCGGCAGTCAAGGCCGGCAACTACCCGTCGGTCAACTTCCTGAAGGCACCGGCCGCACAAGACGCGCACGCCGGCTACTCGGATCCGCTGGACGAGCAGGCGTTCGTGACGAAGGTCGTCAACTTCCTGATGCAGCAGCCGGACTGGAAGAACACCGCCGTGGTCGTGACGTATGACGATTCGGACGGCTGGTACGACCACCTGTACACGGCACCGACCTCGGGCTCGTTCGACGCAGTCGACCAAGTCAACGGCAACGGCCTGTGCGGCGTCGCCAATACGCAACCGCTGGGTGTCGCAGGCAAGCCGGTCAACGGCCGCTGCGGTCCGGGCACGCGTATCCCGTTCGTCGTGATCTCGCCGTACGCCAAGACGAACTACGTCAGCCACAAGCCGATCACGCAAGCTTCGGTCACGCGCTTCATCGAAGACAACTGGCTCGGCGGTGCACGTCTGGGTGGCGGTTCGTTCGACGCCACGGCTGGCGACATGAGCGACCTGCTGAACACGTCGGCAACGGCCACGGCCAACACCACGCCGCTGTACCTCGACCCGACGGTCGGCACGCAACTGAGCGCCGCTCCGGCGAACTGATCGACCCGGTCTGATTGACCGAAAAACCGGCCGGCGCGCAAGCGCCGGCTTTTTGCCTGTGCGGCCTAGGCCGCCCCGAATACGACACTACCCGTATGAACGCTACCGTCACGCCCGTCGTTCCGCCCTCTTCCCCGGCACCGCGCCGCCGCACCCTGCGCAACGCCGCGCTGACGATCCTCGGCGCCGCCGTGCTCGCCGCGGTCGGCTACGCCGGCTATGCCGTTGCCTACCCGGCCAACGTGCCCGACGCCGTGGGCGAGATCGTCGAGAACCTGACGGGCGCGAATCCGCATCCGGTGACGCTGCAACGCCCGCCCATGCAGCCGCTGTCGGCGGTGGCGCTGATCGGCAAGCAGTTGTTCTTCGACCCGATGCTGTCGGCATCGGGCAAGCTCTCGTGCGCCTCGTGCCACAGCCCGGCGCACGCCTACGGCCCGCCGAACGGGCTCGACGCCCAGCTCGGCGGCGCGAACATGAAGCTGCAGGGCTACCGCCCGCCGCCGTCGCTGAAATACCTGGAGCGCCAGCCGAACTTCAGCATCGGCCCGGACGCCGGCGAGAACGACGCGGCGGCCACCGTCCAGCAGCTCGCCACGCAGAACGCGGGCGTGGTGAAGAACCAGAAGACGGCCGGCGGCGCGGCCTCGGTGCAGATGGTGCCGCAAGGCGGCCTGTTCTGGGACGGCCGCGCCGACACGCTCCAGCAGCAGGCGTTCGGCCCGCTGCTGAATTCGGTCGAAATGGCCAACCCGGACACCGACAGCGTGCTCAAGCGCGTCGAGGCCAGCCAGTACGCGAAGCCGCTCAAGCAACTGTTCGGCGAATCGCTGTTCAGCAACCCGCAACTGGCGATCTCGGAAGTGATGTTCGCGATCGCGCGCTATCAGTTCGAGGATCCATCCTTTCATCCGTACAACAGCAAGTACGACCAGTGGCTCGAAGGCAAGGCGCGCCTGACGCACGCCGAACTGAACGGGCTGCGCCTGTTCAACGACCCGGACAAGGCCAACTGCGCGGGCTGCCACCTGTCGCAGCCGACCCCGGACGGCCTGCCGCCGATGTTCACCGATTACCAGTACGAGGCGCTCGGCCTGCCGCGCAACCACGCGCTGGACCAGAACAAGGACCCGGCGTTCTTCGATATCGGCGTGTGCGGCCCGTTCCGTACCGACCTGAAGGATCAGTCGCAGTATTGTTCGATGTTCCTGACGCCGACGCTGCGCAACTCGGCCACGCGCCAGGTGTTCTTCCACAACGGCATTTATCACGACCTGCAGCACGTGATGGATTTCTACAACGAGCGCAACACCAACCCGGGCAAGTTCTACCCGCGCGGCGCCGACGGCAAGGTGCAGAAATACGACGACATCCCGGCCAAGTACCAGGCCAACGTCGACGTGACCGATGCCCCGTTCGACCGCAAGTTCGGCGATCAGCCGGCCATGACGCAGGCCGACATCAAGGACATCATCGCGTTCCTGCACACGCTGAACGACGAGCCCGTCACGACCCACTGACGCTCGCACGTTCCGCTGCGCCGCCACGGGCGGCACGGCGCCGTGTCGCCCGCATGAAAATCCCCCGCTTCGCGGGGGATTTTTTTTGCGCGCTTGGAGGCGTTTTTCGCTCGCAAATCCAGTTACCTATGCAATTTTTCGATTTTTGAAAAAGTGTTTCGAATCAGGCCCCGAAAACGTTTGTTTTAATTTTTCCAATGCCGGGCATTGGGGCAATCACTGAATCCGGCTAAATAAAATCCAGTTGCCGCTCATCAGACAATTGGATAGCATCCCGAAAGTAAATTTTTCCAGCCGTGCATTTAACTTTTTCAGGCGTCATGAAATCCGTCCCGGCATCTGTCCCAGCAGTGAATTCGGCACCCGCAAACATTTGCGCGCAATCCGAATTGACATTGCACGCGGCCACGCCGGATGACGACGCGTTTCTGAGCGAGGTTTTCGTCAGCACGCGCCGCGAGGAATTCAAGCGCACCGGCTGGCCGCCCGAACGCATCGATGCGTTCCTGCACGAGCAGTCGCGGTTGCAGCAAACCTACTATCGCGAGCACTACCCGCATGGCTGCTTCGACGTGGTGGCGCTCGACGGCCAGCCCGTGGGCCGCCTGTACCACGCCTGGCGGCCCGCGCAGCTCGGCGACGAGGTGCGCGTGATCGACATCGCCCTGCTGCCCGCCCGGCGTGGCGCCGGCCTCGGCACACGGCTCATGCACGCGGTGGTGGCCGAGGCGGCCGCGCAGGGCCTGCCGGTCAGCCTCAGCGTGGAACCGGACAATCCGGTGCAATCCCTGTATCAGCGGCTGGGTTTTCAGAAAACCGGTTCGACCGGCGTGTACGACTTAATGCGGCGTGAAGCGGCGCCGTTCGATCGGCCGGCCGAGGCGCTGGCATCGTTACGCCGCGTTACCACACCGGCATGATGAAAAATAAATCGCGACAGTTTCGCAAATTCGCATGTAACCCTAAAGAAAGCGTCATGGATGGCGTTAACCGATCCAGACAGATGGCAAAGTCATAATCGAAACCTGATTTCCGAGGTTTTAAAAAAAGTCGTCACGGGAATGCGGTCCCGTGAAAAAAATGCAAAAAGAACCGTTGCGGAGTTACGGCCCGGATACACGAGGCCGAGCCCGAAATGGATCACAAGGATCGCCGATCGGCCTGCCAGGGGGTGTGGACGACCGGCGGGCGTACGGACCAACGCCTGGGAATTGATGTGTCGGAACTGCCTACCCACGACGAGTTGAAAGGCCTGATCGGCCAGGTCCTCGTCATCTCGACGGCCGACGAGGCCGCCGTGCCGCTGACGCAGACGCGTCTCACCGAGGCGCCGGACGGCGTCGCGATGAATGCGGCCCATGCCTGCTATCTCGCTCATTTCGAACTGCCGGTCGACGTCCGGCTGCCGCAGGACACCTATCGGTTCGGCGCGCCGGACGGCCGTGCCTGGCTGCTGTTCGTGACCCCGACGCGCCCGCTCGATACCGGCGCCGGCACGCTGTGCGCCGTGATTCACAGCCGCGTCGAGCCGGACACGCCGGCCGGCACGCAAGCCTCATAACAACGCTCCCCACTTTCCCCACCGACCCCCTTCAGGAGTCAACATGTCCGATCAGTACCTTGGCGAAATCCGCATGGTCGCTTTCGACTTTGCGCCCTACGGCTGGGCGCTCTGCCAGGGCCAGCTTCTGCCGATTTCCCAGAACAACGCGCTGTTCGCCTTGCTCGGCACCAATTTCGGCGGCACCGGCGTCTCGACCTTCGGCCTGCCGAACCTGATGGGCCGCAGCCCGGTCGGCACCGGCACCGGCGCCGGCCTCGCACCGATCGTGCTCGGCGAATTCGCCGGCACGGAATCGGTCACGCTGAACAGCACCCAGATGCCGATTCACACGCACGCTGCGATCGTAACGGGCGGCGGCGGCACCAGCACGGTGTCGATCTCGATCCCGGCCACCACCGCCACCACGGCGCCGCAATCGGTGCCGGGCAGCAACATGGTGCTCGGCCCGGGCGCATCGAGCGGCCACACGGCAACCGTGTACAGCACCGCCGCAGCGAACACGAACCTGCTGCCGTTCAACGCGAGCGTGACGACGGCGCCCCCGTCGATCACCAACTCGACGGCCGGCGGCAGCCAGCCGTTCTCGATCCGCAATCCGTATCTCGGCCTGACGTTCATCATCGCGCTGCAGGGCGTCTACCCGACGCGCGGCTAAGCAGGCCGTTCGCATCACACATTGCCCGGGCTCGCGTATCGGCCCGGGAGCGCAAGCGCGGCATGGGCCGGGCGCCGCACAGAGGAGAGTCACCGTCATGAAGATCATCAAGCAATGGCTGGCGCGTCAGAATCAGGACGCCGGCCGGCCCACGCCGCGGGTCGCGGCCTCTCCCCTGTTGCTCGCGCTCGAACCGCGCGTCGTGTACGACGCCTCCGTGGCGGCGATTGCCGCCCAGCCGCACGCGCATGAACACGCGCAGGCGGAAACGCACCGCAGCACCGAAACCCATACGGAGGTCGCGGCGGCCAACAGCGCAAACAGCGCGTCGGCCTCGAGCGCCCCGGTGGACAAGCCCGTGCGCAGCGCGGCGCGCTCCACCAGCGATCCGGCCTCCAGCACCACCGGCTCGGCCGGCACCACGGACACCCCCACGCAGGACACGCGTGCGGTCAAGAACGACATCAGCACCGAGATGCCGTCGACCCAGCAAACCCAGGTGGTGTTCATCAATTCGAACGTCGACAACTACCAGACGCTGATCGACGGGCTGCCGGCGGGCACGCAATACGTGGTGCTCGACGCCAATTCCGACGGCCTCGCCCAGATCGCGCAATATCTGCAAACGCACAAGGGCGTGGATTCGATCGCCCTGATCTCGCACGGCAACGACGCCGTGTTCGAGGTCGGCTCGACCCAGATCACCAATGCCAGCCTGGCGACCTACAGCGCGGAACTGGCCCAGATCAGCGCGGCGATGAACCCGGGCGGCGATTTCCTGATCTACGGCTGCGACGTCGCCCAGCAGGCCGACGGTCAGGCGCTGATCCAGCAGATCGCCGCGATCACCCACCTGAACGTGGCGGCCTCGACCGACCCGACGGGCGCCGCCGCACTCGGCGGCAACTGGACGCTCGAATACCAGGTTGGCGACGTGCATTCGGCTCTGATCGAATCGGCGAGCGCGCAGGCGCAGTTCAACGAACTGCTGTTCGACACCAACACGCCGGGGCACGAGTACTACGACCAGGCGGCCCAGGACCAATTCAAGGCGACCGACTCGTCGCAGTTCACGCTCGACGGCATTGTCTACACGCTCGACCAGGCCGCCAACACGCTTGCCTACAACCCGTCCAATGCCCCGAACGGCAGCAGCGGCAGCGATCTGAGCACCGGGCCGGACGACGGCGTACTCAGCATCAATGACGATGGCGGGTCGGCGATGAGCAACGTGACCATCTCGCTCGGCAACGGCCATACGTTCAACCTTCAGCAATTCGAGCTGAGTTCGTTCAACGGCGACCTGTTCATTCAGGCGCACTACGCCAACGGCACGTCGAGCGCGCAGATCCAGCTCGCCACGGCCGCCGTGGGCGGCTTCGACGGCGCGGTGCAGTCCCAGCTCGGCAGCGCGTTCAACAATATCGTGTCGTTTTCGCTGATCGACAAGAACGATTCGGGCAGCTTCGAGGTTCAACTCAACAACCTGTTCTATACCGATACCGGCCCGACCGTCACCACCAGCACCTCGCCCACCAGCACGCCCTGGAGCTCGGCCGACAACGGTGCCGGCACGGGCGGCACGCCGGTGGCCGTCGACGCGGGCCTGACGCTCAGCGACGGCGGTTCGTCCACGGCCAAGACGGCCACCATCTCGATCACCAATTTCCAGACCGGTGACGTGCTCGGCTTCACGGCGCAGAACGGTATCACCGGCACCTATAACGCGACCACCGGCACGCTCACGCTCTCCACCGGCGCCGGCACCGCGACCATCGCGCAATGGCAGGCCGCGCTCGAGTCGGTGACCTACTCCAGCTCGCTGACCTCGCCGAACCTCAACACCACGACGCGCACGGTGTCGTTCTCGTTCAACGACGGCGCCTTCACCAGCAACACCGCCACCCGCAACGTGACGGTCACGGCCACCGACCAGTCGCCGGTGCTCACCAACAGCGGCTCGGCCAGCTACAGCTACCTCGTCGGTTCGAGCGCCGCCGCGGTCGGTTCCAGCGTTCGCGTCAGCGATGCCGACAACACCACGTTCCGCAGCGCCACCATCACGATCGACAGCGGCTACGCATCGGGCGACATCCTCAACTTCCAGGCACAGAACGGCATTTCCGCGAGCTACAGCGGCGGCGTGCTGCACCTGACCTCGGGCACCGGCGTCACGCTCGCGCAATGGCAAACCGCACTCGATTCGATCACGTTTTCGACCACGAGCAGCTCCACCGCCCAGCGCGACGTCTCGTTCACGATCAACGACGGTACCAAGGACAGCACCGCGCTGCATAACACGGTCAATGTCTCGGCCGGCCCGACGGTCACCCCCGACAGCGGCTCGGCCTCGTTCGTGACCGGCGACAACACGGCCTCGACGCCGGTGGCGGTGGATCCCGGCATCGTGATCAGCGACGGCGCCAGCAGCACGCTGGACCAGGCCACGATCCACATCACCGGCAACTTCCAGGTCGGTCACGATCAGTTGTTTTTCAGCAACAATCCGGCGACGATGGGCGACATCAGCGCCACCTACGACACCAGCACCGGCCTGCTGACGCTGACCTCGGCCAGCGGCACGGCCACGCTCGCGCAGTTCCAGGCCGCGATGCGCTCCGTCACGTTCACCAGCGACCTGGTCGTGCCGTCGAACGCCACGCGCACCCTGACCTTCCAGATCTTCGACGGCACCGACGTCAGCCCGGTGGTCACCCGCACGCTGACCGTGACCGACACCGACCAGACGCCGATCCTCGGCAGCGGCGGCAATACGGTCGGCTTCACGGCCGCCGACAACACCACCTCCACGCCGGTGGTGGTCAACAGCTCGATCACCGTGGCCGATGCGGACGGCGGCCCGATTCGCACGGGCACCATCACCATCAGCGGCAACTACCAGGCCACCGATTCCCTGCAGTTCACCGCCAACGCCACGCTTTACGGCGATATCAGCGGCGCGTATTCGAACGGCACGCTGACCCTGACCGGGTCCACCGCCACGCTCGCGCAATGGCAGGCCGCGATGCGCTCGATCGCCTTCACGTCGAGCGCAATCACGCCGTCGAACGCCTCGCGCACCGTTTCGTTCACCGTCAGCGACGGCACCAAGACCAGCACCGCGGTGACCAGCACGGTGACCGTGACCGACACCGACCAGACGCCGCTGATCACCGGCTCCAGCGGCACCGTCACGCTGACCCAGGGCGACAACACCAATTCCACGCCGGTCACGGTGGACAACGGCATCGTGGTGTCCGACCGCGACAACACCACGCTGGCATCGGCCACCGTCTCGATCGGGAGTTATGACAGCGCCTCCGGCGACGTGCTGCAGTTCGTGGCCAATCCGTCCACGATGGGCAACATCAGCGGCACCTATTCGAACGGCGTACTGACGCTGACCTCGGCGGGCGCCAACGCCACGCTCGCGCAATGGCAGGCGGCACTGCGTTCGATCCAGTTCCAGAACTTCTCGGCGGTGCCGAGCACCACGCCGCGCGTGATCAGCTTTGTGACCAGCGACGGCACCAAGACCAGCACCGCCTGGACCCGCACGGTGGACGTGGCGCTGACCGACCAGACCCCGCTGCTCGCCACCAGCGGCGGCAACACCACCTTCACCTCGGGCGACAACACCGCCTCGACGCCGGTGGCCGTGGATACCGGCCTCACGCTGAGCGACAGCGACAGCGCCACGATGGCCTCGGCCACCGTGGCCGTCACCGGCAACTACCAGCAGGGCGAGGACGTGCTCGCGCTCGGCAGCGGTTCGTTCGGCGACATCACCGCCAGCTTCAACGCCGGCACCGGCGTGCTCACGCTGACTTCGGCCGGCGCCTCGACCACCGCGCAGTGGACCGCCGCGCTGCGCTCGGTCACCTATACCGATACGGCCGTCACGCCGACCAGCGCCACCCGTACGATTTCGTTCGCGGTCAGCGACGGCACCAAGCTCAGCGCGAACGAGACCAAGTCGATCACCGTGGTGGCCACCCACCAGACGCCGGTCCTGACCTCGGGTTCCACCACCAGCCAGAACTATCTGCCGGGCAACTCGGCCAGCAACATCGACAGCAGCATCTCGCTGACCGACCTCAACGTCGGCAGCCCCTCGGCGCTGGTCTCGCTGACGATCACGGTGCGGATCACCTCGGGCTTCCAGAGCGGCGACATCCTGGCCTTCAGCGGCCTGGGCTCGGTGCCGACCAACGGCATCAGCCCGAGCTACAACCCGGCCACCGGCACGCTGACGATCACCTCCACCGGCGGCACGCTCGCGCAATGGCAGAGCGTGCTCGACAACCTGCAGTTCCAGACCGGCAGCAACGCGCCGCTGGGCGCGCGCGCGATCTCGATCACGGTCAGCGACGGCGTGAAGACCAGCACGCCCGCCACCTATTCGATCGACGTGATCAGCTCCGCCCCGGCGCTGGCCACCACCAGCACCGGCAGCGCCAGCTTCGTGGCCGGCGACAACAGCGCCTCCACGCCGGTGGCGATCGATCCGAACCTGACGGTGGCCGATCCGCTCGGCGACGTGGTGGACACCGCGATCGTCGCGATCACGGGCAACCTGCATTCCGGCGAGGATGTGCTCAACTTCACCAACGACGGCATCACGATGGGGGACATCACTGGCACCTTCAACGCGCTGACCGGCGTGCTGGTGATGACGTCGTCGAGCGGCACGGCCACCCTCGCGCAGTGGCAGGCCGCGCTGCATGCGGTGACCTATACCGACACGGCGATCACGCCGACCACGTCCACCCGCAGCGTCGACATCACGCTCAGCGCCGGCGCGCAGACCAGCAACACGCTCACGCGCACCATCACGGTGGCCGATACCGACCAGACGCCGATCATCAGCACCGGCAGCGTCGGCTCGGCCGCATTTGTGGCCGCCGACAACGCGACCTCCACGCCGGTCGTGATCGACAACGGCATCTCGCTGTCCGATCTGGACAGCACCACGCTGGCCTCGGCCACCGTGCAGGTCGGCACGGGCTTCCGCGCCGGCGAGGACGTGCTCGGCTTCACCAATGACGGCCTCACGATGGGCAACATCACGGCCTCGTACGACGCGGCGCACGGCACGCTCACGCTGACCTCGGCCAGCGCCACCGCCACGCTCGCGCAATGGCAGGCCGCGCTGAACGCCGTCACCTACACCGACACGGCGGTCACGCCCGACACCACGACGCGCACCATCAGCTTCACGGTCAACGACGGCGTCAAGACCAGCACCGCGTATTCGCGCGACGTGACGGTGGCCGACACCGACCAGACGCCGATCCTCTCGACCGGCAGCACCGGCTCGGTCGCCTTCGTGGCCGGCGACAACGTCGGCTCCACGCCGGTGGTCATCGACAACGGCATCGTGGTGAGCGACCTCGACAACGGCACGCTGGCCTCGGCGACGTTCCAGATCGGCGCGGGCTTCCACGCCGGCGAGGACGTGCTCGGTTTCATCAACGACGGCGCGACGATGGGCAACATCACGGCTTCTTACAACGCCGCCACCGGCACGCTCACGCTGACCTCGGTCGGCGCGTTCGCCACGCTCGCGCAATGGCAGGCCGCGCTGCGTTCGGTCACCTATACCGATACGGCCATCACGCCGGATACCACGACGCGCACCATCAGCTTCACGGTCAACGACGGCGTCAAGGCCAGCACCGCGCTGTCGCGCAACGTCACGGTGGCCGATACCGACCAGACGCCGATCGTCGGCTCGTCCAGCATCGGCTCGGCCACCTTCGTGTCCGCCGACAACGCGCCGTCCACACCGGTCGCGATCGACAACGGCATCGCGCTGTCCGATCTCGACAACACCACGCTGGCCTCCGCCACCGTGCAGATCGGCAGCGGCTTCCATGCCGGCGAGGACGTGCTGTCGTTCATCAACGACGGCTCGAAGGGCAACATCGCGGCCTCGTACAACGCCGCCACCGGCACGCTGACGCTGACCTCGGTCGGCGCGACGGCCACGATCGCGCAATGGCAGGCCGCGCTGCAATCGGTCACCTACACCGATACCGCCGTCACGCCGAACACCGCCACCCGCACCATTGACTTCACGGTCAGCGACGGCACCAAGACCAGCGCCACCTACTCGCGCGACGTTTCCATCTCCGGTACCGACCAGACGCCGATCCTCTCGACCGGCAGCACCGGCTCGGCCGCCTTCGTGGCCGGCGACAACGTCGCCTCCACGCCGGTGGCGATCGACGGCGGCATCGTGGTCAGCGACCTCGACAACGGCACGCTGGCCTCGGCGACGTTCCAGATCGGCGCGGGCTTCCACGCCGGCGAGGACGTGCTCGGCTTCATCAACAACGGCACGATGGGCAACATCAGCGCCAGCTACGACGCCGCCACCGGCACGCTCAGGCTGAGCTCGGCGGGTGCCAGCGCCACGCTCGCGCAATGGCAGGCCGCGCTGCGCTCGGTCACCTACACCGACACCGCCGTCACGCCCGACACCGCCACCCGCACCATCAGCTTCACGGTCAACGACGGCACCAAGACGAGCACCGCGCTGTCGCGCAACGTCACGGTGGCCGATACCGACCAGACGCCGATCGTCGGCTCGTCGAGCACCGGTTCGGCCTCGTTCGTGTCCGCCGACAACGCCACGTCCACGCCGATCGCGATCGACAAGGGCATCACGCTGTCCGATCTCGACAACGCCACGCTGGCCTCGGCCACCGTGCAGATCGGCAGCGGCTTCCATGCCGGCGAGGACGTGCTGTCGTTCACCAACGACGGCGCCACGATGGGCAACATCACGGCTTCGTACAACGCCGCCACCGGCACGCTCACGTTGAGCTCGGCCACCGGCAGCGCCACGCTCGCGCAGTGGCAGGCCGCACTGCGTTCGGTGACCTACACCGATACCGCCGTCACGCCCGACTCGGCCACGCGCACCATCGGCTTCACGGTCAGCGACGGCACCAAGGCCAGCGCCGTCTACTCGCGCGACGTGTCCATCACCGACACCGACCAGACGCCGCTGATCGGCTCGTCGAGCACCGGCTCGGCCGCCTTCACGGCCGGCGACAACGTCACCTCCACGCCGGTGGTGATCGACAACGGCATCGGGCTGAACGACCTCGACAACGCCACGCTGGCCTCCGCCACCGTGCAGATCGGCGCGGGCTTCCATGCCGGCGAGGACGTGCTCGCGTTCACCAACGACGGCGCCACGATGGGCAACATCACCGCCTCGTACGACGCCGCCACCGGCACGCTCACGCTGAGTTCGGCCGGCAACACCGCCACGCTGGCGCAATTCCAGGCCGCGCTGCGTTCGGTCACCTACACCGATACCGCCGTCACGCCCGACACCGCCACCCGCACCATCGGCTTCTCGGTCAACGACGGCGCCAAGTCGAGCGCCGTCCTGACGCGCACCGTGACCGTGGCGGATGTCGACCAGACGCCGCTGATCGGCTCGGGCAGCACCGGCTCGGCCACGTTCGTGGCCGGCGACAACGCCACCTCCACGCCGGTGACGATCGACAACGGCATCACGCTGTCCGACCGCGACAACTCCACGTTCGCCTCGGCCACCGTGCAGATCGGCAGCGGCTTCCATGCCGGCGAGGACGTGCTGTCGTTCACCAACGACGGCGCCACGATGGGCAACATCACCGCCTCGTACAACGCCGCCACCGGCACGCTCACGCTGACCTCGGCCGGCTCGCTGGCATCGGTCGCGCAATGGCAGGCCGCGCTGCGTTCGGTCACCTACACCGACACCGCCGTCACGCCGGCCACCGCCGCACGCACGCTGATCTTCTCGGTCAACGACGGCGTGAAGACCAGCGCGCCGTACGTGCGCACGGTGACCGTGGCCGACACGGACCAGACGCCGCTGATCGGCTCGACCAGCACCGGTTCGGCCGCGTTCACGGCCGGCGACAACGTCGCCTCCACGCCGGTGGTGATCGACAACGGCATCACGCTGTCCGACCGCGACAACTCCACGTTCGCCTCGGCCACCGTGCAGATCGGCGCGGGCTTCGCGGCCGGCGAGGACGTGCTGGCGTTCACCAACGACGGCGCCACGATGGGCAACATCACCGCCTCGTACAACGCCGCCACCGGCACGCTCACGCTGAGTTCGGCCGGTTCGCTCGCCTCGCTGGCGCAATGGCAGGCCGCGCTGCGTTCGGTCACCTACACCGACACCGCCGTCACGCCGGCCGCCGCCACGCGCAGCATCAGCTTCAGCGTGAACGACGGCGCGAAGTCGAGCGCCGCGATCTCGCGCACCGTGACCGTGACCGACGTGGACCAGACGCCGGTCGCGACGCCGGGCAGCACCGGCTCGGTGGCCTTCGTGTCCGGCGACAACGTGGTGTCCACGCCGGTGGCGATCGCCAGCGGCATCACGCTGACGGACCGCGACAACGCCACGCTGGCCTCGGCCACCGTGCAGATCGGCGCGGGCTTCCGCGCCACGGAGGATGTGCTCGCGTTCGCCAACGACGGCGCGACGATGGGCAACATCACCGCTTCGTACGACGCCACCACCGGCACGCTCACGCTGAGTTCGGCCGGCTCGACCGCCACGCTCGCGCAATGGCAGGCCGCGCTGCGTTCGGTCACCTACACCGATACGGCCGTCACGCCGAACACGGCGGCGCGCACGGTGATCGTCTCCGTGAACGACGGCGTCAAGACCAGCGCGCCGATCACGCGCACGGTGACGGTCACGGCCACGCACCAGACGCCGGTGCTCGGCGCCGACGACACGCAACTGAGCTACACCGCCGACGGCAAGACCACCTCGACGGTCGCGGTCGGCACCGGCATCACGCTGACGGACCGTAACGGCAGCCCGCCGACCAGCGCCACGGTGTCGTTCGGCGGCAGCTTCGACGCTCGCCACGACGTGCTGAGCTTCGTGCCGAGCGCGGCCACCGGCGACATCCAGGCCAGCTTCAACGCCGCCACCGGCACGCTCACGCTGGTCTCGGCCAGCGGCACGGCCACCGTCGCGCAATGGCAGGCCGCGCTCACCGCGGTCGGCTACACCGACACGCAGGCCGAGCGCGCCGACGGCACGCGCACCATCGTGTTCTCGATCAGCGACGGCACCAAGAGCAGCGCCCCGCTCACGCGCACGCTGCAGATCGTCGGCGTGCCGGCCCAGGTCGGCACGGCGATCCTGCCGCAGTGGGTGCTGACGCCGGCCGTGAAGACGCTCGAGCGTGGCAGGGCCGTCACCACCGACCTGCTGCGCGCCGCGCCGCTGCTCGCCGCCAACACGCTCGGCAGCTCCGACGGCGTGTCGAACGGGTTGATCGTGCTCGACGCGTTCAACGCGGACGCCAACGGCCTCGGCCGCGACGTCGGCGCCATCACGCCGCGCCAGACCTTCACGTTCGCCACCCACGACGCGCGCTCGAACTCGCTCGGCGACACCTTCGTCCAGCCGCTCGATTCGCTCGTGCCGGCCAGCCTCGACGCCACGCCGTCGGCCGCGCACCTGCTGCCGGCCGTGGATGTCCACCCGCTGCATCAGTCAGGCCAGGGCTTCGCGCTCAACGTCAAGCCGCTGCTGCATGCGCCGAACGCCGCCGCCGCGCCGAACCCGGACGACACCGCCGTCACGCTCGCCAACGGCGCGCCGCTGCCGGCCTGGCTGCACTACGACGCCGCCACCGGCGTGCTGAGCGGCACGCCGCCGGCCGGCGTGCACGAAGTGCGCGTGACGCTGATCCAGCACGACGCCGCCGGCAACCTGGTGCGCCGCGAAGTCGTGATGCGTCTCGACGCGCACGGCGCGGCCGCCAAGGCCCCCGCGCATGGCCCGGCCCATCAGCCGGCCCACCCTCCGGCCGCTCCGCATGCCGCGCTGCCGGCCGCCAAGGCATCGCTCGCCGCGCAGTTCGCGAATGCACTCGCTTCGCTGCACGTCACGCACCAGGACACCGTGTCGACCGACCGTCAAGCCGCCGCCATCAACGGGGAACGCCGCTCATGAAAACCGCTTTCGCCAATCCACTCGCCCATTTTTCGAAGAGACCCGCCGACGTGAAAAACAAGACGCTCCGGGGACGCGCACCGCGTCCCGCCCTGCTCGCGGCCGCCCTCGCCGTCGTCTGGCTGTCCGGCTGTGCCATCAAGCCGGCCCCGTTCACCGATGCCGAGCGCGCCGACACGGCCCGCACCGACCGCGTGGCGATGTTCTCGAACCAGCAGGCGGTGAACGGCCCGATCACGCTCGACGAGGCGATGGCCCGTGCGATCCGCTACAACCTCGACCATCGCCTGAAGATGATGGAAGAGGCGCTGGCCCAGCGTCAGCTCGACCTGTCGAACTTCGACCTGCTGCCGAAGCTGACCGCTGCGGCCGGCTACACGAACCGCAACCACGAACTCGCTTCGTCGTCCGAAGGTCTGTACACGCGCGACCAGTCGTTGATTCCGTCGTACTCGACCGACAAGAACAGCCGCACGGCCGACCTGAACCTGTCCTGGAACATCCTCGATTTCGGCGTCAGCTACTTCGAGGCCAAGGAACAGGCCGACCGCGTGCTGGTGCTCGAACAGCGCCGCCGCAAGGTCGTGCAACTGATGATGCAGCAGGTGCGCGAGGCCTATTGGCAAGCGGCCGGCGCGCAGCGCCTGCATGACCGCATCGGCCCGCTGCTCGACCAGGCCGGCTCGGCGCTCGACGATTCGCGCAAGACGCAGGCGCAAGGCCTGCGCTCGCCGATCGAGACGCTGAACTACCAGCACGCGCTGCTCGACCTGATGCGCCAGCTCGAAGCCGTGCGCGACCAGTTGGAGGAAGCCAAGCCGCGTCTGGCCTCGCTGATGAACCTGGAGCCGGGCAAGGACTTCACGCTGGCCGCCGGCAACGATTTCAAGGTGCCGACCTTCGACATGGCCATGCCGAAGATGGAAGACGTGGCGCTGCAACGCCGCCCGGAACTGGTCGAAGCCAGCTACAACGAGCGCATCAGCGTCAACGAAACCCACAAGGCGATGGCCAAGCTGCTGCCGGGGATCGAGTTCAGCCTCGGCGCGCACTACGACAGCAACAGCTTCCTCGTCTACAACGCATGGCGCGCGGCCGGCATCAGCGTGAGCTGGAACCTGCTGAACCTGCTGAACGTGCGCAACATCCGCGGCACGGCCCAGGCCCAGCTCGACGTGGCCAAGATGCAGCGCATGGCGCTGAACATGGCGGTGCTCACGCAGGTGCACGTCGCGCGCAGCGAACTGGCCGCCAAGACGCGCCAGTTCGATCTGTTCAAGCAGATGAACGATGTCGACGGCCAGATCCTCGAACACACGCACAACGCCACCGTCGCCAACGCGCAGGGCAAGCTCGAGGAAATCCGCATCGCCACGCAGGCGATGATGTCGGAGCTGCGCCTGTATCAGAGCTACGGCGAACTCGAAAGCGCCTACGGCCAGATGCTCGCGACGCTCGGCCTCGACCCGGTCAGCGACAAGCTGAACGGCCAGGATCTCGCCTCGATCCAGAAATCGATCGTCGAAGCCCAGCAACGCTGGGACGTGATGGCGCAAGGCGGCGACCTGGCCGCCGCCGTGCCGGCCAAACCGGGCCCGACGCTCACCGCAGCCGCCGCGCTCGACGCAGGAGCCGTACAGAAATGACGCAGTTCCGGCACTACCGGGCAGCCGGCGCAGCCGCGCTGCTCGCGGCATCACAGTTCGTCCTGGCGGCGCCGCCCGCGCAGCCGGCCCCCGCGCCGGTTGCCGCGCCGGTTTCCGCACCCGCAGCGCCGGCGGCCCCCGCCGCCGGCAACGCCGATTCGCGCATCCGCATCCAGCTCGTCTCGCGCGACCAGGTGGACGTGTCGAGCGAAATCTCCGCGAAGATCGCCTCGCTGCCGTTCCGCGACGGCGATGCGTTCCGCGCCGGGCAGACGCTCGTCACGCTCGACTGCTCGCTGTACAACGCGCAATTGCACAAGGCCCAGGCCGATGCCGACGGCGCGCGCGACCTGCTCGACACCAACCGCAAGCTGCTCGCGCTGCATTCGATCGGCCAGCTCGAAGTGCAGCAGGCGCAGGCCAAGCAGAAGGCCAGCGCCGCCGACGTGGCCTACATGTCGGCCACCGTGCGCAAGTGCGCGATCGCCGCGCCGTTCGACGGCCGCGTCTCCAAGCGCAGCGCCTCGCCGCAGCAGTTCGCCGAACCGGGCAAGCCGCTGCTGACGATCGTCGACACCAGCCATCTCGAACTGAAGATGATCGTGCCGTCGAAGTGGCTGGCCTGGCTCAAGCCGGGCCACGCACTGAGCGTGCAGGTGGACGAAGTCGGCAAGACCTACCCTGCCAAGGTGGCGCGGATCGGCGCACGCGTCGATCCCGTCACGCAGACGGTGGACGTGACCGCCGCGCTCGATTCGGGCGCGCCGGAACTGCTGCCCGGGATGAGCGGCTGGGCTACTTTCGCGCGGTGACGGCATGACGGCAACACGGATGGCGGACGATGCGGCGCAGGTTCGCATCGACGGCCAGCAGCTCGCGCTGCTCTGGCAATTGTCGGCGCGCACGCGCGCCGCGGCGACCGAGACCACGCTCGGCTTCACGATCGTCAACGAGACGCTGGCGCTGGTGCCGTATCGGCAGGCCGCCTGGTGGCGCGGCGACACGCCCGGTCATGTCGCCGCCGTCTCGGGCTTGCCGCAAAGCGACCCGAACGCGCCCTACGTGCAGTGGCTCGGCCAGTTGTGCAAGGCGCTCGCGCGCGGCCTGCAGAGCGCGCCGCCCGAAGCCGCCGGCGCCCGCGTGGAAGGCGCGGGCGCGCCCGTGCTGCCCGCGCGCCCGCGCGTGCGCACCTTCACTGCCGCCGATCTGCAGGCCGATGCGCAGCACGTGGCCGACGAATGGAGTGCGTGGTGGCCGGCGCATGGCGCCTGGCTGCCGCTGACCGACCGCGGCGGCCGCGCCGTGGGCGGCGTGGTGTTCGCACGCGACGACGCCTGGACCGCCACCGACACCGCCCTGCTGACCGAGCTCGGCCAGGTCTGGGCGCATGCCTTCGAATCGTTCGCCCCGCGCGCCACCTGGCGCGAACGCGCGCGCGTCGTGCTCAAGCCCGGCCGCCAGCAGCGCCGCGTGCTGATCGGCCTGGCCGTGCTGTGCGTGATCCCGGTGCGGCTCACGGTGCTCGCGCCGGCCGAGGTCACGCCGAAAGATCCGTTCGTGGTGCGCGCGCCGCTCGACGGCGTGATCGATCATCTCTACGTGCGGCCGAACCAGCCGGTAGAGAAAGGCACGCCGCTGCTCGGCCTCGACGCCACCACGCTGCAATCGCGCTACGCCGTGGCGCGCAAGGATTTCGATACCGCGCAGGAAGAATTCCGCCAGACCGCCCAGCTTGCCGTGACCGACGACAAGACCCGCCTCGACATGGCCGAGCGCCAGGGCAAGCTCGATCAGAGCCGCGTCGAACTCGACTACACCGCGCGCCAGCTCGCGCGCGTGAGCGTCAGCGCGCAGCGCGCCGGCGTGGCGATCTTCAGCGATCCGAACGAATGGACCGGCAAGGCCGTCGCCGTCGGCGAGAAGATCCTCGTGCTGGCCGACCCCGACCACGTGGAAGTGACCGCGTGGCTGCCGGTGGCCGACAACATCGACATCAAGCCGGGCACCGTGCTCACGCTGTATCCGAAGAGCTCGCCGCTGTCGAGCTACGACGCGCGCATCGACTCGGTGGCCTGGCGCGCCGAGCCGACGCCCGACGGCGTGCTCGCCTATCGCGTGCGCGCCACCCTCGACGCCGGCGACGCCCATGCGCCGCTCGGCGCGATGGGCACCGCGCGGATCCGCGGGCCGTGGGTGCCGGCGATCTATTACGTGCTGCGCCGTCCGTTGACGCTGGCTCGCCAGTGGCTCGGCTGGTAAGTCGGGAATCCGTACCATGTCCCGACTTCCTCCGCTGCGCCAGGAACTGACGCTCTCGCCCGGCGCCGCCACGCCCGAGGGTTCGCCCACCTGGATGCTGCACGACCCCGCCGCCAACCGCTTCTTCCAGATCGGCTGGCCCGCGTTCGAACTGCTGTCGCGCTGGCCGCTCGACGATCCGCACGCGATCGTCGAAGCCGTCAACCGCGATACCACGCTGACCGTCTCGCTCGACGATCTGGAAGCGCTGCTGCGCATGCTGCGCCAGCAGAACCTGCTGGTCAGCGCCAGCGCGGCCGACACCGCCCGCCTCGAACAGCACGAAGCCGCGCATCATGTGTCGCGCGCGATGTGGCTGCTCAAGCATTACCTGATGATCCGGATTCCGCTGTGGCATCCGATGCCGTTCCTGCGCGCCACCGCGCGCTACGTGGCGTTCGCGTTCAAGCCCGCGTTCTGGTACGGCGTGGCCGCCGTCGCGCTGCTCGGGCTGTTTCTCGTGTCGCGGCGCTGGGACGAATTCCTGCATACCTTCCACGGTTACGCCGACTGGCGCGGGCTGGTCGGGGTGGGCATCGCGCTCGGCTTCGCCAAGGTGCTGCACGAGTTCGGGCACGCCTACACCGCGCAGCGCAACGGCTGCCGCGTGCCGACCATGGGCGTGGCGCTGCTGGTGATGGTGCCGGTGCTCTACACCGACACCACCGAGGCGTGGAAGGTGCAGGATCGCCGCGAACGGCTGCGGATCGGCGCGGCCGGCATGCTCAGCGAACTGGCGCTCGCCGCGTTCGCGACGCTCGCGTGGAGCCTGTTGCCCGACGGGCCGCTGCGCGCCGGCGCGTTCCTGCTCGCCACCACCACCTGGGTAGCCACGCTCGGCATCAACGCCAGCCCGTTCATGCGTTTCGACGGCTATTTCCTGCTGTCCGACTGGCTCGACATGCCGAACCTGCACGACCGCGCGTTCGCGATCGGCCGCTGGTGGATGCGCGAACGGCTGTTCGGGTTCGGCGATCCGCAGCCCGAGCCGTGCAGCGCGCAGCGGCGGCGCTTCCTGATCGGCTTCTCGTTCGCCACCTGGCTGTATCGGCTGGTCGTGTTCATGTCGATCGCGCTGGTGATCTACCACGCGTTCTTCAAGGTGCTCGGCATGCTGCTGTTCTGCATCGAGTTCGGCTGGTTCATCGCGCGGCCCGTGTGGCGCGAGGCGCAGCACAGCTGGCAGCGCCGCGACGAACTGCGCTGGTGCCGCGAAACGCGGCGCAGCGCCTTGATCGGCGTCGCGCTGGTGGCGTTCTTCGTGCTGCCGTGGCATGCCGGCGTGAGCGCGCCCGCCGTGCTGGCGCCCGAGCGTGCGCAGGGGCTGTACACCGTCGAGCCCGGCTATCTGGCCGAGACGCCCCCGCCCGCCCGCGACGGGCAGCGCGTGAAGGCCGGCGAGACGCTGGCCGTGCTCGTCTCGCCCGATCTGGAAGCGAAACTGGCCGCCGCGACGGCCGAGGAAGCGCGGTTGCACTGGGAAGTCGACCAGCAATCGTTCGACGACCGTTTGCAGCAGCAAGGCACCGCGCTCGTGAAGCACTGGGATTCGACGCGGCAGACGGTGGAAGGCTTGCGCGCGGAGATCGCGCAACTGACGATTCGCGCGCCGTTCGACGGCACCGTGCAGGCCAACGACGACGCACAGGCGGCCGGCACCTGGCTGCCGCGCGGCGAGCGGCTGTACGACATCGTGGCGCCTGGCGCCGTGAAGGGCGACGCGTACGTCGACGAGCACGACGTGACGCGGCTGCAAGCCGGGCAGACGGCGACGTTCGTCGCCAACCTGCCCGAACTGGCCGCGCGCCGCTGCCGGATCGAGGCGATCGACAAGGTCAACGTGGCCACGCTCGACGAGCCGACCGTGGCCAGCACCTACGGCGGGCCGATTCCGGCCGAGCAGGATCCGAAGACGCATCAGATCGTGCCGTTGCAGGCCACCTGGCAGGTGCGCTTCGCCGGCTGCGACGGCAAGCCGGGGCTCGGGCGCGAAGTGCCGGGCACGGCCCAGTTGGGGGCCGGGCGGGAGAGCTATCTCGGCAGCGGCGTGCGATTCGTGGCGGCGGTGTTGCAGCGGGAAGTGGGGTTTTGAACGCGACACCGCAACCGCAAACGTTTTAAAAAAATAGGCCGTCGATTATTCGACGGCCTATTTTCTTTCAAGAAAATAACGGCCATCAAAACAAAAACGATTGCCGCTCGATTCGCTCAAGATAATCCCGCAAACGTCGATAAAACAACCGTGTCCGAGATGCACGAAGTGAATCACGAAGATTATTTACTTCGCGATGCAGAATAATGTGACGCGATATCCGAAAAGAGAACCGACAAGAATGAATAAGCAGGCCAGACTGGGGATGGGGTGCGGCGTGTCGATCGTGGCGCTGCTCACGGCGGGATGCGCCGCCGTGGTAGACGGCGTCCATCAACCGGTGTCCGTGACGATGCGTTCGAGCGATGGCCAGGACATTGCCGGCGCCACCTGCAAGCTCGAAAACGCAAAGGGCATCTGGTATGCGACGACACCGGGTTCCGTCGTCGTGCATCGCTCCATGAGCCGTTTGCAGGTGTCGTGCACGAAACCCGATGCGACGGCCGCGAGTGCCTCGACCAAGTCGCACCTGGACGGCTGGATATTCGGCAATATCGCAATCGGCGGCCTGATCGGGCTGGCTGTCGACCTGGGAACGGGCGCCGGCTTCAAGTACCCCCGCAGCATCACCATCACCGATCGCAACGACGGCACCGCGCAGCCCGTCGATTCATCACCCGATACCGCGATCCCGCCGGCCACGCAACTCGGCGTCACCGGCCGAATCACCGACCGCAACGATGGCACGGCACAGCTCGTCGATTCCGCACGCAATATCGCAGCCACGGGCCCAATCACCAGCCGCAACGACGGTGCCGCGCAGCCCTTCGATTACGCACGCAATGCCGCGATCCTGCCGGCCGTGCGACGCGGCGTTACCGGCGACGCCCCGACCCTGGTGGCAGCACATGCCGACCTCGACGACATGTGCAAGACGAGCGGCGGCACACCGGCCGTGGAAGTGATCGAGACGTCGCAGCACGGCAGCGTCGACGTGCGAGCCGGCCAGTTCATCGGGCCGGACCCGCAAGCCGCGCGCGCCTGCCCAGACGGAAAAATCTACGGCACTCAGATCTACTACCAGGCCAATGCCAATTTCCACGGCCGCGATCGCGTGCGTTACGTCGTGGCGACGGCAACCGGACGCTTCGAGCGCGAAGTGGATATCGACGTCAATTGAGCGGGCCGTGTATCAGCCGTAACGATGTGTTTCACCGCAGAGAAGCCCGTTGCGGCCGCAACACGCACGGGCCTTTCCCCGCTCCGATCAAGCCGGTATTTTGCTGTATGCTGAAAGTTCTGCTGTTGAACGTTCACCCCGGATCGCCGCATCTGCCACCACGCCGACCCACAATATCGCGAGGTCGCCATGGCTCAACACCGATTCAGCATTCCACGCGCGGCACTGACGGCGCTGCATCACGACGTGTCCGAATGGATCGCCACCCGAGGCATGTTTCTACGAGACATGCCGGAGTTCATGATCTCGGGAGCAAGCGATGCAAGCTTGCCCATTCTGTACACCGCCCAGCTCGAAGAAGCCTTCTTCCTTGCCTATCCGCACTGGGGGCAATACATCGTGCAGTGAGTGAGTCTAGATCTGGACGTGGTGTTTCAGATATCGCGAGCATGCCTCTCTGAGGAGAATCTGGTTCTCCCGAGCATCGGCAGGAAGCACGTCGAACGCCGTACGCGTCGACAGGAACGACACGACAAACGTCGGACCATACGCGGCATGCATGGCATGCGCGACATGGAACGATGCGTGGATCAAACAGATTCGATCACGCCAGTCGCATTTCATGCCTTGATGGGCAATCCATTCCCGCAACAATTCCACGAGCTGGGTAATGGACAACCACATGTTCAATTTTTGCTTCGCGGCCAACTGAGCAATGACGAGGAAGTACAACAGGCCGACATATCTCATGAACGCACGCTTTCCGGCAGGGCGATAGTTCATATCGATTTCTTCATCGTGACCGTGAAGGCGTTTCAAGGCGACCTGCTGCCGCCAGCCATTCAATCACGGTCGTTTTTTTCAACAAGATGCGCTCGCACACCCATTTGGTTTCGAACAAGCCGGTGCCTTCGGCCGTTTCGATCAAGCCGGCGTAGATATCGACTTCCCGACGCATTGCGCAATGCAAACTGTGCAAGGCGGTAGCACCCTTTTGATCGGCCACGCAGGCACCCACTGGCGTGATCGACGTATCCGACTCGGCCTCGTAATCTGCCTCATCCACGTCGTTGATCCGCCTGACGCACTGACCCAGCAGCCATTGCTGCTCGATCGTCTGATCGAGAACGGCGTCCATTTTCAGACGCTGCTCGTCATGCAGCGAAGCACACGCGAGAATCCGTCTCACGCATTGCTCGGTGTGCCCGGCCAGGGCACGCGCCTCATGTAGTCCGTCCAACAGATCGCCTCGACGCTGCGACATGGTGGTCACCTCCAGGAAGGTAGACGATTCGCGACACCAATCAGCCGGACGGGCTCGGCTTGCTTTGCGGATCGGGCGTGGTGCTCATTGCCTTTTCGATCGCGGCAATCAGCTTGAACGCATCCTCCCGACCGAGCGTGAATCCGCGGTTGGAATACTCGCAGCCGAACGCATAGTAGGTCGGCAGCAGGGTCAACATGTGGGTGTCCTGATTGAAGTCCACCTCGCAACCTGTCATTGCGAAACACGTCCTGCCTGCAAGGTGCGTCACTTCCATATTCCGCTCCTCAATACAGCTTCCGAGGCGGCATGGCACGCTTGATTCGAGCCCGTTGCCGGGACACCGCGCTGGCGGATTTGCGCTTGCGTTCCGTGGTCGGCTTCTCGTACGCGCAGCGATCCCGAAGCTCCTGAATCAAACCCGTTCTCTGGATTTCCCTTCGAAACCGACGCAGCGCCACTTCGATCGGTTCGTCGACCTTGAGCACGACTTTAGTCATGGCGCCCCCGCATGGAAGCGTTGCGTTTCAGCGATGCAGCGCGAGCGCGCGGGAGGGAACGAACCACACTCATGCCAACATCCAATTTTCACCGCCATTTTTATCGATGACACCTTCCGCAAACTTGAGCGACGCGCGGCGCGCTTCGCCTGCGGTCGTGAACGGCAGCGTCTCGTGCAGCTTGAACGTGTCGCTGTAGGTCGCAACGGGGCCGTACCGGCAGATTTTGACGGCGGCGGAAAAGCCATCGTCGTAATTGCGCCCGGAACCCGGCGACGACGCCGTATGGGGGTAAACCAGCGGATAGATTTCAAACCCGCGATACCAATGCATGCTCATGATCGCCTCCTGGCGAACAGCAGTAACCAATGCCGTGAAGTGAGAAGGATGTTCCGAATGGAGCGGATTCGGAATTTTCGATAGATAGGACGTCGAACAATCGACGAAAGAGCCCCGAGTGAAGGTAACGCACGTCGGGGCAAATCGGCCGGGAGGGAAGGTGTGGCCTGGAAACGTGACCCATCATACACCGCTTGTTCGCGGCGAACGGCGCGAGGCCGGGAATTTATTTCGAACTGCGGTGCTCACCGGGCAAGCATTCGCCCGAAGATGGGCGGCCTGAAATGATCGACGATCGGGCTGCGGCACGCTGCGCATGCGCCTGTGCGGCGGTTCGAGAGCCACGCGGCACGACTCGATCACGGGCCGCCAATAACTTTTGTATCAAAGCCTCTGGGCCGGCTCGCCCGCCGCGGCTTCGCGTCGCGCGGGCCAGTAATACAGCGCCGACGAACTGAGCGGGCCGGCGCGCTGCAACGATGTCGCCACCTGCCGGTCACGAAACCAGAACGACAGCGACACCACCGGCGTGCCCGGCCTGACGCTCCGATCGAGCAGCTCGGCGATCGCCCGCATCGGCTTGATCATCAGATAGCACGTCACCGCGTGCGCCTCGGTCAGATCGCATTCGAGAAAGTTGGCACGCCGAAACGTCAGGTTCGTCAGGTTCCGGGCACGAACCCGCGACACCCAATACGGCAACGGCGAAATCTCGATCCCGCGAATCTCGGCATGGGGAAATGCGTTGGCCAGCGCGATCGCCAGGGAACCCCATCCGGAACCGAGTTCGTACACCACGGCGCCGTCGGCCAGACCGGCTTGCCTGAGCAGCGCGACCACATCCTCGGCCGCCCGCGCGCTCGACGACAGCGGCGGGACGCCGGTCCGAAGCTGATACAGCAGGAGCGAGAGGCAGCCGATCACCACCATCGCGACGGCGGCGACCGGAAGGACCTGATGCAGCACCACGGATGCGAGGGACATGGGATTCGGCGACGATGGATCGATGCGTGACGGCGGAGCGTGTGCATCGTAGCGGATCTGGCGAACCACGTCGCCAGACTCACACCGGTCGGGGCCGAATCGATCGTGCCAGTCAGTCAGCACACGCTGACGAGCGCATCGGCACATCGCCGCAGCACGTCGTCGGGCGCCTGCCGCCACCATCGGTCGCGAGAGAAGATTTCCACTTCGGCGAGCCCCCGATAACCGGCCGCCTCGACGTGGCGCCGGATTCCTGCCAGATCGACCACGCCGTCGCCCATCATGCCGCGGTCCAGCAGCATGTCGCGCGTGTCGCGCAGCCAATCGCTCAGGTGGAACGCCAGCAAGCGCCCCGCCGCCCCCGCTTCGTCGATCGAGGCCTCCAGCATCGGGTCCCACCAGCAGTGATAGATGTCGGCCGCGACGCCCAGCCAGCGCGCCCCTTCCGGCTCCAGTTCCCGGCAGATCGACAGCGCCTGCGCGAGCGTGTTGACCACCGACCTGTCGGCCGCATACATCGGATGCAACGGCTCGATCGCGAGCGGCACGCCCGCCTGTTGCGCGTGATCGAGCAGGCTGGCGATGCCGTCGCGCACTTGCGATCGTGCGCCGGCCAGGTCCCGCCCCGTCTCGCCCAGGCCGCCCACCACCAGCACGAAGCAATGAGCCTCCAGCAACGCGGCCTGATCCAGCGCGCGCCGGTTCGCCTCGATGTTCGCGCGCCGCTCGGCTTCGGTGGCGGCGGGAAAGTACGTCGAGCGGCAATAGCCGGTCACCACCAGGCCCAGCGCACGAATCTGGGCCGCGATGGCCGGGGCGTGCGCGGCGTCGAGCTCATGCCGCCAGGGCGCGATGCCGCCGAAGCCCGCGCGCGCGATCCGATCGATCGTCACGGCAAGCGGCTCGCGGTGCCCCAGCGTGGCCGTATTGATCGAGCAACGATCGAGCGTCAAGGGCTGCAGGGTCGCCCCGCCCGCGCGCATCGTCATGCGATCCCGAACGTCGCCATCGTGCCGCGCATGCGGTCGACGGCCAGTTCGGGGTCCCGCAGCAGGTTCGCCTGATCGGCCAGCCGGAACACGTCGGCCAGATAGCGCGGCGGACGCATGCCGTGATGGCCGCCGAGCATGTAGGCATGAGGCTGGAAGCCGTTCAGATAGGCGAGAAACACCACGCCGGTTTTATAGAACTGGGTGGGCGCGCGAAAGATGTGCCGCGACAGCGGCACCGTCGGCGCGAGCAACGCGTGATAGCGATCGAGCTGCCCGGCGGCAAGCGCCGCCAGCGCCTGCGAGGCGGCCGGCGCGATCGCATCGAACACGCCGAGCAGCGCATGCGAATAACCCGCCTCGTCGCCGGCAATCAGCTCCGGGTAATGGAAATCGTCACCGGTGTACATCCGCACCGAGGCCGGCAAGCGACGCCGGAATGCGATCTCCTTGCCGGCGTCGAGCAACGAGATCTTGATGCCGTCGATCCGGCCGGCGTGCGCCTCGATGATCGACGCGCACACGTCCGCCGCCTCGGCGAAACCGTCATGCCCCCAGTAACCGGCCAGCGCGGGATCGAACGCCTCGCCGAGCCAATGCAGGATCACCGGCTGGTCGCACATCGACAGCACCTTGGCGTAGACGCGCACGTAATCGTCCGGCGAGGTCGCGACGCGGGCCAGCGCGCGGCTCGCCATCAGGATGATGCGGCCGCCCACACGCTGCACGGCCTCGATCTGCTCGGCGTAGGCGCGCACCACGTCGTCGCAGTCGCGCGCCGCGCCCGGATCGAGATGGTCGGTGCCGCAGCCGGACGCCACACGCGCGCCGGGCAGGTCGCGCGTGGCGTCGAGCGTACGCGCGATCAACTCGAGCGACAGCGGCCACGACAGCCCCATGCCGCGCTGCGCGGTGTCCATCGCCTCGGCAATGCCTAGCCCCTGCCCGATCAGGTAGCGCCGGTAGTCGAGCGTGCGCGCCCAGTCGATGGCGGCCGGCTCGTTCAGTTCGCCGCTCGCGAGCGGATCGGCCACCACGTGGGCGGCCGAATAGGCGATCCGGTTGAACGGCGCGGACGGCGCCACGACGGGCAGCGGCGTGCCGCGCACGGTGTAGGTGTCGATGCCGCCGGAGCGGCCGGGAAGCTTGATATGCATGATCGGATTCAGAATTTTTGAACGAGAAGCCCGCCATCGACGCGAATCGCCTGGCCGGCGCTATAGGGCAGGCCGCCGGTGGCGCAGGTGGCCACCACCCGCGCCACTTCATCCGGCGTGCCCCAGCGGCGGATCGCCGTGCCGCCGCCGTCGAGCAGCGTGTCGTAGCGCGCGCTCGACGGTGCCGTCATTTCCGTGGCGATCAGGCCGGGCTGGATTTCGTACACGGCCACGCCGTACTCGGCCAGGCGCAGCGAGAACAGCGTGGTCGCCATCGACAGCCCCGCCTTCGACACGCAGTACTCGCCGCGCGCCACCGACGCCGCCACGGCATTCGACGACGTGATCGTGACGATCGAACGGCTCGGGGGCGCGCTCGCCGCGCCGCCCTGCGCGGCTGCCGCCGCCGCAATACGCCGGCCGAACGCCTGCATCAGGAAGAACGTGCCGCGCGTATTGATGCCGGCGCAACGGTCGTAGCTGGCCGGCGTCACGTCGAGCAGATCACCGCGCGACAGCACCGACACGCCGGCGTTGTTGACGAGGCAGTCGATCGGGCCGAGCTGCTGCTCGACGGCCGCGAGCAACGCGTCGTGCGCCTCGATGGCCGCGAGATCGGACACCCATGGCTTGCATCGCGCACCGGCGGCGCGGGCCGCCGCGCAGGTCGCATCGAGTTCGTCGGACGCCGCCGCATCGGTCGCCGCGATATCGAAACCCGCCCGGGCCAGCGCGAGCACCACGCTGCGGCCGATGCCGCGCCGCGCGCCCGTCACGACCGCCACCGGGCGGCGCGTCGTGGCAGCCGGGAGCGCGCCCGCACCGCCCATGTCGTGCGGCGCGCTCATGCGCCGACCGCCTGCGATTCGCCGGCCGTGGCGCGCGTGCGGGACGGCCGGATAAAGCGCATCAGCACCCACGTCACGACATAGGCCAGGCCGCAGATCGTGAACAGCACGTTGTAACCGCCGTTGATATTGCCGAGCAGCCGGAAGTGATCGAGCAAGGCGCCCACGAACAGCGGAAAGATCGATGCGCCGATCGCGCTGCCGAGGCCGCCGATGCCGGTAACGGAGGCGACCTGCTCCTTCGGGAACATGTCGGAGGCCAGCGTGAACATGTTGGCGGACCAGCCCTGGTGAGCCGCGACCGACAAGCTCAACAGCCCGACCATCACCCACATGTTGTCGATCCACGGCGCGAACACCATCGGCACCACCAGCAACGCCAGGCACAGCATGGTGAACGGCCGCGCCTTGCCGATCGGCCAGCCGCGCGCGATCAGCATGGACGACAGCCAGCCGCCGGCAATGCTGCCGATCGACGTCGAGACATACACGATCACGAGCGGCAGGCCGAGATTGCGCAGGTCGAGATGAAAGCGCTCGCTGAAATACGACGGCAGCCAGAACAGCAGGAACCACCAGATCGGATCGGTCAGCCCCTTGCCGATGAAGATCGTCCACGTTTCGCGCAGCCGGAACAGTTCGCCCCAACCCGCCTGCGGAGCCGGCTGGCCGGCGGCGGCACGATCGGCGCCGATCAGCGCCAGCTCGCGCGCGCCGACCTTCGGATGCGTGCCGGGCGACGCGTAGCGAAACTGCCAGAACGCCAGCCAGACGAAGCCGGTCAGGCCGGTGATCACGAACGCCGCCTGCCACCCGTAAGCCACCGCGAGCCACGGCACCAGCGCCGGGGCCGCGACCGCGCCGATGCTGGTGCCGGCCGTCACGATGCCCACCGCGAGCGCCTGCTCCCTGCGCGGGAACCACTCCGACACCGCCTTGACCGCCGACGGAAAGCTGCCCGATTCGGACAGGCCGAGCAACGCGCGCACCCAGGCGAAGCCCACGGTGGTGGTGACCAGCGCATGCGCGCACGACGCGACGCTCCACACCAGCACGGACAAGCCATAACCGCGCTTGACGCCGATCCGGTCGATCAGCTTGCCGACCAGCAACATGCCGACGCCGTAGCTCATCGCGAACACCACCACCACGTGGCTGTATTGCGTCTCGCTCCAGTTGAAACGCAGCGCCAGATCCGGCTTCAGAATCCCGAGCACCTGCCGGTCGAGATAATTGATCGTCATCGCCGCGAACAGCAGCAGGCAGATCTTCCATCGATAGCTGACTTCCTTCATTGCATGTCTCCTCTTGTCCTCTTGATATGTCCTGGTGTGAAACGTGTCCGGTCGCGCCGGCTTCGGGTGAACTCAGGCGGCCTCGCGCGCGATCAAGCCGAGCCAGTCGGCCATCGGCGCCACCGCCTGTTCTAGCAAATGCCGCCCCGCATGCGTGCGCAGGCCGCGCGCCTCGGCGGCGGCGAGCAACGGCGTGCGCGCCGGTTTCATGATCAGATCCGCGACGAGCGTGTCGGGCGCCGCGGCCGACAGGTCGATCGGCACGCCATCCCCGGCGCGCATGCCGACCGGCGAGGCGTTGATCACCAGCCGATGCGCCGCGTCGGCCACCGGCTCGCCCACCGCGAACGCAACCTGCGGATAGCGCTCGGCCAGACGGCGCGCCAGCGCATCCGCCGCATCGCTTCGGATATCGAACAAATCGATCTCAGCCGCGCCGCGCTGCGCCAGCGCATCGGCCAGCGCGATGCCCGTGCCGCCCGCCGCGCCAACCAGCAGCGCGCGCGTCCCGGCGACCTCGTGGCGCTGCGCGGCGAGCCCGGCGACGAAGCCCTCTCCATCGAAGTTGTCGCCTTCCCAGCCGCCGTCGCCGGTCCGCCGGAGGCAATTGATCGAGCCGATGGCGCGGGCGCGTGGCGTCAATTGCGCGACCCAGCGAGCGGCCTCGATCTTGTGCGGCACGGTTACCACCACGCCGGCCAGATTGCGGATCGCCCGCAGGCCGTCGAGCGCCACGCCGAGTTCGTCCGGATGGACATGGGCCGGCACCAGCACGGCATGAATACCGTGCCGCGCGAAATGCGCGTTGAACAGTTGCGGCGACTGCACCTGTGAGACCGGGTCCGCGACGATGGCGACCCAGCGCGTGTCGCCGTCGATCGCGCCCGATGATTCGAATGACATGTCTGGCTCCTGTCGCGCGTGCCGCTTAATCGAACCGCGCCGCGCGCTTCTCGCGAAACGCGACCACGCCTTCCACGGCGTCGGGAGTGGCCTTGCAGGCCGATGCCGCGAGTTCGTGCAGCACGTCCGCGCCGCCGTCCGCTTGCGCGCCCGCGCGCAACACCCGCTTCGCCACCGATTGCGAGACCGGCGAGCGCGTGCGCAACGTGGCGCACACGGCCGCGACGCGCGCGTCGAGCTCGGCGTCCGGCACGGTGTCGTTGACGATGCCCCATTGCGCCGCCCGCGCGGCATCGATGCTCTCGCCGAGCAGCACCATCTCGCGCGCCCTGCCCACGCCCGCCAAGGCCGCCAGGCGAGTGCCGCCGAGCCAGCCCGGGATCGCGCCCACGGCCGCTTCGGGAAAGCCGAGGCGAGCCGAAGCCGCCGCGTAACGCAGGTCGCAGGCGAGCGCCAATTCGAGCCCGCCGCCGAGCGCGCTGCCGTTCAACACCGCGATGCTCGGCACGTCGAGTTCCGCGATGCGCCGGAACACGCGGTTGCCGGCGCGGATGAAGCGGGTGCCCATCGCGGCGGGATCGATGTCGCCCCACTCGCGAATATCGGCGCCGGCGCAAAAGAACCGCTCGCTCGCGGAGCGCAACAGCAACGCACGCACCGGCTCGGTTTCGAGCGTCGCGAGCGCGCGGTCGATCGCATCGAGCATGCCGAGCGTCAACGCGTTGTGCTTGTGCACCCGGTTGAGCGTGATCGTCGCGATCCGATCGTCGTCGATCGCGAATCGGATGTCGTCGTCTTGCATAGCAATCCTGATTAATAGGATGAAAACGAATCTTCGGCGAGCGCCGGATCAGGCAGGTTGAGCGGCTCGCGTCACGCCCGCGCGGCCCTCGGCCGAGCCCAGCGCCTCGCTCAGCAGCGGACGAAAACCCATGCGCGCCAGCACGTCGCGCTCCAGGTCCGCGCCGTCGGCCAGTTCGATCAGGCGCACGCCGTCCGGGTCGAGCCGGAACACCGCGCGCTCGGTCACGTACAGCACCTCCTTGCCGTCCAGGCGCGCCTGCGTGCCGCTGAACGTCACGTGGCGCACCGCCCTGACCAGCTTCGGCACCGCGCCCGGCGCGAGGATCTCCAGCGCGCCGCCGGCACCGCGCCGCACGTCGAGCCCCTTGGCCTCGAACGCCCCGCAGAACACGATCTTGCGAGCGCCTTGCGTGATGTCCATGAACCCGCCCGGGCCGACCACCGTGCTGCCGAGCATCGACACGTTGACGTTGCCATCCTCGTCCATCTCGCCCATGCCGAGAAACGTCACGTCGATGCCGCCGCCGCTGTAGAAGTCGAACTGATCGACCATGGGCACGATCGCATCGGCATTGCGGGCCGCGCCGAACATCGCCCCGTCGAGCATCGTGCCGTTGTGGATGCCCTGTTCGACCGAGCCCCAGTAGTCGTTGGCCCGCCCGTGCGCGGCCAGGATCGCCGGAATCGCCCCCGGAATGCCGAAACCGAAATTCACCGACTGGCCGTGGCCCAGCTCTCGCGCCGCGCGTTCGGCCACCATCAGGCGCAGGCCGTCGGGCATCTCGGGCGCGGGCAAGGCATCGGTGCGCGCCTCGCCGCTGATCGACGGGTCGTAGTCGGCGATCGCGCATTGGCGTTGCGCCGCCACTTCCACCGTCATGTCCACCATCACGCCGGGCACCCGCACCAGCCGCGCCGGCACCGGCGCCACGTCGCGGCGCTTGACCTGGGCGATGACCTTGCCGCCCGAGTTGTGCGCCGCCAGGGCCACCGCGAAGATGTCGAGATCGGCGGGCTCGTGGCGCACCGTCAGGTTGCCGCGATCGTCCGCCGACGAGCCCATCACCAGCGCGAAATCGATCTTGAACGGACGGAAGCGCAGGTATTCCTCGCCGTCGATCTCGATCAGTTCGACCAGATCCTCGGTGGTCGCCGCGTTCATCTTGCCGCCGCCGATGCGCGGATCGACGAAGGTGCGCAAGCCCACCCGCGTGATGACGCCCGGCCGGCCGGCCCCGATCTCGCGGAACAGCGTGGCGATCACGCCGCCCGGAAAGCTGTAGCCCTCGATCAGGCCGGCTTCGGCGAGCCGCTGCATGTCCTTCGACCAGACCCAGTGGCCGCCGATCACGCGCTTCACCAGCCCTTCGTGCGCGAACCGGCCCAGGCCGCTGCCCTGCCCGTCGCCGAGGCCGAGCGCGTGCACGATCGTCAGGTCGCGCGGGCTGCCCGTTTCACGGAACCGCCGCAGGATCGCCGAAAACAACGCGTCCGCTTCGAGCAGGCCGCCGCCCGACCCGGTGATCGCGATCGTCGCGCCGTCATGAATCTGCGCGACGGCCGCCTCTATGCCTGTCCATTTCGTCACGTCCTATCTCTCCATTCGATTGACCGGTTCGACTCAGTACCGAACCAGTTCGTTACTTGAGAGAAATGTTGGCATACGTAACGAAACGGTTCAAGCCGAATCGTGCGAACGCGGGTTTACGATGAGCGAGGCGGAATGCCGGGCATACCGGCAGCGGATGGGCAATGCAGGCCAGGCAGGCCAACCATGACGGTTTGCCTTCCAGCCCCGATAATGGAGGTTTTGCCGACACCCACCACCATGCCGACTTCCAAAGACTCGACGTCCCCGTCAGCGTCTGCCAAGCGCGCGCGCGACCCCGCGCAGACGCAGGCCCGCATCGTCGCGGCCGCGAAGGAGGAGTTCTCGAAGGTCGGCCTCGGCGGCGCCCGCATCGATTCCATCGCGGAGAAGGCCGAGGTCAACAAGCGGATGATCTACGAGTATTTCGAGGGCAAGGAGAAGTTGTTCCAGGTGGTGCTCGAGGAGGCGTACACGCAGGTGCGTACCGCCGAGCGCAACCTCGGCCTCGATGATCTTCCCCCGGTCGAAGCGATCTGCAAGCTGATGCGCTTTACCTGGGAGCACTATCTGAAGCACCCCGAATTCATGTCGCTCGTGAACAGCGAGAACCTGCATCGCGCGCGCCATGTGAAGCAGTCCGCCTTGTTCGCGGAACTGCACGTGGGCTTTCTCGACATGGTGCAGCGCATTCTCGATCGCGGCGTCGCCAGCGGCGAGTTCCGGGCCGGCGTGGATGCGCGCCAGCTCTACCTGACGATCGCCTCGGTGGGCTACTACTACCTGACCAATCGCTACACGCTCGAAGTGATCTACGGCGTGGAATTCACCTCGCCGGCCGCGCTTCAGGAGCGTATCGATTTCAACATCGACACGCTGATGCGCATTCTTCGGCCGGATTGAACCGGCAGGCCGGCCGCCCCGTCAGAAGCGCTGAATCATTCCCACCTGCACGCCCTTGACCGTCGCGCCCGGATACGCGGGCGTCAGCCCCGTCACGTTCACGCCGCGCAGCGTGAACGTGCCCGTGCCGCGATTGCGCAGCCAGCCCGCGCTGGCATACAGCAGCACGCGCGGCGACAGATCGTATTCCGTCATCGCGCTGAACTGGTCGGCGTCGTTGCCCTGGCCCGACCGGTCGCGCAGGTACGCATAACCGAGCGCCGCCCGCCAGCGCGACGACACCGCATAGCGCACCGACACGGCCGCACCGTCGTCGTGATAGCGCGGCGTGCCGCCGTCGCCGTTGAACATCGAGACGAAGCCGGTCAGCTTGCCGACCGTGTACGACACGCCGCCCATGTTCGAGCGCAGCGCGCCCGAATCGTTGGTCTGCTGATGCGCGAACGCGATCCGGAACGGCCCCTGCCGGTACGCGAACGTCGCGATCGTGCCGCCCAGCCCGTTCGCACCGCCGGCCGACGGGTCGCGCATCGACACCATCACGGTGCTAGTGAAGCCGTGAAAATCGGGCGATAGATACGTGATCGCATTGCTCTCGTACGGCGTGATCTTCGAGAGGTTGTTGAGGCCCGACGCGATGGTGCCCGCGCCGAACGCATCGATCTGCCCTTTGAACGGAATGTAGATCGGCGAATACTGCCGCCCCACGCGCAACTCCCCCCAGCGTGAGCCCACACCTACCCAGGCCTGCCGGTTGAACAGCGTGCCGGCGGTGGACAGCGTGCCGTCGTTGGAGCCGAAACCGCTCTCGATATCGAACAGGATGCGCACGCCGCCGCCGATCGGCTCCGCGCCGCGCAGGCCGATGCGCGAGCCGCGATACGCGCCGGAATCGAGCCGCGGCACCCAGCCCGAGCCGGGGTTGGTCACTTCGATGCTGGTGTCGATCACGCCGTAGAGCGTGACCGAGCCTTGCGCGAAGGCATGCATGGCGGGCACGCACAGCGCCGCGAACGCCAGCGCGCGCACGCAGAGACGAGTCGAACGGCCGGACGGGGTGGCGCGCATGCTTGCGCGCGCAACGAAATCGTGACGCATGAACGAGAGGAACGGTCGCTTCGCCGGAGCGCGTATCCGCGATCGACGGCGGCTCGCCCGCACGGGCATCGAGCCGTCATCGGCCGTGGATACGCGGCCAGGTCGAACATGAAATGGAATGGAAAACCGCTGTGCCGGAAGCGAAACCGCCGGCGGGAAACCGGCCCGAAGGCCGCCTCCCGCCGGCGTCGATTCCAGCGCGGCGCACCCGAATGGCGTGCGCCGCATGCCGGGTTACTTGCTGTCCGGCAGCGCGTAGGCGATCACGTAATCGCCGAGCTTGGTGCCGAACGAGCCATGGCCGCCCGCCGCGATCACGACGTACTGCTTGCCGTTGACCTCGTAGGTCATCGGCGTGGCCTGGCCACCGGCCGGCAGGCGCTGTTCCCACAGCAGCTTGCCGTTGTTGGTGTCGTAGCCGCGGATGTAGTTGTCCGCGGTGGCGCCGATGAAGAACACGCCGCCGGCCGTGGTGGCCGGGCCGCCGAGCATCGGCATGCCCATGCGGAACGGCAGCGGAACCGGCGAGCTGTCGCGCACGGTGCCGATGCGGCGCTTCCAGACGATCTGGTTGGTCTTCAGGTCGATCGCCGACACGTAACCCCAGGCCGGCTGCTTGCACGGCAGGCCGAGCGGCGAGAGGAACGGGTTCAGCGTCACGCCGAACGGCACGCCGTATTGCGGCTGGATGCCCGACTCGGTGCCGCTGCCCTTGGCGCCGGCTTCGGGCTCCATCGGGTTGCCCGGCCCGCGCGGGATCAGCTTCGAGACGAACGGCAGCGCGATCGGGTTGGCGATGGCGATCTGGCGATCGGTGTCGACGGCGATGCCGCCCCACTCGAACATCCCGAGGTTGCCCGGGAACACCAGCGTGCCCTGCTCCGACGGCGGCGTGAACGTGCCTTCGTAGCGCAGGCGATGGAACATCACGCGGCACACGAGCTGGTCGAACATCGTCGCGCCCCACATGTCGGCGTCGGTCAGCTTCTGCTTCGGACGGAACGTCAGGTCCGAGAACGGCTGCGTGGCCGATACGTGGTCGCCGGTCGCGGCGCCCTGCGGCACCGGCAGCTCCGGCGCCGGCACCACGGTCGCGCCGGTACGGCGGTCGAGCACGAAGATGTTGCCGGTCTTGGCCGGGGCGTACACCACCGGCACCTTGTTGCCGCTCTTGTCGGTGATGTCGGCCAGCGTCGGCTGGGCCGGCTGGTCCATGTCCCACAGATCGTGGTGCGCGGTCTGGTAGAACCAGGCCAGCTTGCCGGTCGAGGCGTGCAGCGCCAGCAGGCCGCTCGCGTAACGTTCCTGCTCCGGCGTGCGATGGCCGCCCCAGATGTCCGGGGTGGTCACGCCCATCGGCAGGTAGACGATGTCGAGCTTGGCGTCGTAGGCGGCCGGCGCCCACGAGTTCGGAGAGTTCCAGGTGTAGTGCTCGCCCGGGCCGGGGATGTGGTTCGGGTCCTTCGCGCCCGGATCGAACGCCCACAGCAGCTTGCCGGTGCGCGTGTCGAAACCGCGGATCACGCCGGACGGCTCGCGCGTCGAGAAGTTGTCCTCGACCGAACCGGCCACCACGATCACCTTGTCGGTGACGATCGGCGGCGAGGTCGGCTCGTACATGCCCGGCGTGGTGACCGGTTGCAGATGCTGCAGGTCGAGATCGCCGTTGCTGCCGAACTCGGCGCAGCGCTGGCCCGTCTGCGCGTCGAGCGCATACAGGTGGCCGTCGTTGACCGGCAGGTAGATGCGGCGCGTGCAGGCGCCCGGCGAGGTGTCGACGGCGGCGGTGGCCGGGGCCGACGGTGCGGCCGGTGTGCTCGCGGCGGCATCGGTGGCGCTGGCGGCGCTGCCCGATGCGGCGGCGGTGTCGGCAACCGAAGCAGCCGATGCGCCCGAAGCGGCGGCAGCGGACGCATCAGGCGTCACGCTGGCCGCGGCCTGCGATTGCGCGTCGGCCGAGAAGTCGTGATACGACACGCCGCGGCAGGTCACGTGCTGGAACGACGGATCGTTCTTCAGGCGCGGATCGAACTTCCACGCCAGCTTGCCGGTGGCCGCGTCGAGCGCGAACAGGATCTGGTGCGGCGAGCACAGGTACAGCAGGTTGCCGATCTTGAGCGGCGTGACCTCGTTGGTAATCTCGCCCGGATCGTTCGGGCCTTTCTTGTCGCCGGTGCGGAACGTCCACGCCACTTGCAGATTTTTCACGTTCTCGGGCGTGATCTGCTTGAGCGGCGAATAGCGCGTGCCTTCCTGGGTGCGGCCATAGGCCGGCCAGTCGGCGTCGGCGATACCGGGGATCGGCGAGGTTTGCGCGGGCGTCTCGGCCGCGAGCGTGCCGTTCAGTTCCTGCGGATCGTTGAAGTTCGCATAGACCAGCACGCCGGCCCAGATCAGCAGCGACACCGTCAGCGCCCAGCCGTTCGCGGCGCGCGCGCCGTTCAGCTTGCGCGTGACCAGCACCAGCAGCCAGACGCCGAACACCACCAGCACGCCGGAGCGCGGCGCGAGCGCCCAGAAATCGAAGCCGGATTCGCCGACCGACCAGATCGCGGTGCCGACCAGCAGCAGCGCATACAGCGTCAGCGCCACGGCGCGGCGGCCGCGAATCAGCCAGGCGAACACCAGCAGCACGACGCCGGCGACGATGTAATACGCGGAGCCGCCGATCGCAGCGAGCCAGGCGCCGCCGACCAGCAGATAAAGCCCTGCCAGCAAGGCGAACAGCCATGTCAGGCCGCCGATGACACCGAGCGACGAGGATTGTTTTGTCATGATCCCAACCTTTTGTTTGAGACGGTTTATCAACAGATCTGCGCGTGCGAGCACGCAGGTCATCCTCCATCGTTGTTTTTTGTTATGGCGACTACGGCAACGCGAAACGGCAAGCCCTACCGCAAACGCGCTGCGCGCATGCGGTACGGCGGAATCTGGGAACACACCACGAAGCGTGCGACGCATCCGGCCGCGCGAGAAGAAAATCGCTGCGACGACGGCGCGTGCATCATGTCGGCGGCAGCCCCGCCCCTGGCGTGCGCGAAGCGACGCAAGGCCCGGCTACCTGAAGAAACGCCCACCCGGTTTGCCTGATTGTCATGTCCTTCCCGTCACGTGAATGCCTGGCATACACATCGAATACGGGGACGTCGCGCGCGTGAAGCGCGAGCCGTCAACGCATGAAAGACTTCTGAAACATTCGGCTCATATCGTTTAGGGTCGCAAATATAACGGGTTTTCCCGCAATCTGCACGTTCGCGGGGCTGGAGGTATGCACCTTGCCGCGTTGAAACCTGCCTCGGCTTCGCACCGTTCGGCCCACCGCAAAACCCGTTCCCGCTCAGTGATAACCGGCGTCGCCCTCGCGCACCTTGCCGTGGAAAACGCGGTACTGCATGAAGTTGTAGACGAGGATGATCGGCAGCACGATCACCGTGCCGACCAGGATGAACCACTGGCTTTCGGGCGGCGACGAGGCATCCCAGATCGACAGCGACGGCGGCACGAGATTCGGCCACATGCTGATCACCAGCCCGCTGTAGCCGAGAAACAGAATGGCGAGCGTCAGCACGAACGGCTGCACGTCGCGGCGCCGGTTCACCGCGCGGATGATGCCGAAGGCGCAGGCCAGCACCAGGATCGGCACCGGCGAGAACACGATCAGATGGCTGCCGCCGAACCAGCGCTCGGACACGGCCGGCAGCCCGATCACGGTCCATGCGCTGACCAGGAAGATCGCGCCGAGCAGCAGCAGGCACAGCGGCTTCATCAGGAAATAGGCCTTCGCCTGCAGCGCGCCCTCGGTCTTCCAGATGATCCAGCCGCAACCGAGCGTGGCATAGGTGATCAGCAGGCAGAAGCCGCAGAACACGCTGAACGGCGACAGCCAGCCGAACGGATCGCCGGCGAAGGTGCCGTCGACGATCGTCGTGCCTTGCAGCAGCGAGCCGAGCACCACGCCCTGGCAGAAGGTGGCGAGCATCGAGCCGCCGATGAACGCGAGATCCCAGAGGTTCTGCGTGCGCGTGGCCTTGGCGCGCAACTCGAACGCCGCGCCGCGGAAGATCAGCCCGATCACCATCAGGATCAGCGGCAGGTAATTGGCCGGCAGCAACGTGGCGTACGCCACCGGGAACGCGCCGTACAGCACCGCGCCGCCGAGCACCAGGAAGGTTTCGTTGCCGTCCCACACCGGCGCGACGGTATTGAGCATGACGTGCCGTTCGCGCTCGGCGTCGAAGAACGGAAACAGCAGGCCGATGCCGAGGTCGAAGCCGTCGAGCATCACGTAGAGAAACACGCCGAGCCCGACGATGAAGGCCCACAGCACGGGAAGATCGAGAACCATCGCGTCACTCCTGGTCGATCGCGTCGCCGGGCCGCGACAGCGCCCGATTGTGCAGCCCCGGATGGGCCGTCTGCCTGTCGTCCGCATGGCCGTGGCCCGACGACGGCCCCTTGCGCATCAGCTTCAGCATGTAATACACGCCGGTGCCGAACACCAGGAAATAGACGATCACGAACAGCAGCAGCGTGACGCCGACCTGCTGGCCGGTCAGCGGCGACACGGAATGCTCGGTGCGCAGCACGCCGTACACGGTCCACGGCTGGCGGCCCACCTCGGTGGTGATCCATCCGGCCAGCAGCGCGACGATGCCCGACGGCCCCATCCACACCATGAAGCGCTGGAACAGCCGCGATTCGTAGAGCCGCGCGCCGCGCCGCAGCCAGCAGCCGAGCAGCACCGCGAACAGCATCAGGAAGCCGAGCCCGGCCATCACGCGGAACGTCCAGAACACGATCGGCGAATACGGGCGATCCTCGCGCGGAAAGGTCTTGAGGCCGCGTATTTCGCCATCCCAGCTATGCGTGAGGATCAGGCTGCCCAGATGCGGCACCTGGATCGCGTAGCGCGTGACCTCGGCGTCCATGTCGGGCAGCCCGAACAGGTTCAGCGCGGTGCCGCCGTGCTCGGTTTCCCAGATGCCCTCGATCGCGGCGATCTTGGCCGGCTGGTATTCGCGCGTGTTCAGGCCGTGCGCGTCGCCGATCAGGATCTGCAGCGGCACGAGCGGCAGCAGCAGCCACAGCGCCATCGAGAAGCTGCGCGTGACGGCCGCGTCGCGCCGCCCCTTCAGCAGATGCCACGCACCGCAGGCCGCCACCAGGAAGCCGGCCACGATGAACGCGGCCACCGTCATGTGCAGCAATCGATACGGAAACGAAGGATTGAAGATGATCTTCCACCAGTCCACCGGCACCAGCCGGCCGTTCTCGATGCCGAAGCCCTGCGGCGTCTGCATGAAGCTGTTCGAGGCGAGAATCCAGAACGTGGAGATCAGCGTGCCGAGCGCGACCATCAGGGTGGCGAAATAATGCGCGCGCGGGCTCACGCGCTGCCAGCCGAACAGCATCACGCCGAGGAAGCCGGCTTCCAGGAAGAACGCCGTCAGCACTTCGTAGGTCAGCAGCGGGCCGGTGACGTTGCCGGCGATGCGCGAGAAGCCGCCCCAGTTGGTGCCGATCTCGTAGGCCATCACCACGCCCGAGATCACGCCCATGCCGAAGCCCACCGCGAAGATCTTCGACCAGAACAGGAACATGTCCTTGTAGGACGAATCGCCGGTTTTCAGCCACATGCCTTCGAGCACCGCGAGAAAGCTGGCCATGCCGATGCTGATCGCCGGAAACACGATGTGGAACGACACCGTGAACGCGAACTGCAGACGCGCCAGATGCAATGCGTCGAAGATCTCCATGCGGCCCTCTCCCTGCGCCGGCACCCGGGGCGGGCGCAGGCTGCATGCCGTGCTGTCTGCGATCGTGGCGGCGGTAGCGCCCGTTCGACACGGGATGCCCGCCGCGATGGTTGCCCGTGCATCGAATCGGCCGTTATCAAGCAGCGCGAAACAATCGGGGCCGTTGAAACGCGCCACCCGCTTCGCAGCGGGCGGCGCGGCCTCAACAATAAACCATCCTCGGGAAAGGTAAAAGGCGCTTGGAGGAGCGAGCCACCGTCATGGCGCGGCGGGCAGCCTTCGTACCTGTAAGGAAAATCGGCAGGGCGCGCGCCCTGCCCGCCGCATCACGCCTTGGCGCGCGACGACACCAGCCGGTACGCGGCGATCGAGCCGCCCACCGCGATCAGCACGGGGATCAGGAAATCGTGGCCGACGCGCGTGAATTCCACCATCAGCACGATGGCCGTCAGCGGCATCTGCATCGAGGCGGCCAGGAACGCGGCCGCGCCGACGATCGCGAACGCGCCGGTGGCCGCGCCCGGCCAGACCAGGCTCCACACGCCGCCCAGCACGATCGCCAGCAACGCGCCGTTGGCGAGGCCCGGCGTCAGCAGCCCGCCTTCCGCCCCGGCGCGCAGGCTGCCCCATTCGATCGCCACCTTCAGCACCAGCAGCGTGGCGGCCGTGCCGATCGTCAGCGCGCTGTCGAAGCCGAGCGCGGCCGGCCCCTTGCCGTTGCCGAGCAGCGCCGGCAAGGCGATCGACAGGCCGCCGATGATCGCGAAATTGACGACCGACAGCACCGGTAGCCTCCAGTCGCGCGGCGCGGCGGCACGCGCGGCCGTGGTCAGGCGCGTGAAGCCGTAGGCGGCCACGCCGAACACCGGCCCGCACACGGCGGACCACACCACCAGCGAGGCATCGATGGCGAGCGGCCCGACCGTGTATTGATGTTCGTTCCCGAGGCCGATCCAGGCCACCACGGCGGCGATCGCCGAGCTGGCCAGCGCCGGCACGGCGGCCGACCAGCCGAAGCTGCCGAGCAGCACTTCCATCACGAACACGGCGCCGCCGAGCGGCACGTTGTAGACGGCGGCCAGCCCGGCGCCCGCGCCGCAGGCCACCATCAACCGCTGATCGCCGGCCGACAGCCCGGCGCGATGCGCGATCCAGCCGGCCCACAGCGAACCGATCTCGCGCGGCGCCACCTCGCGGCCGAGCGGCGAACCGAGCGCCACCGTCACGATCTGCAGCAGCGCATGCACGGTCGTGCTGACGATCGGCATGCGCGGGTCGGCGGCCTTCACGGCGCGCTTGATGCTGACCAGCGGCTTGCCCCAGCGATACAGCGCCCACCAGCCGAGCCCGGCCACCAGGCCGCAACCGGTCAGCACCAGCACGCGGCGCAGCGGCGAGGCCTGCGACACGCCCTGCAGGAAGCTCTCGTTGCTGATCACGTGGGCGACGCTGTAGCCGTAGGCCAGATGCTGGATCGCATGCAGCAGCAACGCCAGCAGCATGCCGCCGAGGCCCGCGCCCACGCCGGTCAGCACCGTGACCAGCGCGAGGCGCACCAGCGGGCGGCTCGCGGTGCGCGGCGCCTCGACGACGGGCACCGCCGAGGCGGCGGACGGACGGGACGAGGCAGCAGGACGGGCAGCGGGCGAGGACATGGTTCGGTGATCGAAGAAAGGGCGAAGGCCGGCGGTTGAACCGCAACATGAGCGCGGACGCACGCGCCCGCAATGTTCGACATGCTAGACATCGTCGCTTCATGAAACAAATGGATTTTTCTACTCGATTCATTTGTTCGGTGCATATCTCGAAAAGCGCCTGCGTCAGAACGCCCGCCCCCGCGTTTTCCCTGAGCAGGCCAATCTTGACGCCAACACTCGAATCGACAACACTGCGCATCATCACAGTGTGATCACAGATCAAACCCGGAGAGTCCCGCCTTGGCCCCTCGTATCGCCCCGCCCGCCCTGCAAGCCGTCGAATCGGAAACGATGGCCGATCAGGTCTACCTGCAACTGCGCGAAGCGCTGATGAGCGGCCGGTTCGCGCCGGGCCAGGCCCTGAGCCTGCGCGGCGTGGCCGAGGCGGTGGGCTCGTCCACCATGCCGGTGCGCGCGGCGCTCACTCGCCTGCGCGCCGAGCGCGCGCTGGTGGATGGCCCGAACCGCGCGATGGTGGTGCCGCCGATGACGGTCGAGATGCTCGAAGAGTTGCGCGACGTGCGGATTGCGCTTGAAGGCTGCGTGGCGGCGCGCGCCACCGCGCGCATGAGCGATGCCGAGATCGAGGAAGTGCGCGCGCTTTGCGAGGTCATGCACGGGCACGCCGAGGCCGGCGACACGCGCGAATACCTGCGCGGCAACTTCGCGTTCCACCGCGCGATCTACCGGCACGGCGCGAGCGAAAGCACGCTGGCCATCGTCGAGAACCTCTGGATGCGGATCGGCCCGTTCCTGAACATGGTGGCGCCCGATATCCCCCACATGCGCCGCTCGATGGTGGCGCACCGCGCGATCGTCGACGCGCTGGCCCGCCGCGACAGCGCCGGCGCGCGTGCCGGCATCGCGCTCGACATCGATGGCGCCGCACACGACCTCACCGCCACGCTGAACACCGCGCAGGCCACCCGACTCAAGCCCGTGCGCGCCTGACGGCGCACCGGCATCGCGGCATCGGCGGCACCCGCCGCCGCGGTCGCGACAACCCTCAGTAGAACGAAACAGGAGACCTACCGGCATGGCCATTCTCGATCTGCTCAAACCCTATTCCGGCCTGCGCGTGCTCGTCACGGGCGGCGCCGCCGGCATCGGCCTCACGATCGCCGACGCGTTCGCGGAATGCGGCGCGCGCGTGCATGTGTGCGACGCCTCCGAGGCCGCGATCGCGACGCTCAACGACCGCCCCGGCAAGCCCGCGATCGGCGTGACGCTGGCCGACGTGGCCGACCCGGCCGCCATCGACCGCGTGTTCGCCGACGTGCGCGCCACGCTCGGCGGCCTCGACGTGCTCGTCAACAACGCCGGCATCGCCGGCCCCACCGGCGGCATCGACGAGATCGATCCGGGCGACTGGGAACGCACCATGTCGATCAACCTCGACGCGCAATACCGCTTCGCGCGCCAGGCCGTGCCGATGCTGCGCGATTCCACGCACGGCGGCTCGATCATCGCGCTGTCGTCGGTGGCGGGCCGGCTCGGCTATGCGTTCCGCACGCCCTACGCGGCCACCAAGTGGGCGATCGTCGGCCTCGTCAAGAGCCTCGCGATCGAACTGGGGCCGGTCGGCATCCGCGTCAACGCGATTCAACCCGGCATCGTGCGCGGCCCGCGCATGACCGCCGTGATCGACGCGCGCGCCAAGCAGCTCGGGCTCGGCTACGACGAGATGGAAACGCGCTACCTCGAAAAGATCTCGCTGCGCCGCATGACCGACCCCGACGAGATCGCCGCCACCGCGCTGTTCCTCTGCTCGCCCGGCGGCCACGGCATTTCGGGGCAGGCGCTGTCGGTGTGCGGCAACGTCGAAGTGCTGTAAGCGCGCGCCCCAACGATCCGATCCACGAACCTCACGAGAATTCCTGCCATGGCCAAAGCCCGCAAGGTCATCATCACCTGCGCCCCGACCGGCGCGATCCATACGCCGTCAATGTCGCCGTACCTGCCCGTCACGCCGCGCGAAATCGAGGACGCCGCGGTGGCCGCCGCCGAAGCCGGCGCCGCGATCCTGCACCTGCACGCGCGCAACCCGTCCGACGGCAAGCCCACCCAGGATCCGGCCGTGTTCGCCGAATTCCTGCCGAACATCAAGGCGCGCTGCGACGCCGTCATCAACCTGACCTCGGGCGGCAGCCCGCACATGACGATCGCCGAGCGCCTGCGCCCCGCGCATCACTTCCAGCCGGAAGTGGCCTCGCTGAACATGGGCTCGATGAATTTCGGCCTGTATCCGATGCTCGACCGCTTTCCCGACCTCAAGCACCCGTGGGAGCACGAGCACCTCGCGAACAGCCGCGACCTGGTGTTCAAGAACACCTTCGCCGACATCGAAACCATCCTGACGAGCTGCGGCGCGAACGGCACGCGTTTCGAATTCGAGTGCTACGACATCTCGCATCTGTACAACCTCGCGCACTTCGTCGATCGCGGCCTCGCCAAGGCGCCGTTCTTCGTGCAGAGCGTGTTCGGCCTGCTCGGCGGGATCGGCGCGCACCCCGAGGACCTGATGCACATGCGCCGCACGGCAGACCGCCTGTTCGGTTCGGATTACGAATGGTCGATCCTCGGCGCGGGCCGCAACCAGATCCCGCTCGCGACGATCGGCGCGGCGCAGGGTGCAAACGTGCGCGTGGGGCTGGAGGATTCGCTCTGGATCGGCCCCGGCAAGCTGGCCGAATCGAGCGCGGCGCAGGTCACGAAGATCCGCCAGGTGCTGGAAGGGCTGTCGCTGGAAATCGCAACGCCGGCCGAGGCGCGCGCCATGCTCGGCCTGAAGGGCGGCGACGCCGTGAACTTCTGACGCGCGGCGGCCCGGGCCCAAGCGCTGGCCGCCCGGCCGCCCCGTTCGCCAGCCCGCGCTCACCGAGCGCACCCCACCGATAAACGCGCGACCGGCACGCCCGCGCAGGCCCTTGACCGTGAACCCGCACGCCGGGCTGGCCCCGTGTGCCGGATCGTTGCAGATGGAGACCTTTCGATGTCAACGCACACCGCTTCCCTGTCCGCCGTCGAAGGCGACGCCCGCGCGTCGCTGAACCGGCTGCTGTTCCGCAAGCTGATGCCGATCCTGATCGTCGCCTACGTCATCAGCTTCCTCGACCGCACCAATATCGCCTTCGCGAAGCATGCGATGGGCATCGACCTCGGCATTTCGTCGGCGGCCTACGGCCTCGGCGCCGGCCTGTTCTTCCTGACCTACGCCGCGCTCGAAATCCCCAGCAACCTGGTGCTGCACCGCGTGGGCGCGCGCTTCTGGATCACCCGCATCATGATCACCTGGGGCCTGCTGTCGGTCGCGATGGCGTTCGTGCAGGGCGAAACCTCGTTCTACGTGATGCGCCTGCTGCTCGGCGCGGCCGAAGCGGGCCTGTTCCCCGGCGTGATGCTCTACCTGACCTACTGGTTCGGCCGCGAGGAACGCGCACGCGCCACCGGTTATTTCCTGCTCGGCGTGTGCGTGGCGAATATCGTCGGCGGGCCGCTGGCCGGCGCGCTGATCGAACTCGACGGCGCGCTCGGCCTCCATGGCTGGCAATGGCTGTTCGCCATCGAGGGCATTCCGGCGATCCTGATGGCCTTCGTGGTGTGGCGCAAGCTGCCGGACCGGCCGAGCACCGCCACCTGGCTGCCGCCCGAAACGGGCCGCGCGCTCGAACGCTCGCTGCTCGCCGAACAGCAGACCGGCAGCGCCGCGCAAGGCGGCCATTCGTTCGGCCTGGCGGTGCGCGATCCGCAGATCTGGCTGGCGATCTTCGTCTACTTCTGCCACCAGTTGACGATCTACACGATGATCTTCTTCCTGCCCGGCATGATCTCGGCCTCGGGCAAGTTCTCGCCGTTCGCGGTGGGCCTGCTCAGCGCGATGCCGTGGGTCGCCGCCGCGATTGGCGCCGCGACGCTGCCGCGTCTCGCCCGCGATTCGAAGCGCTCGCGCACGCTGCTGTGCACCGGGCTGGTGGTGATGGCGCTGGGCCTGGTGTGCGCCGCTTATGCGACGCCGGCGCTCGGCCTGCTGTGCGTGTGCGTGGCCGCCGCGATGTTCTTCGTGGTGCAGGCGATCATCTTCACATTCCCGGCCTCGCGGCTGTCGGGCAGCGCGCTGGCCGGCGGCCTCGGGCTCGTCAACACCTGCGGCCTGCTCGGCGGCTTCGTCGGCCCCACCGTGGTGGGCGCGATCGAACAGGCCACCGGCAACGCCAAGAACGGACTGACGCTGCTGGCCGTGGCGCTGGCGATCGCGGCCGTCGTCGCGCTGCGCCTGAAGCACGGCAACGAGTAACGCCGACGGGCGGGCCGAGGCCCGCCCATCTCCATTCGGCGCAACCGCCGCTTCCCGATCAGAAGCGGTGCGTGATGCCCGCCAGCACCGACACCTGATTCGGCGTCGACGAGGCCGTCAGCCCGTTGATGTTCGCCACCGCGGCCTGCCCCGTCGAATCGGTGCCCGACGCGTGCTGATACAAGCCCACCAGATACACCTGCGTACGCTTCGACAGGATGTAGGTCGCGCCGATGTCGCCCTGCTGATAGGTCACGTGATTCGCGCCGTAGCCGCGCGTGTAGTCGTAGGCCGCGCCGAGCAGCCAGGCCGGCGTCAGGTAGTAGCGCAGGTTCAGCTCGGCGTTGTGGAACGCCGCCGCGCCGCGATAGCCGAGCGGATCGAGCGCCGCGTGCGCGCCCAGCTCGCCGAAGCGCGTGTTGGTGTACACCGCGCCGATGATCGCCGGGCCGGCCGTATAGGTGCCGCCCACCGCCACGATCTGCTCGTTGCCCGCCGAGGCATAACCCGAATACACGCGGCTGGCCGCCATGTTGCTGCCGGTCGCGCTCGACGTGCTGTTGTTGCCGAAGTACGAGAAGTTCGGATCCTTCACATGCACGTAGGCCGCGCCGAGCACGAACGGGCCGCCCGTGTAGCCGAGCCCCAGCGACCAGATCGAATTGCGCCCGAACTGCCCCGGCGTGCCGCCGAAGCTGTACAGCCCGCTCGCGCGAAACCCGTTCACCGTCGGCGTGGTGTACTTCACCGAATTGTTCGAGCGGTAATCGTTGTTGGTGTTGTCGAGGTCGCCCGGGTGGCCGCCCAGGTAGGTGGCCCATTGCGTGCCGGCGATGAACGGCCCGATGAAATCGACCGAGGCGTCGTACTGCCGCCCCACCGTCAGCGTGCCGGCGCGCTGCGACGCCAGCCCCATCCAGGCTTGCCGGCCGAACAGGTCGCCGCCCTGCTGGAAACCGCCCGTCGTCGACGAATAGCCGTTCTCCAGGTCGAACACCGCGCGCAGGCCGTTGCCGAGATCCTCCGAGCCGCGCAGGCCCCAGCGGTTGCCGAGCACGTTGCTGCTGTTCATCTCGAACTGGCGCTTGCCGCCCGCGTTGTTGGCATAAACGATCGCCGTGTCGATCGTGCCGTACAGCGTGACGCTCGACTGCGCATGCGCGCTTGCGGCGGCGCCCAGCGCCGCGCCGGCGGCAAGGCTCGACGCCAGATGCGCGGCGAACAGGCGCCGGGTGCGCGAGCGACGCGGCGGCTGCGAATGACGCGGGTGGCGTGAATGGCGCGAAGGGTTCATGCGGGCTCCTCTTGGTCCGTCGGGCGGGCCGTTTCGTGGTGTCGTATCGTCAAATTAGTCAGGACTCCGACTCTCCCGGCACGCGGCGCGAACGCCGTCGCAGGCGGTGGTGAGGCGCGGGCCGATGCCGCGTTCGGATGCCGAAGTGTTGCCCAGCCCGCTCGCTTCGCTCCAACAAGAAAATAAATTCGCGTCAAAAAGTTTTTGCTATCGAACGGGCCGCGACGCAACGCCCTCCATGCCTCGCGCCTTCTCGAAAAATGGCCGCGCTATCATCGGGGCCATTCTCGCCACGCCCGACCTGCCCCAATCTGCCCCGATTTGCCCCGGCCCGCGCCGCGCGCGCAGGCTCCGCTTCCGCCCCGTTTTCCGCTCGCATCATGAATATCCGTTTTCTCGAAACCTTCATCTGGCTCGCCCGCCTGCAGAATTTCCGCCTGACCGCCGAGAAGCTGCACACCACGCAGGCGGCCGTGTCGAGCCGCATCGCCGCGCTTGAAGAAAGCTTCGACGTGCGGCTGTTCGACCGCAATTCGCGCTCGGCCACGCTCACGCCGGCCGGCCGCAAGATGCTCAGTTATGCCGAGCGCATCGTGCGGCTCGGCGACGAGATGCGCCGCGAGGTCGAGGACACCGACGGCGACGCCGGCCTGATCCGCATCGGCGTGATCGAATCGATCGTCCATAGCTGGTTTCCGGCGCTGATGGCGCAGATTCGCGAGCGCTTTCCGAGGCTGGAAGTGGAAGTCACGAGCGACACCACGATCCATCTCGTGCAGTGGCTGCGTACCGATGCGGTGGACCTGACGCTTCAGATCGATACGCTGGCCGACCGCGAATTCGTCAACGCACCACTGTGCGAATTCCCGATGCGCTGGGTCGCCAGCCCCACGCTGGGCCTGGGCGGCGAACGCATCACGCTCGAACAGCTGGCCGAACACCCGGTCATCAGCTTTGCGCGGCATTCGGGGCCGCATACGGCGCTCGAGCGCGAATTCTCGCGTGCCGTGGAGCGGCCGGTGCGCGTGAACTGCATCAGCTCGGTGGCCGCCATCGTGCGGCTGGTGGCCGACGGCTTCGGCGTGGCCGCGCTGCCGCCCGCCATCATCGAGCGCGAGCTGCGCGACGGCTCGCTGGAGGTGCTCGACGCCGACAGCAACTTCACGCCGATGCCGCTGGTGGCCTGCCATCGCCTGCCGCATCCGCTGTCGGCGCGCATCGCCGAGCTGGCGGCGGATACGGCGCGCGCATTCATGGCCGCGCGCGGCCCCGAGCCCGACGACGCCTCGCGCCGCGCGCCGAAACGATAAGAAAACCTGTTCAAACCGTATTTTTTTTCTTGTTGGACCGACCCGGCCCGCCCTCGCCACACTGCGCCTGTCCGAAACCTTACGCAGGAACGCCTCGATGAGCGATCAGCCGACTTCCCGGCCCGGCCAGCTTTGCATCTGGACCGACACCGACCCCAGCACCGAAGACGACTTCAACGCCTGGTACGACCGCGAGCACATGCAGGAACGCGTCGGCATCGCCGGCTTCACGCATGCACGGCGCTTCCTCGCCAACGACGGCGCGCCGCGCCGCTATCTGGCGCTCTACGAAACCACGGCGCTCGACGTGTTCCATAGCGCCGCCTATCAGCAGGCGTTCACGCGGCAGACCGAATGGTCGCTGCGCAGCTTCGCCCGGATGCGCGACAACCAGCGCCGCGTCGGTGCGCTGACGTTCGCCGCCGGCAACGGCGAAGGCGGCCGCCTCGCGCTGTTCACGGCCACGCCGGCCGCGATCGCCTCGCCGGCCTGGCGCGACGCCGCCACCGCCGCAGCGGCCACCACCGGCGTGCATGCGGTGCGCGTGTTCACGACCGACGCCACGCTGTCCGCGCCGATCGCCACCGGCGCAGGCGCGCCCACCGCCGCGCTCGCCGATGCGCTGATCCTCGTCGAGGCCAGCTCGGCCAGCGCCGCGCGCGACGCCGCGCAGCATCTGGCCGCACTCGCCGATCTCGAACCGTCGCAGGTGCGCGGCTTCGACCTGCTCTGGCGGCTCGCGGCCTGAGCCGCCCGCCCCACACCACATCACCGCCGCATCACCGCCGCTACCCTGATGGAGAACAACATGAACAGCCTCGCCAGCCGGTCCCCGATGGCCGGACAGCCGAAAGCCGGACGCGGCCGCCTCGCCAGCGCGAGCATGATCGGCACCTCGCTCGAGTGGTACGACTTCACCGTCTACAACACGCTCGCCGCGCTCGTCTTCAACCACCTGTTCTTCCCGTCGGTCGATCCGCTCGCCGGCACGCTGCTGGCGTTCTCGACCTACGCGGTCGGCTACGTGTCGCGCCCGCTCGGCGGCCTGATCTTCGGCAACCTCGGCGACAAGCTCGGCCGCCGCGCCGTGCTGATGCTGACGCTGGTGCTGATGGGTCTGACCACCGCGCTGATGGGCGTGCTGCCCACCTATGCCACGGCCGGCATCCTGAGCCCGATCCTGCTGGTCGCGCTGCGCTTCGTGCAGGGCATCGCGCTCGGCGGCGAATGGGCCGGCGCGGTGCTGCTGGCGGTCGAGCACGGCAATCAGAAGAAGCGCGGCCTGAACGCCTCGTGGGCGCAGGTGGGGCCGTCGTTCGGCACGCTGCTCGGCACCGGCTGCATCGCGTTGCTGACGGCCGCCGTGTCGTCCGATGCGTTCCTCGACTGGGGCTGGCGCGTGCCGTTCCTCGCCAGCATGCTGCTGGTGATCTTCGGCATGTGGGTGCGCCGCAGCGTCGGCGAGACGCCCGCGTTCGAGAAACTCAGCGAATCGCACGCCACCGCCAAGGTGCCGGTGGCCGAGGTGTTCACGTTCCACTGGCGCCGCCTGCTGCTGGCCGGCGGCTCGCGGATCGGCTCGGACGTGCTCTACGCGCTGATCGTGGTGTTCACGCTGACCTACGTCACGACGGTGCTGAACCTGTCGCGCTCGCTGGCGCTGACCGCCGTGCTGTGCGGCACCGCCTGCAACGCGCTGACCGTGCCGCTGTTCGGCGCGCTGTCGGACCGCTTCGGCCGCCGGCCGGTATATCTCGGCGGCGTGCTGGCGGCGATCATCTGGGCCTTCGCGTTCTTCTCGCTGGTCAACACCTCGCAGCCGGGCCTGATCGTGCTGGCGGTGGTGGTCGGCCTGGTGATTCACGCGGCGATGTACGGCCCGCAGGCGGCGTTCGTCACCGAGCAGTTCCCGACCCGCGTGCGCTATGCCGGCTCGTCGCTGGCCTATACGCTGGCCGGCATTCTGGGCGGCGGCTTCGCACCGCTGATCATCGTCGCGCTGTTCCGCCAGTGGCATACGACAACCGCCGTATCGCTGTACGTGACGGGCGCGCTGGTCATCACGTCGATCGCGCTGCTGGCCGCCCGCGAAACCGCGCATCGTCCGCTCGAGGACTGACCCTCAAGCCCTTCGCGGCCCGCGTGCCGCACTCCCCGCCGGCGGCGCCCCGGCGCGCGCCTTCCAGCAAGGCCGCGCGAGGCGGCGCCGGCTCCCGCACTTCCCGATTCCGATCATGACTCTGCTTTCCTTTACCGTTTCCTCGCTCGACAGCGAGCCCCGCACGCTCGACGTCGCGCTCGACGCGCTCGTGATCGCCGGCTGGGCCGGCCGCGACGCCGCCGCGATCCAGCATCACATCGACGAACTCGCCGCGCTCGGCGTGGCGCCGCCTACCAGCACGCCGTGCTTCTATCGCGTCGCCGCCGACCAGTTGACGCAGGCGCACGACATCGAGGTGCTCGGCGGCGACACCAGCGGCGAGATCGAATGCGTGCTGTTCGACAGCCCGCTCGGCACGCTCGTGACGATCGGCTCCGACCACACCGACCGCAAGACCGAGGCGTACAGCGTCGCCGTGTCGAAGCAGGTGTGCGCGAAGCCGGTGGCGCGTGAAGCGTGGCGCTACGCCGACGTGGCCGCGCATTGGGATCAGTTGGTGCTGCGCTCGCGCTTCGTGGCCGCCAACGGCACGACGCGCCTGTATCAGGAAGGCGCGGTGGACGGCCTGCTGCCGCCCGCCGAGCTCTGGCAACGCTATGCCGAACGCGATGCGGCGGCGCTGCCGGCCGGCTGCGCGATGTACAGCGGCACGCTGGCGGTGCGCGGCGAGATGGCCGCGATGATCAGCGGCGACGCGTTCGAACTCGAACTGCACGATCCGGTGCTGGGCCGCAGCCTGCACCATCACTATCGCGTCGAAGCGCTGCCGATCGTCGCCTGAGGCATCCGCCCCCGGGCGCGCCCGACGCGCGCCCGTTTCCCTATTTCGCACACGATAAATTTGCCGGAGACGCCCCGATGACCTTCGCTCCCGCCACCCCGCTGCTGCAACTGGCCGCCCGACTCGATGCCGGCGCCACCACCAGCCGCGCCCTCGTCGATATCGCGCTCGACCGGATCGCCGCCGACGGCGGCCACGGCGCGCACGCGTTCTGCCATGTCGATGCCGACGACGCCCGCCGCCAGGCCGACGCGCAGGATGCGCTGCGTCGCGCCGGGATTCGCCTGTCGCCGCTGGCCGGGCTGCCCGTCTCGGTCAAGGACTTGTACGACGTGGCCGGCCAGCGCACGCGCGCCGGCTCGCGCGTGCTGGACGACGCGCCGCCGGCCGCGCAGGACGCGCCGACCATCGCGCTGATGCGCCGCGCCGGCGCGGTGCTGATCGGGCGCACCAACATGAGCGAATTCGCGTTCTCGGGGCTCGGCGTCAACCCGTGGTACGGCACGCCGCGCTCGCCGTGGCAGCCGGACGAGCCGCGCGTGGCGGGCGGCTCGTCGTCGGGCGCGGCGGCCTCGGTCGCGCAGGGCATGGCGGCCGCCGGGCTCGGCAGCGACACCGGCGGTTCCCTGCGGATTCCGGCCGCGTTCTGCGGGCTGACCGGCTTCAAGCCCACCGCGCGGCGCATCACGACGCGCGGCATGTTCCCGCTGTCGACCACGCTCGATTCGGCCGGCGCGATCGCGCCGAGCGTGGCCTGCTGCGCGCTGGTGGACCGGCTGCTGGCCGGCGAATCGATCCAGGCCGGCGGCTTCGCGCTCGACGCCGCGCCGCTCGACGGCCTGCGCCTCGCGGTGTTGAGCCACTACGTGACCGATCAGATGGACGACACGGTGGCGCGCGCCTGGGACGACGCGCTGGCCCGCCTGTCGCGCGCCGGCGCGAAGCTCGTGCCGCTGCGGCTGCCGGTGCTCGACGCGCTGCCGTCGATCAACCGCTTCGGCTTCTCGCCGATCGAGGCGTATGCGACGCATCGCACGACGCTGGCCACGCGCGCGGGCGATTACGACCCGCGTGTGCTGGCGCGGCTGCGGGTGGGCGAACCGGCCGGCGCGGCCGACTACCTCGACCTGCTGGCCGCGCGCGCCGATGCCATCGCGCAGGCGCGCGCGGCGCTCGACGGCTTCGACGCATTCCTGATGCCGACCGTGCCGGTGGTGCCGCCGCCAATCGCGCCGCTCGAATCGGACGCCGCGCGCTTCGCGGCGGCGAATGCGCTGGCGCTGCGCAACCCGTCGGTGATCAACTTCCTCGATGGCTGCGCGGTGTCGCTGCCGTGTACGCCGGCCGGCGCGGCGCCGGTGGGCTTGAGCGTGGCCGGCCTGGCGCTGGACGACGCGCGCGTGCTGCGCATCGCGGCGGGTATCGAGCGGGTGCTTGGCGGCTGATGTACGGCTTGGGCTTGGGCTCGTAGGATCGCGCTTCGCGCTTAGAAACTCGGTCCTCGGGCCCAGGCTCTCAACGCCCCTCGATCTCCCGCTCCATCATCAGGTCTTCGTAGAACGCCCCGAAGCCCCGCGCCTTGTGACGGATGTGCATCTCCAGAATCCAGACGTGGGCGCTCGGCACCACGTCGGCCGTCGACAACGTGCCGGCGAACTTCGGTTCGTGCGGAAAATCGGCGATCCGGTGCCCCGACATCCGCTTCAGGTTCAACTCCCAGCCCATCGCTTGCGCCTCGCGCGTGGCGAATTCGTACAGCGCGCGCCCCGTGATGCGCTCGGCGCGCCAAAGGTCGTGCACCGTCTGCCAGAGCCGGAACACGTCGGCGCGCGCCCGGTGCATCTCGGGGTCCGCGCCCACCACGAAGGTTTCGCCCGCGTCGCCCTCCCAGCGGTCCCACACCGGGCCGATATCGATGAAGAAGATGTCGTCAGCCGCCAGCACCACGCCGGGCGCGGACGGATTGCCGTATTCGCGCACGGTGTTCGCGCCGAAACGCACGATGATCTTGTGCCAGCCGCGCAGCAGGCCGTGCTCGCGCAGCACCGTGCGCGCGACGCGCGTGGCGTCCTCCTCGCGCATGCCCGGTGCGATGCGCGCCGCGATCGCATGCACGGCCGCGCGGCTGCGGCGGCGCACGTCGAGCATGCCCGCGATGTCGAAATTCGGGCCGACGTCCTCGTAATCCTCGCGCTGCATCATCGCGCCTCCTGTTGCGCACACGCTGTATCGCCCTGCGGGGGCGCGCCGGGCAGCACCACGTCGGCATGATCGAACGCGCGGTCGAGCCGGAGCTGACACGCCAGCCGCGTGCCGGGGGCCGCGTCGAGAAAGTCGAGCAGATCGGCCTCTTCCTCGCCGGGAGGCATGCCCTCGCTTGCGCGGCCGTCCTGGCGCGCGGTCACCGTCACGGCACACGTCGCGCACACGGCGTTGCCGCCGCACACGTGCTGGAGCGCGATACCGCCGCGCATCAGCGCGCCGAGCAGCCGCTGCCCCTCGGCGGCCATCAGGTAGCCTCCGCCGCCATCGGGCCAATGCAGGTTCAGACGGACCAGTGCGTCGCGCGCGGCATGCCGCGCGACGGGCGGCGAGAACGGGTCGGCGAAGAAGCGCTCGGCTCGCAAGCCGCGCGCGCCGACGAGGGCCGCCTTCGCGGCCTCGACCATCGCGGGTGCGCCGCAGGCGTATACGTCGGCATCGGCGAGCGACGCGAAATCGTCCATCACGGCGGCGACCATCGAGCCGCGCCGAACGCCGTCGGCGGCAGCGTCGTCGACCGACAGCACCGGTACGTAGCGAAAGTGCGGATTGCCGCCCGCCCACGCGCGGCAGCGCGCGTCGGCATACAGGTCAGCCGCCGTGCGCCCGCCCCAGTAGAGATACACAGGGCGCTCGCCCTCCCACAAACGCTCGGCCTCGATCATCGCTGCGAGCGGCGCGAAACCGGTGCCGCCGGCCATCAGCACCACCGGGCGCGTGGCTGGCGAGCGCCAGCCGAATTCGCCGAGCGGCCCTTCGATGCCGACGATCGCCCCCACCGCGCGCTGGCCACCGCCCGCGAACAGCCATTCGGTGAAATCGCCGCCCTCGACCTTGCGCACATGCAGTTCGAGCGCGCGCCCGCCATCGCACGCGCGCGCCAGCGAAAACGGCTTGCAGCCGTTCGCCGACCAGCGAATCGCCACGCACTGCCCGGCCTCGTACATGAACGGCGCGGCGTCGAGAAGCTCGAGCCGCACCACCGCGATATCGGCGGCCACCAGCTCGACAGCCTCGATGCGCGCGGTGCGCACCACGCTCGACGCATCGCCTGCTTGCGGCATGCGAATCGCGAGATCGGAACGCGGGTAGGTCTGGCACATCAGCACCGGCTCGGGCGCGCCGCCGGCCGCCACCTCGCGCAGCGGGCCGTCGCGGCCGGCCGCGTAGCAACCGGCCAGCACCTCGCCGCGACACTGGCCGCAAAAACCGTCGCGGCACGAAAAGCGGATCGGCGCATCGGCGTTGATGGCCGAAGTCAGCACGTCCTCGTGCGGCCCGGTCGGAAATTGCAACTGCGTGGGGGAGTCCGTGATCTTCACGACTGTTTTTAATCCGTCGATATCGGCGATGGCGGCATCTTGCCGTGTCGAAACCCGGGCAGCAATGATTCCGAGCCACCGCGATGTGCGATTTGTTGCGCTTATGCGGTCTGGAACGCGTATTGGCTCAGGTGGCAAAATCCGCCGACTCGGCTGCGCACGTTCCCCAACACGCTGACAGCCGTCGCCGCGCGGCAGGCGCTGACGCTGCCCGCCGGCACGGAGAGCGATCAACCCACCTGCGCATAGGCGATCCATTCCGGCTCACGGCGCAAGCTCACGCGTCCTTCGCGGCGAGCGCTGGCGCGGCGCTCAACCTCGGCCGCCCGCGCAGCCAACGATCAACCCGCCTGCGGATACGTGATCCGCTCCGGCTCGCGGCGCAGGATCACGCGCCCCGCGCGCACCGACACGAGCGGCTTGACCTGGCGGCGCACCGCGTCGTAATCGCTCACGGCATCGAGCACCAGCAGGTTCGCGGGCCGCCCGGCCTCCAGCCCGTAGCGCTCGCCGAGCGACAGCGCCTTCGCGCTGTGATCGGTGACGAAATCGAGGCAGCGCTGCAGTTCGTCGTAACCCATCATGTGGCAGATATGCAGGCCGGCATCGAGCACCCGCAGGATGTTGCCGTTGCCGAGCGGGTACCACGGGTCCTGGATCGAATCCTGACCGAAGCACACGTTGATGCCGGCGCGATCGAGCTCGCCCACGCGCGTCACGCCGCGCCGCTTCGGGAACGTGTCGAAGCGCCCCTGCAGGTGAATGCTCTCGGTCGGACAGGAAATGAAGTGGATGCCCGAGCGCTTGAGCAGCCGGAACAGCTTCGAGCAATAGGCGTTGTCGTACGAGCCCATCGCCGTGGTGTGGCTGGCCGTCACGCGCGCGCCCATCCCGCGCACGCGCGCCGCCTCGGCCAGCACTTCGAGAAAGCGCGAATGCGGATCGTCGGTTTCGTCGCAATGCACGTCGACGAGGCAGCCGCTGCGCTCGGCCAGATCCATCAGGAAGTGAATCGAACTGACGCCCTGCTCGCGCGTGTTCTCGAAGTGCGGAATGCCGCCGACCACGTCCGCGCCCATCTCGATCGCGCGCGTCATCAGCGCGCGGCCGTCGTCGAACGATTCGATCCCCTCCTGCGGAAACGCGACGATCTGCAAGTCGATCAGCCCGCGCGCCTCCTCCTTCACCTCGAGCATCGCCGCGAGCGCGGCCAGCGTCGGATCGGTCACGTCGACGTGGGTGCGCACGTGCTGGATGCCGTGATCGCGCAGCATCGCGATCGCCGTGTGGGCGCGCGTCTTGGTGTCCTGGTGGGTGATGGTGGCCTTGCGCTGGCTCCAGCGCTCGATGCCCTCGAACAGCGTGCCGCTGCGATTCCATTCGGGGTCGCCCGCCGTCAGCACCGCGTCGAGATGGATGTGCGGCTCGACGAACGGCGCGATCGCGAGCCGGCCGCCCGCGTCGATGTCGTCGCCCGATGCCGTGGCCGAGCCGTCCTGCGGCACGATTCGCGCGATCGTCGCGCCGTCGAGTTCGAGGGTGTGGAGGCCGCTGCGGCGGCGCAGCGTCGCGTTGACGATCTTCATGGAGGTTCCTGTGGTGGGGCGGGTGGCGTTCATTCTAATCAATCGACTCCGCGCCAAAAAAACGCCGCCACTGTTGCGCGATCCGGAAGGCTGCCCTCCGCGCCGCCCGGTGTTTCCGGGGGTGGCCGCTCCCTACACTGCAGTCATTGGTTCGGCGCTTGCAACAACGAAGCCGGCCACCCACCCGCAAGGAGTCACACCATGAAGAAGATCGTCGTCTCGACCGCTGTCGCCATGCTGATTGCATCGCCCGCCCTGGCCTTCGCGCAAACCGCGCATCACGGCCTGACCCGCGCCCAGGTGATCCAGGAACTGGTCGATCTGGAATCGGTCGGCTACTCGCCGTCCAGCGGCAACGATTCGGCCTACCCGGCCGACGTGCAGGCCGCGCAGGAACGCCTCGCCACCAAGCGTCTGGCCGCGAGCCAGGCCGCCAAGCAGTCGTATGGCCCGAACGGTGCGGCCGTGTCGGAAGCGGGCAAAGCGACTCGGGCCGACTAAGGCAGTCGGCGCGTCCGAGCCTAGGCGCTCAGGCCATTGCCGGTCAGCAGTGCAGGCAGTAATAGCAAACGGCGCGGCCACAGCCCGCGCCGTTTTCATTGGGAATCCGAATCGACAGGAGCGGACGCCATGCTTCGATACGCTCGCGCCCATACCCCGCACCGCCTCGTTGCCGGCGGTACCCGATCAGCCCGCCGCACCAGCCTTGACGCGACGCGACGAGGCCACAGCCGCATGCATGCGCGCATCGAGCGCGGCCAGCAGCGCCTCGTCGCGCGCAAGGCGATCGGGCATGTCGGCGCGCAGGAATTCCACCCACGTGCGCACCTTCGCATCGACGAAGCGGCGCGACGGATACAGCGCGTAGATGTTCATGCGCTGCAGCGTGTGGCCGGGCAGCACACGCATCAGCGAGCCGTCGCGCAGCAGGCCGATCGCCGCGTACAGCGGCAGCATGCCGATGCCCACGCCCGCGCGAATCGCGATCGCCAGCGATTCGGCCGTGTTGGTCTGCACCGGCCCGCTCACGCGAATCTGCTCGACCTGGCCGGTGCGGCTTTCGAGCAGCCAGTCGTGGGTGGGAAACGCGGGCGTCTGCAAGGTCAGGCAATCGTGGGCGGCAAGCGCCGCCGGATCGGCCGGCGCGCCGCGCGAGCGCAGATAGGACGGCGACGCGCACAGGATGCTGAAGGTTTCACCGAGCTGATGCGAGACGAGTTCGGAATCGGGCAGCGACGAGGCCGTGACCACCGCCATGTCGTTGCTGCCGTCGAACAGGTCGGGCATGCGCTGCGACAGCGACAGCTCGACCGAGACATCCGCATGCTGCTCGCGATACGCGTTCAGCGCGGGCAGCACGTAATGCTGGCCGATGCTCGCGTAGCTGTGCAGCCGCAGCACGCCGGACGGACGCTCGTAGGCGCCGCTGGCTTCTTCCTCGGCGGTATCGACGTCGGCCAGGATCTGCCGGCAGCGCAGCAGATAGTTCTCGCCGGCCGGCGTCAGCGACAGGCGGCGCGTCGAGCGGTTCATCAAGCGCGTGCGCAGCCGCGCCTCGAGTTCGGAAACGGCGCGCGACATCGCGCCGGTGGTCGAGTTCAGCGACATCGCGGCCGCCGTGAAACTGCCTGCCTCCACCACGCGGGCGAACACCCGCATGTTTTGCAACGTGTCCATTGTTATTCAGTACGGCAAAGGAAGGCGCCATTGTCCGCCCGCGGCCCTGCCCGATTGTTGCCAGCCCTGCAACTCTGGTTTCCCCTAGGATCGATTAATGGCGGAATATCGTCCTCCTACAATCTGCGCCGCAGCGGGCCGGGCTGCGACGTTGCCCCGGCCCACCTCCGTCGAACCCCGCGCGCCCGTCTCGCCCCCGCATTGTCGTGATGAAACTCCCGTCCGCGTCTGTCCGTGTTGCCGCCGAAACCCGGCGCTGGTCGGCCCGGCTCGCGCCCATGGCTCACCTCCTGCGCGAGTGGGCCTTCTCCGACGGCCTGATCTGGCTCCATCTGGCCAAGACCGTCGCCGCCGCGCTGCTGGCGATGGGCATCGCCATGCGCCTCGAACTCTCGCAGCCGCGCATCGCCATGACCACCGTGTTCGTGCTGATGCAGCCGATGAGCGGGATGGTGTTCGCCAAGGCGTTCTACCGGACTATCGGCACGGCCGTGGGCCTGGCCGCCGCGCTGGCGCTGGGCGGCCTGTTCGCGCAGCAGCCCGAGCTGTACATGGCCGGCATCACGCTGTGGGTGGGCGCCTGCATCGCGGCGGCCGTGCGCAACCGCCATTTCCGCTGGTACGGCTATGTGCTGGCCGGCTACACGGCCGCGCTGATCGGCATCCCGGCCGTGATGACGCCCGACGCGCTGTTCCTGTCGGCGCTGACGCGCGCGGCCGAGGTGACGGTGGGCATCGTCTGCTCGGCCGCCGTCAGCGGGCTGGTGCTGCCGCTCAGTTCGAGCCGCGCGCTGATGCGCTCGCTGAACGCGCGACACGCGCGCTTCGTCACGTTCGCGGCGGCGGCGCTCGGCGGCACGCTGGCGCGCGGCGAATTCGAGCGGCGCTTCGCCGATTTCGTCGACGACATCGTCGGCTTCGATGCGATCCGCGCCTATGCCTCGTTCGAGGACCCCCGCATCCGCGCGCGCAGCCGGCGCCTCGCGCGGCTCAACGGCGAATTCGTCAGCACCTGCACGCGCCTGCATGCGCTGCGGCAGTTGCACCGGCGGCTCGTGCATCGCCGCGCCGCGACGGTGCTGGCCGCGCTCGCGCCGCCGCTGGAACGGCTCGCGGCGGCGCTGGCGGCGTTGCAGGCGGGCGCCGCGCCGGGCACGGCCAAACACGGCGCAGCGCTGCGCGCGTTGCGCGAGTTGCTCACGGCGCTGCCGCAACTCGCTCGCGACGCACGCGTCGCGATCGCCACCGGCCCGGCCGACGACCTGCTCGATTTCGACACGGCGATCGAACTGATGACGCGCTTCGTCGACGAATTCGCCGGCTACGCACAAACCCACGCCTCGCTCGCCACCGATTCGCACGCGCTCGAAAACACCGCGCCGCGCTATACGGTGCGCACCAACAACGTGTTCGTCGCGTTCACCTTCGTGCGCAGCGTGGTGGTGCTCGGCATCGTCGGCGCGTTCTGGCTCGCGACCGCCTGGCCGAGCGGCGGCCTCGCCACCATCGCCGCCGCGATCGCCTGCGCGCTCAGTTCCACCTCGCCGCGCGCGCCGCGCTTCGTCGCGCAGATGGCCGCCGGCGCGGCGGTGGCGACGCTCGCGGGTTACCTGGTGGTGTGCTACCTCTACCCGAACATCGACGGCTTCCCGCTGCTGTGCGCGACGCTCGCGCCGCTGCTGGCGGCCGGCGTGTTCGTGACCACCCGGCCCGCGCTGTCGGGCTACGGCGTGGGCTATATCGTGTTCTTCTGCCTGCTGGCCGGGCCGGACAACGTGACCGTCTACCAGCCCGACCTGCTGCTCAACAACGGCATGGCCGTGGTGGCCGCGATGCTGACGGCCGCGCTGGTGTTCGCCGTGATCTTCCCGACCGAAATGCCCTGGCTGATCGAGCGCATCCAGCGCGACCTGCGGGCGCGCGTGCGGCTTGCCTGCGAGGCGCCGCTCGACGGCCTGCACGGACGCTTCCAGTCGGGCGCGCACGAGCTGACCTCGCACCTGCGGCAACTGCTGATGAAGCGCTCGGCGCGCCATCGCGCGAGCCTGCGCTGGTTGTTCGTCACGCTGGAGATCGGCCACGCCGTGATCGACCTGCGCGGCGAGCTGACGCCGTTCGACGCGGCGCGCGCGGCCGGCACGCTGCGCTGGCTCGCGCCGGTGCGGCACATGCTGGCGATGCTGCCCGACCTGTTCGATGCACCCGACGCGCGCAAGCTGTTGCGCGCGCAACGATCGGTGGCATTGGCGATTCGCGCGATCCTGCGCGCGCGCCCGGCCTGGGAGGCCTCGTCGGCCGACAGCCGGCGCATGCGTCGCGTGCTGGTGGGGCTGCATTTCATCCGCGCCGCGCTGCTCGATCGCGACGCGCCGTTCGTGCGCGCACGGCGCCGGCCGCGCCGCCTGCGCCGACACGTCGATCTCTCCTGAATCTGGAAGAATCCTGCCCAAGACAGGTGGTTAATCCCGAGGCGGGGCGCTCCTATAGTGACCTCAACGCCGCAACCGCGGCACTTCCTCAGGAGAACAAACATGAAGCCGATGCAACTCGCAATCGCCGCCCTCGCCCTTTCCGCCGCCTGCGCCGCCCACGCCCAAACTGCCTCGGGCAACGAGCAACCGGCGCCGCAGCAAGCGCACGGCACGCAGCGCGCCCCGCAACAACCGGCGCAAACGCCCGCCGATTGCGTCGGCCCGGCCAGCTTCTGCAACATCTATTTCGGCAGCTGATTCGGCTTGATGCATCGTAACGATGCAGTACCGAGAAAGCAGGCAGCACGCATCTCAAGTCCGACGAATTCCTTCCTGAAATATTTCGGAATTCTGACTTTTTGCTGTCAAAGTCGTCTGCGACACTCGCGGCTCGAATTTCCTCCCGCCCGCGAACATGACTGCCCTGACGACCCGCGCGACCTGCGTCGCCCTTGCCTGCTTCCTCGCCGCCTGCGGCTCCGACGACACCCCGCAAACGGCCGCCACGCCGCCGGCCACCCAGCCGGTCACGTCGCCCGTCACGGCCGCCGCGCCAACCTATTACCAGACCAAGACGCCGTACCAGCCGCAGCAAGATCCGGCCACCTACGAGGCCGCGCCGTCCGGCTATGCGCCCGTCTACACCGAACTGGTGGCGCGCCACGGCTCGCGCGGGCTGTCGAGCTTCAAGTACGACGGCGCGATCTACGCCATGCTGCTGAAGGCCGACGCCGACGGCGCACTGACCGACCTCGGCAAGCAACTCAAGGCCGACACGTTCACGATGATGAAGGCCAACGCACTGCTCGGTTACGGCGTAAAGGGCATCTCGACGCCGGGCTACGGCAACCTCACGCTGGCCGGCATCCGCGAGCATCAACAGCTCGCCGCGCGCCTGCTGCAACGCATGCCCGCGTTGTTCGACGGCTCGCGCAAGGTGGTGGTGGTCAACTCGGGCCAGGACCGCGCGGTCGACAGCTCGACCTACTTCTCGGGCGCGCTGGTCACGAACAAGCCCGTGCTGAGTGCCGCCATCACGTTGCCGGCCGCGCCCGCGCCCTATCCGGAAGGCGCGCCGGTCGCGCAGCCGGCCGGCACCAACCGCTTCCTGCTCTACTTTCATGCGCTGAAGGCCGCCACCGACCTGGTCACCACCACGACCGATGCGAACTACGCCACCTATCGCGACAGCCTCACCTATCAGGCCTATTCGAGCGACGCGACCGTCACCGCCAAGCTGGCCGACATCAACGCGTCGTCCGCCGCCAGCGACGCCGCGCAGGCCGTGCTCTCGAAGCTCGTCACGCCGGCCTTCCTCGCCAAGCTCGGCACCACCGGCTATACGTTCGCGAACACCGGCACCTACACGTTCGCCTCGTCGGACGCGCTGTTCAGCAACACGCTCAAGGGCGACGGCAAGACCACCATCAAGACGGCCGTCGATGCCGTCAACGTGCTCTACAACCTGCTGCAGGTGGCCCCGGCAATGACCGCCGAAACGGGCGGCGTGACCATGGAGAAGTACATCGCGGCGCCGCAGGCCCGTTATCTGGCCTATCTGCAGGACGCGGCCGACTTCTACCAGAAGGGGCCGGGTGTGCAGGAAGCGAACCCGGTGACGTACAAGATGGCGACCATCCTGCGCGACGATTTCTTCGCGCAAACCGACGCGATCGCCAAAGGCGACCTGACCAACGCCGCCAAGCTGCGCTTCACGCACGCCGAGGAAATCATCCCGTTCGCCTCGGTCATGAACCTGAAGAACGTGTTCGTGCCGGTGCCGGCCGCGCAAACCTACACCTACGACAACAACCCGTGGCGCGGCGATCAGGTGTCGCCAATGGCTGCGAACGTGCAATGGGACGTGTACCGCAACGGCGCGAGCCTGGCCGTGCGGATGCTGTACAACGAGCGCGAGACCGATTTCCAGGCTGCCTGCGACGGCGCCAAACTCGCGCCGACCAGCCATTTCTACGATTACGCCAAGCTGAAGAGCTGCTACGGCTACCTGTGATCGGCCGCGCGGCCCGTGGCTCCGGGCCGACGCCAGCCGTATCCGCCCCTCGCGCCCGCCCGGTGGATTCCGCCGCGGCGGGCGCGTTTTTTCGCGGCTTTTCCGCAACGCTTCATCAAACCGAAGAATCCGTCGAAGCGAAATCGTTGACAACGCCCGGCCTCAGGCATAAATTCGGGTTTACACCTAGGTGTTAACCCGCAAATTCTCTTGGATTGATCATGTCGAGCGCCAAGCAAGTCCGCACCCCGTCCCGCAAGTCCTCGTTCCTGTCGCAAGTCGGCGCAGCGCTGCGCAGCGTCTGGGCGATGTTCGAGCTTCAGTCGCAGCTGCAAATGCAGGCCGCCATGAGCTACGCGCGCGGCCCGGTGCCGGCCCGCGTCGTGGCGCGCCGCGACCGCCGCATCTGAATTTCCGCGTTTTTCCATCTCGTTTGAGTCCGGCTCGCGCCTGACCGGCGCTCCGCCGCTGCCGCATGGTTCTGCTGCTTCGATCCCGTCTCAAATGAACACGGCCCGGTTATACCGGGCCGGTTGTCGTGACGCGTCATGTATTGATATTGGACGCGGCCGACATGCGCCCGTTGCGCGGGTAGAGCGTGCGGCGACGTCAAAAGACCGAGATTGGCGAATCCCGGAACGGCGGCCTTGCCGGGCAGCCGGCAAGGCCGCAAACGCTCAGGCGGCCTGACCCACCGCAGGCGATTCGGTCCCGGATTCGGCCTGCGAGTTCTCCGCAAACCGCGACAGGTCGCGATACGCCGCGCCCGGATGCCCCTCTCCAAGCCGCGCCCCCTCGCCGAACAGCTTCTCGCGCAACGTGCCGGGCCGGTAGGACGTGGGATACACACCGCGCCGCTGCAACTCCGGCACGAGATAGCCCACCACGTCCTCGAAACTTTCGTGCGCGAGCGCGTAGGCCAGGTTGAAGCCGTCCACGCCGGTTTGCTCGACCCATTCCTGCAGGATGTCGGCCACCGTCGATGGCGAACCGACAAACACCGGCCCCAGCCCGCCGATACCGCCGAAGCGGGCCAGCTCGTCGATCGTCCAGGCATTGTCGCCGCCGGCCAGATGCTCGACCGCCGAGACGATCGCATTGGTTTCCACGCGCCGCACCAGATCGGTGGGCGCGTATTCGCCGAAATCGATGCCGGTCCAGCCCGACATCAGCACCAGCGAACCGTCGTACGACACGTAGCGCTGGTATTCCTCGAACTTGGCCTGCGCCTTCGCATCGGTCTCGTCGACGACGATCGTCACGAGCGTATAGATCAGCAGCTTGCGCGGGTCGCGCCCCGCCTCGGCGGCGCGGCGGCGGATATCGGCCACATAGTCGCGCAGCGTCGCGCGCGTGGGCGCGGCCACGAACACGCATTCGGCGTGCTGCGCCGCGAACGCCTTGCCCGCGCCCGACGCGCCGGCCTGATACAGCACCGGCGTGCGCTGCGGCGACGGCTCGCACAGGTGATAGCCCGGCACCTCGAAATGCCGGCCCTTGTGGCGGATTTCGTGGATCTTCGAGGGATCGGCGAAGATCCGCCGCTCGCGGTCGCGCCGCACCGCGCCGTCCTCCCAACTGCCCTCGAACAGCTTGTAGAGCACCTCCAGATACTCGGCCGCGATCTCGTAGCGGTTCGAGTGATCCTCCAGCCCCGTCTGCCCGACGTTGCGCGCGCCGCTTTCCAGATACGACGTGACGATGTTCCAGCCGACCCGGCCCTTGGTGTGATGATCGGCCGTGGAAAGCCGCCGCGCGAACGTGTAGGGATGCTCGAACGAGGTCGAGGCCGTGATGCCGATGCCGAGATGCTCGGTGGCCAGCGCGATCGGCGCGGCGAGCTGGATCGGATCGTTGACGGGAATCTGCACGCCCTGATGCAGCGCGTGATGATTGCTGCCCTGATAGACGTCGTAATAGCCGATCACGTCGGCGATGAAGATGCCGTCGAAGAAGCCCTTCTCCAGCGTCTTCGCGAGGTCTGTCCAGTAGTCGAGATCCTTGTACTGCCACGAACGGTCGCGCGGATGCGCCCACAGGCCCGGCGACTGATGGCCGATGCAGTTCATCTCGAACGCGTTGAAACGGATGGCTTGGCTCATGATTCGATGGCTCCGGTCGGACGATGCGCCGTGCGCACGGCAATCCGATGAATCTATCGAACCGGCTGGAACGCTTCCAATATCGATTCCGGCAAACCTTATCGATGCGGCGGGGTTTGCTTATCGGCGCGGGCGGATTGTGCTCGGCAAGTGCATGGCGCAACGGCCGCCGTGGCTGCTGTCTCGCGAGCCGCAGCGGAAGGATCGAGCGGTTGAACGGCCAGGCGCAGCCCCATCGCCTTGAGGATCGCCATCATGCTGGCCAGCGACGGATTGCCTTCGGGCGAGAGCGTGCGATAAAGCTGCGTGGGGTTGAGTTCCGCATGCGCGGCTACCGCTTGCATGCCGCCGAAAGCCTGCGCGAGCTGGCGCAGCACGCTCAACAACTCGGGCTGATCGCCGTCGCCGAGGATATCGTTGATGACGTCGAGCGCCAGCGCAGGATCGCGCCGATACAGCTCGGACATCGCTTCGTCATGGGATTTGCTTCTCATTCGTCCAACCTCCATTGCCAATCGAGCCAGTAGCCTGATCTGTTAGACAATCACCTTCGTTTATAGACGAATCAGTATCAAGAAGAAGGCGCCCCAAAGATTGGGCTTGCGCAACCATCCGAGCAAGCTAGCCGATCGACCAGCGCGACCGCTTTGGGGTATGTCAGCGTGGAGTTGCACCTTAGCGACCAGCCCGCTTCGCTGTTCGAGTGGAAGTGGCTGTTCGCGGCACAACCCAAGGGGGAGCCGCCAGCTTTTCGGTGATCCAGTTGGAAAAGGCGCGAGTCTTGGACGGCGTGCCGGCCGCCGCCGGCGTGACCACATAGACCGCCCCGCGATCGAGCAGCGCCCAATCGGGAAGGATTTCGACCAGCCGGCCCGATGCCAACTCGCGGCCGGCATACCAGTCCGATGTGTACAGGATGCCTAATCCACCGACAGCCGCTTCGACCAATAGCTCCGCATCGTCCGACGCCAGTGGCCCAGACACGGTGACGCCAAGCGTTCCGCCTCCGGGCTTGATGAAGTTCCACCGATAGGGATCGTGTCGGCCGGTGAAGCAGAGGCACGGATAGTCGGCCAGGTCGTGCGGCGTCTGGATGGCCGGATGCCGGGCGATGAAATCCGGGGACGCGCAGATCAACCGGCGGCGCTCCGCGACCTTGCGAGCGACCAAACGCGAATCGGGAAGCTCGCCCAAGCGAATGGCGAGATCGAAGCGTTCGCCGATCAGGTCGACGAAGCGATTGCTGGTGTCCGCCTCGATGGTGACGCGCGGATGCATGCGCAGGAACTCCACGATCAGCGGTGTCAACCACAGGCGACCGAAGTTGCCCGGCAAGGTGATGCGCAGATGGCCGCGCGCCTCGCCATCGGCGAACGCAATCGCTTCGCGTCCTGCCGCCTGCAGGTCGTGCAGCAGCGGCCGAATCCGTTCGAGATAGGTTCGACCGGCCTCGGTAAGCGCGACCTTGCGCGTGCTCCGTTCGGCCAGCCTGACGCCCAGGCGCGCCTCCATCGCACTCAAGCGGCGAGAAACGGCAGTGGGATCGCGCCCGAGCTGCCGGCCGGCCGCGGCAAACGATCCCGTATCGGCCAGTGCCACGAAAGCCGCCAGTTCGTTCAAATCGGAGAATAGAGATTGCTGCATATTTCGCAGGTATGAACTGTATTTTCTCCATATTCTATATAAAAACTCCGTGATTTACAGTGGCTTGCCTTCAGGAGAAAACCACATGCAATCCATTCAAATCACGGCACCTTCGTTCGATGCCTTCCGTCGGGTCGCGCTGCCCGAACCCGCTCAACCCGGCAAGGGACGCATCCTTGTCCGCATGAAGGCCGGCAGCGTCAACTTCGCCGATCTCGCCGTAGCTTCCGGCCATTACCCCGGCGCCCTGTATCCCAACATTGCGCTGTCCGACGGTGCGGGAGAGGTCATCGCTGTCGGTGAAGATGTCTGGCAAGTTGCCGTCGGCGATCGCGTCGCCATCCACGTCAAGGCGCACTGGATCGCTGGCCGGCCTGGCGCGGAACTCGCCAACCCGATGCGTGGTGCGACGCTGCCCGGCTCGCTGGTCGAAATCGCCGAACTCGATGCGGCCAGCGTCGTCAAGCTGCCGGACTATTTGAGCTGGGAAGCCGCGGGCACGCTCCCGATCGCCGCGATGACGGCATGGCGGGCGCTGGAGTCGGCGCAGATCGGCCCGGCATCCACGGTCGTGCTACTGGGCACGGGCGGGGTGTCGATCTTTGCGTTGCAACTGGCCAAGGCGCGCGGGGCGCGGGTCATCATCACCTCCTCGTCCGACGAGAAGCTGGCACGCGCCAGCGCTTTGGGCGCCGATGAAGTCTTCAACTATCGAAAGGATGCCGCCTGGGAGGCGTTCGTTCTGGAACGTACGGGTGGCGTCGGTGCCGATCTGGTCATCGACCCGATTGGAGGGGAAGGCGTCACTCGCTCCGTGAGCGCTGCACGGCACGGCGGCACCGTGGCCGCCATCGGGTTCCTCGGCGGTGGGACTACGCCACTGGATTTGCTGTCGGTGATCTTCAGGGAAGTGCGCATTCAAGGCAGCAACGGCGGGTCGGTGGCGGACTTGGCGGGAGCGGTGGCGGCCATGGCTGCACATCGCATCGAGCCGGTCATCGACCGCACGTTCGGCCTCGACGGCTTGACGAAGGCTTACGAGCTGATGGCGCAAGGCGGCCACTTCGGAAAAATTGCGATCGGCTTCGATTGGTAATGGCTTCCGCTTCCCGCCGCGCGCCTCTGCCGTGAACAGCTTGCCGATCAGTGCGACGAAGCGCGTGGTTGGCGGATCCGGCGTGCGTGTGGCCTTTGGCGCCGACATCGGTTGGACCCACCCGATTACTTGATAAACCTGCTGCATCGAGTGGCGGCGTGGTTCAGCCAAATGCGCTGCTGGCGTCAGCGTGAAACGAAAAAAGCGACGCCGCCCCCTCGGGACCGACGTCGCTTCCTACCTACCCCTTCAAGCGGCGCTACCCGCCGCCCGCTTGCGTCAGGCCGTCGCGTTCAACGCATCGGCCAGCGCACCGACCAGGTCGTCGATTTCGCGTGCCTCGGCGATGAACGGCGGCGCGAGCTGGATCGTGTCGCCGCCATAACGCACGTAAAAACCCTTCTCCCAGCAGCGCATCGCCACTTCGTAAGGCCGGCGCGCCGGCTCGCCCGGCAGCGCCTCGATCGTGATGCCGGCCGCCAGCCCGAAGTTGCGGATGTCCGCCACATGGCGTACGCCTTTCAGGCCATGCACGGCGTTCTCGAAATGCGGCGCCAGCGCGCGCACGCGGCCCACACCGTCTTCCTTGACCAGCAGATCGAGCGCGGCATTGCCGGCCGCGCAGGCCACGGGATGCGCCGAATACGTGTAGCCGTGCGGGAATTCCAGCATGTACTCGGGGCCGCCGGCCGCCATGAACGTGTCGTAGATTTCCTTGGTGGCCACCACGCCGCCGAGCGGCTGCGTGCCGTTCGTGACCTGCTTGGCGAAGTTCAGGAGGTCCGGCATCACGCCGAACGCATCGGCGCCCGTCATCGCGCCGGCACGGCCGAAGCCCGTGATGACCTCGTCGAAAATCAGCAGGATGTCGTGCGCCGTGCAGATGTCGCGCAGACGCTTCAGATAGCCCTTCGGCGGCACCACCACGCCGGCCGACCCGGAGAACGGCTCGACGATCACGGCGGCGATGTTCGACGCGTCGTGCAGCGTGATCAGTTCGAGCAGGCGGTCGGCCAGCTCGGCGCCCTGATCGGGCAAGCCGTGCGAGAACTTGTTTTGCGCCAGTTGTGTGTGCGGCAGGAAATCGGCGTCGATGCCCTGGCCGAACAGCTTGCGGTTCGCGGCAATCCCGCCCACCGAAATGCCGCCGAAGTTCACGCCGTGGTAGCCCTTCTCGCGGCCGATCAGGCGTGTCTTGGTGCCCTTGCCCTTGGCGCGCCAGTAGGCGCGCGCCATCTTCAGCGAGGTGTCGGCGGCTTCCGAGCCCGAGCCCGTGAAGAACACGTAATCGAGGCCGGCCGGCGTCAGATCCTTGATCCGGTTGGCCAGCTCGAACGATTGCGGATGGCCGAACTGGAACGCCGGCGCGTAATCGAGCCTGGCGATCTGGCGGCTGACCGCCTCGACGATCTCGGTGCGGCCATGGCCGAGGCCGCAGCACCAGAGGCCCGACAGGCCGTCGAAGATCCGCCGGCCGTCGGCGCTCGTGTAGTAGGCGCCCTTGCCCTCGACGATCAGGCGCGGGTCCTGCTTGAACTGGCGATTGGCCGTAAACGGCATCCAGTGGGCGTCGAGCCAGGCGGCGTCGGTGCGGACGCCGTCCTGTTGAGGGGTGTGCTGGGTGGCGGTGATCTCGGTCATGGCGGTCGGCGCGGCGCGCTCCTCATCGGTTCGTGTGTTGCGCATTGTTGGGTCGCCAGATAGTCTTGTGAATACCGCAATATCAATGTTTACTTGAACATTCATGCAAGTAAGAACTCCCCGCCAGCGCGCCCTGCTCGGCCAGTTGAGCGACATGGACCTGCGCCTGCTGCGCGTCTTCAAGGTGGTGGTGCAATGCGGCGGAATGGCCGCGGCCGAACTCGAACTGAATATCGGCATTTCCACCATCAGCCGTCACGTCAAGGATCTGGAAACCCGGCTCGGCCTGGTGCTGTGCCGGCGCGGCCGGGCCGGCTTCACGCTGACGCCCGAGGGCCAGACCGTCTACGAGGAAACGCTGCGGCTGCTGGCTTCGCTGGAGGCGTTCCGCGCCCGCGTGGACGGCATCCACGACCGGATGGGCGGCGAACTGCACATCGCGATGTTCGACAAGACGGCCACCAACCCGGCTGCGCGCATCGCCGAGGCGATCCGCCAGTTCGCCGAAGCCGCGCCGGACGTGACGCTGAACCTGCACGTCGGCTCGATCCAGGAGATCGAGCGCGGCGTGATCGACGGCAGCTACCAGATCGGCGTGATTCCCGAGCACCGCAGTTCGGGCAGCCTCGTCTACACCGATCTGTACGACGAACGGATGCTGCTCTACTGCGGCGCGGGCCATCCGCTGTTCGGCGCGGCGCATGACAAGCTGAGCTGGGAACGGATTCGCGAGCAGGGCTTCGCCGGGCTCGGCTATCACTCGCCGAACCTGCAGCTCACGCACCGCGCCAAGCTCACGCGCAGCGCCACCGCGTCGGATCAGGAAGCGGTGGCCACGCTGATCCTGTCGGGCAAGTTCCTCGGCTTCCTGCCCGATCACTACGCGGAAAGCTTCGAGCGCGCCGGGCGCATGCAGGCCGTCGCGCCGCGCCGGTTTCACTATCGTTGCCGGTTCGTGAGCCTGCTGCGGCGCTCGCCGCAACCGTCGCGGGCGGCCTCGCTGTTTCAGGAATGCTTGACGACGGCCCACGCGGGGCAGATCAAGGCGGCAAAAGCCGGCGCGGCGAAGCGCACGGCTGCCGGGGCGGAAGGAAAAGACTGAAACCGGGGCATCTTGAAAACGGCGGCGCGGCTGCGTTCTGCAACCTCGCCGCACCGCCGCCATAAGCAACCCGCCACCGGCCAGGCTGAAATTACCACCTCAATCGCGCGGCTTCACGGCCAGATGCGTATCGAGGAACGCGATCATCGCTTCGTAGAACTCATATTGGTTCTCCTCGTTGGCGAAGCCGTGCCCTTCGTTCTCCTTGAGCATGTACTGCACGTCCACGCCGCGCGAGCGCAGCGCCTCGACGATCTGGTCGCTTTCGGCCTGCTTCACGCGCGGATCGTTCGCGCCCTGCGCGACGAACAGCGGCGTGACGATGCGATCGACGAAGAACAACGGCGACGCGTCGTGCAGCGCGCGCTTGCCTTCCTCGGTGTTGGGGTTGCCAATCTGCTCGTACATCATGTCGAGCAGCGGCTTCCAGTAGGGCGGCACCGATTCGAGCAGCGTGAACAGGTTCGACACGCCCACGTAATCGACCGCCGCCGCATAGCGCTCGGGCGTAAACGTCACGCCGGCCAGCGTGGCGTAGCCGCCGTAGCTCGCGCCGTAGATCGCGACGCGCTTCGGATCGACCACGCCCTGCGCGATCAGCCAGTCCACGCCGTCGTCGATGTCGTTCTGCATGGCGCGGCCCCACTGGCCGAAGCTCGCCGCCCAGAACGCGCGCCCGTAGCCCACCGAGCCGCGGAAATTCATCTGCAGCACCGCGTAGCCGTGATTGGCCAGCATCTGCACCTCGGGATTGAAGCCCCATTGATCGCGCGCCCACGGGCCGCCGTGCGGGTTGACGATCAGCGGCAGGTTCGCCGCCTTGGCCGCGCCCTCGCCGTCGAGCGAATGGCCGGCCGGCAGCGTCAGGTAGCCGTGAATGCGCAGGCCGTCGCGCGAGGCGTATTCGATCGGCTGCATCGGCGCCATGTCGGCCGGATCGAGCCAGGGCTTCAGGTCTTCAAGCTGGGTCAGCTCGCGGGTGGCCACGTCGTACAGCCACACCGCGCCGGGCGAACGATCCCACGCGTTGCGCACGATCATCCGCGATTCGTCGCGCGTGATGCTGGCGATGCTCGATTCGCCGCCGGGCAGGCGCGCGTCGAGATCGGCATGGATGTTGCCGATATGCGCGTCGAGGTGATGCGCGCGCACCTTGTCGTCCTGGTACCAGATGGTGGTCAGCACGCGCCGCGTGTGCGAATGGCCGAGGCCGGTCACGTCCACTTCGTCGTGCTCGAACAGCAGCGTGCCTTCCAGCGCCGTGCCGGGATCGAACTCGAAGATCGCCGTGCGGTCGCGGCCGCGATTCGACGCCACGTAAAGCTTGCGGTCGTCGAACGTGAACAGCAGCGGCGCCAGCATGTCGCGAAAGCTCGTGGTGGCGAGCGGGCGGAACGGCTCGGCCTCGTCGTCGCGGTACAGCAGGGTCTGGTTCACGCCGTCGCCCGCCACCGCCACCCGCAGGCGGCCCGCGTGATCGGTCATCCAGCCGAGGATGTTGCCGGGGTTCTCGGCGATCACGGTTTCCTCGCCGCTGGCCACGTCCACGCGCACCACGTCGAACACGGTCGCGTCGCGGCGGTTGTGCGAGATCAGCACGAAACGGTCGTCGTCGATCAGGCTGTCGACGATGCCGGCGCGCACGGTTTCGTAAGGCGTCAGGTCGACGATCGCGCCGCCGTCGATCGGCACGGACAGCACGTGGTAATTCTCGTCTCCGCCGAAATCCTTGACGAACAGCACGCGGTCGTTGCCCTTCCAGAAGTAGCCGCCGATATCGCGCGCCGATTCGCTGGTCAGCGCGCGGGCCTCGCCGAGCGGGCGGCCCTTGTCGTCGATCGCCTGCACGAACACGTTCAGGCGGCCGTGGTGACGCGCGAGGAAACTCAGGTGACGGCCGTCCGGCGACAACTGGAAGGCGGTGCGTTCCGGGCGGCGGAAGAAATCGCGGACGGCGTGGCGCTTGACGTTGGCGTGCTGCGGGGATCCCTGCATGGACTCTCCTGTTCCGGTGATGCCCGAGGCGCGGTTCGCGCCGCGCTCGCGGGCGGACCGGACATTCTAGCCTCGCGCGTGCAAACGGTTCGTCAGGCCCCGGCCGGCGCGGCGCGCGCCTGGCGGTCGGCCGCGTCGAGCCGCTCGCGCAGCGTCTCCAGCGCGCGCAGCATCCGGCTCGACAGCCCCCACTCGGAACGATGGATCAGCCACAGCGTATCGAGCACCGCCGCACCGCACTCGATCACGGCGATCGATTCCTGGCGCGCGAACGCCTGCCGCGCATAGCGCGGGATCACCGTGAAGCCGAGCCCGCGCGACACCGGTTCGAGGATCAGCGCGACCTGGTTGGTGAACGCACGGCGCGGCAGCCCGCGCACGCCGGGGTTGTCGGGAAAGCGGCGGCTCAACAGGCGGCTGGCCATCGCCAGCCCGTCGGGGTGATCGATGAAGCCGAGCCGTTCGAGATCGGCCCAGCCATGCACGTAGTCGCCCGCCGGCACCACCAGCTCCAGCGGCTCCTCGGCGAAACGGCGCGCGGCGAGCCGCTCGTCGTCGGGCTTGAGCGTGACGAAGCCCACTTCGTAGAGATTCGACAGCACCGCGTCGAGCACCTCGCGATCGGGCGCGAAGCGGTGCCGCACCACCAGGCCGGGCGTCTGGAGTTGCATGTCGAGCAGCCAGGGCGCCATCGCGAGGCCGATGCTGCCGGGCGTGATCAGGCTGATTTCGCCGCAATCGGCATCGGCTTCGGCCAGCCGGCCGCGCAGGCGGCGGTCGGCGCGGCCGAGTTCGGCGCAATAGTCGAGCACGATGCGGCCGGTGGGCGTGATGTCGATGCCGCGCGAGCGGCGGATCACCAGCAGGCCGAGCTGATCCTCGAGATGGCGCAGATGCTGGCTGACGGCCGCCTGCGTGAGGCCGAGCCGCTCGGCCGCGCGCGTGAAGTTGCCGGTTTCGACCAGCATCTCGAAGGTGCGCAGCCATTGGGGGTTCAGCAGCGTGGTGCCGGCGATGATGCCGGCCGGCGACGTGGTCATGGCGGGGCGCGGGAGGGAAAACGGGAGCGGCCAAGTTTAGCAGGTCGCCCGCGCCCGGCCTGCCCCCGTCTCACGGCTGCTCACACCGCCCGCTTGCTGCGCCGGAACTGGTCGAACAGCACCGCCAGCAGCAGGATGCCGCCGCGGATCAGGTACTGATAGAAGGTCGGCACGTTCATCAGGCTCATCGCGTCCTGCACCGCGCCCATGATCAGCACGCCCACCAGCACGCCGGCGATAGTGGCCACGCCGCCCGTCAGCGACACCCCGCCGAGCACGCAGGCCGAAATCACGCCCAGTTCGAGGCCGACCGAGGTTTTCGGGTCGCCGAGGCTCATCCGCGAGGCCAGCATCACGCCAGCGAAACCGGTCACGAGGCCCTGCAGCACGAACACCGCGATCTTGATACGCGTGACCGGCAGGCCCGCGAGCAGCGCCGCCTCGCTGTTGCCGCCCACCGCCAGCACGTTCTTGCCGAACACCGTCTTCTTGAGCAGGAAGCCGAACACCACGAAGCCGACGATATTGCTCCAGATCGGATACGAAATGCCAAGGAACGCGCCGCCGCCCAGCTCGAAGAAGCGCTCCTCGGAGATCATCACGGCATCGCCGTTCGAGGTCAGGAACGCCAGCCCGCGCACCGCCTCCATCATCGCCAGCGTGGCGATCAGCGAATTGATGCGGAACCGCGCGATCAGCACGCCGTTCACCAGGCCGACCGCGCCGCCGGCCAGGATGCCGGCCGCCACGCCGATCACCACGCTGTGCGTGGCGGTGATCACGGTGGAGGCCACCACGCCCGAGAACGCCACGATCGAGGCGACCGACAGGTCCACCTCGCCGAGCGCCAGCACGAACATCATGGTCACGGCGATCGAGCCGATCAGCGTGACCGACAACAGCAGGCCCTGGATATTGCGGACCGTCAGGAAGTCGGGCACCGTCGCGGACAGCACCGCAAACAGCACGACGAACACCACCACGATGCCCGACTTGTTGATCATGTCCCAGGCGCGCGCCCGCGAGGGCGTGATGGGGGCGGCGGCGTCGTTGAGGCTGGGGGTACTTTTCTGCATGGCTCGGTTCATCTCTCGTCCATCGGTTCGGCCGGGCGGCGCGGCGCGCGCAAGCGCGGGCCGGCGCCCGGAATTCAGCGCGGCAGCGCCAGCTTGATCAATTCGTCGGGCGAAGCGTCGGCCTTCGCCACCACCCCGGCGATGCGCCCCTCGCGCATCACCACGATGCGGTCGGCCACGCCGATCACCTCGGCCAGATCGCTCGACACCATCAGCACCGCGCGCCCCGCCTCGGCCAGCCCGTACAGCAGGTGATAGATCTCGGCGCGCGCGCCCACGTCGATGCCGCGCGTGGGCTCGTCCATCAGGAACACCTCGATTTGCTCGGCCAGCCAGCGCGACAGGATCACCTTCTGCTGATTGCCGCCCGACAGCGTGCCGATCGGGGTGTCGCCGTTGCGCGTCTTGATCGCCAGCTTCTGGATGTAGTCGTGCGCCAGCGCGCGCTCGCGCTTTTCGTCGAGCAGAAAGCGCGCCGGGCTGAAATGGCGGCGCGCGCTGATGTTGAGGTTGTCGGCCACCGACGCGATCGCGACGATGCCCTCCTGCTTGCGATCCTCCGGGCACAGCGCCACGCCAGCGCGCACCGCGTCGCGCGGGCTGGCGAAGCGCACCGGCTTGCCGGCCAGTTCGACGTGGCCCGCGCTCGCGCGCACCGCGCCGTAGATCAGCTTCATCAGCTCGGAGCGGCCCGCGCCCACCAGCCCGAAGAAGCCGACGATCTCGCCACGCCGCGCCGCGAACGACACCGGCTCGGCCAGCCCCGGCCCCATCAGCCCCTTCGCCTCGATCAGCACCTCGCCGGCCGTGCGCGGCCGGTAGCCGTACACGTCGGCGATCGAGCGCCCCACCATCGCCGAAATCAGCCGGTTGCGATCGAGCTCGGCCACCGACTCGAACGTCTCGATGCGCCGGCCGTCGCGAAACACCGTGACGCGATCGCACAGCGCATACACCTCGTCCATCCGGTGCGTGACGTAGATGATCGCGCGGCCCTCGGCGCGCAGCGCGCGAATGATCCGGAACAGGTTCTCCGTCTCGCGCGCCGACAGCGAGCTGGTGGGCTCGTCGAACGCGATCACGCGCGCGTCGCGCATCAGCGCCTTGCCGATCTCGATCATCTGGCGCTGGCCGATCGACAGTTCCTTGACCGGCGTGCGCGGGTCAATCCGCTCGCCCAGCCGCTGCAACTCGGCCATCGCGCGGCGCACCAGCGTGCGCTCGTCCAGCACGCCGAGCCGGTTCGGCAACTGGCCGAGCATCAGGTTGTCGGCCACCGTCAGCTCGGGCACCAAATGCAGCTCCTGGTAGATGATCGCGACGCCCGCGTCGATCGCCGCGCGGGTGGTCGCGAAGCGCTGCTCGACGCCGCCGAGGCGCAGGCTGCCCTCCTGCGGCTGGTTCACGCCCGACAGCACCTTGAGCAGCGTCGATTTGCCCGCGCCGTTCTCGCCCATCAGCCCGTGCACCTCGCCCGCGCGCACCGCGAGCGACACGCCGTCGAGCGCGCGCACGCCCGGAAAGCTCATGCTGACGCCGGCCAGTTCGAGATAGGCATCGGGCGCGGGCGCTGCAACGGCCGCGACCGCCGTGATTTCGTGGGTCGGATCGTTCATCGGATCGAGTCTCCCGCCATGCCGTGCCGGCTCAGATGCCCAGCTCGGCGCGCACCGCCAGCCAGTTCTCGCGCGTCATCAGCTTGCCGGTCGTTTGCGTGTCGGCGGGCGGCTGCTTGCCGGTGCGGATCCAGTCGATCAGGTTCTGCGCGCTGTCCTTGCCGTGATTGGTCGAGCTGACGGCGATCGTGCCGTAGAAGCCGGTGGGCTGCTTCTTCTGGAACTCCGCGAACGCCTCGCCCGCGCCGTTGATGCCCACGCCGATCACGTCCGACGACGGCAGGTGCAGTTGCTCGGTGGCGCGCACCGCGCCCAGCACGCTTTCCTCGTTGAGCGCGAAGATCACCCACTTCTTGATCGTCGGATGCTGGGCCAGCACCGGCGAAGCGGCGTTGAAGCCGCCTTCGTCGTCGGTGGTCTTTTGCGGCGCGTCGAAGATGTTTTCCTTCTTGAAGCCGCCGGCCAGCAGCGATTGCGTGGCGCCGTCGGTGCGCAGCTTGGCGGTGGGCAGCTCGTAATCGGTGATGCGCAGCGCGCCCACTTCCTCGGGCTTCCAGCCGCGCTTCTTCATCTCGTCGGCGAGCGCCTGGCCGACCTGATTGCCGATCTTGAACGCCGACATGCCGAGGTGCGGCACGCCCGCGAGCGGCTTGCCCGACGAATCCACCAGTTGGTCGTCGACCGTCACGAACTTCATGTTGTAGTGCTTGGCGCGCGCCTGGATCGCCGGGCCGAGGCGCACGTCGGGCGCGCAGATCACGAAGCCCTGCGCGCCTTGCGCACCGAGGTTGTCGATCGCCGCCAGCACCTTCTCGCCGTCCGGCGTGCCGATGTTGACGACCGAGAAATTCTCCTTCTTGCCGAGCGCGGTGGCGGCCTTCTGTTCGTTGATGAACCAGGCCTGCTCGGGCATCTTCACGAGGAAGCCGATCTTGGCGGGCGCGTCGGCCGAGGCCGGCAGCGCGGCGCCGAACGACGCGAGGCACAGGCCTGCAAGTACGGCGCGGAGGGTCATGCGGCGGGTGTCGGTGAAGCGGGTCATTCGGTGTCTCCTCTCTCTGTTGTCGGCGGTTGCCGGTATGGATCTCGTTATCGGAACTGGGTCGATCAATGGCCGAACGGCTCGACGGCGATCTGCCGGCCGAGCAGGAACGCATCGGCCACCAGGCGAAGCGGGCTGGTATCGACGTCGTCGGCGCCGTGCGCGATCAGCCAGTGGAAGCGTTCGTAGAGCGCCGCGTATTCGCGTTCGGGGCCGAGCGCGACCGGCGCGCCGCCGATCGTCAGGCGCTTGCCGCCTTCGGCCAGGCGGAGCGGGCCGTCGTCGGTATCGACGTCGATCTCCCATTGCTCGACGGGGCCGTGCCGCCAGTCGAATTCGGCATGGACAGGCGCGCCCATGGCGTCCACGCCGTCGAGTTCGGCCGCGATCGGCGTGGCGCAATCGGCCGGCACCCGCAGCGTGGCGGCGCGCAGCGCCACCTCGTGCGGCAGGATTCGCGTGACGATCGACAGCGCGTTGATGCCCGGATCGAACACGCCGAGGCCGCCCGGCTCCCAGATCCACTGCTGGCCCGGGTGCCAGCGCCGCACGTCTTCCTTCCAGCGCACCCGCACGGCGCGCACGGTGCGGCCGGCCAGCCACTCGCGGGCCGGTTCGACCGCGCTCGCGCAGCGCGAATGCCAAGTCGCGAACAGCGTGCGGCCCTGGCGACGCGCCAGCGCACGCAGCGCCTCGACCTCGCTGAGGCTCGCGCCGGGCGGCTTTTCGAGCATCACGTGCTTGCCGGCCAGCAGCGCGGCGCGCGCCTGCGCGTAGCGAACCTGCGGCGGCGCGCACAGCGACACCGCGTCGAGCGCCGGCTCGGCGGCCAGCAAGGCGTCGATGTCGGGGTAGTTGCGCACGCCGTCGACCTGCGCGTTGCGGCTCGCGGCAGCGGCGAGCGCGAAGCCGGGGTGACCGGCGATGGCCGGCAGGTGCTGGTCGCGCGCGATCTTGCCGACGCCGACGATGCCGAGGGTGGTGACGGGCGGAGTCATCGGCGTCATTTGCCCCAGCGCAGCACGAGCGGATCGAGCCGGCGCGCGATCGCGATCAGTTCGGCGCGCGTCTCGGGATGCATGGCCGGCAGCGGATGGCGCGGCAAGTCGCAGTCGATCACGCCGCCTTCCTTCATCAGCGCCTTGCAGGCCAGCAGCCCGGCCTGGCGGTTCTCGTGATTGATCAGCGGCAGCCAGCGCTGATAGGCGTCGAACGCGGCGTCGAGCTGGCCCGCGCGATGCGCGTCGACGATGGTGCGGATGCCGTCGGGGAAGCCGCCGCCCGTCATCGCGCCGGTCGCGCCGGCGTTCAGGTCGGCCAGCAGCGTGATGCCCTCCTCGCCGTCCCACGGGCCTTCGGCCGCGTCGCCGGCGAGCCGGATCAATTCGCGCAGCTTGTTGGCCGCGCCCGGCGTCTCGATCTTGAAATACGACACCTGCTCGATCTCGCGCGCCATGCGCGCCAGCAGCGGGGCGGACAGCACGGTGCCGCTGGCGGGCGCGTCCTGGATCATGATCGGGATCTCGATCGCATCGGACACGCGCGCGTAGAACTCGACGATCTGCGCCTCCGGCACGCGAAACGTCGCGCCGTGATACGGCGGCATGATCATGACCATCGCCGCGCCCTGCTCCTGCGCGCGCCGGCTGCGCGCCGCGCACAGCCGCGTGCCGTAGTGCGTGGTGGTGACGATCACCGGCACGCGGCCGGCCACGTGGTCGAGCACGGTGCGGGTGAGCGTCTCGCGCTCGTCGTCGGACAGCGAGAACTGCTCGGAGAAGTTCGCGAGGATGCACAGCCCGTCCGAGCCGGCGTCGATCATGAAATCGACGGCGCGCTTCTGGCTGGGCAGATCGAGTTCGCCGGTTTCGGTGAAGGTGGTCGGTACCACGGGAAACACGCCGCGGTAGCGGGGCGTCGGGTTTGAGGTCATGAGCTTCGTTCCTGCTTCGGAGTCGGGTTCGGGTTCAGGTTCAGGTTCAAACGTGCGGCTGGCGGCTGGCTACTTGCGGCTGGCATCGGGCATCGGGCTACGTGCAGCGGACCGCTTGCTGCGCGCGATGCCGGCGACCTCGCCACGCTCAGGACTCGCGGGCATAGGCCGCGTGCCCGCCGTCCGCGCGCGGCCGCAGCGCGGCGCGCACCGCGAAGGCCGCCAGCACCGCGACCAGCAGCGTCGCCGCGAGGAAATACAGGCCGGCCGCGAGGCTGCCGGTTGCGTCCTTGATCACGCCGACGCCCCACGGGCCGAAATAGCCGCCGAGGTTGGCCAGCGAGTTGATCGTGGCGATCCCCACCGCGGCGCGCGCGCCGCTCAGGAATTCGCCGGGCAACGCCCACACCACCGCCTGGATCGAATAGATCGAGAACGCGGTCAGGCTGATGAACAGCAGTTGCAGCACGGGCGCGCGGAACCAGGCGCTGGCCGCCAGCGTCAGCGCGGCGAACGCCGACACCACGACGATGTGCCAGTGCCGCTCGCGGCGGCGATCCGAGTGGCGCGGCACGATCAGCAGCCCGGCCACCGCGAACAGATACGGCACCGCCGACAGCAGGCCCGCCGTGCCGTCGCCCACGCCGAACGCCTTGATGATGGTGGGCAGCCACAACGACAGGCCGTAGATGCACAACGGGAACGGCAGGAACAGCACGGCGAGCAGCAGCACGCGCGGGTCCTTGAGCGCCGAGAACGGGCTGTCGTGCGACGCGGCGGCAGCCGCCCTGTTGTCGGCGCCCGGTTCGAGACCATATTCACGGCGATCGACCGCGAGCGCCTGTTCGATCCAGCGGCGCTCGTCGGCATCGAGCCAGCGCGCCTGCGCCGGCGAATCGGGCAGCAGGCGCAGCGTCGGCAGGCACAACAGCACGGCCGGCAGCCCGCTCAACACGAACAGCACCTGCCAGTTGGCGAGGCCGAAAAAGCCGTGGGTTTCCAGCAACGCGCCGGCCACCGGCCCGGTGACGATGCCCGCGATCGGCTGCGCCAGCACCAGCAGGCCGATCACGCGGGCGCGATGACGCATCGGGAACCACTGCGTGAGGAAATAGAGAATGCCGGGGTACAGCCCCGCCTCGGCCGCGCCGAGCAGGAAGCGCAGCAAGTAGAAGCTGCGCGGACCGCTGACGAACGCCATCGCCATCGTGATCGCGCCCCACGTGAACAGGATGCGGGCGAACCAGACGCGCGCGCCGAAGCGCGTCAGCGCCAGGTTGCTCGGCACCTCGCACAGGAAATAGCCGATGAAGAACAGGCCCGCGCCGAGGCCGTAGGCGGCATCGCTCAGGCCGATCGCCGCGTTCATGTGCAGCTTCGCGAAGCCCACCACGGTGCGATCGACATAGGCCACTACATAGATCAGCGCGAGGAACGGCACCAGCCGGCGCGCGATATGGCCGACGATGCGGGTTGCCTCGGCGTTGGCCGCCGAATCCTGCGCGTGCGGGCCGGCCTCGCCGGGGCGCACTGCCTGCGAATTGCTCATTGCGTCTCCTTCCACCATGTCATTGGCCCGCGTCGCGTCATGCGCGCGGATCTCGTCGGGCGCCGATCGGCGGCGCCTGCCGCTCCCGGCTCTGGCTTCTTGCGGTCGGTTGGCCGGCCGTCGGTGCTGTTTTGTCGTGCTGTCGTGCTGGCCCCGCCATCACGACCCACCCGCCCCTGCCAGCCCTGCCGTTACGTCAATGCGAGTGGCGCGGCACCTCGGCCCCGCGCATGCCGACCAGGAAATCGAGGTCGCAGCCTTCGTCGGCCTGCAGCACGTGATCGACATAGAGCCGCGCATAGCCGCCGCGCCCCTGCTGCTCGGCGACGCCCGGCGCGGCGGCCGGATCGACGTCGCTCAGGCGGCGCTGCAATTCCTCGTCGCTGATATCCAGATGCAGCCGTCCCGCCTCGCAGTCGAGTTCGATCCAGTCGCCGTTGCGCACGGCCGCCAGCGGGCCGCCCGCCGCCGCCTCGGGCGCGACGTGCAGCACCACCGTGCCGTAGGCGGTGCCGCTCATGCGCGCGTCCGAGATCCGCACCATGTCCTTGACGCCCTGGCGCAGCAGCTTGGGCGGCAGGCCCATGTTGCCGACCTCGGCCATGCCCGGATAACCGCGCGGGCCGCAATTCTTCATGACGAGGATGGAATCCTTGTCGACCTCGAGCGCTTCGTCGCCGATGGTCGCCTTGTAGTGATCGAAGTTCTCGAACACCACCGCGCGACCTCGATGCCGGAGCAGTTCGGGCGACGCCGCCGACGGCTTGAGCACCGCGCCGCGCGGCGCGAGATTGCCGCGCAGGATGCAGATCCCGCCGTCGGCGATCAGCGGCCGGTCGAGCGGGCGGATCACTTCCTCGTCGTAGTTGGGCGCCTCGCGCACGTTGTCCCACAGCGATTTGCCGTTGACCGTCAGCGCGTCCGGGTGCGGCAGCAGCTTCGCCTCGCCGAGCCGGCGCAGCACGGCCGGCAACCCGCCCGCGTAATAGAACTCTTCCATCAGGAAACGGCCCGACGGCTGCAGGTCCACCACCGTCGGCGTGCCGCGGCCGATCCGCATCCAGTCTTCCAGTTCGAGCGGCACGCCGATGCGGCCCGCGATCGCCTTCAGGTGGATCACCGCGTTGGTCGAGCCGCCGATCGCGGCGTTGGTGCGGATCGCGTTCTCGAACGCGGCGCGCGTGAGGATCTTCGAGAGCTTCAGGTCGTCGAGCGCCATCTGCACGATGCGGCTGCCCGACAGGTGCGCGAGCACGTAGCGGCGCGCGTCCACGGCGGGAATCGCCGCGTTGTGCGGCAGCGCCACGCCGAGCGCCTCGGCCATGCAGGCCATGGTGGACGCGGTGCCCATCGTGTTGCAGGTGCCGGCGGAGCGCGACATGCCCGCTTCGGCCGACAGGAAATGATGCAGATCGATCTCGCCGGCCTTCAGCGCCTCGTGCAGCCGCCAGACGGCCGTGCCCGAGCCGATGTCCTTGCCTTCGAGCTTGCCGTTCAGCATCGGCCCGCCGCTGACCACGATGGCCGGCACATCGCAACTGGCCGCGCCCATCAGCAGCGCCGGGGTGGTCTTGTCGCAGCCGGCCAGCAGCACCACGGCATCGATCGGGTTGCCGCGAATCGCCTCTTCCACGTCCATGCTGGCCAGGTTGCGGGTGAGCATCGCGCTCGGCCGCAGGTTCGATTCGCCGTTCGAGAACACCGGGAATTCCACCGGGAAGCCGCCCGCCTCGTAGATGCCGCGCTTGACGTGCTCGGCGATCTTGCGGAAGTGCGCGTTGCACGGCGTCAGTTCGGACCACGTATTGCAGATGCCGATGATCGGCCGGCCGTCGAACTCGTGATCGGGGATGCCCTGGTTCTTCATCCAGCTCCGATACATGAAGCCGTTCTTGTCGTTGGTGCCGAACCAGTGGTGGGACCGCAGCTTGGGTTTGGTTGCCGTCATGCTCGTCGTGGGGTAGCGGGATTTGCGAGCAGTCTAGAGAGAAGCTTGATAACCTACTAATGAATTATCGGACGTCTCCGATACCTGTTTTTATATCCTCGTAAACACCGAAACGATGGTCGACGCGAACCCCTGGTACATCCGCACCCGCCTGAAAACACGGCAATTGCTGCTGGTCGTGGCGCTCGCGGAGGAAGGCAACATCCACCGCGCGGCCGCCGTGCTCAACATGACGCAGCCGGGCGCCTCGAAGCTGCTGCGCGAGCTGGAGGACATGCTGGGGACGGTGCTGTTCGATCGCATGCCGCGCGGCGTGCGGCCGACGCTGTACGGCGACGCGCTGATCCGCCATGCGCGCGCCGTGCTCGGCAGCCTCGAACAGGCGCAGGAAGAGCTCGACGCGTTGAAGGCCGGCCATCTCGGCCACGTGGCGATCGGCACCATCACCTCGCCCGGCGTGCGGCTGCTGCCGGCCGCCATCGCGGCGGTCAAGCAGCGGCATCCGGCGATGCGGATCTCGGTCGAGATCGAGGTCAGCAGCGTGCTGCTGGAGCGGCTCGCGCACGACAAGCTCGATATCGTGGTGGGCCGGCTCTCGGCCGAGCACGACAAGCTGCCGCTGCATTACGCGTCGCTGGCCGACGAACCGGTGCACGCCGTGGTGCGGCACGGCCACCCGCTGCTCGGCCGCGATGCGCTGACGCTGGCCGATGTGCGCGAGCTGACCTGGGTGGTGCCGCCCGCCGGCAGCGTGCTGCGCCATCGCTTCGAGCGGATGTTCCAGCGCGCCAGCCTGGCGCCGCCCGCGCGGATCGTCGAGACGGCTGCACTGCTGTTCATCACGCGGCTGCTGGAGGAAAGCGACATGATCGCCGTGCTGGCCGCCGACGTGGCCGAGTACTACGCGGCGCACCGGATCGTCGAGATCCTGCCGCTGCCGATGCAGTGCCAGATGGACGACTACGGCCTGATCACGCGCTCGGACCGGCTGCCGACCCCGGCCACGGCGATCGTGATCGAGGCGTTGCGGGCGTCGGGCGGGCTGGGGGCGGAGGGGTGATCGGCAGGAGGGGCGATGGCGAGAGCACGATGATCGCGACCGCCCGCCGCTTGTCGCCAACGCCAATCCGCGCTCACGGCGGCGGAAACTGCGCGGCGGTACGCTGCCCGTCCACATTGGCCACGCGCTGCCAGCGCAACAGGCTGCGCCAGCCCAGCACGCTCGATTCGCGCGAACGCTCACGCACGATCAGCATCAACGGCCGCCATGTCGCACGCATCGCCAGCACCTCGTCGATCGCGCGCCGCGCGGCCTCCGCGCCGGCCGCATCGCCGCGTTGCTCGGCCAGTTCGGCCAGCGCGCGGTAACCGTCGATCCACACGCCCGCCTCGCCTCGCATCGAATAATTGACGTTGTAGTGGCAGTAATGGCTCGTCTCGCCGAGCCCGCGTATCTCGCGTTCGAAATCGCCGAGCAGGATCGCGGCGCGCTCGCGGTTCGCGGGCGTGTCCTTCTCGCCCGAAGCATCCGCGTCGAGCGTCTCGATGCAGCGCATCAGCCAGGCCTCGCGATTGCCGTCGATCTCGGCCAGCATCTCGCGCGGCGTGGCGTAATGGCGGTCGAGGTCGGCGTCCTGCTTGTCGCCGATCGTGAACGGCGAGATTTCGTGCTGCGCCTTGATCCACGCCAGGTCGCGCGTCACGCCGATCTGCATCGGCACCGATTCGCGCTGCACCGCGCCGTGCCGGCCGCCCTCGCCGACCGGCACCGACTGATTGGTCAGCGGTGCGAAATTCAGGTTGGCCGCGACGCCGGCGCGCTGCTGCGCCGTATCGCCCTTGGCGTTGCCGATCCGCACCTGCCCGCCCGTTTCCGAACGCTTGTCGCGCGTGCGCTCGGCTTCGACGAACAGCGAGGCATCCGCGCCGAGCGTCTGCGCCACGCCGTGCGCATCGTTGAAGCGCGCCGACGGCAAGCGGGCCGACAGGCGGCCGGTCAGCGTCTGCGTGCGGGTCACGGCATCGAGCTGCGCCACCACCACCGCCGGATTGCGCGCGAACACCGCTTCGAGCGGATCGCGATAGGCGCGGCCGCGCGCCGGTGCGATCAGATCCCAGCGCACCAGGCTGTCGAGCGCGTTGACCATGTTGGCGCGCATCTCGTCGTCCTTGTGGCGGCTGCGCAGGAAGCGCACCACCGTCGAATGCGTGTCGGTGCGCTGGCTCGCGGCGCGCGCCGTGAACGCCGCCTGCAGCGCCACGCCCGGCGCGACCTGCGGCCCGACCGCCACGCCGGCCGTGGCCTCCTGCGCCGACGTGTGCGCGGTGCCGAACGACATCTCCATGCCGAGAATCGGCATGAACATCTGCACGAACGCCTCGTCGCCCACCGATTTCTCGGCCGTGAAGATCGGCGAGACGATCGGCGAGCTCGCGCCGTAGGGCAGCGTCGGCAGGTTCACGCCGAGCGTGCCGCCACCGCCGATGCGCACGCGGTCGCGCAAGCGGCTGTTGGCGATGAACGGCTGGAAGAACGCGAGGATGTCGGTCTTGTCGGCGAAGCGCTCGGATTTGAGCAGGCGCAGCGCGGCGTCGAGGCCGGCGGCGTCGGCCGTCTCGCCGGTTTCCGCTCGCAGCGACGCCGGCAATTGCGCGGCCAGATGCGTCTCGATCCGGTCGATCGCCTCATAGGCGCTCAGGCCACTGCCGCAGGCCGTGTGCAACGGCTCGGGCAAGTCGACCGCCTGCGTCTTGCGCAGCCGGTTCGGTTCGCCGTTGCGCGCGGCGCGTGCGCCGCGCTCGCGCCGCGACTGCTCGCCTAGCACCCGCCCGATGCCGGTGCGATCGCCGGCGTCGAGCCGGATCTGCGACGGATGCTGCCCGCGCTGCTGCAACTGCTTCAGGTATTCGACGGTTGCCTGCGCCGCCGCGGTTGCTCGACGCAGCTCGGGCGAGCCGCCGTGGGTGCGGCATGCGGCCAGCGTGCCTTCGAGGTGCGCGATGCGCTGCCGCACATGCTGGTCGACCTGAATCCGCGCGGACTGCATGCCCATGCTCTCGCCGACGCGATAAGCCTGTTTCAGCACGCGCCGCCGGAACGGCGTCTTGTTCAGATTGGGCATCGCGCGCCGCCATGCCGACGGTCGCGCCCCGGCCGCCCCGTCCGGCGCCGACGCGCCCGCGCGCACCACCCATTCGGTGATCGCCTTGTTCAGGCGATCGACGTGCTGCGCATACGGCGAGCCGGGCGCGTTGCTCAGGTAGCCGTTGCGCACCGCGTTGTAGGCGGCGTGATCGACATCGTCGAACGCCTCGGCCGGATCGCCCGCCAGATGGCCGCGCGCGACCGTCTTGGCCTGTTGGAGCCACGCGGCGATATCGGGCGAAACGGCGTCGGCGCGCTGTGCCTCTTCGGCGTTCCAGAACACGCGCAACGCCTGCGAACGCGCCGCGTCGGGCGCTGCGGCGCCTTCGCTCGACAGCGCGTGCAGCAGGTCCGTGCCGCGCGGCAGGCTGGCGAGCTTGCGGCATACGGCCAGCGCGGCAAGGTCGAGCGGGTCGGCCGACGCCGCCGCACTTGCCACTGCAGCGCTCGCCGTTGCCGTACTCGCCGCCGCCGCGCCGGCCGTTGCAGTACGTTCCGGCAAACCGGCCGCCAGCGACACCCAGTGCGCGGCTGGCTGTCGCCCGAGGTGCGCGAGCAGCGGCGCGGCGTTCGACGCTTCGACGCCGGTGTCGGCCATCGCGCGCGTCACGATCTCGATCGTCATCGACGGCGGCAACGGCAGCGGCGGCGCAGGCGCCGTCAGCCGTTCGGCCAGCGTGCGCAGCGCCGCCTGCAACCCGGCCGGCGCCTCGGCGCCGTATACATTGCCCGCATCGATCAACTGCGCGACCTGGGCCTCGCGCGCCGCCGCAATCGCGGCCTGTTCGCGCTGCGCGCCGGTCGAGCCGGGCGCCGCATCGGGCGACGCCTGCGCTTCGGCGCGCTCGACGCGATCGGCCTGCTCGCCCTGCTCGGCCAGCGCCAGCGACGCCTTCAACAGCGACGGCACCGCGCGGTCGGCCGCCTGCCAGCGCGCCTCCACGCGCGAGCGCTCCTGCATCAGCCTGGAGATGTCGGCGTGCCGCTCGGAGAATTCACCAAGCCGCGCCTCGCAGCGCGCCTTCTGCGCCTGCGCCTCGGCCAGCACGCCGTGCGCCGCGCCGATCTGCTCCGAGATCCGCGCCACGACGATGCCCGCTTCGACCGAATCGGCTGAATCGGACGAGCCGTCGGCCAGCGCCGCCTGCTGCTTGCCCAGCGAATCGATGCGCGCCTGCGCCTGGCAGAGGATCAGGTCGATGTCGTTCATCTCGTCGCCGAGCGTGACCAGCGTTTCGGCCTGCCGGGCATGCAGCCGCAGCGCGATGTCGATTTCCTTGCGGCGCGAGCCGGCGTCGTCGCGCAGCGTGTAGATGCGCGATTTCAGATCGTCGAGCCGGCGCAGCGCGAACGCGTGCGTCTGATCGGCGCGATCCGACAGATGGCCGAGGCTGACCAGCTCGAGCAGCTCGGTGCCGTGGATCGCTTCGTGCAGCGCGTGGCCGGCATCGCGCGCGGCGAGTTCGGCGATGCGCAACCGGGTGCGGGCGGCGGCTTGCGCGGCGAGGGCGGGGTTGGGAGTCGGATGGGTTGTCGGGTTGGACGTCGCTTTGGACGCCGCGCTGGACGTCGGGTCGGTCGCCAGGTTGAACGTCAAGCGGGCCGTCGGGTCGATCGCCAGGTTGGACGCCAAGCGGGCCGTCGGGCCGGCCGTCGGGTCGATCGCCAGGTTGGACGCCAAGCGGGCCGTCGGGTGGACCGTAGGCGTAGCATCGCCGGCACCAGGTGAACGGCCAGTCACCCCATTCGGATTCGCCACGGTATCGGCACCGGATGAACCGCCCACGGCCTCCCCCTGGCCGCCGGCCGTTCCCGCATCGGCTGCGCGGCTCGCCGCCGCCAGCACGGCAACGTCGGTGGCCGCCAGCGCAGCGCGCGCCGCGCCGACCTCGGCCACCGCCGCGTCGAGCGCCGTGCGCCGCTGCGCGAGCCCTTGCAACAAGCGCCGCGCCTGCTGTTCGTTGTCGAGCCGGCCACGCGCGAGCACCGGGTCCTTGCGCGAGCCGGGCGGCGACAGCCGCATGCCGCGCCCGGCCGAGAAACTGGCGATATCCTTCAGCGGCGTTGGCGCGAGCCACGGCACGAGCCGTTTCGCCGCGCGGTTCGCGGCCGATTCGTGCGGCCGCTCGTAGACGGTGATCGACGGCTGGTCGAGGCTGCCGGCCATCGCATCGGCCAACGCCAGCAGCTTGCGGGCGTCGTCGAGCACCGGATCGCGATCGGCGTCCGGCGTCGTTGCCACCGGCGCGCCGAGCGGCCCGGGCGGCCCCGCCACGCCGGCATGCGTCTGCCCCGGCACGCCCGCGCGCAGCGGCCCATTGACCGTATGGCTGGTGCCGGGCACGCCGGCCGTCACCGCGAACTGCCGTCCCGACAACGCCCCGGCCACCCGCGCCTTCAGCGACGGCCGTTCGGCCTCGGCCGGCTTGCCACGCGCCCGTTGCAACGACGCCAGCGCGTCCGGCCCGAGCCGGTGCACCACCGGCCGCGCCGCGCCGTCACGCGCCGGAGGCGGCGTCAAACCGGCCGCTGCCTCCGAGCCGGCGGCAGTCTCGCCTGCCGGCTCGGCCGGCGACGTCCCGAGCGACGCCCCCGCACGACGAATCGAATGCGTCATGACCGCGCCTCCGGCAGCACACGGCCAACCGAGCGAGGCAATACGGAACACAGGGCGCGACAACCGAGCGGACACATCGAAACAGCTCCAGATCACAAGGGGTGTGACCGGAACAGTAAACGCTCGCGAAACGCTCGGTTATAACGAAAAATGCATTGAAAATCAGCGACATACGGGCATGCATTTCAATGCGAAGTCATGTCCCGAAATGCGAAGAACGCCAGCTCCTGCGTCACTTCGCGCAACTGACATCGCCCTCCTCGCAATGCAGATGCTTGTCGAGCAGCCGGGTCTGCGCCTGCGTGAGCTGGTCGACGCATTGCGCCTGCACCATCGGCGCCACGCTGCCGCCACTCACGCCGCCGACCTCGAACGCGCATTGGGCGTCGCGCCAGGCCACCCAGCGGCGCTGCGCTTCCCTGAGCCTGGTGGCGGACGTCGCGTCGAGCCGGCCGAGCAGATCGCGGTAGGTCCGGTTCAGTTGCGCGTCGGATTTCACGCTCTTGCTCGCGGCACAGGTGTTCATGTCGAGTTGCGTGGTGGCGCTGTCCATGCAATCCGGCGCTTTCGCGAACGTTGCGCCGCTCGCGGCGAACAGGAGACAGGCCAACAGGGGCTTGAGCGTCATCATCGGGTTCCGGAAAAAAGACGAAGGGAAAAATCGGTTCGCGCACATCGTGGCGGGGCTCGACGGAACGATCAAGCGCGCGGGCCGCGCGGCCTCGGATTTCGGCGTACGGCTTCGTGCAGCCGCCAAGACGATCGGCAAACAATCAGGCGAGATTTGGTGATTTGTTCGTTTTATAACAACAATCTCGGCATTTTATACGATGGCCCGCGGCGTTTCAGCCACAGCGCATTTGCCGCGAAAGTGCCCATCACGCAACAGATCGGCCCGCCGCCAAAACGGTCGATCCGCTTGCTAAACACGCTGCCGGCCCTGCGCTGCGCACCCGCATGCCCCCGGCATATCCTTCTGCGACAGGCCTTTCCGGCCGATTCGGGCTTCACCCCGTCGCGCTGTTTCGCCACGAAACGAAACGAAATGCCGCAAATCCTGTCGCCCGATTTTGCCGCCCCGGGCGGCCCGTTGATTTTGGTTAAACCCAGGTCGGACATCGGCATGTCAAAATTGAACCTACGAAAAAGCAAATCGTTACAAATCCGTATATATTCCGCCGATGGACCAAAGAAAATTCATCGCGCCGCCGCCTCCCCGCACGTGGGATGCGCGGCTCGCGCGCCGGCTCGTCACGCCGCTCGTCGACACGCCCGTCACCCCGAATCATCTGACCACGCTGCGCCTGCTGATCGGCCTGGCGGGGGCCGTCTGTCTCGCGCAGGGCGGCTTCGGCTGGATCAATGCCGGCGCGTTCCTGATCGTGCTGTCGAACTTCGTCGATCACACCGACGGCGAACTGGCCCGCATCAGCGGCAAGACCAGCAAGATCGGCCACTTCTACGATCTCGCCAGCGACGCGGTGATCACCGTCGCGCTGTTCGTCTGCATGGGCGCGGGCGTGGTGGCGCAAGGCGGCCGCATGTTCGCGCCGCCGGTGCTGCTCGGCACGTTGGCCGGCGCGGCCGTGGCGCTGATCTTCTTCCTGCGCATGCGCATCGAATCGTTCGCGGGCAAGGCCGGCACCAAGCAGGCCTCGATCGGCGGCTTCGAAACCGAAGACGTGCTGTATCTGCTGCCCATCGTCACGCTGCTCGACGGTGTCGAGCGCTTCGTCCTGGCCGCCGCGATCGGCGCGCCCGTGTTCGCGGCCTGGGTCGTGATCGATTACTGGCGCGTGGTGCGCCGCGGCGCCGTGCCGGCGGCCGACAGCCCGAAGGCCTGACCATCCCATGAGTACCCAGACCGAAGCCGGATTCGAACCGCGCGCCAGCGCCCCGACTACCGGCCACGCCGCCTCGGGCAACGCCGATGGTGCCGTCTCCCGCGCCGCCGCCGCGCTCGATACCGATCACCTGCATCGCGAATTCGACCGCCAGGGCGCGTTCATCCATCTCGAATCGTTCCTGCCGCCCGACGCCTCCGGGCGCCTGGCCGACCTCGCGCGCGCGCTGCTGCCCGAGGTCAACCGGAACTACCTGCCCGGCCACAAGCAGGGCGGCAGCGTCAGCCGCCACACGATCGACGAGAAGGCGCCGTTCATCGCCGAGCTGTACCGCTCGCCGGCCCTGATCGCGTTCCTCGAAAAGCTGACCGGCGACACGCTGCAGGTGTCGCCCGCCGACGATCCGCACGCCTACGCGCTGTACTACTACACGAAGCCGGGCGACCACATCGGCTGGCACTACGATACGTCCTACTACGACGGCCGCCGCTACACGCTGCTGATCGGCGTGATCGACGAATCGACCTGCCGCCTCGATTACGAACTGCACACGCGCAACCCGGCCGTGGCCGACGAACCGGGCACCACGCAAATCCCCGACGGCGGCATCGTGCTGTTCGACGGCGACAAGCTGCGCCACCGCATCTCGCCGATGGGCGAGAACGAAATGCGCGTGTCGCTGACCTTCGAATACGTGACCGACCCGGGCATGCGCCCCTGGAAGCGCTTCATCTCGAACATGAAGGACGCGATCGCGTACTTCGGCTTCCGTCAGGTCTTCAAGCAGCTCGCCACGCGCCGCCCCGCACAGAAATGACTCGCGCTGGAATCATCCTGCTGTCCATCGGGACGGCATTGTTCATCGCCCTGCTGTCCTGGCAGGGTTTCGGCGCGGTCGTCTCCACGCTGGCCACGGCCGGCTGGGGCCTCGCGCTGGTCGCCGCGTTCCATCTGATCCCGCTCGTGGTCGACGCCCGCGCGATCGCCGTGATGTTCCCGCGCGGCACGCCCGGCGTGTCGACGCGCGAGATGCTGTCGGCGCGCTGGGTGCTCGAATCGGTCAACAGCCTGCTGCCGGCCGGCCAGATCGGCGGCCCGGTGCTGATGGCGCGCTACCTGTCGCAAAAGGGCATCCCGATGCCGCACGCGGCGGCGGCCGTCACGGTCAGCACCACCATGCAGGCGCTCGCGCAGATCCTGTTCGCGCTCGGCGGCATCGCCGTGTTCAGCTTCGGTGCGAACAGCGCCGCGGCCACCCACCTGCGCACGCCGGCCCTGATCGCCACCGCTCTGCTCGGCGCCTGCGCGTTCGGTTTCTATCTGGCGCAGCGGCGCGGCCTGTTCGGCCGGGGCCTGCGGATGGTGTCGAAGGCGCTCGGGCCGCGCGACTGGCCGTCGCTGGCCACCCGCGCCGACGCGATCGATTCCGCCGTCGGCGAGCTGTACGGCAAGCGCGATCGCGTGATCGCCACGTTCTGGTACAGCTTCGGCGGCTGGCTGCTCGGCACCGGCGAGGTGTGGCTCGCGCTGCACTTCCTGGGCCATCCGGTCAGCTGGGTGGATGCGCTGCTGCTCGAAAGCGTCGGCCAGGCGATTCGCGGCGCGGCGTTCATGATTCCCGGTTCGCTCGGCGCGCAGGAAGGCGGCTATCTGCTGCTGGCGCCGCTGGTCGGGCTGCCGCCGGATGCGGCGCTCGCGCTGTCGCTGTCCAAGCGCGCGCGCGAGCTCGCGCTCGGCCTGCCCGGCATTCTGTATCTGCATTTCAGCGAAAGAAACTGGCAGCGGCGCCGTGCGCCGCAGCTCGCGGACTAGGGCCAGCCCGCGCCGTGCCTGGCGGGCGAACCCTCGGCCGGACCGCATCCGGCCAAGTAACCATTACATAGCGTGGAGTATTCAATGCGAGCCATCATCCTGGCCGCAGGCCTCGGCCTGCGCCTGCAACTGCCTCCCGAAGCGCAGTATCCGAAGTGCCTGCTGCGCTTCGACGACGTGTCGCTGCTCGAGCGCCACCTGCGTCTGCTCGAATCGCTCGGCGTGACCGAAATCGTCCTCGCGCTCGGCTTCCAGCACGAGAAGGTCGAGGCCGAACTGGCCCGCCTCGGTCGCCAGGCCGAAATCGTCCTGAACCCGCGCTTCGATCTCGGCAGCGTGCTGACCGTCCACACCGCGGCCGACGCGCTCACGCGCGGCGGCGACGTGCTGCTGATGGACGCCGACGTGCTGTACGACGACAGCATCATGCAGGCGCTGGTCGCGAACCCCGAGCAATCGGTCGACCGCCTGCTGATCGACCGCGATTTCGAGGCCGGCGACGAGCCGGTCAAGCTGTGCGTGAAGGACGGCGTGCCCGTCGAACTGCGCAAGCAACTCGCCGTCGACCTGCAATACGACACCATCGGCGAATCGGTCGGCTTCTTCCGCTTCAGCGAAGGCACGGCCAAGCGCCTCGCCGAGATCGTCGCCGGCTACATCGATTCGGGCCGGGCCAACCTGCCCCACGAGGAAGCCGTGCGCGACCTGCTGCTCGAAGGCGGCCGCCCGTTCGATGTCGCCGACGTGACCGGCGCACCGTGGATCGAAATCGATTTCCCCAACGACGTCGCCCGCGCGGCTGACGAAGTTCTCCCGCTGATTCAGCGCAATACCGTAGGAGCCGCACGATGAACGCACGCGAACCCAATAACTTCACCGAATCCCGTGCCGCGCGGCTGCGCCGCATGCTGACGAGCAACCAGCTCGAATTCCTGATGGAAGCGCACAACGGCCTGTCCGCGCGAATCGTGCGCGAAGCCGGCTTCAAGGGCATCTGGGGCTCGGGCCTGTCGATCTCGGCCGCGCTCGGCGTGCGCGACAACAACGAAGCGAGCTGGACCCAGGTGGTCGACGTGCTCGAATTCATGGCCGACGCCAGCGACCTGCCGATCCTGCTCGACGGCGACACCGGCTACGGCAACTTCAACAACATGCGCCGCCTCGTGCGCAAGCTCGAACAACGCGGCATCGCCGGCGTCTGCATCGAAGACAAGCAATTCCCGAAGACCAACAGCTTCATCGACGGCGAACGCCAGCCGCTCGCCGAGATCGACGAATTCGCCGGCAAGATCAAGGCCGGCAAGGATTCCCAAACGGATTCGAATTTCTCGATCGTGGCGCGCGTCGAAGCGCTGATCGCGGGCTGGGGCATGGATGAAGCGCTGCGCCGCGCGCACGCCTACGCCGATGCCGGCGCCGACGCCATCCTGATGCACAGCAAGCTGTCGCGTCCGGACGAGATCCTCGAATTCGCGCGCCAGTGGAACAACCGCGCGCCGATCGTGATCGTGCCGACCAAGTACTACAGCACGCCGACCGACGTGTTCCGCCAGGCCGGCATCAGCACCGTGATCTGGGCGAACCATCTGGTCCGCTCGTCCGCCGCCGCGATGCAGGCCACCGCGCGCGACATCTTCGAAAACGAAACGCTCGTCAACGTCGAAGATCGCGTGGTCACCGTCAACGAAATCTTCCGCCTGCAGGACGCCGACGAATATTCGGCGGCCGAGCGCATCTACCTGTCGTCGTCGTCGCGTTCGTCGAACTCGGCGATCGTGCTGGCGGCCAGCCGCGGCAAGGGCCTCGAGGCCGTGACCGAGGACAAGCCGAAGGTCATGCTGCCGATCGCCGGCAAGCCGCTGCTGCGCTGGATCGTCGACGGCTTCAAGAAGGAAGGCGTCAACGACATCACGGTGGTGGGCGGCTATCGCGCCGACGCGATCGACACGGCCGGCATCAAGCTGGTGGTCAACGAACGCCACGCCGAAACCGGCGAACTGAGCTCGCTGGCCTGCGCGCTGGGCAAGGTCAAGGGCGACACGATCGTCTCCTACGGCGACCTGCTGTTCCGCAGCTACATCGTGCGCGACCTGGCCGAAAGCGACGCCGAATTCACCGTGGTGGTGGATTCCTCGCTGACCGATTCGACCAACCAGAGCGTGCGCGACTTCGCGCTGTGCTCGTCGGCCGACGACCGCGGCCTGTTCGGCCAGAAAGTTACGCTGCAACGCGTGGCGAGCGACGCCGGCAACGGCGCGCCGCACGGCCGCTGGGTGGGCCTGCTGAACGTGCGCGGCGCCGGCGTCGAACGCCTGAAGGCCACGCTGGCCACGCTGCAGGCGCGCCCCGATTTCGACCAGCTCGACATCCCGGCGCTGCTGAACGCGCTCGTCGAAGCCGGCGAGAAGATCGCGGTGCAATACGTGCACGGCCACTGGCGCGGCGTGAACGACCTCGACGAATTCCGTCGCGCCGGCGATTTCGCGCACGGCCAGACGCCGCTCGCGAACGGCGCCCCGGCCGGGGACACCCAATGATCGAGGCAGCCCAGTTCGTCGAGGCCGCGCGCGCGCGCGGTTTCGATTCGTACGCGGGTGTGCCCTGCTCGTATCTGACGCCGTTCATCAACTACGTCCTGCAGGATCCGTCGCTGCACTACGTGTCGGCGGCCAACGAGGGCGACGCCGTCGCGCTCGCGGCCGGCGCGACGCTGGGCGGTCGGCGCAGCATCGCGATGATGCAGAACTCGGGCCTCGGCAACGCGGTCAGCCCGCTGACCTCGCTGACCTGGACCTTCAAGCTGCCGCAACTGCTGATCGTCACGTGGCGCGGCAAGCCCGGCGAGCACGACGAGCCGCAGCACGCGCTGATGGGGCCGATCACGCCCCAGATGCTCGACACCATGGAGATTCCGTGGGAGCTGTTCCCGACCGAGGCCGAGCAGATCGGCCCGGCGCTCGACCGTGCGATCCGTCACATGGACGAAACCGGCCGGCCCTACGCGCTCGTGATGCAGAAAGGCAGCGTGGCCGCCTATCCGCTCAAGGATGCGCCGATGCCCGCGCCGCGCCCGCACGTCGTGCCGGTTGCGGCCGCGAGCCGCGCCGCCGAGCGGCCGTCGCGCCATGACGCGCTGTCGGCCGTGATCGCGCGCACGCCGCTCGATTCGACCGTGGTGCTGGCCTCCACCGGCTTCTGCGGGCGCGAGCTGTACGCGCTCGACGATCGCGCCAACCAGCTCTACATGGTCGGCTCGATGGGCTGCGTGACGACGCTCGCGCTCGGCCTCGCGCTGGCGCGCCCCGACCTCACCGTGGTGGCGGTCGACGGCGACGGCGCCGCGCTGATGCGCATGGGCGCGTTCGCCACGCTCGGCGCCTACGGCCCGAAGAACCTGATCCACCTGCTGCTCGACAACGGCGCGCACGAATCGACGGGCGGCCAGTCCACCGTCTCGCCGTGCGTGTCGTTCGCCGCCGTGGCCGCCGCCTGCGGCTATGCGTCGGCGCGCGAGGGCGACCTGAGCGCGATCGACGCGCTGTTCGCCGAGGCGGCCGACGGCGCGCGCTTCGCCTGCGTCAAGATCCGCACCGGCGTGCCCGATGGGCTGCCGCGCCCGACCGTGACGCCGATCGAAGTGAAGGAACGTCTGATGCGCCACATCGGCGCGGGAGCCGAATGATGCTGCTGCTGAACCCCGGCCCGGTCACGCTGACCGAGCGCGTCCGCCAGAGCCTGCTGCAAACCGACCTCTGCCATCGCGAAAGCGAGTTCTTCGACCTGCAGGACGAAGCGCGCACGCGCCTGGTCGCCGCCTACGATCTCGACCCGGCCGAATGGCAGGCCGTGCTGATGACGGGCTCCGGCACCGCCGCCGTCGAAAGCATGATCGCCGCGCTGGTGCCCGAGGACGGCAAGCTGCTCGTGATCGAGAACGGCGTGTACGGCGATCGCATCGCGCAGATCGCCAAGCAATACCGGATCGCCCACACGCTGCTCAAGCACGAATGGATGGAAGCGCCGGACCTCGGCCGCATTGAGGCCGCGCTGGCCGCCGACCGCGCCATCACGCACGTGGCCGTGATTCATCACGAAACCACCACCGGCCGCCTGAACGCGCTCGGCCCGATCGCCGAGCTGTGCCGCCAGCATGGCGCGCGCTTGCTGGTGGACGGCGTCAGCAGCTTCGGCGCCGAGGCGATCGATTTCGCCGACGGCGTGACCGATGCGGTGGCCGCCACCGCCAACAAGTGCCTGCACGGCGTGCCCGGCGCGGCGTTCGTGATCGTGCGCAACACGGCGCTGGCGCGCGCCGCGAGCCGCACCTATTACCTCGACCTCGGCCGGCTCGCCAAGCTGCAGGCGCAGCGCAACACGCCGTTTACGCCGTCGGTGCACGCGTATTACGCGCTCGTCGAGGCGCTGCGCGAGTTCGAGGACGAAGGCGGCTGGCAGGCGCGCCACGCCCGCTACAAGGCGCTTGCCGACCAGGTGCGTGACGGCCTGGCCGCGCGCGGCATGTCGCTGGTGCTGCCGGACGGCGAATCGTCGGTCGTGCTGCGCGCCTACACGCTGCCGGCCGGCGTCGGCTACGCAACGCTGCACGACGGCCTCAAGGCGCGCGGCTTCGTGATCTACGCGGGCCAGGGCGGGCTGTCGGCCTCGCTGTTCCGCGTATCGACGATGGGCGCGATCGCGCCGGCCGACATCGATCGCCTGCTCGAAGGCTTCAGTGCGCTGACGCGCTGACGCGTTCAAGCGCCGATTCACCGATTCGCCGATTCACCGGCATGACGCAAAACGGACGCTTCGGCGTCCGTTTCCTTTTGTCGCGGTGCGTCGCGTTAATACGGGCAGGCGCGGCCGGGCCGATCCATTAGAATCGTCCGAACGTGCGATGCGCGCAGCCGGCAGCCACGGCGCGCTCATCGCGAACTTCCACGCGAGCGCCCTGCCTTCCCGTTGCCCGTCATGACCGCATCCCCGCTCCGCCTGCCTACCGCCCTGCGCTCGCTGTTCCGCCCGCTGCTCGATCCGTATCGCCGCTACCGGCACGCCAAGCTGATCCACGCCGCGCGCGTCGCGCTCAGTGTGCTGGTGTCGATCGCATTGTCCACCGGGCTCAACATCCCGCACGGCGAATGGTCGTCGATCACGGTGCTGATCGTGATCGGCGGGCTCCAGCATCACGGCAATATCCGCAAGAAGGCGGCCGAGCGCGCGCTCGGCACCACCATCGGCGCCGTGGCCGGGCTGGCGCTGATCGTGCTGCAATCCACGCTGCATGTCTCGATCGTCACGTACCTGGTGATGAGCGTGCTGTGCGGGCTCTGCGCCTATTACGCGATCGGCAAGGCCGGCTATGTCGCGCTGCTGTCGGCGATCACGATCCTGATCGTGGCCGGGCACGGCGACAACGAGATCGTCGACGGGCTGTGGCGCGCCGTGAACGTGATCGTCGGAATCGGCATCGCGCTGGCGTTCTCGTTCGCGCTGCCGCTGTACGCCACCTACTCGTGGCGCTACAAGCTGGCCGATTCGCTGCGCGCCTGCGCGGTGGTGCATGCGCGGATCGTCAGCGCGCAAACGGTCAGCTATACGGCTCATCTGAAGGAAATGGCCGCGATGAACGCGCTGCTGGTGCAGATGCGTTCGCTGATGCCGTGGGTGTCGAAGGAAACCGATATCACGATGGCGCAGCTCGACGCGATCCAGCGCTCGCTGCGGCTCGTGATCAGCTCGCTCGAAATGCTGGCGAGCGTGCAGCCGGCCGATGGCGACGTGGCCGGCCGCCACTACGTGCAGACGGCGCAACGCCCGCTGAACCGCCGCATCCACGGCCTGCTGATCGGGCCGAGCCGCGCGCTGAAATTCGGCACGCTGGCGCGCCTGCAGCCGCTGCCGGCCGTCAGTGCCCCGGCCGACGGCGAGGTGCCCGCGCAGTTGTCGGGCTTCGTGTCGATCAACGACAAGATCGCGCGCGAATGCGACGTGATGCGTCAGCGTCTGCAGGACGTGGCGGCACAGTGGTACATCTGACACGGCGCGCGTGAGGAGGCAGGCATGGTGACGAAGGATTCCGCCGGCGGCAGCGACGACGCCTCGGCCCTGATCGACGCCCGCATCGCCGAACTCGACGACTGGCGCGGCGCCGCGTTGGCCCGCATGCGCGCGCTGATCCGGCAGGCCGACCCGGACGCGATCGAGGAATGGAAATGGAGAGGCACGCCGGTGTGGTCGCACGACGGCATCCTGTGCACCGGCGAATCCTACAAGGCGGTGGTCAAGCTGACGTTCGCCCAAGGCGCGGCGCTGGCCGATCCGGCCGGCTTGTTCAACGCGAGCCTCGACGGCAAGGTGCGGCGCGCGATCGACATCCGCGAAGGTGAACAGGTGGACGAGGCCGCCTTCGTCGCGTTGATCCGGGAGGCCGTCGCGCTCAATCGGGCGAACCGGCAGGCCAAGGCCGCGGCCAAACCCCAACGTCCCAAAGCGGCCGGGTAATCCGGCGCGCTCCGCCTCCCCTCAAGCGCTCAATACCGCGACAACCGGTTGCCCGCGTCGATCCGCACGTGGTCGCCGGGTTGCCAATCGCCTGCGCCGGGCACGTCGAAGCCGCGCATCGTGCCGTCCGAGAGTTGCACGTCGATCCGATAGCCGGACGGTGCATTCATCTGCTGCCCCACCTGATTGCCGACCGCCGCGCCGCCCAGCGCGCCGATCACGGTGGCCGCGCTGCGGCCGTGGCCATGACCGATCTGATTGCCGAGCACGCCGCCGACGAGTGCGCCGACCACCGTGCCCGCCACGCCCGACGGGCTGGTGCCGCCGCCGATCGGACGGATCGCCGCGATGGTGCCGTATTGCACGCCGTAGCCGGGCTGCGCATACGACGGCTGCCCGTAGCCCGCTTGCGGGGGCTGCGCGCCGTACGGTTGCGTGCCGGGTTGCGGATACGGCGGCTGACCGGACGAATCGTCGGGCTGCCCGTAGCCGGGCGGCGGGCTCGGTGGCGGATAGGCGGACGGCCCCACGTTGCCGGGTTGGCCTTGGTAGCCCTGTTGACCTTGATAACCCGGCTGGCCTTGATATCCCTGTTGGCCGCCATAGCCGGGCTGGCCGGGTTGCGGGCCGTCGTCGTCCGAATCGTCAGGCGGCGGTGCCGCGTCGGGCGGCGGGTAACCGCTCTGCCCGTTCATGTTCGGTGCATTCGGCGCAGGCTGCGCGTCGCCGTAGCCGGGCTCACCGTATGGCTGCGAGTTCGGCTGCGACTGATACGGCTGCGATTGATACGGCTGCGATTGATACGGCTGAGCCTGCTGCGGTTGCGGCTGATAAGGCTGCGCATTCGGTTGCGCATACAACGGGTTCGTCTGACCGTATGGCGGCGGCACGTAACCGGGCGCATCGGCACCACGCTGCGGGTAACCGGGTTGATCGGGCGGCGGCGGCGCGCTGACGGGCGGATACGCGGGCGCGCCGTCGTCGTCCCGATTCGAATCGCCTTGCTGCGCCGGCGCATAGCCGCCCTGCCCTCCGCCGACGTATTGATCGTTGCCGTCGTAAAGCCCGGCCGCGAAGCTCGCGCTCGCCGGCAGCACCAGCGCCGCGGGCAGCAGCCACGCGGCGCGAGCCAGCAACGGCCTCAAGCGCAAACGCGAAGAAAAACGATGCAACGCGGGGGGAAATCGTAAGGAGTGAAAGCCATCGTCGTGGCGGGCCGCATGCGCCCGCGATCGGGGATCAACGCCACGAGTATAGGGAACGGCCGGTGGCGGCCCGCCCGGATTCGGGTAACGATCTGTAAAGTCTGTTGCCGCCGCAATGATGCAGCGCGGCAGCGGCGCGCGCGCTTCGGCATAATGGCGTCACGCCCGTCGCGCGGACGGCTCGCGCGCAACCCGCGCCCTTGCCTGCCGCGTCATCCGGCCCCGTCCTTGCCACCGGAGCATGCCGCATGTACCCACCCGTCGAACCCTACGCCCATGGTTATCTCGATACCGGCGACGGTCATCGTCTGTACTGGGAGCGCTGCGGCACGCCGGGCGCCAAGCCGGCCGTGTTCCTGCACGGCGGCCCCGGCGCCGGCAGCGGGCCGAATCATCGCCGGCTGTTCGACCCGGCGCGCTACGACGTGCTGCTGTTCGACCAGCGCGGCTGCGGCCGCTCGACGCCGCACGCGAGCCTCGAGAACAACACCACGCCGCATCTGGTCGCCGATATCGAACGGCTGCGCGAGATGATCGGCGTGGAGCGCTGGCTGGTGTTCGGCGGCTCGTGGGGCAGCGCGCTGGCGCTGGCCTATGCGCAAGCGCACGCCGAGCGCGTCAGCGAACTGGTGGTGCGCGGCATCTTCACGCTGCGCCGCGCCGAGCTGCTCTGGTATTACCAGGAAGGCGCGTCGTGGCTGTTCCCCGATCTCTGGGATGCGTTCCTCGCGCCGATTCCCGAAGGCGAGCGCGGCGATCTGATGGCCGCCTATCACCGCCGTCTGACCGGCGACGACGAAGCCGCCAAGCTCGCCGCCGCGCGCGCCTGGAGCCTGTGGGAAGGCCGCACCATCACGCTGCTGCCGAACCCGGCTCTAGCCGCCGCGTTCGACGACGCGCACTACGCGCTGGCGTTCGCGCGCATCGAGAATCACTACTTCGTCAATCGCGGCTTTGTCGAGGAAGGACAACTGCTGCGCGACGCGCACAAGCTCGCCGGCATCCCGGGGGCGATCGTGCAGGGGCGTTACGACGTCGCCACGCCGGCGCGCAGCGCGTGGGAACTCGCCAAGGCCTGGCCGCAAGCGAGCTTCGAACTCGTGCCCGACGCGGGCCATGCGTACGACGAGCCGGGCATCCTGAAGGCGCTGCTCGCCGCCACGGACCGCTTCGCCGGCGCCTGATGCACGCGCGCACCCATTTTTCCGACGCCGCCCGCCAGCGCGGCGTCACCCAACAATCCGTCAAGCAACCGAGGTCAGGCCGTGGTGGTCGGTGAACGTTTCAACAGCATTTCGCATCTCGTCGGTGCCCTGCTTTCCGTGGCCGGGCTGGCCACGCTCGTCACGATGGGCGCGCTCAAGGGCGACCCGTATCGCGTGGTCAGCGCGAGCATCTACGGCGCGGCGCTGCTCGTGCTTTACGGGGTGTCGACGCTCTATCACTTCGTCAACACGCCGCGCCTGAAGGCGATCCTGCAGAAATGCGACCACTCGGCGATCTACCTGCTGATCGCCGGCAGCTACACGCCGTTTACGCTGATCGCGCTGCGCGGGCCGTGGGGCTGGACGCTGTTCGGGGTGGTGTGGGGGCTGGCGCTGTTCGGCATCGTCCAGGAACTGACGCTCGGGCGCCGCACGCGGATCGTCTCGATGGTGCTCTACGTGCTGATGGGCTGGCTCGGCGTGATCGCCATGCGGCCGCTGATGGCCGCGCTGTCGCCCGATGGCGTGGCCTGGCTGGTGGCCGGCGGCGTGCTCTACAGCGCCGGCATCTACTTCTTCATCAACGACGAGCGGATCCGCCACGGCCACGGCATCTGGCACCTGTTCGTGCTCGGCGGGAGCCTGTGCCAGTTCATCAGCGTGGCCGTCTACATCATGTGAGTTTTTCGACGCGCAGCAGCGAGCAGCACCACGCATAGCTCGCCTCCACATGCACGATCATCGCGAGGCGCGCGCGTTCGCCGTCGCGTGCGAGCAGCGCCTGCACGAGCGCGGAATGATCCATGCAGGCCACCCGCGCCGGATGCCGGACGATCGGCAACGACGCGTACACCGCCCCGAACGCCTCCTGAATCGCCTGTTCCTGCTCGACCAGATGCCGCGAGCCGCTCGCTTCGGCGATCAGCAGGTGCAGACGCGCATCGGCGGCGCGGCGCAGGTCGACATCGAGCATGCCCGCCACGAAACCCTGCGCCGCGGCCTCGATCGCACCGAGCTGCAACGCCGACGCGCGGCGCGCCGCGAGCAGGCAGGTTTCGCCCGACACGGCGCGCCGCCAGTCGGCCAGGCTGCGCAGTTGCGCCGCATCGATGCGGCGTTCGAGCGCCATGCTGTGCAGCCGGTCGCGGATGTCGGGCGCGACGAACGTGCCACCGAAACGGCCGCGCTCGGTGGTAACGAGGCCCAGATCACGCACCACGATCAGCGCACTGCGCAGCGAGTGGCGCGGCACGCCGTACGATTGCGCGAGTTGCGCCTCGTCGGGCAGCTTGGCGCCGGCCCGTAGTTCGCCGCTGCTCAGGGCGTCGAGCAGGCGTTCGAGGATCGCATCGGTGGCGCTGGCGCGGGCCGACGCCGTGGTTGATGAAGCGGCGTGGAGAGGTTCGGACATGCGTCGGGAGCGGATCGCGGAGATCGTCTCGTCTGAAGAATGGCGCAGTATGGCACGCCTGCGCGTTCGGCATAATATGGATCAAATTCAGCGCCCGGCATCGCCGCCGCCCCTCTGGTCGGGCATCACGGCAGGCGATGGTTTCGCGGTGCAGCGGCCCCGTGCGCGACGCGCCCGTAACAGGATGCGTGCCCGCGTTCAGCGCAGGTCCGTCAGCAACTGCTCGGCCAGGAAATCGCAGGGCGGCCGCGCCGAATTCGCGCTGCGCGCGAGCACCACTTCCACCTCGCCGAGCGACGGCAGCCCTTCCGCCTCGCCCACCGCCTGCAGATGCGCCGGCATGCTGCAGCGCGCGAGCGGCGCGATCGCCAGCCCCGCCTCCACCATGCTGATCACGCCGAGCAGGCTCGGGCTTTCATACGACATCCGGTACTTGATGCCGGCCTGGTTGAGCGTGCCGACCGCCCGCGCCCGCGCGGCGCTGCCCTGCGAAAACACCGCGATCGGCAACGGCCGCTCGTTCCACACTGCCGCATTGCCCGGCAGCGCGGCCCACACGATCGGCTCGTGGCGGATGAACTCGGCCGGCATGCCGCGGGTGCGCGTCATGCACGCCAGATCGACCGTGTTGTCCTTGATCAGCGGCACCAGCGCGCTGCTCGGCAGGCCGATCACGCGAATCTCCACGCGCGGATGCGCCTGCGCGAACTGGCGCAGCACCGAGGGCAGCAGCGTGGAAGCATAGTCGTCCGGCACGCCGATCGTCACGCGCCCGCGCACTTCCGGGCGCACCACGGCGGCCCAGGCCTCCTCGCGCATCGCCAGCATGCGCCGCCCGCATTCGACGATGGTGCGGCCGTCGGCCGTGATCGTCAGGCTGCGCGTGCTGCGCTCGAACAGCGGCTTGCCGAGCGCATCCTCCAGCGCCTTGACCTGCATGCTGACCGCCGAGGACGACCGATGCACGGCCTCGGCTGCGCGCGCGAACGAACCGGTATCGGCGATCGCCACCACCATTTCCAGCACGTCGAGATCGAGCTTTTTCATATTCGTCAGAAAGGCTGAGCAATGCGTTCAGTTTAATCCGTTTTACTGAGCATCCTCGCCGGCCGATACTCGGTTTCACCGGGGCGCGCCGCGCGCCGACAGACGCGCAAGGATGCAACAGTCATGAGTACGATGGTCGAATTCGTCACGGTGGGCGGGATGCTGGCGGTCACGCCGGGGCCGAACATGGTTTGCGTGATGTCGCGCTCGGTGTCGCAAGGCCGCCGCGCGGGCCTGATCTCGCTGGCCGGCGTGATGCTCGGCTATCTGACCTACATGTTCGGCGCGGCCTTCGGCATCACGGCGATCTTCCTGACGATTCCGGGCGCGGCGCGCACGCTGGCCGCGGTCGGCGCGCTGTATCTGGCGCATCTGGCCTGGCAGGCGGTGCGCCCCGGCGGCCGCTCGCCGCTCGAAATGCGCACCCAGCCGCCCGAGCAGCCGGGCCGGCTGGTGGCGATGGGCGCGGCCACCAGCCTGCTCAACCCGAAGCTCGCGATGACGTTTCTGTCGCTGCTGCCGCAGTTCATCGACCACCACGCCAGCAGCAGCGTGTTCCAGCAGTCGGTCACGCTGGGCTCGGCGCTGATCGTGGTGTTCGCGACGGTGAACGGCGCGGTGGCGCTGTCGTCGGCGTCGCTGGCAGGGTTTCTCACCGCGCGGCCGCGCTGGCTGCTGGCGCAGCGTTGGGCGATGGCGGCGATGCTGTTCACGCTGGCGGTGCGGATGGCGCTCGACGCGTGGCATTGGGGGGCGTAGCGGCGGGCGCGTCGTCGGGAAACAGGTGCGCGCACATGAAATCGACGAACACGCGCAGCTTCGGCGAAAGCTGCCGGCTCGACGGCCACAGCACCGAGAACTGCCCCGGCGCGAGCGTAGGCGCATCGAGCACCTCGACCAGCGCCCCGCTCGCCAGCGCATCGCGCGTCAGGAAATCGGGCATGAAGCCGATTCCGAACCCGGCGATCACCGCGCCGCGCAGCGCCTCCATGTTGTTGCAGGTCATCGCGGTGCGCAGGCCGGGCGGCTCGCCGCCGTCGGGCAGCAGCGCCCACGGTTGCAGCTTGCCGGTGGTCGGGAAGCGGTAGCGCACACAATCGTGCGCGGCCAGATCGGCCAGCGCGCGCGGCACGCCGGCTCGCGCCGCATAGCCGGGCGAGGCGCACAACACGAAGCGGAACGGCCCGAGCCGCCGCGACATCAGGCTCGAATCGCTGAGCGTGCCGCTGCGAATCACCGCGTCGAAACCACCCTCCACCACGTCCACCAGGCGATCGTTGAAGTCGAGATCGAGCTCGATGTCGGGGTAGCGCGCGCTGAACGCCGGCAGCACCGGCAACAGGAAGCGGTAGCCGATCACGGGCAGGCTCACGCGCAGCCGGCCGCGCGGCGTTTGCGCCGCCTCCGACAGCATCGCCTCGGCCTCGCGCAGATCTTCGAGGATGCGATGGCAGCGCTCGTGAAAATGCCGGCCCTCCTCGGTCAGCGTGACGCGCCGTGTAGTGCGGTGGAACAGCCGCACGCCGAGCGAGCGCTCGAGCCGCGCGATGGTCTTGCCGACCGCCGAGGCCGAAATGCCGAGCTTGTGCCCGGCCGCGACAAAACTCAGGGTTTCCGCCGTGCGCACGAAGGCGACGATGCCGTTCAGGTTGTCCATGCCGGTTCGATATCCGTAGTTCATTAATATTGCGGAATTCAACTCCGCTATCCACGGAATCCTACGGTGTTTTTCATCGATTGAATCCGAATTATCGTCTGTCGCTCTGGCTACAACGTCTCGCAACCGCGAGGCGGCGGCCGCTTCGACAGGAACCCCGATGTCCGATGCCTCCTTCCACTCCGCCTCGCCGCCGGCCCGCCGGCTGATCGTGCTCGGCGCCGTCTGCCTGGCCGCGCTGGCGCTGCCGCTGGCGTTTTCCGGTGGCGCGGTGGCCACGCCCGCCATCGGCCGCGACCTCGGCGGCGGCCCGGTCGCCGCGGCCTGGATCACCAACGCGTTCATGCTCGCGTTCGGCAGCCTGCTGATGGCGGCTGGCACGCTGGCCGACCGATTCGGCCGCAAGCGCCTGTTCGTGATCGGCGTGGCCGGCTTCACGCTGGCCTCGCTCGCGCTCGGCTTCGCGCCGACCATCCTCGCCGTCGACCTGCTGCGCGCCGCGCAGGGCGTGGCCGCCGCGGCCGCGCTGGCCGGCGGCACCGCCGCGCTCGCGCAGGAATTCGACGGCGCGGCGCGCACCCGCGCGTTCAGCACGCTCGGCGCGACGTTCGGCATCGGCCTCGCGTTCGGGCCGGTGCTGGCCGGCTGGCTGATCGCGCAGTTCGGCTGGCGCGCGATCTTCGTGACGGGGGCGGTGGCCGGTGCGCTATCGCTCGGCCTGGGCGCGTCGCGCCTGCGCGAATCGCGCGATCCGCACGCGCGCCGCCTCGATCGCGCCGGCACGGTGAGCTTCACGGCCGCGCTCGGCTGCTTCACGTGGGGCCTGATCGAGGCACCCACGCGCGGCTGGGCGTCGCCGGTCGTGGTCGGGTTGCTGGCGGCGTTCGTGCTGGGAGCGGCGGCATTCGTGATCGTCGAGTTGCGCGCCGAACGGCCGATGCTCGACCTGTCGCTGTTCCGCTACCCGCGCTTCGTCGGTGTGCAGGTGCTGCCGATCGCCACCTGCTACTGCTACATCGTGCTGCTGGTGGTGCTGCCGCTGCGCCTGATCGGCGTGGACGGCTACGACGAGATCCACGCCGCCTGGCTGATGCTGGCGCTGTCCGCGCCGATGCTGGTGGTGCCGTTCGTGGCGGCCATGCTGACGCGCTGGCTGTCGGCCGGGGCAATCTCGGGAATCGGGCTGGTGATCGCGGCGGCCGGCCTGCATCTGCTGGCGGCCGCACTGCGCGGCGGCCACGATGCGGAAGCGATCGGGCCGATGTTGATGATCGGCGTGGGGGCGGGGCTGCCGTGGGGCTTGATGGACGGCCTGTCGATCAGCGTCGTGCCGAAATCGCGTGCGGGCATGGCGGCCGGCATCTTCAGCACGACGCGGGTGGCCGGCGAAGGCATTGCGCTGGCGATCGCGGGCGCCCTGCTCGCGGCGCTGACGCAACCCGGCCTGCACCGCGCGGCCCCGGCTGCCGCGCCGGCCGCCATCACCGAAGCCGCCGCGCGGCTCGCCACCGGGGATCTGGCCAGCGCCGCCGCGCGCCTGCCGGGGGTGGCCCCGGCCGCGCTGCGGGCCGCGCATCACGCGGCGTTCGGCCAGTTGCTCGATGCGCTGACGGCCATCACCGTGCTGTGCGCGATGGCGGCGTTTGCGTTCCTGAGCCGCGTGCGGGTGGACGACGCGCCGATGGGCGATGCGCCACCCGCCGCACCGGTGCCGAAAGGCGGCTGACCGCCCGCGCCCGAGCGCCGAACCCTGCCGGGCCGCGCCGATTGGAATCCGGCTTGGCAGGCGGCGGTATTTTTCTTTATCATGGCGCTTGCATCCAGAGTCGGGCTTCCCGACGCCAACCTGCCTACCCGGGCAAGGTGGACGCCTTCAGGCGATGCGGCCGATAGTCGGCAACGAAACGGGAGCGGCATGGCCAGCACCGGTTCGAACTACCTCTTTACCGGAGCTTGCATGCAGCAGTCTTCCCGCCTTTCTTCCGTGGCAGAACTGATCGCCGATTCCTCGCTGTGTCTGCCCGGCTTCAAGCTGACGCACCGTTTCCATATCGTTTCTCTCGCCCATGGCGACGCCGCCGCGCGTGTGAGCGCCTATCTGGCCGAGCAAGGCGCTCGCGCCGACAGCGCGCCCGCCCTGCGCTGCCGCGAACTGCTGACGCAAACGCTGGTGCTCGACGGCATCGGTGAACGCCGTGCCCGCGCGCTGCGCGAGCAACTGCTCGCGATCGATGGCGTGCAACGGATTCGGCTCGAACATTGTTTCGTGCGCGACGACGCGCCGGCCGACGACGCAGCCGACCTCGGCCGCCCCGTCAGCGTGACAACCGCCTGAAGCGGCCCGAGCAGGCGATGGCGGGCCAGCGCGCCGCGCCGTTCGTGCTTCAGGCCGCGCCGCCCTTGGCCACAGCTTCCGGCTCGATCGGCTCCACCGTCACCCCGACCGTCAGCACCTGATCCGCGCCGCCGCCGCGAATCACGCCGCGCAACGGCGTGACATCGGCGTAATCGCGGCCGACCGACAGCATCACGTAATCGTTGCCCGGCGCGCGATCGTTGGTCGGATCGAGCTGCAACCAGCCGCCATCCTCGGGCCAGGCCGGATCGTAGACTTCCACCCACGCATGCGAGGCGTCCGCGCCGATCAGGCGCGGCTGCCCCGGCGGCGGCTGGGTCAGCAGATAGCCGCTGACATAACGCGCGGCCAGCCCGATCGAGCGCATCGCGCCGATCATCACATGCGCGAAATCCTGACAAACGCCCTTGCGCAAGGCCAGCGCGGCCAGCGCCGTGGTGTTCACGTCGGTGCTGTTCGGCGTGTAGGCGAACTCGGCATGAATGCGCCGCATCAGGTCCCACGCGGCCTGCACGAGCAGCCGGTCCGCCGTGAAGCTGTGGGCGGCGTAGGCGGCCAGATCGGGATGGCAGGCCACGTGCTGGGACGGAAACACGAATTCGCTGGCCGCGTCGTACGGCGCGCCGGCGCGGTACGTCAGCCGCTCGCGCACCGCTTCCCAACGGCTGGCGGTGCCGGCCTCGGGCGTGGCGATCGACGCCGGCGGTTCGCCGCGCTTGCCGGCCGACAGCTTCGGCGGGCTCACGCGCACCACGCTCTGGCTGCGCACGAACAGCTCCTCATGCGGCTGGTTCAGCGCGAACGAGGTGCGCTGGTTGCCGAACGCGTCGATCTCCACGCCGATGCCCTCGGGCAGCGGCTCGATCGCGAGCGCGAAATCGATCAGTTGCTGGCGCGGCAAGTCGAGCGGCCGCAAACGCGCCTGATGTTGCGCCGATTCGACGCGCGCCGCGTAACGATAGCGCGTGTCGTGCGTGACGCGCAGCGTGCGCGGCTCGGTGACGGACACGGCCGGAGCTGCGGCAACAACGGCGGCCGCGGCCACGGTCGCCGCGCCACCGGCCGGCACGGCGCCCGCCTTTTTCGGCGGCTCCGCATCGTGCGCCGCCGCGCTGTCGGCCGCGCGACCCGCGCGCTTGGCCACTTCGCCAGCTTTTCCGCTCATCCCCATAGCGACCTGCCCGATTCCCGCACGTGACTGAAATATCGCTCGCCGATCCGATTCGACAGCTCCCACGCCGCACGGCCGGTGGCCTGAAGCCGCTCCAGCAGCACCGCATGGCGGCCGTCCTCGTCGGTTTCGCAAAGCGCGTGCAACGACCAGCTTCCGATGTCGGGCATGGTCTCGGTCAGTTCCGACAGCGCATACCCCTCGCCATGCTCGACCTTGGTCAGCCGGCCCTGCATCTTTTGCACGACCCAAGCCAGCGAGCGCGGGTTGTCGCCGTCGAGCACCACCAGCGACAGCAGCGGCGCGACGTCGAAGCAGCGCTGGAACTGCGAGCGGAACGTGATGGTGCTGTCGAACAGTTCGAGCACGAGTTCGAAGCCGTCCTGCTTGGTGGCGGCGCCGTCCTCGAAAGCGAAACGCAGCACGCTCGACAGGAAATCGACGCGATCGATCTGCCGGCCGATCGACAGCAGCCGCCAGCCGTCGTCGCGCGTCATGTTGTCGGTCTGCGCGCCGGTGATGGCGGTCAGCAGCAGGTTCAGGCGGTCGAGCATGTGCAGCGCGGCGTTGCCGAGCTGCTCCTCGGGCTCATCCTCGCCTGCGCTGCCCGGCTCGTCGAACAATTGCGTGGCGTCGTCGACCAGGCGCCACTGATCGCGCGAGAGCCGCTCGCGGATCGCGGCCGCCGCGCCGCGCATGCCGAACACGCAGGCGGCGATGCCGGTGCCGTGATCGGCGCGGCGCGACAGCGTGCGTGCCAGCGCCTGCTGGAAATCGCGCGGCGAGGCGGCGGCCGATTGCGTCTCGGCCGGAATCAGGCCGTTCTCGCGGCACAGCGCGTCGAGCAGTTCGAGGTGGGCCGGGCTGTCGACGTCGTCCTCGCCGCGCAGCCGCTCGAACGCGGCGCGCGCCAGGCGGATCAAATTGACGGCACGCTCGGTGTAGCGGCCGAGCCAGAACAGGTTCTCGGCGGCGCGGCTCGAAATCGTGCGCGGCCGCGCGACCAGATCGTCGGGACCGAGATGCGTCTGCAGCATCGTGGTCGGATCGATCGCGCCTTCGGTGATCACCCAGGTGTCGACGCTGCTGCCGCCACGCGGCATCGGCGCATTGAACAGTTCGTCGCGGCTGCCCACGCGCGACAGCCCGCCCGGCAGCACGCGCCACGAACCGGCCCCGTCGGCCATCGCGAACACGCGCAGCATCAACGGCTTGGGCACGATCCGCGCGCCGCCTTCATAGGCATGCGCGCTGCTCGGCCAGGTGGGCGCCTGCGACGGCGGCAGGTCGGACTGCACGACGTAATGCGCCGGATTGGCGAGAATCCGCGCGCGCCATTCGGCCAGTTGCTGCGAGGTCAGCCGCGCCCCGAGCACCGGGTCGAAACGGCCGCCCGCCTGCGCGTTCGGCGGATAGGCGGGCTTGATGATGGCACGTGCGAGTTGCGGCAGCGCGTCGGCGCAGGCCGCGGCCTCGCCGCACCACCAGGTGGGCAGCGCCGGGAGCGCCAGCGGCTCGCCCAGCACCTGTTCGGCCAGCTTCGGCAGGAAGCCGAGCACGCCCGGCGATTCGAGGAAGGCCGAGCCGGGCGCGTTGGCCAGCAGCACGTTGCCGGCGCGCACGGCCTGCAGCAGGCCCGGCACGCCGAGCATCGAATCGGGACGCAGTTCCAGCGGGTCGAGCCATTCGTCGTCGACCCGGCGCAGGATGCCGTGCACCGGCTCCAGCCCGCTCAGCGTCTTCAGGTAGACATGGTTGTCGCGCGCGGTCAGATCGCCGCCCTCGACCAGCGTCAGGCCCAGATAGCGCGCCAGATAGGCGTGCTCGAAATAGGTCGGCGCATGGCGGCCCGGCGTCAGCAGGACGATCCGCGAATTCTTCTTGGCCGGGCTCATGTCCTGCATGCTGTGCAGCAGCGCGCGGTAGCTGGCCGCCAGCCGCTGCACGCGCAGGCCGCGGAACGCGCGCGGAAACAGCCGCGAGACGATCACGCGGTTTTCGAGCAGGTAGCCGAGCCCGGTCGGCCCCTGCGTGTGCTGGGCCACCAGCCGCCACTGGCCGTCCGGCCCGCGCATCAGGTCGAACGCGGCCAGGTGCAGCCACATGCCGCCCGGCACGGACGCACCGCGCATCGGCCGCAGGTAGCCGGGGTGGCCGGTGACCAGCGCCGGCGGCAGCAGCCCCTGTTCGAGCAGGCGCTGCTCGCCATAGACGTCGGCCATGACCGCGTTGAGCAGCCGCATCCGTTGCAGCGCGCCCTGTTCGATCTGGGTCCAGTCGTCGGGCGCGACGATCATCGGCAGCAGATCGAGCGACCAGGGCCGCCCCGCGCTGCTGCCGGCGTTGGGATCGTGCAGTTGGTAGGCCAGCCCGTTCTCGCGCATGCGGCGTTCGAGCGCCTCGGCGCGACGGTCGAGGTCGGCGAAGCCGACGCTGCCGAGCTGGGTGAAGAATTCGCGCCAGACCGGCGCGAGCGCGGCCGTCTGCAACGCGGCGGTGCCGCCGCGCAACTCGTCGTAGCGGCCTGTCACCGCCGGGGCGGCCAGCGCAGCGCCGAGTTCGGCGGCGTCCTGGATCGATCCTGTGTCGAAGAGCGTATGCATGGCGTCGTCGGCGGCCAGATCGTCGGTAATTTGGGAAAGCACGGTGTTCGTTTCGTCAGCCTGGGGCGGTTCGCCACGTCGGTCGCGGACCCCGCGTCCGCGGCGTGCGCCGCCCTTCGAGGCGGAATCCTAACATCCCGCCAAGTCGATACCGGCCGGGATGGTGCAATCGCCCCACCCCGGCCGGCTCGCCCCGGCCTCAGTCGCGTCGCAAATCGAGCGTGAACGGGAATTCGCGGCTCGGCGCGGCCGGCTCCACGTCCATCCGGCCCGGCGTGTGGCCGATCGACACGAAGCGCGCGAGCCGCCGGCTTTCCGCCTCGTAGGCATTGACCGGGAACGTCGCGTAGTTGCGGCCGCCCGGGTGCGCGACGTGATAGCGGCAGCCGCCCAGCGAGCGATGCATCCACGTATCGACGATGTCGAACGTCAGCGGCACATGCACGCCGAGCGTCGGATGCAGCGCCGACGGCGGCGCCCACGCCTTGTAGCGCACCCCCGCCACATATTCGCCGGCCGTGCCGGTCGGCTGCAACGGCAGCGCGCGGCCATTGACCGTCACCACGTGGCGGTTGTCGTTCAGCCCGCTGACCAGCACCTCCAGCCGCTCCAGCGAGGAATCCACGTAGCGCACCGTGCCGCCGGTCGCGCCTTCCTCGCCCATCACGTGCCACGGCTCCAGCGCGCTGCGCAGGCTCAGCTCGATCCCCTTCACGGCCACCTGTCCGTACAGCGGGAAGCGGAACTCGAAGTGCGGCGCGAACCAGGCCGCGTCGAACGGGAAGCCCGCTTCGCGCACCTCGGTCATCACGTCGTCGAAATCCATCTTGACGAAGGCCGGCAGCATGAAGCGGTCGTGCAGCGCGGTGCCCCAGCGCGTCAGCGGCGTGCGGTACGGCGTATCCCAGAAACGGGCGATCAGCGCGCGCAGCAGCAATTGCTGCACGAGGCTCATCCGCGCGTGCGGCGGCATTTCGAACGCGCGCAGTTCGAGCAGGCCGAGGCGGCCGGTCGCCGAATCGGGCGAATACAGCTTGTCGATGCAGAACTCGGAGCGGTGCGTGTTGCCCGACACGTCGATCAGCAGGTTGCGCAGCACGCGATCGACCAGCCAGGGCGGCATGTCCTGGCCGAACAGCAGCTTGTTGCGCTCGATTTCCTTGAACGCGATATCGAGTTCGTAGACCTGATCGTTGCGGGCCTCGTCGACGCGCGGCGCCTGGCTGGTCGGCCCGATGAACATCCCGGAGAACAGATAGGACAGCGACGGATGGTTGTGCCAGTAGGCGATCAGGCTGGCCAGCAGGTCCGGGCGGCGCAGGAACGGGCTGTCGGCCGGGGTGGCGCCGCCGAGCACGAAGTGATTGCCGCCGCCGGTGCCCACGTGGCGGCCGTCGATCATGAACTTCTCCGACGACAGGCGCGTGCGCCACGCCGCGTCGTAGAGGAATTCGGTCTGCTGCACCAGTTGGCGGAAATCGTGCGCCGGGTGGATGTTCACCTCGATCACGCCCGGATCGGGCGTCACGGCCAGCACCGTCAGGCGCGGGTCGCGCGGCGGCGGGTAGCCTTCGAGAATCAGCTTCATGCCGAGCGCGCGCGCCGTCAGCTCGATCGCGCCGAGCAGGTCGAGGTAATCCTCCAGTTCCGCCAGCGGCGGCATGAACAGATACAGCACGCCCTGGCGCACTTCGGCGCACAGCGCGGTGCGCGTGATGTCCTTCGCCGATTCGAAGCGCGCCGGCGGGCGCAAAGCAGCGGCGGCGGCAGCAGCAGCGTCGTGCGCGGCGTGCGGCTGGCCGGGACGGCGGGCATCGCCCGCGCCGGCTGCCTCGGCGTCGAGCCGCGATTGCCACGCGGTGCGCGGCGCGGCGGCCGCGACGCGATGGCCGCCCACCAGATACGGCGGCGCATCGGCCGCGCCGAGATAACGCGCGCGCAGCATGTCGGCGGTCGGCAGCGGCGTGTGCGGCGCGAACGGGTCGCGCTCGACCAGGTACGGGAAATCGGTCTCGCTGACCCACGGCAGCGAATCGAGCGGCAGGCGATAGCCCATCGGCGAATCGCCGGGGAACAGGTACATGCGCTCGTCGCGGAAGAACCACGGGCCGGTTTCCCAGCGCGGCCCGGCCAGCTCCGGCGACTGCGGCAGCGCCTTGAGCGGCAGCACGTAGCCGATCACGGTGTCGAGCTTCTGCTCGAACACCTTGCGCAGCCGCGCGCGTTCGAGTTCGTCGTCGAGACGCGAGTCGAACGGATCGACGTTGACCGGCAGGCGGCGCTCGCGCCACAGGTAATACCAGGTGTCCTCGAAGCCGGGGCGAATGTGGTCGGTGCTCAGGCCGAGCCGGCCGGCCAGCGCGCGGATGAAGCGCTGGGCATCCTCGGTCGTGTAGCGGGACGGCTCGCGCTCGTCGGCGAACAGCGACGGGTCCTGCCAGACCGGCTCGCCGTCCTTGCGCCAGAACACCGACAGCGCCCAGCGCGGCAATTGCTCGCCCGGATACCACTTGCCCTGCCCGAAATGCAGGAAGCCGCCGTCGCCGTATTCGGCGCGCAGCTTCTGCACCAGCGAGGTGGCGTAGCCGCGCTTGGTCGGCCCGAGCGCATCGGTGTTCCACTCGGCGCCGTCGCGGTCCTCGATCGACACGAAGGTCGGCTCGCCGCCCTGCGTGAGGCGCACGTCGCCGGCCTGCAGCACGGCGTCCACGTTCGCGCCCAGTTCGAGCACGTCGGCCCATTGCGTCTCGGTGTACGGCTTGGTCACGCGCGGCGATTCGTAGATCCGCGTCACGCCCATCTCGTGCTCGAACGACACCTCGCATTCGTCGATCAGGCCCTCGACCGGCGCGGCGCTGGTGGGCTGCGGCGTGCAGGCGAGCGGGATATGCCCTTCGCCGGCCAGCAGGCCCGAGGTCGGATCGAAGCCGATCCAGCCCGCGCCCGGCAGATACACCTCGCACCACGCGTGCAGGTCGGTGAAATCGACTTCCGTGCCGCTCGGGCCGTCGAGCGATTTGACATCGGGCGTCAACTGGATCAGGTAGCCCGACACGAAACGCGCGGCCAGGCCCAGGTGACGGCACACCTGCACCAGCAGCCAGCCCGTGTCGCGGCACGAGCCGGAGCCGAGCGTCAGCGTTTCCTCGGGCGTCTGCACGCCCGGCTCCAGGCGCACCAGGTAGCGCACGTCGTTCTGCAACTGCTGGTTCAGCGCGACCAGGAAATCGATCGTGCCCTGCGGCTTGCGGTCCACCGTGGCCAGGTAGTCGCGAAACACCGGCGACGCGCTGGCCGCCGGATCGCAGACCAGATACGGCGCCAATTCATCGCGCAGGCCGGCATCGTAGGTGAATGGGAACTGGTCGGCCGACTCCTCCAGGAAGAAGTCGAACGGGTTGTAGACGGACATTTCCGCCACCAGGTCGATCGTGATCTCGAAGCCGAGCGTGCGCTCCGGGAACACCAGGCGGCCCATGTAGTTGGCGAACGGGTCCTGCTGCCAGTTCACGAAATGCTGCGCCGGCTCGACCTTCATCGAGTACGACAGGATCGGCGTCCGGCAATGGGGCGCGGGACGCAGCCGCACGATTTGCGGGCCGAGTCCGACGAGGCGGTCGTAGCGGTAACGGGTGGTGTGGTGTAGCGCGACGTGGATGGACATGTCAGGGTCGGTCGGTTCGGTTCAGGTCGGGACGACAGGCGCTGCGTTCGGGAGAAACGATTCGCGCGAGGCGCACGCGGGCGCCCCGGCGGATCGATGCAAAGGGGGACGGGCCGGCGGCCGGCCGCGACGGGCGCCGGTCAACGGGCGGGGCCGGCGAATCGGGCGACCACCTCACACCAGCTCGGGCGACTGGATCACGCTGATCTCCACGGCCGACGTGCTGGCGCCGATGCCGGTGACCGGGCGCGCGTCGCGGTAATCGAGGCCGCTGGCCAGGCGCACGTAACGCTCGTCCGGGCAGCGGTTCATGAACGGATCGAAGCCCACCCAGCCGAGCCCTTCGACATACGCCTCGGCCCAGGCATGGCCCGACGGCGGATAGGTGGTCACGGTGCCCTGCTGCATGCGGCCCTGCGGCGCGGTGGCGTCGCTGGCCGGATGGCGGATGCCGTCCGCGTCCATCGACATGCGCTGCGACTGCTGCGCGCCGCCGCTGGCCTGCATGGTTTCGGCCATCCGTTGCAACGCGCCGTCGGTCAGCAGGTAGCCGCTCACGTAGCGCGCCGGCACCTTCAGCGCGCGCGCCGCCGCGATGAACGCGTGCGCGTGGTCGCGGCTGGTGCCCTCGCCCGCTTCGAGCGCGGCTTCGGCGTCGCCGTCGCTGTCGGCCAGCTCCGGTGCGTAGCGGATCTGCGCATGCACCTCGCTCATCAGCCAGTGCAGCGCGTCGAGGCTGTGGTGTTCGAGCGGCAGCGCCTCGGCGATCGCGCGCACGCGCTCGCCGGCCTGCGTGTAATCGGTGGCGCGCTCGAAGATCCACGGCACGGCGTAATCGTCGGCGCTGCCGACGATGCCCGCGCGATCCTGGGTTTCGATCACGCCGGCGGCCACCACCGTCACCTCGGGCCGGTCGCCGCGATCATGGCGCACCAGGTCGATCCGGTTGCCGAGGCCATCCACATAGCCGACCGTCGGCTCCACCCCGTCGATCGTCACCTGCCAGGCGCGCACCGTCTGCCCGAGGCCGTTGGGCGGACGCAGGCGCAGGCGTTGCAGGGCGTGCGTGGCGTTTTCGTCGAATCGGAAACGCGTGATATGGCGAATCGCAAGTCGCATGATGGCGCTCTCAGTCGAAGTTGTAGGCTTGGGCGATTTCCGCGCCGAGTTTGTTGTTCCGGCCGATGAAATCGGTCAGGAACTCATGCAGCCCACTCTTGAAGATCCGCTCGACCGAATTGTCGGGCAACATCTCCAGGATTTTGGCGGCGCTTTCGTGACATTCGTGCGTGACGCCGTAATCTTTTCCAAGCCGGTTCAGGCTCGACATCACGCGGCCGGAGCAATAACGCAGCGAACGCGGCATCCGGCCATTGAGAATCAGGTAATCGGCGATGTTGATCGGCTTGTACTGCACGTCGTACACCCAGCGGTACGAGCGGTGCGCGGCCACCGAGCGCAGGATCGACTCCCATTGATAGGTGTCGATCATGGTGCCCACGTGCGACACCGACGGCAGCAGCAGGTGGTACTTCACGTCGAGAATTCGCGCGGTGTTGTCGGCACGCTCGATGAACGCGCCGATTTCCGCGAAATCGAAGATCTCGTTGCGCAACATGGTGCTGTAGAAGCTGCCGAGGATCAGCGCGGTTTCGCGCTTGATGTGATCGAGGATCGCCGGCAGCCCGCTCGAATTGAACGGCCGCGCCAGCAGGCGCTTGACCGATTGCCAGGCGTCGTTGACCGTTTCCCACAGCTCGCGCGTGATCGCCGTGCGCACCATGCGCGCGTTCGAGCGCGCGTATTCGATGCACGACAGCACGCTCGACGGGTTGTCGCGATCGCGCAGCAGGTAATCGGCCACGTTGTCGACCGTGTATTCGTCGTACTTTTCCCGGAATCCGTCGTCGGCGCCCGAGCTCACCAGCACCGACGACCATTCGGCCGGCGCGTCCGAGGTGCGCGTGAGGGCCATTCGCAGGCCCGCGTCGACGATCCGCGCGGTGTTCTCCGCGCGCTCGATATACCGGTACATCCAGTAGAGACCGCTTGCAGTCCGTCCAAGAAGCATGTCCTGTCGCTCCGATCGTTATTGCTTTCGCGCGCGGTTCGATGGTTCGAGCGCCGCGCGCACCGGGTGTGGTGTGGGCCGTCTCAGTCGGCCAGCACCCAGGTGTCCTTGGTGCCGCCGCCCTGGCTCGAGTTGACGACCAGCGAGCCTTCCTTGAGCGCCACGCGCGTCAGGCCGCCCGGCGTGATGCGAATCCGGTCCGACACCAGCACGAACGGACGCAGATCGACGTGGCGCGGCGCGAGGCCCGCTTCGGTCAGGATCGGCGTGGTCGACAGCGCGAGCGTGGGCTGCGCGATGTAGTTGCTCGGCCGCGCGCGCAGCTTGGCCGAAAAGGTTTCGCGCTCCTCGCGCGTCGAGGCCGGGCCGACCAGCATCCCGTAGCCGCCCGAGCCGTGCACTTCCTTGACCACCAGTTCCTCCAGGTGCTCGAGCACGTACTTGAGGCTGTCCGCCTCGCCGCAGCGCCAGGTCGGCACGTTCTCCAGCAACGCCTTGCGGCCCGTGTAGAACTCGACGATCTCGGGCATGTACGAATAAATGGCCTTGTCGTCGGCGATGCCGGTGCCGGGCGCGTTGGCGATGGTGATGTTGCCGGCGCGGTAGACATCCATGATGCCGGGCACGCCGAGCACGGAATCGGGGCGGAACGTGAGCGGGTCGAGGAACGCGTCGTCGAGGCGGCGGTACAGCACGTCGATCGGCCGGAAGCCTTCGGTGGTGCGCATCGCCACGCGGCCGTCGATCACCTGCAGATCGCTGCCCTCCACCAGGTGCACGCCCATCTGGTCGGCCAGGAACGCGTGTTCGTAGAACGCCGAGTTGTGGATGCCCGGCGTCAGCACGGCCACCGTGGGGTTGTCGGCGTTGCCGCCCGGCGGGCAGACCGCCGCCAGCGACTGGCGCAGCAACTGCGGATAGGTTTCCACCGGCCGCACCTTGACGCGCTGGAACAGCTCCGGAAACAACTGCATCATCGTTTCGCGGTTTTCGAGCATGTACGACACGCCCGACGGCGTGCGCGCGTTGTCTTCCAGCACGTAGAACTGGTTCTCGGCGGTGCGCACGATGTCGACGCCGATGATGTGCGTATACACGTTGCCCGGCGGCCGGAAGCCGATCATCTCGGGCACGAACGCCTCGTTGTGCGCGATCAGGTGCTTCGGCACGATGCCGGCGCGGACGATTTCCTGGCGGTGATAGATGTCGTCGAGAAAGGCGTTGAGGGCCATCACGCGCTGCTCAATGCCCTGCGAGAGCCGCGTCCATTCCTGGCCGGAGATGATGCGCGGCACGATGTCGAACGGGATCAGCCGCTCGGCGGCCTCGGCGTCGCCGTAAACGGCGAACGTGATGCCCGTGCGGCGGAACACGCCCTCGGCGTCGTGCGCTTTCTGCGCCAGGCTCGCGGGGTCTTGCGTATCGAGCCATTGCTTGAGGCGCTCGTAAGGCGCGCGCACCGAGTCGCCGGATAACAACATTTCATCGAATGGCTTCATTCAGGATTTCTCTCCATCTCATTCTTGTGTTCGGCATCGACTGCCGGACCGGCGATACCTTCATGAGCAAGGTCCGTGCCTCCCGCCAAGCCGATTCCGACGCCGATATGGCACCGTTTGATGACATTGCGCACCGCGCCGGTGCGCGCCCCGACGCCATACGCGACACGATGCGCCGCGGCGAGGCATTTGCCGACCGGGCGCGTCGCGAACCGCGCACGACGCCGGGCGGCATGCGCCGACGCTGTGCATTGAAGCCGTCGATGATCATGCACCGCTTTCGCCAACTTGCCTATCGGCGCACGCGGGGATTGATCGTCGCTCCAACAAGGCGCAGGCGGGCATGACGCGGCGATGACGACCCCGATCCGATTGCGTGCGCAACCAAGTGGAATCGGGGGGCGGCCGACCGCCTTTCATCACCGCCGACATTCCTCCCTCGCTCAATCACAAATGAGAATCATTTGCATTTGATCGTGATTTGTTCGATGATTCGTCCATCGACTCAACGGATGAACACCATGACCGCTCTTCTTTCTCCGGCGGCGGCGCATGACGCCCCCGCCGACGCCCTGGCCAGCCTGCTCGGCCGCCAGTCCCACTGGCCGCTCGCCGAGCCAGGGCCGAGCGAGCGCGAACTCGACGCGATCTTCGACGCCGCCCTGCGCGCCCCCGACCACGGCAACCTGAAGCCGTGGCGCTTCGTGCTGATTCGCGGCGAGGCGCGCCGCGCGCTCGGCGACGTGCTGGTGCGGCTCGCCGACGCCCGCGAGCCGGGCGCCCCGGCCGGCGCCAACGCGCACCGCGCGAACAAGCCGCTGGCCGCGCCGGTGCTGATCGCGATCGCCGCCGCGCTCGTGCCGCATCGCAAGGTGCCCGAAACCGAACAACTGCTGGCCGTGGGCGCGGCCGCGATGAACCTGCTCAACGCCATCCACCAGCTCGGCTACGGCGGCTTCTGGTCGTCGGGCGTCGATTCGCGCGAGCCGGTGCTGCACGACGCGTTAGGCTTCGCGCCGAACGAGCAGTTGCTCGGCTTCATCTACGTGGGCACGCCCGCCGCCGATGCGCCGGCCACGGCGCGCCCCGCGCGCGAGGCGTTCGTGCGCGAATGGCGCCCGCAGGCCGATGCCGACCGGAGCCTTGCGGCGCAACCCACCGCCCGCTGATCCGCTTGCCGCGCGCCGCTCGCCCACTCGCGGGCGGCGGCGCGCCCCGAACGCGGCCCGCCCTGCCGGCAGCCGCCCAACCAAAGCTTTCGACGCCCCTGGAGGTGCCATGAGTGACACGCGACTTGGCGCGGGCCGCCCATCCCTGTACGACGACCCGCTCGCGGGCGACCCCGATACCGCCGAACGCGTCGTGCTGACGGCCGTGCGAACCTGGCTGCACCCCGAATGCGGCGGCAACCGCCAGGCCCGCCTCGCCCACACCTGGCGCGACGTGCTGGTGGAAGCCGGCCTGCATGCCGACGGCCTCGACCACTTCGACATGATGATGAACACGCTGGCCTGTTCGTCGCAGCGCCCGCTCGACATGCGCTGCCGCTGCGCGCAGGACCTCGCCTACGACGAAGCGTCGCTGCTGCAGGCCATCGCGCATCTGCAGTCGACGCACGGCGAAGCCGCGATCGGCGTACTGAACGACTGGCTGCCCGCGTTCTCGGTCAGCGGCGTACTGAAGCTGACGCGCTGGTTCTCGATCGCACTGCTCGACGCCGGGCTGGAGATCCGGGCGCGCGAACGGAACGTGACCTACATGCATTGAACGCACCGGCGCGCCAGCGCCGAAACCGCGGGAGAAACGGCGGGAGAAACGGCGAAATTGGCGAAATCGCCTGACGAAACGCTGTCGATCGCCCCGCTCATCAGCAGACAGCGCCCGTCTCGCATACCATGGCAGCCTTTTCATCGATGTCTGGAGACGCTTCCGGTATGAACGACACCGCTACGGCCACCGCCGATACCCGCCACGCACTGCTGCGCGAGCGCTACGGCGCCACCTGGGCCCCGCAGGCCGATGCCGCCGACGGCGCCGTCAACGACGTGATCGCCACGCTGCTGCGCCACCGCACCGTGCGCGCCTACGCCGAGCGCGCGCTGCCCGCCGATATCCTCGAAACGATCGCCGCCGCCGCCCAATCGGCGCCGACCTCGTCGAACCTGCAGGCGTGGAGCGTGGTGGCCGTGCGCGACCCCGAACGCAAGGCGCGCCTGGCCGTGTGCGCCGGCAATCAGAAGCATGTCGCCAAGGCGCCGCTGGTGCTGGTGTTCATCGCCGATCTGTCGCGCCTGCGCCGCGTGTCGGAGCAGGAACAGATGCCGGGCGCGGGCCTCGGCTATCTCGAAGCCTTCCTGGTGGCCGTGGCCGACGCCGCGTTCGCCGCGCAGAACACCGTGGTCGCGATCGAGTCGCTCGGCCTCGGCTGCTGCTATATCGGCGGAATGCGCAACCAGCCCGAAGCGGTCGCGCAGGAGCTGGGGCTGCCGCCCGAGGCGTTCGCCGTGTTCGGCCTGACGATCGGCTATCCCGATCCGGCCGTCACCAACGACGTCAAGCCGCGCCTGCCCGCGCCGCTGGTAGTGCACGAGGAACGCTACACGGCCGAATCGAGCGTGCAACTGGCCGACTACAACGCCTCGATGGAAGCGTTCCAGCGCATGCAGCAGATGACGGAATCGGGATGGACCGGGCAGGCGTCGCGCCGCGTGCGCGGGCCGGAAGCGCTGTCGGGCCGGGATCGGCTCGCCGAGGCGCTGGCCACGCTGGGCTTCGGTCTGAAGTAAGGCGGGAAGGCAAAACGCGGGCGGGCGCGCCTTGCGCGGCCCGCCCGCGCAAGGCGGATCAGGATCGGGGCAAGCTGGGCGGATCAGTCCGGCTGGCCGTCGTCGCCGCAACACTTCTTGTGCTTCTTGCCGCTGCCGCACGGGCACGGATCGTTGCGGCCGACCTTCGGCGCGTCGCGCTGGATGGTCTGCGCGAGCAGGCGCTCCTGCGTCGGGCCGCGATGCGGCAGCCAGAATTCATAGATCTTCACGACCGCCGGGGGCACCTGCTCCGAGAGCCGCTCCCGCTCGGCCGGCTGGTCGAGCAACGCGCGTTCGTCGTCGTCCAGATCGTCGCTGCCGAGCAGGCGCAGCGGACGCAGCATGGTTTCGGCGTCGGCGTGGTCGATCAGCAGTTGCCAGTCGTCCCAGCGCAGGCCCATGCCCTGGAAAAAGCCGTTGGCCCAGGCTTCGGCGTCGATGAACTCGTGCGTGCCGTTCTCGTCGTCCACCTCGTTGACGCTGAACAGCGGCGCGATCGACGACGGATCGGCTTCGAACGTCTGCAGGATCGCGTTGTAGTGCCGCATCATCAGGTTGAAGACGTACTCGGCCTGCTCGTAGTTGGCGAAATCGGGCGCGTCGTCCTCGCTCGGCCCCCAGACGTCGGCCAGCCAGTCGGTCGGGGCGATCGTGGTCGGGCCGATCGCGATCGCGGTCAGGTAACCGTCGAGCATCTCGATCGTCATGGTGTTCTCCGACATGATGTCGGACGTCAGGAACTGGTCGAGTTCGTCGAGGGTCTTGTCGTCGGTGTGGGTCATCGCTGTGCGCCGCGCCGGGCGAGCGCGAACGATTCGCGAACGCACGGCGGAAATGGAAAACCGGCATTCTACCGCCGCGCGCCGACCGCGCAATGACGATTCAGCCGCGAGGCGCCTCGCCCGCCGCCGGCGGCCATGTGCGCGGCGGGTTGACCAGCGTGACGATCACGTAGCTCATGATGGTCAGCATGAACCACGCAACCAGCTTGCTCGGCGACACCAGCGTCCAGCCGTCGCGCTGCGCGGGGTAGAGCCAGGCCTGGCTGAACGTGCCGACGTTCTCGGCCAGCCAGATGAACAGCGCGATCAGCAGGAACCCGAGCAGCATCGGCATGCGGTGATAGCGGCGGCTGACGCGGTAATACACATGGCAGCGCCGGAACGCCACGGCCACCAGCGCGATCAGCCCGTAACGCAGGTCGAACCAGTAGTGATGCGTGAAGAAATTCACGTAGATCGCCAGCGACAGCCCGGCCGTGACCGACAGCGGCGGGTGCCCCGTGAAGCGCAGGTCGAATTCGCGGATCGCCCGCGCCAGATAGCTGCCCACCGACGCATACATGAAGCCCGTGAACAGCGGCACGCCGCCGATCCGCAGCACCGCGTACTCGGGATAGACCCACGAGCCCACCGCCGTCTTGAACACTTCCATCGCCGTGCCGGACACGTGGAACAGCAGGATCACCTTGACCTCGTCCCAGCTTTCGAGCCGCAGCGCAATCAGCGTGATCTGGATCGCCACGGCGGCGAGCGTCAGCAAGTCGTAACGCGACAGCGCCGCATCGCGCGGGTAGACGAAGTGCGTGGCGATCAGCAGGCCCACCATCAGCCCGCCGAACAGGCACACCCAGGCTTGCCGGAAGCCGAACACCAGAAACGTGTGCAGGCCCTGCGCTGCGCCGCCGCGCAGTCGGGTGGCGGCGGTCACGCGCGCCGCCAGCGCTTCGATGGTGGCGTCGGCGCGCGAGCGCATCGCCAGGGCAGGCGGATTGGTCGTCATCGGGCGGCCTCCCATGCACATCTCGATGGCAGGCAGATGACTGCACCGCGTTGTTGCCCCGATCGATTCATTTTCACCACGCGCTCTCGTTGTTGTCGGTCGTGCCTGCCGATATCGCGCCGTTTCGGCCGCCATCGCGGCATCGGCGTGCATCGGTCACGCAATCGCCCCGGGCGATTTCAGGAATGCGCGGCAGTATATCGGCCGATTTGTCGCCTTGGTCATTCGCCCGTCAAATCGTTCAGGCAGAAAAGCGGGCGACATGCGAAGCAAGGCTGGACGAAATCCGCGGAATCGGAGAAAATCGCGCCACTCGCCTTATTCGCCGCGACATTGCGTCGCGCTGCGTACCCACTTCTCCGGGCAAGGCGGCGAACCCCGCGCGGCAAGACTTTCCGGCCTGCCCAGCCTGCTTCTCCCGCCTTCGGCGCCCGGCCTGACGGCCCGGCCCGAGACACCGTCCGTCTCAAAGTCGGGACAGATAGAAAATCCCGATCCCGCTCATTGAAACAAGCAATTTCCCATTGTCCGGTCGAGTCGTCATACTTGCGTTTCCTGATCACCACCCGATCACCTTTTCACTCAAAGGAAACAGCAAATGCCGATCATCAACAGCAAGCTCCAACCGTTCAAGGCAAACGCATACCACAAAGGCGATTTCGTCACGGTCAGCGATGAAGATCTGAAGGGCAAGTGGTCGGTCTTCGTGTTCTACCCGGCGGACTTCACGTTTGTGTGCCCGACGGAACTGGGCGACCTGGCCGATCGTTACGCAGAATTCCAAAAGCTGGGCGTTGAAATCTACGGCGTGTCGACCGACACGCACTTCACGCACAAGGCATGGCACGACACGTCGGACACGATCGCCAAGATCGAGTACCCGCTGGTCGGCGACCCGACGCTGACGCTGGCACGTGCATTCGACGTGCTGATCGAAGAAGAAGGCCTGGCACTGCGCGGCACGTTCGTGATCAACCCGGAAGGCGAAATCAAGATCGCCGAAATCCACGACAACGGCATCGGCCGTGACGCCGGCGAACTGCTCCGCAAGGTGCAAGCCGCTCAGTACGTCGCATCGCACCCGGGTGAAGTGTGCCCCGCCAAGTGGACGCCGGGCGCAGAAACGCTGACCCCGTCGCTCGACCTCGTCGGCAAGATCTAAGCTTCCCCCAGCAGCAAGACGGTATCAAGGCGCCGCAAGGCGCTCGACAGTGCGGCCCGAACCGGGCCGCACGTCCCCTCGCCTCCGGCGAGGTGCCAAAAACACTACGGAATCCGAATTATCATGCTCGACGCCAATCTCAAGACCCAGCTCAAGTCGTACCTCGAGAAGCTCACCCGTCCGATCGAACTCGTCGCCTCGCTCGACGATGGCGCGAAGTCGCAGGAGCTGCTCGCGCTGCTGAACGAGATCGGCGAACTGTCGGCGCGCGTGAGCGTCATCGAACGCCGCGACGACACCGAGCGCAAGCCCTCGTTCACGATCGGTGAACCGGGCAAGGCCACCGGCATCCGCTTCGCCGGCATCCCGATGGGCCATGAATTCACCTCGCTCGTGCTCGCCTTGCTGCAAGTCGGCGGTCACCCGTTGAAGCTCGACGAGTCGACGATCGAACAGATCCGCAGCCTCGAAGGCGACTTCTCCTTCGAGACGTATTTCTCGCTGTCGTGCCAGAACTGCCCGGAAGTCGTGCAGGCGCTGAACGTGATGGCGCTGCTGAACCCGCGCATTCGCCACGTGGCGATCGACGGCGCGCTGTTCCAGGATGAAGTCGACCAGCGCCAGGTGATGGCCGTGCCGACCATGTTCCTGAATGGCGAAAGCTTCGGCCAGGGCCGCAGCAGCGTGAAGGAAATCCTCGCCAAGATCGACAAGGGCGCCGGCGCCCGAGCCGCCAAGGAACTGGCCACCAAGGAAGCGTTCGACGTGCTGATCGTCGGCGGCGGCCCGGCCGGCGCTGCGGCAGCGATCTACTCGGCGCGCAAGGGCATCCGCACCGGCGTGGTGGCGGAACGCTTCGGCGGCCAGGTGCTCGACACGATGGCGATCGAGAACTTCGTCTCGGTGCAGGAAACGGAAGGGCCGAAGTTCGCAGTGGCGCTCGAACAGCACGTCAAGCAATACGACGTGGACGTGATGGACGTGCAGCGCGCGACCAAGCTCGTGCCGGGTGCGCTCAACGAGATCCATCTCGAGAACGGCGCGGTGCTGAAGGCCAAGACCATCGTCCTGTCGACCGGCGCACGCTGGCGTGAACTGAACGTGCCGGGCGAACGCGAATACCGCAACAAGGGCGTGGCCTACTGCCCGCACTGCGACGGTCCGCTGTTCAAGGGCAAGCGCGTGGCCGTGGTCGGCGGCGGCAACTCGGGTGTCGAGGCCGCGATCGATCTGGCCGGCATCGTCCGCGAAGTGACGCTGATCGAATTCGGCGCCACGCTGCGTGCCGACGACGTGCTGCAACGCAAGCTGCGCAGCCTCAAGAACGTGACCGTGATCACCAGCGCGCAAACCACGGAAGTGACCGGCGACGGCCAGAAGCTGAACGGCATCGTCTACCTCGAACGCGAAAGCGGCGAGACCAAGCGCATCGATCTCGAAGGCGTGTTCGTGCAGATCGGCCTGGTGCCGAACACCGAATGGCTGAAGGGTTCGATCGAGCTGTCGCGTCACGGCGAAATCGTGGTCGATGCACGCGGTGCGACGTCGATCCCGGGCGTGTTCGCCGCCGGCGACGTGACCACGGTGCCGTACAAGCAGATCGTGATCGCGGTCGGTGAAGGCGCCAAGGCTTCGCTGTCGGCCTTCGACTACCTGATTCGTCAGGACGTCGAACCGGCGCCCGCCGCCAAGCAGGCGGAAACCGTCGCCGCCTGATCGCGGCCCGGAACGCCACAACGGTTCTACCCTTCGCCCTCGCTCGTCATGCCCCCCATGCAGCGAGGGCGCTTTTTCCAAGCCCGCCCGTTCGGCGGGCTTTGTCTTGTTGCGCGGGCATCGCTCGCCACACGCGCTTGACGCCGCCGCACGCCTGCGTCATTCTCGCGTTCATGAACGCACCGCGCCTCCATGCCACGACACCCACCACGACCGCCTTCGGCGGGTCGTGAGGTCGGCGCGCAGCAGTTCATTTCTGCCTGTACCACCCCAAGGCCCCGCCAGCGATGCGGGGCTTCGTCGTTTCTGGACGCGCGCTCCCCGCCTCGCCGGCATTCGATGGAGATGCCACGATGTCCGAGCGACCCAGCCAACCCACCCAACCCAGCCAACCGTTTCCCGCCCGCGCCCTGCTGATCGTCGACATGCAGCATGGCCTGTTTCATGGCGCCGACGCGCCGCATGAAGGCGAGCGCCTGCTCGCGAACCTGCGCACGCTGATCGGTCGCGCGCGCGAGGCCGGCGCGATGATTCTCGCCGCACGCCACGTGGGCGCGCCCGGCACGCCGCTCGCGCCGGACAGCGCGCTGGTGCAGTTGCTGCCCGAGCTCGGCCTCGATCCGCAACGCGACTTCGTGTTCGACAAGCAGCGCCCGAACTGCTTTTCCGGCACCGCGCTCGCCGCGCGCCTGGCCGACGCCGGCGTGCGCGAGCTGGTCGTCGCCGGCATGAAGACGCAGTATTGCGTCGACACGACCTGCCGCGCCGCGCCCGAGCACGGCATCCGCCCGGTGCTCGCGGCCGACGCGCACAGCTGCATGGACACGCTCGTGCTGCCGGCCTCGGCCATCGTCGCGCATCACAACCTGACGCTGGCCGGGCCGTTCGCCGACGTGATCGCCACGCACGATTGCCATTTCTGAACGATGCGCCTGCATCGCGCGCCGCACCGCAACACGGCGCGCGATGCAAGTGCTACGCTACGCGCGACGATGCATCCGCATTGCCCTCCCCCGATGACTCAGGTTCCACCATGTTGCGTGCCGGCCTTTCCGAATTGACGGCGTTCGTCGCGATCGCCGAACAGCGCAGTTTCCGGGCCGCCGCACTCGCACTGGCCGTCTCGCCGTCGGCACTCAGCCATTCGATGCGCAGCCTGGAGGCGCGGCTCGGCGTGCGCCTGTTCAACCGCACCACCCGCTCGGTCGCGCTGACCGAAGCCGGCGAGCAGTTGCTGCGCCGCGTCGGCCCGGCGCTCAGCGATCTGGAAAACGCCGTGGACGAAGTGGCCACCGCGCAGAATCGCCCGGCCGGCTCGGTGCGCATCAGTGCTTCGGAGTCCTCCACACGCCTCCTGATCCGCCACGTGCTGCCCGGCTTCCTGCTGCGCTATCCGGACATCCACGTGGAGTTCGTCACCGACACGCGGCTCATCGACATCGTGGGCGAAGGCTTCGACGCCGGCATCCGCGTGCTCGACGACGTGCCGCGCGACATGATCGCCGTGCGCTTCGGGCCGGAGATGCGCTTCATCGCGGTGGCCTCGCCGGCCTATCTGGCGCGCCACCCCGCGCCCGAGCGCCCGGCCGACCTGATGCAGCACCGCTGCATCCGCTTCCGTTTCGAGAGCGGCGCGATGTATCGCTGGGATTTCCAGTCGAACGGCAAGACCAGCAGCCTCGACGTGGGCGGCCCGATGACGCTCGGCAATATCAATTCGATGATCGAGACGGCGCTGGCCGGCATCGGCGTGGCCTGGGTGCCCGAGAACCAGGTGGCCGAGTATCTGGCCGACGGCCAACTGGTGGCGCTGCTGCGCGAATGGAGCGTGGCGATGCCGGGGCTGGCGCTGTACTACCCGGCCAACCGCCATCCGCCCGCGCCGCTGCGGCTGTTCGTGCAGGCGGTGCGCGACTGGGTGTCGGGCGACGCGCCCGAGAAGGTTTGATGCAATTGAGGCAAGCATGACGACCCGGCGCGCACGCCGGGTCGTTGCACGCGCAACCTCATGCCGCGTGCGAGGCGCGCACGGTCACGGCGACGGCGCGACGAAGAACAGCCAGACCACGCAGATCATCGACGCGAACCACACCAGCGAGCGCAGCGACGCCCAGTTCGCGACGTAGCACACCCCGTGCAGCACGCGCGCGACGACGAACGCCGTGGCCAGTTGATCGACGCGCACCCCGTTCGCGCCGTTGTGCCAGGCCACCACGAGCGCCGCCGTAAACAACGCGAGCGCTTCGAGCGCATTCTGATGGGCGCAGACCGCGCGGCCGCGCCAGCCTTCGAGTTTCGCCAGATACGCGCGCGGCGCGGTGTTGTCGTAGCCCTGGCGCGCCTTCGCGCAGACGGTCCACACGAACGGCAGCAGCACCACGATCAACAGGCAGGTCTGCGAAGCAATCATTCCGGTCTCCTATATTGACATCGAGCAATGACAAGATCCGGCGCAGCTTAGCATCGGCGCGGGCGGCCGCCGTACAGAAAAACTAGACGGGTTCCTCTGCCGCAACGCGGAAACCCCCGGCCCGGCTTGCTTATCACCGTGACGCATATGCTTCATCCCAACGCTTCTTTGGCCGTGCCGCCGTCGGGCGCTAAGCTAAGTTCCCCTTTTTTCGCGCATCGCCGTCGCACCCGATCATGCCGACCACCGTTGAACGCGCCGCCGACTGGCTGCTGTCCGGGCTGGAACTGCGCAGCACGCTGTTCCATGCGGGCCGTTATTGCGGCGTCTATCAGGCCTCGACAGCGGGCCATCAGCGCGCGAGCTTCCATCTCGTGCTGCAGGGCGAATGCTGGCTGCATCTGCCGGCCACGCCCGCGCGAGCGGCGCAGAGCACCCGGCTGACGGCCGGCGACGCCGTGTTCCTGCTGCACGACGTGGCGCATTGCCTGTCGCCTCGGGAACGCGCCCCCGAGGCCGACGAACTCGGCCAACGGCTCGGCACCATGACGGCGCTCGAGGCCGACGCCTCGGCGGGCAGCGTGGGCCTGGCCTGCGGCTTCTTCGAATTCCGCTCCGATCTCGGCGACGCGATCCACGGGCTGCTGCCCGACCACATCATCGCGCGCCACGACGACGCCCGCCTGGCCGGCGCGCGCGTGGTGTTCGACTTGATCCGCGAGGAAGTGCGCCGTACCCCCGACGCGCCCTCGCCGCTCGTCGACCGCCTGACCGACGTGCTGTTTTTCTACGCACTGCGCAGCATCGCGAGCGCCGACAGCTTCGCGCCGGGGCTGTGGTCGGTGATGCGGCGCGCCGAATTCGCGCCCCTCGTCAATGCGATCATCGCGAGCCCCGCCGACGACTGGACCACCACCTCGATGGCCGGCTTCTGTCACATGTCGCGCGCAAGATTCTGCAAGCAGTTCGCCGATGCCTGCGGCCAGCCGCCCGCGCAATTCCTCGCGCTGCTGCGCATGAAGGTGGCCGCCGAACTGCTGCGGCACGGCGCGTCCACCTGGGATGCGGCCGAACAGGTCGGCTATCGCTCCGAATCGGCCTTCGCGCAGGCCTTCAAGCGCGTGACGGGCCTGCCGCCCGGCGCGTGCCGCCGCGAGCGCATGCAGGACGCCTCGGTCTACGCACCCATGCATTGAGCGGCGCCGCGCCCGAGACGAATCCGCAGGAAACGCAGACGGGGCCGCATTGCCCGCTGCCGCCGGGCGCCGCCACAATGGCCGTCCGAACGATTTCCGCTGTTTTCGAGGACACCATGGCACGTCTGCCGCTGCACACCGTCGATACCGCTCCCGAAGCGAGCCGCCCCTATCTCGAGCAATCGCTCGCGGCAAACGGCTTCCTGCCGAACCTGGTCGCCTCGCTCGCGAACGCGCCGGCCGCGCTCGAAACCTATCTGACCGTGGCGGCGATCAATGGCCGCAGCGGCCTGTCGCTGGCCGAACGCGAGGTGGTGCAGATCACCGCCGCCGCGATCCACGGCTGCGGCTTCTGCGTCGCCGGCCATACCGCCGTGGCGCTGAAGAAGGCGCAACTGCCGGCCGAACTGGTCACGGCGATCCGCGACCAGTCGCCGATTCCCGACGCGCGGCTCGCCGCCGTGGCCGACTTCACGCGCGCCGTGATCGACACGCGCGGCAACGTGTCCGACGCCGCGCAGGCGGCGTTTCGCGAGGCCGGCTTCAGCGACGCGAATGCGCTCGAAGTGATTCTCGGCGTCAGCCTCGCCACGCTCTGCAACTTCGCGAACAACTTCTCGCACAACACGCTCAATCCGCAGCTCGAAGCCTATCGCTGGGAACCCAAGGCACAACCGGCATGACCTCGCTCACCAGCACGCGCAACACCGGCCTCGGCGACTGGCTCGACGCGCACGCCGAATCGCTCGACACCGAACCGGCGCACGCCGCCGAGGTGCTGCCGCGGCTCGCGCGCGCGGGCCTGAGCGCGATCGGCGTGCCGGCCTCGGCGGGCGGCGCGGGCGGCAACATCGCCGATGCGATCGACGCGGTCGCGCAGGTGGCCGGCCATTCGCTGGCCGCCGCCTTCGTGCTGTGGGGCCATCGCACCTTCATCGAATACCTGCTGCAAGGCGACTGCGCGCCGTTGCGCGAGCGCTGGCTGCCGGCCCTGATCGACGGCACGACCGCGGGCGCCAGCGGCCTGTCGAACGCGATGAAATACCTGTCGGCGATCGAATCGCTGCAGATGCGCGCGACGCGGCATGCGCAGGGCTACGCGCTCGACGGCAGCCTGCCGTGGATCACCAACCTGCGCCCGGAAGGCTTTCTGGCCGCCGCCGCGTTCGAGCACGACGACGGCGCGCCGCCCTCGATCTTCGCGCTGCCGCACGACGCGCCGGGCCTGCAGCGCAGCGACGATCTCGATCTGGTGGCGCTGCGCGGCAGCAATACCGCCGCGTTGCGCGTGGAAGGCGTCGTGCTCGACGCCGCGTGGCGCATCACCGCCGACGCGCCCGCGTTTCTCGCGCGCCTGCGTCCGGCGTTTCTCGGCCTGCAATGCGGCATGTCGCTGGGGCTCGCGCAGCGTGCGCTGACGGCGGCATCGGCTGGCGGCGACGCGTCCCGCGAGGCGATCGCGGAAGAGATCGACGCACTCGCCGCCGAATTGGCGACGCAACGCACGCAATTGCTGTCGGGCGTGCTCGACGGCCGCTTTCTCGCGCAACCGGCCGCGCTGTTCGAATTGCGAATCGCGCTGGCCGGCACCGTGAACGCCGCCGTCGGCCTCGAAGTGCAGGCCAGCGGCGGACGCGGCTACCTGCGCGGCAGCGGCGGCACCGCGCGGCGCGTGCGCGAAGCGGCGTTCGTGCCGATCGTCACGCCGAGCCTCGTGCAGTTGAAGACCCAGCTCGCGCGCCACAGGCAGGCCGACGCGGCATGAGCGGCGCGCGCCTGGAAATCGGCGGCCTCGCGCTGCGCTACGCGAGCCGCGAGGTGCTGCACGCGGTGGATCTGGTCGTCGCGCCCGGCGAGATCGTGGCGCTGCTCGGCCCCAGCGGCTGCGGCAAATCCTCGCTGCTGCGCGCGATCGCGGGCCTCGTAGCGCCGAGCGCGGGCACGGTGCGGCTCGACGACGAACCGATCGCGGGGCCGCGCGCCGACGTCGCGCTGGCGTTCCAGCATCCGGCGCTGCTGCCCTGGCTCAACGTGGAACGCAACGTCGCGTTCGGCCTCGATTTCGCCCGGCAAGCCCCGCTTACGCACGAGCAGCGCAAGTCGCGCGTGAGCGACGCGCTGCACGCCGTCGGCCTCGAACACGCGCGCCACTGGCGGCCGACGCAGTTGTCGGGCGGCATGGCGCAGCGCGCCGCGCTGGCCCGCAGCCTGGCCCGCGAGCCGCGCGTGCTGCTGCTCGACGAGCCGTTCGGCGCGCTCGACGAAGTCACGCGCGCCGGCATGCAGCGGCTGCTGGTCTCGATCGTGCGCCGCACCGGCGCCACCGCCGTGCTCGTCACGCACGACATCGACGAGGCGCTGCGGGTGGCCGACCGCATCGTGCTGCTCGGCAACGGCCGGCTCGCGGGCGAATGGCCAGTGAGCGTCGCGCCGCCGCGCGAGTCCCAACTGGCCGCGCTCGGCGCGCTGCGCGTGCCGATCCTGGCGGCCCTGCACGCGGCCATGCCGTCCGCCGCGTTCCTGTCGGAACCATCCGATTTGTCCGATTGATTGCCCCGGCCGATCGTTCCGATCGACCGACTCCACCACGGTGAATGCCTGACGATGTGCGATATCCCGATGTCCCGCCGCGAGTGGCTCAAGCTCGCCACCCTGTTCTCCGTGGCCGGCGCCGCGCCGCTGCTCCATACGCTGAATGCGCGCGCGGCGGCCGAGCCCGACGCCCCGGTGCGGATCGGCTACCTGCCGATCCTCGACGCCGCGCCGCTGCTGGTCGCGCATGCCAACGGCCTGTTCGACGCGGCCGGCGTGAAGGCCGAGAAGCCGGTGCTGCTGCGAAGCTGGGCGCAGCTCGTCGAGGCCTTCCTGTCCGGGCAGGTCAACGTGGTGCATTTGCTGTCGCCGATGACGCTGTGGGCGCGCTACGGCAGCCGCGCGCCGGCCAAGGTGGTGGCCTGGAACCACGTGAACGGCTCGGCCCTCACGGTCACGCCCGAGATCGGTTCACTGGCCGATCTCGGCGGCAAGACGGTGGCGGTGCCGTTCTGGTATTCGATCCACAACGTGATCCTGCAGGACATGCTGCGCAGCCAGGGCCTCACGCCGGTGCTGCAGAAAGGCGCGACGCCCGGGCCGAAGGAAGTGGCGCTGATCGTGATGGCGCCGTCCGACATGCCGCCCGCGCTGGCCGCGCGGCAGATCGCCGGCTACACCGTGGCCGAGCCGTTCAACGCGGCGGCCGAGCAGCTCGGCATCGGCAAGATCCTGCGCTTCACCGGCGACGTCTGGCGCAATCACGCCTGCTGCACGATCTTCATGCACGAACAGGACCTGACGCAGCGCGCGGATTGGTCGCAAAAGGTGGTCGACGCGATCGTGAAGGCGCAGCTCTGGACCCGCGCGCATCCGCAGGAGGCGGCCCGGCTGCTGTCGAAGGAAGACGAGCACCACTACACGCCGCACGCCTCCGCTCTGCTCGGCCGCGTGCTCGCGCCGCCCGCCGGCGACGCCGGCCGCTATCTCGGCGATCGCGCGATCCGGCATGCCGACTGGCACGCGGGGCGCATCGATTTCCAGCCGTATCCGTATCCGAGCTACACCGAGGAACTGGTGCGGCGCCTGAAGACGACCCGCACCGAGGGCGCGAGCGGGTTCCTCGCGCAGCTCGATCCGGCCTTCGCGGCGCGCGACCTGGTGGACGACCGGTTCGTGAAGAAGAGCATCGAAGCGGCGGGCGGCATGGCTGCCTTCGGCCTGCCGGCCGGCTATACGCGCCAGGAGACGATTCTTGTCTAGCGTGCTGCCCGTCGATCCGGCCGCGCCGCGCGCGGGGCAGGCGCCCGGTGCGCGGCGTGCCCGCGCTCGCGCGGCCCTGCTGGGCGTGGCGGGCCTGGCCGCCGCGCTCGGCCTCTGGTGGCTCGCCGTGGCCACGCTCGGCGGCAGCAACGCGATGCTCGCGCAGTTCTCGCCGTGGCGCGCCTGGCAGGCGCTGCCGGCGCTGATCCACGACGATCAGTTGCTCGGCCACGTCGCCACCAGCCTGCGCCGCATCGCGGCCGGCCTCGGCTGCGCGCTCGTGGTGGGCGTGCCGGTGGGCTTCGCGATCGGCAGGCTGCGCTGGCTGGAGCAGGCGCTGTCGCCCACACTGCAGTTCCTGCGCATGGTGTCGCCGCTGTCGTGGATGCCGATCGCGGTGATGTCGCTCGGCGTGGGCGATCGCTCGGTGATCTTCCTGCTCGCCTTCGCGGCGGTGTGGCCGCTGATCCTCAGCACCGCAGCCGGCGTCGTGCAGCTCGATCGCCGCTGGATCGAACTGGGCCGCAGCCTGGCCGCCACGCGCGCCGAAATGCTCTGGCACATCTACGTGCCCGGTATCGCCGCGCAAGTGCTGACCGGGGTGCGGCTCGCCATCGGGATTCTGTGGATCGTGCTGGTGCCGGCGGAAATGATCGGCGTCAGTTCCGGGCTGGGCTATTTGATTCTCGACACGCGCGACCGGCTCGCCTATTCGGAACTGACCGCCGTGATTCTCGTGATCGGCGTGCTCGGCTTCACGCTCGACCTGGCGGCCCGTGCGCTGGCCGCCAGGCTGAACGGCGGCCACGCGCCCGAGGACGGGCGCTGAGGCAGGGGCGCTGGGTACGGACTCCGAGGCACGAACTTCGACGCACGGGCTCCGAGGCACGGCCCCTGACGCACGAACCTTGAAGCACGGCCCCTGAAGCACACACTTCGATGCACGGGCTCCAAGGCGCGACCCCTGGCGCACGAACCGCCGCAGCGCTCACGCGTCGAGCGCCGCTTCCTCGAAGTCGATCAGCACCTTCATCGCGCGGCGGCGGTCGCCGGCCAGCGCGAACGCCTCGTTGGCCTCGCGCGCCGGGAACACGCGCGTGATGGCCGGCGCGAGATCCACGCGGCCCTCGTTGATCAACTGCACCGCGAGCGCGAATTCCGAATGGAAGCGGAACGACCCGCAGATCGTCAGCTCCTTGGCCACCACCACGTTCTGCGGAATCGCCACGTCACCACCGAGGCCGAGCTGCACCACCACGCCGCGCGGGCGCAGCGCATCGAGCCCGTCGCGCAGCGCACGCTCGTTGCCCGAGCACTCGATCATCACGTCGAACGTGCCCTTGTCGGCCGAAAACGCCCGGGTCCATTCGGGATCGGCGGCGACGTTGATGGTGCGATCCGCGCCGAGCGCCTTCGCCACGGCCAGCGGCTCGTCCACCACGTCGGTGGCCACCACCTCGCGCGCGCCGTGCGCCTTCGCGGCGGCCACCGCCAGCGCGCCGATCGGCCCGCAGCCCGACACCAGCACGCGCCGCCCGATCAGCGGGCCGGCGCGCGACACGGCGTGCAGGCCCACCGCGAACGGCTCGGCCATCGCGGCCAGCGTGAACGGCACATGCTCGGCCACCTTCACGCACTGCACCGCGTCGCACACGAGCGCGCCGCGAAACGCGCCCTGGATGTGCGGCATGCGCATCGCGCTGCCGTAGAAGCGCATGTCGAGGCACTGGTTCGGCAGGCCTTCGAGGCAGAACTTGCACTTGCCGCACGGGCGGCTTGGGTTGACGGCCACGCGGTCGCCCACGCGCACGTCGGTCACGCCCTCGCCCACTTCCACCGCCGTGCCGGCCACTTCATGGCCGAGCACCATCGGCTGCTGCAGGCGAATCGCGCCGAAGCCGCCGTGCCGGAAATAATGCAGGTCGGAGCCGCAAATGCCGCCCATCGCAACCTGCACCCGCACCTGGCCCGCGCCCGGCGTTTCGACTTCGCCGGCTTCGTAACGCAGATCGTTCGGTGCGTGAATGACGAGACACATGCAACGCAGTTTCATGGGGCGTCCTCCTGTTTCTTCGGGTTCCTGAAGGATAACGTGTGCGTCGCTCATACCGTGCTCGTCAGGCCGCCGTCGACAAACAAGGTCTGGCCGTTGATGAAATCGGCCGCCGCCGAGGCGAGAAACACCGCCGCGCCGCACAGCTCGTCGACGCGGCCCCAGCGGCCCGCCGGGGTGCGCTTGCAGATCCAGTCGTTGAATGCCGGATCGTTGACCAGCGCCTGATTCAGTTCGGTTTCGAAGTAGCCCGGCGCAAGGCCGTTGGCCTGGATGCCGTGGCGCGCCCAGTCGGCGCACATGCCCTTGGTCAGCATCCGCAGCGCGCCCTTCGAGGCCGCGTACGGCGCGATCGAGGGCCGCGCGAGTTCGCTCTGCACCGAGCAGATGTTGACGATCTTGCCGTGCCCGCGCGCGATCATGTGGCGCGCCACCGCGCGCGACACGATGAACGCGCCGTCGAGATTGACGCGCATCAGCGCGTGCCAGTCGTCGTCCGCGAACTGGTCGAGCGGCGCGCGGCGCTGGATGCCGGCGTTGTTGACGAGGATGTCGATCGGACCGACCTCGGCCTCGAACGCATCGATCGCGGCCGTGGCCTGCGCCGAATCGGTCACGTCGAACACCGCGGGCGCGGCGTCGAAGCCCTGCTCGCGGAACGTGGCGGCCAGCACGGCCGCCTTCTCGGGATTGCGATCGTTGATCGCGATGCTGGCGCCGGCTTCGGCGAGGCCGCGCGCGAGTGCCAAGCCGATGCCGCGTCCCGACCCGGTCACGAGCGCGCGGCGCCCGTCGAGCCGGAACAGGCGATTGACGTCTCCCATGCCTGTTCTCCGTATCTTTCGTGTGCACGCCGCGCGCGGCCGGGAATCGGCGCGCTGCGGCGGCGCGCCAAGTAAACCGCATGCCGCCGCGCCTCGCCAATGCTGTTTGCTGATTGCGTCATCACGAATCGTGATCAAAGCACGAAGGGCCGGCGACGCAACGCGCCAGCCGGCCCTTGGGGCGATGCCGCTACTGCCGCTGCGGCATCAACCGTCGCGGAACAGATAGCTGTAGGCACTCAGCGCCGGCACGCCGCCCAGATGCGCATACAGCACCTTCGAGCCGGCCGGGAACTCGCCGAGCCGCACTTTCTCGATCATGCCGTGCATCGATTTTCCTTCGTACACCGGATCGGTCAGCATGCCCTCGAACTTCGCCGACAGGCGGATCGCCTCCAGCGTGCCCTCGCTCGGCAGGCCGTATTCGGGGCCGCCGAAGCGCTCGTCGAGCACCACGTCGGCATCCGTGATCGCACGGCCCAGCTCGACACGATCGGCGGTGCCGCGCGCGATGCGCAGGATCTGCTCGCGCGTTTGCGCCGGCTTGGCCGACGCATCGATGCCGATCACGCGATCGGCGCGCCCGTCGGCCGCGAAGCCCACCACCATGCCGGCCTGCGTGCTGCCCGTGACCGAGCACACCACGATGTAGTCGAAGCGGAACCCCAGCTCGGCTTCCTGCGCGCGCACTTCCTCGGCAAAGCCCACGAAGCCGAGGCCACCCAGCGGATGCTCGGAGCAGCCGGCCGGAATCGGATACGGCTTGCCGCCGCTGGCGCGCACGTCGGCCATCGCTTCTTCCCAGCTCTTGCGGATGCCGATGTCGAAGCCGTCCGGCACCAGCCGCACGTCGGCGCCCATCATGCGCGACATCTGGATATTGCCGACCCGGTCGTACACGGCGTCACTGTAGTTGACCCAGTTCTCCTGCACCAGCACGCACTTCATGCCGAGATGCGCGGCCACCGCCGCCACCTGGCGCGTCTGGTTCGACTGCACGCCGCCGATCGACACCAGCGTATCGGCGCCCTGCGCGATCGCGTCGGGGATCAGGTATTCGAGCTTGCGGGTCTTGTTGCCGCCGAACGCGAGGCCGCTGTTGCAGTCCTCGCGCTTCGCGTACAGCTCGACCTTGCCGCCCAGATGCGCACTGAGCCGCTTGAGCGGCTGGATCGGCGTCGGGCCGAAGGTTAGCGGGTAACGCGGGAATTTCTGAAGGTTCATGCTGCGCTCCTTGGGCGATGGATTCGGTCGTGGCGCGCGGCGCCGGCATGGCCCGGCGCCGTCGTGCGGCTGTCATCGAAACGACCCGATCATGGTAGAAGCGTTCGAACGAACCAGGGTTGTGAATAAATTGTCGATTTTCGACGTTTGGAAAACAGATGGATAATCAGGCGGAATTTCATTAGGAAAACTCACCCATGTGCGCAACAAAACGAACATCGTCAAGCACGGCGTCCGCCCGGGCCAAGGCCGAGGCGGCGGGCGCCGAACTGGACCGCACCGACCGCGCAATCCTGCGGGCGTTGCAGAAGGACGCCTCGGTCTCGAACGTCGCGCTGGCCGCGCGCGTGAACCTGAGCCCGCCGGCCTGCCTGCGGCGCGTCGAGAAACTGAAGGATGCGGGCTTGATTCGCGGCGTGGTGGCGTTGCTGGAGCCGAAGGCGCTCAATGCCGGGATGCTGGTCATGATCGGCGTGGTGCTCGATCGCTCTACGCCCGAGTCGTTCGCCGCGTTCGAGAAGGCCGCGCAGAAGGTGTCGGGATGCATGGAATGCCATGTGGTGACCGGCGAGTTCGATGCGTTCATGCTGGTGCGCACGCGCGACAGCGAAACCTTCAACCGGCTGCACGCCGAGCAATTGCTCTATCTGCCCGGGGTTCGGCAGATCCGCACGTTCGTGGTCCTGAAGGAAATTTTGTCGACCACGCAGTTTCCGGTCTGAAGTGGCCGGAATGCCCATGAACGCGCATGACACGGTCATGACCATCGATCAGGATTCATGATCGAAAGGCAATTGAATGCTGTTTTAAATGGATGGTTACAAACCGTTGCACCTGAAATAAGCCGGCTTCGTATCATCGAGTTCGTTCGGCAACGAACCCGGATCACGCAAGCCCATCGATGACGTCGGCCGCCACGACACGGCGTATCCGGTACTACAACCACACTATTCCGTTCAGGACATCTCCATGAAAAAAACGCTGCTCGCATCGGCCCTGGCCGTGACGCTCGCCCTCCTCGTGACGAACGCGGAAGCCCGCCCGCACAAGGTTTGCCATTTCGATCACCACCACCATCGCAGCTGCCACTGGGTGCATTAAGCCTTTCGCAAGCTGATCGAAACCGGCCGTCGCAACGATGGCCGGTTTGCCCGCACCACGCGGCGCACGCCATTGCCCATGCTTCGCCTTCCGTAGCAAATCTTCCGCTCCTCCCACCCGCATTCCCATTTCGCTCCCTGTGCCGCTCGTCACCTGCCGTTCGTGCCGGATGCCATGTCACGTCCACATCGAGCACTTGAGAAAAACGGGATAAATGGGACAAATGAGAAATATGCTAGAGTCGTGACTCCTTCATGCTTTCCGGGCTGGAAACACCGACATGTCGAACCGGGATCGAGCGATCGCCCTGTCCGCCAACGAGTGCGGCAGGATCAGGGAAACCGTTCTGTCGGAACTCGACGCCGCCCGTGACAGGCTGGCCCGGGCCGACGAATCGCTGTCGCGCGCCGTGCCCGAAGGAACCAAGCGCGCCGCACTGCTCGCGCGCCTCGAAGCGGAACAACATAACGTCGCGCCGCTCACGGCGCCCCCTCGGTTTGCTGAAGGAGCTGTCCATGGAACTCGCTACCCGGAGAAAGAAAACCGCAACGCGCGCCGACCTGATCGCACTCGCAACCGGGCATTACTCGGGCGATCCCGAAAAGCTGCTCGACCGCGTGGCGGCGGATCTGCTGTGCGGCGCCTCCGCCGAACTCGAACGCAAGCACATGGAGCGCGACGACATCCTGCTCCAGGCCACGACGCGCAGTGCATTGGCCGCGTCGCTGCGCAAGATTCTCGGGCTGGAGCGATCGCATTCGCGTGCGGCATCGGTCGCGCAACAGGGTTTGCCGGTTTCCAGATTGAGCCCCGAGGAGGTACTCGAGCAATCGGGCATGTCCAGGAGCACGCTTTACCGCGGTGACGGCACACGCTTCTACAGCGTCATCCCGGCAGGCATGCAGAACGGTCGCGCCTACCCTGCCTGGCAATTCGTCGGCGATATACCGTCGATCATGCCCGGCGTGCTTCGCATCCTCCAACGGAAGTCGAGAACACGGATTCACGGCTTTTTCCTGACCGAGCAAGATTCGTTGAACGAACTGTCGCCCGCGGAAGTGCTCGCCGGCCTGCCGTTTGCCGATCGCGGCCCCCTGGCGCAAGCGCAAACGCGAATGCTCGGTCTTTCGCAAGGCGCACGGTTCGACAAGGTCATCGCACTCGCGAAGCTCCAGGCCGAGGATCCCGACTGAGACTGCAATGTGAGCAGGCCAACCCTCATCGATGCACCGCTTCCGGGCTATCTGACGGAGATCGTCCCGACCACCGAAGCCATTCTTCGCGCCCTTGACGGCCGCACCTATACCTACCATCCGAGCCAGGTATTCGTGCGCGCCATCGACAACGAGAAGTACGTCGCCACGGCATCGCCGCTCACCCCGCACTGGTTCGGGCCACCGCTCGAACTCGTGCGCCGTGACCATCGCCTGCCGTTCACCTGGCTCTACCTCGCCACGGACGACGCGGTCGCGGCCTGGGAGAGCCAGCTCGTGCGCAACAACCGAGGTGCGGGCAACGGCTTCCACGTGTCGCCGCAGGCCCTCGATCACGGCGTGATCGCGCGGGTCCGCTTCGCCAGGCCACTGGTGCTCTGGCATCTCGGCCTCGACCACTGCAGCCGGCTGGGCATCCACGACATCATCGGCTCGCCCGATCACGAAGCCTGCCAATGGCTCGGCCTGCGGCTGCGCAACGCGATGCTGACGCTGGTCGCCGATGCACGCCCCGACGGCTTCGTCTACCCGTCGCGACGCGTGCACGGCTACCCGGCGCTGGCGCTCGGCGACTGGGCGGCGCCCGCACTGTTCGGCCGATCGCGAATCCTGATGGAACGCTTCGACGGCTCGGCCATTCATCGGCATTTTCTCGACGACCCGATGCTGACCGATGGTCCCGATGCCGATGCGCCGCCCTTGATCCGGCTCTGATGCACGACGCCCAATAGAAAACGCCAGGCGAGGATTCCTCCGCGCCTGGCGTTTTGCTTTGCACCGGCCCGAACCCTCACTCGGGCCGGCCAGTCATTCGATCAGAATCAGAACACCGGGTGCCCGCTGATGACGCTCGGCAGCCAGGTCGAGAAGAACGGCCAGTAGGTCACGATGTTGATCGCGCTGAAGATCGCCAGGTAATACGGCCAGGCCGTCTTGGTGGTCTCGCCGATCGACACCTCCCCGATCGCGCAGCCCACGAACTGCACCGAGCCGATCGGCGGATGCACGAGGCCCAGCGAGCAGTTCAGCAGCAGCATGATCCCGAACTGCACCGGCCCCACGCCGCACGCCATCGCGATCGGCAGGAACAGCGGCGTGGTGATCAGGATGTGCGCGGCCATGTCCACGAACGTGCCGAGGAACACCTGCAGGATGTTGATGTACAGCAGCATCAGCCACGGCTGCGCGTTCGATTGCAGCAGCAGGTGCTCGATCGAATCGGGAATTTCCAGGTACGACATCTGGAAGCGAAGCATGTTCGACACGGCGATCAGCAGCAGCACCACGCCGGTCGTGCGCGCGGCGTGCGACAGCGCGCGCATCAGCTTCTTCATGGTCAGCGTGCGGTAGATGAAGATCGTCAGCACCAGCGAATACACCACCGCGATCGCGGCCGCCTCGGTGGCGGTCGCAATGCCCTTGGCCACGCACACCAGGATGATGGCGATCACGCCGAGGCCCGGCAACGCGCCGGCGAACGCACGCGCCACCGCAGCCCAGCCCGGGAACTTCTGCAGCGCGGTGCTGCCGTCGGCGCGGCGCGGATAGCCGTAGCGGCGCGCCTGCCAATAGGCGGCGAGCAGCACGAAGCCCATCACCCACAGCACCGGCAGCAGGCCCGAGAACAGCAGGTCGCCGATCGACACGCCGCTCACGCGCTGGCCGTTGAGCATGCCCACGATCCCCTGCGCGGCGAACGCGTAGATGATCATGTTGGTCGAGGTCGGCATCAGCGCGCCGGCCAGCGAGGCGTGGGTCGTGACGTTGACCGCATACGCGGCGCTGTAGCCTTCGCGCTTCATCAGCGGAATCACCACGCCGCCCATCGCCGAGGTGTCGGCGGTCGGCGAACCGGACACGCCGCCGAACAGCGTGCAGGCCACCACGTTGGCCATGCCGAGGCCGCCGCGGAAGTGGCCGACGATCGCCTGCGCGAACTTCAAAATGCGGTCGGCAATGCCGCCGTGCAGCATCAGTTCGCCGGAGAAGATGAAGAACGGCACTGCCAGGAACGAGAACGCGTTCATCCCGGAGATGACCGACTGCATCGCGGTGGCGATCGGCAAGCCCTCGGCGAGATAGGTCGCGACGCAGGCGAGCCCGAGCGCGAACGAGACGGGCACCCCGAGAAACAGCAGCAGCAGGAAGCTGATGGAAAGGATTGCGAGTTCCATGTTGGGTCAGGTTCGGTTGCGTTTGCGCAGCGCAAGCAGGTGCTCGAGCGAGAACAGGATGATGGCCAGGCCGGCCGGCATCGGGATCAGGTAACGGACCGATTCGGGCAGGCCGATGATCGGGATGCGATCCTCGAAGGTGGTTTCGGCCATTTGATAGCAGCCGGCGATGATCGCCACCGCGAACGCCATCAGGCAGAGATGCTGGAAGGCGTGCACGGCCGTCTGCGCCTTGGGCGAGAGCCGCCGCACGAACGAATCGAGGCCGATATGGCCGCCGTCGCGCACCTTCATCGCGGCGCCGAACATCGCGATCACGATCACCAGCAGCAGCGCGATCGGCTCGACGAAATCGGGCGCGTTGTTGAAGACGTAGCGCATCACCACGGCGTAGAACACCATGGCCGTCAGCACGACGAGACTCGCCGACGCCACCACCGCGAGCGCCATGAACAGCACGTCGTTCGAGTGCTTGATGAACCTCATTGGGAACCTCTCGGGACAGGAAACGCGGCCGGGCGAAGCCTCGCGCGGCCGTTGAAGCACGGGCGCGGGCCGCTCGCTTGTCGCGGCGGCCCGCGCACCGGGTATTGCCGGGTATTACTTGATCTGCTGAATCTCGTCGACGATCTGCTTCATCATCGGGGTCTTCTCGTACTTGGTCCAAAGCGGCTGCATCGCCTTCACGAACGCGGCGCGGTCGATCTGCGCGGCCGGCACGATGGTCGCGCCGCCCTTCAGCACGGCGGTGCGCGCATCGGCTTCACGCGCCGTCCACAGGTTCACGTAGTACGGCACGGAATCGGCGGCGGCCTTCTTGATCGCGGCCTGTTCCTGCGGGCTCAGCGTGTCCCAGATCTTCTTCGAGAACACCAGCACTTCCGGCGTCATGGCGTGCTGCGTTTCCGAGAACACGTTCGCCACTTCGTAGTGCTTGGTTTCGTCGTACGACGGCAGGTTGTTTTCGGCGGCATCCACCAGGCCCGTCTTCAGGCCCGTATAGACTTCCGAGAACGGCATCGGGGTCGGCACGCCGCCCATCGCGCGGATCTCGTCGACCATCAGGTCCGACGGTTGCACGCGCACCTTGAGGCCCTTCATGTCGGCCGGCGACTTGACCGGGCGCTTCGCGTAGATCGAGCGCGCGCCGCTTTCATAGAACGTCAGCGCGATCATGCCCTTGGCCTTGAACGCGTCGAGGATCTTCTGGCCTTCCGGGCCGTACATCACCTTGCGGAAGTGCTCGATGTCGCGGAACAGGAACGGGAACGACGGGATCATCGATTCCGGCACGATCTCGTTGAACGCCGCGCCGTTCGCGCGAACCATGTCGATCGCGCCGATCCGCACCTGGTCGACCGTTTCGTTTTCCGAACCGAGCGCGCTGTTGCCGTAGACCTTGATCGAATCCTTGCCGTCGGTCGCCTTCTTGATCTCGTCGCTCATGAACTTCACGGCCATGTTGGTCGGGAAGGTGTCGCTGTGGACGTCGGCCGAGCGGAACACGCGGGCCTCGGCGGACATCGTCGTGGCCGCGGCGAGCACCGCGACGACGGCGGCGGTGACGCGCGTACGCGTGAAGATCGTTTTCATGGTCAAGTCTCCTCAGGGAATATCGAGTATTGGTTTTGCCGTGCCGGGCAGGCGGCGTTCGTTGCGCGCTGCGTTCCGTCTTGTCGTCCGATCACTGTCAGGCAGCCACCCGCTGTCTCACGTCGTACAACTAGGAAGCGAGTCTATCGGGCCAGAACTACGCTTGTACACTTGGTGCATACCCGCAGAGGACCACCTCGCCGAATCTGCCTCTCAGGCAGGTTTTATATAGGATTCAACGACTTGAATCCGAAACTCGCGCCCTTCGCCGCAGCGCCTCCGCGCGACCGAGGGAAAACTCTTTGGTGGTCCTGACTGCTCGGACAGATGTCATTAGACAACTGATCATTGCGGGTTAACCGTGTTTCGTTTTTGCCGTGGCGGCTTCGGCCGACGGCAAAGCTGCCCGCACAGGTTGATCGCGGTCGTCCCGGAATCAACCGTGATGTCCGAGCACCGGCTTACCGAATGCCTCGCAATCATTTCAATTGCCTTTCGTTCGCATGCCGAAACACGCCGGGCCGCGCGCGCATAGCTGCTATGCGGCCGGCGCAACGCACCACGTGCGGCCGTCGCCATAATCGGTACGACGATGCGGCCCGCGCCACCCGCGCCTTCGGGCCGCCTCGCCGCACCCATAACGACAGACGACAGGCGCCCATCCGCCTGCAGGAGACGATCGATCATGCAACCGTGGTACAGCACGATGGCGCCCGCCCAGCGCCGCACCTTCTGGGCATGCTTCCTGGGCTGGGTGCTCGATGCGATGGACGTGCAGTTCTTCGCGTTCGTGATTCCGACGCTGCTCGGCGCGTGGAGCATGACCAAGGCGCAGGCCGGCGTGATCGGCACCTCGGCGCTGGTGTCGTCGGCGATCGGCGGCGTGATCGCGGGCGTGCTGGCCGACCGCATCGGCCGCGTGCGCGTGCTGAAGCTGGCGATCCTGTGGTTCTCGTTGTTTACCGGCTTGTCCGCGTTCACCAACGGCTTCGAGCAGTTGCTGTTCACGCGCAGCCTGCAGGGCCTCGGCTTCGGCGGCGAATGGGCGGCGGGCGCGATCCTGATCGGCGAGGTGGTGGACAAGCGCATTCGCGGCCGCGCTGTCGGCGCGGTGCAGAGCGGCTGGCCGGTGGGCTATGCGCTGGCAGCACTCGCCTACTGGGCGCTGTTCAACGCGCTGCCCGAGCATCTGGCGTGGCGGGTGCTGTTCCTGATCGGCATCCTGCCCGGCCTGCTGGTGCTCTGGATGCGCCGCAACGTCGGCGAATCGGCGGCGTTCGAGGCGGCGGCCGAGCATCGCGCCCGCACCGGCATGCTGGAAACGTTCGCGCAGGTGTTCGCGCCGGGCGTGCTGCCGCGCACGCTGCTGGCCTCGCTGATGGCGGCCGGCGCGCTCGGCGGCAACTACACGATCCTGACCTGGCTCGTCACCTACCTGCGCCAGACGCAGAACCTGCCCGTCAACCTCGCCACGCTCTACCTGGTCGTCAACCTGCTCGGCTCGTTCTGCGGCTATATCGGCATGGCCTACCTCAGCGACGGCATCGGCCGCCGCGCCACGTTCGCGCTGTCGGCGGCCGGCGCGATCCTGACCGTTCTGACCTACACGCTGCTGCACCTGCCGCCGCTCGCGCTGCTGCTGCTCGGCTTCCCGCTCGGCCTGTTCCAGTCGGGCATCGTCTCGGGGATGGGCGCCTGCTTCACCGAGCTGTTTCCGGCGCAGATCCGCGCCTCGGCCGGCGGCTTCTCGTACAACTTCGGCCGCGGCATCGGCTCGCTGGTGCCGGCCGCGGTCGGCTTCACGAGCGCCGCCGCCGGCCTCGCCAAATCGATCGGCATGTGGGCCGCCGCGTCCTACGTGCTCGTCCTCATCGCCGCGGTATTCCTGCCGGAAACCCGCAACAAGGAGCTTGAAACCCATGTCTGACCTCACCCAGCCGCGCAACGGCGGCCGCCTGCTGGTGGATGCGCTGGTGCGCAACGGCGCCGATACCGTCTACTGCGTGCCCGGCGAAAGCTACCTGCCGGTACTCGACGCGCTGTACGACACCCCGGGCATCGCCACCATCACCACGCGCCACGAGGGCGCGGCGTCGAACATGGCCGACGCGTACGGCAAGCTGACCGGCCGCCCCGGCATCTGCTTCGTGACGCGCGGCCCCGGCGCGACGCACGCGAGCAATGGCGTGCACACCGCCAACGAGGATTCGACGCCGATGCTGCTGTTCATCGGCCAGATCGAGGGCGGCTTCGCGGGGCGCGGTGCGTTCCAGGAAGTGGACTACGGCCGCATGTTCGGCGGACTCGCGAAATGGGTGGTGGAGATCGACCGCATCGAACGGATTCCGGAGATCGTCGCGCGTGCATTCAGCGTGGCGATGTCGGGCCGGCCGGGGCCGGTGGTGATCGCGTTGCCGGAAAATGTGCTGTTCAACGCGCCCGAGGCCGAGGTGGCCGACGCGCCGCCGGTGCGCATCGCGCGCGCCGCACCCGACGCGCAGGCGATGGCGGAGCTGCGCGAGCGGCTGGCGCAGGCCGAGCGCCCGCTCGTGATCGCGGGCGGCACCGGCTGGGACGAAGCCGGCTGCGCCGCGCTGGCGCGCTTCGCGGCGGCCAACGGCCTGCCGGTGGCGGCCTCGTTCCGCCGCCAGGATCTGCTCGACAACCGCGATCCGCATTACGTCGGCCAGTTGGGCCTGGGCGTGTCGCCGGCGCTGGCCGCGCGCGCGAAGGCGGCCGACCTGCTGCTCGTGATCGGCTCGCGGCTCGCCGAAACCACCTCGTCGGGCTATACGTTGTTCGACAGCCCGGTCACGAAGCAGACGCTGATCCACGTTCATCCGGACCCCGAAGAATTGGGCCGCGTCTACCAGGCGGCGTTGCCGATCGCGGCCTCGCTGCCGGTTTTCGCGCAGGCGCTCGACGCGCTCGCGCCGCTCGACGCGGCCACCCGGCAACGCTGGCACGACTGGACGGCCGCCGCACGCGCCGATTACATCGCCCACTCCACGCCGCCGCCGGCCTCGCCGGAACTCGATGGCGTGGATCTGGCGCAGGTGGTCGCGCATCTCGACGCGGTGCTGCCCGACGACGCGGTGATCACCAACGGCGCGGGCAACTACACGGTGTGGGTGCACCGCTTCTACCGCTACCGCCGGATGGCCACCGAGCTTGCGCCCACCAACGGCGCGATGGGTTATGGCTTCCCGGCCGCGATCGCCGCCAAGCTGAAGTTTCCGGCGCGCGAGGTGGTGTGCTTCGCAGGCGACGGCTGCTTCATGATGTATCCGCAGGAATTGGCCACAGCCGTGCAATTCGGCGCGCCGCTGATCGCGATCGTCGTCAACAACGCGATGCTCGGCACCATCCGCATGCATCAGGAGCGCGAGTATCCGGGGCGCGTGTCGGCCACGCGGCTGGTCAATCCGGATTTCGTGGCGATGGCGCGCGCGTTCGGCGCGCATGCCGAGCGCGTGGTGCGCACCGAGGATTTCCCGGCCGCGTTCGAACGCGCGCGCCAGGCAGGCGTGCCCGCGGTGATCGAGTTGCGCACCGATCCGCGTCAGATCACGCCGGCGAATCGGTTGGGTTGAGATCGAAGGGGCTTGGGCGGTTCGCCCCCCTGGAGCGCGTCGCCGGCAGGCGGCGCGAACCGCGCCGGTTACCCCCGGATACGCCCGCCACGCCTAAGCTTCGGGCGGCGCCTGCGCCCCACCCAGCGCCTGCGGCGCAAGCAGCGTCGTGCCCGGCCAACTGCCGTCGTCCACCAGCGTGGCCGCCAGATCGCGGATCGCGCGCGTCACCTCCCACACGCCCTCGGGCATCGCACGGTTCTGCGGCCAGGCGATCGCCACCTCGCGCGTGACGGGCGGCGTACTGAGCGCGAAGCAGCGCAGCCGTCCCCCCGCCACCTCCTCCACCACCGATGCCGCCGGCAACACGGTGCATCCGCAACGTTCCATCACGAGGCGCTTGGTCAGCGAGATCGAGCCGTCGCATTCGAGCGCGATCTGCGGCGTGAAGCCATGCCGCTCGGCCAGCGTTTCCACCAGCAGGCGCAGCCCGTGATGCGTGCTCGGCAGGATCAGCGGAATCCGGCCCAGCTCACGCACGTCGAACGGCCCCGGCGGCAACACATAGCCGGCATAGGTGACCAGGCACACCGCCTCGGTCAGCAGCGCGTCGAACTGCATCGCGCCGCGATGCTCCGGCACGTACATCACCGCGAGATCGATCTCGCCGTCGCTGAGGCGGCCGAGGATCTGGCTCGCCAGCCCCTCGACGAAGCGGATGCGCGTATCGGGATAGCGCGCCTTCAGCAGATTGCCGAGGCGGCCGAACATGATGCGCGCGACGGTGGGCTGCGCGGCGATGGTCAGGCTTTCGGGGCCGCGCCCGCCGCCGCTGCGCATCGCCTCGCGCGCCTCGTCGAGCGTGCGTTCGAGCGTCTGCGCATAGCCGAGCAGGTGCCGGCCGCGCTCGGTCAGTTCCACGCCGCGACCGCTGCGGCGAAACAGGCGCACGCCCAGCTCCGCCTCCAGCAAACCGATGCGCCGGCTCACCGTCGACTGGTTGGTGCCCGACTCCATCGCCGTGCGCGAAATGCTGAGCGTTTTCGCGACGTGCAGAAACACCTTGAAATCGTCCGAATTCATCAGCGGGCCGCCGATCGTTGCACGCTCACCGGTAACTCACCGTGGCGTGCGGCTTGAGCGGATCGCGGTCGGGGAACAGGCCCATCTGGAACAGGCAGGCCGAGCGGGCATCGTCGGTATCGACATGGATGGTGGCCGGTTCGTTGGCCGTGGCGGCGTGCTGGCCCGTCATCTGGCAGCCGTTGTCCCACGGGCCGCGGCTGCGTTCGGTGTCGAACCACACGCCGATGCGCGGGCCGGCCACGTTGGTGGCGAACTGCAGGTCGCAGCCGCCGGGGCGGTTGTCGGTATCGACCACGATGGCGGACGCCTGCGCGCGCGCTTCCTCCAGCGTGCGCACCACCGGCACGCGGTTGATCCCGGCGTTGCCGCACTGGCCCGGGTCGCCGGTGGGCGTGAAGCGCGTGATCGGCTGCCAGTCCTGCAGGCGGTGGTCGGGGTCGATCACGGCCAGTTGCATGACGCAACCGCCCGGCGCGCCGTTGGTGGCCATCCGGATCGTGCGCGACCAATCGCCGAAGCCCGTCACGATCTCGCCGTGCGCGCCGCCGTTGCATTGCGCGGCCGAGATGCCGCCCTGCACGGTCGGCTCCCAACGTTGGTACAGCTCGACGTGCGCGTAGCGCGCGTCGCTTGCCGCCGCATGGCCCGCCGCCTGAGCAGCCAGGGCCGCCGAGCCGAAGGTCAACATGCCGCCCAGCGCCAGCCATTCGATGATTCGCGTCATCACAACCCCATGGTTCGTGGTTAGCTCGTCGGCCCGTATCGATCGCCGGTCGGGATGCAGGCCGTTCGTGTCGCGCGATCGATTCTACCGTTCCGATTCGTTGCGAAATCATGCGAATCGTCAACGGCGCGCGGGCGGCCGCACGCTCAACCGCCGCCGCCGAGAAAGCGCAACAGCCACAACAGGAAATGGAACACCAGCACGAGCAGCGCCCACAGCCGTTCGAGCAGATCCCACAAGCCTTCCCGCCAGACGCCGGATGTCGCGCCGGCCCACCATCCATTCATCGTGCCTCCGTCGTGTGCCCGCGACCGGGGCGCGGCGCCATCTTCGCATGCTTCGCGGCGCGGGCGGCCCGCTCGCGTGCAACGGCGGCGCACCAAAAAAACGCCTCGGCCCGGAAGGTTCCGGTGCCGAGGCAAACCGCGTTTCGATAACACTCTTTGGGGAAAGAGTGCGCTTCACTTTAGGAAGTTGTGCCCGCAGATGCAATTTCGGCGTCTTACCGCATCTTTCCGTGCCGCCGCGCGATGCGGGCGGATCGGCCGCAGGCCCCGCCCGCCACCGATCGCGGCGCATTACACCGGTAATGCGCGCGACGTTCAGCGCACGCGCTCCGGCCGCGTTTCGCGCTCGTCGCGATCAGCGTTCGCGATCGGACGGCCCCACGCCGAACCCATTGGCCACCGCGCGCACCGCGTTCGCGTAGAGCAGCACGTCCACGCCCACCGCCACGAACAGGCAGCCGAGCGACAGGTAATGACGCGCGAGCGTCGCATCGTCCGTCAGCGTGCCGGCCGCCTTGCCGCTGCGCACGATGCGCGCGATGGCGTCGTCGATCGCGAACTGCACGTCGGCATGGCGCGGGTTGCCGCGATGCCCCATCGACGCGGCCAGGTCGGCCGGGCCGATGAACACGCCGTCCACGCCATCGACGGCGCAGATCGCCTCCAGGTTTGCCAGCGCGGTGGCGCTTTCGGCCTGCACCAACAGGCAGATCTCCTCGTCGGCCAGATCGAGGTAATCGGTGCGCTGGTTCCAGCGCGAGGCACGCGCCACCGCGCTGCCCACTCCCCGCACGCCGCGCGGCGGATAGCGCACCGCCGCCACCAGCGCGCTCGCCTGCTCGGCGGTTTCGACCATCGGCACCAGCAAGGTGCGCGCGCCCGCGTCGAGCAACTGCTTGATCAGCGCGGTATGGCCCTCCACCGGCCGCACCACCGCCTCGGCACGATACGGCGCCACGGCCTGCAACTGCCCGACGATGCTGCGCACGTCGTTCGGCGCGTGCTCGCCGTCGATCAGCAGCCAGTCGAAACCGGCTGTCGCGGTGATCTCCGACAGATAGGGCTCGGCCATCGACACCCAGAAGCCGACCTGCTGGCGCCGCGCCGCGAGCGCGGCCTTGAAGCGGTTCATTCCATACGAATGGCTTGCAGTCATGGTGGTGCGTTCCTCTCGATCAATTCGCTTGGCATGGCGAAGCAAAGCGGCCTGCCGGCCCGCTCGCCCGCGCCCTCGATTCCGACTTTTCGATTCGGCTTCGATCAGATGATTCCCCGCCTCCAAATCGGACTTTCAAAACTTACTTGTCGCATTTCTTAGTTATCCAAATTCATATGACAAATACGAATCCCTTGATGTACGGGGTTTACAAGCCGCTATTCAAAGGATCGATCAGAACTCATTCATGCATTTCCGGGATTGCGATCCGTCCCCGTAAGGATTCCGATCATTTCGGAGGCCAAGCTTTTACAGGTAACTATTAAGAATTGTGAACGCGCGCCGTTACCCGGAACAGAAGCTCTTGCTGCACGCGTCAGCGCAGCGGGAGAAACGGACCGGCCTTCCATCGCGACGATGGCGGCGAACGCGACCGGGGTGTCGTGTAGCCACGTTGCCAGGCGGTCCCCCTGACCGCGGGATGGCGGTTGCGAACACAAAGAATGAGTCACGACATGAATATCGAGCGCTTCAACCCCGCCCAATTCCGCCCGGGTCAGATTCGTACGCTGGCCACCGTCGTTTCGATGACGTTGATCGCATCCGTGATTGCCGGCTGCGGCGGTGGCGGCGGCGGTGATTCGCCCACGCCGTCGGCTGCGGCCAGCGGCAACAGCAGCGGCACCACGGCATCCACCTCGGGTTCGTCCTCCGGCACCTCGTCGAACAACTCCGCGATGTGCACCACGGCCCTGGCCTCCTCGCAAGCCGCCACGGCCTCGACCACCACCTCCAGCAGCACCACGTCCAGCACGACGACCGACGGCAACTCGACGGCCACGCCGTCGCTGGTGTCACTGAGCGCGTTCGAGGCGCCGGTCGATCACCTGATCGTCAAACTCGCCTCGGCCGCCGCCTCGACCAGCAGCAACGGCGCCCGCACGCTGGCCGCCACGTCCACCGCCGCCGATCCGGCGCGCGTGGGCAACGTGATCAGCCGCGTGCTGACGCAATGGAACACGCAACGCTCGAAGGCCAGCATCCTCGCCGCGACCAGCACCGGCGGCAGCACCGCCGCGCTGCCGAGCTTCGACAACGTGCAGCTCGAGCGCACCATGTCGGACGGCTCGGCGGTGGTGTCGCTCGGCAAGCGCGTGTCGAGCACCGACGCCAACACGCTGGCGCAGGCGTTCGCCGCCGACAGCGACGTGGCCTACGCCGAACCGGACCGCCGCCTGTTCGCGAGCGCCACGACGGTCACGCCGAACGATCCGAGCTACGCACAGCAATGGAACGACTTCAGCACCGCGACCGGCACCAACATGCCGGCCGCCTGGAGCCTGACCACCGGCGCGTCGACCGTGGTGACCGCCGTGCTCGACACCGGCTACCGCCCGCACACCGACATCGCCGCCAACCTGGTGGCCGGCTACGACTTCATCACCGACGTGAACACCGGCAACAACGGCCACGGCCGCAGCGCCGACGCGACCGATCCGGGCGACTGGGTCACGCAGGCCGAGCTGAACGATTCGACCAGCCCGTTCTACAACTGCGCGAGCGCGCCGAGCAACAGCAGCTGGCACGGCACGCAGGTGGCCGGCCTGATCGGCGCGGTCGGCAACAACGGCACCGGCATCGCGGGCGCGAGCTGGTTCGGCAAGATCCAGCCGGTGCGCGTGCTCGGCAAGTGCGGCGGCACCACCAGCGACATCGCCGACGCGATGCGCTGGGCGGCCGGCATCTCGGTGTCGGGCGTGGCCGACAACCCCACCCCGGCCAAGGTCATCAACCTGAGCCTCGGCGGCAGCGGCCCGTGTGGCAGCACGTTCCAGTCGGCCATCAACGACGTGATCGCGCGCGGCGTGACGGTGGTGGTGGCAGCCGGCAACGACGGCCTCGCCAACGGCCAGGATCGCCCCGCGAACTGCACGGGCGTGGTTGCCGTCGGCGCGACCGATTCGACCGGCAAGCGCGCCTGGTACAGCAACTACAGCCCGGAAATCACGGTGAGCGCGCCGGGCTCGACGATCCTGTCGACCAGCAACACCGGCACCACCAGCCCGGGCAGCGACACGTACCAGACCAACAGCGGCACCAGCCTGGCCGCACCGCAAGTGGCCGGCGTGGCGAGCCTGATGCTGGCACGCAACCCGAACCTGACGCCCGCGCAGATCTCGCAGAAGCTGATCGCCACGGCCCGCCCCTCGCAGATCGCGGTCACGTCCTCGTCGGCGTGCACGGCGATGGCGCCGGGCGCCGGCCTGATGGATGCCGGCGCAGCGGTTGCGTCCGCAACGAATTAAGCAAGCCCGTCCCTGTCACGGCATCGTGGTTCGATGCCGCTCCCCACGGCGCCCGCGTAACGCTTCCACGTTGCGCGGGCCGTCGTTTTTTACGCCCTTGCGGTTCCCGCCTACGTGCGTGCGGCAGGCTGCAATCCGCCGCCTGTGACACGCATGTGACACCGACCGCTCCGGCGCGTCGGGACATTCCCGCCCCCACGCCCGGCGCGCCGCGCGGCGTTCGGCCCGTTTCCCTTCGCGGCCAGCCGTTACCCCATTTGTCACAGGTCTGCCATTTCCGGCCGATAGAGTCCTGCTTCATTCAAGCAGAACACTCCCCACGCCTCCATGCCGAGTTCAGCGCGCGCGTCCCAATCCGTTCATGCGATCACCAGCCGTGTGCTGACGACGAGCCTCGTCGTCAACCTGGTGCTGATGGCCGCGCAGGCCGGTGCCGCCTATGCCGCGCATTCGTCGGGGATCTTCGCCGATACGGTGCATGCGGCGGTCGACCTGCTGGCCGACGCGCTGCTGCTGGTGGCGTGCCGGCTCGACGCGAAGCTGCCGCCCGAACAGCGCCCGACCTACGAGCCGTTCGCGCTGCTGGGCCTCGGCGTGCTGCTGCTCGCCACCGGCGCACAGATGGTATGGAGCGCCACCACCGACCTCGGCTCACCGAGCGACGTGACGCCCGATGCGTTGTCGTTCGCAGTGCTGGCGATCGCGCTGGCGGGCAAGGAAACGCTGTCGCGCTGGATGCTGCGCCGGGCGCGCGCGATCGGCGGCGCGGCGTTGATCGAGGCGAGCGCCTGGCATATCCGCACCGACGCCCTCACGCTGCTGGTCGCCACCCTGGCGCTGGCCGGCGCGCGCGCCGGGCTGCCGCGTCTCGACGAGTTGGCGGCCACGCTGATCGGCGTGATGATCGTGCGCACCGGCTATCTGTTCGCCAAGCGCGGCTATCAGTTGCGCGCGGAACAGACGGGCGGCGTGTATCGGGCCGAGTCGCGCTGATCGATGCGCTGATCGATGCGCTGATTGTCGGACTGGAAATCGCGCCGGAAATCGAACGGGCGATCGAGTTGGAGATCGCGTCGACGCTCGTCGATTCGCGCTGACTCGGCACCATTCGTACCTCGTCGGTCCCCCTCCCTTCTTCTCCAACGCCCCGACCCGGCGCCCCCGCTCAGGCGGACCGCGCCTCGGGATGGCGTTCGAGCCATTGCGCCAGGTCCGCCTTGTATTGGGCGAGCGCGTCGTCGTACATATCGAAAATGCAGGGCGCGCAGCCGGATTGGCAGCAATCCTCGAGTTCGGGCGGCACGGGTGCCTCCGGACGCGGATCGGCGGGGGAAGCGGCCGGCTGGGTATCAGCGGCGGAAATGGAAACAGCGGCGGAAGCGGGAGGTTGCGGGGAATTCGACACGGCGTGACTCGGGCAAGCGGCAATGGGGAACAAGGAACAGGACGAAACGCAAGTATAGGCTTGCGCCGCGCCCCGTTCCCGCCGACCCGCCCGGAAATTCAGGCGGCCGGCGCCATCGGCACGTCGGTTGCCACCGGCGCGGCAGCCCGGCGCGGATCGAGATCGAGATTCGTCATCAGGCTCTTGACCGTGCGGATCACCTGCCCCGGCGTGATGGTGCGCGAGCATTCGAACTGCCGATCGGTGCCCGCATGGCGCGGACACCACGCGAAGTCGCGGTGATCGAACTCGATCGACGTGTCGTTCCAGCAGCTGTTGCAGACGTGGAAGTTGATCACGCGGTATGGCGTCTCGAACTCGTTCATCGGATGCGTGAAGCCGCTGATCATGACCACCGGCTTGCCGAGCGCCCAGGCCAGCCACGACAGCCCGCTCGACAGCCCGACGAAGAAATCGGCGTGCAGCAGCAGGCTCGCGCGCTGCTGCAACGGCAGGTCGCCGGTGAAATCCTCGCTGCCGTACGGGATCAGGTTCCACATCAGCTTTTCGCCGTGCGCCGGCTGCTTGTCGATGCAGAGCACGCGATAGCCGCTCGCCTTCAGGAACTTCACCAGCTCGTACCAGCCGGTCGGGTGATTCCAGTACTTGCACTGCGACGACGATTGCGCCGCGATCACCACGTAAGGCTCGGCGATCTGGCGCGTGGTGTCGCGCACGCCGATGCGCGGGCGGCGCTCCACGGCCATCAGGCCGAGCAGGTACGGAATCGTCTTCTGCAGGCCGCTGACGCGGAAATCGGTCGGCTGATGCGTGCGGTCGTCGCACGGGAAGAAGATGCCGAGGTAGTAGCTCGCGTAGCTGCGCGCCAGCACGGCGGCCTCGTCCTCGGGGCGCACGTATTCGAGGTCGGGATAGGCATCCTCGAACAGCGACCACAGCGCCGCGCCCATCGACACCGCCACGCGGCAGCCGTGGGTGCGGCGAAACTCGTCGACGTAGGGGAACCAGGCGAGGATGTCGCCGAGCGTGCCGACCGGCAGACGCATGTAGACCTGCCGGTCGCGCGCGTCGTAGTCGTGCTCGAACACCAGCTCGCCGTCGCGCAGCACCTCGATGCGAAAGCGCACGAAATAGCGCTTCGTGCTGCTGACGATGCCGTCGTCCACCGGCTCGTCGAACAGCACCACGTCGGCGTCGGTATCGAGCAGGCGCACCTGCCACGAACCGGGCGGCACCTGCACGCGGCAGCCGTAGTTGAAGTCGTAGCGGATGCCGTGCGGCCCTTCGAGCACCGGCGGGCCGGGATCGACGATCGCGGTCGGCACGGTGTCGACCAGCGCGGCGGAGCCAGCCGGGGCCGGCGGCGCGGCGAACGCGACCGGCACGGCGGCAGGCGCCAGCGCCGCTGCCGGTGCAACAACCGATGCCACTGCCGGTTCGATAACCGGCGCCACGGCAGGCGCGGCCATCGCGGGCATATCGACCACCATCCGGCCCGGCATGCTCGTCAAACCATCTCCCGCCGCGATGCCCGACGCGGACACCGCGGACAACGCCGCCTCGATGATCGACGACGTGCGGCGCGCAGCCGGCGTATCGAGTTCAGTCGACATAGCGCAGCCCCACCGTCACCGACCACGGTTGCGAATAATCGTGGCCCTTGCCGTAACCGAACGCGCCCCAGGCCCGCACGTGGCGCGTCAGCGTCGCGCCCACGCCGAGATCGGCGTTGATCCAGGTCTTCGGCAGCGCGGCGGTCAGCGCGGTGCCGCCGATCGTGTCGTTCAGCCCCGCGTTGAACACGTGCATGGCCTCCACGCCGACATACGGGTCGAGCTTCAGGTCGCCCACCGCGAACGACGCGCCGAGCCGCGCGCCCGCGCCGCCGAACACCACCGATTTCGATTGCAGCACGATCGGCGTGCCGAGCGAGGTTTGATAGGACACCGCACCATCGTGCTGCCAGGTGGCCTCGACGCGCGGCTCGGCCCACCAGCGCCCGCCGAGCTGCCAGCGCTTGCCGGCGTCGATCGACAGCGCGAAGCCCGATTGCGCGTAGCCGCCGGTGGCCTGGTTGCCCGAGGTGGTAACGCCGAGCGATTGCTTGAAGCCGAGGTAGCGCACCACGGTATCGGCGAACAGGCCCGACGGCGTGTCGATGCCCGCGTAGGCGCCGATGTTCCAGGGCCGCGCGGTGCCGTTGCCGAGGCCGTCGAAGCTCTCGTTCGCTTCCGCGTAGCCGCCCGTCGCGCCCACGTGCACCGTGCCCGCGTGCGTGGCAAAGGCCCAGTCGCGGCCGACCTGCGCGCCGTACAGCGTCGAATCGGTCGCGGTGCCGCCCGGGTTGGTCTTCAGGCGCTGATCGTAGGCGCGCACCCACAGGCCGCCGCCGTCGCCCGCGCCGCCGCGCAGGTCGCCGAGATACGAGAACGTCGTTTCGAGCTGCTGATACCAGAGCATCGGCGTGGTGGCCGCCGCGGCCTGCGCGACCGAGGCGATGTCGCTGGTGCGGCCGGTATTGGCCAGGAAGTAGTTGCCGCCATCGTCCTGCAACGCGAACTTGTAGGCGCCGACGTCGATGCCGTTGCCGCCGCCCGCCAGCGTGAACGTCGCGCTGGTGCCCGCCGCCTGCACGAGCTGCACGCGTGCGTTGGCGGCCGCGGCCGTGGTGCTGCCGTCATGCACCGACAGCGAATACGCGCCGGTGCCCTGCGCCACCACCAGCCGGTCGGCCTGCCCCGCGCCGACGTTGGTGTTCAGCACGAACTGGCCGCTGCCCGACAGTTGCCCGACGCTCAGCGTCTTGAAGCCGCCGCCCTTCGGCGCGGCGAACGCCACCGTGCCGCCCTGCATCGCGAGCGTGCCGGCGGACACCGCGGCGTTGCCGGTCAGCAAGTCGGTGGCGGCTTCGTCGAGCGTCAGCGTGCCGCCGGCCAGCACCACGCCGGCCAGCGTCTGCGCGGCCACTGGCCCCGCCGCCGTGTTGCCGCCCACGTCGACCGTCAGGTTGCCGCCGGCCGCCACCGTGCTCTGCGCGGCCGAGCCGCCGAGCAGCACCGTTTGCGCACCGCCCGCGTTGACCTGCGTGCCGGTGGCCAGGCCGCCGCTCGACACGAGCTGGATCCCGCCGTTGACCACCGTCGAGGTGGTCGCGCCGCCGGTGAACACCACTTGCGAACCGGCGCTGACCACCGTGCCGACGGCCGAGCCGCCGGCCGACACGTATTGCTTGCCGCCCGTCACCACGCTGTCGTTGGCCTGGCCGCCCGAATAGATGCGCATCAGGCCGCCCGTGCCGACTACCGAGCCGCTGGCCAGGCCGCCGCGCGACACGCCGAAGCTGCCGCCCGACACCACCGTGGTGCCGGTTGCCACGCCGCCCGCCGATATGTACTGCGTGCCGCCCGACGACACCACCGTGCTGAGCGTCGAACCGGCCGAGAACACCGTCTGCAGCCCGTCGTTGCCGATCACGGTGCCGGTCGCCACGCCGCCGCGCGACACCACCTGCCGGCCGCCCGCGAGCTGCGTGTTGGTGGTGCCGCCGCCCGACGAAATGGTTTGCGTGCCGCCCGACGAGACGGTCGCGCCCACCGCCGTGCCGCGCACTGTCTGCTGGCCGCCGTTGTTGATGGTGGTGCCGTTGACGGTCTGGCCGGCGGCCACCGTCGACACGCAGGCCGCGCCGCCCGGCAGGGCCTGGTTGTCGCACGATTGCGCGTGTACGGCCGGCGCGATCGCAGGCAGCGCCAGCGCGACCAGCGCGGCCGGCACACGTGACGAAGCGGCACGCCGGACCGTCGCGCCAGGCATGGCGAGCCGATCGGGGGTGGAGTTCGGGCTACGCAAATTCATACGGTCTCCTGATTTTTTTCGATATGTTCCGGATTCGTGTCCGGGGTGCTGCCTGCTGATTCTTGATGATTCGTGATGATTCGCGCAGCCCGCTCGCGCGGGCTCCGTGCGCCGCTCAGGCTTCGTGCGCGGTCTTGCCGAACAGCGCCGCGATGCCGGCCGGCGAGCCGAACACCGCATCGGCGTCGTGGCCCGCGCCCGGAATCCGGTGCGTTTCGTGGGTGCAATCGGCCGCGCCGCGCGAGGCGATATAGCGGGCGTAGGCCAGGCCGCGCCCGAGCCGGTGCTCGCCTTGCGTCATCGCCGCGCACGAGCGGTCCAGCGCCGGGTGTTCGGGATCGCAGTCGCGCTCGCCGAGCAGCACGGTCACGTCGCGTTCCAGATAGGCGCGCTCGAACGCGCCCGGCTCGGCGGCGGCGGGCTGCTCGCTCGCATAGGCGGGCAGCGCGTCGAGGCCGTATTTCCAGTCGTTGAAGCCGGTGCAGCGCGCGCCGTCGAACGGCGAGAAGCCGCCGTCGGCATCGGGGCGTAGCCGGTCGAAATACACGTACGACGACGGATTCGCAATCACGTAGCGCAGCGCCACGCCCTGCGCGCTCAACGCCGCCTCGCCGTGCGCCAGCACCGCATAGCGCTGCGCGACCTGCCCGCCGCCCGAATGGCCGGCCACCACCACTTCGCGCAGCGCGGGGAACGTGGCGCGGTCGGCGAGCGCCGCGAGCAGCGCGTCGAGCACGTCGAACGAGCTGACCGGCGCGGGCGCCAGCGCCTCGCCGCCGCCCATCCAGCCGGTCCAGTCCCAGCACAGCGTGGAGGCCGGCAGCCGGTGCGCTTCCACGTCGGCCTGGGCCAGGAACTGCGGCACCAGCAGCACCGTGTCGTTCGAGTTGCGGCCGGCCGCGGCGCGGGCGCGATGGGCGAAGCGGAAATACGCGTCGGCGTTGCGCAGCCGGCCGTGCAGCAGGATCACGGCAGTCGTGACGTCCGGCTGCGAGGCGTTCCATTCGCCGGTGGCGAACAGCGGCACGATGCCGGTGCCGGCCGGTGCGTTGACGGTCAGGTGTTGCGGCGCGACGACATCGACGGGCCGTTCGTTCGGCGCGCGTTCGTCGTGGGCGTGGTCGGGCACGGTGCTCAAGCGGGGGTCCTCATGGTGGCCGCTGCGTCGGCGCCGAGTTCGGGGTGTCCGCGACGGGACAGCCCGACCAGGGCGAGCGAGACGAAGCCGGCAAAGATCAGATAGAACGCGGGGGTCAGGCTGCTGCCCGTCAGCGACGTAAGCCCGGTGATGGTGAACGGCGCGAGCCCGCCGAACAGCGTGACGGCGACGTTGTACGACAGCGCCACGCCGGACGAGCGGCTGCGCACCGGGAACAGCGTCGCGAGCATGCCCGGGTGGGCGCCCGACATCGCCGCGAGAAACACGGTGGAAATCAGTTGCGCGATCAACAGGCGCTCGGCCGACGGCGCGGACACCACGAACACGAACAGCGGATACGCGCACAGCATCCAGGCGATCGTGATCGGATAGAACAGCCGGTACGGCCCGTAGCGGTCGGCCAGACGCCCCGACAGCGGGAACAGGAACAAATTCAGCAGGCCCGAGAAGAACGCCCCGCGCAGCGCGACCTGCAACGGCAGGTGCAACTGGCGCTCGACGTACACGGCCAGATAGGAGTGCCACACATAGTTGGTGGCCGCGCCCACCGCGATCACGCCCATCGCGCACAGCGCGGCGCGGCCGTTGTCGCGGAAGAACGTGCGCAGCGGCACCTTCGGGCGCTCGCCGGCGCTTTCCGCGCGCAGTTGCTGGAACTCCGGCGATTCCGCCACCTTGTGACGGATGTAGAAGCCGAGCGGCCCGGCCAGCGCGCCGCACAGGAACGGCACGCGCCAGCCCCATTCCACCAGCGAGGCATGCGACAGCCGCGTGGTCAGCAGATAGCCCGCGGCCGACGACAGCAGCAGCGCGAACGACTGCGCCGTCATGTTGAAGCTGCCGTAGAACATCTTGCGGCCCGGCGGCGCGTATTCCACCAGCATCGCCGAGGCGGTGGCGAACTGCCCGCCCACCGACAGCCCCTGCAGCACGCGCGCCAGGATCACCAGCGCGGGCGCGGCGTAGCCGATCTGCGCGAAGCCGGGCGTCAGCCCCATCAGCAGCGTGCTGCCGGCCATCGAGATGATCAGCAGCGACAGCGCGCGGCTGCGGCCGGCGCGGTCGGCATACACGCCGAGCAGGATGCCGCCGAGCGGCCGCACGAAGAAGCCCACCGCGAACGTGGCCAGCGTCAGCATCAGCGACACCAGCCCGTTGCCGGACGGGAAGAACACCTGCGCGATGATCTTCGAGAAATAGCCGTAGATCAGGAAGTCGAACCATTCCAGGCCGTTGCCGAGCACCGACGCGAAAATCGCGCGGCGCACCATCGACGGCGACATGCGCACGGCCACGGCAGACTCCGCCGCCGCGCTGTCGCGCGCGACCTCGGTCACGTGATTGACTGAATTGGCTTGACTCATGATCCGCACCCCGGCGTGTCGTAGATGGCGGCCAGTGCGCAGGCCGAGGTCAGCATTTTCGCGCCGTTGTGGCCCACGCCGGGCACCACGTGCAGATGCTGGTTCAGGCCTTGCGGATGGCGCGCCTGCAGATAGCCGAAGTAGGCTTCGGCGCGCGCGAGGCGTTGCGGGCCTTGCGCCTCGGCCGGGCAGCTCTGGTCGAGCGCCTTCTGCTGCGGATCGTCGTCGTTGCCGCCCACCAGGTACGTAACCTGCCGCGCCGCGTAAGCCGATTCGAGCTGCGCGGCGGTGCGGTCGGCCAGGTACGGCGGGCGCTTGGCCATGCCGTATTTCCAGTCGTCGAAACCGGGGCACGCGGCGGCGTCGAACGCGGCGGGCTTGCCGTCTGCGCCGGGGCGCTCGGCGTCGAAATACGCATACGACGACGGGCTCGACACCACGTAGCGCAACGCGATGCCCTCGCGGGCCAGCGCACCGGTTTCGCGCGCCGCCACCGCGTAGCGCTGCACCACCTGGCCGCCGCCCGAATGGCCGGCGAACACCACCGTCTTCAGGTTCGGAAAGCGCGTGCGGTCGGCCAGCCGTTCGACGATCGTGTCGAGCACCGTGTAGGAGCTGACCGCGACCGGCGCGAGCGCGGCGTCGCCGGCCATCCAGCCGTTGGCGTCCCAGCGCAGCAGCGCGGCGTTGCCGGCTTCACCGCCGCGCTCGGCCAGATCGAGCGAGGCCAGGAACTGCGGCGCGATCAGCAGCGTGCCGCTCACGTCGGCGCCTTGCGCGGCGGCCGCGTCGCGGCCCTGCTCGGCGCTGTGGAAATAGCGATCGGCGTTGCGCAGCTTGCCGTGGATCACGATCACCGCGCGCGTCACTTCGGGCAGCGGCTGGTTCCAGTCGCGCGACAGGTAGAGCGGGAATTGCGCGGCGCCGGCCGGCGTGGCGATCGGCATGCGCGTCGCCGAGATCCGCGCGACGGGGCGCAGGTGCGCGTTGTAGACGTGCGGCGCGGCGGCGGCCGAAGCGGCAGCGGTGGCGGCGCTCCCGGCCGAAGCGGCGGGGGTGACTGTCGCCGCCGAAGCCGCCAGCGCGGGGCCGGCTATCGTGCCTATCGTGGCCAGCGCGCCGGCCGCGATGGCCAGCCCGGTGCGCCGCGCGAGGCGGGTGAGGATCGGTACGGATTGCATGCGAACTGCTCCTGAGGGCGCGGGCCGCGCATCGCACGGCCCTGGCCCGACTGCTGACGAATAAAACCGTGCTGCGCGTGCGGCGTGCTCAGAACCGCGTGAACATGCCGAGCGTCACGCCGGTCTGGTTCGGCCCGAACGCCGTGCTGTCGGTGGTGCCGACCGGCGTGAAGGCGCCGTTGTTGCCGCGCGTCGCCTGGGCGTAGGCCACGGTCGCGTACAGCGAGGTGCGCTTGGACAGCGCGTATTGCGTGCTCAACACGCCCATCCAGGTATTGGAGTTGCCGGGCGTCTTGTCCTGATCGTAGTAATAGGCCGCCGTCACCTTCAGGTTGCGCGCGAGCGGATAGCGCACGCCGCCGAAGAACAGCGCCTGCGCCGACGACGCCGTCTTGGTGGTGGCCGGGTTGGTCAGAAAATGCTCGTAGCCCGCCAGCAACTGGCCGCGGCCGATGTCCTGGCGGAACGCGATGCTCAGGTTGCGCGACTTGGTGAAGTTGCCGGTGGTGTTGATCGCGCCGTTGCGGTAGTCGTAGGCGAGGCCCACGCCGAACGTGCCGCCGTCGTAATCGAGGCCGGCGCCGTAGGCCGCGCTGCTCTGGAACGAGGTCGGATCGCCGCCGAAGCTGTAGCCCGCGATCGCAGTGATGCCGGCGAAGCTGCCGACGTACTTGATCATGTTGCTGTTGCGCGCGCGGAACGCGAAATCGTTCGACGAGCCGGTGGTCGGGAACCACGTGTATTGCGGCGAGAACTGCATCGGGTCGTAGCGCAGCAGGACGTCGTACATCGGGGTGTATTGCAGGCCGAACGACAGCGAGCCGAACGTGCGGTTCGACAGGCCGACCGCCGAGGTGCGGTTGAACAGCGTGCCCGCCGTGGCCTGGGTGCCGTCGTTGCTGTTGAAGCCCGATTCGAGCACGAACCACGCGGCATTGCCGCCGCCGAGGTCTTCCGAGCCGCGCACGCCCCAGCGCGAGTTGTGGATGCCGCCGGAATTCATCCGGAACAGCGAGCCGCCTTGCGCGCTCGCATGGCTCAGGTATTCGACGTTGACGTCCACCACGCCGTACAACATCACCGAGCTGCCGCCGCTGCCCCCGCCGGTGGCGAGTTGCAGTGCTTCGTCGACTTCGTCCTGCTGCGCGTAAGCGGACGCGCATCCGGCAAGCAGCAGGGCTGCTGCGGCGTGGTGCTTTTTCACTTCGTGTCTCCTGGACCTTGTTGTGGTTTTCGATGTTTCGATGGCCGTCTCCGTCGCCCGGGGAACCCCGCCATATCAGGCTGCAATGTGTCAGGCGCAATCCTATGGAGTCCCAAACCAGATGTAAAATATCGATTCGCTTGTAGTGCCATATGTCTGAAATATGGCTCGATCGTCCTGCCTGCCGGAGCCGTCCCGATGGAATTGCGTCACCTTCGTTACTTCCTTGCCGTTGCCGAGGAAGGCCAGTTCACGCGCGCCGCCGAGCGGCTGGCGATGCAGCAGCCGCCGCTGTCGCAGCAGATTCGCCTGCTGGAAGAAGAGATCGGTTTCGAGCTGTTCGTGCGCCAGCCGCGCGGCGTGGAACTGACGCCGGCCGGGCGTGCGTTCGCGCAAAGCGCCGAGCTGGTGCTCGACACGCTGCAGCAAGGTGTGGCGCACGCGCGACGGATCGCGCGCGGCGAGCTGGGCACGATCGCGGTCGGGCTGACCAGTTCGGCCGGCTTCCACCCGATGACCACCGACGCGATCCGGGCGTTTCGCGCCGATCACCCCGGCATCGAGATCACGCTGGCCGAGCTGAACGCGGCAGAACTGAGCGAGCGGCTGTCGAACGGGCAACTGCACGTGGCGTTTCTGCGCAAGCCGGTGGATACGCTGCCCGGCGTGGCGTTCGAGCCGCTGCTCGACGAACCGATGGTGGTGGTGTTGCCGGTGGGCCACCGGCTGCTCGACGGCATGCAGGGCAAGCAGGGCGAGCCGCCCGCCATTTCACTGAAGGCGCTCGAACACGAGGAATTCATCCTGGTGCGCCGGCCGGGCGCGCCGGGCATGTATGCGGATTTCCTGGCCGCGTGCCGCCGCCAGGGTTTCGTGCCGCACGTGGCGCGCGAGGTGCCGCGCATGCTGACCGGCATCCATATGGTGGCGGCCGGGCTGGGCGTGACGCTGGTGCCGGCCTCGATGCAGCGCTACGACCACCGCAGCGCCGTGTTTTGCCCGCTGGCCGATCCGGCCGGTTTTTCGGCACCGCTGCACCTGGCCTATCCGATCGAGATGCGCGATCCGGCCGCGGCGCGGTTTGTCGAGTTCGTGCTGGAGAAGAAGGCGCAGGCCGATCGCGAAGGCGATGCGGCGGGGGGACGCGCGATTGATCGGGGGTGGCAGGGGCCTCGGTCGCTTCGGTAGCCTCAGCCACTGAAGCCGCTGGTGGCGCTAAAAGGCACTTCCAGCGCTTCAGTCTTCAGCCGGCCCCGCCACCCTCGGAGAACAACGCATCGGCCAACGTCACGCCCTCGTCGCTGAGCGTCACGTGGCCGATGCCATCCTCGCCGATCTCGGTGTGCGTCAGCCCCGCGCCATCGAGTTGCGTCAGCGTGCGCCGCAACGTGCTCATCGGCACCTGCGAGCGCTTGCTCAGTTTCGCCAGCGACCACGCGCGCCCCGGCGTTTCGGTCAGCGCGTCGCGCAGGCAGGCCAGCACCGCGACGATCACCGGGTCGAGCCCGCCGTCGTCCTGCGTATCCGGTTCATCGCCGCCCACTTGGCCGCCTTCGTGTTCCGTGCCGTTCGTCATCTCGTCTCCTCCTCGTCTGGTTCGATCCGGCCGCCGCTGTCGCTGCCGTTGCCGCCCTTGTTGCTCTCGGCGACTTTGCCGCTCTCTCCGGCCTCGTTGCCCTTGCCGCGCGCTCCCGTCGCGCCACCCTCGCCGCCCTCCCCACGCACCGCCGCCGCCACCAGCCGGCCCAGCGTGCGCACCGCCTCCTCGATCTGCGGCGACCACGGGTAACTGTAGTTGAGCCGGATGCAATGCTGATAGTTGCCGGTGGTCGAGAACATGTGCCCCGGCCCGATCGTAATGCCCTCGGCCAGCGCCAGTTGATACAGCGCCATCGCATCGCAGCCGGCCGGCAGCTCGACCCACAGCACGTAGCCGCCGGCCGGCTGGGAAATGCGCGTGCCGTCGGGAAAGAAGCGCCGCACCATCGCGCCCATCAGGTTGGCCTGCTGGGCAAAGGCCTTGCGGATGCGCCGCAGATGGTGGTCGTAGCCGTCGTGGCGCAAATATTCGGCGATCGCCAGTTGGTCGAGTGCGGGCGTGGCCAGCGTGTTCAGGAACTTGAGCTTCTCGACCTGATCGCGGTAGCGGCCCGGCATCGCCCAGCCGACCCGGTAGGCCGGCGACAAGCTCTTCGAAAACGACGCGCAATGCAGCACCAGCCCGCGCCGGTCGAACGACTTCAGCGCGCTGGGCCGCGCCTCGCCGTAATACAGCTCGTGATAGACGTCGTTCTCGATGGCCGGCACGTCGTGGCGCGCCAGCAGCTCGACCAGCGCGGCCTTGCGCGCGTCGCTCATCCGAAAGCCGAGCGGGTTCTGGAAATTCGGCATCACCATGCACGCGGCGATCTTCTCGCGATCGAGGATGCGCGCCAGCGCGTCGAGGTCGATGCCGTCCACCGGATGCGTGGCCACCTCGATCGCGCGCATGCCGAGCCGCTCGATCGCGTGCAGCATCGCGTAGAAGGTGGGCGATTCGACGGCGATCGTGTCGCCGGGCCGCGCCACCGCCTGCAGGCACAGGTTGATCGCCTCGGTCGCGCCGATCGTCACGACGATCTCGTTCGGATCGACGGCGATGCCGCGCTCGCCATAGCGTCGCGCGATCTGGCGGATCAGTTCGGGGTTGCCGGGCGGCAGGTCGTCGATCACGCCCCAGCGCGTGCGGCGGCGCGCAATGCCGTGCATGTGGCGCGCGATCCGCTGCGACGGAAACAGCGCCGAATCGGGATACGGCGAACCGAGCGGCACGGCGTCGTCGCGCGCGATGGTGCGCAGTGTGGACAGCACCAGCCGGCTCACGTCCACCGTCGACGACACGGCAATCGGCGTGCTGACGTTCAGCGCCGGCTCGTCGGCCGCCACCTCGCGCGCCCGCACGAAATAGCCCGACTGCGGCCGGCTCTCGATCGCGCCACGGCTTTCCAGCACCAGATAGGCGCGCACCACGGTGGTGATGCTCAGATCGTGCTGGTGACTCGCCTGCCGCACCGACGGAATCCGCTCGCCCGGCAAATACACGCCGCGCCGGATCATGTCGTCGATCTCGTCGGCCAGCTTTTCGTAACGCTTCATGCTGTCTCGTTAAGATTGTTCTGAAGCACAGTTTTGGCTTCAGGTGTGCTGAAAAAACGCAACTGTACTCTTTTTCGACCGCGCCAGGTGTGTACCCATGACGCACTGCGGCAAAGGTACGCTGTTTCCATCGCCGCTAGAGGCGGCCTTACGACACGTAGCAGCCATGAAGAAGAAAGCTCCGACTCCGCGCATCGAACCCTACCACCACGCCGCAGCGGGCTGGGGGGCCGTCAAGCAGGTTGCCATCAACCTGATCAAGGAACGGGTATCGGGCGGCAACTACCGCACGCTGTTCCGCCAGAACCAGCCGGACGGCTTCGATTGCCCGGGCTGCGCCTGGCCCGACCGCCAGCACGCGTCCACCTTCGAATTCTGCGAAAACGGCGTCAAGGCCGTGGCCGCCGAAGCCACCTCGAAGCGCGTGGGGCCGGATTTCTTCGCCGCCAACACCGTCACCGCCCTGCTCGACCAGTCCGACTACGAACTCGAACAGCACGGCCGCCTGACCGACCCGATGGTGTACGACGCCGCCAGCGACCGCTACCTGCCGATCGGCTGGGACGACGCGTTCGCGCTGATCGCGCGCCACCTGAACACGCTCGACAACCCGAATCGCGCCGCGTTCTACACCTCGGGCCGCGCCAGCAACGAAGCCGCGTTCCTGTATCAGCTGATGGTGCGCCGCTTCGGCACCAACAACTTCCCCGACTGCTCGAACATGTGCCACGAGGCCACCAGCCGCGGCCTGCCGGCCACGGTCGGGGTCGGCAAGGGCACCGTCACGCTGCACGATTTCGAGCATGCCGACCTGCTGATGATCTTCGGCCAGAACCCGGCCACCAACCACCCGCGCATGCTCGGCGAGCTGCGCGAGGCGGCCAAGCGCGGCGCCACCATCGTCTCGATCAATCCGCTCAAGGAACGCGGCCTGGAACGCTTCTCCGATCCGCAAAGCCCGATCGAGATGCTGACCATGGGCAGCACCAAGATCGCCTCGCGCTTCGTGCAGCCGACCATCGGCGGCGATTTCGCGCTGATCAAGGGCGTGGCCAAGCGGGTGCTCGAATTCGACGACGCAGCGGTGCTGGCCGGCCGGCCGCGCGTGCTGGACGTGGCGTTCATCGACGAACACTGCGCCGGCTTTGACGCGTTCGCCGACGACCTGCGCGCCGAGGATTGGGCCGCGCTGACCGCCGAGAGCGGCGTGTCGTACGCGCAGATCGATTCGCTGGCCGAGCTGTACGCCTCGAGCGAACGCGTGATCGCCACCTGGGGCATGGGCATCACGCAGCACAAGCATTCGGTGCAGACCATCCACATGCTGTCGAACCTGATGCTGATGCGCGGCAACATCGGCCGCGAAGGCGCGGGCCTGTGCCCGGTGCGCGGCCACTCGAACGTGCAGGGCAACCGCACCATCGGCATCGAGGAAAAGCCCACCATGGCGTTCCTCGACAGCCTCGGCAAGGTGTACGGCTTCGAGCCGCCGCGCCATCACGGCTACGACGTGGTGGAAACCATCGAGGCGATGCTGGAAGACCACGTCAAGGTGTTCATCGGCCTGGGCGGCAACTTCGCGATGGCCACGCCCGACACGCCGCGCACCTGGGACGGCCTGCGCCGCTGCGCGCTGACGGTGCACATCACCACCAAGCTGAACCGCAGCCACCTGATTCACGGCCAGGACGCGCTGATCCTGCCGACCATGGGCCGCACCGAAATCGACCTGCAGAACGGCGTGTCGCAGGGCGTGACGGTGGAAGATTCGATGAGCATGGTGCACGTGTCGTACGGCATGAACCAGCCGGCCTCGCCCAACCTGCTGTCGGAGACGGCGATCGTCGCGAGGATGGCGATGGCGCTGTTCGGCCCGGGCGATTCGGTCGACTGGCAGGCCTACATCAACGATTACGCGCTGATCCGCGATGCGATCGAGGCCGTGCTGCCCGGCTTCGAGAACTACAACGAGAAGATCGCCCAGCCGGGCGGCTTCCACCTGCGGGTGGCCTCGCGCGAGCGCGACTGGATCACGCCCAACGGCCGGGCGAACTTCATCGCGCACCCGCTGCCGACCGACACGCCGATCCAGCGCGCCCGCGCGCAGCACGGCGAGAAGCTGCTGACGTTGATGACCACGCGCTCGCACGACCAGTACAACACCACCATCTACGCGCTCGACGACCGCTATCGCGGCGTGTTCGGCCAGCGCCGCGTGGTGTTCGCCAACAAGGACGACCTGGCGATGCTCGGCTTCAAGGCCGGCGACTGGATCGACCTGGAAACCGTGTGGCACGACGGCATCGAGCGCCGCGCCGACGGCTTCCTGCTGGTGGAATACGACATCCCGCGCGGCTGCCTGGGCGCCTACTACCCGGAAACCAACCCGCTGGTGCCGCTCGACAGCACGGCCGACATCGCCAACACGCCCACCTCGAAGTCGATCCCGGTGCTGATGCACCGCGCGGCCGTCCAGCGCGCCGCGGCCTGATCGTCAGATCGAACACGGCGCGGCGGCGCTCGACCGCCGCGCCGTGCTCCCGTTCTCCGCTTGTCGTTTGCCGCCGGCGCGGCGTGCCCGATGGCGCGCCGTGTCGGCAAGGCATCGCGTTTCTGGTAGCGTTACCCGCTTCACCCGCCGCATCGGAGTTGCCGTCATGATCATTCGCCCACGCGAACACTGGTTCCGGATGCTGTTCGTCTGGAACGGCTCGGTGCTGCAATCGATCCTGCCGCAACTGGCCGTGATGACCGTGATCAGCCTGCTCGCGCTGCTGACCGACGGCCGCATCCTCGGCACCAAGGTGCCGCTGAACCCCACCCCGTTCACGCTGGCCGGCCTTGCACTGGCGATCTTCGCGGCGTTCCGCAACAACGCCAGCTACGACCGCTATTGGGAAGCGCGCAAGCTGTGGGGCGGCGTGCTGACCGCCGGGCGCGCGCTGGTTTCGCAGGCGCTGGCCTACGGCGCAACCGACGACGGCGCAGGCTTCGCGCGCACCGTGATCGCGTTCGTCTACGCGATGAAGCACCAGTTGCGCGGCAGCGATCCGGCCGAGGATCTCGCGCAGTACCTCGACGCCGAAGCCTTCTCGCAGGTGGCCGCCGCACGGTTCCGGCCGGTGGCGATCCTGCATCTGCTGCGCGGCCGGCTGGCCGAACGCCAGCGCGCCGGCGAACTGAGCGATACCCGGCTGTGGATGCTCGACGCGCAACTGAACACACTTGGCGAGAAGCTGGCCGGCTGCGAGCGGATCGCCTCCACGCCGATCCCGTTCCCGTACCACGTGCTGCTGCATCGCACGATCTATTCGTACTGCATGATGCTGCCGTTCGGGCTGGTCGATTCGATCGGCTTCGCCACGCCGTTCGTGTCGGTGTTCGTGTCGTACACGCTGATCGCGCTCGATACCATCGCCGGCCATATCGCCGAGCCGTTCGGCACCGGGCCGCACCACCTCGCGCTCGATACGCTGACGCGCCAGATCGAGCGCTCGCTGCTCGAAACCGCCGGCGCACCGCTGCCCGATGAAATCCCCACCGATTCGCATTACCGCGCCGCGTAGGCGGCTCGTCGCTTCGCATCCGCGCTACGCCGGATCGCATCGCCGGCCGCGCCGCCGCGCGCGCGAGCCGACAATGCGGCCATGAGCGCTCCCGCCACGCTGCCCATCGCCCAGCCCGTCATGCTGCCCGCCGCCGCCCGGCTGCGCGAGCCGATCCACCTCGACCTGCTCGAGCCGGCCGCGCGCAAGGACTGGGGGCGGCGCGTGCTGCAACTGCGCGAGCACTGGCGGCCACGCCATCCGGTCGCGCCGTTCTTCACGCTGGGGCTGGCGGCCTATCTCGACCATGGCCCGCACGGCACCGGCCTGTATGCCGACGACGCCGCGCGCCACGCCGCCAACGCGCTGCTCGACGCGCAATTCCGGCCGCTGCTCGACACCGTGGCCACCGCGCTGTCGGCCCGGCTCGGCGCGCCCGCCGTGCTGGCCGCCGACGTCGATCGCGCCGCGCTGCCCGGCTTCCATATCTATCTGCCGCATCCGGCGTTCGGCAAGCCGGTGGCGAACGTCCACCGCGATCTGCAATTCCGCGACGTGTTCCCCGCGCACGAGCCCGCGCCGGGCGGGCTGATCAGCTTCACGCTGTCGTTGTCCACGCCGCCCGGCAGCGGGCTGCGGCACTGGCCCGCCGAAAGCGACGGCAACGCCGACGGCGAGCCCGCGTTCTTCCCCTACCGCGACGGCATGCTGGTGGTGCACGACGGGCTCGTCACGCATCAGGCCGTGCTTGCCTGCGACGGCGGCGTGGCGCGCATCACGCTGCAAGGCCACGGCCTGCAACGCCAGGACGGCCGCTTCGTGCTGTATTGGTGACGTGGGGGACATGCGCGACGCCGCGCCGGAAGGCCCGGGCATTAATGAGAGAATCGCGGATTCATTCGATTCGACGGAGCCTGCATGAAGCGCCTGATGTCCACGCTCGCCGTCACCGCCGCGCTCGCGGCGCTGGCGCCCGCCGTTCCCGCCACGGCCGCGACGCCGCCCGGCATCTACGTGATCGCCACCCAGATCGGCGAATTCACCACGCTCGATCCGGCCGAGATCTACGAACTGGTGCCGTCCGAATACGTGGCCAACGTGTATGAGCGGCTGGTGCGCGTGGACCTGCGCGATCCGTCGAAATTCGACGGCCGCATCGCGCAATCGTGGAGCGTCGGCGCCGACGGCCTGACCTACACGTTCAAGCTCACGCCCGGCCTGAAATTCCACTCCGGCAACCCGGTGACGGCCGACGACGTGGCCTGGTCGCTGCAGCGCACCGTGCTGCTCGGCAAGGGGCCGGCCAGCGTGCTGGCCGACCTGGGCCTCACCAAGGACAACGTCATGCAGAAGGTGCGCGCCGTGGACGCCGCCACCGTCACGCTGCAAACCGACCGCAAGACCGCGCCGAGCTTCGTGCTGAACGTGCTGAGCGCCGGCCCCGGCTCGATCGTCGATCGCAAGCTGCTGGAAGCCAACGCGCGCGGCGGCGATTTCGGCAACGCCTGGCTCAAGACGCACGACGCCGGCTCCGGCCCGTATCAACTGGTCAAGTGGACAGCCAACGAGAGCCTCGTGCTGCAACGCTTCGACGGCTATCCGCAGCCCTACCCGATGAAGCGCATCGTGCTGCGCCACGTGCCGGAAGCCTCGGCGCAGCGGCTGCTGCTGGAGAACGGCGACGCCGATGCCGCGCGCAACCTGAGCCCCGACAGCCTGGCGAGCCTCGCCAAGGCCGGCAAGATCCAGGTGGCCGCCACGCCGGTGGCCGCGCTGATGTACCTGAGCCTGAACACCAAGAACCCGAACCTCGCCAAGCCCGAGGTGCAGCAGGCGATGAAGTGGCTGGTGGATTACGAGGGCATCCAGCGCAACATCGTCTCGACCACCTACAAGGTGCACGAAACCTTCCTGCCCGATGGCTTCCTCGGCATGCTCGACAGCAACCCGTACCATCGCGACGTGGCCAAGGCAAAGGCACTGCTGGCCAAGGCCGGGCTGCCGAACGGCTTCGACGTGACGATGGACATGCCGAACGATTATCCGTACGTGGAGATCGCGCAGGCGCTGCAGGCGAACTTCGCGCAGGCCGGCATCCGCGTGAAGCTGCTGCCGGGCGACGCCAAGCAGGCGATCGGCAAGTACCGCGCGCGCCAGCACGACATCTTCATCGGCGAGTGGTCGCCCGACTACATGGACCCGAACAGCAACGCGCGCGGGTTCGCCTGGAATCCGGACAATTCGGACAGCTCGCCATCGCGCATGCTGGCCTGGCGCAATGCCTGGGCCATTCCGGACCTGACCAGGCAGACCGACGCGGCGCTGGCCGAGCCGTCGCCCGCCAAGCGCGCGGCGCTCTACCGCAAGCTCCAGCAGGAAGTGCTCGACCGCTCGCCGTTCGTCATCATGTTCGAGAAGGTGGTGCAGGTCGCCACGCGGCCCGGCGTGAGCGGGCCGGAAATCGGGCCGATCAACGACCTGACCTCGTATCGGACGTTGAAGAAGTAGGCGCGGCGGATTTTTGACGCGCTTAGTGCGCGCTCGAATGTCTGATGTAATACCGGTGCCCGATTCGACGGAGTGCGTATGAACCTGCATATGAACCTGCGAATGACACCGAAAAAACCACGCCTGCTGGCGGCGCTCGCCGCCCTCTCCGCCTGCGTCGCGCTGTCCGGCCTGCCCGCGCGCGACGCGCTGGCGGCCACGCCGAAAGACATGTTCGTGATGGCCACGCTGCTCGACGAGTTTTCGACGCTCGATCCGGCCGAGGTCTACGAACTGGTGCCCGAGGAATACATCGCGAACGTGTACGACCGGCTGGTGCGCGTGAACCTGAAGGATCCGTCGAAGTTCGACGGCGACGTCGCCCAGTCGTGGAAGGTGGACGCCGACGGCACCACCTTCACGTTCACGCTGCGCGATGGCCTCAAGTTCCACTCCGGCAACCCGCTCGCGGCCGAGGACGTGGCCTGGTCGATCCAGCGCGCGGTGCTGCTCGACAAGGGCCCGGCCGCGGTGCTGGCCGGCATCGGCCTGACGCCCGCCAACGTCCGGCAAAACGTGCGGGCCGTCGATGCGCACACGGTCACGATCCGCACCGATCGCAAATACGCGCCCACCTTCGTGCTCAACGTGCTCGGCGCGTGGCCGGCCTCGGTTGTCGATCGCGCGCTGCTGCTCTCGCAGCAGCAGAACGGCGATTTCGGCAACGGCTGGCTCAAGACCCACGAAGCCGGCTCGGGCGGCTACCGGCTCGTCAAGTGGACGCCCGGCGACAGCCTCGTGCTGCAACGCTTCGACGGCTACCGGCTGCCGCTCGCGATGAAGCGCATCGTGCTGCGCCACGTGCCCGAGGCCGCGACCCAGCGGCTGATGCTCGAAAGCGGCGACATCGACGCCGCGCGCGACCTGAGCCCCGACGATCTCGCCGCCGTGGCGCACAGCGGCAAGGCGAAGGTCATGGCATCGCCGCAGGCCACGCTGCTCTATCTCGGCCTGAACACCAGGAACCCCACGCTCGCCAAGCCCGAGGTGCAGCAAGCGCTGAAATGGCTGGTGGACTACGACGGCATCCAGCGCAACGTCGTCAAGACCATCTACAAGGTTCATCAGACCTTCCTGCCCGAAGGCTTCCTCGGCACGCTCGACGACAACCCGTACCACCTCGACGTGGCGAAGGCCCGCGCGCTGCTGGCCAAGGCCGGCGTGCCGAACGGCTTCGCCGTGACGATGGACGTGCGCAACGACTACCCGTACACCGAGATCGCGCAGGCGATCCAGGCCAACTTCGCGCAGGCCGGCATCAAGCTCACGCTGATCCCCGGCGACAACAAGCAGACGCTGTCGAAATACCGCGCGCGCCAGCACGACATCTACATCGGCGACTGGTCGGCCGATTACATCGATCCGCACAGCAACGCGCAGGGCTTCGCCTGGAATCCCGACAATTCGGACGGCTCACGCTACAAGATGCTGGCCTGGCGCAACGCCTGGGCCATTCCGGAGCTGACCAGGCAGACCGACGCGGCGCTGGCCGAGCCGTCACCGGCACAACGCGCGAAGCGGTATCAGGCGATGCAGCGCGCGATGCTGGCCGATTCGCCGTTCGTGATTCTGTTCGAGAAGGTGGCGCAGGTCGCCACCGCGCCGGGCGTGTCCGGCCTCGCGGTCGGGCCGATCAACGATCTCGTGTCGTATCGGCAATTGAAGAAGTAGGTGCGGCGCACCCGCGCCAAGCGGGTTTGCCGCGCCCGGCGCATCCGGCATACTTCGGGTTCGCGCGCGGATCGGCAGCCGATGGCCGCCTCGCGCCGCGCCCGACTTCCCCTCCCAGGAGACCGCCGCCTCGATGTCGTCCCCCATCACGCTGTTCGACGCGCTGCGCACGCTGCCCGCGCGACGCCCGCTCGCGCGCTGGACGCTGCGCATCGTGCGCTGGGCGCTGACGCTGGCGATCACCTTTGCGGGGCTGCTCGCGCTGACCTTCGTGATCGGCCGCAAGGTGCCGATCGATCCGGTGCTGGCGGTGCTCGGCGACCGCGCCTCGCCCGCCGCCTACGCGGCCGAGCGCGCGGCGCTGGGCCTCGACCGGCCGCTGCTCACGCAATTCCTGATCTACGCGCGCGACGTGCTGCACGGCAACCTCGGCATCTCGCTGCTGACCTCGAACCCGGTGGGCGACGACATCCTGCGCGTGTTCCCGGCCACGCTCGAACTCGCCACCATTGCCACCGTGATCGGCATCGGCATCGGCGTGCCGCTCGGCGTGGCCGCCGCGGTGCGCCACAACCGCCCGATCGATCACCTCGCGCGCTTCGTCGGCCTGATCGGCAGCTCGGTGCCGGTGTTCTGGCTCGGCCTGATGGGCCTGCTGCTGTTCTACGCGAAGCTGCACTGGGTGGGCGGCCCGGGCCGGCTCGACCCGGCCTGGGACGGCATGGTCGACACCCGCACCGGCAGCCTGCTGGTAGATTCCGCGCTGGCAGGCGAGTGGGACGTGTTCCGCAACGCGCTCTCGCACATCGCGCTGCCGGCCGCGATCCTCGGCTACTACTCGGTGGCCTATCTGAGCCGCATGACGCGCTCGTTCATGCTCGACCAGTTGAGCCAGGAATACATCGTCACCGCGCGCGCCAAGGGCGTGCCGGAGCGGCGCGTGATCTGGCGGCACGCGTTCGGCAATATCGCCGTGCCGCTGCTCACGGTGATCGCGCTGACCTACAGCAACCTGCTCGAAGGTTCGGTGCTAACCGAGATCGTGTTCGCGTGGCCCGGCATCGGCTCGTATCTGACCGGCGCGCTGCTGAACGGCGACATGAACGCCGTGCTCGGCGCCACGCTCGTGATCGGCGCGATGTTCATCACGATCAACCTGCTAACCGACGCGCTCTACCGCGTGTTCGATCCGCGCGCGCGCTGACTTGCCGCCCCGACCAGCCGCCTCGAACCGCCGCCTCGAACGGATTTCCCCCGATGACCCAGCCTCCCGTTTCCCCCGACACAGCGCCCGGCCCGCGCTGGCGCGCCTGGCTGCTCAGCGACGCGCCCGCCTCGCGCTCGCAGGCCTCGCTCGGCCTGGCCTACCGCCGCTGGCGCCGCTTCGCGCGCAACCCGCTGAACCTGCTCGGCCTGGCGATCCTGACCGCGCTGGTACTGCTCGCGATCGCCGCGCCGCTGGCGATGCCGCACGACCCGCTGCGCCAGGTGCTGAACGACCGGCTGCTGCCGCCCGGCTCGCCCTCGTACTGGCTCGGCACCGACCAGCTCGGCCGCGACATCCTTTCGCGCCTGATCGCCGGCTCGCGCATCACGCTCGGCATCGCGATCCTGGTGGTGGCGATCGTGGTGCCGATCGGCGTGCTGATCGGCACCACGGCCGGCTTCGTGGGCGGCTTCGTCGACAGCGTGCTGATGCGCATCACCGACATCGCGCTGGCGTTCCCGAAGATCGTGCTGGCGCTGGCGTTCGCGGCCGCGCTCGGGCCGGGCGTGGTCAACGCGGTGGTGGCGATCTCGATCACCGCGTGGCCCGCCTACGCGCGGCTCGCGCGCGCCGAAACCCTGCGCATCGCGCAGGCCGATTTCATCCACGCCGCACGCCTGCAAGGCGCCTCGGGCACGCGCATCCTGCGCCGCTACATCGTGCCGATGTGCCTGTCGTCGGTGATCGTGCGCGCCACGCTCGACATGGCCGGCATCATCCTGACGGTGGCCGGGCTCGGCTTTCTCGGCCTCGGCGCGCAGCCGCCCAGCCCGGAATGGGGCTTCATGGTGGCCTCGGGCCGCAACGTGCTGCTCGACGCCTGGTGGGTGGCCACGCTGCCCGGCGGCGCGATCCTGCTCGTCAGCCTCGCCTTCAACCTGCTCGGCGACGGGCTGCGCGACGTGCTCGACCCGCGCCACGGAGCCTGAACCGATGACCCACGCACCCTCCCCGCCGGCCGCGCCGCTCGTCGAGATCGACGGGCTGCGGATCGGCTTTCGCGGCCACGACGGCCAAGTCACCGACGCCGTGCGCGATTTGTCGCTGACGCTCGCGCCGGGCGAGCGGCTCGGCATCGTCGGCGAATCCGGCTCCGGCAAATCGCTGACCGGGCGCGCGCTGCTCGGCCTGCTGCCCGACGCCGCGCAATGGTCGGCGCGCACGCTGCGCTTCGCCGGCCGCGACCTGCAAGCAATGCGCGCGGCCGAACGGCGCAAGCTGTGCGGCGCCGAGATCGCGATGATTCTTCAGGATCCCAAATATTCGCTGAACCCGGTGATGACGGTGGCGCAGCAAATGGCCGAGGCGTTCCGGCTGCGCGAACCGGGCCTGCGCGGGCGGGCGCTGCGCGAGCGGATCGTCGAGGCGCTCGCGGCGGTGGAGATTCGCGACCCGCAACGCGTGGCCGACGCCTGGCCGCACGAGCTGTCGGGCGGCATGGGCCAGCGCGTGATGATCGCGATGATGGTGTCCACCGGCCCGCGCCTGCTGATCGCCGACGAGCCCACCTCCGCGCTCGACACCGCCGTGTCGATGCAGGTGCTCGCCGTGCTCGACGCGATGGTGGCGCGGCATGGCTCGAGCCTGATGTTCATCAGCCACGACCTGCCGCTCGTGATGTCGTTCTGCGACCGGGTGGCCGTGATGGTGGGGGGCCGCGTGGTGGAAACCTGCGCCGCGCGCGATCTCGCGCACGCGCAACATCCGTACACGCGCGGGCTGCTCAATGCGACGCCGCCGCTGCAAGCGCCGCCCGATCAACTGCCGGTGCTCGCGCGCGACCCGGCCTGGTTCGAGGAGACCGGACGATGAACGCAGCCGCTGACTCGAAAGCATCCGACGCCCCCGAGGCTCCGATGATCGACGTGCGCCACGCCTCGGTGCGGTTCGCCACGCGCACCGGCCATGTCGACGCCGTGCGCGACGTCAGCTTCGCGGTGGCGCGCGGCGGCGCGTTCGGGCTGGTGGGCGAATCGGGTTCGGGCAAATCCACGCTGCTGCGCGCGCTGACCGGCCTCGCGCCGCTGGCCGGCGGCACGCTCGCGATCGACGGCCGCGCCGTGAGCGGCAAGCTCGACCGCGCGTTTCGCCGCGACGTGCAGATGGTGTTTCAGGACCCCTACGCATCGCTGCACCCGCGCTTCACGGTCGACGAAACGCTGCGCGAACCGCTCGCGATCCACGGCATCGCCGACGCCGACACGCGCATTCCGCGCGCGCTGGCCGAGGTCGGGCTGGGGCCGGCGTTCCGCTTCCGCTATCCGCATCAGTTGTCGGGCGGCCAGCGCCAGCGCGTGGCGATCGCCCGCGCGCTGATCGTCGAGCCGCGCGTGCTGCTGCTCGACGAACCGACCTCGGCGCTCGACGTGTCCGTGCAGGCCGAAATCCTGAACCTGCTGCGGCGGCTGCATCGCGAGCGCGGGCTGACGATGCTGCTGGTCAGCCACAACCTCGCCGTGATCGGCTTTCTGTGCGAGCGGCTGGCCGTCATGCAGCACGGCGCGGTGGTCGAGCAACTGGAAATCGCGGCGCTGCGCGAGGCGCGCGTGGCGAGCGACTATACGCGCACGCTGCTGCGCGCGATCGACGGCTACCGGCGCACCGAGGCCTGAGCCCGACACGGCGTGCGAGGCAAGCGCACCCCGGCACGCACTCGCAAGCGGGCCGGCGACTGTCGTACCATCGCACAGCAGGTCCGGCGGATCGCGTGACCGGAGCGACCGCCCGGCGCTGCATTTTTGTTCAACTGCATAAGGAGCGCCCGTGATTCATCTCATCGAAACGCTCGTGGTCGGCCTGGTGGTCGGCTTGCTCGCCCGCGCGCTGAAACCCGGCGACGACAAGATGGGCATCGTCATGACCATCGTGCTCGGCATCGCCGGTTCGGTCATCGCCGGCTATATCGGCCGCGCGGCCGGCTGGTATCAGCCCGGCCAGGGCGCCGGCTGGATCGCCTCGATCATCGGCGCGATCGTGCTGCTGGTGGTGGTCGGCGCGGTGCGCAAGCGCGCCCGCTGAGGCCGGTTGGAGGGCGCTGCCTCCCGGCGGCGCCCGGTTTCGCCATGCGGTCGCAGCGCGACCGCTTTCTATTGCGCTTTTCTTCGCGCTGCCGCCGCTGCCAGCCACGGCGCGCACGCCGAGAGCGGCACGATCCGCTTCTCGGGCAGGATCGTCGAGCCGCCGTGCGCGTTGGGCCTTGACGCAACGCACCTTCAACCGCGCTGCGCCCGCCCTGCATCCGCCGAAATCACGTTCGTGGACGCGCTCGACAACCGCACGCTCGCGTCCGGTGCGCCGATCGCGCTGCCCGCCGAAGCGCGGCTCGACGACGCCATGGTGGTCACCGTGAATTACCGCTAGACGGCCGACAAACAGCGGTTCGGGCGATTCGGCGCTACCCGCACCGGATCACGCAAACACCGACGTGACGATCCGCGCGACCGACGCGATCGCCGCGTTGTCGTAGGCCGCATCCTTGGCCGGGCGCGTGGTGTACACGGCCAGCACCACCGGCGCGCGGCTCGGCGAATACAGCACGGCCACGTCGTTCGCGCTGCCGTAATCGCCGCTGCCCGTCTTGTCGGCCACGCGCCAGCCGGCCGGCGCACCGGCGCGAATGCGGGTGTCGCCGGTGGTGTTGCCGAGCATCCACGTGACGAGCTGGGCACGGCCCGCCGGATCGAGCGTGTCGCCGAGCGTGACGCGCCGCAGCGTTTCGGCCATCGCGCCGGGCGTGGTGGTGTCGCGTTCGTCTCCGGGCACGGCGTCGTTCAGCTCGGTTTCGATGCGATCGAGCCGGAACGCGGCGTCGCCGGTGGAGCGCGCGTAGGCGGTAACCGCCGCCGGGCCGCCGATCAGGCGAATCAGCAGGTTCGCGGCCGAGTTGTCGCTGTATTGCAGCGCGGCGGCGCACAGGGCCGCCACCGTCATGCCGGTGGCCACGTGCTTGCTCGACACCGGCGAGTAGTTGACGAGATCGTGCGGCGTGTAGCGGATCACGCTCGACATCAGCCGCGCGTCGCCGCTCGCGCGCGCCAGCACGGCGGACACGAGGATCGTCTTGAACGTGCTGCAGAACGCGAAGCGTTCGTCGGCGCGATACATGATGCGGGCCTTGCTGCCGGTATCGATCGCGGCGACGCCGAGCCGGCCGCCGAACGAGGCTTCGATCGCCGCGAGCTGGCGCTCGGCGTCGGCGACCTGGGCGCTGCCCTGGCGCGACGTGGCGCAGGCGGCCAGAACGGGGGCGGACACGGCGGCGAGCAACAGCGAGCGGCGAAGCGGGGAATGGGTCATGGCAGGAAGTGGATGTCGTGGCAAGGGGATCGGGGCGGATCGCGGCCGCGTGGCACGGCGGATGCGCCGGAGCCGATTCTGACAGACGCGGCGGGCGAATGGTTCGCATCGCTGTCGCATGCCTGATGCCGCGTAGGGTATATCGGCAGGCCTGCGTGATGGGGGCCCCGCGGGGGGGCCCGCGTTCAGCCCTGCCGCACCGGCAGATACCCGGCCGGATCGACCGGCTTGCCGTCGCGCCGCACTTCGAACATCACCGCCCCGCCTGCCTCGGCGATCGGCTCGCCCTGGCGGACGATGTCGCCGGTCTTCACCAGCAGCCGGCTGCTGCGCGCGTAGGCGGTCAGGAAATCGGCGTTGTGCTGGACGATCACGAGCGAGCCGTAGTCGTTGAGGCCGGTGCCCGCATACATCACACGGCCGTCGGCGGCGGCGCGCACGGCGCCGGCCGAGCCCATCGCGATCCGGATGCCGCGATTGCGGCCGGGTTGGAAGCCCTCCACCACCGGGCCGTCGGCGGGCCAGGCCAGCGCGACGCGCTGGGCGTGGCGGCGCGTCGCGCGCACGATCTGCGCCGCGTCGGCGGCCGATACCGCCGGGGCCTGAACGGCGGCCCGGGCCCCGGCCAACGCGTCGCTCGGCGGCGCCGGCTGCGGGCCGCTAGCGCAGCCGGCGACGGCACCCACGGCGGCCAGCGCGGCCGCCGACGCAACACACCGGACGACGCCACGGAACAGTGAGGAAAACTGAGAATACATGCGGAATTCGGCTCGACGGATCAGCCGGCAAGGATCTCAAAATCGGCGCGCGGCACCTGTAAGCGGACGCAAACAAATCTGACAAAGTGCGGCGAGGCGGATTCGCGCATACTGCGTCTCTACCGGCCGATCGTGCCCGCCCCCACTACCTCGATACCGCCCCGGAGCCATCCCATGGACCAGCCCACCTTCCTCGCCGAACTCGCCCGCGACGGTTTCCCCGCGCCCGTGCCCGTCAAGCGCGGCGCCGGCACGCTCGACGAACACTCGCATCCGTTCGAGGCCCGCGCGCTGATCGTAGCCGGCGAGATCACGCTGCGCGTGGCGGGCGTGGACACCTGCTACCGCCCCGGCGACGTGTTCCATCTGCTGCCGAACATCCCGCATCTCGAAACCTGCGGCCCGGACGGCGTCGAATACCTAGTCGGCCGCAAGTAAGCGGCAAGCGGCAGGCCGCGCGCTCAACCGAACCGGTCGAGCAACGTGGCCCACGCGCTAGCCGCGCCGATGCACAGCATCACGAGATGCAGCGCGAGCTTGAACGAGACGAACCAATCGGGGCTGCCATCCATTTCCGTCACCTTGACGTTGATCGCACGACGCAGTCCGGCGTCGTGCGATCCATGATGCGCGCCCCCCGCTGCCGCCACCATGCGGATCTCGCTCAGGGCGCCTCAGGCACGGCCTGACACCGCCGCACCGCGATCCCTGTTAGCGTATCGCTTGCCTTACTGTCCGTTGCCGACTACCCGAGCCTTCCCCCATGCGATTCGATCTCACCGACCTGCGGCTGTTCCTGAACGTGTGCCAGGCCGGCAGCATCACCGGCGGCGCGGAACGCACGCATATCACGCTGCAATCGGCCAGCGAGCGGATTCGCGGCATGGAAGACACGCTCGGCGTGCCGCTGCTGCATCGCACCAAGGGCGGCGCGCAGCCGACCGACGCGGGCCGCTCGCTCGAACATCACGCGCGCGTGGTGCTCCAGCAGATCGAGCAGATGCACGGCGAGCTGCAGCAGTTCGGCGAGGGGCTGCGCGCGCGAATCCGGTTGCTGTGCAACACCGCCTCGCTCAGCGAATACCTGCCCGACGCGCTGGCCGCCTACCTGCCGGCGCATCCGCAGATCTCGATCAGCGTCGAGGAGCGGTCGAGCGAGGACATCGTCCACGCGATCCGCAGCCGCACGGCGGACGTGGGCATCGTGGCCGATTCGGTCGGGCTGGACGGGCTCGAACAGCGGCCGTTCCGCGAGGATTGGCTGCTGGTGGTGGCAGCCGCGTCCGATCCGCTCGCGCGGCGCAAGACGGTGTCGTTCGAGGAAATCGTCGGGGCGGAATTCGTCGGCCTGACCGACGGCAGCGCGCTCCATGCGCACCTGGCCGATCAGGCGCGCTCGCTCGGCAAGCGCATCACCTACCGCGCGCAGTTGCGCAGCTTCGACGCGATCTGCCGCGTGATCGAGAGCGGCGTGGGGGTCGGCATCGTGTCGCGGCACGCCGCGCAGCGCGCGATGCGCACCATGCAGCTCGCCACCGTCGAGCTGGCCGACGGCTGGGCCTATCGGCGGCTCGTGCTGTGCGCGCGTGAGTTCGATGCGCTGCCGAACTACACGCGGGAATTCGTCGATTTTCTGAGTGCGGGGGCAGCGGGCTGAATGGGCGGGCAATGTGCTGGCGGCAAGCAGGTGTGCCTGCGTTTTCGCGTTCACCAACTTCCTGAGCCCTGAGGCACCGGCCCGAACACGCGGGCAATGCGCCCTCGGCACCCCCGTGTGCCACCATTTTCGCGAAGCACTGTACATCGACACCGGCCGGTAGCCGCCCGAGAATGATCGCTCTCCCGCTACCCGCTCCCTCCCGTCGATCATGAACACCTACCCGGCATTTCGCGCGGCCGCCTGCCACGTCGCGCCCTACTACTTCGACACGCCCCGCACCGTCGACAAGGCCTGCGCGCTGATCGCCGAGGCCGCCGCCAACGGCGCGGCGCTGGTGGCATTCCCCGAAGCGTTCGTCTCGTCGTTCCCGGTGTGGTCGGGCGTGTTCGCGCCGGTCGACGTGCACGAGTTCTTCCATCGCCTCGCCTCCAGCGCGATCACGGTGCCCGGCCCCGAGGTGCGGCAGTTGCAGGAATGCGCGCGGCGTCACGGCGTGATCGTGTCGATCGGCATCAACGAAGGCACGCCCGTCAGCCCGGCCTGCATCTGGGACACCAACCTGCTGATCGGGGCCGACGGCCGGCTGCTGAACCGCCATCGCAAGCTGGTGCCGACCTATTGGGAAAAGCTGACCTGGGCCAACGGCGACGGCAGCGGGCTGCGCGTCGTGGATACCCCGCTCGGCCGGATCGGCGCGCTGGTGTGCGGCGAGAACACCAATTCGCTGGCGCGTTTCGCGCTGCTGGCGCAGGGCGAGAACGTGCATGTGTCGTCGTTCTCGCCGCGCTGGCCCACCCATCCGCCCGGCGAGGGCGGCTACGACCTGGAAGCGGCGATCCGGCTGCGCGCGGGCGCGCACGCGTTCGAGGGCAAGCTGTTCAACATCGTCGCGTCGGGCTTCCTGCCGCCCGAGGCGATCGACCTGATCGCCCGCGACGACGCCCGCGCGCGCCGTCTGCTCGAAGAATCGCCGAAGAGCGTGTCGATGATCTTCGGGCCGGACGGGCGCGTGATCAGCGAGGTGCTGCGCGACGAGGAAGGCATCGTCTACGCCGACATCGATCTGGCGAAATGCGTGGTGCCGAAGCAGTTCCAGGACGTGGTCGGCTACTACAATCGCTTCGACGTGTTCGACCTGCGCGTCGACCGCCGCCCGCTGCGCCCCGCCACGTTCCTCGACGGCGCGCAGCCCGGCGGCGACCCCGGCGCGGATGCGCTCTACGCGCCGTTCGTGCCCGACGATTCCCTTGGCGCCGATACCCTTCGATGATCGATCTCTACAGCGATACGCAAACCCGCCCCACCGCCGCGATGCGTGCGGCGATGGCCGCCGCCCCGGTGGGCGACGAGCAATCGGGCGACGACCCGAGCACGACGGCACTCTGCGCGCGCGTGGCCGCGCTGCTCGGCTACGAGGACGCCGTGTTCATGCCGTCGGGCACGATGTGCAACCTGGTGGCCACGCTGGTTCACACCCACCCTGGCGACGAGCTGATCGCCGACGCCGGCGCGCACATCTGCGCGACCGAGGCGGCCGGCGCGTCGGCCATCGCGGGCGTGGCGATCGCGCCGCTCGCCACGCGCGACGGCATCTTCGACGCCGAGCAATGCCGCGCCGCGATCCGCGCGCCGTCGCGCACCGCGCCGCGCTCGGCGATGGTGTCGGTCGAGCAGACCACCAACTTCAGCGGCGGCGCGGTGTGGCCGCTCGACACGCTGCGCGCGGTGCGCGACGTGGCGCACGAGGCCGGGCTGATCGCCCACATGGACGGCGCGCGGCTGCTCAACGCGGCCGTGGCCAGCGGCGCGGCGGCGGCCGTCCACACCGAGGGCTGGGACAGCGCCTGGATCGATTTCAGCAAGGGCCTCGGCTGCCCGGTGGGCGCGGTGCTGTGCGGCAGCGGCGAGTTCGTGCGGCAGGCCTGGGTCTGGAAATACCGGCTCGGCGGCGCGATGCGCCAGTCGGGCGTGCTCGCGGCCGCCGCGCTGCACGCGCTCGACCACCACGTCGAACGCCTCGCCGACGATCACGCCAACGCCGCACGGATCGCAGCGCGGCTGGCCGGCCAGGCCGGCTTCCGGCTGGACGCCGCCCCGCCGCCCACCAACATCCTGCTGTTCGACCTCGACGGCCTGCGGCTCGACGCGCACGCGTTCGCCGCCGAGGCGCTCGCGCGCGGCGTGCGGATTCGCGCGCTCGATGCGCGGCGGGTTCGCATCACCACGCATCTCGACGTGTCGCAGGCCGATTGCGAGCGCGCCGCCGAGGTGCTGGTCGCATTGGCCGGGGCGTCGCTGTCGTGAACGCCGCTCTGTGTCTGGTCGATGTCTTCACGCAGCAGGCGCTGCGCGGCAACCCGGTGGCCGTCGTGATCGCCGACGCCACGCCGCCGGACGCGACGATGCTCGCGCTGGCCGCGTGGACGGGCATGCCCGAAACGGTGTTCGCGACGCCCGGCGACGCCGACGCGGATTACCGCGTTCGGATCTGGTCGCCGCGCCGCGAGTTGCCGTTTGCGGGCCATCCGTCGATCGGCACCGCGCATGCGTTGCTGGCCACGCAGCGCGTTGCGGTGCGCGCGACGTCGCCGGGGCGGCTCGTTCAGGGCAGCCCGTTCGGGCAGGTGACGATGCGCGTGGATGAGGGCGCGCACGGAAGGATCTGGTTTCGGACGCCGCGAGCGGAGGTGGTGATGCTCGATGCGCTTGCCGCGCAAGAAGTGGGCGCCGCGCTCGGCATCGCGTCAATGGAGGCCGTCTCGGCCGCCTGCGTCGAAGCCGGCGCGCGCTGGCTTGTCGTGCATGGCGAGCAACCCGGCCTGCTCGATCGGCTCACGCCCGATCTATCGGCGATCGAGGCCTTGAGCGCGCGCCATCGCGTATCGGGCGTCACCGTCGTGATGCCGGCCGTGCAGGCGCCACGCGATATCTCGGTGCGTTCGTTCGGGCCGGCGATCGGCGTGGACGAGGATGCGGCGTGTGGCGGCGGCAACGCCTGCGCGGCGGCACTGATCGCCGCGCTGCGCGACTGGCGCGAGGACGGCGCGAACGCGGTGGCGATGCAGGGCCGGCACGTCGGCCGCGATGCGACGCTTTACTGGCGCGGCCCGGATCGAGAACGGCGGCTGGAAATCGGTGGCCACGCGGTGCTGGTGTCGCAGGGCACGCTGAAACTGTGAGCTGCTGGATGCGGCCTGAGCGACGGCTTGGGTCGGGACTGCATGCCGTTTCGTGCCATTGCATGCTGCTGCATGCCGCGTCATATCGCTTCCTACCACCGGCTCACGCCGCCTCGCCGATCATCCCCGCCAACCGCGCCAGCGCCGCACGGCGCGCATCGTCGAGCGGATAACCGCAGTTCAGGCGAATCCGGTCGTCGAAACCGCGCTCGGGCGCGAACAGCGTGCCCGGCGCGAACGCGATCCGCTCGCGGCCGGCACGCCGCGCCAGCGCCTCGGCCGACACGCCTTCCGGTAGTTGCGCCCACAACAGATAGCCGCCGTCGGGCATTTCAAGCACGGTGCCCGACGGCGCGCGCGCACCGAGCCACGCGATGGTGTCGTCGAGCTGCGCGCGGCATTGCGCGCGCAGCCGCCGCAGATGATGCCGGTAGCCGCCGCCGTCGAGAAACTGTCCCACCGCTTCCTGGATGATCAACGGCTGGCCGATGCTCATCGTGCGCTTCAGCTCGACGATCGCACGATGAAACCGCCCGCCGCTGACCCAGCCGAGCCGCAGCCCCGGCGCGAGCGTCTTGGACAGCGAACTGCACAGCAGCACGTTGCCGCTGCGGTCGTAGGATTTGGCCGCGCGCTGCACGGCGTCGAAATGCAGGTCGCTGAACGTGGCGTCCTCGATCAGCGGAATCGACAGCGCATCGAGCCGCGCCACCAAGGCCGCGCGCGCGGTGTCGGTCATGCTCGCGCCGGTCGGGTTGCTAACTGCCGTCGACAGCAGGCACGCACCGAGCCGCTGCTCGCCGGCAAGGCGCGCGATCTCGTCGAGCGCGGCGGCGTCGCGGCCCGCGAAGCGCACCGGCAGCGCGCGCAGGCCGAGCCGCGCGAGCGTCGAGAGGAATCCGTAATAAGCCGGCGATTCGACGATCACCGCATCGCCCGGCCGAGTCACCGTCTGCAGGCACAGCCCGAACGCTTCCACGCAGCCGTTGGTGATCAGCACCTCGTCCGCGCCGATATGGCAATTCCAGTTCGCCGCGTGCGAGGCGAGGCTGGCGCGCAACCGCTCGGCGCCTGGCGAGAACGACACCGTGGCCAGCAGGCCGCTGTGGCGGCGCGCCGTGGACGCGATGCTGCGCGCCAGCGCCTCCACCGGGAACAGCGCGTCGCCGCACAGCGCCGTGCCGAACGACACGACGCCGGGCAGGCTTTCCATTTCGTTGAGCGCGTCGTGATCGAGCGGGCCGCGATCGAATTGCGGCTCGGAAGGCGCCGACGGCAAGACAGCCGCCGTGCGCGTGCGCCCGGACTTCACGGCGGACGCGGGTGCCGCTTCGGCGGCCAGAACGAAATAGCCGCGCTTCGGCCGGCTCTCGATCAGGCGGCGGTCTTCCAGCGTGCGATAGGCGGCCAGCACCGTGGTCACGCTGACGGCGCGGTTGCGCGCGAGATCGCGCACCGACGGCAGACGCTGGCCGGCCGTCCAGAGGCCCTGGCCGATCTCGTCCGACAGATGGTCGGCGAGCATCAGATGCAATGCGTTCGACTGGTGTCCCATGGGGATGGAGAAGCGGGAGCGAAAGCGGCCGCGCGGCAGACGCGCAGGCCGGCGAGGTGTCGCCCGCTGACGCGGGCGGCGTCAAGGATGCGGGGTTTTCGGCGCGATCGCAAGGCGTGCCGCCTTCCCGCCCCGAACCCGCCGCGTCAACCGTGCGCCGGCCCGACCGCCATATACACCCCGAGCGCCACCAGCCCCGCGAAGAACACGCGCCGAAACGTACGCTCGCCCACTACGTTGCGCAGCCCCTGCCCGGCCGCCATGCCGAGCAGCGCCGGCGCCAGCGCGAGCGCCGACAGGCCAATGTCCAACGCCTGCAGGCTCGACGTCGCGGCCAGTTGCGCCGCCAGCACGATCGTCGAGGCCGTAAACGACAGGCCGAGCGCCTGCACCAGCGCATCCTTGCCGAGTTGCAGCGATTGCAGATACGGCACGGCCGGCATCACGAACACGCCGGTGGCGGCCGTCACCGCGCCGGTCAGGTAGCCGACCAGCGGCGACAGCCAGCGCTCGTGCCGCCCCGGCGCGGGCAGGCGCGCGGCGGCCAGGCCCCATACGCCGTACAGCGCCACCACCGCGCCGAGCGCGATGCGCGTCCACGGCGCGGCATGCGCCAGCGACGGCAGGCCGCCCGCGAAGGTGCCGACGGCAAGCCCCGTGAGCAGCGGCCAGAGCCGCTTGAGCAGCGCGCCGAACGCCGGGCCGCGCGCCAATTGCCAGATGTTGGTGACGAGCGACGGCACCACCAGCAGGCTGGCCGCCGCCGCGGGCGGCATGACCAACGTCAGCAGGCCCATCGCCACCGTCGGCAGGCCCAGGCCGATCATGCCCTTGACCACGCCGGCCACGGCGAATACCGCGACGACGATCGCGATCGTCGAGCCGTGATTGTGCATATGAAACTCCCGGAAACACGCCTGACAGGCGAACGCGCCGATGGTGCCGTCAGGCGACACGGCGCGCCATCTGGCTTTGCCTGAGTCTGGCTCAGGAGAAACGGGGCGACATGCTCCCCCGCTCGCTGAATGCCGAATCGAGCGGCGGGCACCGCCGTTCCAATGGAACCTTCGCGGCAGACCGTTAGTTGCGACTCAATCGATCAACACGAAGCGGCGCGCCCCGCATGACAGGGGCGATGCCGAATCGATCGAAGGAAATCGGGGGAATCGACGACAAGCGGCCGAAGCCGCCGTCAGGACGTCAGAACTTGTGCCGGATCGCCGCGCGCACCGAGAACTGGCTGGCCGTGGCCGACGGCCCGTCGGTGCCGACCAGATAGCCGCCGTCGATCACGCCACCGGACCGGTCGCCGCCGACGCGCTGCCACGCGCCTTGCAGATACACGTCGGTCTGCTTCGACAGGCTGTAGTCGGCCATCAGCCCGACCGTGTGGTAATGCGGCTTGGCCGCGCCGTCGGCGGTGTCGAACGTGCCGCTCGTGTAGGTGTACTGCGCGCCGACGAAGAACACCGGCGTGAGCTGGTACTTGCCGTTGATCTCGAAATTGTCGAAGCGGGTGGCCGACAGCCCGAGCCCCGACAGCGCGCCGGCCGGCAGATACGCCGTGGCGGACGGGTTCTTGAGGTCGGTCTTGGTATAGACGAAACCGACCGTGGTTTCGCCGAATGTGTAGTTGAGGCCGCCGCCGAAAATGCGCAGCCGGTCGGCCGTGAAGTTCGCGTCGTTGGCGGCCACCGCGCCATCGGCCGTGCGGCCCGGGTTGTTGGCCTCGAGATAGGCCGCGCCGACCTGCAAGCCGCCGAAGTCGTAGCGCGCGCCGGCGCTGTACTGGCGGTTGTTGGCGAAGCCGGTGGCGTTGCCGAAGCTGTACGCACCGCCGAAGCTCAGGCCGCCGAAACCGGGGCTGGCGTACTTGACGGCGTTGTTGGCGCGCACCGTGTTGTCGGCGTTGTCGTTGTCGAACGGGTGCGACATCAGCATGCCGCCCCAACTGCCGGCGGCCGTCAGCGGCGCGAGGTAGTCGACCACGGAATCGTATTGCCGCCCGAACGTCAGCGCGCCGTATTGCGCGTGGGTCAGGCCGACGAACGCCTGGCGGCCGAACAGCCGGCCGCCGTTGCTGGCCGTGCCGTTGTTGACGTCGAAGCCGCTTTCGAGCGCGAAGATCGCCTTCAGGCCGCCGCCCAGATCCTCCGCGCCGCGCAGGCCCCAACTGCTGCGCTGGGCGTAGCCGCTGGCGAGCGCGTAGTCGCTGCGATTGACGCCGTTCACGCCGACGTTGTTGGTGTAGTTCACGCCTTCGTCGATCACGCCGTAGAGCGTGACGCTGCTCTGCGCGCGGGCGGGCGCGATCAGCGCCATGACCAGCGTGGCGGCAGCGGCGGGCAGCAGGAGCTTGTTCATTGTCGACAGTCTCCGAACCGGAAAACTGGAATGGCCCGGCAGACCGCTCGACGCGGGCTTCGTTCGCCGGACCTCGATTCATGCCTCGACGCCCGGTGGCTGCCGGCAGCGTGAATGACGGTGACGAGTGTGTCACGGCCCGAATGCGCCGTCCACGCCGTTCGAGGCGCTTGCTGCGGCCGTTGCGCAATACCAACTCGTGTGCGCCGACGCTCGCGCTTTCAAGCAGACGACACACGCCCGCACGGGCTTTTCGGCGATGGCCGACGCCATGCGCCGCGATGGTGCAACGCGCCGCCCGGCGCCAATCCGCCGGGCTTGGGCCGACGGTGGCACAATCACGTCCGTTTCCGCTTCCGCCGTCCGCTTCATGCCGAGTTTCCCGCCGCGCGCCGCCGCGCTCGCGTCCCCGTTCTTCCCCCTGCTCCGCGCCACCCGGCGCCGCCGCGCATGAGCACGCCGCCGCCGCGCCCGGGCCGCTTCGCGGAACTCGATTTCTTTCGTGGGCTGGTGCTGATGGTGATCGTGGTCGATCACATCGGCGGCAGCATCCTGTCGCGCGTGACGCTGCACGCCTACGCGCTGTGCGACGCGGCCGAGGTGTTCGTGTTCCTGGGCGGCTTCGCCACCGCGATCGCCTACAACTCGCTCGCCGAGCGCCAGACCGAAGCCGTCGCGCGCCAGCGCTTCATCCGCCGCGCGTTCGAGATCTATCGCGCGTTCCTGGTGACGGCCGGGCTGATGCTGCTGATCACGGCCGTACTCGGCGCGCTCGCGATCGACGGCCCCAACATGCCGACCCACGATCTCGAAGGCCTGATGCACCACCCGCTGGCCGCGCTGCGCGACATCGTGCTGTTCCGCCGCCAGCCGTATCTGGCCTCGGTGCTGCCGATGTATGCGTTCTTCGCGGCGCTGGTGCCGCTGGCGCTGCCGATGGCGCGCAACAAGCCGTGGCTGCTGCTCGCGATCAGCCTGCTCAGTTGGCTGTCGGCGCGCCGCATCGCCGGCTATCTGCCGACCGTCGACGGCCTGCCGTGGGATTTCAATCCGTTCGCGTGGCAGTTCATGTTCGTGCTCGGCGTGCTGTCGCGTTGCCAGCCGGTGTACCCCACGCTGTCGAAGCAGCCGCGCGGCGTGCTGGTTACCGCGCTGGCAGTGGCCGTGGTGGCCGCGGGTGCGTATTACCGGCTGCGCATCGAGCCGTTCCCGACCGATCCGGCGATCAAGCAGAACCTCGGCGCGGTGCGGCTCGTCAATTTCCTCGGGTTCGCCTGGCTGGCCGCCAAGCTGGTGCACCTCGGCTGGATGCACAAGGTGGCCCGCCTGATGCCGTGGATCGGCACGATCGGCCGGCAGGGGCTGCTGTGCTTCGTGGCCGGCACGGCGATCTCGCTGTCGGTCGATTCGGTGCTGTACTGGGAAACCGACGGCTATCTCGACGTGCCGCTCGGGCTGACCGCCGACGGGGTGGCGATCGGCCTGCTCTATCTAGTGGCCAAGCTGTACGGCCCGATCGCGGCGAGATTGCCGTTTCTGGGGCCGCGGCGCCGGGGTTGACGGGCTGAGGCCAAACCCCGACTGCATCAAACTTCGGCCTCCACAAGGGAACCCGACACGCTGTTCGGCTGTCATGACAGCCTTCCTACTGCGCGCGCCGCCCCGGCCGCGCAGACGGCCGCGTCCCGTACACGGGCGGGCGCGCCGCCGTGACCTGATCATCCGTTCCGTACCGAATCAATGAATGAAACCTGGTTTGCGCCGCTCGTCGGCTGTCTGATTCTCGTCGCGGCGTCCTGCGTGATCGCCGCGGCCGTCCGCTTCCTGCTGTTCCGCGTGGTCGCCAAGTTCGCCGCGCGCACGCCCACCCGCTTCGACGACGTGCTGTTCCAGTACGGCGCGTTCAAATGGCTGTCGCGGCTCGTGCCGTTCCTGGTGTTCGAGCTTGGCTTCGGCGCCGTGCCCGGGATTCCCGAACCGGCCGAGCGCGTGGTCGACAAGCTGTTGTTCGCGGTACTGGTGTTCCTCGCGACGATGATGGTCAGCGCGGTGCTGTCGGCCGTCGAGCATCTGCACCGCACCAAGCCGCGCGAGCAGTCCACGATGTCGCTGAAGGGCGCGATGCAACTGGTCAAGCTGCTGATGTTCCTGACCGCCGCGCTGGTGGTGATCGGCGCCTTGACGGGCAAGCAGATCGGGCTGCTGCTGTCGGGCATCGGCGCGATGTCGGCGGTGCTGATGTTGATCTTCAAGGACACGCTGCTCGGCCTGGTGGCCGGCGTGCAGCTCTCGTCGAACGACATGCTGCGGATCGGCGACTGGATCACCATGCCGAGCGCGGGCGCCGACGGCGACGTGATCGACATCACGCTGAACACCGTCAAGGTGTCGAACTTCGACCGCACCATCATCACGATTCCCACCTGGAAGCTGATCACCGAGAGCTACCAGAACTGGCGCGGCATGACCGAATCGGGCGGCCGGCGCATCAAGCGCGCGATCTTCATCGACGCGACCAGCGTGCGCTTTCTCGGCGCGAACGAGATCGCCCGGCTCGAACATTTCAAGCTGCTGAAGGATTACCTCGCGAGCAAGCGCGGCCTGCTCGACGAATGGAACGGCGCGCTCGGCGCGGACGCCGAATGGACGGGCAACCGCCGCCAGCTCACCAACCTCGGCACGTTCCGCGCGTATTGCGACGCGTATCTGCAGCATCATCCGCGCATCCACACCGGCATGACGCACATGACGCGCCAGTTGCCGCCGACGGCCGAAGGCATTCCGATGGAGTTGTACTGCTTCACCGACACCACGGCGTGGCTCGATTACGAGACGATCCAGGGCGACATCTTCGATCACCTGCTGGCGGTGCTGCCGGAGTTCGGGCTGCGCGTCTATCAGCATCCGTCGGGCTTCGACATGCGCGGCATGTTCGAGGCGGCCGGCGCGATGCGTGCGGTGACGCCGTCAGCCGGCGAGGCGGCCAACGAACCCACGGGCCGCGTGACGTCGCATTAAGCCGACCTGAACCGGCCTGAATCAAACCCCGCCGCCTCCCCCGCCTGATCCCCGCCACGCCCGGCGCCGGCCACGCCGCACCGGGCTTCTCCTCCCCTCACTGCGCCGCGGCCTCGGCATCCGCTCCGAGCAGCAACGACAGGCGGTGCGCCGTGTCCTTCAGCGCGGCCACCGTGCGCTCGCTGGCCTGCGCCGGCAGGTAATGCACCGAGCCGACTATCGCGAGCGAGCCGAACAGCTTGTTGCCGAACTGGAACACCGGCGCGGCCAGCGCGTTGACGCCGGTGAACGCTTCCTCGGGCGCTTCCGCCCACTGCCGCGAACGCACCAGCGCCACCTCGTGCAGCAGCCGGTCGCGCTCGACGATGGTTTGCGCGGTCGGCGCGGCCAGCGGCTGCGCCAGCACGCGTTCGAGCAGCTTGGGCGGCCCGAACGCCAGCGCGATCTTGCCCTGCGCGACGGTGTGGAAATCGAAGCGCGTGCCTGGGTGGAAGATGATCTCCAGCTTGCTGCGCCCCGGCACGATGTTGAGCACCACCATGCCCTCGTCGGACACCGTGGTGATCACCACCGTCTGCCCCACCGTGTCGCGCAACTCCTCCATCAGCGGGCGGGCCAGCGTCACCACGTCGAATTGATCGAGCGCGCGCCGCCCGAGCAGGAACATCCGCCAGCCGATCCGGTAGCGGCTGGTGTCGGGGTTCTGCGTCACGTAGCCGTCGCGCTTGAGCGCGCTCAGGTGTCGATGCACGCGCGCCTTCGGAATGCCGAGTTCCTGCGCGAGGTTGGTCAGCGCGCTTTCGTGCGGATGGGAGGCGATGGTTTCCAGCAGACGCAGCGACATCACCGAGGTGGATGAGGTCGCGTCGTCCTGGGCGCCGGGTTCGAGGTCGTCGCTGTCTGCTGCTTTGTTGGTCGCCATGAAGGGGAAGATATCGGGATGATCGTGTGAGGGCCGGAGGCCGCGCGCGGGCGCCCGGCGCGGCCTGCGGATCAGGCGCCCGCGAGCGTCAGCAGACGCTCCGCGAACACGTGATAGCGCTGATCCTTCGGCCGTCGTGCGTCCTCGATTTTGACATATCGGATCGAACTGCGGCCCCGGCATGCCTGGGGCAGCAGGAAGCAGCGGATGAAGGCCGTCTCGGCGTCCGGCGTGGTGGGCGCGAGCACCGGGTCCCGGCCCAGTTCGAGCCACGCCTGCCCCGCGCCGTGCGTGTGGCGCGCGCCGTCGATCTCGATCGCGATCTCGCCGTGCAGCGTGCAGCGGATGCCCGGGCCCTGATGCACATGCGTGTGCGCAATCCCGCCCGGAGGAAAATCCACGCGGTCGCAACGCATCAGCCAGTCGAAGCCCGGATCGAGCGTAATCTCGGCGGACAGCTTCGAGACCGAATGCGCGCGCGGCGCGCTGCCCAGCAGCCCGGCCTCGGCCGGGCGCGCGGCCGCTTGCAGTTCCCAGCGCCAGAGCCGTGCGCCGTCGGCGCCGGCCAGAATCGCGAGTTGCCCGTCGCCCACCCAGCCGGTGCCGCCCGGCTGGTGCTGCGCACCGCGCTCGAACTCCAGCGTGGCGTCGCCGTCGACCACGTAGATCGCGCGCGGCGCGCGCGGCAGGTAGATCGGCTCGGCGCCGGCTTCGATGCGGTCTTCGTAGAGATGAAGCTGATATGCGGACATGGCGGTCGTGTTCCTGTCGTGTTCGTGAAAGTGCATGCAGTATCGTTTATCGATACACACGGTATCGATAGTGGTTAACCATGCTGGAAATTACCACGCCGACTCCATATCGTGTCGATCATCGATATTTGAGTTTCGAAAATAAGAGGAATCGCATGGAACGGAGTGAGACACATTTGCCGCCGGCCGCCGCCGGACGGTGGTACGCGAACGCGGGGAAGGCGCAGTGGCAGGCGTTCTGGTCGTCGTATGTGGGCTGGGCGCTCGACGTGATGGACCTGGTGCTGTTCGCGATGGTGATGCCGTTCATCGCCGCCGACCTGCATTTCGATCAGGGGCTGGCCGGCATCGTCGCCTCGATGACGCTGGTGGCCACCGCCGTGGGCGGGCTGGTGTTCGGCTTCCTGGCCGACCGGATCGGCCGCACGCGCTCGATGGTGATGAGCATCCTCTGCTACTCGATCGGCACCGCGCTGTGCGGCGTGTCGCAGGACGTGCAGCAACTGCTGGTGTTCCGGTTCGTGCTCGGCTTCGGGGTGGGTGGCGAGTGGGCGGCGGGCGCCGCGCTGGTGTCCGAAACCTGGCCGGCCGAGCATCGCGGCAAGGCGCTGGCCTGGGTGCAGAGCGCGTTCGCGGCCGGCTATGCGCTGGCCGCCGTGGTGGCGGCGCTGGTGCTGCCGCATTTCGGCTGGCGCGGCGTGTTCTTCGTCGGCATCGTGCCCGCGCTGTTCGCGTTCTGGGTGCGGCGTCATACCGAGGAACCGCAGGTGTGGCTGCGCCAGACGCGCCGCCTCGGCCTGCGCGAGACGCTGGCCGAACTGTTCGGCCCGTATCGCCGCAACACGCTGGTCGGGCTGGCCTTCACGAGCGCGGCGATGTGCGGCTACTGGGGGCTGTTCACGTGGATCCCCACCTATCTGGCCACGCCCGTCGCGCACGGCGGCTCGGGCCTCACGCTGATGAAATCGACCGCCTGGATCGTCGTGATGCAGGCCGGCGCGGCGGTCGGCTTCGTGGTGTTCGGCTATCTGGCCGACTGGATCGGCCGCCGCCGCACCTATCTGCTGTTCTTCGTGGCGGCCGCGCTGGCCGTGCCGGTCTACACGTGGGTGCGCTCGCCGTCGTGGCTGTTCGTGCTCGGCCCGGTGGTGGCGTTCTTCGGCACCGGCTTCTACAGCGGCTTCGCGCCGACCTTCGCCGAGCTGTTCCCTACCCGCATCCGCGCTACGGCGCAGGGCTGGATCTACAACACCGGGCGCGCGCTCAGTGCGCTCGCGCCGGCCGCCGTCGGCCTGCTGGCCGGACGCTACGGCGTGCAGACAGGCCTCGCCGCCACGGCCGGGTTCTTCCTGCTGGCCGCCCTGATCGTCTGGGCCTTCCTGCCGGAAACGCTCGGCGAGGCGCTGGACTGACACCGGGCGCGCGACGCGCGCGAGCTTCGCGTCGCTCAATCCGTTCGCACTCCTTGCTTCCCTGATCGCCGTCCGGCCCGCCTGCGCGCGGGACGGCCCGCACCCGCATGCCACGCAAACCCTGCGCGATCGCTGCCGGCCGATCGGCTTCGTCGCGACCCCGAAACGCCTTCATTCACACGCTCATTACTTAGACATGCAAAACAAAATCATGAAGATTGCGCTGGCAGCCGGCTGCCTCGCGTCGAGCCCGTTCGCGCAGGCACAAAGCGCCGTGCAGCTTTACGGCCTGGTCGACGTCTACGCCGGGGCGCAGCGCGCGCTCGGCGGCAAGACCGCCGCGGCCGAGAATTCGAACGGCATGTCCACCAGCTTCTGGGGCATCGGCGGCCAGGAAGACCTGGGCGGCGGCTACTCGGCGGTGTTCGCGCTCGAATCGTTCTTTCGCGCGTCCAACGGTGCGGTGGGCCGCTCGGCGGCCGATCCGTTCTTCAGCCGCAACGCCTATGTCGGCATCAAGGGGCCGCAGGGCTCGCTGCTGCTCGGCCGCAACACGCTGCCGTATTACGTGACCGCGCTCAGTTTCAACCCGTTCGGCAACAGCTTCGGTTTTTCGCCGGTGCTGGTGCAGATGTACAAGGGGCTGCCCGCGCAGATGGTGGTGGGCGACACCAACTGGAACAACTCGATCATGTATGTGTCGCCCACCCTGGCCGGGTTCACCGCCACCGGCGTGTACGCAACCGGCAACCAGGCCGGGCACGACGGCGCGAACCAGGTGGCCGGCGACCTGCGCTACGCGAACGGCGCGTTCGCGGCCGCGTTCTCGTATCAGCGCGTCAAGTATTCGGTCACGCCGGGCGACCTGCAGACGCTGATCGCCGGGTTCACGCAACAAAGCGCCTACCTGGCCGCGGCCAGCTACGACTTCAAGGTGGCCAAGTTCAGCGCCCTGGTGCAGCGCATCGAGGATTCGATCCAGACCGGCGACATCGCCTCGAACAGCGGCGAGCTCGGCGTGTCGGTGCCGCTCGGCACCGGCTACGCGATGGCCTCGTTCATGTACACCAGGAGCAAGGGGCGCGGCGACCCGATCCGCAAGACCTGGACGGTGGGCTATGACTATCCGCTGTCGCGCCGCACCGACGTGTATGTGGCGTATCTGAACGACGCGGCGACGGGGCTTTCGAACGGGTACAACGCGGGGGTGGGGATGCGCACGCGGTTTTGAGGGGCGAGCGGGCTACCGGCCGCGCAGCAGGGCCGCGCGGCCTCGCCAGTATTGCCGCACGAACGGATCGACGACGCGGTACGCCCCCTGCCCGGCGCGCGCGATCAGGTTCGATTCGACGAGTTTGTCGATCACGTTCTGCACGTGGCTGGGCTCGACCTCGCGGCCGGTCCAGGCGGCGTATTCTTCGAGCGCCGCGCGGCCGAACAACCCCGACACGGCATCGGCATCGTTGCGCGCGATCAGATCGAACACGGCCTGCCCGAGCACGCCGAAATCCTCCACGGCACGCATCTCGACATCGGCCATCGCCTGCGCGAGCGTGTCGCAAATCACCGGAAAGGCCTGATCGGCCGACAGCCCGCGCTGGCGCACCACGTCCTGCAACTGGACCAGCGCCTTGGTCAATTCCTCCGGACGGCAGCCCAGCAGCCGGAACCCGTCCGCTGCAACCTCGGACGACGGGATGGCCGCGCCGGGCAATGCGCGGATCGCGGCCAGCTTCCAGGCCACGAAGGCCTCGTCGAGCGGGGCGTAGATCGAAGCCTGCGCACCCATGAACGGCTGCGAACGGCGCGTGGCCATCTCCGTGATCAACGAACGATGCGAGCCGGTGCCGAGGAACAACAGGTAGCCGGGCGTGCCGGGCCGCGTGTTGACCGCATCGCGCGCCGCCTTCAGGGCGTGCATCAGCGTGGAGCCGCCCTCCGCGCCCATCGCCTGCTGCACTTCGTCGACGATCAGCACGACGTCGGTGCGCGCTGCATCGACGATCGCCGTGAACGCCTGCGCGAGCGTCGCGCCCCCCACCCCGGCCTCGCCCACCGCATCGATCTGAAAACCGAACGAAAAACCGGCCGCCCCCAGGTTCAGCCCCTTCAGGCGCGACAAGCGGCCGAGCAGCGACGACGACGCATCGGCCAGCGCTGCCAGCGTTGCGCGCACCGCCTCCAGCACGAGGTTCATCGGGTTTTTCGACGGATCGGCCCACAAATCGACGTAGATCACCACGGCGCCCTCGCGCTCCAGCTCCGGCACGAGATCCTCGCGCAGAAAGGTGGTCTTGCCGATCCGGCGAATACCGGACAAGAACACGCCCGAGCGCACATTGACCTCGAGCGGCCCGGGCCGCAACAACTGCCGCGCCATGTCGCGTGCGTAATCCGGCCGGTGATAGACCTGTTGATCGCGCCCCATTCGAACCTCCTTATCCAGCTTTATCCAGACTGGATAATTATCCGGATTGGATAAATCTCTGTAAAGCGATCGATCCGACAGGTCCGGCACTTGCGCCGCCATCGCCCGGAGGCGGCGCATTCATCGCGCGCCTCGCCCGACCGCGCCAGCCGTCCCGCTCCCCCGCCCTCCGCCCCCACACGACGCCCCAACCCCGCCCCCGCTTTCTCCTCGAACGCTTTCTATCCCCCCGATCGATATTTTCGATTGCCAAACACGAATGAGAATAATTATCATTCTTGAACATGATTTCCGTTTCGCCACTATGCTTGACCTGACCCGCCGGACCTGACCGGCCCCGAACCCATGTCCGATCCGATGATGCCCTCCCTTCCCTCGCCCGCGCCAAGGCTTCGCCCGCCGACGCCGTGGACCCGCTTCGCCGGCGCGGGTGCGCTGGTGGCGGTCGGCTACATGGACCCCGGCAACTGGGCCACGGCGCTGGCGGGCGGCGCGCAGTTCGGCTATCGGCTGCTGGTGGTGGTCGCGCTGGCCAGCCTGATCGCGGTGCTGCTGCAATGGGTGGCAGCGCGCGTCGGCGTGGTGACCGGGCGCGATCTGGCCGAGCTGTGCCGCGAGCGCCTCGCGCCGCGCACCACGTTCGTGCTCTGGCTCGCCACCGAGGCGGCCATCATCGCCTGCGACGTAGCCGAGGTGGTGGGCTGCGCGGTCGCGCTGCAAATGCTGCTGCACGTGCCGCTGCTGGCGGGCGTGCTGATGTCGGCGGTCGGCACGTTCGCGATGCTGGCGCTGCAGCGGCGCGGCCATCGCACGCTCGAGATCTGCGTCGCCGCGCTGATCCTGTTCGTCGCGCTGTGCTTCGTCGCCGAAGTGGCGCTCGCCCGGCCCGATTGGCTCGCCGTGCTCGGCGGCTTCGCGCCCTCGCCGGAACTGGTGCGCAACGCGGGGATGGTCTGGCTCGCGGCCGGCATCGTGGGCGCGACGGTCATGCCGCACAACCTGTATCTGCACTCGGCGCTGGTCAAGCGCCACGTGCCGCCCGCCGGCGACGACCGCGACGCGGCGATCGCCGACACGATCCGCGGCGTCGGCTACGACACGTTCGGCTCGCTCGGCTTCGCGTTCGTGATCAATGCGGCGCTGCTGATCGTGGCGGCCGCCGTGTTCCACGCGAGCGGCCACACCGATATCGACGACCTCGCCGACGCCCACCGCCTGCTCGCGCCGCTGGTCGGCAGCGACTGGGCCAGCCTGCTGTTCGCCGCCGCGCTGCTGGCCTGCGGCCTGAACTCGACGGTGACGGGCACGCTGGCCGGCCAGATCGTGATGGAAGGCTTCCTGAAGCTGCGCATGACCGCCACGCGCCGCGCACTGCTCACGCGCGCGCTGGCGATCGGCCCGGCGCTGGCCGCCGTGGTGGCGTTCGGCGATCACGGCTCGGCGCAACTGCTGGTGGCCAGCCAGGTGGTGTTGAGCCTGCAATTGCCGCTGGCCGTGATTCCGCTGGTGCGCTTCGCGTCCGACCCGGCACTGATGGGCCGCTGGCGCGTGCGTGGCGCGGTGCTGGCCGCGACCTGGGCCAGCACCGCGCTGATCCTCGTGCTGAACGTGGCGCTGCTCTGGCAGCTCTGGGCCGGCTGAGGCGCGCCGTGCCGGCAAAACGGCAAAGCAGAGAAAGGGACGAAAGCGGCGGCTCGGCGGCCGGTGCAATGGCGTTCAAGACACCCGCCGCGCCCGCCCGAATAATGCGGTCCTCATCGATAGCCGGAGGACATCCGCATGACGCAGGACCTTTCCCCTTCTTCTGCCACCCCAACCGCCTCCGCCGCCCCGGTCTCGCCCGAGCGCTGCGTGATCGTGGTCGACAGCCAGTTGCCGCCGGGCCGCGCGGCCAACGCCGCCGCCGTGCTGGCGCTGACGATCGGCCAGCGCCACCCGGCCCTGGTCGGCCCGCCGCTGGTGGATGCCGGCGGCATCGCGCATCCGGGCCTGATCCCGATCGGCATCGCCGTGCTGGCGGCCGACGCCGACGCGCTGCCCGCGATCCGCGACAAGGCCGTGGCGGCCGGCTGCGACGTGGTGGATTTCCCGGTGCAGGGCCAGCAGACCACCGACTATTCGGCGTTCCGCGACGCGGTGGCGCTGGTCGACACGGCCACGCTGCGCTATGTCGGCGTCGCGCTGGCAGGCGCGCGCAAACCGATCGGCAAGATCGTCGCGAATCTCGGTTTGTTGAAGTAGGCGGATCGGAGTCGAAGCCAGCGGGCGGCGCGCCTCAGGCGCCGCGCCGCCGCCCGAGCGCCGCATCGCGGAACACGCCCGGCGTGACGCCCATCATGCGGCGGAACGAACGCGTCAGATGCGCCTGGTCGGCGAAACCGGTGGCGGCGGCCACCTCGCTGAGCGGCCGGCCGAGCCGCATCAGCGCGATCGCCGAGCGCACCCGCGCCTGCCGCTGATAGGCATGCGGCGTCATGCCGAGATGCCGCTCGAACGCGCGAAACAGCCGGAACACCGGCAGCCCGGCCGCGCCGGCGATCTCGTCGAGATGCACCTGGCTGTCGAGCCGGTGATCGAGGAATTCGCGCGCGATGCGCACCGCCTGCGGCTCCGCGCCGGCCTGGCGCGGCACCAGCGGCTCGTGCACGTGCCGCTCGAACAGGCGCGCGACAAACCGCAGGTAACGCTCCTCGCGACGCAGCGCATCGGCCTGCACCTCGGAATCCCGATGCACGCGGCAGAACAACGCGTTGAGCCGCGCGTCGCCGATGATCGGCCCGCGAATCGCCGCGCCGCGCTCGGCCGCGCCGCCGTCGGCCAGCAGCGAGCGCAGATGCTCGGTGCGCACGTAGACGGTGCGCTGCCGCCAGCCGCTCGCGTCGACCGGCCAGCCGGCGTGCGGCGCGTCGGCGTCGATCGCGTAGAGGTCGCCCGCCTTGGCCACGAACTCGCTGCCATGCATGCGGATCCGGATCGCGCCCTCGGTGATCAGCGCGAAGCAGGCCGTGTCGTGAGTGTGGACGTCGTAGGAGAAATCGTGGAAATCGCCGTGCAGCAGGTCGGCGGCCAGCTCGGGCGCGCGCCAGATGCGTACGTCGGTTTTCGGGTCCGGCGCCCTGGCCGGGCGGGCGCTTCGGGCGTTCATGATCGGGGGCGGCGGAGGCTGACGAGTGAAGGTCGCGCCAATGTACACCATCCACGGGCATGCGTTTTCCAGTCGGCCGGTGGGCCTGCGAGGCGGCCGGCCGAACCGCCGATCCACTGGTCTACTGATTTACTGACTTGCCGACTCGCCGACCGTCCGACCCATCGGCGCACGGCCCCTGCGCCATCGAGCACACTACGCGACAATCGGCGGACCCAACCGGCGCGTCCCCCGCGCTACCCCGATGGAGGCTCCCGAGATGCCCGCCCAACCCGCCCTGCGCGAGATCGATCCGTCGAAAACCTACCGCCTGCTCGAATCCGGCCCGGTGGTGCTGGTCGTCACGCACGACGGCGAACGCCCGAACGTCATGACGATGGGCTTTCACATGGTGATGCGCCACGCGCCGCCGCTGATCGGCGCGATCGTCGGCCCGTGGGACCACAGCCACGCCGCGCTGCGCGAGACGGGTGAATGCGTGCTCGCGGTGCCGGGCGCGGACTGGGTGCGCACCGTGGTCGACATCGGCAATTGCAGCGGCGCGGCCGTCGACAAGTTCGCGCGCTTCGGCCTCACCGCGCGGCCGTCGAAGCGGGTCGCGCCGCCGCGCCTGGCCGGCTGCCTGTACAACATCGAGTGCGTGGTGGAAGACGACACGCTCGCCGAGCGCCACGACCTGTTCGTGCTGCGCGCGGTGGCCGCCGCCGTGGACGACGCGCGCGAGGAACGGCGCGTGCTCCATCATCGCGGCGACGGCACGTTCGCCGCCGACGGCGAGGTGTTCGACCTGCGCGAGCACATGCTGAACTGGAAGGGGTTTCAGGTCGATATCTGACGGCGCGTGAATAGTCCGCGCGCGGATATCGATAGCTGAAATGATCGGTTCGCTGCAGCAGCCGAAACCGTTACGTTAGCGGATTCGTTGACCGCTCATGCTCCAGGAATCCGCTCCATGTCCCGACTCACGCGCCGCGCCTTTTCCCGTTCCCTGCTCGCGCTGACGCTGTCCGCCGCCGGCCCGTTCGCGCGCGCCGCCCAGCCCGCGCCCAACGTGCTGCGCATCGGCTATCAGAAATCGTCGACGCTGATCACGCTGCTGAAGGCGCGCGGCACGCTCGACCGCGCGCTCGCGCCGCTGCAGACGCGCGTCGAATGGCACGAGTTCGCCAGCGGCCTGCCGCTGACCGAGGCGCTCAACATCGGCGCGGTCGATTTCAGCGCCGACGTGGCCGATACGGTGCCGGTGTTCGCGCAGGCCGCGCAGGCGCGGTTCGTGTATGTGGCGCAGGAAGCGCCGTCGCCGTCCGCGCAGGCGATCGTCGTCAAGCGCGACAGCGGCATCGATTCGCTGGCCGGGCTCAAGGGCAAGGACATCGCCACCACCAAGGCCGCCGGCAGCCATTACCTGCTGCTGGCCGCGCTGGCCAAGACGGGGCTGACGCCCGCCGACGTGTCCGTCCACTACCTGACGCCGGCCGACGGCCGCGCCGCGTTCGAGCGCGGCAGCGTGGCGGCCTGGATCACGTGGGACCCGTACGTCGCATCGGTCGATCGCCGCCCCGACGTCAAGGTGCTGGCCGACGGCAACGGGCTGGCCTCGTACCAGCGCTATTACCTCGCCTCGACCGACTACGCGGCCGCCCATCCCGACGTGGTGAAGGCGCTGTTCGACGCATTGACGCAGGAAAGCATCTGGCTGCGCGCGCATCAGGACGAGGCCGCGGCCGTGCTCGCGCCGATCTGGGGGCTCGACGCCGCCACCATCGCACGCGCCAACGCGCGCCGCAGCTACCTCGTGCGCGCGGTGCTGCCGGCCAACTACGGCGAGCAGCAACAGATCGCCGATACGTTCAGGAACGCCGGCCTGCTGCCGGTGCGCGTCGATACGAAACAGGCGTTGCGCTGGGATTTCGCGGCACGCAAGGCCGTGCCGGCCGGCACCTGAGGTTTGGCGCCTGAGGTTCGGCGCGCAGCCGGCTGCGCGCCATGTCGGTTCATGCCATCTCGTTGCAGGCGCAACGATCAATCGGCACCAAAGCGGGCGGCGCAAACCGCCCCCGCCACGCTCAGCGCGCGGCCCATCGCGTCTGCGTGACGTCGAGCTTGCCCGGCACCAGCTTGAGCGCCGTGAACGCGTCGGCGATCTGCTGCTGATAGGCCAGCGTGGCGTCGGTGATCGGCTCGACCTGATAGCTCGCGCGGCCCAGCGCCAGTTCGAGCGTGGTCGCATCGAGCCCCACCAGCGGCGACAGTTGCGCCGCCAGCGCCGGAATATGGTCGCGCGCCCACACGTCGGTCGCATCGATCTCGGCCAGCACCGCGTGCACCAGGTCCGCGTGCGCGTTCGCGAACGCGCGGCTCGCGAGGTAGTACTGCGTATTCCTGACCAGGCCCTCGCCGTTGCGCAGCGTGCGCGCGCCGGTCTGGCGCTCGACCGCGGCCAGGTACGGATCCCAGATCACCCAGGCATCGATCGCGTGCTGCTCGAACGCGGCGCGCCCGTCGGCCGGCGCCAGGTACACGGGCTGGATGTCGCGATAGTCGAGCTTCGCGGCCTCCAGCGCCTTGACCAGCAGATAGTGAACGTTCGAGCCGCGATTGAGCGCGACCTTCTTGCCGCGCAGGTCGGCCACGCGGCGGATCGGCGAATCGTGCGGCACGACGATCGCCTCGCCCTTCGGCGCCGGCGGCTCCGCGCCGATATAGACGAAATCGACCTTGCCGGCCTGCGCGAAGATCGGCGGCGTCTCGCCCACCGTGCCGATATCGACCGCGCCCGCCGCCAGCCCTTCGAGCAGTTGCGGGCCGCCCGCGAATTCGATCCAGCGCACCGTGACGCCCTGCGGCGCGAGCCGCTTCTCGAGCGAGCCGCGTGCCTTCAGCGCCACGAAATTGCCGTACTTCTGATAGCCGATGCGCAGCGTCGTATCGCCGGCCGCGAGCGCAGCGCGGCTCGCGCCCAGCGCGGCCAGGCCGCCCGCGCCGATCGCGGCCGGCCCGGCCAGCGCCAATGCGGCGGCGGCCACCGCCTTGAGCCAGTCGCGGCGCGCCGCGCCGGGCGCCGTCAGATCGGAATCGTCGCTGGGGAAATTCGGGTGCCCGTGTCGCATCGTCGTGTTGGTATCCGTGGTTCGGTTTGCGGTAACGCGGCGGCCCGCCGGAAGCGGCCGGCCGGAGCGCCGATGGTAATCAAACCGGCGCGCAAGCCAAATCCGAATTGCTGCAATGCTTATCGAGACGATGCGATAGCGGCGGACGGACGATCAGGCGATCGTCAGCGTGACGGGCGGCAGCCCGGCGATCTCGCCGATCGCCACGCCGCTGCCCGCGGCGCGCACGAGGCCCACGTAGGTGCCGGTGGTCAGGATCTGATCCGGCGTGATGGCGGTGCGGCGCGCGACGGTGACGTGATTGACGAGCCACGGCAGCAACCGGCGCGGGTCGCCGGCCGGGTTGCCCGGCGTGCCGGCGAACAGCGGCAGGCCGTTGAACGTGAACGACAGCGACGGCGCGAGGAACGGCAGGTCGTCGCGATACGGCACGAACTCGCCGGACGCCAGCGCCGCGTGACTCAGCAGGTCGGCCAGTTGGGCCAGACGATCGACGTCGGGATGCTTCGCGAAGCGGCTGCCCACCACCTCGATGGTCGCGCCCACCCCCGCAATCGCGCCGAGCACCTCGGCGTCCGAATAGGCGGTGTCGCTCGGCTCGAAGCGGCGGCCGAGCCGGAACGCGATCTCCAGCTCCAGCCCGAACGGACGGCCCGCGTCGGCCGTGTAGACCGAGGTATCGCCCTGCGTCACGCCGTGCGCCGGCAGTGGCGCGGCCTGCGCCGGGCCGTCCGGCGTTTTCGCGCCGACCTTCCAGCCGCCGATCGCGCCGCCGAGCGCCTCGATCAGCACGTGCTGCTGGTCGTAGGCCGCATTCGCGTCGGCCGGCGTGACGCCTTCGGGCAGCGTGTCGATCTGCGTGTGGTGCGTGTGCGCCTGCGCGAGCAGGCGGCCAAGGGAAAGGGAGTCGTTCATCGCGGTCGGTGGTTCCGAGAAAGGAGAAAGGCGCAAAACCCGGGCGCACGACGCGGGCCGTGCGGATCGCCGCGCCCGCGCCACGCGCGTCAACGCCACATGCTACCGGCGATTGGCCGACTCCGCCGCTGCTGCGGCGCGCGGGGTTCCGCCCGCGCCCCGGCTCAGAACCGGTAACCGAGCGAGGCGAAGGTGGTCCACTCGGTACGCCGCTCGGTCACCGGGCTGTTCGCCGCGAAGCGCTGCAGGCGGCCGAGCGTGGAATTGAGGGTGCCGACCCAGTGACGCGAGAAGTCGTGCGTCATGTAGAAATTCAGGTGCACGTCGCGCACGCCCGAGCCGGTCCCGTAGGTCGGCAGCCCCGACGATGCGCTCTCGGCCGGCGAGATGCCGAACAGCGTGCGCGTGTACGCGCCATTGGCCCAGGTCAGCCCCGGCCCGATCGAGAACAGCCAGCCCTTGAGCGGCAGCGAGGCATACAGATCGGCGCTCGCCGTGGTGCCCTGCCCGTAGCCGACCACGTCGCGATACACCGCCAGCGCGCCCGTGAACGCCCACACGGTGTAGTCGGCGAACAGCTTGAGCTTCGGGCCGTCGTGCACGTCGGGCAGCCCGCGCAACCGGGGGTCGTCCTTCGCGTCGCGCGACTGGAAGTCGAAGCTGACCGCCATGCCGAGGTGATAGTTCGGGTTCGACACGACGTTCCAGCCGAGCACGTCCGGCCCTTGCGAGAAGAAGCGGTCGCGGTAGGAAATGTCGAGCGCCGGGAACGGATAGGCCTTCAGGTGGCGCGAACCCGGATATTGCGGCGCGACGTACACGCCCGGCCCGACGGTGATCTTCCACGGCGACGCGCTGGCGGTGGCGTCGGTATCCGAATCGGCTTGCGCGTGCGAGGCGAGCAACATGACGGCGGCCGCGCAGGCGGCCTTCGCGGGAATCGAAACTGGCTTCATTTATTTGGTCTTGCGGGCTACCGCCGCGAGCTGACGCAGCCGCCGCGCGAGCGCTTTCGACACGACGGGCGGCGACCCCGCGCCGGCGCCGTGTGCAATCTCGCTCTCACGCAGGAACAGCGCGGTTTCGCGCGCAACGATTTCCCGTTCGTTATCGGAAGTGATCATGTGATACGAATCGTCGAGCCAGATGGTGCGCAAAAAGCTCGCGCCGATCCGGTCGATGATGGAATTCGGGTTGCGCGGGCTCGAGGTTTCGTCGTCGATCGCGTGGATCACGAGCGTGTCGTTCTCGATGCTTTCCACGTCCTTGCTGGCCTGACGCGCGAGCCGGTTGGCCTGGTGCAGCGCCGGCAGCGAAATTTCCGACGGGCCGACCTCGCTGAACGAATCGCGCTCCATCGCGCGCGCGATCTTGGCGCGCAGCGCCTCGTTGCGCAGCCCGAACGGCTCGGCCTCGCGGTAGCGATAGCGATGGCGCAGCGGCGTGTAATACGCCAGATCGAGGATGAAGCGATACCAGGGGATCGCCCAGCCGTTGTAGGTCAGCGTCAGCGACAGCAGCGCGAGCGCCTGCGCGCCCGGCCGCTCGCGGATCAGCCGCAGCGCGAGCGCGCCGCCGATCGACAGCCCGCAGATCGACACGCGCTCGTAGCGCGCGGCCAACGCGTCGTACTCGCGCACCGCGCCCTCCAGCCAGCGCTCCATCGGCAGCTCGGTCGAGCCGGCGCTGTAGCCCTCGATCACGGGCGCGCTGATCGTGAAGCCTTCGTCGTGCAGATAACGCGCCAGATAGCGCAGTTCGAGCGGCGAGCTGGACAGCCCGTGCAGCAGCAGCACCGCGTGGCCATCGCCTTCGTTGAAGATGGGCGCGGCGCCCGACGGGCGCGAAGCCTGGCCGATGTCGTTCGCGTTCATCTCAAGCCTCCTGCGGCGTCGTGCGCAGCACCAGGAAATCGCCGGCGTGCGTGGTGAAGCGCTCGCACACGCACTGCGTCAGGCGGAAATCGCCGGCCTGCGCCGACACCTGCATGCGCACGCGATGGCTGCCGGCCGACAGCGTGTGCGACACGCGCGTCGCATCGTCGGGATGCACTTCCTGGAACAGCCGGCCGGGGGCGACCTCGCCGTCGAACGGCAGCGGCGCATCGACGCTCTGGCCGACCTGCGCGCGCTGCATCGCGTCGCGCGCGAGCGCCTTGATGAGAATCAGGTCCTGCTGGTGCTGCGCCAGGTGACGCAGCAGGCGGTGGGTTTCGTCGACGGCGCGGCGCGCCAGCGCGCGCTCGTTGTCCTGGCGCAGCAGCATCTCGTAGCGCGACTGCGCCACCGCCGTGACGAGCTGAGCGCGATACTGCGCGCGGCGCAGCCGCTCGACCAGCACGATCACCAGCAGCGTGATGAGCGGATAGGACACCAGCAGCACCACGTCGCCACGCGTGATCGTGGCGACCGCATCGATCGACCAGTACGGCGGCACGAACAGGAAATCGGCGATCGCGAGGCCGAGCAGCATGACCGTCAGCGCCGGCGCGAGGCCCAGATAGTATTCGACGAGCACGGCCGCGATCGCGAACGCGGTGCCGGGCATGATCGGGCCGAGCAGTGGATGCAGGGACAGCCGCACCGCGATCGCGAGCGACAGCGCGCTGGCCGCAGTGGCCCAGCGCCGCATGCCGGCTGGCGCCCACAGACTCGCATTTCGAACTTTCATGGCTCTCGGATCGTGCAAAAAACGCTGGAATGGTACCGAGTTTTGTCTGGATTTTGGCAAACACGACACGATGTTTTTAACTTCTGAGATGCCGCGCAGCTTGCCGCATGTGTTGACACGTCATCGTCAATTTTTGTGTCGTTTTGCATTGAGGCGGATGGACCGATGCGCATCGGTGCCCGCGCCGCCGGGTGTTGCGACGCCACATGTTGTGGCCGCATCCGGTTGAGCGGGCATGACGCACGCCCGGCACGCGGCCGCCCGAGCAAGCCGCGTGCGCGGCCTGCCGGCGGAACGTCTACATCCCGTCGATCGGCGTGACGTCCGGCCCGAACACCACGCAGCCGAACGCGAAACGGCCGGTCGTCCCGGCCAGCGCGCCCGCGAACCGTGCGGACGGCAAGCGGTGCGCCCCCGGCAGATAGGTGCTGCCCGGCTCGGCCAGCGCCTCGGCCTGCAGCTTCGAGAGCGGTGCGGCCCAGTGCAGGTAGCTGGCGTGGAAGCCCGCGGCGTGGCCGTCTTCCATGTTGTTGCCGATGTCGAGCCCGGCCGGCACGGCCGACGGCATCGGCACCAGCCGACGCGCGGCGGCGAAGGCGGCCAGTTCGCCGGTGGTTTCGGCGTAGACGGTCAAGTCGTAATCGGCTTCGGTGTCGCCGCTTTGCTGCCGCGACAGATGCAGTTGGGTAACGGGCAAGCCCTCGATCGCAACCGGGCGCGGAAAGCGCACGCGCATCTCCTCCCAGCGATCGGCCGGCGCGTCGCGACCGGCGTCCACCACCACGCTGCCGTCATGCGCATAGCCGACGAACGCCATGCCCGCGCCACGCCAGGCGGTACGCTCGGCCGGTGACGGCCAGTGCGCGTTAGGCGCGCAGCTCAGCATCGACTGGAACCGCGACGCCGCGAGATCGACGCCGTCGGCCCGCGCCGGGCGCGCCGCCAGCGACAGCGCCAGGGCCGCGGCCAACGCCGCGAAGACGGCCGCCGCGCGCTCCCGCCGGCCCGCCGGCCCCGCCACAAAACGACGCGACACGGCCGGCGCCGGACGCGCAAGGCGCGCGGCGCCGGGAAAAAGGGGACGGCACGAGTGATTCATCGATGCAGCGAACGCTGCGCTCCTTCGGTGTACCCGCCACGAGCTGGCACAGCGCGGCGGGGTCTGGCCCAGCATCATGCCGACAAGCGCGCGGCTTGCCAAGCGCCATGCGCGGGGCGAGGCGGCCGCTGCCGCCGGCGCGCGAGGCCGGCTGCGGGCTGACACGGCACGATCGGCCGGAGCCGCCGAAACGGCACGGTCTCCCCCGCCGCGGCGGCCTCACAGCATGCTGCGCGGCCGCGTCATCGTGCCATCGGCGAAACGGCGGGCCCGGAACGCGCCGAGATCGAGCGACGGCTGCCCCGCATCGACGATCTCGGCCAGCAGCCGCCCGACGATCGGCCCCATCGCGAAGCCGTGGCCGCAGAAGCCGGTGGCGATCGCCAGGCCCCGCACCGCGTCGGGCGCATCGATCACCGGGATGCCGTCGGGCAGCACGTCGATCAGGCCGGCCCAGGTTTCCACGGCCTGCGCGGCGGCCAGAGCCGGGAAGATCGCCTTGAGCCGCGCCAGCGCGCGCGGCCCCTGCGCCGGGTTCGGGCGCGGCTGCGGATCGCGCGGCTCGATCGCGTCGTAGCCGCCCGACAGCCGGCGACGCAGGTCGGCCAGCAGCGCGCCGTCCACCCGCACGCGGAACTTCTCGCGATGCTTCCAGAACTCCGGCAGATACATCGACAGCCCGCGCAGATGGCCGAACGTGAAATCGAGGTCGACGGTCATGTCGTCGGCCAGGTTGATCGCGCCGTCCGCGCGCTGGCGGATGCCGAGGCCGTGGCCCCAGATCGTCGCGGCCGAGACGGCCGGCAGCGCGTTGGTGCGGATGCAGGTGCCGCGCACGGTTTGCTGCGGCAGGCGGATGCCCACGCCATCGAGCAACCGGAAGCTGGTCGCGCCGGCCGCGCAGATCACCCGCGTGGCCTTCACGAAACCGCGCTCGGTCACCACGCCCGTCACCGCGCCATTCGCCGTGTCGATCGATGCCACGCCGCAGCCGTCGAAGAAGCGCGCGCCCAGCTCGATCGCCTTCGCGGCGAAGGCCGGGGCGGCGCGCCGCGGCTCGGCCTGGCCGTCGGTGGCGGTATACAGGCCGCCCTTCACCGGCGCGGACAATCCGTTCACGTGGCGGCCCACTTCGTCGCGCGACAGCATGCGCGTATCGAGCCCGTGCTCGCGGGCCGTGTCGAGCCAGGCCGTATAGGTGGCGTGATCTTCGTCGTTGTCGGCCAGATAGAGGCAGCCGCCCTGCCGCCATTCGAGGTCCGCGCCGAGCTCCTGTTCAAGCCCTTCCCAGATTCGCATGCCGGCCATCATCAGCGGCACCTCGGCCGATTCGCGCCCCTGCTGGCGCACGAAGCCCCAGGCGCGTGTGGATTGCTGGCCCGCGATGCGCGACTTGTCGAATACCACGGCCTTCAGGCCGCGTCGCGCCAGATAGTAGGCGGCGGCGCAGCCCATGATGCCGGCGCCGACGATCACGACGTCGGCCTCGGCGGGAAACGATGCATCGGCGCGCGAAAACGCGCGATGGAGTGGATAGGTGGTGGTCATGCGGGCGTTAGGAGAATCAGTGACGACGAAGCCGATCGGGCAAAAATGGCAAACCGGCGCGCCATTCTACCGGCGGCGGTGCGCACCGTTATGCGTCCGAAAAAGGGCGGCGCGCATGCCGACGACAACCGCACGCCATACACCGTCATACAGCCGTGGCACGCTGCGTCCCGTGCGACGTGTGCCAACGCTCGCAATGCCTCGCGCGACCGGCGCCGGAGCCGGCCGGATCGCGCGCTCAACCGCTTGACCGGGGGCGTCAGGCGGCCGCCGGAAACGTTTACACAAAACTTCACGATCGACTGGAATCCGCGCCCGACGCGACATCCGGCAAAGTTTGGTTACAGCTTTCTCATCCGCCGGTGTAAATGTCGGCGGAGCACTTTCCAATTTGCGGTAAAGTTAACGTTTGCGTGCGTGGCCGGTCGGCTCGCTCTACTACAAGCGGCTTCGTCCGTCAGACCCAAACGTCGTACAGCAACATTTTCGACCCGATCGCACCCGCAGCATGGCCAACGAAGCAGTGACCACGGATTCCCTCGCCGTCGCCGAACGCGTGCGCGAGTTGATGAGCCGCAACGGCATAGGAAAACGGCAGCAGACCACCGAGCTGTGCCGCATTCTCGATCTCAGTTTTTCCCAAGGGCATCGCAAGCTGCGTGGCAGCAGCCCCTGGACCCTCTCCCAGATCCGCAAGGTCGCCGAAGCCTATGGCGAGCCGGCCGCGCAGTTGTTCGGCGCGCAGTCGCTCGACCCCGGCATGGTCGGCGCGAGCGCGCACGACGCCGTGCTGTTCGCCGGCGTGACCGAAATCCCCTGCACCGTCTGGATCGGCGCGCTGCTCGAACCGGGCGCGCGGCCCGAATTCGTCGCCTACGAGCATCAGGGCCGCTGGCGCGTGCTGCGCCACACCGGCGTGCTCTATCAAAGCGCCTACGACGTCCACAAGATCGAGATCTACCCGCGCCGCGCCGAAAGCGACCGGATGCTGGTGGCCGTGATCGATCCCGACCGCGTGGCCGCCGATGCCGTGTGCCGCCATCTCGACGAGCAAGGCTTCGCCACCGCGCATTTCGAGCGCCTGCCCACCTTCCTCGATGCCTTGCAAAGCCAGGCGTTCGACGCCGTGCTGACCGAATGGCTGGTGGAAGGCCGCCCCGCCATCTCGGCGATCCGCGCCGTGCGCACCTCGGACAACCCGGGCGCACCGATTTTCGTGCTGACCGGCGCCCTGCTGTCGGGTCAGGCCAGCGAGGCCGAGATCAGCGACGTGATGCGCACCTTCGACGTGGCCTGCTACGAGAAGCCAGGCCGGCTCGGCCTGCTCTGCGCCGATCTGGCGAAGCGGCTCGCGCGCGCCTAAACGCAGGCAGTTGAGCGCGCGCCGGGCATCGCGCCCGGTCATGCGCGCAGCGGGCCGCCACGCGGCGGCACCGCCAGGCTGACCGGGATTGCAGACCGGGGGAGCACCGCAACACGCTGCGACAGGCCGCCACGCCGGCCATGCGCCTGCGTACAATAGCCGGCGCCCTCCCCTCCGAGTCCCTTCATGGCCCGCATCATCCCCGACGACTGGCAAAGCCTGGCCGCCACCGGCGCCGCGCAACGCGAGCGCGACACGCTCGCGATGCTCGAACACGCGCTGCCCGCCGCGTACATCGTGTATCACGGTGTCCACTGGACCCGCCCCGATCATCATTTCTCGGTGTTCGGCGAGGCCGATTTCGTGGTGGTAAGCCCGTCCGGCCGCGTGCTGCTGGTCGAGCAGAAGGCCGGCTTCCTGCGCGAGACGCCGAAGGGGCTGGCCAAGGTCTACATGAAGACCGAGCGCAACGTGGCGATCCAGCTCGCGCACATGCAGGAAACGCTGCACCGCCGCCTGACCGCCGCGTTCGGCGCCGGCGAATACGGCGTGGACGCGCTGCTCTACTGCCCCGATCACACCGTGGCGAACCCGGCGATTGCCGGGCTGCCGCCCGAGCGGATCGTCGACGCCTCGCGCCGCGACCAGCTCGCCGCCGTGATCGCGAGCCTGCTGCCCGAGGACGAACCGCCGTTCGCGAGCGCCGCCAAGATCCATCACTTCCTGTCCGACGAGCTGTCGCTCGCGCCCGACACCAGCGCGCTGGTCGGTCAGGCCGACACGCTCGTCACGCGGCTGTCGGCCGGCCTCGCCACCTGGGCGCGCCGGCTGGAGATCGAGCCGTTCCGCCTGCGCGTGATCGCCACCGCCGGCTCGGGCAAGACCCAGCTCGCGGTGCGCGTGATGCGCGACGCCGTGGCCGCCGGCAAGCGCGTGCTCTATGTGTGCTTCAACCGCCCGCTGGCCGATTCGATCAAGCGCGTCGCGCCCGACGGCGCGACCATCGCCAACTACCACCAGTTCTGCGATTCGGTGTTGCGCGACGCGGGCCACACGCCCGATTTCAGCGAACCCGATGCGTTCGCGCGCCTGGAGGCGCGCTTCGCCGACACGCCGGTGCCGGAACGCCGGCATGTCGATGTGCTGATCGTCGACGAAGGTCAGGATTTCCAGCCGGCGTGGGCCGCCGCGCTCGGCCGCGTGTTGAGCCCCGGCGGCGCATGGTGGTGGCTGGAAGATCCGCTGCAGGCGCTCTATTCGCGCGACGACGTGCCGTTCGACGGCTGGGTCACGCTGCGCGAGCTGACCAACTACCGCAGCCCGCGCGACGTGCTGCATTACCTGCGCAACGTGGTGGGGGAATTCGAGCCGCTCGCGGCCGAGTTGAAATCGGGCAGCCCGTTCGACGATTCGGGCGTGACGTTCAATGCCTACGACGACGGCGACGTCACCGGCGAGGCCTGCATCGACGCCACCAAGCGCGCCATCACGCAGGCGCTGTCGCTGGGTTTTCGCAAGCAGGACATCGCGGTGCTGTCGTATCGCGGCCGCGAGCATTCGGTATTCACGCCGCTCGATCAGCTCGGGCCGCACCGCGTGCGCCGCTTCACCGGCAAGTACGACCTGTTCGGCACGCCCGAATATCAGGACGGCGACGTGCTGCTCGATTCGATCTATCGCTTCAAGGGGCAGGCCGCGCCGTGCGTGATCCTGACCGAGGTGGATTTCGAGCGCTTCGATGCGCGCGCGGCGCGCAAGCTGTTCGTCGGCGCCACGCGCGCGACCATGAAACTGATCGTGGTGGCCTCGGAGCGCGCGGCGGCCCGGATCGCACCGGCCGAATGAGGCTCGGCTAAAGCCCGAATAAAGCCCGAACAGGGCAGCGCGTCATTCGTCACGCGCTTCGGGCTTGCCGCCTGTTTGCTTCCTGCCTTAACTCACCATCACTCACCATCACTCAACGTCAACCTCAGGCCACGCGGAACGCGCGCACCGCGTCGCGCAGCCCGTCGGCCTGCTCCTCCAGCGCCGCGGCAGCCGCCGCGGCCTGCTCGACCAACGCGGCGTTCTGCTGCGACACCTCGTCCATCTGCGACACCGCGCGGCTGACCTGCTCGATGCCGTCGCGCTGCTCGTCGGACGCCGTGGCGATCGCCGCCATGCTGTCATTGACGCGCGTGATGGCCTCGCGAATCTCGCTCATCGTGTTGCCGGCCGTGCCGACCAGCCGCGAGCCGGCCGCCACGCGCTCGACCGATTCGCCGATCAGCGCGCGGATCTCCTTGGCCGCCGTGGCCGAACGCTGCGCCAGCGTGCGCACCTCGCCCGCCACCACCGCGAAGCCGCGCCCCTGCTCGCCGGCGCGCGCCGCTTCCACCGCCGCGTTCAACGCCAGGATGTTGGTCTGGAATGCGATGCCCTCGATCGTGCCGATGATGTCGGCCACGCGCTGCGAGCTGCGATCGATGTCGTTCATGGTGCCGATCACCTCGCCCACCACCGTCGCGCCCTGCGAGGCGATGCGGCTCGCGTCGTCGGCCGATTCGCGCGCATCGCGGGCGTGATCGGCGTTCTGGCGCACCGTGGTGGTCAGTTGCGTCATGCTGGCGGCCGTCTCCTCCAGCGCGGCGGCCTGCTCCTCGGTGCGTTGCGAGAGATCCGTATTGCCGGCCGAGATCTGCCGCGTGGCCGTGGCGATCGATTCGGTGCCGTGCGAGACGCGCCGCACCGTGTCGGCCAGGTTGCGCTGCATGCGCGTGACGCCCGTCACCAGTTCGGCCATTTCGTCGCGCGAGGTCCAGGTCAGCTCGCGCGTCAGGTCACCGTCGGACAGGCGGCGGAAGTGTTCGAGCAACTCGGAGATCGGGCGCGAGATCGCGTAGTGCAGGCCGATCGCGCAACCGAGGCAGGCGGCCAGGCCGAACACGATCGTGACCACCGACACCAGGCGCAACATCGAGAAGCTGTTCTGCGCGCCGTCGTAAACAGTCTTGCCGCGCGCCATGCCGTACTTGTCGAGTTCGACGGAGGCCTTGCTCAGCGCCACCGACAGCGCCGGGGAAGTCTTCATCATCAGTTGATCGGCCTGATCGGGATGGCCGTTGCGCATCGCGTCGATCATCGGCCGGATCGCCTGCGCGATGAACGCCGAGCGCGCCACGCCCACCGCATCGGCCAACTGCTGCTCGCCTTCGTGGCGCGGCAGCGCGCTGTAGTCCTGCCAGGCGCGGTCCGAGATCGCCAGATACGACTCGGCCTTGTTCAGCACCGAGGCCAGGTCGGGACGATCCGGGTGGAGGATCGCGCGGTCGAGCGTGGTGCGCACGATCGTCAGGTTCAGGTTCGCCGAGGCCAGCGCGGTTTGCGAGGCCAGTTGCGAGGCGTAGGCGTCCTTCAGTGCGTCGTTCGAATTCTGCATGCCGGCCAGGCCGATCACGCCCGTCACGCAGAGAATCAAGGCAGCCAGCGCGAGCGTCGAATAAAGGCGCGTGCGAATCGAAAAACGGGAAAACAGGGCGTTCATGGCGGACCGTCGACAGGGCTGATGGCGCTCGCGCGCACGGGAATTGCTGCCGGTGTTTACGGAAAAAACAGACAAAACTTGATATTGCGTTTTCCCTAATAAAGCAAAAATCGAAGGACGTTACGCAAAAGTTTGATCTCGCGCATAGTGGCAACTTTGGTACCTCTTCAGGCCCTTATGTCCCCGAGCGCTCACGCGAACCCGCGTTGCGATTTCCGAAATACCGGCAGCGCCAACGCCCGCCGCTCGCGCGCGATCCGGCCCGGTGCCGGCCGCGATGCCGCAGTGCACCGCGTACTTCGCGACGATTTCACGCACACACGCTAAAATCCGCGCATGCCGACACCGACCTCGCCCTCTCCCGCCGAGCCGCCTTCCGACGGCACGATCTCCAACGAGTACACCGTCGACGAGCTGGCCCGCGTGACGGACACCACGGTGCGCAACGTGCGCGCGTACCAGGATCGCGGCCTGCTCACGCCGCCGCGCAAACGCGGCCGGGTCGGCATCTACGACGACACCCACGTCGCGCGACTCAAGGTGATCAACCATCTGCTCGCGCGCGGCTACACGCTGTCGAACATCCAGGATCTGATCAAGGCCATCGACGATGGCCACGACCTGCGCTCGATTCTCGGCCTCGAGAACGCGATCGGCGGACGCTGGTCGCACGAGCGCCCGAAAACCTATTCGCTGGCCGATCTGGTGTCGCTGTTCGGCCCGCAGACGCCGGCCTCGCTGCTGCGCGTGACCGAACTCGGGCTGCTCGAACGGCGCGGCCTGTCGTTCGTCGCGAAGACCCCGGGCCTGATCGAGGCGGCCGGCGCGCTGGCCCGCGAAGGCATTCCGGTGCGCGACCTGGTGGACGCGATGGCGATCGCGCGGCCGCACTTCGATGCCATCGCGCGCGTGCTGGTGGACCTGGTGGTGCGCCGGCTCGACCGCTACGACGAAGGCTCGCTGCCGCCCGCCACCGACGTGCCCGCGCTGGTCGATTCGATCTGGCGGCTGCGCCCGCTGTCGGCGACGTTCGTCGAGGCCGAGATGAACCGCGCGCTCGAAGCGGCCTCGGGCGATTATTTGGGCGGGCGCGTGGCGACCATCCTCGACAAGCGGCTCAGCGACGAAGCCGCGCGCGGCGAAGCGCAACCGGCCGACGATCCCCCCGGCAACACGCGCGGCAAGCGCTAAAAACCATAGTCGCGCCGCCGTCATATTGATATCGGCAATGCTTGGTTGGTCCGCGCGGATGCCCGTGCGACGATTTTTCGAATGCGGCGGCCCCCGATGCACGAGGGCCGCCGTTTTCGATGAATCGCGCCGTTCGGCGCCGCTCCGGAGATTGCCCGATGTCCTTCGCATCGCCCCGCCTCGCCCGCCTTTCGCGCCGGCTTCCCGCTACCCTGTTCGCCGCCGCCACGCTGATCTCCGCGACCGCCGCCCCCTCTGCCTGGGCGCAGGACGGTGGCGATCACGTGCTGCGGATCGGCTATCAGAAGGCGGGCCTGCTCGCGGTGGTCAAGGCGCAGGGCGCGCTCGACGCGAAGCTCAAGCCGCTCGGCTATGCGATCAAGTGGTTCGAATTCCCGGCCGGCCCGCAACTGCTCGAAGCGCTCAACGCCAACAGCATCGATTTCGGCTACACCGGCGCGCCGCCGCCCGTGTTCGCGCAGGCCGGCGGCGTGCGCTTCGTTTACGTGGGCGCCGAGCCGCCCGCGCCGCACAACGAGGCGATCTTCGTGAAGGCCGGCTCGCCGATCCGCGACGTGGCCTCGCTGCGCGGCAAGAAGATCGCGCTGCAGAAAGGCTCCAGCTCGAACTACCTGCTGCTGGCCGCGCTGACCAAGGCCGGGCTGCGCTACGAAGACATCCACCCCGTGTATCTCGCGCCCGCCGACGCGCGCGCCGCGTTCGAGAGCGGCGACGTCGATGCGTGGGTGGTGTGGGACCCGTACTATGCCGCCGCGCAAAGCGCACTGAAGGTGCGCACGCTGTCGGACTACACGGGGCTGGTGGCGTCGTACAACTTCTACGAGGCCACCCGCGATTTCGCCGGCTCGCACGCCGACATCGTCGGCGCGGTGCTGCGGCAGATCCGCGAGACGGGCTTGTGGGTCAACGCGCATCCGGCCGACACGGCCGCGATCATCGCGCCGAAGGTCGGCCTCGACACGGCGCTGGTGGAAACCTGGCTCAAGCGCGTGCCGTTCGGCGCGGTGCCGGTGAACGACAGGATCGTCGCCTCGCAGCAGGCCGTGGCCGATGCGTTCTACGGCGTCAAGCTGATCCCGCAGAAGCTCGACGTGGCCGCCAACGTGTGGCGCGATCCCGCGGTGGAAGCCGCGCTGGCGGCGAAGTAAGGCCGCACGACGTAACGCCGGTGCATGGTGCGGGTGACGGCCGCCCCTGTTGCCGGCGCCCCGCCCTTCGACTTCGGTGCGAGAGCGGCGCGTACGTGGCGATCATCGTCGCGCTCGCTCGGTTCGGGCAGATGCCCCCACCTCCACGCCACGTCGACGAAGCGATGCGGCATTCAACCGGATGGGCCGTCGGCGCGCGAACGAGCCCGGCGCAAGTGCTGGGGCGGCCCCTGCCCGCTCAACGGCCGAACTGCTGCCGCACCACGTTGTCGAGCGTGTCGGCCAGCTTCGCGGCGTCCTCGCCGGGCAGGCCGATGCCGAATTCGTGGCGCACCGCGCGGCCGTCGATCAGATAAAGGCTCCAGGTCATGTCGGTGGACGACGTCGAGCGCATCGTGTGCAACGCGCCCCAGATCGCATCGGCATCCGAACGAATCCCTCGCAGTTGCCCCTCGCTCAACGCCGCGCCTTCCTGCGCGACGCGCTGCAAGGTGAAATTGCCGGCCGCGTCGCGCGAGGCGGCCGTGACCACCCGCGTGATGCGCCCGCTGTCGTAATCGACCACCAGCCACAGCGACTGCGGCGTCATGAAACCGCCGCGCGCCAGCATCAGCCCGTGCGCGGGCGGGCGGATCGCCGTGACGATGAAATCCATCGCGCAATCCTGGCAGACATAGCCGGCCGGCAGCAGTTGCGCGCCGGTGGCGCCGGCCGGATGCACGACCGGCGCCGGTTGCGGGATGCGCGGCGTGTCGGAGCCGGCGCAGGCGGACAGCAGCGCCGCAACGGTCAACGCGAGAACAATGACAGGACGCAAGCGTGCGCTCCTTCGGTGCATGACAGACGATCAAGGGGCGCGGCCGGCGCGGATTGCTACGCAAACGGCAACGCATGGCGCGCCATCATCGCATTGCCCCCGGCTCTCCGCAATGACGAAAGCAATCGGTAATAAAGATTTAAATCAATAGAAAGACAACGAATGCGATTTGCACACGTTTAGCGCATTGCGAGAATGTCAATATCCGCTCGAATCGATTTCCCCAATCATTAATCTGAAAATCGTTTCTGTTTTTTTAATACCACGCTCGGGGTATTTCAACGCCATTTTTATTTTCGTCGTCCTATCATGCGGCCCATTGCCCGATTGCCATACGAACGCCGCCACGCCCGCCCGGCAAGCCTGCCGGGCGCGGCACACAGCGCCGTTTGATTTGCGTCGATTCACCTGAATCGATTACGCGCATCCACCGCGCGCAATGATTCCACCGGTCATTTCGGCAATCCGGCAACGCAGTCTCGCATTCCGCCATTCCCTATCGTCCCTTCTGGAGGACATCCGATGAAACCTACCCTGATCGCCGCCGCATTGTGCGGCGCGTTTGCCGTCACGACGTCCGCGCATGCGCAAAGCAGCGTCACGCTCTACGGCCTGATCGACACCGGCATCGTGTACACCAACAACCAGCTCGGCCACAGCGCCTGGCAGGAAAACAGCAGCTCGACGCAGAACACGGTGTTCGGCCTGAAGGGCAGCGAGGATCTCGGCGGCGGCCTGCATGCGGTGTTCAAGCTCGAACAGGGCTTCCTGCTCAACAACGGCGCGCAGGCGTTCTCGGGCGACGGGTTCGGCTCGCAGGCCTGGGTCGGCCTGCAGAGCGACCAGGCCGGCACGCTGACGCTCGGCCGCCAGTTCGACGTGATGAACGACCTGGTCGGGCCGCTGACCGCCGAGCTGAACACCTGGGGCGGCAGCATCGCCGCGCATCCGTTCGAGAACGACAACCTCGCCGCGAACTCGGTGGTGGTCAACAACACCGTGAAGTACGCGAGCCCCACCTGGAACGGCCTGACGTTCGAAACCATGTACGGCTTCAGCAACAAGGCCGGCAGCTTCGCCAACAACCGCGCGTACGGCTTCGCGCTGTCGTATGCGCAAGGCCCCGTGAATCTCGCGGCCGGCTACCTGCAGTTCAGCAACGCGGGCAACGCGGCCGGCGCGATCACGTCGAGCGACGCCAGCGCGAACTTCGTCTCGCAGCGCCAGCGGATCTGGTCGCTCGGCGGCAACTACACGTTCGGCGCGGCCACCGTCGGCCTGGTCTGGAGCCACACGCAGATCGACAACGCCACCGGCGTGTTCTCGTTCGGCACCGGCAGCTATCTCGGCTCGGGCGACAGCTCGGCGGGCAGCCTGAACGGCACGCTGCGCCTCGACAACTACGAAGTGAACGGCAAGTACGCGCTGACCCCGGCGTTGAGCGTGTCGGGCGCCTACACCTACACGCGCGGCGCCTACAACGGCGCGTCGCCGGGCTGGAACACCGCGATGCTGCAGACCGATTACGCACTCAGCAAGCGCACCGACATCTACCTGGAAGGCGTGTTCCAGAACGTGCACGGCGCGCCGGCCGGCTCGGTGCTGTCGCACGCGATGATCAACACGCTGTCGCCGTCGTCGACCGACAAGCAGGTGGCCGTCACGGCCGGCCTGCGGCACACGTTCTGATGCGGGTTGTTTGAACCACCTGCATGGCCGCCGGCTCGCAGGCCGGCGGCCATGCGTGCTGCGTGCGTGCCTGCTGCCTGCCTGCGGCGAGAAACGGCCTCTCAGGCGAGATGGCGAACGGCCTCGCGCCCGGCCTCATCAACGCCCTCACGACGGGCCTCGCAACCCGTCCGATCAGCAGCCCCGCACGCGGCCGGACAACCTCGGCCGCAACCGATCTCAATCGGCCTTCGACAACACCGTCTTGTCCGCGCCGACCACCAGCAGCACCTCCGCCTGCTGCGCGCCCAACGAGCGAATCCGGTGCGGGATGCGCGCATTGAAGTGCACCGCATCGCCGACCGACAGCGTCACCTTGTGATCGGCGAAATCGATCTCGACCTTGCCGCGGTGCACGAACAGGAACTCCTCGCCTTCGTGCTCCTTGTAATCCGACGCCTCGAATTCCGCCGGCGGCGAAATCATGAACGGCACCAGCCCCGCATGGCCGCCGCGCGGCGAGAGGATGGCGTAGCGCGGCTGATCGGCGTCGCCGCCGTCCTCTCCGCCCTGCGCCACCGGCACGCGGTCCGCCACGCGCACCACCGTCACGGGCTCCTCGCCCTGCGCGACTGAAAACAACTGGTTCACGTCCACGCTCAGCGCGCCGGCCAGCTTCATCGCCGTGGCGATCGACGGCGTGTTCAGGCCGCGCTCGACCTTCGACAGATAGCTCTTGGTCAGCGCCGTGCGGTCCGCCAGATCCTGCAGGCTCAGGCCCAACTGCTTGCGCAACATTTTCAAACGAATGGCGAGCACCGATATTTCCCCAAATTTTCCCGAACCGAAATGACACATCGTGTCATATACTACACACCGTCAACTTCCTGCCCTGCACGGCAGGTCGGTCACACTTTGAATGATTGATCGCCAGGAGGCGCGTCATGCCCGACACACTGAACCTCACGAAGTCCGAAATCGTTGCCCGCTCTCAGGCGCTGATGAACGCCGAACTCGCCGAGCAGCGCTGGACCCCGCGCCAGAAGCTCGCGCTCACCTGCCGGATTCTATTCGATGGGGGCCACGATTCGGGCCTGGCCGGGCAGATCACCTGCCGCGCGGAAGACGCCGACACGTTCTACACCCAGCCGCTCGGCCAGGGCTTCGACGAAATCACGCACGATGGCCTGCTGCGCGTCGACCAGGACCTGAATACGCTCGACGGCAAGGGCATCCCGAACCCGGCGAACCGCTTCCACACCTGGGTGTATCGCGCGCGGCCGGACGTCAACTGCATCATCCATACGCATCCGCTCTACGTGTCGGCGCTGTCGATGCTCGAAACGCCGCTGGTGGTGTCGCACATGGACATGACGCCGCTCTACGACGATTGCGCGTTCCTGGCCAAGTGGCCCGGCATCCCGGTCGGCAACGAGGAAGGCGAGATCATCTCGAGCGCGCTCGGCAGCAAGCGCGCGATCCTGCTCGCGCACCACGGCATGCTCGTGACCGGCAAGACGGTCGAGGAAGCCTGCCTGCTCGCGCTGCTGATAGAGCGCGCCGCGCGCCTGCAACTGATCGCCATGCAGGCCGGCACGATCCAGCCGATTGCGGCGCCGCTGGCCACCGAGGCGCACGACTGGACCTCGACACCCAAGCGTCACGCGGTGACGTTCGACTATTACGCGCGCCGCGCGCTGCGCAACCACCCCGATTGCCTCGGCTAAACCGGGTGCCGACGCCTCGACGCCTTGTCCGATTCATTCGCCCCGCTTAGCCACGATTAATTCCATTCGCTCGATAGCCAGTCAGTCAGGAGTCCCACATGTCCCAACCGCAATTCGCCGGCATCATCGCCTACCCGATCACGCCGTTCACGGCGAACGACACCCTCGACCTCCCCGCGCTGCGCGCCGGCATCGACCGCCTGGTCGACAGCGGCGTGCATGCGATCGCCCCGCTCGGCAGCACCGGCGAAAGCGCCTATTTGAGCGAGGACGAATGGAACGAGGCGGCCGAGGCATCGATCGGCCAGGTCGCCAAACGCGTGCCGGTGGTGGTCGGCATTTCCGACCTGACCACGCGCAACGCGATCCGCCGCGCGCGGTTCGCCGAGCAGGCCGGCGCCGACGCGGTGATGGTGCTGCCGATCTCGTACTGGAAGCTCGCCGAGCAGGAGATCTTCGATCACTACGCCGCGATCGCCACCTCGGTCGGCACGCCGATCATGGTCTACAACAATCCGGCGACTAGCGGCGTCGACATGAGCCCGCAACTGATCGCGCGGCTGGTGCGCGAGATCGACAACGTCACGATGGTCAAGGAAAGCACCGGCGACATCCAGCGCATGCACACGCTGCGCGAGCTGTCGAACGGCGAGATCCCGTTCTACAACGGCTGCAACCCGCTCGCGCTCGAAGCGTTCTGCGCCGGCGCGACGGGCTGGTGCACGGCCGCGCCGTGCCTGATTCCCGAGCTGACGCTGGCGCTCTACCGCGCGACGCAGCAAGGCGCGCTGGCCGAGGCGCGCGCGCTGTTCTACCGGCAACTGCCGGTGCTGAACTTCATCCTGAAGGGCGGCCTGCCGACCACCGTCAAGGCCGGGCTCAAGCTGCAAGGGCACGACGTCGGCGCGCCGCGCCGCCCGCTGCAAGCGTTGTCGGCCGAGCAGACCGAGCGGCTGGCCGGGCTGTTGAAGGCGGTGGCGTAACGCGGCTCGGCTTGGCGGGGGCAGGTTGATGCATGAAGCGGCCGCATGCTGCGCGCCAGACCACCTACACCCGGTGTTAGGGCGCTCGTATCAAACCACCCGCAACACCTCGTCCGCCGGCTCGCATTCGCGCGTCGAAGCCCGCGCCGGCCGGTACTCGCCGCGCAGCAGCGCGTATTGCGCGAGATCGCGAAACGCCCCGCCCCAATACCCGGCCTCGCGCTGATATCCCTCGCGCACGAAACCGAACGCATCGAGCGTGCGCAACGACGGCGCGTTCTCGGGATGCACGCGCGCCTCGATGCGGTTGAGGCCCATCGGGCCGAAGCCGTGATCGAGCACGGCCGTCAGCGCCTCGCGCATCAGGCCCTGCCCGCGGGCCTCGGGCGCCAGCTCATAGCCGATCACGCAACTGCGCCACGGCCGGCTCCAGCGGAACAGCCCGCAGGTGCCGATCAGTGCGCGATCCTCGCGCCGTTCGAGCGCCCAGCGCAGGCCGCTGCCGGCGATCCGCCAGGCGGTGTAGGTATCGATCAGGCGCGAGGCCTGGGCGGGCATCGTCATCGGGTCCGCGCCGTACCAGCGCATGCCCTCGACGTCGCCGTGGATGGCGTACAACGCCGCCGCGTCGGCCGCGCGCAGTTCGCGCAGCACGAGCCGGCGCGTCATCAGGCTCGGAAAGGGTTCCATCGGATGGGTCGCTCGCGCGCCTCGGGTGCTGGCCGGTTCGGGCGGCGCCCGGGGCCTGGGTAGCGTGTCGCCCGCGATCCTCGCACGAGGCGGAGCGCGCGGCCATCCGTGATCTTACGCAGTCGATATGAAAGCCGCTGAGCAGGCCGGCGAGCGTTGCGTCAGCGCGACGCCCGCCGGCCATCACGCCGGTCAGTCCGCGTTCGAGCCGCCGAAATCGACGATCTCCACCCAGTTCGCGCCCTTGCCCACCGGTGTCTCGCCGAGCGGCGCGAGCGCGCCGCTGCGCGCGTCGATGCGGTAGGTTTGCAACGAGGTCGACAACTGCCCCACCGCCAGCAGATAACGGCCCGACGGATCGATCGCGAAGCCGCGCGGCTGCTTTTCGGTGGGCGTGGTGGCGATCCGCGTCAGGTGGCCGGTGGCGCGATCGACGCGCCACGTGGCCAGCGTGCTGGAGGTGCGCTCCGACGCGTACAGGAAGCGGCCGTCCGGCGTCAGATGCAGGTCGGCTCCCCACGGCGTGGCGTCGCCGAAACCGGGCGGCACGATCGACACGGTCTGCACCGGCCTGACGCGGTCGTGATCGCGGTCGAACGCCAGCACGTGCAGCTTGCCGTCGAGTTCGTCGATCAGGTAGATGAAGCGCTGATCGGGCGAGAAGCGGAAATGGCGCGGGCCGGATTTCGGCGGCAGCGCATAGCCGGGCTTCGGTTCGAGCGTCAGCTCGCCGCTGCCCGCATCGAAGCCGAGCTTGAGCCACGCGTCCGCGCCGAGCACCGAGGCGAACACCGTGCGATTGTCGGGCGCAGGCAGGATGGCGTGCGCCTTCGGGCCGGTCGGGACGGTCTGCCGCACCGGGCCGGCCACGCCGTCCGCGCCGATCGCGTTCACCGCCAACAGCGCGCCGTCGTACGAGGCCGAGAACAGCCAGCGCCCGCTCAGGTCGGTCGACAGGAACGGCATGCTGTGCGCGAGCGGCGCCTGGCCGAGTTCGACCAGATGGCCGTCGAGCGGATTCACCGCGAAACTGAGCACGCGATACGGCTGCGAGCGCACGCCGGCGTACAGGCGCAGATGATCGGGCGACAGCGTCATCGGCATCACCGTGCCGCCCACCGGCACAGTTTCCACCGGCGTCACCGCGCCGGTTCCGGTATCGAGCCGCAACACGGAGATCGTGCCGCTGTCGGCGTTCGATACATAGGCGTAGGTGGCGGCTTGCGCGGCGGGCGCGGCCGTCAGGGCGGCGGCCAGCGAAACGGCGGCCGCGATGGCGCTCAGGGCACGGTGGCGAGTCATTCTTTATTCCTATTGTCTGTTGTCGTATAACTTGAATCGTTCGATGAGATTGAATTGCACCATCTGCGGCTTGTCTCTCCGTAAATAGCCTCGTTTAGCCGTACTGCCGCCTGCCAATTTTATCGAATTCAAGTCGCGTGACATCGTACATCTTGATTTTCCGAGCAGCTATGCTCCATGACCCTGATATCGCCTGGTGCCGACCGATCCGGTTCAACGGCCCGGCTACCCGAGCGCCGCTCGCCTGCGCGCCGCATTTTCCCATGCGTCACCCTCCGCCATTTACTTCGAAATCCGAATCAAAATAAAAATAGATGCGCCCGCAACCATCTACGAAATCTGCGCATCATTCATAGGTGCATTCGCACCCGCTTCGCCACCGCCCGTCCCTGTCTTCTACGGCCGAAAGATTGTGAACGCGCATGTCGCATTGCAGCGTCGATTCGATAACAAAACATGTTGCAGAGCGTAAAACCATCGACCAATCCGCAAGGATTGCGCTACATTGCCAGCCTAGAGATGGCGCATCCGACGCTATCGACATCGACGCCCACCATCCACGAGGACATCATGCGTGCTATCCGATCCACCGCGCTGATCGCGGGTTCGCTGCTGACCCTGACACTCGCCGCCGGCGCGCACGCGCAAACCCCCGCGCCCGCCGCACCGCAAACCGCACAACCGGTGCTGCCCGTGATCGCAACGATCGCGCCGATCTACAGCCAGCTCGTCTACTTCCGCCTGCCCACGCGTTTCGTGTCGATCTACGAAGGCACGCGCGGCGACGACTACGCGCACGAATGGGTGCTGCCCGGCGAAACCAACGCGAACTGGTCGCAGATGATCACGCTCACAGGCGCGCAGAACGTCATCGCCAAGCACCCCGAAGCGGACGCCAAGAGCTACGCCACCAGCATCGCGGCCGGCTTCCAGAAGGCCTGCCCGCAAACCTTCGCGGCCAAGGGCATCTTCGACGGCAAGCTGAACGGCAGCGACGCGTTCTCGATGGTCGTCAGTTGCGGCAACGCCTCCGCCAGCGCGGGCCACAGCGAAACCACGGCGATCACCGTGGTGAAGGGCGCGAAGGATCTGTACACGCTGCAATGGGCCGAGCGCGGCCCGCAGGCGGCCAAGCCCGCGCCGATCGACGCTGCCATGTGGCTGCAACGCGTGCGCAACCTGATGCCGTTGAAGGTCTGCCCGATCGTGCAGGGCGAGAAGGCCCCGTACCCAAGCTGCAGCGCGAACGTGTCCTGATCGATCGCGCACCGGCCCGCCCACAATCGGCGGGCCGGCCCAGCAACCGGCTTTCCGCGCGCGGCGTTCGCCGCGCCGCCTCGCTCAGTCTTGCGTCTCGCCGCGCGCGCGCCGCCTGAGAATCGCGATGAACTCCTCCATCTGCGGCGACGCCACCTCGTGCTTGCGCGTGATCGCGCTGTAGTGGCTCATGCTGCGGCGAATCTCCACCGGCAGATACGCGAGCAACCCCTCGTCGACGAACTTGCGCACCACCGATTGCGGCTGCAACGACACCATGTCGGTCGATTGCAGCAGCTCGAGCGTCGAGAAGATCGACGGCGTCTCCACCATGCCCACCGGCGCGACCAGCCCCGCGCCGGCGAACGTTTCCTCGAACAACTGGCGGATCGCGGTGGGCGGCGGATAGAGAATCCACGGCCACGCGCCGAGATCGGCCACATCCACGCGGCGCGCCTTCAGCAGCGGGTGGTGGCAGCCCACCACCACCCGCACCGGCTCGTCCGACAGCTCCACCGCATCGAAGATCGCGCGATGGCGCGGCTCGGTCAGCCGGCCGATCATCAGGTCGAGCTGCTTCTGTTCGAGCCAGATCGCAAGCTGATCGCTGCTCTGCTCCACCAGCTTGATGACGAGGCGCGGGCGCTGCCGTTGAATCTCGCGCACCGCCGCGATCACCAGTTGCGCGGCCGAGGCCGAGATCGCGCCCACCGTCAGGTGCCCGTAGCCGCCGCCCTGCTGCGTGACGAATTCGTTGGCGAACTTGCCGAGATCGGCCATCGCGCTGCTCGCGTAACGGATCGCCAACTGGCCGAGATCGGTGGGCCGCATCTCGCGCGGCAGCCGCTCGAACAGGCGCGCGCCGAACATGGTTTCGATGTCGCCGAGGATCTTGGTGGCGGCCGGCTGCGTGACGTGCATCTGCTCGGCCGCCGCGCGCAGGTTGCGGGTGCGGCCCAGCAGTTCGAGCAACTGCAGGTGCCGGAACCGCAGCTTCGGCGGCAGCGTGGCGGCAAGCTGGGGGCGATGGCGATCCATGAGGGTATTCCCGCGCTCGGCGATAACCGAAAGGAATCGAGTCTAACAATTCTTCGATTGGACGTTTATCGCTTCGCTGCATAAAGTGCAACGAAGTGGGCGTGCCCGAGACACACGCCACGGCCGAAGCCCCGCCCCGCCCCGCTCCACTCCCCGAATCCAGACGAGACATCGATGAAGCTCGATACCCCCGATACCGACACCCGCGCAGCCGCCCCCGCGCAGCCCCAACCGAACGTGGTCACGCTGCATCCCGACGACGACGTGGTGATCGCCCGCCAGCAACTCGTTGCGGGCGCATCGATCGATGCGGGCCTGCCGGTGCGCGGGCTGATCCCGGCCGGCCACAAGGTGGCGCGGCGCGCGGTGGCCGCCGGCGCGCCGGTACGCCGCTACGGCCAGATCATCGGCTTCGCGTCGCGGGCGATCGAAGCCGGCGAGCACGTGCACGTCCACAACCTGTCGATGGGCGAATTCGAGCGCGACGGCGCGTTCGGCGCCGATGCGAAGCCCACGCAGGCCGCCGCCGCGCGTGCGCAATTCGACGGCATCGTGCGCGCCGACGGCCGGGTCGCCACACGCAACTACATCGGCATCCTGACTTCGGTGAACTGCTCGGCCACCGCCGCGCGCGCGATCGCCGACCAGTTCCGCCGCGACATCCGCCCCGAGGCGCTCGACGCGTTCCCGAACGTGGACGGCGTGGTCGCGCTGACGCACGGCCTCGGCTGTGGCACCGCCTCCGACGGCGAGCCGATCGCGGTGCTGCGCCGCACGCTCGGCGGCTATGCGCGGCATCCGAACTTCGCGGGCGTGCTGATCGTGGGGCTCGGCTGCGAGACGAACCAGATCGACGCGCTGCTGCGCGATCAGGCGATCGAAACGGGCGCGACGCTCGAAACCATGACGATCCAGGCCAGCGGCGGCACGGCGGCCACGGTGGCGGCGGGCGTGGAGGCCGTCAAGGCGATGCTGCCGCGCGCCAACGCCGTGCGGCGCGAGCCGGTGGACGCCAGCCACTTGATCGTCGGCCTGCAATGCGGCGGCTCGGACGGCTACTCGGGCATCACCGCGAACCCTGCGCTCGGCGCGGCCGTCGACCGGCTGGTGGCGCATGGCGGCACCGCGATCCTGTCGGAAACGCCCGAGATCTACGGCGCCGAGCACCTGCTGACGCGCCGCGCCGTGTCGCCCGAGGTGGGCGAGAAGCTGATGGCGCGGATCCGCTGGTGGGAGGAATACTGCCGGATCATGAACGCCAACATGAACAACAACCCGTCGGCCGGCAACAAGGCCGGCGGCCTGACCACCATCCTGGAAAAATCGCTCGGCGCGGTGGCCAAGGCCGGCACCACCAACCTGGTCGACGTGTACCGCTACGCCGAGCCGGTGCGCGCCAAGGGGCTGGTGTTCATGGATACGCCGGGCTACGACCCGGTGTCGGCCACCGGCCAGGTGGCGGGCGGCGCGAACCTGCTGTGCTTCACCACCGGGCGCGGCTCGGCCTACGGCTGTGCGCCCGCGCCGTCGCTGAAGCTCGGCACCAACGCCGCGCTGTGGCAGCGGCAGGCAGAGGACATCGACATCGATTGCAGCGCGATCCTCACCGGCGACGCCAGCATCGACACGCTCGGCCAGCGGATCTTCGAGCGCATGCTGGCCACCGCCTCGGGCACGCGCACGCAAAGCGAAATCCACGGCTACGGGCAGAACGAATTCGTGCCGTGGCAACTGGGCGCGACGCTCTGAACGCGTTCGTTTACGCTTCCACTCGATCGGGCGGTGTCGGCGGCATCGAGCGCCACCCGCCCGGCGCTCACCCCGCATCGCCGGGCCGATTGTTCCCGCGCGCCCGCCCGGCTCCTTCACGCCTCATCGACCTCACCACACCGATTCCGCCATGACTCAAGCCGTCCGTTATTCCGCTCCCGAACTGCAGGCTTTCGCCGATGCGCTGCTCGCCGCCGCCGGGCTCGACGCGCCGCACGCGCGCGCCGTCGCCGAGATTCTCGTCGACGGCGACCTGATGGGCCACGACACGCACGGCCTCGCCCAGCTTGCCGCCTATGTCGGCGAGATCGAGCGCGGCACCATGACCCGCTCGGGCGCGCCGGAAGTGCTGTCCGACCGCGGCGCGGCGCTGCTGTGGGACGGCCGCCGCCTGCCGGGGCCGTCGCTGGTGCTGGCCGGCATCGAGACGCTCGCCGAGCGCGCGCGCCGCTACGGCAGCGCCACGCTGGTGATCCGCCGCAGCCACCATATCGCCTGCCTCGCCAGCTACCTGGAGCGCGCCACCGCCGACGGCTTCATGATCGTGCTCGGCTGCTCGGACCCGGCTGGCAAGAGCGTCGCGCCGTTCGGCGGCACCCGCGCGGTGTTCACGCCGAACCCGATTTCCGCCGGCATCCCCACCTCGGGCACGCCGTTCCTGATCGACATCTCGGCCTCGCTCGTCACCAACGGCATGAGCGGCCGGCTCGCCAAGGCCGGCCAGCAATTCGACGACGACGTGCTGCTCGACGCCGACGGCCATCCGAGCCGCGACCCGGCCGTGCTCGCCACCACGCCGGCCGGCACGATCCTGCCGCTGGGCGGGCTGCCGTTCGGCCACAAGGGCTTCGGCATGGCGCTGCTGATCGAGGCGATGACGGGCGGGCTGGCCGGCTTCGGCCGCGCCGATCCGTCCGAGGGCTGGGGCGCGACCGTGCACCTGTCGCTGTACGACCCGAGCGCGTTCGGCGGCGAGGCCGATTTCAAGCGGCAGATGGACTGGATCGCCGACGCCTGCCGCAACAACCCGCCGCGCCCCGGTTTTTCATCGGTGCGGATGCCGGGCGACCGCGGCCTCGCGCGCAAGCGCGAGCAACTGCGCGACGGCGTGCAACTGCATGCGGCGATCGCGCCGGCGCTGGAAGCCTGCGCGCAGCGTTACGATCTGAAGCTGCCGGCGCCGTTGGCGGGATGAAGCGCGAGCAACTGCGCGACGGTGTGCAACTGCATGCGGCGATCGCGCAGGCGACTGCGCACGGCAGCGCCGCTGGCGGGCTGAAGCGGCGGCACGGGACCGGCAGCCGAACTGTCAGGCAAGCCGGCGAGATGAAGCGGCAGCCTGGAGCGTGGGCCGAACCGGCAACCATCCCGCCGCTGAACCGCTCCTCACCACAACACGCCTCAAACGAAAAATCCCGCGCGAAACGCTTCGCGCGGGATTTTTTCATCTTACTGCGCGGCGGGCCCGATTCAGCCTGCCGCGTCACGCATTCGACAGCGCAGCCGCCTCAACGCTCCGCGCCCTGCTCGCGCATCGGCACCGGCTCGCCGACCAGGAACCAGTAGCCGATCATGGCCACCACCACCACGCTCGCGCCGACATACAGCGCCGGCTTGAACGAGTGCGAGGCCTGCACCATGAAGCCCGTCACGACCGGCGCGAGCGCGCCGCCGAAATAGCCGCCGAAGTTCTGCATCGCGCCGATCGAGGCCGTCGAATTGGCCGGCGCGGCGACCGAGGCCATCGCCCACGCCGCGCTCGACGAGATGTACATCAGGAACATCGATACCGAGATGAAGGTGATCGCGAGCGCCGTGTTGTCGGTCAGCGCGGTCAGCGTCGTGAACACCGCGATGCCGAACAGCGAGGCGACCATCGGATACTTGCGGCTGTTGATCTGCGACACGCCGCGCCGGGCCAGCACGTCGCAGATCTTGCCGCCCGACAGGCTGCCGACCACGCCGAACAGATAAGGCACGGCGGCCACCCAGCCGGTGCGCGCGATGGTCAGGTGATGCTCCATCTGAAGATAGGTGGGCAGCCAGGCGTTGTAGAGCCACAGCACGTAGATCGTGCCGAAGAAGCCGAGCAGCATGCCCCAGGTGGTGCGGTAATGCAGCAGATGACGCCAGTCGGCCCAGGTCGGCCGCGTGCTGGCCACGCCTTCGGTGTCGTCGAGATATTCGCGTTCGCGCTGCGTCAACTGCACGTGGCGCGGGTCGCGATGCAGCAGGTAAAAGGCCAGCGACAGCCCGAGCCCCGCCACGCCCATCACGACGAACATCCAGCGCCAGCCGAGGTTCAGCATCAGCACCGTCAGCAGCGGCGCGGAGATCGCCGTGCCGAGCGTCGACGAGCTGTTCCAGATGCCGGTGGCCGAGCCGCGCTCGTGCTTGGCGAACCAGTCGCGCACGATCCGCGCGCTGGTCGGGAACTGCGGCGCCTCGCCCACGCCGAGCACCATGCGCGCCGCGAAGAACTGCGTGAAGCCGTTGACCACGCCGCCGAAGGTTTGCGCGATCGACCACAGCGCGAGGCTCGCGGCCAGCGTGACGCGCGCGCCGAGCCGGTCGATCAGCATGCCGGCCGGCAATTGCGCGAACGCATAGGCCCAAAGGAACGCGGACAGCAGCAGGCCCATCTGCGGCACCGAGAAGCCGAGATCCTGGCGAATCAGCGGGGTGGCGATCGCCAGCGTGGAGCGATCGAGGTAGTTGACGACGCCGGCCATCAACAACAGCCCGAGCGCGGTGCGCTGGATCCGGCGCACGCGCGGCGTGGCCGCGTCCTGCGCCAGCGCGGGCGGCGATTCGGCATCGATCGGCAGCGCCGTGGGGGTGCTTGGCTTCATCGTGGTGTCTCCTGACAGTCTCGTTCTATATATGGGCCGCCCCGATGGGGGCAGGCATGTCGAAACCCGATCCTGACCAGCACGGCGCCAACGGCGGCGCAAGGTACCGGTTCCGACAAACATACAGGCGGCCGACGATGAAAATCCAATCAAATTTTGCAGGGAAGCGATTCCATTCGCTTATCGCGCGTTAGGGGCTAACCCGTTGCCGGGTAAGCCCTACGCGCATCACGGCGGCGTTCCGCGCCCGTTTTTAGGTCGCACGTCGTATGAGTATGGAACTTCGTTCCGTATTTCGCGCCGCACCCGGTCGATTCTGCCGACGTCAAACGCACATCTGGCGACGCTCGCCGGGTTTACCTCGATGCGCTGCAAAACAAAAATGGAATAACGTTCCGAATCGTCATCAGACGACAGTTCAAACCTACCCGGAGACAACCCATGGCACGTCGAACGACCCGCAAACCCGCCCTGCTCGCCTTGAACGCCCTGCTCGCCGCCGCGCTGGCCGCGGCCAGCCTGAGCGCCGGCGCCGCCACCGCTGCATCCGGCAGCGAGGCCTCCGTCACGAAGGCAGCGGAGCAATTGCGCGCGGCGCTGGTGTCCGGCGACGAGGCAACGCTGAAGAAGCTGACCGAGCCGCAACTGAGCTACGGCCACTCGTCGGCCAAGATCGAGGATCGCGCCGAGTTCATGAAGGACCTGGTGGGCACGCACGCGTTCAAGTCGGTCACGCTGTCGGACCAGACCGTCAAGGTGGTCGGCGACAACGCGATCGTGCGTCACGTGTTCGATTCGGAAAACAACCAGCCGGACGGCTCGGTCACGCGCTCGCACATCGGCGTGCTGCAAGTCTGGAAGCACCACAGCGACGGCTGGCGGCTGCTGGCCCGGCAGGCCGTGCCGCTGCCGCAGAAAGCGGCGCAATGAAAAAAGGCGGCGAGCCGGCGCGATGCCGGCCCGCCGCCTCGAGCGCGGGGCGATTCGGAGCGGGGATCAGGCCGCCACCGCCCCCCGCGCCTTCTTCACGATCGGCATGACCCGCTTGGCCGGATCGTTCTCCAGCGCCGGCACCGTCGAGAACAGCTCGGCCACCCAATCGGCGAACACGCGCACCGTCATCGACAGATGGCGGTTGTGCGGATAGACGATCGAGATCGGCTTGGGCTTCGGATACACGCCCTGCAGCACCTCCACCAGCGAGCCGTCCATCAGGTGCGGGATCACCGAGAACAGCGTCGGCTGGATCAGCCCGAAACCTTCGAGCGCGCACGTGACGTAGCCGTCCGAATCGTTGACGGTGACCACCGAATTCATGCGCACCTCGCGCAGCTTGCCGTCGATCACGAAGGTCCACGGCATCGCGCGCCCGCCGCTCGAGTAGGCGAAATTCACGGCGCGGTGATGTTCGAGTTCCTCGATCGTCTTCGGCTCGCCGAACTGCTCCAGATAGCCCGGCGACGCGCAACTGACGCGATTCATGACGCCCACGCGCCGCGCCACCATCGACGAATCCTCCAGCGGCCCCACCCGGATTTCGCAGTCGTAGCCATCGCGCACCAGATCGACAGGCCGATCGGCCATGCCGAAATGCAGTTCGATATCGGGATAGCGCGCGTGGAACAGCGGCAGCGCCGGCAGCACCACGCGCCGCCCGAGCGACGACGGCATGTGCACGCGCAGCGCGCCGCGCGGCTTGCGGTTGCCCACCTGGAAGCTGGCGTCGGCCTCCGAGATTTCCGTCAGAATCCGCACGCAGTGCTCGTAATAGCCGGCGCCTTCGGGCGTCAGCGACAGCCGCCGCGTGGTCCGGTGCAGCAGGCGCACGCCGAGCAGCGCTTCGAGGTTCTGGATGATCGTCGTGACGGAAGCGCGTGGTATCGAGAGCGTTTCCGCGGCGCGCGTGAAGCTATTTGCATCGACCACGCGCGTAAAAACCTGCATCGCCTGTAAACGGTCCATCAAATCCCCCTTTCTTGCTTTTCAAACGGCCAACGGAACAGGATAGAGCGTCGGGGTATCGCGATTCAAGAGGCACCGCGATTATTCGCGCGACGCGACCAATCCCGCACATGGCCGTTGCACTGGCCGCGATGCGCCGTCGATTTCGCCTGAACGCGCGAGATCGGCGCGGCGCTCCGGCCTACGTGTTTTCACCAACGCACCCCAAGCCGCGCGGCGCATCAATAAATTCCCCTTTAAATTCAATGCATTGCAGCGCAACAACGGCCGCCGCGCGACGCTAGAGGCCGGCATCTACTCGCTTGCGGTTTCGCCCGTCACCGACTATCGTTACATCCGTCAATGTCACATTTAAAAATGAACCGGAACGGAGACACCGCATGAATGCCCGTACCCTGCCCGACCGAAACGGCATGCCCGAATCCGTCGACATCGCCATCATCGGCACCGGTTTCGCCGGCCTCGGCATGGCGATCCGGCTGCGCCAGAAGGGCCGTGGCGATTTCGCGGTGTTCGAGAAGGCCGCCACGGTGGGCGGCACCTGGCGCGACAACCACTACCCCGGCTGCGCCTGCGACGTGCCTTCGCATGTCTATTCGTTCTCGTTCGCGCCGAACCCGCGCTGGACCCGCGCGTTCGCCCCGCAACCCGAAATCCGCGCGTATCTGGAGCGCTGCGTCGAGCAGTTCGGCGTGGCGCCCTACCTGCGTCTCGGCCACGAGCTGGCCAGCGCCGAATACGACGACGTGGCGCACCGCTGGCGCCTGAGCTTCGCGAACGGCAAGCAGGTGTCGGCGCGCGTGCTGGTGTCGGGCATGGGCGGGCTGTCGCGCGCGGCGCTGCCGCAGATCGACGGCCTCGACAGCTTCCAGGGCCACGCCTTCCACTCGCAGCACTGGGATCACCACTACGACCTGCGCGGCAAGCGTGTGGCCGTGATCGGCACCGGCGCGAGCGCGATCCAGTTCGTGCCGCAGATCGCCCCGCGCGTCGCGCAACTGGCGCTGTTCCAGCGCACGCCGCCGTGGATCATGCCGAAGCCCGACCGCCAGCTCACGCGCGTCGAGCAGTGGATGTTCCGCGCGCTGCCGTTCACGCAGAAGCTCGCGCGCACCAGCCGCTACTGGATGCTCGAATCGCGCGTGCTCGGCTTCGCGATCCACCCCGGCATCATGAAGCTCGTGCAGAAAGTGGCCGAACGCCATATCCGCAAGCAGATTGCCGACCCGGCGCTGCGCGCCACCGTCACGCCCGACTACACGCTCGGCTGCAAGCGCGTGCTGATCTCGAACGACTACTACCCGGCGCTCACGCGCGCCAACGTGGACGTGATCACCGATCCGATCGCGCGCATCGAGCCGAACGCGGTGGTCACCGCCAGCGGCCAGCGTCACGAGGTGGATTGCCTGATCTACGGCACCGGCTTCCAGGTGGCGGACCCGTACCCGCGCGGCGTGATTCGCGGGCGCAACGGCGTGGACATCGTCGATACCTGGCGCGACGGCGCGCACGCCTACCTCGGCACCGCGCTGCCCGGCTATCCGAACTTCTTCATGATCGTCGGCCCGAACACCGGCCTCGGCCACAACTCGATGGTGTTCATGATCGAGTCGCAGATCGAATACATCCTCGGCGCGCTCGACGCGATGGATCGCGACCGCGCCGATGCGATCGAGGTGCGCCCGCTGGTGGAGGCCGACTACAACGCGCGGCTGCAACAGCGCCTGAAGCGCGCGATCTGGTCCACCGGCGGCTGCAAGAGCTGGTACCTGGACCCGCGCACCGGCAAGAACACCACGCTGTGGCCGGGCTTCACGTGGCGCTTCCGGCAGGCCACCGCGCAGTTCTCGATCGCCGATTACCAAGCCTACGCGGCCGCGCGCCGCGACGCCCAACCGGCCGCGGCCAGCGCTGCCGCCGCCACCGACGCCCCGGCCCGCAGCGCCCCGGCCGTCTGACGACAAGGAGCACACCGATGAAATCCTTCCACGACAAGGTCGCCGCGATCACCGGCGCCGGCTCGGGCATGGGCCGCTCGCTCGCGCTGCAACTGGCCCAGGCCGGCTGCCACGTGGCGCTGGCCGACCGCAACGGCGTGGGCCTCGCCGAAACCGAGCGGATCGTGCGCGCGCTCGCGCCCACGGTGCGCATCACCACCTGCGTGCTCGACGTGGCCGACCGGGCCGCCGTGCACCGCTGGGCCGACGACACCGCGCGCCAGTTCGGCCGCGTGAACCTGGTGTTCAACAATGCCGGCGTGGCGCTGTCGAGCACCATCGAGGGCATGGATTACGCCGACCTCGAATGGATCATGAACATCAACTACTGGGGCGTGGTGCACGGCACCAAGGCGTTCCTGCCGCACCTGAAAGCGGCGGGCGACGGCCACGTGATCAACACCTCGAGCATCTTCGGCATCTTCGCGCAGCCGGGCATGAGCGCCTACAACTCGACCAAGTTCGCGGTGCGCGGCTTCACCGAATCGCTGCGCCAGGAACTCGACATGATGCGTTGCGGCGTGTCGGCCACCTGCGTGCATCCGGGCGGCATCAAGACCAACATCGCGCAGTCGAGCCGGATCTCGCAGAACATGCTCGGCTTCATGGTCGACAGCGAGCAGCAGGGCAAGGACGACTTCGAGAAGTTCTTCATCACGACGCCCGAGGAAGCCGCGCGCGTGATCCTGCACGGCGTGCGCAAGAACAAGCGCCGCGTGCTGATCGGGCGCGACGCGCGCGGCGCCGACTGGCTCGCGCGCACGCTGCCCGCCGCCTACCAGGCGCTGGTCGTGCTCGCGACCAAACGCGAACGGGCCAAGGCGCGCAAGCGCGCCGCACGCGGCGGCACGCTCGCGCCGGCCCACTCGACCTACAACAACACAGGTAATCAGGGAGAACCGTCATGATGCCCGTCCGCCGCGACGTCCGTTTCGCCATGCCCCCCGATCGCGCGTGCGACTGGCACGTCAAGGGCGTGCCCGTCACCCACTTCATGAACGCGCTGTCGCTGCTGTTCCCGGCCGGCGAGCGCTTCTTCATGGATTCGGTGCGCCACTATCGAGACCAGATCGACGATCCCGAACTGAAGAAGCAGGTGGCCGGCTTCATCGGCCAGGAAGCGATGCACACGCGCGAGCATATCGAGTACAACGACCTGCTGCAATCGGCCGGCCTGCCCGCGCACAAGCTCGACAAGCGGCTGTGGTGGGTGCTCGGCCTGTTCAGGAAAACCCTGCCGCCGTCAATGCAGTTGGCCATCACGATCGCTTTGGAGCACTACACGGCGATGCTGGCGAACCTGCTGCTCGAAGGCCACAAGCAGCGCATCGACGGCTCCGTCGACGGCTACACGCAGATGTGGATGTGGCACGCGATGGAGGAAACCGAGCACAAATCGGTGTCCTACGACGTGTGGCTGCGCGTGATCAAGCCGGGCCTCGGCCGCTACCTGCTGCGCACCGGCACGATGCTGATCACCACCGCGATCTTCTGGACCATCGTGTTCGATTACCACGTGCGCCTGATGTTCGCGCACCGTCGCCGGTACGGCCGCTTCTCGGGCATGTGGACGCTCGTCAAGTACCTGTACGCGCCGCGCGGCGGCGTGTTCCCGGGCATTGCGCGCGAGTGGTTCGGCTTCTTCCGCCCGGGCTTCCATCCGTGGGATTACGACAACCGCCGCTATCTGAGCGAGATCCCGAGCCTGCTGGCCAAGATCGACGAGACCAACGCGCGCTACGCCGCCGAAGCCGCGCCGCGTCGCGTGCCGCTGCATCCGGGCGCCGCCGCGCCGGCTCATTGAGGCGCGCGCCATGACGAACCCGCGCGACACGCTCATGGTCGATTCGGACGGCGTGCGGCTCGCCGTCCACCTGAGCGGGCCGCGCGACGCGCCGCCCGTGATCCTGGTGCACGGCTACCCCGATTCGTCGCGCGTGTGGGACCGCGTGCGCGAGGTGCTGGAGCGCCGCTATCGCGTGATCGCCTACGACACGCGCGGTTCGGGCGAATCGGATGCGCCGCGCGCCACCGCCGCTTATCGGATGGCGCAACTCGAACGCGACCTGTCGGCGGTGGCCACGGCCGCCTGCGGCACGCGGCCGTTCCATCTGGTCGGGCACGACTGGGGATCGATCCAGAGCTGGGAAGCCGCGACCGATCCGGCGATGCGCGGGCGCATCCTGTCGTACACGTCGATTTCGGGGCCGTGCCTCGATCACGTGTTCCGCGCGCCGTTCAACCTGCGGCAATCGCTGAAATCCTGGTACATCGTGTTCTTCCACCTGCCGGTGCTGCCGCCGCTGTTCTGGCGGCTCGGCGGCGCGCGGCTGTGGCCGCTGTGGCTGCGCAGCACCGAGCGGATTCGCGCCGAGGCCGACCCGCACCAGTTGCGCAACGGCGTGAACGGCATCCGGCTGTATCGCGCGAACTTCATCGCGCGCTCGCGCGCGCCGCGCGAACGCTATGCGCAAGCGCCCGTGCAGATCCTGGTGCCGACCCGCGACCGCTACGTCACGCCCGTGCTCACGGAAAACCTCGAACGCTGGCTCGGCCCGCACCGGCGTGAATTGATCGACGCGCCGCACTGGACGGTGCTGCGCGACGCGGCGCTGATCGCCGAGCGCATCGACCGCTTCGCGGCGCAGTACGAGCCGGCGTTCGCGGCAAAGGCACTGGACGAACCGGGCGTGGCCGTGCCGGACGACAACGCCGCCGCGCACCGCACGCGCCGCGCCGGCGCCAACGATGCCGACGGCGCGCGGCCGGCCGGCGACGTGCCCGTCAAGCCGCAGGCAAGCGTCTGAACAGCGTGTCGTATTCGACGACCAGCCCGTCGTCGTCCACGCTCAAGCCGGCCTTGAAGCGGCCGTCGATCCCTTCGTAGCGATAGCGCCGGCCCGGCTCGATGCACACGTAGGTCTGGGTGGCACGCGCCACGCTCAATTCGGGAATCGTCACGTAGACGACGTCGATCGTGCGCCGCTCGTCGCGCTTGAGCCCGAGGCGGCGGATCGGCAAGGTATTGGTGAACGGGGTGGCGGCGATGTCGAGGTCGACGCAGCCTTCGAGCGCGGGCAACGCGCGGCGCTCGAAGGCATCAACCACTTCGCACCAATGGCCGTCGTGATCGCGTTCGAGCGTCAGCTTGGCGCCGCCCATCACGGCGAGCGTCGCGAGCGTGGTGCGCCAGTGCGCGTCGCAGGCGACCCGATAGGCCAGGCCATAGCGCCGGCCGTCGTCGTGCCGGCCGACGATCACGCTCTCCGCCAGATAGCCGCCGCCGTCGCGTACGAGCGTCAGGTGTTCGATTCCGTCGCTGTCGAGCGACGCCCAACGCACATCGCGCATGCCGGGGACCTCCGTGGGCAGCCCACGCGGCGGTGCCGCGCGCAGTGCGCACGATCGTAGCGCAAATATCCGGTATCCGGCATCGCTTCTCCCCCTCGTGCGGCGATCCCCTATGCTCGCGGCTTCCCGGGCCGCAGCCGCGTTGCGGCCCGTTGCCGATTGCGCCATCGATACCGCCGCCATGCCCGCCCGCCTTCGTTCCGGTCTGCTCCGCTCCGGTCCGCTTCTGCCCGCCCTGTCGCCGCTCGCGCTGCCGGCGGAACTGCGCACGCTGCTGCGCGGCCTCGGACAAATTCTGTTGCAGGCGCATGCAGGCACCGGCGCATGCGTGCTGGCGGGGTTGACGCTCGCCTCGCCCGCACTCGCGGCAGCGGCGCTGGCCGGCACCGCCGCCGCGAATCTGGCGGCCTTGCTGACGGGCGGCACGCGCGATGCCGGCGACGCGGCGCAGGCCCGCCTCGGCCTGCACGGCTACAGCGGCGCGCTGGCCGCGCTCGCGCCGGTGGCGCTGCTGGCCGATCGCGCCACCGCGTTCGCGCTGGCGGTGATCGCGGCGCTGCTGGCCGGTGCGCTGTACCGGCCGGTCGAGCACCGGCTCGCGCGCTTCGGCGGCGCGGCCTACTCGCTGCCGGCGGTGCTGACGATCGGGCTGTGGTTGCCGTGGGTGTCATCGGGCGCGGCGACGGCCGCCAGCGGCCATGCCGGCGCCTTCGACCTGCCGGCCTGCGCCTCGGGCGCGGCGTTCGGCGCGATCGCGCAGGCCGGCTTCGCGAGCGGTGCGCTGCCCGGCGCGATCATGCTGGCCGGCGTCGCGCTCGCTTCGCCGCGCGCCGCGCTGCTCGCGCTGGCCGGCGCCGCGGGCACGTCGCTGCTGATGCTGGCGGCGGGCTCGCCCGCGCCGCATTGCGCGGCCGGGCTGCTCGGCTACAACGGCGCGCTGGCCGCGCTCGCGCTGAGCGGCTTCGGTTCGCGTGTCGCGCTCGGTGCGGCGCTGCTGGCGGCGGCGCTACAATGGCTCGCGCTGCGGGCCGGCCTGCCGCCGTTCAGCGCGCCGTTCGCCGTCGCGGCGTGCGGTGTGGCGATGGCGTTACGCCTGCTGCGCGGCGATGCGCATGCCGCGAAACTGGGCGCGCACACGGCTGAACACACGGCGGCACAAGCCGCCGCGAACCCGGCCATGCAAGCCGCCACGCAGCCCGCCGCAAGCGCATCCCCTTCGCCTTCCCCTTCCGATTTTTCCCACTCCCGGAGATCCGTCATGCCCACGTTCCAGATCGACCTGTTCGAAGGCCGCACCGTCGAACAGAAACGCCGCTTCGTCGAAGCCATCACGCGCGTGACCTGCGAGACGCTCGATTGCGCGCCGTCGTCGGTCGACATCATCCTGCGCGACGTGAAGAAGGAAAACTGGGCGACGGCCGGCAAGCTGTGGAGCGACAGCGAGTAAGCGAGTCCGGTGCGACGCGCCCGAAACCCGGGCGCTTCAACCCCAGCCGGCCATCATTGCGCCCATCCCGGCCAGCAGGCCGCCCATCAGGCGATTGAGCGCGCGCACGCGCGTCGGCCGCCGCAGCCAGTGGCTCAGGCGCTGCGAGAACAGCGCCATCGACGCCACCCCGGCCACGAACAGCACCACAAAGCTTGCCGCGAGCGCCAGGTATTGCGTGTTGACGCTCCAATGCGCGTCGGTGCTGATGAATTGCGGAAAGAACGACGGGAAGAACAGCAGCGTCTTCGGATTGAAACCGGAGGTCGCCACGCCGCGCCAGAACAGGCCGCGCGACGTGCCGCTCAGCGCCGGCTCCTCGCCGGAGGCGGCGTCGGCCGCCGGCCCCGTCAGCGAGACGCTGCGCCACTGCCGCACCCCGAGCCACACCAGGTAGGCCGCGCCGACCCAGCGCAGCACGCCGAGCGCACGCGCATCGATCGTCAGCAGCGAATTGAGGCACAGCGCGGTCAGCATCAGTTGCAGCAGCACGGCCACGGTGCCGCCCCACACGCACGGCAGTGCGCGCCGCCAGCCGGCGCGCAGCGCGAGGCTCATGGTCAGCAGGTTGACGGGACCGGGGGCGTAGATCAGCACGAGCGCGGCGGCGACGAACGAGAGGTAAAGCTGGAACGACATGGTTCGGGAGGGAGGGCAAAAGGCAGGTGGTGAAAACAGCGAAAGCGCGGATCAGCGCCATGACGCATGCCTGTCCGCCCGGCGTCGCGACTCGTGATCGCGGCGACGCTTACCGTTCCGAAGGGTGCTCGGATCGGTCGTGCCGGGCATTCGGGCATGGAGAAAATATAACCGGCCGCTCGCTGAAAAGGCTTCCGCTTATCCAGCGAAATGCGCGCAAAACCGGAAGCTTCTTCAGATAAACTCGCGATCCCCGGAACAGAATTCCCTTTCGATCATGGCCACCCGCGAACGCTCCCCCAAATCGCTCGACAACCAGGATCGCAAGATCCTGCGCGCGCTCCAGTCCAATGCCCGGCTGTCGAACGCGGAGCTGGCCGAACAGGTGGGCATGTCCACCACCGCCTGCTGGAACCGTACGCGCCAGCTCGAAACCGATGGCTATATCGACGGCTACGTCGCGCTCGTCAACCCGCGCAGGCTCGGCTATGCCGACATCGTGATCCTCGAAGTCACGCTCGACCGCCACGAGGACGACGCGCTGGCCCGCTTCGGCGCCGAACTGGCCGCGCTGCCCGAGGTGCTGGAGGCCTACCTCGTCTCCGGCGAATACGACTACTGGATCAAGGTGGCGGTGGACGGCACGGCCGGCTACGAACGCTTCCTGCGCGAGAAGCTCTACAAGATCTCCAGCATCCGCCACAGCCGCTCGATGTTCGCGCTGCGCTGCGTGAAGGACGTGCCGTCGATGCAGGTATGACGGCGGGCCGGCCGCGCGTTCAGCGGCCCATCGTCAGCACCATCCGGAACGTGGCCTCGCCCGAGCGCATGCGCCGGTAGGCCTCCTCGGCGCGTTCGAGCGGCAGCGTCTCGATGCGCGGGCGCACCCCGGCCAGCACGCTGAAATCGAGCGTGCGTTCGTTCTCCCATGGCGAGCCGGTGATCGAGCCGAGCACGCTGCGCTCGCCCGCCACCAGATGCCCCGGCGACACCGGCAGCGGGTCCCTGCCCGCGCCCAGCACCACCAGCCGCCCTTGCGGCGCAAGCCCGGCCATCAGCGCGGCGGCCGCCGCCGCGTCGCCGATCGTGGTCAGGATCGCCTGAGCGCCACCGAGCGCCAACAGAGGCGCGGCGGCATCCTCTCGCGCGGCATCGACATACACGTGCGCGCCGAGCGCCAGCGCATCGGCCGCGATCGATGCGCCGCGCCCCACCGCCACCACCCGAAACCCCATCCGCCGCGCGTATTGCAGCGCCATGTGGCCCAGCCCGCCGATGCCAAGCACGGCCACCGTGTCGCCGGCCTGCGCGCCGCATTTCTTCAGCGCGTTGAACGTGGCGATGCCGGCGCAGAGGATCGGCGCAGCCTCCTCCGAGGCGAGTTCGTCGGGGATCGCGACCAGGCCCGTGGCACGCGCCAGCATCATCTCGGCGTAACCGCCGTCGCGGCTCGCGCCGACGAACGGCTGGTTCGCGCACAGCTGAAACTGGCCGCGCCGGCACGCCGGGCAGATCAGACAATGGCCGCCCAAACGGCCGACGCCCACGCGCTGCCCGAGCCGCCAGATCGGCGGCACGCCCGCGCCGAGCGCCGCGATGCGCCCCACCACCTCGTGGCCCGGCACGCGCGGCGGGGTCAGCGCCGGATCGGCGCGTTCGATGTCGGCCGCGTCGGCGCCGCATACGCCGCAGGCTTCCACTTCGATCAGCACTTCGTCGGGCGGCGGCGCGGGCATGGCGCGCTCGACCCATTCGAGGCGGCCCGGCGCGCTGGCCTGCATGGCGCGGTAAGTCGGTTTCATGATGGCTCCCGGTTCGATGAAAGGCATGACACTGGCGCGCGGCCTACGCCATCAAGCCAGGCATGCACGCCGCGCTCGGCCGCCTCGACGGCCCCGGCCACGTAGCCCGGAAAGCGCGGCGACCATTCGCTCGCGATGCCGGTCAGGCAGCCCTGCCATGGGCCGATGGCAACGGCGGCCGGCGGCGCGATGCCATGGCCCGCGCCGCCATCCTGATCGGCGGCGGTCGCAACAGTGGGCAAACGCGCCCAGTCGCGGATCGCCTCGGCGCGCGGCGTGGCGGCCTCCGCGCCGAACAGACGCACGAGTTGCGCGCGGCATTGCTCGCGCAGCACGGCGTCGGCCACGCGCGAGCGCGTGCGCGCCGGCACGCCGAAGAAGCCGAACAGCGCGCCCGCGCCATGCGCCGGCGAGGCGTCGTGCAGCTCCGCGAGCGGGCCGCCCGCGCTGCGCGCCGCGCCCGACAGGCCGGCCTCGCGCCAGAACGGCGCGTCGTAGACGGCCAGGTATTTCGCATGCGGCGCCATCCAGGTGGCCGTGTCGCGCCACGCGATCGCGAGCGCGCGCGGCAACGCCGGCTCGAACGCGATAGTGGCCGCCGCGAGCCGGGGCGGTAGCGCGAGCAGCACATGCCCGGCCCGATACGTGGTGATTCGGTCGCAGGTATCGGTTGCGTCCAGTTCGATGCCCGACGCCACGCGACGAATCCGGCGCACCGTCTCGCCCGTGACGATCCGCGTGGCGTTCAGACGCGCCCGAACGGCCTCGACCAGCGCCGCCATGCCGCCGTCGAGCCGCATCGATCCGGTCGCATAGCCCTGCACGCGCTGCGGCGCGGCGTGCGGCGAGCGCTCCACGAGCATGTCGCCGGATTCGTGCTGGGCGCTGCTCGGCAGGCCCAATGCCTCGATCAGGCCGCTCAACTCGGGCTGCAGCGACGGCCAGAACCACGTCGCGCCGAGATCGAAGCGCGGGGAGTCGTCCGTCAGGGCTTCGGCCGTGCCCATCTGCGCGGTCGTCAGCGATTCGATCCGCCCGCCCAGCCGCTCGCCGGCCTCGATCAGCACGACCGCCACGCCTTGCCGTTCGAGCCGCCACGCCGCGACGAGGCCCGCCAGGCCGCCGCCGACGATCACCACGCTGGCGTCGCGCGTCATGCCGGCACCTCGTCGGGCGTCTCGTCGGGCGTCTCGCGCAGTGTCTTCACGTAGACGGTCGTGCCGGCCGATTGCGCGCGGCAATCGGGGCGGTCGCCATCGGGCAGGCGAATCCAGCTTCCGCACGGGTAGCTGCGATCGTCGAGCCATAGCGCGCCGTCGACCACCAACAATTCGACGCGCCCCGCCGCCGCGAGATCGGGCTCGGCCTGCGCGGCCAGCCGCTGCAACGCCACGGTTTCGCTCGGCGAATCGAACAGCGGGCAGAACTCGCGCTCGCCGCGTTGAAGCCAGGCGGCCGGATCGCGCGTGTCGATGCGCACGGTGCGCGTGTCGTCGGCGCGCATCTGGCGCAGCTTGACGAACAGCAGCGCGCCGTCGTCGCTCGACGGCCGGTGCGCCGAGCCGGGCGGATTGCGCAGATACCAGCCGGCCGGGTAATCGCGCTCGCCTTCGGAGAACACGCCCGCGAGCACCAGGATCTCTTCGCCGCCCGGATGCGGATGACTCGGAAACGACGAGGCGCGCGCGTAGCGCACGAGGCTGGTGGCGCGCGCCTGCTCGCCGCCGACGCGATCCAACATCACGCGCTCGACGCCGGCCTGCGGCGAGGCAATCCAGCGGTATTGATCGGCCGGCACCACGGCACGGAGCGCGAAATCGGCATTGACGAGCATGAGGGCATCCTTGATAGAACTTGCGCCGCGGCTTCGAGTGCGAGCGGGAATCCGCGGCGGGGGCACGGGAGGTGCCGCAGATTGCGGCGGTTACGGCGGTCGCAGTCATCGCGGTGTTGCGGCTGCTACGGCTGCTACGGCGATCGCAGCAGTTGAGGCAGTTGAGCCGTCGCGGTGGTCGCAGCAGCAGTGATTGCAGCCTCAGCCGCAATCACCACCGCCCTGCAACCCGCCCCCCTCAAGCAGCCGGCAGCGCCGCATGCGCTTCAAGCACACGTGCCGAATAGGTCAGCGCCGCCCCCGCGTTCAGCGCGATCGCCACGCCGAGCGCCTCGGCGATCTCCTCGCGCGTCGCGCCGTGCTCGACGGCCTTCCGGGTATGCACCGCGATGCAGCCATCGCAGCGCGTCGTCACGGCCACGGCCAGCGCGATCAGTTCGTGGATCTTCGGTTCGAGCTTGCCGAGCTTCGCGCCCGCGCCGTCGATCGTCATCAGCCCGCGCATCGCGTCGGGGTTCAGCTTCGCAAAATCGCCGACACGCTCCAGCAGCGCGTCGCGGTAGCCATTCCATTCCTGCATCATGATCGATTGCTCCTCGGGTCAAGCGGCTTGGTAGACGCGCACATCGGGCGCGGCGTCGAGCAGCGGCGTCAGCTCGCGCACCACGTCGGCGGTGAACAGCGCGCTCGTCAGATAGGCCTGCGCGTGCGCCTCGGTGTCGAAGCCGTGCAGCACCTGCACGTCCGCATCGCGCAGCAGCAGTTGCTTCGAGGCCGCGCCGGGAATCGTGTCGAGAAACGCCGCCTTGTATTTCGCATAGACGCCGGCCGCCGCCGCGCGCTGCGCCGCCGCGATCTTCAGCGTGATTTGCAGATAAACCATGGTTCGACTCCTTCGATAGGGGGATGAGCGACGCTCAGGCGTGGCGGCCGGCCATCACGCCGCCGTCCACCGGCAGCACCGTGCCGGTGATCCACGAGGCTTCGGTCGACGCGAGAAACAGCATCGCCTCGGCCACGTCCGCCGGCTGGCCGTTGCGCCCGAGCGGGTGAAACGCGTTGAAGGCCGGCAGCGTGGCCTTGACCTGATCGTCCGACATGAACGTGTTGTAGACCGGCGTTTCGACCACGGCCGGGGCGACGGTGTTGATGCGAATGCGCGACGGCGCGAGTTCGATCGCCAGATTGCGCGTGAGCGCATGCACGCCGGCATTGGCCGCCGAATAGGCCGCCGACGGCGTCGCGCCGATCGCCTGCAGCGCCCACAGCGAGCCGGTCTGCACGATCGCGCCGCCGCCGCGCAGTTGCATCGCCTTCGCGGCGGCCTGCGCCATGAAGAACTTGCCCTTCAGGATGATGTCGAGGAAGCCGTCGTATTCGGCCTCGTCGACTTCCAGGAACGGCTTCGGGCTGAAGATGCCCGCGTTGTTGATCAGGATGTCCACGCCGCCGAAGGCCTGCGTCGCCAGTTCGACCAGCGCGGCGGCCGCGGCCGGCGTGGCGATGTCGCCCGCCAGATGGCGCACCCGCACGCCGCTCGCATCGATCCCGGCCGCCGCCTGCTTGAGCTTGGCCTCGTTGCTCCCGCCGATCACGACGCTCGCCCCCGCCTTGACGAGCCGCGCCGCGACCTCCTTGCCGATGCCCGAGCCGCCGCCCGTGACGATCGCCACCTTGGAAGAAAAACTATGCATGATGAACTCCGTTCGTGATCGTGGAAGGCCACGGGGCCGGCGCGCGGCGCGATTGCCGGGGATGTCTGCCTTGCCGTGGTTCGATACGGCATTGTTCGCCTGCAAGCGATGCGGCACAAACCAGATAATGTGTGTCGAATCAAAAGAAAATCTTTATCGATGCGTGGCGTGCCGGCACCCGCCGGCGTATCCTCGGCGGATCGCCCCGCCCCTGCCGCCCTCATCGTGAAAAGCCCCGTATTCCTGAACGCGCTGCGCGCGTTCGAAGCCAGCGCCCGCCATCAGAGCTTCTCGGCGGCGGCTGCCGAACTGAACGTCACGCCGGCCGCGGTCGGCCAGTTGGTGCGCTCGCTGGAGGACTGGCTCGGCGCGCCGCTGTTCCATCGCGGCACCAGCGGCCGCGCGCGGCTCGTGCCGACGCCGAGCGCCGAACGCGCGCTGCCCGAGATCCGCGCCGGCTTCGACCGCCTGTCGATCGGCCTCGACCGGCTGCGCGAAGGCACACGCTCGGGTGTGCTGACGGTGGCCGTCAGCCCCGCATTCGCCGCGAAGTGGCTGCTGCCGCGCATCGAGCGCTTCCACACGCGCTGCCCCGAAACCGACGTGCGGCTCGACACCAACCTGAAACCGGTGGATTTCGTCGCGCAGGGCATCGATATCGGCGTGCGTTACGGGCGCGGCGTGTGGGCGGGGCTGGTTGCCGAAAAGCTGATGGACGAGCAGATCGATCCGGTCTGCTCGCCGGGCTGGCTCGCGCGGCACGGCGCGCCGGCCTCGCCGCACGCGCTGGCGGGCAAGGCGCTGATTCACGATCTGTCGGTGGAGCCGAACGCGGGGTTCGCGTCGTGGGAGGCGTGGCTGGCCCACGCGGGCGCGGGCGAGGTGGATGCGCGGCGCGGCATGCAGGTCAACAATTCGGCGGCCGTGTTGCAGGCCGCCATCGACGGTCACGGCGTGGCGCTCGCGCGCAGCGTGCTGGCCCGCGACGACGTGGCCGCCGGCCGGCTGGTGCCGCTGTTTCCGCAGATCCGCTTCGCGTCGGCGCTGGGCTACTACGTCGTCTATCGCGCCGATTGCGCGGCGCAACCGAAGCTGGTGGCGTTCAGGGAGTGGTTGATGGCCGAGGCGGCCGGCGGTGGCGAAGCCGCGCCCGCGTAGCGCGGCGCGGCCGTTATCGCGCCCCGGTATTGCAGGAGTTGTTGCTGCCTTTGCTGCCGCCTTGTAGCAGCCGTTTTCGGCCGTTACCCGAGCCGCGCCTCGGCGCCGCCAGGATCAGCGCGTGGCCTGCGCCTGCGCGAGCGCATCGAGCGCCGCGCTGCGCGCCTGCACGCGTGCGAACAAGCCTTCGACGTCGAAGCCGTCGAGATCGATGTCGAAGCGCTCGTCGAGGCACGCCGCCCAGGCGGCCGGATCGGCGAGGCGCTCGATGGTGGCCTCCCCATGCGCATCGCGCAGCGTGAACACATCGTTGAGCAAGGCAGCGCGCCCGTCGGGCAGCACGCGGCTGACGATCAGGTCGTTGACGAACTTCGAATCGGGATGGGTGGACGTGTACCAATTCGCCACGTCGATATCGACGCGCTCGACGCGCCGCGTGCCGAACCGGTAGACGCTCTCCCAACGCTTCGTCGTCCTGAATTCGAGATCGAACTCGCCCGGCACCGGCGCGACCACCATCCGGTAGTCGCCATGCGGCGTACGCTGCACGCAGCCAGGCGTGGCGGCCAATGGCGCGGTTTGCGTCACGGCGCCGAAACCCACGTCCACGGTCCAGCTTTCGCCATCGAGATCGACGCGCAGCAGCTTGTGGGTTTGCGGCGTCGCCACATCGGTGGTCTGCTGCCAGCGCACGCGCGCGATCAGCGGCGTGACGCGAAACCCGAACTGCCGCAGCACCGCGTGGAACAACCGGTTCTGCTCGAAGCAATAGCCGCCGCGGCGGCGCGTCACGAGCTTGGAGGCCAACGACATCATGTCGAGCCGCACCGGCAGCCCGATCAGCGGATCGAGATTCTCGAACGGGATCGCGCGCGGATGCAGCAGATGCAGTTGCCGCAGCGCGTCGAGCGTCGGCTCCACCCTGCCGCGATAGCCGATGCGTTCGAGATAGATCGGGAGATCGAGATCGTTGTACATGCTGGAGGAATCCGTTGGGAGAGGGAACCGTCGGCGGCTGCGCGTTACCTTAGCACTGCGTGGCATCCGACGCCCGAAAAACACCGCGGGCCGCGTGGCCTGCGCGCCGCGGGTGCCGTGGTGCCGTGCAACATGGCCCGGCAATCAGCGCGTCACGCGGCGCAGCGCCAGCGTGGCGGCCGGCGGCACGTCGATGCCGTGCGCCGACGCGTAGTGCACCGCGTCATGAAGCGTCGTGGCAGCGGCGTCGATCTGGTCGGGGGCGTGTTCGGCGAAGCGAGAGGCAGTGGCGTCGAGCGCCTGCGCATGGCCGTCGCCCTGCGGCAAGGCCTCGAAGCGTTGCAGGCCCTCGCCGAGCGAGGCAAGGCCGGTGCGGAACGTGTCGCGATCGATGCCGGCCGGCGGCGCCGAGGCGAACGCCTGCGACAACGCCTGTGCCACCGATTGCTGCGCGCCGCCGATCTGCGTCAGCGCGGTAGCCGATACCTGCTCGGCCGCGCCATCGTCGGCGCCGAGCTTGCCGGCGGCGCCGGCCGCCTGCCCGGCCGCGCCGGACAGCCCCATCGCCGCGGCCAGATCGGCCTGCCCCGCCAATACACGTCGGTTCGCGTCGACATAGTCGTGCCAGTTGGCGGAGGAAGAAGACGAGGACGACGGGAAGACCGAAGCGTCGCTTCGATCACGATCCTGAATGGCAGCGTATTCGTAGTGCGCGGCAGCGGGGGCCGCAGCGCGTCCCGGGCCGTGCGTCTGCTGGGCATGCGCGACCGCGCCGGCGGCAAAACCGGCCGCCGCCATGAAGGCCGTTCGCGCATGCGTCTTCGCAATCGACCGAACCTTGTGTGCGTGTTTCAGCGCTTTCATGGGCAAATTGTCCGCGCTGCCGCGAGGCCGGTGCAATCGCCGATACATCTCGAAACGTGTTGCCAGGGAACTGAACGGACCAGGCCGATCTTTTCCCAAAGCGAAACAAACCGGGGGTCGCGGCAAGCCGGCCGATCAGCTCGCCAACATCGCCGGCAAGCGCCGCGCCACCCAATCGCCGGCCTGCTGATACGCATGCGCGAGTTGCAGCACGCCGAAATCGTCGCGCGGCCGGCCGATCAGTTGAATGCCGGTCGGCAGGCCCGCTGCGTTGAAGCCCGCCGGTACGTTGACGACCGGGCTGCCGGCGAGCGTCCACGGCGTGACGGTTTCCATCCAGCGGTGATAGCTGTCCATCGCGCGCCCGTCGATGGTGGCCGGCCAGCGCGCCTCGACGTCGAACGGAAACACCTGCGCGGTGGGCGCGGCGATGAAGTCGTAGCGCTCGAACATCTCCAGCAGGGCCTGGTACCACGCGGAGCGCGCAGCGCTGGCGTCCACGACGTTCTCCGCCGTCATCGCCAGCAGGCCCTCGACCTCGAACACGGCCTCGGGCTTGAGCAGCGCACGCCGCGCCCGGTCGCGGTAATGCACGAGCGACGCGCCGCCCGACATCAGGTGCCGGTGCGCAAGCCAGACCTGCCAGATGCGCGCCGGCTCGAACGCCGGCAGCGCCGCATCGACCTCGCAGCCGATCGTGCGCAGCGCGCCGAGCGCCTGCTCGCCCAGCGCGAGCACGCCCGGCTCCATCGCCAGATAGCCGTTCCAGTCGCCCACCCAGGCAATCCGCTTGCCGCGCAGATCGGCATCGAGCGGCTGCGTGAAGCGCGCGGGATCGTCGTCGAGCGACTGCGCATCGCGCGCATCGCGGCCGGCCTGGATCGCGAGCAACTGCGCGAGATCGGTGACGGTGCGGCCCATCGGCCCCTCGGTGCCGAACTGCTGATAGAACACGTCGGCGGCCGGCCAGCGGGGCACGCGCCCCGCCGACGGCCGGAAGCCGAGCACGTTGCAGAACGCGGCCGGGTTGCGCAGCGAGCCGCCGAAATCGCTGCCGTCGGCCACCGGCAGCATGCGCGCGGCCAGCGCCGCCGCCGCGCCGCCGCTGCTGCCGCCCGCGCTCTTGCCGAGGTCGTGCGGGTTGCGCGTGGCGCCGTACACCTCGTTGAACGTGTGCGAGCCGAGCCCGAACTCGGGCGTGTTGGTCTTGCCGATGAAGATCGCACCGGCCGCACGCACGCGGGCGACCGCGAGCCCATCCACATCGGGCACGAAATCGCGGAAGATCGGCGAGCCCATCGTCGTGACGAGGCCCTTGGTCAGCGCGAGATCCTTCGGCGCCTGCGGCATGCCGTGCATCCAGCCCTGCCACTCGCCGCGCGCGAGCGCCGCGTCCTTCTCGGCGGCCTCGGCCAGCAGCACGGCGCGCTCGCGCAGCGCGACGATCGCGTTGACGCGGCCGTTCACGCGCTCGATGTGGTCGAGGTAGGCGCGCATCGTCTCGACGCACGAGATCTGCTTGCTGCGGATCGCATCGGACAGCGCATGCGCGGGCAGCGCGACGATCGAATCAAGGGAGAGGGAAGACGAGGGAGAAGCGGGGGTGTTCATGCGGCACTCCTGAAACGGACGTGAGGGGAAGCCGGCCCGATGTCGGGCACTTCGAAGAATGCCGACAATTATAGGGAGCCAAGAGGGGCATGACTGCGCGATTTTGTCATCGATTTCTGATTTTTCTCGCACAATCGATTGCGATATCCAATGAATTGCCGCCAATTATGCATCTCGATTGCAATAATCGTGTCGCATGTCATTTATGCGCATAAACATAAAAATTTTAGATTTTTTATTCGCCATGGCGTCGTGGCGCAACGTGCGTGCGCGGCCGGCGTTGATGCGATTTTTATGCGCGCCGCCACAGTCTTTACACGATCGGTATCGCGATGCGCCTACGCTGCGGGCATCGCTTCCGATCCTTCGCCGCCATGCTGAAACTGCTCGTTCCCGTCGGTCATTCCCCGCGCGCCCTGCAAGCCGTGCGTCACGCCGCGTTCCTGTATCGCGAGCGCTGCGTGTCGGAGGTGCTTCTCGTCAACGTGCAGCCGCCGCTCGGCGGCTCGCCCGGCGATGCGTTTCACACGCATCGGGAACTCGATCAGATCGGCCGCGCGGCGGCCACCCACGACCTGGCCGAGGCGATCGCGATCCTGCGCGACGCGGGCGTGCTGCATTCGGTGACGATGCGCTTCGGCGCGACGGCCGATGCGATTGCGCGTTGCGCGCTCGAACACGGCTGCGACGAGATCGTCGTCACGGCGCCGCGCCGCAATCCGCTGCACTGGTTGGCGCGGCTGCTCGGTTTCGGCCTGCACGATCGGCTGATGCGCCTGACCAAGGTGCCGGTGACGGCCGTGCAATGAGCGATGCGGCGCTCGCCGCATGCGTGGTGAGAAGGATTGCGTGGTCGGGATGACTGAACATCGGCCGGTTGCCAGTTGCCCGACAACGGCCGATGCTCGCGCGCACCACGCCGGGCCTGAAGCTGCCGACCCGGCGCGGCGCACGCCGGCTCAACGATAGCGTTGCAGTTCCGGATCGTTGATCGGCTGCTCGGCGAGGTTCGTGATGGCCGGCAGCGCGCTCAGGTGCGGCAGGCCGTTCAGACCGATCCACTTGCCGGTCTTGTCGCGGTAGATCACGGTGGGCGTGCCGTCGAAACCGAGCTCGCGGAACATCGTTGCGTTCGCATCGAGTTTGGCCTTCGCGTCGGCCGGCACCACCGGCAGCGGTGCGATGCCGCCCGATTCGTCCTTCTCGGAATAACGCGTCTCGAGCGTGTTCAGCAGCGCGGCGCCGTCGGGCGCCTTGAGCAGCGCGGCAGCCTTGCCGGTCGAATCGGGCTTCAGGAACGCCAGCGGAATCCAGTGGACCTGCAGGCCGGCCGCCTCGTAGGGCCGCAGCGCGCGCCACATCAGGTGGCAGTAGATGCAGTTCGGATCCATGAACACATAGACCGTCGATTTGACCTGCGCGCCGCTCGCGCCTTCGACGATCGCGGGGGCGGCCTGCACGCGCGCGATCTGCGCGGCGTTCAGCGTGGGCGGCGGCGGTTCGGCCGCCTGGCTCGTCAGTCCGATGCTCAGGGCCACGGCGGCCAGGGCGATGCTGATCCGTGTCTTCATGAAATCCTCGTGGTGTTCCGGGAAAAGCCGCGCCGGTGCCGGAATCGGCTCACGCGGCGACGGTGCAGCATTCTCGCGCGTTCGGCGCAATCGTGCGCGCCGTCGCGCGAACCGGGGGTTCCGGCCGCCGGCAGCGGCGGCAAAATCGGCCACGATACCGGCCCGCGCGGGGCGCGCGGCTGACGCCAGGATGACGGCGCTGCCAGCCAGCCGTCAGCGCGCGCGGCGCGGCGTGACGAAGCGGAACGTCAGGTTGATGCGCTCGCCCTGCACGGCCGGCGCTTTCGCGAGCCGGTGGGTCCAGTCGCGCTGGGTCGCGCCGTGCATCACGAGCAGGCTGCCGTGCGCGAGGCGATAGGCGCGCACCACGCCGGTTTCGCGATGCCGCAGGTCGAACATGCGCGCCACGCCCAGGCTGACCGACGCGATCACCGGGGCCTCGCCCAGTTCCGGCTCGTTGTCGCTGTGCCAGCCCATGCCGTCCGCGCCCGAGCGGTAGCGGTTCAGCAGCACGCTGTTGAAACGCGTCGCGCAGGCGGCCTCGGCCAGTGCGCGCAATTCGGCGACGGCGGGCGTCCACGGGGCAGGGATATTGCGCAGTCCGGAGTAAACGTAGATGGCATCGGGCTCGCCCTGCCAGGCCGTGAGCCGCGGCATCGGCACCGGCCCGCGCGGGGTGCGGATCGACTCCTGCTTCCAGTCGACCTCGGCCAGCAGGTGCGCGAGCAGCAGGTCGGCCCGCTCGCGCGGCAGCCAGTCGGGGTGCCAGTCCACATCGGGGGCCGGCAGCGTGTCGAACAGATCGTCCATCGTCGGTAGAAATCCTCACATCCGGCTATCATCGCGGCATGGTACGGGCGCCGCAAGGCCGGCGCATCATGCGGGCTTGCGCTTTCTTTCGTACTTTTTTCTTTCGCGCGACTTTCGCCCCGCGGCAACGTTGCAGCGCTCGTCGCCGCCTTTCCTCCTGTCAACCGGGCCACCGCCCCTCTCTATACGGATCGATCCATGACGCTCTCCGATTCCGCTCTCGATCAACTGTTCCGCACCGCCCGCACGCACAATGCCTGGCAGCCGAAGCCCGTCGACGACGCGCTGCTGCGCCAGCTCGTCGAGCTGACCCTGTGGGGGCCGACCTCGGCCAACGCCAGCCCGGCACGTTTCGTGTTCGTGAAGTCGCCCGAGGCGAAGGCCAAGCTCAAGCCGGCGCTGGCCGAAGGCAACCTCGACAAGACCATGGCCGCGCCCGTCACGGCGATCGTCGGCATGGACATGGCCTTCTACGAACACCTGCCGAAGCTGTTCCCGCACGCCGACGCGCGAAGCTGGTTCGCCGGCAACGACGCGCTGATCGAGGCCACCGCGTTCCGCAACGCGTCGCTGCAAGGCGCGTACCTGATCCTCGCCGCGCGTGCGCTCGGCCTCGACGCCGGCCCGATGTCGGGCTTCGACGCGGGCAAGGTCGAAGCCGCGTTCTTCGCCGGCACGCAGGTCAAGGCGAACTTCCTGATCAACCTCGGCTACGGCGACCCGGCGGGCCTGTTCCCGCGCAGCCCGCGCTTCGCGTTCGACGAGGCCGCCCGCATCGAATAAGCGCGAGGCCGATGCCGCCCTCGCCCTTGCCGCCCTTGCCGCCCTGGTCGCGTGCGATGCGCCGAGGCGGCATTGGCCGAAGTTCGTTTGCGAACATCGCGCACCCCGCCCCTCCACCGCCCCACCCCACTTCAGTTGTCCCGATCATGCGACGCATCCCCGCCTTCCTGTTGCGGATGACGACCTTCGGCGTGCTGTTCCACGTCTATGTCGGCCTCCGGTTGATTCCCGATTTCTCGTCGAACGCCGCGCGCGTCGCGGCCGTGCTGTGGCTCGTCGCCTCGTGCTTCGTGATTCCGCTCGGCATGCTGTCGCGCACGTTCGAGCGCCAGCCGCTCGGCGACCGCGTGGCCTGGGTCGGCCTGCTCGAAATGGGCTTCTTTTCGTCGCTGCTGGTGCTGACGCTGCTGCGCGACGTGTTGCTGCTCGTGCTGGCGGGCGTCGATGCGCTTGCGCCGGACGTGGTGCGGCTCGCCGACTGGCGCGCGGCGACGGCGCTGGCCGTGCCGCTGCTGGCGCTGGCCGCCAGCGCGATCGGCTTCCTCAACGCGCGCCGCCTCGCACGCGTGGTGGAGGTGGCGGTGCCGATCGACGGCCTGCCCGCCGCGCTCGACGGCTTCACGATCGTGCAGATCAGCGACGTGCACGTCGGCCCGACCATCAAGCGCGGCTACGTCGAAGCGATCGTCAATGCGGTGAACGGCCTGCAGCCGGACGCGATCGCGGTGACGGGCGACGTCATCGACGGCAGCGTGGCGCGGCTCTCGCCCCATACCGCGCCGCTCGGCCAGTTGCGCGCGCGGCACGGCGCGTTCCTCGTGACCGGCAACCACGAATACTATTCGGGCGCCGACGCGTGGGTGGCCGAGTTCCGCCGCATCGGCCTGACCGTGCTGATGAACGAGCACCGCACGCTGGAGCACGACGGCGGCCGGCTGGTGCTGGCCGGCGTGACCGACTACACGGCCGGCCAGTTCGATCCGGCGCAGCGCAGCGATCCGGCCGGTGCGCTGGCCGACGCGCCCGCCGACGTGCCGTGGCGCGTGCTGCTCGCGCACCAGCCGCGCACCGCGAACGCGGCGGCCGAGGCCGGCTTCACGCTGCAACTGTCGGGGCATACGCACGGCGGGCAGTTCTTCCCGTGGAATTTCTTCGTGCCGCTGCAGCAGCCGTTCGTGGCCGGCCTCGCCCGGCTCAAGGGGATGTGGGTCTATACCAGCCGCGGCACCGGCTACTGGGGGCCGCCGAAACGCTTCGGCGCGCCGTCGGAAATCACCCGCATCCGGCTGGTGACGGGGCGCGCGGCTTAACCCCGGCCCGATCGGGGCAAGATTCTTTCCTCGAAAGCCACCACAAGCAGAAAAATCCGCAAGCCTGGCGCCCCGAAACCGAAATTTCCGGGGCGCGTGCGGGGGCATAGTGATCGTCATTCCGTTCCCCATGGAGTCGATTTCATGCTCACCGGACATCCGGTCCCGCTCCGCTCGCAATGCCATGTCGACGGCCGCTGGATTTCCAGCGACAGCGGCGCGACGCTCGACGTACGCAACCCCGCGGACCAATCCGTCATCGGCCAGGTGCCGATGCTCGATCGCGCGCAGATCACGGCCGCGATCGATGCCGCGCAACGCGCGTTCGAACGCTGGCGCTGGGTGCCCCAGGCGCAACGCAGCGCGCTGCTGCTGCGCTGGCATGCGCTGCTGATCCGCCATCTCGACGATCTCGCGGCCCTGCTGGCGCTCGAACAGGGCAAGCCGTTCGCGCAGGCGCAAGGCGAATTGCGCTACGGCGCGAGCTTCGTCGAATGGTTCGCCAACGAGGCGAAACGCCCGGCCGGCCGCACCCTCGCATCCCATATCGACGGCGCCCATCTGGGCACGATCGCCGAACCGGTCGGCGTGGCCGCGCTGATCACGCCGTGGAATTTCCCGATGGCGATGATCACGCGCAAGGCGGCCGCCGCGATCGCGATCGGTTGCACGACGGTCGTGAAACCTGCCCACGAAACGCCGTTTTCCGCGCTTGCGCTGGCGCATTTCGCCGAGCAGGCCGGCTTTCCGCCCGGCGTGTTCAACGTGGTGATCGGCGAGCCGCAGATGGCGATGGAAACGCTGGTGTCGGATACCCGCGTGCGCGCGGTCAGCTTCACCGGATCGACGCGCGTGGGCGGGCTGGTGATGCAGGCCGCCGCCGCCACCGGAATCAAGAAGGTGGCGCTCGAATTGGGCGGCAACGCGCCGTTCATCGTCACCGCCTGCGCCGAACTCGAACAGGCGGTGGCCGTGGCGGTGGCGGCCAAGTTCCAGACCTCCGGGCAGGATTGCTGCGCGGCGAATCGCATCTATGTCGCGCGGCCGCTCTATGAAGCCTTTCTCGACCGTTATGCCGCGGCCGTGCGCGTTCTGAAAACGGGGCCGGCATTCGAACCGGGCACGCAGATCGGGCCGCTGATGCACCAGGCCGCGTTCGATGCCACCGTCGCGCGCGTGGCCGACGCGCGCGAGAAAGGCGCGCGCATCCTGGCGGGCGGCGGCCCGCATGCGCTGGGCGGCTGGTTCTTCGAGCCCACCGTGATCGCCGATGCGCGGCCCGGCATGCGCGTGGTCGACGAGGAAAACTTCGCGCCGATCTCGGCCGTCAGCGCCTTCGACACGCTCGACGAGGTGATCGCGGCAGCCAACGACACCGAATACGGCCTGGCCGCCTATGTGTGCGCGACCCGCGCCGACCTGATCTTCCAACTGGTGCGCCGGCTCGATTTCGCGATGATCTCGGTCAACGGATCGAGCTTCACTGGCGCGCCGGTGCCGTTCGGCGGCATGAAGGCGTCGGGGCTCGGCCGCGAAGGCGGCAGCGAGGGCTTCGAACCGTTCACCGAAACCAAATATTTCTGCCTCGGCGATCTCGGCCTGCCCGTGACGCCGATGGCTTGACGCAAGCACGCCAGGAGACGCCATGACTCAACCGCTCGACACGCTGTTCGATCAGGACCGCGAACATTTCATGCACCCGTCCACCCACGCCTACGATCACGCGTCCGGCGCCCTGCCGGGCAAGATCATTCGCGGCGGCAAGGGCATCCGCATCCAGGATCACCAGGGCCGCGAATACATCGACGCGTTCGCCGGGCTCTACTGCGTCAACATCGGCTACGGACGCACCGAGGTGGCCGACGCGATGCATGCCCAGGCCAAGGAGCTGGCCTATTACCACACCTACGTCGGCCATTCCTCGGACGCGATCATCGCGTTGTCGGCGCGCATCATCGATTGGTCGCCGCCGGGCATGAAGAAGGTTTATTACGGCATGTCCGGCTCCGATGCGAACGAAACCCAGGTCAAGCTCGTCTGGTACTACAACAACGTGCTGGGACGGCCGAACAAGAAGAAAATCATCTCGCGCGAACGCGGGTATCACGGCTCGGGCATCGTGACGGGCAGTCTCACGGGCCTGCCGAGTTTTCACCAGCATTTCGATCTGCCGATCGATCGCGTCAAACACACCGTCTGCCCGCACTGGTATCGCAAGGCACCGGCCGGCATGGACGAGGCCCGGTTCGTCGCGTATTGCGTCGAGGAACTGGAGCAACTGATCGCCCGCGAGGGCGCGGACACCATCGCCGCCTTCATCGCCGAGCCGGTGATGGGCACCGGCGGCATCATCGCGCCGCCGGCGGGCTACTGGGCCGCGATCCAGCAGGTGCTGCGCCGCCACGACATCCTGCTGATCTCCGACGAGGTGGTGTGCGGCTTCGGCCGCCTCGGCTCGAAGATGGGCGCCCAGCATTACGGCATCGAGCCCGACCTGATCACCGTCGCGAAGGGCCTGACGAGCGCCTATGCGCCGCTGTCGGGCGTGATCGTGGGCGAACGCGTGTGGGACGTGATCGCGCGCGGCTCGCGCGAGCATGGCCCGATGGGGCACGGCTGGACCTACTCGGGGCATCCGGTCTGCGCCGCCGCCGCGCTGGCCAACCTCGACATCCTCGAACGCGAGAATCTCGCCGGCAACGCGGCGCAGGTCGGCGGCTATTTCGGCGAGCGCCTGCGCGAAAGCTTCGACGCGCATCCGATGGTGGGCGAGGTGCGCAGCGTCGGCATGCTGGCGGCGCTCGAATTCATGGCGGACAAGGATGCGCGCCTGCCCTTCGATCCGGCGTTGAAGATCGGCGCGCAAGTCTCGGCGGCGGCGCTCGAACGCGGCGTGATCGCGCGCGCCATGCCGCACGGCGACATCCTGGGCTTCGCACCGCCGCTGGTGATGACGCGTGCCGAGGCCGACGAGATCGTCGCGACGGTGAAGCAGGCGGTGGACCAGGTTGCCAATCGTGTCGCGGCCGGCGCCAGGTAAACCCGCACGACGCGCAGGACTACTCGCGAATGACGGAGCGCCACGCCCGGTTTTCCTCGTTTCGGAGGAAGCACGCTTTTTTGGCATCCCCTAACGTGATTCATCCAATCGACGACAGGGGACAGCATGAAGAGCGAGCAGGCAAGACCGGGCGGCGCGCGGATCAAACTCGATCGCTACGACATCGCGATCCTGCGCATCCTCTCGACCGAAGGGCGCATCACGAAATCGCGGCTCGCGCAGGAGGTGAACCTGTCGATTTCGCCGGCCTGGGAGCGCGTCAGGCGGCTGGAGGCGCAGGGCCTGATCCGCGGCTATCGGGCCGAAGTGGACTGGGCCGGCGCGTTCACCGGCAGCCGCGTGGTGGTCGAGGTGACGCTTGCGCGGCATACCGCCCAGGACATGCGCCGCTTCGAGGAGCGGGTCGCGGCGGCGCCCGAGGTGGTCGAGTGCCTGGCCACCGGAGGCGGCGTCGATTACGTGATGCAGGTGCTGTCGCGCGACATCGCGCATTACCAGCAGTTCATCGATGCCCTGCTCGATGCGCCACTCGGCATCGAGCGTTACTTCACTTACGTGGTGACCAAGGTGATCAAGACCAAGGCGGACGGATTGCCGTCGTGGGCGTCCGACGCGAGCGTGCCGGCCCGGTGAGGGCGCGGCGCATTCCGGCATCAGGCACGACAACGAACCGGCGCCCATGGCGAGCCGGCGAGCCATACACCCTACCCAGAAAGACAAGGAGATCGATCATGAAGATGCTGAAGCCGGCACTGGCCGCCCTGGCGTGCGTCGCGCTGTGGACCAACGCATGCACCGTGTCGGCCGCCGGCCTGCCGGGCGCCGGCAAGACCGTCCATTACGCGCAGACCGACGGCCTGGGGGCCAACTACGTATCGGTGCAGATCGCCATCCGGGCGCTCAAGGCGATGGGCTACGAGGTCGGACTGAAGACGATGGGCACGGTGCTGTTCTTCCAGGCGGTGGCGCAGGGGGATGTCGATCTGGAAACGGACGTCAACTTTCCGCAAAGCGACCCGAGCTTTCGCGCGGTCCAGGATCGCGCCGCACGGGTCGGCAACGGACAGATCGACGGCGGCGGCATCAACGGCTACCTGATCGACCGCAAGACGGCGCTCGCGCACGACATCACCAGCCTGGAGCAGATGAAGGACCCGAAGATCGCCGCGCTGTTCGGCAACGGCGGCAAGGCGCAACTGGTCAGTTGCGATCCCGGCTGGAGCTGCGGCGACGTGGTGAACTACCAGTTGGACAAATTCGGGCTGCGGCAGACCGTCAGGCCGGTGACCGGCAAGTACGAGGCGCTGATGGCCGACGTGGTGTCGAGGATCAAGGCCGGCGAACCCGCGTTCTTCTATGCCTGGAGCCCGTCATGGACCACCAGCGAGCTGGTGCCCGGCAAGGACGTGGTCTGGCTGCCGACGCCGGCCGACGCGCTGCCGCCGAACGTTCCGAACGCGGGATCGGCGCTCGTGAAGGACGTGCCGGGCTGCGCGGGCGGGGCGAATCCGTGCCGGATGGCGATGGCGTCCTGGAACTACGCCGCAGTGGCCAACAAGGCGTTCATCGCCGCGAATCCCCCGGTGCGCGCGCTGGTCGAGCAGATCCACTTCCCATCGTCGACCTGGTCGAACTGGGAGCTCGCGATCAGCCAGTCGCATGGCGCGTCGTCGATCGTCGACACGCTGGCCGACCAATGGATCGCCGCGAACAAGGCGACGTTCGACCGATGGGTGGCGACGGCCAGCGAGGCGCGTTGAGGCGCGCCTGCGCCCGTTCGTTCGTTCGTTAGTCGCACTCTCGAAGCGCGCGCCCGCAACCGGCGCGCGCGCCACGCCCTGCGGCATCTCCCCGATGCCGACCCCGGCGGCCATCGTCGCCGCCATGCCGTCGACACGGCCGACACGGATCCGCATGCGCGGCGTCCGATCCCTCGCGTTCGCCAGACGCCCGACCGTCCGGGCGAGGCTTCGTAGCCCCCACCTCCACCACGCCGCGCGCGAGCACCTGCATCGCGCCATGGCTCTCGCGTTCCCGTCATGTCGCCCGCCTGTTCGTTCATCGCACGCGATGTTCGTACGAACCAAGTTTTCGCTTGACCTTGCTCGTTTGCGAACATACGATGCCATCCATACGCGAAGTCAGTCATCCGACAACGAATGCCAATAGGCTCTGAATCACGGTTTCATCGCACGAATCCGCCGAATTCCAGCCGCTTGTTCTGGCGCTAAGTTGTCCGATCACAGATACCGCGACCTGCCGGTTCAGAAACGGCACCGATATGGACGGAGACAAGGTAGTGAAAACGATCAAGGGTCTGCGCTGGTGGATCATCGTGCTGGTCAGCCTCGGCACGATCATGAATTACCTGGCGCGCAATTCGCTCTCGGTGCTCGCGCCGCAGCTCAAGCACATCTTCGAACTGACCACGCAGCAGTACTCGTATATCGTCGCGGCGTTCCAGATCGGTTACACGATCATGCAGCCGATCTGCGGGCTGGTGGTCGACATCCTCGGCTTGCGGCTCGGCTTCGCGCTGTTCGCCGGGCTGTGGTCGCTGGTCGGCATGGCGCACGGCTTCGCCTCGGGCTGGCTGTCGCTCGGCCTGCTGCGCGGCCTGCTCGGCCTGACCGAAGCGGCGGCGATTCCCGCCGGCATGAAGGCGGTGGCCGAATGGTTTCCCGACCGCGAGAAATCGGTGGCGGTGGGCTACTTCAATGCCGGCACCTCGCTCGGCGCCGCGCTCGCGCCGCCCGTGGTGATCTTCCTGTCGATGCGCTTCGGCTGGCAATCGGCGTTCGTCGCCACCGGCGCACTCGGGCTGGTGTGGGCCACGCTCTGGTATGCGTTCTACCGCTCGCCGTCGCAGCACGCACTGATCGGCGCCGCCGAACTCGACCTGATCCGCGGCGGCCAGACCCGCTTCCCGCCACGCGAGCGCCGCCGCATCGGCGACGTGATCGCCTCGCGCCGCTTCTGGGCGATCGCGCTGCCGCGCTTTTTCGCGGAGCCGGCCTGGCAAACCTTTTCGTTCTGGATTCCTCTGTATCTCGCCACCGAGCGCAAGATGGATCTCGCGCAGATCGCCGTGTTCGCGTGGATGCCGTTTCTCGCGGCCGACCTGGGCGGCATCGCCGGCGGCTACCTCTCGCCGTTCCTGATGCGCCGCTTCCGCCTGCCGCTGATCTGGTCGCGCGTGGCCGGCGTCGCGCTCGGTGCGCTGATGATGATCGGCCCGGCCGCGATCGGCCTGGTGGCGTCCCCGTATCAGGCCATCGCGCTGTTCTGCCTCGGCGGCTTCGCGCACCAGATGATTTCCGGGCTGGTCAACACGCTGGCGGCCGACGTGTTCGACCCCGAGGAAGTGGGCACCGCGAGCGGCTTCGCCGGCATGGCGGCCTGGATCGGCGGGCTCGGCTTCTCGCTGGTGGTCGGCGCGCTGGCCGACCGCGTGGGCTACGGGCCGCTGTTCGCATGCCTCGGCGTGTTCGACATCGTCGGCGCGACGCTGCTCGCCGTGCTGATCCGCGGCCAATCGCGCGAGCAACGCGCGACGGCCGCGCCCTGAGGCGCACCGCCCCCTATTCGATTACTGCACCCGTTCGAGGACAGGACCCATGGTTTCGATGCTTCACCCTCCCCGCTTCTCGGTGGCCGCGCACGGCGGCAACCGGCTCACGCTCGCCGGCGACGGCGGCGCGACGATCGACGTGTTCGTGCTGGAAGACGATATCGTCCGCGTGCGCGTGCTGCCCGACGGCGCCGCGCAGGACGCCGCCACCTGGTCGATCGCGCCCGGCGCGGAAGACGTGCCGCTGGCCGGCCGCGACCGCCTCGACCTGTCCGGCTACACGCTGCCGGCCTACGCGTTCTCGTCCGACGACGCGCAGGTGCGGATCGAAACCGCCCAGGTGCGCGTGGAGATCGCGCTGGCCGGCGGCCGCTTCGTCTGGCATCTGCGCGACGCGGAAGGCGCGTGGCGGCAGGTGCTGGCCGATCGCGCCACGCAGGCCGTCAACTTCGGCTGGTGGGACGCGCGCACCTATCACTACACGGCGCGCGAGCGCGACGAGATGGTGCTCGGCCTCGGCGAGCGCGCCGGCGAGCTGGACCGCTCGGGCCAGCGCTTCGAGATGGTCAACATCGACGCGATGGGCTACAGCGCGCGCCATACGGACCCGCTCTACAAGCACATCCCGTTCGCGATCACCTGGAAGCCCGAGGCCGCGCTCGGCTACGGCCTGTTCTACGACACGCTGGCCGATTGCGCGTTCGACGTGGGCCGCGAACTCGACAACTATCACGGCCACTACCGCTATTTCGTGGCCGCGCGCGGCGATCTGGACTACTACTTCATCGCCTCGCCGGGCACGCCGCTGGCCGCCACGCGCCGCTTCACCTGGCTGACCGGCCGCCCGGCGCTGATGCCCAAATGGGGCCTCGGCTACTCCGGCTCGACGATGACCTACACCGATGCGCCCGACGCCCAGCAGCGCATGAACGAATTCATCGATGGTTGCGCGCGCCACGATATCCTCTGCGACTCGTTCCATCTGTCGTCGGGCTATACGTCGATCGACGGCAAGCGCTACGTATTCAACTGGAACCGCGAGAAATTCCCCGACGTCGAGGGCTTCGTGCAGCACTACCTCGATCACGGCATCCGCCTGTGCCCGAACATCAAGCCGTGCCTGCTGCGCGATCACCCCGAATTCGCGGACGCGCAGCAACGCGGCCTGCTGATCGTCGACGCGAACGGCGAGCCGGCCTGGGTGCAGTTCTGGGACGAAGTGGGCGCGTATCTCGACTTCACGAACCCGGCGACGATCGACTGGTGGCGCGAGCACGTGACCGACGCGCTGCTGCGCTACGGCATCCCGGCCACCTGGAACGACAACAACGAGTTCGAGATCTGGACCGCCGACGCCTACGCGCACGGCTTCGGCCAGCGCTTCCCGGCGCGCGACGCCAAGGTGCTGCAGACCATGCTGATGATGCGCGCCTCGCGCGACGCGCAGCGCGCCTACGCGCCGGACCAGCGGCCGTTCCTGGTGTCGCGCTCGGGCGGCGCGGGCATGCAGCGCTACGTGCAGACCTGGTCGGGCGACAACTACACCTCGTGGGACACCCTGCGCTACAACCTGCGCATGGGCCTCGGCCTCGCGCTGTCGGGCGTGTCGAACACCGGCCACGACATCGGCGGCTTCTCCGGCCCCGCGCCCGAGCCGGAATTGCTGACGCGCTGGGTGCAGTTCGGCGTGTTCATGCCGCGCTTCAGCATCCATTCGTGGAACGACGACGGCAGCGTCAACGAACCGTGGATGTACCCCGAGGCGACGCCCGCGATCGCCGATGCGCTGAAGCTGCGCTACCGGCTGATTCCGTACCTGTATCACCTGCTGTGGCTGTCCACCACGCAATACGAACCGGTGCTCGCGCCGACGCTGGCGCGCTTCCCGCACGACCGCCGCTGCCACGAGGCGAACGACGAGATGATGATCGGCGAGGCGCTGCTGGCCGCGCCGGTGGTGGACGCCGGGCAGACCGAACGGCGCGTATACCTGCCGGCCGGCGAGCGCTGGGTGTGCGTCGAGAGCGGCCGCGGGTTCGACGGCGGCCAGGCCGTCACGCTGCCCGCGCCGCTCGACGGGCCGCCGCCGATGTTGCTGCGCGAAGGCCACGTGTTGCCGCTGAACACCGCCGAACAGCACTTCGCCGCGCGCGCCGACGCACGCGGCTTCGTGCTCGCGCCGCGCGCGGCCGACGGCACCGCATTCGGCGAATGCGTGGAGGACGACGGCGAAAGCGAAGCCTGGCGGCGCGGCGACACCGGCACCTGGCGCATCGCCAGCCGCGCGCAAGGCAGCGCGCTGCATCTCGAGGCGAGCTGGAGCGGCGCCTACCGCCGCCCGTTCGACGTCGTCACGCTGCGTCTGCCGGCCGGCGAAACGCGCGCGGTCGTCACGCCCGGCGCGCAGGTCACGGCCGATGCGAACGATGGCCGCTGGCGCACGCTGACGCTGGCGCTGCCCGCGTAAGCCGCGCCGCCGCGCGTGGCACCTGCCCGCGCGCGTACCGATTCGCGTCACGCGCCGCCTGCCGCCCGACAAGCGGCGTCGCACGATCCACGGCCTGCCGACAGACCCGACAGGCCCGACGGGCGCTTCATCACAACAGCGGATAGCCATCTTCCGCGATCCTTTTCAGGAGACACCCATGTCCACCCGCCTCGCGCTCGGCCGCTCGCTGTTCGCTACCGCCGCCGCGCTGGCCGCCGGCCCCGTGCTCGCGCAGAGCAGCGTCACGTTGTACGGCGTCGCCGACAACGCGCTCACCTACGTCAACAACCAGAACGGCCATTCGAACGTGTACCTGCGCGACGGCAACCTGTACGCGTCGAAGTTCGGGCTGCGCGGCAACGAGGATCTCGGCGGCGGCACCCATGCGATCTTCGATCTGCAGGCGGGCTTCAACCTGAACACCGGCGCGCAGGCCTCGGCCGGCACGCTGTTCAACCGGCAGGCATTCGTCGGACTCCAGAACGATCGCTACGGCACGCTGACGGCGGGCCGCCAGTACACGCCGTACTACCTGTTCGTGGGCGCCTACGATTCGAGCAATTGGCTGACCGGCGCGACCGGCGCGCACCCGGGCGACATCGACGGCCTCGATACCACGATCCGCATCAACAACGCGGTGACCTACACGTCGCCGACCCTCGGCGGCTTCAGCGCGAGCGCGATGGTGGGCGTGAGCGGCATTCCCGGCAGCGCCGGCAAGGGCAACACGCTCAGCGCGGCGCTGCGCTATGCCAACGGGCCGCTCGGCATGGCGGTGGGCTACCTGCGCATGAACAGCTCCGGGCAGCCGGCCGGCTTCTCGAACCCGAGCATCGCACCGAGCGCGAGCTTCGCCACCTCGGTGCTGAACCAGGGCTATCTGACGGCGCGCGCGGTGCAGCACATCGCGGCGTCGGGCAACTACAAGTTCGGCAACCTGCTGCTCGGCCTGAACTACTCGAACGTCGAGTACCTGCCCGGCGCGCAGTCGGCGTTCTCCGACACGGCGATCTTCAATACCTACGGCGCGATCGCGGTGTACCGCTTCACGCCGGTGTTCTCGGTGGGCGGCGGCTATTCGTACACGACGGCGGCCAAGGCCAACGGCATCTCGAACGCCGCGCGCTATCACCAGGTATCGCTCAAGGAGTCGTACAACCTGTCGCCGCGCACCATCCTCTATGCCGTGCAGGCCTACCAGCACGCCGGCGGCGACACGCTCGGCGCGAAGGGCGCGGGCGATATCGTCGCGGCCGCACCGGCCGTGGGCGATTCGCAGCAGTTCACCGCCTCGTCGACGAAATCGCAGTTCGTCGGCATGGTCGGCATCGCCGTGATGTTCTAAAAAGGGCAGCCCGGCCAAAGTGCCGAAACGACGAAGGGCGAGCCTGCGCCCGCCCTGCGTCATGTGCATCGTGCCGGAACCGTCAACCCGCGATGCGCCCGTCGCGCTCGCGCAGCGAGGCCGGCAGCGCGAACCACACCAGCCCCGCGCAAATCAGACTGAGCAAGCCGATCACGTAGAGCGCCGGCGTGGTCGAGCCGGTCAGGTCGCGCACGCGGCCCACCATCACCGGGCTGACGATCCCGCCCAACTGCCCGAGCGTATTGATCAGCGCGATGCCGCCCGCCGCGCCCGCGCCGGTCACGAGCTTCGGCGGCAGCGCCCAGAACGCCGGGATCGACGCCACCACGCCCGCGCCCATCACCGCCAGCGCGATCACCAGCAAGGTGGTCTGCCGGTCGAAGAAGCCGGCCGCGAAGAAACCGAGCGCGGCCATCATCAGCAGTGCGAACACATACTTGCGGCGCTCGCCGCTCGCATCCGACAGCCGCCCCACCACCACCATCGCGATCGCGCCGGTGATGTACGGCACCGAGGTCAGCAGCCCGATCAGCGTCGGGTTGTGCGTGCCGGCCGTGCGGATCAGGTGCGGCGCCCAGAAATTCAGGCCGTACGACGCGATCTGGATCAGGAAGTAGACCAAACCGAGCATCAGGAAACCGGGCGTCTTCAGCGCGCCCGCCAGCGAGTGGCCGCCCTGCGGATGGCGGCTCTGCTGCGCGATCTGCCCCGACAGCCAGGCCTTCTCGTCGCCCGACAGCCAGTGCGCGTCGTCGATGCGGTCCTTCAGTTGCGTGAGCACCAGCAGCCCCAGCCCGATGCACGGCACGCCGCCGAGCAGGAACAGCCAGTGCCAGCCCGGCATGCCGAGCGCGCCGTTCAGGTGGCCGAGCACGAGGCCGGCGGCCGGCGCGCCCACCAGCCCCGAGAACGCCGAGGCGAGGAACAGCATCGACGTGATGCGGCCGCGATGGCTCGGCGGGAACCACAGCGTCAGGTAATAGAGCACGCCCGGCGCGAAGCCAGCCTCCATCGCGCCGATCACGAAGCGCAGCCCGTAGAACTGCCATTCGGTGTGGACGAACACCATCGCAGTGGTGGCGATGCCCCACGAAATCATGATCCGCGCGATCCAGCGCCGCGCGCCGACCCGATAGAGGAACAGGTTGCTCGGCACCTCGAACAGCACGTAGCCGATCACGAACAGGCTCGCGCCGAGCCCGTAGGCGGTATCGGACAAGCCGAGGTCGCCCTGCAACTGGAACTTGGCGAAGCTGATGTTGATCCGGTCGAAGAACGCGAACAGATAGCAGATCATGATCAGCGGCATGATCCGCCACGCGACCTTGCGGATCACCTGAATGCCGGATTCGCCGCTGGCGGCGCGGCCCTCCGTTGCGATTGCGCTGCTGGTTGTCATGCTTGTCTCCAGGCCGGGCTGGCGTGCGCCGCCCGGTCGAATTGGTGAATGAGGACTGCGATGTTTTGCGTTGCGTTGCGATGAAGCCGTGATGCGATGCGTGCTCAGGCGATCCCGGCCACGTAGTCGGGCGCGGGGTGCAGGTCGGCGTTGCGGCCGGCCTTCGCGACCTGCCCCAGCACCGCGTGGCCGACCAGCGCCGGCAGCGTGCGCGACAGCACGATCAGCGCCGGCAGGTCGATGCCGGTGGGCACGCCGATCTCGTCGCACAGGTTGACGAGATCCTCGGTGCAGATGTTGCCGGACGCGCCCGGCGCGAACGGGCAGCCGCCGAGGCCGCCGAGCGCGGCGTCGAAGCGGCGCGCGCCAACCTCGTAGGCGGCCAGCACGTTGGCGAGGCCCAGCCCGCGCGTGTTGTGGAAATGCAGCGTCAGCGCCGAGGCCGGCACGCGTTCGAGCACGCGCGCGACGATCCGCGCGACCTGACGCGGGTTCGCCATGCCGGTGGTGTCGGCCAGCGTAATGCCCGCGATGCCCAGCTCGCGATAGGTGTCGACGATATGCAGCACGCGGTCCTCGTCGATGCGGCCTTCGAACGGGCAGCCGAACGCGGTGGCCACCGTGGCGTTGAGCGAGACGGCCGCGCCGCGCACTTGCGCGACGATGTCGCCGAAACCGGCCAGCGAGGCCTCGCAGCTCATGCGCATGTTGGCGCGGTTGTGGGTCTGACTGGCCGACATCACGAGGTTCAATTCGTCGGCATGCGCGGCCAGCGCGCGTTCGGCGCCCTTCGCGTTCGGCACCAGCGCCACGTAGGTCACGCCCGGCGCGCGGCGCATGCCGCGAAACACGGCGTCGCCGTCGCGCAGCGCGGGAATCGCCTTCGGCGAGACGAACGAGCCGGCCTCGATGCGCGTGAAGCCGAGCGACGACAGGCCGTCGATCAACGCGATCTTGTCGGCCGTCTCGACCCATTGCGGTTCGATCTGCAAGCCGTCGCGCGGCGCGACTTCCTGGACGATCAGCATCTCGGTCGTGCTCATTGCACCGCTCCCTGCGCACGCAACCGTGCGATCTCGTCCTCGTCGTAGCCGAGCCCCGCCAGCACGCTCGAGGTGTGCGCGCCGAGCGCCGGGCCGGGCCAGTTCATGCCGCCCGGCGTGTCCGACAGCTTCGGCACGATGCCCGGCATCGCGACCGACGCGCCGCCCGGCAGCGTGGCCGGCAGCAGCATGTCGCGCGCCTGATAATGAGGATCGCTGACGATATCGGCCACCGAATAGATGCGGCCCGACGGCACCTCGGCGCGCTCCAGCGCGGCCAGCACGTCGTCGATCGAATGATGGGACGTCCAGGTGGCGATCGCGGCGTCGAGCATCACCGTCTGCTTCACGCGGCCGTCGTTGTGCGCGAGCGCAGGATCGTCGGCCAGATCGGGGCGGCCGATCGTGTGCATCAGGCGGCGGAAGATCGGATCGCTGTTGCCGGCGATCACCACGAACGCGCCGTCTTCCGTGCGGTAGGTGTTCGACGGCGCGATGCCCGGCAGCGCGCCGCCGCTGCGCTCGCGCACATGGCCGAGCAGGTCGTACTCGGGCACCAGGCTTTCCATCAGGTTGAACACGCTTTCGACCAGCGACACGTCCACCACCTGCCCTTCGCCCTGCCCGGTCTTCACGCGCAGCAGCGACATCAGCGCACCGATCACGCCGTGCAGCGAGGCCAGCGAATCGCCGAGGCTCACGCCGACACGCGCCGGCGCGCCGTCGATCTCGCCGGTGGTGTAGCGAATCCCGCCCATCGCCTCGCCGATCGCGCCGAAGCCGGGGCGGTCGCGGTACGGGCCGGTCTGGCCGTAACCCGAGATGCGCACCATGGTCAGCTTCGGGTTCAGCGCATGCAGCGTGTCCCAGCCGAGGCCGAGCTTTTCGAGCGCGCCGGGGCGCAGGTTCTCGATCAGCACGTCGGCTTCGGCCACCAGTTGCTTGACGATCTCGACGCCCTCGGGCGATTTCAGGTTGACGCAGACCGATTGCTTGTTGCGCGACTGCAGATACCACCAGAGCGAGGTGCCCTCGTGCAGCTTGCGCCATTTGCGCAGCGGGTCGCCGGTTTCGGGCGCTTCGATCTTGATGACCTCGGCGCCGAATTCCGCCATCAGGCGGGCGGCGAACGGGGCGGCGATCAGCGTGCCGATTTCGATCACGCGAATCCCTTGGAGGGGGCCACTCATGTTGCTGTCTCCGGTTCGAATCTTGATGGAGCACAGCGTAGGGTTGCCGGGCGGCGAACGTCCAACCGCATTTCGCCAAGCAGCGTTCGCGAACCGCGAACGCTGCCCGATGCGTCAGTCGTGGCGCGGCGCCTCGGTTTCGCGGGCCTCGATGGTGCGCAGGTGCTCGAACAGCAGCCGGCTGACGGGTGACAGCGCCGCCACCTCGCGCACCACCAGCACCAGCCGCCGGCGCGACCAGTCGTCGTCCAGGCCGATCGCGGCGAGCCCGAGCGGCCGCCCCATCAGTTCGTACACCTTGCGAGGCAGCACGCCCACGCCCATCCCGGCCTGCACCATCCGGCACACGGCGTCGAAGCCCGGCACGTGGATTCGCAGCCGCAGCGGGCGGCCGGCCTGGCGCGCCGCGAGATGGGTGCGCATGTTGATCGAACTGGAGACGTGCAGGCCCACGTGATCGCTGTCGAGCGTGGCCGCGAACGGCAGGCTGTCGTGCGCGGCGAGCGGATCGTCGGGGCGCGCCACGATCACCAGCGTGTCGTGGCGGTAGTGCTCGACGTGCAGCGCGCGCGTGTCGGCATCCTCCGAGCAGATGCCGATGTCGACCAGGCTGTCGTCCACCGCCTCCACCACGCCGCCGCTCGGCCGCTCCTCCAGGTCGAGCTTGACGCGTTCGTGCTCGGCCTGGAACGCGCGCAGATCCTCGGGCAGGAATTCGACGATGCCCGACAGGTTCGACGACATCCGCACGTAGCCGCGCACGCCGCTCGCATAGCCGGCCAGCTCGGCGCCGATGTTCTCGATGTCGCGCATCACGCGCCGCGCATGGTGCAGCAGCGTCTCGCCGGCCGGCGTCAGCGTCATGCCGCGCGCGTTGCGCTGGAACAGCGCCGCGCCCACCACCTGCTCCAGTTCGAGCAGGCGCTTGCTGGCGGCCGAGACGGCGATCGCCTCGCGCTCGGCCGCGCGCGTGAGCGTGCCTTCCTCGTGCACGGCGAGGAACAGTTGCAGCGTGGTGAGGTCGAGGCGTCGCAGCAGGGTTTTGAGCAGCATGGCCGGATCGGGCGGTGGCGGGTGCCACATTGTGCCCAATGTGCGGCGCGTCGCGCGAGTCGTGCCTGCCCGCACATGCCCGCAGATCGGCCTGCCCGGCGCGCCGCCTCGCCTGCTAGAATCGCGCCGATCCGTTCTCCGAAGGAATCTCCGTGGACAGTTGCCGCGAACCCGCCGCGCAACGCCGCGCCACCTGAACGCCCCCAGCCTGCCTGGCTGACGCCGCGTCCGGTCGCGCGGCGAGCGTCATCCTTGTTTCATATTCGGCCGCCTGCCGCGCGGTATCGTTACGGGTTGCGCCACGCGCGGCCGATTCGATGCCGGCCCGCTCGCGGCGCCCCCAGCCAGGCCTTGCACACCATGACCGTCGAATTCATCCTCCGCCTGCTCACCGCGTTCGCCTGCGGCGTCGCGATCGGCATCGAACGCCAGATGCGGCAGCGCACCGCCGGCCTGCGCACCATCACGCTCGTCACGTGCGGCGCGTGCCTGTTCGTCACGCTCGGCGTGATGACCGGTAACGGCGTGGCCGGCGTCACGCAGATCGCCGCCTACGTCGTGTCGGGCGTGGGCTTCCTCGGCGGCGGCGTGATCATGCGCGAGAAAGGCGCGATCCAGGGCATCAATACCGCCGCCACGCTGTGGTGCTCGGCCGCGGTCGGCGTGCTCGCGGGCAGCGGCCTGTACGTGCCGGCGCTGGCCGGCACCGTGGTCGTGCTGGCCGTCAACACGGTGCTGCGCTCGGTCAGCCACGCGATCAACGCCACGCCGGTGTCGAACGCCGACCTGATCCGCGAATACCAGATCACCGTGATCTGCCTGGCCGCCGACGAGATCCACGTGCGCACCCAGCTGTCGAATTCGATGTACGCGAAGCCGCTGTCGTTCCAGAGCCTGACGAGCGAGGACGTGTTCGACGAAGGCGCGCCCGATCGGATCAAGGTGACGGCCACGCTGAAGCTGCATCCGAAGGATCAGCCGAAGCTCGAACAGATCGCGAGCCGCATGAGCATGGAGAAGAGCATTTCCAGCGTCAGCTGGACAGCCAAGGAAGCCGAACCGCTGATGGAATGAACGACGCGCCGGCCGGAGCGGGTCCGGGCGGCGCGTCGGGCGATGCTGGCGGCGCGAGGCCGCGACCGCTCAAGGCGTTTCGATCAAGCCCATGCCGATTGCCTTGACCACCGCCTGCACCTTGTTGGCGGCGCCGAGCTTGGCCAGGATGTTGTTGATGTGAAACGTGACGGTGCGCTCGGAAATGTTGAGCTGATCGCCGATCTCGCTCGCGGTGCGGCCCTCGCTGGTCCACGCCAGCACTTCGCGCTCCCGCCGCGTCAGCGTCACGGACGACGACGGCGACAGCTTCGGCACCAGGAACTTGCCCATCAGCGAATGCGAAAGGTTGGCGAGCCAGTTGGCTTGCAGCGTCAGGCTGTTGATCTCGGCCGGCGTGAGGCGGTCGGAGCGGCGCGCGATGGTCAGCAGTCCGAACACCCCGCGCGCGGCCCAGGCCGATTGCGCCGCGCCCACCGACATGCCGAAATCGCGCGCGTCACGCCACAGCGCCGGCGCTTCCCCGGTATCCACATCGGGCCAGATGATCAAATTGGGGCTTTGCGCGCCGTCGCGCACGGTCGGATCGATCTCGATGTAGTTGCGTGCCTGATAGTGGGCCATCCAGCCCGCCGGATAGGTATCGAAGATCTCGACGACCGGCTGCGCGCCGGCCTGCGGCACGCGAATCCCGTAGCAGCAGTATTCGAAGCCGATCCGGCGCGAATACGCAGAGATCTGCTGAAACAGCTGCTGCTCGTTTTCGGCCGCATTGAACTGGTGGTAGGCATCCTGCCAGCGTAGTTCCATCATCTCTCCCACAGCTTCCACGCTGTCATTCTTGCTAGGTTACATCGGCGTCTCAGGCTTGATACATTGCCGCGCATGACACCCCCGCTGCTTCATCCGTACTGCGCACCTTCGGCGGATGGCTACGTCCGCCTGCCCTTGCATGCCTTCGCGACGCTCGCGTTCGAACACGTCGCATCGGGGCTCGACCCCGAACTGTCCGGCGAACTGCGCGCCGAAGGCCTGCCGGCCGACCACGCCGGCTTCACCGAATGGCGCCGCGCCGCGTCGCCAGGCTTTGCGCACCTGACAATCGGCTGGGACTGGTATCGCGATCCCGCCACCGGCCGCTGCCTGATTGCCTGGGACGACGTGCGCAGCAACCTGATGGGCGTCGACCGCTTCGGCACCGACATCGGCATGCACGCCACCGCCGCCGCCCTCGTGGCTTGCCTGAGCACATTCGACTGGGCTGCCACCGTTGCCGGCGCACTCGCCGCCGGGTCTGCGCCCCCCACTTCGGGCATCCAGCTTTCAATCTGACGACATATGCATCAGGCGGGATCTTATCGTCTGATCTGTTGCAAAACACGCAACGTTTGCATTTTCGGTTCAAGTCGGCCCGCAACGCAATCTCGTTATTGAAACACATCCGGCGCGCAAACCTTTGCGTGCCGAATCGGCCTGTCAGGAATAGCAGTTACCGGTCCTCGGAGCGCGCGCTGTAATGCGCCAATTCCAATCGGAATACACCACGAGGACACCATGCAGACATACGTACACGAGGCAGGCCGACTTTCCCCCCAACTCGCGGCCGAATTGGGGTCGTACCGTTATCGCGTCTTTGTCGAACAGCTCGGCTGGCAACTGCCGACCGAAGACGCGCAATTCGAACGCGATCAATACGATCGCGACGATACGGTCTATGTGTTCGCGCGCGACGCACGCGAGGAAATTTGCGGATGTGCGCGCTTGCTGCCGACCACCCGGCCCTATCTGCTGCAGGAAATTTTCCCGCACCTGTTGGCCGAGGACATGCCGGCGCCGCGCTCATCGGACATCTGGGAGCTGTCGCGTTTCGCGGCCAGCGCCGAGGACGGCGCCGAGGGCAACAGCCTGGCCTGGTCGGTGCGGCCGATGCTGGCGGCGGCCGTGGAATGCGCGGCGCGGCGCGGCGCGCGGCAATTGATCGGCGTGACGTTCTGCAGCATCGAGCGGCTGTTCCGGCGCATCGGCGTGCATGCCCACCGGGCCGGGGCGCCCGAATCGATCGATGGCCGCATGGTGGTGGCCTGCTGGATCGACATCGATGCGCAGACGCTCGCCGCGCTCGATCTCGATCCGGCGCTCTGCGCGACGCAGCCCGAAGCGGCCTGACGCCGCGGTGCATGGCGTAGACGAAGGCGCGAGCGGGGGGCCGCTCGCGCCTTCGTGCTTTCCGCGCCTTCCCGGCCTTCAGCCGAGCGCGGCCAGCATCAGGTCGAGGTTCTGCACGGCCGCGCCCGATGCGCCCTTGCCGAGGTTGTCGAACACGGCCGTCAGCAGCACGTGGCCGTGTTCGTCGTTCGAGAACACGCCGAATTCGATGTCGTTGGTGCCGTTCAGCGCCTGCGGATCGAGCTGGGCGACATCGCGGCTTGCCGTGGCCGGCAGCACCCGCACGTGGCGCGCGCCTGCGTAGTGGCGCGCGAGGCCGGCATGCAGGCGTGCGCCGTCCACGCCCGCTGGCAATAACCGCGTTTCGAGCGGGATCGTCAGCACGATGCCCTGCCGGTACCCGCCGTACGACGGCACGAACAGCGGCCGGTGCGCGAGGCCCGCATGGCGCACGATTTCCGGCGGATGCTTGTGCGCGAGGCCGAGCCCGTACACGCGCAGCGCCGGTGCGCCGCCCTCGCCGCTTTCATGCGCCTCCACCGCCGCGCGGCCGCCGCCCGAATAGCCCGACACCGCGTGAATCGACACCGGGTAATCGGCCGGCACCAGGCCCTGCGCGACCAACGGGCGCAACAACCCGACCGCGCCGGTCGGGTAGCAGCCGGGGTTGGTCACGCGCCGCGCCGCGGCAATCCGCTCGGGCTGCCCGTCGGCCATCTCCGGGAAGCCGTAAACCCACGCCGGATCGGTGCGATGCGCCGAGCTGGCGTCGATCACGCGCACCGATGGGTTGCGCACGAAGCCGGCCGATTCGCGCGCGGCCGCGTCGGGCAGGCACAGGATCGCGATGTCGCATTCGTTGATGGCCGCTGCGCGCCGCGCCGGGTCCTTGCGGTCGGCGGCCGGCAGCGTGGCCAGCCGCAGATCGGTGCGCCCGCGCAGCCGTTCGTGGATCTGCAGGCCGGTGGTGCCCTGGTCGCCGTCGATGAAAACGATGGGTCCGCTCATGTCGTGATGCTCCTGGTTACGCGTAGGACCGCGAACGAATCGCGGGTCGAATCGTGGTTCGAAAACGCCGTCGCCGATCGACGGCATGACCGATCATCGCGCTCGCGCTACACTTGGAAAAGTTGAATTTCGCGACGACGAGATTCATATTTTCTGAACGTGAGAATTTCCGCCATGCGCGAAATCAGTCTTGATCGCCTCCGCACGCTAATTGCCATCGCCGACCTCGGATCGTTCGCGGCCGCCGCACAATCGCTGCACCTCGCGCCGCCCACCGTCAGCCTCCATATTTCCGAGCTGGAAGCGCGGGTCGGCGCACCGTTGCTGTCGCGCACGCGCGGCAACGTGCGGCCGTCGGCGATCGGCGAATTGCTGATCGAGCGCGCGCGGCGCCTGCTGGCCGACGTCGAGGCCACGCTCGACGACGTCGAACGGCAGGTGCAGGGGCTGGCCGGCCGCGTGCGGCTCGGCGCCTCCACCGGCGCGTTCGCGCATCTGCTGCCGCAGGTGCTGGCGCGGCTGCGACGCGACCATCCCGACATCGACGTGCAGATCGCCGTGCTGACCTCGCACGACACGCTCGCGCAGTTGTCCCAGGGCTCGCTCGATGTCGGGCTGGTGGCGCTGCCGCAGGCCGCCGTCGCCGGCCTGACGATCTCGCCGTGGCGGCGCGACCCGGTGCTCGCGTTCGTGCCGGCCGACTGGCAGGCACCGGCGCGCGTCACGCCGGCCTGGCTGGCCAAGCGCCCGCTGATCCTCAACGACGCGAACACGCGGCTGTCGCGGCAGACCGTCGATTGGTTCGCCGCCGACGGGCATCGCCCCGCCCCGCGCATCGAGCTGAACTTCAACGACGCGATCAAGAGCTTGGTGGCGGCCGGCTACGGCGCCACGCTGCTGCCGCACGAAGCCGGCGCGCCGGCGCCCGACGCGCGCATCGCGATGCGGCCGCTGCGCCCGGCGCTGTCGCGCGAGCTCGGCATCGCGCATCGCGGCGGGCCGGTCGAAAGCGCCACGCAGCATGTGCTTGATGCGCTGTGGGCACTGCAAGCGGATTGAAGGTTGCTGGGGTCGGGTGGGCGGTCAGTCGACGCAGGCGGTCAGCGGCCGGCCCAATCAACCCGAATCCGATTTATTCCGCCGCATCCGCCGCGAATCTTGTCTTTCCCCCACCCGGACGGTAAGGTGAGCGGCCGGCGCGGACCGGCCGTCGAACGCGCCGCCTACGAACTCGAATAAACGCTCTCAGGGAAGCGCGCGGCAGCGCCGCGTGGCCCGACCGACCGGGATATAACAAGATGGATGTATTGCGCCTTTTGCTGGTGTGGCCGCTGCATGCGATCCGCTGGACCTTCCGCCTGCTCGGGCGGTTGCTGCGGCCGGTGTTCGGCAACCTGTCGTGGACCGCACCGGCCTGGGCCGGCGCCACCGGGCGCGCAGTGCGCCGCCGCCCCTGGCATGCGCTCGGCATCGCGGCCGGCGTGCTCGCGCTGGTCGGCGGCGGCTACTGGTATCAGCACCGCCCCAAGACCGTCGCGCCCGACGAGGTCACGTTCAAGGTCACCGCGCCCGCCGTCACGAGCTACGACACCGACGAATCGGGCAAGCCGCTGACCACCGTGCATCCGCTCGACATCGCGTTCTCGCGCTCGGCCGCGCCGATCGAGCAGGTCGGCAAAAGCGTGCCGGACGGCATCGAGATGTCCCCCGCGCTGAAGGGCGAATGGCACTGGAACGACGATCACACGCTGCGCTTCACGCCGGCCGCCGATTGGCCGGTGGGCGCGCACGTCGAGGTGCGCTTCGCGGTGCGCCGCGTGTTCGCGCCGCAAGTGAAGATGGCCGACGACCATTTCGCGTTCGACATCGCCGCCTTCAAGGCCAGCATCGGCAGCACCGAGTTCTATCAGGACCCGAAGAACCCGGCCGCGAAGAAAACCATCATGCAGGTCGGCTTCAACTACCCGGTCGATCCGGCCGCGTTCGAGAAGCGCATCGCGCTGTCGCTGGTCGCGCGCGACGGCAAGACGGTGTCGCCGCTGCGCTATACGGTCAATTACGACGCGCGCCGTATCAACGCGTGGGTCCATTCCCAGCCGCTCGATATTCCGCGCGATCCGCTCACGGCGCGCGTCGACATCGACAAGGGCGTGCGCAGCGCGCGCGGCGGCGACGGCACCCAGGACGTGCTGCACGCCCAGGTGGACGTGCCGGGCCTGTACAGCCTGAAGATCGGCGACGTCACCCCTACCCTGGTCGACAACGATCGCTACGAACCCGAGCAGGTGCTCGTCTCGCAACTGAGCGACGGCGTGCGCGCCGACGATCTGGCCTCGCGCGCCCACGCGTGGGTGCTGCCCAGGCGCAAGCCCGGCGTGCAGCAGGACGCCGACGACGGCCCCTACGACTGGCAGCCGTCCGAAATCGACGACGCGCTGCTCAAGCGCGCAACGCCGCTGCCGCTGGCCACGGTGCCGACCGAGGACGACAGCGCGCCGATGCAGAGCTTCAAGTTCCATGCAACGCCGGGCCAGAAGCTCTACGTGCGCTTCGACGCGGGCCTGAAATCGGCCGGCGGCTACCTGCTCGGCGAGCCGGTGCAGCGTGTGCTGACCGTGCCCGACTATCCGAAGCTGCTGCGCTTCATGGCCGACGGCTCGCTGCTGTCGCTGTCGGGCAGCAAGCGGCTGTCGATCGTCGCGCGCAACCTGCCCGGCATGAAGCTCGAAATCGGCCGCGTGCTGCCCGATCAATTGCAGCATCTGGTCAGCTTCAATCAGGGCAGTTATTCGCAGCCCGAACTGTCGTACAGCTTCAGCGAGGATCACATCGTCGAGCGCTTCATCGACAAGCGCGCGTTCCCGGCCGGCGACCCCGGCAAGGCGCACTACGAAGGCCTCGATCTCGGCCAGTACCTGAAGGACGGCAAGCGCGGCGTGTTCCTGCTGCACCTCGCCGGCTACGATCCGGCCAAGGACAAGAAGGCCAAGAAGGACGACGGCAGCGGCGCGACCGACGGCGACGGCGGTCAGGACAACGACGATTCGGCCGACAACAACAATGGCGACGGCAGCGGCGACGACGCCATGCCGAGCGACACGCGCCTGATCGTGGTGACCGACCTCGGCATGCTCGTCAAGCAGGCGCTCGACGGCAGCCAGGACGTGTTCGTGCAATCGATCCGCACCGGCAAACCGGTTGCAGGCGCAACGGTCTCGCTGCTTGCCGTCAACGGCCAGCCGCTCGCAACACAAACCACCGACGCCGACGGCCAGGTGCATATCCCCACACTCAAGGGCCTCGAACGCGAGAAGCGCCCCGAGCTGTACGTCGTCAGGAAGGACAACGACCTTTCGTTCCTGCCGTTCGCGGGCCGCGACCGCCAGCTCGATTTCTCGCGCTTCGACGTGGGCGGCGAGCGCAACGCCGCGAACCAGGGGCAACTGTCGGCCTATCTGTTCTCCGACCGCGGCCTGTACCGGCCGGGCGACCTGTTCCATATCGGCCTCATCGTGCGCGCCGCGAGCTGGGCGCGCAGCCCGGCCGGCGTGCCCCTGCAGGCCGAGATCGTCGATCCGCGCGGCATCACGGTGGCGCGCCCGCCCGTTTCGATCGACGCCAGCGGCTTCACCTCGCTCGACTACACGCCGGCCGAGACAGCGCCCACCGGCGCGTGGACGATCAACCTCTACATCGTCAAGGACGGCAAGCCCGGCGACGAGCCGATCGGCAGCACCACCGTGCAGGTCAAGGAGTTCGAGCCGGACCGCATGAAGGTGGACGCGCGGCTGTCCGCGCAAACCGCCGACGGCTGGGTCAAGCCCGATGCGCTGAAGGGCGTCGTCGACGCGCGCAACCTGTTCGGCACGCCGGCCGCGAGCCGCCGCGTCGCCGCCACGCTGACGCTGCGGCCCGTGTGGCCCGCGTTCCGCGCCTGGAAGGATTACCACTTCTTCGACGCACGGCGCGCCAAGGAGGGCTACACCACCACGCTGGAAGACGGCAAGACCGACGACAACGGCCACGCCGAATTCGATCTCGATCTGAAGAAATACGCCGACGCCACCTACCAGCTCTACTTCCAGGCCAAGGCCTACGAGGCCGAGGGCGGCCGCAGCGTCGCCGCCAACGCGCAGGCGCTGGTCTCGAACAACGACTGGCTGGTCGGCTATCGCGCGGTGGACGATCTCGGCTACGTGAAGCGCGGCAGCCCGCGCTCGGTCAAGCTGATCGCGATCGATCCGCATGCGCAGGCGATCGCGCTGAAGGACCTGCGCGCGCAACTGGTCGAGCTGCGCTACGTGTCGGTGCTGACACGCCAGGATTCCGGCGCCTACAAGTACGATTCGCGCCTCAAGGAAGTGCCGGTGCAGGAAGCCCCGCTGACGATTCCGGCCGCAGGCCTCGACCTCGCGCTGCGCACCGATCAGCCCGGCAGCTATGCGCTGCGCATCAAGCGCGCCGACGGCACCGAGGTCAATCGGATCGACTACTCGGTGGCCGGCGACGCCAACGTGTCGCGCTCGCTCGATCGCAACGCCGAGTTGCAGATCAACCTCGGCAAGCCGGATTACCAACCCGGCGAGACGATCGACGTGGCGATCCGCGCGCCCTACGCGGGCAGCGGCCTGATCACGATCGAACGCGACAAGGTCTATGCGCACGCGTGGTTCCATGCCGACACCACCAGCTCGGTGCAGCACATCACGGTGCCGGCCGGCTTCGAAGGCAACGGCTACATCAACGTGCAGTTCGTGCGCGATCCGTCGTCGGACGAAATCTTCATGAGCCCGCTCAGTTATGGCGTGGTGCCGTTCTCGGTGAACCTCGACGCGCGCCGCAACAAGCTGGCCGTCGATGCACCCACGCTCGTCAAGCCGGGCGACACGGCCACCTTCACGGTGCATACGCCGGTGCCGTCGAAGGTGGTGGTGTTCGCCGTCGATGAAGGCATCCTGCAGGTCGCGCGCTACAAGCTCGGCGATCCGCTCAAGATGTTCTTCCGCAAACGGATGCTCGAAGTGGGCACCTCGCAGATCCTCGATCTGATCCTGCCGGATTTCGACAAGCTGATGGCGATGGCCGCGCCGGGCGGTGACGCCGACGAGGCGATCGGCCGCCAGCTCAACCCGTTCCGTCGCAAGCACGACAAGCCGGTGGTGTTCTGGTCCGGCATCGTCGACGTGAACGGCGACGCGAAGTTCAGCTACCGCGTGCCCGACTACTTCAACGGGCGGCTGCGCGTGATGGCCGTCTCGGTCGCGCCGGACAAGATCGGCACGGTCGAGAGCGCCACCACCGTGCGCGGCGATTTCGTGCTGAGCCCGAACGTGCCGACCACGCTCGCACCCGGCGACGAAGCCGAAATCAGCGTGGGCGTGGCGAACAACCTCGATGGCGGCGGCAACAAACCGGTGCCGGTCGACGTTGCGCTGAAGCCCGGCGCGCAGTTCCAGGTGGTCGGCGCGGCCAACCAGGCGCTGCCGCTCGCGCCGATGCACGAGGGCGTGGCGCGCTTCCGGATTCGCGCCACCAGCACGCTCGGCAGCGGCCCGCTCGCGTTCACCGCGAGCTACGGCGGCAAGAGCGCGCGGCAAAGCGTGGAGGTGTCGGTGCGCCCCGCCGCGCCGTTCCGCTCGCAGGTGGCGTTCTCGCGCGTCGCGCCGGGCAAGCGCGCCAGCGTGCCGAACCTGCGCGCCATGTACGACGCCTATGCGTCGCGCGACGCGGCTGTCTCCACCGCACCGTTGGTGCTCGGCGAAGGGCTGGCCGCGTACCTGAGCAACTACGACAACTACTGCAGCGAGCAGCTCGTGAGCGCCACGGTGCCGCGCCTGTTCGCCGCGAAATGGCTGTCGGTGCAGGCGCTGATCAACGTGCAGCACGCGCCGTCGGCCGGCGCGGATGCCGCCAACGCCGACGCGCTGAAGACCTTCTTCCAGACCTTGCGCACGCGCCAGAACGCGCAGGGCGGCTTCGGCATCTGGACCGCCACGCCCGACGCCGATCCGTTCGTGTCGGCCTACGCGATGCATGTGCTGATCGATGCGCGCGAGCGCGGCGCCGCCGTGCCGGGCGACATGTTCGACGCCGGCAACGCCTATCTGCAGCAGTTGTCGACCAACGACGCGCTCGGCTCGCTCGACCAGTTGCGGCAGCGCGCGTACGCCGTCTATCTGCTGACGCGCGAGGGCAACGTCACCACCAACGCGCTCGCGGCGGTGCAGAAACGTCTTCAGGATGCCTATCCGAACGACTGGAAGCAGGATCTCGCCGCGGCCTGGCTGGCCGCGTCGTACCAGTTGCTCAAGCAGGACAAGGCCGCCGCCGCGCTGATCGCCGGGCCGCAGGCGCTGCTCGAACGCAAACCGTCGCAGAACGAAGCGTTCCCGAGCGGCTACTACATCGACCCGCTGACGCGCGATGCGTCGGTGCTGTATCTGCTGTCGAAGCACTTCCCCGAGCGGGCCCGCGCACTGTCGCCGCGCGTGCTCGACAACCTGGTGCTGCCGTTGCAGCAGGACCGCTTCAACACGCTGTCGTCGGCCATGACGATCCTCGCGCTCGATGCCTACGCCGGCGCGAATGCGGGCGGCATCGACAAGCTCGCGATCGAGGAGCAGCGCGCCGGCGTCGCGCCGAAGGACATCTCCACCGTGCGCGCGAACCTGTTGCGCACGGCGTCCTGGAACGCGGCGGCCACGCGTGTGGACATCGTCAACGGCGGCACGCAGCCGGCGTGGTGGATCGCGAGCCAGTCCGGCTACGATCGCGCCGCGTCGACCCAGGCGATCAAGGACGGCCTCGAAATCGTGCGCGAGTACACCGACAAGGACGGCAAGCCGCTCGGCAAGATCGCGCTCGGCGACGAGATCGACGTGCACCTGAAGATCCGCGCGACCGGCTCGGCCAGCGTCGGCAACATCGCGATCGTCGATCTGCTACCGGGTGGCTTCGACCCGGTGCTGACGCCGCCCCCGGCGCCCGCCGCCGATACGCAGGACGGCAACGGCGACAGTAACGGCAATGGCGAGGGCGATGGCAGCGCGCCCGCTGCCGACGCCGCCTGGCGCTCGCCGATCGGCGTCGCGGGCTCGACCTGGCAGCCGCAGTACGCCGATATCCGCGACGATCGCGTGGTGATCTACGGCAGCGCGAACACCGACGTGCAGGAGTTCGTCTACCGCATCAAGGCCACCAACGCCGGCAGCTTCGGCGTGCCGCCGGCCTACGGCGAATCGATGTACGACCGCCGGATCCAGGCGCAATCGCCGGGCGGCGCAACGCTGACGGTGCAGCGCGCGCCGTGATGCGGCGTGCGATGCAACGCGTGGCGCGTGCCGCGCGCGAGGTGCTTGCATGAGCGGCCGCCCTGCCTGGCGCGAGCGCGGCCGCGCGGCGTTCGGGACCGTTGCCCGCGGCCTGCGCCGCCGGCACAACGCCGTGGCCGTGATGCTGCTCGTGGGCGCCGTGCTGGTCGGGTTTCGTCTGTGGCCGCACCCGCTGCTGCGCGACTGGAAGCCCACCTCCACGGCCGTCGTCGATGCGAACGGCAAGCTGCTGCGCCTGACGCTCGCCAAGGACGATCGCTATCGGCTCTGGGTGCCGCTCGACCGGATGTCGCCGCAACTCGTCGCGGCCGTGCTGATGCACGAGGATCGCTGGTTCCGCTGGCACCCCGGCTTCAATCCATACGGACTCCTGCGCGGTGCGTGGGTCACCTACGTGCGCGGCGGCAACCCGCAAGGGGGCTCGACGCTGACCATGCAACTGGCGCGCTCGATGTGGCAACTGAACACGCGCTCGCCGCTGGGCAAGCTCGTGCAGGTCGGTCGCGCGCTGCAACTCGAACTGAGCTATTCGAAGCGGCAGATCCTGGAGGCCTACCTCAATCTCGCGCCGTACGGCCGCAACGTCGAGGGCGTGGGCACCGCGAGCCTCGCCTATTTCGACAAACCGGCCGCCGCGCTGACGTTGCCCGAGGCGCTCGCGCTCGCCGTGATTCCTCAGGACCCCGCACGACGCGTGCGCGGCGGCGCCGATCAGACCGAGATCAACCGCGCGCTCGCCGCCTCGCGCAACCGGCTCTACGCCGCCTGGTTGCGCGCGCATCCATCCGATGCCGGCCTGAAGCCGCTGTTCGCGTTGCCGTTCGCGCTGCGGCCGCTCGATGCGATGCCGTTCCTCGCGCCGCATGCGGTCAGTCAGGCGCTGGCCGCGCGCGATGCCGCGCTGCCGGCCGATACCGCCGAAGCCGCCGCAAGCGGCGAGCGCCTCGTCACCACGCTCGATCTCGGCCTGCAACAACTGCTCGAACGGCAGATCCACCGTTACGTCGCGCGCAATGCCGTGCAAGGCGTGCGCAACGCGTCCGCCCTGCTGGTCGACACGCGCGACATGAGCATCAAGGCGATGGTCGGCTCGGCCGACTTCTTCGACCGGTCGATCCACGGCCAGGTCAACGGCACGCAGGCCAAGCGCTCGCCCGGCTCGACGCTGAAGCCGTTCATCTACGGGCTTGGCTTCGACCAGGGCGTGCTGCATCCGCAAACCGTGCTGCGCGACGTGCCGACCTCGTTCGGCCCCTACGCACCCGAGAATTTCGACGGCCATTTCCTCGGCCCGATCACCGCCACCGACGCGCTGAACCGCAGCCGCAACGTGCCGGCCGTGTGGGTGGCGTCGCAACTGAAGAAGCCCGATCTCTACGCATTCCTGCAAAGCGCCGACGTGCGGCTCGCGCGCAGCCCGCAGCATTACGGCCTCGCGCTCGTGCTCGGCGGCGGCGAAGTGACGATGCAGGAACTGGCCGCGCTGTACGCCACGCTCGCCAACGGCGGCGTGTACCGTCCGCTGCGGCTGCGTGCCGACGAGCCGCGCGCTGCGGGCCGCCGGCTGTTCAGCGCCGACGCCAGCTACATGGTGATGGACATGCTGCGCCAGCACCTGCGGCCCGACGAAACCAGCGGCGCGCAGCCGTCGGCGCTGCCCGTCTACTGGAAGACCGGCACCTCGTGGTCGTTCCGCGATGCGTGGACGGCCGGCATCGTCGGGCCTTACGTGCTAATCGTGTGGGTCGGCAATTTCGACAATTCGAGCAACACGGCGTTTATCGGCGTGGACGCGGCCGCCCCGCTGTTCTTCCAGACCATCGACGCGCTGAGCGCCGAACGGCCGCTGGTCGAGCCGCCGCGGCCGGTGCCGGCCGGGCTCAAGCGCGTGCGCATCTGTCTGGCGAGCGGCGATCTGCCGAACGAATGGTGTCCGCAGCAGGGCTGGACCTGGTTCATCCCGGGCGTGTCGCCGATTCGCGTCAGCACCGTGCACCGCCCGGTCGTGATCGACGACGCCACCGGCCAGGCCGCCTGCCCGCCCTACGACGACAAGCGCACGCACGTGGAAATCTACGAGTACTGGCCGTCCGATCTGCAACAGGTGTTCGCCCAGGCCGGCGTTCCGCGCCGCCGGCCGCCGCAGAATCCGGCCTGCCGCGATGCCGGCCAGATGTCGGGCGGGCCGCCGCACATCACGTCGCCGCTGCGCGGCAGCACGTATGCGATGCGGATGAGCACGCCCGACGGCACGCGCATCGCCTTCAACGCCACCGCCGACGCGAGCGCGCACGCGCTGTACTGGTTCGTCGACGACGCCTACGTCGGCCGCAGCCGGCCCGGCGAGCCGCTGTTCTGGCAGCCGGCCACGGTGGGCAGCTATACGGTGCGGGTGGTGGACGACCACGGACGCGGCGATCAGCGGGCGCTCGGGGTGGGAATGGTGCGCTGACGGGCTGGGTCGATGCGTTCGGCGGCGCCGTTTGCGCAATGCAGACATGAAAAACGGGCCTCGACTGAACTGCACCCCGCAAAGTTGGACAGTTGAAGGCTAGACGCCCAAGGGCTGAGTTCTGTATTGCACGGGGCTCAGCCCTTTCAATTTGAGCTTGATGCGTTCGTGATTGTAGTAGTGGATGTAACGCTCCAGCGTGTCGCGCAAATGCTCCACACAAGTGAAGCGATGTCCTTTGTAGCACTCGGACTTGAGCGTGCCGAAGAAGCTTTCCATCGCGGCATTGTCGAGGCAGTTGCCTTTGCGGGACATGCTTTGAGTCAGCTTGCGCCGCTTAAGCTGCCGGCGATACGCCGGCATTCGGTATTGCCAGCCCTGGTCTGAATGCAATAACGGTTTGTCCTTGCGTCTGAGTTTGGTCAGCGCCTTCTTCAGCATGGCGCTGACCAGCTCGAAGCTTGGGCGTTGATCCATCTTGGTAGGCCACGATCTCGCCGTTGTACAGGTCCATTACCGGCGACAGATACAGCTTCTGACCACCGACGTTGAATTCCGTCACGTCCGTTACCCACTTCTGGTTGGCTTTCGTTGCACTGAACTGGCGTTGCAGCAGGTTGGGCGAAGCCTGACCGACCTCACCTCGCCAGGAGCGGTATTTCTTCGGCCGCACCAAGGACTTCAACTGCAATTGCTGCATCAGCCGCTGCACGGCCTTGTGGTTGACGAGATGCCCGGCTTGGCGAATCGCAGCCGTGACGCGTCGATAGCCGTAGCGTCCCTTGTGATGGTCGAATACCGTCCGGATCTTCGCCTTCAGATCGGCATGGCGATCGTTGGCGTTCAGCGTCCCGAGCTGGTAATAGAACGTGCTGCGCGCCAAACCGGCTGCCTTCAGCAGTGCCGCCACCGGATGATGCTGCCTGAGCTCGCGCACTATTTGCGCTTTTTCTTTTGCGCTGCCGGTTTCTTGGCCAGCAACGCATCGAGCTTTTTTAGGTACGCCACCTCCGCGCGCAGATACTCGTTTTCCTTGAGCAATTCCTCGCGCGTGCGTTCATCTGGCGAGCCGGATTCGGTGGGTTTGGGCGGCAGTGAGGTGGCCATCTTTCGGGGGCGCCCTCGTTGGCGAGGGGACAGTGCATCGAGACCGCCCTCATGATACAGACGCTCCCAGCCGGCAACGCAGCCTGCGCCACGAATGTCGAACAAGGCCGACACCCGGCAGTATGACAACTCGTCTTGCCACATGCACTGCAGTACCGACAACTTGAACTTGGCGTCATAGCAAGCGTGCTTCTTACGCAATCCTACGTTGCCATGCTCTCGGTAGCTTGCCACCCAGCGCTGGATGACTGTGCGCCCCACGCCGTGCCGCGCCGCCAGCGATTTGGCGCCGACTCCACCGGCAAGATACTCGTCAACGATGCGCTGTCTGAACTGCTCGTTGTACTTCGTCATGTAAAACACCCAAAGGTTGGACGGGTGTCCAACTTTTGGGGTGCAGTTCAGACGAGGCCCGTTTTCGGGGGGATGCGAGGTTCGGCGAGGCGCTTATTCGTTCTCGTCGAAGTAGTGAGGAGTCGCAGCAAATGGAGGGCCGAATGCAAATAGTGGGGCGAAATGTCGAGGCCGTCGACCGATGACATCATGAATGCAAAAGGGCCCCACTCGGAGGGCCCTTCGTCCTGCTCACGTCTTTGGCTCAACGTTCTGTCGGTTGGTATTTAGAACGGAATCGAAATCGGCTCGGCCGTGCAGGCGAAACAATAGCCCCCGCCGCTGTGGTCCAGGTAATCCGGATGATCGAAGTGCGCCAGACGATCCCAGCTGACAGTCGGCGTGTAAATCACCAAATTTCCGTCGGGCTGGAACGCAAAATAAGCATTCGCATTACCACCTGTATTCGACTGCCAGAGTGCGGCTCCTGCGTCATTCGTCATCGTGAGATTGCCGTCGTTCTGCATCCAGGCCGCCGTCACACCTTTTCCCGCAGTAGCGGTGTACCAAATCGGCGCACCATTTTTATACAGAGCGAAATTCCCGTCTGCTTGCAAAATCAGGAAATACTGGCCAACCGTGTAGCTTGCGCCAACGGGAATCCTGGAATCGGTATGCAAAATGCGGCCCTGATTCGTTTGAACCGAATTCGGATCACTCGTATTGCTTTGCCAAATTGCACGATCCCAATACAGCGCCAAGTTACCGTCGTTCTGCACATTCAGGTACGCACCGGCATGCTCCGTGTTCAATACGAGCAAGGCTACATTCGCTGACGTGTACACAACGAAATTACCATCCGGCTGCATGACAGCCCGGGTTGCACCCTTGTTTGCCGTGCCCGATGCCCACAATGCGCCGGTGGGACCATAAAGTACGAGATTACCATCGGACGCCTGCATATCGAGGCAGTATTGCCCATTCTCCGAGCAAACCTGGGCTCCGAGATAGAGCGTCGTGCCCGTAGGAATAACGGTGGCAAATGCCGGTGACAGGTGCACCAAAAGCAAACCTAAAAACAAAAAAATCCCCTTTTTCACTGCTTTCCTCTCATAAATTTATGATTCGTTTTATCTGCATCGAGCCGGACGCGGAGCGAGGTTACCATATTTTTCAAATTATTACTTCGCGATATCACATTGTATTTATCAAAAAATCAAATTTCTTACAAAAAGAAAGAGATTGCTTAAAGTATCGCCACTCTTATTATTTTTTTGTAATTTTTGTATTTATTTCGTTGGATATCAAAAAGCAGAAAGACGTAAATTACATACCAACATACAAGCATCGTCGTAAAGTCGCTGCCGCGGCGCGGTCATCCTATTCAGATCGAACAAACCTGCGTGGACGGTGGGCACGTCGATAATCATGGTACCCCGCACCGGTCAGCTACCATTCGAGCCGATTAATACGAGGCGCAAGCGTATGCAGCCCGTAGCGGCTTCGTGACAGATCCACCTCGATCGACCGAGGGAACACCAGACAGATCGACGCCCTCGCACGCGATCTGCACATCGGACAGGCATTCGCGTGAAAACTGGAATTCAACTCGACGCCGAGTGACGCGAACGTGTGGCAGCCGGACGTGCCCACAGTCTCGATCACAGTAAATTTGGCGTCCGCGATCGCCCGTAGCGAGCCGACAGGCGTGGCGAGGCAACAATTGGGCGGCGTAGGTTTTAGCGTGGGGGCCACCCGATGAACGTAGTTTTTCGGCGCCGCACTGAAAAATCCAACGCCAGGTTGCCAAGCTTCCTTAGCTTTCCTGCAAAACGCAACTTTCTGTTCCGAGCCTTATGGACAAGGGACTGTAGGCTCATCACCCAGATGCAACAAGGGCCTCCGAAGAGGCCCTGCATCAATCACTCGTTCTCGTCGAAGTAATGCCCGAATTTCGACTGTTTGGTGCGGATATACCGTTCGTTTTCGTCTCGAATCGGCACGGCCAGCGCCACGCGCTCGCTCACGGGAATCCCGTGCGCCACCAACGTGTCGAACTTCTTCGGGTTGTTGCTCATCAGCCGCACCGAGCTCACCTTCAAAATCCGCAGGATCGCAGCGGCCGAATCGTATTCGCGGGAATCGTCGGGCAGGCCCAGGTCGCGGTTCGCCTCGACCGTGTCGCGCCCCTGTTCCTGCAGGGCGTACGCGCGGATCTTGTTGCTGAGGCCGATGCCGCGCCCTTCATGGCCGCGCAGGTACAGCAGCACCCCGCGACCTTCTGCGGCGATATAACGCAGAGCCAAATCGAGCTGCTCGCCGCAGTCGCAGCGGTAAGATCCGAACACGTCACCCGTCAGACATTCCGAGTGCAGGCGCGTCAGCACCGATTGCTGCTCCGCAACGTCGCCAGCCACGAGCGCCAGATGTTCGGCCTCGCTGCCGGTGACGCGAAACGCGTAAGACATGAACGTGCCGTAGCGGGTCGGAAGCGTTGCCGAGGCCACGAGCGTGACGCATTCGTCGGCATGGCGCTCGTCCGCGGACGGCAAGGAAGATTGCGAAGGCATGGAAAGCATCGAAAAATCGGAGTTAAGGAATGTTCTGGGTGGCGCGCTGCCGGAGTTTACCGCTAATCTACGTTAAGCGTTCTACCCCACGTCCGCCCCGTGCGGGCGCTTTTCAATGGGTTCCCCCGGGCATGTCTCCCACCCGGTTTCCGGAGATCGTATGAGCACTACCGTCGCGAATATTCTCAAATCAAAGCCCGATGCCGGCCAAACGGTGCACACGATCGGCAAGGACGAGTCGGTTTACGATGCGTTGAAGTTGATGGCGATCAAGAGCGTCGGCGCGCTCGTCGTGAAGGAAGGCAACGATATCGTCGGCATCGTGACCGAGCGCGATTACGCGCGCAAGGTCGTGCTGCTCGAGCGCTCGTCGAAGGCCACGCGCATCGAGGAAATCATGACCGTGAAGGTGCGCTATGTCGAACCGTCTGCCACCAGCGACGAATGCATGGCGCTGATGACCGAACACCGCATGCGCCACTTGCCGGTGCTCGACAACGGCAAACTGGCCGGCGTGATTTCGATCGGTGACTTGGTCAAGAGCGTGATTGCCGACCAGCAATTCATGATCAGCCAGCTCGAGCATTACATCCACGGCACGCCGATCGGCTCCGACGCCGAATAAGCCCCAAGCCGAACAGGTTGCAAAAAATGCCCAAACGCCTTTCACGTCTGGGCAAAGCCGCCGTGTTGCGGCGACGGAGGTCCTGTTCGGTACACGCCCGCCGGCGGTTCACGCGCGGGCATCAGACCTGATCTGTGGAATCGGTGACGAGGCACGGCCTCGTCATGTCATTGCGCAAGGCCGCGACTTCGCGGCCCGCCGTCACGTCCTGCCTTAATGACCGAAGTAGACGCTGTCCACCGGGTTCGGTGCGTCCACCGCACGGCGGCTGCCCGATTGGGTGCTGGCGACCGGCTGCACGCCATAGCCGCTGGTGTCGGCGTGCGTCAGCGTTTGTTGCGATTGCTGGACGCGCGCTTCGGCGGTCTGGATGTCACGCGGGTATTGCGCGTCGCTGGCGACCGGGTTGTAGCCGGCTTGTTCGAGTTGAACCAGTTGCGCACGAACTTCGGCGCGCGTCACCGGCTGGTTCGACTGAGCGAACGAAGCGACAGGAGCGATGAGAGCCGAAGCGACAACAGCGGTAAGGACGAGCGATTTCATGGTGTTACCTCCGAGATATTGTGTTTTTTGTCGCTTCCGGCAGTGCTGTTTGTCTGAAGCGAACAACTGCAGTGTAGACCTCGCTCAACCAAGGGAAAACACTTAGTCTGGACATACACCGTTGCACAAATAGCAAAAATTCCCCAATATTCTCGCCTGACATTGCCGTCAGCTTGTACATTTGGACAACAATTGCTGACAACTGGATGGCGACTTTCTGACCTCGCCGCCATTTGGCAACGTTATAATGGCCAGGATTTCGTCAAATTCCCCGCCCTTCGTGATGCGCTCGTTCCCCGCCCACCGCCCTGCCTTACGCCGCCGCATTGCCGGCGCGGGCGGGTGTGCGGCCGGTTCGCAACGCGCTCACGCCAAGGTTCCGCAGGCTGCCGCCCGGCGCCCCAGCTGATCCGCCCTGACCCGGGCGCCAGCCAGGCGCCGGGCTCACGTCATTGTCATTTCTGCCGCCGGCCGCGGCATATCACGCTCAAAAAAGGACAAGCTCCATGAAACCCCGTCGCCTGTTGCAACTGACCGAACTCGACGTGGCGCGCCTCGAAAAGCACGCCGAACGCGATTCGCGCCTGCAAGCCACCCTCGATACCCTGCTCGAGCGCGCCGAAATCGTCGGCCCCGAGGCCATGAAATCGGATGTGATCACGATGAACTCACAGTTCTCGTTGACCGACGACACCACCCAAGAAGCCATCACCTGGACGCTCGTGTACCCCGACCAGGCCAACCTCGCCAGCGGCAAGCTGAATGTTTTTTCGCCGGTCGGGCTGGCGCTGCTCGGCGCGCGCAAGGGCGAGCGCGTTGCCGTGACCTTGCCGAATACGGCGGCCGGCACCGTGACCGTGTCCGCCATCGTCTATCAGCCCGAGGCGAGCGGCGATTACACGCGCTGAAGCCGTGCCGCTGCGATCGGGCCATGCACGGTCGCAGGCCGCATCCGGCTGACGATGCGGCAGCCCGTTAACGAAAAAAAGCGCCCGAAGGCGCTTTTTTCATTTGCCAGCCCGGCGGAACTGCCCGGGCAAACGTCATGCTTAGAAGCGGTGACGCAGGCCAACCGTCGCTGCCGTCTGGTTGATGCCCGACGACTGGTTCGACGTGCTCGAGATGAACGAGCCGTTGTAGATCGACGCTTGCGCGCCGCTTGCACGTTGGTACACAGCTTGTGCGTACACGTCGGTGCGCTTCGACAGTGCGTAGTCGGCTTGCAGGCCCACTTGGTTGAAGTGGAAGTTGTGCTGGCCGGTTTCGCCGTTCGAGTACGTGTAAGCCACGCCCAGACCCAGAGCCGGCGTCAGGTTGTACTTGCCGTTGACTTCGTAGTTGTCGATGCGCAGGTTGCCGCCCGAAACCGTGTCGTCCAGACGCGCTTGCGTCCATGCTGCGCCGACTTGCGCCGGGCCGAATGCGTAGCCTGCAGCTGCGCCGTACGTACGGACGCGACCTTGCGTGCCGAACGGGTTGTTGGCGTCAACTGCACCGCCTGCCACCGAGTTCGGGTTGTTCAGTTGCGAGTAGGCACCCGCCAGCTTCAGGCCTTGGAACTGGTACGACACGCCGCCGCTGTATGCACGGTTGTTGCCGAAGTTCGTGTTGTTCGAGAATGCGTACGTGCCGCCGAATTGCAGGCCGGCGTAGTTCGCGCTCGTGAACTTGATCGAGTTGTTCGTTGCGTAGCCGCCGTCGGTGCTCAGGTTGTCGAGGTTGCCGACGTGAGCGAAGTACGTGCCGCCCCACGAGCCGGTTGCCGTCAGCGGTGCCAGGTAGTCCTGGACTGCGTCGTATTGGCGACCCAGCGTGACCGTGCCGTATTGGCTCGACAGACCGACGAACGCTTGACGGTTGAACATGCCGTTGTTGTTGTCGAAGCGGCCGTTACCCAGGTTGAAGCCGCTTTCCAACGTGAAGATTGCCTTCAGGCCGCCGCCGAGGTCTTCCGAACCACGCAGACCGAACAGGCTTTGGTTGACGCCCGTGCCTTCCGAAACGCGCGACTTGCCGGCGACGTTGCTTTGGTACGTGATGCCTGCGTCGAGCACGCCGTACAGCGTGACGCTGCTTTGTGCGTGGGCAACGGTTGCGAACGATGCTGCAGCGGCTGCAACGATCAGAGTCTTCTTCATTCGTGGAGCTCCCTTCATCTAAAAAGAGGCAGGTCTTACGACCTTGTTTCATGAACGGTCTGCAACCGCCCGGAAGCGCCACGAGGACTTCTGCGTGGCGGCGCCCGGATGGTTGGCCGCTCTGGGAACCGTGAGTTTAGGGGTGGACCCTAGGGTCGCCGCACGCGAATAAAGAAATAACTTTTTCTCTAACCAGAAATAATAGAAATGGTAGTCTTCCCTAACCCTTTGTTTTGGCTTGTTTTTTTGATCTCTTGACGCCACCTTTTTGGCGTATCCGCAACACGCATTCGTTTGTGTCAGCATCTTGACGGTTGCAAAGAAACAACAAGGCAAGGGCGGAAAAACCTTCCGAATCAGTAAAAAATGCTCAATTTGCACTTATTTGGTGCAAATAACGCCTCGAATTCTTGCCGGAAACGTTTTCGTCCCGCTTCGTCAACCCACACTCTCGCCCGACACGCCGCGCGTAACAGTCGTTACGACGTCTGTAATGTAACCAGGCTAGTCGTAAGCTAATTTGGCGCTGCGTGCACCGCCCGCCGGGCGGCACCTTTCCTCGAGACGGGAGACTTTCGATGCAACGTCGCAATTTCCTCCGAGCGGCAGCCCTGATCGGCGCCGCACTGGCCGGCGGCACGGCCGTCACCGCGAATGCGCAACCCGCGCCGCCGCCCGGTCGTCCCCCGTCGCCCGGTGGCCGTCCGCCTCCACCACCGGTCGGCGGGCGTCCGAACCGGCCGCCGCCCCCGCTGCGACGCGATCGCCGCCCACCACCGCCGCGCCCGCGCGGCTATGTCTGGGCCGACGGCTACTGGGATTGGCGCAGGGGGAATTACGTGTGGGTGCCGGGGCACTGGGTCGTGGCGCGCCGCGGGCGCCGCTGGGCCGGCGGGCACTGGCAACAGCAAGGGCCGGCGTGGGTGTTCGTGCCCGGCGGCTGGCGCTGAGATCGGACGCGGCGCCTCGGCGAAACCGGTGCGCCGCGCGCAACACACTATATATATAGTCAGCGCGGAACCGGCGTCACTTTGGCTTGTCGAAGCGGCGCCTCGCCGCCGCCCCTTTCGGCTCACATGCAGCCACGCCGGCTTCGATCGATTTCCGCTAACGATATGCGGGCGCGCCGACACCGCCGACGTTGCAGCCCGCACCGGCCACGCCGGAACCGCCTTCACCGGCGTCATCGCATCCACCTCGACGCTGCCGCGCGCGCCGTCGCCGCCATGCCTGCCGGCGTCATTTGCTAATCGGGATTCGTCCGTTCATCGCCACGCGGCCTTTGCCTAGCATCGGCCTTCGCGACTGTGTCCGCGCCTCGCGCGCCGCAGCGATCGCCAACCGTGGAGAATTCCTTGAGCACCCTCGACTTCGATCCGTCGCTCTCGACGCCGATCCGTTCCGCGAGCGACGTTTCGCGCCTGATCAACACCAGCACCAGCCGGGCGAGCCATGCGCGCGTAATCGTGCTGCTTGCGCTCGGCGGCGTGTTCCTCGACGCCTACGACCTGACCACGCTGTCCTACGGCATTCAGGACGTGGTGCGCGAATTCGGCCTCACGCCTGCGCTGACCGGCCTCGTCACCTCGTCGATCATGATCGGCACGATCCTCGGCAGCCTCGTCGGCGGCTGGTTCACCGACCGGATCGGCCGCTACCGCGTGTTCATGGCCGACATGCTGTTTTTCGTGGTGGCCGCGATCGCGGCCGGTCTCGCGCCGAACGTGTGGGTGCTGATCGCGGCGCGCTTCGTGATGGGCCTCGGCGTGGGCATCGACCTGCCGGTGGCGATGGCTTTCCTGTCCGAGTTTTCGAAGTTTCAGGGGCGTGGCAACAAGGCCTCGCGGCTCGCGGCCTGGTGCCCGATGTGGTACGCGGCGTCATCCGTGTGCTTCCTGATCGTGTTCGGGCTGTATTTCGCGCTGCCGGCCGAGCATATCGGCTGGCTCTGGCGCGCCTCGCTGATTTTCGGCGCGGTGCCGGCGCTCGTGATCATCGCGGTGCGGCACCGCTTCATGAACGAATCGCCGCTGTGGGCCGCGAACCAGGGCAAGCTCGACGATGCAGCGCGCATCCTGCGCGAGTCCTACGGCATCCATGCGCACAAGGCCGCCGACGCCACCGCGCCGCCCGAACCGCCGCGCGTCAGCTTTCGCGTGCTGTTCCGGCGCCCGTACCTGGCCCGCACGCTGGTGGCCAGCGCGATGAACCTGTGCATTCCGTTCGAATACACGGCGATCGCGTTCTTCCTGCCGTCGATCCTGTCGCAATTCCTCGGCGCGGGCGTGTTCGAGACGATTTCGGCCTCGCTCGCGCTGAACCTGCTGTTCGCGCTGACGGGCGGCTTGCTCGGCATGCGCCTCGCCTATCGCCGGCCATCGCGGCAAGTGGCGATCGCCGGTTTCGCGATCCAGTTCGTGTCGCTGGTCGCGCTCGCGCTGCTCGGCCATCCGCAGACGGCGCTCGGCATCGGCCTCGCACTGGCGATGCTCGGCGCCTGGCTGTTCGCGGAAGGCTTCGGGCCGGGCGCGCAGATGATGATCTATCCGGCGCTGTCGTATCCCACCGCGATCCGCGGCACCGGCATCGGCTTCGGCCGCGCGCTGGCCGGCGCGGGCAGCGCGCTCGCGCTGTTCGTGCTGCCGATCCTGAAGGCGCACTACGACACCGGGATGTTCTGGATCGTGTCGCTGTCGGCGCTGATTCCAATCGGATTCCTGATCATCGTGCGCTTCGAGCCGACCCGGCACGACATCGACGACGGCACCGCGCACGCGCAGCCGCTGCGCTGAGGCGGCGTTTCGCCTTGCGTCTTACGACGCGCTCGACACGGCGGACCCAATCGCGCCCGCACCGCCGCGAGCCGCCGTGACCAGACCGTCCAGCCAGTCCTGATGTCCATTGAGCATCGGGTTGGGCCGCGCTTTCGCCAGATCCTCGGCAGGCCGGCCCTTTTGCGTTTCCTGGGTCAGGATGCGCACTCGGCCGCCATCGAGATCCTCGAACAGCCATGCGTGATGGACATCGAGCCGCGCCGCCTCGCCCGGCTCGCCGGCCCAGCCGTGCCAGGCCAGCCGGCCCGGTGCGCCCGCCGAAGGCGCCACGCACTCGGTCACTTCGGCCTCCACCGGAAACCCGAACGTGCGAAACCGGAACCGCAGGCCCGCTTCGAGCGCCGGCCCCTTGCCACCGTCGAAGCCGATCTCGGCGGAATTCTCGTAGTAGCCGGGCCAGCGGGTCGCCTCGGCCAGCCAGGGCCAGACCTCGGCGGCACGCAGGCCCGCCACGATCACTTCGTTGGACACAAAATTCTCGGTGGTGCCCGGCAGATAGCCTGCGGGCCAAATGATCTCGTTCATCGTGTTCACTCGTCGGGTTCGGAATCGGTTCAAAACGGGCGGGGACTCTCGGGCCACCGCTCTGCCAACCGAATCTTGGCCGCCCGGCTAAAATCACTCCAATCGATTGTCGTGATTTTTGATATTCAAGCGAGTGATAACACCATGCACGACCTGAACTTGCTGAAGGCGCTCGATGCGCTGCTCGACGAGCGCAACGTCACGCGCGCGGCGCAGCGCCTGTCGCTGACGCAGCCGGCCGTCAGCGCGATGCTGACGCGCTTGCGCGAAAGCTTCGACGATCCGCTGTTCGTGCGCACCCAGCGCGGCATCACGCCGACCGAGCGCGCGCTCGAACTGCAAGGGCCGGTCAAGCAGGTGCTGGCCGACATCGAGACGATGCTGCGGCCGCCGTCGTTCGATCCCGCTTCGGCCGACATGACCGTGACGATCGCCGCGACCGACTACGCGTTGCAGGCCGTGGTCGTGCCGCTGCTGCCGGTACTGCGCGAGCAGGCGCCCGGCATTCGGGTGGCCGTGCTGCCGGCGCGGCAGGAACAACTGGCCGCACGCATGCAGCGCGGCGATATCGATCTGGCGATCGTCACGCCCGACATGACGCCGCCCGAACTGCACGCGCGGCGGCTTTACGAGGAGCGCTATGTCTGCATGATGCGGGCCGGCCACCCTGCCGCAGCCGCCGGGGCGTTGACGCTCGACGCATTCTGCGCGCTCGATCACGCGCTGGTTTCGTACACCGGCGGCAGCCTCAGCGGCGTGACCGATACGGCGTTGGCCGAGCTGGGCCGCAGCCGGCGCGTGACGGTGTCGGTGACGAGCTTTCTGGTGCTGCCCGATATCCTCGGTGCGAGCGACCTGATTGCGGTGGTGCCGGCGCGGCTTGCGGCGCATGCGAAGGGATTCGCCGTGCTGTCGCCGCCGATCGCAATTCCGGGTTTTACCAAAACACTGGCGTGGCATGAGCGCACGCATCGCGCGCCGGGGCATCAGTGGTTGCGGGGAGTGATTGCGGGGACGGTGAGTGGCGGCGAGGGGGAAATCACGACCCGATCGCATGTGCCGGGCTGACGCACGCCGCACGCCATCGTGACATGATGCCAAACCGAAACGCGAAACCTCGCGTCGCCGCTCCCATCCTTTTTCGAGGCTCTTTCCCTCATGAATTCAGCCGCCAACGCCGCCCCTTCGTGGACCGCCGCCCCGCTCGTCTGGGGTACCGGCCCGCGTGTCTTCGACGTGTTCCTGGAACCGACCTGCCCGTTCTCGGTGAGAGCATTCGGCAAGCTCGACGCGCTGCTGCAGGCGGCCGGCGAAGATCGCATCACGATCAGGATTCGTCTGCAATCGCAGCCGTGGCATCTGTATTCCGGCGTGATCGTGCGCTGCATCCTCGCCGCATCGACACTGCCGGACGGACGCGAAGCCGCGAAGGCGGTGCTCGCCGCGGTGGCGGCGCATCGTGAGGCGTTCGAATTCACGCATCACGCCGGCGGCCCGAACCTCGACGCCACGCCGAACGACATCATTGCGCGAATCGAGCGCTACAGCGGCATCGCCCTGCGCGACGCGTTCTCGATTCCGGATCTCGATCGCGAAATCAAATGGCATGCGAAATATGCACGCCAGAATGGCATTCACGTCTCGCCGACGTTCATGATCGACGGCTTGATCGAGCCGAAGCTCGGCAGCGGGGATGACGTGTCGGTGTGGGTCGAACGCCTGCGTTGATCGCGTCGCGACGGCGCTGGCGTTTCATCACGCCGAGCGGCAGGCGCGGATGTTTTTCGCCGAGACACCGTCACCATCGTTCGTTTCCCTGAACCGCCGAAACCCTTCGCATTACCGATTGTTTCTTGCGAACGGAAAGCTTTGTCGGCACATTGCATCGTTCGTGCAAGCCGCCACCGCGGCTCGCCGTCGTCGCATTGAAAGGCGCGGCCTCGCACGGTTTTAGTGCGCGGCCGCGCCACCCCGCACCGGCCTTGGTTCGCCGGCCGCCATCGGGCAACGGCCACGGCGCACCGATTATTCCGTTGCACGCGGCCAATCCCGCCGTGCGCCGTACACGTCACGCTACCCGCCGCTCACCTGAAAGACGCGGTAACCAGCACCCCGAATCGGCTTGCTATCGTCACTGGATTTCCTCCCTTCGCGCCCGGCGCGAGGCAACTGCTCATCCAGCACCGGCCAACGATGGAACACGCGGAAATGCTTGCGCTCGCAACGGCCCACCATATGGCGGGCCGCTTCGGCGATGCGCGCGACCTGTACGAACACGCGCTCGCGGCCGAACCCGGCGACGCGGACCTGATGTTTCGTCTCGGCGTGCTCGACATGCAATGCGGCGCGCACGACCATGCGCTCGACTGGCTCGACCGTGCGCTGTCTTGCGCGCCGCACCGCGCCCGCTATCACCTCGCACGCGGCCATGTGTTCACGGCTGCACGGCGCCACGCCGACGCGATCGACGCCTACCGGCAAGCGCTGGCGATCGAGATCGATTCTCCCGACGCGCTGTTCGCGCTCGCCTCCGCGCTACAGGCAACCGCCGACTATCCGGCCGCCATCGATGCCTATGCGGCCGTGCTGGCGCTCGACCCGAACCGGGCCGACGCGCTCGGCCGGCTCGGCAACTGCCACGCGCGGCAAGGCGATCCGGATGCAGCGCAAACGGCGTATCGGCGCGCGCTGGCCCTGAACCCGGCGGACCCCGACACGCTGACCAACCTCGGCGCGCTGGTGCTGGCGGGGGGCATGCCGGCGACGCACTGAGCTGGCTGACGGCGGCCGTGCAAGCCGCGCCGCAATCGGTCAGCGCGCTGACGAACCTCGGCGTGGCGCAGCACCGGCACGGCGATTTCGCGGCGAGCGCCGCGTCGCTGGCCCGCGCGCTCGAACTCGATCCGGCCGCGCCCGAGGCGTCGTACAACCTCGGCAACGCGCTGCACGCGCTCGGCCAACGGCAGGATGCGCTGGCGCATTACCTGCGTGCAATCGAACTGACGCCCACGCACGCCGACGCCTACAACAACCTCGGCATCGTCTGCCGCGAACTGGGGCACGCGCACGAAGCGGCGCAGGCGTTCGACGCGGCGATCGCCGTGCGCCCCGGCTTCACGGCCGCGCTCAACAACCTGGCCGCCGTGTTGCGCACGCTCGGCGCAATGGACGAGGCCGAAGCGCGCCTGCGCGACGTGCTCGCGGCCACGCCGCGGCACGCGGTGACGCTCAACAACCTCGGCAACGTGCTGAAGGATCAGGGCCGCCTCGACGAAGGCATCGCGTGCTACCGCCGCGCGCTCGAAGCGGACCCCGGCAACGTGGTGGCGCACAGCAACCTCGCCTACGCGCTGTGTTTTCAGTCGGCGCATCCCGACGCGCCGCTCGCCGAAGCGCGTCGCTGGTCGGCTCAGCATGAAGCGCCGTTGCACGCCGAACGGCAGCCGCATCCGAACGACGCCACGCCGTCGCGCCGCCTGCGGATCGGCTATCTGTCGTCCGATTTTCGTCACCATTGCCAAGCGCTTTTCATGCAGCCGCTGCTGTCGCATCACGATCACGCGCGCTTCGAGATCGTCTGTTATTCGAGCGTGGTGCGCCCCGATGCGCTGACGCGGCAACTTGCGGCGCATGCCGATGTCTGGCGCGACGTGAGCCTGCTCGATGATGCCGCGCTCGCACGGCAGATTCGCGACGACCGGATCGACATCCTGATCGACCTCGGCATGCACATGGCCGACGGCCGGCCGCTGCTGTTCGCACGCAAGCCGGCGCCGGTGCAGATCGCGTGGCTGGCCTATCCGGGCACGACCGGCATCGAGGCGATCGACTACCGGCTGACCGACCCGTGGCTCGACCCGGACGGCTCGGATGCTGCGTACACCGAACGATCGCTGCGCCTGCCCGACACGTTCTGGTGCTACGACCCGCTGGACGGCACGCCGGACGTCAACGCCCTGCCCGCGCTGACCAACGGCCATCCGACCTTCGGATGCCTGAACAACCCGTGCAAGCTCGGCGACGCCACGCTGCGGCTATGGGGCGAGGTGATGCGCGAGCTGGGCACGGCGCGGCTGATCCTGCTCGCGCCGGAAGGATCGGCGCGCACGCACCTGCTGGCGCGCCTCGAACGCCACGGCATCGCGGCCGAGCGCGTCACGTTCACGCCGTTCCAGCCGCGCAACCGCTATCTGGAGACGTATCACCACATCGACATCGGCCTCGATACGATCCCGTACAACGGCCACACGACGAGCCTCGATGCGTACTGGATGGGCGTGCCGGTCGCCACGCGCGTGGCCGATACGGTGGTGGGCCGCGCCGGGTTGAGCCAATCGGAAAACCTGGGGTTGCGCGAGATTGCCGCCGACAACGACGCGCGCTTCGTCGAGATCGCGGTGGCACTGGCGCGCGACCTGCCGCGCCTGGCCGAATTGCGCGCCGGCTTGCGCGCGCGCCTCGCGGCCTCACCGTTGATGGACGGCGCGCGCTTCGCGGCGCAGGTCGAAGCCGCGTATCGCGAAGCGTGGCAATCCTGGTGCGATCAGGCCACCGGCGTCAGCAAGGCCTCGCCGCTCGCATAAGCCGCCAGGTTCGCGAGGAACAGCGCGGCCATCGCCTCGCGCGTCTCGTGCGTGCCGCTCGCCGTGTGCGGTGCCAGCACCACGTTGTCGAGGCCGAGCAGTTCGGCCGGCACGGCCGGCTCATCGTCGAACACGTCGAGCGCGGCGCCCGCGATGCGCCGGTTGAGCAGCGCATCGACGAGCGCCGCCTGATCGACCACGCTGCCGCGCGCCACGTTCACGAGCTGCCCGTTCGGGCCGAGCGCGTCGAGCACGCCGGCATCGACCACATGGCGCGTTTGCACGCCGCCCGGTAGCGCCAGGATCAGCACATCGGCCGCCGCGGCCAGTTCGCGCAGCGACGGGTAGTAGTCGTACGCGAGATCCGTCTTGCGGTTCGGGCCGTGATAGGCCACGCGCATGCCGCAGGCGGCCACGCGCTTGGCGATCTCGCGGCCGATGCCGCCCATCCCGACGATCCCGCACAGCTTGCCGCCAAGCTTGGTGCCGAGCGGCAGGCGCGCGTTCGCCCACTTGCCGTCGCGCACGAAGCGGTCCCCTTCCACCACGCGCCGCGACAGCCCGAGCAACAGCCCCAGCGCAAAATCGGCCACGCATTCGTTGAGCACGCCGGGCGTGTTGGTGACGGCCACGCCGTGTGCGCGCGCCGCGTCGAGATCGATCGGATCGGTGCCCACGCCGAAGCTGACAATCAGCTTGAGGTTCGGCAACGCGCCGATCAGTTCGGCGTTCGCGCCATACGCGCCGCTGGTGGCGATGACCTCGAATTCGCCGGCCCGCTCCGCGAGGAAGGCAGCGCGATCGGGGGCGGCCCACAGGCGGGCCACGTCATGATGCTCGGCCAGCGCATGCATCACGCGATCCGACAACGCACCCACGGCAAGCACCTTCAAGCGGCGCACGTGACGATCTTGTTCCATTTCGGTTTTCCCTTTGCTCAGGTTGCCGGGCAACGCACGGCAGTGACGGTGGTGGCGACATTTTCCAACGTCGCGGGCGATCGTGCACGCAAAACCCGGCAGCGCCGCCCATCGCATCGCTCATATCGATCACACAATTCCTTGGTTGTCCGAAGCCCGCCGCGTATCTAGTGTGTGGGGCTCCTGACCTTCGAGCGCGTTCGCGACGGCGCTGCGCATCCGCCTGCGGATCGCCGGCCCGGCCGGCCGGAACGGCCCCGAATGTCATCGCATGCCATCGCACCCATCGACGACCAGGGCCACCATGACACGATCCTCCCGGCAGTTCTCGCTCGGCGCCTTCCTGATGCAGACCGGCCACCATATCGCCGGCTGGCGCCATCCCGACGCGCAGGCCGACGCCGGCAGCAATTTCCGCCACTACGTCGAGCTGGCGCGGCTCGCCGAAGCCGCCAAATTCGACGCCGTGTTCCTGGCCGATTCGTCGGGCGTGCGCAGCACGCACCTGCCGTCGCTGGCGCGCACGGCGCGCACCGATTTCTTCGAGCCGGTCACGCTGCTGTCGGCGCTGGCCGCCGTGACCGAGCGCATCGGCCTGATCGCGACGGTGTCCACATCGTTTCACGAGCCGTACAACGTGGCGCGCCGCTTCGCCACGCTCGACCAGATCTCGGGCGGCCGCGCGGGCTGGAACCTCGTGACCTCGAGCGGCACCGCCGAGGCGCAGAACTTCAACCACGATGCGCTGCCCGATCATGCCGAACGCTACGAGCGCGCGGCCGAGTTCCATGACGTGGTGCTCGGCCTGTGGGATTCGTGGGAAGAGACGAGCTTCGTGCGCGACAAGGACAGCGGCATCTATCTCGACACCGACCGGCTCCACGTGCTGAACCATCGCGGCAAGCACTTCCAGGTGCGCGGCCCGCTCAACGTGAACCGCTCGCCGCAGGGCCGGCCGGTGATCGTGCAGGCCGGTGCGTCGGAGGACGGCCGCGCGCTGGCCGCCCGCACCGCCGAGGTGATCTTCGTCGCGCACCAGACGTTCGACGAGGCCAAGGCGTTCTACGCCGACATCAAGGGCCGCCTGCCCGCCTACGGACGCGAGCCCGACGACGTCAGGATCATGCCGGGCATCTTCCCGGTGGTGGGCCGCACCCAGGCCGAGGCAGAGGAGAAGTTCGAGGCGCTGCAATCGCGCGTGGACCCGGTGGTGGGCCTCGCGCTGCTGTCCACCGTGATCGGCGGCGTGGATCTGTCGGGCCACGACATCGACGGCCCGATTCCCGAACTGCCCGAAACCAACGGCCCGAAGAGCCGTCAGCATCTGCTGCTCGAGCTGGCGCGGCGCGACAAGCTGACGATCCGCCAGCTCTACCTGCGCATCGCGGGCGCGCGCGGCCACCAGCAGGTGGTGGGCACGCCGGCCAGCATCGCCGATCAGCTTCAGCAATGGTTCGAGGAAGGCGGCGCGGACGGTTTCAACATCATGGCGCCGTGGTTCCCGGGCGGCCTTGCCGAATTCATCGAACTCGTGCTGCCGGAACTGCGCCGGCGCGGCCTGTTCCGCAGCGAATACACCGGGCACACGCTGCGCGAGCACCTCGGGCTCAAGCGGCCCGTGCATCGCTCGGCTGCGCAAACGGCCGAAGTGGCGTGACGTCGCGGTCCGGGTAGTGCGTTGTCGCATGCCGCCCGGCAAGCAGCCGTTCACGTTGAACGGAAAGCAAGGACGACGTAGCAAATAAAAAAGCGCCGGCCCGCATTCACGGGCCGGCGCTTCGTCATGCCGGAAAGCGGCGAACCGCGCGTCAAAACTTGTGGCGGATACCCACGCGCGCGGCGATCTGGTTGGTCGTGCCGTTGCCCGACGGGCCGAAGAACGCCGTGCTCGAACCAATTTGCGCCTGCACGTCCTGCGTGCCGTTGCGGCCCGATGCCTTCTGATACACGCCCACCACGTACACGTCGGTACGCTTGCTCAGTGCGTAATCAAGGCTGGCGTCGATCTGGTTCCAGTGGCCGCCGTTCGCGTTGTGCATGCGCGTGTACGTGTAGGCCAGGCCGCCGGACAGCGCCGTCGTGAAGTTGTAGCGGCCGCCCACGTCCACCGCGTCGAGCGAGGTGGCCGCGCCGTTCAGCGCTTCGATGCGCGTGTTCGTGTACAGCGCGAACAGCGCGGCGTTGGCGAACAGGTAACGCGTGCCGATGCCGAACGTGCGCAGATCCTTGCCGCCACCCGTGCCGCCTGCGTTGACGTTCGCGATCGAGGTCGGGAACGCCGGGACTTCGGCCGTCGGGTACGAGATGTCGGTATAGGCCGCGCCCACCGAGAAGCTGCCCATCGCGTAGTTCAGGCCGAAGCTGTAGGCACGCGACGAACCGGTCGCGCCGCCAACCGGGGCCGAGCCGCTGAAGGCGCCGGCCTGGTTCGAGAAGCCGTACAACGCGCCGAACGTCACGCCCGAGAAGTTCGCCGACGAGAACTTGACCGCGTTGTTGATGCGGCTGTTCACGAGTTGGTCGAAATCGTTGATGTGGTAGGCGTAGTTGCCGGCCACGGTGTTGGTGCCGGCCGAATACTGGCCGCCCAGCACGTCGGTCGAGAACGTGTACTGGCGGCCGAACGTCAGCGAGCCGATACCGTCCTTCGTCAGGCCCACGTACGCCTGGCGGCCGAACATCGCGCCGCCCTGGTTGATCGCGCCGGTGCCGGTGTTGAAGCCGTTTTCCAACAGGAAGATGGCCTTCAGGCCGCCACCGAGGTCTTCCGAACCGCGCAGGCCCCAACGGGTGCCCTGCGCGACGCCGTCGTCGTATTTGAAGCGCTTCGCCGAGCCGGTGGCGGTGGCGCTGTGGTTGACGTAGCTGAGGCCGGTGTCGATCACGCCATACAGCGTCACGCTGCTCTGCGCATGGGCGAGCGTCGTGCCAAAGGCGGCCATGGCCGCAACGGTTGTCATTTTCTTGAGCAAGGTCGTCTCCTGCGTGCGACGCATCGCGGCCGTCTCGAAACGGCAGGCGCAATGGCGTCGAAGGTGGTGCGATTGATTGGAGTGCTGTCGAACGCCGGTTGTGCCGACGGTATCCGGTTTTGTTTATCTGGCTGTGCTGCCTTGTTTACCGGGCGCGGTGCATCGGGTGTCGTCTGACCGCGCGGCGCGAGTTTACTGCGAGCTGTCGCCCAACCCAAGCAGTGCATGCATCGGCGTGCGAATCAGTTGCAAATTTGCATCGGTTTTCCGCAAACGAGGTGGCGGAACGCGAGGCAGCGTCGGGAACGATCAAAGAATGAGCGGCAATCGGCCGGTTCCGGGCGCAACGTCGGGGAACGCGTTGCGCCCGGAAGCCGAGTCAGGCCGGATGAGGCCGAATCAGGCCAGCGGCCGGAACACGCAGCGCTCGTCGGCGTCGAGCTGCGGCAGCAGTTCGACCTCCCATTGCAGGTACTGGCGCGCGGCCGCCTTGTTGCCGGTGTGCCGGTCGTGCGTGAAGAACAGGAAATCGATGCGCTGCGCGGGGGCGAGCGCGGCCGGATCGGACGCCACGCCCCCGCCGACGGCTTCCCATGCCGCGAGCCCGCCAGCCAGCACGCTGAATTCGCAGTCCACACGATCGGGCAGATCGAGATCGGCAATGGCCCACGCGGCCAGGCGCGGATCATCCGCCACGAACGTGACCGGCGTGGCCGCCTGCGCCAGCAGCCCGGCCAGGCGCGGACGGATCGACCAGACGCTGCCGGGAATGTGCGCCTCGCCCCACGCCGCACTTGCGCGCAAGTCGACCACGCGCCCCGCATCGCGGGCCAGCCGCTCGGCAAGCGCGGCTGCGTCGATCGTGGGCAGCGGTTCGGGGTCGGCGACGGCGCCGCCGTCGAGCGCGAGGCCGCTGCGCAGCCCGCCTTCGAGCACGAACGCCTCGTGTCCGAGCTGCCGCAGCCAGCTCGCCGCAACCGGCGCGCGAATGCCGTCGTCGTCGAACACCACGACGCGCGCGTGCCGCACGCCCACGTACTGGTCCGTCGCCTGCTGCAACTGGCCGCCCGGCGCATGCTGCGCGCCGGGCAGCGTCGACGCCGCGAATTCCTCGGGCGTGCGCACGTCGCACAGATACACCGTGCGTCCCCCCGCGTCGGCCCACGCGCGCACCGTGTGCGCATCCACCCACTCGACCCCGGCGCGCGTGGCGAACGCCCGGGCCGCGTCGCGTCGCGCGGCGGAGGGCTCGACGTGGGCCGGGTAGCCGCGCGTGCTGCCATGCTCCAGCGTCAGATCGGCCAAAAACCAGCCTTGCGTGCCGTTTTCCAGCGCATACACCGGATTGGCGACGCCGAGATGCCGCAACGTCTGCGCGCCGATGATGCTGCGCGTGCGCCCCGCGCAGTTGATGACGATCGGCCGTGCGGCGTCCGCCACGATCGTGTCGATGCGGTAGGCCAGTTCGCCGTTCGGGCAGCACGCCGCACCCGGGATGTTCATCGCGCGAAATTCCGCCAGCGGGCGGCCGTCGAGCACGACCGGTGAGTCCGCGCTGCGCTGCCACTCGGCGAGCCGCTGCGCCGACACGTGCGGCGTGTGCGCGACCTGCTCCACCAGTTCGCCGAACGCCTTCGACGGCACGTTGACGCCCTTGAACAGCCCGAAGCCGGCCTCGCGCCAGGCGAGCGCGCCGCCTTCGAGCCGATGCACGGCCGTATAGCCGAGCGCTTCGAGCCGGCGCGCGGCGCGCGCGGCCGGCTGCTCGCCGTCGCCGCCCTCACCGCCTTCGCATTCGTCGTAAACAACGAGCCGCGCGCGGCGGTTCGGCGCAAGCCGGCCGACCTCGCGCTCCAGCACGCTGTAAGGCAGCGGTACCGCGAAAAACAGATGGCCTTCGCCGTACTGGCCGTGCTCGCGCACGTCGAACAGGCCGAGTTCCTCGCCGTCGCGCAACCAGCGCTTGAGGGTATCGGCGGTAATGATGGTTGGCATGCCTCAGTATCCGTAGTCGATGGGCGGAGGGTGCCCGTTTGCGTGGTAATCGCCGATCGCGCGGGTTTTATACGCGGCCGGATCGTGCACGGTGTGCGTGCGGGCGTTGCGCCAGTGGCGATCGAAGCGATGGCGGCGCAGCGTGGTCGAGGCGCCGCCCACGTCGAACAGCGCCCGCGCCGCGTCGAGCGCCGCCTCGGTGGCGATCACCTTGGCCTCGGCCGTGGCGATCGACGCCTCGGCCGCCGCCTGCGCGACACGTGCCGCCGGTGCGCCGCCGTAACGGGCCGCGCTGGCCGCCTCGATGCTCGCGGCGGCGCGCAACACCAGCACCTCGGCAGTTCTCACCCGCGCCGCGATGCGCCCGAGCGTATGCAGGATGTACGGATCGTCGGCCGCGCGCGCCACCCCGCTCTCGCGCACCGGCCGCACGCCGTCGCGTACCCAGCGGGCCATGTCGTCGAGCGCGGCCCGCGCGATGCCGGCCTCGATCGCGCAATGGATGATCTGCGAGGCCGCGCCCGTGTGATGGCGCTCGGTCTTCCAGCGGCCGGTGTGCACGACCTCGTGCGCCTCGACGCGCACCTCGATCAGCTCGGTGGTGCCGCTCAGCGTACCGCGCTGGCCCATGCCGGTCCAGTCGTCGTGGCGCACGATGCCCTCGCGCTCCGGCGGCAGCACCACCAGCACGCTGTCGCCGTCCGGGCCGACGGCCGTGATCTTCAGCAGGTCGCCGATCAGCGCGCCGGTGGAGTAATGCTTGACGCCATCGAGGCGAAACCCGTCGCCGTCGCGCCGCAGCGCCGTGCGAACCTGGCCGCGAACCGGCGCACCGCGCTCGGCCGATGCCCCGCCCACCAGCGCGCCGCGCGCCACCGGCACGAGCCAGCGCGCCTGCTGCTCGGCGCCGGCCATCAGCAGCGTGCGTTCGACGAACACGAAATGCGGCAGCAGCGCCTGCGCGACGCTCGAATCGCCGTGCGCCAGTGCGATCACGGCCTGCGCCACGTCCACGATCGAGCCGCCCGCGCCGCCATACGACACCGGCACGCGGATCGCGCCGATACGGTGCTCGCGAATTCGGTCGAACGCGGCGAGATTGGCCGCGCCGCGCGCGTCCCAGTGCGCCGCTTCGTCGGCCAGCATGGCCGACAGCGCCCGGGCGCGCGCGATCAATTCATCGGGTGAGAGCGATGCTTCGGCATCCTGAGGATCGGGAAGGCCGGCCTGGCCGGCGAGGTTCGTCACGGTCATGCCGGCTTCAGCCGCACATCGGCCAGCGACGAATAGAACAGCATCGGCCCCTTGCGCAGCCCCTGCAACTGCGCCGAATAGAAGCCGAAGAACTTCAGTTCGAGCAGGTTGATGGACGGCACCTCGGCCTGCACGAAATCCTGCAGGCGATCGATCCAGACCTGGCGGCGCGCCACGTCGCCCTCGTCCTGGATGCCTTCGATGATGCGGTCCATCTCCGGGTTCGAATAGCTCGACGCATTGCTCGACGGCACGCCCTGCTTGATGTTCTTGCTCCAGAAGCGCCGCGTCACGCCGATCTGCGGATCGGGGTAGGCCGAATACCACATCGACGCCGTATCGAAATCGCGCTCCGTATACAGCTTGCGGATCACGCTCGGCAGATCGAGATTGACGAGCTTCATCTCCACGCCGACATTCTTCAGTTGCTGACGCATGAATTCGGCCGCGCGCAGGTACACGTCGCCATACGACACCTCGGTGATGTGGTCGATGCGCAGGCGTACCCCATCGGCACCGCGCTTCAGGCCCGCTTCGTCGAGCAACTGCTCGGCCCGCTTCGGATCGAAGCCGTATTGCGGCAGGCCCGGCTTGAAGAACTGCTTCTGGTAGCTCGGCACGCAGCTCTGCGCGACGTCGGCCAGCCCGTACCAGACGATGCGCGCCATCGCCGCGCGGTCGATCGCATGCGCGAACGCCTGACGCACGCGGATGTCGTCGAACGTCTTGCGGCGGTAGTTGAAATCGAAGAAGAACATCGGCGCGGGGGCCTGCCAGCCCACGGTGTCGAGCACCAGCTTCGGATCCTTGCGCAGGCGCGCGACATCGCTCTCGGGCACCGGGTTGTTGGCTGCGAACTGGATCTCGCCGTTCTCCAGCGCCGCCGCGCGCGAGGCCGCGTCCGGCACCATCTTGAAGATCACGCGGTCGAGATACGGCTTGTCCTCCTTGCCGCTCGGCCCTTTGTCCCAATAGTGAGGATTGCGTTCCAACAGCACGTGGCTGCCGCGCACCCACTCCTTGAAGACGAACGCGCCGTTGCCGATCGGCTTGGTGTTCCAGGGGTTCGTCAGCGGGTTCGTGCCTTCGTACAGGTGCTTTGGCACGATCTGGGTTTCCGTGCCGAACAGCACGGCCCACAGCACCGGTGACGGCCCGCTCAGGCGAAACACCACGGTGTGCGGGTCGGGCGTATCGATGCCGATCACCTTCGACAGATTCGACGCCCCGCGCGGATGCGTCTTCTTCACGACGTTCTCGATCGAATACTTGACATCGTCCGACGTGAACGGCGCACCGTCGTGCCATGTCACGTTCTTGCGCAGACGGAACGTGATCGACTTGCCGTCGCGCGCGGTGACCCACGATTCGGCCAGTTGCGGCTGCGGGCAGTATGCGTTGTCGTAGGACAGCAGGCCGTCGAACAGGCTCGCCGAGATCACCACGGCCGGGCTCGAGATATTGATGCCGGCCACCAGCCCGGCCGGCTCGGGCGTGACGTTGGCGATCAGCGTGCCGCCGCGCAGTTGCGAGCCGGGCAGCGCCGCGGCCAGCGCCTGCGCGGCGTTGGCGGACGACAGCAGGCCGGAGCCGGTGCCGGCCAGCATCAGTTGCAGCAGTTGGCGGCGATTCAGGTGTCGCAGGTCGAAGCTCATGAAGATCCCGGGGAGAAGCGTCAGTAGGAGAACGTAAGCGGCGGCGCGGCGCCGTTGACGACGTGGTTGCCGACCGCGCGGCACTTGTAGGCGAGCGGATCGTGCGTCGTGTGGGTGCGCGCATTGCGCCAGTGGCGGTCGAAGTTGTCGGCGCGCAGCGTCATCGCCGCGCCGCCCGCGTCGTACATGCGCTCGGTCACGTCGAGCGCGGCCTCGGTCGAGACGATCTTCGCCTGCGCGACGGCAATCGACGCCGCGATCGCGGTGTCGTGAACATCGACTTCGGCCGCCGCGCCGAAGCGCGCCTCGGCCGCGATATCGAGCACGCGCGCGGCCTCGTCGACCATGGCTTCGGCGGCATGGATCGATGCCGCCATGCGGCCCACCGTTTGCAGTACGTACGGGTCCTGCGACGCGCTGGTCACCCCGCTCTCGCGCACCGGCCGGGCGCGCTGCCGCGCCCACGCGGCGGCGTCGTCGAGCGCGGCCAGGCCGATGCCGATCTCGATCGCCGCGTGGAGGAGCTGCGCGGCCGCGCCGGTGTGATGCGGGCGCGCGGTCCACGGCGCCATCCGCATCACCTCGTCCGCATGCACCGTCACGCGGTGCATGCGCGTGGTGCCGCTCGCGCTGCCGCGCTGGCCCATGCCGTCCCAGTCGTCGATCCGTTCGATGCCGGCGCGATCGGCCGGCACCAGCGCCGCCACCATCTCGCCGGCCTCGTCGAGCGCGCGGATCTTCAGCACGTCGGCATACAGCGCGCCGGTCGAGTAATGCTTCACGCCGTCGAGCACGAAATGGCTTCCGTCGCGCACGAGACGCGTCTGCATCTCGCCGCGAAACTGCCCGCCGCGCTCGGCCGCCGCGCCGCCGAACAGCACGCCCGCCGCCGCGAGCGGCAACAGGCGCCGGTGCTGTGCGGCGCTGCCCATCAGGCGCAAGCGTTCGACCAACACGAAATGCGCGAGAAACGCCTGCGCCACGTTCGGATCGCCCTTCGCAAGCGTCACGAACACCGCCGCGACCTCGCGCCAGCCAGCCCCCGCGCCGCCGAATTCACTTGGCACGCGCAGCGCCGTCAGGCGCGTGTCGCGCAATGCACGCATCGCGCCGAACGGCAGGATTCGCTCGCGATCCGCCTGCGCCGACGCTTCGGCGAGGCTTGCGCCCAGCGCGCGGGCCGCATCATGCAGCGCGGCAAGCTCGACAGGCGCCGGGATCGGCGGCTCGGCATCGAGCCGCCTCGCCTGCTCGGGTCTGATTTCGTTCATACGGAAGGAATCCTTATTAACTACGCTGGATGGGCATCCGCGCCTTGCCGGTCCGGTCAGTGACGCAACCCCGCCTGCCGCAGCAACGGCAGCACGGCCTCACCGAAGTAGGCCAGGTCCGGCTCGAAGTCGTAGAACGTCAATTGCAGGCCGTCGATGCCCGCCTCGCGCAGTCGCCGGATCTGCTCGACGATCTGCTCCGGGCTGCCGATCAACTGGATGTTGCCGCCCACGGCCTTCTGGTCGCGCTGGTGGCCGAGAAACGCCTGGCTGTCGCGTTGCTGCGCCGAGGCGAAGAAGTTGTCGACGGCCACCCGGTCCTGCGCGCCGACGATCGCATCGTGATAGGCCCGGGCCTCGCGCTCGGTCGGCCGGCAGATCACCATCGGGTTGATCAGCGTGCGCAACGCGCGACCGTGCTGCGCCGCACGCGCCTTGATGTTCGCGCAGTGAGCCGGCAGCACCGCGAGCGACGCCTCCAGCTCCGCGCCGGCCGGGCTCGTGACGAACACGATGTCGGAATGGCGCGCGGCGAACTCGATGCCGGCGGGCGAACCGGTGGCGTTGACGAGCAACGGGCGGCCGAACGCCGGCTTCGGCGAAACGTAAGCGTTCTCGCTGGCCCAATATTCGCCGCGCAGGTCCACATTGCCGGTGCTCTGCCAATAGGTTTTCAGGAAGCGCACGAACTCGTCGGCCATGCGATAACGCGCGTCGTGCTCGATTTGCGGCTTGCCGAACATGCGCGCGTGGCTGTCGAGGTTGCCGGTCACCACGTTGATGCCCCAGCGGCCCTGCGTGATGCTGTCGAGCGTCGCGCCGAACTTGGCCAGATGCAGCGGGTGCCACGGCCCGTACAGCACATGGATCGTCGAGATCAGCAGGATGCGCTGCGTCACGCTCGCAAGCGCGGCGGTGGTCACGAACGGATCAAGGCTGTCCTCGCGGTAGCGGATCTCGCCGCCATGGCCGCCCTTCGGGTTCCACTGCGCGAGGCCGAACACCAGATCGAGGCCCAGCGCTTCGGCCTGCAGCGTGAGCCGCCGGTTGTAGTCGAAGCGCCAATCGGTGCCGCGCGGCAACGTGGACGGGCTCCAGCCGCCGCTCTGGATCGGCAGGAACAGGCCCAGCAGGAACGGCTGCGCCCAGACGCGGGCCAGCGGGCTGCCCGGCAGGTCGGCGGGCGAAACATCGGGCAGCGGCGGGAAATCGGTAGCGTGGCTCATGGCGATCCGTGGGTCGGAATGCCGCGATGTTAGGAGCGCGGCGGCCCGGGTCGAACCATGAATCGGGAATAACCTTATGCCTCGATGCGCGATTTCGATGGGCGAGCGCCTGCCTCACGCCAAGCCATCGCCATTATCTTGCTGAAATTACGGTGTTTTTTATTTCCGACCCGAAACCGGCAGCCTGCCGATAGATCGGTTTTGCTTATGAATTTTGTTCGGAGGCTTAAGGATTGCCGCGCACCACGCGGCGCTGCACCGGCATCACGCGCGACAGCAGATCGAACGCCTGGCGCGCCAGCGAATTGGCGTTGTGCGGGCGAATCCACAGGTAGTAATGCACGTCCGGCAGGCGCGGCAGGCCATCGCTGTCGCCCAGCACGCGCAGCTCGGGCCCGAGCAGTTCGATGCTGCGCGCCGTCACGCCCAGTTGCGCGCGCAGCGCCGCCTTCACGCCGAGCAGGTTCGACGCCACGTAGGCCTCGCGCCAGCGCATGCGCGCGGCGTCGAGCGCCTCGATCGCGAGGCGGCCGAAGATGCTCGGCTCGTCGGCCAGCACGAGCGGAATCGGTGCGTGCCGCACATGTTCGTATTGCGACGCGCAAATCCACACCGTGGGCGAGGTGCGCAGCAGAACACCGTCGAGCGAAGCATCCTCGCGCGTGGACAGCGTCATGTCGATCTCGCCGCGATGCAGCGCTTCCATCAGGAACGGGCTGCGCCCCACGTCCAGCTCGATGCGCAGGCCCGGCGCCCAGCGCGCGATATGGGCGAGGATCGGCGGCAGCAGCGTGTCGGACACGTCGTGCGGCGAGCCGATGCGCAGCACGCCGGCCTGCGCGCCGCTGATCGCCGACTGAATCGCGTCGTCGTTGATCCGCAGTAGCTCGCGCGCGTGGCCGAGCAACTGCAATGCGCCCGGCGTCAGCAGCTTGTTGCGCCCTTCCTTGCGGAACAGCGGCACGCCCACCAGCGCTTCGAGCCGCTGCATCTGCTGGCTCACGGCGGCCTGGCTGCGGCCGATGCGCAGGCCCGCGCCGGCAAAGCTGCGCGCGTCGGCCACCGCCACGAAGGTGCGCAGGAGTTCGAGATCCAGATTCTTCATGGCGGCACTGTAGCGTCAAACCATGCGGCCGGTGCGGCACAAGGCCGTTTTCAACGCTCGGCCCACAGTTCGACATCCTGAATTTCCATCATGGCGTCGTAATCGACACCACAACGCCATTCGCATCGCTCACCCGCCACGCCCGTCGAACGCCCCTTCGCAATCGGCAAGCAGTTCGCACAACGCATCGAACACGAGCCGAACCCGCGCCGGCACCGGCGTGCGCTGCGCGCGATAGACGTACAGCGTGGAAGGCGGCGGGCGCAGGTGCTCGAGCAAGGGCACCAATCGCCCCTCGCGCAGCATCGGCAACGCGAGATGCCCCGGCAGTTGGCCGATGCCGACGCCGGCCAGCACCGCCTCGAATTCCGCCTCGGGATCGTCGGCCACCCACACCGGCCGCGCCGGCACGCTCTGCTCGCCGTCGGCGAACAGCCACGGCCATGGCCGGCCCGTGTTGCGGTCGATCAGCACCGTCAGCGGCGCCTGCAGCAATGCGTCCTTGTCGGCCGGCGCAGCGGCGCGCGCGAGGAACGCCGGCGCGGCAACGATATGCAGCGCGGCCTTCGACACCGCCTTCGCGACGAAACGGCTGTCGCGCATCGGCCCGATCCGCACGCCGACGTCGATCTGCTCGTCCACCACGTCCGCCAGCACCTCCGACAAGCGCAGGTCGACCACCAGCCCGCGATGCGCGGCCAGCAGCGGCGCGAGGCCGGGCGCGATGAAGCGGCGCCCCACCGCGCCCGGCGCGGCGATCCGCACGAGGCCGGCCGGCTCGTCGTGCGCGAGCTGCGGCTCGGTCGCGAACAGGCCGTCGACCTGCGCGATCGCCTCGGCGCTGCGCCTTGCCAGTTGCTCGCCGAAATGCGTCAGGCGCACGCCGCGCGTGCTGCGATGAAACAGCAATTCGCCCAGGTTCTCCTCCAGTTGCTGAATGCAACGGGTGATGACCTGCGGCGAGACGCCGAGCCTGACGGCCGCGTCGCGAAAATTGGGGCTTTCCGCCGCCACGCAGAACATGCGCAGCGCTTCGAATCGATTCATGCGTGATCCCGTTGGCGGGAATTCCGTCTGGAGGAATTCCAAATTCGCCGGAAGTTCATTTATTTGCCCGCGCGACGCCGTCACACTCGGCGCTGTCGATCCGACAAGCCGCCCGCGGGGCGCGGCAGGCGCCGGAAAGTATCGCAGAAAGGCCTGTGCCCCGCGCGCCGCCCGCCCGAAAGCACTTCGTATTCGTATGCAGTACCAAACGTCTCACTCAAGGAAAACACCATGCCTTCCGTTCTGATGATCCTGACCAGCGCCACCGCGTGGACCCAACGCGACGGCTCGCAACGCCCGACCGGCTTCTGGGGCGAGGAATTCGTCGTGCCGCACCAGGTCCTGCTGGCGGCCGGCGTCGACGTCACGCTGGCCACGCCGGGCGGCGCGCCGGCCACGGTGGACGAACTGAGCCTGTCCGCGCAGGCCAATCACGGCGACACCGCCAAGGTCGACGCGATCCGCGCGCATCTCGCGCAGCATGCCGCCGCGCTGGCCTCGCCGCAACGCATCGAGGCGCTCGACGCCGCCGCGTTCGACGCCGTGTTCGTGCCGGGCGGACACGGCCCGATGCAGGACCTGGCCGTCAACGAAAGCGTGGGCCGCGCGCTGTCCACCGCGCTCGCCGATCCGCGCAAGGTGGTGGCGGCCGTGTGCCACGGGCAGGCCAGCTTCCTGGCCGCCGGCGACGCAGCGGGCTGGGCCTTCAAGGGCCGCCGCCTGACCGCGTTCACCAACGACGAGGAAACCCAGGTCGGCCTCGCCGCCAACGCACCGTGGCTGCTGGAGGACCGCCTGCGCGCGGCCGGCGCGGCGTTCGAGGCGGGCGCGCCGTGGGGGCCGCACGTGGTGGTGGACGGCAATCTCGTCACCGGCCAGAACCCGGCGTCGGCCGACGCGGCCGCCCGCGCCGTGCTGGAGCTGCTGGCCCGGGAAACGGCAGCGCACTGAGCCCTGTCCAACCAGCCGCGCCCGCCGCAGCGGCATGCCGGGGCGCGGCCGACACGCGCCCCCGCACCACCGAGGTGCCGATACCCGCCCATCGATCAGGGGAATTTCTATATATCGCGATATTCCGATATAGTCGATCCCCGACGACGATACAATCGGGTCCCGCCGTTCACCCGCACGACTCATGACGCTCGATTTCGACGCGATCCACAAGGCGCTTGCCAACCCGGTCCGCCGCGAGATTCTCGCGTGGCTCAAGGATCCGCCCCGGCATTTCCCGGAACAGGCCGAACACGCCTCGTTCCGCGACGGTGTGTGCGCCGGCCAGATCGACGCGCGCTGCGGCTTGTCGCAATCGACCGTGTCGGCCCATCTCTCGACGCTGCAACGCGCCGGGCTGGTGGAATCCTCGCGGGTCGGGCAATGGGTGTTCTTCCGCCGCAACGAGGCGGCGATCCAGGCCTTCGTCGATCAGTTGCAGACCAGCCTGTGACGGCAATGCCGCCGCACCGGCCCACCTTCATTCGATAAGGAGTCCTCCATGCCCACCCTGTTCGATCCGCTCGTCGCGGGCGACCTGACGCTGCCGAACCGCATCGTGATGGCGCCGCTCACGCGCGCCCGCGCCGGCAGCGCTCGCGTGCCGAACGCGCTGATGGCGCGCTACTACGCGGAGCGCGCCTCCGCGGGCCTGATCCTGACCGAGGCCACCTCGGTCACGCCGCAGGGCGTCGGTTACGCCGACACGCCCGGCATCTGGTCCGACGAACAGGTCGAGGGCTGGAAGCTCGTGACGAAGGCCGTGCACGACGCGGGCGGACGCATCGTCATGCAGTTGTGGCACGTGGGCCGCGTGTCGGACCCGATCTTCCTGAACGGCGACCTGCCGGTGGCGCCCAGCGCGATCGCGGCCGGCGGCAACGTCAGCCTGGTGCGCCCGGAGCGCGCCTTCGTCACGCCGCGTGCGCTCGAACTCGACGAAATTCCCGGCGTCATCGCGGCCTATCGCAAGGGCGCCGAAAACGCCAAGCTGGCCGGCTTCGACGGCGTGGAAATCCACGGCGCGAACGGCTATCTGCCGGACCAGTTCCTGCAGGACAGCACCAACCATCGCACCGACGCCTACGGCGGCTCGATCGAAAACCGCGCGCGCCTGCTGCTCGAAGCAACCGACGCGGCGATCGACGTGTGGGGCGCATCGCGCGTCGGCGTGCACCTGTCGCCGCGCGGCGACGCCCACACGATGGGCGATTCGGACCCGGCCGCCACGTTCGGCTACGTCGCGCGCGAACTCGGCCGCCGCAAGATCGCGTTCATCTTCGCGCGCGAGAGCCTCGGCGAGAACCGCCTCGGCCCGCAACTGAAGCAGGCGTTCGGCGGCGCGTACATCGCCAACGAAGCGTTCACGCTCGACAGCGCGCAAGCCACGCTCGCGGCCGGCGAAGCCGATGCCGTGGCCTGGGGCAAGCTGTTCATCGCGAACCCGGATCTGCCGCGCCGCTTCGAGATCGGCGCCGAGCTGAACGCGCCGGTGCCGTCCACGTTCTATGCCGAAGGCGAAACGGGCTATACGGATTACCCGCCGCTGGCGAAGGTCGCCTGACGCCGACGGCCCACGGCACGGGGCGCCCGCCCCGTCTCGACGCGCCATGACAAAAACGGCCGCCGCTTCGCGCTCCGCTGCGCGAACGGCGGCCGTTTTGACTGTGGCGCGCGCCCTGTCAAATCAGATTTCCTGAACCGTACGTCAGCCAAACTCGTTTGCCGCCCCCCGCGCGTTCGCGTCCAATCGTGTCATCGACAACCATCGGCATGACGAAGCATCGCGGAGAACCACAACGATGAATACGATCCGGCTCGTGACGCTGGCCGCCATCTGGGGCGCCTCGTTCCTGTTCATGCGGATGGGCGCGCCGCATTTCGGCGTGGTGCCGCTGATCGCGCTGCGGGTGGCGATCGCGGCCGTGCTGCTCGCGCCGGTGTTGCGCGATGCGGGCGCGCGCCGCGAATTCCGCACGCACTGGCGGCCGCTCGCAGTGGTGGGCGTGATGAACTCCGCGCTGCCGTTCTGCCTGCTGACGTTCGCGGCGCTGTCGCTGACGGCCGGCGTCGATTCGATCCTCAACGCCACCACGCCGCTGTGGACGGCGATCGTCGCGTTCGTCTGGCTGCGGGCGCCGATGAAGCGCCAGCAGGTGGCGGGCCTCGCACTCGGCTTCGTGGGCGTGCTGATCCTCGCGGGCGGTGAGTTCGGTCACGGCGGCACGCTGCCAGCGGTGGCCGCCGCGCTGCTCGCCACGCTGTCGTACGGCTTCGCCGGCAATTACTCGAAGCGCACGCTCGCGCAGGTCCGGCCGTTCGTGTCGGCGTTCGGCAGCCAGGTGTTCGCGGCCGTGGTGCTGGTGCCGGCGGCCATCCCGTTGTGGCCGGCCGGGCCGCTCGCGCCTCTCGACTGGCTGTCGGTCGCGCTGCTCGGCACGGTGTGCACGGCGCTGGCGTATCTGCTGTATTTCCGGCTGATTCAGGATGCCGGCGCGCAATACGCGGCGTCGGTCACGTTCCTGATTCCGGTGTTCGGCCTGGTGTGGGGCGCGATCTTCCTGCGCGAGGCGATCACGGCGCAAGCCGTGGCCGGCTGCGCGGTGATCCTGCTCGGCACGGCGCTGGCCTCGGGCAAGCTCGGCGGCCGGCTGCCGCTGGCCTCGCGGCGCTGAATCTCACGCTCGCGTTTGCATCCGCCTCACGCGCGCCGCACCAGCACCACCCGCTCGGCCTCCGCAACCTTGACGAAATCCGACGGCAGCTTCGGCAGCAGCAGCGCCGGCGCGGCCAGCCACGAGCACAGCGAGTTCTTGGAGAAGCAATCGCGCACGACATCCGAGATGCCGTCCTCGGATTCGCACTCCAGCTCCCACCCGCCCGCCACCACGAACGCACTGGCATAACGCGCCGCCAGATCGCGCGCACGCAGCACATGCGCCTCCAGTTGCGCATCCGGCGTATCGGTCGGCAACGGGAACGACAGCGTGATCCGGCTGCCCGACTCGCTCTCCTCGATGCCCACGCAACTGCGCGCGCCGGCCGATTCGCCGAGCCATTCGCCGTACAGGAACAGCAGTTCGTGCTCGGGCTCCAGGTCCTGCAACAGCGCCTCGCCTTCGGGCCAGGCCAGGCTTTCCCATTCTTCCGTCTCGTAGCTGAACAGGCTCGCTTCCTTGAATTCGCCGAACAGCGGCAGATAGGTGTCGCGCACGGCGAACGCGAGCGCCACGCGCTCCTCGTGGTTCAGCGCGCGGCTCAGGACGATGGGGATATTGAAACGTTCGGACATGATTCAGGATTCCTTCAGGATATTCGGTTGGATGGCTCGCCCGCCGGCTCGCTGACCTGCTGGAGCCACTCGCGAAACGCGACGATCTTCCATTCGTCGCGTCGCGCCGCATCGCACACGGCGTAATAGGCAAAGCGGGTCGGCCACGGCCGCTCGATCACGCGCACGAGCCGCCCGGCGGCCACGTCGTCGCGCGCATACACGTCGCGCACCAGCGCGATCCCCTGCCCGGCCAGCGCGGCGCGAATCAGCAGCGTGTCGTCGCTGTAGCGCGTGCCGCGCGAGGCGCGCGCATCCTCGGTGCCGAACGCGCGCAGCCACAAGGTCCAGTCGGCGCGGTCGGCATCCTGCAACAGCGCATACGCAAGGCAATCGGCCGGCTCGTGCACCGGGCGCGACGAGTCGAGCAGCGCCGGGCTGCACACCGGCCACAGCTCGGGCGCCCACAATGGCCAGACCGCATGGCCGGGGTAATCGCCGAGGCCATGGCGGATCGCGATGTCGGCATGGCCGCGCCGCAAATCCACCAGCGCAGCGCCGCTGTCGATCTCGATGTCGAGTTCGGGGTACGCGGCCTGGAACGCGGCCAGGCGCGGAATCAGCCAGTTGCCGGCGAACGACGCGGTAGTGGTCACGTTCAGGCGCGCGCCGCGGCCCGGTTCGCCGCGCAGCGCATCCCACGCGCCGCCGATCTCGAGAAACTGCGGCGCGATGCGCGCGTAGAAAGCACGCGCGGCATCGGTCGGCGTCAGTTCGCGCGCGCCGCGCACGAACAGCGGCATCGCCAGCCGCTCCTCCAGGTTGCGGATCTGCTGGCTGACCGCGCCCGGCGACACGCACAGCGCCTCGGCGGCCTGCTTCATGCTGCCCGCGCGCACCACCTCGACGAAGGTATGCAACGCGGCAAGCGGCAGCGACGAACTCATGAAGGTGGAATCTCCGCAGAGAACAGGGATAACGAACAAGGCAGGGTGAGCGCGAATTATCCGTCAGCGCCGCGCCGGATGCGACAGCGGCGCGCACGCACCGGTTCATTATTTATACCCGGATAATATTGACAGTTAATTTACACCCGGATATAAATACGATCCTTCGCCGCCCGAGCGGCCCATGGAACCTGCCCGATGCCCTCCCCGTTCGATCTCAACGCCGGCGCGCTCGCGCCGGTTTCCCACGAATCCGATCTCGCCGAGCTGCGCGTGACCGGCACGATCCCGCCCGACCTGAACGGCCAGTTGGTACGCAACGGCCCGAACCCGCTCGACGGCCGCTTCGCCGGCCAGGACCTGCTGTCGTGGTGGCCGGAGGCGGCGATGCTGCATTCGGTCGGCTTCGCGAACGGCCGCGCCACCGGCTACCGCAACCGCTGGCTGCGCACCCGCCGCTGGGCCGAATGCAACGCGCCCGAACGCGCCGCCGAGGCGTTCGACACCAATCCGAACGTCAACCTGATCCACCATGCGGGCATCACGCTGGCACTGGCCGAAGGCGGCATTCCACTCGAAATCGGGCCGACGCTCGACACGCTCGGCGGCCCGCGCCGCCACCCCGCGTTTATCGACGGCACCAACGCGCATCCGAAGCACGATCCGCGCACGGACGAGCTGATCGGATTCCGCGCGCATTGGGCGCCGCCCTATCTGCGCTATCAGGTGGCCGGCACGGACGGCGCGACGCGCGTCGATCAGCCGATCGACCTGCCGCGCGCGGCGATGATTCACGATCTGGCGATCACGGCGACGCACAGCCTGCTGCCCGATCTGAACGTGATCTACGATTTCGCGATGCTGCAACGCGGCCACCGCATGCCGCTGCGCTGGGACGACAGCCGCCCCGCGCGGATCGGCATCGTCGCGCGCGGCGGCGGCGCGCCGCGCTGGATCGAGATCGCGCCGTGCTTCATCCAGCACACGATCAACGCCTGCGACGCCGATGCCTCGACGATCGTGCTCGATGCGATCCGCTATCCGTATTTCCTGCGCCTCGCGCCCGGCGGCGCTGCGTTCGACGCGAACCCGCCCGGCGTGCCGTGGCGCTACACGTTCGATCTCGATAGCGGCGAGGTGGAGGAAGGGCCGCTGTCCGGCGTGGCGATGGAACTGCCGCGTATCGACCCGCGCCTGACCGGCCGCCCGTACCGCTTCTGCTACGCGGCCGAGCAACCCAACGTGGACGAGATGCGCGGCATCGTGCGGCTCGACGTGAAGACCGGTGCGATCGTGCGCCATGCAGTGCCGCCCGGCGACCAGAACAGCGAGCCGGTGTTCGTGCCGCGCGCCGGCGGCCAGGGCGACGCGCACGGCTGGGTGCTGGCCTGCGTCTACCGCGCGGCCAGCGCGACCAGCGACGTGGTGATCCTCGATGCCGAGCGGCTCGACGCGGGGCCGGTGGCGAGCGTGCATCTGCCGGTGCGGATTCCGGCCGGCTTCCATGGCGCATGGCTGCCGAACCACGCCTGAAACGACAACGCCCGGCGCTGTGCGCACCGGGCGTTGTGTCATTGCCATCGAAGCGGCCAAGTCGGCCGCTATCTCGCGGCGGTCAGTCGCGGTTGGCCTGCAGCACCGTCAGCGCGGCCATGTTGACGATCCGGCGCACCGTCGAGCTGGAGGTCAGCACGTTGACCGGCGCGTTGACGCCCAGCAGGAACGGCCCCACCGCCACGTTGCTGCCGGCGCTGGTCTTCAGCAGGTTGTAGGCGATGTTGCCGGCGTCCACGTTCGGGCACACCAGCAGGTTCGCCTCGCCCTTCAGGCGCGAGTGCGGCAGAATCCGCGAGCGCAGCGCCTCGTCGAGCGCGCAGTCACCGTGCATTTCGCCTTCGATTTCCAGATCCGGCGCCTGTTCGCGCACCCGCTCCAGCACCTCGCGCATCTTCGAGCCCGACGCCGAGCTGCCCGAGCCGAAGTTCGAGCGCGACAGCAGCGCCACCTTCGGTTGCAGGTTCAGCCAGGCCATCTGCGAGGCCGCGGCGATCGTGAATTCGGCGATCTGTTCAGCGTCCGGATTGTCGTTGACGTGCGTGTCGACCAACGCCACGGTGCGCTTGTCGAGCAGCAGGATGTTCATCGCCGCGTAGGTGTTCGCGCCGGGCTGCTTGCCGATCACCTCGTCGACGAAGCGCAGGTGGTCGTGATACCGGCCCACCGTGCCGCACACCATGCCGTCCGCGTCGCCGAGCTTGACCATCGTCGCGCCGATCAGCGTCAGGCGGCGGCGCATCTCGACGCGCGCCATTTCCTTGGTGATGCCGTCGCGGCAGCGCATGTCCCAGTAGGTCGTCCAGTACTGGTGGAAGCGTTCGTCGTACTCGGGGTTGGTGACCTCGACATCCTCGCCCAGGCGCAGGCGCAGGCCGAATTTCTCGATGCGCGCGAGCAGCACTTCGGGGCGGCCGATCAGGATCGGGCGCGCCAGCTTCTCGTCGACCACCACCTGCACGGCGCGCAGCACGCGCTCTTCCTCGCCCTCGGCGAACACGATGCGCGACTTGGCGCCGTCGCGCACGAATTGCTTGGCCGACGAGAACAGCGGCTTCATGAACGCGCCGGAGTGATAGACGAACTGCTGGAGCTGGTCCGTGTAGGCGTCGAAATCGGCGATCGGGCGCGTGGCCACGCCGTCTTCGATCGCGGCCTTCGCGACGGCCGGTGCAATACGCAGGATCAGGCGCGAATCGAACGGCTTCGGAATCAGGTATTGCGGCCCGAACGACAGGTCGTAGGCGCCGTAGGCGGCGGCCACGGCCTCGTTCGCTTCTTCCTCGGCCAGCCCGGCGATCGCGTGCACGGCGGCGATTTCCATGTTCCGCGTGATGGTGGTGGCGCCCACGTCGAGCGCGCCGCGGAAGATGTACGGGAAGCACAGCACGTTGTTGACCTGGTTCGGGAAGTCCGAACGGCCGGTGGCGATCACCACGTCGTCGCGCGTTGCGTGGGCGAGTTCCGGGAAGATTTCCGGCGTCGGGTTCGCGAGCGCGAGGATCAGCGGCTTCGGCGCCATCTTCTTCAGCATCTCGGCGCTCAGCACGTTGCCGGCCGACAGGCCGAGGAACACGTCGGCGCCCTCGATCACGTCGCTCAGCGTGCGGGCCGAGGTGTCCTGCGCGAAGCGCGCCTTGTCCGGGTCCATCAGCGTGGTGCGGCCCTGGTAGACCACGCCTTCGATGTCGGTCGCCCAGATGTTCTCGAGCGGCAGGCCCAGGTCGACCATCAGGTCGAGGCAGGCCAGCGCGGCCGCGCCGGCGCCCGAGGTGACCACCTTGACCTGCTTGATGTCCTTGCCGACCACCTTCAGGCCGTTGATGAACGCGGCGCTGACGGTGATCGCGGTGCCGTGCTGGTCGTCGTGGAAGACCGGGATCTTCATCCGTTCGCGCAGCTTGCGCTCGACCGTGAAGCACTCGGGCGCCTTGATGTCCTCGAGGTTGATGCCGCCGAACGTGGCTTCCAGGCTGGCGATGATGTCGACCAGCTTGTCCGGATCGGTTTCGGTGATCTCGATGTCGAACACGTCGATCCCGGCGAACTTCTTGAACAGCACCGCCTTGCCTTCCATGACCGGCTTCGACGCCAGCGCGCCGATGTTGCCGAGGCCGAGCACCGCCGTGCCGTTGGTGATCACGCCGACCAGGTTGCCGCGGCTCGTGTAGTTGAACGCGTTGGCGGGGTTCTCGACGATCTCCTCGCAGGCCACCGCCACGCCGGGCGTGTAGGCGAGCGCGAGGTCGCGCTGGGTCGCGAGCGGCTTGCTCGCGGTGACGGAAATCTTGCCGGGCGTCGGGAACTGGTGGTATTCCAGGGCGGCTTGGCGGTCGGTCTTGTTCATCGTCTCCACTCGGTCTAGGTGCGCCGGGCGGATCCCGGCGGGCAGTACGAGGAAACGATTCTAGGCAGCCGCAAACGGCGTCCTATTTTGAATTAGTATGGGCGCATCACATTTTCATGATGACCAGGAAGCCGGCAACGTGGCCTTCGATACGGAAGAAGTAATCCGGCGGCTCAGCACCCGCCTGAAGATCCGCCACCTGATTCTGCTGCTGCAGATCCGCCAGCACGGGTCGCTCACGCGCGTCGCCGAACAGATGGCGAGCAGCCAGCCGGCCGTCACCAATGCGCTGTCCGAGCTGGAGAGCATGTTCGGCGGCCCGCTGTTCGACCGCACCCCGCGCGGCATGACGCCCACCCTGCTCGGCAAGGTGGTGCTGGCCCGCGCGCAGGCCATGCTGCACGATCTCGACCACCTGACGCGCGACATCGAGGCCGTGGTGGCCGGCCATGCCACGCGCATCCATGTCGGCGTGATCCCGTTCATTTCGGGCCGCACGCTGGCCGCCGCGATCCGCCAGACCCAGGCCGAGGTGCCGCAGCGGCTGACCATGACGATCCACGAAGGCACCAGCGAAACGCTGATCGCGCAGTTGCGCGAGCATCAGCTCGACGTGGTGATCGCGCGCGCCACCTCCACGGTCGATCTGTCGGAGCTGCATTTCGAGGTGGTCTATCAGCAGAAGCCCCGGCTGATCGCGAGCCGCCGGCTGGCCGCGCGGCTCGCGCGCAGCAAGCTCGACTGGCAGAAGCTGGTGGAGCTCGACTGGATCCTCGGCGCGCCGCACACGCCGATCCGCGAGCAGATTTCCGACCTGTTCCTGCGCGCGGGCGCGTCGCCGCCCGTGCCGATCGTCGAAAGCTATTCGTCGCGGCTGATCGGCGAAATCATCGCCTCCAACGAGAACGCCGTGTCGATCGTGCCGGCCGACATCGCCGAGGAACTCGTGCATATCGCCGGCGTGGCGATCGTCCCGTACACGCTCGACTGGACCTTGCCGCCGGTGGCCATCCTGACGCGCGACGGCGCGCCGCGCGAGGTCGATACGCTGCTGGCCCGGGCACTGCGCTCGCACTACCAGGAAACCGAGGCCAGCCGCGCCGCCGCGCCCGTGCGCGCGGACCACGACGAAACCTGACGGCCCGCTCAGCGCCGCGCCGTAAACGACGACGGGCTGCCTGACCGGCAGCCCGTCGCACTTCTCGGCCCGCGCCCCGAAGGCGCGGCGCGTCGAATTTACTTGGCCTTTTCAGCCGTGTTCGAGATGGCGTTGCCGCCGCTCGAAATGTCCTGCCCTGCACCGGCAATCGTATTGCAACCGGCGAGCGCAGCCGTCAGAACCAGCAGAACAGCAGCAATCGAACGCGTCATGGTGAGTCTCCTAGGAAGTCAAGCCCGCGCGGGGCGGGCACATCGTACCGTGTCGAACGGCCTCCACCCCTGACGAGGCGGGGGACGGTCCCGATTATACAAATGCCGCACGGCGCCGCCAGCAAATGATTGCGGGGACGTAGCGGGCACGGTACAGCAGCGGCGGCACGCCGCGCGTCCATCCGCCCCTGCATCGATACGGCTTGACTTTGGCCAACGGCCAACTATTATACGCACCGCGTATATTTTCGAGACCGAGGCCGCCATGACCGTACCCCAGCAAGCCTTCCTGCGCGACGCCATGCGCCGCCTGAACATGACCCGCGAGGCATTCGCCAACCGCATCGGCGTGACGCGCCGCGCGCTCGACACCTGGCTGCTGCCCGACGATTCGCAGGAATCGCGCTCGATGCCCGAGATCGTCGAGCGCTACGTGACGGAAATCGTCTCGCGCGGCAGCGACGAGGCGGGCTATACGCAGAGCGTAGAATCGTCACCGCTGTCGAGCCAGATCCTCTACGAAGGCCGCCCGCAGTTGCTGTCGGTCGACCAGTTCTCGCGCGATTCGGTCGAGGCGCTGTTTCGCGTGGCCGACGTCATGCAGCCGATCGCGCGCCGCCGCAAGATCTCGCGCGTGCTCGAAGGCGCGGTGCTCGGCAACCTGTTTTTCGAGGCCAGCACGCGCACCCGCGTGTCGTTCGGCGCGGCGTTCTGCCGGCTCGGCGGCTCGGTGTGCGACACCACCGGCTTCACGTTCTCGTCGATGGCCAAGGGCGAATCGATCCACGACACCAGCCGCGTGATGGCCGGCTACGTGGATGCGCTCGTGATCCGCCACCCCGAGCAAGGCTCGGTGGCCGAGTTCGCGCGCGCCATCAACCTGCCCGTCATCAACGGCGGCGACGGCCCCGGCGAGCATCCGAGCCAGGCGCTGCTCGATCTCTACACGATCCAGCGCGAGTTCTCGCGGCTCGGCAAGATCGTCGACGGCTCGCACATCGCGTTCGTCGGCGACCTCAAGTACGGCCGCACCGTGCACTCGCTGGTCAAGCTGCTGGCGCTGTATCGCGGCATCCGCTTCACGCTGGTCGCGCCGCCCACGCTCGACATGCCGCGCTACATCGTCGAGCAGATCTCGAAGAACGGCCACGTGATCGAGGAGACCGCCGACCTGGCCACGGGGCTGGCCGGCGCGGACGTGGTGTACGCCACGCGCATCCAGAAGGAGCGCTTCACCGACGAATCGTTCGAGGGCTACACGCCCGATTTCCAGATCAACCAGGCGCTGATGGATGCCGTCTGCAAGCCCGACACGCTGATCATGCATCCGCTGCCGCGCGACAGCCGGCCCGGCGCGAACGACCTGTCCACCGACCTGAACCGCGACCCGCGGCTCGCGATCTTCCGCCAGACCGACAACGGGATTCCGGTGCGCATGGCGATCTTCGCGGTGCTGCTCGGCGTCGATCATCTGGTGCAGCACTCGATGCGCGACGCCACCTGGCGCGCACCCGTGCATCTCGGGCCGGAGGATGCGGTGTTCCACGGGATCGACTGAGACGGCGGCGGGCGCGCCGCGCCCGCCGTCTCCCCGAAAACCCTGCCCCATACGGCTTCTCGCGCTTTTTATCGCGACCTGCCCGGACTTTCATTACAATTTGCCTGTCATTTCTTTCAAATGTCATAGATAAATCCGTCACCACCGCCCATGTCCTTGAAAAAGAAGACGAAATGCGACGCCTATGTCGCCGTCTCGCGCAGCCCGATGCTCGGGTCGCGGCTGCCGATGTGGCGCTCGAAATTCGTCCTCATCGTGATCACTCTCGCATTCGCCGCGCTGATCGGCCGGGCGTTCTGGGTGCAGGTGGCGAATCAGGATTTCTATATCGGCCAGGGCGAGAAGCGCTACCAGCGCACCATCGAACTCGATGCGATGCGCGGCAAGATCGTCGACCGCAACGGCGCGATGCTCGCCGTCAGCCTGACCAGTTTCGAGATCTGGGCCGACCCGAAGCAGGTCGATCCGGTGGCCTACGGGCCGCTCGCCAGGCTGCTCGAGCTGCCCGAAGCCGACCTCCGGCGCCGGCTCGGCAGCGACAAGCAGTTCGTGCTGCTCAAGCGCCAGGTCGATCCGGACACCGCCGCGCGCATCGACAAGCTCGATCTCGCCGGCCTCACGCAGATCGCCGATTCGAAGCGCTTCTACCCCGAGGGCGAATCGGCCGCGCACGTGGTGGGCTTCACCAACGTGGAAGACAGCGGCCAGGAAGGCGTCGAGCTGGCCGCCAACGGGCAGTTGCTCGGCACGGCGGGCCAGCGCGAGGTGATCCGCGACCGGCTCGGCCGGATCATTTCCGATACGCATCCGCTGGTGCCCGCGCAGCATGGCGCCACCGTCGAACTGACGGTCGACCGCCGCGTGCAGCAACTGGCCTACTCGCAACTGAAGGCGGCGGTGGTCGCCAATCACGCGCAGGCCGGCAGCGTGGTGGTGCTCGACGCGCAGAGCGGCGAGATCCTCGCACTCGCCAACTACCCCACGTTCGACCCGAACGACCGCAGCCGCCTGACCGGCGCGCAGTTGCGCAACCGCGCCGTGATCGACACGTTCGAGCCGGGCTCGACCGTCAAGCCGCTGGTGGTCGCGCTGTCGATCGACGCCGGCAAGGTGCGCCCGCAAACCCTCATCGACACCTCGCCCGGCACCTGGAAGATCGGCCCCGCCGTGATCCACGACACCTCGAACCACGGCACGCTGACCGTCTCGCAGGCGTTGCAGAAATCGAGCAACGTCGCGCTCGCCAAGCTCGCGCTGAACCTGCCCGCGCAAACCATCTGGGACAAGTACCAGGAATACGGCATCGGCCATGCGCCGGAGCTGACGTTCCCCGGCGTGGCGTCGGGGCGGCTGCGCGCGTGGCAGCGCTGGCGGCCGATCGAGCAGGCCACCATGGCGTACGGTTACGGGCTGTCGATGTCGCTGTTGCAGATCGCGCAGATGTACACCGCCTACGCGGGCGACGGCACGATCCACCCGGTGCGGCTGCTGCGCGACGACCAGTCCGCCGCGCAGCAGGGCCATCGCGTCACGCGCCCGGAAACCGCCGCCGCGATTCGCTCGATGCTGGAGATGGCCGTGGACGAAGGCGGCACCGGCCGCGCCGCGCGCGTGGACGGCTACCGGATCGGCGGCAAGACCGGCACCGCGCGCAAGCAGGTCGGCGCCTCGTACGCGCAGGGCAAATACCGCGCGCTGTTCGCCGGCATGGCGCCGATGAGCCAGCCGCGCGTGATCGTCGCCGTGATGATCGACGAACCGGGCGGCAAGGGCTATTACGGCGGCACCGTGGCCGGGCCGGTGTTCTCGTCGGTGATGGGCGGGACGCTGCAACTGCTCGGCGTGCCACCCGATGCGCCGGTGGCCGCCGATGCCGTCAAGCCCGGGGGCGTCGCGAAGCCGGCTATGAAGCAGACTATGAAGCCGGCTCCGAAGCCGGCCGCACCCGGCGCGCGCTCCTGAGCCGCTCGATCTTTTCCGCGTCGCGCTACGCCCGCTCCGCCATGTAACGCGCCGGCGGCGAACCAAGCTTGCGGCGGAACATCGACACGAAACTGCTGGCGCTCTCGTAGCCCAGTTCGTCGGCCACCTGCTGCACCGATTTCCCCGCCCCCAGCCACTGCACCGCCAGCATCAGATGAAGCTGCTGCCGCCAGCGGCCGAAGCTCATGCCGGTTTGCGCCGCGAGCGCGCGGGCCAGCGTGCGCTCGCTCATGCCCACGCGCCGCGCCCAGCTTTCCATCGTGCCGCGCTCGGCCGGCTCGGCCGTGATCATGTCGACGATGCCGCGCAGCCGCGGGTCGGACGGCATCGGCAGATGCAGGTTGCCGAGCGGCGCGATCGCGATTTCGTCGAGCAGCAGCGTGACCAGATGCGATGCCATGCCGCCTTCCGGATACAGCACCGGCAGGCTGGCCGAGCGGATCAGCAGCTCGCGCAGCAACGGCGTGGTGGACAGCGCGCAGCACGCCTGCGGCAGATCGGACGCCGCACCCGGCTCGACGAACGCCACATAGCATTCGAGCCGCCCCGCCGCCACGAACTTGTGCACCACGCCGCCCGGCACCCAGATCGCGCTGTGCGGCGGCACGATCCACAGGCCACCGTCCACCTCGCAGGTCAGCACGCCGCGCATCGTCAACAGCAGTTCGCCCTTGCGATGATGGTGGAAGCCCATTTCCTTGCGGTCGCGATACACGGCGAGCGCCTTTTCATCGAGCTGCTTCATGTCGATGCCGGCCGCGCCCACCGTCACCAGCGGGCGCGGCACGTCGTCGGGATCGAGCCATTCGGCGGGATCGGAGGTGGGGCTGACAACCGGCATGACGTGGTTTCCAGGATTGGCAGGAATTCCACATATTCTGGCCATATTCCCCGATGCCGCCAAGCCGGCATTGACTTAGCATGCCTACGGGTGGTGACGGATGCATGGCGCGGCAGCCCGGCCGCGCCTGCCGTCTCCCCATCCCGGACCCTTTCAGCGCGGATCACATCATGAATTCATTGAGCAGCGGGCGCGTCGCCCAGACCTTGCAGCGGATGCTGGCGGAAGCCGAGCAGGCCGACGCGGCCCTGATGGCGCAGTTCAGCGGCACGGACCACAGCGAGCAGCGCCTGGCCGACGCCGTGGCCGAGCATTTCGCCGAAGAAAGCCGCGACCTGCGCGGCTTCTATCGCGGCTACGCCGACAACTTCCTGAACGTCGCGCCCGAGTACGGGCGCTTCCTGTATCAATGCGCGCGCGCCGCCAACGCGCAGCGGATCGTCGAATTCGGCACGTCGATGGGCGTCTCCACCGTCTATCTGGCCGCGGCGCTGCACGACATGGGCGGCGGCCGCGTGATCGGCACCGAGCTGGAACCGAGCAAGGCCGCCCGTGCGCGCGCCAACCTGGAAGCGGCCGGCCTGGCCGAGCGGGTCGAGATTCGCGTGGGCGACGCGCGCGAGACGCTCGCCGACCTGCCGGGCGACATCGACCTGGTGCTGCTCGACGGTGCGTTCAGCCTGTATCTGCCGGTGTTGAAGCTGCTCGAACCCAGGCTGAAAAGCGGCGCGCTGATTCTCGCGGAGAATGCGTTCGAGCATGGCAACGTGTATCTGGACTACGTTCGCGATCCGGCGAACGGGTATCTGTCGCAGCCGATTCCGATCAGCCCGGGGCGCGGGAACGAGATGTCGGTGGTGACGCGTTGAAGCTTGCCATGGTTCGCGTCAAGCCGATTGCCGCTCGATGCGCCGAATCCGCACCTGCCGGCTGATCGCCACCCCCAACCCGATCAGCACGAACATCGCCGTCTCGCCCCAGATCAGGATCGTCACGCCCGCCAGTTGATCAGGAATCCTGCCCATCAGCGACGTGTCGCGCTTGAGCACCGCCGTCCACGGCCCGACGTCGTAGCCCTCGCGCCGGAACGCGGCGGCGATGTCGTCGCGCGGGCCGCCGAACGACAGCGAGCCTTCCAGCAGGCCGGGCGGATTGGCCTGCCGGTCGCTGTCGCTGTCATTTTCGGCGTTGCCGCGCCGGACGGTGCTGTCCTGTTCGAGCAGATACACGCGCTCGCCCTTGCGCCAGCCCACTGGCACCAGCGGCGTGACGTAGTCCCGGTACGAGGTGCGGCGAATCGTGTAATCGCGCACGAAAACAGCCTCCAATTTCGGCAACGCACCGCTCACCTGCACCCAGTCGCTCGCGCCGCCGAGCGCGATCGGCGTGTTCGCCACGAGCGCGACCGGCGTCAGCGGCTTGCCGGCATCGGCATATTCGACGACATGCAGCCACGCCGAAAGACCGAGCCCGACGGCCAGCGCGACGCCCGCCATCCCCAAGCCGATGTTGCGTGCGCGCCGCGCGATGCGCAGCCGGCCCGCCGCATCGGCATCGCGCCATGCCGCGCGCGACTGCGCGCTCAGCGCGCCGCGCGAGCGCCCGGCATCGCGCAGTTGCGCGCTGAGATCGGCCAGTACCGCGTTGTCGGGCCACACGCGCCGCAGCCCGCGCACCAGCCATCGTGGGCCGAGGAAGATCGCCACGGCGGCAATGCCGGCCGCCACCAGCAGGTTCGAGCCGCCGAACAGCGCGCTCTGCCAATGCAGGAGAAACGCGAACGGCCCGCGATCCCGCACGATGTCGACGATCACCCATCCGTATCCGCCGAACCACCACAGCAGCAACACCGAGGCAAACAGCCAGCGCGGGACGATCGGTGGCGCATTCGCCGCCCGCTCTCGGGCAGCGGCCGATGTGCCGACTCGTCGCGTGCGGTGGCGCGGAGGTTTATCTCGCATCAGTGTCTCCCGGCGATGCCGTCAATCGAGATCGGCCAGCTTGCCGTGGGTCGCGAACCACGCCTCGACACGCTCGGCGTCGGGAAACCGTTCGGCTTCGTAACGAATCGGCAGATGCGCGGTCGGCTTGAGCAGATCGCCGAAGCACCGGTGCACTTCATGCCGGGGCAGGAACGCGGTGCGCTTGGTGGAGATCTGATACAGCGCGACCACCTCGGTATCGGGCAGCCACGAATGCACACCCTCGCTCCAGACGCACAGGCTGCGCTGGCGGCCATCGTGATCGCTCTGCACCACGGTGTAGGTCGCCACGAACACGTCGCGGCCTTCCTTGGCATGCAGGTCGTCGAGCAGCGTGCGCTGATCGGCATAATCGGCGGCCAGCTCCTGCAGGCGCAATGCGTGCAACTTGCGCGCGAGCGGTTCGGGCGCGAAGCGTTCCCACGCCGTGCCCGACCATCGCAGCATCAACGGCGGCAGCGCGCGCGGCTGGCGCAGCGCCTCCTCGGCCGCGGCCAACAGCGTTTGCAGCCCGGCTTCGTTGCGATCGCCGGTCAGCAGCAGCACGGCCCGGTTCGGCGCCATGACGACCGGCGCGCCGGCAATCGGCTGCCGGTACAGCACGTCCGTCAACAGCAGCCGCGCCGCGTCGTAGAAATCGCCGAACTGCGACACGAATACGCCATGCCCGAGCGCGAGCCACGGCTTGGACGATTCGGCCCGCAGGTTGTCGATGGCGATCTCGAATGCCTCGTCGAACGTCACGCCCCAATCGGCGAACGTTTTGTTATTGAGCCGCTGGAGACTGAATTCGCCGTCGTAGGCAATGCCGACCTCGATGTTCTCGCACAGCGGACGGTAGGCGATTTCGTTGGCCGGCAATCGGGTCGCCCCTTGCAGGTTGACGACACCGCGCTCCGTCGCACTCCGGATCACCGGCCGCAGCCGCGCCTGCGCGTCGGCGAAACGCGACGGCATGGGCGCCGGCCGCATCCCGGCGGTTTGGCGGCGCAGGCATTCCGCGCGCGCATCCTCCCGCGTGTCGAGATACTCGCGATACATATTCGAAAAATTGACGATGCCACCGCTCTCGCCTTCCGCCAGGTTGGTTTGCACCAGCCGCTCCCGCTCCGGCTCGTACGACCAGGCCCGCGTATCGCCCGATGCGCGCAGGGCCGACACGAAGCGCTCGGCATAGTCAGCCCGGGACGGCGGCTTCGGCGGAGGCGAAAGCAATTGGCGGAAGCGGTCGAGCAGGCCCATGGTCGGATTGGTTCTCGGATTCGTTCTAGTCGGGGCGCCGGGTGGCGCGAGGGGTGGCGGACCGCCCCCCTCCGCAGTGAACGGCTATTTTCCGCGATTCTGAAGGCCAGCGTCCACCTGCGGCGGCGCCTTCGCACCGTATGCCCGGCAGCCCCGGCTGCCGTCAGCAATGCGATCCTTTTCGTCGCCCGCCGCGTCAATCTCCCCCCGCCCGAAACACGGCGGCAAGACAACTTCACGCTGCGCGACACGACGGCGTAATACGAGGGGAATACGTCCGTGCCGCGCCCTCGTTTCCCATGCCGCGCGCCCTTCGCCCCCCTTCCCGAAGCCACGCCTCGCCGCCCGCCCATATCCATGGGATACCTAACTACATGATTCCACGGGCACTGACAAAACAACACATCCCGAAAACCGACCAGGCGCTACGCTCTCGGCACGCCATCGACAACAGATGGCGATCGATTACACAACGCGCTTCGACCATCGGGGACTGTCGACCGGACGGCGCGCGCCTGCCAGCCCGAGAAAGGACACCCGCCTCATGAGCGCCTCCAGCACGACGATCGGCAATAACGGAACCTCGGTCAACAAGCTGCCGCCCGACACGATGGGCAGCAAGGGCACCTCGAAGCAATCGGCGGCGGACCTGCAGCAGACGTTCCTGAGGCTGCTCGTCACGCAATTGCAGAACCAGGATCCGACCAGCCCGGTCGACAGCGCGCAGATGACCTCGCAGCTCGCGCAGATCAACACGGTCAGCGGCATCGCGCAACTCAACGCCTCGCTCACGTCGCTGGCCTCGCAGGTCGCGGCCGGCCAGTCGACGCAGGCGGCGGCGCTGGTAGGCGCCAACGTGCTCGCGCCCGGCAGCACGCTGCCGGTGGCGAAGGGCGCGCCGGTGGGCTTCGGCGTGCAACTGACGAGCGCCGCCTCGAACCTGACGATCACCGTGAAGGACGCCACCGGCAAGGTCGTCAACACGCTCAACGAAGGCCCGCAAAAGGCCGGCACGATCCCGCTCACCTGGACGCCCGTCGATTCGAACGGCGCGAAGCTGCCCGACGGCCAGTACACGATCAGCGCGAGCTACACCAACGCGCAGGGCGCCACCGCGAGCGCGGCCACGCTGACGGTCGCCCAGGTGCAGGGCGTGATCCGCCAGGCCGACGGCAGCGCCGGCCTGGCGCTGTCGAACGGCACGACGGTCGATCTGGCGCACCTCGGCGCGATCTTCCCGCGCACGTCGGGCGGCAACGGTTCGCATTCCTGATCACGCCGGCAAACAGCTAGATCAAATCAATCCGGCCACACACCAACGGGGATCACCATGGGCTATCAACAAGGCTTGAGCGGCCTGCAAGGCGCATCGAACCATCTGAACGTCATCGGCAACAACATCGCCAACGCGAACACGGTCGGCTTCAAGGCGGCCGTCGCGCAGTTCTCCGACGTCTACGCGAATGCGGTGTCCACCGCCGTCTCGAACGGCATCGGCGCGGGCACCCGGCTTGCCGAAGTCGTGCAGGTGTTCCGGCAAGGCTCGCTGACCCGTTCGCAGAACCCGCTCGATATCGCGATCTCGGGCAACGGCTTCTTCCAGGTATCGAACCACGGCACCGCCACCTACACGCGCGACGGCCAATTCCATGCCGACGCGCGCGGCAACATCGTCAACAGCGCCGGCGCGAACCTGATGGGCTACGGCGTCAACGCCGACGGCTCGATCGACACGGCTTCGCTGCGCGCGCTCGCCGCGCCGCAAGGCAACATCGCGCCGAAGGCCACCACCGCCATCACCGGCCAGTTCAACCTGAGCCAGACCGACAAGACCCAGACGCACACGCCGTTCAACACCACCGATTCGACCACCTACACGTTGCGCCAGCCGGTGCAGGCCCACGACTCGCTCGGCAACCAGCAGAACGTCAACCTGTACTTCGTGAAAGCGGCGACGGCCGGCACCTGGAACGTGTATGCGGGCGCGGACGGCACGCCGCCCGCGAACCTCGGCACGCTCACGTTCAACGCGTCGGGCAAGCTGACCGGCTCGACCGATGCCGGCGGCGCGGCCACCGGCTCGATCGGCAAGTTCTCGTTGAGCCTGACCCACACCACCGGCGCGGCCACGCCGCAGGCGATCGCGCTCGACCTGTCCAGCTCCACCCAGTTCTCGACCAGCAAGAGCGCGTCGTCAAACCTGGTGGCCGACGGCTATGCCACCGGCTCGCTGACCTCGTACTCGGTCGGCGTGGACGGCTCGGTCAGCGGCATCTATTCGAACGGCAAGACCATGACGCTGGGCCAGGTGGTGGTGGTCAACTTCAACAACCCGGGCGGGCTGACCAGCATCGGCGGCAGCCAATACATCCAGACGGCCGCCTCGGGCGTGCCGCAGATCGGCGTGGCGGGCACCACCCGCCACGGCGCGCTCAAGGGCGGCACGACGGAGGCATCGACCACCGACCTGACCGGCGAACTCGTGAACCTGATCACCGCGCAACGCGATTACCAGGCCAACGCGCAGACGATCAAGACCCAGCGCACCATCGATCAAACGCTGATCAACCTTTAATTCCGGGAGCCTCCGCATGTCGATCCCCTCGACCGCCAACAACGCCATCTCCAGCAACTCGGCCCTGCAAAAAGCCGCGCAATCGATCATCAGCGGCGCCACCGGCAATTCCACGATCGACGTCAACACGCTGGTCACGGCGCTGGTCAATTCAAAGACGGCCGGCCAGAACGCGATCCTGTCGACCGCCATGGCGCGCGACAACAACCGCGCCGCCGCCTACACGAGCCTGCAGACCGCACTCACCAACCTGAAAGGCGCGGTGGCCGCGCTGTCCGACGGTTCGTTCGGGCAGACCTTCACCGCCACCGCCACCGGCGGCACCGGCTTGAGCGCGACGGCCGGCAACGGCGCGGTGACCGGCTCGTATCAGGTGAGCGTCAACCAGATCGCGCAATCGCAATCGCTGACCTCGCCGCCGTTCGCCGCCGCCAAGGCGCTCGGCACCGGCTCGATCACGCTGAGCGTCAACGGCCACGCATCGACGATCGCGATCGATGCCGGCAACGACACACTGTCGGGCATCGCCGCCGCGATCAACAAGCAGCGCGACAACCCGGGCGTGACGGCCAGCATCGTGACCGGCAGCGACGGCGCGCATCTGGTCCTGCGCAGCAACAACAGCGGCGCGGCCAACACGATTGGCGTGCAGGTGGCCGCCACCACCGACAACGGTCTGTCGGAACTCGCGGTCGGCTCGACGCCGAGCACCACGGGCGGCCAATCGACGATCGGCGCCGGCAGCAAATGGGCGCAATCGTCGGCCGCGCAGGACGCGTCGGTCACGGTCAACGGCGTGACCAACCTCAACGCGACCAATGCCGTGAGCAACGTGATCGCCGGCGTCACGCTGAATCTCACGCAGGCGGCCGTCACCTCGCCCGCCACCACGCAAACGCTGGCGATCGCCACCGACACGGGCAAGCAGGCCACCGCGATCACGAAGTTCGTCGACAGCTACAACACGCTGGCGCAGACGATCGCCACGGTGGGCGCGTTCGATAACTCGCAGCCAACCAAGCCGCTGGCCGGCCCGCTGTTTGGCGACTCAACGCTCAATACGATTCGGACTCAGATGCAATCGATCCTGGGCAGCGCCGTCAACCACAACGGCGTGGGCGCCACGCTGCAGCAGCTCGGCATCACGGTGGCCGACGGCACCAAGAGTACGCAGCCGGCCGGCACGCTGATCGTCGATCAGGCCGCGCTGACGCGCTCGCTGGCCAACCAATCGACCGTGGCCTCCACATTGTTCGACAAGACGGCCGGCCTCGGCGCGCAGATCGATCACGCGATCACCTCGTACACGGCCACGCACGGCATCCTGACCAGCAGCGCCAGCGGCGTGCAGACCGACATCAAGGGCCTGACGGCGCAGCAAGCCACGTTGCAGACCTACGCCGCCGCACTGAGCACGCGTTACAACGCGCAATTCACCGCGCTGAACAACGTGATGTCGCAGATGAACCGTCAGCAGAACTATCTGACGGCGCTGTTCGGCGGCACCAAGAGCGCCGGCGCGCTCGCCACCAACAAGTAAGGCGCCGATTCAGCGCTGATGGGTGCGGCGCACGGCCTGCGGCGGCAGGCCGAACAGCTTCACGAACGCGCGCCGCATCCGCTCCGGGCCCGTGAACCCCACGGCGCGCGTGATCTTTCAGGCCGCCGTGCTGGCGTGTTGCGCCGCCCTGCTGGCTGCGCCGCTCGCCGAGGATTCGCAAGGCTCGCCCGCCACGGCGATTCACGCCGAGAACGCGCGCTGGGCCGAGAGGCCTACGCGCGCGGCGACCACGCGGCCCTCGGCGCGCTCTACACCGATGACGGCACGCTGCTGCCGCCCGGTGAAGACCGCGTCATGGGACGGGCCGCCATCGTGGCCTATTTCACGAAGCATGCCCAACCGGGCGCGGCACATACGATCCGCTTCAGCCATGCCGAGGTATATGGCGATGGCCGCATGGCCACCGAGCTTTGTGAGGGAGTACGGGCAAAAAAACGGCGCCGCGATCCGGCCGGCGCCCCCCGTACCCCCCTCCGAGACACGCTGCCTCGCAACGGCCAGGATCAGACTTCGCCCCTTCCCCTCCCCCTCGGCCGACAGCAGCGCGAGCGAGCGGCTGAGGCCAGCCGGCGTCTTGCCGATCACGACGGTCAGCGCCACCTCGATCACGTGCAGCGGCTGCTCGATCGGGGCGGTCGAATCGATCAGCACACCGAATTTAAATCCTAAAGACTCCTTTATTTTCCATAATAATTTCTTAAAATCACAAGAAGAATCTGAAAAATAAACACCACTGACTTTTATCAAGCTCCCTATCAATCAGGTATCGAAACCATCTCGCCTCATCGATATTCTTTGCCCCCCCGAGGTCATGCCGAGGTCCGACAGCATGCGGACCGATGTATGACGTGCATGCCTCGGCGAAAGAAACCATGAAAGAAGGCAAAGATGAAAAAAGCAATTTGGCCGGCCGGACTGATCGCATTGGCAGCCTGGTCCCCCGGACATGCCGTCGTGATCGATGAGGCAACCTTCAAGAGCTATGTCGGCGATACGGCGGACGTCGCGAACACGATCAAGACGCACAACGACACATTGCGCTCGTTCAGTTACGAGAGGCCGTGGCTCGCCGTAGGTCAACTGTGGGGCTGCACGGCAACCTGGCTCGGCAACAAGGACGGCTGGAGTTACGTGCTGACCGCCGCGCACTGCGTCAACTATGAAGGCACCGAGACCCCCATCAACAAGAACTTCTGGGGGTGGGACGGAAAACTCGCCGCGACCGGCCCCGGCACGGCCTACGTACCGCCGGAACGCATCAAGAAACCGGCGGGAATGGGCGGCGCCTCGACCGATATCGCCATCCTCAAACTGCCCACGGTGAATACGATCGTGGACAAGGCGGGCAAGCCGGTCGATCCGCCGATCCTGAACGATGCGCTCGACGAGAAAGGTCGAGACGTGATTTACGTCGGTTATGGAAGTTGGGGCGTTGGTAACGACACCAGCGGCGCTTATTCGCCGGCGAAGGGCGATCGACGGCTGTATGCACGCAGCCGGATAGACAGCATCTTCGAGCTCGATCACGGAATCAGCGCGAGCTACCAGCCTGCCGGCCCGTCGCCGTTTTGGGCAAGAACGGCGTCCGGCGACAGCGGCTCGTCATGGTGGCAGATGCGCGACGGCAAGCCCGTCATCATCGCGACAACCAACGGCGGTAACGGGAAATATTCGACAGGTCCGCGGGTATCGATGTATGCGGACTGGATCAAGTCGATCTATCCGGACGCGCGGTTTCTATCCGCCGAGAAGCCGCAGGGCTGCATCGTCAGCGTGAATACGGGGGATAGATATTGCCAGCCGGCCGGGAAAACGACCAATTCGCTGCCGTCGTGGATCTATGGGCAGGACGTCTACGTGGATGCGGCACCGGGCACTGCGGTGGCGCTGTCCGATTTTGAAAACCTTGCCTATAACCGAATCGCCACGTTCACCGGAACCGTGGAAAACGGCAAGCTCAAGCAAGTCTTGGCAGCCAATGGGAAGTATCTCGACTTCTCGAAGCCGCATTCGATGCGCGTGGTCAGCAATACCACCCCGCTCGGCTGTATCGTCAGCCTGACCACCAGCGCGAGATATTGCCTGCCCCCGGGGCAGCGCTCAGGGTACTTCTTGCCTTCCTGGATCTACGCCGATGAAGTTCAGGTTGAAGCCGCACCGGGAACGGCGGTCATGCTGTCGGATTCGGAGAACCTTATTTTCGGCCGGGTCGCAACGTTTTCAGGCCTCACCCAGAATTGGGAGCTGAAAGGGGTCAAGGACTGGAACGGCGAGACGCGGGATTTCTCGCGACCCAAGTCGATGCGCGTCATTCAGCAATAACGCAGCGTTGCGGATAGCGTCACGGGGCCGCTATCCGCACATTGCTTCACCCAAGGCCGCGCCGGCTCGCATTCAATGCGCCGCCGGCGCGGCCTTCGCCGCCTCCACTCGCCCCCCGCCCATGCGCGTCAGCACATGCTCGGTCATGCCGCGCGCCAGCTCCGTCTCGCTGATGAACACGGTGCCGACGCCTTCGCTCGTCAGCAGCGCCGCCTCCTCGCCGCTGTGCGTGCACAGCGCGATCTCGATCGACGGGTTCAGCGTGCGCGAAATCTCGACGATCTGGCGCACGTCGAACGTATCGGGCAGCGTGACGACCAGCATGCCGGCGCGCGCGATATGCGCCTGCACCAGCACCACCGGCTCGATCGCATCGCCGCTGACCGCCGCGATGCCCTGCTCGCGCAGCTTCTCGACCGTTTCGCGATTCTGTTCGACCACCACGTAGGCGATCCCGCGCTCGCCGAGCGCCTGCGCGATGCGCGCGCCGACGCGCCCGTAGCCCACGATCACGACCTGGCCGGTCAAGTGCGTTTGCGGCGTGGACATCGGCAGCGCGGCCAGCGGATCGTCGCGCGATTCGAGGCGGCGCGCGAACGCCGAATGCTTGCGAATCCAGACCAGCGCCGGCTCGATCGTCGCGAACAGCAGCGTGTTCATGGCGATGGAGATCAGCGCGACGGCCAGGATCAGGCTCTGCCCCTCGGCGGACAGCAGCCCGAGCGAGCGGCCGAGGCCGGCCAGAATGAAGGAGAACTCGCCGATCTGCGCCAGGCCCGCGCCGACCGTCAGCGCGGTATTGAGCGGATAACGGAACGCCAGCACCAGCGCGACGGCGGCCAGCGTCTTGCCGATCACCACGATCAGCGCCACCTCGATCACGTGCAGCGGCTGCTCGACCAGAATCGTCGGGTCGAACAGCATGCCGACCGAGATGAAGAACAGCACCGAGAACGCGTCGCGCAACGGCAAGGTGTCTTCGGCCGCGCGCCGGGCGAATTCCGATTCGCGCATCATCATGCCGGCGAAGAACGCGCCGAGCGCGAACGACACGTCGAACAGCTTGGCCGCGCCGAACGCCACGCCCACGGCCGCCGCGATCATGCACAGCGTGAACAGCTCGCGCGAGCCGGTGCGCGCCACCAGCCACAGGATGCGCGGGAACACGCGCTTGCCGACCACCAGCATCAAGGCGATGAACGCGGCCACCTTCAGGAACGTGACGGCGAGCGTGCCCCACAGGCTGCCGCCCGCCTCGGCGGCGTGGCCGGCCGCGCCCGCGGGCGCCTCGGGCGCGCCGCCGAGCAGCCCCGCCAGCGGCGGCAGCAGCACCAGCACGAGCACCATCACGAGATCCTCGACCACCAGCCAGCCCACCGCGATCCGGCCGTTGACCGTCTCGACCAGGCCGCGCCCTTCGAGCGCTCGCAGCAGCACCACCGTGCTGGCCACCGACAGCGCCAGCCCGAACACCAGCGCCGCGCCGATGCTCCAGCCCCAGGCCAGCGCCAGGCCGCCGCCGAGCGCGGTGGCCACCGCGATCTGCACGATCGCGCCGGGCAGCGCGATCTTGCGCACCGCGAGCAGGTCGCCCAACGAGAAATGCAGGCCGACGCCGAACATCAGCAGCATCACGCCGATCTCGGCCAGTTGCTGCGCGAGCGCCAGATCGCCGACGAAGCCGGGCGTGCCGGGGCCGATCACGATGCCGGCCAGCAAATAGCCGACCAGCGGCGGCATCTTCAGCAGCGAGGCGAGATAACCGAACACCATCGCGAGCGCGAAACCGGCCGCGAGCAGTGCGATCAAGCTGACGTCATGCGGCATCCATCCCCCTTTTTAATGTAATGAATTCGAAAGAATACAAGGATACGGGATGTCGGCGATGCGAGGGGTGGATCGGGTAAAAAAAGCCGGGAAAAGACGTGGGGAAATCGACGGTGCGCGGCCCATTCGACCGGTCTCAGGCAAAGCCGCGCATCCGCGCTGACGGAATTTCCCGCAGCCGGCGCCTTTCGCGACTTCGCCTGCCCGTCCGCCGCTTCGCGCGTCGCCGGGGTGGCCCATTAACGGCTGCATAGCATCCTCGACCTCGGCACGCCGAAGCGCAGTCGTGGGAGCGACCGCCTGCTCGAGCGATTGACGTGCAGAAAATCAAGAACATCAACCTCGAGCCGGAGCCTGCCATGAAGCCTAATCACATCGCTCGCGGGCCCTTGCGGGCCGAGCCTCAAGACGAGCCCGCGACGCCCGGGCCCTTGCAGACCCTCGAGCGGCGCGCCGGCCAAAGCTCGGTCATGCCGGAGCGGCTGCGCAATCTGGCGGACAAGGTGAGCGCGCGCAAGCAGGCGAATGCCGCCGGCAGCCTCAGCGATCAGGAACTCCTGCTGGCGGCTCGCAACCCGAACCTGAACGGGCGCGGCGTGCGTGCCCTGCAACGCGAGGCCGCGCATCGGCGCACGGCGGCGACCGTACCCGGCACCACCTCGCCGCCGCCGCCCGCCGCGGCGCCCCGGACCTCGGTCCTGCCGAACCCGATGCGCGAGATGCTCGACAAGGTCACCGGGCGCAAGCAGACCGCCAGGGCCGCGGCGCTCGGCGACGCGGAGCTGGCGCATCGGCTTGCCGGCCCCGCGCCGCAGGTGCAGCGCGACGCGCGCGCGTTGCAGCGCGAAGCGGCGAAGCGGCAGGGACAGCGCCCCGATACCGTCGGCGAGGCAGCCGCCGGCGATGCCCGAGTGACGATCGACCCATCCGGCTCGATCACGGCGCCGGCGCCGAGCGCCATCACCTTGCCTGCCGGCCCCATGATCGATATCGACTCCGGCGCCCTCGACCTGCGCCACCTGGAACAGACGGTCGCCGCGCTGGCCCAGGCGCTGCCCGAGCTTCCCGTGACGGGCTCGGCCACGCGTCTGCGCGCGCGGCTCGCGGACGAACTCGTCGGCATCGGCGCGACGGCGGCCAATCGCGATCTTCGGCCGGACCAGCGTGGCCTCGCCGTTCGCGACGGCTTCGCTCGCGCGGCGCGCACCGCACGCGTGCTGGCGCGCTACCTCGATCGCAACCATGTCAATCACGGCGCCGGCTCGGGCGGCACGACGGCCCGCGAGTGCGCCAAGTCGTATTTCCTGATCGCCGGCCTGATGACGGAGTTCAAGCGCACCCACCTGAGCGCGGCGGCGCCGGACCTGATGGCGCACTACGCCGAACGCGAGGTGGCCCGGCTCGAACGCGTCGCGCCCGGCATCGGCCAGGGCGTGTCGGGGCCGAACGTGGCGACCAGCACCGGCGCGAGCCTCGAGTATTCGGTCGGCGTCGGCCACGTGGCCGGCAGCGCGTCGGCGGGCCGGACCTTCTTCTCCGACGACGATCGCGACATCGATTTCTGGACGTCCTGCAGCATCGCGCTGCAGGGCGGCGCGGGCACCACGCTCGCGAACTGGGCCGCCAAGCTGAACGGCCAGGCCGCGTACGCCGCGGGCGGCACCTACTTCGAGCATGACGATCTGCGCGAACTCGTGAAGCTGGTCGCCAACATGGATGCGAACCGCTCGTGGATCACCGCGTCCGGCCCGAAGACGCGCAAGCTCGTGCATGGCTGGGAACACCTCAAGGACAAGGTGTCGCTGGGCCTCAACCGCAACTATGCGCCGGCGCCGGAACGGCCGTATTTCCTGACCGACCGGAAGCTCGCCAAGGGCTTCAACGGCGTGAAGATCGCGCTGCTGGCGATGATGCTCGACGAGGCGCAGCAAGCCCGCGGCGGCCGGCCGGTATTCGATGCGATCGTCTCGCGGGCCTACCCCGCCGCCGGCGACGTGCTGCGCCAGCGCCTGGCGGCCCGGCAGCCGCTGCCGCCCTCGACGCGCCGGGACGTGCCCGACTCGGTCGCCTACGCCGACGGCCGCGTGGCGTTCAGCGAGGCGACGCTCGCCGTGGACGCCAGCCTCGGTCGCGCCACCCGCGGCAACCCGAACCTTGGCGCCGGCGGCAACTTCGACCTGCTCGCGCGCGGCGACCTGCTGCAGTTCTTCACCGAGACGGCCAACGCCCCGCACCAGATCCTCGATCCGGCGCATCACAAGGATCTGAAGGCGACACTGGCGATCCACCGCCAGCTCGATGCCTCGTACACCGATGCGCCGCCGGCCGCCCTGCGCCTCTACCACCTGATGCGCAGCCGCCTGCAGGGCGCCGACGCCCCGCTGCCGCCGCTCGACCCGGGCGTCGCTGCGCTGTATGGCGAGGCCGCGTCGATCCCGGCGCAGTTCCGCAACGCGATCGCTCGCCCCTCGGTCGAGCAGTTGGGCCAGGTTGCGGCCGAGGCCGACGGCCTCAAGCACCTGTACCTGAACTTCATCGAGGACGCCGCCACACTGCTGGCGCGCAGCGACCGCGCGCTGCCCAAGCCGGCGCGCGAGCAGTTGAACACGCTGCGCGCCGAGGCTTTCGAGCGGGTCAATGCGGAAGTCTGGCATGGCGGCTACTCGCGCGCCGACGCGCTCGCCGATCCGGAAAAGTTCGTCGCGGCCAGCCAGGCGAGCGTCAGTCTCGCGCTTGGCGCGGTCGGCACGCATCTCGGCGTCGTCAAGGAACGCCTCTCGCACGGCGATGCCGAGCACGCGCACGCGGCGCAGCAGGCCGACCGCGGCTACGCGGAGGTGCGCGAGCTGCTCGACCGCCTCTACCTGCCGATGAAGAAGCACGACGTACAGAAGAATGGGCCGCTCAAGGAGCAGGCGCTGTGGCAGCGCTGGGACGTGCTGGTGCGCGGCACCGCCTCGGGCGGCGCGCAAGTGAACGCGCTCGGTGCACTGCTCGGCCATTGGCAGAAGTCGCTCGGGCCGGTCGGCATCGCCAGCGACACGGGCGGCCTGACGCTCAGCGCGGAGGCGAAATTCCTCTACGCCGACCATCAGATCAACCCGAGCCGGGTCGGCAAGTTCTGGCAGATCACGCTGACCGCGAACGCAGGCAAGCCGCTGGCGGGCGTTGCGTTGCAGGCGGCCGTGCGCGCCGCGGTGGGCCGGCTCAACGAGGCGCTCGCCACCGACCAGCCGAAGATCGACAGCGCCGAGATCGCGCGGCAGATGCAGGGGCTCGTGTTCGACGCGTCCGAGGGCAGTTCGATCGTGATGAAGTTCAGGCAGCCGCCGGGGCTCGGCATCCAGTCGACGCACCTGCAATACGTGCGCGTGCTCAACAACCAGAACGCCGGCCTCAACCTGTCGGTGACGGTGCCGACACACGTCGGCCTGTTCACGCCGGGCATCTCCCATACCGACTCCGCACAGGGTTTCGAGGGCGAGATCATGGGCTCGGACCTCAGCTACCTGATGCTGCAACATCCGAAGCTCGCCGCGCTGCTCGACCATCCGGACGCCGCCACGCCCGAGGGGCTGGCGGCGCTGTTCGACGCCAATCCGCGCGTGCGCAACGGCTATTTCGCCACCGCCTCGACGATCGTCGACACGGTGCAGCGCTACGCCGACTTCCTCGGCGCGAAGGCGCAGGCCGCGCAGGGCGGCACGCCGCTCGCGGACGCGCCGAAAACCAACGAGTTCTTCCGGTACTACGCGTCGGCGCCGTTCCAGCGCGTGGCCGAAACGGCGCGCCAGGTGCAGCGGCACGCGCCCGGCTCGACGGCCGCCCCGGCGGCGCCGGCCGGGCACGCGTCGCTGGCGGAGGAGGTGAGCCTGGCCGGCGTCGATCTGGCGGCCGCGAAGGCGCGGCTCGAGGGCGCGCGCTCGATCCGCGAGCGCACGGCCTACCTGTGCGGCGAGGGCCGGCCGCTGCTGGACGCCTTCGCGGCCATCGTCGGCAGGACGCGCGAGATCAATGCGAGCGCGATGTTTCATGCCGAGTCGCGCGACATCGGCTTCCAGACGGTGTTGCGCGATGCGTCGCGCGGCTGATGCAAGGGCGAGAGGCCGCGGCGCGGCCTCGCTCAAGGGCGTCAACGCCCGATTCGGCGGTTCGGCAGGCAGTCGGAGCGCATTCAGGCGATGCGGGTGATCAGCCGGCAGCCGCAGCTCGCCTGATGGCCGTTGCGCGCGCACGGCACGCCGTGATCGGTGATCGCGGCGTCGCCCTGGGCAATTTCATTCGGATGAACGTCCGGATGACGCCGGCACTTGACCGCGTCGCCCAGGCGCGCCACCGGCCGCCCGCCGTAGCGCATGTCGGCCGAGGCGGCGAGCACCTCGCCGCCGCGTTCGAGCGTGCCGCCGAGCCGGATCAGGTCGATCACGAGGCGTTGAAAACCTGGCTGCACGGCAGCTTGGGGCCGCCATCGATGCTCAGGTCGAAGTACGGCTTGCGGTCGAAATGCCGTGCATCGGCATCGGGGTCGGGAATCGCGCGAGTGCGCTGCAACACCAGCGTCTTGCCGCTTTGCAGGCGGATCGACATGAACGCGGCGGACGCGTCGAAGCTCGGCGCGCCCCACGACGCCTCGATCTTGCCGCCCGTGCCATGCGACAGATAGATCGACAGCACCTGGTCCCACTGCGCGCGCGGCACGGCCTTCATCTGATCGTTGTCGGCCTGCGGCGTGCCGACGTCGAGGTTCAGCGTCTTGCCGCCGGGTTCCTTGCAGGCGAACGACTGGTTGCCGCCGAAGCGGCTCTGGAACGCGCCGAACGGGTCTGGCGCGCCCGAGGCGGCCATCGCGGCGCCCGCCATGCAACCGAGCAGCACCGCCAATGCGGCCGCCCCGCGTTTCATCGACTTCATTTGACCCACGCTCCCATGACCGTTGTGACCGTGACATTCAAGATCCCTGAATAATGCAATGTTTTTCGATATCGAATCGCCCCCTCGATTCGGAACGCGAACAATTTCACCCAATCCCCGGCACAAGATTTCGGCATGCCCCGCCGAAACGGCATTTCCTGTCGTTTGCCCCGACGATTTCCGCACCCGCTCCGGCTATCGGCTGGCTACCATCGAGACATCGCCGTACCCGTCCCACCCACTTCCCATGAGGCCCCGACCATGTCCCGCTCGCCGCTCATCGACGCCGACCGCCGCCACCTGATCCACCCCGTCATCAACTACCGTGCCCACGAAGCGCGCGGCACCACCGTGCTCGAATCGGGCCACGGCGCCTACCTGCGCGACACCGACGGCAACGAGCTGCTCGACGCGTTCGCGGGCCTCTGGTGCGTGAACGTCGGCTACGGCCAGCAGAGCATCGTCGAGGCCGCGACGCGGCAGATGATGAAGCTGCCCTACGCGACCACGTATTTCCATTTTTCGTCGGAGCCCGCGATCGAACTGGCCGAGAAGCTCGTCTCGCTCGCGCCCGCCTCGCTGAAGCACGTGTACTTCACGCTCGGCGGCTCGGACGCGATCGATTCGGCCGTGCGCTTCATCACGCATTACTACAACGCCACCGGCCGCCCGTCGAAGAAGCAGATGATCGCGCTGGAGCGCGGCTATCACGGCTCGTCGTCGACGGGCGCGGGCCTGACCGCGCTGCCGGCGTTCCATCGCCACTTCGACCTGCCGCTGCCGACCCAGCATCACCTGCCCTCGCCGTACGCGTACCGCAGCGAGCACGGCGCCGACGACGCCGCGCTGATCGCCGCGTCGGTGGCCGCGCTCGAAGCGAAGGTGGCCGAACTCGGCGCCGACAACGTGGCCGCGTTCTTCTGCGAGCCGATCCAGGGCTCGGGCGGCGTGATCGTGCCGCCGCGCGGCTGGCTGAAGGCGATGCGCGACGCGTGCCGCCGCCTCGGCATCCTGTTCGTGGCCGACGAGGTGATCACCGGCTTCGGCCGCACCGGCCCGCTGTTCGCCTGTGCCGACGAACAGGTCGAGCCGGACCTGATGACGGTAGCCAAGGGCCTGACCTCCGGCTATGTGCCGATGGGCGCGGTGCTGATGTCGGACGAGATCTATCAAGGCATTGCCGGCGACGCGGCCGATACGGCAATCGTCGGCCACGGCGCGACGTATTCGGCGCACCCGGTCAGCGCGGCGGTCGCGCTCGAAGTGCTGCGCCTCTATCACGAAGGCGGCCTGCTGGCGAACGCGCAGACGCAGGCGCCGCGCTTCGCGGCCGGCCTCGACGGCCTGCTCGACCATCCGCTGGTGGGCGATTCGCGCCATCGCGGCCTGCTCGGCGCGCTGGAACTCGTGGCGAACAAGACCACGCGCGCGCGCTTCGATCCGGCGCTGAAGCTGTCCGAGCGCATCGCGGCGTCGGCGTACCGCAACAAGCTGATCTTCCGCGCGTTCGGCGACAACATCCTCGGTTTCGCGCCCGCGCTTTGCTTCGGCGAGACCGAATTCGGGCAATTGTTCGAACGCCTGAAGACGACGCTCGACGAGGTGCTGGAAGACCGCGAGGTGCGCGCCGCACTCGCCTGACGCGGCGCCGCCCGGCGGGGTGGCGCGTGCTAACATCGGCCTGCTTGCGCATGCGGGGCGCCCTTTCGGCGCCCCGCCCGCATTTTCACGGCACACCGCGATGATCCTCCCCGCCCACAGCAAGCTGGACCGTATCGACCTGCGCATCCTCTCGCATCTGCAGAAGAAGGGGCGCATGACCAACGTCGAACTGGCCGAGGCCGTGGATCTCTCCCCCAGCCCGTGCCTCGCGCGCGTCAAGCGCCTCGAAAAAGCCGGCTACATCGCCGGCTACGGCGCGCAGGTCCAGATCGAAAAGCTCGGCGACGTGCAGATCGTGTTCACCGAGGTCACGCTCGCCGATCACCGCCGCGAGGATTTCGCGAAGTTCGAGGCGGCGATTCGCCCGGTGGACGAGATCGTCGAATGCCATGTGGCGAGCGGCGGCTACGACTATCTGCTGAAGTTCGTCACGCGCAGCGTGCATCACTACCAGAGCGTGATCGAGGGCTTGCTCGACCGCGAGATCGGCATCGAGCGCTACTTCAGCTACGTGATCATCCGCACGCCGTTCGTCAAGCATGGCTGGCCGCTCGACGCGCTGTTCGGTGCGCGGCAGGACACGCCGCCGGGCTGAACCGCGCGGCGCACGGCGTGCGCATCGGCACGCAAACCATCCATCAGGAAACCGGAAGATTGCCGGCCGGCGCGCCGGCACTGAGCCATTCGCGCGGCGTATGGCCGAGCACACGCTTGAAGTGGCGGCACAGATGGCTCTGGTCGAAGAAGCCCACCTCGGCCGCCACCACCGACGGCGACACGCCACGTCGCAGCAGCCGCTGCGCATGGCGCACGCGCACGATCCGCACGTATTGCTGGGGCGACACGCCGATCTCGGTGCTGAAACGCGCCGCGAAACGCGACACGCTGAGGCCTGCGGCTTCGGCCAGATCGGTCAGGCTGATCGGCTCGGCGAAACAGGCGTGGATGAAATCGAGCGCGCGCTGCACGGCGCGCGTCGCGCCGGCCTCGCCCTGCGAAGGCGAGGCGGCGGCCGAAGCAGTGGGAGAAGCGGCGGACGCGCCCGTGGACGACGCGCCGGGCGGCGCATCGGGGCGATGACAAGCCGGAGCGGTCTGCATCGCGTGCACCGGCTCAGGCGGCCGGCGCCGATTGCGGGCCAGGCACGACAGGCGCAACAGCACCCTGAGCGGCCGCCTTCTGGCCCCCGAAGCGGCGGATATCGAACGGCTCGATCGGCGTGACGGTCGCGCCGGTGGCGATCAGCTCGGCCATCGTGTCGCCCACGCCGGGCCCAAGCTGGAAGCCGTGCCCGCAGAACCCGAACGCATAGAACAGGCCGCTCGTGGTGCCGCTGGCGCCCATGATCGGCCGGTCGTCGGGCATGTAGCCCTCGACGCCGCTCCAGGTGCGAATGATGTTCAGGCGCTTGAGTGCCGGCGCGACGCGCTGCGCCTCGCGGAACTGCAGCAGCGGGCTGGTCGGCAGCACCTTGGCGCGGCGCGCGTCGAGAAACGCCGGGCCGCGCGCGCAGCCGCCGATCACGAGGTTGCCGCGCTTCACCTGCCGGAAATACACGATCTCCTCGAGCAGCGGCGACGACACGCCGATCGCCGGCCCGATCGCATACGGCACCGGCTCGGTCACCGACATTTGCGGGCCGTGCACCGCGATCGGCACCGGCTCGCCGAACTGCGCGCTCAACTGGCTGCCCCACGCGCCGGCCGTGATCAGCAGCGTGCCGGCATGGAAGCTGCGGCCATCGGCGGCCGTGGCGCGAAAGCCGTTGCCTTCCTTCTCGACCGAAACGATATCGGTGTTCTCGTGGATCTGCGCGCCGAGCCTGGCCGCCGCGCGGCCGAACGCGGGGGCGGCGAGCCGCGGGTTCGCGTGACCGTCGACCGGCGCGTACGAACCGGCCAGCACCTCGGGGCCGATGTACGGAAACCGGCGGCGCAGCGCATCGCCGTGCAGCATCTCCAGATCGAGGCCGTAATGCTTCGCGTCGCGCGCATAGGTTTCGAACATGTCGGCCTGCTCGCTGCGGTAGCACACGCGCAGATGGCCCGACATCAGGAATTCGGCGTCGTGCCCGATCAGTTCGGGCAGGCGCAGCCAGATCTCGCGCGAGCGGTTCGCCAGCGGCAGTTGCGGCAGGAAACGGCCCTGCCGGCGCACGTTGCCGAAGTTGGTGCCGCTCGCCTGCTGGCCGATCAACTGGCGTTCGAGCAGCGTCACGGACAGCCCGCGGCGGCGCAGGAAAAACGCGGAGGACGCGCCCATGAAGCCGCCTCCCACGATCAATACATCGGCATCTTCGCGCTTCACGTCGGTTCCTCCACGCTCACCGTCGCCATCGCGAGCGGCTTGACGGGCGCCTGCCCGCGCAGCCGGCCCACCTGTTCGAGCGGCACGCACGCGGCGGCCGCGATGATTTCGGCGGCCGCATGGCCGCAATAACGGCCCTGGCAGCGGCCCATGCCGACGCGCGACAGCGCCTTCGCACGGTTCGCTTCCTGCGCGCCTTCCTCGCGCGTCACGCGGCGCAATTCGCCGGCCGTGATGCCTTCGCAGCGGCACACGACGGTGTCGTCCGGCACGCTGGCGGCTTGCTTCGCAGGCCAGACGAAGGCTTCGGCCAGCCCCTGGCGGAAGCGGTCCATGCGTTGCTGATCGCGCTTGAGCGCGGCCAGCGCCGCGCTGTCCACCTCGCGGCCGAGGTCGAGCAGGGCTGCATAAGCCGCAAGCCGGCCCGCGTTTTCCGCGCCGTCGGCGCCGAGCACGCGCACGCCGTCGCCGGCCAGATACACGCCCGGCTCGCTGCTGCGGCCCAATTCGTCGATCTGCGGCAGCCATTGGCGCGTGGGCGCGTCGAAGCGGAACGCGCAGCGCGCGAGATCGGCCAGTTGCGTTTCGGGGCGCAGGTGATAGCCGATCCCCACCGCATCGCAGTCGATCTGCTCGAGCGCGCCGCCCGCCGTCCGGAACCGCACGGCCTGCACGCCATCCTCGGGGGTCCCGACGATCTCGACCGGCTCCACGCCGTTGCGCATCGTCACGCCGGCGCGCTTGAGCGCGCTCACCAGCACCCGGCCCTTGCGCAGCACGTCGAAGCGCGCCAGCAGCTTCGGCAGCGCGCGCAGCCGTGCGCCGGCCGGCGAGGTGTCGAGCACCGCCGCCACCTGCGCGCCGGCCTGCACGTACTGGCTCGCGACCAGATACAGCAGCGGCCCGGTGCCCATGAACACCACCCGCCGCCCGATCGCGCAAGCCTGCGATTTCAGCGCGATCTGCGCCGCGCCGAGCGTGTAGGTGCCCGCGTATTGCCAGCCCTTGACCGGAATCAGCCGGTCGGTCGCGCCGGGGCACAGGATCAGCGCGTCGTACGGCAACGCGCTCGCCTGGCCGTCGCGTACCACGTGCACATGGCGATCCCAGATGGTCCAGGCCAGCGTTTGCGGCCGGTAGTCGAGTTGCCCGCGCAGTTGCGAGAACGTGTCGTGCAGGTCCTGCGCGCGCGGCGCTTCGGTGCCGTACAGCTTCGCGTACGGCCGCGTGAAGCCTTCCGGCTGACGCCGGTAGATCTGGCCGCCGTCGCGGCGGCCTTCGTCGATCAGGGTGGGCCGAAGGCCCGCGGCCAGCAGCGTCTGCGCGCAGCGCACGCCTGCCGGCCCCGCCCCGACGATCACGATGCGAGGTTCGCCCATTGCGCCTCCGGTTCGGTGGTCACGATCCGCATTCCCGCCTCGACGACGGTGGTGCACGCACGCAGGCGCTCGCCCGCATCGGTCCAGACCCAGCAATCCTGGCACGCGCCCATCAGGCAATGGCCCGCGCGCGCCTCGCCGCCGAATTCGGAATGGCGCACCTGGCGCACCGAGCACAGCAGCGCGGTCAGCAGCGTGTCGCCTTCGAGCGCCGCCACGTCCTGCCCGTCGATCGCGATGCGCACGGTATCGCGGCCGGTCTCGGCCAGCCGCACGAAACGTCCGGTCATGGGTGCGTTCATGCCGCGGCCCCTCCCGCATTGGCGCCTTCGCGCTCGCCCGGCACTTCGGCAGGCTTGCCAAGCACATGGCGCAGGAATTCGCGGGTACGCGCCTCGCGCGGCGAGCCCAGCACCTGCTTGGCGGTGCCCTGCTCGATGATGTGGCCGCCGTGCAGGAAGCACACGCGATCGGCCACCTCGCGCGCGAAGCCCATCTCGTGCGTGACGACCAGCATCGTCATGCCTTCCTTGGCCAGCGTGCGCATCACGTTGAGCACCTCGCCCACCAGTTCCGGATCGAGCGCCGAGGTCGGCTCGTCGAACAGGATCGCCTTGGGCTTCATCGCCAGCGAGCGCGCGATCGCCACGCGCTGCTGCTGGCCGCCCGACAACTGATGCGGGTAGTAATGCAGCTTGTGGCCGAGGCCCACCTTGGTCAGCAGTTCCTCCGCGTTGCGCTGCGCGTCGTGGCGCGGCTCCTTCTTCACATGCAGCGGGCCTTCCATCACGTTCTCGAGCGCCGTGCGGTGCGGGAACAGGTTGAAGCGCTGGAACACCATGCCCACTTGCGTGCGCAACTGGTTGATGTTGCGCGCGCGCTGCTCGACGCGCTCCCCGAGCAGCTTGATCTCGCCCGCATCGTACGATTCGAGCGCGTTGATACAGCGCAGCAGCGTGGATTTTCCGGAGCCGGACGCGCCGATCAGACACACCACCTCGCCCTGCTCCACGTTCAGCGAGATGCCGTTGAGCACGGACACGCTGCCGAAGCTCTTCTGGACGTTGGAAATTTCGATCATCGCAACCTCACTTCTTGGCCTTGTGCTTGCCGAAACGGCGCTCGAGGTACTTCGTCATGCTCATCAACGGCAGGCTCATCAGCAGATAGCCGATCGCCACCAGCGTATACACCGTGATGTTCTGGAACGTCGAGGCGGCGATCAACTGCCCCTGGCGCGTCATCTCGGCCACCGTGATGGTGGAGGCCAGCGACGAATCCTTCAGCATCATCACCAGCGTGTTCGCGTACGGCGGCAGCGCCACCTTGATCGCCTGGGGCAGGATCACGCGCACCATGGTCTTCACGCGGCCCATGCCGATCGATTGCGCGGCTTCGTACTGGCCCGGGTCGACCGACTCGATGCCGGAGCGGATGATCTCGGCCACGTAGGTCGAATAGCCGAAACTGAGCCCGATGATGCTCGCCTGCAGCGCCGACACCTCGATATGGATGTCCGGCAGAACGAAATAAATATAGAACAGCAGGACGATCATCGGCAGGCCGCGCACCACGTTGATCAGCGCGCTGACCGCGGTGACCAGCGCCGGGTAGCGCGACATCTTGAGCAGCGCCCACACGAGGCCCAGGGCGGTGCTGAGCACCAGGCAGCCGATCGTGATGATGATGCTCATCGTGGCGCCCTGCAGCAGGATCGGAACAAAATCGACTATGTCGTGCCAACGCATGGGATACCTTGTACAGTCGTTCGCGATTGCTCGCTGTGATTGCGGCGCGCCGCGCGGGCGGGCCGGCTCGGCGCGCGGCGGCCGGGGCCGGGGAACGCCCGCCGTGCCGCGTCCGGTCGTTCAGTGGCGGATCAGCTCGCCAGGTGCCACTTCTTCAGGATCTTGTCGAGCGTGCCGTCGGCCTTCATCTTGGTCAGCGCGTCGTTCACCTTCGCCAGCAGCGCCGCGTTGCCCTTCTTCACGCCCACCGCGATGTCGAACTTCTGCATCGGCACGTAATCGTCGTCCACCCGCGTGCCGGCCATCGCGCCCGCGGCTTCCTGCGCCTTCAGGATCGGGTAATCGTTGAAGCCGGCCACGATGCGGCCGATCGCGACGTCGCGCGTCATGTCGGCCGGGCTGTCGTACATCTTCACTTCCTTGAAGATGCCGAGCTTGACGAGTTGATCTGCGTAATCGGTGCCGGTCGGCGCGCCCACCGTCATGCCCTTCAGGTCCTGGATCGAGCGGTAGTTCGTTTTGTTGGAATCCTTGACGATGATGCCTTCGCCGAACGCCGTGACGGGCTGCGAGAAATCCACCACTTCGGCGCGCTTCGGGGTAGGCGTCATGCCGGCCACGATGATGTCGATCTTGCCCGACACCACCGCCGGAATCAGCGCCGAAAACGGCACCGCCTGATACGACACGTTGAAGCCCTCGCGCTTGCCGATCTCGCGCACGACTTCCGGCATGATCCCCTCGATCTTCTGCGTCTTGACGTCGAGGTAGGTGGTGGGCGCGCTCGACGGCGGCGAGCCGGCCGTCAGCGTGGGCTGGTCGGCACGGGCGGCGGTAGCGCCGAGCAGCAGCGACAGGGCAACGAAAGCAAGAGTGGTACGCGTCATGGTCTGATTTCCTTCTGGATGTCGAAATATCGGTGCGTCGCTGCCGTCTCGAACGACGGCGCACGGCATCGGTTCAGTGAAGCACGTCCTGCAACCGGTAATACGCGCCGACGAGCGGCAGGAACCACGCGCGCCCGAAATGTCCGGGAATCGCAGGCCAGTCGAGCGTTCGCCACGGGTTGCGCGTGGCGGCGCCGAACATCACGTCGGCCATCACGCGGCCCATGTGCACCGACATCTGCACACCGTGGCCGCTGTAGCCCATCGAATAGAACAAACCCTCATGCTCGCCGGCGCGCGGCAGCCGGTCGGCCGTCATGTCGACCAGGCCGCCCCAGCAGTAATCGATGCGCACGTCCGCGAGCTGCGGGAAATACGCGAGCATGCCGTCGCGCAGGATCTGGCCGCTCTTGGCGTCCGAGCGCGGATTCGACATCGCGAAGCGCGCCCGCCCGCCGAACAGCAGCCGGTCGTCCTGGGTCGGACGGAAATAGTTGCCGATCTGGCGCGTGGTCACGTACGAGCGGCGCGTCGGCAGCAACGCGTCCATGCGCGCGCGGCCGAGCGGCTCGGTCACCACGATGAAGCTGCCGACCGGCGCGATGCGGCGGCGGAACCACTGCAGCGGGCCGGACTGCGACGCGCCGGTGGCGATCAGCACGCGGTCCGCGCGCAGCGTGCCGCGCGCGCACTGCAACTCATGAGCATGGCCGCCCAGCGATTTCATGCCCGTCACCGGCGTGTCCTCGAAGATCGACGCGCCGTGCCGCATGGCCGCTTCGGCGAGCCCCGCGCCGAACTTGCCCATGTGCATCTGCACGCCGTTGTTCTGCACCAGGCCGCCGTAGAAACCATCGGAAGCGATCTCGTCGCGAATCCGCTCGCGGGAAATCAGCTCGACGTCGGCGTCCACCGAGCGGCGCAGCGCGTCGCAGGTCTTCTCCAGCGACGCGAAGTGATGCGGCTTCGCCGCCAGCTTGATCTTGCCGCTGCGGCGCAGGTCGCACGCGATGCCTTCCTGCTCGACGATCTCGGCCACGCTCGCCACCGCATCGGCATAGGCGCGATAGAACTGCGTGGCGCGCTCGATGCCGAGTTTGGCCGACATGCCCGCGAAATCCTGCGCGATGCCGGTGTTGCACTGGCCGCCGTTGCGCCCCGAGGCCTGCCCCGCCGCGCGCCCCGCTTCCAGCACCGCCACCGACACGCCGCGCCTGGCCAGCGCCAGCGCCGCCGACAAGCCGGTGAAACCGCCGCCGACGATCGCCACGTCCACGCGGGCGGGCAGCGCCGCATCGGCAGGCTGCGTGAGGCGCGGCGCGGTATCGAGCCAGTACGAATCGAGCTTCATGGTGTTGCGTTCCGTGGGTGTCGTGGGCAATCGGGGCGAACCGCTCGCGGCTTACAGGCCGAGCTGTTCGGCCAGATGCGGCAGGCTTTTGACTTCGTTGACCTGGTAATACGGCGTCAGCGGTTCGTGGCCGCGATTCACGAACGCCTTGTGCTTGATGCCCATGTCGTAGGCCGTCATCAGGTCGTAGCGGAAGCTCGACGACACGTGCAGCACGTCTTCCGGGTTGCAGTCGAGCTGATCGAACATGTATTCGAACGCCTTGCGCAGCGGCTTGTAGGCCTGCGCCTGCTGCGCCGTGTAGACCTGGTGGAACGGCGCGCCGAGCTTGGCGACGTTGCTGTCGATCTGCTCGTCGGCGGCGTTCGACAGGATCACCAGCTTGTATTTCGACGCAAGGCGCGACAGGCCTTCCGGCACGTCCGGATGCGGGCCCCAGGTCGGCACGGCTTCGTAGATCTTCAGCGCGGTGGCCTCGTCGAACGGCACGCCGGTGCGCTCGCAGGTGCGGCGGATCGAGTTGATCACCACCTCGCGGTACGGCTTCCATGCACCGAGGATTTCGTCGAGCCGGTAGCCGCGAAAGAATTCGACGAACTCGTCCATCTTCGCCGGGGAAAGCTGCTCGCCGTACAGCTGGCGGGCCGTCTCGCCCATCTGGAAACGGGTCAGCGTGCCGTAGCAGTCGAAAGTGATGTACTTCGGCTCGAAATCGATCATGGTCTGCATCCTGTCGTCGTGGCGAACCCGTGGCGGGTTCTGTTCAAAATGAGCGCGGCGGGCGGCGCACGTCGCGCGATCCATCAGGGATACTGATTAAATTCGCGCGGCCCGCGGTTACGGTGAAGCGTGCTGCGGCGCCCCGCACCGCCGAGCCGGCGGCATGCGGGACACATCGGGTCAGACGGTGTCGAAATCGATCAGCACGCTCTTGTGACGCATGCTCGCTTCCAGCGCCTGCCGGCCCAGGTCCTTGCCGATGCCCGACTGCTTGAAGCCGCCGGTCGGGATGATCATGTCGCCGCTGCGGCCATACCGGTTGATCCACACCGTGCCGGCGGCGATGCGGCGCATCGCGCGCAGCGCCTGGCCGATGTCGCGCGTGTGCACGCCGGCCGCCAGGCCGTAGGTCGGGTGACCGGCCAGTGCGATGCCTTCGTCCTCGTCGTCGAAGGTCTGCACCGTCAGCACCGGGCCAAACAGTTCCTCGCGCACCGCCGCCGTCTCGGCCGTCACGTTGGCGAGCAGCGTCGGGCGATGGAACCAGCCGTCTTCCGTGCCTTCGAAGAAGCCGCCGCCGCAGATCAGCTCCGCGCCCTGCCCGCGGCTCTCGTCCACCAGCGCCGCGATCCGGCGCGCCTGGCCACTGCTGATGATCGGCGAGTAGCGCGTGGCGGCCGACCACATCGGCCCCGGCGCGATGCCGGCCAGTTCGCGCTGCACGGCCTCGATCAGCGGCTCGGCCAGCCGGCGATGCACGATCAGCCGCGTGCCGGCCACGCAGGCCTGGCCGCCGTTGGCGGTGAAGCCGCGCGCCACGCAGCGCGCCGTGTGCGCGAGGTCGTGCACGTGCTCGAACACCAGTTGCGGGCTCTTGCCGCCGAGTTCCAGCGTGACGGGCTTGGTGCCGTGAAACGCCGCCTCGCTCATGATCGCCGCGCCGGTGCGCGTCGAGCCGGTGAAGCTGATCTTGGCGATGCCGGGGTGGCGCGTGATGGCCGAGCCGGTGGTCGCGCCACGGCCGTTCACGACATTGAAGATGCCGGGCGGCATGCCCGCCTCGATCGCCAGTTCGGCCAGGCGCAGCGTGGAGAACGGCGTCATTTCCGAGGGTTTCAGCACCACCGCGTTGCCGGCCGCGAGCGCCGGGCCGCATTTCCACGAGCACATCGACAGCGGGAAATTCCACGGCGTGATCGCACCGATCACGCCGTACGGCTCGGACGCCACGAAGCCGAGGCTGTCCTGCCGCGTGGCGGCGATGTCGCCGCCGAGCTTGTCGGCCAGTTCCGCGAAGAAGCGAATCGCCTCGGCCGTGAACGGCACGTCCGACGCATACGCCTCGGCCACCGGGCGCGTGGAGCTGACGGCCTCCAGTTGTGCGAGCGCCACCGCGTTCTCGTCGATCAGTTGCGCCCAGCGCGTCAGCACGCGGGCACGTTCGCGCGGCGAACGCGTCGCCCAGCCGCTCGTCTTCACTGCTTCGAGCGCGTTCGACACGGCCTCGTCGACGGTGGACGCGCTCGCGTCGGGAACATGGCCGAGCAGGCGGCCGTCGGACGGACGATGCACTGCGATCGGTTCCTCATCGGTGTGACGATAGACGCCGCCGATGAAGTGCCCCTGCGGCAGCGCAATGGCGGACGGATCGAAATCCAGTGACGGTGTAGTCATGCTCGGCCTGTTCGAGAAACATGGGGTGGTTTCCGCCTTAGCGGCAGAATGAACAACCACGCGATGAAGTTCATTATAGTGAACGACCGATGTTTTCCTAGTGATCAAAAATAATTCTGCAAAAAACTTCCGGGCCTGGTTGGCTACGCGAGAAACGGGCCAGGCCGGTGCCGGGCCGCGCCCTTTTATAGAGGGTTGCGCGCGCCATGCAGCGCGCCCGGATGCGCTTGAAGCACACGCCGCCGAGCTGCGAGCATGGCGCGCCACTGAACGCGGGCGCAGCAAAAATGAAACGGAAATGAACCGCACATCACGCGGAAATGAAGCGAACGCCACATAGCGCGCCGAAGCACGCCGAGCGCTCAGGGTAAAAACGGAGAGAAAAAAGGCAGGAGGACGAAGCGGTGAAACGGCGCGGCGCGCGCGATACGCGCGCCGGCGACAGGGAACGGCAGGCGGAAAATCAGAGATGAATCACGGGCGGGCGCGTGTTCATCACCCACAACAACCTGGCGGGCTTGCTGCTTTCGTTGCGCACGCTGTGCGGCACGGTGCTCTTGAACTGGAAGCTGTCGCCCTCGTTGAGCAGGCAGCGCTGGTCGCCCACGTTGAGCACGACCGAACCTTCCATCACCATCCCGCACTTCTCGCCCACGCCCACCAGCACTTCTTCCGAGCCGGCGCCGGCCGGCAGCATGATGAACATCATCTGCAGATCGTGATCGCCGTGCGGCGACAGCAACTCCTTCTGCATATGGTTCTTGCCGACCTCGAAATGCGGGCGGTCGGCCGCGCGGCGCACGAAATCGGCGGTGGCCGGATCGATCAGCGCGTTGTCTTCTTCCAGCAGCGCACTGAGCGGCACGTCGAGCGCAATGCGCAGGCGCTCGAGAATCCGCACCGACGGGTTCGCCTTGTTGCGTTCGACCTGGCTCACGGTGCCGACCGATACGCCGGCACGCAGCGCGAGTTCGTTGACGGACAGGCCGCGCGCATTGCGCAGCGCGCGCAGCCGCGAGCCGACATCCGCCTGGCTCGCGGGCGCCTCGACCTTCTTCTTGGACTGGGTTCGCATGGGATTCCTGTTGAATTCGGTGCCGGGCGCTCGAAGCCGGTTCATGCTCCACCGGTTCGGCACGGTTTCGGTGCGGGACCGGCGGCTTCGCGCCCTGTGCGCCGCCCTGGTAGCGCGCACGACAGCAATCATTATATTGAAACTTTTTTGAATGCGATGAACAATCAAAAAAGCCGCGACGTCGCGCGCCACGCGTTCGCAAGTCAGGAAGATCGTCCTATGAAGCGTCCGGAGCGCATGCGACAGTCGAATCTGAACATGTCGTCCATCAGGAGTCCGCTGTGTCCGAAACCGCCGTCAAGCCCGAACTTCACTACCGTCGCTTCACCGCCGAGGACGTCGCCGCCGCGCACGGCCTGTCGGTGGCCGTGCGCTGGCCGCATCGCCCCGAAGATTGGCGCTTCGCCGCCGAAGCGGGCGGCGGCTTCGTCGCCGTCGAGGGCGACGCCGTGATCGGCACCGCGCTGTGCTGGACGTTCGGCGCGGACCGCGCCTCGCTCGGCATGGTGATCGTCTCGCCCGATCAGCAAGGGCGCGGCATCGGCCGCAAGCTGATGGAACTCGTGCTGGACGCGCTCGGCGATCGCGTGACGTTCCTGCACGCCACGCCGGCCGGCCAGCCGCTCTATGAAAAGCTCGGCTTCGCCGTGTGCGGCGCGCTCACGCAACATCAGGGCACCGTGGCCGCCGCGCCGGCCGTCGAGCTGCCGGCCGGCGACACGCTGCGCGCGGCCACGCCGGCCGACCTGCCGGCGCTGATCGAGCTGGCCTCGCGCGGCTGCGGGCTCGACCGCAGCGCCACGCTGCCCGCCCTGCTCGAAGTCGCGCAGGCGGTGGTGCTCGAACACGGCGGCACGATCGCCGGCTTCGCGATCGCGCGCCGCTTTGGCCGCGGCTTCGCGATCGGCCCGGTGGTGTGCGCACCGTCGGACGATCACGCGCGCGCCAAGGCACTGGTGGCCTACTGGCTCGCGCGGCATGTCGGCGATTTCGTGCGCATCGACGTGCCCGGCGGCGCCGGCATCGAGGCCTGGCTGCCGAGCGTCGGCCTGGTGCCGGTGGATACGGTCGTCAAGATGGTGCGCAATGCGCCGGCCGCCGAGCACAGCGGCGAGCCCGATGCCGCGTGGCGCGCCTACGGCATCATCAACCAGGCGATGGCCTGAGCCGCGATGAGCGTTCTCTACAAGGCCGACCCGGTTCGCGGCGCGCAATGGGCCGAACTGTTCGCGCAACGCGCGCCCGAGGTGCCGTTCCGCGTCTGGCCCGACCTCGGCGATCCGGCCGCAATCCGCTACCTGGTGGCGTGGCAGCCCGGCGATCTCGCGCACACGCTGCCGAACCTCGAAGCGGTGTTCTCGGTGGGCGCGGGCGTCGATCAGCTCGATCTGGCGAGCCTGCCCGCGCATCTGCCGGTGGTGCGCATGATCGAGCCGGGCATCGTCGAGGGCATGGTCGAATACGTGAGCGAGGCGGTGCTCGCGATCCATCGCGACCTGTTCGACTACGCGCTCGCGCAGCAGGCCCGCGAGTGGAAGCCGCTGCCGCTGGTGCCGGCCCGCGAGCGCCGCGTCGGCGTGCTCGGGCTCGGCCAGCTCGGCACGGCGGTGCTGGAGCGGCTGCGCCTGTTCGGCTTCGATTGCGCCGGCTGGAGCCGCTCGCCACGCACGCTCGACGGCGTCGCGTGCCTTGCCGGCGAGGCCACGCTCGATGCGTTCCTGGCCCGCACCGACATCCTCGTCTGCCTGCTGCCGCTCACGCCCGACACGCGCGGATTGCTGTCGCGCCGCGTGTTCGACGCGCTGCCGCGCGGCGCGTCGCTGGTGCACGTGGGGCGCGGCCCGCAACTCGACAGCGATGCGCTGCTCGCGGCGCTGGCCGACGGCCGCTTGCGCAACGCCGTGCTCGATGTGACCGACCCGGAGCCGCTGCCGCCCGAGCACCCGCTGTGGGCCGCGCCGCGCGTGCGGATCACGCCGCACATCGCCAGCGCCACGCGGCCCGACACGGCCGTGAGCAGCCTGCTCGACAACCTGCGCCGCCATCGCGCGGGCGAGCCGATGATCGGCCTGATCGACCGCAGCCGCGGCTACTAGGCCGGCCACTTTCAGGCATCCTCACCATGACGCATTCACCCGCCCCACCCTGGAACCTCGCCGCATGAGCATCGACGCCTATCCGATCGAAGTCGCCTTCCCCGACCTCACCGCCCACGCCGAGGGCAATACCGGCATCGCCTACGTCCACAGCTTCGATTCCGGCGTGGCCGGCCCGCACGTGATGGTCAACGCGCTGACGCACGGCAACGAGGTGTGCGGCGCGATCGTCGTCGATGCGCTGCTGCGCGCCGGGTTGCGCCCGCGCCGTGGCCGCCTGACGCTGGCGTTCGCGAACATCGACGCCTACGCGCGCTTCGACCCCGCGCAGCCCGACCGCGCGCGCTTCGTCGACCAGGATTTCAACCGCGTGTGGACCGCCGCCACGCTCGACGATACGGCCCGCCGCTCGGTCGAACTCGATCGCGCCCGCGCGATGCGGCCCGTGATCGACACCGTCGACCTGCTGCTCGACCTCCATTCGATGCACGAGAAAAGCGCCCCGCTGATCGTGGCGGGGCCGCTCGACAAGGGCATCGCGCTGTCGGCGCAAGTGGGCGCGCCGGCCACCGTGATCTGCGACGAGGGCCACCCCGAAGGCCGCCGCATGCGCGATTACGCCGGTTTCGGCGACCCGGCCAGCGCCCGCAACGCCCTGCTGATCGAATGCGGCCAGCACTGGGAAGCGCGCGCGGTGGATGTCGCGCAGGACAGCACCGCGCGCTTCCTGCTGAACGCCGGCACGATCGACGCCGCCGATCTGCCGGACGGCTGGCTGCTGCCGCTGCCCGCGCAGATGACGGTGGTGCGCGTGACCGAGCCGGTGGTGGCGAGCAGCATGGATTTCCGCTTCGCCGGCCCCTACACCGGGCTCGAAACCTTCGACACGGCCGGCGCCACGATCGGCTGGTCGAACGGCGAACCGGTTCGCACGCCTTACGACGACTGCATGCTGGTGATGCCGTCGCTGCGCCAGCTCCGGCCCGGCGTGACCGTGGTGCGGCTCGGCCGCATCGAACAACGCTTCGACCATTCGCAACGCCAACAGGAACATCTTTCGTGAAAGTCCAGCAGATCAAGCAGGCCGTGCAGGCCACCGGGTTCGAGGATTGGGGCACCGCCGGGCTGCCCGGCACCGAGCCGGTGCGCGTCAGCGGCCGTCAGGTGGTGATTCCCGGCGCGGAGCCGATCGACACCGGCGTGTTCGAGTGCACGCCCGGCACCTATCGCCGTTCCGTCAAGCAGGCCGAAGTGATGCACTTCCTGGCCGGCTCGGGCAGCTTCACGCCCGACGGCGAGGACACCATCCGCTTCGAGGGCGGCGACACGCTGTTCTTCGAGGCCAATACGGAAGGCTTGTGGCAGGTCGAGCAGACCATGCGCAAGATCTATGTGATTTTTTGAGTGACGCGGGCCGCCTTGGCGTGGCCCTTCTTGCCCTTGCAGGACTCACGGCGGCTCGGCGGCCGCCCTGCCGCCGCCCGCGCGCCCGCGCGCTCAGGCGCCGGTCGGCCGGTGCAGCTTCACGCGGTTGCGTCCGCCGCGCTTGGCGGCATAGAGCGCCTGATCGGCGTGCGCCAGCAGCCGGCGCGCCGCGTCGGCCGCGCTGGCCGGATCGCTTTCCACTGCCTGCGCCGCATCCAGTTCCCCCACCGCCACGCCGATCGACACCGACAGCGTGAGTATCCGCTCCGGCGGTTCGGCCGCCTCCAGCGCCTCCGCCACCGACAGCACGGCCACCGCCGCGCGCACGCGCTCGGCCACCGTGGCCGCCAGCATCGCGTCGCCGCGCACCAGCACCACGAATTCCTCGCCGCCGTAACGGGCCACCGTATCGCTGTAGCGCACGGTGCTCCGGATGCACGCGCCGATCGCGGCCAGCACGCGGTCGCCGACGGCATGGCCGTAGGTGTCGTTGATCTGCTTGAAGTGGTCGACGTCGATGAACAGGCAGGCCATCGGCGAGCGCGATTCGGCCGAGTGCTGGATCTCGTCGTGGATGCGGCTGTCGAAATAGCGGCGGTTCGGCAGGTTGGTCAGCGTGTCGGTCATGCCGTAGCGCGCCACCTGCTCGCGGTGCGCGACGTTGACCACGCCGGCGCTCACGTACGACGCGAAACGCTCGATCAGGTCGGTCGCCTTGCCGGCCGTGAAGCGGGCCGGGTCGCGGCTGCCCAGGCACAGGTAACCGTTGATGCCGTGCTCCTGGTGCAGCGGCAGCACCGCGACGCTGGCCGGCACCTCGGTGTCGTCGTAGAACGCCGTGAGCGCCGCCGCCCCGAGCGCCGCCCCGGCGCCGAGCCACGGCTGGCCGGCCTCGCCCGGAATCGCGTCGCCCAGCTCGACCAGGCGGCCGCGATGCAGCACACGCCCGTCCGGCCGGGCGGCGCGCGACACCGATTCGAGCATCTCGTGGATCAGCGAAATGTCGTCGTTGAGCCACAGCGTGACGAACGGCAGGTCGAACGCCTGGGCCAGCTCGCGCACCAGCGTGTCGTAGAAGGCGGTGAAATCCGGGGCACTGACCAGACGCAATTCGATTTGCTGGAAGCGTTGCAGTACCCGCTCGTTATGGCGAACGGTGTCGAGCAGGGCATGCAGACGGCTTACGGTCGAAGGGTCTTCGGTCACAGGCAGGATCAAATCGGGTGGGCCTTCTCCATATCGGCAACTTTTCGATTTTCTTGATGGGGAAATGGTGGAGGAAAACATCGGTGGCGCAACCCGGCATTGTGTGGGGCGGTTTTCGGTTGCACCGAAGCGGGGCACCGCGCTCGGGACGGCGCCGGCCCGAGCGCCCGATCACGCCCGCATCATCAGAGCTGCGCCGTGACTTGAAAGCCCACCGTCACGCGTGCCGTGGGAAACCCGGAAGGCTTGTAGATCGGCGTGCCGGCGAACAGGTCGTAACCGCAGGCACCCAATCGCGTCGCAATGCTGCCCTTCACGCCGATCACCGCGCCTGCCAGTTGCGTGCCGACCAGGGTGATCGGCTGCGCGCCCCACACGCGGCCGTAGTCGATGCCCGCATAGATCGCCTGCCCGGTCCGGGCGATCGACGCCTGCAGTTCGTTGCGCCAGAAAAAGCCACGGGAGGCGGCCAGCATCGTCTCCCCGTCGAATCCGCGTACGGTATAGCGGCTGCCGATCGTCAGGTCGTCGATGTAGTACAGCGAACTGCCGGTGTACTGACCATGGAACGTCGTCACGTAGCGCAACGGCTGCTGCGCGATCGCGAACGGCACCGACAGGTTCGCATCGAGCACCGCCATCTTGTAGCGATAGGTCGGGCCGCCGTCGGCTGCCAGGCTGTCGTCCTGCGCGCCGAACGCGCCGATGCCCTGCCGATACGCCAGCGTTCCGTCGAACTGCGCGTTGCCGAGATAGTGGCGATCGGTCAGGCCGAACTCGACGAACGTGTTGTTGCGGCGCTGCTGCGGAATTTCGGTGTCCTCGATGAAGCTTTGCCCGAAGCGGCGCGACAAGCGGAACTGTGCACCGAGCATGTTGTTCCGGCTGCGTAACAACACGCGGTTCAGCTTGAGATCGATCGTCTTCGAATTGCCGCTCGCGACGAACGTCTGGTTTACGCCGGCGATCTGCTGGTAGTACGTGTTGGTGTACGCCGACAGCGTTGCCGTCCAGTAACCCCACGGGATCGAGTAGAAGCCGTTCCAGCCATGCGAGCCGAGGCGCTTGTCGCCGAATTCGAGGTCCTGGCTCGCGCCGATATTGAAGATGTCGTTCAGGCCGAGCGGGTTGTCGATGCCGAGCGCAAGGTTGCCTTGCAGGCGGCCCGTCGCGCGTGTGCCGGCATTGTCGATCGAGGCGACGACCGTCCACGGTTTGCCGCGCTTCACGTCGAGCACGACGTCGCTTTCGCCCGGTACGTCGGCAGGTGCGATCTGCATCGATACCGCCTGGCTCGATACGCGCTTCATTTGTTCGACGCCCTGCTCGACGTCGCGCAGGTTCAGCAGTTCGCCGTCGCCTGTCGGGAACGCGGTTTTCCAGGTGCCGCGCTGTTTGTCGTTGGTGAAGCGGATGTGGCGGATCACGCCGGGGATCAGCGAGAGCTTGAGCGTGCCGGTCGACAGATCCTGTGCGGGCAGCAGCACGCGTGTCGTGACGTAGCCGCGCGCGAGGATGGCTTGCGACAGGCCACTGACGAGCATGTCGAGGCCCTGCTTTCCGGCGCATTGGCCGGTGTAGTGCTCAAGCCATTCGCGCACGAAGGCAAAGCGGTCCATCGGCAATGCCGACGCGCCTTGCGCTTTCACGGCAGCGGGCAGCGCATCGGGGACGTCGAGCGTGAAGCGCTCGATGCGGAAACAGGGCGTTTCGGAAGGCAGCGTCGGATAGACGGCGCTTGCTGTTACGCCTGAACGGACGCCGGGCGCGGAGACGGCCCGTTCGCGTTCGCGGGTTTCTTCCTGTTGGCGGGTTTGCTGGTCATTGCCCGGGATGATCGTGTTTTGCGGGATTCTCTGTGCTGATACGTTCACTGCCACTGTCAGCAACAGGGCCGCAATGCCCATCCCGCGTCGGTTGATACTCATGGATGTTGTTCTTATCGATTGGGTTGGTTGATTTATGGAATGCAGCGGCCCAGGGCGACTCGCAAAGCAACGCTGATTTCGGCTTCTGGCGAATTGGACGGCAGGACGACTTTTGCGTCGTCGCCCAACCCATCCCACGCTTCGAGCTTGTCGTGGCGGCTTGGATCGAGCGTCAGGACACCGTCAACGACTTTTGCGTGGCACAGGATCATTTTTTTGAACAGCACTTGCTTGGTTTTGTACCCGAACCGGGCAAGAAGGCTATCCGCCCATTTTTATAGTTTTCTCCGACCAGTCGGAAGTCAAAAAAGAGTGGATTTTCTTCACGATGCTGTGGGGTGATGAAACGGCTTGCCAGCAGCGCGTCGTTAAGACAACGGCCGAGCGCTTCGTCGTGGGCAGCTCAGCTGTGTCTAGAAAATGCATGCTGCCATCCGGATCTGCGATTGAAACGCGGTGTCCTGATTGCGTTTCAATGAGAATGAAATCTGAATTTCGATATATGGCCGCGCGTTGCCAAGGATTCACTTCGCTCAATTCGGCTCCTTTTTACTGTTGCTGCAAGAATCGTGACGATGGGGCTGTCAGCGTACTGGATAGTTCGATTGAGTTGTTACGGCTGCGGTGGAGTTTTTTGATCTAGTCTTGGGTTTGGTTTTTTTGTGACTGATAAACGTCTTCAGTTTCTTTTCTCTCCGTTGAGCACATTTCGCATGGTTGTTGTTCTGTGTCGCAAAGTCGCTGTTGCCGTCGCCGTTGGCTTTCGACATCGCCGCAGAAACGCCGAACCCGCCCGTGCCGACCGATATGCCCACGCTCGCGCTCTTTGATTCGTTCGTAGTCCGTGTCGAATCGGTGTCCTTTGTATTGACGATATACGATTGGGTCGGCATCAACACATCTCAAACACCAAACTCGGCTGACGCAGGGTTTATCACAATGGCGAGTTGTCGTGCTCGTCATCCTTCACTTCATAGCTCTTGCGGGCTTTCTTATAGCTGCTGTCGAAAGGCTTGATTTTTAGCAAACGAGCACGACTCGTCATTCCACCAACAAGAGCAATCCCAAAACCACCCAACAAAAAAACTTTTTTTAGAATGGATGGAATTTCACAATAAATCGCCAGCACTGCAAATATAAAACCACATGCAATTATTACGAACTGAAACCATGACGTGAAATTTCCGTTTTCTATTATCCTTATTCTCATTTTCTTCCCTTTGAGTTTTCCGAACCCAACGCGTCTTTGGCACGATCCCGGATAGATTTTGCGACATCACTCTCATTCACTTTGTTTGCCACCTCATTGATTGCCGGCGTGTACATTGGCCACTTATTTGAAGCATAGCTTGAGACCATTCCAATAAATCCATTGAAAATGTACTGCACCCTATCCGGTTTTGCCAACTGGACAATTGCATCAGCGGCTATACCCACTGCAATCGATACGAATGAGCATCGTGCCGGTGAGAGCCTGATCCGACGTGTGAAGCGTTTCCGCGTAGCGGCCGTGGCTGTCGCTGCCTGAACTATTGCTGTTCACGGTCGACGTCGCGCTCGCCGTGCCGAGCGTCACATTGCCCTTGGCGGCGATCGTGCCGCCCTGGCCGAGATCGATCTGCGCACCCTTGGCGGTCAGGTCGGCGTCGTAATTCGCCGGCATCGTGATATCGCCAACCGCTGCGATGTTGCTCCAGTAGTTCTGCAGCGTGTCAACCGACGACGCATCGATCTTGCCACCCGACACGATCTGCGCGGCCGGGCTAAAGCCGGTCACGGTCGTTGCCGTTGCGCTGTCGGCGTAGTAGGTCGTGAACTGATATGTGCTGTTCCACTTACCGCCATGCGGTGGATCGGTGTAGACGCCGCCAATGCTGTCCGGATTCTTCACGCCGACCTGGCCCGTTCGGCCGTTGATCGGGATGCCGAATTGTTCCAGCAGCGATGGATCGATTGCACTCGTCGAGGTTGTCATCGCGCGGCGCGTGCTTGTCACCTTGTCGGCGTAAAGCGCCATGTCGCCTTCGGACTGGATCAGGGCCGATACGTTGTTGACCTGCGCAGCGTTCGTGTAATTGCCGTTCGCGTCCTTGCCGCCTGCCAGCACGACTCTGCCCATGCCGAAGAGGGCGGTTGTCGCCATTGAATCGGTGGCGGTCGTGTCGTCGCGGTTCTCGATGTTGGGCGCGAGGACTTCGAGCGTGCCGTTGTTATCTGATCCGCCAATCAGCGCGGTCGGGCCGAGATTCGAGATCGTGCTCGTTGCATTGAGCGAAGCGCTGGCGCCGACGAGCGCTCCGGTATTGGTGAGATAGGTGGACTGCGTGTATAGCAAACCGCCAGCCGTCAAAGCACCCACGTTGATGATCATGCCCGCGTTGACGCTCAGGTCATTGACAGATTGAAGGTCCGCGTTGTTCGTGAAGGTGCCGGGCAACGTAAACGCAAGATCGTGGCCGACGCTGAATTGCGTGTCGGATGCCGCCGTGTAATCGCCCAAGAGTCTTAAGTTGGCGTTATGCGTCGCGCTATAGGTGCCACCGCCTTGCAACGTAGCCGCCGCAACCGACAAGTCATGCGTCGAGCCGATCTGGCCGTTCGTGTTCGTGATTGCGCCGGCTGTCGCGACGCTCACGTCACCGTTCGAATCCGTGACGTTGCCAATTCGGCCACCGCTGTTGTCAACGGTATTTGCGTTGACGTGCAGCGAGCCACCGCTGAGTTGCCCGCCCTGTGTGTTGTTGACCGACGCTGCCGTAATCGTTACGTCGCCATTGCCGGTCATCGTGCCCATGCCTGCTACACCATCGGCATGGCTGTTCGCGATCTGGCTGCCGCCTTGCACCGACATCCTGCCCGCACCGAGGTCGACAATAGCGCCGTCTGCGTTATCGATTGAGGAAGATTGAATATCGAGCGTGCTGGCGTCGTCGTTGGTCGATTGCCCCGCCTGGATGTGGCCGCCACGGTTCGACAGCGTTCCGCCGCTCTTCAATGACAATGACGCATCCGATCGCAGCAGGCCTTGGGCATTGTTCATATCGCCCGCAATCGCGGCGTTGACGCCGCGCTGCGCCGCAAGGACACCGCTCGCGTTGTTCAAGGAAGCCGCGATCACAACCGCTTGCCCCTTCGTCACGATGGTGCCCGACGCGTTGTTCAATGCACTCGATCCATTGCCCGAGGCAATCGTCAGCATGCCCGTGCCGGCATGCGTAATCGTGCCGCCCGCGTTATTCAATTCGGCGGGCGCAAGCGTCAGGTCCGTGCTGTTGGTCTGGATCACGCCGGCTGCTGAATTATCGAGTGTGCCGCCGACATTGAGGCCCATTGCCGACGAGCCGTATTGCGTGATCGTGCCGCCGTGATTGACGAGGTTGGCGGCCGTCAATGCAAGCTGATTGGCTTCGAGCTTGCCGCCGCTGTTGTCGAGTATCGAATTGGCGGTGAACGACAGATTCGGCGCGACAATCGAACCACCGTGATTCGTCATGGAGCCTGCGTGGATCGTCGTGTTCGCGCTGGAACCGATCTGGCCACCGTCGTTCGCCAATGTGCCGCTGGCGATACCCAAATCCGTGTTCGACAACAGCTTGCCGTTCGCGTTGTTCAACGTGCCGCCGATGCTTGCCGTCAATCCAGCCTGCGCGTTGATCGAGCCTGAGGTGTTGTCCAGCGCGCCGGCTTGCGCGACAACGCGCCCGTTACTGGCGATCGAACCGCCTACGTTCGATACCGAACCAGATCCACCGCCAAGCGTCAGCGTGCCATTGCCTGCATGCGTGATCGTGCCGCCGTCGTTGACGAGCGATGCCGACTTGAGCGTGAGATCGGCACTGTTGGTTTGCAGCGTGCCGCCGTTGGAATTGTCGAGCGTGTGCGACACGTTCACATTCATCGCACCGGAGCCGGTATGTGTGATCGTGCCGCCGTGATTCGTCAGGTCCGTCGCATTTAGAGAGACCTGATCGGCTTGCACGGTGCCCGTATTGTTATCGAGCGTCGTCGCGCTGATCCTGGCCATCTGGCCGACGATCGAACCGCCGTTGTTCGTCAGATGCGTGCCCGCATCCACCGCGACATTCTGCTCGGCCTGCAGCGAGCCGCCGCTGTTATCGACCGACTGGCCCGCAACGTGGAGATTCTTATTGGACGTGATCGCGCCGCGATTGACGACGTTTGCGCCGCTGACTGAAACATCGCCGTTGCCGCCGATAACACCGCCTTGCGCGCCGTTCGCCGCCGTACCGGCGGCGTTGGTCAATTGACCGCTCGTCGTCACAGACAGGCCATCGCCATTGAGCGAGGTGAGTCGGCCTGCCGTGTTGTCCACCGACGCACCGGCCACCTTCATGCCGCCCGCGCTTTGCAGCGTGCCCTGATTGTTCGCGATGGCCCCGCCGTGCATGTCCACCGTGCTCTCGGACACCATCTCGCCAGACTGGTTGTCGACCCGGCCAGCGACATTCACCGACAGCGGACCTTGCGACGACACCTTGCCGCCCTGATTCGAAAGCGCACCGCCAACCAGCATCGTGCCGCCGCCGCTCGACAGGCTGCCGTGATCGTTGATTACCGTCCCGGAAGCCTTCGCGTGAATAGCGCCTTGTGCGCTCGTCATCGCGTTCGACAAGTGCACATCGCCAGCCGTCGCATCCAGCGAGAGATCGCCGTTCGCCGCCGTCCGACTGCCGGCGAGATTCACATTCGCACCGGTCAACGACGCATCACCACCCGCCACGTTCTGGCCGGTCGCACGCAGTTGACCCGAAGCCGTCAGGCTCAAATCACCGCCATGCCCCACCGATCCATCGTCGTTCACACCCGCACCAAGCGTGCCGGTCGAATTGACGCTGCCGGCATTCACCAACGTATCCCGCTGCGCCGCGAGCGCCCCGGTGTTCGTAACATCGGCACTTGTGCTGGCCGACAGCGATTGCTTCGCATACGTCGTGCCGCTGTTTTCAATACCGCCCGCTGCCGACAACGCAAGATTGCCGCTCGCGGTCGTCGTGCCCGTGAGCACGATCCGGCCATCCGCCTGCAGCGTGAAATCACCGGCCTGCGCCCCGATCGTGCCGGCGTTGGCCACCCCCACACCGTGCTCGTTCGAGACGAGAAAGATCTGATTGCTATACATGCCGCCCAACAGCGCCACGTCGATCGCAATCGACGGAGCGGGGCCATCGCCGGCAATTGGCGTTGCGGCAAGCGTGTCGTGGTTGACTTGGCTGGCACCGGCAATCACGTTCAGTTTCTTCGCGTAGATCGCCGCGTTCAGCTTCACCGCGCGTGAAATCAAATCGACCTGATCGATATTGTCGACATTCAAGCCGGAACCGGCGACAGTCACCAGCCCGCGATTGACGTTGTAGCCGGCCAACGACCCATCCGCGCCATAAAACGGCACGCCGGTCGTCAGCGTCGCGCGGCTGGTATTGAGGAAGCCACCACCATCGACAAAGATCCCCGACGGGTTGGCAATGACGAGTTCAGCGCGAGCGCCCGCGACTTCCAGCGCGCCTCGGATCGAAGAAGGATTCGGGCTATTGACCTGATTGACGATGATCCGCGCGGCCTGCCCGGCGTTGTAATTCGGGTTGCCGTTGATCCAGCCCGCCTGTTGGGTCTGAACCATCGCAGCCGAGTTATTGAGGATCGCGCCGGGCTTCTGGACATCGAACTGATGATAGGTGTTGACCGATACACCCGCGCCCGAAGGCCGCGCCACATTCACTTGCGGCAAGCCGTTCGGCGTCTGAATCACCTGTGTGCTGGTGCCCGGCGTCGACACAATCTGCGCATCGGACAAAGCAGGCAGCATGCCGAGCACAGCGACGCCCGCCACAACCACGCGAACACAAACGCCAGACGTCAACGACCGCCGCCGCGCACGCGCCTCGCCCGTCGCCGATTTCCCTTGGGCCGTTGCTGTCTCCGCAACGGCCACCACCGTCTCCCGAAGCCTGGAATACACCAGGCGGTGCGCATTCTTGTTCATTCTTCTCGGCGCGGCCTGCGCCCATGCAGTTATTGGGCGCGAGAATATCGAAACACCAGAAAATGACGATCAAAAATGATCAGGTAGTTGACGAGAATCCAAAAACCTAGGGTTCCAGATTCTTCTGATTGACATACACCGACAACATTTTCGGCCACATAGTTACTCGGCGAGTCCCACTAGATCGACGGTGTTTCAGGCGACCACTTCACCCCGCAACGCCTCCTCCACGAACTCGATAAACACCCTCGCCCTCGCATTCATCGCCGATCGCTCGGCCACGCAGGCATAAAGCTCCATCGGCTCCGGCTCCGCCTGCACGACACCCCGATCGCGCGGCTCGAACAGCGTCACCAGCTTGCCGCTGTCGATCAGCGGTTGCGCCACGAAACTCGCGAGCCGCGCGATGCCACCGCCGTTCGCGGCGATTTGCGCGAGCATGTCGATGTCGTCGCAGATGAACGCCGGGTTGACCGGCGCGTCGAAGCGCTGCCCGTCGCGCACGAATCCCCACGGTAAAAACCGGCCATCGGTCGGATATCGAAACACGATGCAGGCGTGATGTTTCAAGTCCTCGGGCGTGAGCGGCACGCCCGCGCGGTTCAGATACGCACGCGACGCGCAGAACAGAAACGGCCTCGACGCGATGCGCCGGGCGATCAGCCGCTCATCGAGTTGCGCCGCGATCCGGATGCTCACGTCCGCCCCCTCCAGGCGATGATCGACGGCCCGGTCGGTGCTGATCAGTTCGAGATCGATACGCGGGTAGGCGTCCTTGAAGCCGGGCATCAACGGCGCCAGCACGTGGCGACCGAACGCGGCCGTCGTGGCGACGCACAGCGGCCCATGCGGCGCCGCCTCCACGGTCGCGGCCTGCGAGGCCAGATCGATATCCCCGGGAATATGGCGCACCTTGGCGTAGTAACGCGCGCCGCTTTCGGTCAGCGCCATGCTGCGCGTGGTACGCGACAGCACGCGCACGCCCAGATGCGTTTCGAGCCGCGCGATGCTCTGGCTCACGGCGGCGGCGCTGACGCCCTGCGCGCGTGCCGCGCCCGCAATGCTGCCGGTCTCCACGACGCGGATGAAGCAGTTGATCAACCCGAGAATATCCATCGTCCTTTGCCGTGCTCAGTCACGTTTATCGTCACGTTTATCGATCATTTCGTAAATTCTACTTAAAAATGAATCAAGCATCCGCCGGCTTCCGACGCGCACCCCGGCTTGTTACGCTGGCCGTCCCATCACGCAGCCCACGCCGGAGAGATTGAACCCATGACCGTCACCACGCCGCAAAACCGCCGAATCCGCTTCCCGACTTCGTCCACCCCGTATGTTTTCGCGCTGTACATGGCCACCATCATGGCCTTTCTGATGTGCCTCGTGATCACGGTCGCCGAGTTCGGTGTCGACGGGCATTACTTCGGAAATGTGATGAATGCGTATCGGGTGGCGATGCCGTCGGCGTTTGTCTGCGTGCTGATCGTGCGCCCCGTGGTCGCCCGGCTGGTGGCGTTGACGGTGCACGCGCGTTGAGCCTGCCCTGAACGCAGCCCCACGCGAAAATCCGAAAAAACGAACCCGAAAAAAAGCCCCGATGTCTCACGACACCGGGGCCTTTGCCCATTCACGCAACGGCAGCGCCCGCTCAATCCACCGAAACGGCCTCCGCCTCCGCGCTCGCCGTGCGCGCCAGCACCGGCACCAACGCCTGCCCGGTATGACTGGCCCGCACCCGCGCCAGCGCTTCCGGGCTCGCCGCCGCCACGATCGTGCCGCCCGCCGTGCCGCCTTCCGGCCCGAGATCGATGATCCAGTCCGCCTCGGCGATCACGTCGAGGTCGTGCTCGATCACCACCACGCTATGCCCGCCGTTCACGAGCCGGTGCAGCACGCGAATCAGCTTCGCCACGTCGGCCATGTGCAGCCCGACGGTGGGCTCGTCGAGCACGTACAGCGTGTGCGGCGCCTTCTGGCCGCGCCGCGTGATGTCGTCGCGCACCTTGCTCAATTCGGTGACGAGCTTGATGCGCTGCGCCTCGCCGCCCGACAGCGTGGGCGACGGCTGGCCGAGCGTCAGATAGCCAAGGCCGACATCCTTCATCAGTTGCAGCGGATGCGAGATGTTGGAGATGGCCGAGAAGAACTCCACGGCCTCGTCGATCTCCATGGTCAGCACGTCGCCGATGTTCTTGCCGCGCCACGTCACGGCCAGCGTCTCGGGGTTGAAGCGCTGCCCGTGGCAGACGTCGCAGGCCACCTTCACGTCGGGCAGGAAGCTCATGCCGATGGTGCGCACGCCCTGCCCCTCGCAGGCCGGGCAGCGGCCGTCGCCGGTGTTGAACGAGAAGCGCGAGGCGGTGTAGCCGCGCGCACGCGCTTCGAGCGTGTCGGCGAACAGCTTGCGGATGGTGTCCCACACGCCGATATAGGTGGCCGGGCACGAGCGCGGCGTCTTGCCGATCGGCGTCTGGTCGACTTCGAGCACGCGGTCGATCGGTTCCCAGCCGCTGATCGCTTGGCAGCCCTGCCAGGCATGCCTGACATCGAGCGCGGGCCGCGGCGCGCTGCGCGCCAGCACGCTGCTGCGGCTGCGCGTGGACGGCGCAGCGGCTTCGGCGGTCTTGCGCGCGCGGCGCGTGGCGGGCGAGGACAGCACCGAGCGCCCCACCGCGTCGAGCAGGTTGGTCATCAGCACATCGCGCGCGAGCGTGGATTTGCCGGAGCCGCTGACGCCCGTCACGGCAACCAGCCGCGCGAGCGGAATGCCGACCGTCACGTCGTGCAGGTTGTGCAGGTTCGCGCCGTGCACGGTGAGCCATTGCTCGGGCATGGCGGTCTCGCGCTTGGCCGTGGCGGGCAGCACCTCGCGGCGCGCCTGCAACGGATGCACGATCGGGTGCGCGAGGAAGCGCCCGGTCAGCGAATCGGGTTGCGCGGCCAGGTCGGCCACGCTGCCCTGCGCCACCAGCGCGCCGCCGCGCTTGCCGGCGCCGGGGCCGATGTCGATCACGTGATCGGCGCGGCGGATGGTGTCCTCGTCGTGCTCGACCACCACCAGCGTATTGCCCTTGTCGCCGAGCTTGCGCAGCGCGTTGAGCAGGATCTGGTTGTCGCGCGGATGCAGGCCGATGGTCGGCTCGTCGAGCACGTAGCACACGCCCTGCAGGTTGCTGCCCAGTTGCGCGGCCAGCCGGATGCGCTGCGCCTCGCCGCCCGACAGGCTCGGCGCGGCACGATCGAGGCTCAGGTAGCCGAGGCCCACTTCCTCCAGGAACGCGAGGCGGCTGCCGATCTCGCTGACGATGTCGCGGGCGATCTGCGCGTCGCGGCCGTCGAGCTGCAGGCCGTCGATCCAGCGGCGCGTGTCGGTCACGGTCCATTGCGCGACGTCGGTGATCGACTTGCCGGCGAAGCCGACCGCGCGCGCCGCCGGGTTCAGCCGGGTGCCGTGGCAATCGGGGCACGGCGTGTCGCCCATGCCTTCCGGTTCCTGCTCCTCGGACGGCAAGGTCTGCTCGCGGCCGCGGTTGTCGTCCGCCAGCACGGTGTCGTCGTAGGCGGCACGCTGCTCGCGCGTGAGCGCAAGGCCGGTGCCGACGCAACTGGTGCACCAGCCGTGCTTGCTGTTGTACGAGAACATGCGCGGGTCCAGCTCGGGGTAGCTGGTGCCGCACACCGGGCAGGCGCGCTTGACCGACAGCACCTTGACGGTGCCGATGCGCGCCGTCGAATGCGCCTTGCTCATCGCGCCCACCAGGCCGTCGAGCGGCGCGAGCAGGTGCATCACGCCCTTGCCGAGTTCGAGCGTCTCGTTCAGGCGCTGACGCAGTTCGGCCTCGTGATCGGGCGACACCACCAGGTCCGCCACCGGCAGCTCGATGGTGTGCTCGCGGAAGCGGTCGAGCTTCGGCCACGGGTCCACCGGCACGAATTCGCCGTCCACGCGCAGGTGCGTGCTGCCGCGCGCCTTGGCCCACTTCGCCAGGTCGGTGTACACGCCCTTGCGGTTGACGACCAGCGGCGCGAGCAGCCCCACGTGCTCGCCGCGATGATCGCGCAGCAGTTGCGCGACGATCGAATCGACGGTTTGCGAGGTGACCGGCGCGCCGTCGTGGATGCAGTGCTGCAGGCCGAGCTTCACGTACAGCAGGCGCAGGAAGTGCCACACCTCGGAGGTGGTGGCCACCGTGCTCTTGCGGCCGCCGCGCGACAGGCGCTGCTCGATCGCCACGGTGGGCGGAATGCCGTACACGGCGTCCACCTCGGGGCGGCCGGCCGGCTGCACGATCGAGCGCGCGTAGGCGTTCAGCGATTCGAGGTAGCGGCGCTGGCCCTCGTGGAACAGGATGTCGAACGCCAGCGTGGATTTGCCGGAGCCGGACACGCCGGTGATCACGTTGAAGCGGCCGTGCGGGATATCGACGTCGAGCGCCTTCAGGTTGTGCTCGCGCGCGTTGACGATGCGCACCACGTCCTCGCCCTCCACCGCGCGGCGCTCGCGCATCGCCTTCAGGCGCGCCTGCAACGGCACGCCCTCGTCGGCCAGCGCGGCCGGCCGGCCCATGGTGCGGTCGTATTCGAGCAGCGCCACGCCGGTATGCGAGCCGGCGCAGGCCTTGACGTCGTCGGGCGTGCCGGCGCACAGCACCAGGCCGCCGCCGTCGCCGCCTTCCGGGCCGAGATCGACCAGCCAGTCGGCCGCGCGGATCACGTCGAGGTTGTGCTCGATGACGATCAGCGAATGGCCGGCCGCGAGCAGCTTGCCGAACGCCTGCATGAGCTTGGCGATGTCGTCGAAGTGCAGGCCGGTGGTCGGTTCGTCGAACATGAACAGGCGGCCGGCGGTGGCCGTTTTGCCGGCCTTCTCGGCCTTGGACGACTTCGCCGCGCCGGCCTTGGCGGATTTCGCGGATTCCGCCGACTTGGCGGCCTTCTCGGCCGCGCTGATCGCCACCGCCGATTCGGCCAGGAAGCCGGCCAGCTTCAGGCGCTGCGCCTCGCCGCCCGACAGCGTCGGCACCGGCTGGCCGAGCTTCACGTATTCGAGGCCGACATCGACGATCGGCTGCAACACGCGCAGCACCTCGGCATCGGCCGCGAAGAACCCGGCGGCCTCGCTGACGGTCAGCTCCAGCACGTCGGCCACGTTCAGCGCGCGGCCGTCGCGCTCGATCCGCACTTCGAGGATCTCGTCGCGGTAGCGCTTGCCGTCGCAATCGGGGCAGCGCAGGTACACGTCGCTCAGGAACTGCATCTCGACGTGCTCGAAGCCCGAGCCGCCGCAGGTCGGGCAGCGGCCGTCGCCGGTGTTGAAGCTGAACACGCCCGCGCCGTAGCCGCGTTGCAGCGCGAGCGGGGCCTTGGCGAACAGCTTGCGGATCTCGTCGAACGCGCCCACGTAGCTGGCCGGGTTCGAGCGCGTGGTCTTGCCGATCGGGGATTGATCGACGAACACCACGTCGCTGACCTGATCGGCGCCGCTCAGGCGACGGAACGCGCCGGGCGCCTCGGTGGCCTTGCCGAAATGGCGCGACATGGCCGGATACAGCACGTCCTGCAGCAGCGTGGATTTGCCCGAGCCGGACACGCCGGTCAGGCACACCAGCCGTTGCAGCGGAATCTCGACCGTGACGTCGCGCAGGTTGTGCTCGCTCGCGCCTTCCAGCACGATGCGCGGCGTGTTCGCGTCCACCGGGCGGCGCGCCCAGTTCGATGCGTGCGCGACGTGGCGGCGGCCGCCCAGGTAGGCGCCGGTCAGCGTATCGGCCGAACGAATCTCGGCCGGCGTGCCGTCGTAGACGATCGCGCCGCCGCGCTCGCCCGGCCCCGGCCCCATGTCGATCAGGCGGTCGGCGGCCAGCATCACGGACGGATCATGTTCGACCACCACCAGCGTGTTGCCCGCGTCGCGCAGCCTCTGCATCGCCTCGACGATCCGGTTCAGGTCGCGCGGATGCAGGCCGATGCTCGGCTCGTCGAGCACGAACAGCGTCTTGGTCAGCGAGGTGCCGAGCGCGGTGGTCAGGTTGATGCGCTGCACCTCGCCGCCCGACAGCGTGCGGCTCTGGCGATCGAGTGTCAGGTAGCCGAGGCCGACGTCGCACAGATACTTCAGGCGCGTGCGCACCTCGGCCAGCAGCAGCTTCAGCGCGTCGTCGAGCAGCGTGCTGGGCAACGCGATCTCGTCGAAGAAGCGGCGAATGCGCTCGATCGGCAGCAGCATCAGGTCGTGCACGGTCAGGCCCGGCAGCGCTTCCAGCTGCTCGCGGCGCCAGCCCACGCCGCGCGGCAGGAAGCGCGCCGACGGCGCGAGCACGGCGTCGGCGTTCTCGCGCGAGCCGAGCCGCCACAGCAGCGATTCGGTCTTCAGGCGTGCGCCGCCGCAGGTTTCGCACGGCGTGTAGCTGCGATATTTCGACAGCAGCACGCGGATATGCATCTTGTAGGCTTTCGTTTCGAGATAGCCGAAGAAGCGTTTGACGCCGTACCAATGCGTCTGCCACTTGCCGTTCCAGTCCGGCGAGCCGTTGATCACCCAGTCGCGCTCGGCGTCGGTCAGCTCGGCCCACGGCGTGCCGCGCCGAATGCCGGCCTTGGCCGCGTAGCGCATCAGGTCGTCCTGGCACTCCTTCCAGGCGGGCGTCTGCATCGGCTTGATCGCGCCTTCGCTGAGCGTCTTGCGCGCATCGGGGATCACCAGCCCGAGATCGACACCGATCACGCGGCCGAAGCCACGGCAGGCCTCGCACGCGCCGTAGGCCGAGTTGAACGAGAACATCGCCGCTTGCGGCTCGGCGTAGCGCAGGTCGCTGTCGGGGTTGTGCAGTCCGGTGGAGAAGCGCCAGAGGGTGGGTTCGGGTTGGGCGGTCGGTGCGGCCGGTGCGCCGTCGCCGGCGTTATCGGCGTCGTTCGGCAGCACGTACACGCTGAGGCGGCCGCCGCCGCGCTTGAGCGAGGCCTCGATCGCCTCGACCACGCGCGCCTTGTCGACGCGGCTCAGGCGGAAGCGGTCGGCCACCACGTCGAGCAGCTTGCGCGCGCCGGTGGGCGACGCCACCTCGCGCTGCGCCTGCACGCGCGTGTAGCCGCTGGCCGACAGCCACTGCTCGACTTCCTCGGGCGTGACCGTATCGGGCAACTCCACCGGGAACGTCAGCACGAGGCGCGGATCGTCGGCCTCGGCACGCGCGGCCAGCTCGGCGTAGATGGTTTCGGGCGTGTCATGGCGCACCGGCTCCGCGTTCTCGCGGTCGAACAGTTGCGCCGCGCGCGCGTAGAGCAGCTTCAGGTGATCGTTCAGCTCGGTCATGGTGCCGACCGTCGAGCGCGAACTGCGCACCGGGTTGGTCTGGTCGATCGCGATGGCCGGCGGCACGCCGTCCACGCGGTCCACCTGCGGCCGGTCCATCCGGTCGAGGAACTGCCGCGCGTAGGCGCTGAAGGTTTCGACGTAGCGCCGCTGCCCTTCCGCATACAGCGTGTCGAACACCAGGCTCGACTTGCCGGAGCCGGACGGGCCGGTCACCACGGTCATCTCGCCGGTGCGCAGGTCGAGATCGACGTTCTTGAGATTGTGCTGGCGTGCTCCGCGAATGCGGATCAGATGGCTGGATGACAATTGGCCTGTCCGTATAAAAAGGTTGGGCGGCGGGTCGGGAGAGCTTCGCCGGGTCGACGCGCGAGGCAGACACTATACTGTATATTCATACAGCTTTCACGGCGCGGCTTCGGGCGTGTCCGGAAACGCTTCGATTCGAGGCTTGCGCCGTCGTTCCTGCGCGGCGATCCGGCAAACGGCCGCACCGGTCGTACCCGGCGAGCCGCAAAAACGGGTCCCGGCCGGGGCGCGGCGGCGCCGATGCGAGGGTGACGATAGGGGCCAAAACGAAAAACGCGGCGCGAAACGCCGCGCCGCGAAACTGCCGGCCGCCGCGTTGCACGGCGGCCCGCTTGCGCCAACGCCCGGCTCGCCGGGCATCGGGCTTACTTGCTGATACTGAGCAGTTCGACTTCGAACGTCAGGTCGCTGTTCGGCGGGATCGAGCCGACGCTGCGGCTGCCGTAGGCGGTGGCCGCCGGGCAGGTCAGCTTGGCCTTGCCGCCCACCTTGATCTTCTGCACGCCTTGCGTCCAGCACGGGATCACCTGCCCGAGCGGGAACGTGGCCGGGCCGCCGTGCTTGGCCGACGCGTCGAACTCGGTGCCGTTCGCGAGCGTGCCGCGATAGTTGACCGTGACCACGTCGCTGGCCGTCGGTTGCGCGCCGGTGCCCGGCTTGAGCGTCTCGACCGTCACGCCGGACGGCAGCTTCTCGACGGGGTTGGCGGCGAACGCGGCCGTGGCGATGGTGGATGCGACAAGTACGGCGATCACTGATTTCATGCGATGTCCTCGTTGAATGGCGCGACGATTATATCGGCATCGCGTGGCGCATCGCAGCGCATCGCGCCGCCGCCGGGAGCGCCCCGCTTCAGGCATCGCCGCTTACCACCGTCGCGGGCCTGCCGCATTCACCGCATTGCGCCGCGTCGCACGGCAGCCACGACGGCGCACGGAAACCTCTCTGCGCCGTCGCCACATGGCCATCCCGTCATCAAACCGCTTTATGATTAGCGAGCCTAAACAAGTCGGCGGCGTGCGATGGGCGCTCGCGCCGGCCTGGTTGCATCAGGGGCTTTTCGTATGCCGATTTCCGAAACCGACGAGATCGCGGTCGCGCCCGCGGACGGGCCGCCGGTCAATCCCGAATGTGCCGCGCTGCTGCGTCTGGCACGCGCGCATTTCGGGGCGGATGCGGCGTTGATCGTGGTGTCGGCGGCCGAGGGCCCCTGTCTGTTCGGCATCGAAGGCACGCTGCCGGCCCCGTTGCCGTCCGACCCGTTCGCCACCCGCGCGAGCCACGCACCCGATATCGAACTCTCCGCCTCGCGCGCCGCCTGCGCGTTGCGCGCCGCCGACGGCACGCGCCTCGGCGCCCTGCTGCTGATCTCGCCCGCCCCGCACACGCCGAACACCCTCGCCGCCCTCGACGATTTCACCGCGCTCGCCAGCGCCGCGCTCGAACGCGCGCTGCGGGAACCCGCTTGCGCGCCCCCCGGCGCCGAACCGGTTGCGTGCGCACCGTTCGCCCACGACCTCGTCGCGCTGGCGCTGAACGGCAGCGGCACCGGCATCTGGGATCGCGACATCGCCACCGGCGAGATCCGCTATTCGTCTGAATGGAAGGCGATCCTCGGCTACGCGCCGCACGAACTGAGCACGCGCATCGAGGACGCCGTGGACCGCCTGCATCCCGACGATCGCGCCTACGTGCAGGCGCAGATGCGCCGGCATTTCGAGGGCGGCTCCGACCGCTACGAGGTCGAGCACCGCATTCGCTGCAAGGACGGCCGCTACAAGTGGATCTGCAGCCGCGGCAAGGTGGTCGGCCGCGACGGCGCGGGCCGCGCGCTGCGCATGGTCGGCGCGACCACCGACATCACCGCGCTGCGCGAAACCGCCGCGCGGCTCCAGCAGAGCATCGACCTGATCACCAACCTGACCGACGAGGTCGACGGGCTGGTGTTCCAGTATCGCGAGCCGGCCGACGGCCGCCCGCAGTTCAGCTACGTGAGCCGCGGCATCGAGCAGATCTACGAACTCGATCCCGCGCAAGCCGCGATCGACGCCGAGTCGGTCGACGCGCGCATCGACCCGCGCGACCTCGCGATGTACCGGCAATCGCTGCGCGAATCGGCCGCGACGCTCACGCCGTGGCGGCTCGAATACCGCGTGCTGCTGCCGCGCCAGGGGCTGCGCTGGCGGCACGGCGAGGCGCGGCCGCAGCGGCTGCCCGACGGCGGCACGCTGTGGCACGGCTTCGTGTCCGACACCACCGAGCGCAAGCGGATCGAGGCCGAGCTGCACGAACTGGCCACCATCGATCACCTGACCGAGCTGGCGAACCGGCGCGATTTCCTCGCGCAAAGCGCCTCGGAGCTGGAGCGCCTGCGGCGCGCGGGTCACGGCGAGGCGGCCGTGCTGATGCTCGACCTCGACCACTTCAAATCGCTGAACGACCGCTGGGGCCACGCGCTCGGCGATCACGCGCTGCGCCATTTCGCACGCCTGATGCGCGACGCGGCGCGCAGCGCCGATATCGTCGGGCGAATCGGCGGCGAGGAATTCGCGATCGTGCTGCCGGGCCTCGGCATCGAGGCGGCGATGGCGTTCGGGCTACGGCTGCAACGCCACATCGGCGCGTCGCCGCTCGAATTCGCGGGACAGTGCGTCGGGCTGACCGTCAGCATCGGCGTGGACCGCATGACGGCGGCCGACCTCGGCGTCGATCAGGTGCTGTCGCGCTGCGACAAGGCGCTGTATCGGGCCAAGGCGCGCGGGCGCAACCGGATCGAGCTGCACGGCGAGCCGGAGTAAGCGGCGCGGACGATCGCCTTACAATGGCCCACCGTCCGATTCACCCGCTCACCTCGCCGTCACCGCCCATGTCCCGACTCTTCGAAGACAACCCGTTCCTGGAATCCCTCTGCGCGCAACTCGACGCCTGGCGCGACGGCTATGCCGAAATCAGCATGCCGATCGACGGGCGCAAGCTCAACCGGCAAGGCGTGCTGCAAGGCGGCGCGATCGCGACGCTGCTCGACGCCGCCGCCGGCTATGCCGGGCTGTTCACGCCGCCGGACACGCCCATTCGGCACGGCTTCACGTTGTCGCTGACCGTCAACTATCTCGACAAGGGGCTCGGCTCGCGGGTGGTCGGCAAGGGCATCCTGGAGCGCGCGGGCCGCTCGATTTTCTTCGCGCGGGCCGAGGCCTGGGTGGATGGCACGCTGTTGATCGCCAGCGCGCAGGGCACGTTCAAGTACGTGAACGCGCAGGGGTGAGGGGAGCGGACACGTCGACGCCCGGAATCCCCTTCACGATGTGTCACGCATGCTGTTGCGCCACGGCGGCCCGCACGCGCGCCGGCACCACGAGCGCCGGGGCGAGCACGGACGGCGCATCGAGATCGGGCGACGGCAATGCGTGATCGTCGCGCGTGACCACCGGGCCGCGAGACGGCCGATGGCGGCGCGCCTGACCGTGCAGCCGGTGCGCGGTTTGCAGTGCGAGCGGAGCGGCGGCAGCATCGTCGCCGCTGTCGTTGCTGCTGTTGGCGTTGCCGTTCGCGTTGCCGGAGAGGCTGTTGCAACTGCCGCAGCCGGCCCCCGGCGAGCACGACATCTCGGCGCCGATCCCGCTGGCGACCGGCGCGGGCGGCGCCACGCCCGTACCGCCCGCCTCCAGCGCGGCGATGCCGGACGCCACCACCAGCACGTTCAGCGCGCGCCGCATCGACACGCGGTGGCTGTGACGCTGCAAATCGGCGTCGTAGCGTTCGAGCGCCTCGGCGCCGCGCGGCTGCACTTCGAAACCGCCCGCCTCCGTCTTGCGGATGAAGCCCGACGCCACCAGCACGGCGAGCGTGCGGTCGAGATAGCGATGCCGCTCGTCCACCGCCGCGTCGCGCGGCACCTGGGGCCAATCGGCCAGCGCCAGCAGCGCGCGCGGCGCCACCGCATCGGACAGCTCGGCCGACAGTGCCGCGATGCGCGCCAGCACTTCCATGCGCGCCGCCCGCAGCGGGTTGGCGAGCCAGAAGCCGCGCAGCCGCAGGTCGCCGAGCCAGGCGGCCAGCCGGTAGGTCTGCAGCCGCGTGCCGAGCACCACGCGCCAGGCGCGGCGCTCGTGGAACATGTGGCGACGTACATGCACCACGTAGCGGATCTTGCGGCGCGCCGCCTCGGGTAGCGCCATCGACACCGGTTGCGCCGCCTCGCTCGGCTGCTCGCCGCCAAGCGCCGCCACCGTATCGCCGCTCAGGCCGGTCACCAGCATGCGCGGCCCGGCCGTGGCCCGTTCGGCCAGATAGGCGATCACCTGGGGGCGGCCGACGCGATCCGCCGTGCCGACCTGTCGCGTGCAGGCGATGGCCAGTGCGCGCCGCAAAAACCACTCGTTCATGAACATGGCGGATTCCGTTGACTGATGGGGTCGAGGGCCGGCGTCGGCCGAGCACGCGTAAAAAATACAAACGCGTCGCACGGCAGCGACATTCCTGCACACCGGCTCGGGCCGGCGCGCCCCGGCGCACCGCGGTTGGACGGTGCGGGCCGGTTTCGCGGAGCACTACAGTGCAAAAAGCGGGCCATGCGGTCGAGCCTTGCGCGCCGCCGCCACGGCGCGCGCTCGCCGGCCACTTCGGGGTGCGGAAATTCCGTCACCCGATCAAGTCATCGAACGTCCGGCAACCGAATTTCACCCCGGGAAAAACCGGTTCTCCGGCCTCGGCAAGCCCAGATGCTCGCGCAGCGTCGTGCCTTCGTACTCGCGCCGGAAGATTCCGCGCCGCTGCAGCTCGGGCACCACCTTCAGCGCGAAATCGTCGAGCCCGCCCGGCAGGTACGGGAACATCACGTTGAAGCCATCCGAGCCTTCCTCCTCCAGCCACTGCTGCATCGAATCTGCGATGTCGGCCGGCGTGCCGACGAATTCCAGCCCCGAATAGCCGCCCACCCGCTGCGCCAGCTCGCGCACGCTCAAGCCGCCGGCCGCCAGGTCGAGCACGCGCTGCCGCGACGTGTGGCTCGCATTGCTTTCGGGGATCTCGGGCAGCGGCGCGTCGGGATCGAAGCCCGACACGTCGTGGCCGAGCGCGATCGACAGCGAGGCGAAGCCGCTGTCGTCGTGCACGAGCGTATCGAGAAACGCGCGCTTCTCGCGCGCCTCGTCGATCGAATCGCCCACCACCACGAACGCGCCGGGCAGGATCTTCAGGTGCTCGCGCGGCCGGCCGAGCCGGTCGAGGCGGCCCTTCACGTCGGCATAGAAACGCTTGCCGGACGCCAGCGACGATTGCGCCGTGAACACGGCCTCGGCCGTCTCGGCCGCCAGTTGCTTGCCGGCCTCCGACGAGCCGGCCTGCACCACCACCGGCCAGCCCTGCACGGGCCGCGCGATGTTCAGCGGCCCGCGCACCGCGTAATGCTCGCCGCGATGGCCGAGCACGTGCAGCTTCTCCGGGTCGAAGTACAGGCCGCTGCCCACGTCGCGCACGAACGCGTCGTCGGCCCAGCTATCCCACAGGCCCGTGACGGCATCGAAGAATTCGCGCGCGCGGCGGTAGCGCGCGTCGTGCTCCAGGTGCTCGTCGAGGCCGAAGTTCAGCGCGGCGTCGGGGTTCGAGGTGGTCACGAGGTTCCAGCCCGCGCGCCCGTCGCTCAGGTGGTCGAGCGAGGCGAAGCGGCGCGCGACGTGATACGGCGCCTCGAAGCTGGTCGAGGCGGTGGCCACCAGCCCGATCCGCTCGGTCACCATCGCCAGCGCCGACAGCAGCGTGAGCGGCTCGAACGAGGTCACGGTGTGGCTGCGCTTGAGCGCCTGCGTGGACATGTTCAGCACGGCGAGGTGATCGGCCATGAAGAACGCATCGAACTTTGCGCGCTCGAGCGTCTGCACGCAATGCACCAGGTGCTTGAGGTTGAAGTTCGCGTCGGGCCAGGCATCGGGATGGCGCCATGCGCCGGTATGCAGGCTCACCGGGCGCATGAAGGCGCCCAGGTGCAGTTGTCGTTTGCGGGTCATCGTCGGTCGCCGCGCGCGCGGCGTCGGGTTGGCGGAGCGCTCACGATACCGTGCCTCCGGCGAATCTGCTGGCGGCCGCCCTTATCACGCGGCGCGCTTTCCTAGCGACGATTTCTTGGTTCGCGCAGCGCCCGCGCTTGCGTACATTGAAAGGTCATCCTGCTTGATCAGCGGCATCCCGCCGCCTGCCCGGAGACCATTCCATGAAGCTGTCCTGGACTCGCGCGCTGCGTCGCGCGGCCCTGACGATCGGCGCGCTCGCCGCCCTCGGTTCGATCGCCGCCGCCCCGGCCGCGCAGGCCGCCGACGTGGCCGCCAAACCCGCCGCCGCGCCCGCCGAAATCCGCGTCGACTACGCCTACTATTCGCCCGAAAGCCTCGTGATCCGCCATTTCGGCTGGCTCGAGGACGCGTTCAAGCCCGACCACACCGAAATCCGCTGGGTGCTGAGCCTCGGCAGCAACCGCGCGCTCGAATACCTGAACAGCGGCGCGGTGGATTTCGGCTCGACGGCCGGCCTCGCGGCCGTGCTGGGCCGCGCCAACGGCAACCCGATCCACGCCGTCTACGTGTTCTCGCGGCCCGAGTGGACCGCGCTGGTGGTGCGCAAGGATTCGCCGATCAAGACGCTGGCCGACCTCAAGGGCAAGAAGATCGCGGCCACGCGCGGCACCGATCCGTTCCTGTTCACGCTGCGCGCGCTGCATACGGTGGGCCTGTCGCGCGACGACGTCGAACTCGTCAACCTGCAACACCCGGACGGGCGCACCGCGCTCGCCAACGGCCAGGTGGACGCCTGGGCCGGCCTCGATCCGCACATGGCCGCCGCGCAGGTGGACGACGGCGCGCGCCTGCTGTACCGCAACGTCGGCTTCAATACCTACGGATTCCTGAACGTGCGCGAGGCATTCGCGAGCCAGTATCCGCAGGCCGTCACGCGCGTGCTGAAGGTGTACGAGAAGGCGCGGCTGTGGATCGTCGCGCACCCGGACGACACCGCGAAGATCGTCGCCGACGAATCGAAGGTGTCGCTGCCGGTGGCGAAGCTGCAACTGCAGCGCAACGATTTCAGCGATCCGGTGCCGGGCGACGTGCAGCGCGTCGCGCTGAAGGCCGCCGCGCCGGTGCTGACCGACGAGCAACTGGTCAAGCCCGGTGTCGATCCGGCGAAGATCGTCGACGCGCTGATCGATCCGTCGTTCGCTCGCCCGCTGGTCGCGGCCGCGCATTGACGATGCGCGACACCGCCGCCCGCCGCGACACGCTGGCGCCCCGCGCGCCGGCCGAATCCGCGCAGGCTGTTGTTCCCAACACCCCGGCCGCCCGGCGCGATCCGCTACGCGCCTGGCGCTTCGCCGGCTTCGCGCTGCCGTTCGCGGCGCTCGCGCTGGTGGAACTCGCGGTGCGCGCCGGCTGGCTGCCCGATCATCTGGTGCCCGCGCCCAGCGAGATCCTCGCCTCGCTCGAGCAGATGGGCCTGGCGCGCGTGCTGCGCCACGTGGGCGCGAGCAGCCTGCGCGTCGCGCTCGGCTTCGCGGCCGGCTCGGCGCTGGCGCTCGCGATCGGTGCGGCGATGGGCCTGAGCCGCCGCATCGACGCGCTGCTCGAACCGAGCTTCCAGGCGCTGCGCTCGATCCCGTCGCTCGCGTGGGTGCCGGTGCTGCTGCTCTGGCTCGGCATCGACGAAGCGCCGAAGATCGTGCTGATCGCGATCGGCGCGTTCTTTCCCGTGCATCTGGCGGTGGTGGCCGGCATTCGCGGCGTGGACCGCAAGCTGGTCGAACTCGGGGCCGTCTACCGGCTCGGCGCGTTCGCGCTGTTCCGCCGAATCCTGCTGCCGGCCGCGCTGCCGCAGATCGTCACCGGGCTGCGCACCGGCCTGAGCCTCGCGTGGATGTTCATGGTGGCGGCCGAGCTGATCGCCGCCACGCGGGGGCTGGGCTTCCTGCTCAGCGACGGCCGCGAAACCGGCCGGCCGGACCTGGTGTTCGGCGCGATCCTGCTGCTCGCACTGCTCGGCAAGCTGACCGACGGCGCGATGCGCCGCATCGAGACGCGCTGGCTGGCCTGGCGCGACAGTTTCGACGGCGCGCCGCGCCGGGAGGCGCGATGAGCGCCGCCCCGCTGCTCGACGCGCGCGTGGCGCGCAAGCATTACGGCGCGCGCGCCGTGCTGGCCGACGTGCCGCTGCAGGTAGCGCGCGGCGAGATCGTCTGCGTGGTCGGCCCGAGCGGCTGCGGCAAGAGCACCTTGCTGCGGATTCTGGCCGGCCTCGACGGCGATTATCGCGGCAGCGTGCGGCTCGACGGCGCGCCGCTCGACGGGCCGTCGGCGCGAATCGGCGTGATCTTCCAGGAGCCTCGGCTGCTGCCGTGGCTGACGGTGGCCGACAACGTCGGCTTCGCGGCCGGCCTCCATGGCGGGCGCGCGCCCGAGGTGGCGCGCCTGCTCGCGGAGGTCGGGCTGGATGGTTCGGCGGCGGCCTTGCCGGCCGCGCTGTCGGGCGGCATGGCGCAGCGCGCGGCGATCGCGCGCGGGCTGTTCGGGGAACCGGACCTGCTGCTGCTCGACGAGCCGTTCAGCGCCGTGGACGTGCTCACGCGCATGCGCCTGCAAACGCTGCTGCTCGACGTCGTGCAGCGGCATGGCATGGCTGCGGTGCTGGTCACGCACGATCTCGACGAGGCGCTGTATCTGGGCGATCGCGTGGTGCTGCTGGCTGCGAACCCGGGGCGGGTGGAGGATGCGTTCGCGGTGGATCTGCCGCGCCCGCGTGATCGCCGCGGGCCGGCGCTGGCTGCGTTGCGTAATCGGCTGCTCGGCGCGTTCGAGCGATTTCAGGACAGCGGTGCGGTCGGCGCCGCATGACTTGGCTTGACGGCTCGGCTTGGCCGCTTGGCGGTTCTGCGATTCGGCGGTTCGGCGGTTCGCCAGGCCGCTACTCGTCTAAACGGCGCTGCCCAGCCGCAACGGCCGCACCTCGCCGCGCGCGGGCGTGGCGTTCTCGTGGAACAAGTCGCCGAGATACTGCGCCAGTTCGTCGGCCTCGATGAACGCCGGGACCTCGAAATCGGCGCGCCGCCGCTTGCCGTCCGCTCCCAGATCGAACGCCCGCCACACGCCGTCCTGCCGGACGATCGCGACATGCCGTCCGAACACGTCGAAGCCGTAAGCCGAATCGCTCATGGCGTTACACCAACGGCGCGACCGACGCGCCCTGAATGCCGTGACGCGCCAGCGCCGCTTCGACGAAGCCCGAGCGCTTGTGCGCCTCAACGAAGCGGCCCAGCGCCTCGGCCGCCCGCTCGCCGCGCGCACGCGCCACGCCCATCGCCTGCCGGATCACCATGAAGCGCTCGTCGAGCAAACGCACGCCCGGCAGATGCGCCGTATCGGCTTCCAGTTGCTGCTTCACGCCGGCGGCCACCTCCAGGTCGCGATCGAGGAAGGTCTGCACCACGGCCGGCGAGGTGGGTGCACGCACGATCTGCGCGGCCTTCAACTCGCGCGTGAGGAACAGATCGTAGGCGCTGCCCTGTCCCACGGCCACGCGATGCTGCGCCTGATCGACGTCGGCGTTGGTGCGGATCGGCGAGGCGTCGCGCACCAGATACCAGCCTTCGATCAGCACGTACGGCTCGGTGAACGCGATCGTCTCGCCGCGCTTCGGATCGACGGCGAAGAAGCCGAAATCGGCGCGCCCGTCGCTGACCGCCTCCACTGACTTGCCGGCCGCATCGAACACCACGAGTTCGAGCGGCACGCCCAGCTCCGCCGCGAACGCGCGCGCCAGATCGACCGACACGCCGACCGGTTCGCCGGTCGCCGCATCGCGGTTCGCGAGGATCGGATTGCCGAGGTTGATGGAGGCGCGCACGGTGCCGGTGGGCGCGAAGGCGGTCACGAGATCGGGATCGAAGGGCATGGCGGTGTCGGGCGTCAAAGGGCTGGGGAAATCGAAGCGGCTTGCGCTGAGGTTTGCACGAGACGGCGTTCAGGACCGGAGGGTCGCACCGCCCGGCCTCGGCAACGTGGATTCGAGCAGCGTGTCCACGGCCACGCGCGCTTCGACCGGGTCGATTCTGCCATCGGCGCGCATCGTGCGCACGGGGATCGCTCGGTGCGCGGTGCTTTGTGCCTGGGCGCGGTACAGGGTAAGGCGCGCTGCCATCGTTCGCGAACCCGGCGTTCGAGATCGCGTCATCAAGCACACCATCAACCGCCCCATCATTCACGCGTCTTGCGCGGCAAATAATGCCCCGGCGTACGCCCCAACGCATTCTTGAACATCGTGATGAACGCGTTGACCGATTCATAGCCCAGCTCGGCCGCCACGCGCTGCACGGGCATCCCGGCCGACAGCTTCTGAATCGCCGTCACGATATGCAACTGGCGGCGCCAGCGGCCGAACGTCATGCCGGTTTCGGCCAGCACCAGCCGCGCGAGCGTGCGCTCGCCGAGCGCCACCTGCCGCGCCCACTCGCCCACCGTCGCGCGGTTGGCCGGGTCCTTGACCAGCGCGGTGGCGATCTTGCGCAACTGCCGCTTCGGCGGCATCGGCACATGCAGATCCTCGACCGGCATCGAGCCGAGCTGTTCGAGCAGCACGCCCGCCACGCGGCCGGTGGCGCTGTCGGGCTCGTAGTCGTGCGGACGCGCCGCCAGATAGGCGATCAACTCGCGGATCAGCGCCGGAATCGCGAACGTGCAGCAGGCATCGGGCATGCGCGCCGTGCCCGGCTCGACGAACAGCAAGGCGATCTCGCCGTCCGCCGCCACGCGGTTACTGTGCGGCATGCCGCCCGGAATCCACACGCCGCAGCCATGCGGCACGACCCACACGCCGCGCTCGACCAGGCAGGTCACGAAGCCGCGCCGCGCGATCACGAGCTGGCCGCGCCGGTGGCGATGGAACGGCTGCTCGATCTCGTTGTCGCGCACGTCCACTTGCATCGCCACCGCGCTCGCCGCGTAGCAGTCCGGATCGAATCCGGCCGGAAGCTGCGCGTAAGCGGGTTGCCTCATGACGGCCGACGTCCGGGCGCGCGGCGGCGCTCAGGCATACGCTCAGGCACGCGCGACGGCCTCGGGGCCGCCGGTGTCGCCGCGCAGCGCCTCGGCGTCCTGCGCCAGCCGCGCCGAGAGCCGCTCGGGCAGGAAATCGAGCCACGCGTTCAGCGGCGCATTGAGCAGCCGGTGCGGCGTGCTGGCGATATCCACGCTCATCGACGCCATCGTGTAGCCCGGCAGCAGGCGGCGCAGCGAGCCGTCGCGCAGGCCGTTCAGCGCGAACGAGGCCGGCAGCAGGCCGATGCCCATGCCCTCGCGGATCGCCACCGTCATCGAATCGGCCACGTTGATGACGAACGGATAGCGGTCGAACTGCACGCGCTCGACGCCGTCGGGGCCGTCGAAGCGCCAGTCGATCGCCGGAATGCCCGGCGCGCGCAGTTGCAGGCACGCGTGATCGCTCAGGTCGGACGGCCGCTCGGGCGTGCCGTGCGCATCCAGATAGGACGGCGCGGCGCACACGATGCAGGCGATCTCGCCGAGCCGCTGGGTGCCCGGGCCGGGCTCGGGCAGCACGTTCGAGACGATGAACGCGCAGTCGTGCATCTCGTCGAGCGAATCCACCGGCTGCTGGGCCAGCGTCAGGTCGATCCGCACGCGCGGAAAGCTGCGCGAGAACTCGGCGATCAGCGGCACCAGGTAATGCGTGCCGAAGCTCGTCATCGAGTGAATCCGCAGCGGGCCGTCCGGGATCGGCGCGCGCTGCCCGGTCAGCAGCTCGGCCTCGGCGAATTCGAGGTCGGCCAGGATCTTCCGGCAATGCACCAGGTAGCGCTCGCCGGCCTCGGTCAGCGACATGCGCCGCGTATTGCGTTGCAGCAGGCGCGTGCTCAGGTGCTGCTCCAGATCGGAGATGGCGCGCGACACCTGCCCGGTGGAGGTGCGCAACATCGTGGCGGCCGCCGTGAAGCTGCCGGTTTCGGCCACCCGCACAAAGACGCCCATGTTCTGCGTCGTATTCATCCCCGTTCCCGATGCGAATGTAATGAGCGGCAGTATCGCACCGGGCGGCGCCGGCGGCACAAAGCTTGGCTGTTTTTAGGGATATGTTGGCCGACTATCCCTATCCACGCGCGGCGCACCGGTTCGAATAGGTATCCGCAGCATTTCATCAGACGTTTCCGCCGGGCGCTTCGATCGCCCGCCGCGCCGCTACCGCAGCCCCCGCACGATCTTTTCCATGCGCGCGTGCGCCATCGCCAGGAACGCGCGCACCACCGGCTTCTCCTGCTGCCACTGCGGGCACACCGTGAAGCCGCGAAACACGATGTCCTTCGAGAACGGCCGGAACACGATGCGCGCCGGGTTGGTGTCCTCCACCGCCAGCGGGTTGACGATGCCGATGCCCAGCCCGCGCGCGACCAGCGCGCAGATCGTCGCGCCGTAAGGTGTCTCGATCGCCGCCACCTGGTCGGCGCGCGCCCGGCGCAGCACGCGATCGACGGCCGCGCGCGTGTCGTCGGCATACGACGGCAGGATCAGCCGCTCGCCGCGCAGGTCGGCCGCCGCGATCCGCTTGCGCGCTGCCAGCGCGTGCCCCGCCGGCAGCGCGCACAGGCCGGGCAGCCGGTACAGGTCGGTGCTGGTCACGCCGACCACGTCGGGCAGAGTGGTGGAGAAGCCGATATCGCAGTTCGACGACGAGGCCCAGCGCTGAATCGTGCTTTCGCTGCGCATTTCGAGCGACACCGCCACGCGCGGGTGCTCGGCCAGAAAATCCTCGATCACGCCCGGCAGGAACGACAGCGCCATGATCGGCGCCGCCACCAGCCGCAGCCGCCCGCTGCCGAGCTGGTTGATCTCGCGGGCCGCCTGCACCAGCTTCTCCAGCCCGACGAAGCTGCGTTCGACCTCGTGATAGAACGCCGTGCCCGCATCGGTCGCGCGAATCCGGCCGCCCTGCCGCACGAACAGCGCGAGCCCGGTGGCCGCCTCCAGCTCCGCGATCAGCCGGCTCACGCTCGGCTGCGAGGTGCCCATCTCGTCGGCGGCAACCGTCATCGAGCCGCGCAGCATCACCAGCCGGAACGCCTCGATCTGCCGTTGATTCATGTGCCGTTCTCGCCGTCCAAAAAAGTCCCGACTTTTTGCCCCATGTTCTTCTGGGCGTTCATCGCACTCTAGCATTCGCAAAAAACTGAAAGTCACGACCTTTCTCAAACATCCAGACGTATCGGATCGTAAAGATCGGAGAGGCAGCGACCCGATGCTCGCGCCTCTTGCTCTTCATTTTTTTGCATCCCATTGCGCTTGCATGATCCGGGGATCGGCCTCGGCGCGCTGCGCGCTCTCGCAGGCAACAATTAACGCGGCGCCGGCCCTTGCCGGTTGTCTCCATGATGCGGCTCAGGTCACACTGACATCGATTTCGCGTTAATCAGCGAGCGTCTATGCATCCAATCAATTGGACCGGTTCGTTACACGCTGTCCTGCGACGCAACCCGTTCGTCGAGCACCCCATGCGAGAGACGCTGGTCGCGTACTTGCGCGAGCAGGTGGCGATCCGAGTGTCGCGGCGTCCGCCGCCGCCCATCGCGACATGTTGATAGCGCTCAGGTGGTGCGGCTCAGGGCGCCGGCTCCGGCCAGCGAACCGCGCTCGACGCGTCATCGATGGCGAATCTGCGCCGCGAGCCCGGGCAATCCCTGCTGGTAAGATGGCTCGCAACCCCACCCTGCCCGCCCCATGAGCTCCACCTCGACCAAACCTGCGAACCCGAAGCGCACCGCGAAGACCGCCACTCAGGCAGCAGCCGGCGACAAGCCGAAGGCGCGTATCCCGCAGCGCCTGACCTACGCGATCGGCGCTCTCGACCGGCTACTGCGCCGCCACATGACCGACGCGCTCGCGCCGCTCGGCATCACGCTTGCACAATACACGGCGCTATCCGTGCTCGAAGCACGTGGCGCATCGTCGAACGCACAGCTTGCGGAGCGCTCGTTCATCACGCCGCAATCGGCAAATGAGGTGATGAGCGTGATGGCGCGCCGCGGCTTCGTTACGCGCGAGGCCGATCCGTCGCACGGCCGCGTGATCCTGCTGACGCTGACCGACGCAGGCGCGGCCATGCTGCGCGAATGCGAAACCGTGCTGCGCCCGCTCGAAACGACCATGCTCGGCGATTTCTGCGCCGACGACGCCGTGCACGTGCAACGCGTGCTGGAAATCTTCGCGCGCAACCTGCGCGGCTGACCTTCCCGCCGGCAACGGCAGCCCCTCTCCCCTCCATCGCAACTGCCGGGCGCCTGTTCGCGCCCGCCTTCTCCATGACATCCCGATACGGGTTTACACCGCCGCGAATACCGCTTGATATATCAGGTAGCCTGATATTAAATGAAGCCGTCCGCAGCAGGAATGCTGCGTGCCGAATCGCACAGCAACGCAAACCAGGAAAACACATGAGCAAGTACGACAAGCGCTGGCAGACCGTCGAAGTGAAGGTGGAGGCCGGCATCGCGTGGGTCACGCTGAACCGCCCGGAAAAGCGCAATGCAATGAGCCCGACGCTCAATCAGGAGATGCTGCAGGTACTCGACGCGGTCGAGTTCGACGACGAGGCGAAAGTGCTCGTTCTCACCGGAGCCGGTGCCGCGTGGACGGCCGGCATGGACCTGAAGGAATACTTCCGCGAGATCGATGGCGGCCCGGAAGCGCTGCAGGAAAAGGTGCGGCGCGACGCGTCGGAATGGCAATGGCGCCGCCTGCGCATGTACGCCAAGCCCACCATTGCGATGGTGAACGGCTGGTGTTTCGGCGGCGGCTTCTCGCCGCTCGTCGCGTGCGATCTCGCGATTGCCGCCGACGAAGCCGTGTTCGGGCTGTCGGAGATCAACTGGGGCATCCCGCCCGGCAATCTTGTCAGCAAGGCGATGGCCGACACGGTCGGACACCGCCGCGCGCTGCATTACATCATGACCGGCGACACGTTCACCGGCGTGGAGGCGGCCGACATGGGGCTCGTGAACAGCAGCGTGCCGCTCGCCGGGCTGCGCGACGCGACGATCGCGCTCGCCGCGCGGCTGATGGACAAGAATCCGGTCGTGCTGCGCGCGGCCAAGCACGGCTTCAAGCGTTCGCGCGAGCTGACGTGGGAGCAATGCGAAGATTATCTGTACGCGAAGCTGGACCAGGCGCAACTGCGCGATCCGGAACAGGGGCGCGAACAGGGGCTCAGGCAGTTCCTCGACGACAAGACGATCAAGCCCGGCCTGCAAGCGTACAAGCGCTGACCCGACCGGAAGAGACAGGGCAGGAGACGACATGACCGACAGATACATGCTGATCGCCGGCGAGTGGTGCGCCGCACGCGACGGCCGCACCTTCGACCGGCTCGATCCCGCGACGGGCGCGCTCGCATCGCGCGCCCCGGCGGCCGACCTCGCCGACGCCGACGCGGCAATCGACGCCGCGCATCGTGCCTTTCCCGCATGGGCGGCGCTCGCGCCGACAGCGCGCCGCCGGTTGCTGCTGAAGGCCGCCGACCTGATGGACGCGCGCATCGACGCCTTCGTCGCAGCCGGCGTTGCCGAAACGGGCGCGACGCCGGGCTGGATCGGCTTCAACGTCACGCTCGCGGCGAACATGCTGCGCGAGGCTGCGTCGATGACCACGCAGATCGCCGGCGACGTGATCCCGTCCGACGTGCCCGGCAATCTGGCGCTCGCGATGCGCGCGCCGTGCGGCGTGGTGCTCGGCATCGCGCCGTGGAACGCGCCGGTGATCCTCGGTACGCGTGCATTGGCGATGCCGCTCGCCTGCGGCAACACGGTCGTGCTGAAGGCGTCCGAAGCGTGCCCCGGCGTGCATGCGCTGATCGGTGCGGTGCTCGACGAAGCGGGACTCGGCGCGGGCGTCGTCAACGTGATCACGCACGCGGCGGCCGACGCGCCGGCGCTCGTCGAGCGGCTGATCGCGCATCCGCACGTGAAGCGCATCAATTTCACCGGATCGACCCACGTCGGGCGCATCATCGCGCGCCACGCCGCCGCGCACCTGAAGCCGGTGCTGCTCGAGCTCGGGGGCAAGGCGCCCGTCCTCGTGCTGGACGATGCCGATCTCGACGCGGCGGTCGATGCGATCGCGTTCGGCGCGTTCTTCAACCAGGGGCAGATCTGCATGTCGACCGAGCGCGTGATCGCCGCGCGGCCGATCGCCGATGCGCTCGTCGAGCGGCTTGCCGCGAAGGCGCGCCTGCTGGTCGCGGGCGATCCGCGGGCAGGCCATCCGCTCGGCACGATGATCGATGCGTCTGCGGCCCAGCGCGCGGCGGCGCTGGTCGAGGACGCGCGTGCGCACGGCGCGCGGCTGCCGCTAGGCTGTCGCGTCGAAGGCGCGACGATGCAGCCCGCGATCGTCGACGGCGTGACGCCCGAGATGCGTCTGTACCGCGAGGAGTCGTTCGCGCCGGTCGTCGCGATCCTGCGCGCGGACAGCGATGACGCAGCGGTCGAGCTTGCGAACGACAGCGAGTTCGGGCTGTCCGCGAGCGTGTTCAGCCGAGACGTCGCACGCGCCATGGCGGTGGCACGGCGGATCGAGTCGGGGATCTGCCACATCAACGGCCCGACCGTGCACGACGAAGCGCAGATGCCGTTCGGCGGCACGAAGGCGAGCGGCTATGGCCGCTTCGGCAGCCGCGCGTCGATCGCCGAATTCACCGAGCTGCGCTGGATCACCGTGCAGACCACGCCGCGTCACTATCCGATATGAGCGACGCGACGATGAACGTATCCCAAGCTCCTCACGACGCCGCGCGCGGCGTGGCCGATGTGCGCTACCGCGCGGCGGCGGTGGCCGAAGGCGCCGCCGACATGCACCGCTCCGAGGACGGCACCTGGCACCTGCGTGCGCGCGAACCGCTCGGCGCCTACCCGGAGCGGCTGACCGACTGCCTGGTCAACGGCGCGCAGGCCTACCCCGACCGCGTGCTGGCCGCGCGACGCGACGACGGCGGCCGCTGGATCGAGATCACGTACGCGCAGATGCTCGAACGCGCACGCGCGCTCGGGCAGGGCCTCGTCGATCTCGGCCTGTCGGTCGAGCGTCCGCTCGCGGTGCTGTCCGGCAACGATCTCGAACACCTGCAGCTGATGTTCGCGGCGATGCTGGCCGGCGTGCCGTACGCGCCGATCTCTCCCGCCTACTCGCTGGTGTCCACCGACTACGGCAAGCTGCGCCACACGCTCGACGTGCTGCGGCCGGGCGCGGTGTTCGTCGCCGATCGCGCGGCGTTCGCCCGCGCACTCGACGCGGCGCGGCCGGCCGACGCGACGCTGATCGTCGGGCGCGATGCCGACGCGACGGACCACGCCGTGCCGCTGTCGCGTCTGCTGGCTACCGAACCGCGCACGATAGACGCGCGCCATGCGGCGATCGGCCCCGACCATCTTGCGAAGATTCTGTTCACGTCGGGGTCGACCAAGCGGCCGAAGGCCGTGCCGACCACGCACCGGATGCTGTGCAGCAACCAGCAGATGCTGCGCCAGACGATGCCCGAGCTGACGCGCGAGCCGCCGGTGCTGGTCGACTGGCTGCCCTGGAATCACACGTTCGGCGGCAGTCACAACCTCGGCATTGCGCTCTACAACGGCGGCACGCTGTATATCGACGACGGGCGCCCGGTGCCCGGCCGCTTCGACGAAACGGTGCGCAACCTGCGCGAGATCGCGCCGACGATCTACTTCAACGTGCCGAAAGGCTGGGAAGAACTGACCGCCGCACTCGAGCGCGATGCCGAGCTGCGCGACACGTTCTTCTCGCGCGTGAAACTGTACTTCTTCGGCGGTGCGGGGCTGTCGCAGGCTGCCTGGGACCGGCTCGACCGTGTGACCGGCACGCATTGCGGCGAGCGGATCCGGATCATGGCCGGGCTCGGCATGACCGAAACGTCGCCGTCGTGCCTGTTTACGACGGGGCCGCTGATGCGCTCCGGCTATATCGGCCTGCCCGCGCCCGGTTGCGACGTGAAGCTCGCGCCGTCCGGCGGCAAGCTCGAGCTGCGCTTCAAGGGGCCGAACGTGATGCGCGGCTACTGGCACGCGGACGTCGATCCGCGCGATGTGTTCGACGACGAAGGCTATTACCGCAGCGGCGACGCGGCGGTGTTCGCCGATCCGGGACGGCCGGAATTCGGGCTGCAATTCGACGGGCGGCTGACGGAGGATTTCAAGCTCGGCAGCGGCACGTTCGTCAGCGTCGGGCCGTTGCGCGCGAACGCGGTGTCGAGCGGCGCCCCGTACGTGCAGGACGTCGTCGTGACGGGCATCAACCGCGAAGACATCGGCCTGCTCGTGTTTCCGCGCCTCGACGCCTGCCGCGCGCTCGCGTCGCTCGGCGCCGATGCGGCCGCGGCCGACGTGCTGCGCGCGCCAGCCGTGCGCGCCGCATTCCGGACCTGGCTCGCTGCGCTGAACCGGCACGCGAGCGGCGGATCGACGTTCGTCGCGCGCATCCGGTTGATGGACACGCCGCCGTCGCTCGATCTCGGCGAAGTGACCGACAAGGGTTCGCTGAATCAGGCCGCCGTGCAGCAGCATCGCGCGACGACGATCGACGCGTTGTACGACCCGGCGCGCAGCGATCCCGACGTGATCTACGCGTAGGCACGCGGTTGGCGGTACCCGCGGCAACCTGCCGGAGGCGATCGGCGGGATTTTTCACGATCAGTGAATCAGGCTGCCTGATAAAAGGGCGGCCAATCGAGCGCCGGCCCGCCCCGGGCAGGCGCTCGACGCGCACGACCAGCGGCCCGGCGAGGCTCGCCGACGACAAGACAACAAGGACAAGACAACAAGGATTGGAGACACGATGAACACCTACGTTGCCGAAAGGCAGACCGTTGCGACCACACTCGCGCTGTGTTTCGCGATCGCGCTGCTCGAAGGGCTCGACCTGCAGTCGGTCGGCGTTGCCGCGCCACGCATGGCGCGCGAATTCGGGCTGACCGTCTCGCAGATGGGCATTGCGTTCAGCGCGGGCACCTTCGGGCTGCTGCCGGGCGCGATGCTCGGCGGGTGGCTCGCCGACCGGATCGGGCGCAAGCGCGTGCTGATCGCATCGGTTGCGCTGTTCGGGCTGCTGTCGATCGCCACCGCGCAGGTATCGAGTTTCGCGATGCTCGTCGCGGTGCGCGTGCTGACCGGCATCGGCCTCGGCGGGGCAATGCCGAACCTGATCGCGCTGTCGTCGGAAGCGGTCGCGCCCCGCGCGCGCAGCGCCGCGGTGGCCGCGATGTATTGCGGAATCCCGTTCGGCGGCGTGATCGCGTCGCTGATCGGCGTGCTGCTGGCGGGCGACGCCGAGTGGCGGCACATCTTCTACGTCGGCGGCGCCGGGCCCCTGCTCCTGCTGCCGTTGCTGGCGTTGCGGCTGCCGGAATCGCGCGCGTATCTCGACGTCGCCGACATGCCGGCCGCGCGTGCCGGCATCGCTCGAACGCTGTTCGGCGACGGCCGCACGGTATCGACGCTCGCATTGTGGATCAGCTACTTCTGCACGCTGATCGTCCTGTATTTCCTGCTGAACTGGCTGCCGTCGCTGATGGCCGCGCGCGGGCTCGACCGCGAGCACGTCGGAATCGTGCAGATCGCGTTCAACGTGGGCGGCGGGCTCGGTGCGCTCGGCATCGGCGCGGCGCTCGACAGGATGCGCGCGTCGCACGTGGTCGGCGGCATGTACGTCGGAATCGTGCTGTCGCTCGCCGCCCTGGCGGCGGCGCCCGGCTTCGCATCGCTGGCGGCGGCCGCGTTCGCGGCCGGCATGTTCGTGATCGGCGGCCAATCGGTGCTGTATGCGCTCGCGGCGATCTACTACCCCACCGCGATGCGCGGCACGGGCGTCGGCGCGGCGGTGGCCGTAGGCCGGCTCGGCTCGGTCGTCGGGCCGCTCGCCGCCGCGACGCTGCTGGCCGCCGGCCGCAGCGCACCGGTCGTGATCGGCGCGAGCATCCCCGTCACGCTCGTCGCGGCCGGCGCCGCGCTGCTGCTGATCCGCCGTCCGCGTGCGCGCGACTGACATTTCCCGGTTTTTCAATGCGCGCCGTCAGAGCGTGCAATCACCTGAGGTCTGGAGACACAACGACATGAAGAAGAACACCAGGAATGGCCTGCTGGCCGCCGGCGCATGCTGTGCGCTCGTCGCGCCGGGCGCGCGCGCGCAGTCGAGCGTGACGCTGTACGGGATCATCGATACGGGCGTCGAGTTCGTGACGCATGCGAACGCGGCCGGCGATCACGTGGTGCGCATGCCGGCCGTGACGGGCGAACTGCCGTCGCGCTGGGGGCTGCGCGGCGTCGAAGAGCTCGGCGGCGGGTATCAGGCCGTCTTCACGCTCGAAAGCGGCTTCAACGTGCGTGGCGGCGATCTCGGCCAGGGCGGCCGGCTGTTCGGCCGGCAGGCCTTCGTCGGGCTGAAGGGCGGCTTCGGCACGCTCGCGTTCGGCCGCCAGTACACGATGACCTATCTCGCGCTGCAGGGTGCGGACATCATCGGCCCCGACATCTACGGGCTCGGCTCGCTCGATGCGTACGTGCCGAACGGCCGCGCCGACAACGCGGTCACCTACATCGGCGCTTATCGCGGCGTCACGCTCGGCGCCGCGTATTCGTTCGGCCGCGACGGCGCGGGCACCGGCAACTCGCCGGGGCAAGGTACGTGCGCCGGGCAGGTGCCGGGCAATGCGGTCGAATGCCGCGAATGGTCGGCCATGCTCAAGTACGACAGCGCGTATTTCGGCGCCGCCGCCTCCTACGAGGAACAGCGCGGCGGCGCGGGGGCGGCCGCGAACTTCTTCGACGGCGTCGCGCCGGCCGCCTTCACGAGCAGCGCGGGCAAGGACGCGCGCGTGCACGTGAGCGCATACGCGCAGGCGGCGGGCGCGCGGATCGGCGCGGGCTGGATCGGCCGGCGCGTGTCGAGCGGTTCGCCGGCCGTGGCCGGCGCGCGTTCCGACCTGTTCTTCGTCGGCGCGTCGTATGCGATGAAGCCCGATTTCATCGTCGACGGCGAAGGCTACCGGATCGTCAACAGCGCACACGACACGCGCGCGACGATGGCAACGCTGCGCGCAACCTACCTGCTGACGAAGCGGACCTCGGTCTACGCGCAATCCTCCTACCTGTGGAACAGCGCGCATGCGCGCTACGCGGTCAGCGGCGGCGGGGCCGGCACGACGCCCGGCGAGGGAATGGGCCAGCTCGGTGCGATGGTCGGTATCAAGCACATGTTCTGACCCGGCAGATCGACGAACGGAGCTTATCTTGAACAGACATTCTGCATTCCTCTTCATTGCGCCGATTTCCGCAATCGTGCTCGCCGGTTGCGGCGGCGACGATTCGGTCAGTTCCGCGCCCACTCACCTGAGCGCGGCCACGCCGGCCGCGATGGCGCAGACCTGCGACGCGCTTGCCGCGAAGCTCGCGTATGCGAGCACGTCGTTCACGTCGGTGACGACCGCGGCCGCCGGCGCGCTGACGGTGGCCGGCCAGCCGATCGCCGAACACTGCGTGATCGAGGGAAAGATGAACGAGCGCGTGAGCGCGGTGGACGGCAACACCTATGCGATCGGCTTCGAGATGCGCCTGCCGAAAGCGTGGAACGGCCGCTTCTTCTACCAGGCGAACGGCGGGCTCGACGGCAACGTGGTGACCGCCACCGGCGAGATCGGCGGCGGCGGCCCACTGAACGACGCGCTGAACATGGGCTTCGCGGTGATCAGCTCGGATTCCGGGCACAGCGCCGCGCAGAATCCGCTGTTCGGCATCGATCCGCAGGCACGGATCGACTACGGCTACGGCGCCGTCGACGCGCTGACGCCGATGGCCAAGCAGGTGATCCGGCTCGCGTACGGCAAGGCGCCCGACCGCAGCTACTTCGACGGCTGCTCGAATGGCGGCCGTCACGCGATGGTCACGGCCGTGCGCAACCCGGCCGACTACGACGGGATCATCGTCGGCGATCCGGGCTTCCATTTGCCGAAGGCCGCGATCGGCGAGATGTACGGTGCGCAGCAGTTCGCGAAGATCGCGTCGGCGACCGGCACGAACGGGTTGCCGGACATCCGCAGCGGCTTCACCGACGCGGAGCGGCAGTTCGTCGGCGCGAAGATCCTCGAGAAATGCGATGCGCTCGACGGCGCGGCCGACGGCATGGTGCAGGACGTCGCCGCCTGCCAGGCGCACTTCGGCATCGATGCCGATATCCCCACCTGCACGAACGGCACACGCACGGGCGCCTGCCTGACGCCTGCGCAGAAAACCGCATTGGAGAACGTGTTCGCCGGTGCGCGCAACAGCGCGGGCACGGCGCTGTACGCGAGCTTTCCGTACGATCCGGGCGTGGCCGGCAGCGGCTGGGCCGCATGGAAGCAGTCGAATTCCGTCAGCCTGGATCCGGCCGCGATGGCGTTCACGTTCATGACGCCGCCGAAAACCGCCGCGACGCTCGCGAACCTGCCAGGTTTCGCGCTCGGCTTCGACATGGACAACGACGCGCCGGCAATCTTCGCGACGAACGGCGTGTACCCGCAATCCGCCTGGTCGTTCATGACGCCGCCCGACGAGACCAACCTCTCCGCGCTGAAGTCGCGCGGCGCGAAGCTGATCGCCTATCACGGCTCGGGCGACCCGGTGTTCTCGTTCGACGACACGCGCGATTGGTACGTGAAGGTCGCGCAGGCGAACGGCGGCGACGCGTCGGATTTCGCCCGCTTCTATCCGGTGCCGGGGATGAACCACTGTTCGGGCGGGCCGGCGACCGATCAGTTCGACATGCTGACGCCGCTTGTCGCGTGGGTCGAGCAGGGGCAGCCGCCGGCCGCGATCACGGCCGCCGCGCGCGATGCGACGAACGCCGTGCCGAACGCGGACGTGCCGACCTCGTGGGGGGCCGGCCGCACGCGGCCGCTATGCCCGTATCCCCAGGTTGCACGCTACAACGGTTCGGGCGACGTGAATTCGGCAGCGAGCTTCAGTTGCCGTTGAGATCGCGCCGCCACCAAAGGCGGCCGGCGCGCGCCTTGGCAACATCCGGGTGCGGACCGTCGATCAGCGCGCGAGCCGGATACGCTCCGTCTCGCGCGCTCGATTACAACGAAGGTGCCCAGGTCGTGCCGAACGGATTCGACTGATCGATGCCAGGGAAGTCGACGAACGCCTTACTGCAATCCAGCACGCCGCTGCTGGTCAGCGCGTGGTTGGCGACGCCATTCACCGTGACGCGGTTCGCGGTCGAGGCGAAGATCGGCAGGTTCACGTTCTGCAGTGTGAGGTTGGCGTCCGACGAGATCACCGAGATGTTGTCCGGCGAGTCCGCTACCACGTTGGTGAGCTTCATCACAAGCGGGAAGGCCGGCTCGCCGAAACCGCCCGTATTCGCCTCGAAGCCTTGCAGCTTGACACCGGCCGACCCGGTGATCACCACATTCGAGATCGAGATGTCGTGGAAATTCGGATACAGCGGACCGCCCGCCGGCAGCGCCTTTGTGCTGTAGTACGGCGTAAAGAGCAGTGCGTTGGTCGCGTCCCGGATACAAATGTTCGCGTAGTTGATATTGCTTACCTCGCCGCCGCGTGCGTAGTCGGACTTGATGCGCAGCCCCTCTTCCGAGTCCCAGAAGGCGTTGTCGTAGACCTGCACGTTCGTCACGCCTGCGTTCGTCTCGCTGCCGATGGAGATGCCGTGTCCCCAGTAGATGTGGTTGTGAGCGATCACGATGCCCCATTTACGGTCCGCGCGGACGTTGCGGTTGCCATCCACGCCAAACAGGCCCGAACCGGCTGGCGACGGGTTGTTGCTGCCCTTGAGCGCAATGTCGTCGTCGCCGGTGCTCACGTAGTTATAGGCAAACACGAAATTCTTCAGGTAGCCGTCGAACGAGATCGCGCCGGCGGCGGAGTTCGTCGTGCTACCCGTCGAGAGGGCGACCGAGGTGGCCTTCGAGGCCGAGCCCGGATCGAATGCGTCGGTGTTCTTGACGTTGTCCTCCCCGAAGGTCTGGCCCGTGTAAAGGGGATTGCCATTTCCTGCAGGATTCGCGAACGCGGCCAGCGTCGGGGTTTGCACCTTCACGCCCCAGATCGTCAAGCCGTCGACACCGCTCGGCACCACGTGGAAGTTCGGGCTGTTATTGAGCGTGATGCGATACAGCGTCAGGTTCTTCGCGTAGTTGAACACCATCAGCCGGAAATTCGACTGCGAAGCCGTACCGGTGGTGCCGTTCTGCACCATGTTGCCGAGGTACGCCAGATCCCACCAGCTCATGTTGCGCACCGACGATTTCGAATCCACCATCGTGCCGCCGTCGTCGCAAGGCGTACCGTCGGGCGCCACGGTGCCGGTTTTGTACGCGGCATAGGTATTCGAGCAGGTCAGGTCCACCTTCATCAGCGGATATTTCGCATCCGAGGTGACGATTTCCGCGTAGCCGCGGCCGTCGATGCGACCATCGCCGACGACCGCCGAGTTGACCAGGTTGGTGCCTGTGATGAGCGCCAGGCAGTTCGACGAGCTCCCGCTCTTCGTGGCGCTGACGGCGGTATTGGCGCAGTACGGGCCGGCGAGTGCGGGCGCATAGGCCTTCACGTCACGCGAGGCATACAGCGTGACGCCTTTGTCTATCCACAGCGTCACGCCCGAAGGCAGCGTCAGCGGGCCGCTGATGAAGCTGTTGCCACCACCGCTGCTGTTGACCACCAGGCGCACGGCGAATTTGCTGGCGTGGTATGCGGGCTTGGCCAACGCCTCGCCGGATGCCCCCGCGATGTTGACATTCGCAATGGCCGCGGCCTTCTGCGCGGCAGTGGCCGAGGCGTCCGCCGCCGCGATGGTCGCCCCCACTTCCGCATCGACCGCGGCCCCGCAGGCGTCGAGCGCCGCCTGAATCCGCGCCTGGTCGGGGTTGGCCGTGGTCGGCGACACCGCCTTGCCCACGCCTGCCAGGGAGGGATCGGCCTCGGGCGGCAGGGAGCCATCCGGGCGGCTCACGAGCGTGTTGCTGGCTTCGAGCGTGCTGCACACCTGAGCATCGGCGGGCAGGCTCGGCTCTGCCGGCAAGTTCGCGTCGGACGTCGTTGTCCCAACCTGGAACACGGCATTGGCAGTGGACGGGCTGCCGGTGCCGATGGAGGTGGGTGCGTCCGAATCGCCGCCGCACGCGCTCAGCGTGGCGGCCGTCACGATCGAGGCTGCGAGCAGGCACAGCAAGCGTGCCCCACGCGTTCGTGAAGAAGCTCTCATGAAGGTGTCTCCTGTCTGGTCATCGTGCGTCGACGATGCCGGGTTGATGTGTCGAGGAATCGATTTTTTGGTCAGTCATCCTATAACGGACAACGAAAAAGCGAAAGGTCGCACGGATGCTTGAGTCCGCGATTTCGTTTCACCCAAGATCGGGCGAGCGACAAAAGCGGAAAATCGTTTCGTTAATCGAATCCGGCATGGCACGGGGTTTTCCAATATCCGATCCCCGGCCCCTTCATTCACTATGACTTACGGGTATGTACCCATTCGATCAACTTTTTTATTGAAAAGTTTTGGAAAGGTATGTGATCTGATGTCCGATATTAAAATGCTGTCCCGTACTACACGCCCGGACGGCAAGAGAACGGACCTCATCCGCAAAAAATCCATATGGGCATGGTTTCTGAGTTGATCTACGGCTAGGGAAAGCCCGAGCTTGTTGCCTCGACTTCGTGACTTATACGATTTCCGTTGTCAGATGTTTTTCAGAAGACGGGGAATACATTGCGCCCTCCCTCTTGCAAAACTCACGACGGGCGACATGTCCACATCCGCGCATAGCGCACCTGCACTCGAACCTTTTTCATCCCATCGTTTTACTTTCGGCGTGTATTCCGAGTGAATCGCTCGCAATCAAGAAGAGCGGAACGGAAGAGGTCGAAGCGGCTATGTCGCGCCACTTCAATTCATTCATGTTGTATGACGTCGCAACATGTAAGCGATGAAAAACCGCCGGAGCGCATGGATCGAGGCAGTGCTTATTGGGTCCAGTTAGTTGGCATGACGAACAATAAACCGGGCCGCGGCCCGCAGACGGGAGCAGAGATCCATGACGCAATTCTTGTCGACATACCAACGCTGCTGGCAACTGTGCGCGGGAATCGCACTGACAGCCGCGGCGACAGCATGCGGCGGCACGGATTCCGCGCCGACCTCGGCCATCGGCACCACGCCCGCCGTCGGGTCCGGCTCCGCGGCCGCCACGGCGACAGCCTCGTTCGTTCCGGCCAACGGCGAGACCGCCGCCTATGCGGACACGCGCCTGTCGATCACGTTCGACGCCCCTCCGACGCTCGGCGTCGCGGGACAAATCAAGGTGACGCGCGTTTCGGATGGCAGCCTGGTCGACATCATCGACATCAGCGGCGCGCCAGTCACCGCCGGCGGCGAAAGCCAGACCTACATGCCGGCCGCCAACACCGAAGTCGACAAGCTCGGCAACAACGTGGGCTCGCTCACGCAATGGCGCTATGTCTACTACACGCCGGTCACGATCTCGGGCAACACAGCGACGGTGCGCCTGCACGACGGTGTGCTCGCCTACGGCACGCGCTATTCCGTGAGCATCGACAACGGCGTGCTGAACGGCAAGATCGCCGGCCAAGCCTTCGGCGGCATCGGCACCCCGACCGCGTGGTCGTTCCAGACCAGACCCGCGCCGAGCTCCCCTACTGCCGTGACGGTCGGCGCCAGCGGCACGAGTGACTTCCGAAGCGTCCAGGGCGCGCTCGACTGGATCATGCAAAATGGCTGCGTAACGTGTGTCAACGCGAATGACGCCAAAACCATCACGATCGAGAACGGCAGCTACCACGAGCAACTGTTCCTGCGCAACGTGAACAACCTGACCATCGCGGGCCAAAGCCGCACGGGCGTGGTCGTCTACGACGACAACTACGAGTCCTACAACCCGTCCACCGGCGGCAGCAAGACGGCCCCGCAAACCACGCTGACGACGGAGGGAAGCGGCACGCGGCGCAGCCTCGGCGGAGGCCGCTCGGTGCTGCTCGTGGAAGGCGCCGACCTGTTGAAGCTGACGAACTTCACGCTGCAGAATTCGCACGTGAAAAGCGCTGTCGACAACAATCAGGCCGAGGCGATCTATTACAACAGCGCGACGCTGAACGGCAGCCGTCTCATGGCAACGCAGATGACCTTCCTGAGCGCGCAGGACACGCTGCAGCTCAAGGGCTGGGCGTGGTTCTATCAGTCGCTGATCGCCGGCGACGTCGATTTCATCTGGGGCTCCCCCTACGCAGCGCTGTTCGAGCAGAGCGAATTGCACACGGTCGCCGATCCTGTCACGCCCACCTCCGGCGGCTATGTATTCCAGTCGCGCGCGGCCTACGGCTTCCCGGGTTTCGTGGTGCTCAACGGCACGCTGACTGCCGATGCAGCGGTGCCAGCCGGCGCCACCTATCTGGCGCGCTCGGGCGGCCTGAGCTCGCCGACCTACTGCACCACCGCGTACACAGGCAGCGGCAGCTTCGGGAACGCGAACCTCGGCTGCGACGACGTGGCCTACGTGGGTACGCAGATCGGCACGCACGTCGCGACGGCCGGCTGGTACACGAACCCGGCGCCCAACCCCGCGTCCCCCACTGCCGTGGCAGGGTGGCGCGAGATGGGCAGCCTGGATGCGTCGGGAAACGCGCTGCCCACGAACGGACGCAACGGGACATACGCGACGACAAGTGCCGACCTAAGCGGATTGAATACGCGTGCGAAGGTGTTCGCCTCATGGAACAACAACGCGGGCTGGGTACCTTCGCCGTGACGGCGCCATGAAGCCTGGCGTGTCCACGGTTGCCATAAACCATGGCTTGAAGCGGCCAGCATGAACAGCAAGCGATACACGAATAAGTTCAAGATCGAAGCAGTCAAGCCAGCCGCTATGCCTGGCCGGCGAAATTCGGCGGGCCGGACGAGAACGGTCATCAGATCCGGTGATCACTGAATCAAAAAAGACTATTGGCGCGGCGACGTCCCTCCGCCTTGCCAGAAATCTCCAGTCTTCGCCGCTACGGTTTTTCGGGAGGAGCTCAACGTCTCCTGTCGGGCCGATGTCGATCGCTTCGGATTCCCGACCAGATTGCCATATCAAAAATGAATGGAAGGTGTTTTTGTCGCTATTTGACCGGATGCGCGCCGCAAACCTAGACTGGTTTCAACTTGAGCACCCGGGAAATCCGATGCGCCCCGACACCCTGCTGTTTCATGACGCGTTCCGCGTTGCACCGTACTGGTGGGATGCCGCGCCGCCCGAAACCGACCACTCGCCGCTGCCGGCCTCGGTCGACCTGCTGATCGTGGGCAGCGGCTACTGCGGCCTGTCGGCCGCCGCCGAAGCGGCGGGCCACGGCCTCTCGACGGCGGTGATCGATGCGGAAGAACTGGGCGCCGGCGGCAGCACGCGCAGCGGCGGCATGGTGTCGAGCGGCCAGAAGCTCGCGCTGACCAATGCGATTCGCGGCGTGTCGGCCGAGCGCCTGCAACGGCTGATGCGCGAGTCGATCGCGAGCTTCGATTTCCTCAAGCACCTGGTGGCCAGCGAGCGGCTCGATGCGGACCTGCACATCAGCGGCCGCTTCTTCGGCGCCTACACCACGCAGCACTTCGACACGCTGCGCGCCCAGGGCGAGCTGCTGCGCGAGAAAACCGGCGTGACCGTGCACGTGATTTCACGCGACGAACAGCGCGCGCTGGTCGGCACCGATTACTACTACGGCGGCATCCTGATCGACGAGTACGGCGGCCTGCATACCGCCAAGTACCACCGCGCGCTGCGCGAACTGGCGCGCCGCCGCGGCGCGACGCTGCACTCGCACGCCGCCGCGCAGAAGATCGAGCGCATCGGCAACACCGGCGCGGCCCGCTTTCGCGTGCACACCGCGCGCGGCACGATCCTGGCCGGCCGCGTGCTGGTGGCGACCAACGGCTACACGGGCGACCTGCTGCCGTTCCTCGCGCGCCGCGTGCTGCCGGTGGCCAGCTACCAGATCGCCACCGAGCCGCTGCCGCCGGGCCTGATGGACGCGCTGAACCCGGGCCGCCGGATGGTCAGCGATTCGAAACGCAACCTGTTCTACACGCGCCCGTCGTCCGACGGCACGCGCATCCTGTTCGGCTCGCGCCCGGCGATCCGCGAGCTCGACGAGCGCGACGCCGCGCGCCGGCTCCACGCGAAGCTGGTGACGCTGTGGCCCGCCCTGCGCGACGTGCGCCTCACGCATGCCTGGAAAGGCTTCGTGGCGATGACGAACGACCGCCTCGCGCATCTGGGCGAGGCCGACGGCATCCACTACGCGGTGGGTTGCAACGGCAACGGCGTGGCGCTGATGACCTGGCTCGGCCAGCGCATCGCGCGGCGCATCGTGGGCGCGGCGGCCGAGGCCGGCCCGTTCGCCGAGGGCGGCTTTCCGCTCGACCCGGCCTCGCTGGCGCGCCCGCTCGCGGTGCCGGTCGGGGCGGCGCTCTACGAATTCAACGATTATTGGAGCGGCCGCCAGCGCGCCGCACTCGCCTGATTCTCCTTTCCGTTCCCATTCGCAGGAGTCCGCAATGATCACGTTGCGCAAGGTATCGAAATGGTATGGCGAAAACCGCGTGCTCGACGACTGCTCGGCCAGCGTCGCGCGCGGCGAGGTGGTGGTGATCTGCGGCCCGTCCGGCTCCGGCAAATCCACGCTGATCAAGTCGATCAACGGGCTGGAATCGATCCAGCAAGGCGAGATCGTGATCGACGGCCGGCCGGTGGGCGGCAGCGCCGCGCAACTGAGCGCGCTGCGCGCCACCGTCGGCATGGTGTTTCAGCACTTCGAACTGTTTCCGCACCTGACGGTGCGCGAGAACCTCGAACTGGCTCAGGTCAAGGTGCTCAGGCGCCGCCGCGACGAGGCGGCCGAGCGGGCACGCACGCTGCTGCGCCGGGTGGGCCTGCATGCGCACGAGGATCGATTCCCGTCGCAACTCTCGGGCGGTCAGCAGCAGCGCGTTGCGATCGCACGCGCGCTGTCGATGGACCCGATCGCCATGCTGTTCGACGAGCCGACCTCCGCGCTCGACCCGGAGATGGTGCATGAAGTGCTCGACGTGATGACCGAACTGGCGCGCGACGGCATGACCATGCTGTGCGTGACGCACGAGATGGGCTTCGCGCGGCGCGTGGCCGACCGCATCCTGTTCATGGATCGCGGCGCGATCGTCGAGGACGACACCAGCGAACGCTTCTTCGCCCAGCCCCGTTCCGAGCGCGCCCGGGATTTCCTGTCGCGCATCCTGCATTGATCCGGGCCGTGCCCGGCCCGCCCCTGGTTTTGCCCTCACGTTTCATTGTTGCGTCCACCTCGAGAAGAAGGAGTTCCGTCATGCGCTTCCGCCAGTTCCTCCGCGCCATTGCCGTCGCCGTGCCGCTGTCCCTCGCCGCCGCTTCCGCCGCCCATGCCGACGACCTCGGCACGCTGACGCCGGGCCAATTGATCGCAGGCGTCGACGCCAACAACAAGCCGTATTCGTACGTCGACAACGGCCAGATGACGGGCTTCGACGTCGAGCTGCTGCGCGCGATCGGCGCCAAGCTCGGGCTGAAGGTGGAATTCCGCGCGCAGGACTTCGCCGGCATGCTGCCCGGCGTGGCGAACCGCCAGCTCGACGTGGCGGCCGGCTCGATCTCGATCACCACCGAACGCCTGAAGATGGTGGATTTCTCCGAGGGCTACCTCACCGGCCTGCTCAGCGTCGCCACGCTGCCGGGCAGCCCGATCACGTCGGACATCGCCTCGGTCAAGGGCAAGCGGATCGGCGTGATCCAGGGCACCATCGAGGACACCTATTCGGACAGCTACATTCCGGGCGCGCAGGTGGTGCGCTTCCCGAACCTGAACGCGGGCTTCCTGCAACTGCGCTCGAAATACATCGACGGCTACTTCATCGACAAGACGCTGGCGGTGGGCCTGCAGGCCAAGTACCCGCAGATGAACCTGCAGGACAAGCTCGACATCTCGGCGGTCAACCTGCCGGCCGGCTTCCCGATGCGCAAGGGCAACGCCAAGCTGGAGGCGGCCGTGAACCAGGCGATCAATGCGCTGGTGGCCGACGGCACCTGGCTCAAGCTCTACAAGCAGTTCAACCCGACCTACCCGACGCCGACCAGCCTGCCGCCGTACGCCATGAAGACGGGCGGCTGATCGCGCTCGCCCGACCGTCCACCCGGCCCCGCCACTTTCACGAGGAGTCCATCATGCAGGCGTTCATCGAGAACTTTCTCGACTGGCAGTTGCTGACGTCGTCGCTGCCGTCGCTGCTTTATACCGGCCTCGTCAACACGCTGGTGTTGTCGGTGTTCTCGACGCTGCTCGGCATCGTCGCGGGGCTGTTTCTCGCGCTGCTGCTGGTGTCGCCGACGCGCTGGCTGACGGTGCCGGCGCGTGTCTACGTGGACGTGTTCCGCGGCCTGCCCGCCGCGCTCGTGATCCTGGTGGTCGGCCAGGGGCTGGCGCCGGTCGGGCTGGCGCTGTTCGGGCCGAACCCCTACCCGCTCGCGATCGTCGCGCTGGCGCTGATCTCGTCGGCCTATATCGCCGAAATTTTCCGCTCGGGCATCCAGAGCGTCGGGCGCGGCCAGCTTTACGCCTGCCAGGCGCTCGGCATGACGTACTGGGCCTCGATGCGCTACGTGATCGTGCCGCAGGGCATCCGCCGCATTTTGCCGGCGCTCGCGAACCAGTTCATCTCGATCGTCAAGGATTCGAGCCTCGTATATTTCCTCGGCCTGCTGACTTCGCAGCGCGACCTGTTCACGATCGGCCAGAACTCCGCCGTCAACACCGCGAACCTGTCGCCGCTGGTGGCGGCCGGCGCCGTCTATCTGCTGATCACGGTGCCGCTGACCCACGCGATCAACCATATCGACCGCTGGACCAACCGCCACGCCAACCCGGGCTCGCAACGCCCGGACCGCAAGGCCGGGATGCGGCGCGCGGTGCGCGCGGCCGTCTCGCGCCTCTCGACGCGTCACTGAACATACCGCCAACCCAACGCTCACCAGGAGACGTCTCCAACATGGGACCGACAGTCGACACCGTAGCCAGCGATACCCGAGTGCCCGCGCAAGCGGACGTGGTGGTGATCGGCGGCGGCATCATCGGCGTCAGCACGGCGCTCGCACTCGCGGACAAGGGCTTGTCCGTGGCGCTGTGCGAGAAAGGCCATATCGCCGGCGAGCAGTCGAGCCGCAACTGGGGCTGGGTGCGCGTCACGCGGCGCGACCCGCGCGAGCTGCGGCTGGCGATCGAGAGCCTGAAGATCTGGCGCACGCTCGACGCCGCCATCGGCGCCGATACCGGCTTCCGTCAATGCGGCATCCTCTACATGTCGGAAGACGAGGCGGCCATCGAGGATCACCGCGACTGGCTGCGCCGCGCGCGCGACGAGGCCGGCGACACGTTCGACACGCGCGAGGTGGGCGCGGCCGAGATCGCCCCGCTGCTGCCCGGCTCGACGGTGCGCTACAAGGGCGGCCTGTACACGCCGAGCGACGCGCGCGCCGAGCCGCAGAAGGCCGCGCCGGCCATCGCCAACGCGCTGCGGCGGCGCGGCGTGTCGATCCTCACGCCGTGCGCGGCGCGCGGCATCGAAACCAGCGGCGGGCGCGTCAGCGCGGTGGTGACCGAGCACGGCACGATCCGCTGTTCGGCCGTGGTGGTGGCCGGCGGCGCGTGGACCCGCTATTTCTGCGGCAGCCTCGACATCGAACTGCCGCAACTGCTGGTGCGCGCCTCCGTGCTGCGCACCGAGCCGCTCGCGGGCGGCCCCGAGGTCAGCGGCAGCAACAAGCATTTCGCGTTTCGCAAGCGTTACGACGGCGGCTACACGATCGCGGCCGGGTTTCGCACCTGGACCGACCTGACACCCGACGCGTTCAAGCTGTTCTTTCAGTACCTCGAAGCATTGAAGAGCCAGGGCGGCGCGATGCGGCTCGGCATCGGCCGGCGCTTCCTCGACGAGCTGCGCCGCCCGCGCCGCTGGGCGCTCGACCAACCGACCGAATTCGAACGCGTGCGCACGCTCGACCCCGAGCCGATCGCGCGCTACGTCGATCCGGGGCTGGCCGAATTCATGCGGGTGTTTCCGCACCTGAACGGCGCGCGCATCGCGCAGCGCTGGGCCGGCTACATGGACGTGACGCCCGACGCGATTCCGGTGATCGCGCCGGTCGAGCGGATTCCGGGCGTGTTCATCGGCACCGGCTTCTCGGGCCACGGCTTCGGCATCGGCCCCGGCGCGGGGCGGCTGATGGCCGACCTGGTGACCAACGACACGCCGCTCGTCGACCCGCGCGCGTTCCGGCTCACGCGCTTTTCCGATGGCACGAAGATCGTCATCGACGCTGGATTCTGAACCCAGGAGGCTCACGATCATGGACAAGGTGGCAATGATTTCCGGCGCGAACCGCGGCATCGGGTTCGCCATCGCCGACGAGTTGCGGCGGCGCGGCTACCGGCTGTCGCTCGGCGTGCGCGAGCCGTCGAGCGTGGCTGCGGCCTGGCCCGACGCGCGCGACGACGACCCGAACCTGCTCGCCGCGCGCTACGAGGCGCGCGACCCGGACGCCGCGCGCGGCTGGGTGGACGCCACGCTGGCGCGCTTCGGCCGCATCGACGTGCTGGTCAGCAACGCCGGCATCTGCCGCGCGATCAGCTTCGACGAGGGCACCGATGCCCTGCTCGACGAAACGCTCGACATCAACGTGAAGGCGCCGTTCCGGCTGGTGCAGGCGGCGCTGCCGCACCTGCGCCGCGCCGGCAACGCGCGCTTCGTGCAGATCGCCTCGCTGTCGGGCAAGCGGGTGCGCAACGACAACGTCGGCTACCAGATGTCGAAGCACGCCACGGTGGCGCTGACCCACGCGGTGCGCCGCGCCGGCTGGAACGACGGGCTGCGGGCGGTGGCGGTGTGCCCCGGCTTCGTCAACACCGAGATGGCGGCCGGCATCGCCGACCTGGCGGCCGAGGCGATGACGCAGCCCGAGGACATCGCGCGGCTGGTCGCGAACACCATCGAGCTGCCGAATTCGGCCAGCATCGCCGAGTTGCTGATCAACTGCCGGCACGAGGATTTGTTCTGAATCAGTTCGAGTCGCGCCCCGCGCGCGGCTGGAACGTCAGCGGCGCTTCTTCGGCGGTTGCATCGGCGGCGGTGCCGCAACCGCCGCAGGTCGAACACCCCGACCCGCAGCCTTGCGCCGCGCCCGCCGAACGCGACAGGCGGCGGCCGAGCCAGCGTGCCCACGCCGCGCGCTGCGGCTCGACCAGATGCGCGGCCACCCGCTCGATGCCGCGCGCCGACCATGCCGGCGCGAGCTTGCGCACCATCACGCCGCAACTGGCGGCCACCACCGCGCCGATCACGCAGTACTGCAAAACGAGGCCGGTACTCATGCCAGCCACCGTGCAAGCTGATACGTGACGAACGACGCCGCATAGGCCATCACGAACATGTAGCCGAACGAGATCGCGACGTTCTTCCACGAGCGCGTCTCGCGCCGGATCACGGCCAGCGTCGACATGCATTGCGGCGCGAACGCGAACCACACCAGCAGCGACAGCGCGCTCGCCAGCGAGAAGTTGGCGGTCAGCGCATGGGCGAGGCTGGTGATGTCGCTGTCGCCGCCACCCACCGCGTACACGGTGGCGAGCGCGGCCACGGCCGTTTCGCGCGCGGCGAACGCCGGGATCAGCGACAAACTGATCTGCCAGTTGAAGCCGAGCGGCGCGAAGATCACTTCCAGCCCGCGGCCCAGATAGCCGGCGATGCTGTAGTCGATCGCGGGGCCGGTGGCGCCGGCCGGCGGCGACGGGAACGTCGAGACGAACCACATCAGCACCGTCAGCGCGAGGATCACGCCGGTCAGCCGCTTCAGGAAGATCGAGCCGCGCTCCCACAGGCCCAGGCCGATGTCGCGCGCACGCGGCACGCGATACGAGGGCAGTTCCATCAGCAACGCCTGCTCGTCGCTGCCGCCGCGCAGCTTCTTCATGATCCAGCCCACCAGCATCGCGCCGCCGATGCCCGCCGCATACAGCAGGAACAGCACGATGCCCTGCAGGTTGAACACGTAGGCCACCTTGCGCATCGGGATGAACGCGCCGATCAGCAGCGCGTACACCGGCAGCCGCGCCGAACAGGTCATCAGCGGCGCGACCAGGATGGTCGCGAGCCGGTCGCGCGGGTTGGTGATGCTGCGCGTGCCGAGCACGCCAGGAATCGCGCAGGCGAAGCTCGACAGCAGCGGAATGAACGAGCGCCCCGTCAGCCCCACCGACAGCATCATGCGATCCAGCAGGAACGCCGCGCGCGGCAGGTAGCCCGACTCTTCCAGCACCAGGATGAAGAAGAACAGCACCAGGATTTCGGGCAGGAAGCCGAGCACGGTGCCGAGGCCGGTCAGCAGGCCGTCGGTGACGAGGCTGTGCAGCGGGCCGTCCGGCAGCCATGCGCCGACGATCGTGCCGAGCCAGTCGAAGCCGTCGCCGATCGCGTCGGTGATCGGCTTGCCGACCGAGTACACCGCCTGGAACACCACGAACATCACCAGCGCCAGGATCAGCAGGCCGAACACGGGGTGCAGCGTCCAGCGGTCGAGCCGGTCGTCGCGCTCGTCGGTCGAGCGCGGCATCGTCACGGCCGCGGCGAGCAGCGCGCGCACCTGGGCGTGGACGTCGGTGCTTGAAGCGGCCGGGGGGTTGGCATGGTTGGCCTGCACCGCTTGCGCGGGTTCGGCCGCAACCGGCCGGTGCGCGTCGATCGCCGCGATCAGCGCGCCGGCGCCCTGCTTCTTGATCGCCACCGTCTGGATCACCGGCACGCCCAGCTCGCGTTCGAGCGTCGGCACGTCGATCGCGATGCCGCGCCGCGCCGCCTCGTCCATCATGTTCAGCGCGACCAGCACCGGCTGCCCGAGCTGCCGCACCTCCAGCACGAAGCGCAGGTGCAGCCGCAGGTTGGTGGCATCGACCACGCAGACGATCAGTTCGGGCCGCGCCTCGCCCGGATAGCGGCCGAGCAGCAGGTCGCGCGTGATGCGTTCGTCCGGGCTGGCCGAATCGAAGCTGTACGCGCCGGGCAGGTCGAGCACCTGCACCATGCGCCCCGACGGCGCCTGGAACTGCCCTTCCTTGCGCTCGACGGTCACGCCGGCATAGTTGGCGACCTTCTGTCGCGCACCCGTCAATTGATTGAACAGCGCGGTCTTGCCGCAGTTCGGGTTGCCGACCAGGGCGATGCGAAGCGACGGAGCCCTCATCAGCGAACGCCCTCGACCGTCACGCGCGCGGCTTCGGTGCGCCGCAGCGCGAAGCGCGTGGAACCGATCTGGATCAGCACCGGATCGGCGCGCCACGGGCCGTGCGCCACCACGCGCACGGCTTCGCCGGAGACGAAACCGAGATCGCGCAGGCGCTGGGCAATCGGATCGGGCTGGGTGACATCGGCGACGGCGACGACCGTCGCGGAGGCATTCTTGGGCAAATCGGAAAGGAGCATTGCGGCAGGGAACATAAATAATAATAATTCTCAATATCATGCCCGAACCGCTCCGCAGCGCCAACCCGGAACACGGGGTTACCCTGCGCCACCTTGTCGCACACAAACGGCTGACAGCCGGTTTCAACAGGCCGACCAACCAGCTTGACCGGCCGGATCCGCACCTGAATACCTAGGTAATTGACACGTATGGACCTAGGTATTTTGAGTCTCTACCCTCGTTTTTGATATCGGACCACACCGACATTTACAGGGGAAGAAGCACCATGTCAGCTCAGGCCACCCAGGACGTCGACACCCGGACGCTGCGCCGCGTGATCGCGGCCGCGTCGATCGGCAACTTCGTCGAATGGTTCGATTTCGCCGCCTACGGCTTTCTCGCCACCATCCTCACGCGCGAATTCTTCCCGAGCGGCGACCCGACCATCGGGCTGCTGAAAACCTTCGCGGTGTTCGCCGTGGCGTTCGCGTTCCGCCCGCTCGGCGGCCTGTTCTTCGGCGTGGTGGGCGACCGCATCGGCCGCAAGCGCACGCTGGCCTTCACGATCCTGCTGATGGCCGGCTCCACCACGCTGATCGGCCTGCTGCCGACCTACGCCGGCATCGGCTGGTGGGCGCCGCTGCTGCTCACGGTGATCCGCTGCGTGCAGGGCTTTTCGGCCGGCGGCGAATACGCGGGCGCCTGCGCCTACGTGATGGAGCACGCGCCGCGCGACCGGCGCGCGTTCTTCGGCAGCTTCGTGCCGGTGTCCACGTTCTCGTCGTTCGCCTGCGCGGCCGTGGTGGCCTACCTGCTCGAAGCGTCGCTGTCGTCGCAGGCGATGATCGACTGGGGCTGGCGCGTGCCGTTCCTGATCGCAGCGCCCGTGGGCCTGATCGGCGTGTACCTGCGCGTGAACCTCAACGAAACGCCCGCGTTCCAGGCGCTCGAAGGCAAGCACGAGGTGGCGCACGCGCCGCTGGCCGAAACGTTGCGCTCGCAATCGTGGAACATCGTCAAGCTCGGCGCGTTCGTGTCGGTCACGGCGCTGTCGTTCTACACGTTCACCACCTACTTCGCGACCTACCTGCAAGTGGCCGGCCACCTGTCGCGCAGCACCGCGCTGCTGGTGACCGTGCTCGCGCTGCTGTTCGCCGCCGCGCTGTGCCCGCTGGCCGGCTGGTTCTCGGATCGCGTGGGCCGCCGCGCCACCATCGCCACCACCTGCGTGTTCATCATGGTGTCGGTGTATCCGGCGTTCTCGCTCGGCGGCTCGGGCGTGCTGGCGCAATCGCTGCTCGGCGTGGCGCTGCTGGCGATCGGCGCCGTGCTGTCGGGCGTGGTGACCGCGCCGCTGATGTCGGAAGTGTTCGCGACGAAAACCCGCTACACCGCCTCGGCCATCACCTACAACCTCGCGTACACGATCTTCGGCGGCACCGCGCCGCTGGTCGCCACCTGGCTGATCGCCACCACCGGCACCAACCTGTCGCCCGCGTATTACCTGATCGCGATCGCGATCCTCGCGATCGTCGGCGGCCTCGCGCTTCGGGAAACCTCGAAGAGCGCGCTGGAAGACGTCGGCGGCGCGAGCCCCGCCGCGTCGGCCCGGCATCCCCTCGGACGCACCCTTTGACGGAGGCACGGAACATGAGCACGCTTCACGATTCGAGCATCATCATCGATGGCCTGAACATTTCGAAGTTCGACCGATCGGTGTTCGAGGACATGCGCAAGGGCGGCGTGACCGCGCGTTAGAATCGCGCAGCGCCCGGCACCCTGCCGAGCCTCACTCATCCTGCTCACCCGCCATGCCGACTCCCGCCGACACGATGCCGAGCCTCGATTACGAGAGCGTGTTCCTGCATCTGCCGGTGGCCGTCATCGTGGCGCGCGAGCGCATCATGGTCGAATGCAATGCGCGCGCGCTGGAGCTGTTCAAGGCGACGCGCGCCGACATCGTCGGCCAGTCGTTTTCCAAGCTGTATCCGAAGCAGAAGGATTTCACCGCCACCGGCCAGCGCCTCGGCCCGCTGATCGCCAAGCGCGAGGGCTTCAGCGACGAGCGCATCATGCGCCGCGTGGACGGCAGCCACTTCTGGGTGACCGTGTGCGGCTTCGGCTACAACCCGAAGCGGCCGTTCGAGCTGGCGATCTGGACGTTCACCGATTTGTCCGACGGCGCCAAACGCGCCGATGCCGCCGGCACGCTGACCGACCGCGAACGCGATGTGGCCGCGCTGGTCGTGCACGGCCTGACCAGCAAGGAAATCGGCAAGGAGCTGAACATCAGCCCGCGCACCGTCGACATTCACCGCGCGAGCCTGCTGCGCAAGTACGACGTGCGGGCCACCTCCGACCTGATCGACCGGCTGCTGGCCTGAAGCCTGCGCAGCCCGCGTTCGAACGCCCGATCACCCCGCCGCGCGGCGCTGGCTCAGCGTCATCGACAGCCAGCAGATCCCCACCGACAGCACCGCCAGCGCGCCGCCGAACGTGCCGAGCCACTGCAGGCCGAACTGGTTCGCGATGTGGTTGCCGAACAGCGCCCCGGCGCCGATCCCCACGTTGTACAGCGCGGACAGCAGCGACACGGCCAGATCGGTCGAATCGGGCGCGAGTTCGAGCACCTGCGACTGGATCGCCAGGCCGAACGAAATGATGAAGCCGCCCCACAGCAGCACGTGCAGCGACAGCGTGCCGATCGACAGCGAGAACGGGAACAGCATGAACAGCGCTGCCGCCAGCATCGCGACCACGGCCAGCAGGTAGCGCTCCGGCTGGCGCGTGTAGAAACGCACGAAGCACATCGCGGCCGGCAGGCCGGCGATGCCGAACAGCACCAGCAGATAGGTGATGCGGTCGTTGCTGGCGTGCACCACCTGCCGCACGAACGGCTCGAGATACGTATACACGGCGAAGTGCGCCGACACCGTGATCACCGTGATCGCGTACACCGCCATCAACTTGGGATTGCGAAGCAAGGCGGGCAGGCTGCGCAGCGAGCCGGCCCGTTCGCTCGGCAGCGGCGGCAGCGTCACCCACAACACGCCCATCACCACCGTCGCCGCGGCGGCGATCACCTGGAACGTCAGCCGCCAGCCCAGCGCCTCGCCGATCATCCGGCCGATCGGCACGCCCGCCACCAGCGCCACCGAGGTGCCGACCGACAGGAAGCCGAGCGCGCGGCTGCGATCGTCGGGCGGCACCAGCCGCGTGACCATCGCGGCCGAAATCGACCAGAAGATCGCATGGGCGAACGCGATGCCGACCCGCCCGATCATCAGGATCGTGAAGTTCGGCGCGATGCCCGTCACGACATGGCTGACGATGAACAGCGCGAACACGCGCATCAGCAGCTTGCGGCGCTCGATCCGGCTGACGATCAGGATCAGCGGCAACGAGGTGAGCGAGACCGTCCAGGCGTAGATCGTCAGCATCAGGCCGACGTCGGTCGGCTGCATGTGCAGGCTCTCGGCGATGTCGCTCAGCAGGCCGACCGGCGCGAACTCGGTGGTGTTGAACACGAACGCGGCGGCCGCCAGCGCGAGCACGCCCCACCAGGGGCGCTTGAAATTCGAAAAGTCGTAGCTTGCCATCGATGGATCACGGGGAGCGGTTGCAGGGGCAGCAGCACGGTCCACGGAAGATGAAGAGGACTGCGTTTCCGGGGCACGCCGGAGAAAAACGGGCGCAAAACGCTGTCCATGATACTGCGAGCGGGGGTTGGAGGGCGTTGAAAACAGCCCGAAAGTCGGCCGCCCCCCTCACTCCCCGTTCCGAATCTCCCCCGGCCCCTTCCCCGTCCAGCGCTTCAGCGCCCGCCGGAAATTCGCCGTATCGCTGAAGCCGATCAGCATCGCCACGTCCTCGGTGCTCATCTTGGTCGTCTTCAGATATTCGATGGCGAGCGAGCAGCGCACATCGTCGACGATCGCCAGGTACGACGTGCCCTCGCCATCGAGCCGCCGCCGCAACGTGCGGCTCGTCATCTTCAGCGCGGCCGCCACCGCCTCCATGCTCGGGAACTCGCCGGGCTTGCGCATCAGCAACTGGTAGACCTCGCCGGCCGCGCCCGACGAGGTCTTGGTCTGGCCGATCAGGCGGTCGCAGGTTTCCTGCAGCAGCGCGGCCGAATGCCGGTGCGCCAGTTGCGGGCGAAACTCGAGGATGGCGCTGTCGTAAATCAGTTCGCACTGCGTGGCATCGAATTCGCACGGGCAGCCGAGGTACTCGCGATAGAGCGCGGCGTGCGGCGGCGCCGGATAGGCGAAGCGCGCCAGCATGGGCGGACAGCTTCGCCCGGCCACATCCTGCAGGTGCGTGACGTGCTGCGTGTACTGCTGTTCGAGCAGGAATTGCTGCACATCGTGCGGCAGATCGGTGGCAAACGCGTCGGGGAAGGTCCAGACGGCGCGGTCCGGATGCTCGGCCCATTCGATCGTCACGGTCGGCGTGGCGAGCCGGTGATATTTGACGCCGAGCCGGAAATAATCGCGCAGCGACAGGCACGACATCAGCGCATAGCCGTACATGCCGTAAGCGGCCAGATGCAGCCGCGAGCCGGTGCGAAACGGCGTGGCCGGATCGGCCGACAGCGCCACCGCGTTCCGGCACACGGCCGCGTACTGGCGCACCGAGGTCTGCACGGCGGCGTCGTAGATCTGGCCCGGCGCGATGCCGCTGCCCTTCAGGGCGGCCTCGGCCGCAATGCCCTGCTCGGCCAGCACCTCCACCAGCGCGGCGATCTTGTAAGGCGCGTAGATGCGCTCGTTCAGCAACGGCAATCGCGACGACATCGCCCCTCCTTTCGGATGTCCGCGAAAGACATCACTCTGTCCGAAATTGACCTTACGCGGCGCATCGTAGCTCACTATGATTCACAGAACAACAGAAGCCCCCGCCACCGGCCCGGTGCTTCGTCAACGTATCGGAGACACGCATGACCCGCCCCGTTCCCCCGCCGCCCTGGCACCGCCGCCTCATGCGCGGCACCGCGCCGGCCGACGCCCGAGCGCCCGTTTAGCGCCCGCTCGGCACCGGTTCGCACACCGGCCGCTCCGAGATCATCCGGGCCGCCACGCCATCGCGCCGCCACCCTGCCCGCTCCGCTCCATCAGCAAGGATTCCCAAATAATGAGCAAGCCCCAAGCCAAGGTCATCATCACCTGCGCCGTCACCGGCTCCGCGCACGTGCCGTCGATGTCCGAACACCTGCCGATCACGCCGGCGCAGATCCGCGACCAGGCCATCGAGGCCGCCGAGGCCGGCGCCGCGATCCTGCACCTGCACGCGCGCGACCCGGAGAACGGCCGCCCGACGCCCTCGCCCGAGGTGTTCCGGCAGTTCGTGCCGGCCATCGCCGAGCGCACCGACGCGGTGATCAACATCTCGACGGGCGGCAGCACGCGCATGACGCTCGACGAACGGCTCGCCTATGCACGGCTCGCGAAGCCCGAGATGTGCTCGCTGAACATGGGTTCGATGAATTTCTCGCTGCATCCGATCGCGGCCCGCATGAGCGACTGGCGCTTCGACTGGGAGAAGGATTACCTCGAAGGCATGGAAGACATGATCTTCCGGAACACGTTCCGCGACATCCGCAACATCCTCACGGAGTTCGGCGATTACGGCACGCGCTTCGAGTTCGAATGCTACGACGTCGGGCACCTGTACAGCCTCGCCCATTTCGTCGATCTCGGCCTCGTCAAGCCGCCGTTCTTCATTCAGGCCGTGGTGGGCATCCTCGGCGGCATCGGCCCCGACCCGGAAAACCTCCAGGTGATGCGCGCCACGGCCGACCGGCTGTTCGGTCGCGACCAGTACCACTTCTCGGTGCTCGGCGCGGGCCGCCACCAGATGTCGCTGGTCACGCTCGGCGCGATCCTCGGCGGCAACGTGCGCGTGGGACTCGAAGACAGCGTCTACCTGTCGAAAGGCGTCAAGGCGAAGAGCAACGCCGAGCAGGTGCGCAAGATCCGCCGAATTCTCGAAGAGCTCTCGTTCGAGATCGCCACGCCCGACGAAGCGCGCGCCATGCTCGGCCTGAAGGGCCGGGCCGGCATCACGCCCTGAACCCTGCCCCCAGCGCCATCCCCATGACCTGCCACCCGCACGCGGCCTCGCCGCATGCAGGACACCGAACAAAACCGGCAGGCCCACACCCGGAGACACGATGAAACCCGCAACCGTTGACGAACCCGCAGCCGGCCTCCTGCATCGCCTGGCCACCCGCAAGGCGATGGCAAGGCTGCTGCCCCTGATGTGCGCGATCTATTTCCTGTCGTTCATCGACCGCACCAATGTCGCGCTGGCCAAGGCCGCGCTGGCCGCCGACCTCGGCATCGGCGCGGCGGCCTACGGGCTCGGCGCCGGCATCTTCTTCATCGGCTACGCGCTGCTGGAAGTGCCGAGCAACCTGGCCGCGCACCGGATCGGGCCACGCCGCTGGATCGCGCGCATCGCCGTGACCTGGGGCCTGCTGTCCACCGCGATGCTGTTCGTGCGCGGCGAATGGTCGTTCTACGCGCTGCGCGTGCTGCTCGGCATCGCCGAGGCGGGGCTGTTCCCGGCGCTGATGTACATGGTCACGCTGTGGTTCGCGCCGAAGGATCGCGCAGTGGCGGTCGGCTGGATCTACACGGCGCCCTCGATCGCGCTGATCGTCGGCAGCCCGCTCGGCGCGGCGCTCATGCAGCTCGGCGGCATCGGCGGCCTGCGCGGCTGGCAGTGGATGTTCCTGATCGAAGGCGTGCCCACCGTGATCGCGGGCATCGTGCTCTATTTCAAGCTGCCGGACCGGCCCGCCGACGTGCGATGGCTCACGCCGCAGGAAGCGCGCTCGCTCGAGGCGCACGCGGTGATCGACACGCACGGCCACGCCGAGCTGTTCTCGTCGGACTGGTTCGCGGCGATCAAGCGCCCCACCACGCTGCTGATCGCGCTGATCTACTTCCTGAACCAGGTGGCGTTCGTCGGCCTGTACTTCTTCACGCCCGCGATCGTCGCGCAGATGCATGTCACCTCGCCGCTGGTGGTGGGCCTGCTGTCGAGCAGCGTCGGCATCGGCTTCCTGCTCGGCGTGCTGATCCTGCCGCGCCTGCATCGCCGCATCGAGGCCGATTGCACGTTCCTGGGCATCCTGACGGCCGGGCTCGTGATCAGCGGCATCCTGTTCATCGCGGCGGGCAACCGCAGCCTGCAGATCGCGCTGCTCGGCGCGACCGGCTTCTTCGCGGGCGGCGTGCTGCCCTCGTACTGGTCGGTCGCGATGAAGCGCCTGCAGGGCATCCAGGCCGCGGCCGGCCTGGCGTTCATCAATACCGTGGGCCTGCTCGGCGGCTTCGCCGGCCCCTACCTGTTCGGCCTCGCCGAGACGGTCAGCGGCCGCAGCGACGCGGGCTTCAACGTGATCGTGGGCGCGTCGGCCATCGGCTTGTGCCTGGTGCCGCTGCTGGCCCGCGCGATCCGCGCCGAAACGCGGCCGGCCGCCGGCGCAGGCACAATCGCCGGCGCGCCGGCCGGCATCGATTACCCGGGCTGACAGCCCAAGCTTCGACGTCATCCAGAGAGGGCAAGCATGAGATTGAACCAGCAGGTCGCCATCGTCACGGGCGCGGGCCAGGGCATCGGCGCCGCCACCGCGCTGAAATTCGCGCGCGAGGGGGCCATCGTCGCGGTATGCGACATGAACGCGGAATCGGTGCGGGCCGTTGCCGGCGCATGCCGCGAGGCCGGCGCGCGCGCCGTCGGGTACGAGCTGAACGTGACCGATCGCGGCGCGGCCGACGCGGTGGTCGAGCAGGTGCTGCAGCAATTCGGCCGCGTGGACGTGCTCGTCAACAACGCCGGCATCACGCGCGACGCGCGCCTGCAGAAGATGAGCCTGCAACAGTTCGACGATGTCATCGACGTGAACCTGCGCGGCGTGTTCCATCTGGCGCAGGCCGTGCTCGAACCGATGCTCGCGCAAGGCGCGGGCGTGATCCTCAACGCGAGTTCGGTGGTGGGCCTCTACGGCAACTACGGCCAGACCAACTACGCCGCGGCCAAGTTCGGCGTGATCGGCTTCACCAAGACCTGGAGCCGCGAGCTGGGGCCGAAGGGCATCCGCGTGAACGCCGTCGCGCCGGGCTTCATCGACACGCCGATCCTGTCCACCGTGCCGGACGACGTGCTGCGCAAGATGCGCGAGCAAGTGCCGCTGCGCCGGCTCGGCAAGCCCGAGGACGTGGCCAACGTGTACGCGTTCCTGGCCAGCGACGAGGCGGCCTATATCAACGGTGCGGTAATCGAGGTGTCGGGCGGCATGACGTTGTAGTCACAACCATCAGGAGGCGACCCATGAATCCCATCCACGGCTTTCGCATCGACCCGGCGGCGGTGCGCAGCGTCGGGCACGATCTGCAACGCCCCGAATGCATCCTGGCCCGGCGCGACGGCACGCTGCTGGTGGCCGACGCACGCGGCGGCGTCATGCGGATCGACGCATCGGGCGCGCAGACGCTGATCCTGCCGAACGACGCCGATGCCGACACCACCGCTCCGGCCGCATCCGACGGCCTGACGAGCGGCTCGCTGCCCAACGGCCTCGCGCTCGACGCCGACGGCCATCTGCTGATCGCCAACATCGGCACCGACCGCCTCGAGCGGCTGACGCTGGCGGGCGAGCGGCAGGTGCTGCTGGACCGGCTCGACGGCAAGCCGCTCGGCAAGGTCAACTTCGTGCTGCGCGACAGCCGGGGCCGGCTGTGGATGACGGTCTCGACGCGCGTGACCCCCTGGCCGAACGCGGTGCGCTCGACGCTCGCCGACGGCTATATCGTGCTGATCGACGCGCGCGGCGCGCGCATCGTGGCGGACGGCCTCGCGTTCGCCAACGAGATCCGCTTCGATGCCGACGAAACCTTCCTGTACGTGGCCGAAACCACCGCGAAACGCGTCAGCCGTTTCCGTGTCGATGCCGACGGCGCGCTCGGGCCGCGCGAAACCTACGGCCCCGATTCGCTCGGGGCAGGCCTGATCGACGGCTTCGCGTTCGATGCGTTCGGCAACCTCTGGTGCGCGATGATCTTCTCCGACCGGCTGGTCGCCATCGATCCGTCGGGCGCGACGCACACGCTGCTGGACGACGGCGACGCGGCCGCCACGGCGCGCTTCGAGGCGGCCTTCGCCACCGGCGAGATCGTGCCGATGCCGGTGATCGAGCAGACGGGCGGCACGCTCGCGCCCTGGCTGACCAGCGTCACGTTCGGCGGCCCCGGGCTGCGCACCGTCTACCTGGGCAGCCTCAAGCGCACCTCCATCCCCTGCTTCACCGCCCCGGTCGCGGGTTTGCCGATGATCCATTGGTGAGCATTCCGAACCGACCTTCGCGACTCCCTTTCCTCAAGGCCAGCATGAACACCTACGAGCTTCTGAAACCCGTGCCCGGGTTGCGCGTCTTCATTTCCGGCGCGGCCTCGGGCATCGGCGCGGCGATCGCCGACGCCTTCCTGCAGGTGCAGGCCCGCGTGCACATTTGCGATGTCGATGCGGCGGCCGTCGAGCGCGCGCAGGCGCGCCACCCCGATCTGCACGCCACCGTGGCCGACGTGTCGGATCGCGCGCAAGTGGACCGCGTGATCGACGAGGCCGCGAACCGGCTCGGCGGCCTCGACCTGCTGATCAACAACGCGGGCATCGCCGGCCCTACCGGCGCGATCGACACGATGGCGCCCGACGACTGGGACCGCACCATCGCCACCAACCTGAACAGTCAGTACTACTTCCTGCGCCGTGCCGTGCCGGTGCTCAAGGCCAGCGGCGGGCAGGCGGGCATCATCGCGATGTCGTCGGTCGCCGGGCGGCTCGGCTATGCGTATCGCACGCCGTACGCGTCGACCAAATGGGCCATCGTCGGGCTCGTGAAATCGCTCGCGATCGAACTCGGGCCGAGCAATATCCGTGTGAACGCAATCCTGCCCGGCGTGGTGGAGGGCGAGCGCATGGACCGCGTGATCGCCGCGCGCGCGGCGGCGGCCGGCGTCGGCGTCGACGCGATGAAGGACGAGTACCTGCGCAAGATCTCGCTTCGCCGGATGGTCAGCGTCGACGACATCGCCGCGATGGCGCTGTACCTCGCCTCGCCCGCGGGCCGCAACATCTCGGGGCAGGCGATCAGCGTCGACGGCAACGTCGAATACCTGTAAGCCCCGCTGCGGCCCGGCTCGCGCCGGGCGCGGGCGTCAGCGGTGCCCCAGCTCCCGCAAATACGCGCTCAACATGTCGGCCATCGCATCGGCGTACGTGCGAATCTCGGCCGCCGTGCGCGGCTTCTCCGAAAACTGCTTGCCGACCGTGGTCAGCGTCGCCACCACCAGCTCGCCCGCCAGCGCGAGCCGGTCGGGCGGCGCGTCGGGCAGCGTTTCGCGCATGAACGCCTCGACCACGCCCTCGCCGGAAGCCCGCACCTCGCGCGCTTCCGGCGCATCGCGGTAAAGCGGCTCGGCATCGTTGAGCGCGATGCGCATGTCGGCCTCTTCGCATTCCGAACGGAGGAACGCATGCACCAGCTTGCGCAGCCGCACGAGCGGCGCATCGCGCACGTCCTCCAGGATCGCGCGCAGCATGTCGGCCGTGCGGCGCCATTCGTCGGACTGCAGACGAAACAGGATGGCCGCCTTGTTCGGAAAATATTGATAGACCGAACCGACGCTCACGCCGGCCTTCTCCGCCACGCGCGCGGTGGTGAAGCGCGATGCGCCTTCCTTGGCCAAAACCTGAATAGCCGCCTCCAGGATGGCCGCGACCAGCTCGGTCGAACGGGCCTGCTGCGGCGCCTTGCGCGCGGAAATACGGGGGGAACGGGAGGTTGTCATGGCGTGCCTGAGGCGTCGAGACAATGCGAATAGGAAATGCGACGAAGCCGTCGTATTCTGAATGCGACAAATTCATCGCATTTTACCGACGCGCCATCCGGCGCTCAATCGTTCCCGGAGCCTTCATGACGACCCTGACCCAAGCCCCGCTCGCCCCGCTGCTCGACCGCATGTTCGAGCAGGCTGCGGCGGCCACCAGCCCGGCGCTGGCGCAAACGCCGAAAGCCGAACGCGATCGCCTGTTGCGCAGCAAGACCGAATATCGTGACCTTTACACGCGGCTGAAGGACCTGTGGCTGCCCGTCTCGCGCGAAACCGGCACGCTGCTCTACATGCTGGCGCGCAGTTGCCGCGCGACGGACATCGTCGAATTCGGCACCTCGTTCGGCATTTCGACGCTGCACCTGGCCGCCGCGCTGCGCGACAACGGCGGCGGCCGCCTGATCACCAGCGAGTTCGAGCCGGCGAAAGTGCTGAAGGCGCGCGAGCATCTGCGCGCGGGCGGCCTGGACGATCTCGTGGAAGTGCGCGAGGGCGATGCGCTGGAAACGCTCGCCACCGGCCTGCCCGAGCGCATCGACCTGCTGCTGCTCGACGGCGCGAAGGCGCTCTACAACGACGTGCTCGATCGCGTGGAAAACCGCCTGCGGCCCGGCGCGCTGATCGTCGCCGACAACGCCGATTTCAGCCCCGACTATCTGGCGCGCGTGCGTGCGCCGTCGAGCGGGTATTTGTCGACGCCGGTCGGTGAGGATGTCGAACTGTCGATTCGACTCGGTTAATCCTCGCCCGCCCGCTCGCTGCGCGATCCCCGCCCGGGGGTCGCGGATCCGCCGCCCTCCTTCAACCGGTTCAGCCGCGCATGTTCGCTTCGCCGGCTTCCGTCATCCGTCAGCCGCTCCCCTATCCGAAACCCGCCGCCGCCGATGCATCGCGATGGCCGTGCTTGCCGGCATCCGCGCCGACGGCGACGTATCGATGCGCGTGCAACGAATCGAATTCGGGATGACGCTGCGGATAACCAGGCGCGGCGGCGCAAAGCATCGTCCGCCCACGCCACGCCACGCTCGCTTACTGCATCACGCTTACGCGCACACGGCGCAGATACATCGCAATCAGCAAGCCGACCAGGGCCGCCACCCCGCCCGTGAAGAACACCCCGCCATAACCGCCGTGGTCCGCCAGCAAGCCGGCCAGCGGCCCGGTCAGGCCGTAGGCGAGATCCTGGAACGCCGCGTAGGCGCCCATCGCCGTGCCGCGCAGGTTCGGCGCCACGAGATGCACGACCTCGCGCCCCATCGACGGAAACACCATCGAGCAGCCCAGCCCGGTCAGGAACGCGCCGGCCAGCGCGAGCGCCGGTTCGTGCGCGCCCCAGATCAGGAACTGGCCGAGCGTCTCGACCGCCAGCGAGCCGATCGCCACCGGCAGGCCGCCGACGCGGTCGGGCAGATGCCCGAACAGCACGCGCACCAGCACGAAGCCGACGCCGAACGCGCTCAGGCCCAATCCTGCGTACTGCCAACCGTTGTGCAGGAAGTCGAGCGCGAAGAACGCGCCGATCGCCGCGAAGCCGATGCCTTGCAGGCACACCACCAGGCCGTGCAGCCAGATCCAACCGACCACGCTGAAGAAGCCGGGGCGCTTGCCGTGCGGATGCGGCGCAATGCCCGGCAGCGCGGCGATCACGGCCAGCCCGAGGCACGGCAGCAGCGCGCTGACGGCCATCGTGCCGGCAAAGCCGATCCGGCCGAACAGCAGCAGGCCGAGCGGGCCGCCCACCGCGAACGCCCCGTAGATGGCCGCGCCGACCAGCGCCAGCACCTGCCCCGAGCGCGCCGGGCCGACCAGGCCGACGCCCCACGTGATGATGCCCACGCCGCCCAGGCTCTCGCCCAGGCCGAGCAGCAGCCGGCCCGCGACCAGCACGCCGAACGCAGCCGGCGGCGCGTCGATCAGGCCCGCGATCAACGTGACGGCCGCGCCCGCCGCATACAACAGCAGGCCGCGCACCACGGCGGTTTTCGCGCCGCGCCGGTCGGTCAGGTTGCCCGCGTAGCCGCGCGTCAGGATGGTGGCCAGAAACGCCACGCCCACGCCGAGGCCGGCCCAGACGTTGTCGAGGCCGAGGCGATGCGTGACGAACACCGGAATCACCGGCAGCGGCATCGCCACGCACAAATAGGAAACGAACAGAACTGCCGCGATCAGGTACAGCCGCCGTCGCGAGGTATCGGGTTGGGTCGAAGTGGACATGCGTTCAGCCGGTAACGTGAAGGTTGGAAAATGTGACGAATTCGTCGCAATAAAGAATACGATCGATTCATCGCGTTTCCTATTCGCGTTGGGAGGGGTGGTTACCGGGAGTGAACGAGAGGGCCGGTGAGCCTTGCCGCGTAGGGGTGCGGCGCAGGCTGCGGGGGGTGTTTGGTTGCGCCCGCAACGGCATGCCGGCCGGGGGCATTCGCATTGGCGACGGCAGCGGCAGTCACAGAACAAAGCGCGCCGTCATCCGGCGCGCTTTGTCTTCAGGCATCCACCGCCGCCCCTTCGGCCTGCCTCACCTCACGCCGCGCCGCGCTGCGGCGCGTGTGCCAGCGCGCATAGGCGGCAGTCGCCAGCGGCGCCAGCAGCGACGTGACGATGGTCGAGGCCGCGATCTGCGGCGTGGCCACCGCCACCAGCGCGCCGAGCCGCGGGTCCACCGCCGCGATGGCGGTGGGCGTGGCCACCGCGTTGCCGGCGGTGGTCGCGGCCGCCATGCCGCCCACCCCGGTGCCGCCGGCCAGCCGCGAGGCCAGCACGTTGAACACCGCGCCGGCGGCCAGCGTGATCAGCCCGAGCACGATGCCCGACAGGCCCGCGCCGAGAATGGCATGCAGGTTGATCTGCGCGCCGAGGCCGAACGCGAAGAACGGAATCAGCAGGTCGCCGCCCGACTTGAGGAAGCGGCGCATGTCCGGGTCGAGGTTGCCGAGCACCATGCCGATCACGATCGGCAGCACGGTCGCCACCAGGTCGATCACGGGGATCTTCGCGAGCCCCGACAAGCCGAGCGCCACCATCGTCACGAACGGCCCTTCGAGGATCGACAGCACGGCCAGCGCGCCGCGATCCATGTCGTCGCCGAACTGGCGCGTCAGCGCTGCGTACAGGCCCATGTTGGCGTTGGTCACGGCGGCGATCACCGCCATGCCCGACAGCCCGAACAAGCCTTGCGGCCCGCACAGCTTGCTGACCGCCAGGCCGATCAACACGCCGCTGGCGAGCTTCGCCAGCGTAATGATGGCGCCGTTGCGCAAGGCGCGCGGCGCGGTGCGGAGTTGAATCTCCGCGCCCATGCACACGAAGAACACGGCGAGGATCGGCAAGGCGCCGTGCGCAAGCTGGGTGGAAAAGCTGCCGATCGACAGCACATGCGGGGCGAACGTGTTGAGCACGCTGCCCCACAGCAGCGGAATCACCATCATGCCGCCGGGAAAGCGCTCGAGGGCCTGTTTGATCTTCATGCGGAGTCTCCGTCCGGATCGGGCGCGCAGCGTGGCGCCTCGCCGGAATCTGATTGGTATTGCCGATCGATTCAGCCGTGCAACGACAACGGCTGTCGTGCGTATCCTGAGTGCCAGACGACGGCGGCCCCGCACGATGCCGCGTGCGCGCCGCCGCCCTGCCGCGCTTACATCTGCGCGCCGATCATCCAGGGCACGAATTCCTCGTTGCCCACGCCGAGCGCCTCGCTCTTGCTCTTGCCGCCCGAGGCCACCTCCACGATCATCCGGAAGATTTCCTCGCCCTTCTGCTCGACCGTCGCCGCGCCGTCCATGATCTCGCCGCAGTTGATGTCCATGTCGTCCACCATGCGCCGGTACATCGCGGAGTTGGTCGCGACCTTGATCGACGGCGCGGGCTTCGCGCCGAAGCACGAGCCGCGCCCCGTCGTGAACACCACGAGGTTCGCGCCGCTGGCGATCTGGCCGGTCGCGCCCATCGGGTCGTAGCCCGGCGCATCCATGAACACCAGGCCGTGCGTGTCCACCGGCTCGGCGTAGCGGTACACGCCCATCAGCGGCGACGAACCGCTCTTGGCCACCGCGCCCAGCGATTTCTCGAGGATGGTGGTCAGGCCGCCGGCCTTGTTGCCGGGCGTCGGGTTGTTGTCGATGCTGCCCTTCTCGCGCTCGGCATACGATTCCCACCAGTGAATGCGCTCGACGATCTTCTCGCCCACCTCGCGGCTCACGGCGCGGCGCGTCAGCAAATGCTCGGCGCCGTAGATCTCGGGCGTTTCGGTCAGGATCGCGGTGCCGCCGTGGCGCACCAGCAGATCCACCGCCGCGCCGAGCGCCGGGTTCGCGGTGATGCCGGAGTAACCGTCGGAGCCGCCGCATTGCAGCGCCACGCTGATGTGCGACACCGGCAGCGGCTCGCGCTGCGCCTGGTTCGCCACCGGCAGCATGCGCTCGACGGCGGCGATCGCGGCGTTCACCGTTTTCTGCGTGCCGCCCTCCTCCTGCATCACCAGCGGCACCAGCAACGGCCCCGGCTCGACGCCCTCGGCCACGAACATCGCGCCCATCTGGTTGGCTTCGCAGCCCAGACCGATGATCACCACGCCGGCAAAGTTCGGATGCCTGACATATCCGCCGATCGTGCGGCGCAGTTGCTGGATGCCTTCGCCGTTGTGATCGATGCAGCAGCCGAAGCTGTGCGTGATCGGCACGATGCCGTCCACGTTCGGGTAGGCGTCGAGCGCGCCAGGCGCGCTGAAGTGCTGGGTCACGAGCTTGGTGACGGTGGCCGAGCAATTGACGGTGCTGATCACGCCGATGTAGTTGCGCGTGGCCACCCGGCCGTCGGCGCGCCGAAAGCCTTGAAAGCTCAGCGGCGCGGCGGCCGGCGAGACGGGGCGCATGTCCTCGCCGAACGCGTAATCGCGGTTGAATTCGCCGATCGACAGGTTGTGCACGTGCACGTGCTCGCCGGCGCGAATCGGCTGCGTGGCGAAGCCGATGATCTGCCCGTAGCGGCGCACCGGCGCGCCTTGCTCGACATCGCGGCAGGCGATCTTGTGGGCGGGGGGAATCTCGGCGCTTGCGACAAGATCGTCGAATTCGGCGAGAATCGTTCCCGCGGCAAGCGCGCCGCGGGCGATCAGCACGTCGTCGTTGTCGTGCAGTTTGATGGCGAGCGTGGAGCTCATGTCATGCCTCCTGATTGTGGGGTCGGGCTGCCGGGCCGCGCCTGTCATGTCGAACGCCGCATGCGCTGGGCCGGGGTGCACGCATCATGCGGCGGGCCGCGCGGCCCGCGCAAATTGGTCAGGCCACTTTTTTCGGCAGGCCGGCACATACGCAGAAACACACGCAGAACCAAGGTGGAGTCGCATGAAAAGCACGGGTGCGCTGAATCAGACCGTCCGGCAGATCGAGACAGGCATTGCGGAAGGACGCTGGCTGGCGGGCGGACGCCTGCCGGCCGAGCGCGCGCTGGCCGAGGCGTTCGGCGTGTCGCGCGCGACGGTGCGCGAGGCGATCGCGCGCCTGGTCAGCAAGGGGCTGCTGGAAACGCGGCACGGCAGCGGCGTGTATCTGCTCGGCAACAAGCCGGTGGGGATCGCCGCGCCGTGGATGCAACTGATCGCGGAAACGCCGCCGCTGCGCTCGGAAACGCTCGAATTCCGGCTGGTGTTCGAATGCGCGGCCGCGCGCTTCGCGGCGCAGCGCGCATCGGCGCGGCAGATGGAACAGTTCGAGGCGATTCTCGAACGGATGCACGGCGCCGTGCATGACGCCGACGTGGACGAGGAAGCGCGCACCGACGGCGAATTCCACGCCACGCTGACAGCCGCCTCGCACAACCGGCTGCTCGACCAGTTCTATGCGGGCGTCATCACGATGCTGCGCGAACACATCGCAAGCAATACTTACGATGCCACCGTCAACAACGCGAACGCGGCCGTGCAGGCGCGCGACCGCCTGTTGCAGCACGAAACCATCTATCGCGCGATTCGCGACCGCAACCCCGACGCGGCGCAGGACGCGATGTTCGTGCACATCGATTACGTGGGGCGGCAGTTCAACGTCGAACCGGCCGGCTGAACGCCACGCGAGCAAGGTTCGGGCGAAGCGCGAGGCGCCCCGCCCCGGTCGTCACACCAGCCCGGTGGTATAGAACACCGCGATCGCCAGGAACGACGCCGCCACCTTGATACCCGTCATGAAGAAGATGTCGCGATACGACTCGCGATGCGTGAGCCCCGTGACGGCCAGCAGCGTGATCACCGCGCCGTTGTGCGGGAGCGTATCCATGCCGCCGGCCGCCATCGAGGCCACCCGATGCAGCACCTCCAGCGGAATGCCGGCCGCGTTGGCCGCATCGATGAAGCGGTCGGACATCGCCGCCAGCGCGATGCTCATGCCGCCCGACGACGAACCGGTGATGCCCGACAGCAAGTTGATCGTCACGGCCTCGTTGATCAGCGGGTTCGAGATCGATTGCAGCGCGTGGGCCACCGTCAGGAAGCCCGGCAACGCCGCGATCACCGCGCCGAAGCCGTATTCGGAGGCGGTGTTCATGGTCGCCAGCATCGCGCCCGCCACGGCCGCCTTCGAGCCGTCGGCGAACTTCTCCCGGATCGACGCGAAACCGAACGCCAGCACCACCACGATGCCGCTGCACAGCGCGCCGAGCACGGCCCAGATCGCGACGATCTTGGCGGTCTCGACCTGAATCGGCGCGCTCATGCCCGGCAGGCTCACGTTGAAGGTGGGCGCGTACCAATGCGGGATCAGGCGCGTCAGCAGCAGGTTCACCACGCCCACCACCACCAGCGGCGCGAGCGCCACGAGCGGATGGGGCAGCCGCATGTCGGCCGGCGTTTCCGGTTCGTTGCGCAGGTTCGCGCCGTAGCCCTCGCCGCGCCGCGCGGCGCGACGGCCCTGGTATTCGAGGTAGGCCACGCCCGCCACGAAGATGAACAGCGAGCCGATCAGGCCGAGCCACGGCGCGGCCCACGAGGTGGTCTTGAAGAACGTGGTGGGAATGATGTTCTGGATCTGCGGCGTGCCCGGCATCGCGTCCATCGTGAACGTGAACGCGCCGAGCGCGATGGTGGCCGGCATCAGCCGCTTCGGGATGTTGCTCTGGCGGAACATCTCGGCCGCGAACGGATAGACGGCGAACACCACCACGAACAGCGACACGCCGCCGTAGGTCAGCAGCGCGCACACGATCACGATCACCGGAATCGCGCGCTCGCGGCCGAGCACGCCGATCACCGCCGAGACGATCGAGCGCGACGCGCCCGACAACTCGACCAGCTTGCCGAACAGCGCGCCGAGCAGGAACACCGGGAAATACAGCTTGATGAAGCCGACCATCTTGTCCATGAACAGGCCGGTGAAGATCGGCGCCGTCATCGACGGGTCGGTGAGCAGCACGGCGCCGAGCGCCGCGATGGGGGCGAACAGGATCACGCTGTAGCCGCGATAGGCGGCCAGCATCAGGAAGCACAGCGCGGCGAGAGCGATGACGACACTCATGAAGGTCCCTTCTGTTTTTCGTTGTGCGCCGGGTGGGGAAACCGGCGGCATGTAGCGGCGCAGCGCGCTGCCGCACGATGCGGCGCGCGCTGCGCGATCTCCTCCTGCGGGCGGGGGCCTTACTCGGCCGCGCCGCCGTACGGCACGTCCTTGCGGCCGTAGCGGCGCACGCGCACGTTGGCCTGCTCGCCGTGGCCGGCGAAGCCTTCGAGCGCGCACAGGCGCGACGTGTATTCGCCGATCATCGCCGACGCCTCGTCGGTCAGCACCTTCTGGTACGTGCAGGTCTTGAGGAACTTGCCGACCCACAGGCCGCCCGTGTAGCGCGCCGCCTTCTTGGTCGGCAGCGTGTGGTTGGTGCCGATCGCCTTGTCGCCATAGGCCACGTTGGTGCGCGGGCCGAGGAACAGCGCGCCGTAATTGGTCATGTTGGCCAGGAAGTAATCCGGATCCCGGGTCATGACCTGCACGTGCTCGAACGCGATCTGGTTGGCGATCCGAACCATTTCCTCGTCGCTCTCGGCCACGATCACCTCGCCGAACTTCTGCCACGACTGGCGTGCGATGTTGGCGGTGGGGAGAATTTCGAGCAGGCGCTCGACCTCGCGCATGGTGTCGCGCGCAAGTGCTTCGGAGGTGGTCAGCAGGATCGCCGGCGAATCGGGGCCGTGCTCGGCCTGGCCGAGCAGGTCGGTCGCGCAGATCTCGCCGTCCACGCTGTCGTCGGCGATCACCAGCGTTTCGGTGGGGCCGGCGAACAGGTCGATGCCGACCCGGCCGAACAACTGGCGCTTGGCTTCCGCCACGAACGCGTTGCCCGGGCCGACCAGGATATCGACCGGCGCGATGCGCTCGGTGCCGATCGCCATCGCGCCCACCGCCTGAATCCCGCCGAGGCAGTAGATCTCGCTCGCACCGGCCATGTGCTGGGCCGCCACGATCGCCGGCGCGGGCTTGCCGTTGAACGGCGGCGCGCAGGTGATGATGCGCTTGACGCCCGCCACGCGCGCGGTGATCACCGACATGTGCGCCGACGCCAGCAGCGGATACTTGCCGCCCGGCACGTAGCAGCCGGCCGCGTTGACGGGGATGTTGCGGTGGCCGAGCACCACGCCCGGCAGCGTTTCCACCTCGATGTCGCGCATCGATTCGCGCTGATGGCGGGCGAAGTTCTCGACCTGCGTTTGCGCGAATTCGATGTCCGAAATATCGCGCTTCGACAGTTGCGACAGGCAATCGTCGATCTCGCGCTGCGTCAGCCGGTAATCCTCGCGATCGAGCTTGTCGAAGCGCACCGACAGGTCGCGCACGGCCGCGTCGCCGCGCGCCTCGATGTCGGCGAGCGTCGCCTCGACGGTTTCACGTACTTCCTTCGCGGCGGACTTGATCACTTCCGCTTCCGCGCCTTGCTTGAGCCAGACAGCCATGGGGCACCTTTAGAGTCAGTTCGAGGGGAATTTGCATACGTATGCAAATCAGGATGCATACGTATGCAATTGCCGCCAATGTACGAGAATCGGCTCACGCAGGCGAGCTATCGTTAACCCGGAATCGTGGGAAAAACCGGCACGCGAGCCGCGCCCGCGGGGGCGCTCAGGCGAATCAGCCGGCCCAGACGCGCCGCCCGTCGCGCGCCTCCAGCCCCGAGGCCGGCAACCGCGCGGAATCGCGCACGATCAGTTCGCCGGCCACCACTTCCTGCACCGTGGGGGCCTGCGCGTCGGCCAGTTGCTGGAGCACGAGGCGCGCGGCGCGCTCGACCATTTCGTCGAGCGGCTGGCTGTAGGTGGTCAGGCCGAACAGCGGCCAGCGGCCCATGTCGATATCGTCGAAGCCGACGATCGACACGTCCTCGCCCACCGTCAGCCCGAACTCGGCGCGCGCGACGCTGATCGCGACCAGCGCCATGTGGTCGTTCGCGCAGAAGATCGCGTCGGGCGGCCGCTTCGCGCCGAGCAGCGCGCGCGCGGCGCGCTCCGCGCCGTCGGCCGAGTAATCGCCGGCCTCCTGCTGGATGCGCTTCACGCCGTGGCGCGCGAGGCCGGCCTTGAAGCCCTCCTCGCGGTCGCGGTTGGTGGACGATTGCGCGAGGCCGGCCAGATAGGCGAAGCGCGCATGGCCGCCCGCCACCAGGAATTCGGCGAGGCGTTCGGCACCGTCGCGGTTCTGGCCCGTCACGCTCGATGCGGCCGTGCTGTCGGTCTTGCGGTTGAACATCACCACCGGCAAGCCGATCTGCAGGCATTCGTCGGCAAAGCGCGACGAGAAGCTGGTCGAGATCAGCACCAGCGCGTCCACGCGATAGCGCAGCACGTCTTCGAGGATAGGATCGGCGCCGGCCCGGGCGTCGGTGGGGAACAGCAGCGCGCGATAGCCGGCCCGGGCGAACACGGCGGACAGGCGTTCGAGCGCGCGCTGGTAGAACGGATTGCCGTTGGCAGGCACCACCACGCCGATCACGTTCGAGCGGCGCGTGATCAGCGAGCGCGCCACCAGGTTCGGGCGATAGCCGAGCTGCCCGGCGGCCGCGATCACGCGCTCGCGCGTGGCCGGCGCGACGCTCGCGCCCGGCGTGAACACCCGCGACACCGCCGATTGCGAGACGCCGGCCAGCCGCGCCACCTCGTGCGCGGTCGCCGGACGACGGGGCGAAGTTCCCTCGGCCATACCTGTTGTCACCTTCCGTTTGGCATCCCGCATGACGAATCGCGGACGCCGCGGGGCGCATCCGGTGCCGGCGACAATAATCGACGGCCAGTGAGGCTGTCAAATCGGTGCGGCCCGCCAGTGCGCCCGTACCGCCTCGCCGGCCGCGCGAACGCCGTGTTGCGCCGGTCGCGGGTCGCTCGATTATCCGGCACGGCCGATCCCGCCGTGACAATCACGAATCAAACGTCCACACATTTGGCACAATTTTTCCGCGCGTTGACGTCACCATGAGCTGGTGCGAAATGGACAGCAAGCGAGGATGGAATGAGCCATCAAGTCTCCGTGATGTGCTCGGCGCGGAAAATCAACGGGTCGGGCGGACGGCGCAGGGTATTGGTCGTCGACGATTACCTGGACGGCGCGGAAGCGATGGCGCTGTATCTCTCCGTGCTCGGCTTCGACACGCGCTTCGTGACCGATGCGCACGAGGTGTATCGGGCCGCCGAAATCCACATGCCGCACATCGTGCTGCTCGATATCCGCATGCCGGGCATGGACGGCTTCGACGTGGCGCGCAACCTGCGCACCTCGCCGCACGCCGGGCCGACCATTATCGTTGCCTATACATCGATGGCGTGGTCCGAAATCGAGGCGCAGGCGCTCAGTGCGGGCTTCGACGGGTACTTTCGCAAGGCAGCCGACATTTCGGTGCTGCTGGCGTTGCTGGCCGGGTATGAAGAAACCGTCCAGGTCGAGGCCGCGCGGCCCGACACCCGAGCGGCGGAGATCAGCGCGTTCGGCCGAAACCTTCAGGCGTAACGGCCGGCCCGGCCCGGCGCGGGATCACGTGATCCACGCCGGCGCATGCGGCAACGCCGCGTTCTGCTCGATATCGTGATTGATCCACAACGTCGCGTGCTCCTCGCGCAGCAACGTGTCGACCTTCTCGATCGAAGCGACCGTGGCGAGCTTGTCGGCATTGAACGACGGCACGCACCGGCAGCGGTAATTGGTGCGGTTGTGCGCGATATCGCCGCTCAACAGCACCGGCCCCGAATCGGGCAGGCGCACCAGTAGCGAACAATGGCCGGGCGTGTGGCCCGGTGTGGACACCATGCGCACCGCCCCGTCGCCGAAGATGTCGTGATCGCCTTCGACGAGCGTGAGCGGGTTGTCGCGCAGCGACGCGTACAACTCCGGCAGGAAACCGAAGCTGCCCGGATCGCTGCCGAACATCGCGTCGTACTCGGCCTTCTGCGCGACCCACCGCGCGCGTCGAAACAGCCCGCAATTGCCGACGTGATCGTAGTGCGCATGCGAGATCGCGAGCCAGCCGATCTCGTCGGGCATCACGCCAAGCTCCGCCAGTTGCGACACCAGCGTGCGGCGCAGCGAGCCGCGAATGCCGTGCGCGATGATGCGCCCGTCCGGCTCGCCGATCAGGTCGTCCTGCGTGCCGGTGTCCCACAACAGCCATTCGCCGCGATGGCGGATCAGGTAGGCGTTGCAACTGAGCGCCATCGGCACGCCGACGTTGACGCCGGGCGAATAGATCGAGGCATCGTCGACGCGGGCCAGCCCGCCGTCGAGGATGCAGAGCTTGTCCACGCTTGCTGGAAGGTTCATCGAGGATTCCTCAGGATTGCGGGGGTTGCAGGAGTGACAGCGGTTCAGGCCAGCGTCACGCGCAATTCGCCGAGCCCTTCGACCGACGACACCACCACATCGCCCGGCTTCAGCCATTCGCGCGCGTCGAGCGGCGTCTTCTCGCCCCAGATCACGCCTTCGGGCGTGCCGGTAAACAGAATGTCGCCGGGCTTGATCGTCATGAAGCTCGACACGTAGGCAATGATCTGCCGGCAGTTGAAGATCATGTCGCGCGTGGTGCCGTCCTGCTTCTGCCGGCCGTTGACCCAGGTCTGCACGCGCAGCGCATTCGGATCGGGCACGCGCTCGCGCGTCGCGAGCCACGGGCCGACCGGCGCGAAACCGTCCGAGGTCTTGCCCGCCATGAATTGCGTCGTGAGGTTCTGCAGATGACGCGCGCTGATGTCGTTGCCGGTGGCATAGCCGGCCACCACGTCGAGCGCCTCGGCTTCGGGCACGTCGCGGCATTCGCGCCCGAACACGATCACCAGCTCGGTTTCATAGTCGAACTGACGATCGGCCCGGGTCGGCAGGCGCACGCTGCCCTCGTGATGATTGAGCGCGTTGTTGAACTTGCCGAACACGGGCGGCGCCTTCGGCACCGGCGTATTGGTTTCGGCCGCATGCTGCCGGTAGTTGAAGCCCACGCAGATGATCTTCTCCGGGCGCGTGACCAGCGGCGCGAACGCCAGCGCGGCCGGCTCGACGATGCGGCGCGCATCACTGCGCTGCGCCACGGCGTCGAGCACCGCGCGCACCTCGCCGGCCCGCCCTTCCTGCAACAGCGCATCCATGTCCTGCGGCATCGGCAGCCCGAGCGCGGCGGCGCTCGCCACCAGGTCGAGCACGCCGTGCTCGGTTTCCGCGCCCAGCGTGGGCCGTCCGCCCACCCGCAGGTTGGCGAGCCGAAGCCCCAATCGACCGACGTCCTGATCCCGTTGATCCGTTGTCTGCATGTTTTCTCCTGGCGGTGAGTGCGCGAAGCCGGTGTCGCTCCGCATCAATTTGAAGAATATATCTTCTATGGGAGAATTTATCAAGAAATTGGCTCCTTTGGTAGAATTCGCGCCAACGCCAACCACCGGCCCGCTGCACGTGGCCGGTTATCCACACAGGGAACGATTGATGCCGAAGCCGGACCTCGACAGCGCCGAACCGGGAGACGAGCTGGCGCTCGTCTTCGGCGCGGCCGTGCGCAAGCTGCGCGATGCGGCCGACATGACGCTGGAGCAGTTGTCGCGGCAATCGGGCGTGAGCCGCGCGATGCTGTCGAAGGTCGAGCGCGGCGAGAAAAGCCCGACGATCGGCATCGCCACGCGCATCGCGCACGCGCTCAATACCTCGTTGTCCGAACTGGTGGGCGGCAGCGACGCGCGCGGCAAGGTGGTGATCTCGCGCAGGGCCGCGCGCCCGGTGTTTCGCGATCCGGCCAGCGGCTTCGAGCGGCATATCGTGTCGCCGGCGCCGGGCGGCACGCGGGTCGAGCTGCTGTATCACCACCTGCCGGCGGGCGTCTCGACCGGCGTGCTGCCGGCCTATCCGCTCGGCACCGAAAAGCACGTGACGGTGATCGAGGGCACGCTGGTGGTGGAGATCGACGGCATCGACCACACGCTCGACCGTGGCGACGCGATGTTCTTCCAGGCCAACGTCGATCACACGTTCAGGAATGCGACGGATGCGCCTTGCGGGTATTTTCTGGTGGTTTCGCGTCAGGCCTGAACGGCCGGGGGTTCACGGGTAGCGCTTCCCTCTCGGCGCCTCAGCCTGTCAGCGCCAGCCTCGCACGCGGCGCGAACGACGCGGCAGCTTCGCGGCCGCCCGCCGGTTCCGTCCGGAAGCCGTTCACGATCTCGCGCAGCCGCTTGGTCTGATCTTCGAGCGACAGCGCAGCAGCCGCCGCCTGCTCGACGAGCGCCGCGTTCTGTTGCGTGACGCCGTCCATCTGCGAAATCGCCTGGTTCACCTGCTCGATGCCACGGCTCTGTTCGTGCGAAGCCTCGGCGATCTCGCCGACGATATCGTCCACGCGCACGATCGACTGGCGGATGTCCTCCATCGTTTCGCCGTTGCGCACCACCAGTTCGTTGCCCGCCTGCACGCGCTCGACCGATACGCCGATCAGTTCCTTGATCTCCTTCGCGGCCGTGCTGGAGCGCTGCGCCAGCGAACGCACCTCCGAGGCCACCACCGCGAAGCCGCGCCCGTTCTCGCCGGCGCGCGCCGCTTCCACCGCGGCGTTCAAGGCCAGGATGTTGGTCTGGAACGCGATGCCCTCGATCACGCCGGTAATGTCCGCGATCCGCACGGCGCTCTCGCTGATGCCGTTCATGGTCCGCATCACCTCGTCCACCAGGCGGCCGCCGGCCAGCGTCACGTCGCGCGCCGTGGACGCCAGTTGCCGCGCCTGCTGCGCGTTGTCGGTGTTGTGCCGGACGGTGGAGGTCAGCTCCTCCATGCTCGCGGCGGTTTCCTCCAGCGAGGCCGCCTGCTCCTCGGTGCGTGCCGACAAGTCCTGATTGCCGGCCGCCACTTCGCTGGTGGCCAGCGCAATCGCCTCGCTGCTTTGCAGCAGGTCGCGCATGGTCTGGCGCAGGCGCGCCTGCATGTCGGCGATGCCGGTCAGCAGACGCCCCATTTCGTCGTGCGACGTCGCCGCGATCGGCCGCGTCAGGTCGCCTTGCGCGATGTGGTCGAAATGGGCGAGCGCTTCGCCGAGCGGCCGCGCGATCGCGCGGCGCAGGCTCAGAAAGCTGCCGACGGCGCACAGCAGGCCGAGCGCCAGCGCGGCGAACGTCACGGCGCGCAGCACGCCATAACGGCGTTGTCCGGTTTCGAATTCGTCGCGCGCCTCGCTCACCTGCCACTCGCGCAGCTTCACGCTGCTGTCGTGATAGCGGGCGTACAGCGTGTTGTTGTCGAGCGCGGCGCGCATGATGCGCGGGCCATCCTTCGACAGCAGCGCCTGCGCGAATGCGTCGAGGCCGGTATCCATGGCCGCGCGCTGCGCCAGCAGTTCGCGCGCCAGTTCGGCCTCGTGCGCCGATTGCGGCAGCAACATGTAAGCGTCGAGCGCCTTGCGCGCCATCGCGCGAAACGCCTTCTCGTGCGCGACGGTGTCGCCGATGTTCTGGTCCGACGAGGTATCGATCGCGCCGCGCAGCAACGCCGTGCGTTCGCGTTGCAGGCTCAGTTCCGCCTCGCCGATGAAGTTCGCGCTCGGCAGCTTGTTCGTATAGGTATCGAGATCGCCGTCGTTGCTGTAGGTCATGCCGGCAATGCCGAACAGGCCGACCGCGAGCAGCAAGGCGGACAGCAGGCCCATCGTCAATGCGAGGCGTGCTTGGATGGAAAGACGCATCACGGTATTCCTTGAAGGCGAATGTCTCGAATCTGGTCACCGGCAGGTCGGGCCGGGTGCGCGAGCACCGCTGTTCGGGCACGCGCGCTTGGGAATGAAGCCGGGCGTCAATGTAAGCGCTTTGTAGAGGAATGCCTAATATGTACTGCCGTGCATGCCATAAGTTTTCGTTAAGCTCAGGGTTTCCACATAGGAGGCCTGAATACCCGGCAAGCACGCCTCGAACGCCATATGCAAAAACCCGTAGCTTAACCAGAATTTATGGCTGGCGACGCAGTTCATATTGAGGTGTGCAAGCGGCGCTCGCTTACATTGACGCTCATTCGATGCGGTGTTCGCAAACATCGAACCATCCCGAAGAGGAGCGGAGACAATGGCAGGACGACGTAGGTTTCTGAAGGAAGCGCTGGCCACCGGCACGGCCGCCGTGTTGGCGAAACCGGGGGCCGGCATCGCGCAGGACAGCACCGCCGCCCGGCCCGGCCCGGCGATCGGCAAACCGTCCGCCGCGCTGGTCGCCGCCGAAACCGAAGCGCCCTCGCTCGACGAAGCGCCCGCCACCGACGCGGCGCATGTCGGCAACCCCGGCTCCGATTTCATGGTGGATCTTCTCAGGATCGCCGGCATCGATTACGTGGCAGCGATGCCGGGCTCGACGTTTCGCGGCATCCACGAATCGATCGTCAATTACGCGGGCGACCGGCAGCCGCAATTGATCGTGTGCACGCACGAGGAAGCGTCGGCGGCCATCGCGCACGGCTACGCGAAAGTGGCCGGCAAGCCGATGGCGTGCCTCGTGCACAGCACGGTGGGTTTGCAGCATGCGTCGATGGCGATCTACAACGCATGGTGCGACCGCGTGCCGGTGATGGTGCTGGCCGGCAACATCGCTGACGCGGCCAAGCGGCGGCCCGGCGTGGAGTGGTATCACACGGCGCAGGACCTCGGCGCGCTGGTGCGCGACTACACGAAATACGACGATTACCCGGTGTCGCTCCAGCATTACGCCGAATCGTTCATGCGCGCGCAGGCGATGTCGGTCACGCCGCCGATGGCACCGGTGCTGATCGTGGCGGACGCCGAGCTGCAGGAGCAGGCGATCAGTCATCCTCATGATCTGCGCGTGCCGCCGTTGCGCGTCGTGTCGCCGCCCGTGGCGAGCCCCGAGGCGCTGGCCACGGCCGCCGCGATGCTGTGCAACGCGGCCTCGCCGGTGATCGTCGCGGATCGCGCGGTGCGCGACCAGGCAGCCATGGAAACACTCGTGAAGCTGGCGGAAGCGCTGAACGCGCCGGTCGTCGATCTGCTCGCGCGCATGAATTTCCCGACCAACCACTATCTGAATCATTCGTCGCGGCAGGCGCGGCTGCTCGCGCAGGCCGACGTGATTCTCGCGCTCGAAGTGGGCGACGTGTGGTCGCTCACGGGCACGGTGCCCGACACCATCGAACGCCCGGCAAAGCCGCGCGCGAAACCGGGCGCGGCAGCGGCGAACGTGATCAGCGTGTCCACCGCCTACCTGTATGGCAAGTCGAACCTCGGCGACGCGGAGCGCTTCTCCGCGCCCACGCTGCCGATCGGCGCCGATGCGCAGGCCTCGCTGCCGGGCCTGCTGCAAGCGGTGCAGGCCGCGCTCACGCCGGCGCAGCGCCAGGCCGCCGCCGCGCGCCGGCCCGCCATGCAGCACGCGTTCGACACGATGCGCGCCAGCGCGCGCGACGCCGCGACGCGCGGCTGGGATGCCTCGCCGATCAGCACCGCGCGCCTGTCGGCCGAAGTCTGGCAGGCGATCCGTCACGAGGATTGGGCGCTCGTCTCGCCGACCGGCGCGATCAGCCAGTGGCCGCAGCGCCTGTGGGATTTCACCAGTACGTACCAGTTCATCGGCGCGGGCGGCGGCTACGGCGTGGGCTACGCCGCGCCGGCCGCCGTGGGCGCGGCCATCGCGCATCGCGACGCGGGGCGCATCGCCGTCAGCATCCAGACCGACGGCGACCTGATGGTGCTGCCCGGCGTGCTGTGGACGGCCGCGCATCACGGCGTGCCGCTGCTGTCGGTGATGCACAACAATCGCGCGTGGCATCAGGAGACCATGCATATCCAGCGCATGTCGAGCCGCCGCGACCGCCACCCCGAGCGCGGCACGATCGGCACCGTGTTGCAGGACCCGCCGATCGACTACGCGGCGATGGCGAGAAGCATGGGCGTCTGGGCCGAAGGCCCGATCGCAAACCCCGCCGATCTCGGCCCGGCGCTGGCGCGCGCGATGGCGGTCGTCAAGCTCGGCAAGCCCGCGTTGCTCGACGTGTTGACCCAACCCCGCTGACGAGGCCGCACGATGAACCGCTACACCCGCACCAATCTGCGTGCCGCGATGGCGATGGTCATTCCGTTCGCCGTTGCGCTCGCCTGCCTGATGCCCGGCGTATCGTCGGCGGCCGGCGATGCCGACGCCGACGTGCCGGCCGGCCGCGCGCTGTTCATGAAGAACGGTTGCTACGAATGCCACGGCATCGTCGGGCAAGGCAGCATCTCGACGGGGCCGGCGCTCGCGCCGCATCCGCTGCCGCTCGCGGCGATGCAGGCCTACGTGCATGCGCCGTCCGGGCAGATGCCGCCGTTCAGCGAGAAGATCCTCTCGAACGCCGACATCGCGCGCATTCACGCCTACCTCGCTTCGATTCCGGCGAGCCCGGCGGCGGCCGATATCGCGTTGCTGAACGATGGCGCGCCACCCACGCGTGCGGCTGCCAACCCGTCAGCCGGCAGCGCGGGCACCGGCCACGGCGCGTCGCTCTACGCCGCGAATTGCGCCGGCTGCCACGGCGCGCAAGGCCAGGGCGGCGTGGGGCCGAAGCTTGCCGGCATCGGCGCGCGGCTCTCGCTCGACGGCGTGGCCGCGCGCATTCGCGAGCCGTCCGGCATCATGCCGAAGCTGTATCCGAAGCCGCTCGATGCGAACGACGTGCGGGAGGTGGCGGGCTATGTGTTGTCGCTCGATTAGGGCAGCGCATGCACATCCAGCGCGCGGCGGTTGGAATCGTAGATGTTGTCGCCGGCCACGTGGTGTGGATTCCGAAGATTCTCCACCCACTCGCGCGTCGTCATGGTGGCCGCGTAAGCCGATTCCATGATGATGGTGACGATCCGATGCATCTCCTCGGCGCTCGCATGGCCCGCCTTGTTCCGGTACGGCAGCGAGCCGGCCGCGTCGGGCAGGAATTCCACGCGGTAGCCCTTGTGCATCGCCTCGCGCATGGTGGCGTCGTTGCAGTTGTGCGTCATGTAGCCGACCACGGTCAGCGTATCGATCGCGTAGTCGGCCAGCCAGTCTTCAAACCCGGCCGCCGAAAACACGCTCGGCAGGGTCTTGTCGACGACCCAATCGTGCGGGCGCTGCGCCACCGTGGCGTGCAGTTCAACGCCCGCGCTGCCCTCGGCGAAAATCGGCGCGCCGGCCGGCAGCACATGCCTGACAAGCACGACGGGCACGCCGTTCAGGTTGGCCGCGTCGATCGCGGCGGCGATGTTCGACAACGACGATTCGACCGGTGGATAGACGATCCGGAAGTTGCCGTCGACATATTCGTTCTGCACGTCGATGACGATCAACGCGCGGCGGGGTGCGGCTTCAGACATGATGCGACCTTCGAAGAAAGCCGTCGGCGAGCGACGGCGGTTGAATGACGAGCCGGTCCATGGCCGGCCGGCCTGCTACAACGCGACAACCTGCAACACCGCCTCGGCGAACGCCTGCGGCGCTTCCTGCGGCAAGTTGTGGCCGATGCCGCCCTTGACCTCGCGATGCCGGTACTTGCCGGTGAACTGCTTCGCATAGGCCGCCGGCGGCTGATGCGGCGCGCCGTTCGCGTCCCCCTCCAGCGTGATGGCCGGCACGGCGATCGCCGGCGCGCGGGCAAGCTGCTGCTCCAGCGCGTCGTACCGTGGCTCGCCCTGCGCCAATCCCAATCGCCAGCGATAGTTGTGGATCACGATGGCGACGTGATCGGGATTGTCGAAAGCCTGCGCCGTGCGCAGGAACGTGGCGTCGTCGAACCGGAATTGCGGCGAGGCACGCTGCCACACCAGCTTGTTGAAGCCGTTGCGATCGCCGGCATAGCCGGCCGCGCCGCGTTCCGTTGCGAAGTAGTACTGAAACCACGCCTGCAGTTCGAGCTGCGGCGGCAGCGGCTTGCGGTTCGCGGCCTGGCTGGAGATCAGGTAGCCGCTGGCCGACACCAGCGCGCGGCAACGCTCGGGCCACAGCGCGGCGACGATGTTGGCCGCGCGGCCGCCCCAGTCGAACCCGGCCAGCACCGCGCGCTCGATCTTCAGCGCGTCCATCAGCGCGATCAGGTCCGCCGCGAACACCGCCTGCTGGCCGTTGCGCGGCGCGTCGTCGGCCACGATGCGCGTCGAGCCGTAACCGCGCAGGTAAGGCACGATCACGCGGAAGCCGGCCGCGGCCAGGATCGGCGTCACCTCGGCGAAGCTGTGGATGTCGTGCGGCCAGCCGTGCAGCAGGATCGCGACCGGCCCGTCGGCCGGGCCGGCCTCGGCATAGCCGATGTTCAATCCACCGGCCTCGACCTGGCGAATCGGGCCGAACGAAGCGGCGGCCACCACCGCCCGGCCGGGCGGCCAGGCGTAGCGCGACGAGGCCTGCGCCGGGGCCGCGCCGGCCAGCCCCAGCAGCGGCAGCGCGGCCAGCGCCGAGCCGCCGCCCAACAACCGGCGACGCCGGTGATCGAGTGAAGAGGTCATGGCCACGCTCACAGCTTCGACAGATCCGGGTTCAAGCCTCGCGCCGGGCTCACGCTTTCGAGCAGCGCGGCCAGATGCAGGAGCGTCGATTCGGCCAGCCACGGCCCCACCAGTTGCACGCCGATCGGCAGGCCGTCGCTGCTGGTGCCGAAGCGCATCGACAGGCCCGGCAACCCCGTCACGTTGAACGGCGCGGTGGTGTGCATCACGTGCAGCGACGACACGCTCTGGCCGTTGATGACGAACTCCGCCGCATCGTGGCCATGCCCGGCCACCGGCGTCACCGGGCAGATCAATGCATCGTAGTACTGAAAATATTGGGCAAAACCATCGCGCAGCGCCTCGGCTTGCTGCTCGGCCGCCACGAAATCGGCGATCGACGTATCCGGCGTGTCGTACACGCCCTGCACGTGCTTGAAGATCTTGTCTTCGTGGCCGGCGGTTTCCTTGCGGAACGCGGGCTTGGTTTCCATCGCCTGCAGCTTCCAGAGCACGTCGAGCGCATCGACCTGCTCCAGCACCGGGATGCTGACCGGCTCGACGGTCGCGCCTGCTGCCTTCAGCGCCTCGGCCGCCGCCTGCACGGTCTTGCCGACTTCGTTGTCCACCGGGCCGAAATAGCCCTGATCCACCAGCCAGCCCACCCGGATCGGCCGTTCGAGGCCCGCGCCCACCCCGGCGTCGAGCGCCAGCGGGCTGGTCGAGAAGCCGTCCGCGCCGTCGGGGCCGGCAAGCAGCGAATAGGCCAGCGCGACGTCGCGCACGGTGCGCGCCATCGGGCCGACGTGCCAGAAGCGGCGCGGCACGCGCGGCCACAGGCCCGTCATCGGAATCCGGCCGTGGCTGGCCTTGAGGCCGACGATGCCGGTCAGCGCCGCCGGGCCGCGCACCGAAATCGCCACGTCGCTGCCGAGCCCGATCGGCGACATGCCCGCCGCGATCGCGGCCGATTCGCCGCCGCTGGAGCCGCCCGGCGTGCGATCGAGATTCCACGGGTTACGCGCGCGACCCGTCAGCAGATTGTCGGTTTCGATCCAGTACGAGAACTCGGGCAGATTCGTTTTCGCCAGCAGGATGCCGCCCGCCTGCTTCATGCGCGCCACGGTGGTGGCATCCGCGTCGGGCACCCGGCCCGCAAAGATCGGCGAGCCGCGCTGGGTCTTCACGCCGGCCGTGTCGATCGAATCCTTGGCCGTGAACGGCACGCCGTGCAGCGGCCCCAGCGCGTCGCCGCGCATCACGGCCGCCTCGGCTTGCTTCGCCGCGTCGAGCGCGTGGTCCGCCAGCGTGACGATCGCGTTGAGCTGCGGATTCACGGCCTCGATGCGATCCAGGTGCGCCTGCACCACCTCCACGGGCGATACCGCCTTGGTGCGGACCAGTTCCGCGAGCGTCGTTGCATCCTGATAGAACAGTTCGGACTTCATGGCTTGCCTTTCAAATGAGTCGATGGGGAACGGACAAAGTCGGGACAAGAAACTACCTAACGTTTGTTAGGTTGAATCCTAGAAGGTTATACTTCGGCTCGTCAACACTTTTTTCGGGGCAAGCGATGAAGGACCAGACGGGCCAGAACTCCAGCGACAGGATCCTGGCGGCGGCCACGCGGATCGCGCAGGCGCATGGCTACGGCGGATTGAACGTGCGCCTGCTGGCGGAGGATGTGGGGATCAAGGCGGCCAGCCTCTATCACCATTTCCCGAGCAAGGCCGACCTGGCGGCGGCGGTGGCGAAGCGCTACTGGGAAGGTGCGGCGTCGATCCTCGACGACCTGTCGGCCGAGATCAACGATCCCGCCGAATGCCTGCGCCGCTATCCGGCCGTGACGTTTCGCCCTTCGCTCGAGAACGGCAACCGGATGTGCATGGCGAGCTTCATGAGCGCCGAGCATGACGATCTGCCCGAGATCGTGCGGCACGAAGTGCAGGCCTTCGCCGACGTCAATATCGAATGGCTGCGCAAGACCTTGCAGGCCGCGAAACTCGCCGGGCCGAAGGAGGCCAAGGCGCGCGCGCGCGCGATCTTCGCCGCGGTTTCCGGTGCGCAATTGATGGCGCGCGGCCGTGCGGATATCGCGCTGTTCGATACGCTGATCGACAGTTATCGCGCGTGCGGGTTGTTGCCGAAGTGAGGCGGGTGCGGTGATGCCCGGCGAGACAATATCCAATAAGGCCGCCCCGTCACGGCCTCGAAGCAATCGGCCTCAAGCGCGAAGCCAAGCCGTTCGTAGAACGGAATGCTCAACGGATTGAACGTCTCCAGAAAGCAGGTTTCCCCGAGCCGATCCGCACGGGCCAGCGTCGGTTCGAGCATGGCCTGCGCGAGCCCGCGGCCCCGCGCGTCGGGCCGCACGCCGAGAATCGACAAATACCAGGCGTTCGCCAGATGTGCCGGCACGCGCGCCGTCATCGCCTCGCAAATCCGCGCGTAGTTGCCATGGCCGTCCGGCCCGAGCAGCGCGGCGAGCGCGCGGTTCCTCGCCGCGCCGTGCAGCGCGACATCGGCACCGCTTGCTTCGTTCGTCATCCAGATGGCCGCGCCATCGTCTCCCGACAGTTGAATCTCGCCGATCGCACGCCCTTCCTCGATCGCCAGCGCGAAATACCGGGCCAGCGCCTGCTGCCGGCGCGCGGCGTCGGCCTCGAACGCCACCGTCACCGCGCGATAAAACGGATCGTCGACAAAGGCTTGCGCAAGCGAGCCGCAAACCGCGGGGAAAGAAGGCATCGGATGGGATGAAGCGGGAGAATGCATGATCGTGGAATGGGCCGGTTCGTGGATGGCAACGGGGCATGCCGATCATACCGCCGGCCACTCCCATCGTTATTCCGGCACTGCGTTTCGATATACGAATTCGTCGCTTCCCGATCCGTTCAATTCACTCTATCGTGCACGCCGAGCCAGCCCGCCGCGCTCGGCGTGCCGGGCGCAGACACAGTGGTTTGACAAGGACCGGCACCCGATGACGCGCTTGAACCGACGCAATTTCCTGATTTCCACGGGCGCGACGCTCGCCTCCGCCGGCATCGCCGCGCCGGCCTTCGCGCAGGGCGCGCCCGCGACGCGGCAACGCGGCGGCACGCTGAACATGCTGATCAACCCCGAGCCGCCGGTGCTCGTGTCGATCTTCCAGACCACCGGCCCCGCGCTCGTCGCCAGCTCGAAGGTGATCGAGGGGCTGCTCGCCTACGACTTCGATCTGCACCCGCGCCCGCAACTCGCGACCGCCTGGAACGTGTCGCCGGACGGGCTCAAGTACACGTTCACACTGCGCCGCAACGTCAAATGGCACGACGGCCAGCCGTTCACGTCGGCCGACGTGGCGTTCTCGATCGAGCTGCTGAAATCGATCCACCCGCGCGGCAAGAGCACGTTCGCGAACGTGGTGCGCGTCTCGACGCCCGACCCGCTCACGGCCGTGATCGACCTGTCGAAGCCCGCGCCGTATCTGATCAAGGCGCTGTCGGCCGGCGAATCGCCGATCGTGCCGAAGCACCTGTACGCCTCGGGCGACCCGCTGACCAACCCGCACAACAATGCGCCGATCGGCACCGGGCCGTTCCGCTTCAAATCGTGGACGCGCGGCGCGAACATCGTCTACGAACGCAACCCCGATTACTGGGATGCGGGCAAGCCGTATATCGATTCACTGGTGTTCAAGGTGATCCCCGATGCGGCCGCGCGCTCGGCCGCGTTCGAGACGGGCGCGCTGGACCTGGGCGGCGAGAACCCCGTGCCGCTGTCGGACCTGCCGCGCCTGATCCAGTTGCCGCAACTGACGCTCGAAACGCGCGGCTACCGGTTCCTGCAACCGCAGGGCGAGATCGATTTCAACCTCGATCATCCGATCCTCAAGGACCTGCGCGTGCGTCAGGCGATCGCGCATGCGATCAACCCGGAGATCGTGCAGAAGACGATCGCCTACGGTTACGCCGATGTTTCCCCCACGCCGATCACGCCGGCCTCGCCGTATCACGACGCCACGCTCAAGCCGTATGCGTTCGATCTCGCGCTCGCCGAGCAACTGCTCGATGCGGCCGGCCATCCGCGCAAGAACGGCGGCGCACGCTTCGCGCTCACGCACGACTATCTGCCGTACGGCGATACGCACCGGCGGCAGGCCGAGTACGTGAAATCGGCGCTCGCACGGATCGGCATCGAGGTGACGGTGCGCGCGCAGGATCTGCCGTCGTTCCTGAAGCGCGTGTATGCGGACCGGCAATTCGATTTCACGAGCATCGGCGTGAATACGTTGTTCGATCCGAGCGTGGGCGTGCAGCGGCTGTACTGGTCGAAGAATTTCCGGCCCGGCGTGCCGTTCTCGAACGCGCCGCATTACAGCAATCCGCAAGTGGATGCGCTGCTCGAAACGGCCTCGGTGGAAACCGACGACGCGAAGCGCACGGCATTGTTCCGGCAATTCCAGCAGATCGTCTATCGCGACCTGCCGATCCTGAACCTGGTCGCGCCGCGCATGGCCACGCTCGCGAACCGGCGCGTGCACGATCACACGGTGTCCGCGCAAGGGCTGGAAGGGAATCTGGCGGATGTGTGGGTGAGCGCTTGATGGCGGGGTAGCGTTTCCGGACGACTGCGTTTCGTTCAGTCATCCTCGTCGGCGGGCGGCGGCGCGGCCATCACCTGCGTGCGCAGCGCCGACATCACGTCCGCCATCAGCCGGCCGCGCGGCGGTGCACCCGCCGCGTTCAGCGCCTGCCGCACGCTCACCACGCGTCGCGCGTCGTAGCGCCGTCCGCTGTCGATCGCGCGCTCGAACGCATTGGCGCGCGCGTTGATCTCGCCGGGATCGGCGTCGACCAGCAGCACCGCGTGCGCCAGCACGGCATACAGCGGCGCGTCAGTACCCCTAAGCGATTTCACGCCGCGCCAATATTGCGCGGTGCCCGCGATCTTGCGCGCATCATCGGGCGGCCCCCAGGCGAGGTTGAAGCGGCCGTCGCAAAACGAACCGTCCACGGCCTGCCAGTGCGTGTGCAGCCCGAACGTGCCGAGCGCATCGCGCAGGATGCCGCACAGGTGCCGGTACACCGCCTCGGACAGTGCGCCCACCGTGCCGCGCACCGGGTAGGCCAGGCTCAGGTTGAGAATGCCCGGCCCCTGCGGCACAAGCCCGCCGCCGGACAGGCGCAGATACACCGGGCAGCCGCGCGCGGCGAACTCGGCGCGCGCGCGTTCCAGCGCGGCGAAGCGCCGGTAGCTGCGCGGCACCACCAGCGAAGGCGGTGCCTGCCACAGGTGCGCCACGCAACCGCCCGCCTCGGCCCGCGACAGCAACGCCGCCTCGGCCGCGAGCGGGTCGGTTGCGCCCGCATCGAGTTCGATCCACTCAAACGGCATCGGCCGGCCACGCTTCGATCGCGCCGCCCCGGTTCATGCCAGCCTCGGCTGGACGACGATCTTCACGGCCGACTCGTTGTTGTGGATCAGCGTGTCGAAGCCCTGCGAAACCAGGTCGTCCAGTTGAATGCGCTGGGTGATGAACGGCGCGAGATCGATCCTGCCCTCCTCGACCAGCCGGATCGTGGCCTGATGGTCGTTGCAATAGGCAATCGTGCCGCGCACGTCCAGCTCCTTCATGACCACGCTGTGCACGTTGATCGTCGCCGGATGGCTCCAGATCGACACGATCACCACCACCGCGCTCGCCGAGCAGGCGGCCACCAGCGTGTCCAGCACCTTGTTGACGCTCGAACATTCGAACGCCACATCCACGCCCTTGCCGCCCGTGAGCTTCATGACCTCGGCCACCACGTCCACCTCGCTCGGGTCGAGGATGTGATCGGCCACGCCCGATTCGCGCGCCTTCGCCTTGCGCGCCGCGCTCAGTTCCGTGACGATGACGGTCAGCCCCGACGCCTTCAGGATCGCCGACAGCAGCAGGCCGATCGGGCCGACGCCGCCGACCAGCGCCACGTCGCCGGCCTTCGCGCCGCTGCGCGTGAACGCATGATGGCCCACCGACAGCGGCTCGATCAGCGCCGCCTGGTCGAGCGGAATCGCGTTCGAGATCGGATGCACCCAGCGGCGCTTGACGGCGATCTTTTCGGACAGGCCGCCGCCCCGGCCGCCGAGGCCGATGAAGTTCATGTTCGGCGACAGGTGATACTTGTCGCCCGGTCCGGTCGGCACGTCGTCGGCCACGATGTACGGCTCCACCACCACATGCTGGCCGATCGCGAGATCGGTCACGCCCTCGCCCACCGCATACACCACGCCCGAAAACTCGTGGCCGAGCGTGACGGGCGCGGCTTCGCCGGAGATCGGATGCGGGTGCCCGCACGGCGGGATGAAGATCGGCCCTTCCATGAACTCGTGCAGATCGGTGCCGCAAATGCCGCACCACGCCACATCGATGCCGACGGTGCCCGGCGCGACCACCGGCTCGGGGATGTCTTCGATGCGGATGTCGCCTCGGTCGTAAAAACGTGCTGCTTTCATCGTTCGCATTCCTTCAGGTGTTTCGAATGAGTCCCAGCGGGCGCGGCGGGAACGGCCGCGCCCACAGCGTCAACGGCCCAGGTGCTCGCGCAGCAGCGCGTTGACGTCGTTGGCCTTTTCCATCTGCGGCATGTGGCCGGCGCCGTCGAGCAGCGCCACCTTCGCGCCCTTCGGCGCGGCCTGCGCGTGGCCGCTCGGGATCACCCGATCCTCGCGGCCCCACACCACCATCACCGGCTTGCCGAAGCCGCCGAGGTCCCGGCCCGGCAGTTCGCGCTGCTTGCCGCCGCCGAACAACTGGCTGCCAAGCGCGTCGAGCGCCTCGGTCACGCCGTCGAGGCGCTTGTACTTGAGCAGATCGTCGAGCATCTGGCGGCTGACCAGCGCGGTGTCGGCGAACAGCAGCTCGGCCACCGGTTTCAGGTCGCGGCGCGAATCGGCCTTCACGAAGCCTCCGGTGTAATCGGCATTGACCTCCTCGCCGAAGCCCGCGCTGTCGATCAGCGCCAGCGACGCCACCTTCTGCGGCGCGGCCACGGCCAGTTGCGCGGCGATCCCCCCGCCCATCGAGTGGCCGACCAGATGCGCCGACGGCACGCCGACCGCCTCCATGAAGCGGCCGACGAACGCCGCCTGCGCCTCCAGCGTGGCGCCGGCCAGCTTCACGGTGGATTGCCCGTGCGCCGGCAGGTCGAGCGCGATCACCGGGTGCCGCTCGGCCAGCGCGTCGAGGTTGAACAGCCAGTTGTTCAGGTCGCCGCCGAAGCCGTGGATGAACAGCACGGGCGTGCCCGCTTCCGGCCCGCGCCGCGCGTAGCGCACGCGAATGCCGTCCACCTCGACGAAATCGAACGCCGGGCCGGCGTCCTCGTCGTCGGCGCCGGCGGCCGGCACCTCGAACGCGGCGACATAGGCGTCGATCTCGGCGTCGCCGACTTCCAGCTCGGCCAGCACGCCAAGCAGCGCCTTGACCGGCAGCGTCTCGCCGCTTTGCGCCACGATGCGGCGCAACAGCCCCGCATCCGGCGCTTCCACGGCGTTCGAGATCTTGTCGGTTTCCACGTCGACCAGCGCGGTGCCGACCTCGATGCGCTCGCCTTCGCGCACCAGCCAGTCCTGCACCGTGCCCTCGCGCATCTCCAGCCCCCACTTGGGCATCACGACCGGGGTGATGGCGGCCATCAGTGCGTCCCTCCGTTCATGGTGCGTCGCGCGGCGTCGGCGATCTGCGCGGCGCTCGGGATATACAAGTCTTCCAGCGTCGGCGAGAACGGCACCGGCGTGTGCGGCGGGCAGACCATCTCGATGCCCGCCTTCAACGCGCCGAACGCGCGCTGCGCGACCTGCGCGGAAATGTCGGTGGCGATGTTGCAGCGCGGGCTGGCCTCGTCCACCACCACCAGGCGGCCGGTGTGCTCGACGGTTTCGAGCACGGTGTCGATATCGAGCGGCGACAGCGTGCGCAGGTCGACGATCTCGGCCTCGATGCCTTCCTTGGCCAAGGTTGCCGCGGCCTCCAGCGCGCGGTGCACCATCAGGCCGTAGGTGACGATCGACACGTGCTTGCCGTCGCGCACGATGTTCGCCTCGCCGAACGGGATCGTGTACAACGCCTCCGGCACCTCGCCTTCGAAGCCGTACAGGTTCTTGTGCTCGCAGAAGATCACCGGATCGTTGTCGCGGATCGACTGGATCAGCAGCCCCTTGGTGTCGTACGGCGTGGACGGGCACACCACCTTGAGGCCGGGGATGTGCGTAAACAGCGGCGTGAGCATCTGGCTGTGCTGGGCCGCCGCGCGGAACCCCGCGCCCACCATCGCGCGGATCACCACCGGCGTTTCGGCCTTGCCGCCGAACATGTAGCGGAACTTCGCGGCCTGGTTGTAGATCTGGTCGAAACACACGCCCATGAAGTCGATGAACATCAGCTCGGCGATCGGCCGCATGCCGCACGCGGCCGCGCCGATCGCCGCGCCCACGTAGGCCGATTCGGACAGCGGCGTGTCGAGCAGCCGGTCGCCGTGCTTGGCATACAGGCCCTTCGTCACGCCCAGCACGCCGCCCCAGGCATCCTTCTCGCCGTTGGCGCCGGAGCCGCCGACGATATCCTCGCCCAGCATGATCACGGTGGGGTCGCGGGTCATTTCCTGGTCGATCGCTTCGTTGATCGCCAGCTTCATGCTCAATTTGCGGGCCATATTCATGTCTCCTGATTGTTTGATCGCATCGGTTGCCTTGGTCGCATCGGTCGATAAGCGGCGGGGTCAATAACGAACATAGACATCCGCGAGCAGATCCTCCGGGCCGGGCAGCGGCGCGGCCTTGGCCTCCACCACCGAGCGCTCGATCAGATCGGCCACCTCGCGATCGATCGCCGCCAGCGCGTCGCGCGCAATCACCTCGGCGCGCGTGACCGTCTGCACGAACTTCTTGATGCAATCCTTGTTGCTGCGGATGTCGTCGAGTTCGCCGGGCGCGCGGTAGGTTTGCGCATCGCCCTCGAAGTGGCCGTAGAAGCGCACCGTCTTGCATTCGAGCAGCGACGGCCCGCCGCCTTCGCGCGCGCGCCGGATCACCTCGCCGGCCGCCTCGTGCACGGCGAAGAAATCGGTGCCGTCCACCGTCACGCCCGGGATGCCGAAGCCGGCCGCGCGATCGACGTAACTATCCACGGCGGTGCCGTATTCGCGCGCGGTGGCCTCGGCGTAGCCGTTGTTCTCGATCACGAAGATCACCGGCAAATTCCAGACCGCCGCGAGGTTCAGGCTTTCGAGGAAGGTGCCCTGGTTCGACGCGCCGTCGCCGCAGAACGTGATGCCGATCTCGCCCTTGCCGCGAAACTTCGCCGCCAGCGCCGCGCCGCAAATCAGCGGTGCGCCCGCGCCCAGAATGCCGTTGGCGCCCATCATCCCCTTCGACAGATCGGCGATATGCATCGAGCCGCCCTTGCCGTTGCACGAGCCGCCCTTGCGCCCGTAGATCTCCTTCATCATCGCGACCGGATCGACGCCCTTCGCGATGCAGTGGCCGTGCCCGCGGTGCGTGCTCGCGATCCGGTCGCCGTCGCCGAGGTGATGCAGGATGCCGACGCCGGTCGCCTCCTCGCCGGCGTACAGATGCACGAAGCCGGGAATGTCGCCGCGTCCGAAATCGACGTGCAGCCGTTCCTCGAACTCGCGGATCGTGCGCATCTTGCGATAGACCGAAAGCAGCGCCGCCTGGTCGAGCGGCAGCCGGCCCGGGCCTGCTGCGATGTCTGTTGCCATGCTTGTCTCCTTGTTTCAGGTGGGGGTGGGATGGGTGCGGAACCCGGATGCGGGCGGGCATGCGCCCGCGCCGCCGCGCATCACCTGCGCGAGCGCCGCATGACGCATGCAGGCGGCCACGTCGATGCTGCGGAAGGCGTTTTCCTTCAGGGTGACGAACACTTCGTCATGCGAATCGAAGGCCAGCTCGCGTTCGCCGTCGAGCGCGACAACGCCCGCGCGCTGCCGCACGCGATGCGGCACGCCGTGCGCGATGCGATGCCACGCCGCGATCGGCACCGGCTGCAGCAGCCCGGGCGCGATAGGCGCGAGCAGCTCGAACGCGCAGCGCCCGGGCTGGCCCAGCTCGATGGCCAGGCCGCCGCGCTCGTCGCGGCCGATCGGTTCGAGCAGGCCGCCGATGGCGGACAGGCCGATCGCCTGCGGGCTCGCGTACGACACGTACACCGCGCTCAACGTGTCGGCCTTCCACACGGCGCGCGCGCCGATATAGCGCTCGCGCGAGATCACGGCGTCCACCAGCGCGAGGTCGCGCCGCCACGCCCCGCCCGGCTCCCGAATCGTCACATCGAGACACTTGTTGCTCGCCAGCGCGCGCGAGGCGGGAATGCGCCCCGTCGCGAACAGGCCGGTAGCCAGCCCGGTGATGGTGGATTCGCGCATCTCGGGGAACGCGTTATTGGTGCCGGTGGACAGGCCGACGATCGGCACCTCGCCGCATTCGCGCACCACGGCGCGATGGGTGCCGTCGCCACCGAGCACGACGATCGCCGCCACGCCCGCCTCGCGCATGCGCCGCGCGGCGAGCAGCGTGTCGTCCACGCTGCCGGCCACCGGCATGTCGAGGTAGTCGATCTGCGCCATCGCCGCGCCCGACGCCTGCGCACGAGCCAGATGGCGTTGCAGCATGACGCGCAGCCCCTCGCGGTCCGGCATCATCAGCACGCGCTCGATGCCGCCGCCGGCCAGCCCGGCCAGCAGGCGCAGCACGATGTTGGCGCGGTCGGCCAGTTGCAGGCTGTTCGCGTTGGCGATGACGCGGCGAATGTCGCGCGCCGACACCGGGTTGGCGATGATGCCGACCCGGGGGGAACGAACCGGAACGGGTTCGTGCATGCCTGTCTCCGATGTGCTTGTTCTGACAGCAGCGATAACGCAACTGCCATGCCAGTGCCGCATCGGCCCGCAGGCACGAAAACACGCGAGAAATTTAGGGGAATACCCCGGCAAACCGGGCGGGAAATACGAGGCGGCAGCCCGCCGCCGTGACAGGTGTCACAGCGGCAGGTGCATCAGGTGGGACAGGCGTATCGGTGCGCTCAGTGCGTGTCGCGCGCGCCGGTATCGGTGCGGTTCGGCGACTGGATGCCGTAGCGCGCCATGCGGCGGTACAGCGTCATGCGGCTGATGCCGATCTGCCGCGCGACGGCGCTGAGGTTCCAGCCGGCCGCGCGCAGGTATTGCATCAGCAGCGCGGCTTCGGGCGGCAGTTTGTGACGGTCCTCGGTGTGATCGACGTGATCGGCAAGTAATGGCCGCGACGCGGCTTCGCCGGCATGCGTGTCGCCAATCCCCTCGGGCAAGTCGCTCGCCTCGATATGACGGTGATCGCACACGGCGCGCGCATATTCGAGCGCGTTGCGCAGCTCGCGCAGGTTGCCCGGCCAGCGATGGCGATGCAGCCGTTCGCGCGCCGCCGCCGACATCGTGTAGCCCGGCTCGCCCTCCGGCACGGCGAGCAGCTTGCGCACCAGCCAGTCCAGATCGCCGCGCTCGCGCAGCGGCGGCAGCGCGAAGCGCGCGCCGTTGAGCCGGTAGTACAGATCCTCTCTGAACAGGCCGCTGCCGATCAGCCGGTCGAGCGCATGATGCGTCGCGGAAATCACGCGGATATCGACCGGCACCGGGCGCGACGCGCCGATCGCCAGCACCTCGCCTTCGGACAGCACGCGCAGCAGGCGCGACTGCAACTCGCGCGGCATGTCGCCGATCTCGTCGAGAAACAGCGTGCCGCCGTTCGCTTCCTCGATCAGCCCGCGCTTGGGCCGCGAACCGGCGCCCGAGAAGCTGTTCGGCAGGTGTCCGAACAGTTCGCTCTCGATCAGCGTGTCGGGAATCGCCGCGCAATTGACCGCGATGAACGGGCCGTGGCGGCGCGCGCTGGCGCGATGCAGCGCCTTCGCCAGAAACTCCTTGCCGCTGCCCGTCTCGCCGTTGATCAGCAGATTGATCGGCGAATCAATCAGCTTCGCGGCGCGCTGCAATTGCTGCTGCAACGCCGCATCGCCGCCGCAGAGCGCGGCCAGTTCGGCCGGCAGCGGCGGCGGCGTGCCGTCGCGCATCGCGGGCGGCAGGCTCGGCGCCGGCGGCATGACGCTCAGGTAGAGCGCGCGCCCGCCGTGATTGAGCCGCACCACGCGCTGCTCGCTCGGCCGCGAATAGACGAAGCGCCCCAGCTCCTCGGTCCGGGCGTCGAACAGCGCCTCGAAGCGCTGGCCGAGCAGCGGCGGCGCGTGCGGATCGTGCGGATCGGTGCCGGCCGCGAGCGCCTGTTGCGCGCGGCGGTTATGGCCGGCGATCCGGCCGTCGGCGTCGAGCGCGATCAGGTAGTCGGGGCTGACTTCGAGGAACTCGGGCGCGGGGCTCAGTTTAAGCACCCAGTCCTGGCGGTGACGGCGCAGGAAATAGGCGTCCTCGATCTGGCTGGCGTACATCCGCACCAATTGCAGCGCGAGCATCTGGCTGTACCGGGCTTGCGGCGAACTGAGTGCGGAGATGTCGAGGATCGCCGTGAGCCGGCCGTACGAATCGAACATCGGCGCGGCGGTGCAGGTCAGCGGAATGTGGGTGGCGTCGAAGTGATCGGCCTGATGCACCGTGAGCGCCTGCCCGGCCGCCAGCGCGGTGCCCACCGCGCAGGTGCCGGCGCCGTCCTCGCTCCATTCCGCGCCGAGATACAGGCCCGCACGCCGCAGCGCGGCATCGGCATTGGCGTCGCCGAGGTAATCGACGGTGACGCCGTCGGCATCGGTCAGCAGTACGACGTAACCCATGCCGGCCACCTGGCCATGCAGGGTTTCGAGGCCGTGACGGGCGATGCGCGTGAAATCGTCGATGCGTTGCTGGTGTTCGCGCAGGCGGATTGGCGGCAGGATGCGCGCCTCCTGCATGCGGGCCGGATCGAGCCCGTATTGATGGACGCAGCGCCGCCACGAACTCTGGATCAGCGCATCGTGTGTGCGCATGGCCGCCGGTAACTCGCCGGTGGTGGCCAGGACCACCGTTTCGATGTGATCGCGTTGCCGCACGTCCATCGTTGTCTCCTGTTTCCGCGCCGCCTGCTGTGGTGCGACGCGGGGCCGGCCCGCGTGCAACGCCGGCTGACGATCGGGTGGCGCCGTGTGGCGCCCCTGCCATTTTCCAGACTGGGTGGTTAATGTAGCCGACGGTACGGGATGCCGCAATACGATGGCGGCGGGGCGGCGTCGGGCGGTTTCGGGACGCTTCGGTAACCGAAGCAAACCGCTGCTTCGCGCACCGGCACCCTGCTTCGTACTCGTGAGCAGCGGACCTGCCGGCACGCGGAATGATGACGGCGTATCGCTCAATCAGGGTCAATTGCATGGACGTCCGCCGTACCGGCTCCCACACGCCAGCCACTCAATCCGATAACGATCACCAGCCTGAAAACGGGCATCGCGACCACCGCGACCACCGCGCCGCGCCGAACACGGCGCCGGCGAGCCAGGTCGTCAGCGGGCCGTTGCAGGATCTGGCCCGCCGGCGCAGGCAGGCGAGCGCCGAATCGGGCCGTGGCGTGATCGAAACCGATTCCCGTCTGGCTGCCGCTCCAAGCCTGTTTCAAAGCCTCGATACCGCCGTGGCGAGCCTGTCGCGCAACACCCCGCCGCCTGCCGCGCCGCGCGCGCCGGGCGGCGGCAACCGGCCCCCGCGCGCACCGTTGCCCCGTGCCGGCTTGCCGCGCGCGCCAGCCTCCCCGGCCCGCGCCGACCCACGGCAGCACCTGATCGAAGGCGCGGCTGCGCCAGGCTGGCGCGACCATGTCTTTCAGAGTTTCGACGCGATCATGAATGCATCGCCCGCGAGCCTGAACCTCGGGCCGGCCGCACCGCCGTCTTCGGCGGTGCTGTCGCGCGGCGATCAGCGCTCGCCCGAGGAACTCGCTCACACGGCGAACATTCATCAAGCGCGGCCGAGCCTCGGGCTCGACGATCTGCAGGCAAACCGGCAAACACTGGGCCGGGGCACGCCCGATCAAATCGCGCGTGGCCGCACGTATATTCCGCGCCTCGCGCAAGCCGAAACGCTGATTCGCACCTACTTCGGCCAGGACGGCGAGCATCGCGACGAACGCGCGCTCCAGCCGTTTCGGGCCCTCGCTCAAGAAATCGGCGCGGACGCGGCCAGCGAACACGATGACGAACTGATTTCGGCCGGCGATTACCTGACGGTCATGGACCACCTGGGCGTGATGTTCCGGCGCGTGCCCGACGACAACTGAACTCGCCGCATCACGATTTTTGCCGGCTGCCCAAGCATTCCTGAACGCCGCCGGCCCATGAGGATCGACAGGGCGGCCTGCCGTGAACAGGCCAGGCCTCCGATCCCACCCTTCCCATCCCGCGCCCAAACCCTCCGTCTTGTGCCGCTCAAATTTTTTATAGATAATAGATAAAATACACAAACGGAGTTCGCCCCCCATGTCCCAGCCCTCTCGCATCACCCTCACCGGCAACGACCTCACCCTCACCCAGATCGTCGACATCGCCCGCCACAACGCCCCCGTTTCCCTCAGCGACACCGCCCGCGCCAACCTCGCCGCCACCCGGCAATTCATCCACGACAACTGGCTCGTCGACGACGCCCCGCTGATGTACGCGTTCAACACCGGCGTCGGCGCGCTGAAGAACCAGCGCATCGGCGCGCTCGACATCGCGCGCTTCCAGCGCAACCTGATCCATTCGCATTCGGCCAGCACCGGCGAGCCGATGCCGCCCGAAACCGTGCGCGCGATGATGGCGATCCGCGTCAACACGTTCGCGCGCAACCATTCGGGCATTCGGGTGGAGGTGGTGGAACGGCTCGTGGCGATGCTGAACCTGGGCATCACGCCGGTGATCGCGACCAAGGGCAGCGTCGGCGCCAGCGGCGATCTCGCGCCACTCGCCCTGATGAGCGGCGCGTTGCTGGGCCTCGATCAATCGGTGGTCACTTACCAGGGCAACACCATGAGCGCACGCGCCGCGTTCGAGCGAGCCGGCCTGCCGCCGACGTTCGATGTCGAGGCGAAGGACGCCACCGCGCTGATCAACGGCTCCACCGCGTCGCTGGCCTACGCGGCGCTCGCCGCGTTCGATGCGCGGCAACTGCTGTCGGGCGCGACGATCTCGCTGGCGATGTCGCTGGAAGCGATTCGCGGCGAACGCGCCTGCTTCGAGGATCGCGTGATGCTGGCGCGGCCTCATCCGGGCCAGCGCCGCGTGGCGCAGGCGGTGCGGCGCCTGCTGGAAGGCAGCGCGCGCTGCACGCACGAGGCCCGCGCGTTCGCGCCGCCCGGCGCCACCGAAGCCGAAGCGCTGGCGGCCGCGCAACCGCGTATTCAGGATGTCTACTCGTTTCGCTGTTCGCCGCAGGTGTACGGCCCGGTGCTCGACGCGCTCGACTACATCGACGGCATCCTCACCACCGAGATGAACAGCGCCACCGACAACCCGCTGATCTTCGCCGCCGACCAGCGCTACGACATCGTGTCGTGCGGGCACTTCCACGGCCAGTACGTGGCGCAGGCGATGGACCTGCTCGCGCTGGTGACGACCGACCTCTCCGCGATCTGCGACCGCCGCAACAACCTGTTGATCGACCCCGCTTATAATTTCGGCCTGCCACGCAACCTGATCGCCCGCGAGCCCGGCATCAACACCGGCTTCGCCGTGGTGCAGAGCATGGGCACCGGCCTCGTGCTGGAAAACATGGGCCTGTGCGCGCCGGCCAGCGTGACGAGCCTGCCGGCCAAGGGCAATCAGGAAGACCACATCAGCAATGCCTGCTTCGCCGCGCGCCGCACGCGTACGGTGGTGGAGAACGCGCAGGCCGTGGTGAGCGCGGAAGTGCTGATCGCCGCGCAGGCGCTGTCGCTCACGCAGCAGGCTTACTCGGCGTTCCCGCTCGGCCGTGGCGCGCAGGCCGCGCTCGAACGGGTGCGCGCCGAGGTGCCGGCGATGCTCGGCGACGACCGCTGGGTGCACGACGACGTCGAGGCGGTGCGAGCGCTGGTGCGCAGCGGCGCGCTCGCGCAGGCCGTGACGGCCGCCTGCGGCGACATGTGGGGCCCCGCAACACCCTAAAGGACAGATCGAACGTGGTTCTCGACAATTCGGATTCCCTGCCGGCACGGATTGCCGCCGGCCTGGCGCAACAGATCATTCGCGGCGAGCTGAAGCCCGGCGATCGGGTTCGCCAGGACACGGTCGCCGCCGACTTCAACACCAGCCACGTGCCGGTGCGCGAGGCGTTCCGGCGGCTCGAAGCGCGCGGCCTGCTGGTGTCGCGCGAACGCAAGGGCGTGTACGTGCCGGCGCTGGATCAGGCTTCGATCGTCGAGATCACCCGCATGCGCTCGGCGCTCGAAGTGCTGGCGCTGCGGCATGCCATCCCCAACCTGACCGAAGCCGACCTCACCTTGGCCGAAGACGCCATCGCGCAGGCCGAGCACAGCCGCGACATCGCCGCGTGGGAAGAAGCGAACCGCCACTTCCACGCGAGCCTGTACCGGCCGTGCGGCATGCCGCGCCTGCTGTCGGACATCGACAGCCTGCACGAGGCGCGCCTGCGCTACATGTACGCCACGGCGGCGATGATCGACTGGAATGCGAAATCGGAAGCCGAGCACATCGCGCTCGTGGCGGCCGCGCGGCGTGGTGATGTGGCGCTCGCCTGCTCGCTGCTGGAACAGCACGTGAGCGACGCCGGGGACATTCTGGTGGCCGCCGTGGGGACATTGCCTGCGGGGTAAGTCGCGGGCGACCGGACGTTGGTGCGATCGAACGAGCCGGGGCCGTTCGCGGCGGCTCGAAGCTTGCGCTTCCGCACCGCCCGCCTACGACGGACGCAGCTTCCCCTCGCTCGCCGCATCGGGTTCCACGTCGATCGTGCGATCGGGATGGATCTTCAGCGTCATCAGCGTGCCGATCAGCAGGAACAGCAGCGACCCGGCGAACGGCAGGTTCCAGTTGCCGGTGCGGTCGATCACCGCGCCGAACACCACCGGCGACACGATGGTGGCAAACGCCGCGCCGGTGTTGAGCATGCCGCTCGCGGTGCCGGCGTGTTGCGGCGCGACGTCCATCGGCACCGCCCAGATCGGGCCGATCGTCAGTTCCAGCATGAAGAACGCGCCGGACAAGCCCAGCGTGACGATCGTCAGGTCATGACTGAGCATCACCGGGATCATGCAGGCAAACGCGCCGAGCAGACTGAACGCGATCACGCCCTGCCGCGCCAGCCGGAGGCTGCCGGTGCGCTTGAGCACCCGGTCGCTGATCACGCCGCCGAGCACGTCGCCCACCACGCCCGCCAGGAACACGCCCGAGGAAAAAATCGCGGACTCCTTGAGATTCAGCCCGTAGCCGTGCAGAAAATACAGCGGCACCCAACTGAAGAACAGCGTGTTGCTCCACACCTGGCAAAAGTACACGAAGATCGACGGCGACATGCGGCCGAAGATGCGCCGCCACGGCGTGGCCACGCGCGCCTGCGCGTCGGCGGCCACCCTCACCGGCAATTGCGCGAGTTCCGTTTCGTTCACGCGCGGATGCGCCCGCGGATCGTCGCGGTAGTACAGCACCCAGACGACGATCCACAACGCCGTCATCACGCCCACGATGATGAACGACAGGCGCCATGAATACAGCGTCGCCAGCAAGGCCACGAGCGTCGGTGCGACGGCATTGCCGAGCCGCGACGAGGAATGCGTGATGCCCTGCACGAAGCCGCGATCCTTGGCCTGGAACCAGTTCGCGATCGCCCGCGCCTGGGCCGGCAGCGCGGCGCCCTCGCCCACCCCGAGCAGCAGGCGCGCGGCGCACAGCGACGCGAGCCCGCCGACCATGCCGGTCGCAATCGTCGCCACCACCCAGATCGAGCCGCACAACAGCAGCGTGCGGCGCGCGCCCATGCGGTCGGCGAGCCATCCGCCGATGATCTGGAAGATCGCGTAGGTATAGCCGAACGCGGAGAACGCGAGGCCCAGCGTGGTGTTGGACAGGCCCAGCTCGGCCTTGATCGGCCCGGCCGCGGCGGCCAGGTTGACGCGATCCAGATACAGGATGAACGACATCGCGCACAGCAGCGCCAGGATGGCCCGCTGTACGTGAGTGCGTCCCGAACGCCGCAATAGCGAATTCATGTCTCCTCCGACTGCGAGGTCCGCGGCGGCCTGCGCCACCGTCGGCCTCTGTTCGATTTCGGTTCGATTTAGGTTGGTTCGATGCCGGCGCCGCTCAGGCGAACGCGGCCGACTGCGAGCGCGCCATGCGGCAGGCCAGGTCGAAGGCATGCGCCATCGCCGTGGCGCTCGCGCGGCCCTGGCCGACGATGTCGTAGGCGGTGCCGTGCGCCGGGGTGGTCACCGGCATCGGCAGGCCGCCCTCGACGGTCACGCCCACCTCGAAGCCGAGCAGCTTGGTGGCGATCTGCCCCTGGTCGTGATACATGGTCACGATGCCGTCGAGTTCGCCGGCCCGCGCGCGCAGGAAGATCGTGTCGGCGGGATACGGCCCGGTGGTCGCGAAGCCGCGTTCGGCGGCCAGCGCCATGCCCGGCTCGATCACTTCGCTTTCCTCATTACCGTAGTTGCCGTGGTCGCCGTTGTGCGGATTCAGGCCGCACACGCCGATGCGCGGCACGGCCACGCCCGAGGCGCGCAGCGCGCCGGTCAGCATGCCGATCGCATCGGCCACCGCCTCGGGCGACAGGTGCGCGGACACCTCCCGCAGCGGAATATGCGAGGTCACGCGCGCCGTCCACAGCGGATCGAGCACGTTCAGCTCGCCGCACACGCCGCGATGGTCGAGCAGGCTGGCGAACCAGCGCATCTCGTCCTCTTCCTGCATGCCGCCGAGGCGCAGCGCGCTCTTGTTCAGTGGCCCGAAACATACCGCGTCGGCCAGGCCATCCTGCACGCGGCGCACCGCGAGCCGCAGCGAATCGAGCATGAAGCGGCCACTCGCTTCCGAGATGACGCTCGGCGCGAATACCGCGTCGCTGCCCTCCCAGTGCAGGATTTCCAGCCACGGTGCGGCTTGCGGGATCGGCACGCCTGCGGCGGCCGCGCCGCGCGCGAGCGCCTCGCGGTTGCCGATCAGGGTGATGTGGGCTTTCTCGGCCGTGGCGGGGTCCGCCAGCAGGCGCGCGATGATTTCTGCGCCGACGCCGGCGGGGTCGCCGATGCTGAGCGCGATTCGAACGGGTGACTGAGACATGGTGCTCCGAGCGCGATGATCATGGGGACCGCTGCGTTCGATGCGAGCGGTTCGGCCTCAAGATAAGGACGATCGCGCCGGCCGGCCATCGCTCATTGAGCTATTCAGGTTTCGTGTTTTGCGAAACCGGCCCGCAAAGCAGGTCGAGCACGGACAGCGTGGACGACGACAGCGCCTCGGTGGGCAGGTGGCAGAGCAGGAACTGGCGAGTGGCCCAATTGCCCTCGATGGGCAGGATGCGGAACGGCGGGCCGCCGGCCAGCGCGCGCGCCACGCCCTCCGGCATCACCCCGATGCCGACGCCCGCGGCCACCATCGCCGTCATGCTGTCGAAGCTGCCGACGCGAATCCGCATGCGCAGCGTCTGATCCCGCGCGTTCGCCAGGCGCGCGAGCGCCACCGAAATGGCCGAGCCTTCCGTGAGGCCGATCACGTCGCAGGCCAGGATGTCGTCCGCGGTCGCGCGCTCGCATTCGGCCAGCGCGTGATCGGCGGCCGTCACCACCACCAGTCGATCTTCGCGATAAGGGCGCGTCGGGAAATCGAGCCGCCCGAGCGACGCTTCGTAGATGCCGATGTCGACCACGCCGCGCGCGAGCGCCTGCATCACGCCGTGGCTGTTCAGTTCCTGCAGGTCGATATCGATGCCGGGGTGGGCGGCGTGGCTACGCTGCACGTCCTGGGCGAGAAACTGCAACACCGCCGACGTGCAGGCGGCGATCTTCACGATGCCGCGATCGCCTTGCCGGAACGCGGAGGCATCGTCGGCCATGCGCGCCGCCGAGTGCAGCATGCTGCGCGCATGCGCGAGCAGGGCGCGGCCGGCATCGGTGAGCGTCATGCCGTGCGGCCGACGCTCGAACAGCGCCACGCCGAACTGCGTTTCCAGTTCGCTGATGCGGCGCGACGCGGCGGCGGGCGCGAGCGCGACACGCTCGGCCGCCTTGGTGACCGCGCCGAGTTCGGCGGTGGCCTCGAACAGGCGCAGCGTCGTCAGATCGAAATGGATACGGTTGGCGCGACGCATCGGGTGGGGGGAAATGGGGAGAATGCGCGAAATTCTATCCCGTTGGGGGTGCGTCGGGAAAAAGCCGTCGGTCTCGCCCGACGACGCATGCTGCTCGGCCACGGCGCGCGTAACGGACCAACGCTGCGCTCGTCATTGCGTCGGCCCGTTGCTCAAGCGATATCGACGATGCCTCAACCGGCGTGCGAGCGCAGCCACTCCGCGCGATGCTGCAAGCGCTGCACCCATTCCGGCGCCAACCCGGCGGCGGCGGCCAATGCCGACACCGCGTCGATGCGTGGCCGGTGCGCCATCTGGATTTCCCAGAAGCGCTCGATCGAAAACGCCGCATCGGGCCGCTCGATCAGGTCCATCGCATCGCCCACCGCGAGCTTGCCGGGGCGCAGCACGCGGTAGTACCAACCGGTGATGCCCGTTCGCGCAATGAAGGCCGCCACACCACTGGCGCCCAGGCGGTGATCGATCTTCCAGCAGGGCCGGCGCGGTTGCGACACCTGCAGGATCGCCGTGCCGGCCCGATAGACATCCCCGATGCAGACGCTCGCTTCGGTCAGCCCCGGCGCGCAAATGTTCTCGCCCACGCTGCCGGCCAGCAGCAACGGCTCGCAATCGGGAAACTGCCGCCCGAGCGCCGGATAGTTTTCGAACGCGTATTGATGAACCGCCTTCTCCGGCCCGCCATGCACGCGCCGGTCGGCCTGCTGGTCGCCGCGAATGCCGGACACCTCGATATCGGCATCGGCGATCCGCGTTTTGTAAATGCCCGTGAGATGCCCTTCCGGGCCCAGCTCGGTGATACCACCCGCAAACAGATGTTCGATTGTCGGCATCGCGCCCGTCCTGACGATTTGAACCTGCACACTGTGCCGCCGATGGCGCGCAACGTCCATTGATCATTGAAGATTGTACGCATCACTGAACGTGATGGCGCACGCCGACACACCGGCATCTTGCTTCGGATGAAAACGCGGCGCGAAAAATTTTCGCATCGGCTGTAACTCGCGGCGCGGAGGCGGCGAATTGATGAGCGTACCCAATGTGGGTGCGCCCACTTCAAATCCGGAGAACCTCATGTCCACGAATACCAAGATCACGTCCGCCCTGCTCGCCGGTGCCGTCGCCAGCCTGCTCGCTTCGGTTGCGCATGCCGCCCCGCTGACCAAGGCCGAAGCCGGCGCAGCCGTCGCCGCTCACAAGGAGCAATGCTACGGCGTCGCGCTCAAAGGCCAGAACGATTGCGCGGCCGGCCCGGGCACCACGTGTCAAGGCACCTCGACGGTCGATTTCCAGGGCAATTCGTGGAAGTTCGTGCAAGGCGGCACCTGCGCCAACATCCAGGTGCCGGGCGGTGGCCACGGCTCGCTGACGCCGATCAAGTCCTGACCCATCCAGCCCATCAGAGGAGCGGGGATGGCGCCTGACCATCCCCGGTTAGCGATGACGGAATTCCCCCCGCTTGCCGGCGTCAGCTTCAAGCACGACCATCTCGCCGCGATCACCGAGCAACGGCCTGAAGGCCTGTTTTTCGAAGTGCACGCCGAGAACTACATGGGCGACGGCGGCCCCGCGCACCGCGCGCTCGGTGCGATACGCCGCAACCATCCGCTGTCGGTGCACGGTGTCGGCATGTCGATCGGCGGCCCCGGGCCGCTCGATGCGCGCCATCTCGCCCGGCTGCACGCGCTGGTCGCCCGCTACGAGCCGGTGCTGGTGTCCGAGCATCTGGCGTGGTCGTCGCACGAAGGCACGTTCTTCAACGACCTGCTGCCGCTCCCGTATACGGAACAGACGCTCGCCACGGTCTGCGCGCACATCGATCAGGTTCAGGACACGCTGCAACGACGCATCCTGCTCGAAAACCCTTCGACGTACGTAGCGTTTTCCTCTTCGACGATGCATGAGGTCGATTTCCTGCGCGCGGTAGCCGAACGCACCGGCTGCGGGCTGCTGCTCGACATCAACAACGTGTTCGTGTCCGCGTGCAACCAGCGCGGCTCGGCCGAGGCCTATCTTGCCGCATTTCCGCTCGAACACGTCGGCCAGATTCACCTGGCCGGGCACAGCGAGCAACGCGACGACGAGGGCGAACCGCTGCTGATCGACAGCCACGACCGCTCGGTGGCCGACCCGGTCTGGGCGCTCTATGCGGACACGATCGCCCGCACCGCCTGTATCCCGACGCTCGTCGAATGGGACAGCGCGTTGCCGGCCTGGCCGATACTGCACGCCGAAGCGCGGCAGGCAGCCGAGGTCATGCGCGGCGCGTCCATCCAGGAGCACGCTCATGCGTCATGACGCACACGCCGCCGGCGCATCGATGCAAGATTTCTCGGCCGGGCTGCTCGACCCCGCCTGCTCGCCGCCCATCGACGCGATCGCGCCGGACCACAAGGGCGTCGAGCAGCGCTACAACGTCTACCGGAACAACGTGACGGTGAGCCTGATCGACGCGCTCGCCGCTATTTACCCGGCCGTGCAACGCATCACGGGCGTCGATTTCTTCCGGGCGATGGCGCGCTTCCACGTGCGCGAAACGCCCCCGCAATCGCCGCTGCTGTTCGAATACGGCCACGCGTTCGCGCCGTTCATCGAGCGCTACGAATACGCGTCCGAGATGCCGTGGCTGGCCGATGTCGCGCGGATCGAGCGCGCCTGGCTCGACGCGTATCACGCCGAGGATCAGCCGCACCTGAGCGCCGCCGCGCTGGCGCAGGTCGCCCCCGACGCGCTGATGACGCTGCGCTTCGTGCCCCACGCCGCCGCGCGCATCGCCACCTCGCGGTTTCCCGCGGTATCGATCTTCGTCATGAATCGCGACGACGACGCCACCGCCACGCTCGTATCGAGCACGCCGGAAGACGCGCTGATCACGCGCGTGGATGACGCGGTGACCGTCTCGCGCCTGCCGCCGGGCGGCGCGGCGTTCCTGCGCGCGCTGTTCGACGGCGAGCCGTTCGGCACGGCCGCCGCTCATGCACTCGAAGCCGATCCGGCCTTCGATCTGCCCGCCAACCTTGCCGGCATGATCGCCGCCGGCGCCTTTACCTCGATTCGTACAGGAGCTTGACCATGATCTCGGATTCACGGAGCCAACCGCGCACGCCGCTCGCCACGCTTGCCCGAGGCGTCGGATGCGCTCGCCGGGTGGTCGAGCGCATCGCCCAGCCGTCGCTCGTGCAATTGGTGCTGCGCATTGCGCTGGCGGTGCCGTTCTGGAAATCGGGCATCCTCAAATGGAGCGGTTTCCTGCAACTGAACGACACGGCGGTCGACCTGTTCACGGATGTCTTCAAGCTGCATCTGCCGGGCGGCCCGTATCCGTTCCCGATGCCCGCCGTGTTCGCGTTCCTCTCGGGGTGCGGCGAGGTGGGGTTTCCCGTGCTGCTGGTGCTCGGGCTCGGCACCCGCTTCGCCGGGCTCGGCCTGCTGCTGATGACCTGCGTGGTCGAACTGACGGTGCCGGACGGCTGGCCGATCCACCTGACCTGGGCAGCCATGGCGCTCGGCGTCGCCGCGTGGGGGCCGGGCAAGATCTCGATCGATTACCTGCTCGGCGACCGGCAAGCGCGTTCGTCAAGCATGCCGAAGTAAATCGCACGAGCCTGCATCGCCTCTTCGTCTTCGATGAGGTGAAACTCGAAAATGGTCGGCCCAGCGGCCTATTTCTTGCCGGCTTGCTGTTCGCGCCATTCCGGGGTGGTGACGCCGCCCACTCCCCAACTGTCGAGATCGACTTCATCAATCACGACGAACGTCGTGTGATGCGGCTTGCCCATGACGTCGAACAGCAGATCGCTGACGCCCTTGATCAGCGCCTTCTTCTGCGCCGGCGTCGTTGCCGATTCGCCCGGCGCGGTGCCTTCGCGCGTTACCTTGATATTGACGTACGGCATACCGCCCTCCCATGGTGAAATGCATTGCGCCGCACGGTCTGCCAACCGGCGGCGCAAATCTTCGGGTAGAGGCATCGGTTCAACCGAAGGTCAAACCGACATCGACGTGGTCACGCATTACGTTCGCGTAAAGACACCTGGCGGAGGCGTGATGCGCGCGGCGTCATGGCGTTGCCGCCATGCCGCCACGTGCACCGAATTACTTCGCCGCCACGCCCGTGTCGTAGTCGAACTCGATACGGATACCGCCCGGCTCGTACACCATCGCATGGCGCTTGGTGCCCTTGCCAAGCTGCTCGGGGGCGAATTCGACGCGCGCGCCCGGCCATGCGGACACCCGCTCGAACACCGTATTCAACGCTTCTTCGCTGGCGACACGCAGCGCCAGATGGTGCAGCCCGACGTTGCGTTTGCGGTCGAATTCGACGAGCGCGTTCTGCTCCGTCACCTGCCACAGCGTCAGCGTGACGTGCCCGTCCGACACGAAGGCGGCGGGGTATTCCGGCCGCTCGCCAACGACGTTCCAGCCGAGGCATTGCTCGAAGAATTGCCGGGTCGAGGCGAGATCCCGAACCGCCAGGCCGAGATGGTCGATGCCGCAGGTAAGCGCTTGGTTGGACATGGTGGGGTGTTCCTTCTGGTTGAATGAGGGCCGGCAGCGGCGGGTTCGACTCGACGCCGCCGAACTTCCGATTCGCGGCATTCGGTGCATCGGGCATCGGGACCAACCCGGGCAACGCCGAATGCTCGGTTAAAGATAGAACGAAACCGCGCAATCCTCCGAAGCCGATACCAGGCGGCAAGTCGAATCAATGGCCACCTCACGCCGCGCTCACGCTTGCCAGAAAGTCCGGCCATCCGGCGCATCGTCGATTTCGGCTCGCAGGAAATCGTGCATCAGACGCACGCGGGCGACGTCGCGCGTGTCGGCATGCGTGACCAGCCAATAGCTGCGCGTCAGCTCGATGTCGTCGGGCAAGACCCGCACGAGTTCGGGTTCCGAGCGCGCGATGAAGCACGGCAGCACGCCCAGCCCCACCCCGCCACGGATGGCGCCCGCCTGGCTGATCACGTTCGAAATCCGCGTGCGGGCCGCAATGCCGGCCGACACCTGCGGCAGATAATCCAGTTCGGAAGTCCACATCAAGTCGTCGATATAACCGACCCAAGGGCGGGCGACCATATCGCGCCGGCGTCGAATCGGCGGCGTGGCGGCGAGATAGCGGCGCGCGGCGTAAACGCCCAGCGTGTAGTCGACGAGCTTCTCGGCATAAACACGTCCCTGCGCCGGCCGCGACATCGTGATGGCGATATCCGCCTCGCGTTTCGACAGGCTGAACAACCGGGGATTGGCGACCAGCTCGATGTCGAGATTGGGATGGGTGGCCGTCAGACGCGCGAGCCGAGGCGCGAGAAAATACGTGCCGAACCCCTCCGGGGTGCCGATTCGCACGGTGCCCGTCAAGCCGATCGAGCGGTCGTCGAAGCGCTCGCGCATCTTCAGCGTCAGGCTTTCCATCGCTTCGGCATCGTCGAGCAATTGCTCGCCTTCCGGCGTCAGCACGAACCCCACGCTGCGCCGATCGAACAGCCGCGCGTTCAAGGCCCGCTCCAGCGCCGCGATACGGCGGCTGAGCGTCGAATGATCGACGCCCATTTGCTGCGCCGCAACGGTCAGCCTGCCCGCGCGGGCCACGGCGAGAAAGGCCTGAATGTCATCCCAGTCGAAACCACGCATGTGATTTTTTGCACAGAGCATGTGTAGATTTGCCCATTCTATTGCAAAAAACGCGGTGCTATCTTGGGTACGTCCGACGATGCACGGTTCATCGCATCGCCATCCGATCGCCCCCAAAACACAGGAGACAAGCATGTCCTTGATCGCAAAACTTTCCGCCCGCGCCGAAGCCGGCAACCCCGTACGGGTCGGTTTGATCGGCGCCGGAAAGTTCGGCTCGATGTATCTCTCGCAGGCGCCGCGCACACCCGGCATTCATCTGATCGGCGTGGCCGACCTGTCGCCGGCACGCGCGCGCGCCTCGCTCGATCGCGTGGGCTGGGACGCCGCGCGCTATGCCGCCACCTCGTGGGCCGATGCGCGCAAGCACGGCACCACCTTCATCACCGACGATGCCGACTCGATGATCAAGGGCGACGACGTCGACATCGTCATCGATGCGACGGGCAGCCCCGCCGCCGGCATCCACCATGCTCTGCTGTGCTGCGAATACAAGAAGCACATCGTGATGGTCAACGTCGAGGCGGACGTGCTGGCCGGGCCGCTGCTGGCGCGGCGCGCGCAGGAAGCCGGCATCATCTATTCGATGGCATCGGGCGATCAGCCCGCCTTGATCGCGGAAATGGTGGACTGGGCGCGCACGATCGGCTTCGAGGTGGTGTGCGCCGGCAAGGGCACGAAGTACCTGCCCGCCTACCATCAATCGACGCCCGATACGGTCTGGGGGCATTACGGGTTCACCGAGGAACAGGTCGGCTCGGGCGATTTCAACGCACAGATGTTCAACTCCTTCCTCGACGGCACCAAGTCGGCCCTGGAAATGGCGGCTGTCTCGAACGGCTGCGATCTGCGGCCGCCGTCGGATGGCCTGAGCTTTCCGCCGTGCGGCGTCGACGATCTGCCGAGCATCCTGCGCCCCACGGGCGACGGCGGCATTCTTTCGCACAAGGGCAATGTCGAAGTCGTGTCGTCGCTGGAGCGCGATGGGCGGCCGGTGTTTCGCGATCTGCGCTGGGGCGTGTATGTCGTGTTCGAAGCGCCGTCGCAGTATGTCAAGGACTGCTTTGCACAATACGGCCTGAAAACCGATGCCAGCGGCCGCTACGCCGCCATGTACAAGCCGTATCACCTGATCGGCCTGGAATTGGGCGTATCGATCGCCAGCATTGCCGTGCGCGGCGAGGCGACCGGCGCGACCGGCATGCTGCATGGCGACGTGGCCGCCACCGCCAAGCGCGATCTGCGCGTTGGCGAACGGCTGGACGGCGAAGGCGGCTTTACCGTCTACGGCAAGCTGATGCCGGCCGAGGATTCGCTGATGCGCGGCGCCCTGCCGATCGGGCTTGCGCACAACATGGTGCTGCAGCGTCCGATCAAGGCAGGCCAGACCGTGTGCTGGAGCGATGTGAGTTTCGATGCGAACAAGGAAGCCGTGCGGGTACGCCGTGAAATGGAAACGATGTTCCGCCGCGAGATGAACATCGTGCTGCCCGCCGAGAAAATCGCATCCTGACGCATGACCCGGATCGCCGCGGCGATCCTGCTTGACCGATCGAACTCGTTCGTACCGTCGGCAACCCCGGTTGCCGACGGCAGCGCCGCATCGGCGCACGGGCCACCAGGCGCGAAGATACGCGCGGGCGCGTGGAGCGAGGGGAAAACATGACAAGGCGTATCCACAGGAGGCAGGAGACATGAGTTCCTACGACAGCACCGTCGACCCTCGCGCACGCGATGATTCGAAGGTCGATGTTTACCGAAAGATCAGTTGGCGCATCATGCCGTTCATCGTGTTTTGCTATCTATGCGCGTATCTGGACCGCGTGAACGTGGGTTTCGCGAAGTTGCAGATGTTGTCCGACCTGAAATTCAGCGATGCCGTTTACGGGTTTGGCGCCGGCATTTTCTTCATCGGCTACTTCTTCTTCGAAGTGCCGAGCAATCTCGCCTTGCACAAGATCGGCGCACGCAGGTGGATCGCGCGCATCCTGATTACCTGGTCCATCATCTCTGCGTTGACGCTGCTGGTGAAAACGCCAACGCAGTTCTATCTCGTGCGCTTCCTGCTCGGTGTCGCCGAAGCGGGCTTTTCGCCGGGCATCATGTTGTACCTCACCTACTGGTTTCCCGCGAAAAAACGCGGCTTCGCACTCGGCCTCTACTACATCGCCATTCCGTTGGCCGGAGTCGTGGGCGGCCCGGCGTCCGGCTGGATCCTGCATTCGTTCGCCCATTCGAGCACGATGGCCGGATGGCAATGGCTGTTCCTGCTGGAAGCCTTGCCCGCGTTTTTTGCCGGCTTCGCCGTGCTCGTGCTGATGGTCGACCGGCCGCACGATGCACGCTGGCTGACCGAGGCGCAAAAGCATGAAGTGACCACGGCGATCGCGCTCGAAGATGCGCAGAAAACCGAGCACGGCAATGCGAAGGCGTTTCTCAAGGATCGCAATATCTGGAAGTTGTGTGCCGTTTATTTCTGCCAGATCATCGGGCTCTACGGCATCAGCTTCTGGTTGCCGTCGATCATCAAGGACAGCGGCATACGCGACGTCGAGGTAATCGGCTGGCTGTCGGCGATTCCGTATCTCGTGTCGGTGCCCGTGATCGTCCTGACAGGCATGAGCGCGGACCGCTTCCGCTCGCGTCGCATGCACTTTTCCGTCGCGCTGGTGATCGGCGCGGCGGCGTTCGCGGCCAGCGGCGCGGTCACTGGGCAGCCGATGTGGACGGTCGTCGCGCTCAGCGTGGCCGCCTCGGGCATTCTCTCGGCGCTCTCGTTGTTCTGGGGGATTCCCTCGGCGTTTCTCGCCGGCACGTCGGCCGCGATCGGAATTGCCGCCATCAACTGCATCGGCAACCTGGCCGGCTTCGTCTCGCCCTATATGGTCGGCCTGTTGAACGTCTGGACGCACGACAATCGGTTTGGTTTATATGCCGTGGCCGTCTCGATGGCGCTCGGCGCGGTATTCGTCCGTTCGATTTCCGGCAAGCTGGCGGACCGTTGATTCGCGTGGCGCGGGCGGGCCGTTGCGCGACGCGCGCGACGGCCCGCCCGGCTCGGCTCATTCGGCCGAGAACGTCACCGGTGCCATCGGTGCGGTATTCACGCTCAGTTTGAAAATGTCGGGGCGCGAGTAATGGCCGACCGCGTCGAAATCGAGGTTGCTGGCGCGGCCCACCGCGGTATCGATGTCGGCGTAGAGAATCGTTTCCGTATCGAACACCGGGCCGGCCAGCACCTTGCCCAGCGGATCGACGATCATGCTGCCGCCGTGCATGATGTAATCGGCTTCGCCCGCCTCCAGATGGAAATCGTCGCGGAAGAACGCCGGGTATTCGTCCAGACGAATCGCCTGGCAGGCGCTCAGGACGTGAACGCGCCCTTCGAGCGCGATATGGATCATCGACGGCGCCCAGCTCGCGCGATCGTCCGCGGTCGGCGCGCAATAGATCTCCGTGCCTTGCGAATACATGGCCTGGCGCAACGCCGGCATGTAGTTCTCCCAACAGATCACCGTGCCGATCGAGCCGATGTGCGTCTCCACCGGCGCGATGGTCGAGCCATCGCCGAAGCCCCAAATGATCCGCTCGGTTCCGGTCGGCATCAGCTTTCGGTGATAGCCGGCCACGCCCTTGCCCGGCACGAGCGTCACGCCCGTGCAATACAGCGTGCGCCCCGAGCGCTCGATCACGCCGATCACCACGTGCACGCCCGTTTCGGTCGACACGTCGGCCAGCAAGGCCAATTCCGGGCCGTCGAGCGTCACCGCGCCTTCCAGATACTTCAGGAAGTGCGCGCGGCCGCCATCGGTGCGACGGCCGACCAGGGTGCCGAACGCCGCGCCTTTCGGATAGCCGCCGAGGAACGCCTCGGGAAACACGGCCAGCGTCGCGCCTTCGCGAGCGGCGCTGCGAATCAGGCCTGCGGCCTTCTCCGCGCTCTTCATCGGCTCGAACGGAACGGATGCGGCTTGTACGACAGCAGCTTTGAACATCGTGCAACTCCAATTTCTTTGAGGTGGGTAACAGGGCCCAGCGCGCACGGCTTCAGATCAGCCTTGCGCGATGTCGCGCTCCTTCGTCTCCGGCAACATGAAATAGAGGATGACGAAGCAAACGAATGAAATGCCGGCCAGGTACCACGCCGGGATGTTCGGGTTGCCGGACCAGCGGATCAGCGCGGCGGCCACGAACGGGCCGGGGCCGGCCAGCACGGCCAGCGCGAGGTTGTGGCCGACGGCGGCCCCGGTCGAGCGGATCGACGCCGGAAACACTTCCACCAGCAACACCACGTCCATCACCGCCGTCACCGCCACCAGCGCCGCCAGCACGATCAGGCCGGCCAGGATCGCGAGGTAGTTGCCGGTATTCATCAGCAGGAAGATCGGATAGGCGAGCACCGTCAGGCCGAGCGCCGAGGCGAGCACCAGCGGACGCCGGCCGATCCTGTCGCTGAGGCGGCCCACCAGCGGCTGGAAGATCGTGTAGAGCACCAGGGCCACGCTGCAAAGCCACAGCGATGCCGTCTTCGACAGCCCGACCGTCTGCGTCAGATGGTTGTTCGCGTAGGCGATGAAGTAGTAGAGCGAAACACCGAACAGCGCCGAGAACGCGAACGTGATCACCATCGCGCGCCAGCGCTCGCCCTTAGGCACGGCATCGATGCCGTTCATCGCGCGCTTGCGCTGCACTTCCTCGTACACGGGCGTATCGCCCAGTCGGCGGCGGATGTACATCGCCACCGCAGTCATGAACACCGAGGCGACGAACGGCAGGCGCCAGCCCCACGACGCCAGATCGGCCTCGCTCAGCCACATCGACAACAGCGCGGCGATGAACGTGCCGATCAGGAACGCGGCGGCGGCGGTGCCGGTGATGACGCTCGCGGCGAGCGCGCGGCGCGCCCTCGGTGCGCTCTCGACGATGTAGATGCCCGCGCTCGACCACTCGCCGCCCACCATCATCCCTTGCAGGAAACGCAGCACCACCAGCAAGGCCGGCGCGGCCAGGCCGAGCGTGGCATAGCCCGGCAGCAAGCCGATCAGCGTGGTCGACACGCCCATTCCGAACACGGTCGCGATCAATACCGCGCGGCGTCCGAGCCGATCGCCGATCGGCCCCAGCACCAGCGCCCCGAGCGGCCGCGAGATGAACCCCACCGCGAACACCGCCAGCGCGGAAAGCAGCGAGATGCCCGGCGCGCTCGACGGAAAGAAGGTCTTGCCGATGATCGACGCGAAATAACCGTAGATCGCGAAGTCGAACCATTCCATGAAATTGCCGATACCCACGGCAAGCGAGCGTTTGCGCAAGTCGACGCGCTCGTCGGCGCCCGCGTCCTCGTGCATCGCGACAGCAGTGTTCGTCATACGATTTCCCCCTTGGTCGTCCGGGTTCCAGCCCCGATAGATTGGTTGCACGCGCAGTTGCATGACGTGCCGGCGCCAGTGTTAAATGAGCCCTTGCTTTAATCAAACGATTGATAAAAATGAGCGTCATTAACGTGGCTAATATCAGCCGCCTGGACTTGAACCTGCTGGTGGTGTTTCAGTGCGTGATGGGCGAGCGCAGCGTGACGCGTGCCGCCGAGATCCTGAATCTGACGCAGGGCGCGGTCAGTTCGTCGTTGCGGCGGCTGCGCGAGAATTTCGGCGACGAGTTGTTCGTGCGCGGCGAGGGCGGCATGATCCCGACCCGGCGCGCCCTCGAACTGGCGCCCAAGGTGACCGAAGCCCTGGCCGCGATCGCGGTCATGATCGACGGCAAGGCGCCGTTCGCGGCGGAAACCTCGGCGCGCGTGTTCAATATCGCGCTGTCCGACGATATCGAAAGCTGCGTCTCGCCGATGCTCGTCAATGAAGGGGCCGCGCGCAATCTGTCGATCAGCCTCGCGTTCCTGCAAACCAACAGCACGCTGTGGAAATCGGCGCTGGCCGACGACGCGGTGGATCTGGCGCTGGTGTCCGAGCCGAAGGCGCTCAGTTCGCACTACTCATCGCAGATCCTGTTCTCGTCGTCGTACTCGTGCCTGTACGACGGCCCGCGGCTTCACATCAAGAGCCCGATCACGCGCGATGAATATCTGGCGCATCCTCACGTGCGCGTGTCGCGCGACGGCCGGCGGGGGTTCGTCGACGACCTGCTGGAAAGCGAGGGCATTCCGCGGCGCGTCAGCGCGTCGTTTACGCACTTCTCGGGCGCGCTCGCTTCGCTGGTTTACTGCGACGCGATCGCCACCCTGCCCACCTTCGCCGCGCACGCCTACGCGCGCATCGCGCGACTGACCGTCAGCCCCGTCCCCATCACCACACCGGCATTTCGTGTGTTCATGGTCTGGAAGGCGTCGCGCAACGACGACCCTCAGAACGCGTGGCTGCGGCGCTTCATTCTCGACACCACCCGAGAGTTGCAATACGAAGGCACGCGCACGGCCGCGGCGGCCGGCGCGCACACACAGACACGCAGGAAATCGGCAACCGGGTTGCCAGGAACGGAAGCATGAAGCTCGCCCTGTCAAAGCCGCGCCAACGACAGGAATCAGGCGGACTGCTCGACCGCCGCGAGCGGCGCTTTCGAACAGAGCAGCGCCTTGGTGCCGCGCTGCACCACCTCGCCGCTCTGATTTACGACTTCGACGTCGAACAGCGCAATGGCCTGCGTCGGCTTCGATTTGCTGTCGCGCAATTCCCGGATCGTATAGTTGACGAACATCGTATCGCCAACGAACAGCGGCGCGGCGAACTTCCAGTCGTTGATGCCGAGAAACGCAATGGCGGTGTCTCGCAGCTCGCCCGTGCGTGCCCACATCAGGCCATGCGCGTAGGCGAGGCCCAGCATCCCGTGCGCCACGCGGCGACCGAACTGGCTGTGCTTCGCATAGACGTCGCTCGTGTGCAGTTCGGAGAAATCGCCAGTCAACCCCGCGAAGCCGACCAGATCGGCATCCGTGATGGTTCGGCCAGGACTGCGAAACGTCATGCCCACGTAGAGATCGTCGAAGCAGTATCCGTTGCGTCTGGCCTCAGTCATGCTGGTCACCCCAGCGGCCGACCGTCTGTTGCTGCACACCCAAGCCCTCGACACCGAGCTTCATCACGTCACCCGGCTTCAGGTATTTTTCCGGCTTCATGCCGAGGCCGACGCCCGGAGGCGTACCGGTCGTGATCACGTCGCCCGGTTCGAGCATGACGAATTCGCTGATATACGACACCAGCTTGCGGATCGGGAAAATCATGTCCGACGTCGACGAGTTCTGAATGCGCTCGCCATTCAGTTCAAGCCACAACGGCAGGTTCTGCACGTCGTCGATTTCGTCGGCGGTCACGAGCCACGGCCCGAGCGGGCCGAATGTCGGCGCCATCTTGCCCTTGACCCATTGGCCGCCCTGCTCGAGCTGGAACGCACGTTCCGACACATCGTTGCACACGCAATAACCGGCGACGTAATCGAGCGCGTCGCTTTCGCCGACGTTGTGCGCACGCTTGCCGATCACCAGCGCGATTTCCACTTCCCAATCCGCTTTGGCCGATTTCAGCGGCAGCAGCACCTTGTCGTTCGGCCCCACGATGCACGAGGGGGCCTTGTTGAACAGGATCGGTTCCTGCGGAATCGGCGCGTTGGTTTCGATCGCGTGCTGCACGTAGTTCAAGCCGACCGCGATGAAATTCCCCGGACGCGCGATGCACGAGCCATAACGCGGCGTGCCGCCGACGATCGGCAGCGCCGTCAGATCCAGGCTGCGAAGCTTCGCGATGCCGCCGCCGGCAAAGAACGACGGATCAAAATCGCCGCAATGCTGCGACAGGTCGCGAATGTTGCCGTCGGCATCGAGCAGCCCCGGCTGTTCCTGGCCAACGGGACCAAACCGTACCAATTTCATGATGACTATCCATTAGATTGAGGTTGACCAGCCATCAGAGCGATGGGCTCAGATGGCTGATTTCGAGCGTATAGACCTGGGGCGCGGCGCACGTCACGCCAATGCTCGTCCAGCCGGCATCGCGCATTTCTTGCGCCGCCGCACGCGCACCGTCCTCGGTCGTGCACTCCACCACGGCGACGCGAGCCGGCAAATCGCCCGCGCCGCCACGCTGTTTCGCTTCGTGGGTTTCGACGTTGCTGGCATCGAGATCGGTCGCGAACAAATGAGCGGCGACCACGTCGCCCCGGTCGAGCACGCCGGGGAACACGCGGGTGGCGACGAAGCCCTTCAGATCGCCGCTGGCGGCAGCGTCCTGCTTGAGCCGCATGGTCACGGCGTAGGCGCCGCTGCTTTCGCCCACCGAGTATTCGATCCGGCAGAGCGATCGCGTGGTGTTCCGGAAATGCGCGACCGTGGCCAGCGTGGCCGGCGTCGGGTTGTTCAGGCGTGCCAGATAGGCCGGGCCGGTCAGCACGCTCAAATCGGCCGCTTCATACACGGTCAACCATTCCGGGGAAGCATCCGCGCCGCGATAGCGTCTGCCGCGCATGAAACCCTTGAGCGCAAAGCGCTCGGGAATGTGCTCCTTGTTGTGCCATTCATAAAACTGGCCGCGCGCACTATCGACGACGTCATTCCAGATCAGAACGACGGCCGAACCGAGAATCGACATGGTCGGGTTTTCCCAAGATGGATCAAGCGGCACGAATGCCGAAAAAATCGAGGATCGCGGCGATCTGGCCGGTGTGCATGTCGGTGCCGGTCACGACGGGGCAGCCAGATTGCTTTGCATGCCTGATCAAAGCGGTCGGATGATCCGCCGGCCGCAGCACGACATCGCCCACCAGCACGTCGGCGGCCAGCGGCCCCAGTTCGGCGGGCAGGCCATCCGAATCGCGCATGCCGACCACCGACGCGTTGACGATCAGGTCCTTGCCAGCGGCATCCGCGCTGCCTGCCACGACCTCGCACGCACCGGCATCGTTCGACAAGCGTTGCGCAACGTTCCGCGCGCGGTGTTCGTCGGGGTCGAACAGCGTGAGTGCGCCCACACCGGCGTCGATCAGCGCACCGGCGATGGCCGCGCCCGCCCCGCCGCATCCCAGCACCAGCGCACGCCGCCCCTTCACCGCATGGCCATGGGCGAAGATGCCGCGCACGAAGCCTTCGCCGTCGAACATGTCGCCGAACCATCGGCCATCCGCACCTCGCCGCAACGCGTTGACCGCGCCGACACGCCGGGCGCGCGGATGCACCTCGGCGGCGATCGCGCGCGCGTCGGCCTTGAACGGCGCGGTGACCAGCACGCCATCGAGATTCTTCAGCTTGAGCAAGGCGGGCAATACCTCGTGAATTTCGCCGGATGCGATATGCATGGGCACCAGCACCGCATCGACGCCCGCGTTCGCGAACGCCTCGCAATACACCTGCGGCGAGCGCACCTGCTCGATCGGGTCGCCGACGATCGCGTACAAACGCGTGCGGCCGGTGATCGACGAAGCCGGGCTCATTCGTGGCTCCGATACCATTGCGCGACACGCTCCGATCGATAGCGGCGTTCGCGGCGCAGGGTTTCGCCGGCAATGCCCATCAGGTCGGCTGAAAACAGGCGTGCGTCCATCTCGCGAAGGTCCTTGGCGACGGGTGTACGGAAATCCATCTGAGCAAAGATGTCGCGCTCGATATCGATACCGGGCGCCACTTCGATCAATTCCAGGCCATCGGCATTGACGCGGAACACCGCGCGCTCCGTGACGAACAACGCCGTATTGCCCTTGCCGTGCGCGAGCGCCGCGCTGTAGCAGATCTGCTCCAGCGAATCGACGAATTTCCGATGCTTGCCTTCCCGAACGATCTGCGTGCGGCCGCCTTCCCACTGAACATCGAGATCGCCGGCGGTCAAGGTGCCGCTGAAAATCACGCGCTTCGCGTTCTGGCTGATATTGATGAAGCCGCCCACGCCGACGATCTTGTCGCCGAACCGGCTGACGTTCACATTGCCCTTCGCATCGACTTCCGCGAACGACAGGAACGCGAGATCGAGGCCACCGCCATCGTAGAAATCGAACTGCGAGGTCTGCTCGATCATCGCGGAGAAATTCTGCGCGCCGCCTGAATCGCGGCCCGTGATCGGCGCGCCGCCGATCAGGCCTTGCTCGTTGGTCAGGACTACCGAATCCAGCAGCCCCTCTTCCGCCGCGATGGTCGACAGCCCGGTGGAGACGCCCGCCCCCAGATTGCACACCGCCCCCGGATACAGCTCCATCGCGGCACGGCGCACGATTACCTTGCGCGCGCCGAACGGCAGCGCCTTGATTTCGTCGAGCGGCACGCGCAATTCTCCGGCGTAGCTCGGATCGTAGTCCGTCGCATAGGTCTGGCGCTGCTCGGGATCGACCACCACGAAATCCACCAGGATGCCGGGAATCTTGACCTGCTTCGGCGGCAGCGTGCCCCGGCAGGCCATGCGCTTGACCTGCACGATGACGACACCGCCTGCCCTGCGGGTGGCTTGCGCCATCGCGATCATCTCGCCGAGCACGGCCTCCTGCTCCATGGTGACGTTGCCGTCCTCGTCGGCGGTCGTGCCGCGCAGGAACGCGACATCGATCGGGAACGGCTTGAAGCGCAGCCATTCCTCGCCGTCGAGTTCGATCACCTCGACCAGCGGCTCCTCGGTCATCGGGCTTTGACGCGCACCCTGCTGGCGCGGGTCGACGAAGGTATGCAAGCCGGTTTTCGTGATCAGCCCGGGCCGCCCGCCCGCCATTTCCCGCATCAACTGCGAGAGCACGCCTTGCGGGAGCGTGTAAGCCTCGATCCGGTTTTCGGCGGCCATCTTCAGCAACCCCGGCGAATCGATCAAGGCCCCGGTGATGGCCCGCTTCAGCAAGCCATCGTGCGCGAGGTGGCAGGCGCCCAGCGAGACACGGTCGCCGATGCCCACGACGCTGATGGAGGTCAGGGCGCGCGGCTGCCGTTCGTTCTGGAAGCGTCGCTCGACCGCCGCCAGCAAGGCCTCGGGCACGGCATGGCCGCCGCCCGATCCGCTGATGAGAAGTGAATCGCCAGTGCGCAGCAGCGCTGCGGCTTCGTCAGGTGTAATTCGTTGCATAGGGCGTTGAATGGCTGATTGACCGGGACCGACATGCGGCATGTCGGCTGCAATGTAACCGGTCTCAAATACGCATTCAAGTATTTATCCACGAGCCGAGGGATAACCCTGAATAGCCAAGCCATAACGACCTTTTAGCGCTTCAAATCCGCCATCACTGAAAAATCCCAAGTTGGATGGCTATTTTGTAACCGGTACCTTTTCCTCGCGATTCACCTCCACACCGCGCCACCGACAGCAGCAGCCCTCCTCCAAAACCGCCGCCCGAGCGCAGATTCGGCTCGTTATAATCGGGGCCAACCGCGAAATCGCCCGGGCCATGCATGACCAAAGCAAAATCGACGACTGAAGCCGCAACGGAATCGAGAAAGCCTCGATCCACCACCAGCGTCACCCTCCGCGACGTCGCACGATTCGCCGGCGTCTCATCCGCGACGGTCTCGCGCATGATGAATCGCCCGGAAGCCGTCTCGAACGAGCTCAGGGAACGCATCGCGGCGGCCATCAATCATCTGGGCTGGGTGCCGCACGCCGCGGCGCGGGCGCTCGCCACGCAGCGGACCGGCACGATCGGCGCGGTGTTCCCGACCGTTTCCAACGAGCACTTCGCCACCGCCATCCAGGAACTGCAGGAAGCGCTCGAATCCGCCGGCTATACGCTGCTGCTCGGCTGCTCGCAATACGACACGCAACGCGAGTACAACCAGATCCGCAACATGCTCGAACGCGGCGTCGACGCCGTCGTGCTGGTCGGCGAATCCCATCATCCCGACCTTTACGCCACGCTCGCCCAGCGCGGCGTGCCGTACGTCAATACGTTCACCTATCGAAAGGACAGCGAACATCTTTGCGTCGGCATCGACAATCGCCGGGCGTTCTTCGAATTCACGACCTATCTGCTGGGCCTGGGGCACCGCCGCTTCGCCATGCTGTCGCAAACCGCCGATTCCAACGACCGCGCGTGGGCGCGCCGCGAGGGCGTGCGCGATGCGCTTGCCGAGCACGGGCTCGGCATTTCCGCGGCGCACATGGCCGAGGGATTCTGGGGCGTCGGCGTCGGCCGCAAACTGTTTTCGCAGATCATGAGCACGCCCCAGCCGCCCACCGCGATCATTTGCGGCAACGGCACGTTCGCGATCGGCGCGATGCTCGAAGCCGCGAAATCGGGCTACGACGTGCCGAACGAATTGACGATCGCCGGCTTCGACGATTTCGAAGTCATGTCGGAACTGCCGATTCCGATCACGACGGTCAGCGTGCCGAGCGCGGAAATCGGCCGCAAGGCCGCGCGGATGATCCTCGAATCGCTCTCGGGCGCAGGCACCCTCGCGAGCATCGAGTGCGACGCCGAAATCATCATCCGGGCCTCGTCGGCCCCGCCGGCGGCTCTCGCCGGCCGCTGACAGCGATGCACGAAGCGGCGACGTGAACGCCGCTTTTCCCCGCGACATCCGCACGGCCGCCCCGCCGACTGCCTCATCACGTCGATCCGACCTGCCCCAGCCACCGCCGCCGCAGGTATCGATCACGTGAAAAAATCCTACGATTGAAATCGGTACCAATCGAGCATCGCCCCGCCTCATCGGCAAATTTCAATTTTTTATCCAAATGATTCAATAGGATAGGTATCTACCCTAGGTCCCATGCATTTGGCTTGCAGACGCATTGATTCTCAATTTGAGACCGGTTACATTTCTCGCACACCAACATCGCACAGGGAGACACCATGCCTTCGGAAATCGCTTTGGATCGACGAACCAGGAGCAAGACGCGCTGGTATCGCGAGATCACCGGCGCGCAATGGCGCGTCCTGATCGCCGCGTGGGGAGTCTGGGTCAACGATGCCCTCGACTTCCTCGCCATCACGTTCGTCCTGAAAGATATTGCTCATGCGTTCGATGTGGCGCTGTCGACGGCATCGTTGCTGCTGCTGGCGACCTACGGCGTGCGCTGGATCGGCGGCCTCGCGTTCGGCGGCCTGAGCGACCGAATCGGCCGCAAGATCCCGTTGCTGATCACGTTGGCCTGGTTCACCGCCGGCGCGGTCGCGACCGGGCTGTCGTGGAGTTTCGCTTCGCTCGCGGTGTTTCGCCTGTTGCTCGGCTTCGGCATGGCGCCCGGGTTTTCGCTCGGCGCCGCGATGGTGGCGGAGTCGTGGCCCGAGAAATACCGCGCGATCGGCATCGGCATTCTCGACACCGGCTGGGGGCTGGGCACCATCGGCGCGGCGCTCGCGTACGAGTTCGTCTACCCGACGTTCGGCTGGCGCGGCATGTTTTTCGTCGGGCTGCCTCCCGCACTCATCCTCGGGCTGTTCATCATTTTCTGCGTACCCGAATCGGAAGCGTGGAAGCAGGCTCAAGCGACGGCCGCTCATCAAACCAGGAAGAACCCCATCGTCAAGCTGTTCACCGAATACCCCGGACGCGTCTTTTACCTCGCAGTCCTGATGTTCGTGCTCTGCTTCGGTAACTGGCCGTTCCAAGCCTTGCTGCCCACCTACTTGCGCAACATGAATCTTCCCGCCTCGTTCGTCAGCGGCGTGGCCATGGCGTCGGCAATCGGCCAGATTCTGGGCTTTGTCGCGAGCGGCTTCATCGCGGAAAAACTCGGCCGGCGCTGGGCGATTTCCACGATGATCGGCATCGGCTCGGTGAGCGTTGCCGGGCTCGTGCTCACCACGGGCAATCCGGCATTGGCCTATATTTTTGCGTTCCTGAGCGGGTTCTTCCTGGTTGGCGCATCGGGCATCTGGGGCACGATTCTCACCGAGAATCTGCCGCGCGACGTGCGGGCATCGGGGGTGGGGTTTCTGTACAACTTCGGCGTGATCGGCGGCGGCCTGGCGCCCTTCATTACGCTCACCACCATGAATTACCTGGCGATCTCGATGTCCACCTCGATCATCGTTTTCTCGATCGCGGCGGCCTTGCTCGGCGGCATCCTGCTGTATTTCTCGCGCGAAACGAAGGGCATGAATCTGAGCGAAATCGACGAAGAATCGCTCAGGAATCCGTAAAACCTTTCCTCGCTCGCCTGCCATGCTCGGCTCGTCGAGCCATTCCCTCCGGCCGAAAATCGTCGCGCCCTGCGGCGATGGCAAGCACGCCATGAACCGTGAGGATGCCGACAGGGCGTGGGTGCGCTGTGGGGCACGCCGGCGCAGAAGGCGGTGCAGGATGCGTTTTTTTCTCGACGCAATCGGGGGCGTCAGATACCTTGAACAGCGCAAGGTCCGAATCAAAGTAAACCCTAGGGGTCATGGTCTTGATTGGCGCGTCGTCGGGAATATGAACCGTGGCCGAATCGTCAAAACCGATCGCTTCTTTTTGTTCTCACAGCACGAACGCGAAAGGCCCCGGCACGATCGCGAAACCTCATTTTGACGCGGTATTATCGTCGGCCAACGATAACGACGAGGACGACAATGGACCGCAGGGATTTCTACGAAGTGCTCGCGCAAGCGGGCAAGGATCACGCTGCCGTTTATCAAGCACTCCGATCGATGCCGATCGATATCGTTGCGGACATGCTGAATTACGTCCCGCCCGAATATGCCGAGGTGCGAGCCGCGATTCCGGCGATGGCGCCGGACGACGTTCAGATCTCCTGGACGGGCTCGTCCGGCTATCCCTTGCTGATGCAGAGCTGCGCGTTCGTTCGTGCGCTCGAGAGTGGTTATCGGCGTTTCAATGGTCGCGGGCTGGACGATGCGCAGATCCTCGATTTCGGCTGCGGATGGGGACGGCTGATACGCCTGATGTACAAATTCACCGCACCGGAAAACATCTACGGTTGCGATCCGTGGCCACTCTCGATCGACTTGTGCCGGGAAAGCAATGTCCGGGCGAATCTCGCCGTTTCCGATTATCTTCCTTCGTCACTCCCGTTCGGCGATACCACGTTCGACCTGATTTACTCGTTCTCGGTCTTCACGCACCTGTCCGAGCGGGCTGCCGCCGCGGCGCTCAGTACCTGCCGAAAGTCGGTCAGGAAGGACGGCCTGATGGTCATCACCGTACGGCCGCTGTCCTACTGGGATCACCACGACGAGGCGCAAAACAAGGTCGATCGCAAGCAAATGAAGCGCGATCACGCCACACGCGGCTTTGCCTATACGCCGCACAATCGTGACGCCGTCGACGGCGATATCACGTACGGCGATACGTCGATCTCGCTCGATTACATCCGCACCCATTGGCAGGAATGGGACATCGTCGGAACGGACAATTTCCTGCAGGACCCGTTTCAAATGCTGGTTTTTCTGAAACCGCGTTGAATCGACACGTCCGGCCCCCGTTAAACGGCGGGCCCGCTCAGGCCCGCGTCATCCGCGCATAGGACGCGATCATCGTCGCCAGCTCCTGCGCGGCGGGCGTGAGCGGCACGCTGGCCCGTTGCAGCAGGCTGACGGTCGATGCGGCGGCCCGCTCGGCAATATCGATCGACGCGAGCTCGCCGCCGAACAGCCGATGCCGCGTGACGATCGACGGCTCCAGCGACAGCCAGTCGGTTTCGACGATCAGATGCAGCGTGTCGAACAGCGCCTCGGTGGTGGCCACGATGCGCGGCGGCGCCAAACCCTGCGCGGCGAACATGTCGGTCAGCCGATTGACGGGCGGCGCCGTGGTCGCCCCTGGCTGACGCGTCGCGATCCAGTCGCACCGCGCCAGCTCGGCGAGCGTGCGGGCATGCCGAAGCGGATGCTCGCGCCGGCACACCACCACCGGGTCGGCCGGAAACAGCGCGGTGACCGCCAGGTCCGACGCGTCCGTCCTGGCGCCGACCAGCGCCACCGCGAAATCGAGCGTGCCGTCGCGCAACCACGAGATCATCTTGCGCGAGGTGCCGTTGACCAGATGAATCGACACGCGCGGAAAGCGCTCGCAGTATTGCGTGAGCACCGGCGCGAGGGTCTGGATCATCGGCTCGGTGGTCATGCCGAACGTCACGCTGCCGGTGAACTCGCCCCGCAATTGCCGCATCTCGTCCTCGGTGCGCTCGCATTCGCCGAGGATCGCGCCGGCGCGCGCGAGCAGGCGCTCGCCGAACACGGTCAGGCCGATGCCGCGATTGGTGCGCGTCAGCAGCGGCGCGCCGAGCTCGAGCTCCAGATTCTGCAATTGCTGGGTGATGCTGCTCTGGGCCAGATGCAGCGCGCGGGCCGCGCCGCGCAGGCTGCCCTGCTCGGCCACCGCCGAGAAGATCCGCAATTGCGCGAGCGTCATGGGCATGGTTCGGTGATCGGAAAAAACGATCATGATAGCGACATCCGCACTTTTCCCGGCATTTTGCACACCATAGGATCGGGGCCTGTTCCAAGGAGAGCCCCACCATGAACCCGTTTCTTCGCGCCGCCCTAGGCGGCCTGTTCGCAATCAGCTTGCTCGGCGCGGCGGGCGTGGCGCAGGCGGCCGACCCGGGCGTGCTGCGCTTCGGCATCGATCCGACCTATCCGCCGATGGATTCGAAGGCGCCGGACGGCAGCGTGCAGGGCTTCGACGTGGATCTCGGCAACGAAATCTGCCGGCGCCTGAATACACGCTGCAAGTGGGTGGAGCTGGAATTCTCGGGGATGATCCCCGCGCTGGCGGCACGCAAGATCGACGCGATCCTGTCCGCGATGGCGATCACCGACAAGCGCGCCCGGCAAATCGCGTTTTCGTCGAAGCTCTATCAATTCAAGTCACGCCTCGTGGCGCGCAGCGGCTCGGCGCTCGGCACCGATGCGGCCTCGCTGGCCGGCAAGCGGATCGGCGTGCAGTCGGGCACGCAGTTCGAAAGCTATGCGCTGGCCAACTGGGCGCCGCACGGCGTGAACGTCGTGCAATACAAGAGCCAGGACGACGTGTTCGCGGATCTCGTGGCCGGCCGGATCGACGGCGCGCTGCTGGGCATGGTCGAGGCCGATCAGGGCTTCCTGCGCACGCCGCAAGGCAAGGGCTTCCAGTTGGTCGGCCAGCCGCTGTCGATGGGCGACCACGGCGTGGGCATCGGGCTGCGCAAGGACGATGCGCCGCTCAAGGCGTCGATCGACGCCGCCATCGCCTCGATGCTGGCCGACGGCACCTATGCGCGCATCGCCCATCGCTATTTCTCGTTCGATCCGCGCGGCGACTGAACGCGCTGCATCACGTCACACCATCGCCATCCCATTCGCTTATTTAGCATTCCTCACGCCATGTACACGCAATCGACCCCGTTGATCTCGCCCGCGATCGGCACGCGCCGCGAACTCGAGAGCCTGCATTTCGGCCCGCTCGAAGCCGCCGACGCCGGGCAGAAGATCTATATCCAGGCTGCGCTGCACGCCGACGAGACGCCCGCGATGCTGGTGGCCGTGATGCTCCGTCGCCGCCTGATGGAACTGGATGCCGCCGACGAAATTGCCGCGCAGATCGTGCTGGTGCCGGTGGCCAACCCGGTCGGTCTGGCCCAGCACGTGCTCGGCCAGTTCATCGGCCGTTTCGATCTGGCCAGCGGGCGCAACTTCAATCGCAGTTTCCAGGCGCTGGTCGACGACGCCGCGTCGCTCGACGGCGCGCTCGGGCCCGATGCGCAGGCCAATATCGCCGCCGTGCGGAAACTGATGCGCGAGACGCTGGCGCGGCAGACGCCGCGCACCGAGTTCGAATCGCTTCAGCACGCGTTGCTCGAACTGTCGCTCGACGCCGACGTGGTGATCGACCTTCACTGCTCGCTCGAAGCCACCCTGCACCTCTACACGAGCGACGAGGCGTGGCCGCAGTTCGAGCCGCTGGCCCGCTATCTCGGCGCGCAGGCCTCGCTGATCGCGACGGATTCGGGCGGCCAGGCCTTCGACGAGGCGCACAGCCTGCCGTGGTGGACGCTGCGCCAGGAACTCGGCCGCGCCACGCCGTTGCCGCCCGGCACCGTCGCCACCACCATCGAATGCCGCGGCCAGCGCGACGTGAGCTACGAGACGGCCGCACAAGACGCCGAAGCCATCATCGATTTCCTGCGTGCGCGCGGCGCGCTGCGCGGCGAGGCGAAGCCGCTGCCGCCGCTCGTGCAGGCGCCGACGCCGCTGGCCGGCAGCGAGCAGTTCTACGCGCCGGCCAGCGGCATCCTGGTGCATCGCGCGGCCACCGGCGACCGGATTCGGGTGGGCGATCCGCTGTTCGATATCGTCGATCCGCTGAACGACGCAACGCACACCGTGCACAGCGGCACGGAAGGCGTTTTCTACATGCGCCGGGCGATCCGTTTCGTCACGGCCGGCGCGCCGCTCGGCCGCGTGACGGGCACCCGCCCGATCCGCACCGGGGTGCTGCTCGGCGCGTGATGATGGCGCGGGATGCCGGGTGCGGCGGCCTGCGGGTCGCCCGCGCGATCGGCAACGACTTGCCGAAGACGATCACGCCGCCCTTGCCCGTCGAAGCTCGCGAACCTGCAACGGGTCTCGAAACCCCGCCGCCGTAACCGCCCTTCCTCAGATCCGCGCATAGTTCGCCGACGCGAAATTCCAGTTCAGATGCTGGCCGATCGTCGCCGCGAGATAGTCGGGGCGACGATTCTGGTAATCGAGGTAGTAGGCATGCTCCCACACGTCGATGGTGAGCAGCGGCAGTTGACCGCCACGGGTGTACGGCGTTTCGCCGTTGCTGGTCTTGACGATCTCCAGCTCGCCACGATCCGCCACGAGCCACCCCCAGCCGCTGCCGAACTGCGATGCCGCCACCGTCATCAATTGCTTCGACATCGCCTCCACCGAACCGAACTTGTTGACGATCACAGCCTTGAGCTTGTCGTCGGGTTCGGTTTTCACGGGGCTCAGCGATTTCCAGTAGAAGTTGTGATTCCACGCCTGCGCGGCGTTGTTGAACACGTCTTCGAGATCGCTGCGGCCGTGCGATTCGAGCACGATCTGCTCGAGCGACAGGCTGGCCAGCGGCGTGCCGTCGACGAGCTTGTGCAGGTTCTCGTAGTAGGCGCGATGATGCTTGCCGTAGTGAATGCTCAGGGTCTTGGCCGAGATCACCGGTTCGAGCGCGTTCTGCGCGAACGGCAGCTCGGGCAAGGCCAGCGGCGATGCGCCGAGATAGGCGAGGATCGAGGCGTCGTCCAGTTTGGTCGCGCTCGCGCGGGGTGCGGTTGCCGCGACACCGAGACGGGACACGAAGAAGCCCGCGGCACCGATCGAACCCGTAGCGAGCAGTTGGCGGCGGGACAGTTTGGTTTGTGACATTGTTGACTCCGTAGTGTGGGGTAACGAGAGCGACGCATGCCCTCTCCCACCGAAAACGGCTGACTTCAACGTCTTATTCCACGCCGATCAAGATAAAAACCGTCGATCCCGGCCTGCCGCGAGGGGATGGCCCGGATCGGAGCCGGTTTCATGACACCGGCGAGGCAATGCCGCACCCCGGCGTCTTGGGCGGATACGGATCGCACGCGGGAACGTGCAACGATCCGTTCACCTTCGGCCCGACGCACCGGCTACAGATCCGTCGACACCGACAGCCAGACCGTGCGCGGCATGCCGTTGATCAGGTAGCCGGTGGGATTCGCCTGCCAGTAACGCCTGTCGAACAGATTGCCGACGTTGGCGCGGATCGTCAGCGCATGTCCCGACAGCCGCGTGGCGTAGCGGCCGCCGAGGTCCACGCGGGTCCAGGCCGGCACGTGTTGGGTGTTGTCCTGGCTCACGTAGGCCTTGCCGGTGTAGATCAGCCGGCTGGTCAGCGTGAAGCCGGGCACGAACGGGACATCCCACTCCGCGCCGAGATTGGCCTGGAGCGCGGGCGCCCCCACGGCGCGATTGCCGTCGTTGGCGCCGCCCCGCGTCTCGCGAAGCATCGCATCGAGCCAGCTCACGCCGCCGAGCACGCGCAGGCCCGGCGCGATGCGGCCGAACCCGGACAGCTCGACGCCGCGATTGCGCTGCAGGCCGTTCATCCCATAGAGCTTGGTGACGGGATCGACCACGCCGCTCGGCACGTCGATCTGGAACAAGGCCAGAGTCGCGCCGAAGTGGCCGAGGTCGAGCTTGCTGCCGAACTCGACCTGCTTCGACCTGAACGGCGAGAACACCTGATCGCGATTCGCCGCATCGGAGGGCGGCGTCGGGCCCGGCGTCAGCGCCTCGATGTAGTTCGCGTAGAACGCCAACTGATCGAGCGGTCGGATCAGCAGCGCGGCGGACGGCGTGGTGGCGCCGCTCGCGTAGCGCGCGGTCTCGGCCCCCGAGGTGGCGAAGTTGGCGCTGGCGATCTGCTGGCGGCGCAAGCCCAGCGTGAGCTGCACGAGCCCGTTCGCGACGGACAGCGTGTCGGCCACCGCGACGCTGCGCAGGATCTGCGTGCTGTTCCTGGCCTGCGGCGATGCCGATACGGGGTCGCCGAGCGACGAGAGCCGGGTCGGCAAATAGATGTTGGTCGCATAGCTGCCGTAGGTGGCCTGTCCCAACCAGGTCGTCTGCTGCTGATAGTTGCCGGCCAGCACGAGACGATGCTCGACCGGCCCGGTTCGCACTCGCGTTCTTGCGCCGGCTTGCGCGGACATTGTTTGCGAGCGCCCATCCTGATATTTCGTGGTGGCGACCGCATCGCCGCGCGCATCGACGAGCGTCGCGCCAGGGTCCTCGAGCTTGTCGTAGCCGAAACGGTTGACGCCCACCGCACCGAACAGCGTCGTGCCCGGTGCCAGGTCGTATTCCGCGCGCCCCATCGTCGTCAGGCTGTGCGAGGTCGAATAGGACTGCGGCTGCGCGAGGTTGATGCGCGGGTCGGGCGCATCCGGCAACGCGATGCCGGCGATCGGCGTGTAGCCGCGCGCGGCGCCGCGCATGGTGTCGTCCTGATAGACCAGATCGCCGGACAGGCGAAGCCGCCGGCCGCGATAGTCGAGGCCGGCCGAGAACGCGGCGTTGCGCCGCGACTGCTCGTCGATCGGCGTATCGCCCTCGCGAAACGCGGCGTTGATGCGCACGCCGAATGCGCCGTCCTGGCCGAAGCGGCGTCCGAGGTCGGCATGGCCGCCCGCCAGGCCACCGGATGCGGCTTCGGCCGTGAGCCTCGTCAGCGGGGCATCGTCGGCGCGCTTGGTCACGACGTTCACGCTGCCGCCCACGCTGCCCTGCGGCAGCATGCCGTTCAGCATCGCCCCCGGCCCGCGCAGCAATTCGATGCGCTGCACCGGGTCGGTGCCGATGCGATAGTTCGGCACCAGCCCGTACAGGCCGTTCAACGCGATCTCGCTGTTTTCCATGCGCAGCCCCCGGATCGTCAGCGCGTCGTAGCGGTTGCCGCCGTCGATCGCGGCACGCACCGACGGATCGGTGGTGCTCAACAGATCGGCCACGCTCGTCGATTGCTCATCGCGCAGCAGTTGCTCGGTATAGCCGGTCAGGCTGAACGGCGTATCCATGAAATCGCGATTGCCGAGCATGCCGAGCGCGGCCCCCTGCGCGACCTGCCCGCCCTCGTAGGGCGCCACGATCGAATCGGCCGGGCTCGCGCCCCGCACGTCGACCGGCGGCAGCGCACCGCGCAGGTCCGCCACCGGCGCCGGCCGCAGCGAATAGCTGCCGTCGTCATGCCTGACCGCTTCGAGGCCGCTACCGTCGAGCAAGGCCAGAAACGCCGCGTCGATCGAATAGACGCCGTGCAGCGCCCGAGACGTCTTGCCCGCCGTGTATTCGCCGCGCACGCTCAACAGCACGTCGGCCTGCTCGGCAAGGCGATTCAGGCTGGACGCGAGCGGCCCGGCGGGGATCTCGAAGCGGTGCGGCTGCGTCGAGTCGGCGCGAAACGCCTGCGCATCCGGCGCGGCCAACGCCTCGGCGCGCGCCTGCCCGCTCATGGCACCCGTGGCCAACGTCAGCAACAGGCCAAGCACGGCCGATCGCATGTCTCGCGCGTGCACACACCGGGTGGACACCAATAAAAATGGATTTGCGGGGCACAGTGAGTAAGGCATGCGGCAGAGTCTCCTCGGAGTCGACGTCAACGTGCGGACTCAAGCGACGGCGCGCCGAGGCGAGCCGTCGAATGTTCCGTTTCCTCTGTTAACCGGATGAGCCACGCAAAGCGGAACCGCTTTTGAAAATATTTTTGTTGCGTGTGCAGTGCGTGCGGAAGCCGACGGCAGCGAACGATCGATTCAACGCGCCGAGATCGAGGTCCACCACGGCAACGGGCGACGCACGCGGATCGGCAGATCGCGTTCGAGGATGGCGAGGGTCTGGCCGGGATCGGCGGCCGGGAAGCGGCACACGACCCGGATACCGGCCACGCGGGGATCGACGTCAATGTGGCCGTGACGATAACGGGCGAGTTCCGTCATCAGGTCGCCGAGCGTGATGTCGTCGGCGAGGATCACCCCGCGCGACCAGGCTTCGCGCGCCGGGTCCGCCTGGCTTTCCGCGCCGATCGCGACGGCCGTGAACGAACGCTGCCGGCCCGCCGCCACGATTTCGCGCTGGCCGGCGAGGGTATCGATCGACACGCGACCTTCGTACACCGAAAGGATGGTCACGTCGCCGGCCTGCCGCACGGTGAAGCGCGTGCCGAGCGCCTGCATCCGGCCGTTCGGGCTGCTCACGAAGAACGGCCGGCCTGCACCGTCCTTGCCGGTATCGACGAGCAGCTCGCCCATCCTCAAGCGCAGTTGCCTCCGAACGTCGCTGTAGTCGGCGTCGAACGCGCTGTCGGTGTTGAGCCAGACCTGCGTGCCGTCGGCCAGGCGGATATCGCGCCGCTCGCCCACGCCCGTCGAATAGTCGGATTGCCAGGCCGTCAGCCTGTCGGACAGCAGCGAATCGCGCCAGCCGATCCATCCGGCCAGCCCCGCCCCGCCGAGCATCGCCAGCGCGCCCAGCACCCGCCGACGCGCCGCCGGGCGTTGGGCCGACACGGTCACGGCGGTCGCGTTCGCATCGCGCTCACCGTCCACCCGCAAGGGCGCGAAGCGCCGGCTGACGGCTTCGATATGCGCCCAGGCGCGCCGATGCTCTGGCCGCTGCGCGAGCCATTGCGCCCAGGCCTCGCGGCGTTCGTCGCCGGCATCGCCGTCGTACAGCGTCGCGTACCACTGCGCCGCCTGTTCGAGACTGTCGAAATCGGCCTGCACGCCGGGGCCGGGAGATGACGATGCCGCCATGGTTCAACCGCCCAGGCCGGCGTCGAGCAAGGCCAGATGCAGCATGGCCTGCGCGAGATATTTGCGCACCATGCGCTCCGACACCGCCAGCTCCCGCGCGATCTCGCGCGTCGACAATTCGTGGATCTGCGCCAGGACGAACGCCCGCTGGGCCTTCTCGGAAAGCCGGCTGAGCGCCTCGCCAATTTCGAGCAAGGCTTCGATGACGATGGCGCGATGCTCGGCGGACGGCTCGTACGGCTCCGGCTGGCAAGCCAGGGAATCGAGCCACGCCTGTTCGACCTGACGGCGACGCCACAAGTCCACGCACATGCCCTGCGCCATGGTGCGCAGGTACGCGCGCGCCTCGCCGTCGTTGTCGAACGCGACCGGCGCCGGCCTGACGATCAGGCGCAGGAACGCGTCATGAGCCAGATCGGCTGCGTCCACGGCGTCGCCCAGCCGGCGGCGCAGCCAGGATTGCAACCACGCATGATGGTCGCGATAGAGAACGTCGACATCCTGGTGCACGGCGAGCGGAACGGAGGCCATGGGACAAGCTTTTCGAGATCGGTGGCGGTGCGCCATTGTAAATGAGAAACATTATCATTTGTAAACTACCGGCTTCGTATCCACACCGTATTGACACCCCCGCAAGTTCAGCTATATTTGTACCTTCGTATTATAATTTTTGTACCAATACAAAGGACAAACCCATGACGATCCCATCGGACATTCACCTCAAGATCGGCGGCATCATCTTCCCCGACATGGACCAATGCGATTTCACCGGCCCGTTCGAGGCGCTCGCCCGCGTACCCAATTCCAGCTTCTTCACCCTATGGAAGGACAAGAACCCGGTACGCGACCTTGCCGGCATGCGGCTCCTGGCGGACACCACGTTCGACGAAGCGCCCCAGCTCGACGTGCTGCTGGTGCCCGGCGGATACGGCCAGGAAGCGCTGATGAACGACGAGACCCTGCTCGGCTTCATCCGCAAGCAGGCCGAAGGCGCCCGCTACGTCTACTCGGTGTGCACCGGCGCGCTGCTTTGCGGCGCGGCCGGCCTGCTGCAAGGACGCCGCGCCACCACCCACTGGACCGCGATGGACGTGCTGCCGCTGTTCGGCGCGACGCCCAGCGACGAGCGCGTCGTCATCGACGGCAAGTTCGTCAGTGCCGGCGGCGTCACCTCCGGCATCGACGGCTCGCTGATCGTGGCGTCGCTGCTGCGCGGGGAAACGGTCGCCCAGGAACTGCAGTTGTACATGGCCTACGATCCGAAGCCGCCGTTTCAGGCCGGATCGCCCGCCACGGCGCCCGCCTCCGTGCTCGCCACGGTGACCGAACGCGCCCGGGCCATCACCGAAAAGCGCCTGGCGACCGGCCTGGCCTACCAGGCAGCCCATGCGGACGTAAGCGTCTGATCTCCTCGCGTGCGAGCGCGTCCTGCGCTCGCGCCGACTCCCGCCTCGAAGGCCGATATCCGATTCAGCGATATCGGCTCCCCTCCTTTGGAAGCGCCGTTCTCCAAGCAGGTTTACCCCAATTTTTTTCCGATTGACCGATCGTTTCGACATGCTTACATTGACTGGGACATATATTTTTACGTACCAGTACAAACTGCATTCGATTCCTGTCGATCTGGAGAAATGAATGGCTGCGCACATGAAATTTTCAAACCCCATCGCCCCGACGTCGCCGCCGACGTACCTGCCCGGCACGTTCGAGGCCTGTGTCGCGTCGAAGCACCGCTTGCTGGTCTGCCTCACCGCCGCTTTTTTTGCCTGGTACTTCGCATTGCTGATCGGTGACGGCTGGTTTCGCTCGCTGTTCGCCACCCGCATCGCCGGCATGCTGAACGTCGGCATGCTGTTTACGCTGTCGCAGTACTTGTTCGGCGCGGGCCTCGCGATCGTCTACGCCCGACGCATGCGCATCATCGACATGCAATTCGCAGCGATGGCGGCAGCGGCAGCCGACGCGCACGGAGCACAACGATGAAACGCCATGCACGCTCGAACCTGTTGCCGTGGCTGGCCACGTGCGCCGCTGCCCTGCTGTTCCCCGCCCTCGCCCATGCGGCCGACGTGGTGCCGCGCGCCTACCGGCCGCACGCCTTCGCCATTTTCGCCGCCGTCATCGCGCTCACGCTGATCGTCACCGGGTTCAGCGCGAGACGGCGCAAGAGCGCCACCGAGTTCTACACCGCCGGCGGCGGCATCTCGGGCTTGAAGAACGGCCTGGCGATCGCCGGCGACTATCTGTCCGCCGCCGCGTTTCTCGGCGTCTCCGGCCTGATCGCGCTGTACGGGTACGACGGCATGCTCTATCTGGTCGGCTTCTTCGCCGCGCTGATTCCGGTGCTGCTGCTGGTCGCGGAACCGTGCCGCAACCTCGGGCGCTACACGTTCGGCGACATCCTGGCCTACCGCCACAGCTTCAGGACGTCCAAGGTGCTGGCCGCGTTTTCCAGCGTCATCGTCGCGATCTTCTACATGATTCCGCAGATCGTCGGCGGCGCGGTGCTGCTTTATGCACTGCTCGGCGTGCCGTACGAAGTCTCCGTGCTGGCCGTCGGCGGGCTGATGCTGCTGTATGTGACGGTGGGCGGCATGCGCGCCACGACCTGGGTGCAGATCATCAAGGCGGGGCTGCTGCTCGGGATGTGCGGCCTGCTGGCGATGCTGGCCATCGCGCCGTTCGGCTTCAATGTCTCGGCGCTGCTCGACGGCCTTTCGCACCAGGCCGCCCTGCACGACTGGCTGCTCGCGTCGCACCGCATGACGGCCGGCGACGGCACGCTGCTTGCCCGCACGTTTTTCGAACCCGGCCTTTACCTCAAGGACCCCGTAGAACTGTTGTCGCTGGGCCTCGCGCTGACGCTCGGCACGGCCGCCATGCCGCATATCCTGATGCGCATGTTCTCGGTGAAGAACGCGCAAACCGCCCGCAAATCGGTGCTGTGGGCGATGTTGTGGATCGGCGGCTGCCATATGCTGATCATCGTGATCGGATTTGCGGCGGCCTATTACGTCGGCGCGGCCAACATCTCCGCGGCCGACAAGGGCGGCAACCTCGCCGCGTTGATGCTCGCTCAACACCTCGGCGGCGGCGCCTCGACGGCCGGCGGGAACCTGTTGCTGGGCGTCATGGCCGCGATCGCGTTCGTCACCATCGTCGCGGTGGTGGCCGGGCTGACGCTGGCGGCGGCCTCGTCGCTGGCGCACGACGTGTATGTCGGCGCGCTGAAGGGCGGCCATGCCTCGGACCGCGAACAGGTGATGGCCGGCAAGGTGGCGTCGGTGCTGGTGGCGTTCATCGCCACGGGCGCGGGTTTGTTCGCCAAAGGCCAGAACGTCGCGCATCTCGTCGGGCTCGCGTTTGCCGTGGCGGCGTCCGCCAACCTGCCGGCGCTGCTCGCCACGCTCTACTGGAAGCGCTGCAATACAACGGGCGTGGTTGCCAGCGTGGTCGGCGGCGCGATCGTCACGATCTCGCTCGTGCTGGTGTCGCCCAACATGCAATATCCGCTCGCCGTTCGCGCCGAGGCGACCCGCGCACTCGCCACCTCCAGCGCGAAGCTCGCCGCCCTCGAAGCCGAAGGCTCCGCCCGCTACCGCGGCACCGGGGAATTCAATACGGCACGCGATGCCGCGCGCGCGAGCCGCGACGCGGCGCAAGCCACGCTCGATACGATCGGCTCGCGCACCACCAGCTTGGTCGGTTTGCGGGAACCGCTCGTATCGCTGCGCAACCCGGGGATCGTGTCGGTGCCGCTCGGCTTTCTATTCGTGGTGATCGGTTCGTTGCTCGGACGCCGGCGCGGGTCCGACGCCGGATGGAGATCGCTGGTGTTCCGACGGGACAGCGGAACCGATGTCGCCCATGCGATCGATCATTGACGCACGGCCGCCGCGTCGTTCGATGCCCTGCCGCGCCGGCTCAGGCGGCCAGGGTGGACGACGCGGTGCTGCGCACCCTCACCAGCGTATCGACGAAGTCGAGCGTCTGGGCCGGCATCATCCGTGTCACCGTCACACGGATGCCGTGCTGCCCGCCCAGGGTGAACTCGCCGCCGGCCCGCACCAGCCAGCCGGCCGCGAAAAGCCGCTGCGCGATCTCCTGTTCGTCCGGAATCGGCACCCAGACGTTCAGGCCGGCGCCGGGCAGCACGTCGAAGCCGCGCTTGCTCAACGCGGCCGTCAGCAACTGATGGCGCTCGCGGTACGCGGCGCCTGCCGCCACGATCTTTTTCTGCACCGAGGCTGTCGTCACGAGCCCGAGCACGAGGCGCTGCACCAGCGTGCTGACCCATCCCATTCCCACGCTTTGACGCTGCTCCAGATGCCGAATGGTCTGTTCCTCGCCGGTGGAGAACGCGATGCGATAGTCCGGCCCGAGCGCCTTCGACAGCGATCGGACCGTCAGCCAGCGCCGCGCGCCGGTATGCCACGCATGGTAAGGCGCAATGCGCAGCATGTTCGTGTGGTCGTCGTCGATGAACAGCACGTTCTCATTGCCGGCGACGAGTTTTTTCAGCTCGGCCGCGCGCGCGCGCGAGGTCACGATGCCGGTGGGATTATGGGCGCGCGTGGTCGTGATGACCGCCTTCACGCCGCTCCTGAGCGCCTTGCGCAGGCTTGCCGGCGTAATGCCCGCCGGGTCGATCGCGAGCGGTACCGCATCGAGGCCCATCGCGCGCACGAGGGCATGCACGCTGATATAACCCGGGTCCTCGATGGCGATCTTGTCGCCTGCCCGGATACCCGCGACCGTGAGCGCGCGCTCGATCAGATCGAGCGCGCCCGCCGACACGAAAATCCCGCCCGCCACCTCGACGCGATCCTCGACGAACTGCGTGCGAGCCCATTCGACAAAAGCGTCGTCGTTCCGATGCTCGCCATAGAGCCGCGGTTCGACGCTCATGCGCGCCATCGCATCGCGAAGCTCGGCCTCGTCCGGCAGCAAGGCCATATCGGGGTTGCCGTCCCTCACGAAGTGGGTCTGCACCGGGCGGCCCGCCGCGTCGCGTGCGCCCGTTGCCGATGCGTGACGGTTGACCGTCGACCCCTTGCGGCCCTCCCCGGAAATCAGGCCGCCGTCCCGAAGCTGCCGGTAGGCAACCGCCACCGTGTTCTTGTTGATGCCGAGGCTGTCCGCCAGCGCGCGCACTGTCGGCAGCGTATCGCCGGGTTTCAGGCGATCTTCGAGTATCGCCCGCTCGATCGCGTGCCTGATCGCGTCGGCCTTGCCTTCGGACGGGCTGATGTTGTCCAGATCGATGACGAGCGTTTCCATGAAATCCCCTGTGCTTATTAAGACATAGTTTATCCGACAATGGGACAACTTGAATATCTCCGCCGCAGCGCTTGCCGGTTCGTGTCGGCACGGCCGCCATGAGGCGTTTCTGCTAAAGACAAACGCCGACTTTCGACCCACACGTAACCATCCACGATCCGACAACGCCGTCATGAACGAAACCCTTTTCGACCCGATCCTTCTGACCCAGCATATGGTGCAAACCCGGACGGTCAACCCGCCCGGCGATGAGCTGGTTCTCGCCACCGACCTGAAAGTCCTGCTGGAGAAATTAGGACTTCATACCGTGGTTCAGGAGGTGGCGCCCGACCGCGCAAACCTGGTCGCATGGAACACCGGCACGAGCGGCCCGCGCCTGTGCTTCACCGGGCATCTCGATACCGTTCCGTTCGGCGTGGCCAGTTGGCGCGCTGCGCCGTTGAGCGGCCATCTCGACGGCGATCGGCTTTATGGGCGCGGCGCATCCGACATGAAAAGCGGCATTGCGGCGTTCGTGTCCGCGCTCAAGCGTTACCGGGACCGGCATGAAACGCTGCCGTGCGTGCTGGTGGTCCTGACCGCGGGCGAGGAGACCGGCTGCGAGGGCGCGAAACGCCTGAGCGAACTGGACGTGCCGCCGCTGAACGTGGGCGCAATGATCGTCGGCGAGCCGACCGCGAATCAATGCGCGGTCGGCCACAAGGGCGCGCTCTGGCTGCATGCGCATACGTCCGGCCGCTCGGCTCACGGCGCGATGCCCGAACTCGGCGACAACGCGATCTATCACGCGGTCGATGCAATCCGGCAGTTGCGGATCTTCGACTTCGAGACGCCCGACGATCCGTTGCTCGGCCATCCATCGCTGAATGTCGGAACGGTCTCGGGCGGCGTGAATATCAATTCGGTGCCCGATGCCGCGACGTTCTCGATCGACATCCGCACAGTGGGCGCCTCGCACGATGCACTGGTCGATCGCCTCGGCAGCTATCTCGGGCAGAAGGTACGCTTATCCGCTTCGGTCGACGTGCCCGCGCTGACCAACCAACTGGAGAACCGGTGGCTCGGCTACGCGATTGAAACGACCCAGGCCGTGACCGGTGTCTGGACGGGGCACACGACGGTGGCTTACTTCAGCGATGGCCCGGTATTGCGAGCGTGGCTTGGCGAAGTGCCGACCGTGATCCTCGGGCCGGGCGAACCCTCGCAGGCGCATCAGACCGACGAATGGTGCAGCGTGCAGCGCATTCTTGAATGCACCGATATCTATTTCGAGTTGATGTCGGGCTGGGGGAAGTCGGTCGCGGCCGGTTCGTAAGCGCACGCTTTTTCCCAGCTAGACGCAAGGCAGGCGCTTCGCCATCGCCAGGATGGACTTCGGCTCGCGCGGCTGGCCGATCAGGGTGACGCCGGCGGCACGCAACCCCATCATGCGGTCGATCTCGCCGAGCGCGAGCCTGTCGTCCACGGCGCGCAGCGACCAGGTTCGGGCGCCAGCGCGGCGTCCGTGCCACGACCTGCACCCGGGTGTCCGGCTTCACGCCCGGATCACCGCGAAGGGCTGGCGAAACCTGCGCGCGCGCGACATGCCGGCCGCCTTCGCGACGCCCTGGAGCGTCGCAAATTTCCTTTCTGCATTTCGCTCTTCCGGCATCCAGGCTGCCATTTCGAAAATCGGCATGTCGCGCATGGTACAGACAGCGGCACGCCGATCGTGCTTGGCAATTCTATCTATTTCTTTCCGGAATCGAGGAGGTCTGTGGCAATGCAGCAGATTGACATGCGATATCGCTGCACTTAACCTTTGCCCAACGGTGGATCAAGCGCCGGGTTCCCACCCAGGTCCAGCGGATGGTTCGAAGCTTCGAGCCATTTTTATTTCGATAGAAATGAGAGCGCTCTCAAACATTCGATGAACGCAGCCGCCCGCGCACCAGCCTGCGTCCCCCGCCCTCGCCTCACATCGCACGATCCCGTCGCGACCCCGCCATAAACCGCCTCGGTCGGCAGCCGTGCCACCACCGGAGCCCGACGGGCACCGCCACATACGGCCTCCGATTCATTCCGTTCGAGCACCCGATACATGCCTGGAGCGCTATCCGGCAGGACGGCTCGCGCGCTCGTTTTCCGGCCCCCGTCATCGCCCCACCGCCCCTCGAGAAGCCAACATGCAACGTCGAAAGATACTGAAAATCGGCCTCACGCTGATGGCCACGGCAACCGCCGCGGCCATCTACCGCCCGGCAGGCGCCGCAGCCCGCATCCTGCTCGGCGGCACCAAGTGGATCGTCAGGCAAACCGCGCCTCCGGTGCCCGTCGACATCAGCCAGCGCGTGTTCTTCGCGTCGCGCGAGGCCGCGCTCGTCACCGCGATCTTCGATCGCCTGATTCCGGCCGACGAGCTCGGCATGAGCGCCTCCGAAGCCGGCTGCGTGGGCTTCATCGACCATCAACTGGCCGGCGACTACGGTCGCGGCCAGTGGAAATACAAGGCCGGCCCCTACCAGGCCGGCACCCCGGCCCAGGGCGACCAGAGCCCGCTGACGCCCGCGGCGTTCTATCGCAAGGGCCTCTCGGAAATCGATGCCACGTGTGCCCAGCGCTTCGGCAAGCCGTTCGACGCGCTGACGCACGCGCAACAGGATGCGTTTCTCGAAGAAATGGAGGCCGGCAAGCTCGAGCTGCCGTCGCTCGATGCCGGCGCGCTGTTCAAACAGTTCCTCGCGAACGTGCAGGAAGGCTTCCTGGCGGATCCGATCTACGGCGGCAACAAGGACATGGTGGGCTGGAAGATGATCGGCTTCCCCGGCGCCCGCTACGACTACCGCGACTACGCGGAAATGAAGGGAAAAAAACTGGACATCGAGCCGGTCAGCATCGCAGGCCGCATCTGACGGCCATCGCCACACGTCCTCGCACAGGGTAAAGGGAACACAGATGAATTACGCAAGACCGAAGGCCGATGCGGTCATCGTCGGGCTGGGATGGGCCGGCTCGCTGATGGCGGAAGAACTCACGCGCGCGGGCCTCAACGTCGTCGCGGTCGAGTGCGGCGCCTGGGAACAGGCCAACACCAACTTCCCGCCGAACATTGCCGCGGACGAGTTGCGGTACGGCGTGCGGCGCGAAGTGCTGAAGCCGCCGCGCGTGGAGACGCTGACCTTCCGCAACAGGACAAGCGAAACGGCGCTGCCCGGCCGCGACTGGAACTCCTGGCAAATGGGCTACAGCGTGGGCGGTGCCGGCAAGCACTGGGCCGCCAACGCCTGGCGCTTCAATCCGTCGGACTTCGAAATGGCGAGCCGCTGGAAGCACCGCTACCACGGCATGAAGCTCGCCGACGGCCTGATCGTGCAGGACTGGGGCGTCGGCTACGACGACCTCGAGCCGCACTACGACCGCTGGGAGAAGATCTCCGGGATCTCGGGCAAGGCCGGCGTGCTCGACGGCAAGACCGACGCGGGTGGCAACCCGTTCGAAGGTTCGCGCAGGAGCGAATATCCGACGCCCCCGCTGATTCGCTCGCATTGGAACGACATGTTCCACAAGACGACCGAACGCATGGGCTATCACCCGTTTCCGATTCCGGGCGGCACGATCGGCGCACCGTATACGAACCCGCTCGGCATCAACCTCGCGCCATGCACGTATTGCGGGTTCTGCGGCTTTTATGGCTGCGGCAACTGGTCGAAATCGTCGCCTAACGCATGCGTGATTCCCGCGCTCACGATGCGCAGGAATTTCACGCTGCTCACCGAATGCACGGTGCTGCGCGCGGAAAAATCGAAGGACGGCAAGACGGCCACCGGCGTCACGTTCCTCGATTCCGACGGCAACACCGGCTTCCAGCCCGCGGACATCGTGGTGTTCTCCGCCTATCAGCTCGACAACGTGCGCCTGCTCCTCCTGTCGCGGATGGGCCGCCCGTACGACCCGGCGACGCGCACCGGCGTGGTCGGCCGCGCCTACAACTATCAGACGATGGCGTACGGCTTCCTCTACTTCGAGAACGAGCACATGAACCCGTTCATCTCGACCGGCGCGCTCTCCACGCAGATCGACGATTTCAACGGCGACAACTTCGATCACACGGGCCTCGGCTTCCTCGGCGGCGCCGGTATCCAGGCACTGTCCGACCAGGGCAAGCCGATCGGCATGACCGATCGCGTTCCGCCCGGCACCAAGCTGTGGGGCTCGGAATGGAAGCGCGCATTCCGGAAGAGCTACCAGAACTACGCGAAGATCCAGGGCCAGGGCACCTCGTATTCGCACGTCGATTCGTATCTTTCGCTGGACCCGACCTACCGGGACGGCAACGGCCAGCCGCTGCTGCGAATGACCTTCGACTACAACGAAAATGACCGCCGCATGGCGCGATTCGTGCGCGATCGCATCAACGACATCTGCCAACAGTCCGGCGCGAAATCGTGGGAAGCCGTGGCCTTCCCCGACGAGCCGAATTCGCCGTTCCGCAACTACGACAGCTCGCATACGATCGGCGGCGCCGTGATGGGCCTGGACCCGGCCACCTCGGTGCTCAACCGGTTCCAGCAGCATTGGGACATCCACAACCTGTTCGTATGCGGCGCCTCCTCGTATCCGAACAACGCCGGATACAACCCCACCGGTACGCTCTGCGCCCTGACGCTCTGGACCGCGAAGGCCATCATCAACGACTACGCGCGCCAGCCCGGCTCGCTGGTTCGCTGAGGGACACGCACATGAAACGTTCCATCAAGAAGCTGGGCGCGGGCATCGCCGGTGTCGGCCTGGCGGCGATCGCGGCCTTTGCCGCGGGCGTGACCTACGACCTGCACAAGACCTACGCGATGTCCGGCGCCGCCGGCGCTGAAGAAGGCGCGACCCAGGCCGAGATCCGGCACGGCATGTACGTGGCGCGCGCCGCCGATTGCGCGGCCTGCCATACCGCCAAGGGCGGCCAGCCGTTCGCGGGCGGCTACCCCATCGTGACGCCCTTCGGCAAGATCGAGTCGTCCAACATCACGCCCGACGCGGCCACCGGCATCGGGGGCTGGAGCCTCGCCCGATTCGACCGGGCGGTCCGGCACGGCAAAGGCACCCACGGCTATCTGTATCCGGCGATGCCGTACCCGGCTTACTCGAAGATGACCGACGGGGACATCCGGGATCTGTGGGCGTACGTGCGCACCATTGCGCCCGTCACGCACCGCGTCATGGAGAATCGGTTGTCGTTCCCGTTCAACCAGCGGTGGATCATGGGCGGCTGGAACCTGATGTACTTCAAGCCGCAAGTGTTCACGCCCGACCCGAGCAAGAGCGTGGACTACAACCGTGGCGCGTACCTCGTCGAAGGTGCCGCCCACTGCGCGGCCTGCCATACCGCGAAGAACCTCCTCGGCGGCGACAGCGACCTGTTCCTGCAGGGCGGCGCGCTGAACGGCTGGAACGCTCCGGACATCACACCGAACCCGCACGGCGGAATCGGGGCGTGGAGCGAGGCGGATATCGCGGCCTATCTGAAATCCGGTGCGAACGAGAAGGCCGTGTCCGCCGGCCCGATGACCGAGGCCATCGAGAACTCCACGCAATACCTGACGGATGCCGACCTGCACGCCATCGCCGTGTATCTGAAGGGACAGAAGCCGAGCACGACCACCGCACCGGCCGCCGTTGCCGGCAGCGACGCGCAGATGGCGCTGGGCAAGCGTGTGTACGAGAGCCAGTGCATTGCGTGCCACGTCTCGAACGGCAATGGCGTTCGAGACATGATTCCGCCGCTCGCCAACAGCACCGGGGTCAAGGCCGCCAATCCCGCGACGCTGCTGCACATGGTGATGGTGGGCAGCGACGGCCAGCAAACCGAAACGAATCCGACCGGCGCCGGCATGCCGCGCTTCGACTGGAGACTCTCGGACGAAGAAGTGGCCGGTGTGCTGACCTATGTGCGCAACGCCTGGGGCAATGCCGCACCCGCCGTCACGCCGGCCGCCGCCAGCAAGGCGCGTACCGACCTCGACGCGCGTGCCTGGATCGGCCACTGAACGAATCGCGAATTCAACGGTGCGCACCGGGCCAGCGGTTCTTCCCCTCCCCGAAACGGGCCGCCCGTGCGCTGCAGGACGTCCGCGAAGGTTTCGATCGCTGCGCGATCGGCCTGCGCGGCGGCCGCCATCTGCGAAAAGTCGTGGTTGTAGGCGAGATGAACCACGCCCTCGGCCTGCGCCGTCGCGACCAGCGCCAACGAAGCGGCGGGTTCCACTTCTCCGATTGTCCGAATTGACATGCTCACTTGAGTATCCGAGTTTTCGCCGTGATCCAGTCCATCCCGGCGAGCAAGACCGCGGACACGACAAACGTCATATGCACGGCGATCCCCCATACGATCGTTTGAAGGCCGACCCGATCGATCGACAAAAACCCTCGCAGTACCTCGATGGCCGATATCGCCACGATCGACGCCATCAACTTCAATTTGATGTCGGTGAACCCTACGTGCCCTATCCATTCCGGCGTATCTTCATGGCCACCCAGCTTCAGTCTCGACACGAAACTCTGATAGCCGCCGAAGATAATCATGAGCAACAGGTTGGCCATCAGGGATAGATCAACCAGCGACAGCACGCCCAGGATGACGTCTTCCACCTCGCTATCGAGCAAGGTCATGGCGAGATGCCAGAACTCCTGGCAGAACTTGACCAGCAGCATCACAATGCCGAGCGCCAGGCCAGCGTAGATGGGAGCCAGCACCCAACGGCTCGCAAACAGGCCGTGTTCAAACCACCTCTCGACAACATTCGAAGCGTGGCCTTCGGTTTTTTCAGTGGGTCGCATGATCTTCCTCGATGCCGGGTGAGCCGGCGTTTTCCTGGGTGCCGGCAGTGCCGCGTCAGGGTCGAGCGACAATCCGCTCTGCTCTGCACGGCACCGCCGATTCATTACCGACTTCCCACTGGGCACTCGCACGAATCAGGCCGCGTCGAGTGGCCGACAGGCAAATAGAGCGCCGTCCGCTCGTCAGAAGTTACTGTTGATCATCAGGTCGATCAGGATCTCCTCGGGCGGGTTGCCGACGTAATCCATGGGAATGGTGCCGTATCGACCCTTGCCGTGCGTGATCAGATAGGTGACGAGCGCGGCATTGATGCCGTCCTCTCCCACCGCAAAGGCCCGGGGATCGTCCCACCCATGCCCCGACGCCGTGCAACTCGTGAAATTGACGAACCATGCGTCCGGCAGCTTGTTCTTGGCGTAATCCAGATACTTCACGATCAGTTCGACCTTGCTGGCCATCATCCGGGTTTGAAGGTCGTACCAATCCTGAATGGCAAAAGGCAGATTGCCCGGTTGCTGATGGACGACGCTGCCGTCACCGAACTGATCGAACGTGTCCGAATTCTCCGGCCACGGATGGATGTTGCCTTTTGCATCCTTGAATTCCGTCAGCCCGACGCCGGAATTCGGATCGCCGACCTTGTTGTGATTGGTCGCCGGGTCGATCCAGTAGCGGCGCAGCAGCACGAGTTTGCCTCTCAAATCGCCCAGCGTGGGAGGAACCTGACTGGTGGAGACATGCGACACCACATCCTGATAAGGTGCCTTGGCGAAAAAATCCAGGATGGCGTCGTGGAATCCGTCCGTGGAGCCGTGCTCGTCCTTCACGCACATCACGACCACTTCGTGCGAATTGGCCTGAAGAAATTCCACCACGGGGCGCACGCAATCGTTCCAGAACCACAGGGCCGTCGGCGTGGATTCGTGCATGATTTCGAACCGGAGGCTTTTATTGATCCGGATGTCGAGAAAACGAATGCCCGCGGCAAGCTGCTGCGAAATGCTCAGGCCCTGGCAGATTCTCGATCGCGCGACGGCGTCGTCTTCCCGGGAAGTAATCGCCGCCGTCCCGGTATCGTGCGACCCCGGCAGCGTCAGTTCGTGGAGCCGGACGCTATCGGGAAGCCGCGATATCCAGCTTCTCGTATCGGTTTTCGGCATGACGGCCACCGTCAGGTGTCGCCAATTCCAGGAATAAGTGTCCCAAGGCTGTTTGTCGTATTGGGCTTCGATCATCCAGCATCGGCCGGCTGCCTGCCCGTAAGCAGCCAGGCAGCCCTGCCGCTTGCCGCCATCCACCACCCGTCGAGCATCGACCCAGGCTTCCACCGCCTCGCCGGTATCGAAGCGAAACGTGACCAGAAATCTCGCACTGCTCTGGCCGTTCGCGATTTCGGCATGGACTTCATGCCGCCCGTTCCCCGCGAGCGCCAAGCCGTTCAATTGCGTGGGCGCCGCCACCGGGTTGCCCTGGTTATCCAGTTCCCAATCATTCTTGTTTTCCAGCGACACCTCGACTTTCACCGATTGCGTCCCCAGATTGACAACACCGATCTGACAGCCGTAACTCATTTTGATTTTCCCCGTCGCAGGTTCACGTTATCCGAATGCGGCCTCGGCCGTTGCGGATAGGCTCGATTACTTTGAGATTTTCTACAAATCGATTCGTCGATACGGTTTCACCAGAAACGTGTCACCTGTCGAGTTTGAGCGCCGCCACGCGCCAGACAGCTCGTGAGTGTCTATCAATCTCCGGTCGGTCCATTCTAGTTTTTTTAATCACGTATCACACCCCCGAGCATGGGCGGATTCCGCCGCTGCGCCGAAACGGGTGTAACCGGCCGGCACCCGACGACGAACTACCCATCACGTTCGTCACTGGAGTCCGACATGCTGCCCCGTTTCCTTCTCGCCCTGTGCGCCGGCTCCGCCGTGCTCGCCAGTTCCCACGCGTTCGCCGTCGCGCCCCGCCCCGTGGTCGTCGAGCTGTATACCTCGCAAGGTTGCTCGTCGTGCCCGCCGGCCGATCGCTTCCTCTCCGAGCTTGCCGATACGCGCGCCGACGTGCTGCCGCTCGCATTTCACGTGACCTACTGGAACCAGCTCGGCTGGAAGGACCCCTATTCGCTCGACCTCGCCACCGACCGACAGGCGCGCTACGCCCAGCGCTTCGGCGACGGCTCGTACACGCCCGAGATGGTGATCGACGGCACGGCCGGCGTGGTCGGCTCCGATCGCGACGCAGCCAATGCCGCCATCGCGAAAGCAAGGACATCGAGCGTGACTGCCGCCTCCGTCGACGCGAGCCGCAGCGGCGGCACGGTCACGGTGTCGGTGGGCGCAGGCGCCGGACGGGCGCGTGTGCTGCTGGTCGGCTATGACACGCGCCATGCCACGTCGATCGGGCGCGGCGAAAACTCCGGCCGCACGCTGACCGAATCGAACATCGTGCGCGGCTTCATGCCGATCGGCGAATGGTCGGGCACCGCGCTGGCGCTCAAGACGGCTCCCGTGGCAGGCGAACGGCTGGCGGTGCTGCTGGAAGCGCCGGACGGCAGGATCGTCGGAGCCGCGCGCGTCGCGGACGCAGGCGCGAGCCCGCACTGAGCGACCTGCACACCGGGAGACGGCAATGCGAAAACTGGGCACGCGGCTGGGCGGAATACTCACGGCGGCACTATGCGCGGCAGCGCTCGGTCAGGCGAGCGCCGCCCACGCCGCCGCATCCGAATGGGTCGGCGACGCGCGTGCGCAGGTGCGCCTCGTCACCGCCGTCGACGCGGTGGCCGGCGCGTCGCTGCAGGCCGGCATCGAATTTCATTTCCCGCGCGGCTGGCATGGCTACTGGCGCACCCCCGGCGATGCCGGCGTCGCCCCGCATCCGGACTGGTCGCACGCGCCGGACGTGGCGTCGGCCGCGATGCAGTGGCCGGCGCCGGCGCGGCTCGTGATCGACGGACTGCAAAACGCGGTGTATCGCGACAACGTCGTGTTGCCCCTGACGATCGAGCTTCGCAAGGCCGGTGCGCCGGCGCATCTGAACCTGACGCTCGACTACGCGACCTGCTCGAATGTCTGTGTTCCCGAGCATGCGGATTTGGCGCTCACGCTGCCGGCCGCCACGGTGCCGCCGCCGGCCTCGGCGGAAGCCGCCGAACTCGACGCGGCACGACGCGCCGTGCCGGCTACGGCCGCGCAGGCCGGAATCTCCGTGGTCTCCAGCGAAATTTCAATGCACGCGGGCGTCCGCAACCTCGACATCCATCTACGCAGCAGCACGCAGCCGTTCACGGCCCCCGACCTGTTCGTCGAAGGCGCGGGCAGCGGGCTGCCTGCGGCGCCGGTGGTCCGGCTATCGAACGATCGGCACGACGCACAACTGGACGTTACGCTGCCTGACTCGGGCGGCAACGCGCAATCACCGGCCCTGACGCTCGTCGATGGCGCCCGCGCCGTCGAAATCGGCCCGGTGAGCGCGAACAGCCACTCGTCGTCTTCCCCGTCGATCCTGTCGCTGCTGTCGATCCTGCTCACCGCGTTCGCGGGCGGCCTGATCCTCAACCTGATGCCGTGCGTGCTGCCGGTCCTGTCGCTGAAGGCGTTCGCCCTGCTGAAAACTGCCGGCACCTCGCGCCGGTCCACGGCCCGGCTTGCCGCCGCGTCCGTGCTCGGCACCCTTGCCGCGTTCGCCTTGCTGGCCCTGGCGTTGAGCGCGCTGAAGCTCGGCGGCATCGCGATCGGCTGGGGCATCCAGTTCCAGCAACCGTGGTTTCTCGCGAGCATGGCCGTGGTGACCGCGCTCTTCGCGGCGAGCCTGTTCGACTGGCTGGCGATCGGCCTGCCGCGCGCGCTCGCCGATCTGGCGGGCGCCGCCACCCCACGTGGCCCGCTTGCCGAGGCGTTTCTCTCGGGCGCGTTCTCGACCTTGCTGGCCACGCCCTGTTCCGCGCCGCTGGTCGGCACGGCGATCGGCTTTGCACTCGGGCGTGGCCCCGTCGAGATCTTCGCCGTGCTGCTCGCGATGGGGCTGGGCATGTCATCGCCATTTCTTGCGATCGCGATCGCGCCATCGCTGGTCGCCTGGCTGCCGCGTCCGGGCCCGTGGATGAACCGTGTACGAACCCTGCTCGGGCTCATGCTGCTGGCGACGACCGGATGGCTGCTGGTGTTGCTGGCGAGCGCCACCGGCGCGCGCATCGCGCTCGCGGTCGCGCTGGTGATTGCCGCGCTGCTCGGCATGCGCGCGCTGCTGTCCCGGGCCGGCACGGCACCGGCATCGCGCTGGACGACCCCGCTGCTTGGCGGGCTCGCGATCGGCGCGATCGTCGTCGCGGCGCTGCCGGGGAACGACGCGGCACCGGACGCGGCGGCTGCGGTGGCTGCGAGCCGCGATGCCGCTCCCCCTGCCGGCGACGGCTGGCAAGCATTCGATCCGGCCCGCATCGCAACGCTGGTGGCGAACGGCAAGACGGTATTCGTCGACGTCGACGCCACCTGGTGCCTGACCTGCAAGGTCAACGCGCTGACCGTCCTGCGCCGGCCCGAGGTGCAGCGCGCGCTTGCCGCGCCGAACCTCGTGCGCATGCGCGCCGACTGGAGTCACGCCGATCCCGGCATCGCGCGCTACGTGGAAAGCTTCGGTCGCGCCGGCATTCCGCTCGACGTGGTGTACGGGCCAGGCGCGCCGAACGGGCGGGCCCTTCCCGAGTTGTTGAGCACCGCCGCGATCCTCGATGCGCTCGACCGGGCGCGCACGTGATGCGCCGGCGTGCCTCGCGTGTCTACCGTTTGTAGGTCGACAGGAGGATGCCGATCTCCGTGTCGGCGATGCACCTCGTACGATGCCGTACTGCAGAAAACACTGTCTCGCATGATTTCCGTGCGGCATAGGACGGCGTCGGTGCGGGTGGCCAATACCTGGGGAAAATTCGTCAGCGCGAGTCGATCAGAACTTGTGCCGGATGCCGAGCCGCAAGGCAACTTGCTTGTCGGTGGCCGACGGCGTGAACCCGTGGATGCCAGCCACCGCGGGCTGGCCAAGCGAGTCGCGCCCCGTCGCATGCAGCAGGATCGCGACTGCATACAGATCGGTGCGCTTGGACAGGCTGTAGACGCTCCCGACCGACAGTTGCATGTACTTGGCGCCGCCGTCGGATTTCACCGAGCTTCGTTGCGTGAAGTCGAACGCCGCCGCGGTCTGCCAGGCCGGTGTAATTTGCTGACGCACGCTGAGTTCCGCCGTGTTGAACGAGGCCGTGCCGGTATAGCCGAGCGGATTCGGTCCAGCCGCCGAGCCGAGGGCCTCGAATCGCGTGTTGGCAAACAGGCCGCTGAGGGTGGTTTGACGCCAGGTATAGGCGGCGCCCACGCCGATCTCCTCCCGCGTGTTGGCCGACGCGTAGCCGCCATAGGCCGGCACCGTTTCGGGCGCGGCAGCCGCGCTCGACGATCCGATGTTGTCGGCGCTGGCCAGGCCCTTGTTCGGCGTATTGCCGTAGAAGGACACGTTCGGGTCGCGCACGTTGAGATAACCCGCGCCAATCTGGAGCGACTGGCTCTCATAGCCGATACCGAACGACCAGATCTGGTTCTGGGTGAAATGACCGGCCACGCCGCCGAAGCTGTAGAGCCCGCTGAAACGCAAACCGCCCCAAACCGGGCTCCGGAACTTGACGGCATTGTTCACCCGTTGCGCACTGACGAGGTTGTTCACGTCGTCCGCCGGCGACGCCATGGTGGTCGCCCATGAACCGGCCGCCGCGAACGGCTGGACGACGTCGAGCAGCGGATCGTACTGGCGGCCGAAGGTGAGCGTGCCGGCTGTCGTCGAGAGCCCTACCCACGCCTGCCGCCCGAATTCGGCCCCGCCTTGCCCCGTCGCGCCGTTGTTGGCGGAAAACCCATTCTCGAGCACGAAGACCGATTTGAGGCCGCCACCGAGATCTTCCACGCCGCGCAGCCCCCAGCGGCTTCCCGACAAACCATTGGTGCTGCCATCGGTCATGGAAACCTGATGCGCGCCCGCCAGGTGCCCGGCCGACCTCCCCGTCTGCGTATCGTTGACGTAATTGATGCCGATATCAACGATGCCATACAGTGTCAGGCTGCTTTGGGCGTGCGCCGCCCCTGCCGCTGCGAGCATCAAGCTCGCCGTCATGATCTGCTTCACGAAATGTCTCCAATATTTTATCGTTGTACTTATTATTCAGGCGGCGAAAAGGATGCGGAGGCCGTGCCGTCCCGACGAGTTCGGCGGGACGGCCCCCCGCGAGCGCCTTCGCGGGGAATCAAACCGGTTCAGGCGGTTCTCAGCGTGATGTGCTTGATTTCGACGAAATCGTCCATCGCGCTCGGCCCGTTGAGGCGTCCGAGGCCGGACTTCTTGAAACCGCCCTCCTCGAACTCGTCATAAACTTTCGCCCAATCGTTGAGCCACACCGTGCCCGACTCGAGCTGGGCCGCCACCCGGAAAGCACGCGCGCTGCTCTCCGTCCAGACCGATGCGGCCAATCCATACTCGTTGTCGTTGGCCAGCTCGACAGCCTCGGCTTCGGTCTCGAACGTCTGCAATGTCATGACGGGACCGAAGGTTTCCTCGCGCACGATCGGCAACGACGCATCCCGCACCTTCAGCAGGGTGGGCCGATAGAACGCCCCCTTGGCGAGCGAGCCATCCTTCACTTGCCCTCCCCGCACCAGCGCTTGCGCACCTTGCGCGATCGCGGCGTCGACCGCGCGTTCGACGCGCTCCACGTTGCCCTTGTCGATCATCGGGCCCATTTCGCTGGCCGCATCGCTGGCCGGCCCGAGCCGCAAGCGCTCGAACGCCCGCGCAATGCCGGCGGTCACGGCTTCCTCGACGTCCGCATGCACCAGCAGCCGGGAACCCGCCATGCAGAATTGCCCCGCAAACACGGTGACCGAATGCGAGACGGTCGGGATGACCCGGGAGAGATCGGCATCGGCAAACACGAGATGGGGCGACTTGCCGCCCAGCTCGAGGCTGCAGCGTTTGAGAAGACGCCCGGCCTCGGCGCCGATCACGCTGCCGATCGAAGACGAACCGGTGAAACTCACCGCCGCGGTATCGGGTGACGACACGAGCAGACGTGCGCCATCGCCGCCCGACTCCGTAAACAGGTTGACGACGCCGCGCGGCAGGCCTTCGACTTCCGACAGGACCCTCGCCACCAACGCGTTGGTTTGCGCCGTCTGGGCCGGCATCTTGATCGCGACGGTGTTGCCGGCGGCAAGTGCTGGCGCAAGCGACCGTATCATCAGGACAACGGGCGAATTCCACGGCACGATGATAGACACCACGCCCACCGGCTCTCGGATCGTCATCGACACCGCGCCCGGCCGCGGGCGTCCGCTCTCGCCCTTCTCGGCACGCGCGAGCGCGCCGTAGTAGCGCAATTTCTCCGGCACCATGTTGACCTCGAGGGCGGCCTCGGGGCGAATCTTGCCGTTCTCCTGGCTCAGTTGTGCAATCAGATCGTCGGCATACGACGCGAATTTCTGCGCCATCCGCTCGATGACGTCGGCACGAACGTTTTTGTCCTCGCGCCAGCGGGTATGACGAAACGCGCGCTGCGCGGCGGCGATCGCGGCGGATGCCTCGGCGGCCCCGCCGTCGGCATAGCGCCCGATCACATCGTAGGTGGCGGGATCGATCGATTCGCGGATCGAACCACTATCGATCCATTCCCCGTCGATCCAGTGCCGGGCCAGTTTGTAAACCATGGGTCAGTCCTCGATAGATGAAAGCGTTGCGCCTCGCGCCCGGCCGGCCGAGGCGGCCGACGGCACGGAAACGCGCACGGTTTACTTGATTTTTCAACCGTACCGCCGCGATCTTATACTTGATTTTTCAAGTAAGTACGAGGACAAACCCTGATGCCGAGGCGACCGTGGAATGGATCAGACGAGCTGTTCCGCGCTGTCGTACAGGCGATTGAGCAAATTGCGCAGCGTTTGGATATCGGTTTTCGTGAAGGCACTGAGCGCGATCGTTTCGTATTCCTTCGCGAGCGCCGCCACCTCGCGGGTGAGCGCCGCGCCGGGTTCGGTCAGGGCGAGCCGGACGGCGCGGCCGTCTTCTTCGTTGCGCTCGCGCGAGACCAGCCCCTGGGCGATGAGACGATCGACGATTCGCGACAGCGCGGACATGTCGACGCATGCCCGCACGACCAGTTCCGACAAGCGCTGATGGGGAATGTGACCCAGCGATGCGCACACACGCCATTCGGTGAGGCTGAGGCCATACGGCTTCAGCGCGCGTGAGAACGCGTTGCCCATTCTGCTGCCGGTGCGCGCAACGAGATAGGAAATCGAGGCGTCGAGATCGTGGTCGATCGTGATCGACGGCTCTGTTTTCTTGCCCATGTTGACCTTTCGAAGGGAGGGGTAAGACGGAACTACTTGCGGTTTCAAGTATATACCGGCCATCCCGTTGCTATTCGGCCCCCGCATCCGAGGGTCGGTCCAGACAGGGTTTTCACCCATTATTTGTTGATTTTTCAAGTATATACTTCGCCATATATTTGATTTTTCAACTAAGTGATTGCCATCGACGGCACGGCGCTCGGCCCGTTCGTCATGGTGGCACCCACCGCATATCGAGAGGCGGACATGACGTTCAAGGTTCAACGGAAAATCGCGCTGGAGGAACACTTCGCGATCGAGGACACGCTTGCGGACTCGGCTGGCCAGATGCCGCCGTCCTGCTGGCAGGAACTGAAGACGCGCCTGCTCGACATTCATCATCGGCGTATCGAGGAGATGGATCGGAACGACGTCGAGCTGATGATCCTGTCCTTGAATGCGCCGGCGGTGCAAGCCGTGCCGAACCTCGAGGCGGCCCGTGATCTCGCCCGCCGCAGCAATGATTTCCTGGCCGATCAGATCGCGCGAAACCCGACCCGATTCCGTGGCTTCGCAGCGTTGCCGATGCAGTCTCCCGAGCTGGCGGCGCGCGAGCTGGAGCGGTGCACCGCCGAACTCGGCTTCGTCGGCGGCCTCGTAAACGGCTACTCCCAGGTCGGCGATGCGGCCACCGTGGCCTACTACGATCTGCCGCAGTACCGCCCGTTCTGGGCAAGCGTCGAAGCGCTCGACGTGCCGTTCTATCTGCATCCGCGCAATCCGCTGCCGGGCCACGCGCCGATCTACGACGGTCATCCGTGGCTGCTCGGGCCGACCTGGGCATTCGGGCAGGAAACCGCCGTGCATGCGCTGCGCCTGATGGGTTCGGGCCTGTTCGACGCGCACCCGGGCCTGAAGATCATCCTCGGTCACATGGGCGAAGGGCTGCCCTACAGCATGTGGCGCATCGACAATCGCAACGGCTGGATCGAGGCGCCGCCGAGCTATCCGGCCCAGCGTCGGATCAGCGACTATTTCCACGAAAATTTCTACCTGACGACGTCCGGCAATTTCCACACCCAGACGCTCATCGACGCCATGAACGAAATCGGTTCCGACCGGATTCTGTTCTCCGCGGACTGGCCGTTCGAAAACGTGGATCACGCCGCGAATTGGTTCGACTCCGCCTCCATCAGCCGAAACGACCGGATCAAGATCGGCAGGACCAACGCCGCACGCCTGTTCAAGCTGCAGGACTGAACCCGCGATACCCACGGGCGCGAATATCCGGGCGACACGTCTCGCGCCTGCTCCGGACCTCTTCATTGGACGTACCTCATGACGGCAGTCACTCACGGACATCTCCGCAACCTTGGCCTCGCATCGCTGGGGGCGGTGCTCGAATACTTCGACTTCATCGTGTACGTCTATGTGGCGGCCGCGATCGGACATGCGTTCTTTCCGCCTCAAAGTTCCGCCTGGGTCAGTGCGCTGCAGACCTTCGGCATCTACGCGATCGGCTATCTCGTACGCCCCGTCGCCGGCGTGCTGATTGCGCATTTCAGCGATCGCGTCGGGCGCAAGAAGCTGTTCCTTTTCACGGTGTTGCTGATGTCGGTGCCGACCTTCCTGATGGGCCTGTTGCCCACCTATGCGATGGTCGGCTGGCTCGCGCCGGCGGCACTGCTGCTGCTGCGGATCTTGCAGGGATGCGCCGTCGGGGGCGAATTGCCGGGCGCCTCGGTGTTCATCGCCGAGCACGCGCCGGCGCACCGCCTCGGGCTGCATAGCGGCATCTTCTTTGCCGTCGTCAACTGCGGGCTGCTGCTGGGCGCCGGCGCGGCGAAACTCGCCGCGCTGATCGCCACGCAGTTCCCGGGGCACCCCGATCTGCAGTGGCGCCTGCCGTTCATGCTCGGCGGCGCATTCGGCCTGCTGTCGGCCTACCTTCGGCGCAGCCTCGACGAGAGCCCCGAATTCGCGAAGGCCCGCAAGGCCGCCGGACGCAGCGACAAGGTGCCGTTCCTCGAGGTGGCGGTCAATCACAAGGCAGCCTGCGCCATCGCGCTGGCCATGGTGTTCGTGATGGCCATGTCGACCAACGTCTTCTTCCAGTGGCTGCCCAATCACCTGATCACGCAATGGAAGCTGCCGCGCGATACGGTCTTCAGTGCAAACGTCGCGGGGGTGCTGGCCTTCGTCATCGGCATCCCCGCATGGGGCTGGCTGAGCGACCGCATTGGCTGGGCGCGCAACCTGGTTGGTGGCGCACTGGTCGGCGGCGCCTGTGCCGTCTGGTTCTTTCATCGCATCGAGGGCGCCGACGCCGCAGGTGCGTTGCTGCCTGCCTTCATGGTGATCGGCGTGGCCATCGGCAGCATGCACTCGGCGATGCCCGGCCTGATCGCGTCGCTGTATCCCACGCCCGTACGCCAGACCGGCTTCACGGTGCCGTACAGCCTCGGGACCGCATTCATCTCCGGCCCCACGCCGCTCGCGTTGACCTGGCTGGTGCGTGAATTCGGCATGAACGCCGCGCTGTGCGCCTATCTCGCCGCCTGCCTGACGATGCTCGTGATAGCCCGAGTGCTGCGTCATACCCCGCTCCACCTGGGCCGTGTTCGAAGCGCGGCGATGCCGGCCGAGATCCGTCCGGCCGCCGGCCATCGCTGAACCCGCCCTCTCATTCCCATCATCAAGGAAATTGCATGACCCACGCCGTCAATCCCCACCACGCCGCCTCGATCCGGGCCCTGATCGAGCACTGGGCGCTCGATCGAGACGAGGGACGATGGGAATCGCTGCTCGACGCCTACAGCGAAAACGGGCAGATGGTGACCTCCTGGGCGACGCTGCCCGCGCCCGATTTCGTCGCGGCATGCCGCAACGGCATGAACCAGGGCCACTACGAGGTGCTGCACGAATTCGGCGCGAGCCGCGTGGATATCGTCGGCGAGCGCGCGCTGGCCGCCACCAAGATGAAAATCATGCTGCGCGGCCACCTGCATGGCATCGAGGTCGACGTCACGGCCTGGGGCGTCGCGAGGGACCGGCTCGTGCTGACGCCGCATGGCTGGAAAATCGCGCTGCGTCGCACCGTCTACCACAAGAGCCGGATCGATCCGGTGCAGCCGGATGCCCGGATGAGCCTCGATGCGGCCGGCCTCGATCCCTATCCGCCGGCCTACCGGCACCTGGCCTATTTTCAGGTCGCGCATGGCGCGAAGGTGCCGACGGATCTGCTCACGCCGGAATCGGAAAACCTGCGCGTGTTCACGGCAAGCGACGACCTGTGGCTGCGCGAAGGACAAGCCCGATGAGCGCCGCCGATCGCACCACGACGCTGCTCGCGCTGGTCGGCAGCCTGCGCCGCGCATCCCACAGCGCGGCGGTATTGCGCGCGGTAGCCGCCGCGGCGCCCGCCGACGTGACGTTCGACACTGCGCGGCTCGATGCGCTGCCGTTCTACAACGCCGATCTCGATGGCGACCCGTCACCCGATTCGGTGCAGGCCCTCCGGGCGCAGGTCGAGCGCTGCGACGGCATCCTGATCGTGACGCCCGAGTACAACCACGGGCTGCCCGCGGTCCTGAAGAATGCGATCGACTGGGCGTCGCGCCCGGCCTACACCTCCGCGCTGAAGGACAAGCCGGTCGGATTCGTCACGCTCTCGCCGGGCCAGTTCGGGGGCATCCGCGCGCAGGCGCATTTGCAGCAGCTCTTCGCCGCCACGCTGTCACGTCAGATCAACGCCCCCCAGGTAGCCATCGCCCACGTCGGCGCCAAGGTGCACGACGGCGTCCTGACGGACCCGGACGCGTGCCGGTTCGCCCAGGGCGTGGTCATGCAACTGCTGGCGCTCGTCGCGACGCAACGCGGCGCGGCAGGCTGACACGCGGGCGGGCCGGCTGGCCGAGTGGCCGACATCCCCACACGCCGCCATGCGAGTGAATCCCGATTTATCTTCGATGAGGACAAGGAAATGCGATTCGTACAGTTTGAGCAGGATGGGCAGCGCATGCTGGGGGTGCTGGCCGACGCACGCGTCAAGGTCTTGGGCCCGGTATCGCTCGACCAGTTGCTGGCGGACGGGGTGGACCTTCGCGCCTACGGCACCGATGCGCGCACCGTCGACGCGTTGTCGATCGACACCATCACGTTCCTGCCGCCGCTCGTGCGCCCGGGCAAGGTGATCTGCGTCGGGCTCAACTACAGCGACCACACCCGGGAAAGCAACTACGAACAGCCGGCCTACCCGACGCTGTTCCTGCGTGCCAACTCCAGCCTGATCGGGCATGGCGCGCCACTGATCCGGCCGCACGTGTCGGATGCGCTCGACTACGAAGGGGAACTGGCGGTCGTGCTGAAAAGCGGCGGCCGGCATATCGGGAAGGCCGACGCGCTCACCCACGTTGCCGGCTATGCGCTGTTCAACGACGGCTCGGTGCGCGACTACCAGTTCAAGACGCCGCAATGGACGGTCGGCAAGAACTTCGACGGCACCGGCGCGTTCGGCCCGGAATTCGTGACCGCCGACGAACTGCCCGCCGGGGCGAAAGGGCTGCGGCTCGAAACGCGCCTGAATGGCGAGGTGGTCCAGTCGGCGTCGACCGACAGCATGGTGTTCGACATCGCCACGTTGATTGCCACGATCAGCGAGGCGATCACGCTGGAGGCCGGCGACGTCATCGTGACCGGCACCCCGTCGGGCATCGGCTGGGCGCGCGAGCCCAGGCTGCTGATGAAGCCGGGCGACATTTGCGAGGTCAGCGTGGAGGGTTTCATGACGCTGCGCAATCCGATCGCGCAGGAAACCGTCGGCGGCTGACCCCACCGTTTCGATCGCATGAACGCGGCCGGCCCGGATGCCCGGCGCGGCCGCGGCGAGCACCCGCAGGAGAACCGCCATGAATCGCTCGAACCTCGAGGCGCCCGTCGCCGTCCACTCAATCGATCACTTCGCCTTGAACGTGCCGTCCATCGAGGCGGCGCGGCATTTTTTCGGCGCCTTCGGCCTGTCCGTCACCGACCTCGCTCACGGCGCCGAGACGCAACTGGAACTGCGCGCCCTCGACGGCCACCGCTGGGGCCGTCTGCTCCCGTCCAACGAAAAATCGCTCGCCTATCTTCAGTTCAACTGTTTCGACGGCGATCTCGACACGTTGCGGCAGCAGGTGATCCTGGCGGGCGGGCGCATCGAGCGCCCGGAACCCGATCTCGCCGGCGCGCTGCGGTTCGTCGACCCCGACGGCAATCGCATTCGCGTCACCATCGGGCCGAAAACGTCGCCCGATTCACCCGCGAGTCGCGTATCGCCCAAGCCGCGCGCCGACACGCGCGGCGCACCGCCCCGCTCGAAGACGCCGACCGTGCGGCCGCGCCGGATGAGCCACGTCCTGCTGTTCACGCCCGATACCTTGCGGGCGGTGGCGTTCTATCGTCAGGCGCTTGGCCTCCGGCTGTCCGATCGTTCGGCCGACATCATTGCGTTCATGCATGCGCCGCACGGCAGCGATCATCATCTGGTCGCGTTCGCCAAGAGCACGGCCAAGGGATGGCATCACGTGGCGTGGGACGTCGACAGCGTCGACGAGGTCGGCACCGGCGCGGCGCAAATGGCGGCGGCCGGATACCGCCGGGGTTGGGGAACCGGGCGTCATGTCCTCGGTTCGAACTACTTCCACTACGTCATGGACCCGTGGGGATCGTTTTCGGAATTTTCCGCCGAGATCGATTTCGTGAGCGCCGGGCATGCGTGGCCCGCCGGAGATTTCCCTCCCGAGGATTCGCTGTATCAGTGGGGCCCCGACGTTCCTCCCTTTTTCATCCACAACACCGAGGCCTGACGTTCTCGCGGGACGACGAAACCCTGCGCAGGATTGCGTCGCATTGCATAGCGCCCGGGCTCACAACCCGAGCAGCTCTTCCGCATTGAGAAACGCGATTTTCCGCCGGTCCGTCTCGCTGATCGGCAGTTGCTCGAGGAACGCGCGCGCGCCGGTCATCGTCAGGTAGGGATAATCGATCGCGTAGAGCATGCGATCCGCGCCGATCACCTTGTGGATGAACTCGAAATGCGGCAGGTTCAGCATGCCGCTCGGCGTGACATACACGTGATCGCGATAGGTCTGCGTGACGGTACGCGCGAGGCCGGTGACCTCCACCGGCAACATGTCGTCCATGCGCTGCAGATAGAACGGCACCATCTCGCCCCAATGCCCGCTGATGACCCGCAGCCGCGGATAGCGGTCGAACGCGCCGGCCAGCAGCATGCGCACCACCTGGATACCGGCTTCGTGATGCCAGCCCCAGCCGAACAACGACAGGCGCGCGCTCACCTCCCTCTCCAGCCCGCCGTAATAAGGCTCGCGCACCTGCGGCAACGGAAAGCCCGGATGCACGTAGATCGGTACCGCGAGTTCGTCCAGCTTGGCGAGCACCGGCGCGTAGCGGGGATCGTCGAGAAACGTCTCGCCCGGCCGGCCCACGAGCAGCGTGCCCACGAAGCCGAGCTTTTTGACACAGCGCTCGAGCTCCTGCGCGGCGGCTTCGGGGTGCTGCCACGGCAACGCGGCAAAGCCCCTCAGCCGGGTGGGATGCGCATCGCAGGCGGCGGCGAGACGGTCGTTCGCGGCACGCGCCAGCATCACGGCCTGATCGTCCGGCACCAGTTGCAAGGGGCTGCTGTACGAGACGATCTGCATGTCGATGCCGTGCGCGTCCATCGCCGCGATCCGCTCCGCCCCCATCTCGCGCGCGAATCCCACGGCTGTCGCATGCGCCTGCAGGTGCGGCAGGCCGTCTCCGAAACCGTCGGGCCGGTCCTGCACCCGCCAGCCCCAGTCGGTCATGTAAGCCGCCTCGGCCAACGCCTTCGGGCGCGCCGCCTCGACAATCGGCAGGTCGATCGTATGTTCCTCGACGCAAATCATTTTCATCATTGGGATTCCGTTAGCAAGCGCACTCAGCGGCGCAGGGAATCGCATAGCCTGAGCCGTCCGGAGCGGCCTGCCCAGATGCGGACGATGCATCGCCTATGCCCTGCCGGCATAACGTGGCGGCAGAAGCGCGCCCTCCTCGGGTTACTCCTAGCCCGGCAAGCGTCGATTAAAGTTGCTAAACCAACCATCACTCGTTTAAATTCATCGCCATGTTGGTTGCTTTTGCAATCTTTATAAAATGCCGCCACCCACGACGCGGCAAAGCGTTCAATTGAAGGAGACGACCCCAAAATGCAGAAAGACAAGAACAGGACCGACATGCCGCCGGGAGCGCCGGCCAACCCCGCGCGGCGCCGGCTCGGCATGATGACGGCGGGCCTGCTGGCCGCCCGGATGGTGCCCGCCTCGGCGGCCTCGCCGGACGAGACGCCCGCGCCGGATGCGGTGCAGCGCATCGACGTGCATCACCACTTCCTGCCCCCGGTGTTCCGGAGGACCATGGGCGAGGCGGCGATCGGCGCGCCCGCGCCGAATCGCGTCGCGCCGCGCTGGAGCGTCGCCGATTCGCTGGGCGTGATGGATCGCCAGGGCATCACGAGCGCCATGGTGTCCGCGCCGCCGCTGTGGATGCGCGACATGTCGAAGACACGCCGCCTCACGCGCGCCTGCAACGACTATGCGGCGCAGATGGTTGCCGATCATCCGAGCCGTTTCGGTGCGCTTGCCGCACTGCCGTTGCCGGACGTGGCAGCCTCGCACCGCGAGATCGACCACGCGTTCGACACGCTCGGCGCCGACGGCATCGGGCTCATGACGAATTACGGCGACCGCTATCTCGGCGATACCGCGTTCGCGCCGGTCTTCGACGCACTGAATCGCCGCAAGGCCGTGGTGTACGTGCATCCGACCTCATGCAGTTGCAGCCGCGGTCTGCTGCCGGACCAGCCGGATTCACTGATCGAGTTTCCGCACGACACCACGCGCACGGTGGCGAGCCTGCTGTTCTCCGGCACGTTCCACCGCTGCCCCGACATCCGCTTCATCTTCTCCCACGCGGGCGGCACGGTGCCGTATCTGGCCACCCGCATGGCGTTGCTCGGCTCCCTCGACAAGAAGCTGGCGAGCCGGGTGCCGGGCGGCGTGATGCCGGTGCTGCGCCGCCAGTACTACGACACGGCGATCTCCGCCAATCCGATCTCGATGGCCGCGCTGCTGAAGCTCGTGACGCCCGCCAACGTGCTGCTCGGCACCGATTTTCCGTTCGTGCCCGAGCGCGGCACGCAGGCGACGCTGGCCGGACTGCGCGACCTGGGGTTCAGCGACGCGGAGCAGCGCGCGGTCGAGGGTGGCAATGCGGCCGGGCTGTTCGAACGCATCGCGCGCGACGGCGCGCGAACCGCCACATGACCAGCAGCCTGCGCACTTGTCGCGACGCACGTTCAACCCATTTCACAAGGAGAAACCATGCAGGCAGAACATGATGCACGGCACTGGATCGGCGGCGCGTGGCTGGCCGATGGCCCTCGCCGCGAAAGCATCGATCCGGCCACGGGCGAAGTCATCGGCTACTTTCACGATGCGCCGGTCGACACCATGCAGAAGGCCATCGACTGCGCGTCGGACGCATTCCGCCTCGGCGCGTGGCGCAGCGACGCACACGCACGCGCCGCCGCGTTGAGTCACCTGGCGGACGCGTTCGAGGCGCGGCTCGGCGAGGTGGTCGACACCTTGTGCGCGGAAAACGGCAAGATCCGCCCCGAGGCAAGCTTCGAGGCCTCGCTGATCCCGCGCGCGCTGCGCTTCGCCGTGGGCCTCGCGATGCACGGCTTCGGCCGCGTGATGGAGACGCGCCCGGGGCAGCAATCGATGTCGATCCGGGAACCGGTGGGCGTGGCAGGGCTCATCGTGCCGTGGAACTCGCCGGCCTATCTGTGCATTCGCGCGCTCGCGCCGGCGCTGGCGGCGGGCTGCACGGCGGTGATCAAGATGCCTCATCAGGCGGCGCAGACGGCGGCGTTGCTCGCGCGGATCGTCGAGTCGGTGCGCGAGATACCGGCGGGCGTGGTCAACGTCGTGATCGAATCGGGCGCCGCGGGCGCGCGCCTGCTGGTCGATTCGCCGCGCGTGCCGACCATCAGTTTCACCGGCAGCAGCGCGACCGGCCGCGCCATCGCGAGCGTCGCCGCGCAGCATCTGAAGCGGGTCGGCCTGGAGCTGGGCGGCAAGACGCCGCACCTGATCTTCGACGACGCCGATCTCGACGCGGCGCTGCCCGTGCTCGAAAAATCCTGCACGGTATTCGCGGGGCAGTTCTGCATGACGGGCAGCCGGGTGCTGGTGCATCGCCAGCTTGCCGACACGCTCGAGCGCGCGCTGGCGCAACGCCTGGGCGCGGTGCGCGCCGGCCCCGCGCGCGATGCCGCGAGCCAGATGGGCCCGCTGATCGACAAGGCGGCGGTGCAGCGAGTCGATGCCGCGGTCGAGGCGGCGATCGCGGCGGGGGCGCGCGTGGTGGTGCGCGGCGGGCCGCCGGGTGATCCCGCGCTGGCGGGGGGCGCGTTCTATCTGCCGACGCTGCTCGCGATCGAGGACGCGTCGCTGCCGATCGCGCGCGAGGAAACCTTCGGCCCGGTCCAGACCTTGCAGGTGTTCAACACGGAAGCGCAGGCCATCGAGATGGCGAACGACAGCGAATACGGCCTGAGCGCCTGCGTCTGGAGCCGCGACGTGGATCGTCCGATCCGTGTCGCGAGGCAACTGCATGCCGGCCTCGTCTCGATCAACAGCTGGGCGAACCTCGCCGTGGAATTCGAGGAGGGCGGCTTCAAGTCGAGCGGCCTGGGCCGCCTGGGCGGGCTCGCCTCGCTCGAGGATTTTCTCGAGTACAAGCAGATCACGCAGGATTTCGTGCCGCGCGCGCATTGAGGCACCGCGCGCCGCCAGTTCGTGGCCGGGATTACGGCCGCGAACCGTGATGCGGCGGTAAGAAACGGCGCTGTCGCGAGCGGCGCGCCGCATCCCGGATATTTAGATTTACTGAATAAATTTTCGTGCAATCGCCCGATCAGAGGCAACACGCACGGGAACGGCCCTGCCCGCGAATCGGGCGGGCCGACCTATCCCAAGAAGCGGGGCGTCGCTACCCGGTTCGACACAAAAAAACGGTTTGGAGACAGCATGAAAAGAATCGCATCCGCGATGGCACTGTCGTGCCTATCGATGACGTCCCACGCGCAAGGCAGCGTCACGCTGTTCGGCATGCTCGACGAGGGCGTTAACTACGTCACGAACGTGCGTGGCGGACATCAGCTCGCCCTGCAGGATTCCATCCAGTTTCCCAGCGTGATCGGCTTGCAGGGCCGGGAAGATCTGGGCGGCGGCACCTCGGCGATCTTCCGGCTGGTGTCGCAGTTCAGCGTGAGTTCGGGAACGATGACCACGGCGGGCACCTTGTTCAATCGCACGGCGCTGGTGGGGTTGAACAACGCCCGCTATGGCAACCTGAGTTTCGGCAATCAGTACAGCGTCATGATGGACAGTCTCGTGTTCGGCGGCTACGACGCGGCGTTCTCCTATGGCGGTCTCCTCAATCTGCGGCAAGGACCATTCGCGAAGCTCGGCGTGCCGCAGAATCCCACCGGCTCGTTCGAGTTCGATCAGCTCGGCAGCGTCGGCATTCCCAACTCGGTGAAATACACGTCGCCGACATTCCACGGCGTGTCGGCGGCGGCGCAGTACAGCTTCGGCGGCACCGCCGGCGCGTTCGAGGCGAATCGCGCGATGTCGTTCGCGCTCAACGCGCGCGCCGGCGGGTTCGCGGCCGCGTTGACCTATCTCGACCGGCGCTATCCGTCGATGAACAACGGGCTCGACGGCATTCGCAACTATGGCGCTGGCCTCAAGTACACGCTGGGCGACACCACCGCCAGCGTGCTGCTCACCGACACGCAAAACACCCTGACCGGCGCGAATATCTGGGTCGTGCAGGCGGGCGCGCAGCGCTGGTTCGGCCCCGAGTGGCTCGCCGGCATCAACTACCAGTACATGAAGGGCAATGCGCAACTGACCCACAACTTCGCGCATCAGGTCACGGCGGGCGCGCAGTACTGGCTGTCGAAACGCACCGATGTCTACATCGACCTGGTGTTCCAGCAGGCGGGCGGCGACGCGGGCGCGGATGCCTGGATCAACGGCCTGTCGCAATCGTCGTCGTCGCGCCAGACGGCACTGCGCATCGGCCTCGCCACGACGTTCTGAGCGCGACGTGGCGCGAGACGCCGCGGCGCGTCACGCCACGTCGATTCGGCTGGCGGCGCGCCTGAGCAGGTCGCACAGATGATCGCCGGCCGGCGTGGGCGGCACGCTGCTGCGACGCACAAGCGAAATCGGCGAACCGGCGAGCGTCTCCTCGATCGGAATCGCCACCACAAGATCCTTCGTCAACGGCGAGGCGAGCCACGTTTTCGGCACCATCACGAGCATGTCGGTGGCAAGTATCGCGGTGATCCAGCTCAGCGCGGATTCGGTCTGTAGCGCGAGCTTCGGAACCTTGAGGCCGCGCCCGGAAAACACGCCGGAAAACTCGTGCTCCGCCTGCGACGTCAACGATGTCGTGATCCAGCTCGCTTCGGTCAATTCCGCGAGCGAACGCGCCTGGGCGAGCGGGTGGCCGCGACGCACGAGCACCACGCGCCGGGTGGGAAACAAGGTCTCGCTCTGCAGGCCGGGCGGGGTGCCGCCTTCCGGCGCCGGCCCCACGTAGAAATCCACCTGCCCGCTGCGAATGCGGGCGTCGATCATCGGGAACACGCCCTCGATGACGCGCAGCACCACGTTCGGATAGCGCTGCGTGAACGGGCCGAGCGCCTCGTGCAGCAGCGTCAGATGCGCCATCGACGAGACCCCCGCCACCACGGTGCCGTGCTCCGTGCCCTGCAACTGCTGGATCTCGTCGCGCGCGCGGCGCAGCTCGTTGACCGCCGTGCTCGCGCGACGCACGAACAGGTTGCCCATCGGCGTGAGCGCGGCGCCCGTGGCCTGGCGCTCGAGCAGCGGCACGCCCATCTCCTTTTCCAGCTCGCGGATGCTGCGGCTCAACGCGGGCTGAGACACGCCCAGGTGCCGGGCCGCCGCATTGATACTGCCCTTCTCCGCGACGGCCAGCAGGTCGCGCAAATGTTGCATTTTCATGGTCTGTCGCATGGCTCGCTATCAAGGCCCGGGCATGGAATCCGGCATGCCCGGGCGATCGGTGAATCGTCGTCGACGAACGGAGGATGAACCGCATTGCACCTGTTCGGGGTCCTACCTATGTCGGCGGCGCATAGGCGCATCGAAGCCGGCATCTGGGCCCTGGCTCGCAACCGTCACATAGTCTGCCCTGCACCACGCGAGCCCGGGCTCGCGCGCCATCCGAACCCTGCATCGAAACAAGGAACCGACTGTGACCATTACGGCGCTCCAACCTGCCGCCCTCTCCACGCTCAGCGTGCCGCGCACCGTGTCCGGCAACGGCGCGCTCGCCGCGCTCGCGAGCGAACTCGCATCGCTCGGCGTGACGCGGCCGCTGCTGGTGACGGATCGCGGCGTGGTCGCGGCCGGGCTCGCGGCGAGGACGACGGCTGCCGGCGGCGCGGCGGCCCGAGCCGTCCTGTTCGACGACGTGACCGAGAATCCGCTGTTCGCCGACGTCGATCGCGGCGCCGCGCGTTACGCGCGCGAGCAGTGCGACGGCGTGATCGCGCTGGGCGGCGGCTCCGTGATCGACACGGCCAAGGTGATCGCGCTGCTCGCCACGCATCGTGGCTCGGCCGCCGACTATTTCGGCGCGCGCGACGCCGAGCTCGGCCCCGGCGCCCCGCTGATCGTGATACCCACCACGGCGGGCACGGGCAGCGAGGCGTCGCCGTCGGCGGGCATCCACCCGGACGCGACCACTGCCTCGGCCGGCCTCACGTCTCGCCATCTGGTGCCGCGCGTCGCGATCCTCGATCCGGCCTTGACGCTGAGCTTGCCGCGACGCCTGAGCGCCGCCACCGCCATCGACGCGCTCTCGCATTGCATCGAGGGCTATCTGTCCATGGGCAGCGTCCCGCTCGGCAAGGCGATCGCGCTGGACGGCATCGCGCGCGTCGCCGGCCACGTGCGGCGCGTCGTGAGCCACGGCGACGACGTGCCGGCGCGCGAGCAGTTGCTGCTGGCCGCATTCGCGGGTGGCGTGTCGATCGGCATGGGGCTCGGGCCGGCGCATGCCGTCGCTCTGACCTGCAGTGACCAGGGCTTCCACCACGGCATCCTGAGCGGCATCGGGCTCGTGGCGACGCTGGACTTCACGGCCGCCGCCGTGGGCGAGCGGTGCGCGCCGATTCACGCCTCGCTCGGATTCGATGCGTCGGTGACGCTCGCGCAGGGCATCGCGGCGCTGATGCGCGAGCTCGGCCTGCCCGCGACGCTCGCGGAACTCGGCTACGCGGCGGCCGACCTGCCCGCGCTGGCGCGGGCCGCGCACGCGAGCCCGTTCAACCGGCTGGCGCCCGCCCGCCCCTCCGAATCCGACTATCTCGCGATGCTGACGGCGTCGCTGGCGCGCGCCTGACCGAAGCACGGCCCGGCACGGCGTCGCGCTCCCGCGCGTCGTGCCGGCCCTGACGAATTTCAAACCGGAGACATCATGTTCGACGACCTCATCGAGGCACGGCCGGTGGGCGGCCGACAGCTCCTCGTCTACGCCCTTTGCCTGAGCGTGCTGATCATCGACGGCATGGACGTGCAGCTGCTCGCCTTCGCGAGCCCCGTCCTGATGCGTGCGTGGGCCGTCACCAAGACGCAACTGGCGCCCGCGATGTCGGCGGCGCTGGTCGGCATGGCGCTCGGCGCGGCATGCGGCGGCATCGCGGCGGACCGGCTCGGCGCGCGGCGCACGCTGCTCGGCGCGGTGGTGACGTTCGGCGCGGCGACGCTGGGCTCGGCGCTGGCCGGCAACGTCGCGCAGTTGATCGCGATGCGCCTGTTGAGCGGAGTGGGATTCGGCATCGCGGTACCCACCGCCATGACGCTGGTGGCCGACTGGAGCCCGCGTCGCCGGCGCGGACAACTGGTGCTGCTGATGTCGATCGGCACCACATTGGGGGGCACGCTGGGCGGCGTGCTGGCCGCCTGGCTGATCCCGGTGTCGGGCTGGCGCGGCCTGTTCGTCGCGAGCGGCGGCATCACGCTGGCGGCCGCCGTGCTGGGCGCGATGCTGCTGCCGGAATCGCTGACGTTCCTGGTGCGCCGCGCGTGCCTCGACGAAGCGCGCGCGTGGCTCGCGCGGATGGGCTTCGACGCGCTCGACGCGCTGCCCGCCCCCGCGCGCGAAACGGCGTCCACCGCAATGGACGAGCGCCTGCTCGCGCCCGCCAACCGGCGCGTCAACGCCGGGCTCTGGACCGCCTTCTTCACGCTCTCCTACACCGCCTACGCCTATTTGAGCTGGACGCCCGCGATCCTGACCGGCGCGGGCTTCGGACTGCGCGACGCGATCGCCGACACCTCCACGTACACGTTCGCGGCGGTGCTGGGCGTGCTGGTCTCGGGCCTCCTGCTGCCGCGTGCGGGCTCGCGCGGCCTGTCGACGCTCGCGATCCTGATCACCGTGGCGGCGACCGTCGCCCTGCCCCGCCTGCTGGGCGACGGCGCCGCCATGCCGGGCGGCGTCGCGGCGGCCATGGGACTGGCCGGCTTCGGCGGCGGCATGGCCCAGTCGACGCTCTATGCGCTCGCGGCGACCGCCTATCCCGCCGCCTGCCGCGCCACCGCGCTGGGCATCTGCGTCGGCGTGAGCCGGGTGGGCGGCATCGTCGGCACCGCGCTCGGCGGCGTGCTGCTGCAGGCCGGCGGCCCCGGCGGCAGCTATTTCCGCGTGCTCGCGGGGATGCTGGCGGTCGGCCTGGTCGCCCTGCTGGCGATGAATCGGCATACCCCGGCGACAGGCCTGCTCGCGCGCCGGGCGAGCGCGTGACGCGCCGCCTCGCGTGATGCGCGTCGCGCGCTGCGTCGACCGCATCCTGAACCCGCATCGAGGTCGACCGGCGTCCGTTTCGCGCCGGCAACCCGAGGCACACGCGCTGCCTGTGCACCCAGGCGGCGCGATCCGCCGACTCCCACCGATTCCCCCAACCGAGAGGAAACCATGAAATCGCATTCCGCAAATCGCTCCCGCGGCGACGCCCGCCGCGTCAGACGGCTTCGCATGACGCTGGCCGCAGCCATCGCCGCAGGCGCGGCCGGCACGGCCCACGCCGCCACCTGCGAGCAACTGCTCGGGCTGCATCTGCCCGATACCGTCATCCACACGGCGCAGTCGATTCCGGCCGGCGCCTACCAGCCGCCCGGCAGCACGGTGGCCTATTCCAACCTGCCTGCGTTCTGTCGCGTGACGGCGACCGTCAGCCCGGTATCCGGCTCCGCGATCGGCATCGAGATCTGGCTGCCGACGGCCACCTGGAACCACCGCTACCAGCAGTCCGGCAACCACGGCCTCGGCGGCACGTTCTACTGGGGCGAAATGGTCGGCCAATTGCAGCGCGGCTACGCCACCGCGATCACCGACGACGGCCACACGGCCAGCCAGGGCGCCTACGACACGGCGTTCGCGTTCGGCTCCCCGCAACGCGTGACCGATTTCGCCTGGCGCGCCGTGCATCAACTGGCGGAGAAGGCGAAGTGGGTAATCGCGGCCTTCTACGGCCAGCCGCAACGCCATGCGTACTTCAACGGCTGCTCCGACGGCGGCCGCGAGGCGATGAAATCCGCCCAGCGATTCCCGCGCGACTTCGACGGCATCATCGCGGGCTCGGCCGTCGCCGACTACACCGGCAACGCCACCAAGCAGCTCGTCACGACCCTCGACTGGGCGAAAGCGGGCATCGTCGGCGCGTCGGGCGCCTCGCTGCTGACCCGGGTGCAGGCCGCCGAGATGGCGCAATGCGATGCCCGGGACGGCCTGACCGACGGGCAGATCCGCGATCCGCGCGCCTGCCACTGGCAGCCGGCCTCGCTGAGCTGCAAGGCCGGGCAGAATGCGGCCGGCTGTCTCACGCCGCAGCAGGCGCAAGCGGTCGAGGCCAACGAATCGGCACTGCGCGACCCGCGCACCGGCCAATGGTTGATGGCCGCGATGACGCCCGGCTCCGAGCACGACGAGAACCGTTTCGGCTTCACCAACGGCCCGGCCGGGTTCGGCGTGGCCAACTATCGGATCGGCCTGGGCGATCCGAACTGGGACGGCTCGAACTTCGATCTCGCACGCGACTTCCCGATTCTCGAACGCAACTTCGGCGACGAGGTGAATGCGGTCGATCCCGATCTCACTGCGTTCCAGCGCGCGGGCGGCAAATTGATTCAATGGCATGGATGGGACGATGTGGTCGCGCAGCCGGGCTACACGGTGAAGTACTACGATGAAGTGGTCGATGCCTCGTCGCAAGGCGATCTGCGGGCCACGCAGGATTTCTATCGCCTCTTCATGCTGCCGGGCATCGGCCACTGCGGCACCGGCATCGGGCCGGACAACATCGGTCAGGAAAACTACACGGCCGTGTCGCCGGACCCCGAGCACGATGTGGTGAGCGCGCTGGAGGCATGGGTCGAACGGGGCGTGAAGCCGGCCGAGCTGATCGCCACGAAATTCGTGAACGGCGATCCCGCCCAGGGCGTGCAGCAGCAGCGGCCGATCTGCCCGTATCCGGCCGAGGCCATCTACAACGGAGCCGGCGATCCCAACGCCGCGAGCAGCTTCCACTGCGGCGTGCCACCGCATCATGCCGAAGCGGACGCACCCGCGAGCGGCCCGAGGCAATAGCCACCGACACGCACGGACGACGGCGCCGCATATCGGCGGCGCCGTCGCCTAGCGTGCCGTCACGCCCGTCAGGTCGGCCGCGCCGGGCTCCATGCCGAGCCACGCCGCGGCGTTTCTCCAGCGCAACGCCTCTTCCACGCGGGCGTCGAGCCCCAGCGCGCTCACGCGCGCGGCCGGATCGTCGTCCATGATCGCGAAGGGATAGTCGGTACCGATCATCACGCGATCGTCGCCGACGGTGTCGAGCAACGAACGAATCGCCACCGAGCCGTACAGCAGATCGTCGTAATAGAGCGTGCGGGCGGCATCCACCGGCGCCACCGGGATCGCCTCGCGCAACGCGATCTGGCGCTCCCAGGCGAACTGCATCCGCGGCAGCAGGGCCTGGATCGATCCGCCGCCGTGGCTGAGCGCGATGCGCAGATGCGGGAAGCGCGCGGTCAGGCCGCCAGTGATGATCGACGCCGCCGCGAGACCGATCTCGCCGGGAAACGCCACGATCTGCTCCAGCGAGGCGGGGCCGACCAGCCGCTCCATGCCGGCAGGCCGCAGCGGATGCACGAAGATCGCCGCGCCGAGCGCCTGCGCCGCCTCGAAGAACGGCCAGAAGCGTGCGTCGCCGATCGGCACGCCGTTCACGTTGCTGCCGACCTCGATGCCGGCCAGCCCCAGTTCGGCGACGGCGAACTCGAGCTCGCCGATCGCGCGATCCAAATCCTGCAGCGGCGCGGCGCCGAGCGCGCTGAACCGGCCCGGCGCATGGGCGCACATGTCGGCCAACGTCTCGTTGAGATAGCGCGCGAGCAACGCGCCGTCCTCGCCCTCGAGCCAGTACGACAGCAACTCGGGCATCGGCGAGAGCACGTGCCGCTCGACCCCGATGCGATCCATGTCGTCGCGCCGCACGCCGGCATCCCAGGCCTGATTCGACACCGTGCGATACACGCTGCCCGAGATCATCACGTGCCGGTGACAGGGCCGCGCCTCGCGCATCGACGGCCACGCGGCGTCCGGCCGGCGGCCGAGATAGGCGGGGAAATCATGGGGAACGACATGCGTATGGGCATCGATGCAACCGCAACGCGGCAAGATGGGACGGGGGTTCATTCGGGTATCTCCTAGTCGTTCGAATCGTTCTTAAAGGTTGCAAAACCAACTATTTGTTGATTTAATTCGACCATGGTTTGGTTGCTTTTGCAATAGTTTAGGAGCGTATCGCAATGACATTGACCCCAAGCATCGCCGAGCGGCAGGCTGCCCCGCTTGCCCCGTCGTTTGTCGCGTATTCCGCCACGCCGGATGACGATGAAGCCTTCCTGCGCCTGATGAGCGCGGCCACCGAGGTGCGCCTGCTGGTTGCGCAGCGGGCGCGTCAGACCGAGATCGACCGGCGCGTGTCGGACGACGTCACGCAACGCTTGAAGGAAACCGGCCTCTATCGGGTCCTGCAACCGCGCCGCTTCGGCGGGGCCGAGCTGGGCCTGGAGGCATTGCGCCGCCTCGCGTTCGAGATCGGCCGGGGCTGCACGTCCACCGGCTGGTGCTACGGGCTGAGCGCCGCGGCGTCGTGGGTGCTCGGCATGTTCCCGGAGCACGCGCAGCAAGACGTCTGGGGCGACACGCCCGACGCCCTGCTCGCGTCCTGCATCGCGCCGACCGGCAAGGCCGTGCGGACCGACGGCGGCTATCTCCTGAAAGGCCGCTGGAGCTTCGGCAGCAACAGCGACAACGCGCAATGGCTGTCGCTCGGCGCGATGGTGGAGCAGCCGGAAGGCGTACCGCCGAAACCGATCTTCCTGCTCGTGCCGCAGGGCGATTATCGAATCGTCGACACGTGGCACACGGTCGGGCTCGCGGGCACCGGCAGCAAGGACATTGCGATCGAGAGCGAGGTGTTCGTCCCCTCGCATCGCACGGTCGCGTTCGCCGAAGTGCTCGAACAGGAAGCGCCGGGCGCCGGCCTGCACGATTCGGCCCTGTATCGCGTGCCGTTCCTGAGCGGCTTTCCCCCGCTGCTCGCGAACCCGGCCGTGGCCGCGCTGCGCGGCGCGATCGACGAATTCGTCGCGAGCATCGCGGCGCGCGCCACGCGCGGCGCATTTGCCGGCGGCGGGGCATCGATCGCGCAGTTCGGCCATGTGCAGTCGGCCGTGGCGCAGGCCGAGGCCGCCGTCGACGCCGCGCAACTGATTCTGCAGCGCGACCTGCAGCAGGTCACCGACCTGGTGAACGCCGGCGCGAAGCTGAGCGCCGAGCAACGCATCACGCTGCGGCGCGGCCATGCCTACTCGGTGCGCCTGTGCGTCGAGGCGATCAACGCGCTCTACGACGTGGTGGGCGGCACCGGTATCCAGCTCGACAACGGCGTGCAGCGCGCCTGGCGCGACATCAACGCGGTGGCGCATCACATCAGCGTGAACTGGCAGACGGTGTCGACGATGTATGGGCAGATGCGCCTCGGCTTGCCGCCGCGCGGCCAATATTGAGGATCACGAAATGATGATTCGATACCGGAAACTGGGGCGCGTCGAGCTCGACGTGACGCGGCTCGACACGGCACGCCGCTTCTATGAGGAGGTCGTGGGCTTGCAATTCGTGGGCATCGGCCCGGACGGCGGCGTCCAGTTGCGCTGCGATCACGATCATCACAGCGTGGTGCTGCACGAGGCGCGCGAGGCCGGCCTGCGCTGCGCGGGCTTCATGCTCGAGGACATGGCGCAGTTCGCGCCGCTGCTCGAACGCCTCGCCGGCGCGCGGCTCGAGGTGCACGAAGTGGACGCGGCCACCTGCGTGGCGCGCGCGCAAGCCCGTGCCGTGCGCGTGTTCGAGCCGCTGGTCGGCGCAACGATCGAGTTCTACGTTCCGGCGCCCGATTCGGCGCGGCCGTTCCAGGCGACGGTGACGCGCATCCAGCGGCTGGGCCACGTCGTGTTCAACACGCCCGACGCGGCGCGCGCCGTCGAATTCTGGCGCGACGTGCTGAACTTCAGCGAATCGGATTCGGTGGGCGAGTTCATCACCTTCATGCGATGCTGGCCGAATCCCTACCATCACGGCATCGGCATCGCGAAGTTCGAACGGCACTGCCTGCATCACGTGAACTACATGGTCACCGAAATCGACGACATCGGCCGCGCGCTGGTACGCCTGAAAAACGCCGCCTCGGACGTGGTATTCGGGCCGGGCCGGCATCCGGCGTCGGACAGCGTCTTCCTGTACTTCCTCGACCCGGACGGCCTGACGATGGAATACAGCTTCGGCATGGAGGCATTCCCGGAATCGTTTCCGCGCCCGCCTCGACGCATCGAGCCCTCGCCGGTCTCGCTCGATTACTGGGGCTCGACACGCGATCCGCGCTGCTTCACGGGCGCCGGCGCCAATGCCGTCCCCGACTTCATCAAGGAACAAGCATGAACCTGCCTACCGTGGACAGCCGCGAGCTGCGCAACGCGCTCGGCCGCTTCGCCACCGGCGTCTGCCTCGTCACGACGCGCGCCGACGACGGCCGCCGCGCGGCACTCACCATCAATTCGTTCTGCTCGGTGTCGCTCGATCCGCCGCTCGTCGCGTGGTATCTGAGCGATCGCGCGCCGAGCCTGCCGGTGTTCCGCGCATCGGGCTATTTCGCGGTGCACGTGCTGAACGCCGATCAGCAGCACATCGCCAGCCATTTCGCGCGGCCGGCGGACGACAAGTTCGCCTCGTTCGACGACCGGCTGGAGAACGGGCTTGGCGACGTGCCGGTATTCGACGGCACGCTCGCGCGCTTCGAGTGCCGGACCGCCGCCATCGAGACCTATGGCGATCATGTGATGATCCTGGGTCACGTGGAGCGCTTCTCCTACGGCAGCGAACCGCCCCTGCTGTTTCATGCCGGACGCTTCATCGAACACGCCGCGAACGCGTGACGCAACACGAGACAGGCCGTTCCCCAGGCGTGTCTTCAACCTCAACCGGTTTTGGGAGTCTAGCGTGCGCAGCATGTTCGCAAATCGATGGTGGGTCGTGTTCGGCTCGGTGCTCGGGCTGACCGTCGGCAACGTCACCATCCTGCAGTTCTCGGCTTCCGTGCTGATGAAGCCGATCATGGCGGAGCTGGGCTGGCATCGCGGCATGGTATCGGCCGCGATCATGCTGGGCTCGTTGTTCGCCGCGGCGGGCACGCCCCTTGCCGGCCGCCTGATGGACCGCCACGGCATCAAGCGCGTCACGCTCGCGGCCATCACCCTGTTCGCGCTCGCGATCGCGTCGATGTCGCTGGCGCCCCCGTCGCCGCCGGTGTTCCTCGTGATGTTCTCGCTGGTCGGGCTGTTCAGCGCGGGGCAGGCGCCGCTGCCATACGCCAAGGCGATCGCCGGCGCGTTCGACCGGCGACGCGGCCTGGCGATGGGCATCGCGATGACCGGGGTCGGGCTCGGCGCCGCGCTGGTGCCGCGCCTGACGCAAGCGTATCTCGACCGGTTCGGCTGGCGCGGTGCGTATGGGCTGGTCGGCGTGACCGTGTTCGTGATCGCGTTCTTCGCGGTCGCGCTCTTCATCGGCGGCGCGGACGCCGCCTCGCGCGGCACGTCGGACCCGGCGCGCAAGGCCGCGCTGCCCGGGATCGAGGCCGGCGAGGCACTGCGCAGCCCCCTGTTCTGGATGCTCGCGGCGGCATTTCTCTGCATCCCGGTCGTGGCCAACGGCACGATCGCACATCTCGTGCCCCTGCTGACCGATCGCGGCATTCCCGCCGGCCGCGCGGTGACGGTGTTCTCGGGCATCGGTATCGCGCTGATCGTCGGGCGCCTGCTGTGCGGCTTCCTGCTCGACCGTTTCTTCGGCCCGCATGTGGCAATCGCGTTCGTCGTGCTGCCCGCGGCGGGCGTGCTGACGCTGCTCGCCAGCAGCGACCCGGTTCTGACCACCCTCGGCGCCGTGCTCGTCGGCCTCGGGATGGGCGCCGAGGTGGACCTGATCGCCTACTTGCAGAGCCGCTACTTCGGGCTGCGTGCGTTCGGCCAGATCTATGGCTACCTGTTCGCGGTGTTCACGGTGGGCACCGGCCTGGGGCCATTCCTGATGGGCGCCGCCTACGACGCCACCGGATCGTATCGCCATGCGCTGATCGCGTTCGTAGTGCTGCTCGTCCTCGCCGCCTGGCTGCTGTCACGCCTGCCACGCAGCTATCCGTATCCGGTCATGGCGCGCGAGGGCGAGCCCGAACGGCAAGATCCGACGCCCGCCCGCGTCGCCTGACGCTTTTCCTTCACTTCTTATCGGGTGTACTCATGAAACTCGTGACTTACCGCCATCACGGCAAGATTTCGATCGGCAAGGTCGAGAATGACCAGGTGATCGACCTGCCCGGCAACGACGCGGCACTACCCGACACAATGCTGGCGCTGCTGCAGGCCGGCCCCGAAGCCATGCAGCGTGCGCACGCCGTGCGTGGCGGCCGCGCGGCGCCGCTTGCCGAGGTGGAATTGCTTGCCCCGCTGCCGAATCCGTCGAAGTTTCTCGCCATCGGCATGAACTATCGCAAGCACGTGGCGGAGGCCGCCAAGGTCGGCGTGCAGACGCCGCCCACGCAGGTCTGGTTCAACAAGCAGGTGTCGTGCATCAACGGGCCGTTCGGCGACGTTCATCTGCCGGCTGTCTCCGAACAGCTCGACTACGAGGTCGAACTGTGCGCGGTGATCGGCCAGCGCTGCCGCCACGTCAGCCGCGAGGAGGCGCCTTCCGTGATTGCCGGCTACATGGTGTGCAACGACGTATCGGTACGCGATTGGCAACTGGCGACGCAAACCATGACGGTCGGCAAGTCGTTCGACACCTGCGGGCCAACCGGGCCGTGGATCGTCACGCCCGACGAACTCGGCGATCCGCACGCGCTGCGGCTGCGCATGTGGGTGAACGGGGAGCTTCGTCAGGACGACGAAACCGGCGCGATGATCCACGACGTGTATGAGCAGATCGCACATCTGTCGAAAGCGTTCACGCTCGAGGCCGGGGATCTGCTCGCCACCGGCACGCCGTCGGGCGTGGGCGTGGCGATGAGCCCCCCACCTTCCTGTGCGCGGGCGACGTGATGCGCGCCGAGATCGCCGGCATCGGCGCGATCGAAAACCGCGTGGTGCCCGAGCCGGTCTGAGCCGGCCGAGGCGACGCAAGCCGCGCGATTCGCGCGCCTGCGTCGCCTCGGGAAGACCGAGCGTTACTCCGTGGCGGATTCGTCGCGTGCCTCGCGACGGCGCACGCGTCGTGCAACGGTCAGCTTTCGATTGACGCCGGACACGTCATCGCAGCTGTCCACGAGATTCGAATACACCGCGCGCAGCGTCTTGAGCGTGATGGCAAGCTCGCTGGATGTGACCCCCTGCATCGAGGTGCGCTCGATCTCCCACGCCCGTGGCGCCAGCTCCGCGACGACGGCGGCGCCTGCTTCGGTAATCGACAGGTGAATGTTGCGGCGATCCGTGGGCGATACGCTGCGCCGGATATGCCCGCTGCCCTCCAGCGCACTCACCGCCCGCGACAGATACGACAGTTCGGAGCCCGTATGGCTCGCCAGATCGGAGAGGGTCTGGTGGTCTTCATGGCGCAGCGCGGCAAGCACTCGCCACGTTTGCAGATTGATGCCGTGTGCCTTGAGATCGTCGCTGAATCGCGCCGCGATGATACTGGCCGCGCGGTTGAGCAGATACCCCACCGAATGATCGAGGTCGTGATCCGGACGTTGCTCGGGCAGCGGCTGTCGTTTCACTGCCGACGCAGGTTCGCTCGCGGCGACGCGGGCCCGCGCGGGGCGCGCGGGCGGCACGGATTTGGGCATGTTGGCTTCCGGGGATACGACAACGATGAGGCTCAATGATAGCTTAAGCAAGCGTCTCGAAGAACCCGAAAGATATCGCATCCGCACATGCCATCATGCCCCGGCCCGGCTCTCGCGATGGGCGAAGATCTGCTTCCAGATCGATACCTCGTCGGTCATGAAATATTCCGCCATGACTTTCCCGCCCGTCAGGTTCGCATGCGTGATGCCCATGACGTAGACGGGCGCGCCGGTCGGTTCGCCGAAATGCCCGAACCCGCTGTGCGTGCCGGTGAGCGACCAGCGAATCGCCACGCGCACCGGCTGTTCCGGATCGCGATTCACGCGCGCACTCTCGATTTTCAGCTCGGCGTCCGGCAACGAGGCCAGATAGCCGATCGCGAACCGATCGATATCGGCATGGCCGTACAGCACGTCGCCACCCGGCGCGTGGAACGCCGCGCCGTGGAAATACATGTCGCGGATCACCGAGGTTTCCTTGTCGTGCCAGAGCCGCCGCACCCCCGCGAGATAGCGATGCACCGCCTCGTCGTCCTGGAAGGTCGGGCTGTAGCGGCTCGGCTTGTCGTGCGCCGGCACGAAAAACGAGATCGGCACGCCCTGCCGGATTTCCCGATCGACCATCTCGCGGGCCAGCGCCTTCGCGTCGGTGCCGAGGCAGCGCGCGAACGCGGCCTGATCGCGCACCAGCCACTCCTCGACCACGACCTGATCGCGTACCCAGCAATCGGCGATGATCCGGCTGCGCACCAGCCGCCCCTGGGCCTGCCCCAGAATCCCGTCGCCGGTGTGGCGCATCACCGAGGTGAGCCGGTGCGACGACAGGAACGTGCCGTCGTCGTACGGCGTCCAGATCACATCCTCGCCGATCAGTTGGCGATCGGGAAACTGGTGCAGCGTCTGCAAGGTCTGCGCGGTCACGCCCGCGTTGCTGCCGGTAAACCCGGTCGCGGCGCGCAACAGGATATCCGGCGCATAGTGCTGCTGCAGCTTGGCGCCGATCCCGCGATCCTCCCAGATTTCCCGCGTGATGCCGTAGATGAAATCCGGCACATCCCGATACGAACCCAAGTTCAAACTCACGTCGACTCTCCTTTCAATGAAATTCGCGCGGCGTCGAGCGCCGCTACCGTCAAAAACGATGCCGGATACCCGCCACCACGGCCAGTTGCTTGTTGCTGGACGACGCCGTCGTGAAGGCCAACTGCGCGACGGCCGGCGTCCCCACCGAATTCGTGCCGCTCGCGGATTGCCCGTACGCCCACAGGTAGACATCGGTGCGCTTGGACAAGCTGTAGGTGGTGCCCAGGTCGATCTGTCGATAGAGCGCGCCGCCCTGGCCATTCACGGAGTTCGCCCGCGTCAGGATAAATGCGGTCCCGACCGAGAGCGCCGGCGTCATCCGGTACAGGTAGTTCAGTTCGAACGTGTTCAGCACGGCGGTGCCCGCATAGCCGTTCGGGTTCGGCCCCGACCCGCTGCCCAGTTGCTTGAACTCCACATTACTGAAGGTGCCGCCGATCGTCGACGCGCCAAATGCGTACGACACACCGGCCGCGGCGATCTGCAAGGTCTTGGCCGAGACGAAACCCGAGTAGCTCAGGCCGCTGACGGTTACCCCCGTCGTCGTCGAGGTGCCGTCGTAGACCGAGGTGTTGGGGCTGTCGATATGCGAATACGAGCCCGCGATCGAGAAGCCGCCGGCCGTATACGTCACGCCGGCGCCGTAGGTGCTGTTCTGGGAGAACGATCCGGGCGTGCCGCCGAGCGACGCCACCACGCCCACCTTGAGCCCGTAAAACGGCGTGCTGACGAACTTCACCGCGTTGTTCAACCGGAAACTCGCATTGAAGTTGTTGTTGTCGCCCGGTTGCGTGCCGGGGCCGCCCGACCACGCATAGCCGGATTCGAACGGCCCGATGAAGTCGGTTTCGAAATCGTACTGGCGCCCCAGCATGAAATTGCCGTACGGCGTCGCGACCCCTACCCACGATTGCCGGCCGAACAGCCGGCCGTTCTGCCCGGCCTTGCCGGTGTTCGCGTTGAAACCGTTCTCGAGCTGAAAAATGGTGGCGTATCCCCCGCCGAGATCCTCCCGGCCCTTCAGCCCGAAACGCGAGGCGCTCAACGTGCCGCTCGCCAGCGCGTAAGTGCGGCCCCCGGCCTGGTTCGTCGTGAACTGGACGGCTTCGTCTATCACGCCGTACAACGTGACACTACTTTGCGCTTGCGCGGAACAGGCAACGGTACAGCAGGCAATCGACAGCAACGTGCGGGTCGGCTTCATGGTGAGGTCTCGTGTGGAATCGCAATTCCCGGCGCATCGTCATCGCGCCGGACATGTTCTCTCAGGTCATTGAGTAGGCCTACTAAGTTTTATGAAAACCCTTCCTGAATCTCGGCAAGCTGCCTCCTACCCGCCCATCCAGCGGCGCATCGCATCGTTGCAGGCTTGCGGCGCCTCCAGCGGAACGAAGTGGCCGCACGCGGGCACGACAGCCAGCGACGCATGCGCCGCCGCCGCCAACATGTCCTGCTGGCAACCCGGCGGCACCACGCGATCGTCGTCGCCAACGATCAGCGCGACGGGCACTTCGAGCGAGGCCAGCAACGGCAGCGAATCGCTTCGCTCGCACGCGTATCGAGTCTGGTGCGCGAATCGCGACCGGACCGCCTCGGCCATGGTCTCGACCTGCGCTGTCAGTGCGGCGACTTGCCGGCTGCCGGTGGCGAAATAATGCGGCGTCAACGCCTCGCGCAACATGGCACGCAGCTCGCCGTCACAAGCGCGCTGCAACAGCGTCATGCGATGCGGGCGGTTCTCGGCCCGATCCGGCCGTGCATTGCTGCCGATCAGGCACAAGCCCGCGACACGGTCCCTCGCCTGCCTGACCAACTCCAACGCGACGATGCCACCCAGTGAAAATCCGGCCAGCCAGAACCGCTCCGGCAACTCGGCCAGCATGCGCGCCGCCTCCGCGCCGATCGATGCCTCGATGCCGAGGTCCGGCACGATCACCGGCCGCTCATCGACGAATGCCGCGTATTGCGCTTGCCAAAGGCTGGCGTCGCACAGCGTGCCGGGAAGCAGAACCAGTGGCAGGTCGCGCATCGCTCAATACCCGCCGTCGATGGCGGCGCTCTGTGCACCGCGCGCGGCTTGCAGGCGCGACAGGCTGGCCGTGGCCAGCGCATTGGCATCGTTGCCCGGCGTGACCAGATGAAAGCCCTGTTCGATACGCATCCGCGCCGCGGCGCCATCGTTGCAGAAAATGCCGGCGATGCGCCCATGCCGACACGCACTCTCCAGGATCCGCGCGATCTCGGCCTCGACGATGTCGGCCACCGCGCCGCCGGGCGCTGCGCCAAGGCTCAAGGCGAGATCGTTCGGTCCGATATAGATGCCGTCCAGCCCGGGCGTGGACACGATGTCGTCGAGATGATCGAGCGCCTCGCGCGATTCGATCATGGCGATGGCGAGCACGGTCTCGTTGGCATGGGCAAAGTAATCCGCGCCGCCGTACAGCAGCCCGCGCGCCGGCCCGAACGAGCGGATGCCGCCGCCGGGATACCGGCACGCCGCCACCAGTTGCCGCGCCATCGCCGGCGTGTCGATCGACGGGCAGATCACGCCATAGGCGCCGGCATCGAGCAACTTCATGATCGCCGGCGGATCGAGCGAGAGGCAACGCACCAGGGGCGTCGCATCCGTGGCGCTGATGGCCTGCAGCATGGACACCGCCATGTCGAAGCCGATCATGCCGTGCTGCAGATCCACGGTGGCCGAATCGAAGCCCTGCGTCGCGACCACTTCCGCCGCGTATCCGCTCGGCATCGACAGCCATGCATTGATGATCGGACGGGCCGCGAGAAACTTATGCTTGATGAGATTGGGATGCATCTGTCGATCCTTTGCGATGAGTACCGCTTACTCGATTACGCCGAACGCTCATGCGCGCCGAATCCGTTCGCCACTGGCGCCGTCGAACCAGAACAGCTTCTCGGGATCGGGCCGCAAGCCGATCCGCTCGCCATCCCGATACCGGATCGACTTGTCGCCCTTGACGACGAGCCGCTGGCTATCGAGCTTCAGCGTGATCAGGGTGGTGTCGCCGAGCAGTTCGAACGCGAAGATATCGGCCGCGAACACGCCCTGGGCGCCGTCGCTGCCGATCGCGATGTCTTCCGGCCGCACGCCCAGCGTCAGCGCGCCGTCGCGAGGCGGCACGACCGGCAAGGTCAGCCCGTCGGGGAGCACGAACCGGCCGCCACGGCCTTGCCCGTGCAACAGGTTCATTGCCGGTGAGCCGACGAATTCGGCAACGAATGCATTGGCCGGCTCGTTGTAGATGATCTCCGGCGTATCGATCTGCTGCAGCACGCCGTCCTTCATGATGGCCACGCGCGAAGCCAGCGTCATCGCCTCGACCTGATCGTGGGTCACATAAACCGTCGTGACGGCCAGCTCGCGGGCCAGATGTTTCAGCTCGGCGCGCATCGCGCCGCGCAGCTTCGCATCGAGATTCGACAACGGCTCATCCATCAGGAAGACGCGCGGGCGACGCACGATCGATCGCGCCAGCGCCACGCGCTGCCGTTGGCCGCCCGACAACGCGGCGGGACGCCGCTGCAGCAGATGCCCCAGTTCGACCCGATCGGCCGCGCGCCGGATCTCGCGATCGCGCTGATGCGCATCCACCCCGCGCAACTTCAGCGGATACGCGATGTTGTCGTACACGCTCAGGTGCGGATACAGGCCGTAGTTCTGGAACACCATCGATATGTCGCGCTGGCGAGGCGGCACACCGTTCATGCGCTGCGCATCGAACATCAGATCGCCCTGCGTCGGATCTTCCAGCCCGGCGATCATGCGCATGGTGGTGGTCTTGCCGCAGCCGGACGGCCCGAGCAACACCAGGAATTCCCCCGCGGCAACGCTCAGGTCGAGGTCCTTCACTGCATGGGTGCTGCCCCACTTCTTGCTTACCCGGTTCAACGTAACGGTAGTCATGTCGGTTTGCCTGAGAGAAAGATCAACGCACCGCGCCGGCGGTCGTGCCGCGCACCAGATAGCGCTGCATATAGGACGCGAAGAGGAACATCGGCAGCATGATGAGCAGGCCGGTCGCCGACAGCAGTTGCCAGAGGTCGCCCTCCTCGCGGTTGAAGAGCCCCATCGCCACCGGCAACGTCACCGCATCTTCCGAGGTCAGAATCACGGCGATGATGAAGTCGTTCCAGGACAGGATGAAACAGAAGATGCCGGCCGTGACGATCCCCGGAAGCGCGATCGGCATGATCATCTGGACCAGCACCTGAAGGTGCGTCGCGCCGTCGATCATCGCGGATTCCTCGATGTCGCGAGGAATCCGGTCGATGAAGCCCTTGATCATCCAGATCGCGAACGGCATCACCAGCGCGGTCTGGATGACGATCAGCGCGGTGCGCGTGTCGTACATCCCCAGATCCCGAAACATCAGGAAGAACGGCAGCACGATCACCACCGGCGGCAGGAACTGCGTGGCCAGCACCGCCACCAGCAAGGACTTGTGCGCGAACAGCTGAAAGCGCGAGAACGCGTAGGCGGCAGCCGTCGCCAGCGGCAACGTGATCGCGACGGTCGACAGCGACACGATCAGCGAGTTGATCAGCTTGTCCTGCACGCGAAACGGCTCGCGCATGATCTCGACGAAATTGCCCAGGGTCGGCTTGAATGCGAAGCGCAACTGGTACACGTCCACCGAGTGCTTGAGCGCGGCCGCAAGCACCCAGAGCAAGGGCAGCACGATCACGAGAAACAGCACGGCCAGTGCGATACCACGGCACAACTTGCCGAAGCCGGCATGCAGCCTGCCGGGAGTGCGATCGATCGCACGCGTGGCCGCACGGTTGTCGGCCGACGAAGTCTGCAGGGATTTGGCGGTCATCGGGTCGTCTCCTTATTTCGTGCGCTGCGACAGCCGCACATAGACCACGGTCAGCATCATCATCGGGATCACGAGCAGCCAGCCGAGCGCGGACGCATAGCTCATGTTCAGATACTTGAAGCCCTGGAAATAGATGAAGTGCGTGAGCGTCTGCGTCGCCTGGCCGGGGCCGCCATTCGTGATCATCACGATCTGGTCGAACACCTTCAGCGCGAAGATCGCCTTCAGCACGGTCGAGACCAGCAGCACCGGCATCAGCTGCGGCAGCGTGATCGAAAAGAACACCTGCAGCGGGCTGGCGCCGTCGATCTCGGCCGCTTCCTGGCTCTCCTTCGGCACCGCCGCCAGCGCTCCGATGAAAATCAGCGCGAAGTACGGCGTCCAGTGCCAGACGTCGCTCGACAGCACCACCCAGAACGCGGAATCCGGATGCCCCAGCACATCGAAATCCTTCAGGTGCAGCGCGTGGCCGATCGCACCGGCCACGCCGAAATCGGCATTGGCCATGAACCGCCACAGAGCGCCGATCAGCGCCGGGCTCATCGCGAACGGCAGGATCAGCATCGAACGCAGCACCGAACGCACCGCGCCGCCGCGAAACAGCAGCACGGCAACGGCGAGCGCGAGCGCGATCGTCAACACCACCGAGGCCACCGTGAATTTCGCCGTCACCCAGGCGGAATTCCACATCGACGGATCGCCGAGCGCACGCGTGTAGTTGTCGAACAGATAGCCGATTTGCGACAGGCCGTCCGACGGCCGCCATAGCGATCGGGATTCGTTCGAGCGCCCGAGATTCCAATCCCGAAAGCTCAGATAAAACGTGGTGACGAGCGGATACAGCGCGGTGCCCAGCACGACCACCAGGCCGGGCGCCACCATGCCGTACTTCGCGAGGCGTTCATTCATGACGCAAGTTCCTTGTGAAGGATGGGGAATCAGCGCAGCTCACGCTGCACGACGTGGGTGGCGCGTTGCGCGGCATCCGTCATCAGCCGTTCGAGATTGCCGCCCGAGGCCGCCTGATTGATCGCGATCGAGGCGAGATCCGCCACCTCGGGCCAATACACCACTTCCGGCATCGGCGCGGCGTTGCCCTCCAGCGCGGTTGCCGCTGCGGTGAGAATCTGCGCGTTCGCCGCGTTCACGCCGGCATCGCGCATGCTCGACCAGCGGTTGACCACGCTGTTCACCACCGGGAATCCGTTCACGTTGCGCTCGATCGCGTTGCGCTTGTCGAGATCCGCATTGGTGACCCACTTGATGAATTCCCACGCGGCGGCCTTGCGCTTCGAATACATCGACAGCGACAGCGGCATCACGTTGATCACGGTGGTGGGCGCTTGTCCGGCGCGGTAGGCGGGCATCGGCGCAAAGCCCACCTGATCGGCCGACAGGCGCGAATCCTTCGGGTTGGTGGCGGCGGAGTAGGCCCACTGCCAGATCGGCAGCACCGCGCTGCGCCCCTGCTGGAACGCGATCCGCGCATCCTGCTCGACGTTGGACGTGGCGCCGGGGCCGCACAGGTCGTGCTTCGTCAGGAGTTCGACATATTCGCGCGTGCCCTGCATCGCCTTCGGCGAGGTCCACGCCGGGTAACCCTGCGGATCGAGAATCCGGCCGCCCGCGCCGCGCACGAAATCGGCCCAGGCAAACAGGTTCTGGCGATTGCCGTCGGCCCCGTAATAGCAGCCGAGCGGCGCCACCTCCGGATAGGCCGCGCGAATCTTCGGCCCCGCGTCGATGATGTCCTGCCAGGTCTTCGGCGCGGCGAGGCCGAGCGCCTTGAAGATGTCCTTTCGATACAGCAGCATCTGCACGTTGCTGCGCAGCGGCATGCCGTACAGCTTGCCGTCGTGCGTGACGGCCTGCAGAAAAGCCGGCGGATAGTCGGCAAGATCGATACGATCGCGCGCCACATACGGGCCGAGCGGTTCGAGCCAATGCGCGTACGACGCGCCCCACTGATCGAGATAATTCACCACGTCGAAGTTGCCGTTGGCGGCCACCCCGACGCTCGTGACCTTCTCCTGCAACGCCTTGAACGGCACGAACGTCCACTTCACGTTGATGCCGGTCAGGGCCGTGAAGGCATCGGACCGCTTTTGCAGCGCGGTGAACTGCGGCGTGGAAACCGCCATCACTTTGACGGTTTGCCCGGCATACGGCTTTCCATTCAGCAATCCGTACGATGCCGGTGCTGTCTGCGCATGGGCCATCGAGGCCAGCGCAGCGCCCAGCAGGGGAATCCAGGTGAAACGACACGACATTGTCCGCCTCCACATCACAGGCGCGAGCCGCCTCGCGCCGTTGCATCGCCCGGCGCGCATTCGATGCGGCGCCTCGCGGTATGGAGAAAATTTGAGCCCGTCAATTTGTTCTGTCTAATATATTATTCATTCGAGTTTCATCTTTTTTAGGAATGAAGCGTGATCGACCTGCGCCAGCTTCGCTATTTCGTCGTGCTCGCCGAAGAGCTGAATTTCGGCCGTGCCGCCACCCGGCTGCACATCACGCAGCCTCCGCTCAGTCAGCAGATCATGCAGATGGAGAGCGACCTGGACACGCCGTTGTTCATTCGCGGCAAGCGTCCATTGCGGCTCACCCAGGCGGGGGTGGAAATGCTGGCCGGCGCGCGGCGGCTGCTTGCGCAGGCCGACACCCTGGTCGAGCATGCCCGCCTGGCGGGCCGCGGGGAGCGCGGCAGGCTCGGGATCACGTTCGTCGCCGGTGCGTTGCCCGAACTGTTGCCGGAATGCATCCGGGTCTATCGCAGCCAGCATCCGCAAGTCCGGCTGGAACTGCGCGAAGGCGTCACCTCCCGACAGCGGGAGGCGCTGCTCGCCGGTGAAATGGATATCGGTTTCATGCGCCCCGGCGGCCCCGATCATGCCGAACTGAGCTCGCTGCTGCTTTACCGCGAGCCGATGATGCTGGCGCTGCACGAGCAACATCCGCTGATGGCGTTGCCGCGCGTGCCGGTGGCAAAGCTGGCGTCCGAGCCGCTGATTCTGTTCAGCCGCAAGGAGGCGCTGTACTTCTACAACATCGTGTCCGAGATCCTTCTCGGCGCCGGCGTCGAAGCCGACGTCGCGCAGGACGCAACCCAGCTCTACACGGTGGTTGCGCTGGTCTCCAGCAATATCGGCGTGGCGATCGTGCCGGCCTCGGCACGGCACATGCAGTTTCCGCACGTCGCGTTCCGGCCCCTCCAGATGGACAAGCCGGCCTACTCCGAACTCGAACTGGTCTGGCGCACCGACGATCGCCATGCGGCCTTGACGAACTTCATCGACATCGCCATGGCCACCGCCGCGCAGCAGCAACTCGCCGGCTTTCCCTGAGCGTGTTTCGACATCGGCTTGCACGAATCGGCATCTCTGCATTAATCTATGCATTCGAATGCATAACCGATGAAAAAGGTGGAGAGCGACATGGCGGAACACGCAACACTCGATGCAAATACGGCGGCGGCGCGCCTGGTTCGGCGCGCCGACATGGTGGCGTGCAAGGTCGCGTTCATCGACTGCAAGATGAAAGGATCCGATCGCAAGGAAAACTACTCGTTGATCGGAGCCGGCGTCACGCAAAGCGAGGATCAGGTGGTCAACCTGCAGGAGCCGCACGGTTTCAGCCTCGGCGTGGCCGCGATGCCGCCGGGCGTGGTCAACAACCTGCATGTCCACTACACGGCCGAATGCTTCATGATCTATTCCGGCACCTGGGAATTCCGCTGGGGCGCCGATGGCGACGAAGGCACCGTGATCGGCAAGCCCGGCGACGTGTTGAGCGTGCCCACCTGGATCTTCCGGGGCTTTCGCAATATCGGCGACGACGATGGCTGGATCTTCTCCGCGCTCGGTGGCGACGACACGGGCGGCATCATCTGGCATCCCTCGATCCTCGAGCAGGCGGCGACACACGGGCTCTATCTGACCAAGGACAATTTCCTGGTCGATACCGCCACGGGCGCAGCCAGGCCGTCGCCGGACGCGCTGCTCCAGCCGATCGACATGGAAACCGCGCGGTCGTTCAGAAAGATCGGCGCCGACGAGATGGGCCGACGCATGGTCAAGGCGCAAGCGCGCGGCTGGTCGCCGCGGGCCTTGCTCGACAGCATGCTGCCGGGACACGCGGCCGAGGTGGCCAGCGTGATCGGCTTCGGTATCTCGCAGGATCGCGATGCGATGCCCGCCATCACGAACCCGCACGGCTTTTCGGTCGAATGGCTGCGTGTGGCGCCCGGCAATCGTATCGGCCGGCATTCGCTCGATGCGAAGCAGGTGCTGATCGTCTACGAGGGCGAAGCGGAGCTCACGCTGAACACGGGCCGCGACGAGACGCGCATTCGCATCGAGCCGCAATCGCTCTACTCGATTCCGGCGGGTGCATGGCGCGCCGTCCGATCGGTCGGCGAGCAACCGCTGGTGATGATCGCCATGACCAGCGGCGACCAGAAGAAAACCATCGAATGGTCGGATGAAGTCGTGGTGGCCGCGGCCGATGCGGGCTGGGGCGTGGATCACAACGGCTACCTCGCGCCGCTGCGTCTGCTGCCTTACGACACTCGGCTCGCCATCGACGCGCGGCGCCGTGCCGCCTGATCGGCGGCGGGTAGAATGGCGCTCCCTTCCCGCATGACCGCCCGCTACCGCCATGACGCAAACGAAACGTCCCGCGCGCGTGACATCGTACGATGTCGCGCTCGCCGCGGAAGTCTCCCAATCGACTGTCTCGCGATGCTTCCAGCCTGACAGCCCGATTTCGCCGGAAACGCGCTCGCATGTGCTGAAGGTGGCCGAGACGCTCGGCTTTCGACCGAACGCGCTGGCGCGCTCGCTGATTCTCGGGCGGTCGAACGTGATCGCGCTGATCGCCACGAAATACACGCTGCGCTTCAATCCGGACGTGCTGTACGTGATCGGCGACGCGCTCAAGGCACAACGCACCAAACTGCTGTTGATCCCCGTCGATGAGGATGCGCAGACGCACGACGCCCTGGCCGACGCGCTCGAGTTTCCGCTCGACGGCGTCATTGCCTGCGCGAACCTGGCGCTCGACGATATCAGGAGCTTCCAGCGTCACGGCGTGCCGATCGTGATGTTCAATCGGCAGACGGACGCCCCTCGCGTAGATTCCGTCACCACCGACAATCAGGCCGGCGCGCAGGCGATGGCCGAGCGCCTGCACCGCGCCGGCCACCGGCGGATTCTCTGCCTCGGCGGCCCGGAGCAGGCGCCCGTCAGTCAACTGCGCATCGCCGCCTTCGTGGCGCGCATGAAGGCGCTTGGCGCGGCGCATCTCGAGGTGCTGCACTCCGATTTCTCGTACGCCCAGGGCTACGCGCTGATGATGGCGCAAGGCGAACGCGCCCGATCGGCGATCGATGCGGTGTACTGCGCGAACGACCAGCTGGCGCTCGGCGCGCTCGATGCCTGCCGCTACGGGCTGTCGCTCGAGGTGCCCGCCGACATCTCGATCGTGGGTTTCGACGACATCGAGGAGGCCGCACGACCGCCCTATCGACTGACGACGCTCAGGCAGCCGATCGACGAACTCGCGAACGAGGCGCTTCGACTGCTGTCGTCCCGACTCGAGCGCCCGACCATCAAGGCCCGGCACCTGAGCATTCCGGCCGTTTTTGTCGAACGCGCCTCGGCGCGCGTGGCCGATTCCGATCCGACCATGCAACGCCAGGCGACGGCGCGCGACATGGCCGCGAAGCACGGGAGCGACGTTCCCTGAGCGCATCGCCGTCCGGTTGCGGCCTGCCTCAGCGCGCTCGCCGCTGATCCGGCAGAAACAGTGAAAGCACGCCACCGACGGCCAGCAACCCCACATTGCAGCCGAGCGCAATGGCAAAGGCATGGTCGTACGCCGCCGTTCCGTCTCCGGCGCCGAGCGCGGCATAGAACACGCCACCGATAACCGCGACACCCAGCGCCGAGGCGATCTGGAACGTCGACATGACGACCCCGGACGCCAGGCCCGCATGCTTCGGCGCGACTCCGCCAATGATCGCCTTGATGACGGAAGGCATGACCGTGCCGAATCCCAGCCCCGCGATTGCCAGGCCGATATCGCGTCCGTCCGGCAGCGCGTTCGCCACGGCGACGAGCGTGATACCGAAGCCGACGACCTGCAGGGCGAACCCGATCGTCAGCGCGAACTTGCCGAGCTTCCCCATGACATGAACCGAGGCAAGCGACGCCACGAAATAGGCGATCGCGTAGGGCAACGTCGCCAACCCGGCCTGCAACGGCGAGAGATGCAGCCCCGCTTGCAGGTACACGGAGAAGGTCAGATAGAACGACGAGAGCATGTACAACGCGAAGGCCATCGCCACGCCAACGGACAAGCCCGGCGCCTTGAAGAGCTCGAAGTCGACAAGCGGCGCACCGCCTCTCCTGGCCAGGCGCTGCTCGAAACGCACGAACAGCGCGAAGGCAAACGGCGCGGCAATCAGCATCGCAACGATCCACCTCGGCCAACCGGTTTCCCGCCCTTCCACCAGCGGATAAACGAGCAAGCCCAGCGCAGCGCAAAGCAGCACGACACCGCCGAAATCGAGACGTTGCGCGTGATCGGCCCGCGAGTCGCGCAAAAACATCCCGCCCCCGACGAAGGCCACCAGACCGATCGGCACGTTGATCAGGAAGATGGCCTGCCAGCCGAATCCCAATGGGTGGAACGACATCAGCACGCCGCCGAGAATCTGGCCGCAGATGTTCGCGAGGCCAAAGGTCGCGCCATAAAGGGCGAGCGCGCGGCCCTGCTCTTTCGGAACAAACAGGACGCGGATGCACGCCAGCACCTGCGGTGCCATGACGGTGGCGGTGAGCCCTTGCAGCACGCGCGCCGCGATGAGTGCGGAGGCGGATGGCGCGAGCCCGCACATCGCCGAGGCCAGCGTGAAGCCGGCAACGCCGGTCACGAACATGCGCTTGCGCCCGAACAGGTCGCCAAGCCGTCCGCCGGTGATGAGGAACACGGCATAGGTGGCGGCATAGGCCGAAATGATGAATTCGATCTCGCCCGACGTGGCGCCGAGGTCGAGGCGGATGGCAGGGAGCGCCAGGTTGACCACGTTGAAGTCGAGGATCGGCAGGAACGCCCCGGTCAGGAGCACGAGGAGCGCCAGCCAGCGCCGCGGGTCGGCTGTGTCCGTGTCGGGCGAAGCAAGCGGGTGCGCCTTGTCGAGTGTGTTCATGAAATGGCCATTCGTCGAATGCGTTCGGAAGCCGGAAGGCCCGTCCGAACCGGTGGTCGGTGATGGCGACTATGCGTTACCCTCTCTCATAACTCAATGTCATGCATGAACGTATCAGTGATAACAAATTAGGATGATTGATATGCCAACACTCGATGTCGACGCGGTGCGTGCCTTTACGCTCGTCGCGGATCTTCAGAGCTTCACGCGCGCCGCCGAGGCGATGGACACGACGCAGGCGGCGATCAGCATGAAGCTGAAGCGGCTGGAGGCGCGGCTGGGCGACAAGCTCATCGAACGCACGCCGCGCCTGGTTCGGCTTTCCGCGCGCGGCGCCGCGTTTCTGGACGTGGCGCGCGAGTTTGTCGCCGCGCACGAACGTGCGCTGGCGGGGCTATCGGGCGCCACGCGGCGCTTCGCGCTGGGCTTGAGCGACCATGTTGCGGGGCCCGACCTGCCGACGATGCTGGCGCGATTGAATGCTTACGATCCCGCGCTGGTGATCGAGGTTCAGATCGGCTCGTCGCGCGAGCTGCTCGACGGGTTCGAACGCGGCAAGCTCGACGCCGCGATCCTGCGTCGCGAGGACGATCGAAGAACTGGAGAAGTGCTCGCGCTGGAACCGCTGGGCTGGTTTGCATCGCCGGGCTTCGTGCATCGTGAAGGCGCGCCCTTGAGGCTCGCATCGCTTTCGGCGTCGTGCGGCATACGCGGCATGGCAACGCGCAAGCTGGACGCAAACGGCATTGCGTGGACGGAGGTATTCATCGGCGGAGGAACGGCGGCCGTCACGGCGGCCGTGTCGGCCGGCCTCGCGGTGGGCGCGTTCGCGCATCGGGTCGCGCCGCCGGCTATTGTCGAAGTCGGGGCAGCGCTCGGGTTGCCGGCACTGCCCGCGTCGGAAATCGTATTGCACTCGAGCCTGTCCGACCCGAAATCGCGCGAGGCGCTACGCGTGATCGCTGCGGCGTTCCGGGAGCATCGGCCTGCGATTCGATAAGCGGTTTCGGAGGCGGCGCCCACCAGAACAGCCCGGAGATCGACTGGCGGGAATGGCGCGAGCGCCTCGGGTTGCCGGCCGATTTCGAATCGAAGGTGGTCCGCCACGGCAGCTTCAACCCGATGCGGGAAACGCGGGTGGCGTACTTGCACGAGCAGGTAGCGGCCTGATTGTCGCGGCGTCAGACGCCGCCGGACACTGGCACGTCACCCCACCAGCTTGCCCTCGACGCCGCTCGTCACGACAAACTCATAGCGCTCCGGCCGGATGTGAAACACGGTGGCCTCGCACACCCGACCATCATCGAGCCGCGTCGTGCGCCGCATGACCAGAAGCGGCGAACCGATCGCCATGCCGAGAGGCTCGGCCACACCGCTTTGCCACGGTCAGCGCGAACACCGGTGCAGCATCGAAACTGCGGTTGCAGTAGACGAACCCCGTCGTATCGATGCGCCCAGGCGTCGGCTTCAGGCCGACGATGTTGTTGCACGCCGCGGGCACGCGCCCCGACCAGCCGGTGTCACTGCCGATCGAGAAAGCCACCTGCCCTTTGGCAACCGCCACGGCCGAGCCGTAACTCGACCCGCCCGGTACGTACGCCGCATTGAATGCGTTGCGGCAATGGCCCCCCACGCCACGCGTGCCGACCAAGCCGGTAGCGAACTGATCGAGGTTCTGCTTGCCGATGAAGATCGCGCCCGCGACGTCGAGCTGCGCGACGAGCGCGGCACTTTCCGCCGGTGTGTAGGCGAAGGCCGTGCAGCCGGCGGTGGTCGGAATGCCCGCCACGTCGATGTTGTCCTTCATGCCGTACGGCAAGCCGAATCAAGGAGGCAGCCCATTCTCCGATTTTCTTGTGATTGATTAGCCATCCTTCACGTCTCAACAGGACGTGCCGGAAATCTCCAGCTTTTGCTGCTACGGTTTTTCGGAGGAACATCGAGCGCCCAGCCGCATCGGACATTCGACCGATACCGCGACATCGAAAAATTTGCGATTTTGGCCAAGGTGTCTACACGCAAGCGAATCGAGAGGTCACGATGATCCCGGTAAATCCGCTCGCATCTGCGCTGCACCAGATGCAGGCGATGGCCAGCCAGGCTGCCAATGCAGCCCCCCCTGATTCATCCACCGCGGCTTCAGCCAGCGCCGGCCCGACAAACTTCGCGCAAGCGCTCCAGCAGTCGATCAAGGATCTCAACGCCAGGCAGGCGCAGGTAGGTGGCGAGGCGCAGGCATTCGAACTGGGCGCACGCAACGTATCGCTTCATGCCGTGGCGATCGATGGTGCAAAAGCCAATATTCAACTTCAGTACGCCTTGCAGATTCGAAACAAGCTGGTAAGCGCCTATACCGACATCATGAAAACATCGTTGTAGCACCGAGATATCTGCCGTGCGTACGATGCCGCTTTTTTAACCATGTCAGGCATGAAGTGATGGACGTATCGATCGAACGAGAACGACGGCGGCGCTGGATGGCAGACCAAAAGATTGCCATGGTGCACGAGAGCTTCGAGCCAGGAAAATCGGTTTCGACGATCGCGCGCGAACATGGCGTGAATCCCAACCAGCTCTTCCACTGGCGCAAGCAATACCTGGACGGGAGCCTGTCGACGGCCAGGACTCGCGAAGACGGGGTCATGGCCTCGAAGCTGGCCGACGCGCTCAAGCAGATTCACGAGTTGCAGCGAAAGCTGACCAAGAAAACCGTGGAGAACGAAATTCTCCGCGAAGCCGTGGAGTATGGCCGAGCCAATGAATGGATCGCGCACTTTCCCTGGCTACCCGGAGATGAGCCGTGAAACGAGAGTGCGGCGTTCTCGGCGTATTGCGCGGCAGGAAGGTGAATCGGAATGCACGACCGGCGTCTCATCGCCCTCGGTCACGGTTTCGATAGCCGCACGAGATCTGCAACGGTACGCCAAACATCAGCGTTCCTCATCACCGTCCTCCACAGGCATGGCCATCCGCGCCCTCACGCGCTTGCGAATTTCCGAATCGAGGATCAGCCGCCCGCGCAGCTTGCCCTTCATGCGCTTCACATGCTTGGGCGCCTCGGTCATGTGCTCCACCATCAGCGCGCGCACCTTGTCCACGTCGCGTGCCCGCGCGGCCTCGGTGATGGCGCGGTGGATCGCCACGTTGGCCTCGCCGAAGCGCTTGTGCTCCACCAGCGGCGTGTCGTTCCGGAATTCGATCAACTGCCGGATCATCTCGTTGATCAGCTCGCAGGTGAAGCGCAGGAACGGGTTCGGGTTGGCCGCCGCGAGGATGTCGTGGAAGGTCACGTCCTCCTGCCGCTGGCGCACCAGGTTGCCGCGATCGTGCGGCCCGGCCGAGCCATCGCAGCAGGCGATGTTGGCCTCCAGCGCGGCGAAGTCGCGCTCGCTCAGGTGCGGCACCGCGCCGGCCGCCAGCTCCGGCTCCAGCAGCTTGCGCACCGTATAGATGTCGTCGATCGACACGTCCTTGAAGAACAGGTAGTTCTGCAGCAGCTGCAAGGTGCGGTCGAGCGGCACCTCCACCACCATCCCGCCACCGCCCGGGCCGGTGGTCACCTTGATGAGCCCCTGCACCTCGAGCGACTTGAGCGCTTCGCGCATGGTGCTCTTGCTGACCGAATAGAGCTGCTGCAGCTCGGCTTCGCGCGGCAGTCGATCGCCCGGCTTCAAGTCCTTCTCGGTGATCAGCCGCTTGATTTCCTCGGCGACCAGATCCGCGCGCTTCTGCTGCTTGATCTCGACCGCGACAGCCGCTTTCGCTCGATCCATGCCCATCTTCCTGACTCCCTTCCTGTTCTGGCGGCGCCTGCCGGCCGCGTTGCGCGCGATGGCGGTGGCCGGTTCGCGGTAGCGAATTTTGCCTGATTGACAGCGGATTCTGACATACCTAGGATCATGTTCATCCTATTTATCATGATAAATAGGATGAACCGGTGGCCGCCCGAGCGAGGCGGCCCGAGCGATCGGCAGCCGGCCGGCTCGCCAGCGTCCATCCCCGAAGGAGCATCCACTTGAATCGCCGTGAACTGTTGAAACTGGCCGCCGCGTCGGCCATGCCGGGTGCGCTCGGCGCCCTCGCCTCCCGCACCGCATTCGCCGCCGGCGCGCCGCTCGAGCTGGCCTGCCCGGTGCCGATGTCGGGCCCGTTCGCGGCGAACGGCAAGTACGCCGACCTGGGCATGAAGCTGGCCGTGCAGCAATACGGCCAGGTGCTCGGCTCGCCGCTGTCCTACGTCACGCTCGACACCGAAGGCAAGCCGGCCACGGCGGTGCGCCGGGTGCAGGAAGTCGCGCAGCAAAAAGGCGTGCGCTACTTCGCGGGCGGCATCCTGTCCTCCGAATCGCTGGCGATGGGCAAGGAGGTCGAGAAGGCGGGCGGCGTGTTCATCACCACCGCGGGCGCCGACGAGATCACCGGCAAGGACTGCAACAGCGCCACCTTCCGCTGGTCGGTGCCGACCTACGGCGCAATCGAGCAGACCGTGCGCCCGCTGATCAAGATGCTGCCCAACGCGAAGCGCTGGTACACCATCACGCCGCAATACGTGTTCGGCGAGGGGCTCCTGTCGGCCGCCAAGGCGATCTTCCAGGAAGCGGGCATCCAGCACGTCGGCAACAGCTATCACTCGCTGGCCGAGAAGGAATTCAGCGGCTACCTGACCAATGCCGTGGCGGCCAAGCCCGACGTGCTGCTGATCCTGAACTTCGGCTCGCAGTCCTCGGACACGTTGCGCCAGGCGATCAGCTTCGGCATGAAACGCAACTGCACGATCCTGATGGCCTGGGCCTCGGGCCTGGAGCAGTTCGAGACGCTCGGCGCGGATCTCTGCGACGGCGTCTATTTCGGCGCGCAGTATTGGCACGGCATCGATTCGCCGCTGAACCGCGATCTCGTCAAGCGCGCCAACGCGGCCTTCCACGCCAACCCGAACTACAGCCTGGCCGGCTCCTACATCTGCACCAAGATCCTGCTCGACGGCATGCTCAAGGCCGGCACCACCGATCCGAAGAAGGTGATCGCCACGCTGGAGGGCATGAAGTACGACGGCCTGACCGGCCCCGAGGAAGTGCGCCGCGCCGATCATCAAGTGCTGAAGAACTACTACCTGCTCAAGGGCAAGGCCAAGAACCGCATGAAGAACGCCGACGACTACGCGGACATCGTCAGTTCCGGGCAGTCCTTCCTGGCCGCCGACAAGACCGGCTGCAAGCTCGGCTGACGCCGACCACGCGACGACGGAGGCGCCCGGCGCCTCCTTCCTCTTCTGCGGATTCTTCCTGCCATGAATGTCTATCTGCTGCAGATCGTCAACGGCATCGGCGTCGGGATGCTGTACTTCCTGCTCGCCGTCGGCCTGTCGATCGTGTTCGGCCTGCTGCGCTTCGTGAATTTCGCGCACGGCGCCTTCTACCTGCTGGGCGCCTATTTCTGCTATCAGGCGCTGCAATGGGAAGCGAACTTCTGGGTCGCGCTGCTGGTGGTGCCGCTTGCGGTGGGCGCCTTCGCCTGGCTGGTCGAGAAGCTGGTGCTGCGCCACGTCTATGCGCAGGCCCATGAATTCCACATCCTGGTTACGGTCGGCCTCGCGCTGGTGCTGCAGGAATGCGCGATCCTCATCTGGGGCCCGCTCGGCGACAACGTGCCGGTGCCGGCTTCGCTCGACGGCGTGGTGATCTGGGGCAGCTTCGTCTACCCGAAGTACCGGCTGTTCGTGATCGGCTTCACCGCCGTGCTGGCCGCCCTGCTCTGGTGGCTGCTGGACGGCACGCGGCTGGGCAGCACGGTGCGCGCGGGCAGCGAGGCGGCCGAGATGGTGTCCCTGCTCGGCATCAACGTGTCGCGCGTGTTCAGCCTGGTGTTCGCGCTGGGCGCGGCCACCGCCGCGCTGGCCGGCGTGCTGGCCGCGCCGATCCGCGGCGTCGATCCCTTCATGGGCATCGAGGCGCTCGGCGTCGCATTCGTGGTGGTGGTGGTCGGCGGCATGGGCAACTTCCTCGGCGCGCTGGTGGGCGGCCTGCTGGTCGGCATCGTGCAGAGCGTGATGAGCACGCTGTGGCCGGAAGGTGCGCGGCTGATGATCTACGTGGCGATGGCGGCCGTGCTGCTGCTGCGCCCCAACGGCTTGCTCGGGAGGGCCGCATGATCGAGGGTTCGAAATCGCTGGTCGCCGCGCCGCGCCCGGACGAGGCGGCCGGGATGGCCGTCGACGGCACGCCCCCGCGCGGCATCTGGCGCCGCCATTACGAGACCTGGCTGGCGATCGCGGTCGCCTGCGCGCTGCCGCTGGCGCTGAACTCCGGCTCGCTGGCCACCGAGGTGCTGGTCTATGCGCTGGCCGCCCTCGGCTGCAACCTGCTGCTCGGCTACACGGGGCTGCTCTCGTTCGGCCAGGGGATCTTCTTCGGCCTGGGCAGCTACACCGCGGGCATCGTGCTGACGCGCTTCGCGCTGCCCTTGCCGCTCGCGCTGGCCGCCGCGATCGCGGTCGGCGCACTGGCCGCCGCCGTGGTGGGCTGGTTCTCGATCCGCCAGCGCGGCACCTATTTCGTGATGCTGACGTTGGCCTTCGGGCAGTTGTTCTACTTCCTCGCCTACACCACGCCCGACCTCACCGGCGGCGACAACGGCCTGCTCGACATCCCGCGCCCGGCACTGTCGATCGCGGGCCACACGCTGCTGCCGCTGGCCACGCCCTGGCAGTTCTACGGCTTCGTGGCGGTGCTGTTCGTGGCGGCGTTCTGGCTGCTGCGGCGCGTGACGCTGTCGGTGTTCGGCCGCACCTTGCTGGCGATTCGCGACAACGAGGCGCGCGCCGCCGCGGTCGGCTACGACGTGCCGCGCTTCAAGCTGCTGGCCTTCGTGCTGTCGGGTGCGGTAACCGGCCTGGCCGGCGCGCTGCATGCGCTGATGACAGGCATCGCGCCGCTGTCCAACATCGACTATCACACCAGCGAGATGATCCTGGTGACCACCGTGATCGGCGGCACCGGCAAGCTGTTCGCCTCGGTGCTCGGCGCGGTGTTCTACGTGTTGTTCTCGGACTGGCTCTCGACGCTGTGGCCGCGCTGGCTGCTGCTGCTCGGCCTGGTGCTGATCGCCGTGAGCCTGTTCCTGCAGCGCGGCCTGTGGGGCCTGGGCGAGCGCATCGTGGCCGCGCTGCGCGGCCGCAAGGATCAAGGGAGGCAAGCATGAGCGAGGCGATTCTCGAGGCGAGCGGCATCGTCAAGCGCTACGGCAAGTTCACCGCGCTGGGCGGCGTGGACCTGCGCATCGCGCCGCGCACCGTGCATTCGGTGATCGGTCCGAACGGCGCCGGCAAGACCACGCTGTTCCATGTGCTGACCGGCACCGTGCCGATCAGCGCCGGGCGCATCCTGTTCGACGGCGCCGACGTCACGCGCGAACCCGATCACCGCCGCGTGCGGCGCGGCATCGCGCGCTCGTTCCAGGTCACCAGCCTGTTCCCGAACCTGTCGGTGCGCGAGAACCTGCGCATCGCCGCGCAGGGCGTCGAGGCGCGTCGCGCCTTCAACGCCTGGACACCGCCGCACGGCGCGCTCGCGCAGCGCGAAACGATCGACGCGGTGATCGAACGGCTGGCGCTGCAACGCTTCGCCGGCAGCGCCGCCAGCGCGCTCTCGCACGGCCAGCAACGGCGGCTCGAGGTGGGCATGGCGCTGGCCGCGAAGCCGCGCGCGATCTTTCTCGACGAACCCACCTCCGGCATGGGCATCGACGACCTGGAAGACATGAAGGCGCTGATCCGCGGCCTGCGCGACGACTACACGGTGGTGCTGATCGAGCACAACATGGGGATCGTGATGGACATCTCGGACACCATCACGGTGATGCAGCAGGGCCGCGTGCTGGTGGAAGGCAAGCCCGACGCGATTCGCGCCGACGAGCGCGTGCGCCGGGCCTATCTCGGCAACATGATCACGGGAGGCCGCGCATGATGCTCGAACTCGACGCGGTGCACGGTTATTACGGTAAGAGCCATGTGCTGCAAGGCGTGTCGATGACGATCGGCGAAGGCGAGACGGTCACCCTGCTGGGCCGCAACGGCGCCGGCAAGTCCACCACGCTGAAGGCGATCGCCGGCGTGGTGGCGCCGCGCGAGGGCCGCGTGAGCTTCGACGGCGCCGCGCTGGCCGGCCTCGCGCCGCACCGGATCGCCGCGCGCGGCGTGTGCTTCGTGCCGGAGCATCGCGGCATCTTCCGGCTGCTGACGGTCGAGGAGAACCTGCGGCTCGGCGCGCGGCGCGATTCGCCGTGGCAACTGGAGGACATCTACCGGATCTTCCCGCGCCTGAAGGAGCGGCGGCGCAATGGCGGCGCGCAGCTCTCGGGCGGCGAGCAGCAGATGCTGGCGATCGGCCGCGCGCTGATGAACCGGCCGCGCCTGCTGATGCTCGACGAGCCGGTCGAAGGACTGGCGCCGGTGATCGTCGAGGAGATCGTGGCCCAGCTCAAGCTGATCAAGGCGGCCGGCGTGGCCATCCTGCTGGTCGAGCAGAACCTGGAAGTCTGCACCCAACTGGCCGATCGCCATTACGTGATCGAACAAGGCGCGATCGTCTACCAGGGCGACAACGCGGCCTTTCTCGCGGACCAGTCGGTGCGCGACCGTTACCTGGGCGTCGGCGTCGCCTGAGCGACGCCGCCCCGCCAACCGAGGACACATCGATGCAAGTTCTGGATACGACCCGCGGCGCGCGCGAAGGCGCCGCGCCGGCCCTGCGCGTGAACGGCGCGCGGCTGTGGGACAGCCTGATGCAGCTCGCGCAGATCGGCGCGACCGACAAGGGCGGCGTGTGCCGCCTCGCGCTGACCGAGCTCGACCGGCTCGCGCGCGACCGTTTCGCGGCCTGGGCCGCAGAGATCGGCTGCACGGTGCGCGTGGACGCGATCGGCAACGTGTTCGCGCGCCGCGCCGGCCTGCGCGAGGACCTGCCGCCCGTGATGACGGGCAGCCATATCGACACCCAGCCCACCGGCGGCAAGTTCGACGGCAATTACGGCGTGCTGGCCGGGCTGGAGGTGCTGCGCACGCTGGCGGAGGCGGGCCTGCGCACGCTCGCGCCGCTCGAGGTGGCGGTCTGGACCAACGAGGAGGGTTCGCGCTTCGTGCCGGTGATGATGGGCTCGGGCGTGTTCGCCGGTGCCTTCACGCTCGATCACGCGCTCGACCAGCGCGACCGCGAGGGCGTGTCGGTACGCGAGGCGCTGGCCGCGATCGGTTATGCCGGCGAGGCCGCCGGCCCGCATCCGGTGGGCGCGTATTTCGAGGCGCATATCGAGCAGGGGCCGGTGCTGGAAGCCAACCGGACCACCATCGGCGTGGTGCGGGCCGCGCTCGGCCAGCGCTGGTACGACGTGACGATCCACGGCATGGAGGCGCATGCCGGCCCGACGCCGATGGAGCTGCGCCGCGACGCGCTGCTGCCGGCCGCCGCGCTGATCGCCGCGGTCAACCGCATCGCGCGATCGCACGCGCCGCATGCGCGCGGCACGGTGGGCTGGGTCGACGTGCATCCGAATTCGCGCAACGTGATTCCGGGCCGCGTGACCCTGACCGTCGACCTGCGGGCCCCCGACGACGCCACCCTGAGCGCGATGGACGCCGCGCTGCGCGAGGCGTGCGCGCAGGCCGGCGCCGAGGCGGCGATGACGATCGACGTGGAGCAGGTGGTGTATTTTCCGCCGCAGCCTTTCGACGCGAAGCTGGTGGGCGCGGTGCGCGAGGGCGCGGCGCGGCTCGAGCTGTCGGCGATGGACATCGTCAGCGGTGCCGGCCATGACGCGGTGTACCTGGCGCGCGTGGCGCCGGCCGCGATGATCTTCGTGCCCTGCAAGGACGGCATCAGCCACAACGAGATCGAGGACGCGAGCCCCGAGCACCTGGAAGCCGGCTGCAACGTGCTGCTGCACGCGATGCTCGAGGCCGCCGGCGTGGCTCCGGCCGAGGCGGCCGCCGGCGTGGAGGGCGCGTGATGCGGATCCTGATCGCGCGGATGAACCACGAAACCAATACCTTCTCGCCGGTGCCCACGCCGCTCGCCGCATTCGGCGCGAACGGGCCGAGCTACGGCGCCGAGGCGTATCGCGACAACAAGGGCATGCGCACCGCGATGGCGGCCTTCATCGACGCCGCCGAGGCTGCCGGCGCCGAGGTGGTCACGCCGATCTCGGCCGGCGCGAACCCGAGCGGGCCGGTGGCGGCCGAGGCCTATGCCGCGATCTGCGAGGCGATCGTGGCCGCCGCGCCGGGCTGCGACGCGGTGATGCTCGACCTGCACGGCGCGATGGTGGCCGAGAGCACGCCCGACGGCGAGGGCGAACTGCTGGCGCGCGTGCGCGCCGCGCTGCCGGGCGTGCCGATTGCCGTCGCGCTGGACCTGCACGGCAACGTCACGCAGGCGATGATCGATCACGCCGACATCATCGTCAGCTTCAAGACCTATCCGCACGTCGACATGTACGAAACCGGCGAGCACGCGGCGCGGCTGCTGTTCGACTCGCTCGCCGGGCACGCCCGGCCGATGCTGGCCTGGCGGCGCCCGCCGCTGCTCAGCTCGACGCTGCGCAGCGCCACCGCCGAGGGCGCGATGCGGCGCGCGGTGGCGGCGGCGCGCGCGGCCGAGGCCGAAGGCATGCTGGCGGTGTCGATCCTGGCCGGCTTCTCGCTGGCCGACATCGCCGCGCCCTGCATCAGCGTGGTGGTGGTCGGCGACGGCGACGCGGCGCAGGCCGAGGCGGTGGCCGCGCGGATCGCCGCCGCGATCTGGGACGAGCGCGATGCCTTCGTCTACCGCAGCCCGCCGCTGGCCGAGTCGGTGGCCGAGGCGCTGACGCTCGCGCAAGGCGCCGACAAGCCGGTGCTGCTGCTCGACCACGGCGACAACTGCATGTCGGGCGGCACCTGCGACACCATGGATCTGCTCGAGGCTGCGCTCGCGCAGGGGCTCGACGGCCTGGTCAGCGGGCCGCTCTGTGATCCCGAGGCGGTGGCAGTGCTCCGGGAGGCCGGCGTCGGCGCCAACGTCACGCTGCCGGTCGGCAACAAGCGGCCGGCGCGCGACGGCTCGCAGCGCGCGCCGTTCATGGCCCGGGGCACGGTGCTCGCGCTGACCGACGGCGAATACACCATCACCGGGCCGACCTATACCGGCCAGCGCGCACACATGGGCCGCGCGGCCGTGCTCGACACCGGCGCAGCGGTGCTGGTGATCACCGAGCGCACCCACGAGCCCTGGGATCTCGGCGTGTTCGAGAGCGTCGGCGTCGATCCGCGCCGCGCCCGCTTCCTGCTGCTGAAGTCGCGCATGTACTGCCGCCCGGTGTTCGTGCCGATCTCGGCGGGCCTGGTCGAATGCGACAGCCGCGGCGTGACCGGTTCGGACTACGGATTGTTCGACTATCGGCACCTCGATCGGCCTGTCTATCCGCTCGACGCGGAGACTGCCTGGGCGGCACGCTGAGTGTCGTCCCGGGCCGGAGCAAATTCGCGACCGGCCCGGGAAACCGTTTATCCGGGATGCACCGACTTGGCCCCGATGTTGCCCCCGGTTGCCCCCTGGCTGTCCATCAATCGCGTTGGATCGATTCGGACAATCACCGCGCCAAACGTCAATCGCCCCTGAAGAGCCTGGGTCTCCACGCTCGACCGCACCAAGATCCACCAACACAAGTCATCCACGAATCTCGAGCAGATGACGGCGGCAGCCAGCAAGAGCAAAGCGGCATGAATATCGAGGCGCCGTTCGAAACGAATCCGCAGCTTGCCGAATCCGGCGCACCGGGCATACGTGCGCTCGACGACCTCGCGACGCTTCCCGTCAGTGACTTTTTTTGAGGGTTATACGACCTTTGAGCCATTCCATCCAGGTTCCATAATTTGCGCAGGCATCAAGCCGGAACACCAGCACAAACGCGATGGCGTCTTGTGCTTCCGGTTCGATCAATTTCGAGCAAACAAAGGAAGCGAAGATGAGGCTTAAAAACAAGTCGGCTTTGATTACGGGCGGCACCAGCGGTATCGGTCTCGCGACCGCCAGGCTTTTCATCGCAGAAGGCGCTCGGGTCGCGGTGACGGGCCGCGATGTTGCCGCACTGGAGCGCGCGAAGGCCGAGCTTGGCGAGAACGCGTTGGTTCTCAAGGGCGATGTCCGCTCGATCGAGGACATGCGGGCCATTGCCGCCGAAGTACAGGAAAAGTTCGACGGCCTGGATGTCGTGTTCGCCAACGCCGGCTGGGCCTTCCCCTCCGCACTCGGCGACATCGACGACGATCTCTACAGCGAGATCATGGATATCAACGTCAAGGGCGTCGTGTACACGCTCAAAGCGGTGCTGCCGAACTTGCGAGAGGGCACCTCGGTCATTCTCAATACATCGTTCGTCGCCCAGACCGGCAAACACGGCATATCGCTGACCGCGGCGGCGAAGGCCGCCGTGCGCTCGCTTGCCCGTAGCTGGTCCTACGAGTTTCTCGATCGCAAGATCCGGTTCAACGCAATCGCGCCGGGTGGCATAGACACGCCTCTGCTCGGCAAGTGGGGGATGTCGAACGAGGACGTCCGCCACTTCAAGAGCGAATTCGCGAAGAGCATGCCGGTTGGGCACATGGGCAAGGCAGAAGACATCGCCTACGCGGCGCTCTATCTCGCGAGCGACGAATCGTCCTACGTCGTCGGCAGCGAACTGATTGTCGATGGTGGCGCCTCGCAGCTTTAAGCCTGCGCTTTTCGATTCAAGAGCCCTGTCCGTCCTCCCCCGGGTTCATCCATACCTTGATTCCCTGTCCACCACGCTTGTTCGTGGTGGTGACTTTCAATCCGGCCCAACCTGACCGCACGCACCGAGGGGCCGAAGCGCAAGGAGAAATGATTTTGACCAACCATAGCGAAAAAAATAAGGAATCCGGAAAATCGCTCACCGGATCAGGTCGTTCGCGCCGCGAGATGCTCAAGTTCGGCAGCATCGCCACGCTGGGCGCCGTGCTGGGTGGCACGGCCCTGCTTGGCCACACCGCGCCCGCTCTCGCGCAGGCAGCCGGCCGGGCGGAACTGGCTCCGAACGACCCGCTCAATATTTTGATCGTCAATTACGACGGCGGAACGCTGCTCGACTTCGCCGGCCCCAGCGAGATTTTTCACCGCTTGCCCAATACCAGCGTTCGCTATGCGAGCCTCGATGGCGGCAACGTCACGCTCGAATTCGGGGTGGTGTATGGCAAAACCGAGCGACTGGCCGATATCGAGAAGACCGACCTGATTCTGGTTCCCGGTGGCTCCGATTTGACGGCGCCGATGCGGCCCGCGTACCAGGCGCAAATCCGGCGCCTGGCGGAAAGCGCCAAACACGTGACGTCCGTGTGCAACGGCTCGCTGGTGCTCGCCGCGACGGGCATTCTCAAGGGCAAGCGAAGCGCCTGCCATTGGGCCTTCGTCAACAAGCTGTCCGAATATGGCGCCATCCCCGTGCCGGATCGATTCGTGGAAGACGACAACGGCCGCTTCATGAGCGGCGGCGGCGTGACGGCGGGCATCGATTTCGCACTGCGCGTCGCGGCGAAGCTGCGCGGCCAACAGGCTGCCGAATTCACGCAACTCGCGATCGAATACGACCCCGCCCCGCCGTTCCATTCCGGTCATCCCAGAGACGCACGGCCGGAAGTCGTCGCAATGGTCGACAAGGAACTGCCCGGTGCATCCAAAGGACTCGCGCGAATCCCGGGCGTTCGCTGAAATGCCCGCAGGCGATGCCGGTGAAGCTCTGCGCGAGTGTCGATCGCTCCACCTTCGGCATCGCTTGGCCACTCCCGCGCAGTCCCATCGATTTAAACCCTGATCGGAAATTCTCATATGCAACAGATTCGCCGCTTTGCTGCTGCTTCTGCAGCCTGCTTTTCATTTTTCGCGTTTGCCGCGCCGGCAATGGCGGATGGCCCGCAGCCTCGAACCGAAGCGGCCATCAAGGCCGAGAACGTGCGATGGGCGGATGCCTTTGCACGAGGGGACTATGAGGCGATAGGCCGCCTGTACACCCCCGATGGTGCACTCATGCCGCCCGGCGGCGACAGGGTGACGGGGAGCAGCGCGATTACCGCGTACTTCGTCAAGGGGTATTCCGGGACAAAACCCGGCACCGTATCGTTCAGCCATGAAGAGTTCTACGGCAACGACCGGAGCGTAACGGAAGTCTCGGATGCGGAAGTCCGTGATCACGACGGAAAGCTCATCTATCGCGGCAAGCAGACCCTGCTCTTTCTGAAGCAAGGCGGCACGTGGAAATTGCATCGCGACATGTGGAATGACTCCCCCACCCGGAAATCCGATGGCGGTCGAGCGGCCGGCGATACAGCGAGTTAAATGGCACGAGCGCCACGAGGCTGGCGCTCGATCAACGCGCAGCGTTCGATCGGCTCTCGCGCCGGATCGCCTGCGGAGGGTGGCCATGCAGTTTGATGAAGGCCCGCCGCATCCGCTCCGGATCCGTGAATCCCACGGCGAGCGCAATTTTTTCGATCGGTTCGCTACCATCCTGCAGGCGCAGCCGCGCGGCTTCCACGCGCAAGCGTTCGACCGCCTTGGCAGGTGTCTCGCCGGTTTCCCGGCGAAATGCTCGTCCGAACTGCCGCGGGCTCAACCTGGCCACCTCGGCGAGCCGCTCCACCGGTAGCGCTTCAGCCAGGTGTTCTCTCGCGAAGTTCAGGGCAATGCGAATGCGGTCCGACTCCGGTTCCATCTGCGACATGGCGGAGAACTGGGATTGGCCGCCCGGCCGACGATACGCCACCACCAGAAGCCGGGAGACACCGCGCGCCACTTCGGCACCCATATCTCGTTCAATCAAGCCGAGCGCCAGGTCGATTCCCGAAGCAATGCCTGCCGACGTCCAGATGCGGCCGTCGGCGATATAGATGCTGTCGCTCTCGACCCGGGTGCGAGGAAAACGCGACTGCAACAGCGCAGCGTATCGCCAGTGCGTGGTTGCTTTCAACCCGTCCAGCAAGCCGGTTTCCGCCAGCAGAAACGCCCCCGTACAAACGCTCGCCACCCGCGAGGCCTTGGCGCTCAATTTCCTGGCGGCCGCGATGTTCTCCTGCGTCTGCATGGGATCGATATCACCGCCCACGAAAACGACGGTATCGAACGTGCGCCTTCCGGCCGGCTTGGTCTCGATCACAAGACCCGTATTGCCACGAACCGGGCCTCCAGAATGCGAGATGACATGAAGATCGTACGGCGTATGGCCAGCTGCCGTGGCTACCTGATTGAAAGCCGACAGTGGCCCGCCCAGATCGAGAGGATCGTGGCCACTGCAAACAAAGAGTCCGATTCGATGCATGGCGAAAGAATGAGCCGACAATCCTTGAGTGGCTCATTCTACATAAAACCCTCAAATATCGTCATATCGCTGTAACGGGGAAAACGAGGTATCGCTATCAAGAATATCGATGTTCATTGCGCAGTCACCCTCTCGCGCATGCCGACTACAAAAGGTCCACTCACCGCCATTCGAAAACAGCACCGTCCGGCACGGTTCGATGGCAGTCAGCCTTGAAGGCATGGCGATGCGACGCACAGGGTCGCGGTTGAGGGGCGTAATACGGAAGTGATTTGCCGGACCAACGCCCCTACCCAGGCAGCAAGGCCTCTCACGAAGACACGCGAAACATCAAAACGAATGCACGATCCCGATCTGAGCGCCCGTTACGCCCCCGCCCGCGGCAGGCGAATTGGACGTGATCGGGCCGTTCGCCAGCAACGCATACGTTGCGCCATGTTTGTTGATCAGCCGCTCGACCGTGCCGTAGAGCATCGTGCGCTTGCTGAGCGAGTAGAACGCGCCGAGGCTCGCTTCGCCGGCGTTGTCGTGCGCGCCGGAACTGTCCTGGGCCCAACCCACGCCAGCACTGATCTTCAGCGCCGGCGTGAAGTTGTAGGCGGCCGAGGCCGAGTACACGCTGTGATATTTCCCGGCCACGTTCGTAGCGGTATTCGAACCAAGCACGTTGCCTCGGTAGTAGCCCAGATACCCGGTCAGCTTGCCGAACTGATAGCTGCCGCCCGCGAAGGTCGCCTTGGTGAGATTCCGTCCATCGGTGCTGTTTTGCTCTACGTGGTTCGCACCCAGATAAAGCGGGCCGCGCGAATATTCCAGCGACACGAGATAGGCATTGAGCCCGTCATGCGGGCTGGTCTGCCCACCGAGGCTCACACCTGCGCTCAGCTTGAAACCGTATATCGATGGCGACCAATACGTGATCATGTTGTCGAAGCGAAACGTGTAAGTCCCCGCGTTGTTCAAGAACGAACCGTACGTGCCGCCCGCAAAGGCGTCCATTTTCCCGAGCATGTACAGCTGAATCTGGTTCTGTCGTCCGAAGCGGATTTCGCCATACTGATTCGCGAGTCCTACCCATGCATTGCGATTGAATGCACGCGAGGCGTCGGCGGCCGCCCCCGAATTGGTTTGAATGCCGTTCTCCAGATTGAACGTCGCATGCAGGCCGCCGCCGAGGTCCTCGTCGCCGCGCAGGCCGATCCGGCTTGCCGCGAGACCTCCGCTCTGCATCGCGGTGGCGGCCCCCTTGCCATCGGCATTCGTGTAGCCGACATAGGTATCGAGGAGTCCGTACAACGTCACCGAGGCATGCGCGGGCAGCGAGCATGCACCGATCAGCGGCAGCGAGAGATTCAACAGCTTGATTCGATTTTTCATGATTTTTCTTGTTGATTTTTTTCAATGGAGAGAAGGACCTCCCTCCATCGGGTGCGAGTGAATTCGAAATACGGTTGTCACCAAGTGCGATTAGATCTGCGGCCCCCACGCGTACTGAAGTTGCAGCCGGTTCTGCACGAACGTGCGGCCCTTGACGGGGGAGGTTTGCACGGCGAAAAAGTCGGCGGCACTGAACCCTTTCAGCTGTCCGCTGAAGTTGTAGATCGCATAGGCAAGGTATTCCGACCCGTCGAGGCTCGGGCCGTCGGCACTCGCCTTCAGATCCATGAACGAATAGCGGGCGCCGATGAACCAGTTGCCGGTCGGTGCGCCGCTGATGTCGATTGCATAGGCGTTGCCGGCACCGAGATCCTGCGTGCTGGTCAGGAACGGCTGCGCAAACAGCGGGCCGCCCGACACATCGTGGGCATACGGCGTGACCAGCGAGCCATTGAGATAGGCGTTGCGGTGCGGGGCGATGAAGTCGTAGCCGAAGCTCAACGTCATCGAGTTGTGCTTGACGCCGAGCTGCATGCCGTACACCTGGCTGTCCACGGGACCGAGCAGCTCGCGCCCGTCGCCGGTCTCGTGGAAGTACTGCAGGCCTGCGAACGGCTTCCATGCCCCGCCGGTGCGGCTCACCTGCCCTTCCACGTAGGCCAGGTCGGCGTAGTCCTGATAGGTCTGATACCAGCCCTGGGCACGCAGCGTGACGGCATCGAGATCGAACTTGTGCGCCGCGCCCACGCCCCAGAAACCGTTGGTCGTCGGATTGCCGATGCCGGCGTAAGGGTCGAAGCTTTCGTCGTAATTGGTTTTCTGCGAGAACCCGTTGCCGGTGTACGACTTGAACCGGAACATCTTGAAGGCCGTGACGAAATTGTCGGCGTCGCCGTATTTCGCATCGATGCCCTGATACAACTGCGGAGCAATGCGCCAATCGTACGTCGAGGCAAACGGCACGTTGAGCGCCTGATTGCCCACCGTGACCTGCACCTGGTCGTGCTCCCATTTGACGTAGGCCTCGCCCAAGGTCGCGAGGTTCGGGCCGAGGTAGCTGTCCACGCGGTTCGGGTTGTCGGAATGCCCGATGCCGCGCTGCAGATAGCCGCTCACGCCCACGGAGAATCCGTAGAGCGGCGCGCTCACGTAGCCAAGCTCGCCACCGTAGCTGACCGTGTTCTGATTCGCGCCGGGCGAGAAAAAGGCGTTGCGCGACGCATAGTAGAAGGTGCGGATGTTGCCGAAGAACGTTCCCTTCGTGATCATCTCGCCGACGTTGTGTGCCTCCTTCCCATGGTCGGACACGCTTGCCGCTGCGGTCGTTTCAGCCGCCGCGTCCGGCTGGGACGGGCTGAGCGTTGCGCCATGCGTATCGCCCTTGCTGGCAGCCTGAGTCTGCACCGCGGCAGCCGCCGCGGCATCCTTCTTCTTGCGCGCATCCTTCGCGGCGCTGCCTGCCGAGCTGTCGCCGGTTGCGGCGATATCCTGACCGCTTGCGGTTGCGCTTTGCGCGAACGCGTAGTCAGGCGCGACGAGCGCCGCGGCAATCATCGCAATATGAATAAGGTGTACTGATTTAAATTCGAAGGGAATCTGATTCATGATTTTGTCGGGTCGCTGAGTCCGGGGCGGGCGGGAATTCGGTATGGGTTGCTGCGCCCGTGCATCGTTCAACTGGTCTGTATTGCGCGGACGGATGCCACGTTAAGTGATAAAAAATATCGCCTCAGGCACTTTTTCGGCACCTGCGCGTTGCCATCGCGGCAACGCAAAGCGCGTTCGGCCCAATCGTGGTTCGCCCCGGCGCGGCGATGGCCGTGGTTGCCGTTTCGGCAACGGCTCGATGCCGAAACGGCCGCCTTTTCTTTTTTTGATTCGAATTATCGTTTTCGGTCGAATCGGCGCGGGAGCGCATACCGATCGCGGAGGCGTCGCCTGCGGGCGCGCTTCAGGCAAGGTGTGGCGGGAGAATGAATAAAGGCGCCGCTCATCGGCGGCGCCTTCATCGTAGTGAATAACGGAAATATCTAGAGAGCCAGCGCCGCGCTCTCCTCGAGCCCCTGCTTCAGGTGCTCGATGAACGAATAGGCGATCACGGGCAACTGGCGCCCGCGCAGGCTCGCCAGTGCCAGCGTGCCTTTCGGAAACCCGCGGTCCTCGATATCGCGCGACACGTATTCGCCGCTCTCGCTCCCGGCACCGATGTGGATCTGGAAGCTGAGCGCTTGTTCGTAATGCAGGTAGCCGCGCAGGAACTCGAAGCTGTTGCATTCGACCACCGGGTGAAGACGGAACGAGCGCCGCGACAAAAATCGATCAAGCAGCTGTCGGCCTCCGATTTCCCGATTCGGCATCACCAGCGGATAGTCGCCGCAATCGCGCAGCCGGATCGGCCCGGCTTCGGATGCCAGCGGATGCGTGCGATGCATGATCACGCAAAGCCGCTGCTCGAATTCGGCGATCCGTTCGATATCGGGCTCGTCCGACAGGTTGAAGACCAGCGCGAGATCCGTATCGAACATCCGCAGCGCGTTGAGTGCCTGCACGTGATCCGTCACGCGAATCTGAAACCCGACCAGCGAGTGACGCTTGCGAAACGAGGCAACCATCTTCGGCAGAAACGCCGACGCCACGGCCTGGCTCACGGTCAATCGCACCAGCCCCCTGCGCAAGCCCTGGAGATCCTCGATCTCGGATCGCACACGCTCCAGCTCGGCCAGACGCGTACGCACGTACTGAATGAACAGCTCGCCTGCCGCGGTCAGCCGCATGCCGCGCGGCAACCGCTCGAAAATCGGCGTGCCGAGTTCGTCCTCGATATCCTGGATTCGCCTCAATACGGCGGACGGCGCCACATGCAGCCGCTCCGAGGCCTGCCTGACCGAGCCGGTACGTGCGACCTCGTCGACGTAGGAGAGAAAACGCAGATGATTCATGCAAGCGTGCTCCAGATGCGGAAGGTCAACTGCAGCGCACCGCGACGGGGCGCGGCACGCATCATTTCGGGAATGGGGCACCGTATGCGAGCGCGGCGTGGTTCGGTTCGCGCCCTGCGTCGAACCAACGCCTGAGCGGCGCCGGCCGAAACTGCCGCAGCCCCGCCAAAACACACGACCGCCGCAGGGAATACTCCGCCCCGGTGCGACTGGGAGTGCCTCGAACCGTTGCCGTTTCGGCAACGCCATCGTGCCTAAATGGCTACTTTGGTGGACAAAGTATGGCATAGATGCTGCATTGAACGTGGCATGAAAAAGAAATCGCCCCCCTCCATGCCGCGCACGGATCATGCCTCCGACGCCGCGATATTCGGTCCCGCCGCGCACAACGCGTGGACCGTATCCGGCTCGGTGGCCAGCCTGGTGCGTCGCGTGATGAAACCGCGCCCGCTGACGATCGACGCCGCGCCCCAGAACCTCGAGATCGACGTCGCGCGCAGTGCAGTCGTCGTGATCGATATGCAGAACGACTTTTGCCACCCGGAAGGATGGTTCGCGCAGAAAGGCGTCAGCGTGAAGGCAGCCAGAAAGCCGATCCCGGTGATCGCTGAGCTGCTGCCCGCCTGGCGTGGTGCGGGGGGCCGCGTGGTGTGGCTGAACTGGGGGATTCGCGCGGATCTGGCCAACCTGAGCGCCACGATCCATTTCAAGGGCAAGCGCTCGGCCGACGGCGTCGGCTATGGGGAGGCGTCGCCGAACGATCGCGGACCGTCGCTCGTTCGTGGCGCCTGGGGCGCGCAAGTCGTCGACGAGTTGACGGTCGATGCGTCGGACATGTGCGTCGAAAAGCATCGGCTCAGCGGCTTCTGGGACAACGAACTCGATTCGGTATTGCGCAATCTCGGCATCACCACGCTGCTGTTCGTCGGAATCAATACCGACCGGTGCGTGTTCTCCACGCTGCAGGACGCCGCCTTCATCGGCTACGACTGCATCCTGCTCGAGGACGCCTGCAACACGTCTTCGCCGGCCTATGTCACGCGGGCCATCCATTTCATCGTTCAACAACTGCATGGCTTCGTCGCCCGCGCCGACAGCCTGATCGCAGCCCTTTCCGGCCTGCCCGGCCGGACCCAACGCTAGGAGTCGCATCGTCATGTTGAGTCAAATTCGTCGCCTGAGCGCGGCAGGCATGCTCGCCGGTTTCGCCGCCTTCGGCATCGCCCTGGTCGCCGCGCCGGCGCAAGCCCGCGCGGACACGCCCATCAAGGTGGTTCTGAACTGGAAATACGAAGGCCCGCAAGCCTGGTTCTTCCTCGCGCAGGATCGCGGCTATTTCAAGGCCCAGGGGCTCGATGTCCAGTTCGACCAGGGCGAGGGTTCGAGCGCGTCGATCCCGAAGGTTGCCGCCGGCGCCTATCAGGCCGGTTTTGGCGATCTCAATGCGCTCGTGGAACTGGCGGCGAAAGAGCCGGCACAGGCGCCGATCGCCGTCGACGTGCTGTACAACACGCCGCCGTTTACGGTCGTGGTCAAGTCGGGCAGCCCGATCCACACGCCCAGGGATCTCGAAGGCAAGACGGTCGGCGCCCCCGCCAACGACGGCGCGCTGAAGCTGTTCCCCGCGTTCGCGAAGCTGGCAGGCATCGATGCCGCGAAGGTCCACATCACGAACATGGCGCCTAATCTGCGCGAGCAGATGCTGATGCGCGATCAGGTCGATGCGGTGTTCGGCTTCACGACCACGATCATGTTCAGCGCCAAGGCGATGGGCGTGAATCCGGCTCGCGACCTGCGCTTCATCCGTTACGGCGACTACGGCATGGACCTGTACTCGAATGCGGTGTTCTTCTCGCGCGCATTCGTCAAGTCGAACCCGCAGGCCGTGCGCGGGTTCCTTGCCGCGTTGAATCATGGAATCCGCGACGTGATCGCCAATCCGGACGCAGGCGTGGACGCCGTGATGAAGCGCGAGCCGCTGCTCAATCGCGAAGTCGAGAAGGAAAAGCTGTTGGCCACGATGCATAACGACATGAGCGCGCCCGAAATCGCCCGTATCGGTTTGGGTGCGGTCGACGAGGCACGCCTGAAGCGCGACATCTCGATCATCGTCGAGGCCGCCAGGCTGCCGCACAGCCCGGCGCCGAACGAAGTGTTCGATGGCCAGTTCCTCCCGCCCCGAGCCGATCGTCCGTCGGCCATGTAAGGCGGCGCATTTTCTCCGATACCTATAAATCAGGATTGCGTATGAATTTGAATCTGAAAGACAAGGTCGTGGTGATCACCGGCCCGGCAAAAGGCATGGGGCGCGCGGTGACGCTGGCGTTCGCGGCCGAAGGCGCACGACTGGTGCTGACCGGTCGAGACGTCGCGGCGATCGAACCGGTGGCGGCCGAAGCGCGTGCGATGGACGCGGAAGCGATCGTCGTGGCGTGCGACCTCACGGTTGCCGCCGACACCGATGCACTGGCTCGGCAGGCGCTCGCCGCCTACGGCCGGATCGACGTGCTGGTCAACGTGGCCGGCGGCTCCGGACCGATCGGCAAGAAAGGCTGGGAAACCACCGAAACGGAATTCGACGATATCGTCCGCGTGAACATGACCGGCGCATTCAACGTGGTGCGCGCCGTGATGCCCGCCATGATCGAGCGTCGTTACGGCAAGGTGATCAACGTCGGCGGAACCTTCGGCATGCGCGGCCGCGCCGGACGCATGGCCTATTCCGCATCGAAGTGGGGCCTGCGCGGCATCACCAAGAGCTTCGCGCTCGAAGCCGGCCCGCACAACATCAACGTCAACTGCGTGGCGCCCGGCATGGTCGACGGGCCGCGGTTCCGCGAAAAGGTTTGCGCGGACATGGCGCGCGCTCACGGCATTTCGGTCGAGGAAGCCATGCTGCGGCATGCAGAGGACTACGCACTGAAGCGCGTATCGACCGACGACGACGTGGCAAACGCCTGCCTGTTTCTCGCAAGCGATGTATCCAGACAGATCACGGGTATCGACCTGCCGGTGGACGGCGGTTGGGCCATGCTTTAAGGGGAAGCAAAATGAGTCAAGTCGATTTGGTGATCCGCGGTGCCCGGATCGTTTCGCCTGAACAGATCATCGAGGCATCCGTCGCCATCGATGGCGAGCGCATCGTTGCGGTCGGACACGACGACGTCATGCCATCCGCGCGCGAGGAAATGCGCGCCGACGGGCTGTATCTGCTGCCCGGTGCGATCGACAGCCATGTGCATTTCCGAGACCCGGGGTATCCGCACAAGGAAACCTGGCAGACCGGTTCGGCCGCCGCCGCGTGCGGCGGCGTGACCACCGTGTTCGAAATGCCGAATACCAACCCGGCCACCGGCACGCTCGAAGCACTGCGCATCAAGCAACGTGCGGCGGAATCGTCGTATGTCGATTTCGGCATTCACGGCCTGCTCGGCGACGATACCGTGGAGCGTCTCGAGGAACTGCTCGACGGCGGCGTGACGAGCTTCAAGGCGTTCGTGGGCAATACCTTCGGCAATCTGCCGGCGCCGACCGATGGCGCCCTGCTCGAAGGGTTCGAGAAGCTCGCACCGCTCGGCATCCGGACCGTCGTGCATGCGGAAAACTCGTCGATCCTGTTTCGTCGGCAGAACCGCATGAGCGACGCCGGCCGAATCGACGCCATGGCGCATCTGGCCGCGCGCCCCGCGGTGGCCGAAATCGAGGCCATCACGCGCGTGCTGACGCTGGCCGAGTGGACCGGCGCCCGAGTGCACATCGCGCATCACAGCTCGGCCGATTCGCTGTTCGTGCTGCGCGATTTCAAGGCACGCGGCGTGGACGTGACGGCGGAAACCTGTCCGCAATACGTTCTGCTGAACACCGATCACATGAGCAAGCTCGGCGGCATCATGCGGCTGAACCCGCCGATTCGCGAAGCGCGCAATAACGATCCGCTCTGGAACGCGCTGCTGGATGGCACGCTCGACATGATCGCCACCGACCATGCCCCGCACTCGCCCGAAGAAAAAACGCGGCCGAATATCTGGGAATGCGACTGCGGTTTCCCGGGCGTCGAGACGCAGATGGCCCTGATGCTGACCGAGGTCAATCGCGAACGCGCCACTTTGATGGATTACGTCCGCTGGAGCGCGGTCAATCCGGCCAAGGCATGGGGTATCTATGGCCCGAAGGGCGTCATCGCGCCGGGCGCGCATGCCGACATCGCGATCGTCGACATGAATCGCACCGGCATCCTCTCGCAGAACCAGCTGCAAAGCATCAGCAAGATTTCGCCCTGGCACGGACGCGCCGTGAAGGGGTATCCGCTGCACACGCTGGTGCGCGGCCGCTTCGTGATGCGCGACGGCAAGCTGGTGAAGGACGCGGCCGGTTGGGGACGCTCCGTGAAAAGCGTGCAGGCGATGCCGGCTGCCAAGCCGCGCAACACCGAGCACTACCTGAGCGCGATCCTCGAGACGCCGGACGGCGTGCGTCCGACCGCCGAGCCGGTCGATATCGATAGCGTGTTCGGCAACGAACAGTAATCGCGTCCGCTCGCGTCGATGCGAGCGGTATATACGAAGGAGTCTTCATGAATCCCCCCCTGATCGACCTGTCGGATGTCGGCGTTCGCTACGGCGGCGACAGCGGAACGATCGCTCTCGATCGCACGCGCCTCGAAATCGAACAAGGCGATTTCGTTGCGCTGGTCGGACCGAGCGGCTGCGGCAAGTCCACCATCCTGAAGCTGGTGGCGGGCCTGATTCGCCCGACATCCGGTGCGGTGATCGTCGGAGGCCGCGAAGTCGGCGCCCCGGGCACCAAACCGATACGCATCGGGCTGGCGTTTCAGAATCCGACCATGCTGCCGTGGCTGACCATCCGCGAGAACGTGATGGTTCCGCTCAAGATCGTCGAACCGTTCCGTTCGCAATTTCGCCAGAAGCGCAAGGGCGAGTTCGCGGATCGCGCCGACGCCCTGCTGGCCCAGGTCGGCCTGAAGGAGTTCGGCCACAAGCGCCCGTGGCAGTTGTCGGGCGGCATGCTGCAGCGCGCGTCGCTGTGCCGGGCGCTGATTCACGAGCCGGAGCTGTTGCTGCTCGACGAGCCGTTCGGCGCGCTCGACCAGTTCACCCGGGAAGAGCTGTGGGACATCATGCAGACACTGTGGATGAAGCGCAGGCCCACCGTGCTGCTCGTCACCCACGACCTGCGCGAATCGGCTTATCTGGCCAACCGGATCTGCGTGATGAGCTCGCGCCCGGGACGCATCCTCGAGGATCGCCATGTGACGTTCGACCGGCCGCGCACGCTCGAAGCGAGCTATGCCCCCGAATTTGCGACGCTGGTCCAGCAACTGCGCATGCGCATCGCGCAAGCACGTTCATCCGGGGTCGTCGCGGCCCGCGGGGCGTCGCCGGCCATCCCGATCGACACGCCGACATTCGAAGCAACGGAGCAAGCATGAGCCTCGGAACCGTGCGGCTTCGCCGCAACCTGCTGTCGTTGAGCGCACTGATCGGCTTTTTCGCGGCGTGGGAGCTTGCCTGCATCGCTTTCCATGTTTCCGACCTGGTCTTGCCGCGGCCCAGTCAGATCCTCGTCGTCATGGTCACCAAAATGCCGCTGCTGTGGCCGCACGTCGTGCAGACCGTGATGACCACGCTGATCGGCTTCTTCCTGGCCGTCGTGTTCGGCGTGCTGATCGGTGTGGTCATCGGCTCGTCGCGGCTTGCCTACGACACGGCCTATCCGCTGCTCGTGGGCTTCTCCAGCATTCCAAAGGTTGCGCTGGTGCCGATTTTCGTGGTGTGGTTCGGTTCAGGCACGGTACCGGCGATCCTCACGGCGATGGTGATCAGCGTGTTCCCTGTCGTGGTCAACGTGGCGACCGGCCTGGCCACCACCGAACCGGAACTGGAAGACGTGTTCAGGGTGCTCGGCGCAAGCCGCTTCGATGTGCTTCGCAACGTGGGCCTGCCGCGTGCGATGCCGTATTTGTTCGCATCACTGAAGATTGCCATCACGCTCGCCTTCGTGGGCGCGGTGCTGTCCGAGACAGTCGCATCGAACAAGGGAATCGGCAACGTGATGATGATCGCGAGCGGCAATTTCGACGTGCCGCTGGTGTTTGCCGGCCTGTTCATTCTCGCGGTGCTGGGCGTCGTGCTGTATGCCATTTCGGCGCTCGTCGAGCGCCGGCTGACCGGCTGGACTCAGCGCAAGACCGACGGAGCCGTGTCGTGACCGGCCCCGCCTCGCCAGCGCATTACAGCGTCGCCGTGTTCTGCGGTTCGAATTTCGGAACCCGTGCCGACTATGCCGAAGCCGCTCGCGAATTGGGCGATGCGCTCGGCCGGCGCGGTTGGCAACTCGTGTATGGCGGAACCGACAAGGGCCTGATGGGCATCGTCGCGCAGGCCGCGCTGGCGGCCGGCTCGCCCGTGCACGGCGTCATCACGCGGCGTCTGGCGGATCGGGGCCATCTCGCGCCCGGACTCACGCGGCACGAGATCGTCCCCGACATGTCGGCACGCAAACGGCGCATGGCCGCGCTGGCCGATGCGTTCATCGCATTGCCCGGCGGCCTCGGCACGTTCGAGGAATTATTCGAGGCCGCCACGCTCACTCAATTGGGCGAACATGCCAAGCCATGTGGCGTGCTCGATGTGTCGGGGTTTTTCGCGCCGATGCGCGCGTTGCTCGAACACGCAACGGCCGAGGGCTTTCTCAAACCCGAACATCGAGACATGATTGTCGCAACGTCCAATCCGGACGACCTGCTGAACCAACTCCAAGCCTGGACGCCTCCTGTCGTGAGCAAATGGATCGATCAACCCGACGCCTGATCACGGCTGCCATCCTGCCACCCCAAACCTGACCCATCATTCACCATGACTCGACTTCGCATTACTGCTGCCGGCCATATTTTCGAGGCGGAAACGCATCCGGATGCCCCTGAAACGGTTCGTGCCTTTCTCAAGCTGCTGCCTTATCGCCAAAAACTGATCCACGTGCGTTGGAGCGGCGAAGCATGCTGGGTACCACTTGGCGATTTCAAGCTGGAAAACGACGCAAAAGCGGTCGGATTCGAGAATCATACGAGCCACCCTTCCGTTGGCGATGTCCTTTTTTATCCTGGTGGATACAGCGAGACCGAAATCATTCTCGCCTACGGCTCATGCTCGTTCAGCAGCAAGATGGGCCAATTGGCCGGCAATCATTTTCTGACGATCACAAAGGGGCGGGAAAACCTGCGCAAGCTGGGCGTGGAAGTCCTGTGGAAGGGCGCACAAGATATATTGATTGAATTGATATGAAATCGCGATACGAGCTTGTCTGGCTGGCGATGGCGATCGACGCCAATGTACCGCCCGACCGGGTGTGAATCGCGCGGGCCGTCAACGCCTTTTCGATACCTGACGCCGCAGCGGTATGTGCCTTTTATCGCGCCAAGGCAAAACCCTTCATGGTTGGCCGACGCCACCTCGTACCATGGCGTACTGCAGAAAGCACTGTCTCGTAGCGGACAGACACGCCACGCATTCGCAGGCAGCATCGTTGTCGGGCCACGCTGGCAAGCCGCGCATTGATGCGCGTGATTCAGGCTGCTCCAATACCGTTAAAAATAACAAGCCGGCGCCTCGCCGGCTTCGACATCCGCCTCGCCAGGGCGGCTCCGCGCGCTGTTTGAGCGTGGAGAGGTTGGACGGTATCGGGTATCGAGCAGGCAACCCAGACAGCATTTGAATCGCGGTTCATCGCCGCGTTTCCTTCGCGCGGCGTTTCTCCATTCAAGCAGCATCCGGATGCGATCGCATGACAGGCACCATGGCCCACTCCGTCCGACGCGGATGGTGTTAGGCTCCGCCAATGACAGAGAGGTGTTCATGCAGAGGACGATCGCGTATCGCGGCTTTGAGATTCATGTCCAATTGACGCCAGCCGATCGGGATACGTTCGATGTGAGCTTCCAGATCAAAGGCGGCACAAACCTCGAAGTGCTGGGCGCGCGAGGAGGCCTGATCCCGGTGCACAACGGCCCCTTCACTTCTCGATGGGCTTACCTGGTCGCCGAAATCGCGGGCCAGGCGGCCATCGACGTGATCCTTGGCCCAGCCGGATGAGTCCTGCGTTTCGCCCCGCCCGCCTTCGCGTTACCGTTTCGGTTCGTCATGCCGACCAAGCGCTGCCCGGTATTCATCAGGTTCTGAAAGCTGTCGACGACATCCGGGCGTCCTGGCGGGCGCCCCCGGCCGAGGCATCGCGATGATGCATCGTCCGATCGCGGGCAGGCCGACGAAAATGGGCGCGGCTGCCGCGCGCAACATCCGATACTCGACAACGACGATTCTGGACTCGACCGCATCAACATACCGTTGCCATCGCGGATGCGTCACGGCCCACTCCATGAATTCCGCGCCTGGTGGCGCTTTTTCAACATCGAACAGAAGACGTGGGGCTTCGACAACTCGCGTGAATCATCCATTTGATTTCATGATCGGCAGGCTTGCTCACGTAACGCCTCCAGATCGAGCCATACACGCGCCAAACCACGGTCTTGCGAACGATTATTCACCCATCGCGTGCATGCCAAGCCGCTTTCGAGATTCGCAAATATGCTGACCCGGACTGCGGGCGACGGGGACTTCCCACCATATCGGCTGCGCAACGGGCATACCATCATCGGTCGAGCGCGCATCCGCCTCGATCTGTTGCATGATGTCGTCCTTCGTCGTACGGACAAGCTCCTTTTCCATCCACATACGCCTTATTAACAATAGCCGGCTCACGCCCGCGATATTCGGCCGCCCCGCTTGCGCAGGGGAAATACGGCCGCTGCCGTTGAACGTACTCGCCGTTCTCGCCAGAGAGCTCATGTCAAAGGGTGTCGTCGAATCGTATTTCATCGCGCTCTCGAAACAGGGAATGGGGGGAGATCTCGTGCCTACATGGCGGCACAAGCAGCATGAGTCAGATTGGCGCAGCAGCGTCTTGCCGTCGACGATGTCCGCGCCGATTTGCGCGGATGGAATCGGGGCGGCGCGGAACCCTTGATACGTTGAACAGACCGGGCCAGCCTGCGCGCTTCGCTACCGATAAGCAAGAACAAATCCGGTCGGAAGCTGCGCACATGTTTTGCATCGAGATGCGAAGGGGGCCGAACGGCGCGACAGCCGGCATGCCCTCCGATCGTTAGGAGACCGTAGATACCCTTTCCGCGTCACGCGCCGGCACCTCCATCAATCCGAGGAATTCGTACGGTGCCGTACCGATTCAACTACCGGGTGCGCGCACAGTCGTTACTGAGCCTGCATGCGCCCGCGTTCGACAAGAACGCAGGCCGCCGATGGTCGACCTCGAGTGGGGCCGCCAGGTGCATGCGTATTATCAGCGCCGCCCTTACGGGCTCGCTGCCACACTTGGATCACCGTGGCGACGGCAGCCGATGGTTTTCCTCGCGCACCACCTGATAGCACTCGCACACATGATGCTCCAGCGCGGCGCGATCGAGCACTTCGATCTTGCCGCGCGACTGGCGGATCAGGCCCGCCTCCTGGAGTTTTCTCGCGGGTTCCGTCACGCTCGCGCGACGCACGCCGAAACAGGCGCTGCACCGCACCGCCACGTGCGAACTCATCCTTGACGACCTGCCCGCCGAGTTTGAACGCATCGCCCCCGCTCTGGACGATCGCGCGATTCGGCATCGTCTCGCTCCCATGAACAGCGCCGCCCCCACGAGACCGTCGCGCCCCGCCACCGCGATCTCGGCCGACGCGCCGTTCTCCACCACGTAGCGCATCGAGATGATCGCGGTGGTCGGCAGGGCGATATGGCTGAGATGGTCGCTGGATTCGTAGACGACATGCCCGAGCGGTATCGTGATGGGCGCCAGATGCGGCTCGGTGCGCCGACGCTCGTCGCCGGGCAGCGCGGCCAGCAGATGATTGAGTTGCACCGACGGATCGCCGATTTCATACGGCGCCCGGCCTTCCTGTTCGTGGTAATCCCGGCTCGGCAGCAGGCTTTGCACCGACGTTCGCAACGTGTCATGGCCGAGTGCAGCCCGAGACTTTCCGCCACCTGTGCATCGCTTGCGAATCGCCCTCTGCGCTTCAATTCGTCGAACGTTTCAAACCAATCGAATTGCATGAGCCGATCATCAAAATGAAGTCAAATGCATTTGACTTCATTCCCTGAATCAAACGCCATCAAGGAGCGCTATCGGCGTGTCGAATGCGTGGGCCATAGGTAGTCCATGCGCCTTTGTTCGCCACGCCGCTTTTGCGCGCACGTCGCGTTCGTGCATATTTTGAGATTCATGCATGAGCGATCCTCTTTCGTATTTCCGTTTGCCCGCCTCGTTGTCTCGGCAAACCGTTGCAGCCGTTCCCGCACCGATCACCGACGCGGAATTTTCCGCATCCCAGGTCGATTTCATCCGTCACGTCTTCGCCTACGCAGAACATCTGCGCGAGCATGGACGGCCCACCCCGCTCTCCGATGCCTTCCTCGGCGCGTTCGTCGGCCTGATGGAAGTCATCGACATGAATTCGCGCGAAGACGCGGTGCGCTGTACGTCCCAATTGCGCGAGATCGTCGCACTGCTCGTGCCGGATGCGACGCCCGATGCCGAGCCGGCGGGCGCACCGCCCGCTCCGCCGTCGAAATAACCCGCTCCCCCGCGCTGCTTGCCCGTTGACGTCACGATACGGCGACTTCATCGGCACCGCCATCATTCACACATACCGTACAGAACTCGCGCACACACCCGCACACACTCACGTCGTACTCCCCACCCGTGGCTGCCCACCGAAGCACGGCCGCATCGCGGTCGAGCATGTCGCGCCGCACGTGCATTTAATCGGGACCGAATTCCGCTTGATCAAGGCAGCCAGCCCCTTCCCGAACGAGCTCCCGCATGCCCCATATCTTGGTGGTCGACGATGATGAATCCACACGCGCGGCGATGTTCACGCTGGCCCATGCCCAGAACCTTGGGTGTGACACGGCCGCCACGCTAGCCGAAGCCCGACTGCGGATTGGCGAACGCCATCCGAGTCTGGTGCTGTGCGACCTGATGCTGCCCGACGGCAACGGCATGGCGCTGTTTGATGAATTAACCAAATTCGGCTGCGAGGTCGTGGTGACTACCGGCCATGCCTCGCTCGATTCGGCAATCCGCGCGCTGCGGCTGGGCGCCTCCGATTATCTGGTCAAGCCCGTCAACATGGAACGGCTGCAGGCCTTGCTCAACCGCGTGTCGCGCCACACGTCGCGCAACGACATCCTGGTGAGGCTCGCCACCGAGGTACGCGAGACATCGCGCTTCGGTTTGATGCTCGGCCGCTCCGAATCGATGCTCGCCGTGTACGACGCGATTACGCGCGTCACCTCGACCAGCGTGTCGGTCTTGCTGACCGGCGAATCGGGCACGGGCAAGGAGCTGGCGGCGCAGACCATCCACGCATTAAGCCCGCGGCGCGATGGACCGTTCATCGCGATCAACTGCGGTGCGCTGCCGGCGCGACTCATCGAGAGCGAGATGTTCGGTCATGAACGCGGTAGCTTTACCGGCGCCGATCGCGATCATCGCGGTTTTTTCGAACGCGCCGACGGCGGCACGCTGTTTCTAGACGAAATCGCGGAGATGCCGGTGGATCTGCAGGTGCGCTTGCTGCGCGTGCTGGAAACGCGTCGCGTGCGGCGGCTGGGCGGCTCGCACGAACGCGAGGTGGACGTGCGCATCGTGGCCGCCACCAACCGTGACCCGCTCGCGGCGGTCGACCTCGGCTTCCTGCGCGCCGATCTCTATCACCGCATCAACGTATTTCCGATCCCGCTGCCGCCATTGCGCGAACGCGGCTGCGACGTGGTGCTGCTCGCCGACGCGTTTCTCGCTCGGCTCAATGAGACGAGCGGCAGGTGCCTGCGCTTCTCGGAAGCGGCGCAGCGCGCGATGACTCAGCGCAACTGGCGCGGCAACGTCCGCGAGCTGCGCAACCTGGTGCAGCATGCAGCGATATTCTGCGAGGGCGACTGCATCGATGCGTTGCCGCTCCCCATTCTGGACGAGGCGTCGGATACATCGAGCGAGGTTGGCGAATCGGTGTGGGTGCCGTTGGCAACGCCGCTCGACGAAATGGATCGCCGCCTGGTAGCCGCCACGGTGGCGCATTGTGGCGGCGTCAAGTCATACGCAGCCGACATGCTCGGCATCAGCCTCAAGACGCTGTACAACCGGCTCGCCAATCCGTAACGAACGCAATGCAGTTGGCGGGCGACACATGGCCGTCAAGCGTGACATGTGCCTGCCGCATCTCGATGACCATCGAGATACCGCACATCGAGCACCGTGGCAATCGCCGCGTCCTGGTCAACAAGACCGTCGCGGCCAGGGCTGTGCCGCAACGACGAACGGTCTGCGCGCTGCAGACCTTCCGGTTCGGCCAGCAATCGTCATGAGCACGCCGATCGGCCTCTCGAACTCAATGAGCGGCGCTGCGGCACCGCTGGTCTCACCGACATCTCTTGTTGCTGGTTCCGTACGGTTTCGCAGCACCTCGGAGCCCGATGCCTGTATGCCTTCCGATTCGATGCGGCGTTCCGGGAAAGGAGAATTGACACAAGCAAGTAAAAACGCTCTGCCAAACAGGCCCGACAAACGGGGCCGGCCCCAGCCACATCGTCAGGCGTGAGCACGTTCCCGCTCCGGCAGCAGGTTTCTCCCGCGAGGCACATCCAGCGGGCGTCGCGAGCAGCACCGCGCAGCCGAATGCCGAATCGTCGAGATGCGGCGGGACCACGAACAGGGGCGAACGTCCACCGGGCTCCGGAGCCGCCGCAGCCGCACCGAGCGACAGTGGCGCGGCCAGCCAGTCCGGCGCGACACGGCCGTCGGCATCGGTGAAGGCCGGCCAGCGCGCGCCGAGCTGCAACAGGTGCTCCGCGCCGGCGGCGCGCGCCACGCCGACGTTGCGAGCCTCGACGCTCAAGGCCGGCACGTCGAACGCCACCGCGAGCCACGCCGAGCCGTCACTGCAACCGACAACGCGCAGGCACCCGATACGTACTGGCGCTGATACCGCACGACTCGTGGCCAACCTCCTGAAACAGCCTCTAGCCGAGAGACGACGGGTGCGTCAGTTCGCTATCGCACCAAGCCGCGAACCACGGCCGGGCATGCCCCGTGCGCCATTCATGGCGTCCCCACACGCCGAGAGGAGCTTGTCATGGCACACCGCAAAACCGTGGACGATCTGTTCATCCACATGCTGTCCGATATCTACAGCGCCGAGAAGCAACTGACGCGCGCGCTGGCGAGACTGTCTCGCGCGGCAACCGAGCCGGAACTCGTCGAGGCCTTCAAGACGCACCTCGAGGAAACCCAGGGCCAGGTGCAACGTATCGACCAGGTGGTCGAGACTTGCGGCCTGCGCCTGAAGCGCATGAAATGCGTGGCGATGGAAGGCCTCATCGAGGAAGGCCAGGAATTGATCGACGAGATCGAGAAGGGCCCGGTGCTGGATATCGGCCTGGTGGCGGCCGCGCAAAAGGTCGAGCACTACGAGATCGCCGCCTACGGCAGCCTTTGCGCCCTGGCCCGGCAACTCGGGCTCGACTCGGCGGCCACGCTGCTGGCCGAGACGCTCGAAGAAGAGAAGGCGGCCGATCTCAAGCTCACGAAGTTCGCCCAAACCTCCGGCAACGCCAAGGCGGTCGGCACCTGAGTTCGACAGCGCCTGCCGGCACACATCCTGTGCAGCCGGCCCAGGTACCCCGCGCGACATCGACGTTCCGCCCGGAGCCCCGCAATCCCCAACGTATCACCGCCGGTTGACGATGGCCGGCGCTCCCTACAGTACCTGCCCGGAGGGCATATGTTCAGCCATCACTCGAAGCTGCAATACACCGTGCGCGTCGCCACCCCGAACCCGGGGCTGGCCAACCTGCTGCTGGAGCAATTCGGCGGACCGCAAGGCGAACTCGCCGCGGCCATGCGTTATTTCACCCAGGCCATCACCGAGGAGGACCCGGGCCGCAAGGACCTGCTGCTCGACATCGCTACCGAGGAACTGAGTCACCTGGAGGTGATCGGCTCGATGGTCGCGATGCTGAACCGGGGCGCGAAGGGCGAACTCGCGGAAGCGGTGGACACCCAGGCCGAGGCATACCGCAAGCTTCACGGGGCCGGCAACGACAGCCATCTCACGCAGGTGCTCTATGGCGCCGGCGCCCCGCTGACGAACTCGGCGGGCGTGCCTTGGTCGGCGGCCTACCTCGACACCATCGGCGAACCTACCGCCGACCTGCGTTCGAACATCGCGGCGGAGGCGCGCGCCAAGATCATCTACGAACGCCTGATCAACGTCACCGACGACGCTGGAGTGCGCGATGCGCTCGGCTTCCTGATGACGCGCGAAGTCGCGCATCAAAAGTCGTTCGAGAAAGCGCTGTACGCGATTTCCGCGAACTTCCCGCCCGGCAAGCTGCCGCCGGTCCCGCCATACGACCGGCTCTATCTGCGCATGTCGATCGACAGCCCGCCGGATCCGGGGCCCTGGAATAGCGGAGAGGAACTCGAATGGCGCTTCGGGGAACCGGCCATCGACGGCGGCGACGGCAGTGCTTCCGTCGATCTCGATGCCGAACAGGCCGCAGCGCTCGAAGCCATGGCCGCCCGCCTCGAATCGGATCCAGATTCGGACCCGATGACGGGTGCCGACCTCGGCGAAGGCAAGACGGCGTAAGCCCGCGGCGGCGCAGGCGCCTCGTGCCTGTGCCGCCGCCTCGTGGTGCCTGCACAGCAGCCCCCGTGGCGAGCATGGTGCGGCGCGTCCTGCCCATCTTTCCCTACCGCTCCGCCGCGCCGCGACCGCGATCCACCGCGCGCCGCAAGGTGCCCAGGATTCGCGATGGCGCCAGCGGCTTCGCACAATGCGCATCGAATCCTGCTTCGCGGGCCGTCGCCATGGCGGCACGCGAAGTGACCCCGGACCACGCGATCAGGATCGCCAACCGGGTATCAGCGCTGCCTCTCAGGCGACGCGCCACGTCGTAACCGTCGATGCCGGGCGAGCGGTTGCGCGTGACGTTCGCGCTCGATTGCCATGTCCGAGAAGCCATGAGCTGGGCGGCCACGACGGCCGGCCATAGCAACGACATTGAGTTTGAGTGCGACGTAATGCTGGCTGCCGTGGGACACCCATTCGGGAATGTGCTGCATACCAAGTCTGAAATCGAATGGCTGGGAGTCCGTTACAGCCGACCGCGCCGCAGGTGGAATAAAAACCAACAGCCAAGCGTTCGATAAGTCTATGGATGCTGCACGCCGTCCCTTGCACGGTGCATCAACATCCATTCGTGCAGCCTCGGCCCACCTAACGTGGATCGCTCGTATTACCTAAGCAACGGCGCCTGTGAGCGTGGCGCTATATCGCCCCTACTTAGAAGCTGTTGCGAAATTAAGTTTTGGGTCTGTTAAACTTTTCCGACTTGGTGTTAACTTTCTGTCTTGTTTTGCCCGACAGAAAGCGATGCCTAAAGAACTGATAGACGACGAATTGTGGTCACTCATCGAACCGCTGCTGCCTGCGCGAGCACCGCGCAATCGCCAATATGCGGGTCGAAAGCCGACACCCGACCGAGCCGTTTTAACCGGCATCGTGTTCGTGCTGCGTTCGGGCATTGCGTGGAATCTGCTCCCGCAAGAGATGGGATGCGGTTCAGGCACCGCCTGCTGGCGCCGACTCGTTGCATGGCAAGAAGCAGGAGTCTGGCAACGCATCCACGAAACGTTGCTGGCCGAACTGCGGCGTCGTGGAGAAATCGATCTGTCTCGAGCGCTGGTAGACAGTTCGTCGATTCGCGCGATGCTGGCGGGAAAAAAACCGGCCCGAATCCAACGGACCGGCGCAAGCTCGGCAGCAAACACCACCTCATCGTCGACGCGAAAGGTATCCCGCTCGCGGTCATCCTGAGCGGGGCGAACCGCCACGACCTCACCCAGCTTGATGCACTCGTCGATGCCATTCCACACATTCGAGGCAAGCGAGGACGCCCACTGCATAAACCTCAAATCGTTCAGGGTGACCGGGGCTACAGCTCGGAAGCACATCGACAGCGTTTGAGACAGCGCGGCATTACACCGATGCTCGCAAAGATTGGCTCGCCCCATGGCAGTGGTCTGGGCAAAACGCGTTGGCCCGTCGAGCGTTCGATTGCATGGCTTCACTCGTTTCGACGCCTGAAGATTCGCTACGAACGTTATGCCCATGTCCATGAAGCCTTTCTGTCCCTGGCTTGCGCCTTGATTTGCTGGACCCGACTCAAGTCAACGTTTAACTAATTTCGCAACAGCTTCTTAGTCTTACTGTGTCAAAAAATTAATCTTAAACGCTGAACAAAACGGACATCGCAGGAGCCGACGCGCGATGTACGCGGCGATACGCCAGCGCAGCGTGGTGATGGAATCAGCTACGTGGCGCTGCGCGCGCTGGGGACCCGCGTGGCACGTAATCCGAGGGTAAGGCAAATGGGTCGCGGATCGCGGAGTTTTTTTTACTGTCGCCTTGAATGAGGCGTTGAGCAACAAGAAACCCGTAGGCGGCGACACACAACGATGCATGGTGATGGAATCCACGCCAACCGCGCCCTTCGAAGTGTCCCAGGCCGAATTCCTGCTTGAGATCCTGATAGTCCCGCTCGATACGCCAGCGCATCTTGGCGACATGAACCATGCGTTCGAGCGTCGTGTCCGGGGGCATAGTCGAAAGCCAATACTTGAGTGGCTCCGCATCACCTTCAGGCCATTCGATTAGCAGCCATTCCTCATCGCGCAGTGTGGACCGCCAATAATCGCGGTGTGAGGCACGCACTCGCACGGCGGCAAAGCGCGAACTGAGCGCGGCGCACGTGCCTTCGCGCCATATCACGTTGCGATAGCGCGAGGCATCGAGCGTCGAGGCCAGATCCTTGACTCCGATCGGCTCATGTCCGGGCGCGCGCCTTAACAAGCTACGCGGCCGGCCCGATTTCCCCGTGGAGGGCTCGGGCGGTAGAGGAGCGGTGCCCGGCGCCCATACACGCGTGTTCGAGCGAATTCCCACCGCATACTGCAGCCCGAACTCGCTAACGGCTTCGCGAAACGAGGTGTCGTCTCCATAGCCGGCATCGGCCAACACGATACCGTCGGGCGCGCCGCTTTGCCGTGCTTCGCGCAACTGCTCAGTCGCAATCTCCGGTTTGGTTGCAAACTCAATTTCATCGGGTACGCCTGCTTTCTGTCGTCGCGCGGGATCGTCGCTCCATTCACGCGGCAGATACAGTCGATACGACACTGGTAGGCTTGCGTCTTCCGTCGCCACCGACAGACTCACCGCAACCTGGCAGTTGTCCTGCTTGCCCAACTGGCCGCAGTATTGCCGCGCCACGCCGACCGAATGCTTGCCCTTCTTGGGAAATCCCGTGTCGTCAATGATCCAGTACAACCCATCAGTCGGGTCCATGTGCGGCAGCACCCAACGCCGCACTTGCTCAAGCAGCGCCGTATCGGACCATCCCGACTTCGCCACGAAATGATGCAGCGACTGGTGTCGCGCGCTCACATGCTCCGGTTCCAGATGTGCCGCCAGCGGCTCGACGCTCTTGCGTCGAATTGGCAGCATCAGCCCTTGGCAATAGCCCCTCAATCCTGCTTCCCGATCGTTATGCTCAAGCGCTTCGCACAAATGTCCCAGATACAACTCGAATGACGTCTCCCAGTCCATCATTCCCCACGCCGTAGATGAAGGAGCTTCTATAGTGGCATGAATTTACTGACACAGTAAGATTAGTATTGAAAGAGAAAAATGCACAAGTGTCTGAATTGCGGCCATCAGTTAGCGATGGTGAAGATCCGGTGTCCATCATGTGGCCGATTGGGGACAGTGCAGTTTGTGACTGAGGGAAACGGTGGGCCGCCGTCGCTCCCGAACAGTGCGGGGACGATCTCGGATCCATCCGGTACGCAAGCGGGTAGAGTGTCTCCACGCCCAGCCGCGGCAATGTCGCAGCCCTCCCTTTCGGCTCCGATGCTGAGAGCGGCTGGTAGCAGTGCGACCTCCTCGCCACGGCCCCGCGTCGCTGGAGCCAATCCACCCGAGCCGACTTCCGGGCCGCCCCGCGTGCCACCGAAACCCTCTCACCTCTCGCCTCGACGTGGCCCGCCGTCTCCTGCAGCACAGCAGGGATCCGTGCCGACGGTGCGGATCCGATCCGACCTCGGCAGGGATCGTGCAGTGGAAATTCAGCGCACTTTTGAAGAGCACGGACTTTGGATACGCACTGTCCAAATGAAAAATTGTCAGTGCCTGACCGACGCCACTATTTCCTTTAACCAACGCACCCGCCTCGTCGGAAACCTAGATGGCGATTCGTGGACCTATGTGCATCCGACCATTCCCCAGTATTTGTACCAGTTTGCTCCGGACAATGGAAAACGGGCGGTCGCACTGATTGTCGACTGGACGAAGACCAAAGACCGGTTCGTCGAATACTCCCTGATCGACATGAGCTCGAACAAGCGTTTTCCCCCAAACACCCTGGCGAAAACGCCTGACGAAACTGAGAGGGACATGCGGAAGATGCGTGCCGAGCTAGCAGGCAAGACTCATATCGAACACAACGAAGTCCGTGCCTGCCAGATACGCAAGGATGCGCTTGTTGGATTGGTATGGAACCCTGTGACCAACGGAACCTCACTATCGGAAGGCCGCGCCACCTGGGAGGCAAGCAAACCGGCGTTTGAAAATTTTATTAAGAAGCTTCAAAAACACCAAGTGGCGGCAAGTGGCTTGCCTATTTTTATGTACAGCGTCAGCGGTGGAATGGCACTCCATTATTTGGACTTTATCTCCTAGGCGCCGGCTGGCCGAACTACGCAACTCCGTGCCGGTGTCTCCCAAGTTAGAACGTGCGCCAATTTTCTTGCTTTTCATTACGCCAAGGTGATAGACCAGCGACACGGCCTCCCTCAGCGATCGGCCGTGTCAACGAACAACTATGCCCGCTCTATTTTAATTAGCAATCGAGCCAGAACTCAACAAGATCATTCCGTGTAGGGTCGACAGCAGTTGCCGCCACCCGACACCGTTCGCCGCAGCCTGACCATTGTTCAACATGGGCGTCAGCAAACTGCGCAAATCCTTCGATTCAGTCGTGCTATGAGGCGTCGTGACATCCGACGCCTTCACGCCGTGTAAAAATTGGGCAATCTCGGTAGATTCGTTCTCGGATTTTCGCAAATTCGCATTTTTCAGCTTACCTTTCTCGGTCAGCAAGCTGACCGTGCTGCTCGCCACGTCGCTGACATGGGCATAGTCGTAGCTCTGACTATCCGATGCGGCGCTAAGAGGCTTTTTCAGAGAACCGCCATCTAGTGCCGTGTGATAAGAAGCGCTCAGACGCGACTGCTGGTTTTGAATGATCGCCTCCTGCGACGCTTGTCCATCAACTTGAGTAGTTTGGGAAACTTGGTAAGAAAAGTCATCAGTCTGCTTCGGTAGCACCGGGTTGGACTGCACCGGAGTGTTCGTTACCGATCCGGTGAAATCAGGCAATCCCGTCAGCATCGAATGCGCCGCTTGTTCAAGCCATGGTTGGTTGTCCGTGCCCGGGATTTGCTGCGATGGCGTGCTCATATTTCCGTTTAACTGTGTGAACGCGTCTTTAAAGAGATTCATCACAGCACTGTTCCCGCGACCTTCCTGGTTGGCATGATCGAATTGCGCCAAATAGCTCGTGATCGCGGCACTCTGCTGAGTGCTCGAACCCAATGCGGAAGCGCTCGCAGCGTCAACGCTCAGGTTGACCGTACCTGCGGAATCCGTGATGTTGACAGTTCGCTTCGTGTCGCTTAACGAAATATTCGCCGAACGGTTGTCGGCTCCGTCACCGCTAACGCTGTACTGCAGATTGACTGATGACAGGACAGAAAAATCATACTGTGTCAGTCCAGTCAAATTGAGGGCGGGCGGTGAGCCGGACAAGCCATCAATGGCTTGCTGGAATCCGTCTGCCAATTTTGACAGCGCCGTGCGATCGGCATCGCTAAGTGTTCCAGTACCATTCACACTCACGCCCAACGTGCCATTTTTGCTGCTCAGCTCAATGCTCACGCTCGCGCCGCTCACTGTCTGAACGACCAGATTGATGTCACCCTGCACGCCTTGCGCACCAAGTGCATTTGCCGGGCTTCCATTGGCAGCAGAAACCGTCACGGACTGCGAAAAGTTACTTCCCGTGGATGTGAATCGCTCAAGCAACGCACTGCCTAGATTGTTGAATTGCCCTGATATCGAATTCGACATGTAGTCGGCCGCCATGACATCGGAAACGGGATCACCGCCGTTATTCTGCCAATTGACGCTTGCGACCGCCCCTACCGCTGCATCAGGCCCGATGACCGTACCATCGGGCAGATATATATGGAGTGCTTGGCTGACTCGAGACGGAATAGTAACGATGGTCGAGCCACCACCACTGTTTACCAGTGGCTCCCCACTTCCCCCGGGGATTCCTGCTGCGCCCGGAGCCTCATATAGGGCCGAAAGCATTCCCGCATTCATTGATGATATTGTCGTCATGATCAAATAATTTTTTATTTAATATTGGATTAAAAGGTGCCTGTTGCGACCCAGCCTATCCACCAATAACGGCACGACAATAAACAACGTTAGGCTTGGTGAGGATATTTTTTAAAATCAGTCCTGCACCTGAGGTTGACCACACACATTACACGGTGAAATTTTGCAAGACACGTACATGTTCACTCCAGTCAATCACGACCGCTCGCACCTCTCCAGGTAGCATGGCACCGTTGCGCCGCTCGGCATCGACATGCGTGCCACCGCGACGGGACTACGGAAAATGCTACGAATTACAGAACCTTGGTCCCCCATGATCACCCGCTAATATCACTGCAGCCGGGATTCAACATCCAATTTTTTGGATTGCCTTTCGGCAGCGCCGCAACGTCGATCGGTAGCAAGGGATCAAAAGCGAAAGCCGGCAACCACCTCGCGCATCCTGTTCGCCTGTTGGTTCATCAATGATGATGCCGCAGCGCCTTCGTCCACTAGCGCGGCATTCTGTTGTGTCACCTGATCCATATGCGCGATCGCAGCCGTGACTTGCAGGATACCGTGGGCCTGCTCGCTGGATGCATCGGCGATCTCGCCGAGCAAATTCGCAACGCGGTCAGTTGACGCAAGCATGTCGATCATCTGACGGAACGCGCCATCCGCCTGCGTCGCGCCCCTCTTGACGCGCAACACTGACCCATCGATTTGCTCTTTGATCTCCTTGGCCGCGTTGCTCGATCGTTTCGCAAGCGCACGCACTTCAGTTGCAACCACGGCAAAGCCACGCCCGCGCTCGCCAGCGCGCGCAGCCTCCACCGCCGCATTCAAAGCGAGGATGTTTGTCTGGAACGCGATGCTCTCAATTACCGCGGTGATCTCGGCAATCGTCCCGGACCCTTGTTCAAGTTCCTTCATCGTCTTCGACAGCAGCGTCACAGCATCGGCAACGCCACGCGCACTGTGTTTAACCGCATCGGCAAGCAGGTTCGCTTCGCCCGCGCTCGCAGCGTTGCGTTGCACCGTCGCACTCAGTTCTTCCATGCTCGCGGCGGTCTCCTCCAACGAAGACGCTTGTCGCTCCGTTCGCTTCGACAGGTCGTCGCTGCCAGCGGCAATTTCCACCGCTGCATCGGCGACATGATCAACGCCATCGCGGACAGTCGAAACCGTATCTCGCAAGCTCATCTGCATACTGCGCAGGCTGCCCAGCAATGCGCCAAATTCGTCGGCGCGCACAATCTCGATATGCGACGTCAGATCCCCTTTCTCGATCGCTCCAAAGTGTCTAATAGCGGCCGAGAGCGGCTTGGCAATCGCGCGACGCAGCATGAACCAAAATCCAAATGCGCACAGCAACCCGACCAGCGTAGCGCTGATCGTGAGCGACGATGTCGTCTTCTCACGAGCTTCGCTTATCGCCAACAGTTCCGCAGAATCGTCGACCTGGAATTGCGAGAGTTTCCCGGTAGCGTCGCTGAACGGACGGTAAAGTCTTGGCATCGTGTCAAACAGTAGTTCGACCGCGGCATGCCTGTCGCCAACACGCAGCGCAGCAATCGTCGGCGTGAGCCCGATGTCGATCAGATCGCGACGCGTTCGCATGACAGCATCGGCGAGCCGCTTTTCGACGGCATCGGATGGATAGCGCAGATATGTGGCCCAAGCCTTATCTGATTGATCGATCAGTGCCTGAGCTGATCGCAATCTCGACTCCGCCATAGTGGCGTCGCCCGCGGCAGCCATTCGGTCAAGTTCGATCTGTGCCTGCGCGATGAACTCTCGTTGCTGCTGGACCGCGATGACGGTCGGCACGTTGTCCGATGTATCGGACAACGCACGATTGGTCGAGTGAATGCCGTAAACGCCGCCGAAGCCGACCAGAAACAAAAGCAATGCGAGCAGGGATAGGACAACCGCGAGAAGCGTCCGTATTTGAATGGTCGTTGCCATTTCAGCAGATTCCGAAAATGATGATTGATCCAACGGCAACTTTGGCAGGCTCGTTAAATCGCGTAGGGCGCTGCCGCCCCCGCTTTTGGACGGATATCAGACTCCGACGCCAGCTTGACGCACAGGTATCCAGGCAACTACGTGCCACGATCTGCGCTTTCCCGGATCAGGCTTTCTCCACTCATTTATCAATGGGCATGTCAATACTCACCGCCTGCTACCCGATCAACGATCGCTACAAGCCCGATTTTCAAGCTCAACATGCTTCCCGCATCAAACCAGCATTTCATGCAAGAGTGGAATTCAATCGATTGGAGAGTAGTCGATATACCCTTGCGCATCCCCTTGGTAATATGTGCTGCGCTCGGACGACGCAATTGGTAAATTGCGTCGAAATCTCCGGACAAGATCAGGATTGCCAATAAAAGGAGTGCCGAAGGATACGAGGTCGGCCAGACCGGATTCAATGATTTCGCTGGCGGTAATCTGGTTGAAACCAAGATTCGCAATAAGCGCCCCCCTGTACCGAGCGCGGAAGTACCTGACTGTATCCTGCAGCCTCTCTACCGGAGTGCCACTTAAATCACGTGCGGCGCGCACGATCTGCAAATAGGACAAAGGTAGGAGATCGAGCCGGCTGGCGAGGTAATCGTAGGTCGCCACGGTCTCCGAAGTCGGCCCGAAACCACCCATCTCGAAGACGGGAGCAACTTTGATCCCGATGCGGCCGGGTCCCCACTCCCTTATCAATGCATCAAGCACATCGAGAACGATACGTGAGCGGTTTTCCGCGCTGCCACCGTAATCGTCCGTTCGCAAATTCAATGCACTGTTGAGGAATTCCGGCAGCAAGTAGGTCGTGGCAGCATGCAGTTCTACACCGTCGAATCCGGCTATGCGGGCATTACGAGCGGCGGCGGCATATTCACCGATAGTCTCGCGAATGTCGGTCAGGGTCATTGCACGAGGGGTCACAGTTTGCTTGAACCCTCCTGGGGTGAACGATTGCAGCCGTGGGTTGATGGCCGAAGGTGCGAGAGGAAGCGCTCCGCCGAAGAAGTCGGGATGAGAAACAGCCCCTGAATGCGCAAGTTGCGCGTAAATCCGGCCACCTGCTGCGTGGACCGCATCCGTGACCCTGAGCCAGCCAGCGACCTGCTCTGAAGTGAACAGGCCTGGAACGTTGGTGAAGCCGATTGCCCTGGGACTGACCCAAACGGCCTCTGTCACGATCAGTCCAGCGGTGGCACGCTGACTGTAGTACCGAGCATGCAACTCGGTGGGGACGAGGCCTGAATTTCGCGCGCGGCCGCGAGTCATCGAGGCCATGACGATTCGGTTCGGGAGATCTAACTGACCTAGTTTGAATGACGAAAAAAGTGACATTTGACGCGTGCTCTCATTTTGCATGCTCCGGGATTTCAGCCCCCCGAACGCGGGATGGAAGTGGGCCAATCATCAACGGGATCGCGGGGCGGTGACTTGCGCCTATACTTGCATCATTTGAATTTTCGCTGTAGTACCAAATTCAGAGTAGGACTTATTCGAAAAATGAATGATAGGTTTCTGGCCCTTCAATTGTTTGTACGGGTCGCCCGGCTGGGAAGCTTCTCGTCCGTCGCACGAGAAACGGGGTACTCCCAACCCAGCGTGTCACGCATTGTCCATGAGCTGGAAAAGCGTGTCGGAGTCTCGTTGCTGACTCGGACAACGCGCGTTGTCACGCCCACCGATGCAGGGCTTGAATACCTCGCACGTGCTGAATTGATAATTGCCGCGATGGAAGAGGCCGACCACGCGGCCAGAGGAACAGGCGAACTGCGCGGTATCTTGCGCGTCGCCTTGTCGTCGTCGATGGCGGCTCGTACCATCTTGCCTCGACTGGCGCGATTTACCGATGCTCATCCTGCTCTTCGTGTCGAGTTCGTACTGACGGACGAGCGGCAAGATCTCGTTACAGACTCGATTGACATCGCGATACGGGTTGGCCCCCCATCCGATTCGACGGTAGCTTTCGCCAAGAAGATCGGAGTCATTCGTCGCATGGCTGTGGCGTCGCCCGCTTACCTGCAGGCGGCCGGGATGCCGCGCAAGCCCTCGGATTTGGAGATGCACCGTCTCATCATCGGCTGCGCTGCGCGGGGGGCAGATGCGTGGACGTTTCGCAAGGGTGGCCTCCAAGCCACGATTCGTGCCGAGGGGAAACTGATAATCGGCGGGAACGAGGCCGTCATCGCCGCAGCCGTGGCAGGTCTTGGAATCGCCTCATCCGGTGAGCTAGGATTTCGGCACGATTTGGAAATTGGATCCCTGGTCAGGATATTGCCGGCCTGGGAAATGGGATCGGCAGACGTCCATGTCATCTTGCCGGCTGGCCGCAGCTCAAAACCTTCGGCAAGGGCCTTTGCCAGCTTCGTCGCGACGGAATTTCGCGAGCTGCTGGAACACTGAGCGCTTCCGCAGCCGGAGGATTCGCCGAAGCTGCCTTTCGCGACTTCCCGCCACGATTTCTGCGTGAGGCCGAGCCCTGCGAGCGCCCAGACGCGCGTGCTCGAACTGACCGGAGGCGAAGGCGCCGATCGCGGCTGCGAATGCGTCGGCTACCAATGCAGTTGTCACGGCCGCGAATCCCGGCGTCACGATCGAGGTTCAGGTTGACAGCCCGGTATTGCCGTACACGGAACTGGGTCCGCATAGGGTTGACAGTAAGCGGTCACGGAATGGATTGACCGCCTCCCCGTTTCGCAGGACACACACACGAAGATCCCGCCGTGCCCAAGTGTCGGAAAGCCGGACCACCGAAACGACGGAATTCGTGCCATCGTCCATTGCCGAGCGCGCCACGATTCCGATCCCGGCCCCCGAGGAGACCAGCTTCACGATAGCCCCGTAGCTGGACACCTGGACTCGCACGTCGAGCCTTCCCCCTAGCGCGTGAGCATGGTTCATCAGGAAAGTATGCAGCGCGGCTCCGGGCTGCAGGCTGATAAATGGGCGACTGAGACAGTCGGCGAACGTGATCTTCTCTCGCCGGCCGACATCGCTTCCCCGTGGGGCCACCACCACCAATTCATCCTCACGATACGGGATGAAGTCCAGATCGGGATGCACGGCTTCCAGCGCGACGATCCCCAGGTCCGCGCGTCCCGAAGCAACGGCTGACACGATATCGTGGCTGAGCCTTTCCTCCAGCGAGATCCGCACCTGCGGGAATACCTCGAAAAACCGCGCAAGGTCGTCGGGCAGATGAGAGCTGATCGCGTTGTTGTTCGCGAACAGGGTCACGTGGCCGATCAGCCCGTTCGTAAATGGCAACAAGTCAGCGTTCATCTGTTCCATTCGGGCAACACAGTGCCGGGCGTGCTCCATTACGATGCGTCCCGCGGCAGTGGGTACCACGCCGCGGGCGAACCGCTGGAGCAAAACAACTCCGACTATCTCCTCCAAGCCCTTGACTCGCAGGCTGACTGACGATGGCGCGAGATGACAGCGTTGCGCACCGCGCGTAACGCTACCCTCTTCCGCTACTGCGAGAAATACCTCCAGATCTGTCAGATCAAAGCGCATTGCCCTTCCCCCGGTTCGACGTGAATTGTGCTGTCTGCATTCGCGTTTGGCAAACGCCGAGTTTGAATCTTCTCGATGGTCCATCCGGCGAGTAAAACGGATACTCGCCTCACATCGACCGATTGGATGAAAACGAACATGAACAGCGACACCCGCACCGGCCAGCCATTGCCGCTCGCCGGCCTCACCATCGTGACGATCGAACAGGCGCTTGCTGCACCGCTCTGCACGAGTCGACTGGCGGACATGGGCGCCAGAGTGATCAAGATCGAGCGAGCCGAAGGCGATTTCGCGCGAGGATACGACGACGCCGCCAACGGTGACTCTTCCTACTTCCTCTGGACCAATCACGGCAAGGAGTCGATGGTGCTCGACTTCAAAAGACCGGAGGATGCGGCCCTGCTCCGCCGCATGATCGAACGCGCCGACGTATTCGTGCAAAACCTCGCACCGGGTGCACTGACACGCGCGGGATTCGACAGCGCGGCACTTCGCCAACGACATCCCCACCTGATTACCTGCGATATCACCGGCTATGGCGACAGTGAGGCGGTGGGCGCACTCAAGGCATACGACTTTCTCGTGCAATGCGAAAGCGGCCTGGTAGGCATCAGCGGCGCGCCGGAGGCCATCGGGCGCATCGGCGTATCAATCTGCGACATTGGTGCCGGCATGAACGCGACCATTGCGGTGCTGTCGGCGCTGGCGTTACGCGCCCGCACCGGCAAAGGCTCCGGCGTTTCGGTATCGCTGTTCGACGGTGCGGCGGATTGGATGACCGTGCCCTATGTACACGAACGCTACGGTCGAGGGGCGCCGTCACCGCAAGGACTCAAGCATCCTTCGATCGCGCCATACGGCGCTTACGGCACGAGCGACGGACGCCAGATCGTCATCAGCATCCAGAACGAGCGCGAATGGCGTCGATTCTGCACCGTGTTTTTGGGCGACGAGGCACTGGCAGACGACCCGCGCTTCGCCTCGAATAACGCACGGGTCAGCTATCGAGCGGAACTCGACGCACGGATCGGCGAGGCCTTCGCGCGCCGCTCGCTCAATGAGGCGCTCCAGCTCCTGGGCGAGGCAAACATTGCATATGGCCAGCTGCGCAATATAGCGGAACTGATCGAGCATCCGGCGCTGCGCACCTGGCCGATGCAGACCGACGGAGTGGAACTGCAGATGATCGCGCCACCCGTGCGTGCCCCCTGGGATGCGCGGCGCTTTGCTCGGGCGCCTCGCCTTGGAGAGCACACGGATCGGCTTCGCGCGGAATTCGCGAACACCAATAACGATATGCCTGTTTGAGCCGCACTGATTCTCGGCAAGCTGCGCGAATGGACCAGCAAGACCATCGCCGGCAAGTTTCGGGGTTCTTTTATCTGATATCCGGTATGGCGCGGTGGACCGAAAGCACCGGACATCGTCGATCATCGTCCGCAGCGGCGTAAAGGCCGGCCCGGAATCGGCGCCGGCCTGGACCAAGTCGTGAGAGCCGGCCTCAGCGGAATAGGGTCGTTGCCAGTTCCACCACCTCGTTGCCCTTCGCGTTCAGCACGGCCTTCAGCATGTAGAGGCTGAAGCCCTTCGCCTGCGCCCATTCGATCTTCGGCGGCAGCGCGATCTCCTGGCGCGCGATGCGCACGTCCACCAGCACCGGATGCGGACGCGAGAACGCATCCTTCAGCGCCGCCTCCAGTTCCTCCGAACGCTCGACGCGAATTCCGTCGATGCCGGCGCCGCGCGCGATCGCGGCGTAGTCGGTATCGGCCAGGCGCGTATCGTTGTCGAGATAACCGCCGGCCTTCATCTCCATCGACACGAAACCCAGCGAGCTGTTGTTGAACACCACCAGCGTGAGCGGCAGCTTCAACTGGCGCGCCGTCAGCAGCTCGCCCATCAGCATCGACAGGCCGCCGTCGCCGCACAGCGCGACCACCTGGCGCCCCGGCAGCGCCGCCTGCGCGCCGAGTGCCTGCGGCAATGCATTGGCCATCGAGCCGTGGTTGAAGGAGCCGAGCAGCCGGCGCTTGCCGTTCATCTCCAGGTAGCGCGCGGCCCATAGCGTCGGCGTGCCGACGTCGACGCTGAACACCGCGTCGTCGGCCGCCAGATCGCTGACCAGCCGCGTCAGGTATTGCGGATGGATCGGCGCATCGCCCGGCGAGGGCCGCGCGAGGCTGTCGAGCCCCTCGCGCGCGTCGGTATAGTGCTTGCGCGCAGCTTCCAGGAAGTGGCGGTCGGTCTTGCGCGCGAGGCGACCCTGCAAGGCCGCGAGCGTCGCCTTGACGTCACCGACCAGGCCCAGGTCGACCGGCACGCGCTTGCCGATCGCCGCGCCGTGATGGTCGATCTGCACCACCTTGGCGTCGGCCGGGTAGAAATTGCGATACGGGAAATCGGTGCCGAGCATCACCAGCGTGTCGCAGGACTTCAGCGCGTGGTAGCCCGAGCTGAAGCCGATCAGGCCCGTCATGCCGACATCGAACGGGTTGTCCCATTCGACATGCTCCTTGCCGCGCAAAGCATGGACGATCGGCGCGCCGAGCGTGTCGGCCAGCGCCACCACCTCGTCGTGCGCGCCGGCACAGCCGCTGCCGCACAACAGCGCGATGCGCTCCGAGCCTTCGAGCAACGCCGCCAGCGCGTCGAGCCGGGCCGCCGGCGGCACGCTCGCCGTGACCTCGTAGCTGACCTGGCCCGGCGTGGCTTCGGGTACCGCCTCCAGCGCGATGTCGCCGGGCAGCACGATCACGGCCACGCCGCGTTCCTCGATCGCGGTGCGGATCGCCCGATCGAGCACGCGCGGGAACTGCTTCGGGTGGCTCACCAGCTCGACGAAGTGGCTGCATTCGCGAAACAACTCCTGCGGATGCGTTTCCTGGAAGTAGCCGAGCCCGATCTCCGAGGACGGGATGTGCGCCGCGATCGCGAGCACCGGCACATGGTTGCGCTGGCAGTCGAACAGGCCGTTGATCAGGTGCAGGTTGCCTGGGCCGCAACTGCCCGCGCAGACGGCGAGCTTGCCCGTCACCGCGGCTTCGGCGCCGGCCGCGAAAGCGGCGGTTTCCTCGTGGCGCGTATGCGACCACGTGATCTTGCCGAGCCGGCGCAGGCTGTCGGAGAGTCCGTTCAGGCTGTCGCCCGTGACGCCCCAGATCCGTTCGACGCCAGCGTCGGATAGCGTTTTCGCCAAGTAATCGGCGATGGTTCGTACCATGGCAGCCTCCGCTCAGATAAGGTGAAGTTCTCGAGCCTGAGCCTGCAGCGCATCCCGGAAATCGGGATGCGCTAGCCGGATCAAGGCCATCGCCCGCTGGGTGGACGACAACCCCTTCAGGTTCGCAACGCCATGCTCGGTGACCACGAGGTGAGTATCCGTACGTGGTGTCGTGACTGGGCCCGCCAGGCGACCGACGATCTTGGAGACGCGGCCGCCCGCCGCCGTCGAAGAAAATGCGATGATCGACTTGCCGCCGCGCGAGGCATAAGCCCCCCGAACAAAGTCGAGCTGGCCTCCGCTGGCACTGAATTGATGCCCATGGAGATGCTCGGAGTTGCAGGCACCAGTCAGGTCCATCTCGATGGTTGAATTCACGGAGATCATGTTGTCGTTGCGCGCGATATTGGCAGGGTCGTTGACGTAATCGACCGGATGACTCTCGATCGCGGGATTGTCGTCCATGAAGTCGTACATCGCGCGATCGCCCATGGCGAACGTGAACACCGATTTACCGCGATCCAACGCCTTGCGGCTGTTGTCGACCACCCCGCGCCGGACGAGTTCGACAAGCCCAGGGGTCAGCAACTCGGTATGGATCCCGAGGTGACGATGATCGGCGAGCGCGCCACATACCGCATTCGGCAAGGCTCCGATGCCCATTTGCAGGCACGCTCCATCCGAGACCAGCTCGGCGATGCGCTCGCCGATCGCCTGTTCCAGCACCCCGGCCGGTTTGGGGTGAAGTTCCGGCAGAGGATCATGCGACTCGACGATCGCGTCGACTTCCGATATATGCAACAGCGACCGGCCGAACACGCGAGGCATGTTGGGATTGACTTCCACGATCAAGCGACGCGCGGATCGCGCCACCGTGCTCGTATAATCGTTGTTGGTCCCGAACGTGAAATAGCCGTTGCGGTCCATCGGCGACACCATCACGAGCATCGTATCGACCGGAATGTGATCCGCGAACAGGCGTGGAGCCTGGCTGAAAGAATTCGGTACGAAGAACACCACCTTGCGGCCGCCGTCCTTCTCACCCAGCTCGATCAGTTCGCGTTCGGGTTCGCCCATGAACATGCAGTGCGGAACAATGCGACCCATCAGCGAATAGCGCAGCAGGGACGTCCTGAGAAAGGACTCGGCGTGAAAGTAATAAACGTCGAGGTCGTCCACATCGCCGGCTTCCGCCCGCGCAGCCAGGGCGGTGAGCAGCGCCGGCGGCTGGGCCATGGCCATGCCCAGCGCGACGGTCGAGCCACTGCGCAACGACGAAACGGCTTCGGTCGCTGACGTGAGCTTCGCCACATAGGCGCCTTGAAGGGAATCATTGCGTTTCATGGTGCCGTCCTCCATCAGTAATTCGCCTCGGACTCGGGCGAATGATCACGCTTGTAGACCAGCATGGTGCGTTCGAACGTCATCACGCCGACGCCATCCTGATTCACCCCCTTGGTTTCGACAGTGACGATGCCCTGGGTCGGACGGCTGCGCGATTCGCGACGCGACAGGACCGTCGATTCGGCATACAGCGTGTCGCCGGCGAACACCGGAGCGGTAGCTCGCACCTTGTCCCAGCCCAGATTGGCGACCACTTTCGCGCTGACGGTTCGCACGCTCATGCCGGTGAGCAAGGCGAGCGTGAAGGTGCTGTCCACCAGCAGTTTCTTCCACTCGGTCTTGGCCGCATAAGCGGCATCGAAATGAACCTGCTGCGTGTTCATCGTCAGCAGCGTCATCCAAATATTGTCGACGTCGGTGATGGTCCGCCCCGGCCGATGTTCATAGACGTTCCCGGGCTCGAAATCCTCGAAGTACAAACCCGAGGTTTCGCGGTAGCGCTGCGCACCGATCCGACGATAGGCTGAAATGTTTTCACTCATGATCGACTCCTGTTTCATATAGGGTTCAACAAGTTCTTATCCGGCCGCGGCGAGCACCCGCCGCGCCTCTCGCGCGATCGCCTCGTCGACCATTCGACCGTCGACGATGGCGACCCCTTTCGCGGCCGCGTCAACGACTCGACGTGCCCAGTCAATGCGTTCGGGCAGGACCGAAAAAATCTCGTTGATGGCGGCCAGATGGGAGGGATGAATGGCCGCCTTGGCAAGAAAGCCGTTGTCGGCGGCAAATCGCAGGTCATTGCGCAAGGCCTCGGGATCGCCGAGCGCGAAGCACGGGGCGTCGATCGCGAGACGCGCATTCGTCACACAAGCCGCCGCCACGCGGCTGCGAGCAACTTGCAGCGCGAAGGCGCCCGGCTGGGCCCCGACATCGGATGCGAAATCGGCCGCACCGAACATCAGTGCCGACACCCTCGGCGCGGCAACCGCGATCGCGGCCGCGTTATCGACGCCCGCGGCGGACTCGATCATCGGCACAATGTTGGAAACGAGCCCGGCATCAGCGAACAAGGCCGCAATCTGTTTGACCATTTCCGCGGACTCGACCTTGGGCACCAACACGAAACGCGGCGCCGCGTGTGCCTTGACCAGCATCAGAAGGTCCGACAAGCCCTCCGTCGAGGACGGTGAGTTGATACGAACCGCCAGGCACCGCAAGGGCACCGTGTCCCGGCCGTCCTGCCGACTCAGCACGCTGCTCACGTTGTTTCTCGCTATCGCCTTGTCGCTGGCTGGAACCGCATCCTCGAGATCCGCAATCAACACGTCCGCGCCGGAGGCCAGCGCCTTGGGGAATCTGTCCGGACGCGTGGCGGGAGTAAACAGCCAGCTACGGGACTGAATCGTGGGGATGCCATTGGAAGAAGACATGACCGTTGTTCCTATTGGTGAAAGCAACGGGTTCATTGTCGGCACGGCGCAGTGGACGAACAATGCGGCATTGCCGATCGCCACCTTTGGCACATCCATAGGCTCGGGCTGTCGACGCCATCGAACCGCCGCGTGCGGCGGCGAACATCGGGCAAGTCAATGCGATGGCACCAGATGCTCCAGCAACAGGCGGGCATAAGCCGGCATTGCATCGCGGTCAGCCACGCAAACGCGCATTTCCCTGACGGCCCAGTCGTCGAGCAACGGCAACAACCGGATCGACATCGTGCGCTGACAGCGACGCGCGGCGGACTCCGGTACGACCGAAACGCCCACACCGTTTTCGACAAGCCGGCAAATCGCGTCGAAGCTGCTGAGCCTGATGCGCGGCTCGATACGACGATGTAGGGCGCGAGCGTGGTCCTCGAGGTAGGTCTGGAGCGCCGATGCGGCCGCGTAAGCGATGAAGTCGTGGTCGAGGATGGTATTGAATGCGATGCCGCGCAAGGATGCGAATGCCGGCTCGGCCGATGGAACCACCGCGCACAACCGGTCGTTGGCAAAGGCAAAGGTTTGCAGATCACCCGTGCTGGCGCCCGTGGCCACGACGCCGATGTCCGCCACGCCGTCGATCAACGCGGCGACGATATCGGCGCTGAGCCTTTCCTCGAGCGCGACATTCACGTTGCGATGCCTGGCGAGAAAATGAGCGATCGGATCGGGCAGGAACTCAGTCATCGCGTTGGTGTTGGCAAGCACGCGCACCGTGCCGCGCAGGCCCCTGGCGAACTGGCCAAGATCATCGGTAAGGCGCTGCATTGCCAGCAAGGTCGAACGCGCATGCTGCAGCAAGGTATGACCGACTTCCGTCGGTTTTACGCCCAGACGCTCGCGTGTGAGCAGCGGCACGCCTGCCGTCTCCTCCATCTGTCGCACACGAGCGCTGGCCGAGGGCAGCGAGAGATTCACGCGCGCAGCGCCGTGCGTGATGCTGCCGGCCTCCACCACGGCGACGAACAAACGCAAATCTGTCGTATCGAAGCGCACCGCTGTCTCCCCACGCGTTCGGGCTGCTGGTTTTCGCGATCGCCATGCCCGCCGACACGACCCGCGCAAATCTCGCGAGCTGGAGCACGGCGAGTTCTCGATATTGCCGAGATCGTGCGTCGTTGGCTTTCCCTGGCGGGCTCGAGTCGCGATGTCGGGATGGACGGCGTCGGCGCCCCTGCCTCGTCGCGAAGCATTGCATTTGTCCAAGTATCGCTGCTCGACCGCTCGCCTACCATCGGGACGATGCAAATGAAGCATTCGCCAAATGCGAATGCTCGCGGGTCATACCCGGGCGCCGGCACCTCGCAGAAGCCAGCATCTTGCGATAGGGGCCAGATTTTTTCGACAAGGCCGGCCTGGGCGGCGGCCCAATATCGTTGCGCCTTTCTCGACAGGAAAGGGTGCTTGAACAAGCAAAGATTATCAACATGGCCGGAAAGCCGCACCATGTCGAGCAGACTTTGAACATGGATGGAGATACGCAAATGCAGCGACCGCTAGAAGGCATACGCGTCCTGGAATTGGGGCAGTTGATTGCCGGCCCGTTCGCAGGACGGCTGCTGGCCGAATTCGGTGCGGAGGTCATCAAGATCGAGCCGCCGTCGGCTGGAGATCCGTTGCGGAAGTGGCGAATGCTGCACCAGGGCACTTCCGTGTGGTGGGCTGTGCAGTCGCGCAACAAGCAGTCGATCACGCTGGATTTGCGTGCACCCGAGGGACAAGACGTGGTGAGGCGCCTGGTAGCCGATTGTGACGTGCTGATAGAAAATTTTCGGCCCGGCACGCTGGAGGGCTGGGGCCTCGGCTGGGAGGCCCTATCGTTGATCAATCCCGGCCTCGTGATGTTGCGGGTGTCCGGCTACGGCCAATCCGGGCCTTACCGCGATCGCCCCGGCTTCGGCGTGATTGCCGAGGCGATGGGCGGGCTGCGTCATCTCAGCGGCGAGCCCGGCCGCACGCCGGTGCGCGTCGGCGTCTCGATCGGCGATTCGCTGGCCGCGCTGCATGGCGTGATCGGCATTCTGCTGGCACTGCGACACCGGGAGCAACAAGGCGGCACGGGCCAGGTGGTCGATGTCGCGCTCTACGAAGCTGTTTTCAACATGATGGAAAGCCTGCTGCCGGAATATTCGGCGTTCGGCGCTGTGCGGCAGGCAGCCGGCAGCAGCTTGCCGGGCATCGCGCCCACCAATGCCTATCGCTGCGCCGACGGCCGCTATGCGCTCATCGCGGGCAATGGCGACGGGATCTTCCGGCGCCTGATGGACATCATCGGTCGAGCCGATCTTGGCGAGGATCCGGCGCTTGCGCGCAACGACGGGCGGGTGGCCCAGGTCGAGCGGATCGACGCGGCGATCGGCGACTGGACCGCTCGACACCCGCTCGACACGGTGCTCGCGGCCCTGCACGAAGGCCGGATCCCCGCCGGGCGCATCTATGACGTCGCCGATATCGCGACGGATCCGCATTACCAGGCTCGCGACATGATTCTGGACACCGCGCTGCCCGACGGGACCCCCGTCCAGGTGCCCGGCATCGTGCCCAAGCTCGGTGCCACACCCGGTGCCGTCACCGCTCCCGCGCCCGAACTCGGGGCGGATACCGATACCGTGCTGGCCGGACTCGGCATCGACGCCGGCACGCGAGCCGACTGGCGAACGCGCGGCATCCTTTGATCCCGGATTCTCGAACAAGAGGCGAACATGCAAGCATCCCCCCGGCGTGTCTACATCCAGGAAGTCGCTACACGCGACGGCTTTCAGAACGAGGCACGCTTCGTCGACACCGACCAAAAGATCGCGCTCATTGATCGGCTGAGCCACTGTGGCTACGCCAAGATCGAAGTGACTTCGTTTACCTCACCGCGCGCCATTCCTGCACTGCGCGACGCCGAGGCCGTCATGCATGGGATCGCGCGCGCGCCCGGTGTCGTATACACGGTGCTGGTTCCCAACGTTCGCGGCGCGGAGCGCGCTTTGTCATGTCGTGTCGACGAGGTCAACCTGGTGATGTCGGTCAGCGAGACTCATAACCTCACGAACCTGCGTATGACGCGCGAGCAATCGTTCGCACAACTGGCCGACGTGATCCGGGTGGTCGCGCCGACCGGCACGGCAATCAATGTCTCGCTGTCGACCGTGTTCGGCTGTCCGATGGAAGGCGAGGTATCTGCCAATACAGTGCTGGCCTGGATGCAGCGCTTCGCTGAGCTGGGGGTACATGGCTTCACGCTCTGCGACACAACTGGCATGGCCTACCCTTCGCAGGTGGCCGCGCTGAGCCGACTGGCAGCCGACACCTTTGCGTCCCACGAGCTGACGCTCCATTTCCACAACACGCGCGGCATGGCGCTGGCCAATACGCTAGCCGCCCTGATTGAGGGTATCGACCGCTTCGACGCGTCGCTGGGCGGCCTTGGTGGCTGTCCTTATGCCCCCGGCGCGACCGGCAACGTCTGCACCGAGGAGTTGGTGCATATGCTTGCCCTCGACGGCTACCAGACCGGCGTGGATCTCGCCGCCACGCTCGCGGCGGCCTCACTACTGCCGGACCTGGTTGGTCACGACGTACCGAGCCAGTTGCTCAAGGCCGGCCGCCGCCTCGATCTTCATCCGATACCGCGCAACGGAGCCGATGGTCGGCCCGAGCAGCGCGGTTGCATTGCCCAGGGAGCCTGACCATGCCTTTGATTGACCATCTTGACCATCTGGTGCTGACCTGCGTTGACCCCGACGCCACCCGGCATTTCTATACCGAGGTGCTGCAGATGCAGCTCGAGACCTTCGGTGCCGGGCGTCTGGCGTTCCGTTTCGGCAACCAAAAGATCAACCTTCACGTTCGCGGCGCCGAGTTCGAGCCGAAAGCTCACGTACCGGTTCCAGGCGCGCTCGACCTCTGCTTCATCGCCGCGGTGCCGCTGGCTCAGGTAATCGCACATCTGGAGCGCATGAACTGGCCGATTGTCGAGGGACCGGTGGAGCGCACCGGCGCGACGCAGAAGATCCGCTCGGTCTATGTACGCGATCCCGACCTGAATCTGATCGAGATTTCGGAACTGCTGTAAGCCCTAGCCGGCTGGCACCGACCTGGTGCCGCCGGCCATCGTCGTACCTCACGACATCGAGAAGACAAGCCGCCGGACCGGGCGTGAGCGGATGCACAGACATCCAGCGCGGCATACCGCGCGGTAATCCAGGAGACAAGACATGAACGGCAATCCGATCGGCATCGGCGGCCACGGCGCGGCGCCACCACACCTTTCAGCAAACCCACTTCCGGACACGGCCCGTGCGCCTGCAGCAAGCCTGGGCCAGGCAATGGACGACATGCCGGTCGGCAAGTTGCACCGTTTCGTGGTGCGCGTAATCGGTATCGGTCTGTTCTTCGACATGTTCGAGATCTTCCTGGTGAGTTCAATCGGGGTAGCCCTGCAAAACGAATACGGGCTCGATAGGCATAGCGTCGACTTCAAACTGCTACTGGCCTCTGCCTTCATCGGGATGTTCGTCGGCTCCTTGTGCCTGGGTAGCCTCGCCGACCGCATCGGGCGCCGACGCGCCTTCGTGCTGAACCTCGTCTGGTACAGCGCGTTCTCCCTGCTCGGCGCGTTCTCCGTCAATCCCGAGATGCTGGTCGCTTGCCGCTTCCTGACCGGCATCGGTGTCGGCGCGCTATATCCGGTGGCCGACACCTTTCTGTCGGAGATCCTGCCCAGGAATTACCGGGGGAGACTGGCGGCTTGGGCATATACGCTCTCCTATGTCGCAGTACCGGTGGTGGGTTTTCTCGCCGTATGGCTCAACCCGATCCATCTTGGCGCGGTCGCCGGCTGGCGCGTGATCCTCGCCCTCGGCAGCCTGGGCGGCTTGTTCATACTGCTGGTGCGGAACCGGCTGCCTGAAAGTCCACGCTGGCTACTCGCGCAAGGTCGGGTCGATGAGGCCATGGAGATGCTGCGCCGTTTCGCCGACGGCTCCGGCGTCGTCTTGCCGCCAATCACCCATGCCCTCGGGGGACGGGAGACCACGGCAACCGGCTTCCGGGAGCGGCTGGCAATCCTGCGTATGCCCTTGTATGGTCGCCGATTCGCGATGCTCGGCGTGTTTCACCTGTTGCAGGCCTTCGGGTATTACGGGTTCGGGACTTTGGCAAGCTTGGTGGTCAAGAGTCGCGGCTTCGACGTGACAGACAGCACGCTGTTCATGGCGCTGTCCTTTCTCGGTTATCCGGTCGGCTCGCTGCTGTCCATCCCGTTGCTGAACCGGATCGAGCGGCGCACCCTGGTGATCGCCGCGATCCTCTCGATCGCGGTATTCGGAATCGGCTTCGCCTATTCGAACCATACCGCGCTGATCATCGGGTTCGGCGTGTTGACCACCTGTGCCTCGAACGTTTTCAGCAATGCCTATCATGTCTACCAGGCCGAGATCTTTCCGGCGCGTGTGCGATCGACGGCGATCGGCAGCACCTATGCCCTGTCGCGTATCGTCAGCGGCGCGCTGCCGTTCATCCTGCTACCGGTACTCAATGACTACGGTGCAGGCGCCATGTTCGGCACCATCGCGGCCGCCCTGCTCACCGTGGCAATCGTGGTGCGCGCGCTGGGGCCGCTGACGACCCGGCGTAGCCAGGAAGAAATCAATCCGCTATGAGCGCGAGACTTCGGTAAGAAAGGCAACCAGCCTTGCCGCCTCGGGGGGCAAGGCATCAAACCTTCGGGCACCCAGCCACAGAGATCGGCGCGCCCATGAATCGGCCAGGCGCACCAAGGCCAGACCGGCAGCCACGCTTTCCTGCCTGACGGCCGCGCGAGGCAGGATGCCGATGCCCAGGCCTGCCTCGATCATGCGGCAGATGCCATCGAAGCTCGATACCTGGATGCGAAGTTTCAAAGGCCGCCCCGCGTCGAGCGCGGCATGCGTCATCAGGTCAAGCAGCGAACTGCCGGCATTCAGGCCGACATAATCCTCGTCCAGGGTGGCCGCGAACGTGATGACGTCCAGCCCTGCCAGCCGGTGGCTGCGGGGCACCAGCAGCACCAGTTCGTCGTCGCGATAGTGGCGTCGCTCAATGCCCGGCGTGGCGACATTGCCGGCGAAAAGCCCGAGATCCGCATCAGCGTTGCGCAGCGCCTCGACGATCTCGCCGCTGAGTTTTTCCTCTAGGCCGATGCGAATGGTCGGATGAGCGGCCAGGAAAGATCCGAGATCCCATGGCAGGAACTGGACGATGGACGATGTATTCGCCCACAGGCGAACATGGCCCCGCACGCCGTTCGCGTAGTCGCCAAGCTCGCTGGCCATCGCATTCACCTGGTTCAATACCCGGCTCGCATGTTCATAGAGACCCCGGCCGGCCGGCGTCGGCATCACGCCGCGAGGATGGCGTATGAGCAGCCGGCAGGCTGCCACGTTTTCGAGTTCGGCGATGCGCTTGCTGATCGCCGACAACGTCAACTGCCCGGCCTCGGCGGCCTTTGTCAGGCTGCCGTGTTCAACCACGAGCAGGAACACCCGCAAGGATTGCAAATCGATATGGAGAGGATTGACCATGGCCGCAGTGGGTGGCTAGCGAGCTTCGCCACTTGGAAATCCAGCCGGTACCGGCGATGGGCGGTCCGGCGTGGGCTCGCAGGCAATCAGTCTAATCCACCGGCGCACGCCCGACTTTCCATTACGAAAAGCGGGCTTGAACAGAGGGCAAGCATGAGCCCAACGGATCTCGGCACAATGACCGGGAACGATTTCTCTTCCATGCCTCGATGACAGCGCCCAATGACCTCTCCTGACTCCCCGCTTCAGGTCGTCTTCCTCGATCGCGAGACGCTCCCCCCCAACGCGGTGCTCGCCGAGTTGCCCTTTCCTCATCGTCTAATCATTTATCCACGCAGCACCGCCGACGAAGCGGTATCACGGATCCGCGAGGCCGATATCGTGATCACCAACAAGGTCAGGATCGACGCCAAGGCCATCGCGGCCGCTCCGCGGCTGGCAATGATCGCGGTTGCAGCCACCGGGACGGACAACATCGACCTGGATGCCTGCGCGGCCCGCTCCATCGTCGTGAGCAATATCCGTGGCTACGCTGTCCACACGGTGCCTGAACACACGTTCGCCATGATCTTCGCGCTGCGCCGCAGCCTGCTTGCCTACCGCGACGCCGTGAGATCGGGGCGCTGGCAGGCTTCGGGGCAATTCTGCTTCTTCGATTTTCCAATCAAGGATCTGCACGGCGCAACGCTCGGTGTGATCGGCGACGGCGCGCTGGGACGCGCGGTTGCGGAAATCGGGCGCTCGCTGGGCATGCGCGTACGGCTCGCCGCACGCAAGCACCGGCCCTGCCCTGACGATGGGCTTCATGTGCCATTCGAGGAGGTGATTTCGCAATCGGACGTAATCACCCTGCATTGCCCGCTGAACGACGCCAATCACCACCTGATCGGCGCGGCCGAGTTCGCGGCCATGACGCGCCGGCCGTTCATCATCAACACGGCGCGAGGCGGACTGGTAGACGAAGCAGCCTTGGTACTCGCGCTCGCGAGCGGAATGATTTCCGGCGCCGGCTTCGACGTGGTGAGCGAGGAGCCGATGCCGGCCGGACATCCGTTCCATAGCCTGGCCAACCATCCCGGCTTCATTCTCACGCCTCATGTGGCCTGGGCCAGCGAAGAGGCCACCCAGACGCTGGCCGATCAACTCGTGTCCAACATCTGCGCCTTCGTGAGCGGCTCGCCGGTCAATGTGCAGACGCCGAATCGAGACTCGGCCGCCCATTCCGGCGCTTGAGCCCGGCCATCGGCGCGGCAACACCACGAGGACCTCGATCGCATGTGCATCGTGGAATGCGCGGGCGAGTATGCGGGTTACAGCCTTGGGGAAATCCATGCAAAGACCGCGGTACTCGCCTCGATCGATGTGATACCTGAATGCCGCCGAACTGGCTTGGGACAGTTGCCGCTCAAGAAGTTCGTCTCGGACGCGAGGGCCAGCGGCATAACCGAAATATCGCTCGGCGCGAAGGCCGACAACCCCGCGCGATACTTGTACGAGCAATCAGGATTCCTCCATAGCCACGACGAGCGTGGTTATTGTCACTACACGCTGCCAATCGAGCGCGAAACCTGAGGCATGCCAGGGCGGCGGGGGATTGCCGTTCTCGCTGCGTCGAGCCGGAAGCCGACGTGCCGGCGTACGCGACGGGAACGGCTTGGGTGACGCTCGACACGTGTGTTCATGCCCGGCATTCGATCCGCATGACGGTGCCGATGCCCCCCGGCCCCTCTTCGATCCGCAGCGAGAATGCATGCAGTTCCAGGATTGCCGCGACGAGGCAGAGCCCAAGTCCGGTTCCCGGAATGTGGCAGGTACGCTCGCCCCGATAGAATCGACTCAGCACCTTCTCGCGCTCATGTGCGGGGATGCCGGGCCCTTCGTCCGAGATCGACAGTATCGGGCCAGCCGTTCCTGCGCGGAGTGCTATGCCGACCGCGCCACCAGGCGGGGAATACTTCACGGCATTGTCAAGCAGGTTGCCCACCGCCTCGAACAGCAAGTCACTGTCGCCGTGCAGCGGCATGACGGCATCGATGGCGGTCTGCCATCCGATACCGCGGTCTTCGGCCAGCGGTTCATACAATTCGGCGACGCCGCGCAGAAGTTGGGCAAGGTCGACAGTTCCGAAACCGTCGCGACGACGCGCACCGATTTCCGACATTCGGAGAATGGCGTGGAATCGCTGCAGCAACATGTCGACGTCCGCCAGCGCCTCTCTTACCAAGACTCGCTCCCGGGCATCGATCCCCGTGCCCTGCTCCTCCTGATTCGCCACAACGCTCGCAAGCCGGATGCGCATGTGCGCCAACGGTGTACGCAAATCATGCGCGATGCCATCACACGCACCCTTTACCTCGCCCATCAGATTTTCGATCTGGTCGAGCATTCGGTTCACGAGATGCGCCAGCATGTCGAACTCGTCGTCGCCCCCCGTCGGTAAGCGTCGCGCGAGATTTCCTCTTGCGATCTCGAGCGTCGACTGGCGCATCGACAGAAATCGCCGCCACTGCCGATAGCTGAGCCCGGCTCCGAGAGCAAAAGTACCCAACAGATAAGCGCTGCCTCCGCCGATCAAGGTATCCAGCATGGCGCGCCTGATCGACCTGAGTTGCGTCATGTTCCGGGCAATCACAAATGTGCTCCCGTCGGTGCGTCGCTCCGCACTGGCTCGAACAACCGGAGCGCCTGGATGCCTGTCGATGCGAAGTCCTTGCGTGAGCGTGCGCTTTTCCCCGTCCGCAGGCAGGGAACCTGGCCACTCGGAAATGTTGCCGGCCAGCCGTCGCCCGTCCGCCGCGAAAAGTCCGTAGTAATTCTGCTCCGGTGCGTCACGAGCGATACGGTCGGCGATCGCCTCCGGCAGTTTTTCGTCCTGAATGGAATGGAAATACATCCGCTCCCAGTGAAGGGAGGAATCGCTGACATCGTCGAGACGATGCGCGACCGTCCCGCCGACCAGTTCCGCCAATGCAAGCATCGAGAACGCGAACATCCCAGCGTAGATCGAGAGCCAGCGAAAAGTCGTGAAATGCCACGCATGCTCGGGTGCGTCGCCACGGCGGGCAGGTCGCGCAGGCGCTGCGCATCCGGCGCGATGTTCGTCATTCAACCGTTTCCGCCGAGCGACGCGCAACCAGGGGCCCAGCATCACCAATGGACGAAGCGCAAGCGTATTGGGCAGAACAGGCATAGGAGATTCAGAAGAAGACATTCGACCAACGGTATGACTGACGCATATCGTCCCATTGACAGATTGTATGACAAACAGATAATGTACGCGACACGAAGACGTGGCAACAAACTCATGCCATGCGTACCGGATCTCATCTTTTCAGAGAGGACAGGCAGATGGACAGAAGTTCGGCCGCCGCGAGCGGCAAGCTCCGATGGACTGACGGGCTCACCGCGATGCACTGGCGAACCTTATTCGGCAGCTTCCTCGGCTGGATTTTCGACGGCTACGAGGCCATGGCGCCGATCCTGGTGATGGCGCCGTTGCTGCACTCGGTGCTGACGCCGAGTCAAGCGGGAAACGCCGCCGTCTATGCGGGCGGTGTCCTCGGAATTGCTCTGGTTGGCTGGGGCGTCGGCGGATTGATCGGCGGCGTGGCCGCCGACTACTTCGGCAGGAAACGCGTCATGCTGGCCTCGGTTTTGCTGTACGCCCTGTTTTCCGGTGCCACCGCGTTCGCGCACAGCTTCGAGATGCTCGGCGCGATGCGATTTCTGACGGGGATCGCGATGGGCGGGGAATGGAGCACGGGGATCGCGCTCGTGTCTGAAAGCTGGCCTGACCACGCACGCGCAAAGGGCTTGAGTTTCCTGCAATCCGGCTATGGTTGGGGCACCCTGCTCGCCGCAGCGATCTGGTATGCGCTATCGCGTTACGCCCCGTCCTCCCAGGACAACTGGCGGATCATGTTTCTGATCGGCGCGCTGCCAGCCCTGTTCGTTCTTTACCTTCGACGCGGCGTCGACGAGTCCGAGAAATGGGCAGTCGCGATACGCAATCGTCAATGGTCGCAAACAGGCCCCGCAGGCACGCTCACGACAACCACGTCGCGACCGTTCCCGCTCAGGCAGTTGCTGGCATCCAGCGATACGCGCTCCCGCATGCTGCTGTCCCTGCTGCTCTCGATGGTCACGTCCACAGGGCTGTGGGCCGTGTCTTCCTGGTTGCCGGCACAGACCACCGCATTGGCAAAAGCCGCGGGGCTTCAGGATCCTGCCTTGTGGGGAACCAAGGTCTCGCTCGCATTCACGCTCGGCGCGATCGTTGCATACCTGATCGCAGGCTTCATCATCGACAGGATCGGCCGTCGCGCCTTCGTGTGCCTGACGTTCACCGGTTCCTTGATCATGACGATCGTCTCGTATCGGATCGCGAGCAATGCGCTGCAGCTCATGTGGCTCGCCCCGATCGACGGCTTCTTCACCCTGGGTTGCGCTTATGTGTGGATGGCAATCTATCCCGCGGAGCTATTCGTGTCTTCGGTACGGGCGAGTGCGATCAGCTTCATCTTCAACGGCGCCCGGTTGATCATCTGGGTATTCCCGATCGCGGCCGGTGCATTGGTACACCGACTCGGAGGTATTCCTCATGCCGCGTTGGCAATGGGCAGCATCTACCTGCTTGGTGTGATAGCCCCCTGGTTCCTGCCTGAAACCCGCGATCTGCCGTTTCCTGACTGACCCCGGAGAAATCAATGACGCAGCCAATCGGCTTCGCTGGTCTTGGTGCCACGGGATGGCCCATGCCGGCGGCGGTCAGGCGCACCGACGGTCGTGCAGACCACTTTCATCATGGCGGCAGGCATACGGCCTCAAAACCCGGTGCACCGCTTCATTTCGTTGTTGAGGAAAACGCAACATGCCAATGCCTTCTGAATTTGATACTCCGCAGTTCGCAAAGGGACTTGCCGTGCGCCGTGAGGTACTGGGCGCCGCGTACGTCGACAGGTCGGTCAATCAAGTCGAGGACTTCATGAAGCCGATGCAGAAGATCGCCACGGAGTGGTGCTGGGGCGAAATCTGGACGCGCGAAGGGCTGGAGCGCCGGGTACGCAGCATGATCAACCTCGCAATGCTCACGGCACTCAATCGTCCACACGAAATCGCGCTGCACGTGCGCGGCGCATTGAACAATGGCGTCACCGTCGAAGAGATTCAGGAGGTGTTGCTGCAAGCATGCATTTACTGCGGCGTGCCGGCCGCGCTGGATGCATTCAAGGTTGCCGCTGACGTGGTTCGACAGTGCCACCACGATCCCGTGGATGGGCAATGAAACCGGGGCATTCAATGCGCTTCCATACAAACCGGATCGATAACCGAAACAATATGAACATGCAAGACCAGGCGCCCACCGCTTTGCGAATCGCGATTCTCGACGATACGCAGGATGCGGTCAGACATCTCGATGCCTTCCGAAAACTCGCGGGGCATACCGTAAACATCCACACCCGATCGGAGAGAGACCCCGCTGCACTGGCCGCTCAGATCGGCAATGTCGACGTGCTGATTCCGATCCGGGAGCGAACCGTGATCAATGAAGCCCTGCTGAGTGCGCTGCCTTCGCTGCGCCTGATCAGCCAGACGGGAAAAGGCGTCTCGCATATCGATACAGTCGCCTGCACGCGCCGGGGTATCGCCGTCGCGGCGAGCGGCGGCAATCCATATGCCCCGGCTGAATTGACATGGGCGCTGGTGCTCGCCTCCATGCGGCGACTGCCGTGCGAAGTCGAGAACGCGCAACGCGGAAAATGGCAGGCGGGCTCACTTGGCACGCAGTTGCGCGGTCGCGTTCTCGGCATTCTCGGCTATGGCACGATTGGCGCCATCGTCGCGCGTTACGGCGCGGCGTTCGGAATGCGCGCGATCGTATGGGGCCGCGACGGCTCGCTCGCTCGCGCGACAAGCGATGGCTTCGAAGTGGCGGCGAGCCGCGAGGCGTTCTTCAGCCAAAGCGATGTGTTGAGCGTGCATCTGCGGCTGACCGCGGACACCCGCGGCTGCATTCGTGCAGAGGATCTCGCGCTGATGAAATCCTCATCTGTTTTCGTGAACAGCAGCCGGGCGGAACTGGTTGAACCGGGCGCGTTGCTCGCCCAATTGCGCAGGGGCAATCCGGGCTTCGCGGCACTCGACGCCTACGAGGTCGAACCTGCTTACGCGGATCCATTGTTCGCTCTGCCGAACACCATTTGCAGCCCTCATCTGGGATATGTGGAGAAAGACACCTATGAGATTTTTTTCGGTGGAGCTTTCGACAATGTGCTGGCGTTTTCTGCAGGCCAACCAACCAATCTCGTCAATCCCGACGTGATTACGTCGCGAACGTAGGGCTTTTACATGGTCGGGCATGGCGGTTTATCATGTCGCTTTATCTGATTGTCAGACAGGGAGACATTCGACATGTCCGACAAAGTAGGCTTGCTCCGGCCAGAGACATTGCGACAGCAGGTCGAAAATGCGTTGCGCCAAGCGATCGTGTCCGGCCAGTTTGCGCCAGGAGCGCGACTGGTCGAAAGAGAACTCTGTGATTTGCTCGGAGTCAGCAGAACCTCGATCCGCGAAGCTTTGCGCAAGCTCGAAGGCGAGAAACTGATCAAGATCTTCCCGCACAAAGGACCAGTCGTCTCCGTCATGTCAAGACAAGAGGCGGCCGACATATATGCGATTCGTGCTTTGCTGGAAGGTCATGCCGCTGCAGGGTTTGCCCGTTTTGCCAGCGACGGCCAGCTGAATCGCTTTAGCGAACTCATGCGCGTCTTGAAGGCCGCGGCGAAGGCCAATGACACCTCCGCCATACTGAAGGCCAAGACGGATCTATACGATACGCTGCTAGAGCATTGTGGCAACGCACTAGCCAAGGAGATGTTGCTGAGCCTGTACTCGCGTATCACCCTGCTACGTGCAACGTCGCTGATGCGGATCGAGCGCCTTCCAGCTAGCCTGCGCGAGCTCGATAAATTGCATAAGGCACTGAAGGAACGCGATACTGAGGCTGCCGAGCTGGCCGCACGTCGGCATGTAGAGGCGGCGCAGAAAGCCGCCATGCAGATGTTGCCCGCGAATTCCGAATAACGAGATACTCGCGACGGCATACCGCTCGCCCGAGTATTGAGTAGCCCGCCGCTCTCTGGAGGCGTGTCGGGCCGTAGTTACAAAATTCCAGCGCAGATAAGGGCCTCTATTGGCTAACCAAAAACAATCGCCGGCCTGCTCAATCGGCCTCAACTGCATCGTTCCCTTCTGATGAACATGGCGACGTGAACGAGCAAGCAGCAGAAGCTGCGTATGCGCGGCACGCTTTCGATACGACATACGACGAGTTCGACGAAGCTGACGATGTCAGTTTCCACTTCGAGCCGCACAAGACAATGTCGCCGTCGTTTCGATCCGACAATTGCGCTCGCGACAACCTCTTCGACTCCACCGGATCTCCGGTCTTCGGACCGGCAACGCAAGAGTCATCGGCGTCCAATGTGGCACCTCGCGCGCCTGCGACGTCGGTGCTCCGCTGCCCACGCTGTTTGTCGTCGCGTATCGACACGCGGAATCGAGTTCGCAAAGCAGGCAGCACGATCGGCAGCGTCGCAGGAGCAACCGGCGGCATGGCAGCGGCCCTAGCAGGGGCCGAAACCGGCGCGATCGTCGGGTCGGTGGCAGGCCCCATCGGGACCGTATTCGGCGGCCTGGCCGGCAGCTGTCCTTGCCGGACTCGTCGAACGCAGCAGGCTGTGCGGCGGGTTCCGCAGTGGGCGGCGCCATCGACGACAACGTGCTCGACAACCACCTCTGCCTCGCCTGCGGTCACGCCTTCAGCGCCACGTCCAACTAGACGCCGCACACCTTCGCTTTTCCCCCGACCATCATTTTCGTCCGGCGATAGCCGGGCTGTATGCCCTCGCCTATTTCCCATCAGCAACACAGATGCATCTCGTTCACACCATGACCTACACCGACCAAGAACCTTGGCACGGCCTCGGCAATCGCCTCACCCCCAACCGACCGATCGAAGTCTGAGCCGACAGCGCCGGCATGAACTGGACCATCGAATCATCCGAAGTTCGCTTCGTAACGAGTGCCGCCGGCATCGGAGCGATTCACGCGTTTCCTGATCAAAAGGTGCTCTACCGCTCCGACAACAAAGCGCCGCTATCGGTTGTCTCTGCGCGATACCTGGTCGTGCAACCCCGAGAGATCCTCGAGTTTTATCGAGACCTCACCGAGATCGGCGGCTTCAAGCTCGAAATGCGACGTATGCTCAACTATCCCACGACCAACGTGGTCGATTGCGACGCACTTGCCGTGAACGAGCGGGCGATCAAGGCCGTCGCTCAGTTGTACGCTGGCCGAGGCAAAGGTTCCGATCTCGTATCGGCATCGAACACCGCCTGGGGCTTGGTAAATGCAGTGATCGAGTTTGTGGACCGTCACCGGCGCGCACGCAGCGGTGACCATCGTCGCGACGCGGCCCGGTTCGGCGCCGGTTCGCCTGCCGGGCCTTTCTCTTTTTGGAGACTCCATGAGTGCGACTCCAACCAATCATGGCGGATCGCGGCGTGGCGCAAATATCGAAGGCTTACGTCCGCGGCGAGCGGCTCGACCGCACCAAGACCAAGGTGGCACGCTTGGTCCGCCTGAATAGCCGCGCCATCGCGGCCCTGACGCGGCAGCGCGCCCTCACCCAGTTGTCGCATGCGCGTGTTTTTCTCGATCCACGGTACGGCGATGTCTGGCACGACGAGGATTCGTTCCGGCGCACCTACTGGGTGCCGCTACTGAAACGACTAGGCATGCGATACCGCCGCCCGTACAACACGCGCCACAGCTACGCCACGGCGATGCTGATGGCGGGCATGACGCCAGCGTTTTGCGCCAAGCAGCTCGGCCACAGCGTCGAAATGTTCCTGACGACCTACTCGAAGTGGATCGACGGAAGCCAGAACGACGTCGAGATGAATCGCCTCGAATCGTCGCTATCTTCCCGCCAACCTCCCCGGAAGGAGAGCAGATCGATGTAACGTATTAAGCTAAAAGGGAAAGGTATGGTGGGCCCGGCGGGGTTTGAACCCGCGACCAATCGATTATGAGTCGACTGCTCTAACCGCTGAGCTACAGGCCCGGAGGTGCTGCTGACTGAACTGCCTGGATGGACGGCGACGCAGTGCAAACACTGAACCGAGACGCGCGCCTCGAATGCCGCTGAGGGCACCGGGGACGGCATTGTACCGAACAATTGGGGAGACAAGAACCGCCGCCGGTCATGCAACCGGCGGCGGCCGGAACAGCGCCTTCGATCAGTTCCCTTCGAGGAACGACTTCAGCTTGTCCGAGCGGCTCGGATGACGCAGCTTGCGCAGCGCCTTGGCCTCGATCTGGCGGATCCGCTCACGCGTGACGTCGAACTGCTTGCCGACTTCTTCCAGCGTGTGATCGGTGCTCATCTCGATACCGAAACGCATGCGCAGCACCTTCGCTTCGCGCGGTGTCAGCGAATCGAGCACGTCCTTCACGACATCGCGCATGCTGGCGTGCAGCGCGGCATCGGCCGGCGCGACCGTGTTCGAATCCTCGATGAAGTCGCCCAGATGGGAATCGTCGTCGTCACCGATCGGCGTTTCCATCGAGATCGGCTCCTTCGCGATCTTCATGATCTTGCGGATCTTGTCTTCCGGCATTTCCATCTTCTCGGCCAGCGTTGCCGGATCCGGCTCGAGGCCGGTTTCCTGCAGGATCTGACGCGAGATGCGGTTCATCTTGTTGATCGTTTCGATCATGTGAACCGGAATCCGGATGGTACGTGCCTGGTCCGCGATCGAACGCGTGATGGCCTGACGAATCCACCAGGTCGCGTAGGTCGAGAACTTGTAGCCGCGACGGTATTCGAACTTGTCCACCGCCTTCATCAGGCCGATGTTGCCTTCCTGAATCAGGTCGAGGAACTGCAGGCCGCGGTTCGTGTACTTCTTGGCGATCGAGATCACGAGACGCAGGTTGGCCTCGGTCATTTCACGCTTGGCCTGACGCGCCTTCAGTTCGCCGGCCGCCATCTGGCGGTTGGTTTCCTTCAGGTCCTTCAGCGGCAACACCACGCGCGCCTGCAGATCCAGCAGGCGCTGCTGCTGCTCGTGGATCGCCGGCACGTTGCGTTCGAGGATCGCACCGTACGAATGGTTTTCGCTCGCGAGCTTTTCGGCCCACGTCAGATCCGTTTCGTTGCCCGGGAAGCGCGTGATGAATTCCGAACGCTGCATGCCGCACTTGTCGACCACGATGTGCAGGATCTGACGCTCGACCTGACGCACTTCGTCGACCTGCGCACGCAACGTGTCGCACAGACGCTCGACCGTACGCGCCGTGAAGCGGATCGACATCAGTTCGTTCTGGATCGTTTCCTGCGCCTTCAGGTAGGACTTCGACTTGTAGCCTTCCTTCTCGAACGCGCGGCGCATCTTGTCGAACCATTCGCTGATGAGCGCGAACTTCTCGAGCGAGGTGCGCTTGAGGGCTTCGAGCTGCGCCGCGTTGGCCGTGGCCTGGGCCGCGCCGTCGTCGTCCTCTTCTTCCTCGCTCTCGCCCGATTCCTCTTCCTCGGCATCCGCGGCTTCGGCTTCTTCCGCTTCCTTCGCGTTGAAACCGTCGGAATCCTCGGCGTTCGGATCGTTCAGGCCGTCGACGAGCTCGTCGACGCGGATTTCCTCGTTCGCCACGCGCTCGGCCATCGCGAGGATGTCGGCGATGGTGGTCGGGCATGCGGAGATGGCCATCACCATGTGGCGCAGGCCGTCTTCGATGCGCTTCGCGATTTCGATTTCGCCTTCGCGCGTCAGCAGCTCGACCGTGCCCATTTCACGCATGTACATCCGGACCGGATCGGTCGTGCGACCGAATTCCGAATCGACGGTGGACAGCGCGACTTCCGCTTCTTCCTCGACCTCGTCGTCCGACGAAGCCGCCGGCGCGTTGTCGTTCAGCAGCAGCGTTTCGGCATCGGGCGCCTGCTCGTAGACAGCCACGCCCATGTCGTTGAACGTGCCGATGATCCCTTCCAGGGCTTCCGTTTCCGTGAAGTTGTCCGGCAGGTGATCGTTGATTTCGGCGTAGGTCAGGAAGCCACGTTCCTTACCCAGCTTGATCAGCGCGCGCAGCTTGACGCGTCGCTCCTCGAGTTCCTCGGCGGTGCCGGGCTGGCTCGTGGCGAACGCTTCCTTCAGCAGCATCTTTTCTTTTGCGCGGCGATCACGCGCCTTGGTCTTCTCCTTACCCGTTGCAGCGGTCGGCTGCTGCTCGTCGCTCTGCGTTGCGTCGTCATCGACGGATACTTCGTTCAACTTTTTCGTCATGGAGTTCGCCGTACCGGCTAAATCGACTCGCGGCTGCTGGACAACAGCCTCTTGAACCGTGGATGCATGAGTAGTGCGCACTGCCGTTTCGTCCGCGGCGGCAGCCGCTGCCCTTGCGCTATTCGCACTCGCCCGCCTCACCGACGGCTTGGGCGCCGTGCGGGATGCGGATTTCGCGACGGCTCTTGATGCGCGAACCGTCGGTGCCGGCGCAGCCTTCGCGGTGCCGGCGGCGGTGCGTTTTCCGCCAGTGGGCGATGCGCCGGCAGACAACCGGGCGGAAGATAGAGTCTTGGCTTTCGTGACCTTGTTGGTCGGCTCGTCGGAGCCCTTGCCCACTGCTCTTTTCCCGCCTGTCGTCTTTGCCATTGCGAATTTCGCCTCTGTGCTTAGAAAACAAACCGCTGAAAACCTTGTATTATAGCACGTCGGGGAAAGCCTCTAGCTGCCCCCGTTGTTCCTCGTTTACAGCCCGAGTTTTGCCTTCATTTCCGTGCGTGCCCGGTTGAGGGCCATCAGCTCGCTCAACTCTTCAGGGGTATGCGTGGATTGCCGCGACAACTGGTTCATCCGGTCGTTGCAGGCGTCGTAGCGCATCTTGAGCACCGCCGCCTTGAATTCCGCGCCGGCGATCCGCTCGCGCTCCTGCATCGCTTCCTGTCCTGCGTCGTCTTCCGGGCTCTGCATCAGCAGGTCACGGACGTTTTCATCATAGTCGAGAATTTCGCGGAAGATTTCGTCATACGTTTCCGCGTTGGTCGAATTGCGCAGAACGTCGGACAACATCCGGAATTCGGCCGTATCGCCCAATTCGCGCGCGATCGTGAAGATCTCGTCGAACAGTTCCCCATTTCTCGGCAACGCGCGCAAGGTGTCGATCTCGTCGGCATCGAGCAGTGCCACGATGCGCGGGTGCATGACCAGGTTGCGCAGCGCACGCTTCTCGTTGTCGGTCACGCGGCGACGGTCGGCGCGCGCGGGCGCCTGGCGCACCGGCGCGGCGATCCGGGCATCCACGTCACTGAGCCCCGCCACTTCCTCGAACGGGATCTTCAGCCGGTCGGCGAACATGTGCATGATCTGCGCACGCAACGCGTTGGCCGGCAGCGCCTGCAACAGCGGCTTGGCCTCGAACAGCGCCTTCGCGCGCCCTTCCGGCTGGTCCAGCTCCTTGCCCGCGATCGCCTCGTTCAGCAGGAATTGCGACAGCGGCATAGCCCGCCGCACCTGATCGGAAAAACCCTCGGCGCCGAATTCGCGCACGTAGCTGTCCGGATCGTGCTCGGACGGCAGGAACAGGAAACGGATCGTGCGGTTGTCGGCAGCATGCGGCAAGCAGGCCTCCAGCGCACGACGCGCCGCGCGGCGGCCGGCCGAATCGCCGTCGAAGCTGAATACCACCGTATCGGTCTGCCGCAGCAGCTTCTGCACATGGACCGGCGTGCAAGCCGTGCCGAGCGTGGCCACCGCGTTCGGAAAACCGAGCTGCGCCAGCGCCACCACGTCCATATAGCCTTCCACCACCAACGCGTACTTGTGCTCGCGGATCGCCAGGCGCGCCTCGAACAAGCCGTACAACTCGCTACCCTTGTTGAATAGTGGCGTTTCCGGCGAATTCAAGTACTTCGGCTCGCCCGAATCGAGCACGCGCCCGCCGAAGCCGATCACATTGCCCTTCACGTTGCGGATCGGGAACATGATCCGTTCGCGGAAGCGGTCGTAGCGGCGCGACGTGCCGGCCGCGTCGGTTTTTTCGCTGACGATCACGAGCCCGGCCTCGACCAGCGTATCGGCCTTGTAATCGTCGTAGGCCGATTCGAGGTTCTGCCAGCCATCGGGCGCGTAGCCGAGCCCGAAGCGCATCGCGATCTCGCCGGTCAACCCGCGCCGCTTCAGGTACTCGATCGCGTTGGGCGCGCCGCGCAACTGCTTGCGGTAGTACTCGTTGGCGGTATGCATGACGTCGGTCAGCGCGGTGGTGACCGATTTCGACGCGGCCGGCACCCCGCCGCCCTCGCCTGAGTAGCCGCCACCGCCGCCACGCAGTGGCGAAGGCTCGTGCGGCACCGTCATGCCTACCGATTGCGCCAGATCCTGCACCGCCTCGGGAAAGCTCAACCCGGCGTGCTCCATCAGGAAGCCGATCGCGGTGCCGTGCGCGCCGCAACCGAAGCAGTGATAGAACTGCTTGGTCGGGCTGACCGTAAACGACGGGCTCTTTTCGTTGTGAAACGGGCAAAGCCCCATGAAATTGGCGCCGCCCTTCTTCAACTGGACGAAGCGGCCCACCACGTCGACGATATCGACGCGGTTCAGCAAATCCTGCAGGAACGAACTCGGAATCACGTAATGGCGGCTTGGGCGGCGTGGAGCAATGCCAGCGGCGCACACGGCGCCGGCCGGCAGGCGGCTTACTTCGTGAGCGCGGCCTTGACCAGCGCGGACACGGCGGTCATGTCGGCCTTGCCGGCCAGCTTACCCTTCAGCACGGCCATCAACTTGCCCATGTCCTGCGGGCCGCTGGCGCCGGTGGCCACCACGGCTTCCTGCACGGCATCGGCCACTTCGGCTGCCGACAGCTGCGCGGGCATGTAGGCAACCAGCACGTCGACCTCGGTCTGCTCCTGCGCGACCAGATCGTCGCGGCCGGCGGCCTGGAATTGCGAGATCGAATCCTTGCGCTGCTTGAGCATCTTGTCGATGACGCCCGTGATGGCCGCGTCGTCGAGCGTGATGCGCTCGTCGACTTCGCGCTGCTTGATCGCGGAGAGCAACAGGCGGATCGGGCCGAGCCGCGCGGTATCCTTCGCGCGCATCGCGGCCTTCATGTCTTCGCTGATCTGGTCTTTCAAACTCATCGCTTCACCCGGAAAGAAAAAAACGTCGATGCCCGGAAGCCGGACATCAATACAAAAACCCGCTTGAGGGCTTGCTCAAGCGGGTTTGCTCGAATCCGGCATCGACAGCCCGCTGGATGGGACCACCGCTGCGCCGCCCGACAAACCTTGCGGCGCCTCTAAAGAGGGTTGAGACAGAAACAGGATGCTCAGTAGAGCTTCTTCGGCAGCGTCTGGCCACGGATGCGCTTGTAGTGGCGCTTCACTGCGGCAGCCTTCTTGCGCTTGCGTTCGGCCGTGGGCTTCTCGAAGAACTCGCGTGCCCGAAGTTCGGTCAGCAGACCGTTCTTCTCGATCGTCCGCTTGAAGCGGCGCATGGCGACTTCGAAAGGCTCGTTTTCTTTTAAGCGAATGATCGTCATGACCCGTCACTGAAAAAGTAAAAACCGCGAAGAAAGGGCTACGAGTATAGCAGACGGGCTGCACAAACGCACTACCGAGTCAAGCACTTCCGGCCTGCGCGGCCGCGGCCTGCCCGGCTGCCACGCCCGAGGCCCACGCCCACTGGAAGTTGTAGCCGCCCAGCCAGCCGGTCACGTCGACCGATTCGCCGACGAAATAGAGGCCCGGCACGCGCGCGCTCATCATCGTCGACGACGACAGCTCGCGCGTATCGACGCCGCCCTTGGTGACTTCGGCCTTCTTGTAGCCCTCGGTGCCGTCGGGCACCAGGCTCCAGCGCGACAGCGCGCCGCCCACTTGGCGCAACGCCTTGTCGGGCAGATCGGCAAGCCGTGCGTCGTGGGCAAGCTTCTGCCCGTCGAGCCAGGCTTGCGCGAGCCGCGACGGCACCCACTCCGACAACAACGCGCCAATCTGGCGCTTCGAGCCCGATTTGGCGGCCAGCAGCGCTTCGGTGGCATCCTCGCGCGGCAGCAGGTCGAGGTGGATCGGCTCGCCCGGCTTCCAGTAGCTCGAAATCTGCAAAATGCCCGGCCCGGACAGCCCGCGATGGGTCAGCAGCAGATCCTCGACGAATTCGCCGCCGTCCTTCTTGCCGCCGGTCGAGACGCGCACCTCGAGCGACAGGCCCGACAGCGCCGAGAACGGCGCCCAATCGGCCGCGGCGAAGGTCAGCGGCACCAGCGCCGGGCGCGTATCGATCAGCTTGTGGCCGAACTGCTTGGCGAGCCGGTAGGCGAAATCGGTCGCGCCGATCTTCGGGATCGACAGCCCGCCGGTCGCGATGATCAGCGCCTTCGCGCCGATCGCGCCGGCACTCGTGTCGAGCGTGAAACCCACGCCGTCGGCATGCCGCACCGCCTCCACCGATACCGGCCGCCGCCAGGCGATGCGCCCTGCATCGCACTCGGCCTTCAGCACGTCGATGATCCCTTCGCTCTGCTGGTCGCAGAACAACTGGCCCTTGTGCTTCTCGTGCCAACTGATGCGGTGGCGCCTCAGCAGATCGAGGAAATCGCGTGGCGTGTAGCGCGCCAGCGCCGATCGGCAAAAGCGCGGGTTCTGCGACAGATAGTTGTCCGGCCCTGCCTGCAGGTTCGTGAAGTTGCAGCGCCCGCCGCCCGAGATGCGGATTTTCTCGGCGAGCCGCGGCGCATGATCGATCAGCACGACGCGGCGCCCGAGCTGCCCGGCGACGGCCGCGCTCATCATGCCGGCCGCGCCGGCGCCGATCACGGCGATATCGAAATTTTCCATGGCGCGGATTGTAACCGCGGAATGGCGCGGTATCGGCCGGATGGCGGCGGCCCTGGCCGTCAGGCCGAGGGACGGCCCCGCTGGTATACTGCCCGGTTGCCATTGCTTACCCGGCCGCACGGCCGCCCCACCGAACCATGCTTGTCCTCGGCATCGAAAGTTCGTGCGACGAAACCGGCCTCGCGCTGTACGACACGCAGCGCGGCCTCGTCTCCCACGCACTCCACTCGCAGATCGCGATGCACCGCGAATACGGCGGCGTCGTGCCCGAGCTCGCCTCGCGCGACCATATCCGCCGCGCGCTGCCGCTGCTCGAACAGGTGTTCGCCGACGGCGGCGTCGAGCGCGAGCAGATCGACGCGATCGCCTTCACGCAAGGCCCCGGCCTGGCCGGCGCGCTGCTGGTGGGCGCGAGCATCGCCAATGCGCTCGCGATGGCCTGGGACAAACCTACCGTCGGCATTCACCACCTCGAAGGGCACCTGCTGTCGCCGTTGCTGGTCGATGCGCCGCCGCCGTTCCCGTTCGTCGCGCTGCTGGTGTCGGGCGGCCACACGCAACTGATGCGCGTGACCGACGTGGGCGTGTACGAAACGCTCGGCGAAACGCTCGACGATGCGGCCGGCGAAGCATTCGACAAAACCGCCAAGCTGATCGGCCTGGGCTACCCGGGCGGCCCGGAAGTGTCGAAGCTGGCCGAGCTCGGCACGCCGGGCGCGGTGGCGCTGCCGCGGCCGATGCTGCATTCGGGCGATCTCGATTTCAGCTTCAGCGGCCTGAAAACGGCCGTGCTCACGCAGATGAAGAAGATCGAAGCCGGCGGCGCGACGGGCGCGGCGCTCGATGCGGCCAAGGCGGACCTGGCGCGCGGCTTCGTCGATGCGGCGGTCGACGTGCTGGTGGCGAAATCAATCGCGGCGCTGAAGCAAACCAAGCTCAATCGGCTGGTGGTGGCCGGCGGCGTGGGCGCGAACCGCCAACTGCGCGCGGCGCTGTCGGCCGCCGCGAAGAAGCGCGGCTTCGACGTCCACTACCCCGATCTGGCGCTCTGTACCGACAACGGCGCGATGATCGCGCTGGCCGGCGCGCTGCGCCTCGAACGCTGGCCCGATCAGGCCAATCGCGATTACGCGTTCACCGTCAAGCCGCGCTGGGATCTGACCTCGCTCTCGCGCTGAACGCAGGCGGGCCTCCCGCGCCAAGCCCGAAAAAACGAAACCCCGCGTCGCTGTAAGCAACGCGGGGTTTTTTATCGGCCCGACGCGAACGCGGCTCAGGCCGCGCGCTTGTCGCGCTCGATCAGCGCATAGGCGCTGTGATTGTGGATCGATTCGAAGTTCTCGGCTTCCAGCACGTAGGCGACGATCCGCGCATCGGCATCGAGCCGCTGCGCCACGTCACGCACGAGATCCTCGACGAACTTCGGGTTCTCGTAGGCGCGCTCGGTCACGAACTTCTCGTCGGGTCGCTTGAGCAGGCCCCACAGCTCGCACGAGGCTTCTTCCTCGGCGATCCGGATCAGTTCCTCGACCGGCACATCGCCGTTCAGCTCGGCGTCGATCGTCACGTGCGAGCGCTGGTTGTGCGCGCCGTATTGCGAGATCTTCTTCGAGCACGGGCACAGGCTCGTGACCGGCACCAGCACCTTCAGGAACAGCCGCGTCGCGCCGTTGCGCACGTCGCCAGCCAGCGTGACCTGGTAGTCGAGCAGGCTCTTCACGCCCGACACCGGCGCGGTCTTGCTGACGAAATACGGAAACGACACCTCGATCCGGCCGGCTTCGGCCTCCAGCTTGCCGAGCATCGACGCGAGCAGGCCACGGAACGTCTCGGCCGTCAGCGGCTCGCGGTTGTCTTCGAGCAGCGCCACGAAGCGCGACATGTGCGTGCCCTTCTGCTCGGCGGGCAGATGCACGTCGAGGTTCCACGTGCCGACCGTCGGCTGGATCTCGCCGGCTCCGGTGCGCACGGTCAGCGGATGCCGGACCGCACGCACGCCGACGCGCTGGATCAGGATCTGCCGCGTGTCGACCGTGCTCTGCACGTCGGGCATCACGAGGCCGGGGTTCATCTGGTTCATCTGTTCGGTCCTTGTCTTCACGCGCCACGCCGTCGCCGGCTCGCGCGCCACCGCACGAAGCGGGTGCCCGGAAACGCAACATGGGCCCGCAGGCCCATGTTTTCCGTTCCGGATAATCGGGAAAGCCGCCCGGTTGCCAGCTACGCAATCGGGCGGCGCGCGACGTTCGGTCAGGCCACGCGCTTCGCCTGATCGGCGACGCTGTCGGGCTGGCTCAGGAAACGCTCGCGGATCGACTTCGCGATGCCGGCGGCATCGAGGCCGCACTGCGACAGCAGCTTGGCCGGATCGCCGTGATCGACGAAGCGATCGGGGAGGCCCAATTGTAGTACGGGCCGGATAACCCCACTTTCCATCAGGGATTCGACGCAGGCCGAACCGGCGCCGCCTTGCAGGCAGCCCTCTTCGACCGTGACCAGATAGTCGTGCGTCTGAGCGAGTTCGCGGATCAGATCGGCATCGATCGGCTTCACGAAACGCATGTTCGCCACGGTGGCGTCGAGCTCCTCGGCAGCCGCCAGCGACGGTGCGACCATCGTGCCGAACGCGAGGATCGCGACGCGCTTGCCTTCCGGCTGGGCCGAGCGGCGGCGCACTTCGCCCTTGCCGAGCGGGATCGCCGTCATCGCCTTGACGGTCGGCACGCCGCCGCCCGCGCCGCGCGGATAGCGCACGGCCGTCGGGTTCGGCTGCTGCACGGCCGTGTAGAGCATCTGGCGGCATTCGTCTTCGTCCGACGCGGCCATCACCGTCATGTTCGGGATGCAGCGCATGAACGCCAGATCGTAGGCGCCCGCGTGCGTCGCACCGTCGGCACCGACCAGGCCCGAACGGTCGATCGCGAACACCACCGGCAGGTTCTGCAGCGCGACGTCGTGGATCAGTTGATCGTAGGCGCGTTGCAGGAACGTCGAGTAGATCGCGACGACCGGCTTCAGCCCTTCGGTGGCCATGCCGCCGGCGAAGGTCACCGCGTGCTGCTCGGCGATGCCGACGTCGTAATAACGATCCGGGAAGCGCTTTTCGAATTCGACCATGCCCGACCCCTCGCGCATCGCCGGCGTGATGCCGACCACGCGCGCATCGAGTTCGGCCATGTCGCACAGCCACTCGCCGAACACTTGGGTGTAGGTCTTCTTGGCGGGCGTCGCGGCCGGCTTGATGCCTTCGGCGGGATTGAACTTGCCCGGGCCGTGGTAGAGCACCGGATCGGCTTCGGCGAGCTTGTAGCCCTGGCCCTTCTTGGTGACCACGTGCAGGAATTGCGGGCCGCGCAGTTCCTTGATGTTCTGCAGCGTCGGGATCAGCGAATCGAGATCGTGACCGTCGATCGGGCCGATGTAGTTGAAGCCGAATTCCTCGAACAGCGTGGCCGGCACGACCATGCCCTTCGCGTGCTCTTCGAGCTTGCGCGCCAGTTCGAGCACCGGCGGCGCGACGCTCAACACCTTCTCGACGCCGGCACGGGCTGCCGCGTAGAAGCGGCCCGACATCAGGCGTGCGAGGTGGCGGTTCAGCGCGCCGACCGGCGGCGAGATCGACATGTCGTTGTCGTTGAGGATCACGAGCAGCTTCGCGTCCTCGGACACACCGGCGTTGTTCATCGCCTCGAAGGCCATGCCGGCCGTCATCGCGCCGTCGCCGATCACGGCGATCGAGAAGCGGTCGTCGCCGTTGAGCTGGCTGCCGATCGCCATGCCGAGCGCGGCGGAGATCGAGGTGCTCGAGTGCGCCGTGCCGAACGTGTCGTAGTTCGACTCCGAGCGGCGCGGGAAGCCCGAGATGCCGTCCTGCTGACGCAGCGTCGCCATCTGGTCGCGACGGCCGGTCAGGATCTTGTGCGGATACGTCTGGTGGCCGACGTCCCACACGATGCGGTCGTTCGGCGTATTGAAGACGTAATGCAGCGCGATCGTCAGTTCGACCGTGCCGAGATTGGACGACAAGTGGCCGCCCGTCTTCGACACGCTGTCGATCACGAACGAGCGCAGCTCATCGGCGAGCGGATGCAGTTGGCGACGATCGAGGCGGCGCAGGTCCGCCGGGTCGTCGATGGTTTTCAGCAAGTCGTACATCGTCGTTCCATTGTAGGAAATCAAACGCGCCCGCACTCTTGGTGCACGCTCCCGGGAGCCGAAGCGCGGCGGCGGGCTTTCGCGTCAGCTGACCCGGTTCACTACCAGGTCGGCGAGTTCGGCAAGGCGCTGCGCGCGTGCGCCGAACGGTTGCAACGCCGCATGCGCATCCGCACGCAGTTGCGCGGCCAGTTCGCGGGACGCATCGAGACCGATGATCGACACGTACGTGGGCTTGTTGGCCGCCGCATCCTTGCCCGCCGTCTTGCCGAGCGTTGCGGAATCGGTCGTTACGTCGAGAATGTCGTCCACCACCTGGAAGGCGAGGCCGACCGCGTCGGCGTATGCATCGAGCGCGCGCATCGTCTCTTCCGACGGCGTTTCGCCGGCCAGCGCGCCCATGCGCACGGCGGCGCGCAGCAGCGCACCGGTTTTCTTGCGGTGCATGGTTTCGAGCTGCTCGCGCGTGAGCATCAGGCCCACGCTGTCGAGGTCGATCGCCTGGCCGCCGGCCATGCCCACCGAGCCGCTCGCCAGCGCGAGCTCGCGCACCAGCGCCGCCTGTTGGACGGCGGTGAGCGCAGCAGCATCGGTCAGGGCGACGAACGCCTGCGATTGCAGCGCGTCGCCGACCAGCAGCGCGGTCGGTTCGTCGTACTGAACGTGAACCGTGGGCTTGCCGCGGCGCAGCGCGTCGTCATCCATGCAGGGCATGTCGTCATGCACCAGCGAATAGACGTGGATCATCTCCAGCGCGGCCGATGCGGCGTTGCGCGCAGCCTCCGTGGCGCCCGTCAGTTCGCCCGCGGCATGGCACAGCAGCGGGCGAACCCGCTTGCCGCCGCCCATCACCGCATAGCGCATCGCTTCGTGCAGCTTGCCGGGCACCACCGTCTCGGCCGGCAGATAGTGGCCGAGTGCGTCTTCGACGCGCGCCAGCACTGCGCGCATCCATTGTTCGAATGTCATAGATCGTCGTCTTCGCCGTCCGTGGCGGCCGCTCCTGTGGAGTGCGGTTTCAGCGTGGCCCCGTCGAGCACTCGCACCTGCTGCTCCACCTTATCGAGTTGCTGTTGGCAAAACGCAACAAGGGCCGCGCCGCGCCGATAGGCCGACAGCGAGTCCTCGAGGCTCAACGTTCCGCCCTCCATTCTCGCGACCAGCGTCTCGAGCTCCTCGAGCGCCGTTTCGTAGGAAGCCGGCAGCGATTCGGAGCCGGCACCCGACGCCGCAGCGCCCGGAGTTGCGTTTTTCGCCATGGAACGAGGGGAAATTTAAAAACAAGTCGGACATTCTACGGCAAAAGCGGATTCCAGCACCTGTCGACGTAATGGCCCCACCACCGCGGACGGTGCCAAGCACGCCGCGAACATGCCGATACGAGGCGGAATGCCGCACATCACGCATGGAAATTTGACACAAATCAGGCACTTATCCACCCCCATCGCTACAGTTTCAGGTATAGTAGAAGGTTCCCCTAAATCGATTTTTCGATGGTTGGGTTGTTCACTGCTTTCACGATTTCCGGGAGTGGGAATGTCCAATCTGAGCGACGCTCTGCAATTGAAGTCGGCATCGAGCCAACTTCCTGTCACCGCTTACTTCGATGAGGCGCTTCTCGCGCGCGAAGTCGAAACCCTGTTCAAGAAAGGTCCTCGCTACGTCGGGCACGAATTGATGGTGCCCGAGGCGGGAGATTATTTCGCCCTGCCTTCCGAAAAGGAAGGCCGTGTGCTCGTGCGCAACCAGCAGTCGCGCATCGAGCTGCTGTCGAACGTCTGCCGCCACCGGCAGGCGATCATGCTGAACGGCCGCGGCCACACGAACAACATCGTGTGCCCGCTGCACCGCTGGACCTACGATCTCGACGGGCAACTGCTCGGGGCGCCGCACTTCCCCGACAATCCGTGCCTGAACCTCGACAAGGCGCCGCTGCAGAACTGGCAGGGCCTGCTGTTCGAGGCCGAGGGCCGCAACGTCGCGCAGGATCTCGCGAACCTCGGCACGCGCCATCACTTCAACTTTTCGGACTACCTGTTCGATCACGTCGAAGTGCACGAATGCGACTACAACTGGAAGACGTTCATCGAGGTCTACCTCGAGGATTACCACGTCGTCCCGTTCCATCCGGGCCTCGGCAGTTTCGTGTCCTGCGACGATCTCAACTGGGAGTTCGGCGACTGGTACAGCGTGCAGACGGTCGGCGTGCACAACGCGCTCGCCAAGCCGGGCAGCCCCACGTACCAGAAATGGCACGAGCAGGTGCTGCGCTTTCGCGATGGCGTACCGCCCGAGTTCGGCGCGATCTGGATGGTCTATTACCCGGGCCTGATGATCGAGTGGTATCCGCACGTGCTGGTGGTGTCGTGGCTGATCCCGCGCGGCCCGCAGAAAACCACCAACATCGTCGAGTTCTATTACCCCGAGGAAATCGCGCTGTTCGAGCGCGAATTCGTCGAGGCCGAACGCGCCGCCTATATGGAAACGGCCGTCGAGGACGACGAGATCGCCCTGCGCATGGACGCCGGCCGCCGCGCGCTGATGGAACGCGGCGAATCCCAGGTCGGGCCGTACCAAAGCCCGATGGAAGACGGCATGCAGCACTTCCACGAATTCCTGCGCCGCAAGCTCGGCAGCATCTGATGCGAGCCGGCGCCTGCCGGCGGCACCCTCAAAAGACGAGCTGCGGCTCGTCTTTTTTTGTTTAGACTGGATGATTCGGCCGTTTCCTCAGCAGGAGCCATCATGCCCCACACTCACTACACGACGCTCATCTCGGCCGGCAACCTGGCCGAACGCCTGGCTGCCGCGCCGGACAGCGTCCTCGTCTTCGATTGCCGTTTCGACCTCGCCGCGCCCGAGGCCGGCACGCAAGCCTACGCGGCCGGCCATCTGCCGGGCGCCGTCTACCTGCATCTCGATCGTGATCTGTCCGGCCCCAAGAGCGGTACCAACGGCCGCCATCCGCTGCCCGCGCGCGACACGCTCGTCGCTGCCCTGGCCGCGAAGGGCTTGCGTGCGGGCCAGCAAGTGGTGGCGTACGACGCGCAAGGCGGCATGTATGCCGCGCGTCTGTGGTGGCTGCTGCGCTGGCTCGGCCACGATTCGGTGGCGGTGCTCGATGGCGGCCTGGCCGCCTGGCAGGCCGCCGGCCAGCCGCTGACGCCTGACGTCCCGGCGCCGAAAGCCGGCGATTTCCGCGCGCAGGCGCCGCTCGCGACCGTGGTGGACGCCGCCGCGGTGGTGGCGAATCTCGCGTCGAAATCACGTCTGGTGGTCGATGCCCGTTCGCCCGACCGCTACCGCGGCGAAAACGAAACGCTCGACCCGGTCGGCGGCCATATCCCCGGCGCGGCCAACCGTTTCTTCAAGGACAACCTGAACGCGGAAGGCCGCTTCAAGAGCGGCCACGAACTGCGCGAGGAATGGACGGGCGTGATCGGCCAGCAACCGGCGAACAACGTGATCCTGCAATGCGGCTCGGGCGTGACCGCCTGCCACAACGCACTGGCGATGGAGATCGCCGGGCTCCACAATCCGCTGCTGTATGCCGGCTCGTGGAGCGAATGGAGCGCGGATCCGTCGCGGCCGGTGGCGACCGGCCCGAACCCCTGAGCCGCGCGGGCAGCGTTACAGCACGCCGTATTTGCGGAACCACGCGAGCGCGCGCTTCCAGCCGTCGTCGGCGTCGGTCTTGATGTAGCTCGGCCGATAGTCGGCGAAGAACGCGTGCCCCGCATCCGGATACGCGAGGATTTCCGATTCGCGCGCGGCCTTGTCCGGGCTGGCCAGCAGCTTGCCGCGCATCTCCGACAGCGTCGCCTGCGGAATGCTGTCGTCCTTCGCGCCGTACAGGCCCAGCACCGGGGCCTTCAGTTCGGCCACGTGATCGATCGGGTTCGACGGCGTCATCTCGTTGCGATCGCCCACCACCTTGCCGTACCACGCCACCGCCGCACGCACATGCGGATTGTGCTCGGCGAACAGCCACGCCTGGCGGCCGCCCCAGCAGAAACCCGTCACGCCCAGGCGCGTCAGATCCCCGCCGTTCTTGCCGGCCCACATGACCGTGGCGTCGAGATCCTCGCTGACCTGACGGTCCGGCACCTTGCTGACCACAGCGGCGTACAACTCGTTGATGGTCGGGTACTTCGACGGATCGCCCTGACGCGAATAGAGATTCGGCGCGATCGCCAGGTAGCCGAGCTTGGCGAAGCGGCGGCAGACGTCCGCGATATGCGCGTGCACGCCGAACACTTCATGAATCACGATGATCACGGGCAAGTTGCTCTTGCCTTCCGGCTGCGCGCGGTAGGCCGGCACGCTGGCGTCGCCCGAGCGGATCTCGACCGTATCGCAATCGAGGCCGGCGCTGTCGGTGGTGATCGTCTGCGCGGAAACGGGCAGCACGGCGGCGGCGAACGAACCGCCGAGCGCCTGCACGAAGCGACGGCGATTGAACGGGACGTGCGGGACGAGGCTGTCCACTTCGGGTTTCAACATGCAAGGCTCCTTGAGATTCGACACGGCGACGCCAAGGCACGAGGCGACGCCGGCAATACGGACGACGGGAGCGGACCGCCGCGCGGCAATCGGCTCGCAGCGGGCTCGACACACCGGCCCGGCCACGGGATCCACCGGCTCCAGCGATCCGGAACCCGCACACGATGCCGAAACTTACAGGTCGCCGTCAACTGTTTCGCACACGACGCCGACGGTTCGCCGCGATCGGCCGGCCCGATGTCAGCGGCGCGTCAGGCCGCCGCCATTCCCGTGCCACGTTCGGCACGCCGGCCTGCTTGCGGCTGCGACGCGGCCTCGCCACGCCCTCAATGCAGCTTCACGCGCGGCAGCGTCGAGCGCCGCAACCAGTGCGCCACCGTGTCGAGCATCATGCGCGGATAGCCGTGCAGCGCCGCGATATGCAGGCGATACAGCGACATGTACATGAAGCGTGCGAACAGCCCCTCGATCAGCATGTTGCGGCCGATCAAGCCGCCCATCAGGCTGCCGACCGCACTGAAATGCCCGAGCGAGACCAGCGAGCCGAAATCGCGATAGGCAAACGACGGCAGCGGCCGGCCATCGAGCCGGCAAGCCAGCGCGCGCAGCAGGAAGCTGGCCTGCTGATGCGCGGCCTGGGCACGCGGCGGCACGTTGCGATCGGTGCCGGCCCACGCGCAGGCGGCGCAATCGCCAAGCGCGAAGATATCGTCGTCGAGCGTGGTCTGCAGCGTCGGGCGCACGGCGAGCTGGCCGAGCCGGCTCACCTCCAGGCCGTCGAGTTGCGACAGCACGGCCGGCGCCTTGATGCCGGCGGCCCACACCGTCAGGTCGGCGCGCACCGCCGCGCCGCTCGCGGTATGCACGACGCCGGGCGCCACCTCGGTCACGCGCTCGCCCAGCATCAGCCGCACGCCGAGCTTGTCGAGCAGTTCGGCGGTGGCCGTCGAGACGCGCTCGGGCAGCGCCGGCAAGATGCGCGGCCCCGATTCGATCAGCACGATGCCCACGTCGTGCTTCGGATCGAGCTTGTGCAGCCCATACGCCGACAGCACCTGCGCGGTGTTGCGCAATTCCGCCGACAACTCCACACCGGTTGCACCAGCACCGACGATCGCCACCTGGATCGGCGGCTCGCTCGACACCGTGACGGCAGGCGGACGATGCTCGGCGCGAATGCAGGCAGCGATCAGGCGCTTGCGGAACCGCTCCGCCTCGCCCACCGTGTCGAGCGCGATCGCATGCTGTTGCGCGCCCTCGGTGCCGAAGAAATGCGTGGTGCTGCCGATCGCGATCACGAGCGTGTCGTAGTCGAGCGTGCGCTCGGGCATCAGTTCGAGGCCGTCGCTGTCGAGCACCGACGCCACCACCAGGCGCTTCGCGCCGCGATCGACCGACGTCAGCGCGCCCTGCTGGAATTCGAAGCCATGCCAGCGCGCCTGCGCTGCATATTCGAGCTCCTGCGTGAACGGGTCCATGCTGCCGGCCGCCACCTCGTGCAGCAGCGGTTTCCAGATGTGAGTGGGGTAACGATCGACCAGCGTGATCAGTGCACGGGCTTCGCGCTTGCCGCGCGCGCCGTAACGATCGCCGAGCCGGGTCGCAAGTTCGAGCCCGCCGGCACCGCCGCCTACGATGATGAAACGATGCATTCAATCCCCCGCGTTGATTTCAGGAGTGCATACGATTGTGCGCGCGGCGATGTCAGAATTCGAGATAAATCCGAGAAAAGACATCGCAAGACGACTTCACCGCTGCGGCATGCCTGTGCATGCACGCCCGACACGGCGGGCGGCTGCGCGCGCGAGCCGCCAAGGTGACCGCGCGGCGCGCAGCACGCGCCGCGCATCGGGTCAGTGCGCTTCCTCCCAATTGCTGCCGGCGCCCACTTCAGCCACCAGCGGCACCTTCAGCTTGGCCACGCCGGCCATCATCTCGGGCAGCTTCTTGCGCACCGTCGCGAGTTCGTCCTCGGGCACTTCGAGCACCAGTTCATCGTGTACCTGCATGATCATGCGCGAGCGCAGGCCATCGCGATCGAGCCACCTGTCGACGGCGATCATCGAGAGCTTGATCAGGTCGGCCGCGGTGCCCTGCATCGGCGCATTGATGGCCGCGCGTTCGGCCGCCTGACGGCGCGGGCCGTTGCCGCCGTTGATCTCGGGCAGCCAGAGCCGGCGGCCGAACACGGTTTCGACGTAGCCGTTTTCCTTGGCCGAGGCGCGTGTGGTGTCCATGTAGTTCGCCACGCCCGGATAGCGTGCGAAATAGCGGTCGATGTAAAGCTTGGCGGCATCGCGCGTGATGCCGAGGTTCGCGGCGAGGCCGAACGCGCTCATGCCGTAGATCAAGCCGAAGTTGATGACCTTGGCGATGCGGCGCTGATCGTTGCCGACTTCGAGCGGCGTCACGCCGAACACTTCGGCGGCCGTCGCGCGGTGGATGTCCTCGCCCTGCGAGAACGCGCGCAACAGCGATTCGTCGCCCGAGATGTGCGCCATGATGCGCAGCTCGATCTGCGAATAGTCGGCGGACACGATCTTGCAGCCGGGCGACGCGATGAACGCCTCGCGAATGCGCCGGCCCTCGGCCGTGCGCACCGGGATGTTCTGCAGGTTCGGATCGTTCGACGCGAGGCGGCCGGTGACGGCCACGGCCTGAGCGTAATTGGTGTGCACGCGCCCGGTGCTCGCGTTGATCATGCGCGGCAGCTTGTCCGTGTAGGTGGACTTCAGCTTCGACAGGCCGCGATGTTCGAGCAGCAGCTTCGGCAGCGGGTAATCCTCCGCGAGCTTCTGCAGCACTTCCTCATCGGTGGACGGCGCGCCGCTCGGTGTTTTCTTGACGACCGGCAAGCCGAGCTTCTCGAAGAAGATCTGGCCGATCTGCTTCGGCGAGCCGAGGTTGAATTCGCCACCGGCCAGTTCGTAGGCCTCGCCTTCGAGCTGGATCAGGCGCGTCGCGATCTCGCCGCTCTGCTTGGCGAGGCGCTCGCTGTCGATCAGCACGCCGGTGCGCTCCATCTTGCGCAGCACCATCGCCACCGGCAGTTCGATCTCGGCATACACCCGCTTGAGCCCCGCGTCGCGCGCCACCTGCGGATACATCGCGCGATGCAGTTGCAGCGTGATGTCGGCATCCTCGGCCGCATAGGCGGCGGCAGCGTCGAGCGCCACTTCGTCGAAACCGATCTGCTGCGCGCCCTTGCCCGCCACCTCCTCGTACTTGATCGTCTTCACGCCGAGATGGCGCAGCGCGAGGCTGTCCATGTCGTGCGTGCGATGCGATTCGAGCACGTAGGATTCGAGCAGCGTGTCGTGCTCGATGCCGTTCAGCGCGATGTCGTAGTTCGCCAGCACCTGCGCGTCGTACTTCAGATGCTGACCGACCTTCTTGCGCTCGGCGCTTTCGAGCCACGGCTTGAGCTTCGCCAGCACTTCGTCGCGCGGCAGTTGCTCGGGCATGTCCGGGCCGCGATGCGCGACCGGGATATAGGCCGCGCTGCCCGGCTCGGTCGACAGCGAAATGCCGACGACCTGCGCGACCATCGGATCGAGCGAGGTGGTTTCGGTATCGAACGAGGTCAGTTCGGCGGCCTCGATCTTCGCGAGCCAGGCGTCGAACTGCGGCCAGGTCTGCACGGTTTCGTAGTTGCGTTCGATGGCTGCCGCGGCCGGCACCGGATCGGCGCTGCCGTCGGACGGCTCGCCGCCGTTGGCGTCGTTCCCTGCGGGCGTGGCTTCCAGCTCGCGCCGCCAGGTCTTGAAGCCGTTCGCCTCGAAGATCGGCAACAGCGCATCGCGCGCCTCGGCGCCGGTCGCGAGCGACGCTTCGATCGTTTCCACTTGCGGCTTCAGCTCGCAGGCCGTCTCGACCGTCACGAGCTTGCGCGCGAGCGGCAGGAAATCGAGCGCGCGGCGCAGGTTGTCGCCCACCACGCCCTTGATCTCGGCCGCGTGCTCGACGATGCCGTCGAGCGTTTCGTATTGCGCCAGCCATTTCACGGCCGTTTTCGGGCCGCACTTCTCGACGCCCGGCACGTTGTCCACCGTGTCGCCGATCAGCGACAGGTAATCGACGATGCGCTCCGGCGGCACGCCGAACTTGCCGATCACGCCGTCGCGATCGAGCACTTCGTTGGTCATGGTGTTGACGAGCGACACGTGGCCCGTCACCAGTTGCGCGAGATCCTTATCGCCGGTGGAGATCACGACCTTCATGCCGCGCGCTTCGGCGGCATGCGCGAGGGTGCCGATCACATCGTCGGCCTCGACGCCTTCGATCATCAGCAGGGGCCAGCCGAGCGCGCGCACGGCTTCGTGAATCGGCTCGATCTGCAGCGCGAGATCGGGCGGCATCGACGGGCGGTTCGCCTTGTATTCGGTATAGAGATCGTCGCGGAAGGTTTTGCCCTTCGCATCGAACACGCACGCGCTATACTCCGCTGTAACTTCCTTGCGCATGCGGCGCAGCATGTTGATGATGCCGTAGAGCGCACCGGTCGGTTGACCGTCCGGCCCGCGCAAATCGGGCATTGCGTGGTAAGCCCGATAGAGATAGCTCGAACCATCAACCAACAGCAGGGTCTTACCTTCCAGGTTCTGTTCTTCAGGCATTATGAATAAGAGAAAAGTGATTCCGAGCTTGCGTTCGCTGGCAGATCAAGAACGCGCGACAGCAAAGAAAGCCCGCGCTTCGTGGCAGATGTTCACGATTATGGCAGAGTTTATCGAGGCGACCGAGTACCTCTCGGAGATCCGCCCGGCCGTCAGCATCTATGGTTCGGCGCGTCTGAAAGCCGAGTCGCCGCACTATCAGTTGGCCGCGCAAATCGCGCGCAAGCTGTCGGACGCGGGCTTCGCCGTGATCTCCGGCGGCGGCCCCGGCATCATGGAAGCCGCCAACAAGGGCGCCCATGCGGGCAAGGCCCCGTCGGTCGGTCTGAACATCGAATTGCCGCACGAACAATCGGGCAACAACTACCAGGACATCTCGCTGCGCTTCCGCCATTTCTTCACGCGCAAGGTCACGTTCGTGAAGAACTCCGACGCGGTGGTGGTGATGCCCGGCGGCTTCGGCACGCTCGACGAACTGTCCGAAGTGCTCACGTTGATCCAGACCAAGAAATCGCGCCTCGTGCCGATCATCCTGGTTGGCAGCGAGTTCTGGCAGGGCCTGCTGCAATGGTTCCGCGACCAGTTGATCCCGATGGGCCTGATCAATCCGGACGACATGGATCTGATGCAGGTGATCGACGATCCCGACCAGGTGCTCGAAGCCGTGCTCGCGTTCTATGAAGATACCGGCGAGGAAGGCGAAGCGCAGGAAGCGCCGCAGCAGGAACGCGACGATCGCCGCGACGACGACCGCATGTTCTATCTGTAAGCCGTCGCGCCGCGCGGCGCGGCAATGCAAAACGGGCGACGCCGAAAGCGTCGCCCGTTTCGTTTGATGCACAATGTTTCGCAGTGCTTGTGATGTGGCGAGTGGATTCCGCCCGCGCGTTCAGCTCGCGCGGCGCACCGCAGCGACATTACGCCGCGCGAGCGGGCCGTCGCCGCCCTGCAGGTCGCCGATCAGGCGTTGCAGCAGCGCGATCTGGCCGACCGCATCCATTTCGAGTTGCGCGAGCTTCTCGCGCGGCGGCAGCGGATGGCGCGCCGGCACGCGGCCGGTCGCCAGCATCGCGTCGATGTCGTCGCTGGCCGACTCCACCCACTCCACCAGATCCACTTCCATGCGCGGGCCGTGCACGCTGAGCCGCAAATGCGCCGCCGTGCCGGCCATGCGGCGCAGCAGGCCAAGCACGGTCGAGGCGGCGGTATCGAAACGCGTGTCGTCGAGCCGTTCGAGGCGGATTCGGTTGAACGCTTCCTCCGCGTTGTTGCTGGCCAGCCCGGCCTCGCGGCGCAGCCGCTCCGCCTCGCGGTTCGTGCGTCCCGGCGCCTCGATCGCATCGACCAGATAGCGCAGGTTCGCCGAGATCGCCGACGCCAGTTGGCCGCGAATGTCGATCTGCTCGCGCGTCGGCCACAGCAGGAAGGTTGCGACCAGCGCGATCACGCAGCCGAGCACGTTGTTGCCGAGCCGTGTCAGCGCGTAGGTGAGTTCGCTCGCGGCCGGCGTGGCGAAGTCGGCCACCAGCACGAAGGTGGGCGTGAGGAACAGCACGAACAGGCTGTAGCTGACCGGGCGCAGCGCCATCGTCGCGCACACCAGCGGGAACACCGCGAGCGAAATGCCGATCGGCGAATGCACGGCCAACCCGATCGCGGCCGCCAGCAGGCCGCCGATGATGCTGCCCGCCGCGCGCTCCACGCTGCGCGGCCAACTGCCCGCGATCGACGGTTGCAGGATCAGCAGCGTCGCCATCGTCGTCCAATAGCCGAACGGCACGCCGAGCAGCCGCACCACCAGGAAGCCGAGCGTGGTGGCCACCGCGACGCGCGCCGCGTGGCGCAGCCCGATCGATTTCCACGACAGGTTCGCGCGCAACGTCACCCAGGCGCGCGCCAGCGCCGAGCGCAGTGCGCGCGTCCAGCGCAATTGCTGGCGCGGCGCCTGCGTCACGTCGGCCGGATCGGGTTCGAGCTGCAAGGCCATCGTCATCGATTCGCCGAGCGCCGCGTCGAGCCCCCGCGCGAAACGGCGCAGCCGGCGTTGCAGCACGTCGGGGCGCTCCCACGGCGCCGCATCGATCGCGTCGCCGACACGCCGCAACAGCTCGGCAATGCCGGCCAGCACGCGCGCCGCCCGCGCCGGATCGCGCAAGGTCTGACGGCCGCGCTGGCAGACGCCCGCCACCGCGATCAGATGCGCGAACCAGCGCTCGCCCTCGGCCACCGCGATCAGCAGGTTCGCATACGATTCGCGACGGTCGGTCTTGGCTACCGGCATGCGCGCCAGCGTGCGGCGCGAGGCTTCGAGCGCGGCGCGCGCATCGGAGCGGTATTTCGAGGCGTGCATTTCCCAGGCACGCTGGGTCTGCGCCGGTTCCGACAGCAGCCGCGAGGCGTCGTGCGCGATATCGGCGAGCCGCACGTACACACCGCGCACGGCCGTGCGCCCCTGCGCGAACGGATGGATACGCCACACGGTCAGGCTCAACACGATCGCGAACACGCAACCGCCGAAGTACACGCCGAGGAACATCAGGCCCGAGCGCCAGTCGTGCATCGGGCGATCGGCCATCACCACGCAGGCGGTGGCCGCGAGGATCGTGACCTGCGCCGTGGCCGCTCCCCAGATGCGGCCGAGCGCGCCGAGCGAGGTGAACACCAGCACGGCGAGCAGCGCGATCAGCGTGCCGGTGCCCGAGGCGAACGCCGTCGCTCCGCCGCACACGGCCGACAACACCGCGAAGCTCGCCATCGATGCGAAACGCGTGCGGTTCGAGCCGGCCGCATCGGCCAGGCAGGTCCAGAACGCGCCGATTGCGGCCCAGGCGAACTCGGGTTCGTGCAGCAGGTTGCCGATCACCAGCATCGCCGTGGAGGCGCAGGCCGCGCGCAACCCTTCGGACAGGCTCGCGTCGTTGACCGCGAACGACACCATCCACAACGGCCGCCGGCGGGACCACGAGCCCGCGAGCACATTGAGGTTGTTCAGGCGGGCCGCGACGACGAGCCTGAGGCGATGGTGAAGGTGGCGAAGCATTGCGAATTCGATGATGAGACGGATGGAAACCAGGAAACAACGGGGAGCGCATGACTAAACAACGTCCGACCGGCCGAAACGATGATAAGGGAAAACCCTTGTTTTACATAAATAAGTGTCGGATTTGAAGGCAAAATGTCGGGAAAAACCGGTGCGGAGCGCCGAAATCGACGCCCCAGCAGCGCATTCAACGCCATTCGCCCCCCGAAGGCTGCCCATCGTAGCGGAGGTCCAAGGCGTTTTCATGAGCCGGCCGCTGCAACACTTGCCGCGATTCGTAACGATCGGTATCAGCGCCGGCCGACGCCAGGCCGACGTTTCCGCCATCGAAACGGCCCGAATCGCGCCATCACAAAGGAGATTCGGGCCAGATCGCAGTGCCCCGCCCGGCGGCCCGGCGCGCGCACCGCTGCCGAATCTAAGGTTACAAATCCATACGCTAATTAATCTTCTCGATCGCCAGACTGCAGTCATGCCGTGACCGACGCGGCACCGCACGGCCGGTTCGCCGGCTTCGATGCGAAACGTGACGGACACTCTGATTCACCCTTTCGAGGAGAAGACCACATGAAACGCCTTCTGATCGCTACGCTGCTCGCCGGTTTTGGTGTTGCCCTGTCGGGCGCCGCAAACGCCCAGGTTATCGTCGCCGGCGGCGGCGGCCCGGCCGTCGTCATCGGCTGGCACGGCGACCGCTATTACGACGGCCACCGTTACTGGCAGCGCGATGAGTGGATGCAACATCACCGCCACGACCGCCCGCATTGCCCGCCGGGGCATTGGGGCCACAATGAGTGCCGTTAAGGCATGACGGCCGGCGCGGCCCGCGAGTCGGGCCGGCGCCGTGAAGCAGAAAGGGCCGCCCGGTTCAAGCCGGCCCTTTCTTGCGTTGGCGTCGATGCGCGGCGCGTTCTTACTGGAACGCTACCTCCGCAAACCCCCGCAGCTTCCGGCTGTGCAGCTTCGCCAGCCCGTTGGTGCGCAGGATCTCCATCGCCAGCACGCCGATCTGCAGATGCTGATCGACCTGTGCGCGATAAAACTGATCGGCCATGCCCGGCAGCTTCAGTTCGCCGTGCAGCGGCTTGTCCGACACGCACAGCAGCGTGCCGTACGGCACCCGGAACCGGAAGCCGTTCGCGGCGATCGTCGCGCTTTCCATGTCGAGCGCCACCGCGCGGCTCTGCGACAGGCGCTTGACCGGCTCGCGGTGATCGAGCAATTCCCAGTTGCGATTGTCCACGCTGGCCACCGTGCCGGTGCGCATCACGCGCTTCAGGTCGGTGCCGTCGAGCTCCGTGACCTGCGCCACGGCGCGTTCCAGCGCCACCTGCACCTCGGCCAGCGCCGGGATCGGCACCCACAGCGGCAAGTCGTCGTCGAGCACGTGATCCTCGCGCACATAGCCGTGCGCCAGCACGTAGTCGCCGAGGCGCTGCGTGTTGCGCAGCCCCGCGCAGTGGCCGAGCATGACCCACGCGTGCGGGCGCAGCACGGCGATGTGATCGGTGATGGTTTTCGCGTTCGACGGGCCGACGCCGATGTTGACCATCGAGATGCCGCTGCCGTCGGCGCGCTTCAGGTGGTACGCCGGCATCTGCGGCAGGCGCGGCGACGGCGCGCCTTCGACGGGCTCGTTACCGAGGTTGGCGTTGTAGGTGATCATGTCGCCCGGCTCGACGAACGCGATGTACTGGCTGCGATATTCGCGCACGGCCGGATCGTCGCTGGCCGACATCAGCGTGCGGCCGAGTTTCACGAATTCGTCGATATAGAACTGGTAGTTCGTGTACAGCACGTAGTTCTGGAAGTGCGCCGGCAGCGTGGCCGTGTAGTGGCGCAGCCGGTGCAGCGAGAAATCGACGCGCGCGCCGGTAAACAGCGCCAGCGGCTGCGGCGCGTCGGGCGGTACCTCGTGGGTGCCGTTGGCGATCCGGTCGTCGAGATTAGCCAGGTTCGGCACGTCGAACACGTCGCGCATCGCGAGCAGCCGGTCGCGATCGAGATCGCCCTCCAGGTGGATGCCCTCCGAGAACGCGAAATGAATCGGAATCGGCTGGTCCGACACCCCCACCTCGATCGCCACGCTGTGATTCTTCGACAGCAGGCGCAATTGCTCGCGGTAATAGCTCGCGAACAGGTCCGGCCGCGTCACGCTGGTTTCGAACACGCCGGGGCCGGCCACGAAGCCGTACGAGCGGCGCGAATCGATGTTGGTGTTGACGTCGGTGCTGACCCGCACGAACGGGTAGAACGCACGCACGCGGCCGCCGATCGGCTCGTTGCGGCGATAGCGTGCAAACGCATCGCGCAGGAACGCAGTGTGAGTTTCGTAGATCGAGGACAGACGCGCGACCGCCGCGACGGGATCGTCGAAGGATTCGACGGGCGGGCACTCGGGCGTGAGCGGACGATGCTGGCGATGGATGTCGTTGTTCATTGTCGGTTGCCTCCAGAATTGCGTCCGACATTATCACGGGCGCACCACCGTGGCGCGTCGGCCACGCCGCCCCGCCGACGCTGCGCCGCCACAGCGCAGAGAACGCCGTATCGGCCGGCCCCGGTTTTGCTAGAATCGTGCGGTTAATTCGGAGAAACCCATGAAGCCGCTCCTTTTCGCCGCCGCGCTTGCGACGGTCGTCCTCGCCGGGCCTGTGTTCGCCGAGGGCTCGCCGCCGAGCGACGACGCACGAGCGCGCGCCGCGCAGGACGAAGCCGCAGGTCTGCCCGACCTCACCAAGATCAACCGCCCCGGTGCGGAAGTCAGCTCGAAGGTCGAGTTCGACGACATCACGCGCACCCCGAGCTTTCACAACAAGAGCGTCAGCGGCACCGAAGTGACCGAATACCGCGATCGCGGCAAGCCCGTAGAGATCGACGTGCGCTCGAACTTCGGCACACGCTACCAGATGAGCTCGACCCCCGATATCTCGCCGCGCCCGCATCAAGGCAACGTGCCCGTCACGCGCGTGCCGTCGATCAACCTGCATTATTGATCCATCCCCCTCGGCGGGGCGGCCCCGCCGCCCTCCCGCAGCAAGCCGCCGGCCCCGCCCGGCCCGCCCACCCCGTTCGACGCTTTCCCGCATGGCCGTTTTCACCGCAATCTCCGATTCCGATCTCGCGCAATGGATGCGCCACTACGATCTTGGCGAAGTCGTCGCGTTTCGCGGCATTCCGTCCGGCATCGAGAACAGCAATTTCTTCCTGACGACGACCCACGGCGAATACGTCCTGACGATCTTCGAAAAGCTGACGGCCGCGCAGTTGCCGTTCTACCTCGAACTGATGCGCCACCTGGCGCATCACGGCGTGCCGGTGCCCGACCCGGTGGTACGCGCCGACGGCACGCTGTTCGGCGAGCTGCACGGCAAGCCGGCCTCGATCGTCACCAAGCTCGACGGTTCGGCCGAACTCGCGCCGGGCGTCGAGCATTGCGTGGAAGTGGGCCAGATGCTCGCGCGCATGCACCTCGCGGGCCGCGATTACGCGAATCACCAGCCGAACCTGCGCAGCCTGCCATGGTGGCAGGAGAACGTGCCGGCCATCGTGCCCTTCATCGACGGCGAGCAGCGTGCGCTGCTGGAGAACGAGCTGGCGCATCAGGCCGCATTCTTCGGCTCGGCCGACTACGCCGCCATGCCGGAAGGCCCGTGCCACTGCGACCTGTTCCGCGACAACGTGCTGTTCGCGCACGCGTCGCCCGACACCGGCCACACGGTGCGCCTCGGCGGTTTCTTCGATTTCTACTTCGCCGGCTGCGACAAATGGCTGTTCGACGTGGCCGTCACCGTCAACGATTGGTGCTCGGACCTCGCCACCGGCGCGCTCGACGCCGAACGCGCCGATTCACTGCTGCGCGCCTATCAAACGGTGCGCCCGTTCAGCGACGCCGAACGCCGCCACTGGCCCGACATGCTGCGCGCCGGCGCGTACCGGTTCTGGGTGTCGCGCCTGTATGATTTCCACCTGCCCCGCGCCGCGGAGATGTTGAAGCCGCACGACCCGGGCCATTTCGAGCGCATCCTGCGCGAGCGCATCGCCCACGCGCTGCCGCTCTCCGAACGACACGAACCATGCAACTGATCGAAGTCCCCGCCAAGACCGGCTACGTCTGGTTTCGCCAGGGCGTCTGGCTGTTCCGGCGCAACCCGCTGGCGTTCATCACGCTGTTCTTCACGTACCTGCTGGCGATGATGATCGTCTCGCTGGTGCCCGTGATCGGCGCGGCCCTGCCGCTGCTGTTCATCCCGGGCATCTCGGTCGGCTTCATGGCCGCCTGCCGCGACGCCGTGGCGGGCAAGCCCGTCATGCCGACCATCCTGCTCAACGGCTTTCGCAGCTACGGCAACGTGACGACGCAGCGGCTGTTTACGCTCGGCGGCATCTACATCGTGTCGATCGCGGTGGTGTTCGCCTGCTCCGCCTTCGGCGACGGCGGCACGCTGCTGCGGATCATGTTCGGCCTGAGCCCCGAATCCATCGACCCGAACGTGATCATCTCGACCGACACGCTGGTCGCGCTGCTGATCTCGGCCGTGCTCTACGTGCCGGTCTCGATGATGTTCTGGTTCGCGCCCGTGCTGACGGCCTGGCACGACATCCCGCCCGTCAAGGCGCTGTTCTTCAGCATCGTGAGCTGCTGGCGCAACCGCTGGGCCTTCACGCTGTACGGGCTGCTGTGGATCACGGTCGTGATGGGCATTACGTTCGGGCTGGCCGCGCTGCTGCACGCGATCGGCGTCGGGGCCTATGCGATGACGCTGATGATGCCGGTGTCGGTGGTGATCACCGCAGCGCTCTACTGCTCGTTCTACGCGACGTATCGCGGCTGTTTCGGCATTCAGGAGCCGGGCAGCACGCCCGCGCCGCCCGCGCGCTGATACCCGGCGAGCGGTGGCCGCCAAGCGCCGCCGCTCGCCAGCCCGGCCAGATCGGCGCACAATCGTTCACGTACGAATTTTTTGTGCCCGACAGACAGGCCGACGATCATGTCCGATCTCCCCCCTTCCCCGCCACGCTCGACGAACAGCTCTGCTTCGCGCTGTATTCCACCTCGCTGGCAATGACCAAGGCGTACAAGCCGCTGCTCGAACGGCTGTCGCTGACCTATCCGCAATACCTGACGATGCTGGTGCTGTGGGAAACCGACGGTATCGCCGTCAAGGACATCGCCGCGCGGCTGCATCTCGATTCGGCCACCGTCACGCCGCTGCTGAAACGGCTCGAGGCGCTCGGCTACCTCGAACGCACGCGCAGCACCACCGACGAGCGTGTGGTCTACATCAAGCTGACCGACACCGGACGCGCGCTGCGCGAGCAGGCGCGCTCGGTGCCGGCCGATCTTTTTTGCGCAATGCAGCAAACGCCGGACTTTCTCGTGCAACTCCGCGAAGAACTTCGGCAACTTCGCGACGCCCTCGCCGATCACGACGACGATTGACTACGCCGATGGCCCCGGCTTCCGCTTCGCGCAAAATATAGTTTGCACACTAATCATTAGTTCGATATATTTAACCCAGCTTCTCCTCCCCCCTCACCGACACGAACAGGAGTCATCATGAACATTCTCTACAAGACGAGCGCGACCAGCACCGGCGGCCGCGACGGCCGGGCGGTTTCGGAAGACAACAAGCTGGACGTGAAGCTGGCGGCGCCGCGCGAACTCGGCGGCACGGGTGCGGAAGGCACGAACCCGGAACAATTGTTCGCGGCCGGCTATTCGGCGTGTTTCCTGAGCGCGATGAAATTCGTCGCGGGCCAGGCCAAGCAGGCGCTGCCGGCGGACACGACGGTGACGGGGCAAGTGGGCATCGGCCCGAACGACAAGGGCGGCTTCGCGCTCGACGTGGAACTGCGCGTGTCCTTGCCCGGCCTGGAACCGGAAGCGGCGAAGGCGCTGGTGGACAAGGCGCATGAAGTCTGCCCGTATTCGAACGCAACCCGCAACAACGTGCCGGTGCGTATCGTCATCGCCTGAGGTTCAGGCGATCGGGCCGTTGACCGAGTCATGGGCCGCGCGCCCGGCAATCCGGGCGCGGGAAATGATGAAAGACTGCAGGAAGCAGAGACAGCAAGGCGTGGCGACCGAGAGGCCGTCACGCCTTTGTCGTTGCGCGCAAACGATGCGGCAACGATGAACGACTCAGGCAGCGTTCAAGGCAGCGCTCAGCGTGCGGCCATCCAGGCCGGCGTACGCTGCACGGCGTCATGGTCGAGCTTGCGGATGCGGAATTCGAGGTCGTACAGATCGGTTGCGTCGGCAAGATACGCATCGGAGCGTTCTTTCGAGATCTGTTCGGAGGATTTCGTCAGGAACAGGAACAGGCGGCTCAGCAGGTACATGGTCGTATTCTCCAAATCCAAGGGTTATCGCTTAAGTGTTAACCCGGATTATAGGGAAAACCCTAGGCCCCGCCAAGCGTTTCAAAAATACTGATTCACCTTGTCGCACCCTGCCGACATTGCTCGGCAAAAAAGCCCCAGATCATCGCGCTGGCGTCGGGGCCGGTGGCCGCGTGGTACGGCACAGTATCGTCGCCGCCGGCCCACGCGTGGCCGAGCTGCGCGACGTGGCAGACGCGCACCACCGGCTCGCCGCCGCGCCGATACTCGATCAACCGCGCATCGCCGATATCGGTCTCGCTGTGTTCGACGCCTTCCGGCACGCCAGCCGCGTCGGCCAGGCCGTTGAGCCGCAGGAACTCCACCGCCAGTTGGTCCGCATTGGCCGACGCCACCACCGGGTCGCCGTCGCCGTGCACAATCAGCACCGGCATGCCCGGATAGCTGCCGGGCGCCGCGTAGCTGTCGGCGATCTCGGCCGGATTGCGGTGCACGCCGCGCCGCATCACGTCCATCGCGGTGATGCCCGAATGCGCGTCGCCGAACGCCGGCCCCGAATGCAGCGCGATCGCCGCGAAGCGTTCCGGGAAATGCAGCGCCAGCAAGGTCGCCAAGCCCGCCCCGGCCGACAGCCCGGCGGCATAGACGCGCGATGCATCGAAACGACGCGCCTCGACGAGCGTATCCACCAGGTCGACCACGGCCTGCGCCTCGCCGCGCCCGCCGCGCTCGGTATCGTCGTACCAATGCCAGCAACCGTGCGAATGCGCCTGCGTCGACTGCTCCGGATACAGCACCGCGAAACCGTGGCGATCGGCCAGCAGATTCATGCGGGTGCCCTGCGCGAATTGATCGGCGTCCTGCTGGCAGCCATGCAGCATCACCACCAGCGGCGCGCCGTCCGGCAAGCCGTTCGGCACGTAGAGCGCGTAGCCGAGATGGCTGACGAAACGCCCGATCACGAGCGGCAGCGGATGATCGCCGCGAGTCCACTCGCCACCGGCCCAGGCCGCCGCGCGCGGCCGCACGCGCGATTCGCGCGGCGTGGCGGCGGGCACGGCTTCCGGCGCTTCGGCAACCGGCGCAGGGAAGGCGGGCAGCGGCGTGCTCACCACGCCGTGCGGCAACGACGTGCCCATCATCTTCTTCATACCGCCCAGCCAAAGCTTCGTCAGACTTTTGGTCATCGATCAGGCTCGCAGTGGAAATCGGGCACCTGAATAGGTGCCACCGAGTTAATTTGTGCATTGCACAATAGCACTGTTTACGCAGTTTCACCGGGGGCCGGATCGTGCCGAGGTCATGCCGAGGCGCGAATTGCCCCGTTATACTGCTGAACGATCGCCGTCCGTCGCGCGGCGTCGCCCACCCCGGGCGTCGCGCGGCCGGATCTGTCTCCCCGCCTCACTCAGCCGCCGTTTCGATGTACGACCTGCCTCTTCAACTCTGGAACTGGATCACCTACTTCGGCAGCGCGGGCATCACGCTGCCGCTGGCGGCGACGCTCGCGATCTGGCTCGCGCTCGGTTATTCGCCGCGCCTCGCGATCGCCTGGCTCGCCGTGCTCGGCGTGGGCATTGCCGCCGTCGCGTTGACCAAGGTGGCGTTCCTCGGCTGGGGCATCGGCATCCGGGCCTGGGATTTCACCGGCTTCAGCGGCCATTCGATGCTGTCCACCTCGGTCTACCCGGTCGTGATGATGATCGCGATGACGCGCGCGCACCCGGCGCTGCGCATGGCCGGCGTGGCGTTCGGCATCGCGCTCGGCGTGGCGGTGTCGCTGTCGCGCGTGGTGCTGTCCGCGCACTCGCCGTCCGAGGCGATCACCGGCTGCGTGGTCGGCGCGCTCACCGCGCTGTCGTTCGTGGCGATCGCCTGGCGCGCGCAGCCGCACCGGTGGTCGGTGCCGGCCGTGGTCGCGAGCCTGGCGGTGGTGACCGTGGCGCTGCATGGCGTGCCGGTGCCGTCGCAGCGCTGGGTGACCGAAGTCGCGCTGAAGATGTCGGGCCACCAGCATCCCTACGTGCGGGCGCGCTGGAAGGCCAATCCGAACTATCGGCCGGCCTCGCGGCCGGCGGCGGCTGTGTTCCAGCCCGCCGAGATGCGCCGCATCTGAACGCCGCCAGCACACCTTCGCGGCGGCAGAACGCCGCCCCTCAACCTCGAATTCTAGGACGCCGCAGCTTGCGCAACTCCGCTTCGGCCGCCACCGCCGCATAGCGCTGCGCGGCGGCCCCGTAGCCGCGCGCGAACCCGAGCTGCTCGGGCGGCGCCGACAGGCGTTCGAGATGGCGCAAGCCCACCTCGGCATCGTTCGCGTCGCCCAGCGTGCCCTGCACGCGCGACAGCGTCTTGACCAGCTTGCCGCGCGTGCTGCGCGCCGCGATCGACGCGAAGAACTCGAGCGCGTAGCGCAGCCGTTTCGCGTCGATACGCACGCGATGGCGCCTGTCGGGATCGAGCGTGGTCAGCTTCGGCACCGTGTAGAGCCGCGCGAACAGCTTGTCGACGCGCTTCACGACATGCCGCTTCAGCGAGCGCCGCTGGCGACGCGATTCGCCCTCGCCGCCGCGCAGCGACAGCAGGCACAGCCACTCGATCCAGCCCAGCACCAACCGCGCATAACGCGCCGACGCCACCGCCTGCCGCAGATCGCCGCGCGCGATGTCGCGCTGACCGGCGGCGGCGTCGAGCGTCGCGGCCCAACCGGGTTCGCCGGCCGGGTCGGGATCGGCGTCGCGCAAGCCCGGCAGCGTTTCGCTGACGCACACATCCCAGTCGCGCACCACGCCGAGCTGCGCGCCGAACCAGGACAGGTCGGCGGCGAATGCATCGCGATAGGCGTCGTCGGCGAAATCGTGGAACAGGCGCATCAGCGTGCGCAGCCGGCGCAGCGCCACGCGCATCTGATGGACGAATTCGGGGTCGTTGCTGTCGCGCACGCCGGCATCGTTGCCGAGCCATTGCGCGGCCACGTTCGCGCCAAGCACGAACAAGGCCTCGCGCTGCGAGCGGATGCCGTGCAGTTCGGACAGCTCGGCGCGCGCCGGGCCGGTGGCCGCATCGGGCAGCAGGCCGGCGCAGGCCTGATCGACCAGCGAGGCCGGCTTCAGGAACGCGGGCCACGCGCCGCTCAGTTCGCGCGCGGCGTCGAACAGCGCACGGAGCGCCAGCGCACGGCCCTCGGCGTCACCCGGATCGGCCACGGCGAGGCGCAGCTCGCAGGTGCGGCCGGTGCCGGTCGAGGTGGTCCAGCTCAGATCGTCGAGCGTCAGGTCGACGGGCACGCCGTCGTCGCGCTGCCAACGGCCCCGGCGGCGCTCGCAATCGAAGCCGAACGGCAAGGCTGCACGCGTCGCGTCGACGGACGGCTCGCCCGCTTCGGGCAGCGCCGCTTCGAGCACGGGCGTGGCCGCGGCGTGCCCGGCTTCGATCTCGAACAGCGGCACCGCGTCCGTATCGAGCGCGCGGCGCACGGCGGCCGTCAATGCATCGTCACCATCGGCCGCCGCGCTTTCGGCATCGGCAACCGCGGCCGGCGCATCGAGCCGCTCGCGGATCGCCACGCCCGGCGCGAACGCCTGCACGCGCGCCGCCGCCACGCGGCCGCCCGACGGCCCCGCCTCGCGCCACGCGCACCAGCCGGCCGCCTTCGGCACCGCCTCGGCCAGCGCGAGCGGCCGGATCGCGAGCCGTTCGTGGCCGCGCTTCATGCGCACCGGCGGGCAGATCCGCCACGCGCGCACCAGCTCCATGCCGAAGTCGCGCACGGCCCGTGCGGTGCCGCGCCTTCGCGGGGCAGTCGCGTCGCCCGAGGGCAACGGCAGGGCAAGCACGATTTCGAGAACACGCGTCATGACACCTCCGCTCCAGCCTGTCCGCCGCGCCGCTGCGGCCGTCGACGGCTGTCGATGCCGAACATGGTACATGGCGCGGCACACGGCGAGCAGGGGCGGCGCACGGCCGGTTCGGCCGCGCGGGGCTCAAGTCGCGTACTGCGCAATACCCATGCCGAACGACCAGTTGTCGACCGACACTTCGACCAGATTGACGAGCACGTCCTCGGGCCGCACGCCCGGCGACGCGCCCAGCTCCTCGACGATCAGCCGGTATAGCTCGCGCTTCTGTTCGAGCGTGCGCGTGTTGTTCGCGGTGATCTGGATCATCACCAGATCGTCGCTGCGCTCGATGCCGAGGTAGTGGCGGCCATAGACGAAATCGTCGGCGCCGTGCTGCGTGAGGGTCATGAAGATGTCGTCCTCGGGCACGTTGAACGCGCGCTGCAAGGCACGGTGGATGCCGGTGAACAAGGCGCGGCGATCTTCGGCGGAACGACCTTCGCGGATGGCGATGCGGGTAATGGGCATGACAGGCTCCTGAGGGGTGGATACGCGGTTGAAAACACCGACACCCCCAGCGTAGGGCGGCCCATCTATAATGAACAGATATCACTCCATATATCATTCATTTTCATCTGAAATGAAACCCCTCGATCTCGACGCCGTTCGCGCGTTCGTGCTGGTGGCCGACCTGGCCAGTTTCACGCGCGCCGCCGACGCGCTCGGCACCACCCAATCGGCCGTCAGCCTGAAGATCAAGCGCCTAGAGACCCACTTGGGCCGCGCGTTGCTGGAGCGCACGCCGCGCGTGGTGCGGCTCGCCGCCGACGGCGACGCGTTCCTGCCCGCCGCGCGCGAGTTGCTCGATGCCCATGCGCGCGCGCTCGGCGCGGTGGCGGCCGAGCCGCGCCGGCTCGTGCTCGGCATCAGCGAGCACGTCGCGGTGCCGGATCTGCCCGCGCTGCTGGCCAGCCTGAACCGGCACGACCCGGCGCTGGCGCTCGACCTGCACCTCGGCTCGTCGAACACCCTGCTCGGGCTGTACGACGAGCGGCAGCTCGATGCGGTCCTGATCCGCCACGAGCCGGGCGAGGACGCGCCGCGCGAGGGCGGCCAATTGCTGTTCACCGAGCCGCTGGCCTGGCTCGCCGCGCCCGATTGGGCACCGCGCGCGGGCGAGCCGCTGCCGCTGGCGGTGCTGTCCGGTTCGTGCGGCGTGCGGGCGGCCGCGCGGCGTGCGCTGGAGCGCGCCGGCCTCAGCTACCACGAGCGTTTCACGAGCGGCGGCGTTGCGGCGGTGGCCGCCGCCGCGGAGGCCGGCCTGGCCGTGTGCCCGCTCGCGCGTCGCGTGGGGCCACGCACGCTGGTCGAGGTCGGGACGCGCTTCGGCCTGCCCGCGCTGCCGGTGTCGGAAGTGATCCTCTATTCACGGGTGCGCGACCCGCGCTCGGCCGACACGCTGCGCCGATTTACGGCGAGCCTGTCCGCTTCGGCATAAACTGTCCGGCTGCCCACCTTCCCCTCGATGCCCGACCGATGACGCCCGCCGCCCGCCAACACCTCCGCGCGAACCTGCTGATGCTGGCCGCCGCCGCGATCTGGGGCTCGGCCTTCGTCGCGCAGCGCCTCAGCCTGTCGGTGATCGGCCCGTTCCTCTATACCGGCCTGCGCTTCCTGTTGGGTGCACTGGTGCTGGTGCCGCTGCTGCTGGCGCGCCGCTCGGCGCGCGCCGAATTCGCCGCGCTCGCGCAACGGCCCGCCGGGCTCGTGCCGGGCCTGGTGCTCGGCACGCTGCTGGCCGTCTCGATCTCGCTGCAGCAGGTGGGCCTGCAATACACGAAGGTGGCCAACGCCGGCTTCATCAGCTCGCTCTACGTGGTGCTGGTGCCGCTGATCGGCGTGGCGCTGCGCCATCGCGCGGGCCTCGGCACCTGGCTCGGCGCGACGCTGGCCGCGATCGGCCTGTATTTCCTCAGCGTCGACGAGCATTTCTCGGTGATGTACGGCGACGGTTTCCAACTGGCCGGCGCGGTCATCATCGCCATGCATGTGATCGCGGTCGGCCATTTCGTGCGACAGCGCGACCCGCTGGTGCTGGCGTTCCAGCAGTTCGTCGTGTGCGGGCTGCTGTGCGGCGCGGTCGGGCTCGCCGTCGACACGCGCGACACGGCCACGCTGCTGCGCGCGCTGCCCACGCTGCTGTACGGCGGCGTGCTGTCGGTCGGCGTGGCCTACACGCTGCAGGTGGTCGCGCAACGCGACGCCGCGCCCGCGCACGCGGCCGTGATCTTCAGCATGGAAGGCGTGTTCGCGGCCATCGCGGGCTGGGCCGCGCTCGGCGAAACGCTGAGCCTGCGCGCGCTCGTCGGCTGCGCGCTGATGCTGGCCGGGCTGCTGGTCTGCCAGTTGTTGCCGGGCCGCGCCGCCGCGCGCGAGGATGGCGGCCTGCCCGCTTGAGCATGCGCCGACAGCGGCGGAAAAATAGGACCCGATCGATCGGCAACGGTGCGCCGCGTGTGCGACGCCGGCGAATTCGATCCCTATAATGTCGGTTCCCTTCCTTTCCGCACACGCCTCGTGAGCCTTTCCGCCGCCGACCTTTCCGCCGCCCTGCTGCGCGAGCGCGCCGCCCGTTATGCGGCCGAAGCCGCGCTGTTCGCGCGCGATCAGGCGCTGTCCGTCGCATCGCACGATCTGCGCAGCCCGCTCAATGCGATGCACAGCTGGGCCTACGTGCTCGAACGCCAGTTGCCGCCCGGCGACGTCTCGCTGCAGCGCGCGCTGGGCGGCATCCGCACCGGCATCGAACAACAGACCAGGCTGATCGAAACGGCGCTCGACGCGCCGCGCGCCGATACGCGCGCGCTGGTGGTGGTGCCCGCCGGCTTCGCGCTCGCACCGTTCCTCGACGATTGCGCCGCGCTCGCCCGCGCCGCGCTCGGCGACGCGCGCGGCACGATGCTCGTGCTCGAAGCCGGCTCGGCGCGCGACACCTCGCTGTTCGCCGATGCCGAACGGCTCTCGCAGGCGCTGTGGGCGCTGACGGTGTTCGCCATCGAGGCCAGCGCGCCCGGCGCAACCGTCACGCTGCGCTGCGACGCGCTGGCCTCGGCCGACAGCGTCACGTTCGAGGCGGCGTTCACGGCCGATCCGGCCGCCATCGTCGACCCGGCGCTGCCGCACGCGCTCGACGCCGGCGCGCGCCGCGAGGCGCTGCTCGAACGCGACGGCCGCCGCCCGCCGTGGGCGATCGCGCTGTGCCACCGCGTCGCCCTCGCGCACGGTGGCAGCTTCACGCCGCCCGTGCTCGAAACCGGCGCGCCGGCACGCTGCGCGCTGACGCTGCCGCGCAAGGCCACCACATGAGATTTTTTCCGGAACGCCAACTTTACGTCCGGCTTTCCGCCCCTATACTGGCGTTTCCTTCACTTCCGGAGTTGTTTCGTTGATACAGATCATCGCGCTGATCGGCGCGTTGTTGCTGGTGGCGCTCAATGGCTTTTTCGTCGCCGCCGAATTCGGTCTCGTCAAACTGCGCGCCACGCGCGTCAAGACGCTGGCCCGCCAGCACGGCCTTCGCGGCCGCATCCTGCGTGTCGTCCACGCCCGCCTCGACGCGTATCTTTCCGCCTGCCAGCTCGGCATCACGCTCGCCTCGCTCGGCCTCGGCTGGATCGGCGAGCCGGCCTTCGCCGAACTGCTCGCGCCGCTGCTCGGCGCACTCGGCGTCGATTCCCCGCAACTGGTGCATGCGATCTCGCTGGTGTTCGCGTTCACGGTGATCTCGTTCCTGCACATCGTGGTCGGCGAACTCGCGCCGAAATCGATGGCGATCCGCCAGCCCGAGCAGGTCGGCCTGTGGCTCGCGCTGCCGCTCTACGCGTTCTACTGGGCGATGTATCCGGCGATCTGGGTGCTCAACAACAGCGCCAACGCGGTGCTGCGCATCGTCGGCCTGACGGCCGAGCACGGCGGCGATTCGCACTACTCGACCGACGAACTGAAGCTGATCCTGCGCAGCCGCCGCAATGCCGTCGGCGCGAGCAAGGCGCCCGTCGCCACCTACAGCAACGACGAGTGGAACACGCTCGCGCACTCGCTCGATTTCTCGTCGATGACGGTGTCGGACCTGATGCGCCCGGCCAACGAAATGATCGGCCTGCGCCGCGACCTGCCGCTGCTCGACAACATGGGCGTGGTGGCGCGCCACCGCTTCAGCCGCTACCCGCTGTTCAGCGACGCCGCGCGCGAGCAGGTGATCGGGCTGATCCACCTGAAGGACCTGCTGCTCGCGCGTCACGCCGGCGCGGCGCTGGAGGATCTGTCCGACTACGTGCGCCCGGTGCAGTACGTGCGCCCCGATACGCCCGCGCTCGAACTGTTCCGGCGCTTTCGCAAGGGCGCACCGCACTTCGCGCTGGTCGGCAACAAGCATGAGAAGCCGATCGGCTTCCTGACGCTCGACAATCTGCTCGGCGCGCTGGTGGGCCAGATCCACGACGAATTCCGCCAGGGCGACGCCGATTGGGCGCGCCTCGACGACGGCACGCTGATGGGCAAGGGCAGCCTGCCCGTGGTGTCGCTCGAACAGGCGCTCGGCATCGATATCGACGAAGGCCGCGCCGAATCGGTCGGCGGCCTCGTGATCCAGGCGCTCAGCGATCTGCCGAGCGAAGGCCAGCGCGTCTCGTTCGACAACTTCGACGTGGTGGTCAAGAAGATGAACGGCCCGCGCATCGTGCTGGTGCGCGTGTATCCGAAGGACATCAAGGAAGCGGACGAGTAAGCACCACGCCCCGGCGTCCGCGTCACGATCCGCAGCAAAAAAAGCCCGCGCGCGCACCTTGCGGTGTCGCGCACGGGCTGCCCTGCGCCGCCGGCGCCGGGGCGCCGTTATTATCAGGCGCGCTCGGGCTGCATGTCGTTGGCAATCCATTCGATCACCGAGCGATGCTTCGGCTGCCAGCCGAGCAGGCGCCGGGCACGCTCGCCGCGCACGCGGCTGTTCGAGCCGAGCCCGTAGTTCGCCATCTCGTAGCCCCACTCCGCCTCGGCATCCTCGAGCGGCCAATCCTGCGCCGCGCCCAGGCCCATCGCCTTCGCGATCGCGGCCGACATCTCGCGGAACGCCGCTTCGCCACTCTCGACGAAGTAGAACGTGCCTTCGGCCGGCGTGCGTTCGAGCGCGAGCTTGTAGAGCGCGACCACGTCGTCGATATGCACGTTCGACCAGATGTTGCGGCCGGGGCCGACGTGGCGCACCACGCCGCTCTTTTGCGCCTGGCGAATCAGGCGCGGCAACTGCACGCTCTCGCGCGGCAGGCCCAGCCCGTGGCCGTAGATCAGCGTGTTGCAGAGCACGGCAGCGCGAATACCGTGCTGCGCCGCGCCCAGCACCAGCGTGTCGATCGCCACGCGCGCCGCCTTGTCGGCGGTCGGCTCGGGGAGCTTGTCTTCCTCGTAGATGCGATCGCTGCCCTCGCCGCCCGACGCGTCGCCGACGATGCTCGATCCGCTCGTATGCAGCAGCACCTTGCCCGAATCGCGCAGGCCGTCGATCAGCGCCTCGACCGCGCCGCGATGGTCGCTGTCGGCCGCGTTGATCACGGCGTCGGCCGCCTGCGCCTCGCGAATCAGCAGCGCGCGATCGTCGAGCGAACCGATGCGCGGCTCGACGCCGATCGCGCGCAATTCCTCGGCCTGCGCCTCGCGCCGCACCAGCCCGACCACCCGATGCCCGTCGGCGGCGAGGCCTGCCGCGATCGACCCGCCGATGAAACCGCCCGCACCCGTGATGAACACCTTCATGTCGTACTCCTTTCAAACGATTCGTGGAATGACAGCGAGTGTGGGCGCAATCGAAGCCCGCAAAAACCGTGTTAGCCTCAAGTCATTCTTGAATCCGGGTCAACAATGAAAACCTCGACCGAAGAATTGCAGACCTTCGTCGCGATCATCGACAGCGGCTCGATCACGGCCGCGGCCGAGCAACTGGGGCAGACGGTATCGGGCGTGAGCCGCGCGCTGAACCGGCTCGAACGCAAGCTCGGCGTGACGCTGCTGCGCCGGACCACGCGCAGCTCGCAACTGACCGACGAGGGCGAACTGCTGCTGGCCCGCGCGCGCGACATCCTGCAATCGGTGGAGGAAGCGGAAACCGCCGTCTCGCTGGGGCGTGTCAAACCGGCCGGCCGCCTGCGCGTGGATGCGGCCACGCCGTTCGTGCTGCATGCGATGGTGCCGCACCTGCCGGCCTTCACCGCGCGCTACCCCGATATCCAGCTCGAACTGACCAACAACGAACGTTTCGTCGACCTGATCGAACAACGGATCGACATCGCGATCCGGATCGGCACGCTGCCCGATTCGACGCTGCATGCGCGCCCGCTCGGCTCGGCGCCGCTGCATATTCTCGCGAGCCCGGCCTATCTGGCCGAACACGGCACGCCGCGCAGCGTGGCCGATCTCGCGCGGCACCGTACGCTCGGCTTCAGCGACATCGAAACGCTGAACCGCTGGCCGCTGCGGCGCGGCGCCCGCAATGGCAACAGCAATGGCGCGGACAACCACGACGGCGTGACGATCCAGCCCGCGCACACCGCATCGAGCGGCGAGACGATCCGGCACCTCGCGCTCGCGGGGCTCGGCATCGCGTGCCTGTCGGATTTCATGAGCGCCGACGACATCGCGACCGGCCGGCTGGTGCCGGTGCTGACCGAACACATGACCGGCTACCGCCAGCCGATCAGCGCCGTCTACTATCGCCACGCGGCGCTGACCGGGCGCGTGCAGGGCTTCCTCGATTTCCTGAGCCAGCATGTCAAGTTCTGACGCCGCGCTGCCGCCCGTCTACCTGATCACGCCCGAGCCGGCATCGGCCTCGACGGTCGATCTCGATGCGTTCGTCGCGCGGCTCGACGCGGCGTTGGCCAGCGGCATCGCGCTCGTGCAACTGCGCGTGAAGTCGATCGATACGGAATCCTTTGCATTGCTGGCGGCGCGCGTGATCGAGCATGCCCATCGCGCGAACGCGCGCGTGATCTGCAACGGGCCGCTCGCGCCGAACGACGCACTCGCGCTCGGCGCCGACGGCGTGCATCTGAGCCAGGCCGCGCTGCTGGCCACGCAAGCGCGGCCAGTGCCAGCCACGGCGCTGTTGTCCGCCGCGTGCCACGACCGCGCCTCGCTGCTGCATGCGCAGCGGATCGGCGCAGACCTCGTCACGCTGTCGCCGGTCAAGCCGACGCTCACGCACCCGGGCGCGCCCGCGATGGGCTGGACGCATTTCGCCGCGTGCGTGGCGGCCCTTCCTCACGGTGATGCGATGGCCGTCTATGCGCTCGGCGGCATGACGCGCGCCGACCTGCCGCAAGCGCGCACGCATGGCGCGCACGGCGTGGCGGGCATTCGGGGTTTCGGAGGGGATTGAACGAGCCGGCGCCTGCATCGAGCAAGCGCCGGCTCGTGACGCTCAGGCCTCGCAGGCCTGCTCGTCGACCGGATAGGCGCGCGTGTCGTGCGTCAGCGCATAGCCGTTGACGTCGCCCGTCAGCCAGGCCATCAGCGAGTACGGCGGCAACTGCCCGAGCAGCACGGTGTCGCGCGCGCGAGGCGGTGTTTCGAACACCACGGTGCCGCCAAGCACATGCTCGAACGGCAGCGGCTCGGGCGACAGATTCAGCGCGAGGCTCAATACCTCGCCGTCGCCGAGCGACCAGACGGCCAGCAACGCATCGGCCTCGCTGCCATCGCCCAATTGCAGCAGATCGGCCGATTGCGGCCGCGAGTCGGCCAGCCGCGGCGCGATCAGCTTGGCGCGCACGGCCAGCGCGGAGCGGATGAAACGCTCGCTGGCCTCGTCGGGCGCAGCCTCGGCGAAGATCAACGGAATTTGCGGCGTGAGCAGCGACAGCGCCAACGCGGCCAGCCCGGCCTGGCGCGTGGCCGGCGACGGGCGGCTCGCGCCGTCGGACAGCACCAGCGACGTCATCGCCAACGCGCCATCGGCCGCACCGCGCTCGTCGCCGCGTTGATAGGCCGAGCCGCCGGCCGTCAGCGCACGCGCCAGCGTGTGGATGGTCTGGCGCGTCGAGATCGCCTCGCGATACGGATGCGCGGCGCGCCCCGTCAGACGATGCAGCGCGCGTTCGCCCGATTCGTTCCATTGCGCATCGAAATGCGTATCGCCCAGATGCGACGGATGACGCTGGCTGCCGAGCACGAAATGCACGAGCCGGTCGTTCGATACGGCCGCGCGTGCGCGATCGGCGATCTCGCGCAGGCCGGCATTGTCGATGCGGTCCGCGTCGCGCAGGCGCACGCCGTCGCAGCGATATTCCTCGATCCAGTAGAGCGCGTTGTCGCAGAAGAAATCGCACACCTCGGGGTGTTCGAGCGCGAGCGGCGCGTGCTGCGGATCGTCGCGCAACTGGTAGAACGGCGCGGCGTAGCGCTGCAGGCCATCGTGGCCATTGCCGAAGCGCGCGTAGTCGAGATCGAGCAGCACCGCGAGGCCGAGGCCATGCGCATCGTCGATCAGCGCCTTCAACGCATTCGGGCCGCCGTAGGCGGCCACCGGCGCGAACGGCAACGCGTCGTGCAGCGCATCGGGCGAGGCCAGCAATTCGAGCGCGGTCACGCCGAGCCGTGCGAGTTGCGGCAAGCGTTGCCGCACCGCTTCGTAGCCGCCCACCGCGCCGGGCTGGATCGCGTAGAACGCCATCTCCTCCCACGGTCGCCCGCGCCAGAACGTATTGCGCCACACGAATTCGCGCGGATCGATCACCTCGCTCGCGCCGCCGATGCCGTCGGGTTGCGAGCGCGAGGCCGGATCGGGAATCAGCAGCGTGTCGTCGAGCCGATAGCGATAGCGCGTGCCGGGGCCGCATTGCGCGAAGGCCTCGAACCAGCCCTGGCCGGCATGTTCCATGTCGATGGCGGGCTCGGCCGAGCCGTCGATGCCGAATTCGAGGCGCACTTCGGCGCTGACGGGGGCCCAGAGGCGGAAGTGGGTGCGGAGCGTGGCGGCGCTCTCGCTGCAGGGCTGCGCGCCGAACGCCAGGCAGTGCGTATAGCGGTGCGCGTGAGGGTCGTGCGGACAATCGGACATGTGATGCGCTCCTCGCGAGTGCGGAAGGCATCCGGCACCTGCAAACTACGTGCCGGGGCGGTGGAGTGGCTCAGTATGCGCTGAATCGTCCGATGAAGCGAGCATCGGAGTCCGTAATTTTTTAATGCGAATCGACCCCGGCAGAGCGGGTCGAGGCACGAATTTAGCTACCGCGATTCGATAGGAGAGCCAAAGGATTGGCGCCACCGCCAGCCTCAATCGGCCGCCGTTTCGGCGGCGTCGGCCTGCATCAACTGGAACACGTTGCCTTCGGGATCGACGCCATCGCAGAGGCGATACGGAAAGCCCGCATAGCGCTTGACGCCGCGCATCGGCACACCGGCGCGCACGAGCGCGTCGTGCAAGGCCTCGATATCGTGCGTCACGCGAAACACGAACTTCGCGTTCGACGCGTGAGTACGCATCGCCGCGCCCCCTTCCCCATCGACGCGATATGCCTCGCCGACGCGATGCAGCGCCATCTCCACGCCGCCCGCATCGAGCACCACCCACTCGCCGTCGATCTCCTCGCGCAGCGGCAAGCCAAAATGCGTTTGGTAGAAAACCTTCAACTGACGCACGTCGTGCGTGTATAGAATCACCCGGGTCATCGGAAGCGGCATCGGCATGGTTTCTTGATTTCTCGGTCGGATCGGCGCAATGGACGGGCGCCCCCGCGAGAATAACCCGGCCGCCGCGCTCCGGTCCGCTCGTCCGGTGCCGCCGCGAGCGGCGCGCGCCGCGCGGAAGGCGGCCTCCACTCCCCAGGCCCATGCTGACCGTCCATCATCTGAACAACTCGCGCTCGCAGCGCGTGCTCTGGCTGCTCGAAGAACTCGGCGTGCCCTACGAACTGAAGCGCTACCAGCGCGACCCGCGCACCATGCTCGCGCCGCCCGAACTGCGCGCCGTGCACCCGCTCGGCAAATCGCCCGTGATCACCGACGACGGCCTGACGCTGGCCGAATCGGGCGCCATCATCGAATACCTGATCGATCGCTACGGCGAGGGCCGCTTTGCGCCCGCACCCGGCACGCCGGAGCGGCTGCGCTACCGGTACTGGCTGCATTACGCGGAAGGCTCGGCGATGCCGCCGCTGCTGCTGAAGCTGGTCGCGCAGCGGATCGCGCAGGCGCCGATGCCGTTCTTCGCCAAGCCGATCGCGCGCAAGATCGCGGCCACGCTGCAATCGAGCTTCGTCGATCCGCAACTGAAGCTGCATCTCGGTTATATCGAAGCTGAACTCGGCGCGACCGGCTGGTTTGTCGGCGATGCGTTCAGCGCCGCCGACGTGCAGATGAGCTTCCCGCTCGAAGCCGCCGCCTCGCGCGCCGACACGGTGGCGCAACTGCCGGCGATCCGCGCGTTTCTGGAGCGGATCCACGCGCGGCCGGCCTACCAGCGCGCGCTCGAACGCGGCGGCCCGTACGGCATGGTGAGCTGACGCCGCCCTCCGCACCATGCCGCGCAATACGGACCACAAACGGGCCGCTAACTGCCGAGCAGCCCCGCCGCGACGTTGATCGACAGCCCGAGCACCGCCATGTTGAAGTAGAACGACAGGATCGATTGCGCAAGCCCCGCGCGGCGGATCGATCGGTTGTTCAGCATCACGTCGGAGGTTTGCGAGGCCACCGCGATCGTGAACGAGAAATACAGGAAATCCCAGTAATCGGGCTCGACGTCGCGATCGGGAAACTGCAACGCGCGCGCCTTCTCGGGCGACTGGTAGTAGAGCCGCGCGTAATGCAGCGTGAAGATGGTCGGGATCAGGAACCACGCGCCGAACAGCGTCGCGCCCGTCACCGCGTAGTGCTCGATGCCGGCGCGCAGGCCCACGCTCTTGGCGCTGGCCAGCTCCACCGCAATGGCGGCCACGCTCGCCACCGTCGCGACGCAGATGATGGTCAGCACCGTCGTGGCGCTCTCGTCCTCGCGCCTCGCGATCTCCTGCACCTTGTCGTGATGCGCACGCGTCATCTGCCACCACATCATCGCCAGATACAGCCAGACGGTGATGTCCCAGCCCACCAGCACGCGCGGGAAGCGGCCATGCACCATCGGCAGGCACGCCGCGCCCAGCACGCCGAGCAGCAGCGCCACCCACATGCGGGGCCGGTTGCGCACCAGCATCGGAACGTTCTTCATCGACACCTCTTCAGAGGAAAACGGACGGCGCGACTGCGCCGGGCAAAGGGATCAAGCAGGATCGGATGGCAAGCTCAACCGACCTGGTTCAGTTCGAACACGACGTCGACCGCCGAGCCGTTCCAGTTGTATTCGAGATACGCCGCGTGATGACAATCGCGCAGCATCGTGGTGCGGAACGCGGCCAGGCATTCGCCGCCGCGATCGCGCACCGACGGATAGGCCAGGCCCGCGAAACCGGCGCCGCGCACCATGCGGCCGAACACGCGGCCCGCCGAGTAATCGGTGCGGTCGAGCAGGGCCGGATCGCGCGCATCCCAGGCGCGGATGTCGGCCACTTCGCCGTGCGCGGCCACCGTGTAAAGCCGCATCTGCTGGCGCAGCGGCTTTTCCCGGGTGGCGGCGAGAAACAGGCTGGTGTGATGGCGCGTTTCGGCGATCGCCGTCTGCCGCGAGCGCGCGCAGTAGAACACGCCGTAGCTGCCGTCCGAGAAGCGGCTGCCCTGCGGGTTCAGGTGCGTGAACGCGGCCATGATCGGCCCGTAGCCGGGGCCGAAACGGCGCTCCGGGAACGGCACCAGATCGAGCTGGCCGACCTCGGCGCGCACGCGGTCGTTGGTCATCGCCTCGAGCGCGTAGAGCGCGTCGAAATCCTCGGGCGAGGCCACGCGGTCGAACAGGTTGATGGCGGGGAAACGGGTGGGAATGATGCGGTAGGCAGGCGCCCAATCGAGCGTGGAAACGGGCCAGCGGGTCGATCGTTCGGCTGATGTCACGCCCAGCCCCCCCGCACGGCGTCGAGATACTGGCGCACCGCCACCAGGTCGCTGACGTTGCCGGCCAGCATCCGGTCGAGCGCGCGGCGGCCGTTGAACGGCGCGGCGTCGTTCTTGCGCTTGACCCAGCCGTCGGCCGCCTCGGGCGGCAGCAGGATCTGCAAGGCCTTGTAGATGCCGAGCATCAGCGACAGGCGTTCGAGCGTGTCGCGCGCGAGCCGCGCCGTTTGCGGCGAGGCCTTCCATTTGAAGAACGTCGAGCGGCCCGGCGAACCGAGCAACACGATCTGCTCGTCGGTCGACAGATCCCAGTCGTTCGCGATGTTGAAGAACGCGCGCAGGCCGGCGGCGGACATCTGCGCGGTGGTGGCTTCGGGAATGGCCGGCGAGGCCGGAAGCGGGGTCGAAGCGGGTAGAGACATGGCCGTTAGTCTCAAAGTGAATTGACTAACAAGATTAGTCTATTTCGGGATGAATGCAAGGATCCGATACCGAACGGCGTCTGTCCAGGCCGCCGGCACCGTCGCCGGACGCGGGCTGGCGGGGCATCGCGGGCGATTGTCGCAGCGCATCGATGACGGCCGTCACCGCGCGCGGCGTGCGCCGATCCGATCAGGGCGGTGCGGCGAAATGTCGGACGAATCGCGGCGGCAATAAAAAACGGTGGCGGCGCTTGCACGTCGCCACCGCTGCTTTTCCGCCCCCGCCGATTACGCGCGGTTCGGCCTGCTTTTCAGGCCGCCTTTCACGCCACCGCGCCCAAGCGCCGCCGCACCGCCGACACCTGCGGCTCGCCGCGTACGGCCTGTCGTGCATCATTCTCGGCGACGATCTGCGCCACCCGCGCCAGATGGCGGCGATTGTCGTGATCCCACGGATGGAAGCCCGGCCGGAAAAAACTCAGCCATTCGCGCGCGATGCGCGGAAACACGCCGTGACGCGGGCCGTACAGGAACTGGATCACGCGCAACATGCCGCGCACGCGCTGGCCGGAGGTGCGATCCGAGCGGATCAGCCGCGTATGGAGCAGGAACACGGTGGGCCAGAACGTCAGCGTGGTCATCAGGTACGTGCCGACGCGCATCAGGTAGCGCTTCGCGCCCGGCTCCATGACGGCGTTCCACACGTCGAACGACACCGCCTTGTGCTCGGTTTCCTCCAGCGCATGCCAGATCCACATCTGCTTGTAGCCGGCCTCGGCGCCATCCATGCGTGACGCATCGTCGAGCAGCAAGCCGGCCAGCATCGCCGTGTAGTGCTCGGCAGCCACCGTGTGCGCGAGCTGCATCGAATGCGGCATGACGCGCTTCATCCAGCCGAGCACCTTCCAGATGCGCTGGTCGAGCTTGCGGGCCGGCAGCCGGTTGGCCTGCAGCGCCTCGTTGTACTCGATGTGCTCGCGCGTGTGCATCGCTTCCTGGCCGATGAAGCCGATCACCTGCTGCTTGAGCACCGGATCGTCGATGCGGTCGCGATAGTTGCGCACCGAATCCATGAAGAACCGCTCGCCGGCCGGAAACAGCAGCGACAGCGCGTTGAAGAAATGCGTGACGGCCGGCCCCTGGCCGTGCCAATCCTTGGCGCGCTCGACCGGCAGCGTGAAGTGCAGATCCCGGCGCACGGGCATGATGTCGGCCGCGACGGCGGCTGCGGACGGATGGGACATCGCTGATGCTCCTTGACGGATCGTGCGGCGCAGAATGCGTCGCACCCCGAATGATTACATTGAACGATGTAACGATACGGGAAGGTGTCGCGGCCGCGCAAGCCCCGCGCTAGTGGCGCGCTTCCAAACGCCGGGGGCGCGCGGCGCGGCCCGCCGGGCCGGCAACGCACGCCCGGCTTGAAACCGGGCACGTCTGAGGAATGACGAAGGAAGGCGATGCGGCACGCCGCGCGGCGTCGAAAAAACTTTGAAAAATCCTCGGATGAGGACGAAAAACGACGGCGATGCGCGGGTTGTCGATGGGGTCGAAGCGGAAACGGCGAACGTTCAGGCGGCCACGGCGCCAGCCATCGCGCCGTGTTCCTCGGGCGGCGGCACGAAGATATAGCCGCGCCCACGCATGGTCTGGATATGGCGCGGCTGGTCGCGGTTGTCCTCGATCAGCGCGCGCAACCGGAACACCAGCACGTCGAGGCCACGCTCCGAGCGCGATTCGTCGCCGACCTGCAGCAGTTGCAGCAGCGTGGCGCGCGACAGCACCTGCAGCGGATGGTTGACGAACGCCTTGAGCAGCGCGAACTCGCTGGGCCGCAGCCCGAGATCGCGGCCGCGCTTGCTGGCGCGCCGCGCGGCGAAATCGATCTCGATATGGCCGATCACACGCGGGCGCGGCACCTGGATCACGTTCGCGGCCGCCCCGACCGGGCGATGCACGATGGTGCGGATGCGGGTGGACAGTTCGAGCAGGTTCAGCGGCTCGGACAGGAAATCGTCGGCGCCGAATTCGAGCGCGAGCACCTTGTCGCTGACGTCGGGCTCCTCGCCGATCAGCACCACCGGCATTTCATAGCCGGCCGCACGCAACTGACGCAGCGATGCGTAGCTATCCGAATAGCCGGGGCCGGCGCGCATCACGATCGCCGACGGGCGCTCGCGTTCGACGCGCTCCACCAGCGTGGCGGCCGAATACCAGACGGACATCTCCATCCGGTGCTTGCTGAAATGCGTGCGCATCGCGTCGCGCACGGTTTCGTTCGGTTCGATGACTAGGACGTTGAGGCTCATGGACAATCCGCAAGATGGGCGTCGATCCGGAGGCTGGGCGGCATTGGCCTGCGCCGCGGCCGCGCGCCGCCGTCCGGGACGATGCGCGATGCCCCGAGACTAAGCACAGAATGCGCATCAAAAATGGGGGAATTAAGGAGAAAATGTGGAACCGCCCCGCGCACCGGCACGCAGCGCGCGCAAAGGACGGACAATCCGCCGCTGGCGTCGGGCGAGCCGGCCACCGCGCGGCACCGCTCCGCCCTTTAAGCCCTTTAAGCCCTTTACGTTCCATTACGCCCTGCGCGGCATCTCCCCTGGCCATCCTGTCCCGGTATGAAAGTCGGCATCACCTCGAAACTGTTCCTCGCGATCCTCGTCACCTGCGTCGCCGTTGCCGTCGCGATGGGGGCAGCGATGCGCTACAGCTTCGAGAACGGCTTCGTGCGCTATCTGGTGGGCCGCGACGACGAGGAAGTCGCACGCGTGACGAAGGCGCTCGAAAGCCGCTACGCGACGCACGGCAACTGGGATTTCATCACCGCCACGCCCGAGGCGTGGCCCGCGTTCGTGCGCTCGGTCGCGCCGATCTTCCCGCACGACGGCATGGGGCCGGATGGCTGGGCGCACGGCAATCCGCCCGGCGCGGGACCGCGCGGCGACGGCGATCCGTTCTGGCGCGACGGCGGCTTCGGCGGCCCGCCACGCGGCAGCGACGGGCGCTGGCACGGCCGGCCCGGCCGTGGGTCGTGGAACGGCGCGGCATCGGATGCCGAGGGCGGCGAGCGCGGCATGCAGGGCGACCGCGACGCACGCTGGCGCCACGAGCGCGCGCAGCGCGACGCCGAGGCCTCGGCCGGCTCCAATGCAGGCTCAAGCGCTGTATCAAGCGCCAACTCAAACGCCGCCCAGGACAACATCCCCCGCCATCGCGCCCCCTGGGACGACCACTCCGGCAGCGCCGCCGACACCGCTCGCCGCGACGGCTACGGCATGCCGTACGACGGCTGGCGCGACCGTCCGCCCGGCTTCCGTCACCTGCCGCCGATCGCGCTGTTCGACGCCGCGCGGCATCGCCTCGTCGGCTACCCGCCGCCGCCCGACACGCCGCTGCATGCGCTGCGCGCGGGCGGCAAGGTGGTCGGCTGGCTGTCGATCGCCAAGCCCGGCGGGCTGTTCTACGCGGCCGACCAGCGCTTCCAGATGCAGCAGTCGCGCGCCACCTGGGTCATCGTGGTGGCGGCGGCCGTGCTGTCGGCGCTGGTGGCGATGGTGCTGGCGCGGCTGATCCTCGCGCCGGTGCGCCGCATCGTGCGCGCCACCCACCGGCTCGCCGAGGGCCAGTACGCGGTGCGCGTGCCCGAGCGCGGCAGCGACGAACTGAGCCAGCTCGCGGTGGACTTCAACAAGCTCGCCGCCTCGCTGGCCGCCGCCGAGCGCGCGCGGCGCGACTTCTTCGCGGATATCTCTCACGAGTTGCGCACGCCGCTCGCGGTGCTGCGCGGCGAAGTGGAAGCGCTGGAGGACGGCGTGCGCCGCCCCGACGCCGCCACCTTCGCCTCGCTCCAATCGGAGATCGCCCTCCTCAGCAAGCTGATCGACGACCTGCACGAGCTGTCGCTGGCCGACATCGGCGCGCTGTCGTTCGAGATGATTCCGGTGGATGTGGCGCGCGTGGTGGAGATCACGGCCGAATCGTTCGTCGAGCGGCTCGGCGCGAAGCGCATCGCGCTCGACACGAAGGTGCCGGCCGGGCCGGCGCTGATGTCGGGCGACCCGCACCGGCTCGCGCAACTGCTGCAGAACCTGCTGGAAAATTCGCTGCGCTATACCGACCCGGGCGGCGCCGTGCAGGTGGCCGTCACGGGGCGCGGCGAGCAATGGCAGATCGACGTGCTCGATTCGCACCCGGCGGTGCCCGACGCGATGCTCGCGAACGTGTTCGACCGGCTGTTCCGCGTCGATGTTTCGCGCAGCCGCCAGAGCGGCGGCTCGGGCCTCGGCCTGGCGCTGTGCAAGCATATCGTCGAGGCGCACGGCGGCACGATCGCGGCGCGCCGCTCGCCGCTCGGCGGCCTCTGGATCATGATGCTGTTCCCCTCGTTGAAGCCGGACCATGAACACTGACCGCCCCGGGCCGACCATCCTGATCGTCGAGGACGAGCCGAAGCTCTCCGCCCTGCTCGCCGATTATCTGCATGCCGAAGGATTCGGCACGGCGATCGTGGCCGACGGCCGCGAGGTAGTGCCTTACGTGCAGGCGCACGAACCGGCGCTGGTGCTGCTCGACCTGATGCTGCCGGGGCGCGGCGGCCTGGACATCTGCCGCGACCTGCGCGGCTTCTCGATCATTCCGGTGATCATCCTGACCGCGCGCGTCGACGAGATCGACCGCCTGCTCGGCCTCGAACTGGGCGCCGACGACTACGTCTGCAAGCCGTTCAGCCCGCGCGAGGTGGTGGCGCGCGTGAAGGCGATCCTGCGCCGCATCGATCAGGCCGCCCGGCCGAAACCGGCCGGCGAGGAAGCCGGCGCAAGCCCGGGCGGCCCGTTCGCGATCGATCCCGAGCATCACCTCGCGCAACTGCACGGCCGCAACCTGCACCTGACGCCGGTGGAGCTGCGCCTGCTCGCGCTGCTGGTGGCGAACCCGGGCCGTATCTATTCACGCGATTTCCTGCTGCGGCGGCTCTACGACGACCATCGCGTCGTGACCGACCGCACCGTCGACAGCCATGTGAAGAACCTGCGCCGCAAGCTGCAGGCGGTGCAGCCCGAGCACGACTACATCCGCTCGATCTACGGCGTCGGGTATCAGTTCGAGCCCGACGCGAACGCGGCGGGCGGCGGCGCACTGCGCTAGACGTTCTTCACGCGGAAATCGGCGCGCACGCAACCGGTCAGCACGCGATCGACGTTCGGCAGGTCGTTGCCGTCGAGCTTGGCGAGGATCGCATCGGCATCCATGCCGTAGCCGTGCCAGCGCGCCGACAGGCGCTCCACCAGCACCGCGCGCGGCACCTCGAGCATCACGGTCGCATCGAAGAAGCCGCGCAGCGGCGCCCATGCCGGGTCGTCAAGCAGCAGGTAATTGCCCTCCACCACGATCGTGCGCGCGGCGGGCGCGATGATCTCCGCGCCGGCGCGGGCGATCTCGACCGAACGATCGAAGACCGGCACGGCGATCTCGCGGCCGTCGTCGGCCGCCAGCCGCGCGAGCATCGCGGCCAGCCCGTCGATGTCGAACGTATGCGGCGCGCCCTTGCGCGGGCGATCGCCACGCGCATTCAGCACGCGGTCGTCGTAGTGATAGCCGTCCATCGCGAGCAAGGCCGCGCGGCCCGGCCGGCCCTCGCACAACGTCGCGCACAAGCGCGCGGCGAACGTGCTCTTGCCCGCGCCGGGCGGCCCGGCCACGGCGACGATGCGGCGCGCGCGGCGCGCGCCGCGCCCGGCCGCATCGTTCACTGCGTGCGCCGTATCCATCGCGCGCAACGCGGCGGCCAGCGCCTCGAACGTCACCTCGCGCGCCGCGCCCTCGCCCTGACCGTGAAGCTGGCCTGCCACGCTCATGGCAGGCGGCTCCGCTCGGCCTGCTTGAGCGCTTCCTGCGCCGATTTCAACTGCGCACGCGTGTACAGCAGCGCATGCGAGGCCAGGTCGCGACTGTCTTCCCAGAGATTGCGCCACACCGCGAGAATGCCTTCGAGCGGCTGCCCGACCACGCGTGACGAAAAGCTCTCGAACGTGATCGGCCCCGTGTAGCCCGAGAACACCAGCGCGCGGAACACCTCGGAAAAATCGATGCTGCCCGAGCCCAGATAGCCGCGATGCGAATCGCCGGTATGGAAATAGCCGAGATGCGCGCCGGTTTCGCGTATCGCCGTCATCACGTCGGATTCCTCGATATTCATGTGGTAGGTGTCCAGATGGACCTTCACGTTCGGCAGGCCGATCCGCTCGCACATCTCGACGCCCTGCGACGCCGTGTTCAGCACGTTCGATTCGTAGCGGTTGACCACTTCGAGGCCGAGCATGATGCCGCTTTGCGCGGCGGTTTCGGCCACCTGCCCGATGATCTCGGCCGACATCGCCACGCCGGCCGGCGTGGTCGGCACGAAGTTCTTCTGGAAGGCGGAATAGAGAATACCGCAGACATGCCGCGCGCCGCAGTCGCGCGCCACGCGCAGCGCGTCCTCCAGCTTGCGCTTGCCGCGCGCGGCCTTTTCCGGGTCGCCGCTCGAGATGTCCGAATCGGCGTCGAGGCCCAGCGAGAAACTGCAACCGATGCCGGCGCGCTCCAGTTCGCGCCGCGTGAACGCGGTATCGATCGAGGCCGGGTCCAGCGCCGGAATCTCGATGAAGTCGAAACCCACTTCGGCCGTGTTCGCGATCGCGCGCGCGGCTTCCTCGTGGCTCCACCCGGCCTCCCAGACCAGTGCATGTACGCCCAGCTTGTTCATTCGCTCTCCTTGTGTCGACGGGATGCGGGCGCGGCCACCGGCGGCCGGGGCGCGCGCTCGCGGAACAGGTGCTGCAGGACGCCGTGCGCCCAGATCCAGCGGGCCAGCATCACGGCGAGCAGGAACGCGCCCCACAACGCCGTGGCCAGATGCTGGTTCGCGCCGAGCAGGTTCAGGCCGGAGGCGATCACCTGCAGGATCACCAGGGCGATCACCACCGGCACCACGCGGCCGAACCCGCCGAACGGATCGACGCGGCCCAGGAAGCAGGCCAGCACCGAGATCAGCAGGAACGCCTCGCCGTGGCCGACGCGCACGGAATTGAAACTGCACAGCATCACCACCCCGGCGACGCCGCACATCAGGCCCGACAGCATGTAGATGCGCGTGATCGCGCGCGCCGTGGCGATGCCCGAATAGCGCGTGGCCTCCAGGTTCGAACCGACCATCCGGGTGGCGAAGCCGAGCCGCGAGCGCGTCATCACCACATGCCAGATCAGCGCGCAGCCGATGAAGATCCACAGCGGCACCGGCACGCCGAGCCACAGCCCGTTGCCGAGATAGCGCACCGAGGCCGGGAAGCCGGAAATATCGCCGCCGCGCGTGAGGAATTCGCCGAGCCCGCGTAGGAAGATCATCGCGGACAGCGACACCAGGATCGGGCTCGCGCCGGTGTAGGCGATGATCGCGCCGATCATCGCGCCGGCCGCCGCGCCGGTGGCCAGCGCCGCGACGATGCCGAGCAGCACGATGCCGAGGCTCGCGTCGGCGCCGCCGTGCGACTGGATCACCCAGGCCATCGCCAGGCCGGCCATGTTGGCCGTGAACGTGACGGCCAGGTTGAAGCCGCCCGAAATCAGCGGCATCAGCATCGCCAGCGTGAACAGGCCCAGCTCGGGCAACTGGAACGCGATCGATTCGAACGTGCCGAACGTCATGAAGCGGTCGGAAGCCACGCTCAACGCGATCACCACCACGGCCAGGAAGCCGAGCAGCCCGGCGACGTCGGCCGGCACCGCGAACGCGGCGCGCCAGCCGGATGAACGGGATGACGTGTTCATGAGCCCACCTTTGCGCCGCGCGCGGCCCAGCGCGTGCCCACCAGCCGAGCGACGCCGTCGCTCGACAGCGTGATCGCCGCGAGGATCACCGCGCCCACGATCATCTTGTAGGCGTACGAGGAAATGCCGAGCAGGTTCAGGCCGTTGGCCGTGACCGACACCAGCAGGATGCCGAGGATCGCGCCGAGCACCGTGCCGCGCCCGCCGCCCAGCCGCGCGCCGCCGAGCACCACGGCGGCCAGCACGTCCAGCTCGCGGCCGTACATCGCGTTCGGCACCACCTCCTGCACGTAGTGCGCCTGCATCAGCCCGGCGATGCCGCTCATCATGCCGAGCCAGCCATACGCGAGGTAGTGCATGCGGCCGAGCCGGATGCCCACCCGCCGCGCCGCTTCCGGGTTGTCGCCGGTCGCGTAGAGCTGGCGGCCGGCGGTCGTGCGGCGCAACAGGAACCAGGTGGCCGCCACGCACACCGCCATCACCGCCACCGGCAGCGCGAGCGTGGCCACGCCGCTCGCCGTCTGCCATTGCAGCAGCGAGACGCGGTTCATCCACCAGTCGGGCAGGTCGTAGATCGACACGCCGCCCGTCACGAACATCAGCCCGCCGAAGAACAGGTTGAAGGTGGCGATCGTCACCACGATCGAGACGATCCGGAAGCGGTAGATGATGGTCGCGTTCAGCGCGCCGAGCAGGAAGCCGAAGCCCATCGCCGCCGCGAAGCCGAGCGCCCAGTTGCCGCCGCCGAGCCGCGCCACGGCGAGCGCGGTCAGGTACTGCGTGACCGACGCGCCCACCGCGAACGAGATGTCGATGCCGCCCGCGATCAGCACCACCAGCAGGCCGACCGCGAAGATGATGTTGACCGCGCTCTGGTTCAGCAGGTCGAACAGGTTGGACAGCGTCAGGAACGTCGAGGTGGTGAGGCCGAGGCCGGCCGCCATCACGGCGAGCACGGCGATCAGCAGCGCCTCGATCGAGCCGATGCCGGTCTTGCGGAGCAGGTCATGCATGGACGTCTCGCTCGATGGTGTCGATCGGAACCTCGCCCGGCACGTATTCGGCCGTGAGGCGGCCGCCGCGCATGTGCAGGATCCGGTCGGCGTTGAAATAGACCTCGGGAATCTCGTCCGAGATCAGCAGGATCGCCATCCCCGCCTGCGCCAGCTCGCGGATGATCGCGAAGATGCCGGCGCGCGCGCCCACGTCCACGCCCACCGTCGGCGAATCGAGGATCAGCACCTTCGGTTGCGTGGCCAGCCACTTGGCCAGCACCACGCGCTGCTGGTTGCCGCCCGACAGCGTCGAGACGGCATCGTCGGGATGGCCGATCTTGACGGCGAGCTTCGCGACCCAGTCGCGCACCAGCGCCTCGCGGCGGCGCGTGGAAATCAGCCGGGTGGCGTCGAGCAGGCCGTCGAGCACGGAGATCGCGGTGTTGTCGGCGATCGATTGCGGCTGCACCAGGCCCAGTTGCAGGCGGTCTTCCGACACGTAGGCGATGCCGGCGCGAATCGCGTCGCGGTTCGAGCGCAGCGCGAGCCGCCGGCCGTCGAGTTCCACCGTGCCCGCGTCGGGCCGCGTCATGCCGAACAGCGACAGCGCCAGCTCGGTGCGGCCCGCGCCGAGGCGGCCGGTCAGCCCGAGAATTTCACCGCGCCGGATCGTGAAATCGAGCCCGGCGTATTCGCGCCCGCGCGACAGCCCGGCCACCCGCAGCACCACCGGCGCGGCCGACAGATCGGTGCTGCGCACCGCGTAATCGAAGGTGCGGCCCGTCATCAGTTCGGTCAGGCGCGTCTGCGTCATGCCGGCGGTCGGATAGGTGCCGACGTAGCGCCCGTCGCGCATCACCGTCACGCGCGTGCAGACGTCGAGCACCTCGGCCAGCCGGTGGCTGACGAACACCACGGCGATGCCGTCGGCCGACAGCCGCCGCACGATCGCCAGCAGCGCCTCGGTTTCGGCGTGGCTCAACGAGGCGGTGGGCTCGTCCATGAACACCAGCCGCGCCTCGGCCACCAGCGCCCGCGCGATCGCCACGATCTGGCGCTGCGCGATCGACAGCTTGCGCACCGGGCGATCGAGATCGAGCGCCACGCCGAGCCGCTCGAGAATCCGGCGCGCGGCGGCCTGCATGCGGCCGTAATCGACCCAGCGCAGCCGCTCGCCGAGGTTCTGCTCGAACGCGATGTTCTCGGCCACCGTCATCTCGGGAAACAGCGCGAGGTCCTGCCAGATCACCTGCACGCCGAGCCGGCGCGCGGCGGCCGGATCGAGCGCGGCGAGCGGCTCGCCGTCGAAGCGCATCTGCGCGCCGGGCTCCGGTTGATAGACACCGCTGACGATCTTGATCAGCGTGCTCTTGCCGCAGCCGTTCTCGCCGGCCAGGCACAGCACCTCGCCCGGCATCACGTCGAAACGCACCTGCTGCAAGGCCTTCACGCCGCCGAACGTCTTCGAGATGTTCTCGAGATGCAGCAGCGCGGGGGCCTGCGCCGGCGCCCGGTCGGCGGCCGGCGCGGAGGAAGCGGGAATCATGGAAGACATCTCCCTTGCGTGAGCTTGAGGCAGCGCGCGAGTGCCGCGCGCTGCCTCTCGGGGAACGGTCAGAGGCCGAGCTTGGCGAGATCGTCGACGGTCTTGTCGTTCAGGTCGACGAGCTGGTCGACGATCAGGTTGTGGCCGCTCGGATGCACCACGCCAAGGCCGGGGATCGTCATGCCGTCCTTGATCGGCTGGCCCTTCGCGACCATCGTGCCGAGCGTCACGAACACCTCGCCCGCCTGCTCCGGGTTCCACATGTAGCCGCCCGTCAGCACGCCGTCATGCACGAGGCGACGGCCCTGGCCCGGCGAGAACGGCCCGAGCACGATCACCTTGCCCTTCAACTGGCGCTCGGCCACCGCGCGCGCCGCGCCGATCGGCCCCTGGCTGCCGAATGCCAGGATTGCGCGCAGGTTCGGATGGGCGCGCATCAGGTCGAGCGCCGTCTGCCGCGAGGCGTCGACGTTCTCGGCCACGCCGTAGCGGTCGCCCACCAGCGTCATGCCCGGGTCGTGCGCCTTCAGGTAGGCGATCGCCGCATCGGCCCAGGCGTTGTGCAGCGGCACCGTCAGCGAGCCGACGAACACCGCGTATTCGCCCTTGCCGCCGGTCAGGTCGGCCAGCCGCTTCGCATAGGCCTCGCCGAAGCCCTTGGCCGAGGCGAGTTCGAAATCCCAGTCGGCGTTCTTCTGTTGCGGCGATTCGTGCGTGATCACCTTGATGCCGGCCGCGCGCGCCCGCTGCAGCACCGGCTCCAGCACCTGCGCGTCGTTCGGCACCACGCCGATCACGTCCACGTGCTGCGCGATCAGATCCTCGATCGCGCGCACCTGCAGCGCCGGGTCGGCGCTGGTCGGGCCGACCATGAAGGCCTTCACGCCGAGCTGATCGGCGCGCTTCTTGATGCCCGCCTCCATCGCGTTGAACCACGGAATCCCGCCGACCTTCACCACCACGCCGATCACCGGCTTGTCGGGCGACGCGAGCGCGAGGCCCGTCGTCAGCGCCAGGGCAACCGCACCCGCGCAAAGCGTGCGCATCCAGTTCCTTGCCATGTCTCCTCCATCGAGTGAAGGCCGCGCTCGCCCGGCACGGGCTGGCGGCGTGAATTACATTTTGTTTTCTCTGCTAAATCCATTCAGCAAAGAAAGTTCGTGTATGCTGAATCCATTCAGCGAAGACGGGAAGCACAGGAAAACCCTGATAAGCGCCGCCGAGTCGCGCAGCGGGACCTCACTCATGACCTCCACGCCCAGCAGCAAGAAATCCACCATCTACGACATCGCCAAGGCCACCGGCGCGTCCACCTCCACCGTCAGCATGGTGCTGAACGGCACCTGGGCCCGTTACCGGATCAAGGAGGACACCGCGCGGCGCATCCTCGATTGCGCGCAGGCGCTCGGCTACCACGTCAACCAGAGCGCGCGCGGCCTGCGGCTGTCGCGCTCGGGCCTGGCCGGGATGATCATTCCGCACTACCGCAACCGCTTCTTCGCGGGGCTGGCCGAAACCTTCGAGGAACGCGCCAAGGGCCGCGCGCTGTGCCCGATCGTGGTAGGCACCAAGCGCGATCCGGCGGTCGAGCTGAGCGTGACGAAAACCCTGCTGTCGCAGCGCGTGGAGTTGCTGTTCATCGCCGGGGTGCGCGATCCGGGGCCGCTCAACGCGCTGTGCGCCGATGCCGGCGTGCCGTCGGTGAACCTCGACCTGCCCGGCGACGGCGCGCCGTCGGTGGTGTCCGACAACCGCAGCGGCGCATGCACGCTGACCGACATGCTGCTCGACAAGATGCTGGCGCGCGGCGCGGCGCCCGACGAGTTGCTGCTGCTCGGCGGCATCGCCCACGAATACGCCACCGAGATGCGGATCGCCGGCTTTCGCGACGCGTTCGCCGCGCGCGGCCTGCCGCCGCCCGCGCCCGACGCGATCGATTGCTGCGGTTACGGCCCGGCCGCCACGCGTGAAGCGCTCGCGCGGCGCGTCGCGCAACTCGGCCGCCTGCCGGCCGGCATGCTGATGAATTCGATCACCGCGTTCGAGGGGCTAGTGCAATACGCGGCCGATCTGCCCCTGCCCGAATGGCAGCGCGCCGTGGTGGGCTGTTTCGACTGGGATCCGTTCGCCGTGCATCTGCCGTTCGACGTGACGATGCTGCGGCAGGACGTGCAGACCATGATGGGCGAGGCGTTCGCGCTGGTGGACGCGGCCGCGGCCGGTGGCGGCAGCGTGCATCCGCATCCGAGGATCGTCGTGCCGACGCGCTTCGGCGAGCGGTTCGACACCCACGACGCGGAGCCGTCCGTCGTCGCGCAGGAGCGCTGAGAAAGGCCGCGCCGGGCAGACTACAATAGCGTTTTTCCCGTTCCTTTCAGGAGTAGCAGATGACTGTCGTGACCACCGATTCCGGTCTCAAGTATGAAGAACTGACCGAAGGCACCGGCGACGAAGCCAAGGCCGGCCAATCCGTCACGGTGCACTACACCGGCTGGCTGACCGACGGCCAGAAGTTCGATTCGAGCAAGGATCGCAACGATCCGTTCGTGTTCGTGCTCGGCGGCGGCATGGTCATCAAGGGCTGGGACGAAGGCGTCCAGGGCATGAAGGTCGGCGGTGCGCGCCGCCTGACGATCCCGCCGCAACTCGGCTACGGCGTGCGCGGCGCGGGCGGCGTGATTCCGCCGAACGCCACGCTGGTGTTCGAAGTGGAACTGCTGAAGGTCTGAGGCGGTTTTCGCCGCTTGGCCCGCTGAAGCCCCACCGCTCTCTCATGACCGCCCGCCCTATCGCTCCCTCGCTGTCGCTGCGCCGTTACGGCGTGGACGAAGCCTCGGACATGCACGACTTCCATCAGGTCGTGCTCGGTGTGGCGGGCGAAATGGTGATGTCGGTGGATGGCGTGGCCGAGCGGGTCGACGGCCGTCACGCCTGGCTGATTCCGGCCGGCGCACGGCACGATTACGCGGGCCTCGGCCCGAATCGCCAGTTGGTGCTCGACCTGCCGGTGGCCTCGCTGGCGGTGCCCGAGCGGTTGTTCGCACGCGGCCGGCCGATCGCGGTGGCGCCGGCGCTCGACGCGCTGGTGCACGAGCTGGCCGCGCTCGATACGCTGGGCACCTCGCGCACGGCGCAATGGCAGGCTGCCGCGCGGCTCTGCGACGCACTGGTCGGCATGCCGGGCGATACGGTGGCCAACAACCTTGCCGGCCTCGATTTCGCGCGCATCGACCGCTGGTTGCGCGCGCGCCTCGCCGAACCGTTGCGCGTGGCAGATCTGGCCGCGCATTGCGGCTTCGGCCTGCGGCGCTTCCATCAGGTGTTCGTCGAAGCGTTCGGCGAAACACCGCATCGCTATCTGCTGAAGCTGCGGCTCGATACGGCCGTGCTGCTGCTCGCCGATCCACGGCGCGCGCTGGCCGACATCGCGGCCGACGTCGGCTTCGCCGATCAGAGCGCGCTCACGCACGCGTTCACGCGCCGCTTCGGCATCGCGCCGGGGCAGTGGCGGGCCGGGCGGCATTGAAGCCCTGGGGCCTCCCCGCTCACCCCAACCGAATCGCCTCGTCATACACGCTCGCCACGCGCCGCGCGATCACCGCGTTGTCGAAATGCTCGCGCGCATAACGGCGGCATTCATCCGAATCGGGCAGCTTGCGCTGGCCCGACAGCGCCTCCGACACGCCCTCGGCGATCGCCTCCACGCCCGTGCCGCGCAGCACCAGCTCCTGCGACAGCCCCGACACGGCTTCCGGCAAGCCACCCACCGGCGTGACCAGCACCGGCGTACCCGAGGCCAGCGATTCCACCGTGATCAGCCCGAAGCCTTCCAGCGCGACGGTCGGCACCACGCTGAGCGTGGCCGCGCGATACAGCGCGGCCAGATGCGCATCGGGCACGAAACCGAGCAGCTTCACGTGATCCTCCAGGCCGGCATCGTCGATACGCTGCTGCAGTTCCTCCGCGAGCCGCCCCTTGCCGGCGATCAGCAGCAGCACGTCGGGATGACGGCGGCGCACCACGTCCACGGCGGCGATCAGATCCTCTAGCCCCATGCGCCGCACCAGCCGCCGCACCGCCAGGATGATCGGCCGGCCCTGCGGCAGTTGCAGCTTCTGGCGCGCCTCGGCCTGCGTGATCGGCAGGTCGAACTGCGCGGTGTCCACGCAGCCCGGCACGATCCGCACCTTGTCCTGGGCAATGCCGTAGCGCGAAGTCAGGATCTCGGCGAACGCGCTGGACAGCACGATCAGCCGCGACGAGCGCGCGTACACCGTCTGTTCGAGATAGCGCTTGGCGCGCTGGCCGAGCGAATCGGCGCCCTCCACCTGGCTCTCGTCGGCCCACGGCCCCTGGAAATGCGACACCTGCGGAATGCCGCGCATGACGTCGAGCCCCGGGAACGTATAGAGCGCGAAGTGCGACGACACCACGTCGGGCCGCTCGCGGCTCACTACCTCGCGCAGCGCGCGGCGCGCGGCCATCATGCGGCGCGGCAGCGATTGCGAGGCCGGACCGAAGCCGCGGATCGCGCCGTCGGTATCGGCCGCGACGCGGCCCGAGCCGGCCACCACGCCGCGCACCGCGACGCCCGCGCCCGGCAGCGCGCCCACCAGCGAGTAGTACATGCGGTCGAGGCCGCCGGCGCGTTCGGGGAACCAGTGCATGCCGATCTGCAGCGACTTGATGCCGGTCGATTGGGGAAGTGTGCTCATTACAAAGGCTCCTGCGTGGGGACGGGTCCCGGTCCGGGCCGGGGAGCGGGCCGCGGGCTGGCCGCCGGCACGGCGGCCGTGGCCGGCCCGCCGAGCGCGGACGGTTGGGACAGGGAATTCAGTTGGCGGTACAGCGCCAGGTATTGCGCGCCCATCTGCGACCAGCCGAAGTCGTTCATCAGCGTGCGCGCGGCGGCGCCCATCTCGCGGCAGCGCTCGCGCGAGCGCGCCAGTTCGCCGATCGCGCCGGCCAGCGCGGCCGGATCGTCGGGGTCGTCGAGCACGATGCCGCAGTCGGCATGGATGATCTCGGCACCGCCCGCCGTGCGCGCCGTGACCACCGGCAGGCCGGCCGCCATCGCCTCCAGCAGCGACAGGCTCATCGCCTCGTAGCGCGACGGAAACACGTAGGCATCCACCGACGACATCAACTGCGGCATGGTCTTCACCAGGCCGAGAAAATGCACGCGCGAGGCAATGCCGAGCGCGCGCGCCTCGTCGGGATACGGGCTGCCCGGCAGGAAGCCGGCCACCGCCAGATGCACATGCTCGGGCAACTGCGTGAGCGCCTTCAACACGGTACCGAGGTTCTTGCGCGGCGTGCGCAGGTCGCCCACGAACAGCAGCATGAACGCGCCTTCGGGCAGCCCGTAGGCCACCCGGTCGGGCCGCGCGCCGCTGAACGCCTGCGCATCCACGCCGTTGTAGATCACGCCGATGCGCGACCCGTCGATGCCGATCCGGCGGATCTCGTCGGCCACCTTGCCCGACACCGCGACGATCGCGCGCGAGCGCCGGTAGGCCCAGCGTTCCAGCACGGTATTGGCGCGCGTGTAGATGTACTGATAGGCCGACCACAGCCCCTTGGTCGGCGAGAACGGGTAATAGCGGCTCGCGAACCAGCCGCCGTGCACGAAGTGCGCGGTGTTGACGTCGGCGCGCACCCACGAAATGAAGCCGTTCACGTGCAGCACGTCGAATTCGTTGCGATGGCGGTTGATCCACAGCGCGCTCTTGAGCGCGAACACCTGCTGGCGCAGCAGGTTGCTCGGCCAGAACCGCGCCGGCTGTACCGGAATCCAGCGCACCCGCGGATGGTCGAGCAATTCCTGCGCGACGTGCGATGCGATCAGCGTCACCTCGCATTGCTCGGCAAGCGCCGCCCGGGCAATTTCGTAGTTGACGCGCCCTTGTCCGTCGTTGTGACGAACCGTATGCGTGACGATGGCTATTCTCACAGTCCTGCTCCCCGTATGCGTTTGGCGGCCGCGCGCTGGATTTTTTGCCAATGTGACGCGGCCAGGATCGAAAACAAACTCATGAACAGCAACAAGCCTCCCGTGCCGATCAGGGAATTCGTGAACACCAGCATCGCGAAGATCGAGATCGCGAGGCTCACGCAGGCCGCTACATATTTATCGTCGCGCATCCGGAACGACACGCGCAGCGCACGTGCGAGCAGCCACAACGTGCCGGCCAGATAGAGCAGCGAACCGGGCCAGCCGAGCACGAACGGCACGTTCATCACGCCGCTGTCGAAGCTGCCGTACTTGCCGAGTTCGCCGCTGTCGCTCGACAGCTTGGTGGACGCACCGGTGGCGCCCATGCCCTCGCCCGACACGTCGGTGAACGCGGTCTGGGCGAAGCTGGCGTAGAACTTGTTGCGGTCGTCGTAGCTGCGGTCGTCCTTCAGATTCGTGATCGACTGGAGCCGCTGGCCAAGGCGGTCGGCCACCGGCCCCACCGTCAAGAGCGGCACCGACAGCCCGGCCAGCACCATCGCGCCCACCAGCATGCGCACCCGCACGCGGTTCGACGATTTGGCGAGCTGCACGATCAGCGCGATCACCCAGCCGCCCCAGGTGGAACGCACCAGGCACAACATGAACGCGATGAAGCCGGCCGCACCGGCCAGCCAGCGCACCCGCTGGGTGGCTGCCAGCATGAACACCAGCGCGCCCATCATCGCGAACGCGAACGGCCCCGACGAATTCATCGTGCTGAACACGCGCACGCCGTACGGCACCGGCTCGCCCTGCGAGGCCATCTGCGAGCCGACCATCCACAGCACGTCCCAGGCCGGCATGATGAAGAACTGCACCATCCCGTAACCGCCCATCACCAGCATCCCCCAGACGAAGGTGGAGACGATGGTGTCGCGGTATTCGGGGTAATCGCGCGCGTTCACGGCGATGTGGAAACCGATCAGGATCGGGTAGACCCAGTTGGCCAGGTCGTAGGTGGCGGCCAGCAGCCCCGACGACACCAGCCCGACGAAATACGCATAGGCCAGGCCGAGCAGCATCATCAGCATCGGCAGGCCGCGCCGCTGCGCGAGCACGCGGTAATGGCGGATCAGGCCGAGCCCGCAGATCATCGTCACGGCCAGCGGCGCGATTTGAATCAGGCTGGTGGGCGTGTATGCCCCGCGCGACCAGTCGGCGAGCCGCCGCACCTCGGGCGCGAGGAACCACAGCCACCAGACGAAGCCCACGTAGCGCGCCGGGCTGCGGAAATACAGCCACAGGCCGGTAGCGATCGACAGCGCCGGAAACGCGAGCGTCAGGATCGAGCCCTGGTGCGCGAGGATCAGCAAACCGGTCAAGGTCCACAGGCCGGCCTGCGCGGCCCAGTGCTTCGGCTCGGCCCCGAACCGGCGCTTGCGGCGCTTGGCCGGCCGGCGCATGCCGACCGGCGGCGGCTGCGGCGGGGCCGGCGGCCCGACGGGCGGTTGGGACGGAAAGGCGGGCGTACTCATGATCCGGCGCGCCTCAGTTCGAGGTGGTGCGCGAATCGGCGAGCGGCAGCGGCGCCGCGCCGTCGGCCGTCGCGGCGCGCCCGCGTTGCAGCAGCTCGCGCGTGATCCGCACGTGCTGCGCGGCGAACGCCTCGGTGCTCAGGTCGCGCTCGACGAGCCGGGAGGAGGCCGCCTGCGCCTGCGCCAGCGCACGGGCCGGCTGCGCCAGCATGCGATCGGCCGCGCCGCGCATCGCGCCGGCATCGAACGCCGGCACGTAGGCCGCGCAATCGGTCGGGAAATAGTCGCGCAGGCCGCCCACGTCGCTGACGATCATCGGCTTGCCGACCGCCGCCGCCTCCAGCATCACGGTAATGCCCGACGCATGATGGTTGGGCCGCAGCGGCACCACGATCACGTCGGCCCAGTCGTAGAACGCGCGCTGCTGCGCCATGCCCGACACCGAGGCGATCTCGACGTTGTCGCGATGCAGCGCCGGGGGAATCCGGCGCCGCGTGGCGAGCTTGACCTGGTAGCGCGGCAGGCCGCCGAACGCCTCGATCAGCGTGGTCCAGTCGCGGTCGCGATCGTTGCCGATCGCGGCGATCCGCAGCGGCCGGTTCGGCGTCCAGCTTTCGGGCCGGCGCACCGGGAAATCCTGCAGGTTGAGGCCGTAATAGACCTGCACGGCGTCGCGTTGCAGGTAGTCACGGCACAGCACGGCGTTGTCGCGCGCGAGCGTGGTCAGCACGTCGGCGCGCGCGAGCAGCTTGCGGTAGACCCAGCGGCGCAGCGCGCCGAACTGCGGCCAGCGGTCGAGCAGCCACACGCTCTGCGCGAGCAGGCGCGGGTGCGTGCCGCGCTCGCCGGCCAGCTTGAGAATCAGCGCGGCGGCCAGGTGCTCCTGCTCGGTGTGCGTCCAGATCACGTCGGCGGCCAGCAGCGCCTCGCGGTTGCGCCAGGCGTGGATCGCGTCGAAGCCGAGCGCGGCCTTCAGCGCGCGGCGCGCGAGGCTGACCGGGCGCGATTCGCGGCCGTCGCGCGAATAGCTCATCGCGAACTCGTCGGAGGCCGCGTGGTGATAGCCATACAGGCAGCCGATGTTGTCGCCGGCGCGGTAGGTACGCGGGTCGGCGCCATGAAACAGATGAACGTGGACCTGGGTGGCGGTCATGCAAAGCTCCGGGTGCGTGATTCGGGATGCGTGCGCGAGGCGAGTGGTTCGGAGGGTTCGGGCGGCTTGGGCACCGTGCCTCAGGCCGCCGCCAGCGGGCCGCCGGACGGCGCGGCGCGGCGGGCCGCCTGCGCGCCCTCGCGCACCGCGCGCCAGCGTTCGCGCACGCGCTCGCCGCGCGACGAGCCGATCGACAGCAGCACGTGCGCGAAACCCGGATACACGCGCGTGCCGACCAGCGCGTACCACCACCAGGCGATCTCGCGCTTGGGCGCCGGCAGGTGATCGCGCAGCGTCAGGTGCAGGTTGTAGGCGGCGTTGACGATCGCGCTGCGCGAGGCGGCGTCGCGCCGGTCCTCGTCGAAGCGCTCGGCCGGGTAGTGATCCACCGCCACGGCCGGGTCGTACACCAGCTTCCAGCCGCGCCGCTTGACGGCCATGCTGAACGCCATGTCGTTGTGGGTCTGCGCACCGGCGCCGCGCAGGCGCGTGTCGAAGCGCAGCCCGGCGATCGCGGCGCGCCGGTAGATCATGTTGGCGCCCTTGAGCATGTCCACCTCGCGCGCGTCGCCCGCGCCGAGATGGTGGTTACCGATCAGCTTGCCCGACAGCGTCACGCGGCCCACCACGGGCTGCTCGCCGTCCACCACCCGGCCCTTCTCGTGCACCCAGTCGCGGCCGCCGAGCGCGCCGAGCTTCGCGTCGCCCGCGAACGCGGCGTCGATCCGTTCGAGCCAGTCGGGATGCGGCGCGGCGTCGTCGTCGGTGATCGCGACCACGTCGCCCGATGCCGTGTCGAGCCCCAGGTTCAGCGCGGCCACCTGCCCGCCCACCTCCACCGGCGCGATCACCAGCGGCAGCGCGCCGCGCACGCGCGGGTCGGCCAGGCATTCGTGGGTCGCGTCGTCCTCGGGGCGCGCCACCACGATCACCTGATCGGGGGCGCGGCGCTGACGCTGCAACGCGTTCAGGCAGCGGGCGAGATCGGCGGGACGCCGGTAGGTCGGAACCAGTACGGAAAGTTTCATCGGTGCTTCACCTCGTCGTCTTGGGCCGGGGCGCTCGCGCGCCTCAGGCATTCAGATATTCGTGGACCGACGCGTAGCCGCGCCCGTAGCCCCGCGCGCGCGCCGGCACGCCGTTGAAGATGCCGCCCTGCAGATGCACGCCGGCCGTGCGCAGGCGCTTGATCGAATCGCTGATCTCGCCCTCGGTATGCATGCCCGAGCGCAGCACCAGGAAGGTCGCGCCGGCCAGCACGCCGAACAGCGTGGCGTCGGTCACGGCCAGGATCGGCGGCGAATCGACGATCACGGCGTCGTAGCGCTTGCCGAGGCCATCCAGATACAGCGCGAGGCGCGGCGACATCAGCAGCTCCGACGGGTTCGGCGGGCGCTGGCCGGTCGGGATGAACGACAGCCCCGGCACCTGCGTCTCGCGGATCGCATCCTCCAGCGCCACCTGCCCGCTCAACAGCTCCGACAGCCCGTTGCGGCGCGACACGCCGAAGTAGCGGTCGAGCGCGCCACGGCGCATGTCGGCGTCAATCAGCAGCACGCGCTTGCCCGAATGGGCCAGCAGCGCGGCCAGGTTGACGGTCAGGAAGCTCTTGCCGATGCCGGGCGTCGGGCCGGTCAGCACCATCACGCGGTTCTTCGCGTCCATCAGCGCGAACTGCATGGCGGTACGCAGGCTGCGCAGGCTCTCGACGCTGAGATCCTTGGGCCGCGCGACGGCCAGGATCGGCCGCATGTCGCTGCCGCTCTTCTGCGCGGCGGCGTCGAGCTTCTCGAGTTCGACGCTTCTCGGCACGAGGCCGTACATCGGCAGGTTGAACATGCGCTCGACGCGCTCCGGATCCTCGATGCCCTTGAACAGGCTGCGGCGCAGGAACACCACGCCGGTGCCGACGATCAGGCCCAGAATCACGGCCGCCGACAGGATCAGCGCCTTCTTCGGCTTGACCGGCACGCCGGGGCGCAGCGCGGCGTCGACCAGGCGGATGTTGCCGCCCGTGCCGGCGCGCTGCACCGACAGCTCCTGCACGCGGTTCAGCAGCAGCACGTAGATGTCCTCGGCCACCTTGGCGTTGCGTTGCAGCGCCACGGCCTTGACCTCGGTGGCCGGCAGGCTGCGGAACTTGTCGGCGTACTTGTCGCGTTCCTTTTCCAGCTGCGAGAGCTGCTGGTTGGCCGCGATCACCATCGGGTGCTCGGGCGTGAAGCGCTGGCTCAGGGAGGCGATCTGCAGGCGCTGCGCGGCGATCTGCTGCTCGTACTGCACGCTGCCTTCCAGGTAGACCTTCGCCTCGTCGCTCGCGTTGATCGAGCCCGACGTGCTCTGGTATTCGGTCAGCGCGGCCTCGGCACGTTCCAGGTCCGATTTCAGGCGCGGCTCCTCGCTCTTGAGGAAGTCCAGCATCTTGTTGGCTTCGGCCTGCTTGCTGACCACGTGCTGGTTCAGGTACGACTGCGCGAGCGCGTTGGCGATCATCGCCGTCTGGTCCGGGTCCTTGCCTTCGAGCGAGATCTGGATCACGCCCGTCTGCTTGCCCTGCTCGGCCACCTGGATGCCCGCCTGGAACGCCGTGATCGCGTCCAGATCGTTCTGGCGCACCACCGTGAACTGCGTGCCCGGACGCGCCACCAGCTTCGACACCGTCAGCGCCACGCCGTTGCCCTCGGCGCGCTCGCCCACGCGGCCGCGCAGCAGCAGGCCGCCGTTCGGATCGGTCAGCGAATACGCGCCGCCCTCGCCGGCCGTCAGCGTCAGTTGCTTGCCTTCGAGCGACTGGGTCACGTCGATCGAATCGACCGCGGCCGCCTCGCCGCCCCAGGCGTACGACTTCATGCCGAACCACGGCGCGGCGAGCTTGCCCGGCGTGGCCACGCGCGCGGCGATCGCGCCGAAAAACGGCAGCGTCTTCGGCGAGACCGAGAAGTTCAGCTTGCACTGCTCGACCACTGGGCCGACCACGCCGCGGCTCTTGATGATCTCGATCTCGGCGTCGGTGGCGGGCGAACTCGGGCCGCTGTTGATCACCGCGCCGGTCTGCGTCTGCGTGAGCGCCTGCGTGGTGTTGTCGGAGGCCTCGACACGCACGTGCGCATCGGCCGAATACACCGGCTTCGCGAGGTAGCAATAGACGCCCGCGAGCGCTATCACCACCGCGGCGATACCGAGCAGCAGCCAGATGTCGTCGAGCACGACCTGGATCAACTGGCCGAGGACGACGTCTTCCTCGTCCGGCTTCGCGGCCAGATCCGCGTAGGGATGTTTGACTTGCGTATTCACGATGGCTATCCGCCTCAGGTTCGGTGGGCCGGCGTCGGGCGACGCCGGCCACGCCAGATCAGTGCGTGATCTGCTTCATGTAGTAGACCGACTGGATGGTCGGGAAAATCTGCTGCAGCAGGCGGTTGAACTGCACCGAACCGGCCGTGCCCACGTAGACGACATCGAGCGGCTTCAACTGGAACCGGCTCGACAGCATCAGCGCCTCGGGCTGGGTCATGTCCAGGCGGTAGATGTCGGGGGCGGTCGGGTTGTTCATCATGTCGCGCAGCACGTAGATCTGCCGCGGGTTGGCATCGGTATCGAGCAGCCCGCCGCCGGCCGTCAGCGCATCGGCGATGGTCAGCCGGCCCTTGAGCATCGGCACCGTGACCGGCTGCTTGACCTCGCCCATGATGAACACGCGGCTGTCGGTGCGATCCGGCACGTTGACCACGTCGCCCGGCTGCAGCATCACGTCCTGCGAAGTGTTGCCCTTGTCGAGCATCGCGTTCGCATCGAGCACGTAGTACTGGCCGTGGCGGGTCAGGCGCACGCGCTGCAGGTCGGCCTCGCTGGTGGTGCCGCCCGAGCGCGTGATCGCGTCGACCAGGCGCAGCGGCACGTCGGTGATCGCCAGCGGGCCGGGGGTCTTGACCTCGCCCGTCACCTGCACCTTCTGGCTGCGGTACGACAGCACGCGCAGGTCCACCTGCGGGTTCTTGACGTAGCGCGACAGCTTGGCGGCCAGTTCCTCGCGCACCGATTGCGCGGTGCGGCCGGCCACCAGCAGGCGGCCCACGAACGGGAAGTAGATCGTGCCGTCCGGGCCGACCGTCTGGCCGTACGGGTCGGCCTGGCCCGGCAGCGCGTTGGTGTAGGGCTGCTGCAGCGCGCCGGCGATGGTTTGCGTGGTGTTGCCGCCGGCCGAGAACGACTGCCCTTGCGGCGTGGTCAGTTCCGGGTGATCCCAGACGGTCACGCCGAGGATGTCCTGCGATTCGATCTTGTACACGTACTGGGTCGGGTCCGGGAACAGGTCGGGCGGCAACGGCCGCTGCACCTGCGAGGCGGCCAGCGCCTGCTCGGCCACCAGTTGCGGCGTGATCATGTGGACGTCGTAGTGCGTGTCGGGCATCGCGCCCTTCTCGTCGAGCCGCGACGTGTTCAGGTAGTTGCCGGGCGCGGTCGAGCAGGCCGACAGCAGCGCGGCGATCAGCAGCGGCGCGCAACGCGCCGCGAGGGAGCGCGGAAACAGGCGTGTCAGCATAGTTTGTGCAGCCATCCTTGAACCAGACGTTCGATCAATTCGCAGCTTTCGCGGTAGGCCGCTTCGCTGTGCCCGTGCGGATCGGCGATCTCCGCGTCTTCCCACTTGCCGAGCAGGAACACCTTGCCGCGCGCACACGGGTCGACCGCCTCGATCGCGTCGATCTGGCGGCGCTCGGTGGTCAGCACCAGGTCGGCATCGCGCACGATGGCCTGGCTCAGGCGGCGCGAGCGGTGCGTCGAGGCATCCAGGCCGCGTTCGGCGAGCAGCGCCTGCATCACGGGATCGATGTTGTCGCCGTCGTTCGCGTGGATGCCGGCCGAATGGAAGGCGCAGCGTTCCAGCGCCTCCTGGCCATGCGAGCGGAACAGCATCTCGGCGGTCGGGCTGCGGCACACGTTGGCGTGGCAGACGATCAGCACATTGCGGAACATCGCGTTTTCCTCCTCTGCGTCGGTTGCGCGGCGGCGGCGCTCAGGCGCGCGCCTTGTCGGTGGACGTGCCCACGCGCGCGGCCGGCTTGGCGGCAGCGGCCGGCCGGGCCTGCACCGCGTGCGCGCGGCCGATCGCGTGGTATTCGATGCCGAGCTCGCGCATCGCGAGCGGCTCGTAGAGATTGCGGCCGTCGAAGATCACGGCCGACTTCCAGCGCGCGGCCAGCGCCGCGAAATCGGGGCTCTTGAACGCCTTCCATTCGGTGACGATCACCAGCGCGTCGGCGTCCTGCGCCACCTCGCCGGCCTCGTCGACGAACGTCAGCCGTTCGAGATCGTGCTGGCGCCCGGCCAGGTCGAGCGCCAGCACGCGCTGCGCTTCCCGGGTGGCGACCGGGTCGTAGGCGCGCACACTGGCGCCGCGCGCCAGCAGGTCGGCGATCAGCGCGCGGCTCGGCGCCTCGCGCATGTCGTCGGTGTTCGGCTTGAACGCCAGGCCCCAGACGCCGAACGTGCGGCCCGTCAGGTCCTCGCCGAAGCGCGCCGTGATCTTGCGCGCCAGCACCTGCTTCTGCGCGGCGTTGACGTCCGACACGGCGCGCAGGATCTGCAGCGACTGGCCGCTCGCGTCGGCGGTGCGGATCAGCGCCTCGACGTCCTTCGGGAAGCACGAGCCGCCATAGCCCGCGCCGGCGTACAGGAAGTGATAGCCGATGCGCGGATCGGAGCCGATGCCGCGGCGTACCGCCTCGATGTCGGCGCCCACGCGGTCGGCGAAGTTCGCCAGCTCGTTCATGAACGAGATGCGCGTGGCCAGCATCGCGTTGGCCGCGTACTTGGTGAATTCGGCCGAGCGCACGTCCATGTAGAGCGTGCGGTCGTGATTGCGGTTGAACGGCGCGTACAGCTTCTTCATCAGCTCGCGGGCCTTCTCGCCCGGCACGTCGTCGTCGCAGCCGATCACGATGCGGTCGGGGCGCGCGAAATCGTCCACCGCCGCGCCTTCCTTGAGGAACTCCGGGTTCGACACCACCGAGAACATGGTGTCCACGCCGCGCGCGGCCAGCTCGGCGGCCACCGCCTCGCGCACGCGCTCGGCCGTGCCCACCGGCACCGTCGATTTGTCGACGATCACCTTGAAGCCGGTCATGAACTTGCCGATGTTGCGCGCGGCGGCCAGCACGTATTGCAGGTCGGCCGAGCCGTCCTCGTCGGGCGGCGTGCCCACCGCGATGAACTGCACGTCGCCGTGCGCGACCGCCGAGGCCACGTCGGTCGAGAAGCGCAGGCGGCCCGCGGCGCGGTTGCGCGCGATGATTTCCTTGAGGCCCGGCTCGTGGATCGGCACGCCGCCGTCGTTCAGGACGGCGATCTTCGCGGCGTCCACGTCGAGGCAGAACACGTCGTGGCCGATGTCGGCGAGGCACGCGCCCGTGACGAGTCCCACATAACCGCTGCCGATGATAGTCAGGTTCATTTTTTCAGCCCTTGCGACCGGTGAAGGTCGTTCGCGTTGATCGGAAAAGTGCGGCGGCGCCGGGTGCGGCGCGCCACGGTAAGCGTCAAGCTCAGTACGCGTTGCTGCCGGTGAAGCCCTTCCAGAGCGTCAGCACGACGATCTTGATGTCGAGCCAGAACGACCAGTTCTGCATGTAGTACAGGTCGAGCTTCACGCGGCCGGACATCTTCTCGACGCGGTCGGTTTCGCCGCGAAAGCCGTTGATCTGCGCCCAGCCGGTGATGCCCGGCTTGATGCGGTAGCGGAACATGTAGCCGCGCACCAGATCCTTGTAGATGTCGTCGTGTTCGAGCGCGTGCGGGCGCGGCCCGACCACCGACATCTCGCCCTTCAGCACGTTGATGAACTGCGGCAGTTCGTCGAGGCTGGTGCGGCGCAGGAAGCGGCCCACCGGGGTGATCCGCGCGTCGCCCTTGCGCGCCTGCGTGACCTGCCCCTTCACCTCGTTGTGCATCTTCATCGAGCGGAACTTGTAGATGCGGAACTCGTTGCCGTCGATGCCCTTGCGCGTCTGGCGGAAGAACACCGGGCCGGGCGAGGTCAGCTTCACCATCGCCGCGATCATCAGCATGACCGGCGCCAGCATGGTCAGCGCCGCCAGCGCGAACATCCGGTCGAACACGAACTTCGGCAGAATGCGCACGTCGGTGATCGGCGAGGCCGCCAGGTTGATGGCCGGCACGCCGAGCAGCTCCACCACCTCCTGGTTGAAATACGACAGGCTGCGCACGTCCGGAATCAGCCGGATGTTGACGAAGTCGTGCTGGAACTCGGTCACGATGCGGTGGATCTGCTGCTCCTCGGTGATCGGCAGCGCCAGCCACAGCTCGCGCAGCGCGCGGCCGCGCACCAGCCGCACCAGCTCGGAGAAGCGCCGCTCGACCGGCACGCCCTCGCAATCGCGCGTCTCCACCTGGCCGGTCACGTCGAACACGCACGACGGCGTGAAACCCGCCTCGGGCCGCGCCCGCATCTGCGCGATCAGCCGGCGCGTCACGCCGGTGTCGCCCACGATGCCGACCGCCTTGTGGTTGTAGCCCTCGCGGCGCAGGCTGCGCAGCACCCAGTGCACGCTGGCCTTCGACGCCACCAGCAGCGCGGCGGTGATCACGCCCCAGTAGCCGAGCCACAGCCGCGACAGCTCGCCCGAATGGTGGAAGCTGAAGCTCATCAGGATGCCGGCGCCCTCCACCACGCACCAGGCGCTGGCCACGCGCCACAACAGCGCGCGCACCGGCTTGCCGCGCCAGGATTGGTAGATCCCGAACGCGGGGAAAAACGCGACGATCAGCATGCCGTTGAACAGCACCATCGAACGCTGCAGATCGTCGAGCGCGACGAAGCCGCCGCGATGCAGCGCGGCCGCGATCAGCGCACCCAGCAACGCCATCGCGATATCGATCACTCTCGCCAACACGCTCAACATGGTCGCTCCTTCAGCCTGGACAAATGATCGGGTCGCAGCGCGACACGACACCGTCTCGCTGGCTGCAGGCGCTATTGAAGCGGCAAGAAAATTGTTGCTGCAAGCGCGCAAGTATTTCTAAAAATATTCGGAAAGTTTTGCATTTTTCTGTCGATTTTTTCTGAGCAAATTTTTCCGAATTTAAAGGTGCTTTGCAGGCACCTGAAATCCTCAAAACGCCATGATTTCCTATAAATCAATGACATACAGTTCATTTCATCCTATCTTTTACACTTTTTACGCAGACGAATTTTGATGACGTCACTGACATAATTTTTTATATTTTTACGCCGGACGGCGATCGTGCGGCGCAGCAAAACGCTTTTATCGATTAATTATGTCGTGCTAAAAATATTCGGACCGATCCACCGTCTCGAGGAGTGCCCAATGAACCCTCCGTCCGTCGTCGGCGCCACGCCGAACGTCGTCTCCCCCGCCACGCCCGCTCCCGCCGCCAGCCGCGATGCCGCCACGCCGGCCGCCACCCGCGTGGCCGTGCAGCCGGTCGTGCTGGCGGGCGGTTCCGGCACGCGCCTCTGGCCGATGTCTCGCGAACAGTTCCCGAAGCAGTTGATCGGCTTGCTCGGCAGCGAATCGCTGCTGCAATCGACCACGCGCCGCCTCGAAGGCTACGAGGGCGATCTTCCGGTGTCCGAACGAATTATGGTGGTGTGCGGCGACGATCACCGCTTCACCACGGCCGAGCAACTGCGGCTGGTCGGCAAGGACGCGTCGATCGTGCTCGAACCGTTCGGCCGCGATACCGCCCCGGCGCTGACGATCGCCGCGCTGCGCACGATCGCCGAAAGCGGCGACGCCGTATTGACGGTCATGCCGGCCGACCATGCGGTGGCCGACCTCACGCGCTTCCAGGCCGCCATCGACGCCGCGATCCGCCACGCCGCCCAGGGCCGCATCGCCACCATGGGGATCCTGCCGACCCATGCCGAAACCGGCTTCGGCTACATCCGCGTCGGCCAGAGCGTCGACGACGGCGACAAGCTGGCGGTGCGCAAGCTCGAACGCTTCGTCGAAAAGCCGCACCTCGAACTGGCGCAGCAATATGTCTCGTCGGGCGATTACCTCTGGAACAGCGGCATTTTCGTGGTGCGCGCATCGGTGTGGCTGAAGGCGATCAAGCACTTCCAGCCGCTGATCCACGCGGCCTGCGAACGCGCGGTGGCCAACGGCACCGACGATGGCACGTTCTTCCGCCTGCACCGCGAGAGCTTCGGCGAATCGCCGTCGAACTCGATCGACTACTCGGTCATGGAGCCGCTCGTCAATGCGCCGGAGCTGTGCGAAAGCGTGGTGGTGCCGCTCGATGCAGGCTGGTCGGATGTGGGCTCGTGGGATGCGATCTGGCAGATTTCGGAGAAAGACGACGGCGGCAACGTGGCGCGCGGGCGCGTGATGTTCGAGGGCGCGTCGAACACGTTCGCGCATTCGGAAGGCCGGCTGATCGCCTGCGTCGGCACGCGCGACATGATCGTGGTGGAAACGCCCGACGCGGTGCTGGTGGCCGACAAGGCCAACGTTCAGGACGTCAAGAAGATCGTCAAGCAACTGAAGGCCGAAGCCGGCGCCGAAGCCACCAACCATCGCAAGGTGCATCGCCCGTGGGGGCATTACGATTCGGTCGACATGGGCGAGCGCTTCCAGGTCAAGCGGATCGTCGTGAAGCCGGGCGCGCAGCTTTCGCTGCAGATGCATCACCATCGCGCCGAGCACTGGATCGTGGTGAGCGGCACGGCGCGCATCACGCGCGGCGACGAAACCTTCCTGCTGTCGGAAAACGAATCGACCTATATCCCGCTCGGCACCACGCATCGGCTCGACAACCCGGGCAAGATGCCGCTCGAACTGATCGAGGTGCAATCGGGTTCGTATCTGGGCGAGGACGACATCGTCCGCTTCGACGATACGTACGGCCGAGGCTGACGCGCGGCGGCTCGATGCCGCGTTGAATCGAACACGAAGGTCCACCACGCGGCGGCCTGCTGCGTACCGGCAAGGTACGTGGCGGGCCGCCGCGTTTTTGTTTGGGTGTGCGTAGTTTCTGCGTTAGCGGTTCAGCATCCTGGCGGGTGAAGAAGCGCCGGCTGCATGAAAAACGCCGACGGCCCGAAGGCGCCGGCGTGTGGCCCATCATGCTCCGCGACGGAGCCGCCTGAGAAAGCGCGGCAGCCCGGTGCGATTTATCCGATCTGGTAGGCGAATTCGCGGTGCGGCAGGTCCAGCGAACGCGCCGCAGCCTCACCCAATTCGTCTTCGGTGGGATTCAGGCGTTCAGAGCCGAAGTGGCGGATGTTGTTGCGGTCGTTCGGCACGAGCGTCGACAGCGTGGCGAGCGCGGCCGACACCGGGTGCACGGTGCGCAGCTTCGGCAGCGACACCGGCTCGTGATTCGCGAGCGGCACCGAGGCCGGTGCGGCCACCGTCGCGGCCGGCAGCTCGGCGTCCGCCTCGAGCACGCGGTGCTGGTCGACCCAGTCGCGCGCCCAGGCGATCGCGAAACGCTCGGCCGCCTCGGGGTCGGAGAAGCGCGGGCCGATCAGGCCCGAGCGTTCGACACGGCGGCCGTCCTGCGCGATCTCGGCCCAGGCGCGATACATCATGTTCTGCACCGGCTGCGCGGTGCCGTACAGCGTGAAGCCACAGTACGGCTCCGATTGCGGCGCGACGGTCGCGAAACGCACCGACACGGGCCGCGGATGCTCACCCTCCGCATTCGCTTCGGATTCCGCAGGATTGGCGGCACGCGCGGCCGGCTCGGCCTGCAGCGCCACGGCGGCGGCCTGCACGGGCGGCAGCAGTTGCGCGAGTTGCCGCGCTGCGGGTTGCGGCTGCACGGCCAACGGCGCGGGCGGCTCGATCGACGCGGCCACCGGTGCTTCGCGCACCGTCTGACGCATGCCGGCTTCGTCTTCCTCGTCGCACCAGGTGTCGGCCTCGGCCACCGGCAGGCGCCACGATTCGGGGTTCTGCCAGAACACGCCGCGCAGCCGATCGTTATTGACGACCGGCTCGTCGCTCGCGGCAGGCACCACGAGTTCGGGCGGCGGCGGCGGCACGTAGGCGAACGTGCGGCGGCTCATGTCGGTCAGCATCGCGACCATCTCGCCGAGCGTGCCGCTTGCCAGCCATTCCTCGAAACGGCGGCGGCAGGTGGGGCCGGACGGATAGCGGCCCGGCAGCTTGGACCAGGGTTCGCCGGTGGTCAGAATCCACAGGATCGCGTTCGCCACCACGCGCGTTTCCGCGCGCGGGCGCCCGCGACGATTCAGCCGGATCGGCTCGTCCGCGATCAGCGTCGATACGCGTGTCCATTCTTCATCGTTCAGCTCATCGAAGAACATAGATATCTCCACACGCAGCCGGGCCGGGGCTGCGATCGGGGCGACACGACCGTGTGGCATGCACGATCATGGCCGGGTTGCACATTGGACGATTACCGGGTGTGCCGTACCGATGCATTGCGCACTGAAGCGGTGCTGCAATTCACGGCATCGATGCACGAAACCCCTTTCGCTATGGGATGCGGAATTTAATGTGCATGAAGCATACCACCATCAGGGTTTGCCTCAATATGACAATCTCGTATTGTTACCCGCTGAAACAAGGAATGGATTCAGCCTCAAAAATGGTAATCCATGCCGCTTCTAAACACGCTGCCTCATCACGCTAAAACCCTTTGCCAGCATGGATTTCATGGATTGTCATATTTGCTTACGATTTGTTTCAGGTCGCGATAACGAATTAGAAAAGGAATGATTTTCCGACTGTGATCTGCAATCGGTAAATTAGCCGGAAATTGATCGGCAAATGTCGCAATTCAATTGCAAACCGTGCAATCAATTGATGGAGTGGTTCGCCGTTTCGATCGCAATAACCCCGCTCGCCGGAATACCGCGCATCAAACGGCGATGCCCGCTGGCCGCGGGCGGCAACCCTGACCGGGAACACGAACTGCTCGCGCAGGCCGCAGCCCCCTGACACGCGACGATTGCATCGTCGGCAAACTTCGGGATGCGAACGGATGCGCGGGCATCCGTTCGCGTGACGAAGCGTCGTCGATCAGAACTTCCAGAGCAGGTTGCCGAGCACCGCGTTGTCGCGCACGCCGCTGCCGTACTGGCCGCTGTACGTCAGGCCCAGCTTCAGGCGCTGCGTCAGGTTCGCATCGATGCCCAGCTCCACCACCGCCGCGTCGCGCGCGATCGGCACGCCGGCCACCTGGAACGAACCGCCGCCACTGACGAACGAGAACGTCGAATTCGGCGTGGTCGAGCCGAACGCGTGACGCCAGCCCGCCATCGCGCGCGCCGTGAAGCCGCCGTTCGACATCACGCTGAACTTGGCCGCCGCGCGCAGGCCCGCCGTCGAGAAGCCGATGTTGTTCGACGCGCTGTTGCCGCGCAGCGCCGAGGCCCCGCCCGTCTCGCTCAAGGCGTCGGTATGCAGATTCACGTAAGCGAGGTTCAGGAACGGTTCGAGCGCGATCGGGCCGGCCGGCAGTGCGTAGCCGACTTCGCCGAACACCTGCGCCGTCTGCGCATCGAGGCTGCTTTGCGCGTGATCCGAGAAGCCTGCGAACGACGGATAGCGATCGCCGTCGATGCGGTGCCACGTGTAGGCCGCACCGCCGCGCACGCCGAGCGCGCCGAACTGGCCGCCGCCGTACAGCGACACCGAGTAGCTGTCGGCGCTGGCCGACGATTGCGTGTCGTTGTCGAAGCTGCTGTGCGTGACGCTGCCGGCCAGGCCCGCGCGCCAGTGGTCGCCGAGGCCCATGTCCGCACCGGCGATGAAGCCCGTCATGCTGCGCGAGAGGGAGGACGCGTTGCCGTCGCCATCGAGCCGGCTGCGGCCGCCGAACGCCTGCCCCCACACCACCGGTTGATACGGCGCGGCCTGGCAGCGCTGCTGCGCGGCCGCGGCGCCGGCCGGGCCGGACAGCACCGAATTCGCGTCGCCGCACACCGATGCGCCGCCCGAGGCGAGCGCCGCCAGCGGCCCGCTGGAGACACCGAGGCCCTGACGCACGCGGTCCGTCACCGCATCGCGCACGTAGCGGCTGTCGGTCAGCAGCACGCTCTTGATGCTCGCGTACAGCTCGCCGTCGAGCGCGTTGAACGCCGCGCGCGCGTTGTTCGCGTCGCTCGACAGCACCGCGTTGTAGATCGGATTGCCGACACCGAGCGTGCCGATCGCGTTGGCGACCTGACGCTGGTTGCCGGTTTGCGCGACATCGGCAAACGACGTGCCGTTCGTCACCAGGCTCAGCACGACACGGTTGGCGTCGTAGCCGAGCAGCGGCTTCAGGAATGCGAGGTTGCTGTTGACGCCGCTGAACGTGCCGTTCACGCCGCCGCCCGCATCGACGATGGTGTAGCGCGTGAGCGGCGCATACGTGCCCGTGTTCGCCAGCACCTGCACCGTGCCGCCGTTGAGCTGCGCGTTGCCGGTGGCCGCGACCGAACCGCTTTGCTGCGGCGTGGCGGCGACCTGCAGCGTCGAGCCGGGCTGGAACGTCACATTGCCCGCCACGTTCAGCGCCGAGCCGGGCTGGTTCGCGGCCGCCGTCGCGCCGCTGTTGACCACCAGCCCGCCTATGGTGCCCGAGCCGGTGACGGTTGCGCCGTTGTTGACGGTCACGGTCGATTGCGCCAGCGAGCCGGCCACGTTCAGCGTGCCGGCCGCCACCGTGGTGGTGCCGCTCAACGTGCTCGTGCCGGTCAGCGTCAACTGGCCGTTGCCGGCCTGCGTCAGCGAGCCGGTGCCGCTGATCGCGCCGTCGTACGTGATGTTGTCGCCACGCGCGAACAGCAGGCGGCCGAAGTTGACGACATTGCCTCGGATCGAACCGGCGCTGCCGCCGTCGCCGATCTGCAGCGTGCCGCCACCGATCGTGGTGCCGCCCGTGTAGGTGTTCTCGCCGGTCAGCGTGAGCGTGCCGGCGCCGTTCTTGGTCAACGAGCCCGCGCCCGTCAGCAAACCGCCGTAGGTGCCGCTGCCGGCCGTGATGCCGCCCGTGCCGGTGTCGATGGTGCTGCCGGCCGCGCCGTTCAGCGCGTCGAGCGTGATCGACGTGCTGCCGAGCAGCAGGCTGCCGCCGTTGACCGTCAGCGAGCCGACGCCGAGCGCCTGCGCGTTGCCGAGCGAGAGCGTGCCTGCGTTCAGCGTGGTGCCGCCGCTGAAGGTATTCGCGCCGGTCAGCGTGAGCGCCGCATTGCCGTTCTTGACGAGGCCGCCCGCGCCCGACACCGTGCCGGCCAGTGTCAGATCCTGAGTGCCGGCGATGGTCGCCGTGCTGCCCAGGCTGACGGCGTTGTTGAGCGTGACCGACGACGACGTGTCGAGCGTGGCCGGGGCCGTCACGCTCAACGCGCCGGTGCCGAGCGCGCCGTTCGACCCCACCACCAGCGTGCCGCCCGTCACGGTCGTGCCGCCGCTGTAGGTGCTGTCGGACGCCAGCGTTTGGGTGCCCGCACCGGCCTTGACGAGGCCGCCCGTGCCGCCGAGCGCGCCGCCGAAGCTGGCATTGCCCGCGCCGCCGAGCGTCAGCGTGTTGCCGCCGAGCGCCACCGACGAACCGGCCGCACCGCTCAGGCCGCCGATGGTCTGCGGCGTGGTCGCGCCGCTCAGGTCGAACGTCGTGCCCGCGTTCGCGAGGTTGACATCGCCCGTGGGAGCCAGCGAACCGCCCGCGCCGATCGCCAGCGTGCCCGCGTTGACGGTTGCGCCGCCGGTGAAGGTGTTGGTGCCGGTCAGCGTCTGCGTGCCGGCGCCTTGCTTGACGAGGCCCCCGGTGCCGCCGATCGCGCCGGCGAACGTGGCGTTGCCCGCATCGCCGAGGTTCAGGCTGTTGGCACCCAGCGACACGCTCGTGCCGGCCACGCCGCTCAGGCCGCCGATGGTTTGCGGCGTGGTCGCGCCGCTCAGATCGAACGTCGTGCCCGCGTTCGCGAGGTTGAGGCCGCCGCCTGCGGCGAGCGAACCACCCGCGCCGATCGCCAGCGTGCCCGCGTTGACGGTGGTGCCGCCCGTGTAGGTGTTCGCGCCGGTCAGCGTTTCCGTGCCGGTGCCTTGCTTGACGAGACCGCCCGTGCCGGCGATCGTGCCGCCGAACGTGGCATTGCCGGCCCCGCCGAGGCTCAGGCCGTTACCGCCCAGCGCGACCGTGGAACCGGCCGCGCCGCTCAGGCCGCCGATGGCTTGCGGCGTGGTTGCGCCGCTGATGTCGAAGCCCGCGCCCGAGTTCGCGAGATTGAGGTTGCTGCCCGCTGCGAGCGAACCGCCTGCGCCGATCGCCAGCGTGCCGGCATTGACGGTCGCGCCGCCGGTAAAGGTGTTCGCGCCGGTCAGCGTTTCGGTGCCGGTGCCTTGTTTCGTGATGCCGCCGGTACCGGTGATCGAACCGCCGAACGTGGCATTGCCGGCATCGCCGAGGCTCAGGTTGTTGCCGCCCAGTGACACCGTGGTGGCCGCCGCGCCGCTCAGGCCGCCGACGGCCTGCGGCGTGGTCGCGCCGCTCACGTCGAACGTCGTGCCCGCGTTCGCGAGGTCGAGGCCGCCGCCTGCCGCCAGCGAACCGCCTGCGCCAATGGCCAGCGTGCCGGCGTTGACGGTCGTGCCGCCCGTATAGGTGTTGGCACCCGTCAGCGTTTCCGTGCCCGTACCGATCTTCGTGATGCCGCCCGTGCCCGCGATCGTGCCGCCGAACGTTTCGCTGCCCGCGTCGCCGAAGCTCAGGCCGTTGCTGCCCAGCGACACGCTCGTGCCGGCCGCGCCGCTCAGGCCACCGATCGTCTGGGCTGCGCTCGCACCGCTGATATCGAAGCCCGCGCCCGAATTCGCGAGATTGACGCGGCTGCCGGCCGCGAGCGAACCGCCCGAGCCGATCGCCAGCGTGCCGGCATTGACGGTCGCGCCGCCCGTGAAGGTGTTGGCACCCGTCAGCGTTTCCGTGCCGGTGCCTTGTTTCGTGATGCCGGCCGTGCCCGTGATCGCGCCGCCGAACGTTGCGTTGCCCGAATCGCCAAGGCTCAGGCCATTGCTGCCCAGCGACACCGTCGTGCCGGCCGCGCCGCTCAAACCACCGATCGTCTGCGGTGTGGTTGCGCCGCTCAGGTCGAGCGCCGCGCCCGCATTCGCGAGGTTGATGCCGCCCGTGGCGGCCAGCGAACCGCCTGCGCCAATCGCCAGCGTGCCCGCATCGACGGTCGTGCCGCCCGTGTAGCTGTTGGCGCCCGTCAGCGTTTCCGTGCCCGCGCCAAGCTTGGTGACGCCGCCCGTACCCGCGATCGTGCCGCCAAAGGTTTCGCTGCCCGCGTCGCCGAAACTCAGGTTGTTGGTGCCCAAGGTCACGGTCGTACCGGCCGCACCGCTGAGGCCACCGATCGCCTGCGGCGTGGTCGCACCGCTCAGGTCGAGCGCCGTGTCGGCATTCGCCAGGTTGACGCTGCCGCCGGCCGCGAGCGAACCGCCCGCGCCGATCGCCAACGTGCCTGCGTTGATGGTGGTGCCACCCGTGTAGGTGTTCGCGCCCGTCAGCGTTTCGGTGCCGGCGCCTTGTTTCGTGATGCCGCCCGTGCCGACGATCGCGCCGCCGAACGTTTCGTCGCCCGCATCGCCGAAGCCCAGGTTGTTGGTGCCGAGATTGACCGTGGAACCGGCCGCGCCGCTCAGGCCGCCGAGGCTTTGCGGCGTGGTTGCAGCGCTCAGGTCGAACGTCGTGCCGGTATTGTCGAGGTCGAGGTTGCTGCCGGCCGCGAGCGAACCGCCCGCGCCGATCGCCAGCGTGCCCGCGTTCACGGTCGCGCCACCGGTGAAGGTGTTCGCGCCGGTCAACGTTTCGGTGCCGGCGCCTTGTTTCGTGATGCCGCCCGTGCCGGTGATCGAACCGCCGAACGTGGCGTTGCCGGCATCGCCGAGGCTCAAGCCATTGCCGCCCAGCGACACGGTCGTGCCGGCCGCGCCGCTCAGGCCGCCGATCGTCTGCGGCGTGGTCGCGGCGCTCAGATCGAGCGCCGCCCCCGTATTCGCGAGGTTGACACCGCCCGTCGCGGCCAGCGAACCGCCCGCACCGATCGCCAGCGTGCCCGCGTTGATGGTCGTGCCACCCGTGTAGGTGTTCGCGCCCGTCAGCGTCTCCTTGCCCGTACCGATCTTCGTGATGCCGCCCGTGCCCGCGATCGTGCCGCCGAACGTCTCGCTGCCCGCGTCGCCGAAGCTCAGGCCGTTGCCGCCCAGCGACACGCTCGTGCCGGCCGCGCCGCTCAGGCCGCCGATCGTCTGCGACGTGCTCGCGCCGCTGATATCGAACCCCGTTCCCGCATTCGCGAGGTTGATACTGCTGCCGGCTGCGAGCGAACCCCCGGCGCCGAGCGCCAGCGTGCCCGCGTTGATGGTCGCGCCGCCGGTGAAGGTGTTGGCGCCCGTCAGCGTTTCCGTGCCGCTGCCTTGTTTCGTGATGCCGGCCGTGCCCGTGATTGCGCCGCCGAACGTTGCATTGCCCGCATCGCCGAAGCTCAGGCCGTTGCCGCCCAGCGCCACCGTCGTGCCGGCCACGCCCGACAGGCTGCCGATCGTCTGCGCCGCCCCCGCAGCACTGATATCGAAACGCGCCCCCGTGACGCCGAGGTTGACCGCGCCTGTCGCCGCCAGCGAACCGCCCGCGCCGAGCGCCAGTGTGCCCGCGTTGATGGTGGTGCCGCCCGTGTAGGTGTTCGCACCCGTCAGCGTTTCCGTGCCGCTGCCTTTCTTCGTGATGCCGCCCGTGCCGCCGATCGTGCCGGCGAACGTGGCGTTGCCCGCCCCGCCGAGGCTCAGGCCATTGCTGCCCAGCGCCACCGCCGAACCGGCCGCGCCGCTCAGGCTGCCGATCGACTGCGGCGTGCTCGCGCCGCTCAGATCGAGCGCCGTGCCGACATTCGCGAGATTGACGCTGCCCGTGGCCGCGAGCGAGCCGCCCGTGCCGATCGCCAGCGTGCCCGCGTTGACCGTGGTGCCGCCCGTATAGGTGTTCGCGCCCGTCAGCGTTTCCGTGCCCGTGCCTTGCTTGACCAGGCCACCGGTGCCAATGACCGCGCTGCCGAGCGTCTGGTTGGTGGCGTTGCCGAACGTCAGCGCGTTCGCGCCGAGATTGACCGTGGTGCCGGCCGCCCCCGACAGCGCACCGACCGTCTGATTCGCACCCGCGCCGCTGATATCGAAGCTCGCGCCGGCCGAGCCGAGATTGACGCTGCCGCCGGCCGCGAGCGAACCGCCCGCACCCAGTGCCAGCGTGCCGCCGTTGATGGTGGTGCCACCCGTATAGGTGTTCGCGCCCGTCAGCGTTTCCGTGCCGGCGCCCTGCTTGACGACCGCGCCCGTGCCGCCGATCGTGCCGCCGAACGTCTGGTTGGTCCCATCGCCGAACGTCAGCGCGTTCGCCCCGAGCGCGACGGTGGTGCCGGCCGCGCCCGACAGCGCACCGATCGTCTGGTTCGCGCCGGAGGCGCTGATGTCGAAGCCGGCGCCCGCGCCGCTCAGGTTGACCGCGCCGGTGGCCGCCAGCGAGCCGCCCGCGCCCAGCGCCAGCGTGCCCGCGTTGATGGTGGTGCCGCCGGTGTAGGTGTTCGCGCCCGTCAACGTGACGGTGGCCGCGCCATCCTTGGCCACACCGCCCGCACCGGAGATCGCGCCGCCCAGGTTCATCGTGTTGCTGCCGCCCAGATCGAGCGTGGCGCCCGCGTTCACCGCGATCTGGTTCGACAGCGAAACGGCCTGGCTGCTGTCGAGCGTCGCGTTGCCGCCCACCGTCACCGTGCCGGTGCCGAGCGCCGCGTTGTTGCCGACCACCACCTTGCCTGCATTCAGCTTGGTGCCACCCGTGTAGGTATTCACGCCGGTCAGCGTCAGCGTGCCGGAACCCGCCTGGGTCAACGCGCCGCCGCCCGAGATCGTGCCGCTCAAGCCGAGCCCCGACGCGCCGCTCACGGTCAGGCCGTTGCCGCTCAGGCCGATCGCGTTCGAGAGCGTCAAGCCCGGCGTGGCCGCCTGGATCGCGCCGCCGTTCGAGCTGATCGTGCCGGTGCCGAGCGAGGCCGCGTTGTCGACCACGGCCGTCGCGCCGTTGCCGAGCGAGGCATCGGCCACGCTCGACGCGCCGCTCAGCGTCCAGGTGCCGCCCTGCACGTCGAGATGGTTGAAGTTGACGTAGCTGCTGTTGCTGATGCTGCCCGTGGCCGAGGTGCCCTGCTGCAGCGACAGCGTGTTGTTGCCGCCCGCGCCGCCATCCACCGTGCCGGTTGCCGCGAAGCCGACCGTGACCGCGCCGATCCCGAGATTGACCGCCAGGCCCGTGCCGCCCGCCGCGTTGACCGACGAATCGGTGGTGGCAATGAACTGGTTCGTGCTGTTCTGGCCCATCGACACGCTGCCGTTCACGGTGCCGGAGTTCGTGAACGTATTGCCGCCCGCCGAACTGCCCAGCGCGACCCGGCCCGTGATCGTGCCCGAGTTGTTGACGTTGACCTGCCCGCCGCCGTAGGCCGCGATCACGCCCGCGTCCGGCCCCAGCAGCGTGGCGCCGATGATGCCGCTGGTGGCCATCGTGCCGGTATTCGTGATGTTGGTGGTGCCGCCCGCGCCGTTCTGCACCGCGAGCGCCATGCCGGTCAGGCCGATCGACAACCCGGTGGTGCCGTTCATGGAGCCGTTGTTGGTGACCGTCTGCGTGCTGGCCGACGTATTGCCCATCACCACACCCGAGGACAGCACGCCGAGCCCGGTGCCGAGCAGCGTGGGATCGATCCGGCCGTTGTTGGTCAGCGTGTCGTTGCTGCCGGTCAGCGTCATCGCGTTGCCGCCCACCCCCAGCAGCACGCCCACGCTGCCGCCCGGATTCACCGTCACGTTCAGGTTGCTCGCACCGTTCGAAAAACTGGGGGCAAGCGGGTTGGCCGCGCCGCTGCACGTGACGTTGCTGCCCGCGGTCGTACAGGCCGCGTGAGCCGGAATGATCCCGGCCCCGACCAATGCGAGGAATACGCCCATCGCGGGCAGGATTTTCGGCACATCAGATTCATGCGGATCGCGAGCGCGGACCATTCTTTATTCCCCAATCATGTTTGAGCGGATACGGATTTTTTGGGTTTCTGATCGATCATCGTAAAAAACCAATGGCACCGATCTATATCGCCATATTCGATCGCCGCCCGGCTGCCGGAAAACGGCGTGCATGCGACGACACGGCGTGACGAATATTCACCACGGCAACACGACAACGGGAAAACGCAACGCCAGCGCGGCAAACCACGCCGACGCCGCCACCCGCCTTGTCAGGCAGGCACCATCCGAATCGACGATCCACGCCCGGCGTTTCTCGATACCCGAGGCGCTATATCGAGTGCCTCAAACGGGAATTTGCCTCCCGCCTATGTTTCTTATTTTTCAGGTCGAGTCAGATTCTATCTATTTATTGATCGAATTATCCTTGCTCTGAAACCCTAATTTCGAATTTTTATTAGGCGATCGTTTCGACTTGAGATTCAGTGAAACTGAAATGAACGCGTGAGTAACCAATCGGCAATACCGGGATCAATCAACACACACGCAATATCAGTCGCGAGGGGAATCGGAGCCGAGCGGCAGCGCGCCGGCGCGTTCGAGCAGCAAGGCGCGTTCGCGGGCGTTGTGGGTGAGCGCCGCCGCCTGCATGAACGCCGCACGCGCCGCCTCGTGACGCCCGAGCCGGGCCAGCAGATCGGCCCGCACGCCCGGCAGCCACGGGTAATGCGCGAGCGCCTGATCGTCCGCCAGCGCATCGACGAGCGCCAGCCCGGCGGCCGGCCCCGCCATCATCGACACGGCCACGGCGCGATTGAGCGCAACCACCGGCGACGGCGCGGCCTCGGCCAACGCATCGTAGAGCGCGACGATCTGCGCCCAGTCGGTATCGGCCGCCGTGCGCGCCCGTGCATGGCAGGCCGCCAGCGCGGCTTGCAGGGCGTAGGGGCGGCGGCCCCCGCCCAACGCCTGCGCGCGCTCGAGCGCGGCCAGCCCGCGCCGGATCAGCAATGAATCCCAGCGGCCGCGATCCTGTTCGGGCAGCAGCACCGGCCGCCCCTGTGCATCGATGCGCGCATGCATGCGCGAGGCCTGCAGTTCCATCAATGCAAGCAAGCCGTGCACCTCGCTGTCGGCGGGCGCCAGCTCGGCCAGCACGCGGCCGACACGGATCGCCTCGTCGGTCAGCGCCGGCCGCATCCAGTCGTCGCCGGCCGTGGCCGAATAGCCTTCGTTGAAGATCAGGTAGATCACTTCGAGCACCGAGCCGAGCCGCGCAGCACGCTCGTGCTCGTGCGGCACCTCGAACGGCACGCGCGCCGCCGCCAGCGTGCGCTTGGCGCGCACGATCCGCTGCGCGACGGTGGGCTCGGGGGTGAGGAACGCGCGGGCAATCTCGCCGGTCGACAGCCCGCCGAGCAGCTTCAGCGTGAGCGCCACGCGCGCATCCTTCGACAGCACCGGATGACAGGCGATGAACGCGAGCCGCAGCAGGTCGTCGCCGATCACATCCTCGCGCGCGGCCTCCAGCGTATCGGCGACGTCGGGCACGGCCCACGCGTCGAGCGCATCGAGTTCCTGGCCGATCTGCGTGTGCTTGCGCGCGTGCCGCGATTCCTGCCGCAGCCGGTCGAGCGCGCGCCGTTTGGCGGCCGTCATGAGCCATGCACCGGGGTTGTCGGGCACGCCCTCGCCGGGCCAGTGCTCGAGTGCGGCCACCAGCGCATCCTGGGCGACCTCCTCGGCCGCGCCGACGTCGCGCAGGATGCGCACGAGGTACGCGACGATCTTCGCGGCCTCGATGCGCCACACCGCCTCGATCGCGCGCTGCGCGGCCGTGCCGCTCACGCGGCGGCTCCCACGCCCTCGCCGGCCACCGGCATGTACACCAGCTCCCACACATGCCCGTCCGGATCGGCGAAGGCTGCGCCGTACATCGGCCCCTGCTGTTGGGCGGGGCGCGTGGCCGCACCACCCGACTGCGCCGCCACCGCAACCAGATGATCCACTTCCTCGCGGCCGTCGCACGACAGGCACAGCAGCGTTTGCAGGCGCTCGGCCGGGTCGCAGATCGCCTTGTCGGTAAAGCTCGCAAAGAACGGATGCGACAGCAGCATCGCGAAGATCGTTTCGCCGATCCGCACGCACGCGGCATCGTCGTTGCTGAATTCGGGCACCGGCGTGAAGCCGAGCGCGGTGTAGAACGCGCGGGCGCGCGCCACATCGCGCACGGGAAGATTGATGTAGATCTGGCGATGCATCGTGAGCCTCCTGATTCGATCGGCGGGGCCGCCCGGCCCCTTGAGGAAACGGTGTGAAACGCGCAGCAAAAACGGCAGACGCCGCCTCAAGCCCGGTGCGCAAGCTTTTCGGGGCCGAGCAAGCCGCCGGGCTCGAAATCCTCCGGTTCGTACAGTTGCCGGACCTCGATCGTGCCGCGTTCGAGCGCGCCGAACGGCGACGGAAAGCGCCGCGTCCATTCGAGCGCCTCGTCGCGCGAACGCACCTGGATCAGCGTATAGCCCGCCACCAGTTCCTTGGTTTCGGCGAACGGCCCGTCGATCACGCGGCGCTTGCCACCCTCGTGCTCGATGCGCCAGCCGTGCGAGGTCGGCCGCAACCCGGCCGCATCGAGCAGCACGCCGGCCTTCGCCAGCTCATCGTGAAAGGCGCCCATCGCCTCCATCAGGGCATCGTCGGGCCGGCAACCGGCCTCGCTGGCGGGCGTGGCCCGCACTAGGATCATGAATCGCATGGTTGTTCTCCGTCGGTTCGGTGGCGGAGCCGCGATTTGCCGGCTCCCGACACCACGACGTTCGACACGCCGCGATTTCGACATCGATCCTGCGATTGACGGGTCAACTCCTCGATTTACAGCGCCGGGGCGATCAAAGAAAGCACGGCCCGACCTCGCGAACCTCGACCGTGCACCACTCGGCGGCCGGGCACGCCTTGGCGATCGCCACGGCCTCGCCCTCGGTCGCGACATCGAGCAGGAAAAAGCCGCCGATCATTTCCTTGGCCTCGGCATACGGCCCATCGACGACGCGCGACTCGCCGTTGCGGATCTGCACGCGCGTGGCCTTCTCCTCGGACACCAGCGATTCGGCCACGCGCAGCACGCCGCGCGATTGCAGATCGCCGGCAAAGCGCAGCATCCGCTCGTACAGCGCGCGGCCCTCGTCCTGCGTGCGTTGGGCGCGCTGGCCCGTGGGTTCGGCAATCAGAAGCACAAAAGCCATGTTTCTCTCCGGTAATCGAACAACGGTGACGACGAAACAGCGTCGAAGACAACGGCAAGAACAATGCCACTCATTCTGAGCGCGCGGCTGCCGAGCGTCCATCGACGCCCGGCAGCGGCTCGAACGGTCCACCTTGCCCCGGCCCACCGTCGCGCCGGCTTGCCACGACCGCCGCCCCGCCGAGCCACAGCAGGCCAGCCGCGAGGCCGGCCAGATGCCCTTCGGCGGCCACCGGGCCGCCGAGCCAGACGGCCTCGCCCGGCGGCACACCGGCCACGAGCTGCCAGCCGACGCGCACGAACAGCGCGGCCAGCAGCCCGCTCCCGAGCCAACCGCGCCGCGCCAGCGGCGCGAGCCCGAGCACCGCGAGCGCGTAGATCACGCCCGACAGGCCGACGTAACGCTCGACACCGGGCGCAAAGGCCCACAACAGCCCGCCCGTGAGCGCCGCCAGCCCGACCAGCACCGGGCCGGCGCGGTGCCGCCGCGCCACGAGCGGGGCGCACACCGCCAGGCACGCCAGGTTCAGCACCGCGTGCCGCCAACCCAGATGCACGCAATGCGCGCTGACGAGCCGCCAGAGCTGCCCGTCGCGCAGCGCGGCGCGATCGAACGCCAGCGCGTCGCGCCACGCGGCCGGCAAGGCCTGCACGGCCACCAGCGCCAGCGCCGCCACGCACCAGCCGGCCCGGTGCGCCGTCATGCCGTTCTTCCTTGCATCGATAGCTCCCGACCCATGACGCCAGCGTACCCGCGCGCGGCAACCGGCACACCCTGGCCGGATGGCCAGGTTTCGTCTGCTCATTACATTTCACTGTCAATATTCGTCCGTAATCTTACTAATTCCTTCAATGACGAAAACTGCCATGAACCTAGCCATTCCGCGTTTCGTTCTCGTGTCGCTGGCCGCTGCGGTGGCGGCGCTTCCCGCGCACGCCGCCGCCGTCAGCGCCGGTTGCGGCGGTGCCGCCACGCCGATTGCCGAAATCCAGGGCAACGTCGCGCCGTCGCCGTTGAACCTGCAAACCGTCTCGATCGAAGCCGTGGTCACGGCCGATTACGGCGGCACGGATGGCTTCGGCGGCTTCTTCGTCCAGCAGGCCGATGCACAGCGCGTCAACCAGCCCGGCGTGTCGGAAGGCCTGTTCGTCTACGCGCCGAGGCTGCGCGCCACCGCGGGCGATCTGGTTCACCTGACCGGCAAGGTCGAGGAAAAATACGGGCAGACGCAACTGACGCTGTCGGGCGCGATGGCCGTATGCGCGAGCGGCCAGCACGTCACGCCGGCCACGCTCGCGCTGCCGGTGGCGAACGCCTCCGCGTTCGCGGCGGTGGAAGGCATGCTGGTGCGCGTGCCGCAAAAGCTGACGGTCAGCGAAGTCTACGAACTGGGCCGCTACGGCAGCGTGCTCCTCAGCAACGGCCGCCTGTCGGTGCCCACCAACGCGGTCGCGCCGGCCGAGGCGAAGGCGCGCGCCGCCGCCAATGCGCTGAACCGCCTGATCCTCGACGACGGCTCGAACCGGCAGAACCCGGCCAGCGTGCCGTATCCGGCGCCGGGCCTGTCGGCGGCGAACCCGATACGGGTCGGCTACACGGTCGAGAACGTCGAGGGCGTGATGGAGATGCGCTACAGCGCGTGGCGCCTGCAACCGGTGCCCGGCGCGGCCGTGCCGGCCTTCGACGCGTCGGCCAACCCGCGCCGCCCGGCGCCCGCGCGCCATGCGCAGGCCGACGTGCGTGTGGCCTCGTTCAACGTGCTCAACTACTTCAACGGCAACGGCCAGGGCGCCGGCTTCGACGCGCCCGACAACCGCGGCGCGCCTACCTACGCGGAATTTCAGCGCCAGGAAGCGAAGATCGTCAGCGCGATCACGGCACTGCAGCCGGACGTGATCGGCCTGATGGAAATCGCCAACAACGGCTACGGCGACCTGAGCGCGGTGCGCCAGCTCACGGCGCGGCTCGGCGACCAATGGCGCGTGGTCGAGCCCGGCGTCGAGAAGCTCGGCGGCGACGCGATCAAGGTCGCGCTGCTCTACAACAGCCGCTCGGTCGAGCCGATCGGCAAGGCCGCCACGCTCGCGATCGACAACAAGAACCGCCAGCCGCTCGCGCAAACGTTCCGCCGCATCGGCGGCACACGCCCCGTGACGGTGGTGGTCAACCATTTGAAGTCGAAGGGCTGCACCGATGCCACCGGCCTCGATGCGGACCAGGGCGACGGCCAGAGCTGCTGGAATCCCACCCGCGTACGCGCGGCCGGCCTGCTGGCCGACTGGCTGGCCGGCAACCCCACCGGCGTGGAAGGCGCGGGCGTGCTGCTGATCGGCGACATGAACAGCTACGCGAAGGAAGACCCGATCGCGCTGTTCGAGGCGCGCGGCTATACGAACCTCGCGGCGCACTTCATCGGCGAGAACGCGTACAGCTATGTGTACAGCGGCGAAACGGGGTATCTCGATCACGCACTCGCGTCGGCCGCGCTGCTGCCGCGCGTGAAGGCCGTGCACGAATGGCACATCAACGCGGACGAGCCGATCGCGCTCGAATACACCTACGCCTACAAGAGCACCGCGCAGCGCACGAGCTTCTACGCGCCCGATGCGTATCGTTCGTCCGATCACGATCCGGTGGTGGTCGATCTGGCGCTCGCCGATACGGCGGTGCCGGTGCAGGACGGCAGCAGCGGCAACCCGGGCGGCTCACCCGCGACGGGCGGCGGTGCGGGCGATGCCTGGTTGTTGCTCGCGCTCGGTGGCGGCGCGGCGTTGGCGGCATGGCGCGCAAAACGCAAACCGGGCACGCTGGACTGACGCCACGGCGGCGGGCGGCTGATGGGCGGCTAACGGCAAAAACTACAAGCCGCACCGCCGCTTCGTGCAAAAAAGCATCAATCGCACGGCATTTCGGCGCCATCGCGAGATCGGGAGAAAAAGCGCCCCGCGGTGCACGGAATCGCCGGTTTTCGCGGCCTTGAACGCATCGCGGCCGATTTCCACCGAGCGCAAGCCCCGCAACGCTTTGCGGGGTGTCGCAAGCGTCGCTCCCGGGCTTGGCCTGCCATTTTTACCGACACACACATCGCGAGAATCGGCAAATTTCACCGAATTCCGAAGCCTTGACGAAAGCGGCAAGAGATTTTGTTTCAATTGCGCAAACCCCTGTCCCGAAAGGACTTTTTAGAGATGGGGACCGACCTGGCACGCGAGTTGCGAAACTTGGGCCGAGAATGCGAATCTGATTCGGGCATGTCTCGTATCACCGACCCTTTTTTCTCGATCTCAAGGAGAACGACCACCATGGCACTCACGAACAGCATCGAAGACAAAATCGACCGAGGCATCACGGAACTGCGCCGCACCGGCCGCCGTGTTGCACGCGATACGCGCCACAACGCACACAACCTCAACTCGGACGTGAAAGACGACGTCCGCTCGCTCGTCGGCGAACTCGAGGACCTGCTGAAGAAGGAAGACGCGGACGTCGAATCGCTGCGCAAGCGCCTGAACAGCCGTCTCGAGGAAGTGCGCGGCACCCTCGACGACGCCACCGAAGACGCCCTGTACCGCCTGCGCTCGCATGCTCGCGAGCAGGCCGACCGCGTCTCGCAAGTGGTTCACGAAAACCCGTGGCAGACGGCTGGCGTGGTCGCCGGCGTCGCCTTCATCGCCGGCCTGCTGCTCGCACGCCGTTGATCCGAATCTGACTTACCCGCACGCACACAATCCAACTTGCAACGAGGAGAAAAAACCATGCGTCAAGCACTCATGATGAAAGCCGCTGCAGCCGTCGTCGTCGGCAGCTTCGCCCTGGCAGGCTGCACGACCACGCCGCCGAACGAGCCGCAAAGCGCAGCGGCCAATTCGTCGAAGCGTCAGGCGATCAATTCGAGCGTCGACGCGACGCTCTCGCGCCTGTATTCGACGGTGCCGGGCTCGCGTGAGCTGGTGGCGAAGTCGCGCGGCGTGCTCGTGTTCCCGAGCGTGCTGCAAGCCGGCTTCATCGTTGGCGCACAGACCGGCAACGGCGCCCTGCGCGTGGGCGGCAGCACGGTCGGCTACTACAACACCTCGTCGCTGTCGTTCGGCCTGCAGGCCGGCGCGCAATCGAAGGCCGTGGTGTTCCTGTTCATGACGCAGGACGCGCTCGACAAGTTCCGCAGCACCGACGGCTGGTCGGCCGGCGCCGACGCCTCGGTCGCCGTCGTGAAGATCGGCGCGAATGGCGCGGTCGACTCGAACACGGTCACGTCGCCGGTCGAAGCCATCGTGCTGACCAACGCGGGCCTGATGGGCGACCTGTCGGTCAACGGCACCAAGGTCTCGCGCATCAACCCGTAAGCGCGCGGCCCTTCGGGGCCTCCACGCCGGGAAGCGCCGCGGCTCGCGCCGCGGCGTTTTTTTTGTCTGCGCGCAGCATAAGCTCCGGCGCCGCGCTACCCGCCCTCGCGAGTTGCAGGCATACTCGCGGCATTCCGGGCACCACGGGATGTCGGCGCCGCCGGCGCGCGTCCCCCCTAATTACAAGCCGTTCGAGCGACCTCATGGAAAGCGGGAAAGACCACCAAAAATTCTTCCACCTGTTGCTGGCCATCGTCACGATCGGCTTCTGCTGGATCCTCGTGCCGTTCTTCGGCGCGATCTTCTGGGGCACGATTCTGGCGATCCTGTTCCAGCCGGTGCAGCGCTGGTTCGCCGCGCATTTCGGCAAGCGGCGCAATCTCGCCGCGCTCGTCACGCTGTCGCTGATCGTGCTGATCGTGATCATCCCGCTGACCTTCGTGGCCGGCACGCTGGTGCAGGAAATCGGGTTCGCCTATCAGCAGATCAAGGCCGCGCAGCCGAACATGACGGGCTGGTTCCAGGAGATCGTGCACGCGTTGCCCGCGTCCATTCAGCGCATCCTGCGCAGCTACGGCCTGACCGACATCGCAAGCGTGCAGAAGAAGCTGACCGATGGCGCGGCGGCAATCAGCCAGTTCGTCGCGACGCAGGCCTTCAGCATCGGCCAGAACGCGTTCCAGTTCGTGGTCAGCTTCGGCATCATGCTGTACCTCGTGTTCTTCCTGCTGCGCGACGGCGGCGAGATCGGCCGCCGCGTGCGGCGCGCGCTGCCGCTCGACGAAGATCACAAGCAACTGCTGCTGACCAAGTTCACCACGGTCGTGCGCGCCACAGTGAAGGGCAACATCGCCGTGGCGCTCGTGCAGGGCGCGCTCGGCGGCCTGATCTTCTGGATCCTCGGCATCGACGGCGTGCTGCTGTGGGGCGCGCTGATGGCGTTTCTGTCATTGCTGCCGGCGATCGGCGCGGGCCTCGTGTGGGCGCCGGCCGCGATCTATTTCGGCGTGACCGGGCAGATCTGGAAATGCGCGATCCTGGTGGTGTTCTGCGTGGGTGTGATCGGCCTGGTGGACAACCTGCTGCGCCCGATCCTGGTCGGCAAGGACACCAAGATGCCCGACTGGGTGGTACTGATCTCGACGCTCGGCGGCATGGCGCTGTTCGGCATCAACGGCTTCGTGATCGGCCCGCTCGTGGCGGCGCTGTTCATGGCCACCTGGGACATCTTCGCGCGCGCCGATCAGAACCCCTGATTCACGCTCCCGCGACTCACCCAAACGAAAACGGCGCGAGCATCCTCGCGCCGTTTTCACATCGGCCGGCATCGCGCCGGCGGCAATCCAGCTCAGTCGAACTTGAAGCGCATGTCCTTCACGACCGTCTGCTGGCCCCAGAGGAACGTGCAGGTGCGGCCCGTTTCGGCGACCACCGCATCGTTGCCGCTGCCCTGCGTTTCGTCCACCGGACGGCAACCGCCCGTGATCGACACGGTGCGCGTGCCCTGCTTCGACAGCGGGAATTCGTTGCTGTCGTCGTCGGGCACCGCGTGCGTGAGCGTGACGCTCTCGACGTAATCGTCGGGCAGCATGAACACCGGCGCATCGTCCACCCACAACGTGTAGTAGTCGTGCTTGAACGGCGTCTGCTCGATGCAGAGCTTCGATTTGTGCGTGCCTTGCGTCTGGGTCTGGCAAAGCGGCGCGGCGTGGGCCGCGGCGGCAGCGCACAGCAGCGCGGCCGCCAGGCCCGCGCGCAACGCGAGTCGTGTCGTCATGTCTGTTTCTTCCCGGAATATGAGGCGGAGTGGAATAGTCTGGCGCGGCGCCGATGCACGAGATTGCGCATCGATGCCGGCCGCTGCCGTGATCCGCTTTCGGCGCGTGCCATCTTACTAAACTCCGGACACCTGATGAAAAAAGCCCGGCCGGGCTCGTGCTCGGCCGGGCCTGATTTCCCGGTGTGAACGACTCGGCAGCGCGTCAGAACGTCGTGCGCAGCCCCACCATCACGCTGCGGCCGCCTTCGGGCGCGATGTTGCGCACCACCGAGCTGGCGTAGCGGATGTCCTGGTTCGTCAGGTTGTCGCCGCGCACGTAGGCCAGCCAGTGCGTCGCGCCCATCCGGAAGCGATAGGTGAGCACCAGGCCGAGCGACGTGTAGCCGTCGGTCTGCAGGTCGTTCTCGGGCACGCGATGCTGCGCCCAGGCATGCGTGAGCTGCGCACGCGCGCCAAACGGGCCATAGCCGTAATCGGCGGCCAGCGTGGCGCGCAGCGGCGAAATGCGCGGCAGCGGCTCGCCCGTCTCGGCGTTGCGCGCGTGCGTGTAGTCGCCGCTCAGTTCGAAATCCAGACGATGCGCGCCCTTCTGGAACGCGCGCCACTTGCTGTCCCACTCGATGCCGTAGAACTCGGCGCGCACGCCACGGTAATTGGCTTCGCTGAGCGCGTCGGCGGTGCCGGGCGCGACCGGTTCGCCGTCGTCGTCGACCAGGCGGCCGGTGTTGAACTCGGTCAGGTAGTTCGTGAAGCGCGTGTAGAACACGCCGATGCTGCCTTTGTTCGGGCCGCTCGCGTAACGCAGCGAGAGGTCGGTCGAGATCGCCTTCTCCTTCTTCGCGGCGGGGTTGCCGATCAGGTACTGGCCGGTGGCGTCGTGCGGGCCGTTCGCGTACAACTCGTAGAAGGTCGGCGCGCGCTCGGTGTACGACACGCTGCCGGCCACCGACCACACCGGGTTCAGCTTCAGCAGCGAGCCGAACGACACGCTGCCCGCGTTGAAGGTGCGCGCGCTCGCGCCGGCGAAGCGTTCGTTGCCGGCCGGCGTCGGATCGACCTTGATGTGCTCGATGCGCCCGCCCAGGCTGAACTTCAGCGCCTCGGTGGCCTGCCACTCCTCCAGGCCGAACAGCGCGACGTTGGTGGTTTGCGTGGTGGGCACCAGCGCTTCCTCGCCGAGCGCCGAAAACGTGTTCTGCGAGGCCTGCACGCCGAACGCGCCCTCGAACGGGCCGATCTTGCGATGACGCGCCTCGATGCGCATTTCGTAGCCGTGGTTGCGGAACGTGGTGCCGGTCTCGCCGTTGTCGATTTCCTTGTGTTCGTAGTCCGTATAACCGAAGTCGAACTTCAGTTGCGAGATCGGGCCGGCGATGTTGCGGATCTCGGACGAAGCGCTCAGGTGCTGCTGGCGCATGCGCAGGCGCACGTCGCTCTCGGCCACCGAGCCGTAGTTCGATTCGAAGCCGCTGTACGACAGGCCCGCATAGCCATCGGCCCAGGTGTAGGCGCCGCCCACCGCGCCGCCATGCTGGCGGCCGTCGCTGTTGGGGATGTTGCCGGAAGTCTGCTCGGCGTCGGGGCCGTCGAGCGCGCGTTGGCGATCCGAATGCGCGTAGCCGGGAATCCGCAGCTTGCTGGTTTCGCGATCGAACGCATCCACGTGAAACGCGAAGCGGCCGTTGCCGCCCTCCACCATCGCGGCCCCGGCGCGTGCGTTGTTCGCGCCGCCATAGCTGGCGTCGACCGCGCCCGACACGCCCTTGATCGCCTCGCGCGGAATCCGGTTGTCGATGCTGTTGACCACGCCGCCGACCGCGTTGCCGCCGTACAGCAGCGCGGCCGGCCCGCGCACGATCTCGACGCGCTCGACCGTCAGCGGGTCCTGCGGCACCGCGTGGTCGTACGACAGCGACGACGCGTCGAACGCGGCCACGCCGTTGCGCAGCAGGCGAATGCGGTCGCCGTCCATGCCGCGGATGATCGGGCGGCCGACCAGCGGCCCGTAGGTGGTGGTCGACACGCCGGGCAGGCCGTCGAGCGAGCCGCCGAGCGAATCGGCGCGACGCAGCGCGAGTGCGTCGCCGCCGATCGAGGCGGTCGGCGAGATCAGCTCGGTGTCGCCGGTCGGGTTCGCGGTGACGAACACCGGGTTCAGCGAAAGCGCCGGCGTAGGCGTAGGCGTGGCAACGGCTGGGGCGGAGGTGGCCGCCGACTGCGCATAGGCCAGGCTGGCGACGAACATCAGGGTCAGGGGCGGCAGCCCGCGCGCGGCGGACAGGGAACGGGAACGGACGGAGTCGCGCATGGTGAACGGTGGTGGTGTCGTGAAATGAAGGCTGAACCCGAGCCGACACCGCCATACCGCTCACCGATACGTCACGTTATAACGTATCATTTCGGCCGCGCAATGAGCCGTCACGAATCGACGACCTCCACGCGACCCGGCCGGGCGGCACGCGCGGGGTCGAAATCAAGTTGAAAACAAACTGACTGGGATATGTTATATCATTTCAGTTTGTAACAACAAGCACCGCAACCGAAAGAATCTGCGGAGAGGTTTTGTCAGGCAGGGAAATGGCGTGTCGGCGCTTCGTCGCGAAGCGCCACGTGCCGGTCATGGCCGGCGACGTCAGACGCCTAGGGGCACCGCACGCGCGCCCAAGCAGGATGAAAGCCGCTGAAAGCGGATGATGGGCAAGACTTCGTAAGCGTCTTTAATCGCGCTTAATCGCCCGAAATTGACTCTGCGGCACCGCACCAGAACAATGGGAACTGTCTCGCGATCGCCTTCCGGCAACCCCGGTTCCAGGTGATCGGAGGCGGCCAGACTCCAGTCGGACTCCCCCTCTAGACTGGAACATTGCGAGCCACGGAGCGATCCGTGGCTTTTTTTTGCGCTCAGGCGTCGGCGGCCACGCGCAGCACGAGCTTGCCGCGATGGCTGCCGTCGAACAGGCGGTTCAGCACGTCCGGCGCGTTCTCCAGCCCCTCGGCCACGGTTTCCTCGGCCTTGATGCGCCCGTCGCGCAACCAGCCGGCCAGTTGCTGCACGGCTTCGCGGTTCTTGCGGTAATCGAGGATCAGGAAGCCGCGCATCGTCAGCCGCTTCGAGATCACCACGCCGAAATCGTCGCTGGCGCGGCCCTGGCTGTTGTAGTTCGAGATCACCCCGCACATCGCCACGCGCCCGCCGATCACCATCCGCGACAGCACCGCGCGCATCACCTCGCCGCCCACGTTCTCGAAATCGACGTGCACGCCGTCGGGCGTGGCCGCCTTCAGCGCCTGCTTCCAATCGGGCGCCTTGTAGTCGACGGCCGCGTCGAAGCCGAGCGTGTCGGTCAGGTAGCGGCACTTGTCGGGGCCGCCCGCGATGCCCACCACGCGCGCGCCGTGGATCTTGCCGATCTGCCCCGCGATCGAGCCGACCGAGCCGGCCGCCGCCGACACCACCAGCGTCTCGCCAGGCTGCACCGGCGCGATGTCGGTCAGCCCGTAGTAGGCCGTCAGCCCGCTCATGCCGCAAGCGCCGAGCAGCGTCGGCAGCGGCAACCCGAGCTCGGGCAGCTTGAGCAGCTTCGGCGCGTCCTCGGCCGTCACATGCGCATAGTCCTGCCAGCCCACCAGGCCCTGCACCAGGTCGCCCACGGCGAACTTCTCCGCGCGCGAAGCCACCACGCGGCCGATGCCGAGCGCACGCATGGTTTCGCCGATCGCCACCGGCGGCAGGTATTGCGGGATGTCGCTCATCCACACGCGGTTGGTCGGATCCATCGACAGATACAGCACGCGCACCAACAGTTCGCGATCCTGAAGATCGGGCAGCGGCGTTTCGACGAGCGAGAAATGTTCGGCGCCGACGCGCGCTTCGGGGCGCGCCTTCAGGCGCAACTGGCGGTTGACGGTATCAGGCATGGTGTCTCCTCGATAAGGGGAAAAGCGGCGGATCGGGCCGGCCGCGCGCTCACATCGCGCACAGCCCGCCGTCGATCACGAGTTCGGCGCCGGTCACGTAGCGGCTCTCGTCGGACGCGAGATAGATCGCGGCCCAGGCCACGTCGTCCGGTTCGCCGAGCCGGCCCATCGGCACGCCGCGCGCGAGCTTGCGGGTGGCCGCGTTCTCGCCGAGCTGCTGAAAGAACGGCTCGACGATGCCGGTGCGGATGAACGACGGATGCAGCGAATTGCAGCGCACGCCGGTCTGCTTGCGCGCGCAATCGACGGCAATCGATTTGGTCAACGAAGCCACCGCCGCCTTCGACGCGTTGTAGGCCGTGTATTCCGGTTCGTGCTTGAAGGCCGCGACCGACGACACGTTGATGATCGACGCCGGTTGGCAGTCGCGCAGGAACGGCAGCGCATGGCGCACGCCGAGCACGATGCTTTCGACGTTGATGTCCATCACGCGCCGCCACTCCTTCTGCTCGATCTGCTCGACGGTGCCGAGCGAACCCACGCCCGCGTTGTTGACCAGCACCGACAAACCGCCCATCGCCGCGTTTGCCTCGGCGGCCAGCGCCTGCCAGCGCGCCTCGTCGCGCACGTCCTGCTCGGCGAACCACGCCACGCGGCTGCCGGCCGCCGCGTTCAACTCGGCCACCAGCGCTTCGAGCGCGGGCTGCTGCGCGGCCACGTCGGTCAGGAACAGCTTCGCGCCATGTTCGGCCATGCGCGCCGCCATCGCGCGGCCCAGCCCGCCCGTCGCGCCCGTGATGAAGGCATGTTTGCCCGCGAGCCGCGGCGTTCCGATCGTCGTCATGCTTGCTCCTCGAATTCGTTGCACACGGCGCCGCTGCGCCGCGCGTCGCCACTATACCGACAGATATCCGCCGTCGACGTTGAGCACCGCGCCCGTGGTGTAGCTCGCCGCAGGCGAGGCGAGAAACAGGATCGCGCCGGCCATTTCCGATGGCGCGGCCACGCGGCGCATCGGCACATGCGCGAGCACCTGTTCGAGCACGGCCGGATTCTTCGTCAGCGCCGATGCGAACTTGGTGTCGGTCAGGCCCGGCAGCAGCGCGTTGCAGCGCACGCCGTCGGCCGCGCATTCGACCGCGAACGCCTTGGTCATCGAGATCACCGCCGCCTTCGTGATCGAGTAGATGCCCTGCTTGTCGCCCGGAATCACGCCGTTCACCGATGCGACGTTGACGATCGCGCCGCCGCCGTTCGCGGCCATCCGGCGCGCGCCGTGCGTCGACATGAAGAAGTAGCCGCGAATGTTGACGTCGACCGTCTTCTGGAACGCGTCGAGCCCGGTGTCGACGATCGGGCCGTAATACGGGTTCGCGGCGGCGTTGTTGACGAGGATGTCGAGCCGGCCATGCCTCGCGTCAAGCGCGGCGTAGAGCGCCTCGATCTGCTCGGGCTCGCCGATATGGCAGGCGGCCGGCTCGGCCGAGCCGCCGTCGGCGACGATCGCGTCGGCCACCCGGCGGCAATCGTCGATGCGCCGGCTCGACACGATCACATGCGCGCCGCAGGCGGCGAGCAGGCGTGCGGCCTCCTCGCCGATGCCGCGGCTCGCGCCGCTGACGAGGGCGATCCTGCCGGACAAATCGAACAGATCGGGTGCGGTCATCGTGATGGATTCCTCTGGATAACGAAGGGATTCGCTCTGAATCGGCAGCGCTCAGCGATGCGTAACGAGCGCGGCGTCGGCCTGCGTGTCGAGATGCGGCCAGGCGTTGTAGGTGATGAGCCGCGCGCCGCTGCGGCCCGCCCGGATGCGCGACACGCTGGTGTTGACGAGCGGCCAGGCGAAATCGAAGCAGCGCTGCGGCGGCGCGCCGGCCAGATGCGCGACGATCGCGCCGATCGGGCCGCCCGACGACACCACCCAGGTTTCGCCGTCGTGCGCGGCCCCGGCCTCGCGCAGCAGCGTGTCCCACGCGTCGAGCACCGCCGCGCGGAACGCCGGCCACGGTTGCGCGTAATCGGCGTCGGCCTCGCCCGAGGTCCAGCGCGCGACGGCGCCCGAGAACAGCGCCTGGAACGCGCGGCGCGGGTCGCCGGCGCGCGCCAGCTCGGCCAGCAGCGCGTCGCGCGAGGCGAGCGCGGGCCGGTAGCGCGCGATCAGTTCGTCGGAATCGAGTTCGTCGAGGCCGGGCAGCACGCGCAGCGGCGGCGCGACGCCGGCCGCCTGCGCGCAATGCAGGGCGGTTTGCGCATGGCGGCGCAGCGTGCCGGTCACGATCGCGGCGGGCTGCGCGCCGCGCGCGGCCATCCACGCACCGAGCCGCGCCGCCTGCGTCTCGCCGCGCGCCGACAGGCAATCGTAGTCGGCCGCCTCGAAGCTGGCCTGCGCATGGCGGATCAGGACGATCTCGCTCATCGCGCGGCGCCCCCGGCGGCGGCGATGCGCGCGCGGCAGCGCAGCGTCAGGTAGCGCACCGCATCGCCGAAGCCGGCGAACGCCGGGTTGGTGGTCTGCCCGAGCACGTAGCGACGGTAGATCTGCTGGATGATGCCCATCAGCCGGAACAGCCCGAACACCTCGTAGAACGCGAAGCCGCTCACGTCGGTGCCGGTGCGCGCGCCGTAATAGGCCACCACCTCGTCGCGCGTCATCATGCCGGGCGCGTGGGTCGGCTGGCGGCGCATCGCGCGGAACGGCGCGTCGTCGTCAGCCTGCACCCAGTAGGCGAGCGAGCCGCCGAGATCCATCAGCGGATCGCCGAGCGTCGCCATCTCCCAGTCGAGCACGCCGACGATGCGCAGCGGGTCGTCGGGGTCGAGCACCACGTTGTCGAAGCGGTAATCGTTGTGGATCACGCAGAGCCGGCCGTCGTGCGCGGGCTGGTGCGCGTCGAGCCAGCCGGTCACGTCGGCGGCCGGATCGGTGCCGTCGGTCAGCGCGCGCTGCCAGCGCTCGCGCCAGCCGCTCAGTTGCCGCGCGACATAGCCCTCGCCACGGCCGAACCCGGCGATCGCCGGCGCGGTGGCATCCACCGCATGCAGTTCGATCAGCCGGTCGACGAAGCGCTCGCAGAGCCGGCGCGTGCCGGCCGCGTCGAGGCCGAGCTCGGGCGGCAGATCGCGGCGCAGGATCACGCCGGCCAACCGCTCCATCACATAGCATCCCGAACCGGTCACGGCCGGATCGTCGCAGCGCGCGACGATCGCCGGCACCCACGGATAGGCCGGTTTCAGCGCGGCCATCACGGCCGCCTCGCGCAGCATGTCGTGCGCCGAGCCGGCCTTCGCGCCGGCCGGCGGGCGGCGCAGCACCAGCTCGCGGCCCGGGTAGGCGATCAGGTAGGTCAGGTTCGACGCGCCGCCGTGGAACTGGCGGATCGTCGGCTCGCCGGCCAGGCCCGGCACCTGCGCCTTGAGGAACGCGTCCACCTTGACGGCGTCGAGCCGGTCCTCGTCGCGCACTTCGCGGGCGGCATCGATCGGCGCGCTCATGCCGCCGCTCCCGCCAGCGCCTGGGCCTGACGCTTGAATTCGAGCCGCGCCACCACGCCGCGATGCACCTCGTCCGGCCCGTCGGCCAGCCGCAGCACGCGCGCATAGGCATACAGCGCGGCGAGCGGCACGTCGTCGGACACGCCCGCGCCGCCGTGGATCTGGATCGCCGCGTCGGCCGCTTGCTGCGCGACGGCCGGCACCGCCACCTTGATCTGCGAGATCAGGCTCAAGGCTGCCTTCACGCCGTGCGTGTCGATGGTCCAGGCGGCCTTCAGCGTCAGCAAGCGCGCCTGCTCGATGGCGATGCGCAGGTTCGCCACGATGTCGGCGTTGCCGCCAAGCGCCGCCAGCGGCTTGCCGAACGCGGTGCGCGCCTCGGCGCGGCGGCATAGCAGCGTCAAGGCACGTTCGGCCGCGCCGAGCGCGCGCATGCAGTGATGGATGCGGCCCGGCCCGAGCCGGCCCTGCGCGATCTCGAAGCCGCGCCCCGGCCCGAGGATCACGTTCGAGGCCGGCACGCGCACCTGGTCGAAACGCACCTCGCCGTGGCCCGACGGCTCGTCGAAATGATGGAACGCGGGCAGCATCCGCTCAATCGTCACGCCGGGTGCGTCGAGCGGGCACAGCACCATCGTGTGGCGGCGATGCGGCTCGGCATCCGGGTAGGTCAGGCCCATGAAGATCACGACGCGCGCATGCGGATGGCCGATGCCGGTGGACCACCACTTGCGGCCGTTCAGCACGAACGCATCGCCGTCTTGCACGGCGGTGGCCTGCATGTTGGTGGCGTCCGACGAGGCCACCTCGGGCTCGGTCATGCAGAACGCCGAGCGGATCTCGCCGGCCAGCAACGGCGCGAGCCAGGCGCGCTGCTGCTCGGGCGTGCCGTAGCGCGCCAGCACTTCCATGTTGCCGGTGTCGGGCGCGTTGCAGTTGAACGCCTCGGGCGCGATGAACGAGTGGCCCATGATCTCGGCAAGCGGCGCGTATTCGGCGTTGCTCAGGCCCGCGCCGCCCAGTTCGGTTTCGGGCAGGAACAGGTTCCACAGGCCGGCCTCGCGCGCCTTGCGCTTGAGCGCCTCCATGGTGGCCGGCTGCCGCCAGCGCCGCCAATCCGCGCCGCCGGCCAGCTCGGCCGCATAGCGGGCCTCGGCGGGCGCGATCTCGTCGTGCATGAAGCGCGTCAGCCGTTCGGCGAGAGCCTGGCTGCGAGCGGTCGGCGTGAAATCCATGAGATCGTCCCCCGTTTGAAGTGACGCCCAGCCTACGCCGATCGCACCGATCGATGAAATGAATGTTCTTCATGGCAGGTCATCAGCCAAAGTAATATGCTGGCTTCCCGCCTTTCGCCGTGCCGCCCCGCCCGTGACTTCCGACCTGCGCCTCGACCTGAATCTGTTCCGCGTGCTCGACGCGATCTACGTGCACGGCGGCATCAGCGCGGCGGCCCGCGCGTTGCACTTGACACAGCCCGCCGTCACGCACGCGCTGAACCGGCTGCGCGCGCATTTCGGCGATCCGCTGTTCGTGCGCCAGGGCAATCGCGTGACGCCCACCGAGCGCACCCGCGCCGTGATCGCCGACGTGCAGCGCCACCTGAAGGGCCTGCAGGCCGCCGCGCACGTGCAGGCGCATTTCGATCCGGCCAGCGTCGAGCAGCGCTTCGTGGTGGGGATTCGCGACGTGCTCGAATCGATCGCGCTGCCGCAACTGGTCGAACGGCTCGCGCGCGAGGCGCCGCGCATCACGCTGGTGAGCCGCCGCGTGGCGCTGGCCGAGGTGGGGCGCGAGATCGCCAGCGGCCAACTCGATCTGGCGATCGAACGGCGCGTACCGGCCGGGCCGCAGGTGGTGCGCGAGACGCTGGCCGACGACGCGCTGTGCGTGGTGCTGCGCCGCGATCATCCGCTCGCCGCGGGGCCGCTGCGCCGCGCCGATTACTTCGCCGCGCGCCACGTGACCGTCTCGCCGCTCGGCGAGCCCAACTCGCTCGATGTGCTGCTGGCCGCCGACGGCCGCTATCGCCAGATCCAACTGGTCTGCCAGCACTATTTCGCGGCCTGCCAGATCGCGGCGGCCGGCGACCTGCTGCTGACGCTGCCGCGTTCCTACGCACTGCGAATGACCGGGCTGCTGCCGGTGGTGGCGATGCCGCTGCCGCTGCGCGTGAAGCCTTATGCGATCCACGCGTACTGGCACGAATCGCGCGATGCCGATGGCGCGCACCGCTGGTTTCGCGAACGGGTCGCGACGATCGTGCGCGCCGCCGCGCTGGGCGGCGGCGAGGAGCCGGCGATCGCCAACGCCTGAGCGCGCGGCACTCAGGTTCGACAACTCGCTTAACAACGAGCGGCACGCAACCCGTTTATGCTGTCGACACGCCCCACCCGCCGAGGAACCTCATGCCCCTGATCCACGCCGCAGCCGAACTGGCTGCCGATGCCCCGAACTACGTCGTCGACATCCAGGCCGGCGCCCATCGCTTCCAGGGCGACGAAGCCGAACGCGAGGGCGGCCGCGGCGTCGGCCCCGCGCCGTTCGAGCTGCTGCTCGCGAGCCTCTGCCAATGCACCGCGGCCACGCTGCGCATGTACATGCAGCGCAAGGAATGGCCGACGGTCAAGCTGCACGTCCACGCCGAGCTGCACGCGGACCACGACGGCACGCAATACGTGCGCCGCACCATCACGCTCGACGGCGAACTCGACGACGCGCAACGCACGCGGCTCGGCGAAATCGCCGAGAAAACGCCGGTCACGCTGTTCATCAAGCGCGGCACGCGCATCGACACCATGGTGCGCTGAAGCCGCCGCGCCGTCAGGCAGAACGCCGCGCCCATAAAAAAACCGCGCCCCGGCCGTCACTGGCCGGGGCGCGGTTTTTGCTGGCGCGCTTGAATTCGTTCCGCTCAGATCCCGAGCGCCGACAGGTCGAGCCGGTCGTCGGCCGAAGCCGGCGGGCACCAGAAGAACGCGCCCGTCACCGGCTGCGTGAAGCGGAACAGGCCGTCGAGCACGCCGTCGGTCGCACCGACCATGCGGCGCATCTGCACCTCGAACGCGCGGAACGAATGGCCGAACGCCACGAAATAGAGGCCCGCGCGGCGCTCGTCGGCCCACGGCGCGGAGCGGCGCAGCACCTTGGCCTCGGGCGTGAAGCTCTCCTGCTCGGTGCGCTTCACGTGCGCATAGGCCGGCGCATCCTCCAGTTCCTCGTTGTCCGACTTGCGGCGGCCGACGATGCGATCCATCTCGTCGCCCTCGATCGCGTTCATCGCGGGGAAATCGTGCACCCATTGCTGCACCGCGACGAAGCTCGCGCCGTCGAGGCCCGCGCCCTTGCCGGTCACGAACGCGGTCTCCACCGCCTCGTCGCCCTTGGGGTTTTCGGTGCCGTCCTCGTAACCGGACAGATCGCGGTCGTCGGCGTAGCGGAACGCGTTGGCGGCGCTGTCGAGCACGAAGGCCGGCGCCAGCAGCGTCTCGATCGCGCGCGAGCGCAGCGTGATCTCGCCGTGATCGTCACCGCGCAGCCACACCCACAGCGCGACCTGCGTGGACGGCACCGGCGCGCCCGGCTTCGACAGGTCGGGGAACGGCTTCAGGCCGTCGATCTTGCGGTCGAGCGCCTGCACAAGCGACGGGCCGACGCCCACCACCGTGCGCGCCGCGTCGGTGGCGTCGCGCAGCGCGGCCAGCGCGCGCGGCACGTCGGCGGGGTCGGCGATCTGGAGCGACAGGTAACGGTTGGCCGGCGGCAGCGGCGACAGGATGCCTTGCTGGATGGTGCTCATCGTGATGTGCGTCAGTGGCGGTTGCGGTGGGGACGGGAATCGAGGGCCGGATTGTCCCATACGCGACGAGCGGGACATGCGACATGGCGGCCGTCGCCGTGTCGATTCGGCAACAGCTTGGCATTACCTCCCGGGCGCGATTACAATCGCGTAATCGGGCGGGTTTTCGCTCGACGGTGTCGCGGCGCCCGCCGCCTCGCCCTCATCCACGTTCCATCGCTTACGTTCAAGGGAGGTCAAACGATGCGTCACAAGCCATCACACTGCGGCTTCCCGAACGTCATGCCGCAAGGCGCGAACTAGCTTCGCCCCCGCGGCGGCCTTCCGGGGCCGTTCCGCCCGCTGTTCTTCCCGGCCGTCTTCCGTCATTGCCCTGCTTCACCGGCACGCTCCGCCCGTTGCGGTGATCGCGCCACCGCCACGCATCCGTCGTCACGATGCCAAGGCGGCACCGACGGCCCGCTGTTTCGCTGACTCATCGACCACCGAGAAATCCTGGCGCACACAATGCCCACCAGGCCACGACCCATGATCCAACACACCGATCGTCACGGTAGCCGTCCGTTCAACGACGTGCTCGGCTTCACCTTCCGCCACTGGCGCCGCCAACCGGCGCGCACCCTCGCCGTCGTCGGCTGCGCGATGCTGTCCGCGCTCGGCGACGTGCTCACCCCGATGTTCGCCGGCCACCTGGTGGACGCGGTCACGCTCGGCCTGCACGACCGCGCCGCGGCCTGGAACGCGGCGCTGCACGCGTTCGGCGTGCTGCTGGCGCTCGGCGTGACCGTCACGGTGCTGCACCAGGCGATGTACATGAACGTCATCACGCTGACGCTGCGCATGATGAGCGAGATCTCGGCCGGCGCGTTCCATCGCGTGCAGCGCTTCTCGACCGACTGGCATGCGAACAGCTTCGCCGGCTCGACCGTGCGCAAGATCACGCGCGGCATGTGGGCGCTCGACCTGCTCAACGACACGCTGCTGCTGGCGCTGTTGCCGTCGGTCATGATGCTCGGCGGCGCGACGCTGCTTCTCGGCTGGCATTGGCCCGTGATGGGGCTGGTGGTGGGCACGGGCTCGGTGCTGTACATCGCGGTCACGGTGGCGCTGTCGCTCGGCGTGATCGCGCCGGCCGCGCGGCTCGGCAACTTCTGGGACACGCGGCTGGGCGGCGCGCTGGCCGATTCGATCAGTTGCAACCCGGTGGTCAAGGCGTTCGGCGCGGAAACGCGCGAGGAAGCGCGGATCGGCCGCGTGATCGGCAAATGGCGGCGGCGCACGCGCCGAACCTGGGTGCGCGGCACGCTCAGCGGCGGCGTGCAGGGCGCGATGCTGGTGCTGATGCAGGCGGCGATCCTCGGCGCGGCGCTGTGGCTGTGGTCGCAAGATCGCGCGAGCGTCGGCGACATCGTGTTCGCGCTGACCATGTTCTTCATGCTGCAGGGCTACCTGCGCGATATCGGCATGCATATCCGCAACCTGCAGCGCTCGGTCAACGACATGGAAGAACTGGTCGCGCTCGAGCGCCAGCCGCTCGGCATCGAGGATGCGCCCGGCGCGCGGCCGATCGCGATCGGCAAGGGCGAGATCCGCTTCGATCATGTGACGTTCCGCTACGGGCCGCGCCAGGCGCCGCTCTACTCGGATTTCTCGCTGCGCATCGCGCCGGGCGAGCGGATCGGCCTGGTCGGCCATTCCGGCTCGGGCAAGACCTCGTTCATCAAGCTGATCCAGCGGCTCTACGACATCGAGGGCGGCCGCATCCTGATCGACGGGCAGGACATCGCGCAGGTCACGCAGCAATCGCTGCGCAGCCATATCGCGATCGTGCAGCAGGAGCCGGTGCTGTTCCACCGCTCGCTGGCCGACAACATCGCCTATGCGCGGCCCGGCGCGAGCCGCGAGGAGATCGTGCGCGCGGCCATGCAGGCCAGCGCGCACGGCTTCATCAGCGAGTTGCCGGAAGGCTATGACACGCTGGTGGGCGAGCGCGGCGTGAAGCTCTCGGGCGGCGAACGGCAGCGCGTGGCGATCGCGCGCGCATTCCTGGCCGACGCGCCGATCCTGATCCTCGACGAGGCCACCTCGAGCCTCGACAGCGAAAGCGAGCTGCTGATCCAGCAGGCGATGGAACGGCTGATGGTGGGCCGCACCACGCTGGTGGTGGCGCATCGGTTGTCGACGGTGCGCGCGCTCGACCGCCTGCTGGTGCTCGAACGCGGCCAGGTGATCGAGGAAGGCGATCACGATGCGCTGATCCGGCTCGAAGGCGGGGTTTACCGGCGGCTGTTCGAGCGGCAGGCGCTGGAACTCGCGAAGGGGCTGATCGAGCAGACGGGCGGTTACGGCATCGAGGCGCTCGATTCGCTCGATGCGGCCGATTCCGCCGGCAAGGCCGACGCGCAGCGGGCCGACGACGCGAGCCGACTGCAAGGCACGGCGTTCGGCACGTCGTAAGCATCGGGGCGGCGGACGCGATCCGCCGCCCCGCTTTTTCTGGCGCGGGAGCGCCGTCGTGCACATGGCCGATATTTCGCGATTCGGCTTTCAATTGTCTTGCCGTCACGAGGCGGCAATGCATCGGTCAAAACAATAATCAAATTTGCACATTTCAACGACAATAATGCACGCATTTTACGCAAGGCTTTGCCATTAGCTTGCCATTCAGTTTCATCTCGCTTTCGACTTTATAAATATCCCGAAAATAATGCCAAACCCTTGCCCGGGTTCGACAGCGCATTGGCTATCGGCTGCGGTATCTCCTAAAATTTTATCGATGCGCGCGCAAGTCATGCGTCGCAAGGACGATACGATGCCGCGTAAATCCAATTTGATTTGCGCTGCGCTATACCCAGCGGCGCAGATAATCCACATAATCACGGAACTCGCCGATTCGCAATTCAATGCCTTCAAAAGGCCTACACGCGAATCGATTGCCGTTAACACTGCATTCAAAAGACAAGGTCATTACCGGTGAAAGACGTGATGCACGCCGACCGACCCAGCGCCATCCCGCCGTTCCGCTTCCGACACCTGTGGTTCGGCCCGCAGGGGCTGCGTGCGGGCTGGGCCGCGCTGCTGTATGCCGCGATCGTCGCCGTGCTGATGCTCGGCGTGGATGGCGCCGCGCGCGGCCTCGACCTGCCGTTCCGGATGGAAGGCGAACTGACTGCCGGCCAGCAATTCGCGTTCGAGCTGGCGATGTGCGCGGCCGTGCTGATCGCCACCCGCGTGATGAGCCGCATCGACCGCCGCTCGTGGCTCGACGTCGGCCTGCGCGCACCCCGGCGGCTGCGGCACCTGCTGCTCGGCGGCGCCTGCGGGCTGGTCGCCGTGGCCGTCATCATGACGCTGCTGGCCTCGACCGGTGGCGCCACGCTCGTCTATTCGGGCATGAGCCCGCTGGCCGCGCTCGAAGCCGGGCTGGTGTGGGCGCTGGCGTTCGCCGTGGTGGCCGTGGCCGAGGAACTGGCGTTCCGTGGCTATCTGTTCTTCCGTCTCGCGCGCGGCCTGCATCCGTCGGCCGCCGCCGTGCTGACCTCGGTCGCGTTCGGGCTGTCGCACATGTTCAATCACGGCGAGAACATGGCCGGGATCGTGCCGGTGGTGATCTACGGGTTCGTGGCCTGCCTCGCGATCTGGCGCACCGGCTCGCTGTGGTGGGCGTTCGGCATGCACGCCGGCTGGGATTGGTCCGAATCGTTCCTGTTCGGCGCGCCCACCAGCGGCCTGCTCCCGAACGTCAGCCTGTTCGAGAGCCATGCGATCGGCCCGGTGTGGTGGAGCGGCGGCACGGTCGGGCCGGAAGGCAGCGTGCTGGTGTTTCCGGCGCTCGGCGCGCTCGCGTGGGTGGCGTGGCGCGTGCTGCCGGGCACGGGTGAAGATGCGGCGGCGCGGCGCGTGGGGTGATTCGTTGATGAACATCGGCCGCCCCGCCTCCCCCCGCTCGCTCACCCCTTCCCGCTCGCCCCGGGCTTCGCACTCGCGCGCTGCAACGCCAGATCGGCCAACCGCCCGCCCGCACTGAGCCACGGATGCTTGGCGTGGCCGATCCGCTGCGCGCGATAGATACCGGTGTGCCCCGAGAACAGATACGCCACCACGCAGGCCAGCGCCGCGAACACGCCGATCGGCGCGCCGAACAGTTCGACCGCCATGATCGTCGAGGCGATCGGCGTATTGGCCGCGCCCGCGAACACCGCGACGAAGCCGAGCCCCGCCAGCACCGGCAACGGCAGGGCCAGCAGATGCGACAGCGCGTTGCCGAGCGTCGCGCCGATATAGAACAACGGCGTGACCTCGCCGCCCTTGAAGCCCGACGCCAGCGTCACCACCGTGAACGCGAACTTGCCGGCGAAATCCTGCACCGGCAGCGGCCCGCGAAACGCGGCCTCGATAGTCGGGATGCCGAGGCCGAGATACTGCGGCACGGCCAGCCCCACGCCGGCCAGCGCGACGATCGCACCGCCCAGCACCGGCCGCAGCGGGCCGTACGGAATCCAGCGCTTGAAGCGCGCGCCGAGCGCGTGCGTCGCATCGGCGAACAGCATGCCGACCACGCCGAACGCGATGCCGGCGACGATCGCCGAAGCCGCCGTCGCGATGCCGACGGCCGGCACGAACGGCACCGGATACACCGGATGACGAATCCCCCACAGGTGGCACACGGCATCGGCCACCACCGCCGCCGCAAGACACGGGAACAGCGCGTCGTAGCGCAGCCGGCCGATCGCCAGCACCTCCAGCCCGAACACCGCGCCCGCCAGCGGCGTGCCGAACACCGACGAGAAGCCCGCCGCGATCCCCGCCATCAGCAGGATGCGCCGCGTGTCGGCGTCCACTCGCAGCACGCGCGCGACGCGATCGGCCAGCGCGCCGCCCATCTGCACGGCAGTGCCTTCGCGCCCCGCCGAGCCGCCGAACAGATGCGTGACGACGGTGGCGAGCATCACCAGCGGCGCCATGCGGGTGGGCACCGCGCGCGCCGGATCGTGGATCTCGTCGATCAACAGGTTGTTGCCGGCCTCGACGCTGCTGCCGATGCGCAGGTAGATCCAGCCGGTAACAAAGCCGGCGGCCGGCAGCAGCCAGATGAGCCAGGGATGCGCGAGCCGGGTGCCGGTAGCGAGATCGAGCAGGGCGAGGAACAGTGCGGATGCGCTGCCCGCCAGCGCGCCGACGAGGGCCGACAGCGCGATCCAGCGGCCGAGCGCGCGCAACATGGCGAACTGCTCGACGGATTCGAATGCTTTCATGGGGTTCAGGTTCGACAGGACATCAAACCCGGGCGACAGGACGCCGCTTGTGCTCAAGACGGCCTACGACCTCCTGTACCCAGGATCCGTAGGCATCATCAGCCGGCTGACCGGCGGTTGGGAACGGAGGCATGCCATCTCCGGCAAGCGAAGATTCTACGCGAGCCGACTTTCGGAATGCTTACTTTCTCGACCCGATTCGGCATGCATGCCACATCCGCACCAATCAAAACGGCCCCGCCTCGCAAACCATCGCGAGGCGGGGCCGTTTCGTTACTGCGGGACGCCGCGGATGCGTCAGTGCAGATTCGTATGCTTGCGGATCGCGTCAGCGGTTTGACCCGCCTTTTCCTGCAACTTGCCTTCGGTCTTTTCGGCGACGCCTTCCGCTTCGGTCCTGCGATCGCCCGTCACCTTGCCGAGCGCTTCCTTCACCGAACCCTTAACCTGCTTGAGCTTGCCGTCGATGCGATTCTTGTCCATGGTTGCCTCCTTGAGGGAATCATCGGAACCGGCGCGCTGCCGTGGCCGCGCGCCGGGAACCCTCATCTTCGCGGCTGCCGCGCCGCCCCGGCAGGTGCAGATGGGCCAGGGCCGCTAGTGCATTCGTACCGGCCCCGGCAGAAACGAATTGCCGGCCGAAGCCAGGCGAAACCGCGCGCCGCACTCAGGCCGCGGGCCGCTTGCGGGCCGCGCGGCCGGCCTTGACCGCACCCGCCGGCCCCGCCTGGCGCACCGACACGCCGGCCGCCGCCCCCGACGCATCGAGCGCGCCGGCTGCCGGAGCCGGCTCGGCCGCGCCGACGATGCCGCGCTCGCGCGCCCACACGATCGCCTCGCCGCGACTGTGCACATCGAGCTTGTTGTAGATGGTCGAGACGTGATTGCGCACCGTGTTCGGCGCGAGCCCGAGCCGGTTCGCGATCTCCTTGTCGGGCAGCCCGTGGCACAGCAGGTCGAACACGTCGCGCTCGCGCGAAGTCAGATCGGACAACTGGCCACCCGCATCGGGCGCCTTGGCGCGGCGCACGTTGGCAAGCTTCTCGATCAGCGTGCGGCTGAACCACGACGCATCCTGCATGGCCGTCTCGATCGCCTGGATCAGCTCCATCTCGGTGCGCTTGCGATCGCTGATGTCGAGCAGCGCGAGCAGCAGGCAATCCTGTGCGTGGATCGCCACGGCGTCGGCCGACACCACGCAATCGCGCACGTCGCCGTCCTGGGTCACCACGCGCACGTCGTGCATGCGCACCATGCCGTCGCGCGCCAGCGTGTCGGCGATCCCGCGCTGCGCGCCCGGCTCGGCCCACAGGCCCAGTTCCTCGGCCGAACGGCCCAGCAGGTCGGCCTGCGCGTGGCCCGTCATCGCCACGAACGCGTCGTTGCAGTCGAGCAGTTCGAAGCGCCCGGCGGTCAGCATCGCCATCGCCACCGGCGCCATCCGGAACGCCTTGGCGAAGCGCTCCTCGCTTTCGCGCAGCGCGATCTCGGCCAGCTTGCGCGGCTGCAGATCGGTGAACGTGAACAGCATGCAGGCGTGCTCGCCCATGTCGATCGGCTGGCCCGCCACGATCACCGCGTGGTCGCCGCCATCGGCGCGGCGCAGCAGCGCCTCCATCGGCGGGATCGTCATGCCGTCGCCGAGCCGCTCGATCGCCAGCTCGCGGCGCTCGGCGCGGTCGAACACGTCGAGTTCGTAGACCGAGCGGCCGATCACGTCGTCGAGCGGGTGGCCGATCATGTCGAGAAAGCCCTGGTTGACCTTCACGTAGCGGAAATCGCTGAGGCGGCAGATCGCGGCGGGCGCGGGATTGGCGTTGAAGGTGCGCTCGAAACGCTGCTCGGCGCTGGCCCATTCGGTCGCGTCGTGCAGCACCAGCGCGAGGCAATCGGGCTCGCCGGCCGCGTTGGTCAGCACCAGGCTGCGGATCCGGTGCACCCAGCGCAGCGAATCGTCGGCGGCCGATTCGACCTCGACCGTCACGTCGCTGAACTGCTCGCCGCTGATCACGCGATCGATCGGATACTGGCCCTGGCGCACCGGATCGTGATTGGTGTCGCGCAGCCGGAAGCGCTCGCGGTACTCGGTCACGTCCGCGCCCAGCTCGGCCAGCGTGGCCACGCCGTGCATCGCGAGCGCGGCCTCGTTGGCCCACACGATGCGCTGGTCCGGCTCGACCAGGATCACGCCCTCGGTCAGGCCGGCGATGATCTGGTGCAACTGGCGGCGGTCGGTGTGCGTCTTCAGCGCCTGCTCGTCGGCAGGCGCGGGGCGCGGCTCGTTGGCGGCTTCGTTCATCGGGTCGGGTTCCGTTCGTGCGCCGCGGCGGCCGGCTGCGCCGACCCGATCGGCGGCGCGCGGCGGCTTCCGTGCGGCTGAAAAAGGCGGGGCGATGCGGATCTGCTCCGCATCGCCCCGTTCGTGCTTTCTGACCATCGCGCGGCGGCCCGGTTCGCGAAATCCGGTTCGAATTCGTAACCGAATCTGTTGCCGGCCGCCGCGCGGATGCTGCGTGGCGCTAATGCCTCGTTCCGTCGTTCGCCGCGTCAGCGGTCCTGCCTGCCGCCCGTCACGACGCGCGCGCCGCGCGGCAACTGCATCGCGATCCGCTCGGCGATGCGATCGAGCGGCAGGATCGCGGTAGCCGCGTCGATCGCGGCCGCCGCCTTCGGCATGCCGTAGACGGCGCTGGTGGCCGCGTCCTGCGCGATCGTGTAGAAGCCCTTGCTGCGCATCGCCTTGAGGCCGAGCGCGCCGTCGCGGCCCATGCCGGTCAGCAGCACGCCGATCGCATCGGCGCGCCAGTGGTCCACCACGCTCTGGAAGAACACGTCGACCGACGGCCGGTAAGGCGTTTCGGCCGGATGCGGCGTGTAATCGAGCAGGCCGCGCGCGGTCAGGTGCAGGTGATCGTTGGTGGCGGCCAGCAGCACCTCGCCGCGCTGCGGTGCGCAGCCCTGCCGGGCGATTCGCACCGGCAGCGCCGTGTAGCCGTCGAGCCATTCGGCCATGCCGATCGCGAACGCCTGGTCGACGTGCTGGACGATCACCACCGCGGCCGGGAAATCGACCGGCAACGGCGTGAGCAGCGCGGCCAGCGCGGTCGGCCCGCCCGCCGAGGCGCCGATCGCCACCAGCGGCGTGGCCCCCGACGCTGGCGCCATCACGCCCGCCGGCGCCGGCACCGGCCCGCGCGTGGCGAGCAGCCGGCCGATCTGGTCGATCTTGGCCAGCAACGGCTGCGACGCGTCGGCCAGCATGCCCTGCGCGAGCGTGGGCGTATCGACCGCGTCGAGCGCACCCGCGCCCATCGCCTCGTAGATGCTGGCCTTGTTGGCGTCCACGCTGGCCGTCACGATCAGGATCGCGCACGGCGAGCGCGCCATGATCTGGCGCGTCGCCTCCACACCATCGAGACGCGGCATCACAAGATCCATCAGGATCAGGTCGGGCGGGTTCGCCCCGCAGAAATCGACCGCCTGCTCGCCATCGGCGGCCACCCACAGCACGCGGTGGTCGGGCCGGTGCGAGACGGCGCGGCGCAGCGCCGCCACCGCGAGGGGCAGATCATTGACGATTCCGATTTTCATGAGGCGGCGTCTCCAATCAGATCGTGCACGGCATCGAGCAGCACCTCGTCGTGGAAGCTGCCTTTCGCCAGATAATAATCCGCGCCGGCATCGAGGCCGCGCCGGCGGTCCTCGTCGCGATCCTTGTACGACACGATCATGACCGGCACCCCCTTCAACGCCGGGTCGCGCTTGATCAGCGTGACCAGCTCGATGCCGTCCATGCGCGGCATGTCGATGTCGGTCACCACCAGGTCGAAGCTCTCGCTGCGGATCGCGTTCCAGCCGTCCATGCCGTCCACCGCGATGGTCACGGCGTAGCCGCGCTTCTCCAGCAGCTTGCGTTCGAGTTCGCGCACCGTCAGCGAATCGTCCACCACCAGCACGTGCTTGCGGCGCTGCGCGAGCGTGTGCGCGGCATCGCGGCGGATCTTGGTGAGCTGGCCGCCGCGAATCAGCTTGTCGATCGAGCGCACCAGGTCTTCCACGTCGACGATCAGCACCGGATCGCCGTTCTCCAGCAGCGCGCCGGCCGCGATGTTGCGGATCTTCTGCAGGCGCGGATCGAGCGGCTGCACCACCAGCATGCGCTCGCCGAGGAAGCGGTCGACCGCCACGCCGTAGGTTTCCGGCTCGTTGCCGATCACCACCACGGCCGTGCGCGAACTCGCCGCGTCGGGCTCGCCGGCATCGAACAACTGATGCGCGGTGACCAGCCCCACGCGCCGCCCGTCGAGCGCGAAATGCTGCTGCCCTTCGAGCACGTCGATGCCGTTGCGTTCGAGTTCGAGCGCGCGCCGCACGTGCACCAGCGGGAACGCATACGGCTCGCCGCCGACCTCGACCAGCAGGCTGCGGATCACCGACAGCGTCAGCGGCAGTTGCAGCACCATGCGCATGCCCTGCCCCGGCTCGTTGAAGATCCGCACCGCGCCGCGCACGCGCTTGACCATCTCGTGCACGGCGTCGAGGCCCACGCCGCGCCCCGATACGTCGGTCACCTGCTCGCGCATCGAGAAGCCGGGCAGCAGCAGGAACTCGAGCACCTCGGCGTCCGACAGGCGCGCGGCGGTGGCCTCGTCGGTCAGCCGCTGCCGCACGATCGCGGCACGCACGGCGCTCAGATCGGCGCCGGGGCCGTCGTCGGACACGCTGACCAGCAGCGAGCCGGCGCTGTGGCGCGCCTCCAGCGTGACGCTGGCCTCGGCCGGCTTGCCGCGCGCGAGGCGCACCTCGGGCGTTTCCACGCCGTGGTCGAGCGCGTTGCGCAGCAGGTGGCCGAGCGGCGCGTCGAGCATGTCGAGGATGTCGCGATCCACCTGGGTCGATTCGCCGACGATCGAAAAGCGCACGCGCTTGCCGAGCGAGCGCGCCAGATCGCGCACCACGCGCGGGTAGGCGCGCGTCGCATCGCCGAACGGCCGCATCCGGCATTGCAACGCCTCGTCGTAGAGCTGCTCGGCGATATGCGAGCTGCGCCGCTCGAAGCGGTCGAGATCGTCGATGCGCGCGGCGAACGCGCGTTGCAGATCGTTCAGCATCTGCCGGACTTCGTTGATCGCGGCCTCGTGGTTCGGGTCGAGATCGTCCGCCAGTTTGTCGTAGAGCGAATCGAGCGCGCGCGCCGCGTCGTGTTGCGAGCGACGGATGCGCAGCATCGAATCGGCGAACGGCTTGAGCCAGCGCGATTCCACCAGCGATTCGCCCGACAGGCTCAACAGCCGGTTCAGGCTGTCGGCACGCACGCGCCGCATCTGGCCGGCGTCGCCCGTGTCGTACGGCTCGGGCGTGGACGGCTCGGGGAGCGGCTCGGACGGTGCGATGGAGGCTGCAGCAGCAGCCGCGGGCGCCGGTTCGCTCAAGCGCAACTGCGCGGCGAGATCGGGCGGCACCGACGATTCGAACGGCGGCTCCGAGGCATACAGGCCGCCGTGCTCGCCGAGGCCGCGCGGCGCATCGGGCACGAGCGGCGCGTCGAGCCGCAATTGCGCGGCCAGGTCGGGCGGCACCGACGACGCATACGGATCGAGCGGTTCGCCGAAATCGAACGGCCCGCCCGGCAGCACGGACGGCACCGGCGGCGGCGTCGGCGCGAACGACGCACCACCCGCCTCGTCGGCATTGGCCAGCGCCACGGCGAACGTATCGATCTCGGCCGGCGTGACCGATGCCGCCGTGCGCGGATCGCCGACCCGCACCAGCAGATCGACGCCCATCAGCAGCGCATCGATATGGCTCGCGCCGAGCACGCGCTCGCCGCGCTGCGCGCCGACGAAGCAATCCTCCATGCGCCCGGCGATCTCCACGCCCTGCGGCACGCCGACGATACGCGCCGCGCCCTTCAGCGAATGCGCGGCGCGCATGCAGGCCTCGAACGCGGCCGCGTCCTGCGCACCGTGTTCGAGCGCGAGCAACTGGCGCGACAGCGCCTCGGTCTGGTTCTCGCTTTCCTCGCGATAGAGGTCGAGCAGCGATTGCCGGCTCAGATCGTCGTCTTGACTCATCGCAGGCTCCGCAACAGCGTATCGAACAGGCGGTCTTCGTCGAGCAGACCGATCATGCTGCCGCGCCAGGCGAACATCGCGCTCGTGAGCGCGACGCCCGCCCGCGAGACGGTGGCCGGCGGCGGCGTGCGCTCGGCCGCGCTGAAACGCAGCACGCCCTCCACTTCGTCGACCGGGAACACCACCGGCTCGCCGCGATGCGCCACCACCAGCATCCGCGTGAACGTGGAGCGCACGGTGTCGGCGGCGCGCGGTGCGGCGGAGGCATCGAGTTCGAGCAGCCGGGCCAGCGAGACGGCAATGCGCAGCGTGCCGCGCACGTTGACGATGCCGAGCACGGCGCGGCTGCGCCGGTCGGGCAGCGAATGCACCGGGCGGTCGTCGACGATCTGGCGGACCACCGGCGTGGGCAGCGCCAGCCATTCGTCGCCAACCCGGAACGCCAGCACCGACTGCTGGGCGTCGCCCTCGGGCCGGGCCTGCCGCGACGGCGCGGCGGCATCGCGCCGCGCGGCCTGGGCCAGCTCGTCGCGGGACAGCGGGCGATCGAGCAGGCGCGCGGCGTTGCGCGCGTAGACGGGGCAATTCAGGCAGCGCCCGACTTCGGCCAATCGTTCGCAAGACTGATCACCGCGCACGCCGATGCGGTTCCAGCAATCGTCGAACGCACCCGCCGGGTGCGTCGAATCAACGGCGTCGTGCATGCTGGCGTCCTCCCGGTTGGGCGTGGCCGGCCGCCTGCGCGTCGGCACGGCGTGCGCGTTCCTTCAGCCAGCGCGCGCCGTCGTGATCGCCGGCGATGTCGAGCAGCGTCGCGAGATGCGTGAGCGCCTCGCGGTGGGTGGGCGCCAGATAGAGCGCCTTGCGGTAATGCTCGGCGGCGCTCGGCCGCCCCTGCGCGTCGTCGATCAGACCGAGCAGGTAATAGGCGTCCGCGCTCGGGCCGACCGCGCGCAATACGTCGAGCACGGCGCGTTCGGCGGCGGCGAAATTGCCGGCATCGGCCAAGGCGCGCGCGGCGTCGAGCGGGTCGGCGGCGGGAGTGGTAACGGCACGCGAAGCGGTGGCGGCAAAGGCGGGCGCGGCAGGGGCGGCCGGGCGCGGCGCGGCGCTTGCGCCTGCCGGCGTGGGCCGTTTGGCGGCACCGAGGCCTGCGCTCGCACCGCCAGCGGGCGCCAGCCCCGGCCGGCCGATGACACCGGAGGCACCCGACGCGAACGCCGTGCCGATCGCGGTGCCCGATTGACCCGATGGGCTCGATTGGCTCGATTGGCCCGCCTGACTCGCGGAGCGCTCTGGCTGCGCGCGCCGCCAGAGCGCGGTCGCGTCGCCGACCGGCTTGCCGGCCACGCCGATGCGCGCGGCACCGGCAGCCGGCGCGGACGGCGACGGCCGCTCAACCAAACCGCCCGACAGCAACGACAAACCCTCGCTCTCCCGCGCACGCCGAAACGCGAACGCGAGCGGAATCCGGGCCGAGCTCATAGCCTGGCGCATCACCACGCCGGTTTCGGCCGGGCCGACGAACAGCAGGCCGTCGTCGGCCAGGCGCGCGTCGAGCGCACGCATCGCGCGCTCCTGCGAACTGCGGTCGAAATAGATCAGCACGTTGCGGCAAAAAATGAAGTCGTAGCGCGTGTCGCCAAGGCTGCCCGGTTCGAGCAGGTTGGCGCGGCGGAACTGCACGCAGGCGCGAATCCGCTCGTCGAGCCGCCAGCCGTCAGCGATCGGCTCGAAATGGCGGGCGCGGAATTCGAGCGCGTGGCCGCGAAACGAGTTGCGGCCATATTCGCCACGCCGCGCATGGGCGATCGCGCGGGCGCTGATGTCGAGCGCGTCGATCCGCAGCCGGGCCGGCTCGATGCCGGCATCGATCAGCGCCATCGCCGCCGAATACGGCTCCTCGCCGGTCGAGCACGGCGCGCTCAACACGCGCACCGGCTGCAGCGGCTCGGCGCGCAAGCGTTCGAGCGCCTGCGCGGCCAGCGTCACGAACGCCTCGCGCTCGCGGAAGAACCAGGTTTCGGGCACCACGCACTGCTCGATCAGCGCGCGCTGCTCCTCGGCCGAGCCGATCAGCAGGCTCCAGTAGGCGTCGAGATCGGCGTCCGACAGGTTGCGCGCACGCTGCGCGACCAGCAACGCATCGGTTTGCGCGCCGCCGAGCATCACGCCGATCCGTTCGGCCAGCGCGCGCGCGACGAAATCGGCACCGAGCGAATCGGGATCGATGCCCGTCTCGCGCAGCAACCACGCGTGGAAACGCAATTCGAGTTCGTTGGTCATGCGCGTTCTCCGGACACGCCGTGCCACGGCGCATCCTCGCCGGCGTGCGCGGCGGCCGCGAACAGCAGCGCGCGCGCCTCGGCGCCGAGCAGATGCCGCACCGCGACCCACTGCACCACCCCGTCGGCATGGTCGATCACCGGGCCGAGCCAGCGCGCGTGCGGGGTATCGATGCCGCCGTCGCGGAACGCCGCCCGCTCGAAGCGCTGGGTTTGCGTGGCGTGCTCGACGATCAGCCCGAGCAGGCGCTCGCCGTCGGCCGCCGCGGGCTCGGCATCGCCGTCGAGCGGCATGCGCACGCGCACCACCACCAGCCGCGTCGAGCGCAGTTGCGCGGCCGGCCGGCCGAGCGCGAGCTGCGACACGTCGATCACCGGCAGCGGCTCGCCGCGATGAATCAGCACCCCGGCCACCCAGGCCGGCGCGCCCGGAATCGCCTTGGTTTCGGCGAGCGGCAGCACTTCGGCGACGTCGTTGACGTCGAGCGCGTAGCGCGCGCCATCGAGTTCGAACAGCAGGAACAGCATCGCGTGGCGGGCCTCGGCGCTCACGCCTCGACCTTGAAGCGCGACACGCTGGTGCGCAGACCGCTGGCCACGAGCGTCAGGTCGTCGATCGCCTGCGACGACTGGCGCAGCGATTCGGCCGTCTGCTGCGCGGCCTCGGACAGTTGCGACAGCGCCTGCGTGATCTGCTCGGCGCCGCTCGCCTGGGTCTGCATGCCCTCGTTGACGAGCACGAAGCGCGGCGCGAGCGTCTGCACCTCGTTGATGATCTGCGAGAGTTGCGAGCCGACCTGCTGCACGTCGAGCATGCCGCGCCGCACTTCCTCGGAGAATTTGTCCATGCCCATCACGCCGGCCGACACCGCCGACTGGATTTCCTTGACGGTTTGCTCGATGTCGTAGGTGGCCACGGCGGTCTGATCGGCGAGGCGGCGGATTTCGGTGGCGACCACCGCGAAGCCGCGGCCGTATTCGCCGGCCTTCTCGGCCTCGATCGCCGCGTTCAGCGACAGCAGGTTGGTCTGATCGGCGACCTTGGTGATGGTGGCCACCACCTGGTTGATGTTGAGCGCCTTCTCGTTGAGGATCGCGAGCTTGGCGTTCACCGAACCGGCCGCCTCCATCACGCTGCGCATGGTTTCGCCCATCTGCGTGAGGCCGGCCTGGCTCATGCCCGCCAGCGAGGCCGATTGCTCGGCCACCGACGACACTTCGTTCATGGTGTGCAGCAGATCGCGCGAAGTGGCGAAGATCTCGCGCGAGGTCGCGCCGATCTCGGTGGTGGTGGCCGCCGTTTCGTTGGCGGTGGCCTGCTGCTCGCGCGAGGTGGCGGCGATCTCGGCCACCGAGGTGGTGACCTGCAGCGACGATTTCTGCGCCTGCGAGACCAGCGTGGTCAGTTCGTCGGCCATCCGGTTGAAGCCCGTCTCGATCATGCCGAACTCGTCGCCGCGGCGCATGTTCAGGCGCTGGGTCAGGTCGCCCGTGCGCATCACGTCGTGCACGCCCACCAGTTCGAACATCGGCCGCATCACGGCGCGGTACAGCAGCCAGCCGAGCAGCAGCGAGGTGAGCAATACGATCGTCACCACCGTCGCCAGCGTGACCTGGGTGCTGAACACCGATTCGCGGATCAGTTGCGCCGAGCGGTCGGCGAACGTGCGGTTCTCGGTCACCAGCACGTTGGCGCTGCGGATCACGTCCTCCCACACCGGCGTGACGCGCCCGTAGGCGGCCACCGCGTCGGCGTGCGAGCCGCCGCGCGCCTTCTGCACGGCATCGGCCAGCAACGGCAGGTAGCGCTCGTACACCGCGCGGAACGCGCCGAAGCGGGCGCGGTCGTCCTCGCGGTAGGTCGATTTCTGGTATTCCAGCGACAGCTTCTCGAACGATTCGAGCATGCCCGGAATGCGGTCGAGATCGCGATAGGCGGTTGCCGTATCGGGATCGACGAAGATCGCACGCTGCATCGCCGTGTACGACTCGCTCGCGGCGGCGCGCAGCGAGGTGGCCAGGTACACGCCCGGCAGCGAATCGCGTTCGATGTTGATCGTCTCTTCGTCGATCAGACGCAGCTTCGTATAGGAGAAGCCCGCCATGATCAGCATCAGCACGAACAGCACGCCGAAACTGAGCAGGATCCGATTGCCGAGCGTGATCCGCGAGCCGGCGGACGGGGAGGAAGTCTCGGTGCTTGCGCGGGGCGACACGTTGGCCATGTTTTCGATGTGGGTTGTCAGCAGATACGTTCAGGAGCCGGCGCGGCGCGGGCGGCCCGATGGCGGCCGCCGCGCCGGGGCGGCGCGAGCCAGCACGAGTGTACTGTCTTTATCGCCCGTGAAACAGCCCGGACCGGCCCGCCGTGGCGGCGGCGCAGCGCCTGACGGGGCGGGCGGTTCGAAGAAGGGGGCAGATGATTGCAGGGGACAACGAAGGATGGGCGACGACGGCCCGGAAGGCGACGCCCGAACGCGGCCCGAGTCGGGCTGGGTCGGGCCGCGACGTCAGGACGCCGGGCGTACCTTCGGCAGCGCCAGCCCGGTCATGAAACCGCGCGGCGTGTAGCGCATCAGGATCTCGCCGCCGTGCTTGGTGGCGGTGGCGCGCACGAACGCCAGGCCCAGCCCGAAGCCGCCGCGCTGGGTGCCCGGCCCGCGCGTGAGCCGCACGAACGATTCGGTCGCGCTCGCGCGCAACTCGGGCGCGATGCCCTCGCCTTCGTCTTCCACGCCCACCAGCCAGGCGTCGCCGTCATCGGCGATCAGGCAGCGCACTTCCGCGCCGGGCGGGCCGTACTTGAGCGCGTTGTCGATCAGGTTGGCCACCGCGCGCGTCAGCATCATCCGGTCGCCGATGCACAGGCATTCGATCTCGGGCACGTTGGCGCTGATCCGGCTGCCGGTGTTGCCGGCCTTTTCCCAGAGCTGGTCGGCCGCATCGAGCAGCACCTCGTTGAGGCTGACGATTTCGGTCAGCAGCTTGCCCGACTGCGCGCGGGTGAGCTGGATGAAGCCGTCGGCCAGCGCCAGCGCGCGGCGTGCGTGCATCTCGATGCGCTCGAACAGCAGCGGCACCTCGCCATGCGTGGCACGGTAGGTGTCGAGCAGCGAGAGGATCGAGCTTTGCGGCGCGCGCATGTCGTGCGACAGGAAATCGAGCACCTCGTCGCGCTGGCGCAGCATGCGGTAGGAATTCGAGTGGTAGCGAATCCGCGCGATCAGTTCGATCGGGTCGGGCAGCTTGACGAGGTAATCGTTGGCGCCGGCGAGGAACGATTCGCGCTTGGCCACCGGATCGTCGTTGATCGACAGCACGATGATCGGCACCTGCGCCGTGGCCGTGTCGGAGCGCCAGGCCCGCACCAGGTCCAGCCCGTCGGTATCGGGCATCACCAGATCCTGCAGGATTACGGTCGGCCGCACCGCGCGGGCCACCTCGAGCGCCGCGTGCGCGTCGACGCAGACATGCAGCGCGATGTCCGTTTCGGCAGCCAGCAGGCGGCGCATCACCTCGCCGACGAACGCCTGATCGTCGACGAGCAGCACCGAAATACCCGGCTCCTGCGACTCGTCGTGGTGCGTATCTGTTGTTCCGTTCATTGCATCCCGTGTGCCGTCACATCCCGCCCGGAGAAACCACTACGGCGCGACGCCGGGCAGCCGTCCGTTCTTCCCTGAATCACTCCTGAGAGTGAATCATCGAAATTAGACGGCATTGTTTCTTATTGGGAAATATAAGCTAATGATTTTAAATGATTTTTATGAATTTAGCTTGCTAGGGAGATGAATCGGGCACGCGATATGCAAAGCGCGGTTGCCGCCGGGCGGCCGTCCGGGCGAAAAAAACCGCGCCGGGCATTCGCCACGGCGCGGCTGCGGGTGCGCGCTCCCCGGTGCGGCCGGCGCGTCAGAACCGTCAGGACCGTCAGGACGGCTTGCGGATCACCATCAGGCGCAGTTCGGTCATGTCCTCGATCGCGTAGCGCACGCCCTCGCGGCCCAGGCCCGAATCCTTGACTCCGCCATACGGCATGTTGTCGACGCGGAACGACGGGATGTCGTTGATCACCACGCCGCCCACGTCGAGCTCGTCCCAGGCGCGATGCGCGTGCGACAGCGAATCGGTGAACACGCCGGCCTGCAGGCCGAAATCGCTGTCGTTGACGCGCGCCAGCGCCTCGTCGAAATGCTCGAACGGTTCGAGCAGCGCCACCGGGCCGAACGCTTCCTTGCGATACAGGTCCTGATCGCGGCCGACCTGTTCGAGCAGCGTGGCCTCGAACATCGCGCCGTCCACCTTGCCGCCCGCGATGATCTTCGCGCCGGCCTTGACCGCCGCGTCCATCCAGCCGGCCAGCCGGCGCGATTCCGATTCGGAGATCATCGGGCCGACGAAGGTGTCGGGCTGCTTCGGGTCGCCCATCTTCAGCGCGCGCGTTTTCGCCACGAGCTTCTCGCGCAGCGCGTCGTAAAGGCTCGCATGCACCAGGATGCGCTGCACGCCGATGCAGCTTTGCCCCGACTGGTAGAACGCGCCGAAGATCAGCCGGTCCACCACGTAGTCGAGCCGCTCGCCCTGGTCGGCATCGACGATCGCCGCCGCGTTGCCGCCCAGCTCCAGCACCACCTTCTTCTTGCCCGCCTTTTTCTTCAGATCCCAGCCCACCGCCGGCGAACCGGTAAACGACAGCAGCTTGAAGCGTTCGTCGGTGGTGAACAGGTCCGCGCCGTCGCGATGCGCGGGCAGGATCGAGAACGCGCCCTTCGGCAGATCGGTTTCGGCCAGCACCTCGCCGATGATCAACGCGCCGATCGGCGTGCGGCTGGCCGGCTTCAGCACGAACGGGCAGCCGGCCGCGATGGCCGGCGCGACCTTGTGGGCCGCCAGGTTGAGCGGGAAGTTGAACGGCGAGATGAACGAGCACGGCCCGATCGGCACGCGTTTCGAATAGCCGGAATAGCCTTGCGCGCGCTTCGCGATCTCAAGCTCGATGATCTCGCCGCCGATCCGCACCGATTCCTCGGCCGCGACGCGGAACGTGTCGATCAGGCGCGTGACCTCGCCCTTCGAATCGTTGATCGGCTTGCCGGCCTCGATGCAGAGCGCATCGGCCAGTTCGTCGAAGCGCTCGCGAAAGCGCGCGACGCAGTGATCGAGCACGGCCTGGCGGCGAAACGCGGGCCACGCCGCGAACGGCTTGTGCGCCTCGACGGCGGCCGCGATGGCCGCGTCGATCGTTTTCGCGTCGGCCAGCGCGACGCGCGTGGCGACCTTGCCACTGTATTTGTCGGTGACTTCGAGATCCGTGTTGGCATGCACGGCCTCGTTCGCGAGGTAATACGGGTAGGATTCCTTCAGCATGGCGACGCCTCCGGTGGGTTCTGACGGGGTTCGGTACGAGGTGGCGCGCCGCAGCGCGCCGTGGGATCACAGTTGCGCGGACAGGCGCGGGATCTCGCGATTCAGAATGCGTTCGTTGTCCGAATAGTCGATCGGCACGTCGACCAGATGCACGCCCGGCGTGGCGAAGCAGTGTTCGAGCAGCGGCGCGAGCGCCTCGGCCGATTCGGCGCGATGGCCTTGGGCGCCATAGCTTTTCGCGTAGGCGACGAAATCGGGGTTGTCGAGCGTCATCGCGTAGTCGGGGAAGTTCATGTTCTCCTGCTTCCAGCGGATCATCCCGAACGCGTCGTCGCGCAGCACCAGCACCACCAGGTCGAGCTTCATGCGCACGGCCGTTTCCAGCTCCTGCGAATTCATCATGAAGCCGCCGTCGCCGCAAATCGCCACCACCTTGCGCTCCGGGTGCACGATCTTGGTGGCGATCGCCGACGGCAGGCCCGCGCCCATCGAGGCCAGCGCGTTGTCGAGCAGCATCGAGTTCGGCTCGTGCGCGCGCCAGTAGCGCGCGAACCAGATCTTGTACATGCCGTTGTCGAGGCAGGCGATGCCGTCGTGGGGCAGCGTGCGGTACAGGTCGTTGACCACCCGCACCGGGTGCAGCGGGAAGCGCGGATCGTCCTCGCCCTTCTTCAGGTGCGCGTCGAAGCGCTCCTTGATCAGCATGAAGCGCGAGAAATCCCAGTGCTGCTGCTGCGCCAGCGCCTGCTTCATCTGCCACACCGCGTTGGCGATGTCGCCCACCACTTCGATCTGCGGGAAATACACGGGATCGACCTGCGCGCCGAGGAAGTTCACGTGGATCACGGTTTTATCGCCGCTGCGCATGAAGAACGGCGGCTTCTCGATCACGTCGTGGCCGACGTTGATGATGCAGTCGGCATGATCGATCGCGCGGTGCACGAAATCGCCGTCGGACAGCGTGGCGTTGCCGAGCCAGAGCGGGTGCGTCTCGTCGATCACGCCCTTGCCCATCTGCGTGGTGAAGAACGGGATGCCGGTGGCGTCCACGAACTCGCGCAGCATCCGCGCGCTGGTCTTGCGATTGCCGCCCGCGCCGATCATCAGCAGCGGATGACGCGCCTGGTGAATCGCCTGCACGGCGCGCGCCACCGCCTTTTCCTCGGCCACCGGGCGGCGGCTGTAGCTGGCCGGGATCGGCTTGCCGTCGCCTTCCTCGTGCGCGATGTCCTCGGGCAGTTCGAGGTGGGTGGCGCCGGGGCGCTCGTCCTCGGCGCGCCGGAACGCCTCGCGCACCGCCGACGGGATATGGCCGATCGAGACGATCTGACGCGTCAGCTTGGTCAGCGGCTGCATCATGTCGACCACGTCGACGATCTGGAAATGGCCCTGCTTGCTGCTCTTGATCGGCTTCTGGCCGGTGATCATCAGCATCGGCATGCCGCCGAGCTGTGCGTAGGCGGCGGCCGTCACGAGGTTGGTCGCGCCGGGGCCGAGCGTGGACAGGCACACGCCGGCCTTGCCGGTCAGCCGGCCATAGGTGGCGGCCATGAACCCGGCGGCCTGCTCGTGACGCGTGAGCACCAGCTTGATGCGCGAATGGCGGATCGACTCGAGCAGATCGAGGTTTTCTTCGCCGGGGATGCCGAACACATACTCGACACCTTCCGCTTCCAGCGCCTTGACGAATAAATCGGATGCTTTCATGGGGACTCTCGGTGGATGCCGCGTGGCCGGCTTCCGGCGCGTGCGGCGTGGCAAACGCCCGCGACGGCCTACGGCGCGAACGGCTCAAACCCTTCAGATGACCAATGCAAAAGCATGCCGCCGAGCCCGCAAAAGCGGGCTCGGCGGCCAGCGATGGAAACGATTGTAGGAGATCGGACGCGACGCTGCAGTGAACGCGGCTGACGCTGGAGAAGGGATTTCGTCAGGATGACGGAGCCACGGCGCGATGCGCGGCCCGGCATCACCACTTGCAGGAGCCGCCGCCGTCCGGAAACGCGGCAGGATCGTCGGCGAACGCAAACGTGCGGCGCGGCGAGAATTTCGTGTAGGTCATCGAGTTGACGATCGCGCCCTGGCTGTCCATGACGTACTCGCCCGTCACCTTGCCGTCGACGATCTCCACCCAGGTGCTGACCACGTCGTCGGGCCGGCCCGGCGCCATTTCGGTGGCCTGCTCCGATTTCAGCACGATCGGGATCACCTGCTTCGCGCCCTTGTAGCGAACGTAGCCGCCGGACCAGTTGGAATCCGAATCGGAGAACATCCGGAATTCGAAGCGAATCGGCGACGCGCCGTCGCCGCTCGTGAAGCAGCGCAGGTCCTGGTCGATCCTGGCGTGTGCGCTGCCGGCGCAGCAGGCGGCCAGCAGGCCGGCAATGAAGGCGGTTCGTTTCATGGTCGTGATGGTCGGGTTGTATCTGTGCGCGGCGAGCACGGCGCATACCCGCTGGCGCCACGCCGGGCCAACGTTCGTTTCATTCGATCGCGTAGCGCGCCGCCACTTCCTGCTGGTCGAGTTCGCGTTCGAGCAGGTGCAGCAGCTCGTCGTGAATCTCCCCGGCTCGATGCATGCGCAACATTTCGGCGCGGCCGGCCGACACGGCCGCCAGCACCACGTCGTAGTGCGCGTGGATGTCCTGCACCGGGAACGCCGGCTCGTGCTCGAAGCGCTCGGCCATCGACACGCGGTACGCATATTGTTCGAGCAGGCGCGGGTGGATCACCTGGCCGTCGGCGTCGTGCGCGAGCGGCTCGACCGCCTTCAGTTGCGCGCGGCTCACGCGCGCCCAGGCCTGCGGCTCGGTCAGATGCCGCGCGTCCGGCGTATGGCCGTCGTGCGGCGCGACCAGCCGGATCAGCGGCCCGATCGTGGTGCCCTGCAGCAGCACCGTCACGAGGATCACGGCGAACGCCGCCACCAGGATCATGTCGCGGCCCGGCATCGCCTCGGGCAGCGACAGCGCGATCGCCAGCGTGACCACGCCGCGCATGCCGGCCCAGCTCATCACGGTGGCCGCGCGCCAGTCGGCGTGCAGGCTGCCGCGGCCGAGCCAGCGGCGCGGCAGCTTGAGGAATTCCACCGCGAAGATCCAGATGAAGCGCGAGCCGATCACGGCCGCCAGCACGGCCAGCATCATCGGCATCATGGTCGAGAACACCTGCTCGAAACCGCCGAGACGCACCATCACGCCGCGCAGCGACAGGCCGATCAGCACGAACACCAGCGCCTCCAGCAGGAACACCATCACCTGCCAGAACGCGGTGGCGCGCACCCGCACGGTGGCCGTGAACACTTCGTGCTGGTGCCAGCCGAGCATCATGCCCATCGTGACGGTGGCGATCACGCCCGACACCTCCAGCGTTTCACCGGCGATATAGCTGACCCAGCCGCCGAGCACCACCGAGGTCACGATCAGGTAATCGTCGGACAACAGCCTGATGAAGCGCGTCAACGCCCAGCCGATGATGAAGCCCACCGCCACGCCGCCCAGGCCGAGTTCCGCGAAGCGCACCGCGGCGCTCTCGAAGCTGAACGCACCGGTCAGCGCGGCGGCCACCGCGAAGCGGAACAGCACGAGGCCGGCGGCGTCATTGAGCAGGCTTTCACCTTCGAGCAGCACCATCAGCCGGCGCGGCAGCGCCACGCGTTCTAGCACGGCCTTGGCCGCCACCGCGTCGGGCGGCGAGACGATCGCGCCGAGCGTGAAGCAGGCCGCCCACGGCAGCGACGGCACCGCCCAGTGCACCGCCAGCCCCACCGCCAGAGTGGTGAACACCACCGCGCCGATCGCCAGCATCATGATCCCGCCGAGGTTGCGCTTGAACTCCTCCCACACCGAGAAGTAGGCGCCATCCACCAGCAGCGGCGGCAGGAACACGATCAGCACCAGGTCGGGATCGAGGTTGATCGGCGGCAGGCCCGGCACGAACGCGATGCCGGCGCCGCCCACCAGCAGCGCGGCGGCAGGCGGCAGCTTCAGCCGCTTGGCGGCCAGCTCCAGCACGACGATCGCGGCGAAGGACAGCAGGATCAGCTTGAAAACCGATACGGGAGACATGAAATCGCCTTCTCGTTGGAGGAAATAACGGGTGATGAACGGGCGCGCGCACCGGGTTCGAACGGTCGCGCGATTAGACCACGAGCGTTTGCGCGGCGTCGAGCCTGCGGCCCGGTCGCAGCGGAATTGCTGTGCAGTGCCAAGCATAGGCGACGGCGCGAATCGATGCGCTTAGTGGCGAGCGGCCTGCCGAATCAACCCGACAAGGCCGCTCGGCGGGAGGGTTCGGTTCAGCCGCTTGCCGAGGCTGCCGGGGCGTCGCCCGACGCGGCCGTTCAGTGCGGCAGCGTCCACGCGCCGGCCCAGCGCGCGAGGCAGGTCACGAGGTAGAGCGCCAGCCCGATCATGCCGCCCACCACGGTGCCGTTGATGCGGATGCTCTGCAGATCCTTGCCGATGTTCAGCTCGACCTGACGCGACATCTCCCCGCTGTCCCAGTTCTTGACCGTGTCGCTGATATGACGCGTCAGGAACGCCGCGAACTCGGGCGCCATCTCGGCGGCGGCCTTCTCGACGTGCTCGTTCATCGAGTCGCGCAGCGTCGGGCTTTCGGCCAGCCGCGCACCGAGCCAGCCGCCGAGCGAAGCCGCCTGGCGGTGCAGCAGCGAATCCTCGTGCGCCAGATCGGCCTTGAGCCAGTCGCGCAATTGCGTCCAGAGGTCGGCCACGTAGCCGTTGAACGCTTCGCCGTCACGCAGGTAGCGTTTCAGTTCCTCGCCCTTCTCGATGAAGACGGGATCGTGCTTGAGGCGCTCGACGAGCCGCTCGGTGGTGTCGTCGAAGCCGCGGCGCAGCCGGTGGTCGGGATCCTCGCCGATCTGCACGAGCAGCCGCGTGACCGCGTTGGCGATCAGTTCCGCGCCGTGCTCGCTGATCCAGGCGGTCGGCATCACGCGCTCCATCTTCGGATATTCGCCCTTGAGCCAATCGACGATGTAGGAGGCGATCGCGGCGCGGTGGTCCGGCTCGCGCAGCAGCGCGACGAGCTGGGCGATGCCGTCGTCGAGCAGTTGCTGGTGGCGGCCGTCGCGTGTGAGCGTGTCGAAGATCGCGCCCGTCGCGCGCGACAGGTCCACCTTGTCGAACACGGCGCGCAACGCGTCCTTGATGAAGCGCTGGATGCGCGCGTCGTCGGTCATGTCGAGCGCGAAGCCGATCAGCCTGACCGCATAGCCGCCCAGCACGGCCGTATTGGCCGGCGCCGCCAGCCATTGCGCGAGCCGCGCGGCCGGATCGTGACGCCGGATCAGCGCGATGATCGAGGCCGGATCGAGAAAACGCTCGTGCACGAACAGCGCGAGATTGTCGGCGATGCGCGCCTGGTTGCGCGGCACGATTTCGGTATGGCGCGAGACGATCGGGATCGGCACGCGCCGGAACAGCGCCGCCACCGCGAACCAGTCGGCCAGCGCGCCGACCATCGCGGCCTCGGCCACGGCCTTCACGCCGTCGATCCAGATGCCGCCCGGAAAGAACAGCGTGACGACGAACACGGTCGTCACGCCGATCAGCAGCGCCAGCGCGCGCCGCTTGCTGGCCTTCAGTTCGGCTGCCTTGTCGCGCATCGTATCGGTGTGCCTCGTCGGATCGGGTGCGCCCGGAGCGGGGCACGGGATGGAGGATGGCCGGGCGGACCGCCCGGCGCGGCGGATTCTGGTGATGCGGTGGTGTTGCCGTGTTGCCGTGCTGCCGTGCTGCCGTGCTGCCGTGCTGCCGTGCTGCCGTGCTGCCGTGCTGCCGGCCATAGTGCAGCAGCGCGGCGGCGCGGTGGCCATGGCGAGCCGCACGATGGTACACCGGCTCGATGACACGGGCGCCTCATACTCCGGCCGCGCCAACGGCCCGGGACGGCCCCAAACCGCCCGATCCCGCCGCAACCGCCCTCGCCCGCGCAAGCCGGTTGCCGCATCGGAGGCGCCCCCGTAGAATCGTTGCGCACACGATGCCCGGCACGTCACCCGCCGGCTCGCCCGCCGTCCCCCCGATTACGAAGGAGTCCGCAGCGTGCCGGCCTTATCCGTCCGATACCAGCCCGGCGTTCCGCGCCCGGCGCGTGCCGCGCTCCCGCTGCTCCGCTTCGCCCTGGCCGGCCTCGCCGCGCTCTGGCTGGCCGGCTGTGCCACTCACCCGCCCGCCACCTCGCTGCCGCGCAACCTCACGCACGCGCTGCCGCAAGCCACGCCCACGCCGCTCGGCGCAGCACTTGCCGCGCCCGAACGCGCGCACCCGGGCGAATCCGGCTTCCGCCTGTTGCCGGTGGGCACCGACGCGCTGCAGATGCGCATCGCGCTCGCGCGCGCCGCCACCAAGACGCTCGACATGCAGTACTACATCGCCACCGAGGACACCACCGGCAAGCTGCTGCTGGCGGCCGCCCTGTCGGCGGCGGATCGCGGCGTGCGCGTGCGAATGCTGGTGGACGACCTGAACTTCAAGGACATCGATCAGGTGATGGCCTCGCTGAACGCGCACCCGAACATCGAGATCCGCGTGTTCAACCCGTTCGGCGCGGCGCAGCGCGGCGTGTTCGCGCGCACCGCCGACCTCGTCACCAAGATCGACCGCTTCACGCGCCGCATGCACAACAAGGCGATGATCGCGGACAACCAGCTCGCGATCGTCGGCGGACGCAACCTCGGCGACGAGTATTTCAGCGCCAGCCCCACGCTGCAGTTTCGCGACATCGACGTGCTCGCGGCCGGCCCCGTGACGGCCGACGTCTCGTCGAGCTTCGACGCCTATTGGGCCAGCGTCAGCGCTTACCCGCTGCGCGTGCTCAACCATCAGCGCTTCGATCCGCAGGATCTCGACCGCATGCGCGACGCGCTGCGCCAGCACTGGCGCGACAACGCCGCGCAATACGACGCCAAGCCGCTCAACGCGACACCGCTGGCCGCGCAGATCGCCGGCGATCAATTGGGACTGGTGTGGGCCAAGGCGGAATTCGCGGCCGATGCGCCCGAGAAGATCTCGATGGCGCGCGGCACCTACCAAAGCCCGCCGATGCAGCGGCTCGCCGAACTGAGCAAGGAAGCGCAGCGCGAATTCCTGGTGTTCTCGCCGTATTTCGTGCCGCACGATGCGGGCGTCGCGGCGCTCGGCGCGCTGACCGCACGCGGCGTGCGCGTCGCGATCCTCACCAATTCGCTGGCGGCCACCGACGCCGTGGCGGTGCAGGCCGGCTATGCGCCGTACCGCGTGCCGTTGCTCGAACGCGGCGTGGAACTCTACGAATTCCGGCCGCAGCAGCCGCCCACCGCGCGCGTGCGGATGTTCGGCTCGCGCTCGCGCGCCAGCCTTCACGCGAAGGCCTACGTGATCGACCGGCGCACGCTCGTGATCGGCTCGCTCAATCTCGACCCGCGCTCGGCCTACCTCAACACCGAACTCGCGCTCGTGATCCGCAGCCCGCAACTGGCCGGCGAGGTGGCGACACTGTTCGACCACGTCACGCAGCCGACCGAAAGCTATCGCGTGACGCTCGCCGACCCGTCGCCGTCGGCGGCCGGCTGGCATTCGTCGCTGGTCTGGACCGACGAGGAGAACGGCCAGACACGCACTTACGGCGTGGACCCGGGCGCGGGCCTGCTGCGCAACGTGCTGACCGGGGTGTTCCGGATGCTGCCCGTGGACGGGCAGCTATAACGGCGGGGGCTTGCGGCGCGGCTTACTTCAGCGCCGCGCGAATGCGCTCGGCCATCGTCTCGAGTTCCTTCGGATCGGCCACGTCGCGCGAGTGCGCGCCGAGCGGCTGGGTCGCCCAGCGCGGAATCAGGTGGAAGTGCAGATGCGGCACGGTCTGGCCGGCGGCCGAGCCGTTGAACTGGCCGACGAACAGGCCGTCCGGCTGCAGCGCGTCGCGAATCGCCAGCGCCACGCGCTTGGTCATGCGGATGGTTTCGGCCGCGGCCTCGTCCGACAGGTCGTAGAGCATCTCGGCCGGCTCCTTCGGCAGCACCAGCGTGTGGCCCGGCGATTGCGGCATGATGTCCATGAACGCAATCGTCGTGTCCGTCTCGCACACCTTGGTGCAAGGCAGTTCGCCGCGCAGGATCTTCGCGAAAATGTTGTTGTCGTCGTAAGCCATGGTGTCGGTCGTCGTCAGGGGTAAACGGAACGACGATTCTCGACGCTCGCGTGCGAACGCGCAAGCCGCAGGCGCGACGTTCGGGCGGACAGGCGGCTCGCACGGGCGGCGAATCCGGTTGGCCGATCCGGCCGGCGTGTTCCGCCGGCGCGCGCAGCCGGCCCGATCGAGCCGCCATCGAACCCGCTTATTCGGCCGCATCCCTCATCAGGCCGCCGGTTCTGCCGGGAACGTCATCGTCACCATGAAGCCGCCATCCGCCGCGTTCGAGGCGATGAACGTGCCGCGCTGCTGGCGCACCAGCCGCTTGACGATCGCGAGGCCCAGCCCGCAATGCGCATCGCCGCCGCGCGCCGCGTCGAGCCGCACGAACGGCCGCAGCGCGCGCTCGAGTTCCGCCTCGGGAATACCCGGCCCGTGGTCGTACACCGTCAGGCGATAGCCCTGCGGCACCGCCTGCGTGACGATCGCCACCGGCGGCTCGCCGTAGGTCATCGCGTTCTCGATCAGGTTCGACAGAATCCGGTCGAGCATCACGAGCGGCAGCCGGAAGCCCTCGCCCGCGCGCAGATCGACGCTGACGAGCGTGTCGTCGAGTTCACCGCCGTAGTGTTGCCAGCAGTGCGCGTCCACGCCCGCTACCGGCGACGGCTCGCCGCCCTCCCCCGCGAAATCGAGAAACTGCGTGACGATCCGCGACAGCGCCTCGGCATCGCGCAGGAAGCCCCTGCGCGTGGCCGCGTCGGGCAGCAGATCGGCGCGCACCTGCATGCGCGTGATCGGCGCGCGCAGATCGTGCGCGAGCCCGGCCAGCATCACGGCGCGTTCCTGCTCGCCCTGCGCCAGCTCGCTGACCATCTCGTTGAAGTTCGCAATCACGTCCTTGACTTCGCGTGGGCCGCCGACCGGCACCGCGGTCGGCCGGTTGCCGAGCCGGAAATCGCGCGCGGCCTGCGCGAGCCGCCGCAGCGGCCGCTGGATTCGCCACGCGCCGAAGATCGCGAGCACCACCCCCACCACCATCGTCAACGACGACGCGCCGATGAAGCGCTTCACCGACGGCATGGTGGACGGCAGCGTGATCCAGTATTTCGCGCCGGCGTAGCGCGCCCACAGCGTGCGCGTGTGGCTGTCGGCCACCACGTGCGTGCCGGGCGGCATCACCGAGCGCAGATGCTGCTCGAACGGGCCGAACGTATCGGTGCAGGGCTTCGGGCAGCCGAACGACACCGCGTCGTTCGCCTCGACGAACGAGGTGCCGAGCATCGCGCTGACGGCCAGCCCCAGTGCGCTGCCGCTCGCCTGCGCCTGGGTGGACAGCGCGATCACGCGGCGCGTCTGCTCGACCTCGAGCCGCAGCCGTTCGCGATCGAGCAGCACCAGGCCGATCGCATGCACGACCAGCACGAGGCCGATCGACATCAGCGCCAGGCGCGCGAACAGCGTGTCAAAGCGGAGCTTCATCACCCTCGCCGGGCACGAACATGTAGCCGACGCCGCGCATGGTCTGCACGTAGCGCGGCTGGGCCGGATCGTCTTCCAGCAGCCGGCGCAGGCGCCAGACCGGCACGTCGATACCGCGCTCGGTCAGGTTCGAATACGGCCCGTGCAGCATGTCGAGCAGCCGCGTGCGCGACAGCGTCTCCATCGGATGTGCGGCGAACACTTCGAGCAACGCGTATTCGCCGCCCGTCAGCTTGAGCGCCTCGGTGTCGCGATACAGCGTGCGCGTCGCGAAATCGAGCCGGAACGGCCCGAAACGCAGTGCCTCGCGCCGGTCGGACGCGGACCGCGCCCCGACGCTGGCCGGCATCTGGCGGCGCAGCACCGCGTGGATGCGCGCCAGCAGCTCCTGCGGCATGAACGGCTTGCCGAGGTAATCGTCGGCGCCGAGTTCGAGGCCGATCACGCGATCGACCCCGTCGGCGCGCGCCGTGAGCATGATCACCGGAATCGGGTCACCGTTTGCGCGCAATTGCTTGAGCACCGTCAGGCCGTCCACGCCGGGCAGCATCAGGTCGAGCACGATGACCGACGGCCGCTCGCGTTCGAGGCGCCGCTCCAGCGTGGTGGCGTCGTGAAGCACGGAAATTTCGAGGCCGCGTTGCTGGAAAAAAGTCCGGAGGAGATCGCGCAGCGCGGCATCGTCATCGATCAGCAGGACCTGAATGGGCGTGTCGGACATGGTCTGGCGAATCGGTACGGTAAGGGAGGAAAACGAGGGACAGGTCGCGCGGGCATGACCCGGCAACGATCCGACGACTATAAGCGAAGCCGGCACGGCGTGGCTTGCACGATCTTGATTTGCCTTACCGATTCTTACTTGTCGGCCGGCGCCTGCGAGAACCGGACGAAGCGCACCCTCGAAATGAACAGGCAAAGAAAAAGCCGCCTTGCGGCGGCTTTTTCGGCACTTCGTCGAGCCGGGCCTGCCGGAGCAGGCCGAGGCATCAACGCGACATCATGTTCACGGCGACGTTGTGCATGATCCACACCGAGCCGACGATCAGGATGATCACCGTCAGCACCGTGTAGGCGAATGCCGTCACGTTCCAGCGCTGGCTGGACGACGCATTCATGTGCAGGAAGAAAATCAGGTGCACGACGATCTGCACGGCAGCCAGAGCGGCCAGCGTCAGGATCATCGTTTCGTTCGACGAGAACCAGCCGCCGAGCACCACGCCGAACGATGCGCCCGTCAGGATCACCGACAGCACGAAACCGACGAGGTAGCTGCTTACGGTGCCGTGCGATGCGTCATCGTGGCTGTCATGGGTATGCGAATGGGCCATTTAGATCACACTCACCAGGTAGACAAAGGTAAACACGCAGATCCAGACGATGTCCAAGAAGTGCCAGAACAGCGACAGGCACGTCAGGCGACGGATGTCTTGCTCCGACAGCGTCGGGTTGCGCGCGATCTGGCAAATCAGCACGACCATCCAGATCAGGCCCATCGTCACGTGCAGACCGTGGGTGGCCACCAGCGTGAAGAACGACGACAGGAAACCGCTGCGATCCGGGCCCGCGCCTTCGGCGATCAGGTGCGCGAACTCGTTGATTTCCATGTACAGGAACGACGCGCCCAGCAGGAACGTCACGATCAACCAGCCGAACACGGCAGCGCGATTCTGGCGGTGCGCGCCGATCATCGCGAAGCCGTACGTGATCGAGCTCAGCAGCAGCGCTGCCGTTTCGTACATCACGCCCTTGATTTCGAACAGATCCTTCGCCGTCGGGCCGCCTGCGAACTCGTGCTGCATCACTGCGAACACGGCGAACAGCGTGCCGAACAGAATACAGTCGGTCATCAGGTACAGCCAGAAACCGAACACCGAGTGCGACGGCGGATGGTGATGCTCTGCCGCGTGATGGTGATCGGCAGTCAGGGTGCTTTGTGCCATCAGTTGGCCTCCAGTTCCACTTGTGCCGGACGCGGCGACTTCGTCAGTGCGCCGGTACGCTGCGATTCGATCTTCCGGACCGTTTCGGCCGGAATGTAGTAGCCCTCGTTCTTCTGCGAGCTATAGATGATCGCAGTCGCGACGATGCCGACGAAGCCGACGATGGCCATCCACCAGATGTGCCACACGCCTGCAAAACCGAGCACCAGGGCAAACATGCCGACGAAGAAGCCTGCGCTCGTGTTCGAGGGCATGTGGATATCTTCGTATTGCTGGCCTTCGTCCAGGCCGAAGCCCATGCCGCGTTCCTTGCGATACGACACTTCGTCCAGTTCGTGGATCGTCGGGATGATCGCGAAGTTGTACGACGCCGGCGGCGATGCCGTCGACCATTCGAGCGTATGACCACCCCACGGGTCGCCCGTGACGTCACGGTTGCCCGGCAGGTTGCGATCGCGGATCGACACGTACAGTTGCAGCAGTTGGTGGACGATGCCGATCAGCACCAGCACGGCGCCAACCCAGGCAATCTGCATCCACGGATGCCATGCGGCATTGTCGTAGTGGTTCAGACGACGCGTGGCACCCATGAAGCCGAGCACGTACAGCGGCGTGAATGCAACGATGAAGCCGATCTGCCAGAACCAGAACGCACGCTTGCCGAGCTTCTCGTTCAGCTTGAAGCCGAACGCCTTCGGGAACCAGTAGTTGAAACCGGCCAGATAACCGAACAGCACGCCACCGATGATCACGTTGTGGAAGTGAGCGATCAGGAACAGGCTGTTGTGCAGCACGAAGTCCGCACCCGGGATCGCCATCATCACGCCGGTCATGCCGCCGACCGTGAACGTGACCATGAAGCCGAGGGTCCAGAGAATCGGTGCGGTGAATTCCAGACGGCCACGATAGATCGTGAACAGCCAGTTGAAGATCTTCACGCCGGTCGGAATCGCGATGATCATCGTCGCAATGCCGAAGAACGCGTTGACGTCGGCGCCCGAACCCATCGTGAAGAAGTGATGCAGCCACACGAGGAACGACAGGACCATGATCGCGCAGGTTGCGTAGACCATCGTCTTGTAGCCGAACAGCGGCTTCTTCGCGTACGTTGCCACGACTTCCGAGAACACGCCGAACGCCGGCAGGATCAGGATGTACACCTCGGGGTGACCCCAGGCCCAGATCAGGTTCAGGTACATCATGACGTTGCCGCCACCGTCATTCGTGAAGAAGTGCATCCCCAGATAACGGTCGAAGCCGAGCAGCGCGAGCGTGACGGTCAGGATCGGGAACGCCGCCATGATCAGCACGTTCGTGCACAGGGCCGTCCAGGTGAACACCGGCATCTTCATCAGCGTCATGCCGGGCGCGCGCATCTTGATGATGGTCACGAAGAAGTTCACGCCGGTCAGCAGCGTACCCACACCGGAAATCTGCAGCGCCCACAGGTAGTAGTCGACCCCGACCCCCGGGCTGTATTGCAGCTCCGACAGCGGCGGGTAAGCCAACCAGCCCGTTTTCGCGAATTCACCGACGAACAGCGAGATCATCAGCAGGATCGCGCCGACGGCCGTCATCCAGAACGACAGCGAGTTCAGCATCGGGAACGCCACGTCGCGCGCGCCGATCTGCAGCGGCACCACGATGTTCATCAGGCCCACCATGAACGTCATCGCCATGAAGAAAATCATGATGACGCCGTGCGCGGTGAAAATCTGGTCGTAATGGTGCGGCGGAAGGAAACCCGGCGCGTTGTACGCCATCGCCAGCTGGGTACGCATCATGATTGCGTCGGCGAAGCCGCGCAGCAGCATGATCAGCGCGACGACGATGTACATCACGCCCAGGCGCTTGTGGTCGACGCTCGTCAGCCACTCGGACCAGAGATATTTCCACTTACCGAAATAAGTGACGAGGCCCAGCACGAGTGCCCCGAAGATACCGACGCCGAGCGCCGTGATCACGAGGATTGGCTCGTGATACGGAATCGCGTCGAGTGTAAGTTTTCCGAACATGCTTACCCCTTCGTCGTACTACACGCCGCGTCATTGAACTCCATGACGTGACCGTTGTTGTACTTGCCAACGATGTTATTGAACAGGCGCGGATCGATGGTCGAGAAGAACCGGACCGGATCCTTTTCGCTCGGCTTCGCGACCGTCGCGTACTCGGTCATGTCGAGGCTTTGCTGCGAGGCACGGACCTTCTGGACCCATGCATCGAAGTCACCCTGCGATTGAGCGAGCGTGCGGAACTTCATGTCGGAGAAACCCTGGCCGCTGTAATTGGCGGACAAGCCGGCGTAGTCACCCGCTTCGTCGGCGATCAGGTGCAGACGCGTCTGCATGCCGGCCATCGCGTAGATCTGCGTGCCAAGCTGCGGGATGAAGAACGAGTTCATCACCGAATCCGACGTGATGCGGAAATTGACCGGCGTCCCGACCGGGATCGCAAGCTGGTTCACCGTTGCAATACCCAGATCCGGGTAAATGAACAGCCATTTCCAGTCGAGCGCGACGACTTCGACGTTGATCGGCTTCACATTCGACTCGAGCGGCTTGTACGGATCCAGCTCGTGCGAAGTATTCCAGGTGAGGATGCCGAGATACAGAATGATCAGCGTCGGAATCGTCCAGATCACGACTTCGATCGCGGTCGAGTGCGACCATTTCGGTGCATAGGTTGCGCTGCGGTTCGACGCGCGATACCGCCACGCAAAGAACAGCGTGAGCAGGATCACCGGGATCACGACGATGAGCATCACCCAGGTCGAGGTCCAGATCAGTGCCTTCTCGGCGACGCCGACGCTACCCTTCGGGTCGAGAACGTCCATGTTGCAACCGGATAGACAGACAAGCAATCCGGCGCCCAATAAAAGCAATAAGCTTCTAAATGCCTTTCTATTCATCACATTTGCCTGATTTATGCGTGGTCGATTGAAACGAACCGGCTAGCCCCGATTCGTGCAAGCGCACGCATCATAAGTCCAACGAAGTGGGAAAAAGCGGTGAATCTTAGCAAATCATCGTTACTAAAACCCACCGTGCGACACGTTGCCACATTTGGCAACCTGTCGACCACCGCCCGAAAACCCGGAGCGGTGGCTCGCCACGCCCGCCCGGCAAGGGCTGGCGTGGCATCGGCGCTCAGGCCGGCGTGCGCGGAGTACGCGCATCCGACTGAGCACTGACGTTGGCCGCCGACGGTGCGGCATTTGCGCCATCGTCCGCCGGTTTGGTGCGTTCGAGCTGCGCGACGATATTCGCCGCCGCCGGATCGATCACATCGGTAAAGGGCTTAGGGTAAATCCCGATCGCGAGGACGATCGCCGCCAGCACCGTGAACACCACCGACTCGCGGCGGCTCAGGTCGATCAGCTTGCCGACGCGATCGTGCTTGATCGCGCCGAAGATCACCCGCTTGAGCATCCAGAGCGTGTAGGCGGCGCCGAGAATCAGCGTCAGCGCGGCAATCGCGCCGATCCAGAAATTCACGCGCACGGCGCCCATGATCACCAGGAATTCGCCGACGAAGCCCGAGGTGCCCGGCAAGCCGACGTTCGCCATCGCGAACAGCACGGCGAACAGCGCCAGGCGCGGCATGGTGTTCGCCACGCCGCTGTAGTCGGCGATGGCGCGCGTGCGGGTGCGATCGTAGAGCGCGCCCACGCAGAGGAACATCGCGCCGGCCACGAAGCCGTACGAGATCATCTGGACGATCGCGCCCGTGATGCTCATCTGGTTGAACAGGAACACGCCCAGCGTGACGAGACCCATGTGGGCGACCGACGAGTAGGCCAGCATCTTGGCCATGTCCTTCTGGGCCAGCGCCAGCAGGCTCGCGTAGATCACCGCGATCAGCGACAGGCCGATCATGACCGGCGCCAGGTAGTGGGCGGCGTCGGGCGTGATCGGCAGCGCGAAGCGCAGGAAGCCGTAGCCGCCGATCTTGATCATGCCGAGCGACACCGCGGCGCCCGTCGGGCCGTCGGTATAGACATCCTGCAGCCAGGTATGCACCGGCCACATCGGCACCTTCACCGCGAACGCCGCGAAGAAGCCGAGGAACACCAGCAACTGCGGCGCGAAGCCGAGGTGGGTTTTCTGCCAGACGGCCATGTCGAACGTGTGGGTCACGCCGAACAGGTAGAGCATCGCCGCCAGCATCAACAGCGAGCCGGCAAACGAGATGAAGAAGAACTTGATGGCCGCGTAGGCGCGGTTCGCGTGGCCCCAGGTGCCGATCAGCACGAACAACGGGATCAGCGTCGCTTCGAAGAACACGAAGAACAGCATGCCGTCGAGCGAGGTGAACACGCCGATCATCAGCCCCGACAGGATCAGGAACGAGCCGTGATACTGCGCGACGCGGGTCGTGATCGATTCCCACGACGCGATCACGATCACCAGCGTCGTGAAGGCCGACAGCACCACCAGCCAGAGCGACAGCCCGTCGACGCCGAGGCGCCATGCCGAACCGAATGCGGCAAGCCAGGGCTTGTATTCGGTGAACTGAGCCGCGGTATTGTGGGCGTCGAAACCGGCCACCAGCGGCACGGTGAGAAGCAGGCCCACGATCGCGCCGATCAGGGCGAGCCACCGTGCACGATGCGGATAACGATCCGATCCGATGCGCAGGACGGCCACGCCGAACACGATCGGGGTCCAGATCGCGAGGCTCAGGAATGGTACAGATTGCATGGCGGCAACACCCTATGAAAACCCGGTCAGAGAGTCGGTCGACTGAGACGAAAGAAACGTAAGTTTTGTAATTTTGATCACCGAAATTCGATGATCCGCCCGCAGCGTAATGTTATTGAAAGCTATGTAACAAAAGACATCGCACCGCGCCGGGTTAACGAGGATAAAGGTAAGTGCGTCGTTTTGCATCGCAACATTCTGTTGCATTTTTCCCGTCGAATCGGAGCGTTGATTTTATTGATTTTTTTTGAGCATACCCGACGACGTACGATCGACCAACCTGCATCAAAGAGGGGCTTGACAAATTGAAATTTGCTTCAATTTGGTGATTCAAGCACAAAAATGAATCGCTGCAGCGCTCCATCAAACCTTTCAAATATCTTTCGTTTTTACTTTCTGATTGCTTTCATTTTTGAGAAAACGACGGGCATGTGCCCCCGATTGATCGAAATATAAATGAAAGCTTTTCGACCTGATTTGTCAGCGGCTCGGGCAGCATAACGCCGTTCTCGCGGCACGGTCCACCCCCGGACACATCACAGCCGGGCGGCCAACCGTGCGCCCTGATCGATCGCGCGTTTCGCATCGAGTTCGGCGGCCACGTCCGCCCCGCCGATCAGGTGCACCGTCACACCGGCTTCCGTCAGTGCGGCTTGCAGGTCGCGACGCGGCTCCTGCCCGGCGCACAGCACGATGGTGTCGGCTTCGATCAGCGTCGGGCGCTCGCGCTTTTCGCCAAACGTGACGTGAAGGCCCCGCGCGTCGATCCGCTCGTAGTTGACGCCGCCGATCATCTCGACCGCCTTCATCTTCAACGTGGCGCGGTGGATCCAGCCAGTGGTCTTGCACAGGCCCTTGCCGAGCGGTGCGGGCTTGCGCTGCAGCAGCGTCACGCGGCGCGCGGCCGGCGCCACGGTGGCCGGCCCTACCCCTCCACGCGCCACGGCCGGATCGGTCACGCCCCACTCGGCTCGCCAGGCGGCCGGGGCGAGCGCCGTCGACACGCCCTCGTGCACCAGGAACTCGGCAACGTCGAAGCCGATCCCGCCCGCCCCAACCACCGCCACGTGCGCGCCCACCGGCTTGCCGCCGGCCAGCACGTCCACGTAACTCAGCACGTTCGGGCCGTCGCCGCCCGGAATGCGCGGGTCGCGCGGGCTCACGCCGGTTGCCAGCACCACCTCGTCGTAGCCGCCCGCAATCAGGTCGGCTGCCCCGACGCGCCGCGACAGATGCAGCTCCACGCCGGTCAACTCGATCTGCCGCCCGAAATAGCGCAGCGCCTCGTGGAACTCCTCCTTGCCCGGCACTCGCTTGGCCAGATTGAACTGGCCACCGATCTCCGCGGCGGCCTCGAACAGCGCCACCCGATGGCCGCGCTGCGCCAGCAAGGTGGCACAGGCCAGCCCGGCCGGCCCCGCGCCCACCACCGCGATGCGCTTCGGGCGAACCGTCGGACGATAGTCGAGCAGCGTTTCGTGGCATGCGCGCGGATTGACGAGGCAGGACGCGATCCGGTTCTTGAACGCGTGATCGAGGCAGGCCTGGTTGCAGCCGATGCAGACGTTGATCTCGTCGGCGCGGCCGCTCGCGGCTTTCGCGACGAACTCGGGGTCGGCCAGGAAGGGGCGCGCCATCGACACCATGTCGGCGCAGCCGTCGGCCAGCAGTTGTTCGGCCACTTCGGGCCGGTTGATGCGGTTGGTCGTCACCAGCGGAATGCCGACCTCCCCTTTCATCTTCCGCGTGACCCAGCCGAACGCGCCGCGCGGCACCGAGGTGGCGATGGTCGGCACGCGCGCCTCGTGCCAGCCGATGCCGGTATTGATCAGCGTCGCGCCGGCCCGCTCGACGGCCTTCGCCAGTTGCACCGTTTCGGCCCAGTCGCTGCCGTCGGGGATCAGATCGAGCATCGACAACCGATAGATCAGGATGAAATCGGGGCCGACCGCCTCGCGCGTGCGCTCGACGATTTCGACCGGAAAGCGCATGCGGTTCTCGTAACTGCCGCCCCAGGCATCGTCGCGGTGGTTCGTATGGCGCGAAATGAATTGATTGATCAGGTAACCCTCGGAACCCATGATCTCCACGCCGTCGTAGCCGGCCTCGCGCGCGAGCACCGCGCAGCGCACGAACGCGCGGATCTGCCGCTCGACGCCGGCCGCCGACAGCGCGCGCGGCGTGAACGGCGAAATCGGCGATTTGATCCGCGAGGGCGCGACGACCAGCGGGTGATAGCCATAGCGGCCGGTATGGAGGATCTGCAACGCGATCTTGCCGCCTTCGGCCTGCACCGCACGCGGAATCGCGCGATGCCGCCGCGCCGCGCCCGTACTGGCCAGCGTGCCGCCGAACGGCTTGGTCCAGCCGGCCAGGTTGGGTGCAAAGCCGCCCGTCACGATCAGGCCCACGCCGCCGCGCGCACGTTCGGCGAAATAGTCGGCCAGGCGCGGCAGCGTCTTGCCGCTGTCCTCCAGGCCGGTGTGCATCGAGCCCATCAGGACACGGTTGCGCAAGGTGGTGAAGCCGAGATCGAGCGGGGCGAGCAGGTGCGGGAACGGAGTCGTCATGATGGCTGGGGCGCTTGGAATGCCCTCGATCCTAGGCGGCATGCGGCTTGAGCGTGAGGGGTCAAACAGCCATAATGCTTGTCATTTGTGGCCAAATCGACTCAATGACACGCGCTCCGTCCAAGGACAGCCTGGGCTTGCGGCGACCGACCATCCCGGTCGCCTACCCGCGCCTGCTGCTGCAGGTATTCGCCGAGCGCGGCCTCGAAGCCGACGCGGTACGGGCCGGCACCGGCCTGCGCGACGCGGTGCTGGCGCAGCCCGACGCACGCGTCGCGCCGTCGCAATGGGCGCGGCTCGTACTGAACGCGATCCGGCTGACCGGCGACGAGGGGCTGGGCTTCGAGTTGGGCAAGCGGCTGCGCCCGTCGGCGCACGGCTTTCTCGGCTACGCGACAATGACGGCGCCCGACCTGCGCACCGCGTTCGCGGTCAACGCGCGCTACTTCCGCACCCGCAACCGGCAATACACGCTCGCCTATGCCGAACAGGGCGACGGCGCGACGCTGACGCTGTCCGGCGTGCAGGCGAGCCCGGTGCTGCGCCATCACACGATGTTCGAATTCGTGCTGACCGGCCTCGCCCAGAGCCTGCCGCTGCTGACGGGCCGCGGCGCGGCGCCGCTCGAATTGCGCTTCGCGTGGCCCGAACCACCGTGGTTCGCGCGCTATCGCGACCGGCTGCCGCCGGTGCGCTTCGATTGCGATGCCTGCGCGCTGTGGGTCGCACGCGAAGCGCTCGATTGGCCGCTCGCAATCGCCGACGAGGTCGCGCACCGGCAAGCGCTCGCGCAGGTCGAGCGCGAATACGCGGCGGTGCGGCAGGACGAAGGGGATTGGCTGGAGCGCGTGCGCGCCGAACTGGTGGCCGATGCCGATGGTTACCCCGGCCCGGGTGCGCTCGCACGGCGGCTGCTGGTTTCCACGCGCACGCTGCGCCGACGGTTGGACGAAGCCGGCGCCGGCTACCGCGAGCTGCTCGACGAAGCGCGCTACCGCGACGCGCGGCAACTGCTGCACGCCTCCGACCTCGATCTGAAGACGATCGCCGAGCGCCTGCAATTCAGCGACCCGGCCAACTTCACGCGCGCGTTTCGCAAGTGGGCCGGCATCACGCCGAGCGCGTACCGGCGCACGCGCTGACCCACCTCGCGCGCCTGCTCCGGCGACATAAAAAAACGCCGCCCGAAGGCGGCGCCAACACGATGCACTACGGGGATAGTGCATCGTCATGTCAACAACACGGAGATGCCAAGCGCAACAAAAAACCGTCACGTGACCAGCGCTAGTCTGCTGAATCGCACGCGCGGTCGCCATATGAAAAATCTGATTCCCGGATAGGGATCTTTCGCAATTCCTCAAACACGACGCGCGCAACACGCACGGCGCCATGAATTCGAAACGTAGATTCGGATTCGTCCCATTGCTTGGAGCGAGGCGCTTGCCGAGAATCTAACGCAGCCTGTTTGCCTTCCGCCGCGCCTCTCGGCGCTCTCCTCTCCGCATTTCGTAAGGCCCGAATTCGATGTCCAGCTCTCACGACCGCCCACCCCGGAATAGCGCCCGCCACACCCTTCATCAGGCACCCGGCTGGGTGGACTGGAATCCCTCGCGCGACGTGCCGAACTGGGTCGGCGGCCGCGTCACGCTCGACGGCCGCTTCAGCGTCGACGAGCTGCTCGCGATCCTCGCGCTGGCCCGCCATGCGCAATAAACAACCCGCATGAAAAAAGCGCCCCGCTGTCGAGCGGGGCGCTTTTTTTGCTTGCTGCCGTGCCAACCCGCGCACGGCAAGCATCACGCGCGCGCGGTCGCCGGCTGGCCCGTTTGCTGACGCGAGCGGCCCGAGCTCAGATAATCGGCGATCGAATCCTGCGTGACCTCGCCCACGTATGCGCCGTCCGGGTCGAGCACCGGCATCCACGACGACCGGTACTGATACATCTTCGACAGCACGATCCGCAGGTTTTCCTCGCCCGACACGGTCGCCGGGAATTCCACGAGGCGCTCGCCGCACGTGCCGGCCGCGCCGCGCGCCGTGCGCCGCGCCACGAAGCCGAGCGCGCGCTGCGCATCGTCGACCACGGTCAGATAGCGGCTGTCGTTCTCGTCCATGATCGTGAACGCGTCGGCCAGCGAGGTATCCGGACGCGCGGTGGGCGGCTGCGTGGCCGCATCGCCGGCCTTCACCAGCAGCAGGCGCTTGAGCGTGCTGTCGGCGCCGACGAACTGGCCCACGAACTCGTCCTTCGGATGCGCGAGCAGCGTGTCCGGGTGCGCGTACTGCACGAGCTGGCCGCGCCGGAACACGGCCACCCGATCGCCGAGCTTGATGGCCTCGTCGATATCGTGGCTCACCATGATCACGGTCTTCTTCAGTTGCCGCTGCATCTGGAAGAACTCGTTCTGGATCGATTCGCGGTTGATCGGATCGACCGCACCGAACGGCTCGTCCATCAGCAGCACCGGCGGATCCGCGGCCAGCGCGCGCACCACGCCGATCCGTTGTTGCTGGCCGCCCGACAGCTCGCGCGGATAGCGCTTCAGGTACAGCTTCGGATCGAGCGCGACCATCGACATCAATTCGGTCGCGCGCTCGCGGCAGCGCTTCTTGTCCCAGCCGAGCAGGCGCGGCACGACCGTGATGTTCTCCTCGATCGTCATGTTCGGGAACAGCCCGATCTGCTGGATCACGTAGCCGATCTGACGGCGCAGATCCACTTCGTTGAGCCCGGTGGTGTCCTCGCCGTTGATCAGCACGCGGCCCGAGGTGGGCGCGATCAGGCGGTTGATCATCTTCAGCGTGGTGGTCTTGCCGCAACCGGACGGCCCGAGGAACACGCAGATTTCGCCTTCCGGCACGGTCAGGCTCACGGAATCGACGGCACGCACCGGCTGGCCGCCCTTCTGCGAGAAGGTCTTCGTCAGTTGGTCGAGTTCGATCATGTCTTCTGCACTCCCTTCGGTGTCAATGCGCGCTGCAGCCATTGCAGCAGCAAGTCCGCGACGATCGCGAGCACGCTGACCAGCACCGCGCCCACCAGCAGCTTCATCATGCTGCTCTGTCCGATCGCCCGGACGATCAAGGTTCCCAGGCCGCCCGCGCCGATCACGGCGGCAATCGTCATCACGCCGATGTTCATCACCACGGCGGTTCGCACACCGCCGAGAATCACCGGCACGGCCAGCGGCAAATCCACCAGCCGCAGCCGCTGCCACGAGGTCATCCCGATGCCGATGCCGGCCTCCTTGATGCCCGCGTCGACGTTCTTCAGCGCAAGGTAGGTATTGCGCATGATCGGCAGCAGCGAATAAAGAAACACGGCGGTGATCGCCGGCACCGCGCCGATGCCCTGGCCGAAGCGCGAGAACACCGGAATCATCAGCCCGAACAGCGCGATCGACGGCAGCGTCAGGATCACGGTGGCCACGCCCAGCAGCGGCGCGGCCAGCCATTCGTGGCGGTTGATCACGATGCCGAGCGGCACGCCGGCCAGGATCGCGCAGCCCACCGCGATGCCCACCAGGTAGATGTGCTGCAAGGTCAGTTGAATCAGCTCCGGCCAATTGGCAGCCAGATAAGCTTGAACCGTCATGGTCGCCTCCGGATCACGGTAAGGGATGCGTGTGCAGGAAGTCGGTCGCGACCTGTTGCACCGACACCCCATCGATATCGACACGCTTGTTCATTTCCAGCATCACGTCGCTGTCGAGCGCCGCCGACAGCGCGTTCAACTGCGCGGCCAGCTTCGGATTGCGCTGGAGCACGGACTCGCGCACCACCGGCGTCGCGTTGTATGGCGGGAAGAAATGCAGATCGTCTTCCAGCGGCACGATGCCGAAGCCCTTCACGCGGCCGTCGGTGGTGTAGACGAGGCCGATGGTCAACTGGTTGTTGTGGAGCGCCGTGTACACGAGGCCCGAATCCATCTGCTTGGTTTCGGAACGGCTGAAATGCAGGTGGTAGGCGGCTTCCAGCGGCACCAGGCCGTCGGGGCGGTTGGCGAACTCGGCATCCATGCCGAACGTGTGGCGCGTGCCCTTCGGGTCGCCGGCCAGCTTCGCGGCGAGTTGCGAGATGGTTCGGATGCCGGTCTGTTTCGCCGTCTCGGCCGACAGCGCCAGCGCGTAGGTATTGTTCAACGGCGACGCGTTGAGCCACACCAGACCGCGCGGCGCATCCAGCGCCTTGACGCGTCGATAGGTTTCATCGGGCGAGAGCTTCTCCTTGATCTTGTCGTAGACCGCGGCGGCCGTGCCCGTGTAATCCCACATCACGTCGATCTGGCCGTTCTCGAGCGCGCTGCGCAGCAGCACCGAGCCGAGGCCGGTGCGCGTCTCGATCGTGTAGCCACGCGAGCGCAGATACTGCGTGGTGATCTCGGCCAGCACGTATTGCTCGGTGAAGTTCTTGCCGCCGACGTTCAGCGTCTGCGCATGGGCCGGCGTGCCGACCAGCGCGCCGAGCGGCGCCAGCATGGCGATCGCCACGAACTTGCGAGCCGAGGCGAAACGCGCGGCGGTGCCCGCGCGTCGCGCCGGGAGAATCGATGCGGACTGCGTAGCAAGCGCGAGCCTGCGCAACAGCGTGCGAATGCGTGTCAGAAAGCTCATGCCGCACCTCCGTTACGCGCGATCACGTGCCGGCTGCCGGCCGCGACGATGCCATCGAGCAGCAGCGCGAGCACGGCGGTGGAGGCCGCCCCGAGCAGCAGCATCTGCTGGTTGTCGAGATAGATGCCCGGGAAGATCAGCGTGCCGAGGCTGTCGGCGCCGATCAGGTAGGCGAGCGGCGCGGTGCCGACGTTGATCGCGAGCGCCGTGCGCACGCCGCCGACGATGATCGGCAGCGCATTCGGCAGCTCGACGCGCATCAGCGATTGCCACGGCGTCATGCCGAGGCCGCGCGCCGCCTCGCGCAACGAGGCCGGCACGTTGCGCATGCCTTCGTAGGCGTTGCGCGTGATCGGCAGCAGCGACGCGAAGAACAGCGCGATGATCGCGGGCACGTCGCCGATGCCGAAGATGCCGAGCGCGATCGCCAGCACCGCCAGCGACGGCACGGTATTGCCGATGTTGAACACCTGCATGAAGCGTTCGGCCTGGCGCGCCAGCGACGGGCGGCTCAACGTCACGCCGGCGGGAATGCCGACAAGAATCGCGAGCGCCATCGAGTAGCCCACGAGCATCAAATGCCGGCCCGTGTAATACACGAGATCGCCCGAGTGCTGCCGCCAGGTATCGATGCCGATCGCGTTGGCGATCCAGCCGATCAAGGCGACGGCGATTAACAGGCTGCCCGCCAAACGGACAGTGCGTCGAGTCATGAGATACGCCTCCTTTTCGAAACGGCGCACGCGAATGGCCGCGCGCCGCGAGCACGCCAAAAGGCGTCGCGAATGGAAGGTACGGATCCCGGTCATGCCGGGATCGAACCGACAAAAACGGCATCGGTGCCGGACGGCGCAAACCGTTCGGCATCCTGCGTGAACGCAACGCGTTCGTTAGATTGTCATGTTCAGCACGGATAGCGCGCGTGCGCTGCCCAGACCAAAGGCACCATCTTGCGATGGCAGGGATGCGGCCGCACGAACGTGCCGGCACCGCAGGAGCAGGACGCTCCGATCGATGGGAAGGATGAACCGACTTTTACACTTGCTGCGATCGTGCACTTATCGGTGTGCAACGCGCTGTGAAAGTCGAAAACCTGGAACGCAGTATAAGGGCAATTTCGAGAAAGCGTCTACCCTTCGGGGTCCGATCCCGAAGGATCGGCATCGTCGCTAAGCGGCGTGCGCAACGGGCTGGCGGTGCTCGATCATGCCAAAACGGATAATGAGGATAGCAAACCAAATTGCCTGAAATGCCTTCAGTGGCAAGGCATTCGGGATTGTCCCGAGTGCTAGGCAGGGGCGCGCCTCGCGGCAGGCACGCCGCAGCGCGTCACGCGCGAAAACAGCGGCAAACGACGGGAAAAAAATTTTGCGCTGCGAAGCGGCAATACGCGGAAAAATCGCCAAAACTACGGCTCGGCCGCATGCTGCAAGGCTGCGACCCAGCCGGGAACGGGCATTGCTTCCGCATCGGATTCAGATATTTTCAGCCGGATCGTTGCGCAGCGCTTCGCGCCGCGCGCCGCCGTCGAGCCAGGGCGCGATCTCCATGTCCTCGTAGCGCACCAGGCGGCTCTTGCGCAGCAGCCGGTAGCCGAGCCAGATCGCCAGGAACAGCGGAATGCCGACATAGGTGGCGATCACGCCGACCCAGTCGATCCGGCTCGACAGGAAGGCCTGATAGTCCTGGCCGAGCGCGATCACGATGCACAGCACGAACGCGAAGATCGGCCCGTAGGGGAACAGCTTCGAACGATACGGCAACTGTCCGGGCGCGAAGCCCTGCTTCTCGAAGCCCTTGCGGAAGCGATAGTGACTGACCGCGATGCCGAGCCACGCGATGAAACCCGTCATGCCCGAGGTGTTGAGCAGCCACAGGTACACGGTCTTGTCGCCGAACAGCGAGGAGAGAAAACACAGCGCGCCCACCGCCGTGGTGGCATACAGCGCGTTGCGCGGCACGCCGCCCTTCGACAGCTTAGCGAACACGCGCGGCGCGCGGCCCTCGGTGGCGAGGTTGTAGAGCATCCGCGTCGACGCATACATGCCCGAGTTGCCGGCCGACAGCACGGCGGTCAGGATCACCGCGTTCATCACACCGGCCGCGAACGCCAGGCCCGCGTGACGGAACACCAGCGTAAACGGGCTCACGCCCACGTCGGTCACGTCGCTCTTGAGCAGGCTCGGGTCGGTATACGGCACCAGCATGCCGATCACGAAGATCGCGAACACGTAGAACAGCAGGATGCGCCAGAACACCTGACGCACCGCGCGCGGAATGGTGGTGCGCGGGTTCTCCGATTCGCCGGCCGCGATGCCGATCAGCTCGGTGCCCTGAAACGAGAAGCCGGCGATCATCGCCACCCCCATCATCGCCGGCAAGCCGCCCGCGAACGGCGCGTCGCCGATCGCGAAGTTGGCCCAGGCCGGCGACGGGCCGCCCGTCAGGATGCCGAAGATCATCAGCAGGCCGGTGGCGATGAACGCCAGCACCGTGACCACCTTGATCAGCGCGAACCAGTATTCGGCCTCGCCGAAGCCGCGCACGGTCATCACGTTGAGCAGGAACATCAGGCCGAGGAACAGCGCGCTCCACCAGATGCCGGGCACCTGCGGAAACCAGTAATGCATGACGAGCTGCGCGGCCACCAGTTCCACCGCGATGGTCACCGCCCAGTTGTACCAATAGTTCCAGCCGAGCGCGAAACCGAAACCCTCGTCCACGTATTTCGCGCCGTAGGTGGCGAACGAACCCGACACCGGCATGAAGGCGGCCATCTCGCCGAGGCTCATCATCAGGCAGTAAACCATCACGCCGATCAGCAGATAGGCGAGCATCGCGCCGCCAGGGCCGGCCTGCGAGATCGATGCACCGGACGCGACGAACAGGCCGGTGCCGATCGAGCCGCCGATCGCAATCATCGTGAGGTGGCGCGCCTTGAGGCTGCGCTTGAGCTGGGGGGTGGAAGCGGAGGCAGACGTGGAGTGCGGTGCGGGTAATGACATATCGAACTGGCAAGGGGCAGGCGGGCGGCGCCCGCTTGGCCGGCCGCAGCCGCCCGGATGGGGCTGCCGGGCCGCCGGCAGGCGCCGGCGCGGCTCGCGCGCGGCTCGGATTCTACCCGAATCGGGATGCGCGCCGCCCTGCCTTGCCGTCGCGCCCCGCGTGGTTACAATACTCGTCAAATCCCGGATAAAACGTCCAATATGACCCAGAAGTCCTCCCCGTCCGAACAGGCGTCGCTGATCGAGCAGATCAACACGATCGCGCAGGGGCTTGGCGAGATGTTCGCGCCGTTCACCGAAGTGGTCGTCCATGACCTGCGCACGCCCGAGAATTCGATCGTCGCGATCCACAACAATCTGTCGGGGCGCGCGGTCGGCGATCCGACCACCGAGCTGGGCCTTGCGCGCATCGCCAACGACGATTACCCGTCGGTGCTGGCGAACTACGCGAACCGGTTCGCCGACGGCCGCACGGCCAAGAGCACCTCGATCGGCATCAAGGACACCCAAGGCCATTACGTCGCCGCGCTGTGCCTGAACGTCGACGTCACGCTGTTCCGCGGCATCCAGGGCGTGCTGAACCAGTTCTGCCAGACCGGCGCCGATCCGGTCGGCGAAACGCTCGACCCGGCCAATGCCGACGCGATCCGCGAGCGGATCGACCGTTTCGCGATGACGCTCGCCACCACGCCGCGCTCGCTGAAGACCGAGCAGCGTCGCGCGCTGATGCAGGTGCTGAAGGAAGACGGCTACCTGGAAGTGCGGCGCGCGATGGAGATCATCGCGCAGCATCTGGGCGTGTCGCGGGCGACTGTCTATAACGACGCAAAATGAGCCTCGGCGGGGCCCGTCGCCGCATCGTCATGCTTTTGTAAAACTGTAGGAATCTGCCTACATCTTTAAGCGAATCACCTACCCCACTTTCGTCTGACGCCGATTTCACCGGCTCGCCCGGCTCGCTATATTGGTCAGATGGATTCCAATCTCCTCCGCGTATATGTCGTCGAGCCGGCCGTTGCGATTCGCAAGCGGATCGCGGCCCTGCTCGAACCGTTGGCCGGCGTCGCCGTCGTCGGCGAATCGGAAGATCACGCAGTGGCGTTTGCCGGGATCGTCTCGAGCCACGCTCACGTCGCCGTCATCGAGCTGCGCCTGCCGTCCGGCAGCGGGCTCGAACTGCTCGGCACGCTCGCGCGTTTCGCGCCGCACGTCGTCACGGTCATCCTCACCAATCTGTCCGGCCCCGCCTTTCGGGCCGCGAGCCAGAAAGCCGGCGCCCATTACTTCTTCGACAAAACCACCGAGTTCGAGCTGGCCTGTCGCACCATCGACACGCTCGCCCACGCGCGCCGCCGCCAACCTCTTCGCCGAGCCAACTATGCCGATTGCCACGACGCCCGCTACGATCGCTCATGAGCCGCCCACGGCGTCCGTCCGATTCGATGCGCCCAAGCTGCCCGGCGCACGGTGCTCAAGTTGCGCAACCCGCAATGTGTGCATGCCTGCGACGTTCACGAATACCGAATACCGTCGGCTCGATGCCATGATCTGCACCACGCGCCACGTCAAGCGCGGCGATGCGCTGTTCCGCGCACACGATCCGTTCGCGAGCCTCTATGCGGTGCGCACCGGTTCGTTCAAAACCCTCGTCGTGCATCGCGACGGCCGCGAGCAGGTCACCGGCTTCCAGATCACCGGCGATACGCTCGGCCTCGACGGCGTCAGTGAAAGCGAGCATCACTGCAACGCGATCGCGCTCGAAGACAGCACCGTCTGCGTGATTCCGTTCGCCCAGCTCGAAGCCGCCTGCCGCGAAATGCGGCTGCTTCAGCAGCATGTGTATCAGATGATGAGCAGCGAGATCGTCCGCGAATCGCGCGTCATGATGCTGCTCGGCACGATGACGGCCGAACAGCGTGTGGCGTCGTTCCTGCTCAATCTGTCGGCGCGCTTCAAGGCACGCGGCTATTCGGCGGCCGAATTCAATCTGCGCATGACACGCGAGGAAATCGGCTGCTATCTCGGCATGACGCTCGAAACAGTCAGCCGCATGTTGTCGAAATTTCAGCGCAACGGCCTGATCGATTCGCGCGGCCGGCAAATCACGATTCACGACGCGCAAGGGCTGGTGCAGGTCTGAGGTCCGCCTCGGCGCACTGCGCGGCGTTTCTCAGAGCGAGAACGCTCCGGGCAACAGCGCCTGCGCCGTCGTCTGCCGCACATCGCCGCGCAGGTTCGCCAGCACCACCGGCAAAGCCGGCCCGCCCAGCTCCATCATCACCTGCCGACAGGCGCCGCACGGCGCGATCGGCCCTTCCGTTTCCCCCACTACCGCCAGCGCCGTGAAATCGCCGGGCCGGCAACCGGCCGCGATCGCCGCGAACAACGCCGTGCGTTCGGCACAATTGCACAGCCCGTACGCGGCGTTCTCCACATTGCAGCCATGAAAGATTCGGCCGTCGTGCGTGGCCAGCGCCGCGCCGACGCGGAACCGCGAGTAAGGCGCGTAGGCGTGCTCGCGCGCCTGCGTAGCCGCGTCGATCAAGGTTTGGGGGTCCATCCTGATTGCCTCTCGTGTCGGGCACGGCGGAGCTTGCCGTGCCCGCATCGTAACGGCTGCGATACGCGAACGCACGTCGTCCGGCAATCGCAAGCGCTAGAGATCGAGCACCACGCGCACCGGCGCATCGCCGGCCGCGCAGGCCGGACGGGCCACGCAGGCGAGCGCTTCGCCCTGCCCGACGTCGGCGTCGGGCGGCTGCGGGTAGCACACGCCGCCTTCGAGCACGCGCACCGTGCAGGTGCCGCATGCGCCGACCCGGCAACTCGACAACGCGTCGATGCCGCGCGCCTCGGCCAGTTCGAGCAGGGAACCGTCCAACGGCGACCAGTCCGCCGTCACACCGCTGCGGCGAAATTCGACGACAGCTGACGAGGCCGATGCCGCTTCCGCTGCCGGCACGTCAGCCGCGACCGCAATCTCCGGCGTGCGGGCGCGCCGCGGCACGCTCGACGGCCCGAACGCCTCGTAATGAATCCGCGCCTCGGGCACCTCGAGCGCGCGCAGGCCTTCGACCATCTCGGTCATGAACGCCGACGGGCCGCAAATATGGAAATCGTAGGTATCGAACGGCAGCAAGCGACGCAGCGCATCGATGCCGAGGCGGCCCGCATGATGGCCATCGCCACCGGCCGGCGCGGGCTGGCTGTCGAACAGATGCACGGTCAAGGTCGGATCGCGGCGCACGCAATCGGCCAGTTCGTCGACGAACGGCCGGTCCGCCGCATGGCGCGCGCCGTGAAAGAACACCACGCGCGGCGCAACGGGTCCGTGCGACGCCGCCGCGCGTTCGCGCAGCATCGCGAGCATCGGCGTGATGCCGATCCCGGCCGACAGCATCACAACCGGCCGCACGCCGGCGCGATCGAGCCGGAAAGTGCCGCCCGGCCCGCGCGCCTCGATCCGGCTGCCCACCTGCAACATCTCGTGAAGCCGCGACGAGCCGGCGCCATCGCGCTTCACGCTGATGCGCCAGGTCGGGCCGCCTGCCGCGTCGGACAGCGTGTAGCTGCGCACCAGCGGCGCAGCCTCGCCCGGCATCGGAATGCGCAGCGTCAGGTGCTGGCCGCCGTCGTGGCGCGGCAACGGCGTGCCGTCGGCGCGTTCGAAGTGGAACGAGCGGATGCCGGGGGCCTCGTCGCGCGTCGCGACGACGCGCAGGGTGAACCAGGCGGTTGCCTGGGTTGCCTGGGTTGCCTGGGTTGCCTGGGTTGCCTGGGTTGCCTGGGTTGCCTGGGTTGCCTGGGTTGCCTGGGTTGCCTGGGTTGCCTGGGTTGCCTGGGTTGCCTGGGTTGCCTGGGTTGCCTGGGTTGCCTGGGTCGCGGCGGTCGCCTGGGTCGCCTGGGTCGCCTGGGTCGCCTGGGTCGCCTGGGTCGCCTGGGTCGCCTGGGTCGCCTGGGTCGCCTGGGTCGCCTGGGTTGCCTGGGTCGCGGCGGTCACCCGCGTCGACACATCGACCGCACCCGCTTCCGCCTTGGCCGGCGCGGCAACCCGCGCCACCGCGGCGCTCGCGAACTGCGGCGCCAACTCCGCCTCCGACCACCGGAACGGCAAAGCCGCCTCGCTGCGCCGCACCTCGCGCAACCGGTAGCGCACGAGCCGCTGCGCGCCCTCGAACGCGGCCAGATCCGGCCCGTCCCAGACGATCTCGGCCTCCGCCGCCACATAGAGCAAATCGCCACGCGCGAAATCGACGAACAGCAAGCCCGCACGCGGATTCGACACGAAATTGCCGAGCGTGTTGAAGAACCGATTGCCCGCGTAATCGGGCACGGTCAACGTGCGTTCGTCGTCCACCCGCACGAAGCCCGGCGGCCCGCCGCGATGCGAGACATCGACGCCGCGCGCCACCCGCGCATCGGCGTCGAGATTGGCGCTGGCCACGAAGAACGTATCGGCCCGCGCGATCAGCTCGCGCTCGGCCTCGCCGAGCACCTCGGCACGGTGCAGCGGCGGCGCGCGATGCGGCAGTTCGACCGGTTCGGGCGTGCGGCGCTGGATGTACTTCGGGCAGTTGCCGAAACTTTGCGTGACGGCAATCGACATGGCCGTGCCGTCGAGCGAGGCGACCGTGCCGTTGACGCGATTGCGCCGCCGCGTCGGCAGCTCGATGCCGAGCCCGCCGAACGGCGCGCCCGGCTGCCACGCGTCGGCCAGCGGGTCGTCGCGCAACGCGCCGCCCTGCAGGCGCAGCGTCCGCGCATCGGGCGAATCGACGAAACCCGGTTCGCCCGCGCGCAACGTGGCCCAAGGCTGACCGTCGCGATCGACGCCACCCACCACGAACCACGGCAATTGCGCGTAGAAGGTCCGGTGTTGATCGGGCATGAACGCACGAATGCCGACCCGTCCCGCCGCATCGGCGAACTCGTCCACCCCGGCCTGCTGCTGCACGGCCAGCTCGCCGGCGTGAAACGGCGAGCCGTCCGGTGAACCGGCGGCCGCGCGCCGCGCGTCGGCGGTTTCAGCCGGCGTACGTTCGATCGTGCTGGCGGCATCGCTCATCGCACTGGCTCCCGGTCAACTAACTCGACGCGCGGCGCGGCTCAGGCCAGCGCCGGCGACTTGCGCATGCCGACGAAGCCCGGCAGCGCCTCGACGCGTTCGAGCCAGGCACGCACGTTCGGATACGGCGCGAGCGACACGCCGCCTTCCGGTGCGTGGGCGATATACGAATAGCCGGCCACGTCCGCGATAGTGCGCGTCTCGCCGAGCGCGAAGCGCCGGCCGGCCAGTTCCTTGTCGAGCGTGACCAGCAGCTTCTCGGCGGTCCCGACGGCTTTGGCGTGATCGAACGGCGCGTTGAACAGCGTCGCCAGCCGCGCGGCGCACGGGCCGTACATGATCGGTCCCGACGCGAGCGCGAGCCAGTGCTGCACGGCGGCCGCGCCGGCCGGGTCGTCCGGCAGCCACGACGCGTCGCCGTAGCGCTTGGCCAGATAGACGAGGATCGCGGTGGAATCGGCCAGCACGACATCGCCATCGACGATTACCGGCACCTGCGCGAACGGGTTCAGCGCGAGAAACGCGGCCGAATGCTGTTCGCCCTCGGCCAGATTGACGTCGATCAGCTCGTGCGGCAGGTCGAGCAGCGACAGCATCAACTGGGCGCGATGGGCGTGGCCCGAAAGCGGTGCGCGGTACAGGCGGATCGGGGCGGCGGGGCGAGCGGCGGACGACATGACAACTCCATGGGATAGACGATTCGGTTCATGAATCGCGGTGGGCTGAACCTCCCCCGCGACGTGTACCGACAGACTAAGCCCGCTGTGTCGTTCATGAAAGATGGATAATCAGCGAAATACAATCCATCAAAACTGGACAATCACGTGATCGACATCCGCAACGTGAATCTGAACCGGCTGGCGGTGTTCGCGGCCGTGGTCGAAACCGGCTCGCTGACGGCCGCCGCCACGCGGCTCGGCATCGCCAAGACGATGGTCAGCACGCACATGCAGCGGCTGGAGGCCGAAACCGGCGCGAACCTGCTGGTGCGCACCACGCGGCGGCTCAGCGTGACCGAGGCCGGGCGCACGCTCTACGAGGCGACGCGCGAGATCCTCGGCACCGCCGAGGCGGCGTTCAGCGCGATCGCGGGCGACGCCGGGCCGCTGCGCGGCGGCCTGCGCGTCAGCGCGCCGATCGATTACGGCGCGCTGGTGGTAGCGCCGGCGCTGGTCGCGCTGAACCACACGCATCCCGAGCTCGATATCGAATTGATTTGTGAAGACCGGCTCGTCGATCTGGTGGCGGAGCGCATCGACCTGGCCGTGCGGCTAGGCAAGCTGTCCGATTCGAATCATCGCGCGGTGCGGATCGGTGGCTTCGAGCGCTGGATGGTGGCGAGCCCCGCCGCGATCGCCCGCTTCGGGCTGCCCCGGGAACCGGCCGCGCTGCTCGACTGGCCGTATGCGACGCTATCCTCGATGCAGCGGCTCGAACTGCCGCTGCAGCACGACGACGGCACGCGCATGCGGCTGCGCTGCCGGCGGCGCTTCGCCTCGAACTCGACGCCGGCCGTGCGCGCCGCGCTGCTGGCCGGCTGCGGCTTCGGCACCGCCACCAGCTTCGCGGTGGAACACGACGTGGCGACCGGCGCGCTGGTGCGGCTGCTGCCCGACTGGTCGCTGCCGAAGGCCGATATTCATGCGATCTACCCGTCCACGCATCATCCGTCGGCGAAGGTGCGCGCGGTGGTCGAGGTGCTGAAGACACGGCTCGGCGGTTGAAGCGGCGCGCGTCAGTGGCCGGCCGGCTCCGTCTCCTTGCCCGCACCGTCATCCGCGCTGCCCTCCGCTCCGCGATCCGCATCGAACATCGCCAGCGTGCCGAGCAGCACGCGGCGGCAATTGCGCACCATCCGCTCCTCGGGATCGCGATAGCCGGTCAGCAGCCACGACGCGCCGGCGTTGGTCATCGCGCCCACCAGCGCGAGGCCGGTGAGCCGTGCATCGGCGCGCTGCTCGGGGTCGTCGGGATCGGTCACGCGCGCGACCGCGACGATCTGCCGGCCGAATTCGAGCAGGTTGCGCTGGTACGTGATATCGGTTTCGGCGCTGACGCCCATCACTTCGAGCAGCAGCACGCGCGCCGCGCAGGTGTCGCGCAGGAACGCGAAGAACGCGCGCAAGCCGGCGTCGACGCGCGCCTCCAGCCCGTCTCCGGCCGCGTCGAGCGCCGCCGCCACCGCCGCGCGCAAGCGCACGGCGTGATGCTGGTAAGTGGCCTGCAACAAGGCGTCGGTGCCATCGAAGGCCGCGTAGAAGTAGCGGTCGTTGAGCTTCGCCTCCTGGCAGAGCGCGCGCACCGTGGTCTTGCGAAAGCCGAGCGTGCCGAACAGGCGCGTGCCGGCCCCGATCAGCGCGTCGCGCCGCTCGGCGGCTCGCGCCTCGGGCGCCACCCCGCCATACGGGCGGCCCTTCCGGCCGGTTTCGAGGGGTTTCTCCATTCCGTTATTTGACATCATTCACTGTCATCATTAAATTGGTGACGCTCAACACCACATTTAAGCCGCGATTCGGCAGGGCGGCAAGCCCCGGGAGGCAAGCGATGAAGGATTTTTCGAACAAGGTTGCCGCGATCACCGGGGCCGGCTCGGGCATGGGGCGCAGCCTCGCCGTGGAGCTTGCCCGACGCGGCTGCCATCTCGCCCTGAGCGATATCAATGAAATCGGCCTCGCGCAGACGGTGGCGCTGTGTCATGCGCACGGCGTGCACGTGACCTCGCAACGGCTCGACGTGGCCTCGCGCGAAGCCGTGTTCGCCTGGGCCAAGGCGGCGCGCGACGCGCATGGCCGCGTCAACCTGGTGTTCAACAACGCGGGCGTGTCGCTGGCCGCGCCGGCCGAAAGCGTCTCGATCCAGGATTTCGAATGGATCATGGGCATCAACTTCTGGGGCGTGGTGCACGGCACCCAGGCCTTCCTGCCCTACCTGCACGAATCGGGCGACGGCCACGTGATCAATACCTCCAGCTTGTTCGGGCTGATCGCGATGCCGACGCAAAGCACCTACAACGCCAGCAAGTTCGCGGTGCGCGGCTTCACCGAGGCGCTGCGCATGGAACTGGAGCTGGAGCGCGCGCCAGTCAGCGCGACCTGCGTGCATCCGGGCGGCGTGGCCACCAACATCGTCAACGCGTCGCGCGTCGATGAACGCATCCACGCGCTGACCGGGCAGGACCCCGACACGCACCGCCGCGCCTCCAACAAGCTGATCACCGCCACCACGGCCGACGCGGCCGCGCGGCAGATCCTGGCCGGCGTGGAGCGCAACGCGCGGCGCGTACTGGTGGGCGCCGACGCGCGCCGCCTCGACCGCCTGTCACGGCTGTTCGGCTCGGCCTATCAGGGCTTCGTGCTGCGATTCGTGCGTAAATCGCGGGATCGCAATCTGCAGCGCCACGGCGCGGGCCGCACCGGCGCCGCCTCGTCCAACACCACCAGGGATGCCGCATGAACACCACCACCGGCTGGCAGCCGTCCGCGACGGCCCATGAGAACGCGCCCCCCGCGTCGCGCACCGCGAGCGGCGGCGAGGCGCCGGCGTCGCAGCGCACCGATTTCGACGTACTGATCATCGGCGCCGGGCTGTCCGGCGTGGGCGCGGCGTGGCACCTGCGCGAGCGCTGCCCGTGGGCCAGCTACGCGATCCTCGAAAGCCGCGACGCGATCGGCGGCACCTGGGACCTGTTCCGCTACCCCGGCGTGCGCTCGGATTCCGACATGTTCACGCTCGGCTACAGCTTCCGTCCGTGGCACAGCGACAACGCGATCTCGGACGGCGCGACCATCCTCGACTACATCCGCGACACGGCGCGCGAATCGGGCATCGACCGCTCGATCCGCTACCGCCACCGCGTGACGAGCGCAAACTGGGACTCGGCGGCGGCGCGCTGGCTGGTGGACGTGACACGCACCAGCGGCGATCACACCGAAACGCTGCGCTTCACCTGCCGCTTCCTCTACATGTGCAGCGGCTATTACGACTACGAGAACGGCCACGCGCCGAGCTGGCCGGAGATGGACAGCTATCGCGGCCGCATCGTCCATCCGCAGCACTGGCCGCAGGATCTCGATTACGCCGGCAAGCGCGTGGTGGTGATCGGCAGCGGCGCGACCGCCGTGACGCTGGTGCCGTCGATGGCGCAGCAGGCCGCGCACGTGACGATGCTGCAGCGCTCGCCCACCTACATCGTGTCGATGCCGGCGCGCGACAAGCTCGCGATGCGCCTGCGCCGCTGGCTGCCGGCCGGCCTCGCGCACCGGCTGGTGCGCGCCAAGAACGTGATGCTCGCGATGTACGTGTATCGCGTCGCGCGCAAGCGCCCCGACGCCGCCAAGCGCTTCATCCTGCGCGCGGCCCAGCGCCAGCTGAACCCCGGCTTCGATATCGGCAAGCACCTGACGCCGCGCTACAACCCGTGGGACCAGCGCCTCTGCCTGGTGCCCAACGGCGACCTGTTCAAGGCGCTGCGCGGCGGCAGCGCGTCGATCGTCACCGACGAGATCGACCGCTTCACGCCGGGCGGCCTGCAACTGAAAAGCGGCGAGACGCTCGACGCCGACGTGATCGTCACGGCCACCGGCCTCAAGGTGCGCATGCTCGGCGGCGCGACCGTGAGCGTGGACGGCCGTCCGGTGGAGTTCGGCGAGGCCGTCTCGTACAAGGGCATGATGGCCAGCGGCGTGCCGAACCTCGCGACCTCGTTCGGCTACACCAATGCGTCATGGACGCTGAAGGCCGAGCTGATCGCGCAGTACGTGTGCCGGCTGCTCAACCACATGCGCGAGAAAGGCTACGACAGTTGCACGCCGACGCTCGACGCCGCCACGATGTCGCTCGGCCCGGCGGTCGACCTCAGTTCCGGCTATATTCAGCGGGCCGCCGCGCTGCTGCCGCGTCAGGGCGCGCGCAACCCGTGGAAATCGCATCAGAATTACGCCCGCGACCTCGCGCTGCTGCGCTTCGGTTCGCTGACCGACAGCGCGATGCATTTCGCGCGCCGGCCGGCCGAGCCGGCCACCGGCCGCACCGCTTCCGAATCCGTCCGATAAGAAAAGGGGATTGCCGTGATTGCCGAACTGATTGCCATCGTCGTCGCCGTGTTCGTGGTGCTCTGCGTGTTCACGCTGTTCACCGCGAGCCAGGTGCGGCGCCGCTTCCCGCCCGAAGGCCAATTCATCGATATCGACGGCGACCGCCTGCATTACGTCGATTACGGCAGCGGCCCGCCGATCGTGCTGGTGCACGGCCTGTGCGGCCAGTTGCGCAACTTCGCCTACCTCGACCTGCCGCGCATGGCCCAGTCGAACCGCGTGATCCTCGTCGATCGCGCCGGCTCGGGCCGCTCGACGCGCGGGCCGGCCTCGCAGGCCAACGTGTATGCGCAGGCGCGCACCGTCGCGCGCTTCATCGAGACGCTCGGCCTCGACAAGCCGCTGCTGGTCGGCCATTCGCTCGGCGGCGCGATCTCGCTGGCGGTGGCGCTCGACCACCCCGATGCGATCAGCCGCATCGCGCTGATCGCCCCGCTCACGCACACGGAAACCACGCCGCCGCCCGCGTTCAAGGGCCTGGCGCTGCGCCCGGCCCCGCTGCGCCGCTTCGTGTCGCTGACGATGGGCATCCCGGTGATGATCCTGCAAAGCCGCAAGGCGATCGACGCGATCTTCACGCCGGAGCCGGTGCCGCGCGACTTCCCGATCAAGGGCGGCGGGCTGATGGGGCTGCGGCCGGACGCGTTCTACGCCGCGTCGTCCGACCTGGTGGCCGCGCCCGAGGATCTGCCCGACATGGAGCGCCGCTATCCGACGCTCGGCGTGCCGGTCGGCGTGCTGTACGGCCGCAACGACGCCATCCTCGACTACCGCAAGCACGGCGAAGGCCTCAAGCAGAAGCTCGACAGCGTCGCGCTGACGCTGGTGGACGGCGGCCACATGCTGCCCGTCACGCAAGCGGCGGCCACCACCGACTGGATCCTCGGCGAGGCCGCGCAAGCCGCGACTGATGCGCCGGACCTGTCGCAGCCCGCGGTGCGCACCGCCACCGGGCGCTAGCCGCTCCCGCGCGGCGTGGCCGGCCCCGGCCCGGCCACGCCGCGCGCGCGATCCGATTACAATCGCGCACTTCGATCCAGAACCGGGACCCGCACCATGAAGCATCTGATCGCATCGGCCCTTGCATCAGCCCTTGTATCGGCCTGCGCCTTGTTCGGCACGGCCGCGCTGGCCGACACCGCCGCGAGCGGCGCCGCGGCCGAACCCTGCGCGATCGGCACCGCCAACGGCGTGGCCGGCACGCCGGCCAGCCTGCGCGAATACCTGAAGCTGCCCCAGAGCGACCAGTTCCGCTACCTGATGACGAACCAGATCACCTGCAAGATTTCCGACGAAGGCCGCGCCTCGGGCTGCGCCGGCCTGACCAGCCTGCGGCACGACCGCGTCAGCGTCTACGACGACAGCGACAGCGCCGTCACCACCGTGGTGGCGCGCGTCGATCTCGATCAGGGCACCTATCCGATCATGATCGACGTGCCGAAGGCCAACCTGAAGTGCGAAACACACTGAGGCACTGATCGGCGGACGGGCGCTGCCCCGCCCGCTCAACCGATCTCCAGCGCCCGCCGCACCGACACGGCAATCCCGTGCGCCGCGGCGCGCACCACGTCCGGCGACGGGAACGACGGCGCGATCCGCAAATGCCGGTCGAGCGGATCGTCGCCGAGCGGAAACGCCGCGCCGGCCGGCGTCAGCACCAGCCCGGCCTCGCCTGCCAGCGCCACCGCACGCTTCGCATGCCCCGGCGGCAAGTCGAGGCTGACGAAATAGCCGCCCTCGGGCCGCGTCCAGTTCAGCTCCGCAATCCCGCCGAGCCGCTCGGCGAACACCGCCTCCACCGTCTCGAACTTCGGCCGCAGCAGCGCCCGATGGCCTGCCATCAACGCTTCCAGCCCGGCACGGTCGCGCAGCGCGTGCACGTGCCGCAACTGGTTCAGCTTGTCCGGCCCGATCGAGCGCACGCCCGCGTGGCGCAACCACCAGCCGACGTTGCGCGCCGAGCCGGCCAGGAACGCCACGCCCGCGCCGCCGAACGTGACCTTCGACAGCGACGCGAACACGAACGCGCGATCGGGATGGCCCGCCGCCTCGCAGGCCGGCAGGATGTCCGGCACGGCGCGCGGCGCGTCGGTCAGGTGGTGGAAACGGTAGGCGTCGTCCCACATCAGCCGGAAATCGGCGGCCGCGGCCGGCAGCGCTGCGAGCCGCCTCACCGTGTCGGCCGAGTAGACCGCGCCGGTCGGGTTGCTGTAGCGCGGCACGCACCAGATGCCGCGGATCGACGCGTCGCTGCGCACCAGCGCCTCGACCACATCCATGTCGGGGCCGTCGTCGCGCATCGGCACGGCGATCATGCGGATGCCGAGCGCCTCGCAGATCGCGAAATGCCGGTCGTAGCCCGGCACCGGGCACAGCATCGCCACCTCGCCGCCGCGCCACGGGCTGCCGCCCGGCAGGCCGTGCAGCACGGCGAACGCGAGCACGTCGTGCATCAGTTCGAGGCTCGAATTGCCGGCCGCGACCACCTGCTCCGGGGCCGCGTCGAGCAGCGCCGCGCCGAATTCGCGCGCTTCGGGCAGGCCCGCGCCGAGGCCGTAATTGCGGCAATCCGCGCCGTCGCGCGCCAGCCAGCCGGGGTCGCCGGCCTCGGCGAACAGCCGCGTCGCGAGGTCCAGCTGCTCGGGCGCGGGCTTGCCGCGCGACATGTCGAGGCGCATTCCCTGGCGCCGGAATTCGTCGTAATCCGCAAACATCCTTGCATCTCCGCTGTGAAGGCGAAGCCAGTATGCGCAGCGCCTTCCAATCAGACAAACGCGTTATATTGATCACTTTGATCAGCTTTTCTGATGGCAATGAAATCCTTCGATCTCGATGTGCTGGCGATGGCGGTGGCCGTGGCCGATGCGGGCAGCTTCGTGCGCGGCGCGGCGCGCGTGCACCGTTCGCAGTCGGCGTTGAGCATGCAGATTCGCGCGCTGGAGCAATCGCTCGGCAAGCAGTTGTTCGTGCGCGGCGCGCGCAACGTGACCGTCACGCCCGACGGGGAAACCCTGATTGCCTACGCGCGCCGCCTGCTCGCGCTGCGCGAGGAGGCCTGGGCGGCGATCGTCCACCCCGAGGTCAAGGGCCGCGTGACGATCGGCGTGCCCGACGATTACGCCTCGTCGCTGCTGCCGCCGGTGCTGCGCAAATTCTCGGCGCGCTACCCGAAGGTCGAGATCCAGGTGGTCGGGCTGCCGAGCCGCGCGCTCGCGCCGCTGCTCAAGGACAACAAGATCGACCTGGCCTGCGTGACGCGCATGCGCGGCCTGAACGGCGCGTTCGTGCGCGCCGAGCCGATGGTCTGGGCCGGGCCGCCGTCGGGCGGCGCGGTGTGGGACGAGCGGCCGCTGCCGGTCGCGCTGTTCGGCGCGGGCAGCGTCGCACGCGCCAACGCGATCCGTTCGCTCGAAGCGGCCGGCATCGCATTTCGCACTTCGTACGAAAGCCCGAGCCTGATGGGCCTGTTCAGCATGGTGGAGGCCGGGCTGGCGATCGCGCCGCTGGCGCGCTGCGCGGTGCCGGCGCATTTCTCGCAGCAGGGGCCGGCGCACGGGCTGCCGGCGCTGCCCGATCTCGACATCGTGCTGGCGCGCAGCGCGCGCTCGAACCGGCCGCCGTGCGATTTCCTGGCCGACCAGTTGCTGTCCGATCTCAGTATCTGAACGGAATCGGCAGACGGGCGCGGCGGCGATCCGTGCCCGTGCAACCATGCTGCGTCGCATTACGGCCCGCGCTGTTTCGCGCGCGCCACTGTTCGGGACGAGGTCGACACTGTCACGCACGAAGCATCGATTTCCTCCGATAATCGCGTTACATGCCGCCGCGCGCCCGTCGCCGGCTGCTGCGAAGCGTCACCCCGTCCGCCCTGCCCAGATATCGTTCCGCCCGACATCCTGATGCCCGCCGACCGCCTGCCCGATCCGACGCCCCGCTCGTGGAAGCTGGCCGCCTCACGCCTGCTGACCCCGGCCGGCGTTCTGCTGGCGGGCGGCGTGCTGCTGGTGTTCTTCTGGGCGCTCAGCGCGCTGGTGCTGTTCCAGTCGCGCTCGGATGCCTACCAGCGCGCAGCCGGCAATGCCCGCAACCTGGTGCTCGTGCTCGAACGCGACATCGCCCGCAGCGTCGAACAATACGATCTGTCGTTGCAGGCCGTGGTGGATGGCATGCGCCAGCCGCAGGTGATGGCGCTGCCGCCGAAGCTGCGCAACCTCGTGCTGTTCGACCGCGCCACCACCGGGCGCTACCTCGGCACGATCTACGTGGTCGACCCCGGCGGCAACATCGTGCTCGATTCGCGCTCCGACGCACCGCCGGTGGCCAACCTGCTGGATCGCGAAGACATCGCGATCCACCGCAGCCATCCCGAGATCGGCCTTTACATCAGCAAGCCTTACGCGTCGCCGCTGCACGGCGGGCAGGCGATGCTGACGCTGTCGCGCCGCATCGACAACGCCGACGGTTCATTCGGCGGCGTGGTGGTGGGCGCGCTCAGCGTCGACTATTTCCGCTCGCTGCTCGACGGCCTGTCGGTCGGCCCGCACGGCTCGGCCGCCGTGCTCGGCACCAACGGCGCGCTGATCACCCGGCTGCCGTTCGACACCAGCATGGTGGGCCGCGACGTGAGCCGCTCCACCGTGTATCTCGATGCGATGCGCCAGCCCGAAGGCGCCGTGTCCGGCCTGGCCTCGCTCGACGGCACGCGGCGGCTGTATGTGTACAAGCGGCTGCCGGCGCTGCCGATCATCGTCGACGTGGCGCCGGCGGAGAGCGACATCTACCTCGAATGGCGGCATCGCGCGGAACGGCTCGGCGCGATCGTGGCGGTGTTCTCGCTGGTGGTGGCGGCCGGCTCGATGCTGCTCGCGCACGAGCTGCGGCTGCGCCAGCAGGTCGAGCAGCAGCTTTACCGGCTGACCCGCACCGATGCGCTGACGGGCCTCGGCAACCGGCGCGCGTTCGACGCCACGCTGCATGGCGAGTGGTTGCGCGCACAACGAACCGGCCGGCCGCTGGCGCTGCTGTTCGTCGATATCGACCAGTTCAAGGCTTACAACGATCACTACGGGCACCCGGCCGGCGACGAGGTGCTGCGCGAGGTCGGCCGCGTGCTGGCCCTGTGTGCGCGCCGCGCGACCGACAGCATGGCGCGCTACGGCGGCGAGGAGTTCGTCGTGACGCTGCCCGATACCGATGCGCAGGGCGCGGCCCGGTTCGGCGAACAGGTGCGGCGCTCGATCTACGACCTGGCGCTGCCGCACGCGACCAGCGCCTATGGGCGCGTGACGGTCAGCATCGGCATCGTCACCACGCGCGAGGCATCCGCCGCCAGCGATGCCGCGTTCGTCAACCTGGCCGACACCGCGCTCTATCACGCGAAAACGGCCGGCCGCAACCGGATCTGCGATCCGCAGGGCGTGGTGCTGGCCTGACGCGGCGGGCGCGGCGCGCTGCCGCGCCGGCACGCCGGGATGGCAGGCGGCGCGGCGAGATCCTTATACTGTGCGCTGATTCCACTTCGATCCCGTCGCCGATCCTCCCGTCATGCGCGTTGGCCGCCCCGTTCCCGCCCTGCCTCAACCCGTCTGCGACTATTGCGGCGAGAAGGCGCAGCTTGCGCGTTTCGGCGATGCCGCCTACCCGTATCGCGACGAGCACGGCGAGCTGTGGGTCTGCCCGCCGTGCGATGCCTGGATCGGCGTGTTTCCGCGCAGCCGCCGCCACGTGCCGCTCGGCCGGCTCGCCAACGCCGAGTTGCGGCAGGCGAAATCGGATCTGCACGCGGCGCTCGAACCGCTGGTGGCCGCCAAGATGCGCCGCGACGGCTGCAACGCGTTCGAGGCGCGCGCCAAGGGCATCCGTTGGCTCGCCACCCGGCTCGGCCTCGATCCGGCCAACACGATCCACGCCCTCGATCTCGACGCCTGCCGCGCGGCGATCGTGCTGGTCAACGATTTCGTGGCGAACCGCCAGCGCGGCGACGCGGCCGGCGCCACGGCGGCCGAACCGGGCTACGACGCGTGATGCGGCGCGCTCGGCCCTGATCCACGGCCGAACCGGCCCTTTTTGGGTTTATTTCAGGCACGCCGATTGCTGCACTGCATCGAATTCGCAGGCCGACAGCGCGGTGGTTCTCGCCGATTGCGCCGCCCGCCACGCTTCGCCCCCTCCGCCATTTGCTCCGTCATCGCAACCGGGCGCACCGGCCATATCGGCCCGCGCGCACCGCCCCGCCGGTCGCTTGCCGCTTCTTTGCCGCGCACGCCAATATTTTTGCGAGACGTTTACACGCCCCGGCGTAACGTGAGGCCATGTTCGTTACCGCGGCCCGCCGCCGACATCATGCCCGTCTCCCGCAGTGCAACGTCCGTCACGCCGATCTCCCGCCAGCTTCGCCCGGTCGCCTCGATCGGCCCGGTGCGCGCGGCACGCCAACCCGCCCGCCGCACCGCGCCGGCCGATCGCGAGGACAGCCCCCGCGTGCTGCTGCCGATCACGCTCGAAGGCGCCGCCGATTATCTGTGCGCGCAACGCCGCGCGCTGCTGCGCTCGCCGCTCGGCGTCTATGTCTCGCATATCGACGCGCATCGCGAGCGGATGGCGGTGTGGTTCGACCTCGCGCGCGCGGATGTCGGCTTCGCGATTCATACGCTGCTGTCGACCGTGCCGAATGCGACATTAGGCAGCTTGCGCCAACGAGCATCCTGAACACACGCCTTATTGATGGTGTACGCTGGGCTCGTTCGTCGTCCGGCCCAGCGCCACGCACGACGCCCGGCAGCGCCGCCGTGCGGCCTTGCCTCGGCGTGCTTCACGCCGTGCCCGGTATCCCGTCTCGCCGCGTGCCCGCGCGAGATGCGGCCCACGCCGAACCGCGTCACCGTCCTGTCCGATCCTCCTGCGCCGGGTTCATATCGGCCAGCGCCCCCCTCGCTCCGCCAGGCGCGCTGACCGATGCCTGCCCGACCGCTGCCCGGCCCGCCGGCGCAGCGGCGTCGCGAGGCGGATCGCGCCTTCCATCACCGTTCATCAGGAGAGTTTCGTGAGCCGTCTCATCGTGGTATCGAACCGGACAGCCGATCCGGACAACGAAGCACCCGGCGGCCTGGCCGTCGCGCTCAACGAAAGCCTGCAGCAGCGCGGCGGCATCTGGTTCGGCTGGAGCGGCAAGCTCACCGAAGCCGACCCGTCCACCCAGGACGTGCAGATCCGCGACGCCGGCAACATGAAGCTCGCGACCATCGATCTGTCGCAGCGCGACTACGACAACTACTACCTCGGCTACGCGAACAACGTGCTGTGGCCGGTGTTCCACTACCGGCTCGATCTGGCCAACTTCGACGTGCAGTTCGGCGACGCCTACCGCCGCGTGAACCGCCTGTTCGCGCAGAAGCTGATGCCGCTGCTGAAGCCCGACGACGTGATCTGGGTGCACGACTATCACCTGATCCCGCTCGCCACCGAGCTGCGCGCGCAAGGCTGCCGCAACCGGATCGGTTTCTTCCTGCATATTCCGGTGCCGCCGCCGCTCGTGATGGCCGCGATCCCCGAACACGAATGGCTGATGCGCTCGCTGTGCGCGTACGACCTGGTGGGCTTCCAGGCGCATACCGACGTCACGCATTTCGTGCGCTACGCCGAAGCCGAGGCCAACGCCGAGTTCGTGGACGGCGAATACCTGCGCGCGTTCGGCCGCAACGTCCGAGTGGGCGCATTCCCGATCGGCATCGACGTGGACGGCTTCTCGCAGATGGCCACCGACGACGACGGCCTGAACGTATACGAACAGATGCGCGACGAATACTCGCGCCGCAAGCTGTTGCTCGGCGTGGACCGGCTCGACTATTCGAAGGGGTTGCCGCAACGCGTGCAGGCGTTCCGCGAGATGCTCGACCGCTACCCCGAGATGCGCAAGAGCGCGACGCTGATCCAGATCGCCGCGCCGAGCCGCGAGGACGTGGACGCCTACGATCATCTGCGCCAGGAAATGGATTCGCTGTGCGGCTCGGTCAACGGCGACTACGGCGAGCTCGACTGGATGCCGGTGCGCTACATCCACCGCAGCCTCGATCGCACCTCGCTGCCCGGCCTCTACCGCGCGAGCCGCGTGGCGCTCGTCACGCCGCTGCGCGACGGCATGAACCTGGTCGCCAAGGAGTTCATCGCGGCGCAGGACGCCAGGGATCCGGGCGTGCTCGTGCTGTCGCGTTTCGCGGGCGCGGCCGAGCAGTTGACCGACGCGCTGCTGGTGAACCCGTACGACATCCAGGGCACGGCGCGCGCGATCCACACTGCGCTGACGATGCCGCTGGAAGAACGCGTGGAGCGGCACACGGCGCTGCTCGCCGAGATCCGCAAGTACGACGTGCACTGGTGGACGGCCGGTTTCCTCGGTGCGCTCGACGATGCGCCGATTCCGCCGACGCGACGGCCGGCCGGGCTGGTCTGACGGTTGCGCGGGCGGGCGTCGGTGCCCCCTTCCTTGTGCCCCCTGCGCCCCGCGTACCGTTACGCGGTCGTGCGGGGGGCGTAACGTAGCACGCCGGAACATTCGGATTTTGGCGTTGACGATTTTCCGGAATCGTCGCGTTTAAAGCGAATGAATCACTTTTTCTCGATCGATCTATCTCCAAATTCACGATTTTTGTGAATCAGCCTGCGTGGCCCGGAATTTGCAACCTGCCCTTACAGAACATTACTTTTTCTGTGAGGACATCATGCGCACGCTATTCAAGAAGACCGCGATCGCCATCGGCGCTTCGTCGCTGCTCGCGTTGCAGGGCTGCGGCGGTTCGGACGGGTTGTATACGCCTGCGGGTGGCGGCCTCGGGATTCAGAGCACGTCGGGGACGTCGGGCGGGTCGTCTGGTGGGTCGTCGGGGAGTTCGGGTACTTCTGGTACGTCGGGAAGTTCTGGTACCTCGGGTACTTCCGGTACCTCAGGCACTTCTGGTACCTCGGGCACTTCCGGCACGTCGGGTACTTCCGGTACCTCGGGTACCTCCGGCACGTCGGGTACTTCCGGCACGTCGGGTACTTCCGGTACCTCGGGTACCTCCGGCACGTCGGGTACTTCCGGTACCTCGGGCACATCCGGCACCTCGGGTACTTCCGGCACCTCGGGCACTTCCGGCACCTCGGGTACCTCCGGCACGTCGGGCACTTCCGGCACGTCGGGTACTTCCGGCACCTCGGGCACTTCCGGCACCTCGGGTACTTCCGGCACCTCGGGTACTTCCGGCACCTCGGGTACTTCCGGCACCTCGGGTACTTCCGGTACGTCAGGCACTTCGGGTACGTCGGGCACTTCCGGTACGTCCGGCACTTCCGGTACCTCCGGCACTTCCGGTACTTCCGGCACCTCGGGTACGTCAGGCACCTCGGGTACTTCCGGCACATCGGGCACCTCCGGTACGTCAGGCACCTCAGGCACCAGCTCCAGCCCCCTCGGCACGATCATCCAGCAGCTCGGCAACGTCGTCACCGCCACCGGCACGACCGTCGCCGACACCGGCACCCAGGTCGCCGTGGTCAACCCCGCACTGGCCGGCGGCACCACGGCCGGCGTGGGCGTCGCGGTCAACAGCCTCGGCAACGGCATCGTCTCGGTCGGTCAGGGCCTCGCCAACGGCCTCGGCCAGATCGGCACCTCGGCCAACCCGCTCGGACCAACGCTCGCCTCGACCGCCACGCTCGTCTCGAACGCGTCGAACGCCGTCCAGTCGCTCGGCAGCGCGGTGAGCGCCCTCGGCGGCGGCCCGCTCGCGCCGCTGGCTCCGGTCACGCAGGCGCTCGGCTCGACGGTCGGCACGCTCGGCGGCGTGGTGGGCAACGTCGGCACGGGCCTCGGCACCGTGCTTGGCAGCGCACCGGTCCAGCAGATCGAAACGCAGGTCGCCACGCTGATCAACCCGATCACCAACGGCCTGACCAACGCCACGCAGACGATCGGTGCGGCCACCGGCCTCGGCGCCCCCGTCAACACGCTGCTCGGCACGCTCGGCTCCGGCCTCGGCAGCGCCGGCTCGGCGATCTCCAGTGCGACGGGCAACCAGATCGGCAAGGACCTCGGCAACGTCGTCACCACGCTCGGCAACACGGTGACGGCCACCGGCGGCGCGCTCAACGGCTCGAGCGGATCAAGCGGCACCAACCCGCTCGGCCCGCTGCTGAACCTGACCGGCTCGCTCGGCCTGAACCTCGGCCTCGGCGCCTCGGTCGGCGGCAGCTCGGGCAGCAGCTCGTCCGGCTCGACGTCGTCGGGCACCTCCGGCACCTCGGGCGCGACGCCGGCGGCCGGCCTCTCCGCGCTGCTCACGCCGGTCACCAACCTGCTCGGCGGCCTGTCGGGCAGCGCGACCGGCACGGCGGGCGGCGCCGCGTCGGCCGGCGGCCTGCTCTCGCCGGTCACGAACCTGGTCGGCTCGCTGACGGGCGGGCTGCAAGGCTCGGTCGGCAGCGGCGGCGCGGCGGCCGGCCTGAACGGCACCGTGTCCGGCGCGGCCGGCTCGCTCGGCAACGTCACCGGCGCCGTGACCGGCGCGCTGTCGGGCGGCACGACGGGCGCCGCGGCCGGCACGACCGGCTCGGTGGTCAGCTCGGTCGGCTCGGTCGGCACCACCGCCAACGGCGCGGTCAACGGCGCCACCGGCGCGCTGACCGGTTCGAGCACCGCCTCGGGCAGCACGGCGGGCCTGCTGGCGCCGGTCACCAACCTGGTGGGCGGACTGCTCGGCGGCAAGAAGTAAGCAACCAGCAAGACGAAGCAAACATGCCGCACCGGCCGCCGTTCGCGCGGCAACCGGTGCGGCATGAACGGCAGCCGGGCACCGATCATTCGACAGCCCGGCGCCGAATCGCCAGATGTCTTTTACGAGGCATGACATGAATTCGACTTTCGACACCGTCTCCACGGCCCGGGCCCGGCCGCCCCGCTCCGCCACGCCCTTCAGCGTCGGTCTCGCCGGCATCGCCGCCGCGCTCGCCACGCTCTGGTTCTCGCGCGACGGCACGCTGCTGAGCGGCGCCGAGCGCGGCTTCGCCGCCTGCCTCGCGATCATCGTGGTGGTCGGCGCCTACGAACTGTTCGTCGCGCGCGCCTACCTGCGCCCGAGCGCCGGCCTGATGGCCAACGCGGTGCGCCCCCTCCGCTTCGCGCGCGTGGCGATGCGGCTCGCGGCGCTCGGTGCGATCTACGCCGGCATCGCGCTGATCTACTGGCTGCTGCCCGAATATCACGGCGATTTCTACAAGCCGTTCTGGAGCCTGTGCGCGCTGCTCGCGCCGTATTTCGCGGTGGGCGCGCCGCTCTATTTCGCGTGGATGGATACCCGTCAGCGCGACGAGAACGACGCCTACCTGATCCTCGCGCACCTGCTGCTGCGCGGCCAGCGGCCGGCGCAATGGGCGCCGCTGCGCGAGATGCTCGGCGGCTGGGCCGTGAAGGCGTTCTTCCTGCCGCTGATGTTCGTCTACGTGTCGACCAACGCCGACCATCTGACCGCGTCGCTGGGTGCGATGTCCGGCGCCCCTTACTCGCTCGCCACGTTCCGCTTCTTCTACGAGCTGGCGTTCACGATGGACCTGCTGTTCGGTTCGGTCGGCTACCTGTGCACGTTCCGCGTGCTCGACAGCCATGTGCGCACGGTCGAGCCGACCGCGCTCGGCTGGATCGCCGCGCTGATCTGCTACCAGCCGTTCTGGTCGCTGATCTCGGAGCGCTACATCCGCTACGAAGGCACGCTGTTCTGGGACAACTGGCTCACGCACGTGCCCGCGATCCAGTTCGTGTGGGGCCTGGCGATCATCGCGCTGGTGATCGGCTACGCGCTGTCGACGATCTCGTTCGGGCTGCGTTTCTCGAACCTCACGAACCGCGGCATCATCACGTCCGGCCCGTACCGCTTCACCAAGCACCCGGCCTACCTGACCAAGAACCTGTCGTACTGGCTCGTGTCCGTGCCGTTCGTGCCGGCGCTCGGCTGGCAGGTCGCGATCGCGCATTGCGCGGGGCTGCTCGCCGTGAACGGCATCTACTTCCTGCGCGCGAAGACCGAGGAGCGGCATCTGATGCGCGATCCGGACTATCGGGCCTATGCGGAATGGATCGCGCAGCACGGAATGCTCGCGCGGGTGCGCAAGTGGTTCGGGTGAGACCGAGGCCGCACGTATCGCCCGGAATCGATCGCGACAGTTCGTCGCGCAATCACGCCGCCGGCGCCTAAAACATTCACAGTCCGGAGTTTTTCATTCGGACGCCGCATCCCCCTCGATCGGCCGAAGCCCATTGCCGCGTTGCCATGCATGCGGCAACGCGGCATCGCGAACGTCCACCTCGTCAGCCTTCCGCACCAAGCCTCTGCGCGCGGCACCAGCACCAACCGGTGTGCCACCTGCCCCTCTGCCGTTCGGCCCCAATCGAAATATCCATCGAAATACGGCAAACACGCCCGGCTTCGCGAAACGCACTCCGGCGCGCCTCGGACGCATTTGAAAATTCTCGGAAACCCCGGAAGCCGCGTTCCCGCTCGATGGATACAAGCCGTTGAACACTTGATGCAGGTCGCATCGCACCACGAAGGCCGTCGCTAAGATGGCCTCGCTCGATCGCCCGGCCTCCGGCGCGATCGAGCCGCGGGCGCGCCAAGCGTTCCGCCGCAATCCCGACATGTCAGAACGACAAGCACGACAGTTCGGCCAAACGCCCCCAACGCGAGGTTTCGATGAGTCACTTCCTCGACCGGCTACGGTATTTCACCGCGGCCCGGCAACCCTTTTCCGACGGTCACGGCACCGTCACCGACGAAGACCGCAAATGGGAGGACGGCTACCGGCAACGCTGGCAGCACGACAAGATCGTCCGCTCCACACACGGCGTGAACTGCACCGGTTCCTGCTCCTGGAAGGTCTATGTGAAGGGCGGCATCGTCACCTGGGAAACCCAGCAGACCGACTACCCGCGCACCCGCCCCGACATGCCGAACCACGAACCGCGCGGCTGTGCACGCGGCGCGTCGTACTCCTGGTATCTGTACAGCGCGAACCGCCTCAAGCATCCCATGGTGCGCAGCGCACTCGTGCGCCTGTGGCGCGACAAGCGCCGCACGCTGGCACCGGTCGAGGCCTGGCGCGCGATCGTCGACGACGACAAGGCGCGCCGCAGCTACCAGAGCCGCCGCGGCCTCGGCGGCTTCGTGCGGTCGAGCTGGGACGAAGTCAACGAAATCATCGCCGCCGCGAATGTCCACACCATCAGCCGGCATGGGCCGGATCGCGTGGCGGGCTTCTCGCCGATCCCGGCGATGTCGATGGTGTCCTATGCGGCGGGCTCGCGTTACCTGGCGCTGATCGGCGGCGTCAGCCTGAGCTTCTACGACTGGTACTGCGACCTGCCGCCCGCCTCGCCGCAAACCTGGGGCGAGCAGACCGACGTGCCGGAATCGGCCGACTGGTACAACTCCACGTTCATCATGATGTGGGGCTCCAACGTCCCGCAAACGCGCACGCCCGACGCGCACTTCCTGGTGGAAGCGCGCTATCGCGGCACCAAGGTCGTCTCGGTGTTTCCCGATTACGCCGAGGGCGCGAAGTTCGGCGACCTCTGGCTGCACCCGAAGCAGGGCACCGATGCCGCGCTCGCGCTGGCGATGGGCCACGTGATCCTCAAAGAATTCCATCTGGCCGGCCGCGCCGATTACTTCATCGACTACTGCCGGCGCTACACCGACATGCCCTGCCTCGTGCGGCTCGTGCCGCATCGCGACGGCGGCTACGTGCCCGAGCGCGTGGTGCGCGCCTCCGATTTCGACGACGCGCTCGGCGAAACCGATCGCACCGAATGGAAGAGCGTGATGATCGACGACGCGAGCGGCGCCTGCGTCGTGCCGGTCGGTTCGATCGGCTTCCGCTGGGCCGAATCGGGCGCAGCCGACCGCGGCAAATGGAACCTGCGCGACCAGGCTGCCGACGGCACGCAGTTCACGCCGCGCCTTTCGCTGGTGGCCGATCACGACACGGCCGTCGACGTGCTGTTCCCGTATTTCGGCAACCAGCCGCACGCGCATTTCGCGTCCACGAAGCACGGCTCGACGCTGACGCGCAAGATCGGCGCACGCCGCATCGCCACGCGCGACGGCGAGATGCTGGTGGCGACCGTCTACGATCTGTTCATCGCCAACTACGGCCTCGATCAAGGCCTCGGCGGCCAGGACGTGGCCGCATCCTACGACGACGACCTGCCCTACACGCCGGCGTGGCAGGAAGCGATCACGGGCGTCAAGCGCGCCGACGCGATCGCCGTGGCCCGGCAGTTCGCCGACAACGCGCTGAAAACGCGCGGCAAATCGATGGTGATCATCGGCGCGGGGATCAACCACTGGTTCCATATGGACATGTCGTACCGCGCGATCATCAACATGCTGGTCATGTGCGGCTGCGTGGGCCAATCGGGCGGCGGCTGGTCGCATTACGTGGGCCAGGAAAAACTGCGGCCGCAAACCGGCTGGCAACCGCTGGCCTTCGGGCTGGACTGGCAGCGTCCGCCGCGCCAGATGAACGCCACGTCGTTCTTCTACGCGCACACCGATCAATGGCGCTACGACGCGATGGACCCGCGCACGCTGCTCTCGCCGCTGGCCGATCCGGCCGGCTTCGCCGGCACGGCGATCGACTACAACGTGCGCGCCGAGCGCATGGGCTGGCTGCCGTCGGCACCGCAACTCGGCGAGAACCCGCTGCGCGTCGGCGCGAGCCTGGCCGGTGAAACCGGCGCGGAAGCGGCCCGGCAGGTCGCGCAGCGCCTCGCCGCCGGCTCGCTCGCGATGGCCAGCGAGGACCCCGACGCGCCCGCCAACTTTCCGCGCAACCTGTTCGTCTGGCGTTCGAACCTGCTCGGCTCGTCGGGCAAGGGCCACGAATATTTCCTCAAGCACCTGCTCGGCACCACCCACGGCGTGCAGGGCGAGGATATCGGCGCGAGCGGCGCGGCCCGCCCCGAGGAAGTGCGCTGGCATGAGGAAGCACCGCGCGGCAAGCTCGACCTGCTCGTCACGCTCGATTTCCGGATGTCGACCACCTGCATGTATTCCGACGTCGTGCTGCCCACGGCCACGTGGTACGAGAAGGACGACATGAACACGTCGGACATGCATCCGTTCATCCATCCGCTGTCGGCCGCCGTCGATCCCGCCTGGGAATCGCGCAGCGACTGGGAAATCTTCAAGGGCATCGCGCGGCGCTTCTCCGAGCTGTGCGACGGCCATCTCGGCATCGAGCACGACGTGGTGCTCGCGCCGATCGCCCACGACACGCCCGGCGAACTGGCCCAGCCATTCGACGTGCAGGACTGGAAGCGCGGCGAATGCGAGCCGGTGCCGGGCCGCACGATGCCGGCCGTCAGCGTGGTCGAGCGGCATTACCCCGATACCTACCGCCGCTTCACCTCGCTCGGGCCGTTGCTCGACACGCTCGGCAACGGCGGCAAGGGCATCGCGTGGGACACCCGCGAGGAAGTCGAACTGCTCGGCGCGCTGAACCGCCTGACCGAGCCCGACGGCCGCCCGCGCCTCGACACCGCGCTCGACGCGGCCGAAACCATCCTCACGCTCGCACCCGAAACCAACGGCGCGGTGGCGGTGAAGGCCTGGCATGCGCTGTCGTCGATCACCGGCCTCGAACACGCGCATCTGGCCGCCTCACGCGAGGACGAAAAAATCCGCTTCCGCGATCTGCAATCGCAGCCGCGCAAGATCATCTCGTCGCCCACCTGGAGCGGCATCGAATCGGAACACGTGTCGTACAACGCCGGCTATACGAACGTGCATGAGCTGATCCCCTGGCGCACGCTCACCGGCCGCCAGCAGCTCTATCAGGATCATCCGTGGATGCGCGCGTTCGGCGAGGCGCTGTGCGCCTACAAGCCCCCGATCGATACCGGCAGCTACGCGCACATGCTCGGCACGCGCTCGAACGGCAACCCCGAACGCGTGCTGAATTTCCTGACGCCGCACCAGAAATGGGGCATCCACAGCACCTACACCGACAACCTGCTGATGCTGACGCTGTCGCGCGGCGGCCCGATCGTCTGGATGTCGGAAGACGACGCGCGCGCGATCGGCGTGGCCGACAACGACTGGATCGAGTGCTACAACGCCAACGGCGCGCTGTGCGCCCGCGCCGTGGTCAGCCAGCGTGTGCCGCTCGGGATGGTGATGATGTACCACGCGCAGGAAAAGCTCACGAACGTGCCCGGCTCGGAAATCACCGGCACGCGCGGCGGCATCCACAACTCGGTCACGCGCATCGCGCTGAAGCCCACCCACATGATCGGCGGCTATGCGCAACTGTCGTATGGCTTCAACTACTACGGCACGGTCGGTTCGAATCGCGACGAATTCCTGATCGTGCGCAAGATGAACCGGATCGACTGGCTCGATGGCGAAGCCACGGGCGCCAACGTGGGAGAACCCGAATGAAAGTACGCGCACAGATCGCGATGATCCTGAACCTCGACAAATGCATCGGTTGCCACACCTGTTCGGTGACCTGCAAGAACGTCTGGACCAGCCGCGAGGGCATGGAATACGCCTGGTTCAACAACGTCGAGAGCAAGCCGGGCATCGGCTACCCGAAGGATTGGGAGAACCAGCAGCGCTGGCGCGGCGGCTGGAAACGGCGCGCCGACGGCAAGCTCGAACCGCGCCAGGGCGGCAAGTGGCGGCTGCTCGCGCAGCTTTTCGCGAACCCGCACCTGCCCGAGATCGATGATTACTACGAGCCGTTCACGTTCGACTATGCGCACCTGCATCAGGCCGGCGACACGCAGGCGATGCCGGTGGCACGGCCGCGCTCGCTGATCAGCGGGCAGCGCATGGAGAAGATCGAATGGGGGCCGAACTGGGAGGAAATCCTCGGCGGCGAATTCGAGAAGCGCTCGCAGGACGCCAACTTCGAGGCCGTGCAGAAGGATATCTACGGGCAGTTCGAGAACACCTTCATGATGTATCTGCCGCGCCTGTGCGAGCACTGCCTGAACCCGGCCTGCGTGGCCTCGTGCCCGTCCGGCTCGATCTACAAGCGCGAGGAGGACGGCATCGTGCTGATCGATCAGGACAAGTGCCGCGGCTGGCGCATGTGCGTGTCGGGTTGCCCGTACAAGAAGATCTACTACAACTGGCAGAGCGGCAAGGCCGAGAAGTGCATCTTCTGCTACCCGCGCATCGAGTCGGGCGAGCCGACCGTCTGCTCGGAAACCTGCGTGGGCCGCATCCGCTATCTCGGCGTGCTGCTGTACGACGCCGACCGCATCGCCGAGGCCGCGGCCGTTGAAAACGAAACCGATCTGTACGAGGCGCAGTTGTCGGTATTCCTCGATCCGCACGATCCCGAGGTGCTGGCGCAGGCCGCGCGCGACGGCGTGCCGGCCGCCTGGCTCGACGCGGCACGGCGCTCGCCGGCCTACAAGATGGCGATCGACTGGAAGATCGCGTTCCCGCTGCATCCCGAATACCGCACGCTGCCGATGGTCTGGTACGTGCCGCCGCTCTCGCCGATCAACGCCGCCGCGAACAGCGGCGCGCTCGGCATGAACGGCTACCTGCCCGACGTCGATTCGCTGCGCATTCCGCTGCGCTACCTCGCGAACCTGCTGACGGCCGGCGACGAAGCCCCCGTGAAGCTCGCGCTCGAACGGCTGCTGGCGATGCGCGGCTTCATGCGCGCGCGCCACGTGGACGGTGTCGAGGCGCTCGGCGTGCTCGATCAGGTCGGGCTGTCGCTCGCGCAGGTCGAGGAGATGTATCGCTATCTGGCGATCGCCAACTACGAAGACCGCTTCGTGATCCCCACCACGCACCGCGAATACGCCGAGGACACCTTCGGCCTGCGCGCCGCCTGCGGCTTCTCGTTCGGCAACGGCTGCTCGGACGGCCGCACCGACGGCAGCCTGTTCGGCATGAAGCGCGGCGCGAAAACCATTCCGATCCGGGAGACCTCATGACCACCGCTCACGATGCAGCGCACCCCGGCGACGCCGTGTACGCCGCGCTGTCGATCCTGCTCGACTATCCCGAGGCCGCGCTGCTCGATTCGCTCGCCTCGATCGAGGCGACCCTCGATGCGCACCCGCGCATGCCGAAAGCCGCGCGTGCGGGGCTGGCGCGCTTCTATGCCTATCTGCGCGAACGCGACCTGCTGACGCTGCAGGAAAACTACGTCGCGCTGTTCGACCGCGGCCGCGAAACCTCGCTGCATCTGTTCGAGCACGTGCACGGCGAATCGCGCGACCGCGGCCAGGCGATGGTCGACCTGATGCAGATGTATGCGCAGAAGGGCCTGCAACTGAAGCCCGGCGAGCTGCCCGACTACCTGCCGGTGTTCCTCGAATACCTGTCGCGCCTGCCGGCCGACGAGGCGCGCTCACTGCTGGCCGAAACCGGCGAGATCCTCGGCGCGCTGGCCGAACGGCTGGCCGCGCGCAACAGCCATTACGGCTTCGTGTTCGGCGCGCTGCTGCCGCTCGCGGGCGTGGGCCACGCCGAGCCGCGCCACACGCCCGATGCCACCGGTCAGCCCGACGACGACGATGCGCACCGCCGCCCCGCCGCCGCCGACTACCGCGCACTCGACATGAGCTATGGCGAACCGGCCGTGCGCTTCGTCGGCGCCAGCCTGCCGAGCGAGCAACCGGTTCAGTTCCATGCGCGGCGCCCCGCGCGCCACGGCTGAGGCCTCATCCCTCATGCCCAATCGATTCGACGGGAAAAAGTCATGAACGCTTACCTGCATCCCTTTCTGTTCGGCGTCTATCCGTATATCTGTCTCGCGGTGCTGCTGGTCGGCAGCCTGATCCGCTTCGACCGCGAGCAGTACTCGTGGAAAAGCGATTCGTCGCAACTGCTGCATCGCGGCGCGCTGCGGCTCGGCAGCAACCTGTTCCATTGGGGCGTGCTGGTCGTGGTGCTCGGTCACTTCGGCGGCTTTCTCGTGCCGCACTGGCTCGTCTCGTCGTTCATGTCGGCCTCGGCGCACCAGCTCATGGCGATGGTGGCGGGCGGCGCGGCCGGTGCTGCATCGATCCTCGGCCTGACGATCCTGATCGCGCGCCGCCTCGGCAGCACGCGCATTCGCCGCCACAGCCGGCGGTCCGACATCCTGATCGTGCTGATGCTGTGGGTGCAGCTCGCGCTCGGGCTGGGCACCGTGGTGCTGTCGACGCGGCACATGGACGGCGCGATGTTCGAGCAACTGACCGATTACGTGAAGGGCATCGTCACGTTCCAGCCCGGCGTGGCGGCGCTGCTCGCGGGCGTGCCGCTGACCTACCGCCTGCACATCCTGCTCGGCTTCACGATCTTCCTGGTGTCGCCGTTCACGCGGATGGTGCATATCTGGAGCGGCATCGCCTCGCTGGCCTATCTGATCCGCCCGTATCAACTGGTTCGCAAGCGCTGAGGAGCCGCCATGTCACAACACGAGGCCCTCCTGTCGGCCGCCCCGTTGACGGTCAACGGCATCGAGATCGACAGCGCGACGATCGCCGCCGAATTCGAAGCCGAAGCGGCGCTGCACGATAATGCGGCCGCCGCGCTCGATGCCGCCCGGCGCACGCTCGCGATCGGCGAATTGCTGCGTCAGCGCGCCGTGGCGCTCGCGCTGATCGACACCGATGCCGCACTCGACGACGCCGCGCTCGATGCCCTGCTCGCGCGCGAACTGACCCACCTGCCGGTGCCGACCGACGCCGATTGCGAGCGCTTCCACGCGCAGCATCCGGCGCAGTTCCGGCATGGCGACATCGTCCACGCCAGCCACATCCTGTTCGCCGTCACGTCGCGCGTGCCGATCGCGCCGCTGCGTGCCCGCGCCGAGGACACGCTCGCGTCCGTGCTGGCCGCGCCGGCCGGCTTCGAAGCCGCCGCGCGCGAATCGTCGAACTGCCCGTCGGCCGAGGTCGGCGGCAACCTCGGGCAACTGCTGCGCGGCGACACCGTGCCCGAGTTCGAGGCGGCCCTGTTCGACGGCGACACGTTCGGCGTGCTGCCGCGCATCGTCAACACGCGCTATGGCTTCCACATCGTACGGATCGATCGGCGAGTGGTGGGCGACACCCTCCCGTTCGCGCTGGCGCGCGAGCAGATCGCCAGCTATCTGACCGAACGCGTGCGCCGCGACGCGATGCGCCAGTACGTGGCGATCCTCGCCGGTGGCGCGCGCATCGCGGGCGTGACGCTCGACGGCGCGAACGGCTCGCTCGTTCAATGAACCCAGCAAAGGATTTTCCATGACTCCCCTGCATGACGCCACGGCGTCCCCCTCCCCGCCCGAAGTCGGCCTGCGCGCCTGGTCGGTGCTGGCCGCAAGCACGCTCGCCTTTCTGGTCTGCTTCGTGGTCTGGATGATGTTCGGCGTGCTCGGCGTGCAGTTGCGCGCCGACCTCGGCCTGAACAGCACCGAGTTCGGCCTGCTGACCGCCACGCCGGTGCTGACCGGCGCGGTCATGCGGCTGCCGCTCGGCATCTGGACCGACCGCTTCGGCGGCCGCATCGTCATGACGGTGTTGCTGGTGCTGTGCGCGGTGCCGGTTTATATCGTCAGTTATGCGACGCAGCTCTGGCAGTTCCTGCTGATCGGCCTGTTCCTCGGTTGCGTGGGGGCGTCGTTCGCGGTGGGCACGCCCTATGTCGCGCGCTTCTTTCCGCCGAAGCGGCGCGGCTTCGCGATGGGCGTGTTCGGGGCCGGCACCTGCGGCGCGGCCGTCAACCTGTTCGTCACGCCGTCGCTGCAAGTGGCCTACGGCTGGCGCGCGGTGCCGCGCATTTACGCGGTCGCCCTGCTCGTCACGGCGCTGATCTTCTGGCTCGCCTCGGCGCCCGATCCGGGTGCGGGAAAACGCGGCGGCTCGCTGCTCGATTCGTTCCGCGTGCTGCGCGACCGGCGCGTCTGGCGGCTGTGCCAGTACTACTCGATCACGTTCGGCGGCTTTACCGCGCTGTCGCTCTGGATTCCGCAATACCTGACCCACGAATACGGCATGACGCTGGTGGTGGCCGCGGCGTTCGCGGCCGGCTTCTCGCTGCCCGGCTCGCTGCTGCGCGCATTGGGCGGCGCGCTGTCGGACCGCTTCGGCGCGCATTCCGTGACCTGGTGGGGGCTGTGGGTCGCGTGGGTCTGCCTGTTCGTGCTGTCGTATCCGGCCACCGATTTCGTGATCCACACGATCGACGGCACCGCCGCGCTGAAGATCGCCATGCCGCTGGCCGGCTTCGTCGTGCTGACGTTCGCGCTGGGCGCCGTGTTCGCGCTCGGCATGGCCTCGACGTTCAAGTATGTCGCCGACGATTTCCCCGACAACATGGGCGTCGTGACCGGCATCGTCGGCCTCGCGGGCGGGCTCGGCGGCTTCCTGCTGCCGATCCTGTTCGGCGTGCTGCTGGACCTGCTGCGCGTGCGCACCACCTGCTTCATGCTGCTGTACGGGATCGTCTGGGTGTCGCTGATCCTCATCTATCTGTCCGAGGTCCGCAAGGCGCCGGTGACAGGGCCGGCCGCGACGCGCTAGTTACGCCGCGCAGGCTTGCCAACGCAAAACGCCCGCTCGATTCGAGCGGGCGTTTTGCATGGGGCGCGGCGATGCCTCCTCAGCGGCGGTCGATCGAGAACCGCCCCGGGCCGGCGACGGCCAGCACCAGCAGGCCGCCGACGATGCTGACGTTCTTGTAGAAGTTGATCATATTGGCGTACTGCTCCATGCCGCTCATGGTCCAGTAGTGGTGGCCGATGAACGCGGTGCCGAGCGTGTAGAGCGCCAGCAGCAGCGCCACCGGGCGGGTCCAGAAGCCGAGCACGATCAGCACCCCGGCCACGAATTCCATCACCACCGCCACGGCCGCCGCCAGCATCGGCGCGGGCACGCCGGTCGAACCCATGTAGGCGACGGTGCCCGAAAAGCCGGTCAGCTTCTGCCAGCCGAACATCACGAACAGCACCATCATCAACACGCGCGCCACCAGCAGCACGCCGTCCTTTTGACCTTCGAGAGAGAGATAACGCATGGTCGAATCCTTTTTCAAACCTGATGTTCCGGTATCGATGAAGGCCACGCCGGCCCCGTGTTTCCGGCGCTCGGAGCCATCATCGAATGATTAGTCTTGCAAAGCAATAGCGGTGAACGCTGCCCCATCGAAAGCAGCCGCGCGCCGCAAGCGCGCGGTTGCCGCTGACGCCGCTCAGGCCCAGTCGGCCGTCACTTCGACCGGACGCAGGTCGAACACCAGCACTTCGGCATCCTGACCATTGCTGAAGTTCAGTACGTCCTCGCCGCGAATCCGCGCGCCATCGCCTTCTCCGAGCGCGACGCCGTTGACCGCCAGGCTGCCGCGCGCCACATGCACATACACGAAGCGGCCGGCCGGTACCGCCAGGCTCGCGGCTTCGTCGCCGTCGAACAGGCCGGCGTAGATCCGCGTGTCCTGGCGAATCGCCAGCGCGCCGTTCGCGCCGTCCGGCGACACCACCAGGCGCAGTTGGCCGCGCTTGTCGGCGGCCGGCACGTTGGCCTGCTGATAGCGCGGTTGCGCGCCCTTTTCCGACGGCCCCACCCAGATCTGCAGGAAGTGCACCGGCTGGTCCTTCGAGTGGTTGAACTCGCTGTGCGCCACGCCGGTGCCGGCGCTCATCAGTTGCACGTCGCCGGGCACGATCACCGAGCCGGTGCCCATCGAATCCTTGTGTTCGAGCGCGCCTTCGAGCACGTACGACAGGATTTCCATGTCGCGGTGCGGGTGGGTGCCGAAGCCGCGGGCCGGGGCGACGCGATCGTCGTTGATCACCAGCAGATCCGAGAAGCCGACTTGTTGCGGATCGTAGTAGTTCGCGAACGAAAAGGTGTGGCGGGAGTTGAGCCAGCCATGTTCGGCACGGCCGCGGGCGTTGGCGTTACGGACTTCGATCATGTTGATTCTCCGGTGGATCGCGCTGCGCCCCTGTGGTGCGGCGTCGATCGGATGAGATGAATCTTAAGTCAACCGAAGTGACAGATAAATCGCATGTGAGATAATCATCGTCCCATTTTGGTGGACAATCAGCCGCCCATGCAACTCGACGACCTGCGCATCTTCATCTCGACCGTGGAGGCCGGCAGCTTCACGGCCGCCGCCGACAAGCTCTCGCTGTCCAAGCAATTCGTCAGCCGGCGCATGGCGGCGCTGGAAGCGGCGCTGCACGTGCGGCTGCTGAACCGCAACACGCGCAAGCTGGCCGTGACCGAATCGGGGCAGGCGTTCTATCGCCATGCGCAGCGGATTCTGGCCGAGGTCGCGCAGGCCGAGGAAGCGATGTCGACGCGCCGCACCGAGCTGCACGGCTCGCTGAAGATCAGCGCACCGATGTCGTTCGGCATGAGCCACCTGTCGCCGCTGCTCGCCGAATTCCTGGCCGCGCATCCGGCCGTGCGGCTCGACGTGGAATTGAGCGACCGGCGCGTGGACCTGATCGGCGAGGGCTTCGACCTTGCGCTGCGGATCGGCGCGCTGGCCGATTCGACGCTGGTCGCGCGCACGCTCGGCACGCTGCGCATGATCGCGTGCTGCAGCCCGCGCTATCGCGCGCAACACGGCGAGCCGGCCACGCCGGCCGAATTGCATCAGCATGCCTGCCTGCTCTACGGGCAGGAAAGCCGAGACGGCTGGGAATTCGAAACCGAGCACGGGCGACGCGCCTACGACGTGCAGGGGCCGCTGATCGCGAACAACGGCGACGTGGTGCGCGACGCGGCCATCGCTGGGCTGGGCGTCGCGCTGCTGCCGCAGTTCATCGTCGGGCCGGCGATCGCGAGCGGCACGCTGGTGCCGATCCTCGCCACGCATGCCACGCCGTCGTTGCGCCTGAGCGCCGTGTATCCGCAGCATCGGCAAGGGTCGACGGCGATCCGTGCGCTGCTCGCGTTTCTGGAGGAGCGGCTCGTCACGGCGCTCGATGCCGCGCCATTGCCCGCTGCGTAGCGACCGCTGCGGCAAGGCATCGAACGCACCTGCTTGCACGCACATCGATGCGCATACCGCCACGCATACGAAATCGTCATGAAACGCGCGGGGGTGCTTGCAACATCGAGCGAGCCTCTCTATAATTCGCGCCTCGCAGGCTCGTAGCTCAGTTGGTTAGAGCACCACCTTGACATGGTGGGGGTCGTTGGTTCGAATCCAATCGAGCCTACCAACGAATTCGGAATGGACGGCAGGCGCCGCGCTCCTCTCGAACGCGGAACACGCTTCCCGTCCATTGTCTTTTTCGGCGGCTGGTTTTTGCGGCATTTGCAGCACGGTTTCAGGCAGCACCGCCCGCGCATCGCGCAAGGCACCTCAGGCTCGTAGCTCAGTTGGTTAGAGCACCACCTTGACATGGTGGGGGTCGTTGGTTCGAATCCAATCGAGCCTACCAACGCATTCGCAGTACCGCCCGCGCATCGCGCCAGGCACCCTAGGCTCGTAGCTCAGTTGGTTAGAGCACCACCTTGACATGGTGGGGGTCGTTGGTTCGAATCCAATCGAGCCTACCAACGCATCCGACATGGACGGCAAGCGCCGCGCTTCTCTCGAACGCGCTTTCGCTTCGCCGTCCATTGTCATTTCTGCCGCCGCATCGCACCCGGCGCGATCCCGCCGGCCCGCGCGGGACATTCCGCAAGCGCGCGCGAACTCATCTACACTTGCCGTTTTCTCGATTCTGCGACGTGCGGCCGCACCGGCCGCGGCGTCCCACACCCATCGCCTACCGCTCATGCCCGCGCCTTCCGACTTGCCCGGCCGCCCGGCCAACCTGCTTGGCCTCACCACGTTCCAGCGCTTCTGGAGCGCGCGTGTGCTGTCCTCGATCTCGTTTCAGATGCTGTCGGTCGCGATCGGCTGGCACATCTATGCGCTGACCAAGAGCGCCTACGCGCTCGGCCTGGTCGGCCTCGCGCAGTTCCTGCCGATGTTCGTGCTGACGCTGGTGGTGGGGCACGTGGCGGACCGCTACGACCGGCGCCGCATCGTCGCCGTGTGCCAGAGCCTGCTGGCGATGGCCTCGGTGGTGTTCCTGGCCGGCACGCTCGGCGGCTGGCTCAACGCGCCGGCCATCTACGCGCTCGCGGCCTGCCTCGGCGCGGCGCGCGCCTTCGAGAACCCCACCGTGGCCTCGCTGCTGCCGGCCGTGGTGCCGCGCGCCGAGCTGCCGCGCGCGACCGCCTTGTCCACCTCGGCCACGCAGACGGCAATGATCATCGGCCCGGCCGCGGGCGGCGTGCTGTACGGCCTGGGACCCAGCGTGGTGTACGTGCTCGGCGTGGCGATGTTCGGCTGCGCGGCCTGCCTGATGGGCTCGCTGCAACTGACCAGCAAACCGGTTGCGCGCGCACCCGTCACGCTCGAATCGGTGTTCTCGGGCATCGCCTTCATCCGCCGCGAGCCGGCGATCCTCGGCGCGCTGTCGCTCGACCTGTTCGCGGTGCTGTTCGGCGGCGCGGTTTCGCTGCTGCCGATCTACGCGCATGACTACCTGCAAACCGGCCCGTGGGGCCTCGGCCTGCTGCGCTCGGCGCCCGCCATCGGCGCGCTGGCCGGTACGCTGTGGTTCGCGCGATTTCCGATGCGCAAGCGGCCCGGCATGGCGATGTTCGGCGGCGTGATCGTGTTCGGCATCGCCACGCTGGTGTTCGGCGTCTCGACCTGGCTGCCGCTGTCGCTGCTGTCGCTCGCCACGCTCGGCGCGGCCGACGTGATCAGCGTGGTGGTGCGCTCCTCGCTCGTGCAGCTTCGCACGCCTGACGAAATGCTCGGCCGCGTGAGCGCCGTCAACGCGCTGTTCATCGGCACCTCGAACCAGCTCGGCGAATTCGAATCGGGGATCACGGCCGGCTGGTGGGGCGCGCGCCCGGCCGTGCTGGTCGGCGGGCTCGGCACGATCGCCATCGCGCTGCTGTGGATGCGGCTGTTCCCGGCGCTGCGCACCATGCGCTCGCTCGAAGCCGAGAAGTAAGGCTCGAACCGCCTCGCGGTGGCGGCCAGCTTGCCGCCGCCGTCACGCGCAGGCATCATCGGTCGAAACCGGCGCGGCCCCGCCTTGCGGGCCGCGCCCCTCGAACCCGCCTCGCGCCCCTTCCCGCCCATGTCGATACGCGCCTTCCGCACCCTCGTCGCGATCGCCCGTCACGGCACGTTCGCGCGCGCCGGCGACGCGATCGGCCTCACGCAATCGGCCGTCAGCCTGCACGTCAAATCGCTCGAAGCCGAATTCAACGTGCTGCTGTTCGACCGCTCGCGCCGCCAGCCCGCATTCACCGAAGCCGGCCGCATCGTGCTCGCGCAGGCCGAGCAGATCCTCGCGATGGTCGATGCGATTCCCGATGCACTGAGCGACGAGAAACAACTGGTCGGCCGGCTGCGCGTGGGCGCGATCCAGACGGCGCTGGCCGGGCCGATGCCGGACGCCTTGCTGGCGCTGCGTCTCGCGCACCCGGCCCTGCGCGTGCATGTGGCGGCGGGCCTGTCGTCGGCGCTCGCGCAGCGCGTGGCGGGCGGCGAACTCGACGCGGCCGTCACCACCCACCCGGTGCGCCCGCACCCGGCCGGGCTGGTCTGGCGCACGCTCTACGAGCATCGCTACTGGCTGGTCGCGCCGCCGCGCTACGAGGGCTGGAGCGTGCGTGCGCTGCTGGAGGAACTGCCGTTCATCCGCTTCGACGCGCAGGCCTGGGCCGGCCGCGAGATTGCCGCCGAACTGCGGCGCATGAGCATTCGCGTGCGCGAGGAGATGGTGCTCGACAGCACCGAAACCATCGTGCACATGGCCTCGCGCGGCCTCGGCGCGGGCGTGGTGGCGCTGCACGATTCGGTGCTGGCGCGCCTGCCGCCGGTGGTGCGGCTGCCGTTCGGGCAGCCGCAATTGCGCAGCGCGGTGGTGCTGATCGAGCATCGCTCGCGGCCCGCGCAACGTTTCGCCGAGGCGCTGGCCGCCGAACTGATCGCGTCATCAATGAGGTTTTCTCATTGATCACCCGATAAATCACCATCATTTCTCGTGGGTCTGCGTGCTACTTTGACTGAATCGTCAATCTTGCGCAGGCCCTCATGTCTTGCTTCGTTTCCCTGAATGATTCGCGCCGACGCGCGCGCCGGGCGGCCCGCCCATGAGCGGCGCGATCGTCCTGGCGCTGGTGCCCGTGGCGCTGCTGGTGGCGCTGGGCTATCTACTCAAGCGCACCGGCTTCATCGCCGACGCGTTCTGGCCGCCCGCCGAACGGCTCTGCTACTACGTGCTGCTGCCGGCGCTGTTCGCGCACGGCCTGGCCACCGCGCGGCTCGACACGCTGCCGGTCGGGCCGCTCGCGGGGGCGCTGGTCGGCTCGACGCTGATCGTCGCGCTGGCGGTGCTGCTGGTGCGGCGCTGGGTGCGCGTGGACGGCGCCGGCTTCACCTCGGTGTTCCAGGGCGCGGTGCGCTTCAACAACTACGTGGGCACCTCGGTGGCGGCCGGCCTGCTCGGCCAGCAGGGCATCGCGCTGTCGGCCGTATGCGTGGCGGCCATCGTGCCGACCGTCAACCTGTTCTGCGTGCTGGTGTTCGCGCGCTACGGCGCGGTGAAGCTCGGGCCGGCCGCGGCGCTGCGCCAGATCGTGACCAACCCGCTGGTGGTGGGCTGCGCGATCGGCGGCGTCATGCAGGCGAGCGGGATCGCCGTGCCCGCGCCGATCGAACCGGCCGTGCGGGCGCTCGGCGCGGCGTCGATGCCGCTCGGGCTGCTGTGCGTGGGCGCGGCGCTGCGCTTCGGCGGCACGCGCGTGTGGCTGCATCCGATGCTGGTCGCGTCGTCGTTCAAGTTCCTGGCGATGCCGCTCGCCACCGTGGCGGCCGGGCGCGCGCTCGGCCTCGGCGATGCAGTGATGACGGTGGCGCTGCTGTTCCAGGCGCTGCCGACCTCGTCCTCGTCGTACATCATGGCGCGGCAGTTGGGCGGCGATGCGCCGCTGATGGCCGGCATCACGGCCGTGCAGACGCTGGTGGCGATGGTGGCCATGCCCGTGATGATGGTGGCGCTGGCGGGGCTGGCGCACACGGGTTGAACGCGGCGCGCCTGCCGTGCGGCGGAATGGAAATGCTTCGGAGTGCGAGCGTTTGCCGTGAACCGCGCGCTTCGGTCAAACCGCCGGATCGCGCGGCGCGGCATGGCGCGCGAGAAAGCGATCGAGTTGCGAGGCGAACGCCTTGCCGTCCTGCGGCGAATACGGCGCGGGGCCGCCGGTATCGACACCCGAGCCGCGCAACTGGTCGAGCATCTCGCGCATCGCCAGCCGCTCGCGGATGTTCTCGCGGCTGAACCAGCCGCCGCGCGTATCGAGCACGAACGCGCCCTTGTCGAGCGCGGCGGCGGCCAGCGGAATGTCGGACGTGATCACCAGGTCGCCCGCCTCGGCCAGCTCGACGATGCGCTGATCGGCGGCGTCGGGCGTGGCCGGCACCTGCACGGATTTCACGAAGCGCGACGGCGGCACGCGCAGATACTGGTTCGCGACCAGCGTGACGCACACTTCGACGCGTCGCGCCGCGCGAAACAGCATGTCCTTGACGACGACCGGGCAGGCGTCTGCGTCGACCAGCACTTGCATGGGGGAATCCGGGAAACAGGAAACCGGCATCTTACCGCTGTGGCGGGCCGGCGCCGGAATCGGGCTACATCCGTCGCCGTGCCGCCCCGCCGCCGCTTACCCCAGCTTCGGCGCCTTGCGGTGCTGCGTGGCCTGCTCGAACGCATGGGCGATCGCGATCAAGCCCGCCTCGCTCCACTGCCGCCCGACGAAGATGATCCCGAACGGCGAACCCGACGCGTAATACCCGGCCGGCACCGTCACGCCCGGCAGCCCGGCGATGTTCAGCTCGCCCACCGTGGTTTCCTGGATCGTCTCCTCGCCCATGAACGGCGGCAGTTCGCTGCGCATTTGCGGGAACGCCAGCGCATCGAGCCGGTGCTCGCGCATCACCGCATCGAAGATCTTCAGATACGCGGCCTTCAGCGCGATGAACTCGGGCATCTCGGGCGGCCGCGACGGGTTCGCGAGCGCGGCCCGGAAATCGGCGAGGCTGTTCAGGTAGCCGAGAATCCCGCCCGCCGCGAACACGTCCTGCTTCGCGGTGGCCGCGGCGAATTCGGCGAACGTCTTCAGCGCGGCGTCCGGCCCGAGACGCTTCAGATACTGTTCGAGATCGTACGGAATCGACTCCATCCCGCGCGCGTCGAAATTGGCGAGCGGCCCCGTCGGCTCGCGCAGCGCGGCAAAGCCGCTGCCCGCGAACGGATCGTCGATCAGCGTCGCCCCGGCATCGCGCAATTCCTGCTTGGCGCGCTCGTACAGGCGCGCGGCCTCGTCCGACAGCGGCTGGGTGCGCCAGCCCGCGCCATACAGGCCGATCCGCTTGCCCTTCAGCGCGTCGGCGCTCAGGCCCGCCGCGTAGCCGCCCTCGGGCTGGTGGCCAACCGAGGCCAGCGTCTTCGGGTCCTCGGCCGTGTAGCCGGCCAGCACGTCGAGGCACAGCGCGGCGTCGCGCACGGTGCGCGCGATCGGCCCGACCACGTCGCGGTTGCCCGACAGCGGCACCACGCCCGCGTTCGGCACCAGGCCGATGGTCGGCTTGATGCCGACCAGATCCTGCGACGACGCCGGGTTCTGGATCGAGCCGCCGGTTTCTTCCGCGAGGCCGAGCACAGCCATCGCCGACGCCACCGCCGCTGCCGTGCCCGCGCTGCTCGCACCGGGCACGCGGTCCGGCATCACGACGTTGCGCGTGGGGCCGGCCCAGCTATCGTCGGCATGCGTGCCCGAGTGGCTCAACACCGGCACGTTGGTCTTGCCGAGCAGGATCGCGCCGGCCGCGCGCATCCGCGCGACCACCGGCGAATCGGTGGCGGGCATCAGGTCGACGCCGCCCGTCTTGCCGTACAGCAGCGACCAGCCGGCGGTGGTCGGAAAGCCGACCATGTCCATCGGGTCCTTGATCACCACCGGCACGCCGGCCAGCGGCCCGAGCGCCTCGCCGGCCGCGCGGCGGCGGTCGATCTCGCGCGCGTCGTCGAGCGCGGCATGGTTCAGGAAGATCATTGCGTTGTACTGAGCATTGAGCGCATCGATGCGCGCGAAGCACGCGCGCGCCAGCGATTCGGCGGTGAACGTGCCGGCGGCGAAGCCTGCCTGCACGCGCTCGACGCTCAGCGTATCGAGATCGATCGGCGTGATGTCTTGGGTTTGCGTCATGGTGTCTTCCGGATTCAGGGGTCAAACATCGCCCGCGCGCGCGGCGCGGGCGTCTCGTGGCCTGGGCCTGGCCGGGCGCGAATCGCGCCCGAGCCCGCTCAGACCGTCAGGAACGTCATGATCTTGTCGGCGTCGATGCCGTCGCGCGCCGCGTCGTGCACGAAGCGGCCGCGTTCGATGATCAGGAAGCGGTCGGCGATCTCCAGCGTGAACGACAGCACCTGCTCGGACACCAGCAGCGCAAAGCCGCGCTCCGCCTTCAGCCGGTTCAGCGTGCGCGCGATGTCCTTGATGATCGACGGCTGGATGCCTTCGGTCGGCTCGTCGAGGATCAGCACCTTCGGGTCCGACACCAGCGCCCGCGCAATCGCCAGCTGTTGCTGCTGGCCGCCGGAAAGATTGCCGCCGCGCCGCCGCCGCATTTCCCACAACACGGGGAATGCTTCGTAGATGTACTCGGGAATGCTCGGGCGGCGCACCCGGTCCATGCCGCTCAGGATGTTTTCCTCGACCGACACGTTCGGAAAAATCATCCGCCCCTGCGGCACGAAACCGAAGCCGGCGGCCACGCGGCGATCGCTGCGCGCCTGCGCGAGATCGCAACCGTTCAGCGCGATCCGGCCGCCGCGCGACGGGATCATGCCGATCATCGCCTTCAGCAGCGTGGTTTTGCCCATGCCGTTGCGGCCCATCACCGCGAGCGTCTCGCCGGCCGCGAGCGTGAAATTCAGGTCGTGCAGCACATGACTTTCGCCGTAATACACGTTCAGGTTCTCGACATTCAGCATGTTCAGTGTCCCAGGTAGACCTCGACCACGCGCGGGTCCTGCTGCACCGCGCTCATCGGCCCTTCGACGAGCTTCCTGCCCTGATGCAGCACCGTGACCTTGTGCGCGATCGACTTGACGAATTCCATGTCGTGCTCGATCACGATCACCGAGCGGCCGCGCGCGATCTCGCGCAGCAAGTCGGCGGTCAGCTCGCGCTCCTTCGCGCTCATGCCGGCCACCGGCTCGTCGAGCATCAGCAGCGCCGGCTCCTGCATCAGCAGCATGCCGATCTCCAGCCACTGCTTCTGCCCGTGCGACAGCAGCCCCGCGCGGCGGCCGAGCTGATCGGCGAGGAACACCTTCGCAGCGATCTCGTCGATCGCTTCGCGCAGCGCCGCGTCGCGCCGGAAGAACAGCGAGCCGAACACGTCGCGCTTGCGCGGGTAGGAAATTTCCAGGTTCTCCTCGACCGTCAATTCCTCGTACACCATCGGGTTCTGGAACTTGCGGCCGACGCCGGCGCGCGTGATCTGGTATTCGAGCATCCGCTCGAGGTGGTGGCCGTTGAAGCGGATGGTGCCCGCGGTAGGCCTGGTCTTGCCGCAGATCATGTCGAGCAGCGTGGTCTTGCCCGCGCCGTTCGGGCCGATCACGACATGCAGCTCGTTCGCGTCCACGTAGAAGTTCAGATCGTCGATCGCCTTGAAGCCATCGAACGACACGGTCAGGTTCTCGACCGACAACACGACGTCGTTCATTGCGCGCCCTCCCGATCCGACGTGAACGATTGCAGCAACCCGGCCAGCCCCTTCGGCAGGTACATCGGCACCACGATGAACAGCGCGCCGATCAGGTACATCCAGAAGCCGACGAAATGTTCGGACAGGTAACTTTTTGCCGCGCCCACCACCAGCGCACCGTACACCGCGCCGACCAGCGACAGCCGCCCGCCCACCGCCGCGTAGATCACCATCTCGACCGACGGCACGATCCCGCAGATCGACGGCGACGCGAACCCCACCTGCAGCGTGAACAGCGCGCCGCCGATCGCTGAGCACATCGCGGCGGCCGCGAACACGAACGCCTTGAACATGGCCGGGTCGTAGCCCGAGAAGCGAATCCGGTCTTCCCGATCGCGGATCGCCACCAGCACCTTGCCGAGCCGGCTGCGCACGATGAAGCGGCCGAGCAGCACGACGGCGAGCAGCAGCACCGCGCCGACGTAATACAGCACGCGCACCGCGCCGTTGCTCTGCACGTTGTAGCCCATGAAGGTCGGCAGGTTGGTGATGCCGTTCACGCCGCCCGTGTAGCCCTGCTGGCCGATGATCACGATCGACAGGATCGAGGCCAGCGCGAGCGTGACGATCGAGAAGTACACGCCGCCCACGCGCTTGCGGAAGTTCGCGTACGCCAGCAGGAACGCGAGCGCGGCCGGAATCAGCAGGATCGCCGGGATCACGAAGCCGACGTGCGCGAACGGCTTCCACCAGAACGGCAGCTCGGTGATGCCGTTCCAGGTCATGAAGTCGGGCACCGGCGGGCCGCCGTCGCTGCCGCCGAACACGGCGGCGGCCGGGTCGGCGGCGGTGGCCTCCAGCTTCATGTTCATCGCCATGAAATAGCTGCCCAGCCCGAAGAAGATGCCCTGGCCCAGGCTCAGGATGCCGCCGTAGCCCCACGCGAGCACCAGGCCGGCCGCGCAGAACGCGAACGTCAGGTACTTCGCGAACAGGCCCAGGCGAAACGTGTCGCACAGCAAAGGAATGGCCACGAGCAGCACGATCGCGAGGCCCACCACGCTGTAGCGGTTCGCGAACGCGGCGAGGCTGCCGCCGGCCGGCGTGCCGACGGAGCGCGCGCCGGGCGCGACGGATGCGGACGAAAGATCTTTCATGGTTTACCGCCGAAGTTTGAGCGCGAACAGGCCGTTGGGCCGGAAATACAGCGCGACGATCACGAGCAGCAGGATCACGGCCTTCGCCATCGAGCCGCTCAGCACCATCTCGAACAGCGACTGCATCTGCCCGATCGAGAAGGCCGAGAGGAACGTGCCGATCAGGCTGTCGACGCCGCCGAACACCACCACCACGAACGTGTCGACGATGTATTGCTGGCCGGTGACCGGGCCGGTGGAGGCGAGCAGCGTCAGCGCGCTGCCGGCGATGCCGGCCAGCCCGCAGCCGAGCCCGAACGTGACCGCATCCACCCGCTGCGCGTCGATGCCGGCCGCGCTGGCCATCGCGCGGTTCTGCATCACGCAGCGAATCCGCAGGCCCCAGCGGCTGCGAAACAGGAACAGGAACACCGCGAGCGCGACGCAGCCGGTCAGGCCGATGATGAACAGCCGGCTCAACGGGATGGCGGTGTTGCCGAGCGTCCACGCGCCCTGCAGCCAGCTCACGGTCGGCACGCTCACATCCACCGGCCCGAACAACTGGCGGAACACCTGTTGCAGCACCAGCGACAGGCCCCAGGTGGCGAGCATGGTGTCGAGCGGGCGCTTGTAGAGGCGCCGGATCATCACGCGCTCCAGCAGCACGCCCACCGCGAACGTGGTGGCGAACGCCACCAGAATGCCCACGAGAAAGTACGCGCCCATCAGCGACGGCAGCCAGCGCTGGAAGATCTGCGCGCACAGGTAGGTCATGTACGCGCCGAGCGCCATCAGCTCGCCGTGCGCCATGTTGATCACGCCCATCAGGCCGAACACGATCGCGAGGCCGAGCGCCATCAGCGCGAGCACGGTGAACATCGACAGGCCGTTGAAGACCTGCGTAAGCAACATATCGAGAGTCATGGTCGATCACCGGGAAAGCGCGTGGCCGGGGACGGCCACGCCGGAAGCGGACGCCCGCTCGCTTACAGCTTCGGGAACGGGTTCGGCTCGATCAGCGGCGATTCGTACAGGATGTCGACCTGGCCGTCGGCCCGGAACGCGCCGATCCGCGCGTGCTTCCACAGGTGATGGTTGGTCGCGTGGAAGCGCACCTTGCCTTCCGGCGCGTCCCATTCCAGGCCCGACGAGGCGGCCACCACCTTCTCGACCTGCAGCGATTTCGCCTTCTCGGCCGCGAGCTTCCACAGGTGCACCGAGGTGTAGCTCGCCTCCATGGTGTCGCCGAGCACGCGGTTCTGGCCGTAGCGCTTCTTGAACGCGCCGACGAACGCCTGGTTCGCGGGCGTCTTGATGCTCTGGAAGTAGCCCATGCAGCTCAACACGCCGACCAGGTTGTCGTTGCCGATGCCGTAGGCCTCTTCCTCGCTGACGGCCAGCGCCATGATGGCCTGGTTGCGGCCGTTGATGCCGGCGGAATTGAGCTGCTTGAACAGCGCGACGTTCGAGCCGCCCACGATGGTCGACAGAATCACGTCGGGCTTGGCGGCCTTGATCTTGGCGATCACCGACGAGAACTCCACCGCACCGAGCGGGAAGTAGTCCTCACCGACCACCGTGCCGCCCGCCTTCGCCACCACCGGATGCGCGATCCGGTTGATGGTGCGCGGCCACACGTAGTCCGAACCGATCAGGAAGAACTTCTTGCCCTTGTTCTTCGCGAGCCAGTCGATCGCCGGAATCACCGACTGCGTGGCTTCCTGCCCCGTGTACATGATGTTCTTCGACATCTCGAGGCCTTCGTAGTAGCACGGGTAGTACAGCAGCCCGTTGTAGCGCTCCATCACGGGCAGCACCGCCTTGCGCGACGCCGACGTATGGCAGCCGAAGATCACCGACACCTTGTCGCTTTCGAGCAGCTTCTGGGCCTTCTCGGCGAAGGTCGGCCAATCGCTCGCGCCATCCTCCACCACCGTCTGCACCGGCCGGCCGAGCACGCCGCCGTTGGCGTTCAGCTCGTCGATCGCCATCTTCTCGGCATCGACGATGTGCGCTTCGGCGATCGCCATCGTGCCGGTCAGCGAGTGCAGGATGCCGACCTTGATCGGGTCCGCCGCGGCCAGGGCGGAACGGCTCGCCAGCGTCGCGACCGCGGGAAACGCACCCGCCGCGACGGACGCGAGGGCACTCTTGATGAACGTACGTCGATTGGCTGTCATCGCTACCTTCGAAAAAATGAAGAAAAAAAAAGCCCGACGACCAGCGTGTGCTGGACGTCGGGCTTCCGTGGCCGTTGCGATGTCGGACGCCTTTGTCCGACACCGCGCAATCAGTGAGTACTCCGTGGCAAGGTGCAATTTCTCCTTGGCATGGGCGAAACATATCGCAGTGAAAAATCCGTGGCAAGCGGAAATTTTCGGGGCCGCGCGCGCCGCCCCGCGCCCGCCATGCGGGCCGATCCGGGTTTGTTTTCCTGCCCGCGAATCGGTTATGGTCTCGTCGACACGCCGCGAAACGCGACGCTCCGCGCCCGCCCGAGCGCGGCCCGTGCGGCCTCGATTCCTCTTACCGTTGCTTCGTCCCTCTCATGACTTCATCGCACCGCGACCCGATCCGGATCGGCGTCCTGCTTTCCGAAACCGGCGTGACCGCCCCGATCGAACGGTCCCAGCAGCGCGCCACGCGCTTCGCGACCGAGGAGATCAACGATGCCGGCGGCATCGACGGCCGCGAGGTCGAACTGGTGCTGTGCGACCCCGCCTCGCGCCCCGCGCGCTACGCCGAGCTGCTGACCGGCATGATCGCCAACGAGCGGATTCGCGTGGTGGTGGGCTGCTACATGTCGAGCACGCGCAAGGCCGTGCTGCCGGTGCTCGAACGCCACAACGCGCTGCTGCTGTATCCGACGCTGTACGAAGGCTTCGAATGCAGCCGCAACGTGATCTACACCGGCGCGGCGCCGAACCAGAACAGCTTCCCGCTGGCCGACTACATGCTGCGCAATCACGGCAAGCGCGTGTTCATGATCGGCTCCGATTACATCTATCCGTACGAAGCGAATCGCGTGATGAGCGATCTCGTGTTCGAGAACGGCGGCGAGAAGGCGGGCGAGATCTACCTGCCGCTCAACGCGGGCTACGACGCGTATCGCGACGCGATGAAGAAGATCGTTGCGGCCGCACCCGATTTCATCTATTCGACGGTGGTGGGCATCGGCATGGCGCATATCTACCGCGCGTATGCCGAAGCCGGCCTCGATCCGGCGCGCTGCCCGATCGCCACGCTGTCCACCACCGAAACCGAATTCACGGCGATGGGCGCCGAAATAGGCGAAGGCCACATCACGTCGTCGCCGTATTTCCAGTCGGTCGACACGCCGGCCAACCGCGACGTGCTCGCACGCTTTCGCCGCCGCTTCGGCGAGGACATGGTGACCGACATGTGCTGGGAGGCGGCCTATTTCCAGATGCATCTGCTGGCCGACGCGATGCGGCGCACCGGCGGCGACGAGCCCGATGCGCTGCTGCGCACGCTGCCCGGCCTCGAATTCGATGCGCCGCAGGGGCGCGTCAAGATCGACGAGCAGAATCACCACACCTACCTGCGCCCGCGCATCGGCCGGCTCAATGCGCACGCCCAGTTCGACATCCTGCACGAAGCGCCCGACTGGGTGCGCCCCGATCCGTTCGTGATCGCGTTCGGCGACGACACCGGCACCGCCGCGCTCGAAATGGCCGACGGGGGGCGCGAATGAAGCCGTTTCATACCGCCCGCACGCCGGAAGTCCTGCGTGCGATCCGTTCGCTGCATGTCGCCGTGATCCACCCCGACGACGACGATCGCGCCGAACTGATCGCGCAACTGAGCCGGATCGGCTGCCGCGTCTGCACGTTCTGGCCGCACGCCGCCGAGCTGCCCGACAACGTCGACCTGGTGTTCCTGGCGGTGCGCCCCGAGTCGCTCGCGGTCGAACTGACCTGGCGCGACCGGCGCGACGCGCCGCCGGTGATTCCGGTGGTGACCTACGAGAACCCGATCATCATCGAGGCCGTCATGCAGCTCGATGCGCATTGCGTGATTCCGTCGCCGGTGCGTTCGTTCGGGGTCCTGACGGCGATTTCGGTGACGATGTTCCAGCACCGCAATCGCCAGCAATTGGAGCGGCGCGTCAAGCGCAACGACGAGAAGGCCACCGAGCGCCGCCAGATCCAGCGCGCCACCGCGATCCTCAGCGAAAGCAACGGCATTTCGGAAGACAAGGCCTACGAACTGTTGCGCACGAAATCGATGACCGACCGCACGCCGATCGAGCAGATCGCCAACGCCATCATCAACGCGAGCCAGATGTTGCGAATGTGAATGTGCGGCCGCCCGGGCTCACCACGGCACCGTCAGCCCCTGGTAGTCGAGGTACTGCAGCCCCGCGCGGCCGGCCTGCGCCGCCATGGTGTCGAGCAGCTTCGGAATGCTGTCGTCGATGCCGAGCCGCGCCTGCGGGCCGCCCATCTCGGTGCGCACCCAGCCCGGCGCCATCAGCAGCAGCGTGCGCGGGTCGTCGGCGTGGCGCGCCGCGAAGCTGCGCATGAACATGTTCAGCGCGGCCTTGCTGGCGCGATACACCTCGTAACGGCCGTTCAGGTTGTTGGTCACGCTGCCCTGCCCCGACGACATCACGCCGATCGTGCCGCCCGGCGGCACCCGCGCTTCGAGCGCCTCGATCACCCGCATCGGGCTCAGTGCGTTGGTGACCATCACGCGCACGAATTCGTCGGTCGAGACGTCGGCCACCGTTTCGCGATCGTCGTTCTTGACGCCCGCGTTGACGAACAGCACGTCGAGCCGGCGGCCCGCCAGGCGCTCGCGCAACGCGGCCAGTTCGTCGGGCACGGTGATGTCGAGCGTTTCGACTTCGAGCGCGCCGCCCGCGTCGCGCGAGCGCTGTTCGAGCGGCGCGGTGGAATGGCGGCGGCCGGTGGCGATCACGCGCCAGCCGCGTTTCAGGTAGCCGTCGACCATCGCGAGGCCGAGGCCGCGCGATGCGCCGACGATCAATACGGTGTGCTGATGGTTTGCTGTCATGTGGCGTGCCCTCATCGAGTGGCCGGCGCGATCGCCAGCCGATGAACGCACTGTAGCGGCGCGCCGCACATGGCGGAAGACGCATGGCTTGCAGCAATAACCTGCACGGAACGCCATGTCTCGAACGCGTGCGTGCTAGCATCCGCGCATGCCCGATTCCGACCTCAACCTGCTCGTCGCGCTCGACGCCCTGCTCGCCGAAGGCAGCGTGGCCGGCGCCGCGCGGCGGCTCGGCCTCAGCGAATCGGCGATGAGCCGCACGCTGGCGCGGCTGCGCGCGGCCACCGGCGATCCGCTGCTGGTGCGCGCCGGGCGCGGCATGGTGCCGACCCCGCATGCGCAGGCGATCCGCGAGCGCACCCGCGCGGCGCTGCACGAAACGCTGGCGGTGCTGCGGCCGGCCGGCGCCGATCTCGATCTGGCCACGCTGCGCCAGACCTTGACGATCCGCGCCAACGAGGGCTTCGTGGAAGCGTTCGGCGCGCAGTTGATCGCGGCCGTCACGGCCGACGCGCCGCACGTGTTCCTGCGCTTTGCCGCCAAGCCCGCCAAGAGCGCGGCGCCGTTGCGCGAAGGCACGGTGGATCTCGAAATCGGGGTGCTCGGCGAGATGGGGCCGGAGGTGCGCATCCAGGCGCTGTTCCGCGACCGCTTCGTCGGTGTGGTGCGGCGCGGCCATCCGCTCGAACGCGAGCGACGCGTCAGCGCCCGGCGCTACGTGGCGTTCGGTCATGTGGTGGCCGCGCGCAAGGACAACCCGCGCGGCCCGGTGGACACCGCGTTGGCCGCGCTCGGGCTGGAGCGCATCATCGCCGCGGCCGTGCCGGGCTTTCCGGCCGCGCTGGCCGTGGCCCGCCATTCGGACCTGATCGCGCTGGTGCCGGCTTCGTTCTTCGATGCGCAGGCCGGCGACAGCGCCCACGCGTTCGCGTTGCCGGTGGACACCGGCGTGATCACCGTCTCGCAGATGTGGCACCCGCGGCTGGACGCCGACCCCGTCCACCGCTGGCTGCGGCAGCGCGTGCTCGCCGTGTGCCGCAGCCGATCGGCGGACTGATGCCCCGACGTACGGCTTACCAGGGAATCGTCTGGTTTTCCCAGCGCGTGAACGTGCCGGTCGGCGCGTCCGGCCCCTGCAGGGCCACCCGCACCGCCTCGCGCGCGCCTTCCTCCAACGTTTCGGTGCCCGAATAATTGTTGAGATTGGTGCGCGTATAGCCCGGCGACACCGCGTTGACCTTGATCCCTTCCGGCTCCAGTTCGAGCGCCATCGCCAGCGTGATGGCATTGAGCGCCGTCTTCGAGGCCGGATACACGGGGCCGAAGATCGCGCGATACGGGAACGCCGGATCGGAGTTGGTGGTCAGCGAGCCGACGCCGCTCGACACGTTGACGATGCGCGCCGCCGGAGCCAGCCGCAGCAGCGGCAGCATCGCCTGATACACGGCCAGCACGCCGAACACGTTGGTGTCCCACACCGCGCGCATCTCGTCGATCGAGACGTTGCTCGGGCGCGTGGTTTTCGAGTACTCCTCGATGGTCTGGCCGTCGCGCAAGCCGGTGTTGGAGATCGCCGCGTTGTTGATCAGCAGATCGAGCCGGCCATACGATTCGCGGATCAGCCGCGCCGCCGCGTCGATCGAGGCTTGGTCGGTCACGTCGAGCTGCAGCGCGCGCGAGCCTTCGCCCACTTCCTGCGCAGCCGCCTCGCCGCGGTCGAGCCGGCGCGAGCCGATCAGCACGAAACAACCGCGTGCAACCAGGTCCTTGGCGATCTGAAGGCCAATGCCTTGATTGGCGCCGGTCACGAGTGCAATGCGTTGGTCCTGCATGAGTTCTCCTGAATATCGGTTTTGGCGGGATCGGCAGGGGTACTAAACAGCGTGCGAATCCCGCTGCCCTTAATCGGGCCGGAATCAGCGCGCCGCGGCCAACTCGGCGGCCCATGCCTCGGCATCCTTGCCGGCCGGGATCTTCAGCGGCGTGGCCGGATCGGTGGCAGCGCGCCACACGGCCTCGGCCACGTCGATCGAATACGTCAGCGGCCCCGAGGTGTCGGCCATCCTGGCCAGCACCGTGTTGACCAGCTCGGCATAGGCCGGATGATCGAAGCCGGTGATGTTCGCGCGCGCGTTATCACCGAAGCGCGTTTCGGGCGAGCGCCCCGGCAGCACCAGCCGCACGCGCACGCCGAGCGGTTCGACTTCGAGCGCCAGCGATTCGGTGTACGCGTTCACGGCCGCCTTGCTCGCGCGATAGGCACTGATCAGCGGCAGCGGCTTGATCGTCACGCTCGACGTGACGTTCACCACCACCCCGGCCCGGCGCGCGCGGAACTGCGGCAACACCGCCTGCGTCAGCGCGATGGTGCCCACGGCGTTGGTCTCGAACACGCTGCGCACCGTGTCGAGCGGCACCAGTTCGGCCGGCGAGGCTGCGCCGAAACCGGCGTTGTTGACCAGCACGTCGATCGGGCCGGCCGCCTCCACGGCCGCGCGGATGCTGTCCGGGCGGGTCACGTCGAGCGCCAGCACGCGCAGGTTCTCGGAAGCCGGCAACAGGTCCTCGCGCGGCGTGCGCATGGTGGCGACCACACGCCAGCCGCGCTCCAGGAACAGCCGCGCGGTTTCGAGGCCGAAGCCCGACGAACAGCCGGTGATCAATACGGTTTGCATGCATGACTCCTGTCGAACAAAGAAAAGGTGCCTCTACGATAGGGGCTCGCCGCCGTACTTGCTACAATCAACAATCCGAATTTCATTTGCGAGAGTCCGGCCGTGATCGATCCCTTAGCCGAGGTCGTGGGCTTGTTGCAGCCGAGCGCGCGCTTTTCCAAGTTCGTCTACGGCGCGAGCCCGTGGCGCGTCAGCCGCACCGATTCGGGCCAGCCGTTCTATTGCGTGGTGCTCGACGGCGGCTGCCATCTGATGGTGGACGGCCACGAGCCGACCGAGCTGCGCACCGGCGATTTCGTGCTGATTCCGGCTGCCTACGGCGTGGGGATGTCGAGCCTGACCGCGCCGCCGCCCGAGGCGGACAACTCGATGCCCACCCCGCTGCGCCCCGGCGAGTTCCGGATCGGCGCGGCCGAGCGGCCGATCGATTCGCGCATCGTGGTCGGCCATTGCAGCTTCGGTTCGCCCGACGCGGCGCTGCTGGTGTCGCTGCTGCCGAGGCGCGTGCATGTGCGCGGCGAGGCACGGCTGGCCACGCTCGTGCAACTGATGCGGGAGGAATGGAGCGAACAGCGGCCCGCGCGCGAGGAGGTGCTGACGCGGCTGCTGGAGGTGCTGCTGATCGAGGCGCTGCGCTCGACGGCCGGCACCCAGGCCTCGCCGGGCCTCGTGCGCGGCCTCGCCGACAGCCGGCTGGCCGCCGCGATTCGCGGCATGCACGAGCGCCCCACCCATGCGTGGACCGTCGCCGCGCTCGCCAAGCAGGCCGCGATGTCGCGCTCGACGTTCTTCGAGCGCTTCAGCCACGCGGTCGGCGTCGCGCCGATGGAATACCTGCTGACCTGGCGCATGGCGCTGGCCAAGGATCTGCTGCGCCGCAATCAGGGGCGCATCGCCGAGATCGCGCAGCGCGTGGGCTACAGCTCCGCCAGCACGTTCAGCGTGGCGTTCACGCGGCACGTCGGGCAGCCGCCGTCGCACTATGCGCGCGAACAGACAGTCGCCGACCCGGCCTGAGGCAACACTGCCCGACGACTGGATGCCTGCAGCCCGACAAGCCGCGCCCCGCCTCGAAAACCCCGGCAAGCCAGGGGTTTCCCTGACTTTTCCGGCGAGACGGGCGACACTGCCGGACTGTTCGACGAAATCGGCGGCCCCGGCGCGTCCCGGGCACGACGTTTCGTCATGCTTTCCGATTCAGGAGTTTTCATGACCGACCCGATGCGCGCGCCTGCGGACGACGAAGCGCGCCAACTGTTCCGCCACGCGATGGCGCACCTCGGCGCCGCCGTCAACGTGATCACGACCGACGGCCCGCTCGGCCGCTGCGGCGTGACGGCCAGCGCCGTGTGCTCCGTGACCGATGCCCCGCCCACGCTGCTGATATGCCTGAACCGGTCGAGCAGCACGCACGCGGCGTTCACGAGCCACGGCACGCTGTGCGTCAACGTGCTGCCGGGCGAACACGAATCGCTGGCGCGTCATTTCGCAGGCCTGACCAAGCTGCCGATGGACGAGCGCTTCGGCCAGACCGACTGGGACCTCGGCCGCGACGGCGTGCCGGTGCTGCGCGACGCGCTGGCCAGCGTGCAGGGCACCATCGTCGAGATGAAGGAAGTGGGCTCGCACACGGTGCTGTTCGTGGAGGCGACCACGATTCGCGTGCGCACCGATGCGGACGGGCTGATCTATTTCGGCCGCGCGTTTCATCGCGTGGGGCGGACGGTGGAAGTGACGGTGTGATGCCGCGCGGCAAAGGCCGCGCTCCGGCAACGACATGCGACAACGGCGCCTTCAAGGCGCCGTTGTCGTTTTTGCATCGCAGTCGTGGCAATGCACGCCTGCCTCACGCCCCCTCTCGCACCGCCCCAACCACCAACTCCGCGAGCGGATGATGCTCACCGCGCCGCGACCGGATCGCGTAGATCTCCTCGACCGCGCCCTCGGCGCGCCCGAGCCGCCGCAGCCCGCGCAGCAACGCCGCATCGCTCGCCCCCGATTCGCTCAACGGAAACACCCCCAGCCCGCGCGCGCCGAACACGGCCATCAGCGCGCTGTCCTCGAACTCGCCGACGATGCGGGGCCGGATGCCGAGCGTTTCGAACAGGCGCTCCAGTTGCGCGCGCAGCGGCGAATGCGGGGTGGGCAACAGCACCGGCAACGTGGCCAGGCACTCGGGAAACCGTGCACGCGCGGCCGCCGTGACGAGCGAGGCCGGCCCATACCAGTCGACCGGCGAGGCCGCCAGCCGCTCGCTGGTGAGCCGCAGCGACGGATGCGGCGGCGCGGGCTGGCTGGCCAGCACCATGTCGAGCCGGTGCAGCGCCAGCTCGGCCAGCAGTTCGTCCAGTTCGCCCTCGTGGCACAACAGGCGCAGTTGCGGCGTGTCGAGCGCCGGCGCCAGCACGGCATGCGCGGCCAGCTTCGACACGCCGTCGGTCAACCCCACCGCGAGCCGCGCGGTCTCGCCGCTCGCGGCGGCGCGCACGTCGTCGGCGATCCGCGCGCCGATCCGGAACATCTCGTCGGCGCGCGCGAACGCCGCCTGCCCCGCCTCGGTCATGGTCACGCCGCGCCCGGCCGGCTTCAGCAGCGGATGGCCGAGCACGCGCTCCAGCTCGCGCACCTGTGCGCTGATGGTCTGCACGGCCATGTCGAGCCGGTCGGCCGCACGCGCGAACCCGCCCTCCTTGACGACGACCCAGTAGTAGTAGAGATGGCGGAAATTCAGCATGATGACCCTGGCGGCAACGTCACGATTCGTAAAAACCGAAGTATGAATCAGCTTCACGCTGGTTTTTTCGAACCCGGCAAGCGCCGATCATAGCAAGCCTCGACCACGCGTTCTCATCGGATTCCGGAACTCCCCATGGACCACCTGTTGACCCTCGCCGCCGATCCCGCCATCTGGGCCGCCCTCCTGACGCTGGTGGCCATGGAGATCGTGCTCGGCATCGACAACCTGATCTTCATCTCGATCCTCAGCAACAAGCTGCCGGAAGCGCAGCGCGCCCGCACCCAGCGGATCGGCATCGGCCTCGCGCTGATCCTGCGCCTGGCGCTGCTCGGCACGGTGGCCTGGATCGCGCGGCTCACCCAGCCGGCCTTCACGCTGTTCGATCACGCGTTCTCGTGGCGCGACATGATCCTGATCTCGGGCGGGCTGTTCCTGGTGTGGAAGGCGACGCGCGAAATGCATCATCACGTGGCGCCCGGCGGCGGCGACAGCGCGGGCGGCGGCGTGGCCGCCGCGGTGCTGACGCCGGTGGCGGCGATCGGCCAGATCCTGGTGCTCGACATCGTGTTCTCGATCGACAGCATCGTGACGGCGATCGGCATGACCGAGCACGTCGCGATCATGTTCATCGCGGTGATCTCGGCCGTCACGGTGATGCTGTTCGCAGCCGGCCCGCTGTCGCGCTTCATCGATCGCAACCCGACCATCGTCATGCTGGCGCTGAGTTTCCTGGTCGTGATCGGCATGACGCTGATCGCCGAAGGGTTCGGGACGCACGTACCGAAGGGCTATATCTACGCGGCGATGGCGTTCTCGGCCTTCGTCGAGGGCATGAACATGCTGTCGCGGCGCGCCAAGGACAAACGCACGGAGGCGGGCGGCGGGCACTGAAGCCGCCCTGCGGTGGTGGATTCGGGAAGGAAAACGAAGTAACGCGGAACGCAACCGGACAGCGGGCGGCAAAGCGGACAGCAAGCGCCCGCCGCTCACTCCGCCGGTTGCAGGCCGCGGACGCGGCCCCGGCGCGGGGCGGCCAGGCGCTTGGTTTCGCGGCGTGCGCCGGCGGCCTGCATGGCGCGCTCGATCGCGAGCGCCGCATGCGTGCCGGTGGGTTCGCCGATCGACAGTTCGGCATAGTTGCGCGCATCGGCGGCCCATTGGGTGGCCAGCGTCGCGTAACGGCGCGCGCGTTGCGCGCGATCCTGCAGGCCCAGTGCCAACGCTTCGGAGCCCGACGCATCGGGCCGCGCGTTGCGCACGGCCTGGGCGGCACGGTGTTCGAGTTCGACGGCATCCGCATCGGCATCGTGCGCATCGCGCACGGCCGCCTTGGCGGCAGCCTGCGCCTCGCGCTCGGCGACATCGGCGGAACGGGAGCGCGACGACGGCCGCCGCACGCCGGCGGAGGCGGCCGCGATCATCGCGCCGTCGGCCGACGAACGGGCGGCGGCATCGGCGTTGGCCATTGCCAGCGCGACGGACGGCATGATGCGGGAAGCGGGGGACGTATCGGCACGGCGGGCACGGCGCGCGCGACGCGGCGCTTGCGGCACGGCCTGGCGCACGAACGCTTGTTGCGAATACGGATTCCGTCTTGCCTGACGGCCGGCGAACCAGACGCCGGCGGCAATCGCGACGATCGCGAAGCCGATCGAGGCAGCGATGAGCAGCAGAATATCTTGCATCGTCTGAGGTGAGATCACGGTTGGCGGCGCAGCCCGCCGGGATATCGGCCGGCGCTGGGGAGGGCGCCGGCAAGCGCGCCTACTATACCGCTATCGGCGTTTTTATGTAGGTATTCGCCCGGATGTCTCCGACATTTTTTTCGTAGCAGAAGATCCTCTGGATGCGCACGCAAGCAAGGTTCGCGATAACCGCCGGGGCAGTGTTTCGCGGCGCAACAATCGCTGCGATTAACACGCCGAATGGTTCTTTCGATTGGCCTGGCCGGCGTTTTGCTGCATTGCACGCAACCCGATTTGGGCATCGGCCCTGCGAATTCGCACGTCGGCCTCGAACCACACCGGTGCGCGTCACAGTTGACGTTTTCGCGCGCGGGGCCGGGCTCGAAATCAAAAATTGATTCCGGGTAAACTTGCCGGATGGAAAAGTGCCGCTACTGCGAAAGAATCCGCGACGAATGGGAGTGCCACGGACCGGCATGCCGGGACGCGATCGCCCGCGCGCTGAAACGGCAGCGGGCGGGCTTGCCGCTCGTGGCGAAGGTCATCCGCAATGAAATCCCGGCCGGCGCGAGCACCGGCGAAGTGATCTCGGTGCTGTCGCGTCAGCGCCTGCGCGCGCGGCGCGGCAACGAGGAACGCCGCGAGCGCAAGGAAATCGACGACGATCTCGGTTGAGCGGCCTGTCTCCGCCCTCGTACGCCGCACGCTTTACGTATTCCGACCCCGCTTACAAGTCGTCACAACCCCGGCCGAACGAAATCGGGCGAGCCCTGCCTCACCGGTATCGACTCTTCCTTGCCGAGGCCATGTGATGCGAGATTTCGACGCCCCGTCGCCCCGACTCTCCACCGCCGCCGTACACCGCGTGCGCGGCGCCGCCCTGCTCGTCTGGCTGTGCGCGAGCGCGGCCGCTGGCGTCGCCCCGCCAGCACTCGCCCAGGATGCCGCCAGCAGCGCGGCTGCCGCGAGCGCTTCCGCTTCCGCGCATGCCGCCGCCAAACCGGCCCATGCCTCTTCCGGCACGTCATCCGCCGCGAGTGCCGCAATCGCCGCGTCGGGCGCACCGGCTTCAAGCGCGGCATCGACACCGGCCTCCGCCGCCTCCGCCACGGAAGCCCCCGAAGTCCCCGCCGTGCTGCCGCCGCCCGTGTTCCACCCGGCGCCGGCCAATGCCGACGACGCCATCGCGATCACGAAGCGCGCCGTCGCGATGCGCAACGCCTATGCCAGCGAAGTCACGCGCCGGCTCGACGTGCCCGCCGATGTTCAGCATGCCTATGCACTGCGCCTGCAACAGGCGCTGGCCGCGAAAGGCCACGCCGATCTGGCCGGCGAATACGTGGTGCTGGTCGATCGCGCGCGCAACGTGCAGGCGCTGATGGTCTATTTCCGCACGACGCCGGCCAACCAGTGGGAATGGATCGGTGCGTCGCCGGTCGGCACCGGCATGCCGGGCCAGTACGACCACTTCGTGTCGCCGACCGGCGTGTTCGAGCACTCGCCCGTCAACATGGATTTCCGTGCGGAAGGCACCGAGAACGAGAACGGCATCCGCGGCTACGGCGCGCGCGGCCGCCGCATCTTCGATTTCGGCTGGGTGGACGGCCAGCGCGGCTGGGGCAAGGGCGGCATGTCGCCGATGCGCTTCCAGATGCACTCCACCGACCCCGACAAGCTGGAGCCGCTGCTCGGCATCCGTCACTCGAAGGGCTGCGTGCGGATTCCCGGCTCGCTCAATGCGTTTCTCGACCGGCATGGCATTCTCGATGCCGACTACGAAACGCGCGCCGCCGAAGGCGAGGTGCCGCGCGTGCTGCACGACGGCGATGCGCCGCGCGAGGCCACGCCCGACGCGGGCCGCTACCTCGTGGTGGTCGATACCTCCGCGGCGAAACGCCCGGCGTGGTCGCCGCTGCCGGGCCGCGCGGCCTGGCGCAAGGTGCCGAAGAGCGGCGACACGGCCGACTGATCAGGCCACGATGGCCGCTTCCCATTCCCGCACATAGCCGGGCACGGCGTCGGGCATCGCGCCCGGCCCCGCATCGGGCACCGGCGCGACGCGCGCCACGCCGAACGGCAGCACGCCGGCCCACACCGGCAGGCCGAGGTCCGCCTCGTCGTCGTTCGGGCCGCCGGTACGGACCTTCGTCACGGCTTCGTCGAAGCCGATCCGCAGCACCGTGGTGGCCGCCAGTTCCTTCGCATTGCCCGGCCGCGCCTCGCGGCTGCGCCCCGGCGCGAGCTGGTCGAGGAATACGTCGAGCACGCGCGCCTTGTCGGCATCGGGCACCACCTCGAAGCAGCCGTAGATCATCGCCGATCGATAGTTCATCGAATGATTGAACGCCGAGCGCGCGAGCACGAGGCCGTCGAGGTGCGTGATCGTCACGCAGGCCTGCGCGCCGGACGCGGCCAGCTTCAGCATCCGGCTGCCGTTCGAGCCGTGGATATAGAGGTGCGCGCCATCGCGCCAGCATGCGGTGGGAATGCAGTGCACGCCGTTCGAATCGGCGAACGCGACGTGGCAGACATGCGCCGCATCGACGATCGCCTCGAGCGTCGTGCGTTCGTAGCCGGCGCGTTGCGCCACGCGGCGGATGCGGGTGCGATCGGTGGGCGCGGCGGCGTCGGTCATGGCGTAACTCCATAAAACAAGGGGGAAGATTCCGGACGATACGGAAATCATGGCACCATGCGTAGATCCAGCTTCCCTCTCTTTTTTGGAACCACGATGGATTTCCGCGTTCTGCTGTCGACGGCCAGCGCTCCCGCCTCGCTTCACGGCGACAGCCGCCCGACGCGCCAGCACAGCCTCTACGCCAGCCTGCGCGAGGCGATCCTGCAACGCCGCATCGACGCAGACACGGCGCTGCCCTCCTCGCGCACGCTGGCCGAGGCGCTCGGCATCGCGCGCAACACGGTGCTGCACGCCTACGAGCGGCTCGGCGCGGAAGGCTTCGTGATCGCCGACCGGCAAGGCACGCGCGTGGCCCGCACCGGACTGCCGCCCGCGCGCGCCGATCAGGCCGCGCCGCTGGCCCTGCCGCCGCTGTCGAAACGCGCGGCCAGCCTGAGCCGGCAGGCCGATCGCCCGTATGCCACCGGCGCATTCGTGCCCGGCGTGCCGGCGCTCGACGCGTTTCCGCTGGCGGCCTGGCGGCGCGCGGTGGAACGCGCGTGGCGGCGCGTCGGCCCGGCCCAGCTCGACTATCAGCCGGGCGCCGGCAACCTGCGGCTGCGCCAGGCCATCGCCACCTACCTGCGCGTGTCGCGCGGCGTGTCCTGCGAGGCCGAGCAGGTACTGATCACCGACGGTTCCCAACATGGGCTCGACTTGTGCGCGCGTGCGCTCGCCGACGCGGGCGACATCGCCTGGATCGAGAACCCCGGCTACGGCGGTGCGCGCGTGGCCCTGCAGGCGGCCGGGCTGCAACTCGTGCCGGTTCCGGTCGACGCGCACGGCCTCGCGCCCGAACCGGCGCAATGGCGCGAGGCACCGCCGCGGCTCATCTACATCACGCCCTCGCATCAGTACCCGCTCGGCGCGGTGATGTCGCAGGAGCGGCGCGTCGCGCTCGTGCAGGCCGCGCGCGACGCCGGCGCGTGGATCGTCGAGGACGACTACGACAGCGAATTCCGCCATCACGGCACGCCGCTGGCCGCGTTGCAGAGCGCGGTGCGCGACGCGCCGGTGATCTACCTCGGCACCTTCAGCAAGGTGATGTTCCCGGCGCTGCGGATCGGCTTCGTGGTGGCGCCCGACGCGATCGCGCCGGCGCTCGAACACGTGTCGTCTGCGCTATCGCCGCGCGGCCGGCTCGCCGATCATCTGGCGCTCGCCGAATTCATCGAGGCCGGGCATTTCAGCCGCCATCTGCGCCGCATGCGGCGCGTCTACGCGGAGCGCCGCGACGTGCTGCACGACACGCTCACGCGCCGCCTCGGCGGCCTGCTCACGGTCTCGGCGGGCGATGGCGGCATGCATCTGTCGGCGCGGCTCGACGCCCCGGTGTCCGACCTCGAGGTGGCGCGCACGGCCGCCGCGCACGATCTCGTGCTGCGCCCGCTCTCGCCGTTCTGCCTGCCCGGCACCGATATCGCGCCCTACAACGGCCTGGTGCTCGGTTACGGCAGCGTGCCGGTCGAATCGATCGAGGCCGGCGTGACGCGGCTCGAACGCGCGATCGACGACGCGTGCCGGGCGACCCGCTCGCGACACGCGGCCTGATCGCGAGCCGGCGCACTGGCATACGCCATCGATATTGCTGCGTACGCCAAAACATATTGGTCAGACCGCCCGCTCGTGGCGTAGGCTTGTCGCCCAGTCGTCACGTCCCTGTCAGGGCTCCAGCACACTCGGTGGTCAAGAAATGAATCGTCGGTTCCGGTTGTCGGTCGTTGCGGGCGCGCTGTTCGCGCTCGGTCTTGCGGGCAGCGCCAGCGCGCACCGCCTCACACGCGACGGCGACACGCCGCCGCCCGCCACGGCGGCCGCCAGCGCCGCCGACTTCGCCACGCGCAGCGCCGTGCAGGATCTGCCGCTGCCCGGCGGCGAACATCAGCGCGTGCTGTTCTATGGCCCGGCCGGCCCGATGCGCGGCGTGATCGTGATGTTTCCGGGCGGCGCGGGCGACGTCGGCATCGAGCGCGACGGCACGCTGCGCCACGACAACAACTTCGTGGTGCGAACCCGCGAGCTGTGGGCGCGGCTCGGCTACGGCGTGGTGATCGTCGATGCGATCGGCACCAAGTCGCTGCGCGGCGAGCGCAGCACCGAGGCCTACCGGCAAGTGCTGCGCGAGATTCTCGAATACGCGCACACGCTGACCGACCAGCCGCTGTGGGCGATGGGCACCAGCCAGGGCTCGATCGCGGCGATGGCAGCCGGCTCGACCGCGCGCGACGGCGAACTGGCCGGCATCGTGCTGACCGAATCGGTATCGGTGGTGGGGCATTCGGGTGAGACGGTGTTCGACGCGCGGCCAGAGCGCGTGCGCGCGCCGGCGCTGGTGGTGGCGAACCGCGACGATGCCTGCACCGTCGCGCCGCCTGCGCGCGCCGACGAAATCGCCCGGTCGATGTCGCACACCACGGCCACCGTGCTGCGCGTGGAAGGCGGCGTGGCCCAGTCGTCGAACCCGTGCAGCTCGTTGTCGCCGCACGGCTATTTCGGCATCGAGAAACAGGTGGTGAGCGGCATCGCCCACTGGATGCGCAGCGTCGCGCCGCCCGCCTGATACTTCGGAGTGCGAAAGCAAGGATCGACGCACCCGCGCCGATCCTCGCCTCCGTTTCCTGCCTACTGCAACGCTTACTTCGCTTCGCCGGTCGCTTCGATGATCAGGTTCGCCACGGCGGCCGGATGCGAGAGCAGCGACACGTGGCTCGACTGGATCTCGATCGTGTGCGCGTGCATGCGCTGCGCCATGAAGCGTTCGAGATCGGGGTTGATCGTGCGGTCTTCGGTCGACACCGCGTACCAGGTCGGCTTGTCGTGCCACGCGGCAACGGTGGTCTTCGCCATCGTGATCGGCTTGCCCATCGGCTGTTGCACCGCGTAATAGACGCGCGCTTCCGACGCCGGCAGATCGCCCGCGAAATCATGCACGAAGGCCTGTTCCGACAGCTTGCCGAAACCGTCCTGCGACCATTGCAGGCCCGCCGACGCCTGGGCGGCCGGGAATTTCTTGGTCAGCGCCGGGTAATCCTCGCCGGCATCGGGTGCGCGCGCCGCGATATACACCAGGCCCTTGACCTTCGGATCGTCGCCGGCCTGGCTGATCACCATGCCGCCGTACGAGTGCGCGACCAGCAGCGTCGGGCCGTCCTGTTGCGCGAGCGCGCGCTTGACCGCGTCCACGTCGGCGTCGAACGAGGTGGTCGGGTTCTGCACCGCCGTGACGTGCAGGCCCTTGGCCTGCAGCAGCGGAATCACCTTGGCCCAGCTCGAACCGTCGGCGTACAGGCCGTGCACCAGCACCACGTTCTTGATCGGCGCGGCGGCCGTGTTGTCCTGCGCGAAGGCCGTGGCGGCGCCCGTCAGGGCGGTGCAGGCGAGGGTGGCGGCGATCAAGGATTTCAGCTTCATCTGACTTCTCCGGAAACACTTCATTGAGGGGAGTGGAACGCTTCGTTTGCCTGAGAGGCCAGGAAACGCTGCGGTACAAATGGGCGAACACAAGCACCTCGCGTTTTATTCCAGCGTCATCCAAAATATTTTTTGCGGCCGCGCCGAAGCACCGGATCGGGTGGCTCGGCAGGCAGCGGACGGCGTGCGCACGGGCATGCGCCGATTCGTCTAACCTGACACACGGTTCGTCGTCCACCCGCAGGCCGCCAGCGGCTCGCCGCCTGCCTTCGTTACAACACCCTTTCCGGAGTCTTTCTCATGCAGATCAACCTGACTGGCAAGACCGCGCTGGTAACCGCCTCGACGGGCGGCATCGGCTACGCCATCGCCGACGGCCTGGCCCGCGCCGGCGCGACGCTGATCGTCAACGGCCGCAGCGAGCGCTCGGTGGAGGCCGCGCTCGCGGCGCTGCGCGCGTCGGTGCCCGGCGTCGCCGCCTCGGGCGTGGCCGCCGACCTGTCGCACGCGGCCGGCGTCAAGCAACTGACCGAAGCTGCGCCGCACGTCGATATCCTCGTCAACAACGCCGGCATCTACGGCCCGAAGCCGTTCTTCGACATCGACGACGACGAATGGGAGCACTACTTCCAGATGAACGTGATGTCGGGCGTGCGGCTCTCGCGCCACTACCTGCCGGCGATGCTCGAGCGCGACTGGGGGCGTGTGGTGTTCATCTCGTCGGAATCGGCGCTGAACATCCCGGCCGACATGATCCAGTACGGGTTTTCGAAAACGGCGCAGTTGTCGATCGCGCGCGGCCTCGCCAAGCTCGCGGCCGGCAGCGGCGTGACGGTCAACTCGGTGCTGCCGGGGCCGACGCTGTCGGAAGGCGTGAAGGCGATGCTCAAGGACAGCGCCGATCAGCAAGGCAAGACGGTCGACGAAGTGGCGGTGGAATTCGTGCGCACGCAGCGCCCCAGCTCGATCCTGCAGCGCCCGGCCACGACCGAGGAGGTGGCGAACCTGGTGGTGTACGTGTGCTCGCAGCAGGCGTCGGCCACCACGGGCGCGGCGTTGCGCGTGGATGGCGGGGTGGTGGATACGCTGGCTTGAGTTCGAGGAGGCGGCGGGCCGGGTTGCGCTGCCGGCAGCGGCGTGGGAAGCAGCCTCGGCCGCCTGGAAACCCGGCAAGGCCTGACAGCACGGCGCAAGCGGCATGGCCCGCGCCGGCCGCGGCGCCCTTTCCGCTCGAAAGCGCGAAAGCTCGGTGGTTCGGTAGGCTTAAGCGCTCAACAGCCCGAAAAGCTCAGGCGGCGGGCGCCGCGCGACGCAGCAAACCCTTGCGATCGGCTTCCATGCAGGTGGCGAAGCCATGATGCGTGACGAAGCCGTGGCGGTCGAACACCACGTAGTACGGCTGGTGCTCGTTGCCGTGCTGGAGCATGTAGTTGTAGCAAACGCCGGTCCCGCTGCGCACCATCCAGACGCTGGACGGATTGCCGCCGGCGCCCACCACGCGCTGCTGGGTCGCACCGTGTTGCGACGCCGCCTTCGGCACCGGCAGGCGCGCGTAGGAGAACGAGGGATGCAGCCAGCCGAACCACGAGCAGCCGGACAACAGCAGGCTCGCAGCGACCGGCAGCACGGCGATGGAGGAACGCGGGGGCGTGGGCAGCATGCCGGATAGAACCCGGGCGGCGCGATCGGTTGTCATCCACGCATCCTAAAGCACCTTGCGGTCCTTTATGTTGAATTCTGTTGAGAACGGCGCGCGGCGCCAAGTGGTTGCGCGCACAAGAATAGCGCGCCAGAAAACCGCCCGCGCGTGGCGGGCGCGTGCTCAATCGATCCATTCGGTCCACAGCACGGTCAGCACCGTCATCAGCGCGGGGCCGATGAACAGGCCGAGCAGGCCGAAGGTTTCCGCGCCGCCGAGGATGCCGAACAGCACCAGCAGGAATGGCAGCCGCGCCGAGCCGCCGATCAGCACCGGGCGGATGAAGTGCTCGGCGATGAACACCACCACGAAGCCGAACACCGCCAGCCCGATCGCCCAGGCCGCCGCGCCCTTGACGATGAACAGCCAGATCGCCGCGCCGCTGAACACCACCGGCGCGCAGAACGGCAGCATCGCGGCCACCGCCGTGACCAGCCCGAGCAGCGCCGCATGCGGCACGCCGGCGAACGCGTAGGCCACGCCGAGCAACGCGCCCTCGCCCAGCCCCACCACCACGAGGCCCGTCACCGTGCCGTAGATGGCCGAAGCCATGCGCTGGATCAGCGACGCGCCGTTCTCGCCGAACGCGCGCCGAACGCCGCGCAGCAGCGAATCGGACACGCGCGGGCCGCCCTGGAAGATCACGAACAGCGTGACGAGCATGAAGCCGAACAGCACGGCCGCATGCACGATGTGCGAGCCGAACGCCCTGCCGTAGCTGACGAAGGCCTCGCCGTTCATGCCCTTCACGCCGGTCGGCGCGTGCAGCGGCTGCGCCAGATGCGCCTGCCACCACGCGCTGACCTGCTGCGCGCCGAACGGCAGGTGATTGACCGCGTCGGGCAGCGGAATGCCGTTGGTGCGCGCGTCGCGCACCCAGGCGAACACGTCGTGGAACTGGGCCGCGGCCTGCACCACGGCCACCGCCACCGGCACCACCAGCAGCAGGCCGACCGCCGAGGTCAGCAGCACCGCCACCAGCGTCTTGCGCCCGGTCAGCCAGCGCACCCCGTTGATCCGCCGCAGCGCCGGCCACAGCGCGATGGCGATCACGCCGGCCCAGACGACGGCGGGCAGGAAGGCGCGGATTACCCACAGGGCCAGCGCGACGAGCACTGTGTAGAGCGCGGCGAGCGCGATCGCCTGCGCCTTGGGACGCGCGGCATCCGGCGTCGGACGGGGGACTTGACTCATCGGGACACTCTCATCGAAAAAGGGGCGGCAAAACAAGGCCGTGCCGCCATCTTAAAGGACGATCGCGGGCGGCTTGCAAAACGCCAAAGGAAGGTGGCGATGGGTGAGGTCATTGCAAGGCGCGCGGCGGGTGGGCGGGAAAGGCGCGTTGCACGCCTCGTCATCGGTGCTTGAGCCCGCCGCCGCCTGTCGCGAGGCAGGCGCGGCAGGCGCGCGCTGCACGCCCCGCCTCGTGCATGTTCGGGTTCGGGTTCGATCAGAACGCCATCAACGCGAAATCTTCCTTGCCGACATCGCACAGCGGGCAGCGCCAGTCGTCGGGCACCTGCTCCCAGCGGGTGCCGGGCGCGAGGCCGTGCTCGGGGTCGCCGATCGCCTCGTCGTAAATCCAGCCGCAGATCAGGCAAACGAACTGTTGAAAATCGGTGGCCGGCGCGGCGCCTTCGCTGGCGTTGGCGGGTACGGCGGTTGCATCGTCATCGGCATCGGCGTCGTCGAGACTGAGCACGAGCGGCTCCATGCCCTGCACCGGATTGCCGGCCAGATAGGCGTCGAGCGCGTGGTAGAGCCGGTCGGCTTCGTCGGCGGCCAGTTCGATCTGCAACGGCTGGCCGGTCTCGCCGGTCAGCCGGCGCGGCGAAAACTGCAATTCCAGGGCGGTTCCTTTCTTGTACATAAGACAAACCAGTCGATTCAAATACCGAATGGTATCTGTATACTGACGGGCATTCAACCAACACCCACTCATTCCACTGGGAGACAGGCATGGCGAGGCTGACCCGCGAGGCAAGTCAGGCGCAAACGCGCATCAAGCTGCTGGAGGTCGCGGTCGCGATGTTCGCGCGCGACGGCTACGCGGCCACCTCGCTCGACCGTATCGCGGAAGTGGCCGGCTTCAGCAAGGGCGCGGTGTACTCGAACTTCCAGGGCAAGGAAGCGCTGTTTCTCGAAGTGCTGGAGGCGCACGGCCAGCGCAGCCTCGCCGATCTGCACGCGGCGATCGACGGCGCGGCCGCCTTGCCCGAGGCGATCGACCGGATCGCCGCATGGGCCGACCGGCATTCGCGCGAAGGCAACTGGCCGCTGTTGATCCTCGAATACGCGCGCCACGCCAAACCCGCCGATACCTTCCGCGAATCGCAGGAAGCCGTGTTGCGCTCGCACTGGCGCACGCTCGGCGAGCGGCTGCTCGCGCTCGACCCGGCGTTGCGGATCGATGCGGAAACGGTGGGCGCGCTGATCTTCGAGCTGACTTACGCGCCGGCCATGAGCTTCGTGAGCCGGCCGACCTCGGGCGACCTGCTGCGCACCGCGCTCGGTGGCGTGTTCGGCACGCTGCGCTGAAGCCCTGCATCGGGCGCCCATCGTTGCATAGGCAACTTGTTTCACGCACAACCATTCGCGCTCGATTCTTCCCGGCGACTTTCAACCACGCTTCCACCGAACCTGCGTCACGCCGTCGATCCGCTTGCACGCGACCTTCGATTTCCCCTGCATTGCTGCGCGCCGTAACGCGCTGCGGCGCAAGCTCGCCGCGATTGTTCCACTCATACGCGCAGCGCATCGTCTCATCCGCACAATGCATTGGACGCCTGAATACGCAGCCGGTAACTTGCGCGTCTGCCGTGCGCGCGCTCGCCCGAGCCGCGCCGCACGGCTCCGCTTACCTCACGCCCGCCTCAGGAAGTCCAAGATGTTCCGTTCCCCCGCCGCGCGCCTGCGCGTGCTGCTGCTGTCCCTGTGCTGCGCCGCCGGCGCACCGCTCGCCGCCCACGCCGACAACGTCATCGTGCTCGATTCGGGCGAAGCCAGGATCAACCTGATCGACGAAGCCACCCGCAAGGTGGTCGACACTCTGCCGGCCGGCAAGGAACCGCATCACCTGATGATCACGCCCGACGGCAAGACGCTGATCGTGGCGAACTCCGTGTCCGACAGCCTGATGTTCGTCGACCCGCCGACCGGCCGCGTCATCGGCACGCTGCAGGACATCGAGGATCCGTATCAGCTCGGCTTCTCGCCCGACAGCCACTGGTTCGTCACGAACGCGCTGCGGCTCGATCGCGTGGATATCTACCACTACGACGCGCCGCTGCACTTCACGCTCGCCAAGCGCCTGCCGCTCGCGAAAATGCCGAGCCACATGACGTTCTCGACGGACAACCGCACCGTGTACGTCACGCTGCAGGAGTCGGGCGAGGTGGTGGCGATCGACCTGCCGACGCAAACGGTGGACTGGCGCATGCACGTCGGGCAGGACCCGGCCGGCCTGTGGATGACGCCGGGCAATCGCTATCTGCTGGTCGGCATGACCGGCGAGGACGACGTGGCGGTGGTCGATTGCGTCACGCATCAGGTGGTGAAGAAGATCCACACCGGGCGCGGCGCGCACAACTTCCGCTCGCTCGACGATGGCCGCCACGTGGCCGTCACGAACCGCGTGGACAGCACCATCAGCGTGCTCGACTACACCGCGCTGACCAACACCGGCGACATCACCGGCCTGATGCCCGGCCCCGACGACATGGAACTGTCGGCCGACAAGCGCTTCCTGTGGGTCACGTTCCGCTTCTCGCGTCATGTGGGCGTGATCGACCTGAGCACGCGCAAGCTGGTCACCACGATCGCCGTGGGCCGCTCGCCGCACGGCCTGTTCTTCGCCGATCGCGCGCCCGTCTACGCGCCGAACCCCGACTGACGGAGGCCGTCATGCTCGATACGCTGCTGGCTTCGGCCGACAACCTGATCGGCGCCGTGCAAACCGGCGTGTTCGTCGATCTGGTGCAGCCGCTGCTGTTCCATGTGCATCTGATGGACTACGACGAGGACATCTACGATGCGCTGTACTGGGTAATCGTGGCCGTGTGCGAGATCGCGCTGACCTGGGCGGTGCTGCGCCCGCTCGAAGCCTGGCGGCCGCTCGAACGCTGGCCCGACCGCCGGCCGGTGCGCGCCGACATCTGGTACACCTGGATCGCCAAGCTCGGCGTGGTGAACGGGCTGTTCTTCGTCTATCTGCAACCGCTGTTCAATCACGCCGAAACCTGGATGCAGGTGCACCGCGTCTGGAACGTCAACCTCGACGAGTTCTGGCCCGGCGTGTCCGACCAGCCGCTCGTGTCGTTCGCGATCTACGTGGTCGCGCTCGATTTCGCCGGCTACTGGTATCACCGCTGGCAGCATCGCTTCGGCGTGTGGTGGGAGCTGCATGCCGTGCATCACAGCCAGCAGCGCATGTCGTTCTGGAACGACGATCGCAATCACTTCGTCGACGTGGTCGTGCAGGGCGCGTTCTTCGCACTGCTGGCGCTGCTGATCGGCGTGCAGCCGGGGCAATACGTGGTGCTGGTGGCGGTCAGCAATACCTTGCAGAGCATTCAACACGTCAATGCGCGAATCGCCTACGGGCCGCTGCTGGAGCGTTTGATCGTCAGCCCGGCGTTTCATCGCCGCCATCACGCGGTCGAATACGGCCACACCGGCGTGGCTTACGGCTGCAATTTCGGCGTGCTGTTCCCGTGGTGGGACATGCTGTTTCGCACAGCCGACTGGACCCGCAAGCTCGAGCCGACCGGCATCTCGGATCAGCTCGCGAGCGCGGCCGGGCCGGGGCGCGACTATGGGATGGGCGTGTGGGCGCAGAACGGGCTGGCGCTGGTAAGGATCGCGGCGCGCGTGCGTCTTGCGTGCCGCCGTGCGTTCATGGCGCGTTCGGCCTGAGGCGGCGCTCGTCTCGCAGCACGCTGCGACACGATAAAAAACGCCGGCCGCATCGCTGCGCCGGCGTTTTTTCACGCTTGCCGATAGATCAGGCCGCTGCCGCCGCCAGCGTTTCCCCCGCATGCGCGCGAGCACGCACCTCGGCCAGCGTCGTTTCCTCGAGCAGCCGCCCCGTATCGAACACGGTGTGCAGCGCCTCCTCCCATTCGCCTTCGATGCTGCGGTCGCTCCACTGCGCCGGCAGCGCGACGGTGCGATAGTCGCCCGTCGCGCGGTGACGCTGCAGCGTCAGCCGCCCCTGCTTCGAGCGCTTGCCCGGATCGGTGACCGGATCCTTGCCGACCGGCTGCCACGCCTCGCCGCGCCGGATCGCCGAGCACTTCATCGCGAAGCGCTGCGTGTCGCGATCGACCTGCTGCAACAGCGCGCCGCCCATGCCGAACACCACGTTGCCGGCCGAATAGCCGGCCGCGTCGAGCGCCGCCAGGATCGCCTCGATCGAGGCCTCGTTGACACCGTCGCCCTGAATCACGCGCACATGGTTCAGCACGCGGCGGCCCTTGCCGTTGACCGTCGAGCCGAACGACGCGTCGAGCGCGCGCACGGTGCGCAGCACGATGGTTTGCGGATCGCCCGAATCGGGCCGCACCACCAGCGTCGCGCCCGAATCGATCACGGCCTGCCGCAGCGGGCCGCCCCACAGGTCGAGCGCGGCGAACAGATCGTAGGAGTCCGACACGACCGAGACGAGGCCGCCCGGCTTGCCGCAACGCGCCAGCACGTTGCGATACGCGTCGGCCTCGCCGTCGCGGCCCCATGCGGTGATGGTGCTGTGCTCGGCGGCCGGCACCGAATAGGCGGCCATCGGCTCGCGGTAGCAGCGGTTCGCGGCCAGCACGCCGAGCACCGTGTCCGAACCCATGAAGCTGACCAGGTGCGCCGCGCCGCCGATCGCGGCCGATTCCGCGCTCGACACGCCGCGCGAGCCGAAATCGTGCAGCTTGAACGGCAGTTGCGAGAGATCGTCGTCGCCGCGCTCCAGATAGCCGCGAATCGTCTGGCGCAGGTGCCAGCTGCGCGTGGCCACCGTGACCGGGTACCAGATCCGCAGCAAAATCGTTTCGACATACGAAGCCAGCCAGAACAGCTCGGGATCGTCGCACTCGACCGTCATCAGCACGTTGCCGACCGGTACCACCGAGCCTTCCGGCACCGCGCGGATGCGCAGCGGAAGGTAGCCGTCGTATCTCTCCACCACGCGCCGCCAGCCGGCCTCGTTGAACGGCTCGCCGTGCAGCGCGAAGAACGCGCGCGCCTCGTCGATCATCGCGTGCGTGACAGGCCGGCTCAGGTGCGTCTCGAGCAGCATCTGCAGCCCGAAGAACAGCGTGCGCGCATAGCGGCCGCCGCGCGATTCGATGTAGGAAAACATCGCCGTGGCGTCGGGCGGATATTGCAGGAAGTGGGAAGCCTTGTAGGAATCCGTATCGAGAATCGGATTGGCGAGAATCGCGGCGAGGCCGCCGGCGTCTGCGGTTTGCATGGTCAGAGCTCCTCTGGACCGGGGGGAAGCCGCCGGGTCTGTCCCGGCGGACCAAACGCGCCCGGCTCGCGCCGGGCGGGGGATGCGGAGAAACGTTACAGCTTGCCGAGGAAGTGATACGCGATGTCGAAGTGATCCTCGAACATGCGGTCGCGCATCGTCTCGAACTCGTTGAGCGGCACCCAGCGCGCCTTGTCGGCGTCGTCGCTGCCCTTCACGCGCGGCAGGTCGCCGGTCGGGAAGTGGAACAGCGACGCGTGCGTGATGGTGCGCCCGCGCAGCGAGCGCGTGGGATGGTCGAACACCTGGCGATCCTTCAGCGAACCGCGCAGCACCGGCTCGGGCAGCTTGAGGCCGGTTTCCTCGCGCAGTTCGCGGATGCAGGCCGCGTCGAGCCGTTCGTCCTGTTCGACGAAACCGCCCGGCAGCGCCCACAGCCCCTGCCCCGGCGCGCTGCGGCGGCGCACCAGCAGGATGTGACCGGAGTGCACCACCACCGCATCGACGGTCACGAACGTGACCGCATACGGCGCGGCCGCCCACTTCCTGCGATACGCGGCGATGAATTCGGCTTCGGATTTGAGCTGCGCGAACTCGGGACGCGTGTGGAACGCCTCCAGCCACGCGAACACCGGCGCGGGCACGGCCCACGACACGAAGCTGTTGGGCCGCTCGGCGAAATACTGCTCGCGAATTTCGGTGGCCGAAATATCCTCGCTCGGCTCGACCTCGACGAACGGCCATTGCGGAAACATGCGCAGGTAGTACGAGGAAGCATCTTTCTCGTGGCCGATCAGGCCGATGTTCGCCTGCGCCGCATCGCCGCCAAGCGCGCCGGCCACCGACTGCTGGACCCAGCGCACCCAATCGGTGTCGTTGTAGGTGGAATCCTGCACCGGCACGATCTTCACGCGGGCGCGCTCGCTGTCGTCGAGCAGCGATTCGAGCATCTGGCGGCGCTCGTCGAACGAGAAGGGATCCTTGATGGTGCGCGGGCGGTCGGTCGAGCCGATCAGCACGCAAACGCGCGGCGATTGCGCCAAGGCGGCTTTCAGGACATCGAGGTGACCACGGTGAGGCGGCTGGAAACGGCCGATGAAAACGAGCGCGTCGAAGCGCCTGGACTGCGTGCTCATGAGGCTCCCTCAAGAGTGTGAAGTGCTCCGGGTCTATCCCGGAAACTGGCTGCCATCGTAATTCGATCGCACACCGAACGTCAATTCGAATTTCCAGGCGCGCCCGACGCAGGCCGGGCGCGCCTCGTTACTTCGGATCTCGAACCGTTACTTCGCCGGGCTGGCCAGCCAGTGCAGGCTGAACAGGCCGGCCGGATCGGTCCACACCGCGCCCGGCACGAAGCCCGCGCGCTCGGCCATCGCGCGGAAGCCGTCCACCGTGAACTTGCGCGAATTCTCGGTATGAATCGTCTCGCCTTCGACGAAATCGAACGCGCGGCCGTTCACGTGCACCGTCTGATCGCGGCGGCTGACCAGATGCATCTCGATGCGTTGCAGGTGGGTATCGTAGAACGCGCGGTGCGCCCAGTCGGCGAGTTCGAAATCGGCGCCCAGTTCGGCGTTCGCGCGCACGAGCAGGTTCAGGTTGAACGCCGCCGTCACGCCGGCCGCATCGTTGTAGGCGCGGTTCAGGATTTCGGTGTCCTTCACCAGGTCGACGCCGATCAGCAGCCCGCCGCCCGCCAGCAGCGAGGCCGTGCGGCGCAGGAACGTATCGGCTTCGTCGTTCGAGAAGTTGCCGATCGTCGAGCCGAAGAAGATGCCCACGCGCCGGTCCGGCACGCGCGCCAGTGCCTGCATCGATTCGGCCTGCAGATAATCGGCCGCGACCGGCTCCACCGCGAGTTCGGGGTAATGGCGGCGCAGCGCGAGCGCCGCGTCGCGCAGGTAGGCGGCGGAGATGTCCACCGGCACGTAGCTCGCGGGCGGCTCGCCGGCCAGGCACGCATCGAGCACGAAGCGGATCTTCGACAGCGAGCCGGCACCGAACTCGATCAGGTTCGCATCGGCGCCGATCGCCGCGGCGATGTCGGCCGCGTGCCGTTCGAGGATCGCGTGCTCGGTGCGCGTGGGGTAGTACTCGGGCAGCTCGCAGATCCGGTCGAACAGCGCGGAGCCGGCGGCATCGTAGAAGTATTTGGGCGAGATGCTGCGCGGCCGGGTGGCCAGCGCATCGATCAGATCGCGCCCGAACGGGTTGGAGGTGCGGGTGCGGGGGGCCGCTCCCGGATTCGCGCGGAACAGGTCAGAGGTCTCGTACAAGGCGCACTCCTGTGAATTGCCAGCGCGCGGCCGGCGGGAAGAAATTGCGGTAGGTCGGGCGCGCGTGGCCGCTCGGCGTGGCGATGCTGCTGCCGCGCAGCACCTGCTGGCCGACCATGAACTTGCCGTTGTATTCGGACGCGATGCCGGGCAGCGGGCGGAAGCCCGGATACGGGTCGTAGGACGAGCGCGTCCACTGCCACACGTGGCCGAGCATCTGCGCGATGCCGGGCAGGCCGAACGCGGCCTCCCATTCGAACTCGGTCGGCAGGCGCGCGCCGGCCCATTCGGCATAGGCCGCCGCCTCGAAGAAGCTCAGGTGCGCGACCGGCGCATCGGGGTCGAGCGGCTGCGTGCCGTCGAGGCCGAAGCCGAGCCAGCCGGCCAGCGGATCGCCGCCCGCCTGCACGCCGTCCTCGCTGCCCGGCAACGCCTGCCAGTAAGCCGGCGCACACCAGCCCTCGCGCTGCACCGCGGCCCAGCCGTCGGACAGCCACAGCGCGGACGTGCGATACCCGCCATCGGCCATGAACGCCGCGTAGTCGCGATTCGTGACGAGCCGGTCGGCGATCTCGAACGGCCGCACCAGCGCCTGATGGCGCGGGCCTTCGTTGTCGAACGCGAAGCCGTTGCCGTCGTGGCCGATCTCGACGATGCCGCCCGGATGCGCGAGCCAGCGCGCATCGGCGGGCAGTTCGGGCGCGCCCGTGAGACGCGGCGCGCCGCCGTCGTCGCGATAGGCCGGCCGCAGCGGGTTGACCGAGAACGCATGCAGGATGTCGGTCAGCAACAGCTCCTGATGCTGCTGCTCGTGATTGAGCCCGAGCACGATCTCGGGCGCGATCTCGACCAGCAGCGGCAGATCCGCGCCGCGCACCAGTTCGAGCAGATGCGCATCGACATGGCGGCGGTAGGCGTGCACCTCGTCGAGCGTGGGACGCGACAGCATCCCGCGCTGCGGCCGCGCATGACGCGGCCCGAGCGCTTCGTAGTACGAGTTGAACAGGAAGGCATAGCGCGCATCGAACGGCGTGTAGCCCGGCAGGCGGCGCTCGAGAATCACGGTCTCGAAGAACCAGGTGGTGTGCGCGAGGTGCCATTTGGTCGGGCTGGCATCGGGCATCGATTGCAGCACCTGATCCTCGGCGCTCAGTGGCGCGGCCAGCGCAACGCTGGCGCGACGGACTTCGCTGAGGTCCTGCTCCAGCGTCGACGCGAGCGTTTGCGCCGTCAGTTCGTTCTTGGTCATCGTGGCGTTCCGGAGAGGGAGAGGTGCCCGGTCGCGCGGGCGAGCGGGCGGGTCGGTCAGGCGGAGGACGCGCGGTCCGCCGGCGCGCCGGTGCACGTCAGTTCGTGCAAGCGGCGGCAACGGTTACGCAATCGTTGAAAAACGGCTCAAGGCGCGATCTCGATCGCGTCGACGCGCTCGGGGTAGAACGCGAAGTGGCCGGAAATGGGGGCCACGGCGTCATAAGGCGCTTCGTACGACCAGATCGCGTTTTCGCCGCGCGGGCCGAGGCCGACGATCGTGTAATACGTGGCTTCGCCCTTGTACGGGCAGTAGCTGGTGTGCGAGCTGCGCACCACCCGCGTGATGTCCACGTCGGCGCGCGGCACGTATTGCACGGGTGGGTAGTTCGCCTCGCGCAAGGTCAGCGCGCCGTGCGAATCGGCAAGCGGCGCGCCGCCGGCCAGCACGCGCACCTGCGCGCCGGTGGGCGAAACGGTAATCGGATGATCGGGGCCGGGGACCCGGACGGGGCGGTCTGACGAGGACATGGGTCGCTCCTTCAGGGGCATCGCAATGGGATTAATCTCGCACTTTACGTCGATTCCGTGAACGTCGTGTGAGGCTGCCGCGGACGCGCCATGGTAGCGATGGATGGTCCATCCGCACCGACGCCGATCCGGCTGCTTCAACGAACTCATTCATGAATTCGCTCGCGAGCCAGCATGCCGCGCGGCGGCCTGCTTGCCCATCGGTCGAGCAACCGATGCCACGCGCTCGATCCGTCCGGAAAATCTCGCAGTTTCCGTTCCTGCGACGGCGCCGGACAAGGCCGTGCCAAGCCCGCCGAACCGGCGCTCTTTACCAAAAAATCCACAAATACATTAAATAAAACTGCCTCAAAGCCAATAAGATGGCGCTCGTCACTGCCAATTCAACGTTACGCGCGATCCAGCGCCGGTCGAAGCCCGATCGAGGCCACCGCGCCGCGCATTCAAGCCGAATCCGCCCGAGAACACCATGCCCCGTCCGATCCTGGCCCAGATCCGCCCCGCCGCCGTTCGTCACAACCTCGAAGTCATCCGCCAGCGCGCCGGCGCGGCCCGCGTGTGGGCCGTGGTGAAGGCCAACGCGTACGGCCACGGCATCGAGCGCATCTATCCGGCGCTGGCCAGTGCGGACGGCATCGCCCTGCTCGATCTCGACGAGGCCGTGCGCGTGCGCGAGCTGGGCTGGACCAAGCCGGTGCTGCTGCTCGAAGGCGTGTTCGACGCGGCCGACGTGGCCACCGCCGACCGCTACCGCCTGACCGTCTCCGTACATGGCGACGAACAGCTCGCGCTGCTCGAAGCGGCGCGCCCGTCGCAGCCGATCGACATCCAGTTGAAGATGAATTCCGGCATGAATCGGCTCGGCTTCCGGCCCGAGGCTTACCGCGCGGCCTGGGGGCGCGCGGCGGCCGCGCCGTCGATCGGCCGGATCGCGTTGATGATGCACTTCGCCAATGCCGACGAAGGCCAGGCCGACTGGCAGATGCAGGTGTTCGACGCCGCCACCGAAGGCCTGCCCGGCGAGCGCTCGCTGTCGAATTCCGCCGCAGTGCTCTGGCATCCGGCCGCGCATCGCGACTGGGTGCGCCCCGGCACGATCCTGTACGGCGCGTCGCCCACCGGCATCGCGCGCGACATCGCCGATACCGGGCTGCAGCCGGCCATGTCGTTGAGCAGCAAGCTGATCGGCGTGCAGACCCTCGCGGCCGACGAAACCGTCGGCTACGGCCGCCGCTTCGCCGCCCCGCAAACCATGCGCATCGGCGTGGTGGCCTGCGGTTACGCGGATGGCTACCCGCGCCACGCGCCGACCGGCACCCCCATCGCCGTCGACGGCGTGCGCACGCGCGTGGTGGGCCGCGTGTCGATGGACATGCTGACGGTCGACCTCACGCCCTGCCCCGACGCCAAGGTCGGCTCGCACGTCGAGCTGTGGGGGCAGCAAGTGCACGTGGACGAAGTGGCGGAAGCGTCCGGCACGATCGGCTACGAGTTGATGTGCGCGATCGCGCAGCGCGTGCCGGTGGTGGTCGAGCCGATGAGCGATGCGGTGGCGCACGACGACGCACAGCCGCTGCGCACCGGCAGCTACGGGCGCTGAGGTTCGGTTGAATGCGCGGCTGAATTCCGATTGAATTCCGGCTGCATGCTTGGCGCCATCCCCGTTGCGCCGCTGCGCATCATTCCCCGCCGGCCCTGTCACGGGCCGGCCGCATTGTCCCGCGGCGTCGCGCGCACACGACGGTCTTGCGGCCTGCGCCTCACGGCTCGTCGGGCATGGTTCGAACACCCGCCGCGCCCCGCGCCCGCCGAACCCGCGCCCCGTCTGGGCCGGCAGCCAGCGGTCTGTTCTTCGATCGCCACACCTCTCGAAATACTGTATATTCATCCAGTCTTTCGGCGCCCGGCCCGCGGTAAAAATCGCCTGTTCGTCCGTACGTCCGTGAGACAATCACGCGCTGGCCGACACCCGCCGCGCGAGGTCACCGCGCAGCGCGCGGGCCAGCCCGGAACCGGGCCTTGCCCATTCCGGCGAACACGGAGAACACATGAAACTGGTTGGATGCGGGTTGCTGTTGCTGGCGATTGCGTCGCCGGCATTCGCAGGCGACCGCTACGTCGAAATCTGGAACCCGCCCGAATCGCGCGGCGGCGCCCATCGCGATACGCAGGCCGGCCTGCCGAAAGCGACGAAGCACAAGCGCGTCGCACCGCGCCTGGTGGATGCCGGCGTGCGCCCGCCCGCGCTCGACACCGCGAAGGCCGCCACGAAGCCGCGCGTCGGCGAAGCCGTGGCGCCGCATGCCGCGCCGGGCACCCCGGAAATTCCCCGCCTGTTCACGCCGGACGGCAACGTGCTGCGCGTCGGCGCGCCGGGCGGCGTGCGCGCCCAGGTGCTGCGCTGATGGAAGCCGAAAGCTACCAGGGCTACCAGATCTGGGGGCACGCCATCCTCCAGCAGGAAGAAATCATGCAGCCCGACCGCTACGCGGCCAGCGGCACCATCACTCGCAACAACCGTCTCGTCGAAGCATCGAGCGTGCTCGGCGTGTTCGATACCGAAGACGAAGCGCGCCACGCCGGCCTCGATTGGGCTCGCGCCTGGGTCGACAGCCACGGCTGAGCGGCCAGCACCGCATCGCCTCGCGCCCCCGTAGCGGCGCACCTTCCCGCCTCCCCAATGCAGAACGGGCAGCCCCGCCAACGCGGATGCTGCCCGTTTCGTCATGTGCGCGACGCCCAAGCGCCGCGCGCAGGCGGAGGCTTAGAAGCGGTGGATGATACCCACGCCCAGGCCGACCATGTTCTTGTTGGTGGCCGGCACGGAGTTGAAGCCGTCGCCGATCGATGCCGTGGCGGCGATCACGCGGCCGTTCGACACCGTGTTGCCCGACGCGTGCTGGTAGGCCTCGACCGCGTACAGGCCCGTGCGCTTCGACAGGCTGTAGTACTGCGATGCCGTGACCTGGTGGTAACGCGCTGCGCTGGCGACGCCGTTGGCGAGCGTGGCGGCCGTGTAGCTGTAGCCCACCGCCAGATCCCACACGGCAACCGGCTTGAAGTGCAGCACGGCGCCGGCCGTGTTGAAGATCGCCGTGTTGCGGAACGTCGAGTTCGAGCCCGGGATGTACTGCACGTTCGAGTACGACACCGACACGTCCCACTGCTGCGTGAACTGGTAGCCCGCCGTGACGGCCACGCGCTGTTGCGCCTGCGCCGTGATGTAGCCGTTGTTGATCGCCGAGACGGCTGCCTGCGCGCCGCCGTTCGAGGTGGTGGAGTTCGCGCTCCATGCGCCGCCGCCCGACGCCGCGTTGTTCACGCGCTGGAATGCCGCCGCCACGCCGAGCGGGCCGTTCATGTACTGCACGCCCGCGCTCCAGGTCGAGCCGGCGTTGACGCTGCCCGGCTGGCCGCCGAACGAGTACGAACCGCCGAACGTGAAGCCGTAGAACTTCGGCGACATGTAGACGAGCGAGTTGTTCGCGCGATAGCTGGTGTCGAGCGAATCGATATCGCCCGGGTGCGCGCCGAAATAGCCGGTCAGCCAGGTGGTCGGGCTATACGGCGACAGCAGCGTGTAGTAGGCCGTGTACTGACGGCCGGCCGTCAACGTACCGTACTTCGAATCCGACAGGCCGACGAAGGCCTGACGCGTGAAGATGCCGCCCGAGAATTGCGACGTGCCGTTCGCCGTGTTCACGCCCGCTTCCAACGTGAAGACCGCCTTCGTGCCGCCGCCCAGATCTTCCGCACCCTTCAAGCCGAAGCGGCTGCCTGCCCAGACGCCCGTGGACATCTTCACCGACGAATGGCCGCCCGAGGTCTGACCCAGCGCACCGCTGCTGTTCTGGTAAGCCAGCCCGTTATCGACGATCCCGTACAGCGTGACGCTGCTCTGCGCTTGCGCGGCCGTAGCCAGCACTGCAAGACCGATGGCCGTCATGGCAACCGCTACGTTCTTTTTCATTGCTTCTCCATCCTCAAGATTCTTTGGTCTTTTCCCACGGCATGGGCGAGTTCCATGCGGGAGCCATTCTGACCGAGAAGCTGACGATTCAATAACAATCAAATGTGCGTCGTAGGCTGTTTGCAACGAGGGAATTCACTAAACGGTTAGCGCTAAGGCGCGCTGCACAAAGCGTTTTTTATTTGAAAGGGCCAGCGTCGAAACCTTTCCCGGCATAAACCCTGATTTACTTTTCGCTTGCTATCGGCCGTAACCAAATTGTCATAGTGTGTCGGAGATACTGCGGCGCAACATCCATTGCGATTACGCAAACGCTTAATTTCCAGTGCGTGCCGAAAGTGCCGGACATTACATAGTCTTTTCCAAATTCTTCAGATGGAACGGAATTCGTAAGACATCAATGTCGTCGTCAGGCGACGGGCGCACGAGGCATCGCCCGGCAGCGCGTCAGACGCGTGCCGGGACGATCGGATGGCGGGAGGTACAGCCGGGAGACGGAAGGCTTGGAACACGCCGCACGGGCAGGCGCGTGATCGCGAACAGCGGCAAGCCGGTCATGCCTGCTTGTAGGCCTGGAACGCGGGCGGGCGCTCGAAAGCGCCGCCCGTTGCTCAGATCACGTCGAAATGATGGGTGCCGTCGCGGCCCAGTTGCTCGACCAGGCCGAACTCCCAATCGAGATAGGCCTGCATCGCGGCCGCCGCGCTCTGGGTGCCTTCGTACGGGCGGCGGTAGCGGTCGGTGCGCGGCGTGGCCAGCCGCGTCTCGCCGGTTTCGAGCGGCAGGCCCGCGTCGATCCAGGCCAGCGTGCCGCCGTCGAGCCGATACACGCCCACGTCGGCGGGCAGCAGCGCGCGCAGGTCGGCCGCCGCGAACGCCGCCAGTTGGCCGGTGCCGCAGGTCACCACGTAGCGGCGCGCGGCCGGGATCGCGGCCAGCGCCTCGCGCAACTGCGCGCGGATCGCGAACCACGCGCCCGGCACGTGACGCTTCACGTAGTTCGCGCTGGCCGTCACGTCGAGCACGGCCACCTCGGCATCCGCATCGGCGCCGGCTTCGGCGCGCCAGGCGGCCAGCGTGGCCGGCGCGATGCGCTCGACCGGCACGGCCTCGGGCGCGGGCGCGCGCCAGGCGCCGGTGGCCGAGCGTTCGCTGGCTGCCACCGGCTCCACCACGCGCACGTCCCAGCCCATCTGCGCAAGCCAGGAGGCGCTCATGTCGGCGCGCACGCCGTCGTCGTCGGCCAGCACGATGCGCGCGCCGCGTACCGACGCGTGATGATCGGTTTCCTGCACGAGCTGGCCGCCCGGCGCGTTCGCGAAGCCGGGCAAGTGCCCCGCCGCGTACTCTTCGGGCGTGCGCACGTCGAGCCGGTACACGGTGCGGCGGCCGCCTTCGGCGAGCGCATCCACTTCGGCGGCCGCGATGCGCGTCACGCCGGCCTTCGCGGCCACCTCGCGCGCGTTGCGGCGGGCCGCCTCGCGGTTCGCCTCGGACACCTCGTCGGGAAAGCGCCGGGCCGCGCCGTGATCGAGCGTCTGCCCGGCCAGCAACCAGCCGATCGTGCCGTTGCGCAGCGCCGCCACCGGGTTCGGCAGCCCCGCGTTGACCAGCGATTGCGTGCCGATGATGCTGCGCGTGCGGCCCGCGCAATTGACGATCACGCGCGTGGCCGGGTCCGGCGCGAGTTCGCGCACGCGCAGCACCAGTTCGGCGCCGGGCACGCTGGTGGCGGTCGGGATGCTCATAGTCTGGTATTCGTCGAAGCGGCGCGCGTCGACGATCACCACGTCGGCCCGCGTGTCGATCAGCGCCTGCACTTCCTGCGCCGACAGCGACGGCGTGTGCCGCTTCGATTCCACGTATTCGCCGAACGATTTGCTCGGCACGTTCACGTCGATGAACAGTTCGCCGCCCGCCGCGCGCCACGCGTCGAGGCCGCCTTCGAGCAGATGCACATGCGTGTAGCCGAGCGCGGCCAGCACGCGCGCCGCACGTGGCGCGAGATCCACGCCGCCTGCCTCGCCGTACAACACCACGCGCGTGTCGCGGCGCGGAATGCGCGTCCAGGCCTCGAGTTCGAGCTTCGACAGCGGCAGGTTGGCGGCCCACAGGGGGTGGCCCTGCGCGTAGGGATCTTCCTCGCGCAGATCGACGAACGCGAGTTCGTCACGCGCGAGCAGCGCGGCGCGCACCTCGGCGACGGTCGACACGGGAAACGCGGCAGCGGCGGAATCGGCAAGCACGAAGGAAGGCACGACGGAATCGGACATGGTGACTGGGAATCGATGAAGAAGAAAAAGTGAAGCCGCGATGAGGCCGCGAAAAGTGATGCCGCGCTCAGGCCGCGGCGGGCAACGTATAGCCTGACACGAAGCGCTTGCGCGTGCCGTCCTCGCGATACACGGCGCGTTCGACCGCGCCGATGTCGGCGCCGTACACATGGATGCTGATCGAGACGCGATCGTCGTACACGTTGCTGACGCGATGGATGTCGCCCAGCGACGGCGACACCGCCTCGACCTGCCCCGGCGAGAGCCGCACCGGCTCGCCGTGCGGCGCGGGTGCACCGTCGGCGGCCAATGCATAGGGCTGCGAATATTCCGCACCCCGTAGCATGCCGATCAGCCCCCACACGGTGTGATCGTGGATCGGCGTGGTCTGCCCCGGCCCCCACACGAAGCTGACCACCGAGAAGCGCCCGGCCGGATCGCGATGCAGCAGGAACTGCTGGTAGCGCTCGGGATCGGGCTGCGCGAACGCCTCGGGCAGCCAGTCGTCGCGCGCCACCAGGTCGGCCAGCAGCGCGCCGCCGGCCTGCACCACGCGCGCCTCGTCGGGACGCGTGTCGAGCAGCCGCGAGAACGCGGCGACGAATTCGGCCAGCGGCGGCGCGGCGCGCTGCGCCTGCTCCGCGGCGGTTTGATGCAAGGAAAACGCACTCATCGGGGACCTCTTGGAATATGATTCATGCTCATAACCCTGAACACATTGCATGCAAAAGTAACATGAAAATCGGCGATATCGATGCTTTCGCGGCGGTGGTGCGCTGCCAGTCGCTGAGTCACGCGGCGCACGAACTCGGCATCACCCAGCCGGCCATCACGCGGCGCGTGCAGAACCTCGAGGAAGCGCTCGGCGTCGAGCTGCTCGACCGCAACACCAAGCCGCCCCGGCCGACCGACCTGGGCCGCCGCGTGCACGACCAGTGCCGCGCCGTGCTGCGCGAAGTGGATGCGCTGCGCGAGATGGTGCGCGCGACCCAGCCGCCGGCCGGCACGTTCCGGCTGGGCCTCACGCACGGCATCGGCGAGCTGCTGCTGCCGGGGCTGGTGGCGATGCTGCGTGCGCGCTGGCCGTCGCTCGCGCCGCGCGTCGAAACCGGCTGGGCCGGCCCGCTGCTCGACCGGCTCGCGCTCGGCGAACTCGACGCCGCGCTGGTGTTCGCGGCACGCGACACGGCGCTGCCGCCGCGCGTCACGGCCGAACGGCTGTGCGCCACGCGGCTGGTGGTGGTGGCCGCACGCGGCGCGTGCCCGAAACGCTGCCGGCTTGCCGATCTGCATACGCGCGGCTGGATCCTGAACCCCGATGGCTGCGGCTTTCGCGCGAGCCTCAAGCGCGCGCTCGATGCGCAGCGCCTGCCGGTCAACATCGCGCTCGACGCGTTCAGCCGCGACGTGCAACTGCAAGCCGTGGTGGACGGTTTCGGGCTCGGCCTCGTGCCGCTGCCGCTGCTCGATACCAGCCCGCTGCGCGACGCGCTGGAAGTCGTCAACGTCAGCGATTTCCGGCCCTCGATCGATCTGTGGCTCGCGCAGCGCGAGGGCGTCGAGCGGCTGGCCGCGCCGGCGCAGGCCGTGGCCGGTGCGGCGCGCGAACGCTTCGCGGCGCTCGGCGTGGAGGATGCGGCGGCCTGATGCCGTCTGATGCCTGCTGATACCGATACGCCGCTGCATCTGCCTCAACCCCGCTTTCCCTTCATCCTTCCCACCGGCTCGCGCGGCGCGATGTACGCGAGCGCGAAGCGGCGGCATTCGGCCAGCGCCGGCGTCGCCACATCACCCCGATCCGACCAACCAACGCGATCGGCACGATCGATGAAACCATCCAACGCGCCAGCGCAAACGGGCCGGACGCGCACGCGCCCAGCCGCGAAAGGCTCGGTCAATCAACTCGCCATCAGCTCGCCGCTCCTGATCACGCGTGCGTCCGCGAGCCATTCTCCAGCAACCAATCGACCCACAGCCTAAGCCCCCCGCACGCCCGCGCAAACCATGCAAATTTGATATTCATTGCGCAAATAATTATTTACGTCTTGCATGATCCCGACGCTAATCTGGCCGCCATGTTCCGGCTGGGGCCGCCGTTCGCGCCGCCGCCGGCCTCGTCATCCCGCCCGCACCCCACCGGGCCGTCCGCATCGGAGCACCGCGATGAGCGTCGAATTCATCGGCATGATCACCAGCCAGAAGCAATCCGAGATCCACCCGCCGTCGGGCAACGCGGTCGATCGCGACTACGTGCGCGCCTTCGCGCAGGCCCACGAGCAGGCCGGCTTCGACCGGATCCTGGTGCCGCATCATTCGACCGGCCCGTCGGCCACGCTGACGGTGTCGTATGCGGCGGCCGTGACCGAGCGCGTGAACTTCATGCTCGCGCACCGCCCCGGCTTCACCGCGCCGACGCTGGCCGCGCGCCAGATCGCCACGCTCGATCAGTTCAGCGGCGGCCGGCTCGGCGTGCACTTCATCTCGGGCGGCTCGGACAGCGAGCAGCAGCGCGACGGCGATTTCCTCGAACACGACGAACGCTACGCACGCACCGACGAATACCTGGGCATCCTGCGCCGCATCTGGACGGAAGACCGCCCGTTCGATCACGACGGCAAGTTCTATCAGTTCCGCCAGGGCTTCTCGGAAGTGAAGCCGGCGCAGAAGCCGCACGTGCCGATCTATTTCGGCGGCGCGTCGCCTGCGGCGCTGGAGGTGGCGGCCAAGCATGCGGACGTCTACGCGCTGTGGGGCGAATCGCTCGACCAGGTGCGCGACCTGACCGGCCGCGTGCGCGCCGCCGCGGCCGCGCAAGGCCGCTCGGTGCGCTTCTCGGTGTCGTTCCGGCCGATCCTGGCCGCCACCGAGGATGCCGCCTGGGCGCGCGCAAGCCGCATCCTCGACGAAACGCGCCGGCTGCGCGAGGCCGCCGGCCTCGGCGTGGGCGGCCCGCAGCAGAGCGAAGGCGCAAGACGACTGCTGGCCGCCGCCGAACGCGGCCCGCGCGTCGACAAGCGGCTCTGGACCGAGATCGCGCAACTGAGCGGCGGCCGCTCGAATTCGACCGCGCTGGTCGGCACGCCCGAACAGGTGGCCGATGCGCTGGCCGACTACTACGACATCGGCGTCACGACCTTCCTGATTCGCGGCTTCGACCCGCTCGACGACGCCATCGATTACGGCCGCGAGCTGCTGCCGCGCACGCGCGCGCTGATCGCCGAACGCCAGCAACGCCGCGCCGCGGCCTGAGCCCGGCCCCGCTTCGAACGCACGCGTCCCCAAGCCCGACGCCCGTAGCCAAACCACGCAATGCCGGCGGCCGCGCCTTCTCACGCGCGGCCGCCTCCCCACACGAAGACCGACCATGTCCACCGTCCTGCCCCTGCAGTCCCGCACGCCCTCCGGCCTCGCGCTCAAAGCGCAGCCGCAGCAGAAATTCTGGTTCGACCCGCCCGCGCAGCGCGTGGGCGTGGCCGCCGAACGCCGTCATCGCCAGGAACGGCTGGCCGGCGCATTCCGCCTGTTCGCGCGCTTCGGTTTCGCGCAGGGGCTGGCCGGGCACATCACCGCGCGCGACCCCGAGCTGCACGACCACTTCTGGGTCAATCCGCTCGGCGTGCATTTCTCGCGCATCAAGGTGTCCGACCTGCTGCTCGTCAACGGCCGCGGCGAAACCGTGATCGGCGATCGTCCGCTCAACAAGGCGGCGTTCGCGATCCATGCGGCGATCCACGAGGCGCATCCCGAACTGGTGGCCGCCGCGCATACGCACTCGACCTACGGCAAGGCGTGGTCCACGCTCGGCCGCCCGCTCGAACCGCTGACGCAGGACGCCTGCGTGTTCTACGAGGATCACGCGCTGTTCGACGACTTCACCGGCATGGTGGTCGATACCAGCGAGGGCGACCGCATCGCGCAGGCGCTCGTGAAGCCGGATGGCGGCGTGCACAAGGGCGTGATCCTGAAGAACCACGGCATCCTGACCGGCGGCCCGACCGTCGAGGCCGCCGCCTGGTGGTACATCGCGCTCGACAACGTCGCGCACACCGCGCTGCTGGCCGAGGCGGCCGGCACGCCCAAGCCGATCGACGCCGACACCGCGCGCCACACCCACGGCCAGATCGGCAAGCCCGACGGTGCGCTGCAATCGTTCGAGAGCCTGTACGCGGGCCTCGTCGAAGCCGAACCGGACCTGCTCGACTGACGCCCGCCCGCCTCGTTCACGCCGTTCGCATCACATTCACATACCGGGCCGGCAACGTATCGGCCCGTCACACGCGCTCCTTTCGCTACCGCTCGCTACGTTAAGGAATCCGTCATATGTCCGCTTCGCTCGATCACGACTCGCAACCGGCGGCCGCCGTTCAGGACGGCGCGCCCGCCGCGCCGCATGCACCGGCCCGCCCGGACCGCCGCCGCGCGCTGCGCACCGCAGGCGCCGCCGCGCTGGCCGGCGCATCGCTCGCGCTCGGCCGCACCGCGTGGTCCGCACCGCCGCTGCGCAAACTGAAGTTCGCCTGGAACCAGGGCGCGTTCTGCCTGACGCCGATCGTCATCGCGCAGGAGCGCGGCATCTTCGAGAAGAACGGCCTGTCGGTCGAACTGGTCAACTACAGCGGCTCGACCGACCAGTTGCTCGAATCGATCGCCACCGGCAAGGCCGACGCGGCGGTGGGCATGATCCACCGCTGGCTGAAGCCGCTCGAATCGGGCTTCGACGTGAAGATCATCGGCAGCTCGCACGGCGGCTGCGTGCGCATGCTCGGCGCGAACCACGCCGGCGTGACCTCGCTCGCGGCGCTCAAGGGCAAGACCATCGGCGTGAGCGACCTGGCCTCGCCCGGCAAGAACTTCTTCTCGATCCTGCTGGCCAAGCACGGCATCGACGCCGAGCGCGACGTGAGCTGGCGCCAATACCCGGCCGACCTGCTCAGCGTGGCCGTGGACAAGGGCGAGATCCACGCGATCGCCGACGGCGACCCGAACCTCTACCTGCTCGAAAAGCGCGAGCCGGGCAAGTACACGCAACTGGCGAGCAACCTCTCGGACGAATACGGCCACAAGGTCTGCTGCGTGATCGGCGCGCGCGGCGAACTGGTGCGCAACGACCGGCCGGCCGCCGCCGCGCTGGCGCGCTCGATCGTCGAGGCCACCGATTACACGCGCGAGAACCCGAACGAATCGGCCAAGCTGTTCGCGAAGTACACGCCGAAGGTCAGCCCGGACGACCTGCGCAAGCTCTATTCGACGCTGACCTATGAACACCATCCGACCAACGTCGATCTGCAGCAGGAAATCGCGTTCTACACCGACGATTTCCGCCGTATCGGCGTGATCAAGAAGACCACCGACCCGCAGCGCTTCGCGCAGGCGGTGTACGCGAACGTGCTGGGGTAACGCCATGGCCACGCCCGATTCCGCCGCCCTCGACACGCGCCGCCGCCCGGCGGAGCGCGTGCCGTCTCCTTCGCCTTCCGCCTCGGCCGCCTGCTCGGCGTGCGCCGCACCGGCCTCGCCCGCCTCGCGCATCTGGGGCGCAGGCCTCGTTGCCGCGCTCGCCTGGGCCGGCTTCGGTGCGATCGCCCGGCTCTGGCCGAACCGTATCGTGGGCTTCGCCGACTGGGCCTACACCGAGCAGATCGGCACGGCGGGCTGGGCGATCGCCGTGTTGATCGCACTGCTCGCGCTGGGCGGCCCGTTCGTCGCGCCGGGCCGCGCGGTGCTGGCGCGGCTGCGCCCGGCCGGCCCGTGGCTCGCCGCGATCGCGCTGGGCCTGGCCGCCTGGGAAATCGCCACGGCCAAGACCGGCTGGCTGCCGACGCCGTTCTTCGCACCGCCGCAGGCGCTGATCGAGGTCTACCTGGAAGATTGGCCGCGGCTCGGCGGCAGCGTGCTCAATTCGCTGAAGCTGCTGGCCGTGGGCGTGGGGGCGGGCGCGACGGTGGGCTTCGTGGTGGGCGTGGCGGTGGGCTGGTCGCGCGCGATCGGCTACTGGGTGCATCCGGTGCTGCGCGTGGTCGGCCCGCTGCCAGCCACCGCGCTGCTGCCGCTGGCGTTCTACTTCTTCCCGTCGAGCTGGTCGGCGGCCGTGTTCCTGATCGCGCTGGCCACCGGCTTCCCGGTGGCGGTGCTCACGTGGTCGGGCGTGGCGAGCGTCGGCAAGGCCTATTACGACGTGGCCCGCACGCTCGGCGCGAACGCGCGCTTCCTGGTGCTGCGCGTGGCGATTCCGGCCGCGCTGCCGCAGGTGTTCGTCGGCCTGTTCATGGGCCTCGGCGCATCGTTCACGGTGCTGGTGGTGGCCGAGATGATGGGCGTGAAATCGGGCCTCGGCTGGTATCTGAGCTGGGCGCAAGGCTGGGCCTCGTACACCAACATGTATGCGGCGCTGATCGTCATGGCGCTGCTGTTCTCCGGCCTCATCACGCTGCTGTTCGTGCTGCGCGACCGCGCGCTGGCCTGGCAGAAAGGAACCGTCAAATGGTGATCGCCACCGCAGGCACGGCCGCGCCGCGCGCCGCCGCTGCTGCCCACTCGCCCGCGCCCGCTGCCGGCGCGCGCATCGATATCCGACGCGCGAGCCATTGGTTCGACACGCCGAAAGGCCCGTTGCAAGTGCTCGACAACGTCTCGCTGTCGGTCGCGCCCGGCGAATTCGTGGCGCTGCTCGGCCCGAGCGGCTGCGGGAAATCCACGCTGCTGCGGCTGGTGGCCGGGCTGGAGCCGGCCTCGCAAGGCAGCATCCATCAGGATGGCGAAGCGATCGATCGGCCGGACCCGTCGCGCATCGTGGTGTTTCAGGACCCGACGCTGTACCCGTGGCGGCGCGTGCGCGCCAACGTCGCGCTCGGCCTCGATGCGCGCGGCGTGCCGAAGCGCGAACGGCATCGCGTGGATGAGGCGCTCGCGCGCGTCGGCCTCGACGATTTCGCCGATGCGTTCCCGCATCAGCTATCCGGCGGCATGGCGCAGCGCGTCGCGCTGGCCCGCGCGCTGGTCAACGATCCGCGCCTGCTGATCCTCGACGAGCCGCTCGGCAAGCTCGATTCGCTGACGCGCCTCTCGATGCAGAGCGAACTGGTGGCGCTGTGGCAGCGCGCGCGGTTCTCGGCGCTGCTGGTCACCCACGACGTGGAGGAAGCGCTGTTTCTCGCGCAGCGCGTGGTGGTGTTCGGCCCGCGCCCGGCCAGCATCGTGGCCGAACTCGCGGTGGACCTGCCCTACCCGCGCCATCGCGGCGATCCGCGCCTCGCGGAACTGCGCCGCACCGCGCTTGCCCACCTCGGCCTCGATGCGAGCTGGTAGCGCACGGAGCCGCGAGGGCGCATCGCGATGAGCGCCGCGCCCGAACTCTGGCTGAACCCGCTGCTGGCGGCGCTGCATGACGGCCAGGTCGCGCTCGGCGGGCTGGCCGACGCGCTCGGCCTGGCCGGCCGCAGCCACGGCCAGGCCGCCTGGCCGTGGAGCCGGCGCGTCGCCACCGAAACGCTGGCGATCGATCGCGGGCTCGCGCGCGAGGTGGGTTTCGCGCTGATCGCGAGCACGCTGGCCCTGCTGCTCGCGCTGGCCGCGCTGCTGTGGCGCCGCGCACGCTGGCCGTTGGCCGCCTGCGCGCTGGCCGCCGCGTGGTTCGCGCCGTGGCCGCCCGCCGCGCTGTGGCTCACGCCGGCCGCGCCCACCAGTTTCCAGGCCTCGCCGGTCGCATTCTCGATCGCCACCACGCTGCACGGCGCGCAGGTCTATGCGCAGCACTGCATCGCCTGCCACGGTGCGAGCGGGCGCGGCGATGGCCCGCAAGCCGATGCGCTGCCGGTGTGGCCGCCCACCGTGGCCGGGCCGCTGCTCGCGCGCCGGCTCGACGGCGAACTGTTCTGGCACGTCGCGGCCGGCATGCGCGAGCGCGACGGCCACACCACCATGCCGGCGTTCGCGGGCCGGCTCGACGATCGCGACATCTGGGCCGCGCTCGATTACCTGCGCGTGCTGTCCGCCGCCGGCGGCAGCGAAAGCGGCGCGGGCTGGCCGGTGCCGCTGCCGATCCCCGCGCTCGATGTGCGATGCGCCGACGGCGCCACGCAAACGCTCTCGCATTGGCGCAGCGGCCAGCGCGTGCGGATCGTCGCGCTCGATGCCGGCGCCGTGCCGCCGTTCGAGGATGCCCGCTGGCAAACGCTGCTGCTCACGCGCGACAGCCGCCCGCCCGCGCAGGTTCCGGCCGACGGCCCGCGCGCCACCTGCACGGCGGTCACGACCGGCGCGTGGACGATTTTCTCGACCATCGCCGACCGGCCTGCCGCCGCGTTCGCGGGTGCGGAGCTGATCGCCGATCGCGGCGGCTGGCTGCGCGCGGCGGCCGCGCCCGGCGCGCGCTGGTCCGACGCAAACCTGATGTGCGGCGTCGAAGCCGATCGCGAACGCGCGGCGGCGGCACGCAATGGGGCATCGGGCAACCCGGCCAATGCACCGGGCGGTATCGACACGCTGCTCGCGCGCATCGATGCGGAACCCGTGTCGAACATTCAGGGTGGCTATCCGCATTGACTGCCGCACCGCTCGCCTGACCGGCGGCCGCGGCCCCACCGTTTTCCGATATCCCGTTCATCGACAAGGACTCCAACCCATGACCCAGGCTCATTCGCGCAGCCGACGACGCTTCCTGCAATCGACCGGCGCGGCCGCCGGGCTGGCCGCCCTGCCCGCGTTCGGCACGCTGGCCTTCGCGCAGGGCGGCCCGCGCGTCACGCTGAAGGCCGGCGACCAGAAGGGCGGCCTGCGCGCGCTGCTCGAAGCGGCCAGTGCGCTGAACGGCCTGCCCTACGACATCGAGTGGACCGAATTCCCGGCCGCCGCACCGCTCGGCGAGGCGCTGAACGCCGGCGCCGTCGACCTCGGCCCGATCGGCGACGCGCCGCTGATCTTCGCGCTGTCGGGCGGCGCACGCGTGAAGGCGATCGCGGCCAACCGTTCGGATCCCTACGGAACCGCCGTGATGGTCGCGCCGGACGCGACGCTGCATACGGCCGCCGATCTGAAGGGCAAGCGGATCGGCACCACGCGCGGCTCGATCGGCCATTACGTGGCGCTGAAGGCGCTCGATGCGGCCGGCCTGCCGCCCACGGCCGTCGATTTCCGCTTCCTGCAGCCGGCCGACACGATGCTGGCGTTGAGCACCGGCTCGATCGACGCCTGGGCAACCTGGGAACCGTACACGGCGCTGGCCGAAACCAGCCATCGCGCGCGCGTGCTGGTCAATGGGCGCGGGCTGTCGTCGGGCCTGAGCTACGTGGCCGCGACCGATGCGGCGATCGCCGCGAAGCGCCCGGTACTGCACGACTTCGTGCAACGCGTGGCGCGCGCGCAGGTGTGGTCGTACCAGCACGCCGACGCGTTCTCGGCCACGCTCGCGCGCATCATCGGCATTTCGGAGGCGGCGGCGAGGCTCCAGTTCGAGCGCCGCAAGACGCAGTGGCTGCCGATCGAAGCACCGCTGATCGCCGAGCAGCAGGCCACCGCCGATTTCTATCGCAAGGTCGGCCTGCTGCGGCAGCCGCTGGACGTCACACCCACGTTCGACCGCAGCTTCCCGCTCGGCGCAGCCTGAGCACCACACGCGGCAAGGCAACTCGCAGCGCGGGCGATCTGGCAGAATCCCGCTTTACGATCCGCCCTGCGCGCCGCGCGCCACCGCCATGCCGACCCTCAGCGAACTGTTCATCTATCCGATCAAATCCTGCGCGGGCATCTCGCTCGTGCGCGCCCGCCTGCTCGAAAGCGGCCTCGAACACGATCGCGGCTGGATGGTGGTCGAGCCGTCGGGCGCGATGATCACGCAGCGCGAGCACGCCAAACTGGCGCTGGTGCGCGTGACGATCGGCGAGGATACGCTCGCGATCGACGCGCCCGGCATGCCGACGCTGCACACGCCGCTCGACGCGCACGCGCTCGATGGCGCACCCACGCTGGCCGTCACGATCTGGCGCAACACCGTGCAGGCGCTCGATACGGGCGAGGCCACGGCGCAATGGTTCGGCGCGTATCTGGGCGTGCCGGCGCGGCTCGTGCGCTTCTCGCCCGAGGTGCGCCGCGAGGTCAACCGCCAGTGGACCAGCGAGATCGTCACGCACACGCAGTTCGCCGACGGCTTCCCGGTGATGGTGGTCGGCCAAGCCTCGCTCGACGACCTCAACACGCGGCTCGGCCAGCGCGGCGTGCCGTCGGTCGGCATGGACCGTTTCCGTCCGAACCTCGTGATCTCGGGGCTGGAAGCGTATGAAGAAGACTACGTCGAGCATCTCGACATCGAGAGTGAAGCCGGCACGATCCGGCTGCGGCTCGTGAAGCTGTGCACGCGCTGCCCGATTCCGGCCATCGATCAACAGCTCGGCGGCCCGAACCCGGCCCATCCGTACGAACCGCTCGACACCATGAGCACCTACCGAGGCAGCGCGCAATTCGACGGCGAACTGACGTTCGGCAAGCACGCGGTGCTGGCCGGCGCGGGCGTGGGCGTGCTCGAAGTGGGCCAGACGCTCGATGCGGAGATCGGCTTCGACGCCTGACGCACGCCGCGCGTTCGGCAACATTCAGCCGCGCGCGGCCTCCGTGTCCTCCGGCGCGCCGGGCAGCCTGACCGTCACCGTCAGGCCGCCGCCCGGCGTATCGCCCAGCTCGATCGCGCCATCGTGCACGCGCACGATCTCGCGCACGATCGACAGCCCCAATCCCGAGCCTTCCACCGATTCGGTGGCCGAGCTGCGATAGAAGCGCTCGAACACCGCGTCGCGCTCGTGCGCGGCGACGCCCGGCCCGTCGTCGATCACGGCAAGCCGCGCGCCGTGCCCACCCTCCGCATCGCGCCCCACCCGCACCGTCACCACCGCGCCGTCGCCCGCATAGCGGATCGCGTTGTCGACCAGGTTGCCGATCAGGTCGGTCAGCAGGTCCGCGCGCGCGATCACGTCGACGTCGGCCTCGTGCTCGAAGCCCAGGTCGATGCCACGCGCACGCGCCACCGGCGACCAGTCGAGCGTGGCGCTGCGCGCGAGCCGGTGCAAGGGCACGCGCCGCCGCTCGATGGCAGCGGCCCCGTCCGATTCGAGCCGCGACAGCGACAGCAACTGCTGGACGATCTTCGCCGCCTGCCGCACCGCGCCGTTCGCGCGCCGCAGGTGATCGGCGGCGCGCGCCGCTTCGGCGGGCCGCTGCGCGAGTTCGACGCCGGCCTGCACGGCCGCGAGCGGCGTCTTCAACTGATGCGCGGCATCGGTGAAGAAACGCCGCCGCGCCCCCTGCATGCGCTGGGTGCGCGCGATGTACTGGTTGATCGATTCGACGAGCGGCGCGATTTCGGCCGGCATGCCGTCGGCCGGCAGCGGCGACGGGTCGTCGTCGGCACGCGCCGCCACCGTGGCCGACAGCCGCGACAGCGGCCGCAATCCGCGCGACACGCCGAACCACACGATGCCGAGCGCGAGCACGATCAGCAGCGCTTCCTGTTTCAGCGAGCCGGTCAGGATTTCACGCGCGAGCGCCTGCCGCGCCTCGATCGTCTCGCCCACCATCACCAGCACCATGCGCGTCTGCGCAGTGGGCACGTCGTGCACCGGCAGGCGCAGCGCGGCCATGCGCAACTGCTCGCCGCGATACACCGCGTCGTAGAACGTCGCGCGAAACGGCTCGGCCGAAAGCGGCGGCTGCGGCAGGTCGGCATAGCCGGTCACGGTGCGCCCGCCGTCCTCGCGGATCTGGTAATAGATCTTGCCGCCGTCGTTCGATTCGAACATCTCCAGGGCCAGGTACGGCAGGTCGACGATCACGTCGCCCTGATCGAGCCGCACGCCCTCGCGAATCGATTTCAGCGACGAGGCCAGCGTGCGGTCGAACGCGATATGCGCCGCGCTCATCGCGCGCTGGTAGGTCAGCCAGGAATCGAGCACCAGCAGGCCGAGCAGCGGCACGAGCAGCCACAGCGCCACCTGCATGCGCAGGTTCAGGCGCCTCACGATGCGCCGCCCGCGCCCGGGCTGGCTTCGTCATCCTTCGCTTCGAGCAGATAGCCGAGCCCGCGCAGCGTGACGATCGCCACCCCGCGCCCTTCGAGCTTCCTGCGCAGCCGGTATACGTAGATCTCGATCGCATCGGCGTTGACCGATTCGTCGATGCCGAAGATCTTCTCGGACAGCGCTTCCTTGTTGATCGCGCGGCCGTTGCGCAGGATCAGCACCTCCAGCACGGCGCGCTCGCGCGGGGTGAGCGCGAGCGGTTCGCCGGCCAGCCGGAAGCCGCCGCCGACGCCATCGAATTCGAGCGGCCCGCATGCGATGCGCGCCTGCTCGTGGCCGGCGCTGCGCCGGATCAGCGCGCGCACCCGCGCTTCCAGCTCGGTGAGATCGAACGGCTTGGCGAGGTAGTCGTCGGCGCCGAGGTTCAGCCCGCGCACGCGATCCTCGACCGAGCCGTGCGCGGTCAGGATCAGCACCGGCGCCGCGTTGCGCCGCGCCCGCATGCGCCGCAGCACCTCCAGCCCGTCGAGCTTCGGCAGCCCGAGATCGAGGATCACGAGCGCGTAATCCTGAGTGCGCAGCACGTGGTCGGCGGCCTCGCCGTCGGCCATCCGATCGACCGTGTAGCGCGCGGCCGACAGCGCGTCGGACAGCGACTGCGCGAGGGAGGGATTGTCTTCGACCAGCAGCACGCGCATGACGACCTCGGGAAATCCATGACGAAACGGACGCTATTGTGGCCCGAAACGAAAGCAGACTGAAAGTACCTGACGCTTACGATCCGCTCCACACAAACAAACATCGTCCCGCCCGTCGGCGGGCATCTGGAGGAAGACATGCTGCATGCAAAGTCCGGCGCAATGGCCACGCTCACCGCTTTCACCGCGCTCGCCCTGGCGTCGGCGCTCGCCGCGAGCAACGCCGCCGCGCAGGCGCCGGCCGGCTATCCGGGTAACTACCAGGGCGTGATCGACGCGGCCAGACAGGAAGGCAAGCTGATCGTCTACTCGACCACCGACACCAGCCTGGTGCGCCCGCTGATCAAGGATTTCGAAAGCCTGTACGGCGTCAAGGTCGAATACAACGACATGAACAGCACCGAGCTGTACAACCGCTACATCAGCGAGAACGCGGCGAAGAGCACCAGCGCCGACGTGCTGTGGAGCTCGGCCATGGATCTCCAGGTCAAGCTCGTCAACGACGGCCTGATGGCCGCCTACGATTCGCCCGAAGCCGCCAACATCCCCGCCTGGGCGCACTACCAGCGCCAGGCCTACGGCACCACGTTCGAGCCGCTCGCGATCGTCTACAACAAGCGCCTGATCGCCGAGAACGAAGTGCCGAAGACGCGCGCCGAACTGATCAAGCTGCTGCAATCGCAGCCCGAGCGCTTCAAGGGCAAGGTCACGACCTACGACATCGAGAAATCGGGCGTGGGCTTCAACTACCTGACGCAGGACGCGCACGTCAACGAAACCGTCACCTGGGACCTGGTGCGCGCGATCGGCGCGACCGGGCCGAAGCTGCAATCGAGCACCGGCGCGATGATGGAGCGGATCTCGTCGGGCGAGAACCTGATCGGCTACAACATCATCGGTTCGTATGCCTACGCAAAGGCGAAGAAGGACAAATCGATCGGCTATGTGCTGCCGCGCGACTACACGCAGGTCGTGAGCCGGCTCGCCACCATCTCGAAGCAGGCGAAGAACCCGAACGCGGCGCGGCTGTGGGTGGATTACCTGCTCTCGCAGCGCGGCCAGACGCTGATCGCGAACCAGGCCAACCTGTATTCGATCCGCTCCGACGTCACGGGCGAAACCTCGATGACGGCGCTGACCCAGACGCTCGGCGCCTCGCTCAAGCCGATCCAGATCGGCGCGGGCCTGCTGGTCTATCTCGACCAGGCCAAGCGCCTCGCGTTCCTCAAGCAATGGCAGGCCGCGATCAAGCGCTGATTCATGCGCTCGAGCCGCGCCGGGCCTGACACAGCGGCCCGGCCGCCCTGCCCGGTGCGCGTTCGCGCGCACGCTCCCCTTCCCACTCTCGATGCGGCCCGCGCGGCCGCAGGGGCGAACTCATGCTCACCACCAGTCCTCCCGGCGCCGCGAAGGCCGCGCCACCCCCGCGCCCCGGCGTGGGCACGCCCGCCCCGCACGGCGGCGGCCTGAAGCCGCTGGCCGGCGTGCTGCGCTGGATCGTCGTCGCGGTGCTGACCGTGGCGGTGGCGCTGCCGCTCGGCTTCATCCTGTTCCAGAGCCTGCTGTCGGCGCCGTTCTTCGATGCGAACCGCACGCTCGGCATCGACGGCTTCCGCTTCATCTTCAGTGATCCTGATTTCTGGTCGGCCACCCGCAACTCGTTCGTGATCGCGGGCGGCATGCTGTTCATCTCGATCCCGCTCGGCGGCATCCTCGCGTTCCTGATGGTGCGCACCGATCTGCCCGGCCGCCGCTGGCTCGAGCCGCTGCTGCTCACGCCGGTGTTCGTCTCGCCGATGGTGCTGGCGTTCGGCTACGTGGTGGCGGCCGGCCCGGTGGGCTTCTACTCGGTGTGGTTCAAGCAACTGACCGGCTTCGACACGGTGCCGTGGCACATCTATTCGATCGCGGCCATCACGCTGATCGTGGGCCTCACGCACGTGCCGCACGTGTATCTGTACGCATCGGCGGCGCTGCGCAACCTCGGCTCGGACGTCGAGGAAGCGGCCCGCGTGGCGGGCGCGCGGCCGTTCCGCGTGGCGCTCGACGTGAGCCTGCCGATGACGCTGCCGGCGCTGCTGTTCGCGGGCGTGCTGGTGTTCTTCCTCGGCTTCGAGGTGTTCGGCCTGCCGCTCGTGCTCGGCGATCCGGAAGGGCACCTGGTGCTGGCCACCTACCTCTACAAGCTGACCAACAAGCTCGGCGTGCCGTCGTATCACCTGATGGCGGCGGTGGCGATCTGCATCGTGGCGATCACGTTCCCGCTCGTGCTGCTGCAACGCCGGCTGCTGAAGAGCGCGAACCGCTTCGTCACGGTGAAGGGCAAGGCCGGCCGCTCGACGGTGCTGCCGCTCGGCGGCTGGCGCTGGCTCGCGCTCGCGATCGTGATGCTGTGGCTCGCGCTGACGGTGGTGGTGCCGATCTCGGGCATCGTGCTGCGCGCGTTCGTGACGAACTGGGGCGAGGGCGTGGCGCTGGCCGAGGTGCTGACGCTCGGCAACTTCGTCGAGCTGTTCGATCAGGACAACCTGGTGCGCGCGATCCTCAACACGCTCGGCATCGGCGTGATCGGCGGTGCGCTGGCGGTGGGCTTCTACACGCTGGTCGCATTCGCGGGCCACCGCCGCAACGACTGGGCCACGCGCCTGCTCGACTACATGGTGCTGCTGCCGCGCGCGGTGCCGGGGCTGCTGGCCGGCCTCGCGTTCCTGTGGATCTTCCTGTTCGTGCCGGGGCTGCGCGAGTTGAAGAACTCGATGTGGAGCATCTGGATCGCCTACACGGTGGTGTGGCTCGCGTACGGCATGCGGCTGATCCAGAGCGCGCTGATGCAGGTCGGCCCCGAACTGGAGGAAGCCGGCCGCAGCGTGGGCGCGAGCCGCGCGCGCGTCTCGCTCGACGTGACGCTGCCGCTGGTGCGCTTCGGCCTGCTGGCCGCGTGGCTGCTGATCTTCATGATCTTCGAGCGCGAATATTCCACGGCCGTCTATCTGCTGTCGCCCGGCACCGAGGTGATCGGCGCGCTGCTCGTCTCGCTGTGGGCCACGGGCGCGGTCGATCAGGTGGCCGCCCTGTCCGTCATCAACATCGCCATGGTCGGCGCCGGTCTCGGCGTGGCCCTGCGTTTCGGAGTCAAACTTCATGGATAAGCTCTGCGTCGACAACCTGTTTCTCAGCTACGGCGCCAATCCGATTCTCAAGGGCGTGTCGTTCGAACTGAAGGCCGGCGAGGTGGTGTGCCTGCTCGGCGCGTCGGGCAGCGGCAAGACCACGCTGCTGCGCGCGGTGGCCGGCCTCGAACAGCCGCACGACGGCCGCATCGCGCTCGATGCGCGCACCTTCTTCGACGGCGCGCGCGGCGTCAACCTGCCGGTGGAGGAACGCTCGCTCGGGCTGGTGTTCCAGTCCTACGCGCTGTGGCCGCACCGCACGGTGGCCGATAACGTCGGCTACGGGCTGAAGCTGCGCCGCGTGGCGGGCGCGGAGATCAGGCAACGCGTGCAGGCCGCGCTCGATCAGCTCGGCCTCGGCCATCTCGCCGCGCGCTATCCGCATCAGTTGTCGGGCGGCCAGCAGCAGCGCGTCGCGATCGCCCGCGCGCTGGTCTACAACCCGCCCGTGATCCTGCTCGACGAGCCGCTCTCGAACCTCGACGCGAAACTGCGCGAAGAGGCGCGCGCGTGGCTGCGCGAGCTGATCGTCTCGCTCGGGCTGTCGGCGCTTTGCGTCACGCACGATCAGGCCGAGGCGATGGCGATGTCGGACCGAATCCTGCTGCTGCGCAACGGCCGCATCGAGCAGGAAGGCACGCCGGCCGAGCTGTACGGCGCGCCGCGCTCGCTCTACACCGCCGAATTCATGGGCAGCAACAACCGCATCGAGGCGCGCGTCGATGCGGTGGCCGGCGACACCGTCACGCTGGCCGGCGACGGCTGGCAACTGCAGGCGCTCGCGCGCGACACGCTCACGCCGGGCCAGCAGGCGCAGGCGGTGATCCGCCTCGAACGCGTGCAGGTGGCCGACGCGCCCGGCGCGAACCGGCTGCGTGCGGAGCTGGTGACGTCGATGTACCTGGGCGACCGCTGGGAATACCTGTTCCATTGCGGCGAGCTGCGCCTGCGCGCGTTCGGCCAGGTGCCGCGCGCGGCCGGCCCGCACTGGCTGGAATTCCCGGCCAACGATTGCTGGGCGTTTTCAGCGGCGGGCTGAGTCAGGGCGAATTGGGCTGGTTGCGGTTGGTCGGCGTTGATCGCTTCGATCACGGCAGCCGCCCAATCGCCCTTCGCGCCCGCCACCGCTGCACACCCGGCAGCGGCGATCGCTCCAATTTCATCGCAGTCCTTATCAAACCCATAACACCACGACACTGGAGACACGCCGTCATGAAACCGATTCACCGCCCCGCCCTGCCGCGCCCGGCGCTGGCCGCCTCGCTCGCCGCCACGTTGGCTGTGCTGGCCCCCGCCGCGCACGCCGTTTCGTCCGTCACGCTCTACGGCATCATGGACGCGGGCCTCGAATACACCAGCCACGCCGGGCCGCAAGGCGGCGACGCGTTCAAGCTGCGTTCGGGCACGAAGAACACCTCGCGCTGGGGCCTGCGCGGCAGCGAGGATCTCGGCGGCGGCCTGCAGGCCGTGTTCCGGCTCGAAAGCGGCATCGACATCGCCAACGGCAGCTTCGACGACGGCCCCGACGGCATCTTCGCGCGCCGCGCCACGGTGGGCCTGAAGGGCAAGTGGGGCGAGCTGACGCTCGGCCGCAACTTCACCGTGACCTACGACTATCTGCTGCCGTTCGACCCGATGGGCTATGCGCAGAACTATTCGTGGGCCACCAGTTCGACCGCTACCGGCAACCGCAAGGACGGCCTGTTCACGCGCGCCTCGAACGCGGTGCGCTACGACGGCGAACTGGGCGACTTTCGCTTCGGCGCGATGGTGGGCCTCGGCAACACGCCGGGCAGCGTGAAATCCAGCTCGAAATACGGCGTGGCCGGCGGCTACGAGCACGGCCCGTTCGCGGCGGTGGTCACGTTCGACCGCCAGAACGGCGCGAACGACAGCGTGAGCCCGGCCGATCCGGTCAACTACGCACAGCAGATCCACGCGGGCCTCAGCTACGACTTCGGCAAGCTCAAGACCATGGCCGGCTACCGCAACTATCGTCGCACCCTGCACGCCGCAGGCGCCACGCAATTGAGCGACACCTACTGGATCGGCGGTGCGTATCAGTTCACGCCCACCTTCTCGCTGATCGGCGCGGTCTATCACCAGGACCTCAAGGGCGGCACCGACGCCGACCCGACGCTGGTTTCGCTGCGCGCCAACTACGCGCTGTCGAAGCGCACGGTGCTGTACGCATCGGGCGGCTTCGCGATCGCGAAACACGGGCAGAACACCAGCGTCTCGCGCGACCTGGTGGGCTACGCGGGCAACCAGGTCGGCGCGACGGTGGGCATCCAGCAGCGCTTCTGACGCATCGCGCGTGCGGGCCTGCGCCAGCACGAACGTTCGCACACTCGACGGCGGCCTTCACGGCCGCCGCTTTTTTTCCAAATCCGCAAAACCGACATCGCAAGTACATCTAATGAAATTTAACAATGTTGCGTGCAAAATGCTTAATTCATTCATGTTTTCGCTTGCAACGACTGCCAAATTTCCACAAATCAGATTGCATAGGACACATTTCGTCCTGTTAAGATTGTTACCTCGCTTGCAACACCAGAATCGATTTACATGACTCGCACGATTGACCATCGCAATCTGACGATGCTGCTGCTCGAAGCCCGTGAAACGCTGATGGGCCGCTTCCGACCCATCCTCAAGGAAGTGTCGCTGACCGAGCAGCAATGGCGGATCATCCGCCTTCTCGATGGCGAGCCGAAGGGCGAGCTCGAAGCCGGGCAGATCGCCAGGCGCTGCTGCATTCTCAGCCCCAGCCTGACCGGCGTGCTCGAACGGCTCGAACGCGACGGTTTGATCACACGAATGCGCTCGACCGAAGATCAGCGCCGCCTGCTGGTCGCGCTGACCGAACGCAGCCGCCAACTCGTGCGCAAGATCGCGCCGCGCATCGACGACCAATACCGCCAACTCGAACTGCAACTCGGCACCGACACCCTGCGCGACGTGTATACCGCGCTCGACCGCCTGCTGACGATCGGCACGCCGAACTGAGCGGCGCCGCTTCCCGAACTGCCGCGTCACTCTCATCACGCACTGCCCGCCGATTCGTCAGGAGAGCCGAGCATTACTCTCGGTATCGCGGCGTACTGAGCAGACATCGCACCTCTCGATCGGTTCGTTCTCCCCATCATTTGCACGCAACCGCCGCGCAACGCACGCGACGATGCAGGCAACCTATGGCGGCCGCCTTCCCGTTGCGGCAATTTCATCGGGCGCCTACCTTGCGTTTAGCTGAATGGACCCTAGACTGTTTACTCCATTCCCAAAGCACGCGATCCAGGAGACGACCCTCATGCGCCTCACGATTCGAATCAACGGAAGCAGTCAAACCACGCACCAGTCATCGTTCGCGGTTCTCTGGGTCGACACGGACGAGCAGCTCTGGTCGCGCGAGGCGCATCAGGGCATCGATCTGCCGCGCTGGGGGAAGGTCAGGCATGTGGAAGGCGCGGTCGCGCTGTGCGCGGCCGACGGTGGCGAGGCGCTGTGCCAGTTGCAGGGGCTGTCGATCGATCAGGTGATCGGCAGCTCGTCGGCTGGCGGGCGCGGCGACGCGCAGCTCGGCGGGCAATCGGCGCGCGGCGCCTGGCACCTGCAAGCGGTCGAACGCTGCGCCACGCAAGCCGAAAATCGCGGCTTCACGACCGTCGTCTGATCGCTTCGCGCATCGTCTCGCACGCCCGGCTTTGCACCGGGCGTCGTCAAATCGCCTCGCACGACCGCCTTCCCTCAAGCTTTCACGTCATGCAAACCCGAGCGCATCGCGCCAGGTTTCGACTCCTGCTTCGCCACCCTCCGCCAGCCCGGGCTTACCCTCGGTCATCGCACGTCCGGCAAGGCTCGCGCCCCCGGCTCCACATTGCACGCTGCCGTTGCAGCATCGCGCGCAAATCCCGCAAACGTTTCGCCGCACGCAACCTCGACGTTACGTCTGACGTTACGCGCCCGTAACGCCCGGGGGCTTGCTACGTAACAAACCTTCAGTGCGTAACGACGTGACACGCCGGCCCACCCGGCCGCCCCCCTCGTCGCATCAAGATTCCTCTTTCAAATCAGTCGCTTACTAAAATTTGTCGAGCATCACTGCTAAACACGGCGGCGCTGGCCTGGATTTTGCAGAGTAAGAGGTGTTCCGCTCCGGGGCCTATCAGACGAATTGCGAGGACCATCATGGATTGCAAATATCTGTACATCGACAACATAAAAATCAACTTCATCCGCCGCGCGATCGAGATCGACGGCCAGACGCTCGACATGACGCCGCGCGAGTTCGACGTGGTCGAATTCCTGCTCGACAACATGAACAAGATCGTGCCGCGCCAGGCGATTCAGGAAGCGGTGTGGGGCCGCGAACTGGGCGTGTCGTCGCGTACGCTCGATACGCATATCTCGCGCATCCGCTCGAAGCTCAAGCTCGACTGCGACAAGAACATGCGGATCATCCCGATCTACTCGATCGGCTATCGCATGGTGCTGTTCGGTGCCGCAATGACGCACGTGGAGCCGCACGACGAACCGACGCTGCGCCGCAGCCCGCAACCGGGCGTGCCCGCCACGTCGCACGCATTCGCGTAAGCGAACGCGAGGCGGCGTACCCGGCGCGAGCCGGGCGCGCCGCCGGCTCGCGCCGCATGAGAGAGCGGTTCCCGCGCGTCACCGCGGGCGAGACGAAATCGACGGCGAATTCCGCCGTTTCGCAACGGTGGTTGCGCTCGCAACCACCTTCCCCAACGCTGCGCCGCCGCGCAAACGTTACGCTGCCGCCCGACGCGTCGATCGGCTACTGGCCGTAACGGTCGAGCAGCTTTTCCGTCACGCCGTTGGTCCAGCCGAAGCCGTCCTGCAGCGGATATTCGCCGCCACCGCCGCCGCCCACGCCGGTTCCCTCGACCACGTATTTCTCGACGAGCTTGCCCTCGCCGCCATACACGCCCTTCACGCCTTTCAGGAAGCGCTGGCCGATGTCGTCGGCGAGATCGCGTTCGCCGTAGCGCGACAGCCCTTCCACCGCGATCCACTGCAGCGGCGCCCAGCCGTTCGGCGCGTCCCATTGCTGGCCGGTGTTGCGGGTGGTGGTGGCCAGCCCACCCGGCTGCACGAGCGTGTCGCGCACGTGCTGCGACGTCTCGATCGCGTGCTCGGGCGTGGCCACGCCGGCATACAGCGGATACAACGCCGCGGCGGTCAGGTCGTCGCGCGGCTTGCCGAGCTGCCAGTCGTAGTCGCCGTAATAGCCGCTGGCGTTCCAGAGCCAGTGGTTGATCGCGGCGTCGCGGCGCGCGGCGCGCGCGGAAAAATCGGCCACGCAGGCCGCGTCGTGCGTGACCGTGCAGCCCGTCACGATGGTTTTTTCGAGGTGATACATGAGGCTGTTCAGATCGACCGGCACGATCGCGGTGGTGCGGATCGTCGACAGCGTCTTGCCGTCGCCGAGCCAGCGCGAGCTGAAATCCCAGCCGCTTTCGGCGCCCGCGCGCAGGTCGCGCCAGACATCGGGCGCCGGGCGGCCGGCCGCTTCGTGCGCGGTCTGCACGTCTTCCAGATACGACTCGTCGCGCGGCGTGGCGCTCGCGTCCCAGTAGCGGTTCAGGATCGCGCCGTCGGGCATCGCCACCACGTGCGCGTTCGCGCTGCCGCGCGCGGTGCCGTTCTCGCCGCGCATCCAGTACGCGTATTCCTTGCGCAGTTCGGGCAGGTACTTCTGGTAGACACCTTTACCTTCCTTGCTCGCGGCCAGCTCGACCATGTACGCGAAGAACGGCGGCTGCGAGCGGCTTGCATAGTAGGTGCGGTTGCCGTTCGGCACGTGCCCTACCGTATCGATCAGGTGAGCGAAATTTTCGAGCATGTCGTCGACCAGATCCTCGTGGCCGGCTTCCTGCAGGCCCAGCATCGTGAAATAGCTGTCCCAGTAGTAGCCCTCGCGGAAGCGCCCGCCCGGCACCACGTACGGCTTCGGCAGCGGGATCATCGAGCCGTAGCGCGGCGCGATGTCGGTGGTGCGTGTCAGGCGCGGCCACAGCCAGTCGATGTGCGCGCGCAGCGTCTGATGCGCGGGCGGCGTGACGACCTGATCGACGGGCGGCTTGAAGTGCTGCGTGACGAACGCCCGCAGCGAGAAGCCCGGACTGTCCTTCTGCTGCGCGTAGAGCCGCATGATGGTGGCCGGATCGGCATCGGGCGTCGAATCGACGAAGGTCTTCTGGTCGGGGTAGATCTGCTGGCTCTGCACGGCCGTGAACAGCTCGCCGTAGAGCTGGCTCGGCGGCTGCAGTTCGGGCGCGGCGGCCTCGGGCGGGTTGGCGGCGGCCGTCGACGACGCGCCGCCGGCGGGCGCCGCCGCGCCCTGCGAGGTTTGCATGTCGGTACACGCGGGCAGCGCGAGGCACGCAGCGGCCATCACGCAAACGGCGCCGGCGCGATGGCGCCAGTCCAGCGAGGGGAGCGACTCGTGTCGCGATGGGGTATCTGCCATCGTCGTTCCTTTTTCTTGTCTGTCCGGACTCCCGATGATGCCCGCTGCGCTCCGAGCGCGCGCCGGCCGCGCCGGGCATGCCGCCCCCGTTTTGCGCGTCATGCCCCTCCGGCCGGTGATGCAGTGCAGCAGGGCTAGCACATCGCGTGCCGCGCCGGCATGGGCCGCCGCGTTCACGCCCCCGCATTTCGTTTCGCATGCAACGATGCCGACGGCCGCCCGCACTGCCGCCGCACGCCGCGACGTAAGCGGCCCGATCGGCGGCGATGCGCGCCAATGCGTCCAGTTGGCCGCGCGGAAGCGGTTCCACTAACGCCGGCACCGGGTTCGATGCAATAATGGCCGCTTTGCCGCGCGCCGATTCCCCATGCCGCTCGCAGTCCATCCCTTCATCGCACCGCTGATCGTCGCTTGCGCGTTGTTCATGGAAACGGTGGACGCCAACATCATCGTCACCGCCTTGCCGGCGATGGCGCACGCCTTCGGTCACAGCCCCGTCACGCTCAATATCGCGATCACCGCCTACGTGGTGGGCCTCGGCGTGTTCATTCCGATCTGCGGCTGGCTGGCCGACCGCTACGGCGCGCGCACGGTGTTTCGCACTGCGATCGGCATCTTCGTGGCGGGCTCGGTGATGTGCGCGGCCTCCACCAACCTCGAGATGTTCACGTTCGCGCGCTTCGTGCAGGGCGTGGGCGGCGCGATGATGGTGCCGGTGGGCCGCATCATCATCTTCCGTGCCGTGCCGCGCTCGGACCTGATCCGCGCGATGAACTACCTGACCGTGCCCGCACTGTTCGGCCCGGCATTGGGTCCGCTGCTCGGCGGCTTCCTGACCACCTACCTGCACTGGCGCCTGATCTTCTTCATCAATGTGCCGGTCGGCATCTACGGCATCTACCTCGCCAACAAGTACATCGCGAACACGCACGAGGCGAACCCCGGCCCGCTCGACTGGCTCGGCTTCCTGCTGTCGGCGGCCGGTGCGGCGCTGCTGCTGATGGGGCTGACGATGCTCGACGGCTCGTTGCTCAGCCCGCGCGACGCGTTCCTGATGAGCGTGGCCGGCGCGCTGCTGCTCGGCATCTACGTGCTCCACGCGCGGCGCGCCACGCTGCCGGTGCTGGAGCTGCGCTTCCTCAAGATTCCTACCTATCACGCGAGCGTGGTGGGCGGCTCGCTGTTCCGCATCGGGCTCGGCGCGGTGCCGTTTCTGCTGCCGCTGACGCTGCAGGAAGGGCTCGGCATGAGCGCGTTCGAATCGGGGCTGATCACCTGCGCGTCGGCCGTGGGCGGCACCGTTTCGCGGCTGCTGTCGCAACGGCTGCTGCGCCGCTACGGGTTCCGCAAGGTGTTGATGGTGAACGCCGCGCTGGCCGGCCTCGCGATCATCATGTACGGCACGTTCCATCCGGGCATGGCCGTGTGGGTGATCTGGGTGATCGTGCTGATCGGCGGGATCTTCCCGGCGCTGCAGTTCACCAGCCTGAACTCGGTGATCTACGCCGAAATGTCGCCGCGCGATATCGGCCGCGCCACCAGCCTCGGCAGCGTGGTCCAGCAGATGTCGCTGGGCCTCGGCGTGACGGTGGCCGGCCTCGTGCTGCACATGTCGGCGGCGCTGCGCGGCCACCCCACGGTGCAGTGGTCGGATTTCTGGCCCGCGTTCCTGGTGGTGGGGCTGTGCTCGTTCGCGTCGATTCCGATCACGCGGCGCCTCGCGCCGAATGCCGGCGACGAGATCGCGCGCGGCAAGCGCGGGTGATCGGGCGGGCCTTTCGTTCGTCCAGCGCTACCCTTCGAAGGGGTTCAACACGCGAGCGCCTGTGCCGGTGAAATCTTCGACGTTCCGCGTCACCACGGTCAGGTCGTGAATCAACGCGGTTGCGGCGATCAACTTGTCCAACGCATGCTCCGGGTGGGGGACACGCAAGCGCCCCCACAATTGCCCGACTTCCTCGTCTGCGGCCAGAATGTTCTGGTCAAACTCCTGGAGTATGCCAACGAGCCACTTTTCGAGTCGCGTTGCCTGCGCCTTGTCACCACGGTGACGAATAATCTCCACCCCTCGCCGCAGTTCACCAATCGTTACGATCGAAAGATACAAATCGACATCGTCCTGTGCCGCCTTGCGGAAGAAGGCCGTCACGCCTTTGTCCGCTCGATCTCGCTTCCGAACCTCGCTGATGACGTTGGTGTCAACCAAATACATTCGGCGCCTCTCCATCATCCACGCGCGCGAAATCGGCATCGGTGCCGACGTTCGGGATACTCATCAACACTTCGGCGAAGGTTTTGCGCTGCGGCGCGCGCAGCGCCTTTGCCAAGATCTCGCGATGCTCGGCTTCCGCGCTGCGTCCGTGCGCTGCGGCGCGCTCGCGCAGGCTTTGGACAAGCCCATCATCCACATTTCTAACCAGTAGATTTGCCATGATCTGCTCCGCACCTTAAATGCTATCAATGATAGCATTCGGAGCGTGAAGTGCAAGCATTGATAGCACAGCCCGGGGCCACTCGATCAAGCACGCCCCGCGCGATCGAGGTCATCTCTGCATGCAGAGGGTGGCTTGGAGCGGCTGCGCCTTGGGATCCTCAGCCGGAGTGGTGGTAGCGCCATGTCGTGCGGCGAGCCGATACGCGAGGTAGTCGTCAGTAGCCCGGCAGAGCTCGCGAATTTCCTCGGACAAAGCGGGGCAGGCCTGGCAACGGCAGCCCCAACCCACCACACATCATTCACGCGCCCAAAAGAAATCGGCGGACATCCACGTCGGCCCGAAGGCCGGGCAGATGCCCGCGCGAATTAATTCTCCGGGTTCGGCGACGAATCGCGTTGCCCGGATTCGCTCCCTGCGTGCCATGGACATATGTGCGTCGGGAGCAAAACCTGTGACGATCAGTTGTCACGGCGTGGAAACAACTATAGGGAAACTCGCCGCGCCGATGTGTCAACGATTGTGATAAGTGTGGCCGAATCGTGTCATGACCGGCTCAGGCTGCACGGAACATCGGTGTTCCGTCGATCTCGCGGGTCCGCTGCCTGACCCGATACCCAATGCGCAGCACCATCGCGCACGCCCGGCGAAGCACCGGGAATCGCGCTAGAGTGACCTTCCGTTCGCTCCCTGCCCCGCTCGTCCGTGTCGCCCATCCTCTCCCTCAACACCGCCCGTTCGCTGCATCTCGCCGCGCAAGGCCTGCTCGCGCCGCCGCGCCGCAAGGCCGTGAAGGCCGACGTGCTCGACGCCATCCGCCGCATGGCGCAACTGCAGATCGACACGATCCACGTGGTCGCGCGCAGCCCCTATCTCGTGCTGTTCAGCCGGCTCGGCCCTTACGAGCAGCGCTGGCTCGACGAGCATCTGGCCGAGGCGAGCCTGTTCGAATACTGGTCGCACGAGGCCTGCTTCCTGCCGATCGAGAGCTTCGGGCTGATGCGTCACAAGATGCTGAACCCGGTCGGCATGGGCTGGAAATACGCGTCGGCATGGCACGACACGCATCGCGACGCGATCGACACGCTGCTCGCGCAAGTGCGCATGGGCGGCCCGGTGCGCTCGTCCGATTTCGTTCGCGAGGACGGCGCGAAGGGCGCGGGCTGGTGGGACTGGAAGCCCGAGAAGCGCCACCTGGAGGTGCTGTTCTCGACCGGCCAGTTGATGGTGGCGGCGCGTCAGAATTTCCAGCGCGTCTACGACGTGCTCGAACGCGTGCTGCCGCATTGGGACGACGCGCGCGACCTGCCCTCGCGCGAACAGGTGCTGCCGCAACTGCTGGAGCAGACCTGCCGTGCGCTCGGCATCGTGCGCGCCGATTGGGTGGCCGATTACTATCGGCTGCCGAAGCGCGCCTATCGCGACGAGCTGCACGCGCTGGCCGATGCCGGCGAACTGCTGCCGGTCGCGGTCGAAGGCTGGAAGGAGCAGGCGTTCGTGCATCGCGAGCTGGCCGACCTGCTGGCGCGCGCCGACGACGGCACGCTGCGCCCCTCGGTCACCACGCTGCTCTCGCCGTTCGATCCGGTGGTGTGGGATCGCCGCCGCGCGTCGACGCTATTCGGCTTCGACTACACGATCGAGTGCTATACGCCCGCCGCCAAACGCCGCTACGGCTACTTCTGCCTGCCGATCCTGCATCGCGGCAGGCTGATCGGGCGCGTCGACGCCAAGGCGCATCGCGCGCAGGGCGTGTTCGAACTGAAGGCGGTGCATCTGGAGCCGGACGTGCGGCTCGGCGCGGGGATGATCGGCGACGTGGTGCGCGCGGTGCGCAAGCTCGCCGACTGGCACGGCACGCCGGAATTGGCGGTGGGTGTTGCGCCGCGCGAATTGAAGGCGGCGTTGCTGGCGCGCTGAACGCCGCCGCCGCGATCGAGACGATCGACGCGGCAGCGTCGTGCGTCAGCCCTGCTTCAGCGCGCGAAAGCGCGGCGTGCCGTCGGCCAGCGATTCGTTGAACATCGTCTCGGGCCGCACCCACAGGCCGCGCGCATGCGGCCACAGGTGTTCGTAGACGACCACCGATTCCTCGGTTTCGGAATGGCGCGCGACGCCGACCACGCGATAGAGGCCGCCCTTGTAATGGCGGTGGGTCGCAAGTTGTTCGGCTTCCTGCTCGGTCATGACGGTGCTCCGCAAAATCGAAAGCGCGTATTGTAGGCGCGCCGCGCTGCCGGAGCGATTTCGGCATCGCACCGCCATCCACATGGGCATAGCTCGATGCACGGCGGCGTACATCGGCGCGCCTCAACACACGGCGGCGTGCCTCAACGCACCGCGGCAATAATATCGGCCGCCGCCGCAGTCAACTTCTTCGCGTACGGCACGTGAAGAAATTCGTTCGGCCCGTGCGCGTTCGACTTCGGCCCGAGCACGCCGCACACCATGAATTGCGCCTTCGGGAAGCCGGCCTGCAACACGTTCATCAACGGGATCGTGCCGCCGAGGCCCATGTACGCGCAGTCGGCGCCGAAGTGGCGGCGCGACGCGGCATCGAGCGAATCGGCCAGCCACGGCGCGAGCTCGGGCGCATTCCAGCCGGTGGCTGCGCCCGGGTCCGGGCGGAACGTGACCTTGGCGTTGTAGGGCGCGTCGAGTTCGAGCAGGCGCTTCAGTTCCTGCACGGCCTGCACTGCATCGACCAGCGGCGGCAGCCGCAGCGACAGCTTGAACACCGTCTTCGGACGCAACACGTTGCCCGCGTTCTCCAGCGGCGGCAGGCCGGCCGCGCCGGTCACGGCCAGCGACGGCCGCCACGTCGAATTGAGCAGCGCCTCGCGCGGATCGGTGGTGGTCGGCAGCACCGGGCGGCCGTCCTGGCCGCAGGCCCAGGGCAGACCCTTCCACACCAGATCGCCGAGAATGCCGGCCGCCGCATCGGTCTCGCGCAGCCGGCTCACGGGCACTTCGCAATGGAACACCTGCGGCAGCAGGTTGCCGGTGGCCGCATCCTCGAGCCGCTCGAACAGTTGCCGCATGATGCGGAAGCTCGACGGCGCGATGCCGCCGAACACGCCCGAATGCAGGCCCTCGTCGAGCACTTCCACCTGCAGGTCGCCCGACACCAGCCCGCGCAACGAGGTGGTCAGCCAGAGCTGATCGTAATTGCCCGCGCCCGAATCGAGACACACCACCAGGCCGACCTGCCCGAGCCGCTCGCGCAGCACATCCACGTAGGGCAGCAAATCGTAGCTGCCCGATTCCTCGCAGGTTTCGATCAGGCCGACGCAGCGCGGCCGCTCGATGCCCTGCGCGTCGAGCGCGGCCAGCGCGGTCAGGCTCGCGTAGATCGCGTAGCCGTCGTCGGCGCCGCCACGGCCGTAGAGCTTGCCGCCCTCGTACTTCGGCGTCCACGGGCCGAGGTCGGCGCGCCAGCCGTCGAATTCGGGTTGCTTGTCGAGATGGCCGTAGAGCAGGATCGTGTCGCGGGTACCCGAGCGCGTGGCCGGCGCGTCGAAAAAGATCACCGGCGTGCGGCCCGGCAGGCGCACGATCTCCACCGTCAGCCCGCGCACCGGTTGCCGCTCGGCCCAGCGCGCGGCATCCACCACCACGCGTTCGAGCAGGCCGTGCGCATCCCAGGCGGGATCGAATGCGGGGCTCTTGGCGGGGATCGCGATGTAGTCGGTCAGTTGATGAATGATCTCGTCATTCCATTTGCGTTCGATGAAATCGTCGAGGCGATCGTGATCGATGGCGGTATCGGCGGCAGTCGTCATGGTCGTGAGGGAAACCGGTGGGGACGAAAGTGTCGATGATAGCGCCGATGGGGTGGTGCGCGGCGGAGGCGGGCGCCACGAAAGCCGGCGAGCACGGCCGCGCTGGTCGCGCCGGGATCGGCCCGAATCGCGTGCTGCCCGCGTCGGCCGCCGCCCGCTAGTTCGCGTCGAAACCGCGCCGGCAAGCCGCTTGGCAGAAGGCCGCGATGCGCCGGAATCGGCCCGAACCGCCTGCCGCCTTCGGCCACCGCCGCCCGCTAACTCGCGTCGAAACCGCGCCGGTAAGCCGCCGGGCCGAAGGCCGCGATGCGCCGGAATCGGCCCGAACCGCCTGCCGCCTTCGGCCACCGCCGCCCGCTAACTCGCGTCGAAACCGCGCCGGTAAGCCGCCGGGCTGACGGCCGCGATGCGCCGGAAATGGCGGCGCAGCGATTCCTCCGAGCCGAAGCCGGCCAGCGCGGCGAGCTGCGCGAGCGGCAGCGCCGGGTTCGCCTCCAGCATTTCCTTCGCAACGCCCACCCGTTCGCGGATCAGCCACGCATACGGCGCCAGCCCCGTGGCGTCGCGAAACTGCCGCTGCAGCGTGCGCGGGCTCATGGCCACGCGCTCGGCCAGCGACGCGAGCGTGTGCGGCTCGGCGGCGTGCTCGCGCATCCAGTCGATCAGGCGCGCGAGGCGATCCTGGCCGTCGGGCGCGACCGGCCGCGGCACGAACTGCGCCTGCCCGCCGTCGCGATGCGGCGGCAGCACGAGCCGCTGCGCAACGCGGTTGGCGATCGCGCTGCCATGGTCGCGCCGCACCAGGTGCATCAGCATGTCGAGGCCCGCCGCCGAGCCGGCCGACGTGACGATCGCGCCTTCGTCCACGTACAACGCATCGGGATTCACGTTCAGCGACGGATAGCGCGCGCGCAGCCGTTCGACATAGCGCCAATGGGTGGTCACGGTCAGCCCGTCGAGCACGCCGGCCGCCGCCAGCACGAACACCCCCGAACAGATCGAGCAAAGCCGCGCGCCGCGCCGGTGGGCCGCGCGCAGCTTGCGCAGCAACGGCTCGGGCGGAAGCTCCTCGGGATCGCGCCAGCCCGGGATCACGATCGTGTCGGCACGATCGAGCATCGCGAGCCGGTACGGCGCGGCGATCGTGATGCCGCCCGCCGCGCGGATCGGCCCCGACTCGGCCGCACACACGGCGAAGCGATACCAGTCCACCTCCAGCTCCGGGCGCTGCAGCGCGAACAGCTCGACGACGCAGCCGAATTCGAAGGTACAGAGGCGGTCGTAAGCCAGCGCGACGACGAGATGATTGTGCATGGCGCGATGTTACCGGAACTTGTCGATCTGGCCACTGTTGGCAAAACCGCCGCACCGCGATACTGATGGCTCCGACACCGTTTTTCCCCAGGAGACCGAACCCTCATGTCCTACGTCACCGAAATCCCCGCCGCCGACAGCGCCACCGCGCTCGAACGCTTTTCCGCGTCGCTGCGCTTCGAAACCGATTGCTGGGACGTGCATCACGCGATCGAATCGGGCCAGACCGATTTCGTGCTGCTCGACGTTCGCAGCCCGGAACAATTCGCCGCCGGACATATCCGGGGCGCCATCAATCTTCCGCACCGCAAGATCATCGAAGGGAAGCTATCGGATTTTCCAATCGGATCGATATTCGTTACCTATTGCGCTGGCCCCCATTGCAACGGCGCGACCCGCGCGGCGATCCGTCTGGCTCGCCTCGAACGGCCTGTCAAGCTTATGCCTGGCGGGATTACGGGATGGTACGACGAAGGTTTCGAATTGGTGACGGATTAATGCCGGACGAGGGGTCGACAGGCACCGTGACGGGAAACGCAACAATCAGTTTCCTGCACAACATCTGAAAAAGCGCGACAATCCGTCCCACTGCAGTTGCCTTCGTCGCACTGCAACACGGAAGGAGTTGCTCCCATGCAGATGAAAATCCTGTTTCAGATTGTCGGGGCCGTAATCGCGATCGCGTTCTACTTTCTGCCGGCGATCATCGCCGACCGTCGCGGCCGTCACGACAAGCTGACCCTCGCGCTGTTCAACGCCCTGTTCGGTTGGACCGGTATCGGCTGGCTGATGACGCTCTACTGGGCACGGCTGCCGAACCCGGCGAAGAACCTGGCCGTCAAAATCGTCCAGACCCGCCACTCGATCAGCATGAACACGTTCCAGTCCGGCCTGGTCGATCGCGTGCAACGCCGCGTCGCGCTCCAGCAAGCCTGGGTCGAAAAGCAGGAATCGCGCTGAGCCAGCCGAACGGCTGGCCGACGCAGCGATCAGCCCGCGTCCGCCTTCACGCCGCTGCACGTCTCACCCGCAGTCGCAGTCGCTTGTTGCCGCTCCCGGATCACCCCGCGTTCCCGACCGCGTAGCACCCGCCCCGCGTCACCTGTCCGCGCATTCCGCCTGGCATCACCAGAACGATCCGGCCTGCCCGGCCGAGCCGCCGCATTACGCGTGCGGCTCGGCCGGCGGCGCCTGCCTTCGTCGATGCTCACACCGCATCCGTTGCCTCGATCGACCACGTAAACGACAACGCGCCCGTTTCCGGGCGCGTGGCGTATTGGTACGTGACGTATCGAGGCCGATGCCGGCCTGGATACCGCATGTTCAGTTCAGCGGAACCGCCTCAAAACGCAAAGCCGGCGTGCATGCCGAAGCTGCGCAGGCTCGCGCGGCCGGCCGAGATGGTGGTCGGCTCGCGCACCACCTCGTCGAACGCAAAGCGCTGCTGGCAGAAATCGCCGCCGATATCGAACCACTGGCACGTCAGCCAGGCTTCGCCGCCGGCCGCGCCGACGAACGTGACGGTCATGCGCGGACCGCCGGTTTTGAGCGTCACGACGTCGCCGATGCGCGGCGACGCGACGCGAATATCGTGTGCTGTTGTCATGACCCGGCCTCTCGAAAGTCGCTTTCCGGTTAGCCGACGGCTTACCGGTTTGCAGCAGACTATCAACGAAAATAAACCGAGACAAGAAATCTTTTTTGCTTTCTTCTGCGCGATTTCAGAAAAGCGTTCGCTTACCTGTCAGCCTTGCCAGCAAAGCCTCTCGAAGCTGTCGACACGATCATTTACCGTGCGTTCGATTGAGCCGATTTTGAAACTTTTATTTAAACGAATCGCGAATTTTTTGATCCGATTATTGCGCTGCAATCGGGCTGAAAACCGCCGATTCGAATATCTGCACATTATTGTGGCCGGTTACCGGTATCGAATTCCCGGTTTCAGACCGAATAGGCACCACGCGCGTGCAGATCCGCTTCGGCGCGCGCCAGCGCAGCCACTGCCTCGCCACCTTCGAGCGCCAGCAGTTGTGCGACCAGCGCCTCGGCCAGCGCATGCGCGCCCACCAGCGACGGGAAGAACGACGGGCTCTCGTGCGCGAACAGCAGCGACTGGTCGGCCAGCAGCGCAATCGGCGACACGGCGCTGTCGGTGATCGCCACCACCTTGCTGCCGCGGTCGCGCGCGGTGGTCGCCACGCGCGTCGCCTCGGCCGAATACGGCGCGAAGCTGACCACCACCGTCACGCTCTGCTTCGAGATCGCGCGCAGTTCCATGTCGAGCGAGCCGGCCACGCCGGCCAGCAGCGCGACGGTCGGGCGAAACAGCCGATACGCGTAGACAAAACCGAACGCGACCGGGTAGCACGAGCGAAAGCCGGCCACATGCACCTGCTGCGCCCGGCGGATCAGCTTCGCCGCGTCCGCCAGCGCGCGCGCGTTCTGTGCGGCCGTGCCGCTCAGGTTCTGCTGCTGGGCCGCGAGCAGATCGTGCGCGAGCGCCGCCTTGCCGCCCGGCTTGACGAGCGAGCGCGCGCGCTGCGTCATCGGCGCGGGGCGCGTGCGCACGCGCGCCACGAACAGGTCGCGCATCTCGTTCCAGCCGGGAAAGCCGAACTGCTGCGCGAGCCGCACGAGCGAGGCCGGCTGCACCTCGGCGCGCTGCGCGACCTTGCGCATCGACGACACCGCCACCTCGTCCGGATGGTCGATCAGGAACGCCGCGCCCACCTGGAACTGCGGACTCAGCTCGGAGAATTGCGCGCGAATCAGGGCGGCGAGTTCGTCGAAATCGGCAGGCATCGTGGCGAGGGGCGGAAAACGGGCGCCCATGGTACACCGGGCCGGGCACGGCTGCCGACGCGCTGCCGGCCACCAGATGGCGGCGATCCCGGCGGCGGACACGTGCCGCATCGCGAGGTGAAGGCCAAGGTGCTGGAAACGATTTCGACGTTCCTCGACGTGTCCGACACACCCAGCCTGAAGGTTATCCACAGAAAATGTTGGCAAGCTTGTGGATGACCTGCGCATGGTTTTTCCAATCCCTTGAATAACATCAGATTTTTCTCGTGAAAGACGGTTTTGGCAGGCGCCGCGCCGCAGGCCATCTTGTCCACAGATTTTGTTGGCAAGCTTGTGGATATCCTTTCTGGCTTCTCGCCAATACCTTGATTCGATAGAGATATTTTCAAAAATGCCGGGTTTGGGCAGCGGCTTTCACACCGGTCCGGCGACCGGTTTCGACAGCCGCATCGAGAAAAAAGCGTTTCCAATCAACAGTCGGCCAGCCTGCTGGTTGCGCAGGCAACCGGTTGCCGCCCGGCTTGCCAGGCCTGCCGGGCGATCCCGACGCCCCCCATCCATCCCGCGCATCACCCGCTGCATCGCCTGAAACCGGCCCGATCCTTGGCGCCGCCGACCGCCCAGGTTGTCCACAATTTTTGTTGGCAACGTTGTGGATTTCTTCGGGCAATACGCCCCAAACCGTTGATCCCGCTATCTTTTTTCTCATACGTCACGAATGTGGCAGTGCCTGCCTCGTCAAGGTGCAACCGAGGTTGTCCACAGATTCTGTTGGCAAACTTGTGGATTACCTGCGCGTCTGCGGCGCAAGGCATTGATCCGACACGGTTTATCACGCGACGTTGCAGAAACGGCAGGTGTCGAACGCGTCGGTGGCCTAGGTGGCCTCGCGACGATCCAGCAGCCGATGCAGCGGTTCGATCCGGAGCGGGCGAAATGCCTGGAACAGCAGTTCGACGGCCAGGCCATCACGACCCTGGTCGCGGTAGTCCACCGGCATCCTGACCACCAACACGATCAGCTCGCGCAACAGTGTTTTTTCCCTGCAGAACAGGGCATCGCCTCATCGAGAGGGTTATTTGCGCTCGCACAGACCATCGCACGTCGCCGATGAATTGCGACGTGAAGCGCGCTCCATACTCTGCGCTCCCCTAACAGTTTCCAATGAGGTGGAACATGCTGGTTTACCGCAGCTTCGATCAAGCCGCACTCGACAAGCAATACAACATGCGCGTGCGCATTCCCGATCATCCGGCGATCTTCGATCGTTGGGCCAAGACGAGCGCCACGTTTCGCCGCGAGCACGCGGTGCATGAAGAAGTGCGTTACGGCACGGCGGACATGCAGGCGCTCGATTTCTTCCCCGCGCGCGATCGCGGGCGCCCCGTGCTGGTGTTCATCCACGGCGGCTACTGGCAGTCGCTCGACAAATCGGATTTCAGCTTTGTCGCGCGGCCGTATCTGGCGGCGAACTTCAACGTGGCGGTGGTGGGCTACCGGCTCGCGCCGTTGGTGCGAATGGGCGACATCGTGCGCGACAACGCGCTCGCCGTCGCGCATCTGTACCGCCATGCCGACGCGCTCGGTTTCGATCGCGACGCGATCTTCGTATCGGGCAGCTCGGCCGGCGGCCACCTGACGGGCGTGCTGGCCAGCCTCGATTGGGCGCCGTACGAGGTACCGGCCGATATCGTCAAGGGCGCGTGCGCGCTCAGCGGGCTTTACGATCTGGAGCCGATCCGGCTGTCCTATCTGAACGAAGCGGTGCGGCTCGACGCGCGCGAAGTGGCCCAATACAGCCCGAAATTTCACCTGCCGGCCGCGTCGCTGCCGTTCATCCTGACGGTGGGCGGCGACGAAACGGACGAGTTCCACCGCCTGCAGGCCGAATACCAGACGCGGCTGAACGCGCACGGCCTCGACGTGCAGATCGTGCGCCAGCGCGACGGCCATCACTTCGGCGCGATCGACCGGCTCGGCGAGGAAGGCCATCCGCTGTCGCAAGCTGTGATCGCAATGATGCAAGGCTGACGGCAGGCCGCGCTCGCGGCCGCTCAGGCCGCCACCGCCCGATCGAGCTTCGGTGGCCGCAGGCGGCTGACCGACGCGAGCGCGGCGAGGCTGATCATGGCGGTGGCCATCAGGTAGAAGCTCGGCGCGCTGCGGTTCGCCGTGGCGCTGACGAGCCACGTGACGATGGCCGGCGTGAAACCGCCGAACACCGTCACGCCCACGTTGTAGCCGACCGACATGCCGGTCGAACGGGTGGCGGCCGGGAAGATCTCCGACATCAGCGCGGGCAGCGCGCCGAAGTAGATCGACTTCAGCAGCGCGAGCCAACCCACCAGCGCGAACAACGCCGGCACCGACCCGTGCGACACGGCATACGAAAACGCCGGATACGCGCTCGACAGAAACAGCACCGCCACCACGGTCATCTGCTTCAGGCGGCCGATGCGATCGGACAGATGGCCGGCGAACGGCGTGACGACGGTGAGGATCACGCCACCGGCCATGGTGGCCGCGAAGCTGGCCGAGGCCGGCAGATGCAGCTCGCGGATCGCGAACGTCGGCAGGTATTGCAGCATGTAGTTGACGGCCGTGGATACCGTCAGCGCGCCGATCGAAATCAACACCATCTTCTTCTGCTTCGAGAACACGTCACGCACCGGCGTTTCGGTTCGCACGCCTTCGGTGAACGCAGGCGCGTCCTCCAGGAAACGGCGCAGGTACAGCCCGAGCGGCCCGATCAGCAAGCCGAAGAAAAACGGCACACGCCACCCCCACTCGGCCAGATCGGCCGGCGACAACAGCTTCGCCAATCCGAAACCGAACGATGCGGCCAGCAGCGTCGCGAGGCCTTGCGTGGCGAACTGCCAGCTCGCGAGGAAGCCACGCCGATGCGGTGCATGCTCGATCAGCATCGCGGTGGACGCGCCGAATTCGCCGCCGGCCGAGAAGCCCTGGATCAACCGCGCGGCGAACACGCCGAGCGGCGCGGCCAGCCCGATGCTCGCGTAGGTGGGAATCAACGCGATGATGCCGGTGCCGATCATCATCAACATGACCGACACCATCAGCGCCGCCTTGCGGCCGCGCCGGTCGGCATAGGCGCCGAGCACCACGCCGCCGATCGGGCGCACCAGGTACGACGCGCCGAACGAGCCGAACGTCAGCAGCATCGAGGCCGTTTCGTTGGTCGCCGGGAAGAAGTGCTTGCCGATGTAGATCGCGAAGAACGCGTAGATCGCGATGTCGAACCATTCGAGCGCATTGCCGGCGGAGGTCGCGACGACGATCTGCGTGAGGCTCAACGGTTTGCGCGCGGGCGGAGTGGAAAGCGGAGTCGGGTTCATGAGGCGCTCGATCGGTTGACGGGAACGGAGGCCGCGGCGGTGGGCGCCGCGTGACGTGGCGCGGCGCGCATCACGCGAGCGGCACGCTGGCGGATGACGCGGCAAGCCCGTCGGCAGCAGCAGCCCGGCGCGCGGCGACGATGCGCGGCGCGTCGTCGCCGAGGTCCCACCAGAGGCCCGCCATCACGCCGAGCGCCTCGCGCGCGACCGAGCCGAGCAGATGCTCGTTCGGCGCGTGCTGCGCGCAAGCCGGATACGAATGCGGCACCCACAAGGTGGGCAGGCCGAGCGTGTCGGCGAACACGTCGTTCGGCACGGTGCCGCCGAGGTTCGGCAACAGCGCGGGCCGCTTGCCGGTGGAAGCGCACAGCGAGGCCAGCGCCCAGTCCACCCAGGGATCTTCGGGATCGAGCCGGGTAGCGGTGGCGCTCTGCGTGACGCGCACCTGCACGTCGTCGAAGCCATGCTTCGCGAAATGCGCGTCGAGGTGCGCGGCGGCGTGTTCGGCATCGGTGCCGACCACGTAGCGCAACTGGCAGGTGGCCTTCGCCATGGCCGGGATCGCGTTGACCGGCGCGTCGGGGTTGCCGGTGCGGAACGCGAGCACTTCGAGCGTGTTCCAGGCGATCACGCGCTCGGTCGGCGTCAGGCCCGGTTCGCCCCAGTCGGGGTCGATGGCCGGCGCGTTGTCATCGCCGCCGAGTTCGATATCGGCCAGCGCGCGGCGCACCGCGTCGGACACGGGCGGCGGCCGCAGCCCCTCGACGGCGATCACGCCGCGCCGGTCGATCATGCTGGCGATGGCGTGCGCGAGCACCGTGCCGGGGTTGCGCAGCACGCCGCCCCAGTTGCCCGAATGATGGCCGCCGTCGCGCAGCGCCACCGTCAGCTCGATCGTCACGCCGCCGCGCGAGCCGAGGAACAGCGTCGGGCGCTCGGCCGACACGCGCGGGCCGTCGGAGGCGATGAACAGGTCGGCCGCGAGCGCGCCGCGCTCGGCCGCGCACACGGCGTCCAGCCCCGGCGAGCTGATTTCCTCGCCGGTCTCGAAGATCACCTTCACGTTGAAGCCGAGCTTGCCGCCGCGCGCGTCGAGCACGGCCGCCAGCGCGGCGAAATTGATCGAGTGCTGGCCCTTGTTGTCGGCGGTGCCCCGGCCGTACCAGCGATCGCCGTCGACCGTGACCGTCCACGGCGCGAGGCCCGCGCGCCACTGGTCGTCGTGGCCGCGCACGACATCGCCATGGCCGTAGGTCAGCACGGTCGGCAGCGCGGCATCCTCGATGCGCTCGGCGATCAGGAACGGCGCGCGCGCCGTCACCGGGTTGGCCGCCAGCCGCGACGTGAAGCCGAGCGCGGCCAGCGCGGGTGCGATTTCGTCGCTCAGGTAGGCCTGCAGCGCATCGGCCTGCGCGGCGTTCTGGCTTTCGGTACGAAATGCGACGCGGCGCGTCAGGTCGGTGAGCAGACGGCCCGAATCGTAATGTTCGAGCGCGCGCTCGATCGCTTGCTGGCGGGGGCTGGAGGGGATGTGGCCGGCTGTCATGGGGTCTCCTTGCGATCCTGATGTAAGAGGAAGTTCGGCCAGTCTAGGAACGCCATTAATTCTCAACAATTTCAAAAAATGCGCTTAGACTTGCCGAAATGGCAACGCAAGGAGGGCGACGATGCTGCACGGGATCGCGCTGAAGTATTTCGTCGAGGTCGCGCGCACCGGTTCGCTGGCCGCGGCATCGGAAACGCTGCATGTGGCGGTATCGGCGATCAGCCGCCAGATCAGCAAGCTGGAGCAGGATTTGGGCGTGTCGCTGTTCGAGCGGATGCCGCGCGGCATGGTGCTCACCCGCTCCGGCGAACTGCTGGCCGACCACGCGCGACGGGTGCTGCTCGAAGCCGACGCCGTGATGGGTGAAATCTCGGCCGGCGCGACAAAAGGCAGCGGCCTGGTACGCATCGCGTGCACCGAAGGCTTCACGCGCTCGTTCCTGCCCGGCGTGCTCGCGCGCCACCATGTGGGCGCACCGAACGCGCGCTACGTGCTGCGCGCGGGCACGCCGGCGCAGGTCGAGCACTGGGTGGCGACCGGCGAGGTGGACATCGGCATCGCATTCTCCAGCGGCAGCGCTTCGCCGTCGCATGTCGAGTACGCGGTCAACATGCCGGTGCGCGCGCTGCTCGGGCCGTCGCACCCGCTCGCCTCGCACGACAGCCTCACGCTCGCGGATCTGCAGGCCTACCCGATCGCGCTGCTGGAGCGCAGCACCACGGTGCGCCAGTTGTTCGATCTGTGTTGCTCGGCACGCGGCGTGCGGATCGAGCCGCTGCTGTCGAGCAACAATTCGGCGGCACTCCACGCGTTCGCGGCGCTGACCGGCGCGATCACGCTGGGCAGCGAGGTGTCGCTCAAGGGGCGGGGCGGCGGCAAGGCGCTGATCGCGCGGCCGATCGACGAGCCGCTGCTGAACCAGCGCATGCTCGAAGTCACGACGATGCGCGAACGGCGTTTGCCGGTGGTGGTAAAGGCGCTGCTGGCAGTGCTGAAGCGCGAATTGGGCGAGGTGTAACGGGCGGCGGCCACGCACCGCGGCCACGATGTGCCTCGCCCGGTGCCTCGCTCAGGGCGTCAGGCCGATTGCGGCGGCATGCACTGTGCCATCCCCTCGCGGATCTGCTCGGGCGTCAGATCGCGCTGATGCGTGGCCACCGACCAGCGATGACCGAACGGGTCCGTCAACTGGCCATAGCGGTCGCCCCAGAACATATTGGCGACGGGCATCGTGAGCGTACCGCCGGCCGCGACGGCACGCGCCACCACCGCATCGACGTCCTCCACGTACAAGTGCAGCGTGACCGGCGTGCCGTTCAGCCGCTGCGGGCCGAGCGCGCCGCAGCCTTCCATTTCGTCGGTCAGCATCAGCGCCGAATCGCCAATCCGCAGCGAGGCGTGCATCAGCTTGCCGTCCGGGCCGGGCAGCCGGCTGGTTTCGAGCGCGCCGAACGCGGCCTGGTAGAACGCGATCGCATCGGCCGCGCCCCGGCAGATCAGGTGCGGCGTGAGCGTGTGCATGCCTTCGGGGATCGGCTTGACGGCGGACTGGGCTTGGGCGGACATGATGCGGCTCCTTGGGTGGAAAGGACTGCGGCCGGCGGCCGGCGGCGCGGCGGAAGGCGCGAACTCGCGCTCATGCCTCCACGACGCGCGACGGCGGCCGGAATCGACATCGCCGTGAAAGAATTTTCCGCTATCGTGGAGGCCCGCCAGTGGATAGCCATCGCACCACCCAAAGTTATCCACAGTTTTTGTTGGCAACTCTGTGGATATCCATTCCCCGCTCCCGCCAAGATATTGATCGAAAAAAGAATTTTTTCGGGCCTCTCGGCGCGCTCACCAATGCGTCACACCGCACATACGCGGGATCGGACCCCACCCCTCGCCGATCGCCAAGCGGGGAAACCGCCGCCACAGTAGAAAAGCCCCGGCAGCCGGGGCTTGTCGACAGATCGGGTTCGACACGCGCGGCGTTATCCGCTCAAGGCCGTTCGAGCCCGCCCATCAGCTCGGTGGCCTTGTCGCGCAGCGCTTCGTAGCCGGCGCGCGCATGCTCGGGCAGATCGGGATCGCCGATCAACGTGCCGAGCGTCTCGACCAGGCTGAACGCCAGCCCCCTCGCCGCGCCGGCCGCGATCGACTGCGATTCGACCGAGGCATGCAGATGATCGACGGCCGCTTCCATCTGTTCCAGTTGCGCCTCGCGCGTGTCGCCGGGCTGGGGATCCTGGGTCATGATTGCCACCTCCTCGTTGTGATCTGGCGCGCCACGAACCGCGGCGCGCGACGGACCTATCGTGCCTTACGAAATGCCTTCGCGCCATCGGTGCATCCCGCAGCGGGCGCGGGCGCGTTGATCCCGCGCAGGCGCCCGCCGCGAGCGCCTACAGCGCGGCCACGACCTTCACGCGACCGTTGCCGCCCTGCGCCGACGCGATCACCTGCCCGTTGACGCGGCGGAACGTCAGCGACACCGTTTCCGTACCCACCCTCAGGTTGTCGAGTTCGAGCCAGTCGATGCCGTCGGGCAGCGTGGGCTGCTCGATCCGCACCTCGCCGCGCGCCGCATCGATGCTCACGCCGAGGCAGGCCTGCAACATCATGAACGGCGAGCCGGCCGCCCAGGCCTGCGGCAGGCAGGCGACCGGGTAGGCGGTCGGCGATTCGCCGCGCCGGCGCGGGAAGCCGCAGAACAGCTCGGGCAGCCGCATGTCGAAGCTGACCGCCGCCTCGAACAGCGCGCGCAGCAGCTCGGTGGCGGCCGTCTTGTTGCCGTAGCGCGCGAAGCCGCGCGCGGCCAGCGCGTTGTCGTGCGGCCAGACCGAACCGTTGTGATAGGCCATCGGATTGAAGCGCGGCTGGCCGGCCGCGAGCGTGCGCACGCCCCAGCCGGTGCGGAACAGCGAGGAATCGAGCGTGCGCGCCACCGATTCGCCGCGGCTCGCCTCGGGCAGACCGAATGCGAGCAGGTGGCCGGCGTTCGACGCCAGCACGCGGCACAGCTCGCCGTGCCCGTCGAGCGCGATCCCGTAGAAGCCGGCTTCCGGCATCCAGTAATGCGTCTCGACCGCCTCGCGCAGCTTGCGGGCGCGTGTGGCGTATTCGGCCGCGCGCTCGGCCTCGCCGCGATGCGTCGAGAACGTCGACATCGCGTCGAACGCCGCGCACGCATAGGCCTGCACCTCGACCAGCGCGATCGGGCCTTCGGGGAAGCGGCCGTCGGCGTGGAACACCGAATCGTGGCTGTCCTTCCAGCCCTGGTTGGCCAGGCCGCGCTCGGACGTCTTCTGGTAGTCGAGCAGGCCGAGCCGGTTGCGGTCGCAGGCGCGCGCCACCCAGCCCGCCGCGCGTTCGAGCGCGGGCCAGAGTTCGTCGATCAGCGCGGTGTCGCCGGTCTGTTCGAGATAGGCGCCGGCCAGCACGACGAACAGCGGCGTGGTGTCCACCCCGCCGTAATACAGCGCGAACGGCACCTCGCCGGTGGCCGCCATCTCGCTGCGGCGGAACTCGTGCATGATCTTGCCCGGCTCGGCGTCGCGAAACGCCGACGTCTCCAGCGCCTGATGCTTGGCGAGAAAACGCAGCACGCCGCGCGCCAGCGACGGCTGCAGCCACAGCATCTGCAACGAGGTGATCACCGCGTCGCGGCCGAACGGCGTGGAAAACCACGGGATGCCGGCATACGGATAGGGGCCGGTGTCGAGCTGGGTGGTCAGCAAGCCGAGATCGGCCTGCGAACGGTCCAGCCAGGCGTTGAACAGCGGATTGCCGGTGCGCACCCGCGCGATGGTGCGGCGGCGCTCGCGCATCTTGCGGTGCACGCCCACCAGCGCGCGGCGCAGGCCGGGCCGGCCGGCCTTGGCCGGCGGCTGCTGCGGCTCGGCCGGTGCGCCGTCGCGCTCGATGCGCGCCTCGACGGTCAGGTAGATCGACACGCAGGCCTGCGCGGCGATCGTCAGCGTGTAATCGGCGCGGTCGGGCATCAGCCGCACCGGGGCCGGCGAGAAGCCGACCCGCACCGTGCGCGTCACGTCGTCGAGGCCGTGGTAGCGCAGCTTGACCTGGCCCGCGTCCACCACCGGCTCGGACACCGTGCCGCGCTGCTCGCGCGGCGTGCCGCGCACCTCGAACATGTCGAGGAAATCGGACGCGAACGAGATCGACAGCGGCACTTCCGCATCCGTCGTGCCGTAGTTGGTCAAGGTCAGCGCTTCGTAAAGCACGTCGTCGGCCAGCACCCGGGTGCGCTCGATGTGGATCACGCCCTCGGGCGTTTCGTGGCCGCCCAGCGGCGGCAGCGGCCGGTTGGTCAGGTGGGCGGTGAACGAGGCGTTGTCGGCGCTGGTCGCGCCCGACAGCAGCGACGGCGCGCGGCCGCCGAAGGTCAGGCGCCAGCCCGACAGCACGCGCATGTCGTCGACGAACAGGCCGTCGTCGAAGCCGGAAATATCGCCGAGCGCGTCGCTGACGACGAACGCATCGCCGGATTTCAGCACATGCTGGCTGCCGCGCACGGGCTTCTGCGAGACGGGTTCGGGCGTGATGAACGGCGGCACGCCGGCCGGATCGGCGGGCGACGCGCCTTGTAGGGCGGAGGAAACGGAGGATGTTGCGACGACGGCCTCGTCGGCCGACGGGGAAGCGGGATGAGCTTGCGTTCCGGGCATTGCGACTCCTGGCTGCTGCGGTCCACGGGGAAACGGGTGCTGGCGACTGCTCGCACCCCGATTCGCCACAGCATAGGCCAGAACGGCCCCGGTTCGCAGTTTCGCGCCAACCCGGTCAGGCGGCGCGAAACGCGTGCCGGATCAGTGATCGAGATCCATCACGAGGCGGCCCATCGCCAGGCCCGCGCCGCGCACCGCGCAACTGAGCGGCTGATCGGCCACGCGCACGGCCAGGCCGGTTTCCTCGGACAAACGGCGATCGAGGTGAGCAAGCAGCGCGCCGCCCCCGGTCAGCACGATGCCGCGATGCGCGACGTCGGTGACCAACTCGGGCGGGGCATTTTCGAGCACGTCCTTCACGGCGCTGACGACCTGGTTGAGCGACACGGCGAGCGCTTCGGCCACGTCGTGATTGGACAGTTCGATGGTGCGCGGCAGGCCGTCTTCCACGCCGCGCCCGACCGCGCGCATCGATTCGCGCGGCACCGAGCCGCTTGCCGAACCGATGTGCTTCTTGACGTGCTCGGCCGTCTGCTCGCCGAGCATGACGTTGTAGATGCCGCGCACGTGATTGATGATGTCGTCGTCGAATTGATCGCCGCCGACGCGAATCGAGTGCTGATACACGGTGCCGCCCAGCGACACCACACCGACTTCGGTGGTGCCGCCGCCGATGTCGACCACCATCGAGCCGACCGCCTCGGTCACGGGCAGGCCCGCGCCGAGCGCGGCCGCGAGCGACTGGTCGATCAGGTTCACGCGCGACGCGCCGGCCGCGCCGGCCGCCTCGCGCAGTGCGCGGCGCTCCACGGCGGTGGCGTTGTACGGCACGCAGACGGTGAATTCCACGCGACGCCCGAACAGCGAGCGCGCATGCGACATGCCGACGAACTGGCGGATCATCTGCTCGGCCGCCGGATAGTGGGCGATCACGCCATGCCGCAACGGCCGCACCGCATGCAGATGCTCGGGCACGCGGCCGATCAGCGCCTTGGCGAGATCGCCCACGGCTTCGACGCGTGCTTTATCTAGATGAGTATCCGATTTACGGAAACACACGACCGACGGCTGATTCAGCACGATGCCGCGTTCCTGCGTGTAAATCAGCGTGCTCGCGGTGCCTGGATCGACCGCGACGTTATTAGAGAAAAGCCTGCCCAGAATGGGTGTCGACATGGATGAGCCTTTACTTGCAGACGTGCCGAAGCTCGTGAATCGCGGCCATACCCGGCATTTCCCCGCGCCGGTTGCTCCGATGGCAGCCTGTGCGCATCGAATGGCGATGCGTCAGCGAGAGGCAGTTTCTACTGTAGGCAATTCGCGGTCAATGGAGAATATTCCGATAATGCAATTATCAATCTGACGCATCGCTTGGGAGTCCGTCCTATTTCGGAATCGATTGACGATTGACGCGCGCAGCAATGCCTGTACCCTCTCGTCTCGCCATTGCGCGTCACGCCGCGCCGCGCCTGGCCAATCCGCTATTCGAACCACGATGAAACACGTCGCCCGATTCCCGTTCCACGGGGCCGTCACCGCTGCCACGCCGATTCGCGCCGTTGCGCCGGCGCGTCAATCCGCCGCTCGAGTTTGGCCGACCACGCTCGGTTCGCGCCTTGCATTCGGTTCGACCGGACTGGCGCTGCTCGCCGCCCTCGCCCTGCTGGCGCCCCGCCCCGCCCTGGCCGTCGAGCCGGCCGTCGCCCCGGCGGCGGCCGAAGCGCCCGTTTCCCACACCTGCGTCGCCACCGGCGGCGAGGCCGGCCGGCCCGCGATCGGCCTGGTGCTGTCGGGTGGCGGCGCGCGCGGCTACGCACACCTCGGCGTGCTGAAGGTGCTGGCGGCACATCGCATTCCAGTCGACTGCATCGCCGCCACCAGCATGGGCGCGGTGGTCGGCGGGCTGTATGCGAGCGGGATGAGCGCCGACGAGATGTCACACCGGCTCGCCAACGTCAATCTGGCCGACATCGCGTTCGACGTGACCGAGCGCGCCGAACTGCCGCAAAAGCGCCGCGAGGACGAGGAGCGCTATATCGGCGGCCTGACGCTCGGCTTCGGGCCGAAGGGCTTCAAGGCCCCGGCCGGGCTGGTGCAGGGCAACCGGCTGCAGGCGCTGCTGGCCGACTGGACGTCGTCGGTGCCGACCAACCAGCCGTTCGACCGGTTGCCGATCCCGTTCCGCGCCGTGGCCACCAACCTGCGCACCGGCCAGATGGTGGTGCTCGACCGCGGCTCGCTGCCGCTCGCGATTCGCGCCAGCATGGCGATGCCGGGCCTGTTCTCGCCCACCGAGATCGACGGCCAGACGCTGGTGGACGGCGGCCTGGTCAGCAACCTGCCGGTCAGCACGGTGCGCAGGATGGGCGCCGACGTGGTGATCGCGATCGACATCGGCTCGCAATTGCGACCGCTCGACGCGCTGGCCTCGCCCGCCGACGTGTTCCAGCAGATGCTCGGCATCCTGATCCGCCAGAACGTCTCGCAGCAACGCGGCGAACTCGGGCCGCGCGACGTGCTGCTGGAGCCTTCGCTCGGCGCGATGAGCTTCACCGATTTCCAGAACGCCAAACAGGCGATCGCGGCCGGCGAGGCGGCCGCCGAGGCCGCGCTGCCGAGGCTCGAACCGTACGCGCTGTCGCCGCAAGCCTATGCGGCCTATCTCGCGCGGCATCGCGCGCCGCCCGAGCAGACGCTGCGCATCACGAAGATCGAAATCCGCACCAGCGGGCCGGTGCCCAAGCGCGTGGTGGCCGATGCGCTGCACGTCAAACCGGGCGATTTCTACGATCCCCAGGCGGTGAGCCGCGACCTGCTGGCGCTGACCACCAGCGGCAATTTCGACACGGTCACGCAGCAGGTGGTCAGCGACGGCGACACCAACACGCTGGTGGTCGACGCGCGCGGCAAGGATTGGGGCCCGAACTTCCTGCTGTTCGGGCTGGGCATGTCGAGCAGTTCGAGCGACGAGGGCGGCTTCCGCTTCCACGTGGGCTATCGCCGGCCCTGGCTGACCGATTCGGGGCTGGAATTCCGCATCGATTCCACGCTCGGCAGCGACCTGCAATCGCTGCACACCGAGCTGCGCCAGCCGTTGTCGAGCCGGCACGGCTTCTATCTGGCGCCCTACGTGGAATTCGAACGCCGCTTCGCGAACCTGTATCTCGACAACTACAAGATCACGCAATACCGGCTGCAGACCGAGCGGCTCGGCATGGATTTCGGCGTGCCGATCGGCCGGCTCGGCGATTTCCGGATCGGCCTGGCCTATGCGCACGGCAATGCGTCGGCCACCTACAACCTGCCGGACGACGTCGACGACGCCGGCCAACTGACGGGCCAAACCTTCCCGTCCCAAAACGGCCACGAACTGACGGCGCGCGCACGCCTCCTGATCGACCAGCTCGACGATCCGATGCTGCCGCGCAAGGGCTATTACGTCGAGCTGCGCGCCGACCGCTCGCTGGTCGCGAGCGACCAGGCGCGCTATACGGAAATCTTCGGCAAGGCGATGATCGCGCAACAGTTCGGACGCCATAGCTTCAGCGCCAGCGTCGAGGGCGGCAACAACTTCGGCACCCCGAGCCCGGTGAACCTGCTGACGTTCACGCTCGGCGGCTTCCAGCATCTGTCGGCCTACGCCGTCGATCAATTGAGCGGCAACGCGCTGGCCTATGGTCAGGTGACCTACATGAACCGCCTGATGACGTTCAACGCGTCGCCGATCAAGGCGTTCTACGTGGGCGCGAGCGCGGAAATCGGCAACGTCTGGGCCAACGAGGATGGCGGCCGCAGCGGGTCGATGAAGCAGAGCTATTCGCTGTTCGGCAGCTTCGTGACCTCGTTCGGCCCGATCTACGTGGGTATCGCGCTGGCGCCGGGCGGGCTGCGCAACCTGTACTTCCAGCTCGGCCGCACCTATTGAGGCGGCACGCCGGGCGAACTCAGCCCGGCCAGCGGATCTCGAAGCGCGCGCCGCCCAGCACGCGCGCGTCGGCCACCACGATGCGGCCGCGATGCGCCTCCAGCACCAGGCGCGTGATGGCCAGGCCGAGGCCGTAGCCAGCCGTGTGGCGGTCGAGCCGCACGAACGCGTCGAAGATCCGCGCGCGCTCGCTGTCCGGCACGCCGTGGCCGTCGTCCTCCACGTAGATCACGATCTCGCCCGGGCCGGCGCCGAGCTTCACGCCGATCAGGATGCGCGACTGCGCGTACTTGCCGGCGTTGCGCAGCAGGTTGCGGATCGCGTACGACATCAGCCGCGTGTCCATGTTCACGCGCAGCTCGCGCGGCACGCCGATGCGCATCTCGATCGTCTTGTCCGGGTCGAGCTGGGCGAGATCGTGCACCTCGGTTTCGAGCCAGCTCGCGAGCAGCGTCGGCTCGGGGATCGATTGCAGCGAACTGTATTCGAGCCGCGCGTAGGTCAGGCTCATGTCGATCAGTTCGTCGAGCTCGGTGACGTCCTGGGCGATGCCGTCGAGCGCATCCTGGCGCTCGGCCTCGCTGCCCGGATCGCGCAGGATCTCGAGCGCGAACCGCACGCGCGCAAGCGGCGTGCGCAATTCGTGGGAGATGCCGTTGGTCAGGTCGCGCTGCGCCGCGATCAGCCGCTCCATGCGCATCGCCAGCGAGTTCAGCATGCGCGCGAGCGGCCCGAGCAGCACGCTGTGCGATTCACGGGCGCGCGTGTGGAAGCGCCCGCCGCTGAAATCGATGGCGCGCTCGCGCACCATCACGAGATCGACCCAGGTGGGCCGCGCCCAGCGCCAGGCGGCCAGCGCGGGCACCACGATCACGAACAGCGCCACCCCGAAGCAGCCGCCCGGCAGCGCGTCGAAGCCGGCCAGCACGCGCGCCGGCGACAGCGTGGACGCCAGCGCCAGCAACGGCACGCCCACCATCAGCAGCACCAGGCTCATCAGATGCAGGTAGGCACGCACATAGAGCCGCGACCAGCTCGGCATGCGGTCGGCGCGCGTGTCGGTCCAGGTGCGGCGAAACCGCAGCCAGCGCCAGCGCAGGTAGCGCAGCGCGGGCAGCCGCGGCTGGCAGGTGGCGCTCGACGCGGGTGCGTCGGCGGGCTTATTCCCAGGCATGCGTGCTGAACTGATAACCCTTGCTGCGGATCGTCTTGATCCGGCGCGGGTGGCTCGCATCGTCCTGCAGCTTGCGGCGCAGCTTGGAGATGCGGCCGTCGATGGTACGGTCGAGGCCGTCGAATTCCATGCCGCGCAATTCGCGCATCAGGTCGTCGCGGCTCACCACCTCGCCCGCCCGGCTGGCCAGCACCCACAGCAGATCGAATTCGGCCGAGGTCAGGTCCGGCGACGAGCCGTCCGGCAGGCGCACCGAGCGGTTGCCGCGATCGATCGAGAAGCCGCCGAACGCGAAGCGGTCCGAACCGTGGGCGGCCTCGGCCGGGCGCTGCGGCGAGCGGCGCAGTTGCGCCTTGATCCGCGCGAGCAGGATGCGCGGCTCGACCGGCTTGCGCACGTAATCGTCGGCGCCGAATTCGAGGCCGAGCAGCTCGTCGTAGGGCTCGTCGCGCGCCGTGACCATCACGATCACGCCGTCGAACTGCTTGCGTGCCTCGCGGCAGATCTCGAAGCCGTCCTTGCCGGGCAGATTGACGTCGAGGATCACCAGGTCCGGCCGCTTCGAGAGGATCGTGGACACGGCCACCTGGCCGTCGAGCACGGTCTCGACCTCGTAGTCGTGCTTGCTCAGATAGCCGCCGATCAGGGTGGACAGGCGAGGGTCGTCTTCGACCAGAAGAATGCGGTGGGGCATGGAGAATCGGCTCGATCGAGGCTGCTGGCAAACCGGCGTGCCGGTTCGTTTTGCAAGGTTCCGGTAAGTACCGGTAATTTCATGAAATATTCCGCATGATACTGCCCTCCGTGACCGCTGATGCATGTTGCCACGCATTTGTACGGAAAATCTCGGCACGTGTGCCAACGGCGTCGCAAAACCGTCGGTTTAACGTCAATTTTCACGCCGATTATCGCGGCCGATGGTCAGCAAACGCTTAACAGGCGCACCACCGCGCGAAGGAGGCGCGGGTTCGTGAGCAGCACATCACGGTTCGCTTTATGGTCCGCTTTACTGTCCGCTTTACGGCCCGCTTCGCATCCCGCCTCGCATCGTCGGCGGCCGCTTCGCCTGTCTGGCCAGCGCACCGCATTGGTGCTTGACGAATCGCCGCGCAAGCGCTTCCATACGGGCTCGCTGAATTTCGCGCGCGAGCGCCGCCAAACGCCGTCATGGATTACCAACCGATACTCGACCGCATCCATTCCGAAATCGCACCGTGGATCGGCGCGGGACGCGTGGCCGATTACATCCCCGAGCTGGCCACGGTGCCGGCCGAGCGCTTCGGCATCGCGATCGTCACGCTCGACGGGCGCACCTACACGGTGGGCGACGCCGACGAGCGCTTCTCGATCCAGAGCATCTCGAAGCTGTTCGCCTGCACGCTGGCGTTCCAGATGCTCGGCGACGAACTCTGGCAGCGCGTGGGCCGCGAGCCGTCGGGCAACGCGTTCAACTCGCTGGTGCAGCTCGAAAGCGAACGCGGCAAGCCGCGCAACCCGTTCATCAATGCGGGCGCGCTGGTGGTGACCGACGTGTTGAGCCGCCGCTTCGTGCGCGCCGAAACCGCGCTGGTGGAATTCATCCGCCGCCTGATCGGCTCGACCGAGATCGACTACGATTCGCGCGTCGCGCAATCGGAATGGCAGCACGCCGAGCGCAATCGCGCGATGGCCTATTTCATGGCGAGCTTCGGCAACATGTGGATGCCGCCCGAAACCGTGGTGGACGCCTATTGCCGCCAATGCGCGATCTCGATGAGCTGCGTGGAGCTGGCGCAGGCCGCGCTGTTCCTGGCCAACGGCGGCGTCGCGCCGGCTACCGGCGAGCGCATCGTCGACGCCAGCTCGGCCAAGCGGCTCTCCGCGCTGATGCTGACCTGCGGCACCTACGACGCGGCCGGCGATTTCGTCTATCGCGTGGGGCTGCCGGCCAAGAGCGGCGTGGGCGGCGGCATCGTCGCGGTGCTGCCGGGCGAGATGGCGGTGTGCGTGTGGTCGCCGGGGCTCGATCCGAACGGCAATTCGCTGGCCGGCGTGCTCGCGCTCGAATGGCTGACGACCTACACCGAGCGCTCGATTTTCTGATTCCGGGCTATCGACCCCGTGGCGAATGCTGACGATTCGCCAACGCCTTCCAGCGTGTTCAGCGCCGCGATGCTTTCCGCCTCGCCGTTTTTTTAACGTCGACAAGCGCGCAGATGCCGGCGATTGAACGCCGGTTCCAAACCGTTCGCACCCCTCACGTTTTCAAGAGCGTCGAGCCGAGCCGCCCGCCACGGGCGAAACAACACGCTCGCGCCTGTCACGAACCTGACTTGCGTGCCACTTAGAGTGGCGGCTCGATTGAATCCCAAAGAGGACATGACTCGTGAACCACTCCTATCGCATCGCGGCGGTAGGCGCGTGCCTGGCCGCCTGTACCGGCCTGCCCGCCTACGCCTACGCAGACGAAACACCCACCGCCGCCGGCTCCTCGGTGACGCTCTACGGCATTCTCGATACCGGTATCGAGTACCTGAACCAGGCCGCCGCTTCCACCACCAACAAAGGTCAGACCAACAGCGTCACGCGCATGACGTCCGGCAACATGTCGGGCTCGCGCTGGGGCATCACCGGCCGCGAGGATCTGGGCGGCGGCTCGCGCGCCTTCTTCCTGCTCGAAAGCGGCATCAACGTGGGCACCGGCACGTCGCTGCAAGGCGGCCGCGAATTCGGCCGGCTCGCCTACGTGGGCATCGCCAACGACACCTACGGCACCGTCGCGCTGGGCCGCCAGGGCGGCCTGTTCCTCGACTGGGTCAGCGAATACAACCCGCTCAAGAACGCGGTGTACGCGATCAAGATGCAGGACCCGGCGTTCTCCGACCGGCTCGACAACACGCTGCGCTACGAGAAGCACTTCGGCGGCCTCTCGGCGATCGCCCAGTACAGCTTCGGCTACGACAACGTCAACTTCGGCTCGCAACCGGCCGGCGACAACCGCTACGCGCGCGTGATCGAGGCCGGCCTGCGCTACAAGCACGGCCCGTTCAGCGCCACGCTGGTGTACGACCAGAAGAACGGCGGCAGCACCAGCCCGACGGCCGCGCACACCGCCAAGGTGGGCGGCAACGAAGGCGACATCGACCGCCGCATCGGCGTGGGCGCGAGCTACAAGATCGCCACCGTGACCACCTACGTCGGCTACCGCTACCTGGATTCGCACGCGGTGCATCTGAGCACGCTGTCGACCTCGCCGGTGGAGGCCAGCAGCCTCTACTGGTTCGGCTCGACCTGGTACGCGCGGCCGAACCTGGCGTTCTCGGGCACCGCGATGTATCAGAACTTCTACGGCAACGCGCGCGACCCGTGGTCGTTCCAGATCGATGCGGACTACTTCCTTTCGAAGCGCACCGACCTGTACCTGAACCTCGGCTACGTGCTGAACCGCAACGGCTCGAACCTCGGCCTGAACGGCTTCGGCACCGACGTGGTGGCGGGCAAGAACCAGTTCGGCCTGATGGCCGGCATCCGCCACAAGTTCTGAAGGAGTGCGCATGAACCCCGGCACGAGCATCTCGATCCACCTGCGCGGATTGCGGCAGCGCTTCGGCGGGCACACCGTTCTGGACGGCATCGACCTGGACGTGCCGGCGGGCACCACGCTGGCGCTGCTCGGCCCGTCGGGCTGCGGCAAGAGCACTCTGCTGAAGCTGCTGGCCGGGCTGCTGCGGCCCGACGAAGGCCGCGTGCTGTTCGGCGGCGAGACCGTCGCCGACCCCGCCACTTGCGCGCCGCCCGAGGCGCGCGACCTCGGCATGGTGTTCCAGGATTACGCGCTGTGGCCGCACCTGACGGTGGCCGGCAACGTGGCGTTCCCGCTCGAAATGCGCGGCGTGCCACGCGCCGAGCGCAGCGAGCGCGTGGCGCTGGCACTCGAACGCGTCGGCCTCGGCGCGTTCGGCGCGCGCCGCCCGTCGGCGCTGTCCGGCGGCCAGCAGCAGCGCGTCGCGCTCGCGCGCGCGATCGTGGCGCGCCCGCGCGTGCTGCTGTTCGACGAGCCGCTTTCCAACCTCGATCCGCAACTGCGCGCCTCGCTGTGCGGCGAGATCCGCGACCTGCTCGCGCAACTCGGCACCACCGCCGTCTACGTCACGCACGATCGCGCGGAAGCCGAAGCGCTGGCGCACACGATCGTCACGCTGGCGCACGGCCGGGTTGCGCAGATCGCCCAAAATTCAAGGAGCCGGTAGTATGCTCACCACGCTTTCCAAGACCGTTCTTACCTTATCGCTGGCCTTCGGGCTGACTCAATCCGTGCACGCTCTCACCGTATATACCGCCGGCCCCGGCAACCTCGCCAAGAAACTCGCGCAAGGCTTCGAACACAAGACCGGCGTCAAGGTCGATCTGTTCCAGGCCACCACCGGCAAGCTGATGGCCCGCGTCGAAGCCGAAGCCGGCAACCCGCACGCCGACGTGCTGATCTCCGCCTCGTGGGACACCGCGCAGGATCTCGACCGCCGCGGCTGGCTGCTGCCCTACACCAGCCCGAACGCGGCGCACGTCTCGCCGATGTTCAAGACCCCGAACTATGTCGCGCAGGGCATCTCGGCGCTCGGCATCGTCTGGAACACCAAAACCGGCAAGCCCGAACCGCACGACTGGAAGGATCTGGCCGCGCCGGCCTACCGCGACCAGGTGAGCACGCCGAACCCGGCACTGTCGGGCGCCTCGCTCGACCTGCTGCTGGGCTTGCAGGATCGTCTCGGCGAAGCGGCCTGGACGCTGTTCGACAGCCTGCACAAGAACGGCATGGTGGTGCTCGGCCCGAACGCGCAGGCAATCAACCCGGTGCTGCAAGGCGCGAAATCGGCCGTGTTCGGCGCGGTGGATTACGTGGCCTACGGCTCGGCCGCCACCGGCGAATCGGTCAAGGTGATCTTCCCGAGCAGCGGCACCGTGATCGCGCCGCGCCCGATGATGATCTTCAAGACCTCGAAGGCGCAGGCCGATGCGCGCGCGTTCGTCGATTACGTGCTGTCCGACGAAGGCCAGCAGATCGTCGCCGCCGCGTACCTGATCCCGGCCCGCGACGACGTCAAATCCACCCGCCCCGGCCTGAAGGATCTGAAGCTGCTGCCGATCGACGACGGCAGCAACAAGACCTCGCGCGCCGAGGTGCTCAAGCGCTTCAACAGCCTGTTCGGCGAACACTGATGGCGACCGTGCTCGCGCGGCGTTCCTCCACGCGGCGCGCACGGCTGTCCGGCCGGGCCGGCCGCGTGGCCGGCTTCGGCGCCCTGCTCGCAGCGCTGCTGTTGCTGGTGGGCCTGCCGGTCGCGTTCGTCGGCCTGCAGGCGATCTTTCCCGCGCTCGGCCAGGGTTCGTTCGCGCATCCGTTCTCGGCCGTCTACGCCACGCTCGACGAATCGACCACCTGGCCGCTGCTAAGCAACACGCTGCGCTTCGGCCTGGCGGTGGCGGGCGGTGCGCTCGCGCTCGGCGTGCCGCTCGGTGCGCTGCGCGGCCTGGTGCGGGTGCCGGGCGCGCGGCTGTGGGATCTGCTGTTCCTCGCGCCGTTCCTGATTCCGCCGTATCTCGGCGCGCTCGGCTGGATGCTGCTGCTGCAACCGCACGGCTATCTGCAACAGTTGGCCGGCTTCGATCTCGGCGGCTTCCTGTTCTCGTTTCCCGGCATCGTCACGGCGATGACGCTGAGCGTGTTCCCGGTGGTCTATTTCTCGGTGTCGCGCGCGATGATGCAGACCGGCGGCCGGCTCGCGCAGGTGGCGCGCGTGTGCGGCGCGAGCCCGTGGCGCGCGTTCGTGCGCGTGACGCTGCCGCTGGCCGCACCCGCCATCGCCGCGAGCGCGCTGCTGGCGTTCACGATGGCGATCGAGGAGTTCGGCATTCCGTCGGCGCTCGGCGCGCGTGCCAACTTCAGCCTGCTGGTCACGTCGATCGAGGCGCGCTTCTCCGACTGGCCGATCGACCTGCCCGGCGCGGCCGTGCTGTCGGCGCTGCTGGCGGTCACGGCGATGACGGCGTTCGTCGCGCAGCGCCGCCTGCTCGCGGGCCGCGATTTCGACACGCAAACCGGCAAGCCGGTCGCCGTCGAGCCGGCCGAGGCGGGCCGCTGGCGCGCGCCGATCGTGCTGCTGTTCGCCGTCGTGGCGCTCGGCACCACGGTCGCGCCGATCGCCACCATCATCGCCACGGCGTTCCTGCGCACGCTGTCGGGCGGCCTCGGCGTCGCCAACCTGACGCTCGCGCACTTCGGCGCGCTCGCCTCGGGCGGCGACGGCGCGAGTGCGCTGGGCACCAGCCTCGCGCTGGCGGCCGGCACCGCGCTCGTCACCGGCGTGCTCGGCTTCCTCGCGGCGTGGGTGGTGGTCAAGACCCGCACGCCGGGCCGTGCGGCGCTCGACGGCCTGACGCTGCTGCCGCACGCGATGCCCGGCATCGTGATCGGCGTGGGCCTGATCCTCGCCTGGAACCTGCCGTTCTGGCCGCTCACGCCGTACAACACCTGGGTGATCCTGCTGCTCTCGTATGCGTGCCTGCTGCTGCCCTACCCGGTGCGCTACGCGAGCGCGGCGTTGCGGCAGATCGGCGGCAGCCTGGAGGCGGCCGCGCGCGTGCATGGCGCATCGCAAGGGCGCGTGCTGCTGCGCATCGTGCTGCCGCTGGTCGCGCCGCCGCTGGCCGCCTCGATGATGATCGTGTTCGCGGTGGCCTCGCGCGAGCTGGTGACCTCGCTGCTGCTCGCGCCGAGCGGCGTGCAAACCGCCTCGGTGTTCATCTGGCAGCAGTTCGAGCAAGGCTCGATCGGCGACGGCATGGCGATGGGCACCTTGATGCTCGCGATCAGCGGCGTGCTGCTCGGGCTCGCTTCGCGCTGGACCAGGAAGCTCGATACGCTGCACTGACGTAAAAAACCGCGCCTGGCATGCTGCATCTGCAACACGCCAGGCGCGGAAGTCGGAGTCTTGCTTCGGCTACGCCTTATTGGCCGCTACAGAACGACGGCTGGTATTGATACACCCAGGCGGTCTTGGTCGAGCTGGGCGACTGCACCCAGTTCGTCATGCCCTGGATCGTGTTGAAGATCAGTTGCGAGCGCGACGTGACCTTGTCGGTGAACACGCCGTTGTCGTTCACGTCGACCTCGAACGAAATCTCGGCCAGCGCCGGCGTGCTCGAACCGTTCGCATACCACACCGTCATCGTGAAATCGGCGTCTTCCTGGCCGAGATCGCTGGTCGGGCCGTCGAACGTCAGCTCGTGGATCGACAGGCCGCCGACCGGCACCAGCGCCGTGCTGGCGATGCTGTCGAAGGTCTTGGTGGTGGGGAACAGATCCTTGATGTCGCTGACCTTGTTGATGTTCTTCGAGCTGGACAGCGGCTCGCTGGTCGAGTGCGAGAAGGTTTCCTTCGCGGGCGGCGTGATGTCGTCCTCGAGCTTCGAGGTGGCCTTCGACGAGCTGCCGGTCACGTCGGTGTTGGCCGAGGTGCTCTGATTGGCCGAGCCGAACTTCAGCTCGATATCGAGGCTGCCGCTTTCGTTGCGCTCGCGCATCGAGTAGCCGGCCGTGCGCACGGCGCAACTGTTCGCCGTGTCGAAATACTGCACGGTGCGGTTGTGGTCCGCGGCAAACGACTTCTTCACGGTGCTGTCGAAGCCGTTGGCGGCCAGCGAGGCCTCGAGGTCGGTAAGGAAGCGGTTCGCCGCGTCGGCCGGCGCGCTTTGGAACGCAACCGGGTTCAGCAGGACCTTGTATTCGCGGCTGCCGACGCTCGGCGTGCCGGCATGGGCGAACTGCGACGCGGCGAACAACGCCAGCGCCGCCGCATGATGCAATCTGATCTTTGTCATTTCGGTGCTCATGAGTGGATGGATACGACGCTTCGCCGTGCGGCGAAGCCCCATCAAGTTAGCTATCCGAAATGACGTGGCGGTGAAGCGGATGTGTCGGTTGATCGCGCGGTGCGCGCGCGATCCCGGCGCATGAACGAATCGCGCCAGGACCTTGCGCGCGGCGGCATGTCAGGCGCTGACGAACGGCTCGCGCGCACCGGGCGCCGTGGCCGCCATCGCCGGGCGCGCCGCCCACGGTTCGAGCCATGCGCCGAGTGCGGCGCGCGTGTCGCGCCATTGGCGGCCGTAGCGGAAATCCACGTAATCGAGCGCCACCGCCACGGCGATCTGCGTGCCGGAAGGAATGCCGCCCGGGTCGGGCGTCAGTTCGCCGAGCCGCGCGGCCAGCACGTCGAGCGCGCGCTCGATTCGCGCTTCGAGCCTGGCGAGGTAGGCCGGCTCCTGGCGCGGCAGGTCGCGCACCGATTCCACGCGGCGCGCGAGCACCGCTTCCATGAGGCCGTCGGCCAGGCCCAGCATCGACAGCGCGGCCGCATCGCCGGTCCGCACCAGCGGTGCTTGCGCATGCAACGAATCGAGGTGGATCAGGATCGCCATGCTGTCGTACAGCCCGGCGGTTTCCGACAGCACCAGGGCCGGGATCTGCCAGAGCGGATTGAACGGCGCGAGCACCTCGGGCGACTTCATGTCGACGAACACCTCGCGCACCGCGAGATGGCGCTCGCAGGCGGCCACCACCACCTTGCGGCCGAACGGCGAGGTGGCGTCGGTCATGATCTTCAGCATCTGGTTTTCTCCTGACAGGGGGTTATGCCGCGCCGGCTTCGAGCGCCACGCGGCGAATCGCGTCGATCGCATCGTGACGCCGGGCCCAAGGCACGAACACGTGATCGTGGTAATAGCCCGACATCACGTTGGCGCTGATGCCGTCGTGTGCGAGCGCGGTGGCGATGGTCGCGATGAAACCGACCGCTTCGAGCGACGAATGAATCTGCAGCGTGATCTTCGCCCATTCGCCGAGGTGGACGAGGCCATCGCGGCGCGCGCTGTCGAGCGGCAGGATCAGCGTGCGCCCTTCGCGCTCGTCGAACGTGCAGATGCAATCGGCCGGCGTGTCGTGCCCACCACGCGCGTCGCGCGCCACCGTGCAGAACGTGTAGATTGCCTCGTCGAGCGCCGGATCGATGCCGGTCAGCAGTTGTTGCAGGTCGGTCTGGCCGACGCGGGGGGCAGGCATGTCGAAAGGCTCCATCCAGGGTGGCGCTCGCCGGCGCGGCCCGACATGATGCATCGAAATGCAAAGGATTGCCGAAGGCGGCGGCGTTGCGGCGAGGCGCGCACCGTGCCATGCTGGCCGCCGCGATCACGCCGCCCACACCACACCGATCATTCCGGGGATCAGACCCATCAGCCGATTCGAATCGCGCCAGGCCGCGCTGGCCACGCTGGCCGTCTTGCTGGCCGGCGGCCTCGCCGCCACGGCAGCGCTGGCCGCGCCCCCCGTCATGAGCTACCGCGTGGACGCCAACACCACGGCCACGCTCAAGCGCATCGACAGCACCCATGTACGCGTGCGGCTCTCGCCCGGCAACGTCTCGCAAACTCTTGCGCTCGATGGCGATCTGGGCGACGGCGACGGAGCATTCGACTACGCGCTCGGCGATTACAACTTCGACGGCCATCGCGATGTGGCCGTCATCGTCATGCAAGGCATGGTGAACGAGGCGTATCAGGTCTATCTGTACGATCCGGCCGCCCACCGCTTCACGCCGTTGCACGCGCCATCGGGCAATGCACGGCAAGGCAGTTGCGGCGACCTGACGAATCTCGAGGCGAAGCCGGCCGAGCGCACGCTCTACAGTTCCTGCCGCAGTGGCCCGGTGTGGTACAGCGACGCCTACCGCTATCGCGCCGACGGCACGCTGTACCTCTATCAAAGCAGCCAGGATTTGCCGATCGGCTTGCAGACGTCGATCGTGGAGGGTGCGGCGGCGGACGGCGGCCCCGCGTCGGTACGCCTGACCTACGACGAGCACGGCAAGGTGGTCGGCAGCCAGCCCCAGGCGTATGGCGGCGGCGAAGTGGGCATCAAGGTGGCCGTGCCGAAGCTGCCGCTGCACGACAGCCCGCACGACGGCCCGACGCGCCGCTACGTGGTGCAGGACGACGCGCTCGACCTGATCGGCGCCAGCGCCGACGCGGCGTGGTTGCAGGTTCGCTTCCACAACCCGCGCGCGGGCCGCATCGAAGGCTGGATCAAGAGCGACGACGCGATTCCGGCCGATCAGAAATAAGGCATGAACGCGGCGCGCCCTAGCGCGCCGCCGCCACCCGATACGGCGTGGGCCGCCCGGCCGCCTGCCACAGCGCGATGGCGCGCGCCACGCTCGCATCGACCTCGTCGAGCGAGATGGGCTGGTAATCGCGGTTGAGCAGGTAGCAATGCCAGACGCCGTCGGCATCGCGCACCGATAGCGGCAGAATGGCCGAGCCGCGCATCAGCGGGCTGACCGCTTCGTGCAGATCGCGGAAATTCGGCCGGGTGGTGTCGATCACGGTGACTTCGCCGTTCTCGAGATCGCGGCAGATCGCATCCACATCTACCGGGTCCGCATGGAAATCGATTTTCATGGCTCCGCCCGGCTACACAGGTCAATCTACCAGTGTAGGCGCTGAATCGCGCCAGGCAAGCCCGACGCGATACGGACGCGCGATCAGTGGCCGCCGTTCACCGGGTTGCCGTGATCGTCGGTGTCGAAGCTCTGCGACTGGAACGCGAGGAACACGGCGAGCCAAGTGCCGTCGGGATAGCGCAGCATCAGGCAGCCATCCTGGTAAACACCGTTGTCCTTACGATAGGAACCCGAATTGCCCTGGTTCATGTGGATATCGTGAATGCCCTGGCCCGGCACGAACTTGAAATACTGGTCGGGCTTGGTTTCCGGCCCCCACTTCGAGCCGAACGCGAACACTTCCGAGCCGGCCTGATCCATCGCCTTGACCACCGCGCTTTCGAGGCGGTCCTTCAGGTCGTTGCTCTGGCCCGGCTGGTCGGGCGGCACCGGCACCATCGCCGAGGTATCCACCAGCCCGCTGCGCACGAAGTCGATCGCGAGGCCGCCCGGCTGGCTGGCCAGCTTCGTGAAGCCGGTGGCGGCGGCCGTCAGTTGCGAGGTCAGCGCATCGGGCAGCGTGGTGCGCGACTCGAACAGCACGGTGGACGGCGCATGCGGCGCCGACGATTTCACGTTCACGGCAATGCGGAACACCTCGTCGCCGGCGTGTACGAGGATCTGGTAGTGATCGTCGTCCGCATCGCGAAGATGTCCGGCAACGGTGCCTTTCAGCAAACCATAGTTCAGTGACATGGGGGATCCTGTCGTCAGTGGTCGGTGGGTTAGCGGATTCTGCCGCTTGCGACTGACAGTTTTGCGACACCCGAGTTGCATGCCAGGCGATGCTTGCGCGCGCATCGATTCGCTTTTCGCGGGAAATCGGTAAGCACTACCTCGCATCGAATAAATATCGGAAATTATCGGCATTCCACATCGATCGCTGCGCGCGGTAACGTTCTCGACCGCACACTTGATCGCCAAGCTTGCAATCAGCTTCACATTCCTGCCAAAAACAAAGCCTACAGTCGGCAACGGATTCAGGCCCTGTCCTCGCAAAGCGGAACCGTCCGGCCGGCGCGTTCCCTCCGTTTCCATCGCTGTCCCTGAGATCACAACAACCATGGCTCGCCTTTCGATCATCGGCACTTCATGGCTCGGCGCCGCGCTGCTGTGTGCGACGCTGCTGCTCGCCGCCTGCGGCGGCAACGACGACTCACCGCACACCGCGCCGTCCAGCGGCGCGGGCGCCGCCGCCTGCTCGACCCGTCACTGCGCGCCGGCTCCCTGAGCCGCCCCGCCCTCACCCGGAAGCCCTCCGCATGACATTCAGTTCTTCGAAACGCCGGTTCCTGAAAACCTCGCTCGGCAGCGCCGCGGCCGCCGCCACGCTGTCGGCGTTTCCGCCGGCGATCCGGCGCGCACTCGCGATCGACGCCAACAACGTCACCGGCACGCTCAACGACGTGCAGCACGTGGTGCTGCTGATGCTCGAAAACCGCTCGTTCGACAGCTATTTCGGCACGTTCCGCGGCGTACGCGGCTACGGCGACCGCTTCGCGATTCCGGCACCGGGCGCGACCAACATCTTCCATCAGAGCTATACGAAAGCGGGCGTGACCAGCGTGCTCGCGCCGTATCACCTCGACGAGACGCAAGGCAACGCGCTGCGCGCGGGCGGCACGCCGCACACCTGGAACGACGCGCAGGCGGCCTGGGACAACGGCCGCATGTCGGCATGGCCCACCGCCAAGACGCCGCTTTCGCTCGGCTACTACGAAACCGTAGAAGTGCCGTTCCATCGCGCGCTGGCCGACGCGTTCACGATGTGCGACGCGTATCACTGCGGCATGCACACCGGCACCATCGCGAACCGCCTGTTCTACTGGAGCGGCACCAACGGCCCGAACGGCAAGAGCCCCACCGACGGCAGCAACGTGGGCGTGGCCGCGCTGAACAACGAGTTCAACGGCGGCAACGACATCGGCCCATCCACCTCGGGCTGGACCTGGACCACCTACGCCGATCGCCTGCAATCGGCCGGCGTGAGCTGGAAGGTCTATCAGAGCCTGGTCGACAATTTCGGCTGCAACGAGATGATGGGCTTTCGCCACTGGCGCGCCGCGATCGAGCAGATGCCGGCCGCGCGCCGCCCGGTATACGTCTCGACGGTCGACATCAATCAATCGGTGACGGCCGCCGGCCCGTTCTACGACCCGGCCATCGACGATCCGCTGAGCCCTCTCGCCAAGGGCTTCGGCAACACCATGCCGCAAGGCTTCCTCGAAACGTTCCGCGATGACATCCAGAACGGCACGCTGCCGTCCGTCTCGTGGATCATTCCGCCGTCGTACTACAGCGAGCACCCGGGGCCGTCGAGCCCGACGCAGGGCGGCTGGTACGTGCAGGAAGTGCTCGACGCGCTGACCGCGAACCCGGACGTGTGGAGCAAGACGGTGCTGCTCGTGAACTACGACGAGAACGACGGCTTCTTCGATCACCTGCCGCCGCCGAGCGCGCCGTCGCACAATGCCGACGGTACGCTGGCCGGCGGCAGCACGCTGACCGATGCGGACATGGCGCCCGAATATCACAACTTCACGCCGGCCACCAGCAACCAGCCCGCGATCGACGGCCGCCCGTACGGCCCGGGGCCGCGCGTGCCGATGTGGGTGATCTCGCCGTGGAGCCGCGGCGGCTTCGTCAATTCGCAGGTGTTCGATCACACCTCCACGCTGATGTTTCTCGAGAAGCGCTTCGGCGTGGCCGAGCCGCAGATCAGCGCCTACCGCCGCGCGATCTGCGGCGACCTCAGCTCGTGCTTCAACTTCGTGTCGCCGAACGACGGCGCGCTGCCCACGCTGTCGGGCCGCACCACCAAGGTCGGCGCCGATTCGCTGGCATCGTCGCAGGCCGCGGCCAGCGCGATTCCGGTGCCGGCCGCCACCGCCACCTCGGCGCTGCCCGCGCAGGCCACCGGCACGCGGCCGTCGCGCGCGCTGCCCTACGAGCTGCACACCACGGCGCACCCGGCCGCCGCCGGCCTCACGCTCGAATTCACGAACGCCAGCGGCAACGCCACCGGCGCGGTGTTCCATGTGTACGACCGGCTGCATCTGGATCGCGTGCCGCGCCGCTACGCGGTGCAGGCCGGCAAGTCGCTGAGCGGCGTGTGGACGCCCGATGCGGCCGACAACGGCAGCTACGACCTGTGGGTGCTCGGGCCGAACGGCTATCACCGTGAATATGTGGGCAACCTCGGTGAACTCGGCGCGGGCGTCAACCCGGAAATTCAGGTGTGCTACCAGCCTTGCGACGCGTCGAGCGTGATCGTCAAGCTGTTCAATCGCGGCAGCCAGCCGGCTACCTTCACGGTGGCCGCCAACGCGTATCGCAGCGACGGCCCGTGGACGCTGACCGTGGCCGCCAACGCCTCGGGGGAACTGAGCTGGGCCGTGGCCGACAGCGGCAACTGGTACGACTTCACGGTCGGCAGCAGCACCTCCACGACGTTCCGCCGCCGCTTCGCGGGGCGCATCGAAACCGGCAAGGATTCGGTCTCCGATCCGGCGATGGGCACCGTCAGCTAAACGAACCGAACGCGGGAAAAAGACGGGCCGGCATGACATCGCCGGCCCGTCTCGTTTTGCTTCGCAGTACTGGTTTCGCCGTCTTACCGGCCTTCGAGCAGCGCCGCGCCCTGCGCGGCCTCGCCGAGCCGATCGCCCGGGTTGCGCAGCGGGCAGTCGCGCATCGACAGGCACCCGCAACCGATGCACCCGCCCAATTGATCGCGCAGTTTGGTGAGCTGATCGATCCGCTCGCTCAATTCGTCGCGCCACGCGGTGGAGAGCCGCCGCCAGTCGCGCACCGTCAATTTTCGGCCGGCCGGCAACGCATCGAGCGCCGACTTGATCGCGGCGAGCGGCATGCCGGCCCGCTGCGCGATCCGCACGATCGCAATCCGGCGCAGCACGTCGCGCGCATAGCGGCGCTGGTTGCCTTCGCTGCGCCAGCCGTGAATCAATCCCTTCGCTTCGTAGAAGTGAATCGTCGCCACGCTCACGCCGCTGCGACGGGCCACCTCGCCCACCGACATCGGTTGCTTCACGTCAATACTCATGCGCGCCCCCTTGACCTCAACCAAACATGAGGTTTTATAAACGATGCGGTTGGCCGGAGCAAGCACGCTTGCCGGCCTCGATCGAACCAGTAACGGGAGAACCCATGGGCAAGCGAGAGGAATTCACGGCGGCAGCAGCGCCTTCGACGAACGCGGCGACACCGGCGATATCGGCCAGCACCGGCTGGGCCGCGCTGTGCTCGGGCGCGAACGGCCTGCGCTCGCTCGCGCTGGCCGGCGGCGTGGCGTTGCATGCGATGAGCGTCTACGTGGTCGCCACCGTGCTGCCGAGCGTGGTGCGCGACATCGGCGGGCTCGACTTGTATTCGTGGAGCACGGCGATCTTCATCGTCGCGTCGATCGCCGGCTCGGCGCTCGCGGCCGGTTTGTTGAAGCGGCTCGGGCCGCGGCGCGCCTATGCGCTGTCGGCGCTGGTGTTCGCCACGGGCGCGGCGCTGTGCGCGCTCGCGCCGGCCATGCCGGTGCTGCTGGCCGGCCGGCTCGTGCAGGGCTTCGGCGGCGGGGTGCTGTGCGCGCTGGCCTATTCGATGATCCGCGTCGTGTTCGACGAGGCGCTGTGGCCGCGCGCGATGGCGCTCGTGTCGGGCATGTGGGGCGTGGCGACGCTGATCGGGCCGGCCGTGGGCGGCGTGTTCGCGGAATGGGGCATGTGGCGCGCGTCGTTCTGGTCGGTGGCGGGTGCGGCCACCGCGTTCGCGTTGCTGGCGGCGGCGGTGTTGCCGCGCAACGCGGCCTCGACCTCGGCCTCCGCTGCCGCGCAAGGCAACACCGCCACGCCGAAGCCGCAACTGGGCCTGCTGATCGCGGTGGTGCTGGCCGTGTCGGCCGGCAGCGCGTCCACCGACCCGGCCTGGAACCTGGCCGGCATCGTGCTGGCGATCGGCTGCGCGGCGCTGCTGGTGCGCATCGAGCGGCGCGCGTCGAACCGGTTGCTGCCGTCCGGCGCGTTCCGCCCCGGCTCGCCGGTCGCGAAGTGCTACGCGATCCTCGCGCTGCTGTCGCTCACGGTCACCAGCGCCGAAATCTTCGCGCCGCTGTTCCTGCAGGTGCTGCATCGCCAGCCGCCGCTCGCGGCCGGCTATCTGGCCGCGTTGATGGGCGCGGGCTGGACGCTCGGCGCGCTGGCCTGCTCGGGCGCGAGCGGCCCGAACCTGCGCCGCCTGATCGTGGCCGGGCCGCTGCTCGAACTGGCCGGCATGCTCGGCCTGTTCGCGCTGCTGCCGAGGGATAGCGGCGGCGAATGGCTCGCACTCCTGCCGATCTGCACGGCGATGGTGGCGCTCGGGTTGGGCGTCGGCGTGGCCTGGCCGCACTTGCTGACGCGCGCGCTGAAGGCCGTGCCCGATGCGGAGAACGCGCTCGCGGGCGCATCGATCACCACCGTGCAGTTGTTCGCGACGGCGGCCGGTGCGGCGCTGGTGGGGATGCTCGCCAACGCGGGCGGGCTGGTGGAGCCGGGCGGCGTGGCCGGCACGGCGCAAGCCGCGCGCTGGGTATTCGGTGCGTTGCTGCTCGCGCCGCTCGGCGCGGCGCTGATCGCGCGGCGCGCGGCCTGAGCGCGGCCCGCGTGTTGTGGGCTACTTCGCCAGAAGGCCCTCAAGATGTGCTCGGGTGGCGGCCCATTCGTCGTCGACGATGCCTGAGCGCACCCCCGAGAGCCGGGGCCGACTTCGCCAGCAGTCCTTCGAAATGCACGCGCGTGGCGGCCCATTCGTCGTCGATGATGTCCGAGCGCACCTACGTGCCATGGCCTACTTCGCCAGCAGTCCTTCGAGATGCGCACGCGTGGCGGCCCATTCGTCGTCGATGATGCTGAAGCGCACCGAGTTGCGCTTGCGGCCGTCCGGCATGATGCGCTCGTGGCGCACGACGCCCTCCTCGTGCGCGCCGATCCGCAGGATCGCGGCGCGCGAGCGTTCGTTCAGTACGTCGGTGGTGAACTGCACGCGCACGCAAGCGAGCGTCTCGAACGCGTAGCGCAGCAGCAGGTACTTGCATTCGGTGTTCGCGCCCGAGCGCTGCATCGACGCCGACAGCCACGTATGACCGATTTCGAGCCGGCGGTTGACGCGGTCGATCTTCCAGAAGCGCGTGCTGCCGACCACCTTGCCGCTGTCGCGCCGCACGATCGCGAACGGCATCACGGTGCCGGCGCGCTCGCCCTCGAACGCCTTCGCCAGATAGGCGTCGATGCCGGCCGGGCCGGGCACCACGGTCACCTTCAGGTTCCAGAGTTCGCCATCGGCGGCGGCGGCCAGCAACTCGGCCGGCGCGACCTCGCTCAACGGACGCAGCGTCACGAGCCGGCCGTCGAAGGTCGGCGTGGCGATCGGGGTGAAATTCGGTTCGGCGGACATGGCGGGCAGCGGGATCGGAAGGGAATGCGGCCCGACAGTATCGGCCATCCCGGCCCGAACGGGGAAGCGCCCGCAGGCCCGAAACGCAACACGGCCGGCGTCGCATTTGCGCGAAGCCGGCCGTGCCGAAACGGATGAAGGCAAGCGGAGCGGACGCACCGCTCCGCGCGCGATCAGAACTTGTGGCGGATGCCCACCAGCGCCAGTTCCTGGCTGTTGGTGCCCGAGTTCACGCCGAAGCTGCCGATCGATGCCTGGGCGGAGACCACCGCGCCGGCCGCGTTCAGCGAGTTGCCGCTGGCCTTCTGGTAGCCGGCCACCGCGTAGAGATCGGTGCGCTTCGACAGCGAGTACAGCGCGCCGATGTTGACCTGGTTGTAGTGGGCCGACACCGGGCCGGTCAGCGACGTGTAGCTGTAGCCGATACCCGTGTTCAGCGACGGCGAGAAGCGGTAGTTGAAGAAGCCCGAGCCGCTGTTGAACTTGGCCGTCGACTTGAACACCGACAGCGAATCGCCCACGTATTGCGTGTTCGAGTAGGCGATACCGAAGGTGGCCGCGCCCAGCACGTACTGGCCGGCGGCACGCACGATCTGGATCGACTTGGCGCTGGAGAAGCCCGTGTTGATGACGGTGTTGAACAGCGAATCCGAGGTGCTCGTCCAGGTGCGCGTGCCGTTCGTCACGGTGTTGCCGCCATTGGCGAAGAAGTAGCCGGCGCCGAGCGACAGCGGGCCGTGCGCGTACGACGCGCCGAAGCTGTAGGTCTGGCCGTTGCCGGTCTGGCCCGCCACGCCGCCGAGCGCGTACAGCGCCTCCACCTGGATGCCGGCGATCAGCGGGCTGGTGTACTTCACCGAGTTGCTGACGCGCAGGCTGTTGTCGTAGTTGTCGAGGTCGCCCGGCGTGGCGAAGGTGCCCCCGAACGGGCCGTCTTCGGTCAAGCCTTGCACCAGATCAACGATCGGATCGTACTGGCGGCCGATCGTCAGCGTACCCCAACGCTGATCGGCCAGGCCCACGATCGACTTGCGGCCGAATTCGCGGCTGCCCTGGCCGAGCGCGCCCGTGCCGACGTTGAAGCCGTTTTCGAGCTGGAAGATCGCAGCGAGGCCGCCGCCCAGATCTTCCGTGCCACGCAGGCCCCAACGGCTGCCCGACAGGCCGCCGCTGTTGAATTTCACCAGCGACGACTGGTTCGCGCCGTTGGCGCCCTGCGCATTGTGGACATACGCGATGCCGGCATCGACGATGCCGTAAAGCGTGACGCTGCTTTGCGCTTGTGCGGCCGGCGACAGGCTGGCGGCAAGGACGGTAACGGTGGGCAGTGCGAAGTAGGAAAGGCGCTTCATTCTTTTATGGCTCGGTCTGTTATTGGAAGAATCCGCACGTTAGCGAATTCCGTTCGGACCGGAAACAAACCAATTCTGCGATGAATATGAAAACAACAGGACGTTGTGTCGCATGGCGCCGTCGTGCTTTCGGCCCGAATCGGCCGCTTTATTTCTGTCTTGACAGAAATAACTGAAGGCCCGTACATTACGCCGCATGGAACTGACACCGCTTGCCGAACGATTCATTCTCCACTGGGGCGAAATGGGCTCCCGCTGGGGCGTCAACCGCACCGTCGCGCAGATTCACGCGCTGCTCTATCTCCACGGCAAGCCGATCGCCGCCGACGAGATCGCCGGCGCGCTCGGCGTGGCGCGCTCGAACGTCAGCACCAGCCTGAAGGAGCTGCAATCGTGGAAGCTCGCGCGCATCGTGCATGTGATGGGCGACCGGCGCGACCACTTCGAAACCTCGACGGATATCTGGGAGCTGTTCAAGCTGATCGTCGAAGGCCGCCGCCAGCGCGAGATCGACCCGACGCTGACGGTGCTGCGCGACACGCTCGTCAGCCCCGAGATGGCCAACGAAACGAAGGAAACCGAACAAAGGATTCGCGACACGCTGCAATTCATGGAGACGCTGACCACCTGGTCCGACGAAATGCTGCGCATGAAGCCCGATACGCTGATGAAGACGCTGGGGATCGGCGCGAAGATCAGCCAGGTGGTCCGGCGCAAGCCGAGCAAGTAAGCACGCGCGGGTGGCGACACCCGCTTTTTTTGGGCCCTATATTTCTGTTTATACAGAAACAACAGTAAGGACAATCAATCATGAACACCTCGCTCGCCCTCGCCATCCAGTTGCTGCTGCCCGTGCCGATCGGCTATGCCATCGCCCGTTACCTGCGCGCGGTCACGCGCAACCTGCTGATCGACCTGTGCGGCACCGAAGGGCGCGCCGATTTCTGGACGCGCATCACCCTGGTCATGCTGGTGCTCGGCCCGCTCGTGCTGGTGCTGGCGTTCGCGCGCAGCCCCGCCGCGTGCTCGGCCGACAACGCGTTGTGCGTGATCGGGGCGTTGCGCGCGACGGTGGTGTGGTCGCTGCTCGGCGCGATCGTGCCGCTGATCGCGATCGCGTCGCGGATCGCGCGGCAGATTCCGGTCGATGCAAACCCGGCCGCCGCCGTGCCTCGGGCAGTCGCGCCGGCGCAAGCCGCGATCGCCGCTGAAACCACCGGAGCCTCGGCATGAAGGTGCTGGTCTGCGGCGCGAACGGCACGATCGGCCGCGCGATCCGCGAACGGCTCGCGGCGCACGGGCACGACGTGATTGCCGGCGTGCGCACGCCGCGCCGGGACGGCGACATCGCGATCGATTACCGGCGCGATCACGATGTCGCCGCCTGGCTGCCACGCATCGCGGAAGTGGACGCGGTGGTCAACGCCGTCGGCATCCTGACCGAACGCGGCGGCCAGCGCTTCGACGCCGTTCACCGCGCGGCCCCGGTCGCGCTGTTCGAGGCGTGCCGCGCCGCCGGCGGCCGGCGCATCGTGCAAATTTCAGCGCTCGGCGCTGAAGCGGGCGCCACACCGTTTCTGCGCAGCAAGCGCGACGCCGACCGTCATCTGCTGGCGATGCCCGGCGACGCGCTGGTCGCGCGCCCGGCGCTGGTGTTCGATCCGGCCGGCCACTCGACGCGCCTGTTCGCGGCGCTCGCGAGCCTGCCGCTGCATCTGCTGCCCGACGGCGGACGGCAGCGGCTGCGCCCGGTGCATCGCGACGATCTCGCCGAACTGGTGGTGCGCTGGCTCGAACGCGGCACGCCGGGCCGCGAGAGCGCGGATGTGGTGGGCGGCCGCGAAGTGAGCTACGGCGAGATGCTGGCGATCTACCGCGCCGCGCTCGGCGGGCGGCCGGCGCGGGGCATCTCGGTGCCGGGGGCGCTGGTGGGCGCGGCGGCCGCCGCGATCGGCCACCTGCCCGGCGCGATGCTCGACCGCGACACCTGGACGATGCTCGCGAACGGCAATACCGCCAGTGCCGGCGGCACCGCGCGCCTGCTCGGCCGCCGTCCGCTCGGCCTGCCGCAAGGCGTGGCCGGGGCCGGGGCCGATGCGCAGCGCTTGCGCGCCGGCGCGCTAGCGGCGATCCGGCTGCCGCTGCTGCGCGGCGCGCTCGCGTTCGTGTGGCTCTGGACCGCCTGGGTCAGCGCGTTCGTGTTTCCGCGCGAGGCCAGCCTCGCGCGGCTCGGCGCGATGCATCTGCATGGTCTCGCCGCCACCGCCGCGCTGTACGGCGCCTGCGCGCTCGACGCCGGGCTCGGCCTGCTGACGCTAGCGCGGCCCGGGCGCCGCCTCTGGCTCGCCCAATTCGCGCTGGTGGCCGGCTATACCGCCGCCATCGCGCTGGCGCTGCCTGCTCAGTTCGCCGAACCGTTCGGCCCCCTGATCAAGAACGTGCCGATCCTCGCCATCCTGTTTCTGCTGATCCACGAATCGGATTTCTCATGAACGCCTATCTGATCGTCAAGACGCTGCATATCCTGTCCTCGGTGCTGATGGTCGGCACCGGCTTCGGTTCGGCGTTCTATCTGTTCTTCGCGAACCGCACGCGCTCGGTGCCGGCGATCGCGGCCGTCTCCCGGCTGGTGGTGCGCGCCGACTGGTGGTTCACCACGCCGGCCGTGCTGTTCCAGCCGGCCTCGGGCCTATGGCTCGCGCATCGGGCCGGCTGGCCGTGGCAGACGCCGTGGATCGTCGCCACGCTCGTGCTGTACGCGGTGGCCGCCGTGTGCTGGCTGCCGGTGGTCGGGATCCAGATCGAGATGGCGAAGCTCGCCACCACCGCGCATGCGGGCGGCGCGGCGATCCTGCCCGACGCCTACTGGCGCTATGCGAAGACCTGGGAGCGCCTTGGCTACCCGGCCTTCATCGCGATGCTGGCGGTGTATTTCCTGATGGTGGTGAAGCCGGGTTGAACGGGGGTTTGATCTACTTGCCCGCCAAACCCCGCACCGCCCGGCCGCCAGCCCCCGCCCCCGCCTCGCGCCGGAGCCGCACCGCCTCGGCCTGCGTCGCCACGCACGGCGCGGAGCCGGGCAGCGGCTGGCCGGCGCTCTCGCGCGCGGCGAGCACCGAGATCGCGCCGATCACCGCCGCGCCGATCAGGTAGTAGGCCGGCATCATCAGGTCGCCGGTGCGGCCGACCAGCCAGGCCGTGACGAGCGGCGTGGTGCCGCCGAACAGCGACACCGACACGTTGAAGCCGATCGCCAGCGCGCTGTAGCGCACCCGCGTCGGGAACAGCGCCGGCAGCGCGGAAGGCATCACCCCGCAGAAGCACGACAGCATCACGCCGAGCAGCATCATGCCGGCGAAGATCAGCGCGCCATGCCCGCTGCGCACCAGCAGCAGCGCGGGGATCGCCAGCACCGCCAGGCCGATGCAGCCGGCCAGCATCACCGGCCGCCGCCCGACACGATCGGACAGCCAGCCCGCCGCCAGCGTCATCGGCATCATCAGCACCATCACCGCGAGCACCACCACCAGCCCGCGCGTCTCGTCGTAGTGCAGCGTGGCCGACAGGTAGTTCGGCAGATACGCGAGCGCCATGTAGTCGGTCACGTTGAAGATCAGCACCAGCCCCACGCACACCAGCATCGCGCGCCACTGCCCGGCCAGCAGCGTGACCAGCGATTCCCGCGGGCGCGCGCGTTCGAGCCGCTCGCGATGCTCGGCCTCCTTGCGGAACGCCGGCGTTTCCTCCAGCCGCGTGCGGATGTACAGGCCGATCAGGCCGAGCGGCCCGGCCACGAAGAACGGCACGCGCCAGCCCCAGTCGAGCATCTGCGCGGGGCTCAACAGCGAGGTCAGCGCCGTAACCGTGCCCGCGCCGAGCAGATAGCCGGCCAGCGTGCCGAACTCCAGGAAGCTGCCCATGAAGCCGCGATGGCGGTCGGCCGAAAACTCGGCGATGAAGGTGGCCGCCCCACCGTATTCGCCACCCGTCGAGAAGCCCTGCACAAGCCGCGCGAGCAGCAGCAGCACCGGCGCGTAGATGCCGATCGACGCATACGACGGGATCAGGCCGATCGCGAACGTGCCGCAGGCCATCATGATCATGGTGGCGGCCAGCACGCGCTGGCGGCCGATGCGGTCGCCGAGCGGGCCGAACACCATGCCGCCGATCGGCCGCACCAGGAACGCGGCCGCGAACGTGCCGAAGGTGGCGATCAATTGCGCCGAGCCGCTCGTCGACGGGAAGAACACCTTGCCCAGCGTCACCGCGATATAGCTGTAAACGCCGAAATCGAACCACTCCATCGCGTTGCCGAGCGCCATCGCGCCCACCGCGCGCTTGAGCAGCGCGCGGTCGACCACGGTCACGTCGTCATCGGCGAAGCCCGCCTCGCGCGGCGGCCGGCTTCGTGCGGCGGTGCGGTTGCCGGCGGCGGGCCGCCGGGGTGGGCCCGAAGGCGGGCTTGGGTGCTTGCCTGACGGCTTGCGGGTCGAGTGGGTCGAGTGGCTCAAGGGCTCGCTCCTGGGAGGAATGGCGATGTGCGCCGCGCGGCACGCGGCCTTGTCTCTCGTGCGGCGGCCGGCCCGTGTCGCGCCGAAGCCGCAAGAAAGGTCACACCTCACCTTGCTTCGCCTCGGGGCGACACGGGCCGGCCGGCCGCCATCGCCTGTTATCGGATACCGCATCGTGTCCGCCCGAGTGTGCGGGACACGGCCCGCGCGATCCTGCCCCGATGCGCCCCGAAGCCGACAGGAAACGACAGCGTTCTCGCCCCGCTTCCGCGCGCCGCGAAGGCGCCGGTTGACGGGCCGAGGAGCGGGCGAGGAAATGTGTCGGGAAATGGCAAGCGCCCGTCGAATTTCCTTGATCGCGGGCGCGCGTTTATCGCAATGATTCGGGGGTGACGCCGCGAACGAATACCGCGGCAACGCCAGCCCGAAGCCGCCACGGCGCAAACCTGCCGCGCCGGCCGCCGGCTGCCCTTGCGCGCCATGACAGGGCCGGGTCGAACCGGCCTTCGGGCAGGCGTCGTCACGCACGACCCAACCTCTGGCATCGGCCCGCGCCGATGTTGATTTCATGCCCGCACCCACGCTTCGCCACTTCGGTTTCCTGACGCTGCCGTCGTTTTCGATGATCGCGTTCTCCAGTGCAATCGAAGCGCTGCGCATGGCGAACTACGCCGATCGCAGCGAGCACTACAGCTGGACCGTCTACTCCACCGACGGCAACGCCGTGCCGGCCAGCAACGGCATGATCGCGCGGCCCACCCGGCAGCTCGATTTCACCGAGCCGCTGCCCGACCTGATGATCGTCTGCGGCGGCACCCAGGTGCGCGACGCCGTGGACGCCACCGTGATCCACGCGCTGCGCGAGCTGGCGCGGCGCGGCGTGCCGCTCGGCGGCATCTGCACCGGCGCCTACGCGTTGATGGCGAGCGGCCTGCTCGACGGCTATCGCGGCACCGTGCACTGGGAAAACCTGTCGGCGCTGCATGCCGAATTCCCGGCCGTGCAGATCGTCGACGAGCTGTTCGTGATCGACCGCGACCGCGTGACCTGCACCGGCGGCACCGCGCCGCTCGACCTGATGATCGGCATCATCGCGGCCGAGCGCAGCCAGGACCTGGCCACGCGCGTGTCCGAGCAGTTCGTGCTGCAAAGGATTCGCGGCGCGAGCGATCCGCAGCCGATTCCGGTCGACGCGCGGGTGGGCTTCTCGCGCGCCGAGCTGGTGGAAGCGGTGCGGCTCATGGAAGCGAACATCGAGGAGCCGCTGCCGCTGGCCGATCTCGCGCGGCTGATCGCGCTGTCGGAGCGGCAGATGCAGCGCATGTTCAAGCATTACCTGACCACCTCGCCCACCCATTACTACCTGTCGGTGCGGCTCAAGCACGCGCGCGAGATCCTCCGCAACAGCGACGTGTCGATTTCGCAGGTCACGTCCTTGTCGGGCTTCCGGTCGGCCTGCCATTTCAGCAAGGCCTATCGCGCGCAGTTCGGCCACGCGCCGAGCCAGGAGCGGCGCGCGCCGAAAGCCGGGGCGGGGAAGGATGGCGCGCCGGCCGCGGCGAAAACCACGGCGAAGGGCCGCAAGCGCGCGGGCGGGCGAGATGGCGATGTTGCGGACGGGAATGGCAACGCGGCGGATGTTTGTGTGCCGCATGCGTGAGCGCTCGCACGCCTGAGCGCCGAATGCCAGGCACTGAGCATCGAGCGCTGGGCGCTGAACACCGAGCGCCGAATCCCTAACGCCTCACCATCCAAGTCCCCAGCCCACGAACACCCGAGCACCCGCCGCCCGCCCGGCGCCGGAACCACGCTCGGCCGCGATGACAGTTCCCCCACGGCACGCCAGCAGCCGTACAACTGTGCTGCTTTTTGCACTCACAAGCTGACGCCGCCCTCGCCCGCGATCCGCTTCTATCCTGCATGTCGATGCGCTGCCGAGCCGCCGGCCCGGTTCACGGCCGCGCGCGACCCAGGAGACGACGATGCCGACCGCCCCCCGCAACGCGCTTGCCCCATCGCACACACAGCACACCCAGCACGCACCGCCCGGACTACCCGCCGACGAACAGCGCTGGCGCGAGATGCCGCTCCCGCCTGCCACCACCCTGCCCGCGATCGCGCCCCGGCCGCCGGCCGGCATCGTGATCGGCCACTGGCTCGACCGCCGGACTCGCTGGCGCGAGCTGGTCGCACCGGTACTCGCGCGCCATTACACGATCAGCCTGCTGCTCGGCGCGGCCACCGTCGATTGCTACAAGAACGGCCGCCTGCTCGAACGCGGCACGGGCGGCCCAGGCGGCGTGCAACTGACCGCGCCCGGCGAATCGGTGCAATGCCGGTTTCGCGGCGAGAACGAGGCCTTGCACGTGTTCGTGCCGGCCGCACTGATCGATGCCGAATACGGCGCGGCCACGCCGCCGCGCCTGGAAGATCCGGGTTTTCGCGTCGATCCGGTGCTGGCGCCGCTCGCGCGCCAACTGGCCGGCCACGACCGCGCCACGGCCGGGCGGCATGATCAACTGCTGGCCGGCATCCTGCGCCATGTGCTGACGCGCTATGCGCGTGAACCGGGCAACGCGTGCGCGGGCTTGTCGGCGCCGCGCCTGCGGCGCGTGTTCGATTACGTCGAGGCGAACCTGGCCGAGCCGATCACGCTGCACGACATCGCGCGCCACGCCGGCCTGAGCCGCATGCACTTCGCGGCGCAGTTCCGGCTGGCGACCGGGCTCTCGCCGCATGCGTTCCTCACGCAGCGCCGCATCGAGCGGGCCAAGCGGCTGTTGCGCGACGGGCTGCCGATCGTCGAGGCCGCGCTCGCCAGCGGCTTCCCCGGACAGGCGCATTTCACGACGGTGTTTCGCGAGTTGACCGGCACCACGCCACGCCGCTGGCGCACGCAGATGGCGTGACCGGTTGCCGTGCATCGGACGCGGTTAGCACACGGCGGCAGCGGCGCGTTGCCGCTTGTTGCGAGCCCGCCTCAAAAATTCGGAAAGTGTGAATTCCGGCGCGTTGAATAATGGCGTCGCAGCGCGTTTCGCATGCGGATGCGTCGACTTCACGGCGCGCCTGAAATTCAAAAATACCCCTTTTTTACAGGCTCCCCCTCGATTCCAAGACGAATCCTCCGGAATCCGAACCGTTACCGCCCCCTCCTGCATCGCATCGAATCGCCTGCCTCAGCGCCGTTCGTGCGCTCGCTGATTTGCATATCGCCAAGCATCGCTTAGGTACGCGAATCGTCCCGCCTAGCATGGCGATCCCGTTGACTTTTCGTGCCTTGCACGCCCACGCCGCCATGCTGAACCGCTTCCTTCCCGCCACTCTCGCGCTCGCCGGCCTCGCGCTGCTGAGTCCCATGGCGCATGCGCAATCGAGCGTCGCGCTGTACGGCATCATCGATACCGGCATCACCTACACCAACAACCAGCACGGCAACGCGGCCTTCCAGTCCACCGCCAGCAACATCAACGGCACGCGCTGGGGCATCCAGGGGCAGGAGGATCTCGGCGGCGGCTGGCAGGCGATCTTCAAGCTCGAAAACGGCTTCAGCATCGATAGCGGCGCGTTCGGCCAGAACGGCCGGCTGTTCGGCCGGCAATCGTTCGTCGGGCTGTCGCGCAAGGGGGTCGGCGCGCTCACGGCAGGCCGGCAATACGACGTGGTGGTGGATTACCTCGGGCCGCTCGCGCTGACCGGCACCTCGTACGGCGGCATCCATTTCGCGCACCCGTACGACAACGACAATCTCGACAGTTCGTTTCGGATTGCCAACTCCGTGAAGTTCGAGACGGCCAGCCTCGGCGGCTGGCGTTTCGGCGCGCTGTACGGCTTCTCGAACGAGGCGGGCCGGTTCGCCGACAATCGCGCGGCCAGCTTCGGCACGCAATACACCTATGGCGATTTCACGTTCGCGGCGGCCTACCTCGAACTCGACAACGCCGGCTCGAACGCGCTCGACAACGCCTCGGGCGCGGTAGCCAGCGACGCCACCTTCACCGCCGGCCGCCAGCGCACCTGGGGCGCGGGCGCGCACTACGGGTTCGGACGCGGCGCGATCGGCGCGCTGTTCACGCAAACGCGCCTGCGCGACGCCAGCGGCATCGGCGCCTACGCGTCGGGCACGAGCAGCGGCATCGCGCTGACCAACGGCGCGGCGCATTTCACCAATCTCGAACTGAACGCGCGCTACGCGCTGACGGGCGCCGTCACGCTGGTGGCCGCCTACACGTTCACCGACGGCCAGCTCGACGGCCGCAGCCCGAAGTGGCAACAGGCGAACCTGCTGGCCGTCTACAGCTTCTCGAAGCGCACCAACGTGTATCTGCAGGCCGTGTATCAGCACGTGAGCGGCATGGACGGCACCAACATCGGCGCGGGCATCACCGGCCTCGCGCAGTCCAGCGCGAAGGAACAGGTGGCGACCACTCTCGGCATTCGCCATTTTTTCTGACCGGCCGCACGCGCCGCGCGGCCGGTGGCGTCACATGTCGGATCGAGCACGGATCAGACTCAGTCGAGCTTGTACGACCCCGCGCCGGTGCCGGCCAGCGCACCGCCATCGACGATCAGGTATTCCGGACGGATCGCCTGCTTGCCGAAGAAGCATTGCAGGATCTCCAGCGTGCCCGCCGCGTAGCGATGCTGCGCCGACAGCGAGCTGCCCGAGATATGCGGCGTCATCCCTTCGTACGGCATGCGCCGCCACGGATGATCGACCGGCGCGGGCTGCGGATACCACACGTCGCCCGCATAACCGGCCAGCTTGCCCGACTCGACCGCGCGCACCACGGCGTCGCGGTCGCACAGCTTGCCGCGCGCGGTGTTGATCAGGTAAGCGCCGCGCTTGACGCGCTCGAACATCCGGTCGTCGAACATGTGCTCGGTGGACGGATAGAGCGGGCTTTGCAGATTGATCACGTCGCACACCTCGACCAGCGATTGCGGCGTCTCGTGATACGTCAGGCCCAGTTCGCGCTCGATCTCGTTCGACAGGCGATGCGGGTCGTAGTAATGCAGCTTCACGTCGAACGGCTTCAGGCGGCGCAGTACCGCCAGCCCGATGCGGCCGGCGCCGATCGTGCCGAACTGCATGCCTTCGAGGTCATAGCTGCGGCTCACGCAATCGGCGATGTTCCAGCCGCCATTGACCGCGTACTGGTGCGACGGCAGGTAATTGCGCACCAGCGACAGCGTCATCATCACCACATGCTCGGCCACGCTGATGCTGTTCGAGAACGTCACTTCGGCCACCGTCACGCCGTGCTCGGCCGCGGCCTTCAGATCGACGTGATCCGAGCCGATGCCGGCCGTCACCGCGAGCTTCAGTTTCTTCGCGCGGGCGAGGCGCTCGGGCGTCAGGTACGCGGGCCAGAACGGTTGCGAGATCACGATGTCGGCGTCGGCCAGATGGCGATCGAAGTTCGAATCGGCGCCGTCCTTGTCGCTCGTCACGATCAGTTCGTGGCCCTGACTTTCGAGCCAGGCGCGCAGGCCCAGTTCGCCCGACACGCAGCCGAGCAACTCGCCCGGACGGAAGCCCAGCTCGCCCTTCGGCGATGGCACCGTCTGCCCGTTCGGATAGCGCTCGATCTTCGGAATGTCGTCGCGCGCGTAGGCCGGCGGGTAGCCGGTGACGGGATCGGGATAGAGAACGCAAAGTACCTTGGCCATCTGAATCTCTCCTGGTTTATGGGCCGTTGCAGTGCCTGTCTGCAAGGTGAAGCCAGTCTGCCAAGTTCGGATGCCTGAAAATTCCGGAATCGCACGGTTTCCGCCGTGCGTTCGCCGCGCGTCGAAACGGCATCGCCCGCCGTAGCCGGTCGTGCTGCACCGGTCGCGGCGGGCGACGCAAGTTCCGTACTACGAACCGATCCGAATCGATCAGAGCAGCATGCCGCCCGACGCCTCGATGCGCTGCGCGTTGACCCAGCGGTTGTCGTCGGCCAGCAGCGACGCGATCAGCGGGCCGATGTCGCCGGCCTGACCGACGCGGCCGAGCGGCGTCATCTCCGAGATGCGGCGGTTCAGTTCGGGGTTGTCGCGCACCATGCCGCCGCTGAAATCGGTGGCGATCGCACCGGGCGCCACCGTGTTCACGACGATGCCGCGCTCACCGAGTTCGCGCGCCAGATAGCGCGTCAGCACTTCCACCGCGCCCTTCATCGACGCATACGCGCTGCTGCCCGGGAACGAGAAGCGCGTCAGGCCCGACGAGATGTTGACGATGCGCCCGCCGTCGTTGAGCAGCGGCAGCAGCGTTTGCGTCAGGAAGAACACGCCCTTGAAATGCACGTTGTAGAGCGCATCGAGATCGGCCTCGGTCACGCTCGCGAACGGCGCGTGATGCGAGGTGCCCGCGTTGTTGACCAGATAGTCGAAACGCGGCTGGCCGAGTTGCGCGAGCGCCTCGCTCACCTTGCCGGCGAATGCCGCGAACGCGCCGGTGTTGCCGGTGTCGAGTTGCAGCGCGATCGCGCGGCGGCCGAGCGCGGCCACTTCGGCCACCACCTTGTCGGCTTCGGCCGAATTCGAATGCCAGGTGAAGATCGAATCGACGCCGCGCCGCGCCAGGTTGACGACCGTGTCGCGGCCGAGGCCACGGCTGCCGCCCGTGACGATGGCGATCTTGCCGGCTTGCGCGGCGACGGGGGATGTTTGCTGGGACATGAGGACCTCGAATCGAGTGAAGGGAACACGAGAGCCATCGTACGGCCGGCCCCGGGCCGCGGTGAATGTCGGAAATCGACAAATTCTTGCCTGATCCTGCTCGATCGCGCAGCGTCGGCCGGCTTGCCGTTATGCTGGCGTGACGCGCTGCCCGCGCCGCCCGACCGGCTCCCCTGCCCGCCAAGGACGCACGATGAAAACCCAAGCCCTGCTCGATGTGGTCCGTCACCATATCGACCGCCAACCCGCCGCCCACGTGTATCGCACCGCGATCGACAGCATGCTGATCACGCGCGCCACCGAGGATCGCCCGCAAAGCCACCTGCTGTTCAGGCCGGCGCTGTGCATCGCGTTGCAGGGCGCGAAGCGCACCACGTTCGGCACGCGCGATTACCTGTATCGCGCCGGCGAGGCGCTGGTGGTCAGCGTGGAGATGCCGGCCGTCGGCCAGATCGTTCAGGGTACCGAAGCAAATCCCGCGATCGCGCTCGTGATCGGGCTGGACATGACGGTGATGCGCAGCGTGCTCGACAGCTTCGAGGCGCCGCCGCCCGCGCGCGATCACGCGGGGCCGGGGGTGTTCGTCGAATCGTTGCGGCCCGAGTTGGCCGAATGCGCCGCGCGCGCGGTGCGCATGCTCGACACGCCGCATGCGATTCCGGTGCTGTATCCCGGCATCATGCGCGAGCTGTGCTACTGGCTGCTGGCCGGGCCGAACGGCGGCGAGATCGTCGGCATGCTGCTCGCCAACGGGCAGGCCGAGCGCGTGGTGCGCGCGGTGCATGCGCTGCGCGACCGCTTCGACAGCGCGATCAGCATCGACGAACTGGCGCAACTGGCGCGCATGAGCCCGTCGGCGTTTCATCGGCAGTTCAAGGCGCTGACGTCGATGACGCCGCTGCAGTATCAGAAGCAGCTACGGCTGCTCGAAGCGCGGCGCATGATCGCCAGCGACGCAGTCAAGGTCGAGGAGGCGGCGTTCAAGGTGGGCTATGAAAGCGCCTCGCAGTTCAGCCGGGAATATTCGCGGATGTTCGGCACGCCGCCCAAGCGCGATGCGGCGGTGCTGATGGCGGCGCGGCGCGAGGGGCGCGGCGTGGAGGCGGGGGTGGTGTGAGGCGGCGCGGAACGCGGCGGCCGGGGCGTTCGGCCACCGGGCCGCGTTCTCCGCTCGGCGCGGTTCGCTGACGATCCCGCGCCTGTCGCGCTCACAGCTCCCGCACGTCCGTCACCGCTTCCGCCCCGAACGCCTCTCCCAACGCGTAATCGAGCAACTTGCGCGCCGCATCGTCGGGCGTCGTCAACGCACCGCTGGCCTTCAGTTGTTCGAAGCGTTCGAGTTGCGGGAAGCGCGCGGCGTCGGTGCCGCGAATGGTCGCCTGCATGTCGGTATCCACCACGCCCGGCGCGACGCTCGCGATGCGCAGCGGCCCGTTCGCATCGAGCGCCACGGCGCGCGCATGATGATCGAGCGCGGCCTTGGTCGCGCAATACACGCTCCAGCCGGCATAGGCATTGCGCGCCGCGCCGCTCGACACATGCACGATGCGCCGCTCCAGCGCGCCGCCGCCGAGCTTCGCCACGGCGCTCGCGAACATCAGCGGCGCGGTCACGTTCAGGCCGACGGCCAGCGCGATCGCCTCGGGCGTTTGCGTCGCGAGCGGGCCGATCGGCTCGACGGCGCCCGCGTTGTTGATCAGCAGCACGCAGCGCGCGCCTTGCGCGAAGCGTTCGAGCGCGCCGCTCGCGAGCCACGCGGCGAGCTTCGCGGGATCGGACAGGTCGAGCGCCACTTGCGCGAAGCGCTCGCCGAATTGCGCCGCCAGGTGCGGATGCTCGCCGCGCGACACGCCGAGCACGGCCGCGCCGCGTTCCAGCAGTTGCGTGGCGAGCGCGGCGCCGAGGCCGCGCGTGTGGCCGGTGACGATGGCGCGAATCGGAGGCAGGGAGGAATCGGTCATGGGGATCTCGGTCGGGCTTGAGGGAAGTGCGCCGGCTTGCGGCAAACGCGCCGGCGGCACGCGGGCAGGCCGTTATCGTAACGACGCGCCGCGCGAGCGGCAATCGCGCGCGGCGGCGCAAGCTTTCTGAAAACCAGTGCCGCCTCGCGTCACGGCTGGGCGACGACCGCACCGCGACCGCGCTATCGCCGCTTCACTGCCGCCTCACCGCCGCCCCACCGCCGCATCACCGCCGTCTCACCTGCCATCTCACCCGCCGTCTCACCGCCGCCTCACCCGCCGCGCCACCTTCGGCGCGCTTTTCCCACCGCGAGTAAGATGCCGCTTGCCGCCGATCACCCGCCCCGCCGCCGTCCCTGGCCGGCTCGCGATCGCCCGGCACGCGCCGGCGTCCGCCGGCCCGGCGCGGCTCCGATCCCGTGCGCGACGCCCGTTCGCCGCGCCGCGCGCCCCGAATCACCGACTCGCAGGAGATTGACGCAATGACGCAAGACATCACCGGAAACATGTTGATCGGCGCCGCCTCGGTGCGCGGCACGCAGGGCACGCTGCGCGCCTTCGTGCCGGCCACCGGCCAGGAGATCGAGCCCGAATTCGGCGCCGGCGGCGCGGACGACGTCGATCGCGCCTGCCGCCTGGCCGACGCCGCGTTCGACACGTTCCGCAACGCCCCGCTCGACACCCGCGCCGCGCTGCTGGAAAAGATCGCCGAACGCATCGAGGCGCTCGGCCCGACGCTGATCGAACGCCTGCATCTGGAAACGGCGCTGCCGGTGGCGCGTCTCGAAGGCGAGCGCGCCCGCACCTGCGGCCAGTTGCGCCTGTTCGCGACGGTGGTGCGCGCCGGCCGCTGGCTCGACGCCACGCTCGATTCCGCGCTGCCCGAGCGCAAGCCGCTGCCGCGCGCGGACCTGCGCGCGCGCAAGATCCCGGTGGGCCCGGTGGCGGTGTTCGGCGCCAGCAACTTCCCGCTCGCGTTCTCGGTAGCGGGCGGCGACACGGCGTCGGCGCTGGCGGCGGGCTGCCCGGTGGTGGCCAAGGCGCACGAGGCGCACCTCGGCGGCTCGGAACTGGTGGGCCGCGCGATCCAGCAGGCGGTGGCCGACGTAGGCCTGCCCGAAGGCGTGTTCTCGCTCGTGATCGGCAAGGGCAACACGGTGGGCGAGGCGCTGGTCGCGCATCCGGCGATCAAGTCGGTGGGCTTCACCGGCTCGCGCCGCGGCGGCCTCGCGCTGACGGCGATCGCGGCCAAGCGCGCCGAACCGATCCCCGTGCACGCGGAAATGAGCAGCATCAACCCGGTGCTCCTGATGCCGGCCGCGCTCAAGCAACGCGGCGCGCAGATCGCGCAGGGCTTCGTCGATTCGCTGGCGCTCGGCGCGGGCCAGTTCTGCACCAATCCGGGCCTGATCCTCGCGATCGCCGGCCCCGAACTCGACGCGTTCGTGGCCGACGCCTCGGCCGCCATCGCGGCCAAGCAGGCCCAGCCGATGCTGTCGGCCGGCATCGCCGCCACCTATCGCCGCCAGATCGACGAGCGCGCGCAGCAGCCGGATGTCACGCAAGTGGCGAGCGGCATCGCCGACGCCAATGTCTGCACGGCGCTGCCGGTGCTGTATCGCACCACCGCCGCCGCGTTCGCCGCGAATCACGGCCTGGCCGACGAAATCTTCGGGCCGACCTCGATCGTGGTGGCCTGCCGCGACGAGGCCGAACTGCTCGGCATCCTCGACGGCATCGAAGGCCAGTTGACGGCCACGCTGCTGCTCGATCCGGCCGACTACCCGGCCGCCAGGCGCCTGCTGCCGGTGCTGGAGCGCAAGGTCGGGCGGATTCTCGCGAACGGTTACCCGACCGGCGTCGAGGTGTGCCATGCGATGGTGCACGGCGGCCCGTTCCCGGCCACGTCCGATTCGCGCACCACCTCGGTCGGCACGCTGGCGATCGATCGCTTCCTGCGCCCGGTCTGCTATCAGGACCTGCCGGCCGAACTGCTGCCCGAAGCGCTGCAGGACGCCAACCCGCTCGGCCTCTGGCGCCTGCGCGACGGCGAACTCGTGAAGCAATGACGCCGGCCCGCTCGCGGGCGCGCTCGTCATGAAAAAAGGGCCGACGCGCTGCCGCGTCGGCCCTTACTCATTCATGCGATGCCGCCTGGGATGACCGGCGGCGCGCCGCTCAGTTCGCCAGATCGTCCGGCAGCTTGCCGCCGTTGGCCGCGAGCGCCTGCATCAGCTTCTTGTGCAGCCAGATGTTCATGCTGGCCGAATCGTTGGTGTCGCCGTCGTACTTCAGTTCCGCCGCGAGCTGCTTGCGGTGGTCGAGGCTGCTGTCCACGCCGAGCGCCTTCAGGGTGTCGACGATCGACACGCGCCAGTTCAGCGTCTGCCCGCTTTCGCCGACGAGCTGGTCGAGCACGGCCGCCACGTCCACGTCGGACAGCGGGGCCGGCGCCGGGGCGGCGTCGGGGGCGGCGGCCTGGGCCGCTGCGGGATCGGGTTGCGGTGCCGCGGCGGGGGGCGCCTGATCCGGCTTGGCCTTGCCGAACAGCTTGTTCACGATATCGCCAAAGATGCTCATGGTCGTGCTCCGGTTGGTTCGTGAAAACAGAACACGCGCGACCGGACCGGCCGCGCGTTCCCGCGCCATGGTAACCGCAATGCCATGACGAAACTGTCAAAAGTCGTAAGCGTGCGGCGTTGCGTACCGCTGTATCGCGCGTTGTGTGCGCTACCGCTCAAAAGTGGATTCGGCACGAATCGGCGGGCATCGCGAACCAGGCGAGCGTCGCGGCCACGAGGTAGATCAGCAGCGCGGCGATCCAGACCTGCGTGCCGGTCACGCGCCACGCCACCCGGCTGCGCAGCGCGGCCACCAGGCCGACCCACGCGGCAAGCGCGAGCAGCGCGACCGGTGCGTTTTCGAGCGCGCCGCCCACGCCGATCACGGCGAACATGACGGTCCAGCCGGCCGCGAGGCCGAGATCGCGGCACTGCCCCGTCATCACGCCGAAGCCGCCGGCCAGCGCCACGGCGATCAACGCCAGCAACAGCAGCAGGCTCGACAGCAGCAGGTGGCGGCGGCGCGGCGGCTGCGTTTCCATCGTCGCCAGTTCGCCCAGGGCTGCCGGAGAAAGCGGTGCATCGGATTCGGTCGGTTCGGTCATCGAGGCTCCTTCAGCCGGATCGGGATGTCGCTCAATGGGCGGCCAGATCGGCCAGCAGCCAGTCGCGAAACGCCACGAGCACCGTATGCTGCGCCACGCGCGGCGGATAGACAAGAAAGTAGGCGCGCGAACTCGGCACCGGCGCGAACGGGCTGACAAGCCGCCCGTCGCGCAACTCCTCCTCCACCAGCATGCGCGGCACCAGCGCCACGCCGACCCCGGCGATCACGGCCTGGATCAGATGCGAGGTCAGCTCGAAACTCGGGCCGGGGCGCAGCGCGTCGTGCGGCACGCCCTGCGCCTCGCACCAGACGCGCGCCGCATCGGGAAAGCTGCGCACGCGCAGCAGCGCGAGTTCGGCCAACTGCGGGGCCAACTGGGTAGCCAACTGCCCGGCCAACGGCACAGCCAACGGGGCCGCCGACCGCGCGGCCGGCCGGTCGGCACCCGACGCGGCGCGGCGTTTCGCTCGGCCGCCGCGCGCTTGCCACGCCGCCGGCAACGCCGCCGGGCTGCCGACCAGCACCAGTTCCTCGTCGTGCAGCCGATGCGCGATCAGTTCGGGCCAGCGGCCGTCGCCCACGGCGATCGCCGCGTCGAGGTCCATCGCCGTGAAATCCACCGGCCCGATCCGCGAATGCAGGTCGATCTGCCAGGACGGATGCGCCTGATAGAAGCGCGGCAGGCGCGGCATCAGCCATTTCGCGCCGAAGGTGGGCAGCGTGGCCACGCGCAGTTGCGTGGCCGGCGCGGTGGAGGCCAGCACGCGCAGCGTCGCGTCGCGGATGCGCGCGAGCGCGTCGCCCAGCTCGGCCATGTAGGCGCGCCCGGCGTCGGTCGGCGCGATCCGCTTGCCTTCGCGCACGAACAGCGTCACGTCGAGCATCGCCTCCAGCGCCTGCACCTGCCGGCTGACGGCGCTTTGCGTCAGCGCCAGCTCCTCGGCCGCGCGCGTGAAGCTCTGGTGCCGCGCCGAGGCCTCGAACGCCAGCAGCAGCGACATCGACGGCGTGAGTTTCCGGTAATTCATTCATAAACCTCATGATCTGTCCGACGAACATACGTTTGCCGAGGCGCGCCGCGACCGCGACAATGAGGCTCCACGATACCGAAATCGCGCCGTTCCGGCGACGCCCTCATGACCATCGCCCGGCTCCCCACCGCTACCGCCTCCGCGCCCACCATCGATCCGTTCCTGCATGCGTTGCATGCAGCCGGCTTCGAGGGCGAGATCGACCGCAGCGACGCCACCCGCACCGTGCTCGCCACCGACAACTCGATCTACCAGCGCCGCCCCGCCGCCGCACTGTTCCCGCGCCACGCCGAAGACGTGGCGCGCATCGCGCGGCTGCTCGGCGAGCCGCGCTTTCGCACGGTGGCCGTCGCACCGCGCGGCGGCGGCACCGGCACCAACGGGCAATCGCTGACCGAAGGCATCGTGGTAGACCTGTCGCGCCACATGAACCGGATTCTCGCGATCGATCCGGTCGCGCGCACCGCACGCGTCGAGGCGGGCGTGGTCAAGGATCAGCTCAACGCCGAACTGAAGCGGCACGGCCTGTTCTTCGCGCCGGAGCTGTCCACCTCGAACCGCGCCACCCTCGGCGGCATGATCAGCACCGACGCGAGCGGCCAGGGCAGTTGCACCTACGGCAAGACGCGCGACCACGTGCTCGCGCTCGACACCGTGCTGATCGGCGGCGAGCGGCTGTCGAGCGCGCCCGTGGACGACGCCGAGCTCGACGCGCTGTGCCGCCGCGACGATGCGATCGGCCGGGTCCATCGCACCGCGCACGGCATCCACACGCGCGAGGCCGAACGAATCCGCACGCAATTCCCCGCGCTGAACCGCTGCCTGACCGGATATGACCTCGCCCATCTGCGCGACGCGCAGGGCCGCTTCGACCTGAACAGCGTGCTGTGCGGCTCGGAAGGCACGCTCGGCTTCGTGGTGGAGGCCACGCTGAACGTGCTGCCGGAGCCGAAGCACGCGATGCTCGTCAACATTCGCTACCCGGCGTTCATGGATGCGCTGCGCGATGCGCGCGCGCTGCTCGAGCATCGCCCGCTGTCGATCGAAACCGTCGATTCGACGGTGCTGGCGCTGGCGCGCGAGGACATCGTCTGGCAGAGCGTGGCCGAATTCTTCCCGGCCGCCGACGCTTCGCAGGACGAAGCGAACGGCATCAACCTGGTCGAATTCAGCGGCGACGACGCCGCCGAGGTGCGCGCCCGGGTGGCCGCGTTCGTCACGCATCTCCAGGCCGACCGGCAGGTCAAGCGGCTCGGCCACACGATCGCCGATGGCGAGGCAGCCGTGCGGCGCGTGTACGCGATGCGCAAGCGCGCGGTGGGCCTGCTCGGCAACGCGCGCGGCGAGGCGCGCCCGCAACCGTTCGTCGAGGATACGGCCGTGCCGCCCGAGCATCTGGCCGATTACATCGCCGAGTTCCGCGCGCTGCTCGACGGCCACGGCCTGCGCTACGGCATGTTCGGCCACGTGGATGCGGGCGTGCTGCACGTGCGCCCGGCGCTCGATATGCGCGACCCGGCGCAGGCCGCGCTGGTGCGGCCGATCTCGGACGCGGTGGCTGCGCTGACGCGCCGCTACGGCGGCCTGCTGTGGGGCGAACACGGCAAGGGCGTGCGCTCCGAATACGTGCCCGAGTATTTCGGCCCGCTCTACCCGGCCTTGCAGCAACTGAAGGCCGCGTTCGATCCGCACAACCAACTGAACCCCGGCAAGATCGCCACGCCGGCCGGCAGCGAAGCCGCGCTGCTGCGCATCGACACCACCACGCTGCGCGGCGAACTCGACCGGCGCATCGACGAACGCGTCTGGCAGGCCAACGCGGACGCCGTGCATTGCAACGGCAACGGCGCCTGCTACAACTTCGATCCCGACGACGCGATGTGCCCGTCGTGGAAGGCGACGCGCGAGCGCGTGCAGTCGCCCAAGGGCCGCGCCTCGCTGATGCGCGAATGGCTGCGCCGGCAGACCGAGGCCGGCGTGGATCTCGCCGCCGAGCCGCGCGCCGCCGCGCTGCCGGTGCGCGCGCTCAACAGCCTGCGCCGGCGCGGCGGCGAAACCGATTTCTCGCATGAGGTGTATGACGCGATGGCCGGCTGCCTCGCCTGCAAGTCGTGCGCGGGGCAGTGCCCGGTGAAGGTCGGCGTGCCCGAATTCCGCTCGCGCTTCCTGGCGCGCTATCACACGCGCTACCTGCGGCCGCTGCGCGATCACCTGATCGGCTCGCTCGAATTCACGCTGCCGCGCGTGGCCGCCGTGCCGGGCCTGCCGCGCCTGTACAACGCCGTGCTGCGCACCGCGCCGGTGGCGGCGCTGATCGAGCGCGCCGCGGGCATCGTCGATGCGCCCGCGCTGCACGACGCCGCGTGGCCCGAGGCACTGTGCGCGGCGCGGGCCGAAACGGCCACGCCGCAACGGCTGGCCGCGCTGTCCGAGGCCGAACGCGCACGCAGCGTGATCGTCGTGCAGGACGCGTTCACGCGCTATTTCGAAACGCCGGTGGCGGCAGCCTGGCTCGCGCTTGTGCACACGCTCGGCTATCGCGTGTTCGTCGCGCCGTTCCTGCCGAACGGCAAGCCGCTGCATGTGCAGGGCTTCCTGCCGCGCTTCGCGCGCACCGCCCGGCGCAACGCGGCGCATCTGGCCGCGCTGGCCGGCAGCGGCATCGCGCTGGTCGGCCTCGATCCGGCCATGACGCTCGTCTATCGTCAGGAATACCAAAAGATCGACGGCATCGGCACGGTGCCCGAGGTGCTGCTGCCGCAGGAATGGCTGATTCACGCGTTGCGCGCGCAACCGCCGCGCGCGGCACCCGCCCAGGCGTTCCGGCTGCTGCCGCATTGCACCGAGCGCACCAACGCGAGCGCCGCCGCCGCGCTGTGGCAACCGGTGTTCGAGGCGGCCGGCCTCGCACTGCGGATGCCGGCCAGCGGCTGCTGCGGGATGTCGGGCACCTACGGCCACGAGGCGCGCAACCGCGCCACCTCGGCCACGATCTTCTCGCAATCGTGGGCCCGGCACGTGGCCGCCGAAGCCGAGGGCGAATTGCTCGCCACCGGCTATTCGTGCCGCTGCCAGACCGAGCGGCTGACCGGGCAGCGCCTGCGTCACCCGGTCGAAGTGCTGCTGGCGCTTTATCGCCAGGCGTGATGGCGTGCGATTGACAGCGAATAGATGACCGGTTATCTTGCTACGCATTCCACCGCCACCGGTCATCGCCGTTCATCATGCCGCGCCCGCCCAATCCCGAAGTTCGTCTCCGCCTGATCTCCACGGGCCAGCGCGTCGTGCACGAGCTGGGCTTCAACGGCTGCGCGGTGCAGGACATCGCCGAGGCGGCCAGCGTGCCGAAAGGCTCGTTCTACAACTACTTCGACAGCAAGGAAGCGTTCGCGGGCGAGATCCTCGATGCCTACTGGCAGTCGATCGAAACGCGTCACGCCGCCTTGCTGCGCGAAGGCCGCGGCAAGCCGCTGGCCCGCGTGCGCCGCTTCTTCCGGCAACTGACCGACGATCACCGCGCCTCGGGCTTCACGCTCGGCTGCCTGATCGGCAACCTCTCGCTCGAACTGTCCGCCTCGAACGACGACGCGCGCCGCACCGCGCTGCGCCTGCTCGAACGCTGGCAGGCGCTGCTGGCCGATTGCCTGCGCGAAGCGCAGGCGCAAGGCGAGATCGATGCCGGCGGCGATCCGGACGAGCTGGCCGCGATCCTGGTCGAAAGCTATGAAGGCGCCGTCATGCGCAGCAAGGTCGAGCGCAACGGCAAGGCCTGCGAACGATTCGAGAAGGTGGTGCTCGCCCGCTTGTTGGGGTGAGCTTTTTTGGCCCAATAATAAGGTGACTGGTCATTTATTTTCGTGATGCACGACCGGCCGCCGTTGCTCGCTGTCCCCTGTCCGTTCAGAACCTTTCCCTGCCCTGGAGCTTCGCATGAATCACGCAACGCAACCGTCCCGCAACCCCGCCTACGACGATCCCGCCGAGCCGGGCCTGCCCGCCACCGGGTTCCGGTTCGACCGCAGCAAGGCCGCGCTCGTGGTGGTCGATCCGCAGAACGATTTCCTGAGCCCGTCGGGCGTGACCTGGCCGCTGGTAGGCGAGAGCATCGTCGAGAACGGCACGGTGGGCCACCTCGAAACCTTGTTCAGGATGGCGAAGCAGGCCGGCATCGTGGTGGCTGTCTCGCCGCACTACTACTACCCGTGCGACCACGGCTGGCATTTCGGCGGCCCGCTCGAAAAGGCCATGCATGCGATCGGCATGTTCGCGCGCAAGGGGCCGACCACGCTGGATGGCTTCGAGAATTCGGGCGCCGATTTCCTCGATGCCTACAAGCCGTACATCCTCGACGGCGAAACCATCATCACCTCGCCGCACAAGGTGTACGGCCCGGAAACCAACGATCTGGTGCTGCAATTGCGCAAGCGCGGCGTCTCGCAGGTGCTGCTCGCGGGCATGGCCGCGAACCTGTGCATCGAATCGCATCTGCGCGAATTGATCGAGCAGGGTTTCGAGGTGGTGGTGGTGCGCGATGCGACGGCCGGCCCGCGTGTGCCCGAGGGCGACGGCTATCTGGCCGCCATGATCAACTATCGCTTCCTCGCGCATGCGCTATGGACCACGGCGCAGACGGTCGAGGCGCTGGGCGCGAGCGAAGCCGCGCCGCGCTGACCGTTCGGCACGAGGTTGCGATTCAAGCGCGCGGCAAGGCCAGCCGCGCGATTTCCGCGAAGTAGCGCGCGCCCACCGGCAGGATCGCGTCGTTGAAATCGTAGGACGCGTTGTGCAGCGGCGTGCCGCCCTCGCCGGCGGCCTCGCCGTTGCCGATGAACACGAAGTTGCCCGGCACCGCCTGCAGGAACGCGCCGAAATCCTCCGAGATCATCATCGGCTGCACGTTCGGATCGACGGCCGCCGCACCGGCCACACGCGTGGCCGCCTCGACGGCGAGCGAGACATAGGCATCCGAATTGACGGTGGGCGCGAACTCGTGGGTGTAGTCGAATTCGCACTGCGCGCCGTGCGCATGGCAAATGCCCTCGCTGATCTCGCGCATGCGGGCGGCCAGCATCGCCTGCACGTCGTTCGCATAACTACGCGTATCGCCCTTGATCGTCACGGTCGACGGGATCACGTTGCGCAGCCCGTCGGTGATGAATTCGGTACAGGAGATCACCGCCTGCAGGCCCGGATCGAGGTTGCGCGACACGATCGTCTGCAACGCCAGCACGATCTGCGAGGCGATCACGATCGGATCGACGCCCATCTGCGGGCGCGCCGCGTGCGTGCCGCGCCCGCGCACGCGAATCACGAAGTTGTCCTCGCTCGCCATGATGCCGCCCGCGCGCGTCGCGAACGAACCGGCCGGCATGCCCGGCATGTTGTGCGCGCCGAACATCGCCTCCACCGGAAAGCGCTCGAACAGGCCGTCGGCCATCATCGCCTTGGCGCCGCGCCCGTGCTCCTCGGCGGGCTGGAACACGAAGCGCACGATGCCGTCGAAATCGCGCCGCTCGGCCAGCAGTTGCGCCGCGCCGAGCACCATCGACATGTGGCCGTCGTGGCCGCACGCATGCATCTTGCCCGGCACGCACGACGCGTAGGCGCGGCCCGGCGCCTGCTCGGCAATGTTCAGCGCGTCCATCTCGGCGCGAATGCCGATCGCGCGCGTGCCGCTGCCCGCGCGCAGGTTCGCCACCAGCCCGGTGCCGCCGATGCCGCGATGCACCTCCATGCCGAGCGCGCCGAGGATCGCGGCCACGCGGTCCGAGGTCTGCACTTCCTCGAAGCCGGTTTCCGGGTAGCGATGGAATTGCCGGCGCCAGCCGGCCAGCGTGTCTTGCAGTGAACGGTCCATGGGGTGGGTCCTCGATGCGTCGGGCGGATTGATGGCTTGTGAGTCCTGCACAGGTTGAGCACAATAATATTTCTGCGCGCGGCGAATTCCGTCGCTTTATCGTGCGCGCCCACGCAATTTTTTATCGATTCCGGGCGATATCGCCCTGCCTCCCGATGACCTCGTCCCTCGACACCTACGACCGCAAGCTGCTGGCCGAGATCCAGCGCGACGCGCAAACGCCGCAGAACGAACTCGGCACGCGCGTCAATCTCTCCACCGCGGCCGTCAACCGCCGCCTGCGCCGCCTGGCCGACGACGGCGTGATCGAGCGCTACACGGCCATCGTTTCGCCCGAGAAAACCGGGCATCCGCTGACGATCGTGGTCAACGTGGAAGTGGAGAGCGAACAGATCGACCAGCTCGACGCGATGAAGCGCAGCTTCGCGCGCTGCCCGCAGATCCAGCAGTGCTATTACGTGGCCGGCGAATGGGATTTCGTGCTGATCCTCTCGGTCAGGCACATGGAGCAGTACAACGAACTGACGCGCCAGTTGTTCTTCTCGAACAACAACGTCAAGCGCTTCAAGACGCTGGTCAGCATGGATCGCGTGAAGGTGGGGCTCGATGTGCCGGTGGGCGAGGAGACGTGAAGGCAAGCGCAGGCGGCGGGCTCGGGCCTTGCTGTCCGGCGTGGTCGACAAGACCGGGCGGTCTTGTCGGCGCTGGCGGGCGCCTCCGGACACCGGCAAGCCGCGCCGCCCACGGCGCTGGACGAAACCGCGGGCGCCGCCTACCATGGGCGGCGCTTGAATGAATACCGCTTTCCCACTCGTTTTGCCAACCCGAGACAGGAGCAGCCCATGTCAGTCGATGCAAAGTACAAGACCACCGCCACCGCGAGCGGTGGCGGCCGTGACGGCAAGACCGAACTCGCCGACGGCACGATGGCCCTGCAGCTCACGGTGCCGAAGGAACTCGGCGGCCCCGGCGGCGACGGCGCCAACCCCGAGAAGCTGTTCGCGCTCGGTTATTCGGCCTGCTACCTCGGCGCGATGCGCGTCGCATCCCAGCAAACCAAGATCAAGGTGCCCGACGGCACGACCGTCACCGCGACGATCGGCATCGGCCCGCGCTCGGAAGGCGGCTTCGGCATCACGGCCGAACTCGACGTGTTCCTGCCCGGCCTGCCCGAAGCCGACGCGGCGAAGCTGACCGAAGTCACCCACACGATCTGCCCGTACTCGAACGCGATCAAGGCCAGCGTCGACGTGAAGACGACCACGCACGGCTGATCGTCCGCGCCCTCTTCGGGCGCAAGGCACACGGGGCGGCAACCTTCGCGGGTTGCCGCCCCGTTTCGTTTTGGAGCCGGGCGTTTGCGAGCGGGTCGCTTTCGCCCCCACTCCCCCCAGCTTCGATTTCAAATCGCCTTTTCGATCGCCTTGCCGAGCAGATCGATGCCGAGATCGATTTCCGCCTCGCTGACCGTCAGCGGCGGCGCGATCCGGAACACCCCGCCCATGCCCGGCAACTGCACGATGTTCATGCTGAGGCCGAGGTTCATGCATTCGCGCGTGATCTTCGCGCCGAGCCCGTCGGCCGGCTCCTTGCTGCGGCGATCCTTGACCACCTCCATGCCGAGCAGCAGCCCGCGCCCGCGCACGTCGCCGATGCAATCGAAGCGCTCCATCAGGCCCAGCAGGCCGTTGCGCAGCCGCTCGCCCATCCGGTTGGCGCGCTCGACCAGCCCGTCGCGCGCCACCACGTCGAGCACGCGCAGGCCCACCGCGGCCGGCAGCGGATCGGACACGTGCGTCGTGTAGAACAGATAGCCGCGTTCGTGCGCGCGTTCCTCGATCTCGGCCGAGGTAACCACGGCGGCCAGCGGCAGGCCCGCGCCGAGCGTTTTCGACAGCGTCAGGATGTCGGGCGTCACGCCGTCGCGCTCGAACGCGAACATCGTGCCGGTGCGGCCGACGCCGGTTTGCGCCTCGTCGAGAATCAGCAGCATGCCGCGCTCCTCGCACTTGCGCTTGAGCGCCGCCAGATAGCCGGGCGGCAGATCGATGATGCCGCCCGAGCTGAGGATCGGCTCGGCGATGAACGCCGCCAGGTTGCCGCTCGACTGGCGGTCGATCAGGTCGAACGCGTAATCGAGTTCGGCCAGATAGTCGTACTGGCCGTTGCGCTCGAAACGCGGGCGATACGTGAACGGCGCCGGAATCGCGAACGAGCCCACCGCCGCCGGCCCCACGCCCTTGCGCCCCGCGCTGTAGGTGGCCGAGGCGGCGTGGCCGGTCATGCCGTGCCACGACTGCGCGAAACCGACCACCTCGTACTTGCCGGTCACGAGCTTGGCCATGCGGATCGCCGCCTCGTTCGATTCGGCGCCGGTGCTCAACAGCAGCGCGCGGTCGAGGCCGGGCGGCGTGATCTCGGCGAGCCGCGTCGCCAGGTCCACCACCGGCCGCGACAGCATCCCGCTGAACAGGTGATCGAGCTTGCCTGCGTATTCGTTGATCACCGAGACGATCTCGGGATGACTGTGGCCCAGCACCGCGCTCATCTGGCCCGACGTGAAATCGAGGATCGCGCGGCCGTCCGCGTCGTACACGAAGCTGCCCTGCGCGCGCTCGATGATCATCGGTTCGAACGTGCCGCCGTAGCGGATCAGATGCTGCTTCGCCTGTTGCCAGAATTTCTCGTCTTGATTGCGGGACACGGTGGCGCTCCTGACTGGGTTCATCGATGAATCGGATGACTTGCAGTCTAGAGGCCGATCTGGTTTTATAGAATCTAATAGTTTTAATGCCAGATAAAAGAATGGCTAATACCCAGGAGTTCTGCCCGTGAGCCGGACGCTCGATATCGATCTGTTGCGCAGCTTCGTCGCGATCGCCGAGGTCCGCACGCTGAGCCGCGCGGCCGAACGCGTGGGCCGCACGCAATCGGCGCTGAGTCAGCAATTGCGCCGGCTCGAGGACACCGTCGATCAGCCGCTGTTCCAGCGCACCGGGCGCGGCGTGGTGCTGACCCACCCCGGCGAACGACTGCTGGCGCACGCGCAGCGAATCCTGCGGCTGCACGACGAGGCACTGGCCGACCTGTCGGGCAAGGGGCTGTCGGGCACGATCCGCTTCGGCTGCCCCGACGATTACGCCACCGTGTTCCTGCCGCCGTTGCTGCGGCAGTTCTCGGTCCTGCATCCGCACGCGCAGGTCGAGGTGTTCTGCGCACCCACGCCGCGCCTGCGCGAGCGGCTCGGCAAGCGTGTGCTCGATCTCGCGCTGGTGTCGGTGCCGGATGCGGCCGCGGCTCGGGCCGAGGATCGGGGCGGGGCTGATGTCGGTGCTGCAGGTGCCGGCGCGAGCGCGGGCGCGGCGGCCGGTCACGCGGATCCGGACGGCGACGCGATCATCCGCCGCGAGCCGTTGGTCTGGATCGGCTATCCGGGTCTCGCGCCGGCCGATTTCGATCCTCTGCCGCTGGCGCTGTCCGACCCCGACACGCTCGACCACCTCGCCGCCCGCGACGCGCTGCAACGCGCGGGCCGCGCGTACCGGATCGCCTACGCGAGCAGCAGCCTGGCCGGGCTGACGGCCCTGGTGCGCTCGGGGCAGGCGTTCGCCGTGATCACGCAGACGGCCGTGCCGCCCGACCTGGCGATCCTCGGCGGCGACCCGGGCCTGCCCGCGCTGCCGGCCGTGGCGATCACGCTGAAGCTGGCGAAGGCCGCGCCGTCGCCGCTGGTGGCGGCGTTCGCCGAGCATATCCGGGGGATGTTGCCGGGCTTGTGAGCGGGTGCTGTGGATGCGGTGCCGGCTTGGCGGTTCGGACCAATCGACCAACCCGCCAACATGCGGCATTGCGCCGCATTTATACCGAATCCGGTCACACGGCGTCTGCCGACGCAGCCAACCGGCCTTCCGCGCAGGCGCTTTTCGATAGACTGTGCGGATTCGCGCGCGGCGACTTCGGCCCAGAGCATCGCCAGCCGGGCCGCCGCGCGCTCCCGATCCACAGGAATGTCAGATGAAGCAAGCCGTCTTGTCCCTGGCCGTCGCGTGCTGTGTCGCGCTGCCGGCTCTCCCGTCCCATGCCCAGGCGTTCGACGACCATTGTTTCGCGGTCGGCGACGTGGCCGCGCAGATCTCGGGTTGGCGCAAGCGTCACAAGACCAAGGCGCAGGCGCTCGCGCAATCGCACAAGTACTACGGCAACGGCCCCGACGCGCAGGCGGTGGACGACGCGATCGAGACGATCTACAGCGCGCCCACGCTGCCGAACCCCGATCAGGCGACCATGCTGGTCACGCAAAATTGCCTGAAGAAGAAGCGCCAGGCGCAGAACGAAGCAGCAGCGCCGGCCCCCGCCCCGGCCGCCTCCGCCCCCCGTCCCTGACCTCCCCTGACGGCGGTACGCCCCGCCCTCACCCCGCCTCGTCATCACCGGCCAGCACGCGCGCCAGCGTGCGCCCCGCGTAGCGCGCCTGCGCCAGCGTCAGCGCCGTGTAGCCGACCAGCACGGCCGGCGGCAGCCGCGCCTCGCGGCAATAGTCGCCGAGCGCCTGCAACGCGATGCCGTTCGCTGCCGCCGCGCGCACGAAGGCCCGCTCGTCACGCGCCGGATCGAGCCACAGCACGAAATGGAACCCGGCCTGTTCGCCCGACACGACGTAGCGCCCGGCCGCGCCCGGCTCGGCCGACAGCCGGGCCAGCACGGCGTCGCGGCGCTGCTGGTAGGCCTGCCGGCTCGCGCGCAGGTGCCGTGCGAAGCCGCCGCTGCTCATGAAACCCGCCAGCGCACGCTGCTCGATCGCGCCCACCGGCCGGCCGGTCGCCGCCAGCAACGCGGCGAGCCGCTCGCGCAGCGCCGCCGGCGCCACCACGAAACCGATCCGCAAGCCGGCGAACAAGGTCTTGTTGAACGAGCCGCAATAGATCGCGCGCGCGTGGCGGTCGAGCGCCTTGAGCGCCGGCAGCGGCGCGGCCTGATAGCTGAACTCGCCGTCGTAGTCGTCCTCGACGACCCAGGCCTCGTGCCGCTGCGCCCAGTCGAGCAATTCGAGGCGGCGCGACACCGACATCGTCACGCCCAGCGGCGACTGGTGCGCGGGCGTCACGCACACCGCCGCGACATCGCGCGCCCCGGCCAGCCGCGCCGCCACCAGCCCCTGCGGATCGACCTCCACGGCCAGCGCCCGCGCACCGTTCAGCTCGACGAGTTGCGCGGTCATCGGGTAACCCGGGTCCTCGATCGCCACGCGCCGCCCGCGCACGTCGATCGCGCGCATCACGAGGTCGAGCGAATGGCGGATGCCGGTGGTGATGAACACGTCGTCGGGCTCGCAGGCGATGCCGCGATATTCGCCGAGCCAGGCAGCGATCCGCGCGCGCAGCGCCGGTTCGCCGTGCGGCGAGGCCGCGCCGAGATCGGCCGGTTCGAGCCCCGCGAGCGCGCCGGCAAGCTGGCGCTTCCACTCGCTCAGGCGCAGCAGCGAAGGATCGGCCAGCCGCGCGACGAACGGCACGCCGATGCGGTTGCCGCTCGGCGAATCGGCGCTTGCCGCAGCGGCGGGTATCGGCGGCGGCAAAGCTGACGGCAGAGGCGGCGGCAGAAGCGGTGAAGCAGCGGACGCCATCGCCTCACCCGGCGCCATCAGGTAGGTATCGGGCACCACCGCGCTGACGCGCGTGCCCGAACCGCGCACACGCGACAGATAACCCTCCGCGACGAGCCGCTCGAACGCGGCCTCGACGGTGCCGCGCGCGATGCGCCAGCGCTCGGCCAGCGTGCGCGTGGAGGGCAGCGCGGCCCCGGCCGGCAGGCGGCGCTGCAGGATCGCCTCGCGCAGCGCATCGGCGATCCGGTCCTGCTTCGACGCCACGCCCTGCGCCGCGAGGCCCGGCGGCCTCGGCAGATCGAGCGGAATCGCGGCCTTGCCTCGCGCCATAGTGGTCCACTCCTGAATTGATCAAATGGATCTTCGGCTTATACCACATTGCCCGTACAGTCCGAACTCCCCCTTCCTTCGCCGATTCGTCCGATGCCTGCTTCGTCCCGCCCGCTTTCCGAACGCGCCTGGTTGATCCTGTTGCTGCTGATCGTCTGCCTGCCGCGCGCGGCGATCGACGCCTACCTGCCCGCGCTGCCCGCGATGGCCGACGCGCTGCACGCCACCGATGCGCAGATGCAATCCACGCTGACCACCTACATGGCCGGCTACGCCGCCTCGATGCTGATCATGGGGCCGCTGTCGGACCGTTACGGGCGGCGGCCGGTGCTGCTCGCGGGGCTGGCCGTCTACGTGGCGGCGACGCTGGCATGCGCGCTCGCCACCAGCGTGCCGGCGCTGGTGGCCGCGCGCGTGATCCAGGCGCTCGGCGGCTGCGGCGGCGCGGTGATCGGCCGCGTGATCGTGCGCGAGCGCTTCGACGCCAACCGCCAGGTGGCGTTGTTGAGCGCGCTGTCGGCCGGCATGGCGCTGTCGCCGGTGATCGCGCCGCTGGCCGGCAGCGCCGTGGCGGCGGTCGGCGGCTGGCGCGCGGTGTTCGGGATGCTGGCGATCGGCGGCGTGGCCGGTGCGTGGTTCACCTGGCGCCTGCTGCCCGAGACACGTGGCGAGGCGATCGCCCGGGCAGCCGGCGCGCATCCGTTGCGCGGGCTGGGCGCGACCTACGCACGGCTGCTGCGCAATCGCCACTTCCTGCGCTACTCGCTGTCGATCAGCTTCGTCTACTGCACGTATTTCCCGTTCATCGCCGGTTCGTCGGCGCTGTTCCAGCGGCGGCTGCACCTGTCCGACGCGGCGTATGCGGCCGTGTTCGGCATCACGGTGTCGGGCTATCTGGCCGGCTCGGCGCTGTATCGCCGGATGCACGCGCGGATGGATGCCGACGCCGTGCTGGCGCGCGCGGCGCGCCTGAACCTCGCCGCCGCCGCCGCGCTGTGCGCGCTGAACCTCGGCCACGCGCCGAGCGCGCTCACCCTCGTCGCGCCGATGTTCGTGGCGATGGTGGCGGTGGGCATCGCGATCCCGGCCTGCCAGTTCGCGGTGCTGCAACCGTTCCCCGAGATCGCCGGGGCCGCCTCGGGGCTGTTCTTCTTCATCCAGATGGCGATCACGGCGCTGTGCGGCGCCCTGCTCGACCGGCTGACGGGCGCGGCCGACGGCAGCGCGGTGCCGCTGATCGCCGTGACCGCCGTCGCCAGCCTTGCGTTCGCGGGCGGCTTCGCCGTGCTTCGCACGCGCGACGGCCCGGCGTCGGCGCGCATCGGCGGCCCGGCCCAAGGCGCCGCCGGAGGCCGCGCCGACTGACGCGGGCCGGCATCGCGTGCCGGTTCCCGGCCGAATGTGTAGATGCACCCAAAACGTCAAAATCCGTAAGGAAGCTGACCGGCCCCTCGCGTATCATGCGATGACATCGCCTCGCGACCCGCGAGCGCAGCTCCGCCGCCCACCCGGCGCGGACGCCCGATTTCGTCACCGATACGCACCCATGACGCTTTTGCCACCGGAACCCCTGGTACCCGGCCCGCTCCTGATCGTCGATGACGAGCCGCTGATGCAGCGGCGTCTCACCGCGATCCTGACCTCGCTCGGCTACACGGACGACGCGCTGCTATACGCCGGCAGCCTCTCGGAAGCCCGGGCCATGCGCACCGCGCAGCCGTGCGCGATCGCGCTGGTCGACATCGGCCTGCCCGACGGCTCCGGCATCGAACTGATCCGCGAATGGCACGAGGCCGATCCGGCGTTGCCGATCGTCGTGATCTCCACCTGGAGCACCGGCCCGACCATCGTCGGCGCGCTGCAGGCCGGCGCCACCGGCTACCTGCTCAAGGAACGCGACGATCTCGAGATCGCCCTGTCGATCCGCAGCGTGCTGCGCGGCGGCGCGCCGATCGATCCGTTCGTCGCGCGCCATATCCTCGACACCACCGTGAACGCCGCGCCCGCCCCCGGCAGCCCGGCCGCCACCGGCCTGCTGCCGTCGCGCAACGGCGCGCCGCCGGTGCGCCTGAGCCGCCGCGAGATCGAGATCCTCGGCATCGTCAGCAAGGGCCTGACCAACCGCGAGATTTCCGAGCTGCTGTCGCTGTCGCGGCTGACCGTGGAATGCCACATCAAGAACATCTACAAGAAGCTGGCCGTCCGATCGCGCACCCAGGCCGTGTTCGAGGCGCGCGCGCACGGCTTGCTGCCCTAGCCCATGCACGGCAGCTCCGACAGATGGCGCATCTGCGATCACAGATCGAAACCGGGCGTGCAGCGGATTGAGCGCGGCACCGGCCCGGGCGGGAATCCGCCGTGGAGTGCCGTAGCCGGTTCGGTGACGATGATGCTCGGGTGGTTTTGGCTTGGGCTGGCGGTGCACGTTGGCCTCCGCGCGCAACGCGCGACGCGGTTCGCCCGCGCGCTGCTCGCGGCCGGCTTCATGGCGGTGGCCGCAACCGTGGCCGCGCCGGCCACCGTGCTGGCCGCGCAAGCCGATCCGGCCTCGGCCATCCCGGCCATCGACACCGGTTCGGATTCGGCCACCGCGCCCGCCCAGCCCGCGTCGCGCCGCTTCAACCCGTCGCCGCATCTCACGTCGCCGAGCTTCGCGCTGTCGTCCACGCCGGCGCCGTCGCGCGCGATCCCGTCGGCGTTCGCCGCGCCGCGCGCCGAGGGCTGCCCGTTGCGGATCGACGCCGCGCGCGCCGCCGGCTGGACCGACAACACCCCGCCCGCCACCGGCTGGGTGCCCGTCACGCTGCCCGACGTCTGGACCACGCGCTGGCCGCGCTTCGACGGCGTGGTCTGGTATCGCATCAACTGGGCCGCCGGCTGCCTGGCCGGCCAGCCCGCCGCCGCCTTCGTCGACTACCTGAACATGGCGGGCGCGGTGTATCTGAACGACACGCTGATCGCCAACGATCCGCAACTCGTCGAACCGTTGAGCCGCGCCTGGAACTCGCCGCGCCGCTGGCTGCTGCCCGCGCCGCTGCTGCGCGCCGACGCCGATACGCTGCTGATCCGCGTGTCGGGCCTGTCCGCCTACGCGCCGGGCCTCGGCGCGGTGGTGGTGGGGCCGCCCGGGGTGGTCGAGCATCGCTACGGCCATGCCCACGAAATCCGCCGCGACCTCCAGCTCTACAGCCTGGCCGTGACCTCGACGCTCGGCTGCTTCTTCGTGGTGCTGTGGCTGATGCGCCGCCGCCAGAGCGTGTACGGCTGGTTCGGACTCCAATCGATCGCCTGGTGGTGCTTCCAGTTGAACCAGGCAGCCACCTCGCCGTGGCCGTTCCCGAGCACCGACGGCTGGGAAGCCGCCATGTCGATCGCGGTGGTGGTGTTCAGCACCGGCTTCGCGATGTTCACGCTGCGCTTCGCCGGCCGCCGCTTGCCGCGCCTCGAATGGGGCCTGTGGCTGCTGTCGGCCGCGCAGGTGGCGGCCATGCTGGCCGCGCCGCGCGAGGCGATCGAGACGGTGCGCGCGGCCATCGCGCTGATCCCGGCGCTGGTGTTCATCGCCTGCTGCAGCGGCTTCGTGGTGTTCGCGGTGCGCTGGCCGCGCGGCGACCGGCTGGCGCTGTCGGCCTGCATGCTGATCTTCATCGCGGCCTGCGTGCACGACATCCTGACGTTCCTCGGCGTGCTGTCCGACAACATCTATTACTCGTCGATCGCCGCGCAGTTCGAGATGATCGGCATGGCGCTGGTGCTGGCCTGGCGCTTTGTCACCAACCTGCGCCGCATCGAGCAGTTCAACGACGAGCTGACCGGCGCGGTGGCCGACGCCCAGCGCGAGCTGCGCGCCACGCTCGACCGCGAGCATGCGCTGCAGGTCACCAACGCGCGACTGAGCGAACGCCTGAGCCTCGCGCAGGACCTGCACGACGGCCTCGGCGGCACGCTGGTGTCGAGCATCACGACGCTCGAGCACGCGCCGCAGGACATGCCGCCCGCGCGCTTCCTCGGCATCCTGAAGGAATTGCGCGACGACCTGCGCATCATCATCGACGCCGCCTCGCTCGACCACGCCGGCACCCGCACGCTCGACGGCTTCATCGCGCCGATGCGCCACCGGTTCGCGCGCGCATTCGAGGCGCAGGACATCGATTGCCGCTGGCAACTGAGCGGCATCGACGCGCTGCACCTGCCGAACGCCGTCTGCCTCGACGTGATGCGGGTGCTGCAGGAAGCCGTGACCAACGCGCTGCGCCACAGCGGCGCGACGCGCGTGGACATCGCCGTGACCGACGATCCGGCCGCCGGCCTGAGCCTGAGCGTGACCGACAACGGGCGCGGGTTCGACCCCGAAGCGCCCAGCCCGCACGGCGGCATCGGCATGGGCAGCCTGCGCGCGCGCGTCGAGCGGCTCGGCGGCGTGCTGCGGATCGCCTCGGGCGCGACGGGCACCACGCTGGCGGTGACGGTGGCCGGAATCCGCGCCGGTGCTGGCGTCAGCGCCGGCGCCCCCGCCCCGGGCAGCGGCGCATCATCGTAGAATTTCGGGAATTTCTCGTTTCCGCTGTAACCATCCGCGCCACCGAAGCGAACTCATGACATCGCCGCACGGCACGGGATTCGCCCGGCCGCCACGATGCGGGACACACCATGAAAACCGATGACCTGATTTCCATGCTGGCGACCGGCGCCCCGCGCGTCGACCGCCATGCCGCCACCAAGCGCTTCGCCGTCGCCATCGCGGCCGGCGTGGCAGGCGCGTTCGTGCTGATGCTGGCCGTGCTCGGGCTGCGCCACGATCTCGCCGAGATCGCGCGCACGCCGCTGTTCTGGGCCAAGGTCGCGCTGCCGCTCGCGCTGGCCGCCGGCGCGCTCGCCACCGTCGCCAAGCTCGCGCGCCCCGGCGCCCGCGCCGCGCGGCCCGGGCTGCTGATCGCCTGGCCGGTGCTGGCGGTCTGGCTGTGCGCCGCCGTGATGCTGGCCGGCACGCCGTCCGGCGAGCGTCTGGCGCTCGTGCTCGGCGCGACCTGGCGCGTTTGCCCGTTCGCGATCGCGATGCTGTCCGCGCCCGGCTTCGTGGCGATCATGGCCGCGCTGCGCGGCCTCGCGCCCACCCGCCTGGCGCTGACCGGCGCGGTGGGCGGCCTGCTGGCCGGCGCGCTGGCCACGCTCGTCTACTGCCTGCACTGCCCCGAGATGGGCGTGCCGTTCTGGGGCGTGTGGTATCTGCTCGGCATGCTGGTGCCGACTTTGGTGGGCGCGGTGATCGGGCCGAAGGTGTTGCGGTGGTGACGGGCAACGGCCGCGCCTGTCATCCTTCGGCGCGCGCAGCCGTGCCGACGGTCACCGGCGCCCATTTGCGGCCATAGGCCAGCATCAAAACGAAACTCAGCACGAAACCCGTGCCGCCGACGATCAGGAGCCCCGATTCGCCGAGCAGCGGCAGCAGATTGTTCAGCAGGCCTGTGACCACCCACGCGATCGCCATCACCGAGCCGGCCACGCCGAGCGCCCAGCCCTGCCGCTCGACCTTCACCGCATCGGAAAACGCGGTGTAGAGCGTGGTGTACGCCACCATGTCGAAGCATCCGACCACCATCCCGAACGCCCAGAGCAACCCTTCGTGCGGCAGCAGCGCCGACAGCAACTGCGCGATGCCCGCCACCAGCAGGCCCAGTTTCGCGATCGCCACCACCCGCCAGATGCGCAACATCCGCCGCACGATCACCGTCAGGCCAAACACGAAACACAGGCCGATCAATCCGCTAAACAGGCCGAGTTGCGCGCTGGTGTAGCCGAAGCGCGTCTGCAGCACGAGCATGATCGTCTGCAGATACAGGCCGTAGCCGACCTGCATCAGAAAGAACACGGCCGAGAGCAGCGCGATGCGGCGATCGCGGCCGGCTTCGGCCACGATCCGCAGCGGCAGCAGCCAATCCACGCGGCGCGCGCCGCGCGGCGGCCGTGCATCGCGGTAGCGGCGCAGCGTCCAGAACCCGCACAGCGCCGACAGCGCGGCCACCAGCAGGAACGGCGTGCCGTAATTGAAGGCCGGCAGGATGCGAGGGTCCGACGTCAAACCGCCCAGCACCGGCCCGACGATCACGCCCGCGCTGAACGCCATCGACATGATGCTCATGTTGTAGGCCTTGGTTTGCGGCGTGCTGACGTCGGTGATGGCCGCCTGCGCGATGCCCTGGCAACCGGCCATCAGCCCGCTCAGGCCACGCCCGACCAGCAGCAGCGCGAGGCTCGGCCACCACGCGCCGAGCGCCATCAGCAGGTACGCGAGCGCGAGCCCGAACAGACACAGCAGCAGGATTCGGCGGCGGCCGTAGCCGTCGGACAGTTCGCCCATCAGCGACGAGCCGAAGAACATGCAGAGCGGATAGACGCCGTAGCCGAGGCCCAGATAGAAATTGCGCAGCGCCGGGCCGGCCCCTGTGCCGACGATGCCCGCGTGCGGATCGGAGAAGATCGCCGCCATGATCGGATACACCAGGCCGAAGCCCATGGCGTCGATCGCGATCGCGAGCAGGCAAGGGCCCAGAAGTTTCAGGTTCAGTGACGACATGGCACGGCCTCGACGAATGATGTGGCCGCCCACGTTAAGCGCGCGGCCCACGCGCCGGTAGGCCCGCGCGGCCGATCTCAGTCATCGGGAAACCTGATCAATCGTCCGGCGCGCCTTGGGTGGGTTGCCGCACCGCGTCCGGCAGGTGCTGTTCGAGCAGGGCCAGCACGCGCTGCGTCCTGGCCGGCACCGGCCGAACCACGGGCAGCAGGGCATGCAGGTCGAAACCGGGCACCGTGTGACCGGGCAGCAGCGCGACGAGCGCGCCGGAGGCCAGCGCGTCCGTGCAGACGATCTCCTGCAACACGCCGATGCCGCAGCCGTCGAGCAGCAACTGCCGCACCGGCCCCCAGTGGCTGACCGTCGTGACGATATGGACGGGCGCGGCATGCGACGTGCCAGGCGACAAGCCCGCCCGCTCCTCGAGCCGGATCTGCCCGTCGCCGAACAGGCCCGCCACGCGGATGAACGGATGCCGCACCAGGTCGGCCGGCGTGTCCGGTGCGCCGTGCGCGGCCAGATAACCGGGCGAGGCCACCAGCACGCGGCGCACATGGCCGAGCCGCCGCGCCACGAAATTGCCGTCGCCGAGGCGGCCCAGCCGCAGCGAGAGATCGACGCCCTCGGTCACCGGGTCGGTCGGCTCGTCGTTAAGGATCAGATCGACGTGCAGTTCGGGATGCTGCGCGCGCAACGCGCCGAGCAGCGCCGGCAACACCACGTCGCCGAGGCCGTGCGGCGCGGCGATCCGGATCCGCCCGCGCACCGCGTCGCCGCCGGGCACCACCGCCTCGCGCGCGTCGTCGGCGGCATCGAGCACCAGCTTGCTCTTTCGATAGAACAACGAACCTTCGTCGGTGCACGACACGGCGCGCGTGCTGCGCAGCAGCAAGCGCACGCCCAAGTGCCGTTCGAGCCGCTCGATCCGGTCGCTGACGGCCGGCTGGCCGAGGCCGAGATCCTTCGCGGCGCGCGACAGGTTGCCCCGCTCGACGACGCGCACGAACACGCGCATGGCAGCCAGCAAATCCATGAATTCCTCGATATCGAAATGATCGGCCGGCGCGGTCGGCCGGCGACGGACGCACGATTGTCGTGCATTTTCACGGACGAAACGGCGGCCCGCATTGTCATTCCCACTGAATCATCCGGACAACTTCATAAATGCGAGATTCCGGCCGGACTAGACTGTCTCGGCCGGTACGCCCGTCGTCCGGCACCACGAGGCCCGAGAACGCGTTCGCAGCGACGAACCGCCGGGCGGCGGCCCTGCCGCCGACACATCCAACAGACATGGAGACAATCATGATCATCTACGGCACCGCGCTGCTCGCGTTCTGCCATCTTGCCGGCCTGTTCCTCGGCGATCTGCTCGGCGCCGCCATCGGCGTGAAAACCAACGTGGGCGGCGTCGGCATCGCGATGCTGCTGCTCATCGTGCTGCGCATCTGGCTGCACCGGCGCGGCTGGCTTCCGAAGGAATCCGAAGCGGGCGTGACGTTCTGGGGTGCGATGTATATCCCCGTGGTGGTGGCGATGGCCGCCAACCAGAACGTGGTGGCCGCGCTCAAGGGCGGCCCCGTCGCGTTGCTCGCGGCGCTCGGCGCGGTGGCCGTGTGCGCCTGCTGCATCGCCGTGCTCTCGCGCGTCGGCAACGACGATTCGGCGTTCGCGCCGGCCAAGCCCTGAGCGGAGGCCCGGATGATTTCCATGCTCGAGAAAATCGTTGCGCACAACGGCCTGGTAGCCGCGTTCGCGCTGGTCGGCATCGTCATGTGGGTGTCGATGATGCTGTCGAAAACCCTGACGCGCGGCCGGGTGCACGGCTCCGCGTTCGCGATCCTGATCGGCCTCGCGCTGGCCTGGGTCGGCGGCGTGGTCACGCACGGCGAGAAAGGCATTGCCGACGTACCGCTGTTTGCCGGTGTCGGCCTGATGGGCGGCGCGATGCTGCGCGACTTCGCGATCGTCGCCACCGCGTTCGAGGTGCAGGCCAGCGAGGCCAGGCGCGCCGGGTTGATCGGCGTGGTGTCGCTGCTGCTCGGCACGGTGCTGCCGTTCATCGTCGGCGCGCTGGTGGCGCGCGCGTTCGGCTATACCGATGCCGTCAGCATGACCACCATCGGCGCGGGCGCCGTGACCTACATCGTCGGCCCGGTCACGGGCGCGGCGATCGGCGCCAGCTCCGACGTGATCGCATTGAGCATCGCCACCGGGCTGGTGAAGGCCATCATCGTGATGATCGGCACGCCGCTCGCGGCCGGTTTCCTCGGCCTGCGCACGCCGCGTTCGGCGATGATCTTCGGTGGCCTGGCCGGCACCGTCAGCGGCGTGACCGCCGGGCTGGCCGCCACCGACCGCCGGCTCGTGCCGTACGGCGCGCTGATCTCGACGTTCCACACCGGTGTCGGCTGCCTGCTCGGGCCGTCGGTGCTGTTCTTCGCGACGCGCGCGATCGTCGGCAGCTGATCAGGCGATGCGGGGCGGCTGCCGGCCGCCCCTTTTGCCACGCTGCCACGCCTGTTTCTTTCGCTCATGCCTACCCCCGCCCCCCATCCGCTCGACGGGCCGCTGCCGGCCCACGAGCAACGCGATCTCCAGCTCAAGCATCACCTCGCATTCGCGCGCCTGCTCGGCGGCGGCTGCGATCCGTCGCCGCTTGCCGTGCTCGCGAACGTCGTGCGTCTGGCCGTGGCGCTGGGTGCCGATGCCGGTGCCGATGCGCCCAGCCTCGCCGCCGAAGCCGAATCCGCACTCGAACGCACGTATCTGCGTGGCGCGCCGTACCGGCTCGACGATGCCGGCCGCGACGCACTCGCCTCGCTCATCGCGCTGCACGACGCGCAACTCGACACCACCACGGTCGGCCGTTATCTCGACGCCTGGCGCACCGTGCGCCGAACCAATGCGGAGCGCGCCCGCGCCGCCGCAATCGTTGCGCCCGCAACGTTGAAACGAAAAGCCCTCGCGACAGCCTGACGATTTACGGCAGTCGAAACGCCATTGCGCAATGGATGACGGCGATACCACGCGGCATTGCCTTTCATTCGAATTCGATTGGAAGCAGGGCGATACGCTATTAGAAAAATTCGGAAAGCCGGATCGCAACCTCTTCAGGAGATCCGGCCCGGTTTTTCCGGCAATGCTTTTCTCCATTCAACGCCGATCGGGCTGTCACGCCCGCCAGCCGTGGCCTCGGTGTGATCTCAGGAAGCTTTCATTTTCCATTCATCAGAAAAATGTCACCTATCCAAATTACGATCTGTGTAATATCCGTAAAGACACAACGAAAGCTTGTCGCGAAACCGTTTACATCTCGCGACATGCTTAGGCCAACACCGGAATCGGTATTTTTCGGCATGACGCTCCGTTAGAAAAACATATATCGGGCGATTTTTCCGAAAGCGGATTGACCGCCGGTATTTTAAAAATAACGGGCAATAACAATAGATGAGTGCGACTTCAGAGGGGTTGAGTTACCGTTTTTCGACGGCCTATGCGCCCGAACGCGAACGTTTCGATGCCTGGCGTGCCGACACCGGTGCGCTGTTCGACATCGGCATGCTGGAAGACGACCACGTGCCGTACGATTCGCAGTTCGATTTCACGCTGCTCGATCAGCTCATGTTCGGCGGCCGTCAATGGCTGCGCCCCGATCACCAGGTCGAACACGCGATGAGCCGCTCGCCGCAGCGAATCCGTTCCGACGGCCTCGACGGCTATTACCTGCAATTGCAGATCAGCGAAACGCTGTACGGCACGGCCGGCCGCAACATCACGATGAACATCGGCCCGGGCGACATGTGCCTGCTCGATCTGGCCACGCCGTTCGACCTGAAGGTGACGACCGGCGACACCATCTGCATGGTGCTTCCGCGCGACCTGCTGCCGGCCGGCGCGGCCTCGCTGCACGGTCGTTCGCTGTCGCACGGCATGGGCGCGCTGCTCGCGGACTATCTGCGATCACTGCGCCGGAACATCCCGCAGGTCAGCGCCGACGAAATGTCCTACGCGATCCAGGCCACCAAGAACATGCTGGTGGCCTGCCTCGCACCGACGCTCGACACGCTCAAGCAGGCCGAAACCGAACTCGACGCGATGTTCGTGAACCGCGTGAAGGACTATATCGAGCGGCACCTGCTGTCGTCGGATCTGACGCCGGACAGCATTTGCAAGGCGATGGGCATCTCGCGCTCGAAGCTCTACCGCCTGTTCGAGCCGACCGGCGGCGTGGCGCGGCTGATCCAGCACAAGCGCCTGCATCGCGCGCGCAACGTGCTGATCGATCCGACCGCCAGGCGCATGCGGATATCCGAGGTGGCGTGGCGGCACGGCTTCGTCAACGAGAAGCACTTCAGCCGGCTGTTCAAGGAAAAGTTCGGTGCGACGCCGAGCGAGATTTCGGCGCGCGAGTTCCGGCGCGACTCGGTGTGGACGCAAGCATCGGCCGAGCAGGCGGCCGCGGCGACCAATTTCAGCGAGTGGATGCGGGCGTTCGTGTCGCTGTGAACGTTGCGCGGCGCGTATCGGCATCGGAACGCGCCGCGGGTTCCCGCTCAGCTCAATTCTGAATCAGCGGATTCAGCGTGGTGCACAGGAACCCCGTGCAATTCTTCGGCGCGAAGTACACCGAAACAATCGCCGGCGGCGAGGTGCCGAACGCCATGTCGCTGAAATACGCGTTGCCCTGCGCGCCAAGCGTGTTCGATTGCGTGATGAACGCGGCGCTGGTGGTTTGCGGCGTGGCCGTCTGATACGTGAAGGTCGGCGATTGCGTCTGGTCCTTGACATAGACCGTGGCCGAGCTGCTGCCGAACACCTGCGTGCCCTTGGCGCGGAAGCCGCGTGCGCCCTCGGCATTGGCCTGCGTGAGGAAATCGCTCGCGCTGGCCGGCGCGGCCGGCGCCTCGTAGGTGTAGGTCGCGCTCGACGCGCCGTTCTTCGCGTACAGGTTCAGGAACGCGCCGCCGATCGAGGTCGGCCCGACGAACCAGTAGCCCGATTGCCCTTGCGTGTTCGCTTGCGTGAGGAAATCGGCCGGGCTCGAATTGTTTGACTGGAACTGGTAGCTGTAGGTGGCCGACGAGCCGTCGTTGCGATACAGCGTGCCGTAGGTCAGGTCGCTGTCGTAGCGGAAGCCGCGTCCGCCTTCCGAATTCAGTTGGGTGAGATACGCGCTCTGCGTGGTCTGCGTACTCGGCAATTCGTAGGTATAGGTGCCGGCCGAGCCGTCGTTCACGTAGATCGAATGCGTCGTGGCGCCGTCGCCCGAGAAAAACTCGTCGCCGACATAACGAAAGCCCTTCGCGCCTTCGGCGTTGAGCTGCGCCAGGAAACTCGTGGCATCGGCGGCGGACGTCAGCGCCTCGAAACGCGACGTGAACGTGCTGCCGCCACTGCCCGAGCCCGACGAACCGCTTCCCGACGAACCACTGCCCGAACCCGACGAACCGCCGCTCGTGCCGCCCGATGAACCCGACGAGCCAGACGATGAGGAACCTGATGCTACGGACAACGAATCGTCCCCGCCACAAGCGGACAGGGTCAGACAGGCGAGCGCGATCAGCGCGGCGGCTTTTTTCATGGCGACCTCGAAACAATGAAGCGATGGAAAAACGACGCGGAGATAACGGCCCGCAAGCAGCGAAGCAGGCCGCGCGGCAGCCTCGGGGCCGCCGCGCGTCGCGGAGCAATGCTTAGTTAACCTTCAGTGCGCCGCCGCGGCCCAGGCCGCCGCGCACGTCCTGCGCCTTGTAGCTGCGCAGTGCCACGACCATCTTGTTCCAGGCGTCGATGAACGCCACGACCGTCGCCTTGCCTTCCGGCGTCGACGAGAAGCCGCCGAGCGCACCACCCGCGCCGCCGCCGAAGCCGGCCAGCGCCGCGCCCCAGTTGGTGGCCGTCGAGCTGCCTTCGGCTGCCGCGATCTGCACGGCCGAGCGCACGTCGAACAGCGTCAGCGTCACGACCGACGCCTTGCTCTTCAGCGTGCCGGCCAGCGCGCCGATCCCGCCGCCGAAGATGCTGCCGACCGCGCCACCCAGGCCGCCGATGGCCGAATCGTTGATGACGATGTTCGGTTCCATGTAGTAGTCGGCCGCAACGCGCTGGCCCTTCTGCTGCTTGGAACCGGCACGGTATTCGCCGGAATTGCGCTGCAATGCGGTGATGCGTTGCAGGCGCGCATCGGTCTTCTGGTTGCCGACCGAGGTGATCACGAAGCAGTTCGACTGCTGCACGGCCAGACGCAGCAGCGGATCGATGGTGGTGATCTTGGTGGCGCTGCCGAACGGACCGAACCAATCCGCGTTGCGGCCGTCGTCGACTGCGATCGTACCGAGCGGAGACGCGCAGTGCTCGAGCGTCGTATCGGCGCCCGCGCTGGTCGCGCCGCCGGCCGCGCCGGTCACGCCGACGTTCTGGCCGCCGGGCGTCACCATGCCGCCGCACGCGGCGAGGGAAACGGCGAGCGCGGCGGCTGCCGTGATCCTGAGGGTGGAAGTGATGTTCATGTCGTTGTCGAATGATGTGAAACGATGTCCGGCTTACGCTTCGGTGCGAACCTCGATAAGCCCCCCGGCATGGTTCGCGAAAGGTAGGTCTCCCCGTCGCGGCCCCCCATGCTTAGGAATCCGTCAATACCAGTACCAGGTCGTCTGCTGCCAGACGCCGTAGTAGGTGTAGCCGGAATTCCAATAGCCGTAATAGACGTCGCGCCATTGCGAACGCCATTTGAAATCGTCCTCGTCGGCCTTCTTGGCCTCGCGCGCCTGCTTCAGCAATTTTTCGGATTCCTTGTCGCCTCGGCCCGCGGCAATCGACAGCCACTTGTCCGCCTCGCGCGGATCGGAGCCCATCTCTTCGAGGCCGAACAGGTAGAACACGCCGAGCGCCTTCTGCGCGCGCAGGTCGCCGTGCTCGGCGGCTTCGCGCATCCAGTTGAGCGCTTGATAGCTGTCCTGACGAACGCCGTCGCCACGGAAATAGCGCAGGCCGAGATCGTAGGCGGCCTTCGGCTGGGTTTTCGCGCTCTGCTTGAGGGCGGCGATGCGTGGGTCTTCCCGATCCTGGGCATCGTCCTTCAGCTCGGTGGTGACGACGTTCTTCGGGCGATCGGCGCAACCTTGATCGTCGCAGATGCGAACCATGTTGCTCGGCTGCGGCTGCACGCAGGCGGCGAGCGCGAGCAGCAACGACGGCACCATTAACAGGCGGAAATTCATGACGGCCCCAGCTCGAATCGAGTCGCTTCGACTGCCGGTTCGGACGCCCGCTACATGCGGTGAATTGCCCGGCGCCGGGAAGGCGCGCAAGCCAAACGTTTCAAAAGTCGGCAGGCGCGCGGCCCGCGGTTTCTCTCTGCCGGAACTGTCTGGCGGTCGAACTGTCTCTCATGAGCGCAAGCGCTCGCCTGCGCCGGCCTGGCACCCGCGACAACGAGCCATCGATCGACGATCCCTGCGGGACCCCACGCGGTTCGTCATCCTTAAGATGACGATATCAATTTGAGAATTCAGCGCGAGCCGTGTGTTTCCGGCTTTTCGTGAAGCTGAATCCTAAATTCTCCAGTCGAAAACGCGAGTGCCCTTCCGTCCACGATTCGTTTCCATGCGTCTCAATCGTATGGAATCCGGAACTTTGCATCCGGACGCACGGACGGCGATTTCGGGCATCATGGCGGCGCCCGCGTCGCTCGGCGGGCGCCGGTTGGCGCAGGCCGCCGGCTCGTACGAAACCCGACGGCGCAGCCGGCATGGCCGCCCGCACGCGCCGCATCACGCCATATCCCGCAGAGAGTCAGCATGCTCCGTTCCCTTGTCGCCCTTGGCGCGAATCGGGCGTCGCGCCGGCCGCGCCACGCATCGCCCACATCCCTCATGGTTGCGTGCGCAAGCATCATGTACGCAATCGCGCCGCCCGCTTTCGCCCAATCGGTTCGAACCCATTCGGAGGTCGCCGGCACCTCGCTGGTGGCGCTGTCCGTGCTGCCCCGCTCGCCCGAACGCGCACCGCTGCCCGAGTTCTGCGCGCACTATCGCCTCGACGCCAAAGCGCTGTCGCCGGCCGGCCGCGCGGTCGAGACGATGGGCTGGTTCGCGATGTCGGAGGCCTCGCTCGGCCGCTATCGCGTGGTGTCGTTCGCCAGCGGGTTCGATCCGGGCACGAGCGCGATCTGCACGCCGCACAACACCAACCTCGGCGTGTTCGACGGCGCAAAGCTGGTTGCGCTCGCCTATCTCGCCCGCTCGGCGCCCTGGCAGTTCGGCACGCTCGATCCGCTCGAAACCGGCGGCCTGCTGATCGGCGAGGGCGAACGCGTCGGCGGCCCGGTGGCCGAATTACATCAGCAGGACGAAGGATTGGCGTTGACCGGCGTGGCCGCGTCACGCTCGTTTTGCGGCGGGCGCGCGACGGTGCCGAACGTATTCGGCAAATCGATCGCCGCGGCCCGCACCATCCTGATCGCGGCCGGCTGGCAACCGGTGCGCCCGGCGCAAAAGCCCGGCCCCGACGACGCGGCGTCCGACCTGGCGAAACACGGCGTGATCGAGGCGGACACCTGCTCGGGCACCGGCGTCGGCTATTGCAGTTACCGCTACCGCAACGCGGGCGCCGCGCTGTCGGTAGTGACCGTCGGCGGCGACCCGGACCCGCGCAACGACAACGTGGTCGGGGCCAACGCGCAATGCGGCCCGGCCGGTGCGCAGCCATCCCATTGAGCCGGCAACGATTGATCGCGCAATAATCGAGGAACCGGCGTATGGTCACGCTCTGACTGAACGCCGCCCGGCTTTCAGTTTCGTTACTTGCCGCTCCTCCCCGACTCATGACGCGATCTCTTTCTCAATCGGCGCTGCTCTGGATCGTAGCCGCCGGCTTCTTCATGCAAGCCCTCGACACCACCATCGTCAACACGGCGCTGCCGTCGATCGCGCACGCGTTCGGCGAGGCCACGCTGTCGATGCGCTCGGTGGTGGTGGCCTACACGCTGACCATGGCGATGCTCACGCCCGCCTCGGGCTGGCTCGCCGACCGCTACGGCACGCGCTCGGTCTACTTCGCCGCGATCCTGGTGTTCTCGATCGGCTCGCTCGCCTGCGCGGCCTCGCACACCACCTCGCAACTGGTGATCGCGCGCATCGTGCAGGGCATCGGCGGCTCGATGCTGCTGCCGGTCGGGCGGCTCGCGGTGCTGCGCAGCGTGCCCGGCGAAGCCTATGTGGGCGCGCTCGCGTTCGTCTCGGTGGCGGCCCAGGTCGGCCCGATCATCGGCCCGACGCTCGGCGGCTGGTTCGCGCAGGCGCTGTCGTGGCGCTGGATCTTCTTCGTCAACGTGCCGATCGGCGCGGTCGGCCTGCTCGCCGTGTTGCGCTACCTGCCGGCGGACGGCCTCGCCGAACGCGAGCCGTTCGACCTGATCGGTTGCGTGCTGCTGTCGCTGGCGATGCTGGCCTGCTCGCTAGCGCTCGACATGCCGGCCGTGCCCGCGCGCGGCATGTGGATCGCCGCCGCCACGCTCGGCGGCGCGCTGGCCGTGCTCGGCTACGTGGCGCACGCGCGCCGCCGCGAGCGCCCGCTGTTCCGGCTCGGCCTGTTCGCCGATCGCAAGTTCAGCACGGGCCTGATCGGCAACCTGGTGTGCCGGATCGGCACCAGCGCGGTGCCGTTCCTGCTGCCGCTGCAAATGCAGCTCGGCTTCGGCTATTCGCCGCTGCATGCGGGCCTCGTGCTGCTGCCGGCCGCGATCGCCGGCGTGATCACCAAGCGCTGGATCGCGCCGCTCGTGAAGCGCTTCGGCTACGTGCCGTTCCTCAAGGTGAACACGTTGATCGTGGGCGCGTCGATCCTGGGCTTCGCGGCGATCGCCCCGCATACGCCGCTGCTGGTCGATCTCGCGTTGCTGGCCGCGTTCGGCGGCGCGAACTCGATGCAGTTCGCGGCCATGAACAGCGTCACGCTGAAGGATCTCTCGCACCGCGACGCGAGCAGCGGCAACGGCCTGTTCTCGATGGTGCAGATGCTCGCGATGGGCCTGGGCGTATCGATCGGCGGCGGCTTCGCGAGCCTGCTGGCCGGCCCCGACGGCAGCGAATTGTTCGGTATCCGGATGAGTTTCCTGCTGGTCGGCGCGATCACGGTGGCCTCGACGTTCGTGTTCGGCTCGCTCGGCAACCGCCCCTCCGTCGCCGGCACGCGCTGAAGCAAAAGCGCGAGCGGCCGGCCGCCGCCCCCGCTTTTTTGGCGACCTATACTTCGGACTTCGCCGAAGTGTAGTTCTGAAATCGCAAATACTTTCGACAAATTTGGCTCTCCAGAATGCTTCTCGACGCGGCGCCGACGGTGGGTCGGCAGGGCGGCACACCGATTCAGCACGAGGAGAGAACGATGAAACAGCACTGGATGGCAATGGGGTTCGCGGCGCTTGCCGGCGGGACGATCGCGACGGGCGCGCATGCGGCCGACGAGCAGGTCGTGAAGTTCGGGCTGACCGGCCCGCTCACGGGCTCGCAGGCGGCCACCGGCAAGGATGACGAGAACGGCGTGCGGCTCGCGATCGAGCGCCTGAACGCGCAGGGGCTGGTGATCGGCGGGCGCAAGACGCGCTTCGAGCTGATCTCGCAGGACGACGCCGGCGACCCGCGCACCGGCATGACGGTCGCGCAGAACCTGATCGACGCGAAGGTCAATGCGATCTTCGGCCCGTTCAATTCCGGCGTGGCGCTGCCGATCTCGGCCCCCGTCAACAACGCGAACATCGTGCTGGCCACGGTGGCGTCGAACCCGTCGATCACGCAGCACGGCTATCCGTTCGTATTCCGAATTTCCGCGAGCGACACGCAGCTCGGCGCGCGGATGGGCACGTTCGCGGCCAAGCAACTGAAGGTGACGCGCATCGCCGTGGTGGACGATCGCACCGCCTACGGCCAGGGCCTCGCCGAGCAGTTCATCGCGGCCGCGAAGGCGAACGGCATCGAGGTGGTGGACCGCCAATACACGTCGGACAAGGCCACCGATTTCCTCGCGATCCTCACGCATATCAAGGGCGCCAACACGCAAGGCGTGTTCTACGGCGGCTATTACGCGCAGGCCGGCTCGATGCGCAAGCAGATGCAGCGCCTCGGCATGAAGGGCTACCTGCTCGGCGGCGACGCAATGTGCAACGAGGAACTCGCGAAGCTCGGCGGCGATGCGGTGGACGGCAACGTGTACTGCCCGCAAGGCGGCCCGGTGTTGAGCCAGACGCCGGCCGGCCGGCAGTTCTCGGCCGACTACGCGAAGCGCTTCAACACGCCGCCGCTGACCTACAGCGCGGCGCTGTACGACGGCGTGAACATCGTGGCGCAGGCGATGGTCAAGGCCGGTTCGACCGATCCGGCCAAGTATCGCGCGGCGCTGCAGGCGATCGACGCCGACGGCATCTCGGGCCACTACCGCTTCAACCAGGACCGCGACCTGACCGATTCGCCGATCACGATCTACACGTACCGCAACGGCACCCAGGTGGCGTTGGCGCCGGGCGAGAAGTAAGCGCTCCGCACGCCGCCCTCGCGCCACGCGTTTTCACGAAGCCCGACCGCGCCGTTGCGCGGCCGGGCTTCGATCATCGTGCATGAGGGACTCACGTGCAAATCCAGGATACCGACCTCAAGCTGCTGCGCATCTTCGCGACCATCGCGCAGTGCGGCGGCTTTTCCGCGGCGCAATCGGCGCTGAACATCGGCGCCTCGGGCATCAGCGAATACATGGCGCAATTGGAAACGCGTCTCGGCCTGCGGCTGTGCGAGCGCGGCCGCAGCGGCTTCCGGCTGACCGACGACGGCGCGCGGCTTTACGATGCCGCGCAACGGCTGCTCGGCGCGGTCGAAATCTTTCACATGGAAGCGGGCGCGGTGCGCAACCGCCTGCAGGGCGTGCTGCGCTTCGGCCTGATCGAAGCCACGTTGACCGACCTGCATTCGCCGCTGCTGCCGGCGATTCGCGAGTTCGGCCAAAGCGCGCCCGAAGTGCGGCTCGACCTGCAGATCGCCGCGCCGGCCAGCCTCGTCCAGCACGTGCTCGACGGGCAATTGCATCTGGCCGTCGGGCCGTTTCCCACGCGCACGCCGGGCATCACCTACACGCCGCTCTACCGCGAGGAACAGGGCCTGTATTGCGCGGCCACGCACCCGCTCGCCGCGCGCGCCGACGGGCAGGTGCCCGCCTCCGAGCTGGCCGGGTGCCGGCTCGCCGCGCGCTCGTATCTGGCCGAGCAGGAGCTGGCGTTGCTGGGGCTGCCACAGGCCGCCGCCACCGTCGACAACGTCGAGGGCCGCGCGATGCTGATCCTGTCGGGCAACACGCTCGGCTTCCTGCCGCCGCACTACGCGAAGCCGTGGGTGGATGGCGGGCTGATGCGCCGCATCGATCCGGCGCGCTACGCCACGCATCTCGATTTCGACATCGTCACGCGCAAGAACGCCGAGCCGACCCGCGTGGTGCAGGCATTCCGCGAATGCCTGATCGCGGCGGCGGACGCGCTGGCGGGGCCGGCCGCGCGGTAAGCGCGAACCCGGCCCCGCCGGTTTGCCGTCTGATTTTTTACTTCGGGTGCCTTACTTTACGGCTTCGGCGTTGGCCGCTTCGACCCGCCGCAGCTTGCGCTGGTGCATCACGCGGCCGAGCGTGTTGAGCAGCAGTTGCGCGGCCAGAATCGACGTGCTGCCCGAGTGATCGTAGTCGGGAGCCACTTCCACCAGATCGATGCCGATCACGTCGCCCTGCGCGGCCAGCCCGGCGAACAGCTCCAGCCCTTCGTAATAGAGCAGGCCGCCGTGGCTCGGCGTGCCGGTGCCCGGCGCGATCGACGGATCGAAGCCGTCGATGTCGATCGTCAGGTAATAGCGCACACCCTTCGGAATCCTGTCGAGTACGCCCTGGATGCCGAGGCGGCGCAAGTCGCGCACCGAGATGATGTCGGAGCCCATCTCGCGTGCCTGCGCATAGCCTTCGCGCGCCGTGGACGACACGTTGCGGATGCCGATCTGCGTCATGCCCGTCACCACGCTCTTTTCGGCCGCGCGGCGCAGCGGGTTGCCGTGACCGTAGCGCACGCCATGACGCTCGTCGACGAAATCGAGGTGCGCGTCGATATGGACGATATGGAACGGCTCCTGGCCGGCGAACGCGTTGATGCAGGGGATATTGATCGAGTGATCGCCGCCCATCACCACCGGCAGCGCACCCGCTTCCAAAATCTTTCGCACACCGAACTCGATGTTGTCGTGGCTGCGCTCGGTATTGGTGTGGACGATGTCGGCATCGCCGATATCGACGATCTTCACGTCCTCGGCCGGCAGATAGGTGACGTCGTCCTCGAAATCGTAGGCGCCGCCGTGGCCGAACGAGAACAGCGTTGACGCTTCGCGGATCGAGCGCGGGCCGAAGCGCGCGCCGGCGCGCCATTGCGTGCCGCAATCGAACGGCGCGCCCATCACGGCGATATCGGCGTCGATGTGATCCCAGTCGAGACACAGTGGCGATTTGGCGAACGTGCAGATGCCGACGAACGGCAGGTTCAGGCGGCCGCTGTCGTAGGCGTTGGTGGACATGGTGGCTCCGTCTCTAGGGGATCGGGCCAGTGTAGAAGTGCGACCGTACGGGAAAAATACCGGAATCGCGAAGCTCGTTTCGGCGATTGCCGAAGTGAACGGTTCGGAAGGCGGGTTCGGAAGACGGGAAGCGGTTCGACGCGGCACGGCGGGCGCGCTGCGTCGAACCGGAGGCGGCAGGCTCAGGCCGCCGGCATGCGCGCCTGCAACGGCACGCCGAGGTCTTCCAGCTGTTCGCGCGTGAGCGTCACGTCAGCCGCGATCAGCGCGCGGCCCTGCACGTAGTCCTTGGTGGCGTTGACGGCGTCGAGCGCGATCACGCGGCCGGCGCGCAGATACAACACGGCGAACGCGCGGGCCGCCACGTCGCCGCGCACGGCGACCTCGTCGTAACCATCGGGAATCCCGGCCATCTGGATGCGCAGGTCGTACTGGGTCGACCAGAACCACGGCACGCCCGGCTTCGGCTGCGGCTTGCCGACGATCGAGGCGGCCACGATCTGCGCGTGTTCGAGCGCATTCGGCACGCTCTCGATGCGCAGCGCGTGGCCGGTCACGAGCGGATGCACGCGCAGCGCGCAATCGCCGATCGCGTACACATCGGGCAGGCTGGTGCGGCACTGCTCGTCCACCACCACGCCGTTGCCGCCCTGCGCACCCGCGTCGAGCAGGCCCTGCACGGTCGGCACGATGCCGATGCCGGCGATCACCACGTCGGCGGCGAGCGAGCGGCCATCGGCCAGCTCGACGGCCGTGACGCGCCCGTCCTGCCCCTTCAGCGCCGTGACCTGCGCGCCCGTGACGATCTCCACGCCGCGCCCGCGGTGCTCGCCCTCGATGAACGCGGACAGCGCCGCGCCCGCGACGCGCGCCAGCAAGCGGTCCTGCGCCTCGATCACCGTGACGCGCACGCCGCCGAGCTTGGTCAGCGACGCGGCCGCTTCGAGGCCGACGTAGCCGCCGCCCACGATCACGACATGCTCGCGCCCGGCCAGATCGGCCTTCAGCCCGTCGATGTCGTGCTTGCCGCGAATCACGTGCACACCGGCCAGCGTCGCGCCTTCGCAGGCCAGACGGCGCGGCGCGCCGCCCGCGGCCCACACCAGCTTGCGATAGCCGAGCGTGGTGCCGTCGGCCAGGCGCACGCGGTGCGCCTCCGGCTCGATCGCCTCGACACGCTGCGACAGGCGCACGTCGATATTGCGTTCGAGCCAGGCTTCGGCGGTGCGGAAGCGGATCTGCTCGCCGCCGCGTTCGCCCGTGAAGTAATCCTTGGTCAGCGGCGGCCGCTCGTAGGGCAGCTCGGCCTCGTCGGACAGCAGCGCGACGCTGCCATCGAAACCGGCCTTGCGCAATTCGGCCGCGCAATTCGCGCCCGCATGCCCGGCCCCGACGATCACCACATCCAATACGTCCATGCTTGTTCCTCTGTTCTGTTATTGCTTCGATCCGGCCGGCGCGGCGTTTCGAACGCCTCGGCCTGGCAGCGGGTGAATCGGCGAACGAGAGTATCGCCGTTCGTTGCACCAGCGGCAACGGGTCGGACGTTCGGTTTCGGGCCGCAGGATTGGCCGCTCAGGCCGCGTCGTCGATCGACAGGCCCAGCGCCGCCGCCAGTTGTTTTGAAGTCCGCACGATCTGTGCGGCTTCCGGGTAGAGGCTCGCCTCGCTGCCCGCTTCGAGCCAGGCCAGCACGCGCATGCCGGCCGCCACCCCGGCTCGCGCGCCGAGCGGGCTGTCTTCCACCACCACGGCCTGCGCCGGCATCACGCCGAGCCGCTCGGCCGCCAGCAGATAACCGTCCGGCGCGGGCTTGCCGGCCGCCACGTCGTGCGCACACACCGCCACGGTCAGGTATTCGCCGAGCGCCAGCGCAGCGATACCCGATTCGAGCGTGTTGCGCCCGGCGTTCGACACCACCGCCTGATACAGGCCCGCGTGCTGCGCCGCGCGGCACAGTTCGAGCGCGCCCTCGCGCGCGCGCAGTTGCCCGAGGCTCGCGATGAAGGTTTCGAAACGCACCTGCGACCACGTCGCGAAATCGAACGCACGGCCATAACGCTCGACGCAGAATTCGTACGAGGCGCGGCCGGTCATGCCGAACGTCTGCGCGTGCAGCGCATCGTCCGGCTCCTCGCCGAAGTGGCGCAGCGCGGCCACCAGCGAGGCGTAATGCAGCGGCTCGCTGTCGGACAGCGTGCCGTCCATGTCCCACAGAATCGCGCGATACGGCAGCGGTGCGTCGGTGGAGCGGACGGGATTGCCGGTGTCGGGCAGGTCTGAATTGGGCATGGCGGTAGGGCGACGGGCGGATGAGGAGGTGACGAGGATGCGGGCAAAGCGATTGCGTGCGCAACGTGTGCAGCGGCCTCGATTGTAGAACGTGGCGCGAACCGGCGCGGCCGCGCAGCGTGCCGCCGCGCCTCGCACCAAACATTACGTTTTCCTATCGAATCATCGTTGCGCCGTCGAGGCGCGCCCGGTTCGGCGGCGTAAAAGCAAGCCTTGATCCTGCCCCGTTTCGCCTTCCAGACCGTCCCTCAACCGCCATCCGCGACAAACCGCCCCTTGCAAACGCTTATTACTACAAAATCTTAGAACAATCAGGGCGATCATTCCCGCACCGAAGCGAGCCCGAGAAATCCAAATAAATACAATAAATTCAAATACTTGATAGAAATACGAGCGCACCGGCCACAGGCCTTCCCACGTTGTGGTTTTTTGGCACCGGGTAGGCATATCAGGGAAATCCATTATCATTGCGCCCGGAACTATTCAAAAACTGATCGTGAACCCCGTCGCTTCTCTCGCCGCACCCGTATCGCTGGACCTTCCCGGTCCCGGTCCCATCATCAAGATGCCCTACGTCCAGACGGGCGAAGGCGACGTCGTCGTGTTCGTGCACGGCTCGCTGTGCGACTTCCGATTCTGGCAACCGCAGCTCGCCGGCCTCGCAACGCAATTCACCTGCATCGCGCCGAGCCTGACGCATTACTGGCCGGCCGAGCCGTCGGACGACCTGCCCGCCTTCAGCGTCAGCAACCACGCCGATCAAGTGGGCAAGTTCCTGCGCGGGCTCGACGCCGGCGCCGTGCACCTGGTCGGCCACTCGCGCGGCGGCAGCGTCGCGTTCCAGGTGGCGCTGCGCTTCCCGGAACTGGTGCGCTCGCTCACGCTGTGCGACCCGGGCGGCACGCTGACGGGCATCGAAGCCTCCACGCCCACCACGCTCTCGCTCGAAACCAAGCGCCTGCGCACGCGTGCGGTATCGCTGATCGCCAATGGCGAAGTGGATGCGGGCCTCGAACTGTTCGTCGATTCCGTCAGCCGCGCCGGCTCCTGGCAAAAGAGCCCGCAAGGCTTCCGCACCATGACCACCGACAACGCCCGCACGCTGTCGATGCAATTGCGCGACCCGCTGCCGGCGTTCTCGGCCGAGGTGGCCAGCCGCATCGCCTGCCCGGCGCTGATGATCGACGGCGAGAACAGCCCGAAGCCGTATCGCGAGAACGCCGCCGCGCTGGCCGGCTGGATCGACGGTGCGTCGCGCGTCACGATCGAAGGCGCCTCGCACGGCATGAACATGGCCCGCCCGAGCGCGTTCAACCGCCACCTGGCGGCGTTTCTTCAGAACGTCTAAGCAGCACTGCATCGCAGTCCTGCCTAAAACGGCCGGCCCCGAGTTGATCGGGCCGGCCGTTTTGCCTTGATGCCGCCGGATCGACGCGCGCAAGCCCGCCCGGCACGGTAGAATCGCCAACGATTCTTATTTGCATCCTTCCGCGGCACCGCCATGCGTATCCTCGTCGTCGAAGACGATCCCGACATCCTCGCCAATATCTCCGGCCATCTGGGCAACCGCGGCCATATCGTCGATTGCGCGTTCGACGGCTTGCAGGGCTACGCGCTCGCCACCGCGCACGAATTCGACCTGATCGTGCTCGACCTGATGCTGCCGCGGCTCGACGGCTACAGCCTGTGCCGCAAGCTGCGCGAGGAAGCGCGGCTGGAAACGCCGGTGATCATGGTCACCGCGCGCGATACGCTCGACGACCGCCTCGAAGGGTTCGATGCGGGCGCCGACGATTACCTCGTCAAGCCGTTCGCGCTGGCCGAGCTGGCCGCGCGCGTGAAGGCGCTGCTGCATCGCACGCGCCGCCCGGCAGCACGCACGCTGCAGGTGGCCGATCTCGCCTACGACGTCGAGACGCGCACGCTGACGCGCGCGGGCGACACGCTGCGGCTGCCGCCCGCCCCGCTCAAGCTGCTGCAGATCCTCATGCAGGCCAGCCCGGCCGTGGTGCACCGCGCGCGGCTGGAAGAAGCGCTGTGGCTCGATTCGCCGCCCGACAGCGACAGCCTGCGCACGCACATCCACCTGATCCGCCAGGTGATCGACAAGCCGTACGGCGCGCCGCTGCTGCGCACCGTGCACGGCATCGGCTACCAGCTTCAGGACCCGCAGCGTGTGGAACCCTAGGCGCACGCTCGCGCGCCAGTTGATCCTCACCTACCTGCTGGTGGCGGTCGTGGTGGCCGCGCTGCTGTCGCTCGCCTCGCTGTGGGCAATCGATACGCTCGAAGTGCATTTGCAGCGCATCGACATGGGCATGGCCGTCAACCGGATTCGCGACGAATACCTGAACGGGCGCGACGTGGGCCGCGAGGATCGCTTCTTCCACGGCGCACCGGGCAGCAGCGCGTTTCCGCCGTGGCTGCGCGCGCTGCCGCCCGGCTTCAGCAAGATCGAACACGACGGCCGCCAGTGGCACGCGATGGTCGACGATCAGGACGCCACACGATATCTGCTGCTGCGCGACTACACCGAGTTCGAACACCGGCAACAGCGCTCGCACTGGATCGCCGTGGGCACCATGGCCGGCGCGCTGATCCTGGCCTTCATGCTCGGCGGCACCATCACGCGGCGCTTCGTGCGGCCGCTGCTGCGGCTCGCCGCGCAGGTGGGCGAGCGGCCCGCGCTGCCGCCGCAAACGCGCTTCGCCCACGAATATCCCGACAACGAGATCGGCCGGCTGGCCGCCGCGTTCGACGAAACCTACAACCAGCTCGAAGCGGCGTTGCAGCGCGAACGGCTGTTCACGGCCGACGTGGGCCACGAACTGCGCACGCCGTTGATGGTGATTTCGAGTTCGGCCGAGCTGCTGCTCGACGGGCCGGGCTTGAGCGACGCGCAACGCAGCCGGCTGCAGCGCATGCACACGGCCACCAAGGAGATCGACCAGCAACTGGCCGCCTACCTGATGCTGTCGCGCGGCGCGGGCGACACGCACGGTTTCCTGATGGCCGGCGCGGTGGAAACCGCCCGCGACGAAACCGGCCGCTGGCGCGCGCTGGCCGCGCAGCGCGGCTTCGCGCTCGAACTGGAAACCGATGACGACACGGGCGACGAGGCTACCGTGCCGCGCTATCCGTCAGCACTGCTGCGCATCGTGCTGTCGAACCTGATCCGCAACGCGTTGCAACATGCCGACGGCGGCACGCGCATTCTGGTGCGCGCCGCGCCCGGCTCGCTCGAGGTGAGCGACGACGGCAAGGGCATCGCGTTCGAGGCGCAGGCGGGCGTGTTCGCGCCGTTCGTGCATGGCGAGCACGCCGACGCCGGCAACCTCGGGCTCGGGCTGTCGCTGGTGCAGCGGATCTGCCAGCATCAACGCTGGCGCGTCACGCTCGATTCCGCGCCGGGGCGCGGCTGCCGCTTCCGGATCGACCTGCGAACCGACGAGCCGAAGCGGCGCTTCTGACTCAGACGTCGGCCCACATCCGCAGCAGGTTGTGATAACTGCCCGTCAGTTGCAGCAGCGAGGTTTCGTCGGCGCCTTGCTGCGTGAGCCGCTGAATCGCCACGTCCATCTCCAGCAGCAGGCTGCGCTGCGCATCCTCGCGCACCAGGCTTTCGATCCAGAAGAACGACGCCAGCCGTTCGCCACGCGTGACCGGCGCGACGCGATGCACGCTCGACCCCGGATACAGGATCATGTCGCCGGCCTTGAGCTTGACGCGCTGTTCGCCGAACGTGTCGCGCACGACCAGTTCGCCGCCGTCATACGTATCCGGCTCGCAGAGGAACAGCGTCGCCGACAGGTCGGTGCGCACACGCTCGCGCGATTCGCGGATGCCGCGCACGGCGTTATCGATATGGAATCCGAACGCTTCGCCGCCCGCATAGCGGTTGAACAAAGGCGGGTAGATCTTCTTCGGCAGCGCGGCCGACATGAATACCGCGTGCTGCGCGAGCCGCCGGATGATCTCGTCGCCCACTTCGCGCGCGAGCGGATCGTCGCCGGACAACTGGCGGTTGTCCTTCACGCGCTGCGATTGCACGCCGGCCGTGACGCGCCCGTCCACCCAATCGGCCGCGCGCAGCCGCGCGGCGATCGCCGCCGCTTCTTCCGGGCTGAACACGCCCGGCACTTCCACCATCATGATTGCTCTCCCGTATGCGGCTGCATGGCGCCCATGCCTAGAACTTCACGTCGGCCGTCATCAGCACCGTGCGGCCCGCGCCGGGCACGCCGTAGATCTGATAACCGTCGAGCGACGCGCCGATCGCCGAATAGTAGAACTTGTTGAATAAATTCTGCACGTTGAGGCTGACCGTCAGATGCTTGTTCACGTCGTAGCGCGCGGCCAGCGAGTGCAGCCAGAACGCCGGGGCCTTCTCGTTGTCGGCCACGTACACCGGATGCTTGCCGTTCGCGCCGTTCACCGTGCTGCTGGTGTTGTTCTGGCCGCCGACATAGGCGTTGTCGGTGTAGCGGCGCGTGCCGACATACTGCACGCCGTAGCTCACGCCGAACTTCGGCGTGAGCTGGTACGACGTCCACAGGTTGAACGTGGCGTTCGGTACGTTGCCGGGCCGCGCGCCCTCGTTCGCGCCCTTCGTGATGCGCCCGCGCATGCCGGCGAAGCCCGCGAACGCCGACCATTTGTCGGTGATGTTGCCGGACATGCCCAGCTCGATACCGTCCACGCGCTTCGGCGGCAACTGGCGCACCACCGTGGTGGTGCTGTCGCCGTAGTCCCACGAATCGCTCAGTTCGGTGCGGAACAGCGCGCCCGTGAGCGACAGGCGGCGATCGAACAGGTCCCACTTGGTGCCCACTTCCCAGGTCTTGGCCGTGGCCGGCTTGACGCTCTGGCTGGTGGTGTCGCCGTAGATCACGTTGTTGGTGGTGCCGCCCACCGCCGACGGCTGCGTGGCCTGGCTGTACGACGCATACAGGCTGCCGAACGGCACCGGCTTGTAGGTGATGCCGGCGCGGCCGCTCCAGGCGCCGTCGTTGCTGCGCGCGACGGTATGCGCGTTGGCCGCGCCGTTCACCTGCTTGACCGAGAAGCGGTCGTAGCGAATCGCGCCGTCGACGATCCATTTCGGCGTCAGCGTGACCGTATCGCGCAAGTACACGCCGCCGTCCGTCACCGCCGAGTAATCGCCCGCGCCGCTTTCCACGGTCGGCACCGCGCCCATGCTGGTGCCGTACGAATTGCTCAACGACATCACCGGGTTGGTCGCCGGCCCGAGCACGGTGCGTGTGAGGTCGCCGTAGCGCTCGTGATAGAACTCCGCGCCCGCCACCACGTCGTGATGGATATGGCCCGTGTCGAACGACAGGTTCAGGTTGGTTTCGTTCGCAACGATGTCGTAGCGCTTCGAGGTGCCGTAGTTGTTGCCGCGCATCACGGCCAGCCCGTTCATGTTCGGATCGAGCGCGTAGCCGCTGTACGACTGCACGCCCGAGGCGCTCGTGATCAGCGGCCCGGTGCCCACGTAGCCGAGCGAGGTGCCGGCCGTGCTGTTGAAGCGGGCCGGTGCGAGCACCGTCACACGGTCCGTCTGCTCCCAGCGCGTGATGTTGGAAATACGCACGTTGTCGTTGACGTTGTGCGCGGCCTTCACCGTCACGCGGTTGGTTTCGGTGCGGTCCGTGTACAGGTTCGGGTCGCCATACCAGGCGTTGCGCGCGACGCCCGGCATCGGCGCGCCGCCCGTGCCGCGCTGGATCGGAATGCCGCCGTCGGGCACGTTGTCGTCGTGCTGGTGCAGGTAGTCGATCGTGACCGTGGTGGGCGTGCCCAGCCCCATCGCCAGCGAGCCCGCCACGCCCCAGCGGTCGTAGTTCGTGACCGCCCGGCCGTCGACGTCGTTGCTGTGGCGCATCAGGTTCAGCCGCAGCGCCGTGGTGTCATCGAGCTGCTTGTTGAGGTCGGCCGTGACGCGCCGATAGCTCGCACTGCCAAGCGATCCCTGCAAATGATAGGCATCGCCCAGGTGCGCTTCCTTGGTGATCAGGTTGACGCTGCCGCCCGGCGCCGCCACGCCCGATTCGATCGAGCCGGTGCCCTTGAACACCTCGACGCTCTCGGTGTTGAAGGTGTCCATGCGGCTCGCCAGGCCCGCATCGCGAATGCCGTCCGCCGTGAAGCTTTGTTCGGACGAAAAGCCCCGGATCGTGAACATGTCGCCCCAGCCGAGATTGCCCTCGCCCGACGTGAACGTGATGCCCGGCACGTTGCGCAGGACTTCCTGCAGGCTCTGGGCCTGCTGCTCGTCGAGCACCTTCTTCGGGATCACGGCCACGCTCTGCGCCATGTCGAGGATCGGTTGCGTGAATTGCTCGGAGCGGACGAATTCGGTCTGGTAGGACGAACGCGATTCGTGCACGGAAACGGCCGGCAGCGCGGCGGTGGGAGATGTGGCGGGTTGAGCCGATTGCGCGGCTTTGGCCGTGGGCGTCGCCGTGTCGGTGGCACCGCCCGGCTCCGCAACCGCCTGCGCCTGGGCCTGAGCGCCCGAGATCATCGCGATGCCGAGCGTCGCGCCCAGCATGCCCGTCAGCAGCCCCGACGGACGCTTCCCCCTTCCCCGATACGACAACATGCTTATCCTTTCTCTGTAAATACAAATGATTGTTGTTTGCGATACGGATTCTAGGGAGGGGAATGTCAACGATTCGTTAAGACTAACGAAATGAACGTGAAAGGATTTTCGAGGGCGTAGTGCGAGCGCAAGAATCGGGGCGTCGGGCGCATTCGTGTCGGTCACGATGGGGGCACTGTTCTTCTCCCCCCAAAGGAATCGCCATGCACTCTCCCCGTGAACCGATCGCCCCGCACGTTGCGAGCGAGCCGTCCATCCTCTATCTCGGCACGCCCGTGGTATTGATCAGCACCTCGAACGAAGACGGCTCGGCGAACCTCGCGCCGATGTCGTCGTGCTTCTGGCTCGGCTGGCGCGCCGTGCTCGGCCTCGCCGCCTCGTCGAAAACGCCCGAGAACCTGATCCGCACCGGCGAATGCGTGCTGAACCTGCCGTCGCCGGCCGAAGTGGGCGCCGTCGACGCGATCGCCCGCACCACCGGCTCCAACCCGATGCCCGAATTCAGGCGCGCGATGGGCTACGAACACGAGGCCGACAAGTTCGGGCGGGCCGGCATGACGCCGATTGCCTCGGAAACGGTCAAGCCGCCGCGCGCGCTCGAATGTCCGATCCAGCTCGAAGCCGTGCTCGCGGCCACGCATGGCATCGGCGACGACAACCCCGAAACGCGCGGCTTCATCAGCTTGTTCGAAGTCCGAATTACCCGCGTGCATGTGCATCCCGACCTGCTGGTCGACGGCGACCCGAATCGCATCGATCCCGACCGCTGGTCGCCGCTCATCATGAACTTTCAGAAGTTCTATGGATTGCAGCAGCGGCAGGTGCATGGGTCGCGGCTCGGGGAGATTCCGGAACGCATGTATCGCAGCGCGGATGTCGATCGGGCGCGGGGCGAGAAGCGGGTAGCGCGACGCGTGTAATACGCCGTAAATCTCGGCCGGGGTTCGGGAGCCGCGCACGGTCAACGCAACCGTCTCCCGCTTCGTTTCCTGATGAACAAGATCAACGAAAACCGAGGAGATGGCGCGTGCGTCTGCAACGAACACTCATCTATGCATGGCCCCTGATGTTGGCCGCGATGTCGGCGGTGGCGGCGCAGGCCGATACGCCGGCTCCTGCGCCGGCCATGCGCGAACGCGATGTCGTGTACAGCCCCGTGCCGATCGTGCAGCCCGAGCGGCTGGAACTCGCCACGCCGTCCGGCGCGGTGCAGGTGCCGATCGCGGTGTCGCGCGACTGGACGCGGCCGCAGCCCGACGTCACGCGCGCGGTCATCGTGATACCGGGATGGCCGCGCCGCGATCTGGCCTCGGGCGAGCACGCGGCCCGACTCGCCGGCCCCGACGCACGCGACGCGATGCTGATCACCCCACAATTTCTAACGGCGAAGGATATCGCCGCGCATCACCTGCCGGACACGATGCTCCGCTGGCGCGAAGATGACTGGCCGCGCGCCCGGCTGTCCACCGGCCCGGTCGCGATCAGTTCATTCGAGGTCGTCGACGAGATTTTCAAGCGCCTCGCCAACCGGGCGTTGTTTCCGAACCTGCGCTCGATCGTGCTGGCCGGGCATTCGGCGGGCGGGCAGTATGTGCAGCGCTATGCGGCGCTCGGGCGAGGCGAGGCCGATCTCGGCGGCGAACCGATCGCGATCCGCTACGTGGTCGCCAACCCCGCCACCTACCTGTATTTCACCGATGTGCGCCCCGATGGCAACGGTGCGTTCGCGCCGTTCGACGCGAAGCGATGCCCGACGTTCGAGCGCTGGAACTACGGGCTGCGCACCGGCGTGCCGCCCTACGCGGGCGCGCCGGCCACGGCCGAGGCGGCGCAAGCCCGCTATTTGCAGCGCGACGTCGTGTACCTGCTCGGCACCGCCGACAACTCGCCGGACGAGGACTCGGTCGGACACAACTGCGAGGCCGACGCGCAAGGCCTCACGCGCTACGATCGCGGGCGGGCGTACGACGCCTATATCCACATGCTCGATCCGCAAACGCGTCAGCATGTGATCGAAGCACGCGGCGTCGCGCATTCGAGCTGGCGGATATATGCGTCGGCCTGCGGGATGGCGGCGTTGTTTGACAAGCCGGGATGTAGTGATGCGGTTTCGGAACGGCGGTGAGGGGATGGGGAGTAGCGCGATTTACCGTCAATCGCCTTGCGGTTTGTCCTTGATATACGGCGCATCGAACTCCGCGTCGTAAGTCCCCTTCCATGAACGCACGCGTATCAAGGTCGTGTAGTAATACTCATGATTGGCGGACGGTATCCGGCCCACCGGAACCGAGCCGCTGGCGACAAAGCCATTTGGCGTCGCCGCGTCTCCGAGCCAGATGTATGAAACCACGGCGCGTCGTTCATCGAGAATCTCCCGGATGAATTCGATCGCGCCGTGCGGATCGTCCTCAGTGCCCAGCACGGAGAAGAAATGTCCATGCGTTGACGCGTAGCACACCATCACGTCCTGATCGTCCAGCACATAAATCTCCAACGAATCGCCGTTCGATCCCACGGGCGGCGGTACTTGGATCTTGAGGCGGTTCTCTCCGGATTCCGAAATAAAAGAAATATGCTCGCGCCAATTCGGAAAGACGGAGAGAAGGTCCTCCGCCATTTGGCGAGAGAACGGTTCCAGCAATTCGATCATGGTGGCCTCCCCCTGGTTTTCTGGCGTGACGGGAACTTGAGCCGCCAGGCCCCCGCCCGCCCCCCTCGGCGCGCGGCGACCCGGCGTCACGCCCCATCACATCACGATCAACAAGCCCGCAAACACCGCATACAACGCCCCGACCCAGGTCAGCCGGCGGCTATTGATGTGCGTGGCACGAAACACGAACTGCAGATAGATGATCGCGATGGCCGTCATCACCGCGGCCAGGACCGACGGCGTCGCCAGATGCCACGGCGTGAAGAACACGCCGAACGCGGTGGGGATCGTCGCCTGGATCATCATCGCGCCGCTGATGTTGGCCAGCGCGAGCCGCTCCTTGCCCTGCCGCACCCAGATCACCGCGTTCATGATTTCAGGCAGCTCGGTGGCGATCGGGCTGAACAGCAGCGCCGTCAATTGCGGGCTCATGCCGAGCCACGGCCCCACCGCCTCGATCTGATTGACGAACAGATGCGACGCGGCAAAGATCACCACGAGCGCGCCCAGCGTCTGCAGCAGCACCCAACCGAGCGCCGGATTGTCCGAGCGCGGACGCAGCATCAGCGGTTCGAGTTCGCCATGGCCCCCCCCATCGCCGTCGGCCGTCAGTTCGCGCCAGCAATACACCGCGTAGGCCGCGAGAAAGCCGATGCCGAGCAGCGGCTTGTACTGGAACACCACGAGGCCCACGCCGATCTTCACGACGAAGATCGCCAGGAACCACAGCTGGTCGCGGCGCAATTGCGCGGTATTGGCCTGCACCTCGCTCGCGCGGCCCAGGCGCTTCGCCACCGCGAGCAGCGAGACGCCGACCACGGCATAGGCCACGGTACTCAGCGCGAGCGGCCCGCCGATCGCGGCGCCCACGCCGATCTCCTTGGTGGCCGGCGAATCGCCGAACGCCACGGCCACCAGCGTGACGACGCTCTCGGGCAAGGCGGTGCCGAACGCGGCGAGAATCGTGCCGGTGGCCGTCTGCGTCAGGTTCAGCTTCTGGCCGAGCCATTCCACGCCATTGACGAAGGTTTCGCAGGAAAAGTAGATGATGCCGGCCGCGGCCAGCAACAGGACGAACGTCAGGATCATCGCGGGTACCCCGCAACGAAGACGACACCACGGCAGGAGGGATTGAGGGACATCTGTTGTTATCTCCACGGGCCAGGCGACGCAACCATGACGCTGCCTTCCAGCCCGGCCCGGGAGGAAGGAACGTCATAGGTCTCGCCAGGCCGTGGGACACACGGCTGCCGACGCCATGACCGGTTCAGGTCAATTATGTTGACGTCGGCGCTTTGCCGGGGCGGCAAAGCAGACTACTCCCCTAAGACAGGCCGCTATTCTAGCCGATGATTGTGACAGTCCAAATTTTTTAGGCGGCAGGACTAAACAATCGCCCCGCCGCCCTCACAAAACACGGCAATCAATCGGGCAATGCAATGCCCGACAAACGCTCGCACGCGTCGAGCAGCGCGGCCTGCAAGGCGGTATCGTGCGTGGCCGGATCGGGCCGGCGCAGCTTGCGATGGAAAAAATACTGCCCGCTGACGCGCGCGTTCGCGTCGTCGCCGGCAGCCAGCCACGCCTGCGTGCGATGCGCCTGATCGAGATCGTCGGGCGCGCCGGCGCCGCCCATGCGCGTCGGTACCCAGCCCGGCTCCAGCGCGTTCGACAGCACCTCGGGCCAACGGCGCGCCACCGCGAAGGCGAGCAGCGCGTCGTAGAGCTTGCTCTCCGCGTAGGCCTGCGCACCGGCCCAGCGCCGCCGCGTCCAGTCCAGATCGTCGAGCGCGGCGCGCGTGCCGTGATGCATGCCCGAACTCAGATACACGAGCCGCTGCGGGCGCTGCATCAGCGCGGTGAGCACATACGGCGCCAGCACGTTGACGGCGAACACATGCGGCAAGCCGTCGGCGGTCTCCACGCGCGGCTCGCGATAGCCGACGGCCACGTTGTGGATCACCGCGTCGAAGCGGCCCAGCGCATTGGCCTGCGCGGCCACCTCGCGCATCGCGTCGAGCGTGGCGACATCGCCCGTTACCACGGCCTCGGCGGCCGGGCATTGGCGGCGCGCCTCGTCGGCACGCACAGCGTTGCGGGCATGCAGCACGACGCGATGCCCCTGCTCGGCCAGCAATTGCGCGGCCATCAGGCCGAGCCCGTCGGCCGACCCGGTGATGAAGATGCGTTTCATGGCGGCTCCTTGAGCGAAGGCGTTCAACATAGCGGATTCCGAGTGATGCCGTGCCGCGTGGTTCAGCGCGCCACCAGGCCCGCCAGCACGGTGTCGAGTTCGATTTCGCCCACGCGATGCTCGCAACCCGCACCCTCGAAATCGATCCAGCCTTCGTTGAAGCCGTCCACCATCCGCATGCGCGGCAGCGGATGCTGCATGCCCTGCGAGCGGAACAGCGCGTCCCACGTATCGCGCGGCACCGGCTCCATCCGCACCGCGTGCCCGAGCGCGGCCGCGAAGCCGGCGCCGATGTCGTCGGCGCTGTAGCGGCGCGGGCCTTCGAGTTCGACGATGCGCACGCCGTCCCAATGCTCGCGCAGCATGCTCGCGGCATGGCGGCCGATGTCGGCCGTCGCCACCATCGGAATGGGGTGATCGAGCGGCTGCAGGAACGACGGCACCACGCCCGCGCGCGCGGCCTCCACATCCCAGGACGCGTTTTCCATGAACCATCCCGCGCGCAACAGGCCGACCGGCACGCTCAGCGTGCGCAGCATCGCTTCGGTCAGCTTCGAATTGTTGAGCAGGTTCGGCTCCTCGACATGCGCGCCGACCGTCGAAAGAAACACCACCTTGCCGGGCCGCGTCGCTTCGATCGCCTCGCGCACCGCCACGCTGTTCGCCACCGTATCCGGAAAGCCCGGCGCGGGATCGAAGTTCGACGGCGTCATCAGGAACACGCCCGTGGCGCCGCTGAACGCGCGCGTCATCGAGGCCGCGTCGCCGATCTCGGCGATCGCGATCTCGCAACCGAGCGCCGCCCAGCGCGCCGCCTTGGACGCGTCGCGCAGCACGGCGCGCACCGGTTGCCCCGCCGCCAGCAGCGTACGCGCCACTTCGCCACCCACCTTGCCGCTGATGCCAGTCACTGCATACATGGTTCAATCCTCCGGATCACTGAACGTTTTTTCCTGGGAGCGCATGGCACGCGAGGCGTGCTGCATGCGACCGACCGAAGCGTACGCCGCGTCCGCGCGCCGACGAATGGCCGCGCCGTCAGGACATCGATGACTCCGCGTCACGAGTGGAGGAGAACCGCAACCGTAAAACGTAAAAACGGCGCGAGCCGAAGCATCGCGCCGCGTGGCAAGGCTGCCGCGAATCGCCCGTCAACGCGCGGGCGGCGGCTCCGCATCGGGCTGCACCGACGGCTCGGCCGCGGCGAACGCGGGCAACGCCGACGCGTGCGCGTACAAGCGCATCAGCGTGGGATACGCATCGAGCGGCACGGCAAAACGTTTCGCATTCCAGATTTGCGGCACGAGGCACAGGTCGGCCAGCCCCGGCGTGTCGCCGAACACGCATCGGCCCACGCGCGAATCGGCCGCGAGCCGCCGTTCGAGCGACGCGAAACCCGTCTCGATCCAGTGCGCGTACCACGCGCTTTTCTGCGCGTCGCTCACGCCGAGCGTGCCCTTCAGATACGCCAGCACGCGCAGGTTGTTGACCGGATGGATCTCGCAGGCCACCTGCAACGCCACCGAGCGCACGAACGCGCGATCGGCCGGCGCGGCGGGCAGCAGCGGCGGCTCGGGCCAGCACTCGTCGAGATACTCGACGATGGCGAGCGACTGCACGAGCGGCGGCGCATCGCCGTCGACCAGCGCGGGCACGAGGCCGTCGGGATGGATCGCGCGATAGGCCTCGCCCAGTTGCTCGCCGCCGCCGCGCAGCAGATGCACGGGCGCCTGCGCGGCGTCCAGCCCCTTCAGGTTCAGCGCGATGCGCACGCGATACGAGGCCGAGCTGCGGAAATACGTATGCAGCGTGAGATCAGCCATCGCGGCGCTCCCCGCCGGCCAGTTCGATGCCGCCCGGAATGCCCGCGAGCGCCGGCAGGATCGTGCCGACGCACGGCCCGAAGCCGATCCGGTAGCCGTCGCCCTGGCAGTGGCCGGCCAGCGTCAGCGTATCGCCGTCCTCGATGAAGCTGCGCGTGCCGCCGCCGTTCAGCGCGAGCGGTTCCTTGCCGCCCCAGGTCAGCTCCAGCAGGCTGCCGAACGCATCCTTCTGCGGCCCGCTGATGGTGCCCGAGCCCATCAGGTCACCCACGCGCGTGTTGCAGCCCGACACGGTGTGATGCGCGAGCTGCTGCGCCATCGTCCAGTACATGTGCCGGAAGTTGGTGCGGCTGATGACGGTGGCCTCGCTCGCGCCTTCCGGTTGCAGCAGCACGTCGAGGCGGATGTCGAAGCCGTGCTCGCCCGCGTGGCGCAGGTACGGCAGCGGCTGGGGCTCCTGCTCCGGCTGCGCGACGCGGAACGGCTCCAGCGCGTCGAGCGTGACGATCCACGGCGAGATGGTGGTGGCGAACGTCTTCGAATTGAACGGCCCGAGCGGCACGTATTCCCATTGCTGGATGTCGCGCGCGCTCCAGTCGTTGAGCAGCACCATGCCGAAGATGTGCGACTCGGCCTGCTCGCAGGCCACCGGCTCGCCGAGCGCCGTGGCCTGGCCGATCACGAAGCCCGTTTCGAGTTCGATGTCGAGCCGGCGGCACGCGCCGAACACCGGACGCTCCTGATCGGGCAGCTTCAACTGGCCGAGCGGGCGCCGCACCGGCGTGCCGCTGACCACTACCGACGACGCGCGGCCGTTGTAGCCGATCGGCATTTCCGACCAGTTCGGCAGCAGCGCATTCTTCGGATCACGAAACATCGAGCCGATGTTGGTGGCGTGTTCCTTCGACGAATAGAAATCGGTGTAGCCCGGAATCTCGACCGGCAGATGCAGCGTCGCGCCATCCATGCGCGCCAGCACGCGCTCGCGCAGCGCCGCGTCGTCGCGCAACCGCGGGTTGTCGCGCTCGAACAGCGCGCTCAGTTGCACGCGCACCGCGCGCCACGCCTCGCGGCCGAGCGCGATGAAGGCGTTCAGCGCGGGCGCGTCGAACACCGTGTGCGCATCCGCGCCGGGCACCGCGAGCAGGCCGGCCTGCGCCAGCGCGCTCAGGTCGACGATCGCGTCGCCGAGCGCCACGCCCGCGCGGGGCTGCGCCGATTTCGCGTCGCTGAAAATGCCGAACGGCAGGTTCTGGATCGGGAAATCGCAACCGGCATCGTTGGCCGAATCGAGCCAACTGCGCAGCGAGGGCGCGAGCGTGTCGTTGAGGTCGGTTACGGCGGTCATCGTTGCTCCGGGTTGAAGTGTTTCGTGAGGTCTTGCCAGCAGCGGTAGTAGTTCGCCTGCAATTGCGAGGTGTCGAGCGCGAAGCGCGTCGGGCGGATCAGCGTGCGCGTCTCGAACATGAAGGCCATCGTGTCGCCCACCTTGTGCGGCGTCGATGTATCGGATGCCGAAGCTTTCTCGAACGTGCCCGCATCCGGCCCATGCCCCGACATGCAGTTGTGCAGGCTCGCGCCGCCCGGCACGAAGCCGTCGGCCTTGGCGTCGTACGCGCCGTGCACCAGGCCCATGAACTCGCTCGCGACGTTGCGGTGGAACCAGGGCGGACGGAACGTGTCCTCGGCCGCCAGCCAACGCGGCGGGAAGATCACGAAATCGAGAGTGTCGACGCCCGGCGTGTCGCTCGGCGCCTGCAGCACCAGGAAGATCGACGGATCGGGGTGATCGAAGCTGATCGAGCCGATCGTGTTGAAGCGGCGCAGGTCGTAGCGGCACGGCGCGTAGTTGCCGTGCCAGGCCACCACGTCGAGCGGCGAATGGCCGATCTTCGCGCGCCAGAGCCGGCCGTTGAGCTTGGCCACCAGTTCGAATGCGCCTTCGCGATCCTCGTAGGCGGCGTGCGGCGTTTCGAAATCGCGCGGGTTGGCCAGGCCGTTCGAGCCGATCGGGCCGAGGTCGGGCAATTGCAGCGCCTGCCCGAAGTTCTCGCAGATATAACCGCGCGCCTCGCCGTCCGGCAGCACCACGGTGAAGCGCACGCCGCGCGGAATCAGCGCGACCTGCTGCGGCTCGACGTCGATCCGGCCCAGCTCGGTGGCGATGAACAGGCGGCCCTGCTGCGGCACGATCAGCAGCTCGCCGTCGGCGCTGTAGAAGAAGCGGTCCTGCATCGAGCGGTTCGCGGCGTACACGTGGATCGCGCAGCCGTTCATCGCGGCGGCCGAGCCGTTGCCGGCCATCGTCACCCAGCCGTCGATGAAATCGGTCGGCTCGGCCGGCATCGGCAATGGGTCCCAACGCAACTGGTTCGGCGGCGTGGGCGGCACGTCGGCCGAATCGGCCGCGAACTCCGAGACGAGCGCACGCGCACGCTCCAGCGGCTCGAACGGCAGATGCACGGCGGCCGGGCGAATCCGGTACAGCCAGCTACGACGGTTGTGGGCGCGCGGCGCGGTGAACGCCGTGCCCGACAACTGCTCGGCATACAGGCCGTACGGCGCGCGCTGCGGCGAGTTGCGCCCCTCGGGCAGCGCGCCCGGCAGCGCCTCGGTCGCGAAGTGGTTCGCGAAGCCGGGCTGGTAACCGGTTTCGCCCGGTCGGCTCAAGTCCAAGGTCATGTTCGATCTCCGGTCCGGCGACACGCACATGCGCTCGCCTCAGCAAATTTTTACGCATTGTATAACTCATTACGCATAAATTAATCTGCGTTTACCCGTAGACGGTGGGTGGACGCATGGCGGCATCGCCTCGTGAACGAGGAGCAATGGACGTGCGCGAGCCGTGGCGCGAAGCGCGCGGGAAGAATGGGAAAGACGAGGAGAACGCCGAGAGGCGTGGCGGCGGAGCGAACGCCCCGCCGGCAGGAAATCAAGCGAGTCGGGCCGCCACGACGGCGGCCCGGCGACGCTCAGGACGCGTCGAACATCCCGAAGTAGAGAAACGCGCCGGGCGGCTGCGCGCGGTCGAGCGCACCGCTCGCGCCGACCTGCGCGAGCGCGTCGACGGTCTGCTGGCGATTGGTCACGAGCGTCCAGTCGGTGGACGACGGCGTGTCGACGGTGGCCTCGTTCGGCTCGCCCGGCTCGATCATGTCGGCCGGCAGCGCGTGCAGCACGTCGAGCAAGCGCGCCGGCTCCGGCGACAGGATCAGGAAGCCCTCGTTCGACACCGACGCCTGGCCGATGCCGAGCGCCTCGCAAATCGCCCGCTTGGCCGGCGCGGCGCGCGCCTGCTCGACACGGCTGCGCTCGGCGGCCTCGCGCGCGGAGGCCTCGACGATCACGCCGCCGGCGATCAGCGGCTGCGTCGATGCCCACGCCTCGGGCGGGCAGCCCTTGTTGGCGGGCACCAGAGGAATGAACGGGTTCATCTCGGCCGGATACACGCGACACACCATCGGCCGGATCTCGTAGGCCGTGCAGCGCATGGCGTCGTCGAGGTTCGGGCACGGGCCGGAGAACGAGGCGGCCAGCGTCATGTCCACGCGAATCGGCAGCGAACCGCTCGCGGCGGCAAAGCTGCGGTCGCGCTTGTAATGGCCGAAGGCGTTGTCGGGTTCGGGTTCGGCGAGCCAGGGCACGGCTTCGCAGAGGATGTCGACGCGGCCGCCGCGTTCGAGCCAGGTACGGGCTTCGGCGGGCGTGACGGGCAGGCGCAGGTCGTGGCAGCAATTGCCGCACGACGTGCAGTGAAACGGGATATCGCTCAACGGGGACCTCGTTCGTCGCGTCGGCCGCTGTCGTGTCGAAGGCGGCCTGATTCTGGCGACGAACTATAGCGAGTTTCGGGCGGCCGTGGGTGCCCCCCTGAATGGCCCCCAAAACGCTCCGTCCCGCGCTGCCCCGCTCAACCGGCCTCGGGGGCGCCGCGTTGCGGCTGAACCACGCGCGGCGCGGGCTGAACGGCCAGCACGGGCGCCGGCACCGGAGCCGGCGCGGAGATCGGCACCGAAACGGGCGCCAGCGCCGAGATCGGCGGCGGCGGACAGGCCGCGCCGGCCGGCTGCACGCCGAAACCGATCTGCGGTGCTTCCGCTTCGGCGGCCGCGATCACGGCGGCGCGCACCTCGGCCCCGGCCGCGCGCTTCGGCCGCGATTCGATCTGCACGCGCGACCAGTCCACACGCGCCGCCGAGCGCATCTGGCCCATCAGCACGGCGTGGATCTGGGCCCACACGCCGGCCTGCTGCCAGTCGCGCAAGCGCCGCCAGCAGCTCATGCCCGAGCCGAAACCCATCTCCTGCGGCAGTTGCCCCCACGGAATGCCGGTTTCGAGCACGTACAGGATGCCGGCCATCACGGCACGATCCCCCAGCGGCTTGCGGCCCGGGTAGCGCGTGCGACGCGCCTTGGCCGGGGGAATCAGAGGCTGGATCATCGACCACAGCGCGTCGTCGAGCGTCGGCATCGCTTCGTTCATGGCTCTCTCGGATTGGAATTCTCGGTGCTCATTAAAGCGAGCCACCCTGCCCTTGTCTGTCCTGTAAATCCGGTCCACGCGCAAGATCGGCAGGCCCGTGCAGCGGGCATTCTGTGATCGCACGCAGTGCCGCGCCCGCCCCGCCCGGCGCGGCTCCCAGCCACAGCGCACCCGCCCGCTGTGCGAAAATGCCGACACCCCAGCCCGGAGAGCCCATGGCAGCCCCGATCCCGTCTGTTTTCGATGCGAACGACGCCGACTGCGCACGCGAACCCATTCACATCCCCGGCGGCATCCAGCCGCACGGTTTCCTCCTGTCGATCGACGACGATGGCCGCGTCCTGCAGGCCAGCGAAAACGCCGTCGAACTGGTGGGCGGCGCACCCGACGCGCTGCCCGGCCGCCCGCTGGCGAGCTTCGTCGGCGCAACCTGGGCGGCCGCCATCCTCGCCGCGCTGCACGAGCACGACCCGAACGGCCTGCCGCTCTACGTCGGCTCGATGGACGACCCGCGCGCCGGCCACCCCCGCCCGTCGCCGTTCGCGATCATCGTGCACCGCCACGATGGCCTCGCGATCGTCGAACTGGAGCCCGCGCGCGGCACCACCGAGGTGTTCTCGTCGATGTATCCGCTGGTGCGCACGTTCATCAACCAGTTGCAGGACGTGCAGACCACCGCCGGCCTGGCCGATCTGGCCGCCAGCGAAGTGCAGCGCATCACGGGCTTCGGCCGCACGCTGGTCTACAACTTCGACGAGCAGGGCAACGGCCACGTGCTGGCCGAGCGCATCGAGCCGGGCTACGCGTCGTACGCCGATCAGCACTTCCCGGCCTCCGACATCCCCTCGCAGGCGCGCGCGCTGTACGTGCGCAACCGCATCCGCCTGATCGCCGACGCCGATTACCGACCGGTGCCGCTGGTGCCGCCGCTTCATCCGTCGACGGGCCGCCCCACCGACCTGACCTACGCATCGCTGCGCAGCGTCTCGCCGGTGCACGTGCAGTACATGAAGAACATGCGCACGTATTCGTCGATGTCGATGTCGATCGTCGTGCGCGGCAAGCTGTGGGGGCTGATCTCGTGCCACCACGAAACCGCGCGCGTGCCGCCGTTCGAGGTGCGCACGGCCTGCGAGCACATCGCGCAGGTGCTGTCGCTGCAGATCGAGGCCAAGGAGGATCACGCCGAGGCCGAACTGCGGCTCGACCTGCGGCACATGCTGGCGCGGCTGCTGGCCTCGATGGCCGATACGGAAAGCTTCGTCGACGCGCTGGCCGCCGACCCGCGCGATCTGCTCAAGCTCACGCATGCGGCGGGCGTGGCGATCGTGTTCGAGGGCCGCGTGGTGCTGGCCGGCGTCACGCCGTCGGAGGCGCAGGTGGGCGAGCTGGTCAAATGGCTCGACACCCAGATCGAGGAAATGTTCTGGACCGACAACCTGGCCCGCGACGTGCCGGTGCTCGACGCCAGCCCCGATTACGCGGGCGCGCTGGCCGTGTCGATCTCGCGCCTGTTCCGCAACTACATCGTGTGGTTCCGGCCCGAGGTGGTGAAGACCATCAAATGGGCCGGCGACCCGCGCGAGAAACTCGCGCCGATGGCCGATTCGCTGTCGCCGCGCAAGAGCTTCGACGTATGGACCGACACCGTGCGCGGCTTCTCCCCGCCGTGGCGGCCGGCCGAACGCGAGATCGCGCTCGATTTCCGCGCCGCGCTGCTCGGCATCGTGCTGCGCCGCGCCGAGGAACTGGCCGAGCTGGCGCTCGAACTGGGCCGCGCCAACCAGGAACTCGAAGGCTTCTCGTACACCGTCTCGCACGACCTGCGCGCGCCGCTGCGCCATATCGTCGGGTTCGCCGATCTCCTGCAGGAAATGGAGACGGCGAACCTGTCCGAGCGCGGCCGGCACTTCGTCGACCGGATCGTCAATTCGGCGCGGGTGGGCGGCAAGCTGGTGGACGACCTGCTGTCGTTCTCGCGCATGGGCCGCTCGGCGCTGCGCCCGCAGCGCGTGGATCTCGACGCGATGCTGGCCACGCTGATCGCCGACGCCGACAAGGACGCCGCCCCGCGCAGCATCGTCTGGCAGGCCGGCGCGCTCGGCGCGGTGATGGCCGACCCGGTGCTGATCCACCTGGTACTGCGTAATTTGGTGGAGAACGCTGTAAAATTCTCCGCCTCTCGCACCCCCGCGCGCATCGAGATCGGACGCTACGCGGGCCAAAACGAGCTGGCCGGGCAGGACGTGTTCTTCGTCAGCGACAACGGCGTGGGCTTTGACATGCGCTATGTCGACAAGCTGTTCGGCGTGTTCCAGCGGCTGCACCATGTCGATGAATTCGAAGGCACAGGCATCGGTCTTGCTTCCGTGAAACGGATCGTCGAGCGGCACGGTGGCCAGGTATGGGCGCACGGCGAGCTCGAACAGGGCGCGACGATCTCGTTTTCGCTGCCGCGGGTGTTTGCCGGCTCGGAGACGGAATTCGAGGAAAGCGCGAACAGCGCCGCCGCCCGGCTCGAAGCGCTGGCACCGGCGCGACGTTCGAAACCGGTGCCGAAAGATCAGAAATAACGCGTGTCGCACGACAGCCCGATGCGGGCCTCATCCCGGCATCGGCAATTCAAGTAACGGAGCAAGTGTGTTAAGACCGATTCTTCTGGTGGAAGACAACCCTGACGACATCGAACTGACGATGATCGCGCTCGAAAAGACGCGGCTCGCGAACCCCGTGGTTTCGGTGCGGGACGGCGAGCAAGCGCTGCAGTTCCTGCGCCGCGAAGGCAAGTGGGCCGACCGGCCCGACCAGAGTCCGGCCGTGATCCTGCTCGACAAGAAGCTGCCGAAGATCGACGGGCACGAAGTGCTCAAGAGCGTGCGCGGCGACGCCAGCCTGCGCCACATTCCGGTGGTGATGCTCACGTCGTCGCGGGAAGAGCAGGATCTGCTGCGCAGCTACGATCTCGGCGTGAATGCCTATGTCGTCAAGCCGGTGGCGTTCGACGATTTCATGGCCGCGATCAACGATCTCGGCATGTTCTGGGCGGTGCTGAACGAACCGCCGCCCTACCAGCAACGCTGACGCCGCCGCGCGAGGCCTGCCGCGCCTCGCGTCGCCGCTTTGCGGCAGCCCTTGCCGGCCAACCCGGTCAGACGAACTTCGGCAAACGCACGCGGAACGTCGCGCCCTGCGCCGGCCCGTCGCTCTCGGCGACGATCTCGCCGCCCTGCCGGTCCATCAGATTGCGCGCCAGCCACAGGCCGAGGCCCAGCCCGGCGACGCGGCCACCGCCGTCGACGGTGGATTGCTGGAAGCGCTCGAACACGCGCTCGTGCATGCCGGCCTCGATCCCGCGGCCGGTGTCGCTCACCACCAGCTCCACCTGATCGCCCACGTACGCGATCGACACCTCGATGGTGCCTTCCTGCGTGAACTTCACGGCATTGGTCAGCAGGTTCCAGACGATCTGCTTCATGCGGTGTTCGTCGGCCATCACGGTGGCCGGCATCAGGCGGTCGGCGAGCAGCGTCAGCCCCTTCGCCTCGATCATCACCCGCATGTCCTCGATCACGATGCCGGCCAGCGCGCCGAGATCGACCGGGCGCGGGAACACCGACAGCTTGCCGGTCACGATCGCGCCGCTGTCGAGCAGGTCGTCCACCATGTGCGCGAGCTGGCGGCCGTTGCGGTTGATCACCTCGCCCGCGCGCGCCACCAGCGACGGCTCGGGCGAGCGCCGCATCAGTTCGCACCAGGTCAGGATCGCATTGAGCGGCGAGCGCAGCTCGTGGCTGACCGTCGTGATGAAGTGATCCATCGCGGTGGCCATGCGTTCGCTTTCCTCGCGCGCGCGCTTCTCGGCCGCCGCCGTGGCCTGGCTTTCGAGTTCGGCCTGCTTGCGGTCGGTGATATCGAGCGTGAAACCGAGCACCGAACTGAGCACGCCGTTGCCGTGATAACGGGCCACGCCGCGCACGAGAATCCAGCGCGGCGCGCCGACCCGCCAGCCCACCCGGAAATCCACCTCGAACTGGCCGTGCGCGTCGAACGCCTGCGTCATCGCCGCGTGCAGGCGGGCGCGGTCGTCCGGATGGACGATCTCGTCGAACCAGCGATCGCGCGTGAGCGCCTCGCCGGGCGCCACGCCGAGATTGGTGCGGCACTGGTCCGTGCATTCGATGCGGCCGGTCAGCGGCTCCAGCTCCCACGCGCCGACCTGCGAGAACGCCATCGCGATCTCGAGCCGTTCCTGGTGCTCGCGCAACTGGGCGCGCGCCTCGTCGGCCACCACCTGGCGCAACTGCGCCTGCGAGCGCAGCTTGGCGCGCTCGCGCTGATCGCGTTCGTACTCGGCCACATGATCGGTGGCCTCGCTGACGAGCACCGCCATCGCGCCGGCCAGCACCGGATCGGCCGATACCAGCGGCGTGGTCTTGATGCGCCAGTAGCGCGGCACCTGCGCCGGCTCGCCGCCTTCGGACGGCATCGGCATCTCGTAGCGGAACACCGGCGACCACGACGATTCGCGACCCGGCGGCGCCTGCAGGGCGTCGTCGAGCCATTCGCGACGCGCCTCGCGCTGCGCGGCCGTGCCGAACTGGTTGATATCGTGGATGTGCAGGCCGACCACCGCGTCGAGCGACACGCCGAGCAACTCCAGATAGCGTCGGTTCGCCAGCACCACCTCGTGCCGCGCGTTGACGATCAGATAGGCTTCGGGCAGGCAATCGAAGGCGGCGGCCGCCGCGCTCAGGGCGGCGATGCCATGTGAAGGGCCGAAGGCGTCGGCGCGGAAATCGTTCATGGTCGTGCGGCCCGCCTCACGCCGCCACGGTGGCTGCGCGATGCGCACCGGCCAGGCCCACCAGGCGATCGAACGCATCGCTCGCGCCACGGCACGCATCGGCGATCTGGGCCGGCGTCGCCACTTCCGCGGCCAGGCTGCGCACGAACGCCTTCCAGCGCGCCGACAAGCCGTGGCGGCCGGTCGCGAGGAAGCCGAGCGGATGCGGCGCGAGCCGCTCGTGCAGGCGCTGATACAGCACCGCGCCGCCCATCTGCGAACCCTCGATCACATAGCTGACGCCCCAGCGGTAGGCGCTGCTCGCGCCGGCGGGCCACCACGGCGCAACCGCGGCCGGGCCGGGCGGCACGGCGTGGTGCGGCGCGGCGGCCAGATCGGCGTCGATCAGCGCGACGCGGCTCACGAGCGGCAAGGCCGCCGGATGCGCGGCGGCGGCGTCGCCGCACGCGGCGAGCCAAGGTTCGAGCGGCGCGAGCCAGGCGCGCAACACCAGCAGATGCGCGAGGTAGTCGCGCAGGTCGGCCGATTGCGCCGACAGCGGCATCAGGTGATGGAGTTGTTCGTGCTGCTCGCCGGTCGCGTCGCGCAAGCCGGCCAGCACGGGCGGGATGGCGGAAGCGGCGGAAGCGGCGGGTACAGCGGACGATGCGGAAGCAGGAACCGCGGCTGACAGCGCGCGAGCGGTATCGGCGGCAGGCGCTGCCGCGCTCCCGGCCATGGCGGGGGACGGCGATGCTGCGGCGGCATCGGCCAATCGGGATTCGTCCGGCATCGGAATCGGTTCCTCGGTTGAACTCCGCCGCGAGCGGCATGAAACGCGGCGGATGAATCGGTCAGCGCACCTGGCGCGGCGCGCCGCCGACACCAGCGCGACTATCTCACGCTCATGCCGGCGGCGCACGTTTTAATCACCTGCGAAGCTCGCCCTTTGGCGGCGGCTCAACCTGCCCCATCCTCGCCGAGACGCCGCTTGATCATCGCGTGCAGCGTGTCGAACGCCAACGGCTTGCGCGCGTAGTCGATCGTCGGATTGTGGGCCAGCGGGAAATCGAGCGCCGCGCTGCAGAAGATCACCGGGATCGCCTGCCAGCGCGGATCGCCCGCCAGCGCCGCGCACAGTTCGACGCCCGACATCACCGGCATCATGTAATCGGTGACGATCAGATCCGGCACGGTTTCGCGGATGCGGTCGAGCGCGATCGCACCGTTCGACGCCGTGACGACCGCGTAGCCGCATTGCTCCAGCAGCAGACGCCACACGGTCAGCATGTCGAACTCGTCGTCCACGACCAGGATGGTTTTCATCGCCGGCTAGCCATCCGTCATCGGCCGGTGCAGCATGGTCGTCAACCCTTGCGACGACAGCAGGCCCGACGCGCCGATCGCGTTCGGCGTGACGTCGAGGCCATCGGAGGTAATGATCAGTTCGCGCAGCGAGGTGTCGTGCGCGCTCTCGCGCTGCTTGACCACCGACACCATGCGGCGCAGGCGGCCGTCGGCCTCCACGTAGCGCAGCAGGATCAGGTTCTCGGTCAGCGCCGACAGCCGCATGCCCTTGCCGTGCGCCGGGTCCGCATAGAGCGGCAGTTCCTCGGTCAGCAGCGTGGTGATGCCCGAATCGCGCAGCGCGTGCGTGAACGCGTTCAGGAACAGCCCGAAGCGCGCGGGCCGCAGCGCCGAATCGCGGAAACCTTCCATGCCGTCGATCACGAGCCGATCCGCGCCCGAGCTGCGGATCAGATCGAGCGTGGTGGCGGCCAGTTCGTCCACTTCGAGTTCGACGGCCGGCTGCCACTGCATGATCAGCCGCCCGTCCGCGAAGCCTTCGCGCAGCCGGATGCCGACCGATTCGGCCTTGCCCACCAGCCGCTGCGGCGATTCGTAGAAGCCCAGGTACACCACCTTCTCGCCGCGCTCGACACCGGCCTGGAGAAACTGCAGCGCGAGCAGCGTCTTGCCGACGCCGGCCGGGCCGATCAGCGTGGTGGTCGAGCCGCGCACGAAGCCGCCGCCGAGCAGGTGATCGAGATGCGGCAGGCCGGTGCCGAGCCGTTGGCTCAGGTCGCGTTCGTCCTCGAGATTCGCGTAGCGCGCCTCCAGGCGCGGATACATCGCGTGGCCACGGCCGGTGATGCGGAAGAAATGCTTGCCGAGCATGTGATTGCGCGCGCGCATCTTGTGCACTTCGATCTCGCGCGCGCGGCGCATGCCGTCGCTGTAGCGGTTCAGTTCGATCAGGCCGTCCACCAGCGTGTGTTCGGGGTGCGGCTCGTTGCCGGACAGCGGCGCGAGCAGCAGCGTGGTGCAGCCCATGGCCGCCACCAGCGCGTTCAGCTCGTGGATGAACTTCGACAGCGACAGCTCGGTTTCGCTGAATTCGCGCGCGCTGCGGAAGCCGTCGATGATCAGCAGGCCCGGGCGGTAATGCGTGAGGCTGGACGCGATCAGCTTCAGGAAGCCGTCGAGGCCGTCCTTCATCAGCTCGTGATAGCCCGACACGAACATCATCTGCTGGGCGACGGCGGCCGGATCGAAGAATTCGAGCCCGTTCAGGTGGCCCAGCAGCTTGTCGTGCGATTCGGCGATCAGCGTCATGTAGAGCACGCGCTCGCCGCGCTTGACGCGGTGGAAACCGATCTGGCTCGACAGGATGGTCTTGCCCGCGCCGGCCATGCCTTCGATCAGATAAAGGCCGCCACGCACCAGGCCGCCGCCGAGGATCTCGTCGAGCCCCGGCACGCCCGTCTCCACGTTCTCGGGCAGCCCCATGCCGCGCGGTGCGAGCGCCCCGGACGGCGTGCTCGATTGTGGGTCGGGCGCCGGATGTTGCGGCTCGGATTCGTCCTGGATCATGTTCAGTCGTTCAGATGTCGATGGCAGTCCCGGCGGGCCGGGCACATGCGCGCCCGATGATGGCGGCGGCGTTTGAGTCCCGCGATTCTAACGTGCGCGGTGCGGGCCGCTCGTCTTTAATCGCAGCAAAAGCCGCGCCCGGCGGCAACCGGGCGGGGGGACGTCGGGGTGGACGCAGGCGCTGGGCGGGTTGGCGGTGGGCAGTTCGGCGCTGGTGCTCGGTGCTCGGCTTTCGGCTTTCGGTGCTCAGTCCTCAGTGCTCGGTGCTTAACCCTCGACGGTTCGCCGCTCGACCACCCGCCACCACGCCCAGCCAAAGCCGGCACGATGGCCGGCACGACGCTCAGGCCGCCAGGCCAGTCATCAGGACGGATGCCACAGGCCGGTGGCTGACCATCTTGTTCCAGACCGGCGACGGCATCGCGTCGATCACCGTGGTGGCCACCACGCGCGCGGCGTCGATCGTCGGTTCGAGCACGCGGCGCAGGCCGCGGCCCGTTTCGATATCGGACACGGTGTAGCGCGGATGGCCGTCCGGCGCGAACAGCGGCGAGCGGTGGACCGCCCAGGTGCGGCCGCGGCATTCGAACGGCATGCCCATCGTTTCCAGCCAGCCGCCGTTCAGCGCGATATGGAATACCACGCCCTCGATCCGGCGCGGGGCGTCCGGTCGGGGGTACATCATCGATTTTGCGTTCATGGGGAACCTCGATTCGTCAAACCTGGATGTCTCGCCCACCGCTCGGCGGCGCGATTTTTTTCAATGCAATTGCAGAATTCGGTCTGTCACACGGGCCCGCCGGGATCGGCGAGCGCCCGGTGAACACGTAGTGGTGCAGCTCGGCCTGCGCGTCGAGATAGCGCTGCGACGGCAGCGTGGCGAGCCGCGCGTCGAACGCCGTCATCAGGCGCTCCAGCTCGCGGCGCTCGTCGTCGCGCAACAGCTCGGCCGCGCCGCCGCGCAGGCGGAGGTAGCACTGTTCGAGCGCGCGTTCCGCGCGGCGGTACGGCGCGGCTTCGTCGTCGATCTCGCCCGCCTCCCACCCATCGCCCGCCTCGTCGGCCTGCCGCGCGGCGGCCCGCGCCGCGCGCACGGCTGCCGGCGAACGCAGCAGATAGGCGATCTGCACCGTGCTCAACAGCAGCGCCAGTTGCTCGGGCGCGGCTTGCGCGCCGCGCAGCGAGGCCAGCGCGAGGTGATGGCGCAGGCGCACGCGGCGCAAGGCTTCGGCCGGCAACGGCAGCAATTGCGAGCGGTTCAGCGGGCGTCGCTTCATGGCGGCTTCCGTGCTCAGGCCGCCGCGCGCAGAGCCGGCGTCACCGCCAGCGCCGCGATGCGCTCGGCAAGCGCGATCACCTCGTTGGCCGCGCCGGTCTCGAACGGCGTCAGGCGCAGCTTGTCGGCCTGCAACTCGCGGATCGCCACCAGCCCGTGCACGTTCACGTAGGCCGCCACCACCGCCCATATCTCGGTGTCCACCCAGGCGCTGGCCGGCAGGTTCAGGCCGATCCGGCCCGCCGCCACCAGCGCGCGGTAGTCGCGCTCCTCGCGCAGCGGCGCGACCGACAGCGGCAGGTTCAATTCGAAGCCGGCGCGCGTAAGCGCCGTGAGGACGTCGTGGGCGGACTGCGTGGCGATCATCGGGAATCCTGAGAAGGGGCAGGCTCTGGGTGCGCGCTTCGGGCGCGCCAACCATTCGGGAAGCGGCACGGGGGCACCCGGCCCACCGTGCCGCCGCATTCACGCTCAGGCCGGCGGCCGCACGGTCAGGAAGCACCAGCCGAAGTAGCAACCGGTTACCCCGCCCGTCACCAGCAGCGTGGCCAGCGTCCACGACACCACCGACGACGCGAACCAGGCCTCGTAAGCGCCCCACGCAGACAGCACGTACAGCAGCGCCGCATACACCACCGCCCGCATCAGGCGGAACACCGTCTGGGTGCGACGCAGCGCGCCTTCCAGCGGGCTGCGCACAGCCACCCGGAGGGCATCCCACATCGACCAGCACACCATCGCGAACAGCCCGACGGCAATCAACCTCACTAACAGTGCTTCGTTCATTGGTCTCTTCCTTTTTGTAGAAATTACACCTCGGCTCGGTGCCGTAGTAATTCGGCACGCCGCCTCGCGACGACAAACGCCCGGCCCACAAGGTTTAGCGGGCGATTGGAGCTCGATGGGCGATACCTAAGGGCAAGAAACGGGCCAGCTTGAAACAGGGCGGGAGGACGGCAGAATGCCGAGGTGATTTCGGACAGACGTGCTTTTTTACGAACCGCGCAAACAAGGGAAAAGCGAGCCAGGGAATCGCACTCGAACGCGAGCCGAAATCGACCCGGGCCGGCCACACGCGCCATCGCCCCCGATCGTTCGCGCCCCATGAAAAATTGCTTGCGCCGCCCCGGCCGCATCTCATATGATGCACGTCATATTACGATCATCATATAAACCCAGCGATGAAACCGTCCGCCGCCCGTACCCGCAAGGAAGCCACCCGCGAACGCATCCTTGATGTCGGCAGCCGCGCCGTGCGGCGCGCCGGGTTTCACGGCGTGGGCATCGCCGACGTGATGAAGGAAGCCGGCCTCACGCACGGCGGCTTCTATGCGCACTTCGCCTCGCGCGACGCGCTGCTGTGCGCCGCGCTCGACCAGGCGGCCGGCGACAGCATCGCCGTCATGGAAGCGCAGGCCGCGCGGCTGGTGGCGGCGGGCGTCGATCCGTTCCGCGCGATGATCGAAACCTATCTGTACGACGGCGTGATCGCCGACCGCGAGCAAGGCTGCGCGGTGGCGGCGCTGTCCTCGGAGATGCCGATCCAATCCGAGGCCGTGGTCGGCGCCTCGCGGCAGGTCGTGCAGTATCTCCACCGCCACGTGCAACGGGCGCTGCCGGACGGCCTCGCCGCCGACGCCGCCTGGGCCATCGTCAGCACGCTGCTCGGCGCGCTGCAACTGGCTCGCACGCTCGGCGACAACGACGCCGGCCGCGCCGTGCTGAGCGCTGCCAAGCAGGAACTGCTGCACCGCTACGCCCCCGCCTGATTCCGTTTTCCGCGCCGGCCGACGACGATCACGGCCGACGCCCGGGTTCGCCCGAAAATATGATGATCGTCATATCAACACGACGCGCTCGGCGCGAAAGGATGCTTCTCATGAAACTCGAAGGTGCGGTGGTTTTCATTACGGGCGCGAATCGCGGCCTCGGCCTCGAACTCGCGAAACAGGCGCTGGCGCGCGGCGCGAAGAAGGTCTACGCGGCGGCGCGCGACCCGTCGACGGTGACGCTGCCCGGCGTGACGCCGATCCGGCTCGACGTGACCGACGCCGCGCAGGCCGAGGCGGCCGCGCGCGAGTGCGGCGACGTCACGGTGCTGATCAACAACGCGGGGATCGGCCGGATCGGCAGCCTGCTGTCGGACGAAGGCCCGGCCGTGCTGCACGAGCAACTGAACACCAACCTGATCGGCATGCTGAACGTGACGCGCGCGTTCGCCGGCATTCTCGGGCGCAACGGCGGCGGCGCGCTGCTGAACATGCTGTCGATCCTGAGCTGGGCCAACACGCCGATGATCGCGGGCTACGGCGTCAGCAAGGCCGCCGCATGGGCGCTGACCAACGGCCTGCGCCACGAGCTGCGCGCGCAGGGCACGCGGGTGACGGGCTTCCACGCCGGCTATATCGATACCGACATGATTCGCGCGTTCGACGTGCCGAAGGCGCGCCCGGAGGACGTGATCCGCGTGGCGCTCGATGCGGTGGAAGCGGGCGAAGAGGAAGTGCTGGTGGACGAGCCGACGCGGCAGGTCAAGGCCGCGCTGTCGGGCGGGGTCTACCTGAAGGACGTGCTGGCCGGTTGAAGCTTGGCGATGGCGGGCGGCGCCACCCGATTGCCGCCCCGCCCGCCACGCATCGACGTTTCATTGACGTTTTCTTCACACCGGCCGCGCCATCATGCGCGCCGGGTCATCGAACCCCGCTCACGCCTCGTAGCCCACCTCCGCCACCAGCATGTAGCCCGCGTTGCGCACGGTGCGGATCAGCGTGGCCTGGCGGGCGTTGTCGTTGAGGGTCTGGCGCAGCCGGCTCACGCACACGTCGATCGAGCGGTCGAGCGGCGTGAGGCCCTTGTCGAACACGCGGTCGAGCAGGAATTCGCGCGACAGCGGCCGGTTCGGATGGTCGAGCAGCGTGCGCAGCGTGCGGTAGTCGGAGCCGCCCAGCGACACCACCAGGCCGTCCGGCGCGAGCAGTTGCTTCATGCGCGTATCGAGCCGCCAGCCGGCGAAGCGAATCCAGGCGCTGGCGTCGACCGTACGCTCGCCGGGCATGGCGCGCGTGCGGCGCAGCACCACCTTGATCTTGGCGACCAGCTCGCGCGGATCGAACGGTTTGGGCAGGTAATCGTCGGCGCCCATTTCGAGGCCGAGAATCCGGTCGAGCAGGCCGCCCCGCGCGGACAGGATAATGATCGGCACGCCGTGTTCGCGGCGCAGGTCGCGCGTGATGTCGAGGCCGTCCTCGCCGTCGAGCATCAGGTCGAGCACGATCAGGTCGATCGCGGTGCGCCGCAGGATTTGCTTCATCTGCGTGCCGTCGCTGGCTACCTGCACCTGATAGCCCATTTCGCGCAGGTAATCCTGCAGCAATTGCCGGATATGGGGGTCGTCGTCAACGACCAGGATGTGATCCATCGTCATGTCTGGGGAAAGCGCGAGGGTCGCGCCAACGCAATCCATTACAAAAAGGCATGGCGCCAACACATCGCCATTACAAGCCGCCCTTAGAGTCTCGCGCTGTAAATAGAAATCGTTCGTGTTTCGGAATATAGCACGCCGTTTTGGCCGGTTTCACTGCTTGCAGCGAAACCGGCCAGGCCATTCCACGACACCGGACTTCTTGCGCCGCGACCCGCACCGGCCGGCGCCCGACCCTCGCTGTTCCTTTCCGACGACAGACATTCATGAAGCAGACGACCCTCGCCGTCGCCGCCTGTGCGGCCCTGATCACTTGCACGGCGCACGCCCAGAGCAGCGTGTCGCTGTACGGCATCATCGACGCCGGGCTCGTGTATACGAGCAACGCGGGCGGCAACAAGCAGTTCCAGGCGGCCAGCGGCTCGGTGACGGGCAGCCACTGGGGCTTCGCCGGGCGCGAGGACCTGGGCGGGGGCACCTCGGCGGTATTCACGCTGGAGAACGGCTTCAGCGTGATGAATGGCTCGCTGCGCCAGGGCGGGCGGCTGTTCGGCTTTCAATCGTGGGCGGGCCTGGCGAACCGTGACCTCGGCACGCTGACGTTCGGCCGCCAGTACGACGCGTTGGTCGACTACCTCGCGCCACTGAGCTTCACGGGCCATCACCCGGGCGGCAACAACCTGTCGGCGCACCCGTACGACAACGACAACCTGAACAACTCGTTCCGCGTGAACAACGCCGTCAAGTACGCCAGCCCCGATTTCCACGGCCTGACGTTCGGCACGCTCTACGCGTTCTCGAACGAGGCCGGCGGCTTCAGCGACAACCGCGTCTACAGCGCGGGCGCCGCGTATCACACCGGCCCGCTGACGGTGGCGGCCGGCTATCTGCAGGCCAACAACGGCGGCAGCGCCAATACCAACGGCGCGATCACGCTGACCGAGCGCACCTTCGTGGCGGCGCTGCAGCGCACCTACGGCGCGGGCGTCAATTATCGGCTCGGCCAGGCGCTGCTCGGCTTCGTCTGGACCCGCACGCAACTGGGCGGCCTCGCCACCATCAACGGCGCGAACGGCCTGAGCCTCGCGCAGAACGGCCAGGGCGCGAGCTTCAGCAACTACGAAGTCAATGCACGCTATCTGTTGACGCCTGCGTTCAGCCTGAATGGTGAGTACACCTACACGCAGGGTGCGATCTCGAACGCGACGGGCGGGCATCGCCCGCATTGGCACGAGGTGTCGATGCAGGCCGATTACCTGCTGTCGAAGACGACCGATCTGTATGCGCAGGTCAGTTACGAGCGCATCGCGCCGGATGGTTCGGGGTTGGGGGCCGATGTCAGCGGGCAGACGCCGTCTACTACCAATCAGCAGACGGTGGTGGGGATCGGGATGCGTCACAAGTTCTGACGGTGGTGCGGCGGGGCGTGTGGGTGCGCCCCGCTTGGCCGCTCAAGCACCCAGGTGCTTGAGCGTTCAGTCCTTCAAGCCGCCGCGCCGTCGGCCACGCGGAACCACGACACGGCCGCGTGCAGGCTCTCGCTCTGCCGCTCCAGCGAAGCCGAGGTGGCCGACGCCGTTTCCACCAACGCTGCGTTGTGGGCGGTGCTGGCCTCCATCTGCACCACCGACGCGTTGACCAACTCGATACCGGACGATTGCTCGCGTGACGCCAGGCTGATGTCGGCCATGATCGCGTTGACGCTGCGCACCGCCTGCAGGATTTCGTCCATGGTCGCGCCGGCGCGCATCACCAGCGCGCTGCCCTCGTCGACATTGGTGGACGACGCCACGATCAGTTCCTTGATCTCCTTGGCCGCCGACGCCGAGCGCTGCGCCAGCATGCGCACTTCCGACGCCACCACCGCGAAGCCGCGCCCCTGATCGCCCGCGCGCGCCGCCTCGACGGCCGCGTTCAGCGCCAGGATATTGGTTTGGAAGGCGATGGACTCGATCACGCCGACGATGCCGACGATGCGCGTCGAGCTGTCCGAGATCGAATCCATGGTGCGGATCACCTGCTTGACCACCTCGCCGCCGCGCGACGCGATATCGGACGCGCGTGTCGCCAGTTCGCTGGCGTCGTGGGCGTTGTCGGCGTTCTGGCGGACCGTCGCCGTCAGTTGCTCCATGCTGGCCGCCGCCTGCTGCAACGACGAGGCCTGCTCGCCCGCGCGCGACGACAGATCGCGGTTGCCGCCCGCGATGTCGCGCGCGTCGAGCCGGATCGCATCGGTGCCCGCGCGCACCTCGCCCACCACCCCGGCCACGCGCTGGCGCATCGCGTCGAGCGCGGTCAGCAGGCGATCCATCTCGTTGCCGCGGCCCGTGTCGATGCGCCCGGTCAGGTCGCCCGCCGCGATCTTCGCGAAATGCCCGACCGCCGCATCGATCGGTCGCACGATCGCGCGCGTCAGCCCGCGATGCGCGACGAAGCCCGCCACCAGCGCCACCACCCCGGCGATGCCGAACGCCGTCAGCGCCATGCCGAAGCGGCTTGCCGCCTGCTCGTAGCGCGCGCGCTGGCGGTCGACCTGGAGCGCCTCCAGCGCCGTCAGCGCCTGCTGGTATTCATCGAACCATGCCGCCGGCATGTCGCGCTGGGTGCCGAGGAAATCGACCAGGTTGTCGCTGTCGAGCTGCTTCAGCCCCTTCTCGAACGCCTGCGACAACAGCCGCTCGCGCTTCGCGAGCAGCGTGTCGAGCAGGGCCTTTTCCGCCGCGTCGGGCTGATGCAGCGCGCGGTAGGCGGCCAGTTCGCGGTTGCTGTCGTCGAGCAGCGCATGCAGGCGGTGGATGTCGTCGGCGGCCGGCTTGCCCGCGCTGATGATCTGTTCGACGTTGCCCAGGCCGACGCGCATCATCAGCATCCGTTCCGAGCTGGTCTTCAGATGCACCACCGAGGCGGTGTCGTCGCGGTACATCGCGTCGAGCGCGCCGTTGCTCTTGACGAGCGAGAACGCCGCCGCCGCGATCACCAGCATCAGCAGCGCGGTACAGCCGGCAATCGTGGCGGCGAGCCCGCCGCGGATCGTGAGGGTTCGAAACATGGTCGGCCAGGAAAAGCGCAGGCGCGGCGTGGCACGCACCGCCTGCTGAACTCGAAGGAAACGATGGCCCGGGCATCGCGCGCGGGAGCCGGCATGCGGACGCCGCATGCCTCATTGCGTGCTAACGGATGCGGGGATTTTTGACTTTTGCCGGGATGCGACGGGGATTGGTGGAATTGCGACGGGGGGGCTCGGAGGCTGGTGTTTCTTGGTTCTCGGGTTACTGGATTCGTCGGCGCATCGAATGGCCGATGCCGCGATGGCTAGATAACTCGGCAGTTGGCATTTTGAAAGGAATCCGTTTTTGTAGCGGATTTTCAATTTGTTTTCGGATTCGGGAAGGCTACGGTTTAAAGTTGCTTCTGCCCTCGCCGATATATGATGAATGCACCGGGACGGGCGCCCTGCTCTTCCTCTTTCGGATAGAAATCAATTCCATCATGGCCAAACGGATTTATTTTCGACATCCATCCAAACAGGACGTCGTATCGGTGCCAACCGGGTTCAGTTGGCTCGCCGCCCTGCTCGGATTCATTTGGGCAGCCAACCGGAAACTCTGGCTGCTGGCACTGGTGCTGTTCGTGGTGGATGTCGCGATTGGCTTCGCTTCCATGATCAACGGGACCGTGGATTTGATTGCTACGGTTGCCAGTATCGGGTTTGCGGTTTATTGCGGGGTGGCTGCGAATCGATGGCATTGCCGGATTCTGGAGAGGAAGGGGTGGGTTCGGGTTTGAGGGGGTTAGGGATCATGGATTTCGCGCGCGATATTCTTGCATTTAATTAGCGCCCTTATCAAGACTAACTGGACTGCCAACAGAAATTAATTATATGCCGTAGATTTTATTTATTTGGATTTTTCGCCTCCTCTAAACGATGAATGGGGTTGGCTTCATACGTAAACGGGACCAGAAGGATACGGCTGTCGGCTTCCGGCCAATTTGAGTCGCTCACTGATGTCCGTTTTGGGTGTCTCCGCCGAGAGTGGATAAACACCTATTTCTGGCTGTTAGACTGGCGAACATCGACTGAATTCTCACTCCATGGATACTCTCGAACACAACCGCCCATTGACCGCATCTGAAATGTCGCTCGCTCATTGGATGCTTGAGCACGGCGAGCCGATGGCGAGAGAGTTTTTTGAACAACTTGTATCGGCCCAGGTCACGCCATGGCGCTGTCCCTGCGGTTGTGAGTCCATCAATTTTCAGATCAAGGGCCACAAACCAGCACCACCGGGCGTACATATCCTGGGGGATTTTATCTTCGGGCCAGACGAAGCACCGGCCGGGATATTTATTTTCGAGAGCGGCGGTTTGTTGAGTGGCATCGAGGTCTACGGGCTTGCGGGCGATGCCCCTTCAAACCTACCTTTAGAAAACGAGCTTCGGCCTTTCTCGCCAGGTCACAACAAGTCATCGTAGGCCATAAGTCTGCAGGACCTGCGCACAAGCGGCGCAAGCAATTTGACAGTCTACTATCCGCCTGCGAAGCTCGTACCGGCTAATTCCGCTTCGGGTCGGATACGGCCGGTCACGCCGGCCGCTTCCGGCCGGGAGCGGTCGGTGAATCCATGCCGCCAGAATAGCCACAATCTTCGGCACCAAATGCGAGAAACTGCGGAAATGGCTCATTTGCATAAGTCTGTTGCATCACTCAGGATTTCAGGAGACGACCTTGTCCCGACTGAAATCAGTAACCTGCTCGGTTGTCTTCCGACGCTCTGCCAGCTCAAGGGAGAGCCAATTATTGGCAAAAAATCTGAACAAATTCGAATCGCCAGGTTTGGAATGTGGCGCTTACTGGCGAAGCCATGTGAACCGGAAGACCTCGATGGTCAGATTGCCGACATTCTCTCCCAACTAACGGACGATCTTGAAGTTTGGAATGGATTAGCTGAGCGTTACTCGATTGATCTGTTTTGCGGACTCTTTATGGGCAGTGACAACGAGGGGCTCTTAATCTCGCCGGCATCGCTTTTGCTGCTGGGCGAGCGAGGCGTCAAGCTTGGGCTCGACATTTACGGACCAGACTAAGTCCATTTTTACCAAAATAGCTCGTTTTTTGAGCGGCCAATCCCCCCAGTCGCTGTTCGTCCGTAATGGGTCGGCTACGGCCGGTCGCGCCGTGCCGCTCCCGGCCAATTTGAGTCGCTCACTAATGTCCGTTTTGGGTGTCTCCGCCGAGAGTGGATAAATACCTATTTCTGGCTGTTAGACTGGCGAACACCGACTGAATTCTCACTCCATGGATACTCTCGAACACAACCGCCCATTGACCGCATCCGAAATGTCGCTCGCTCATTGGATGCTTGAGCACGGCGAGCCGATGGCGAGAGAGTTTTTTGAACAACTTGTATCGGCCCAGGTCACGCCATGGCGCTGTCCCTGCGGTTGTGGGTCCATCAATTTTCAGATCAAGGGCCACAAACCAGCACCACCGGGCGTACATATCCTGGGGGATTTTATCTTCGGGCCAGACGAAGCACCGGCCGGGATATTTATTTTCGAGAGCGGTGGTTTGTTGAGTGGCATCGAGGTCTACGGGCTCGCGGGCGATGCCCCTTCAAACCTACCTTTAGAAAACGAGCTTCGGCCTTTCTCGCCAGATCACAACAAGTCATCGTAGGCCATAAGTCTGCAGGACCTGCGCACAAGCGGCGCAAGCAATTTGACTGTCTACTATCCGCCTGCGAGGCTCGTATCGGCTAATTCCGCTTAGAAGCTGTTGCGAAATTAGTTATCCAGAGATTTGAGACGTGTCCAGCAAATCAAGGCACAAGCCAAAGACATAAAGGCCTCGTGTACATGAGCGTAGCGTTCATAACGAATTTTGAGCCGTCGAAACGAGTGCAACCAGGCAATCGAACGCTCCACTGGCCAACGTGTTTTTCCCAGTCCACTGCCATGTGGCGCGCCGATTTTTGCGAGCATCGGCGTGATGCCGCGCTCACGCAAGCGCTGCCGATGGGGCTCAGAACTGTAGCCCCGGTCGCCTTGTATGATTTGCGGCTTGCGCAGCGGACGTCCCCGCTTGCCCCTGATGTGTGGAATGGCATCGACCAGCGCATCAAGCTGGGTAATGTCGTGACGGTTTGCTGCACTCAGGATGACCGCGAGCGGGATGCCTTGCGCGTCGACGATGAGGTGGTGTTTGCTGCCGAGCTTGCGCCGGTCCGTGGGATTCGGGCCGGTTTTTTTCCCGCCAGTACGGCGCGGATCGATGAGCTATCGACGAGCGCACGCGAGAGGTCGATTTCGCCACGGCGACGCAACTCGGCCAGCAACGTTTCGTGGATGCGTTGCCAGACGCCGGCCTGTTGCCACGCCACGAGCCGTCGCCAGCAAGCCGTGCCTGAACCACATCCCATTTCTTGCGGGAGTAGATTCCACGCAATGCCCGAGCGCAACACGAACACAATGCCTGCCAGCACCGCGCGGTCGGGTGTCGGTTTGCGGCCTGCATACTGGCGATTGCGTGGTGCTCGCACCGGCAGCAGCGGTTCGATGAGTGACCACAATTCGTCGTCTATCAGTTCTTTCGGCATCGCTTCCTGTTGGGCAAAACAAGACAGAAAGTTAACACCAAGTCGGAAAAGTTTAACAGACCCAAAACCTAATTTCGCAACAGCTTCTTAGGGTCGAAAACCGTCGGCCGTATCAGCCGGTTTCCGGCCAGAAAGGGACCATCGAGGCACGTAGCTAAATCGTCGACAATCTACGTCGATACATCGTCGACAATGGGAAAAAGTTGAGAGATCTGGCCGTATGGCAGACATAAGACTCCAATGCGGAAAATATGCGTACTCATTGCTCTCGCGGTGACCACTTCGGGAGCGACAGCTAACCCGTCAGCGGCTACTTTTTATGGCGTGGAATTTGATCTTGCACTTCCAACTGCTATTCATCTCGAGGGATTAATCTCCGCCGATGGCGAATTATTACCGCTGCTGCCGCAGGCGCGGGCGTGTTTTGAACGGCCCGCGGCGGGAGCGTTGGTCCGCGTTACTAAAGGCTGTCCTCGGACGCGTTGCGACATTTGCCGATGTCGTTGGAGTTCCTCGACGCGTGGCTGCGATCAGACTGTCCAATAGCCGTTACTCAAGATTGAACAGCGGTTCGACGAGGTCCTTGAGGCGCGTCAAGGATGAGCATGCGTTCACCGAATGACCGTTAATGAGAACTGCAACTGACCGCTACGCGTCGGCCACCGCCAATCAGAAGCAGCAAGATTCCACCACAGTGGCATCGCGGCAAACCAACCTCACCAACTCCAGCATCCCGTACCGTCGCCGATGCCGTGACCGCACACAAGTCGTCGATTTTCCCTGCACGTCGCCACAAGAACTCCCGCGCCTAACGCAATGACCGGCACAGCGCGATGACGCCCACCTGACGCCACCGCCATCGCACAGCAGCACTCTGCAACGCTCTATTCACCGCCCCCAGGCACACCACTTGCCCCCGCCCCCCAATAAATCGCACCCCGAAATATCCCCCACATATAGCGCCACCTCCCCCACCCCCATCTGGTTGTACACGAAACCATTTCCCCCGCGATTGATGAGTTTTCCTTCACACCTCTTGCAACAAAACACGACTAGTCCCACCTCGCGCAAAGCGGTCTAATCGACATCGCGCGCGCACTGCCGCACTGCGACGCGCCTCCCCACCGATACCGCACAAACACCGGAAGCCCGCCGATGACCCTCGATCCGAAACCGCTCGCCCCCGAGGCTGGAGGCGGCAGCGGCGCCACCGCATCCGCCCACCAGGACCACCCCACCGCGTCCCGCCCCGCGCTGTCGCGCCGCCGCTTCCTGCAGGCAGGCGCCTCGGGCGTGGCCGCCGCCGGCACCGGCGGCTGGCTGCCCGGTGCGGCCGCCGCCGAACTCGACGCACCACCCGCGCCCGCCGCACCGCCCACCGTCGCCGATGCCACCGACCCGAACCTGCACGTCACCGTCAACGGCGTCTCACATCAACTGCGCGTCGCGCCGAACGTGATCCTGCTCGACCTGCTGCGCGACACGCTGCAACTGACCGGCACCAAGAAAGGCTGCGACCACGGCCAATGCGGCGCGTGCACCGTGCACGTCAACGGCGTGGCCGTGAACTCGTGCCTGTCGCTCGCGCTGATGCACGACGGCGACGAAGTCACCACCGTCGAAGGGCTGGCCCGCAACGGCCACCTGCATCCGGTACAACAGGCGTTCTGGGATCACGACGCCTACCAGTGCGGCTACTGCACGGCCGGCCAGATGATGAGCGCGGTGGCCGTGCTGCGCGACGCACGCATCCCCGCCGACGACCACTCGGTGCGCGAAGCGATGAGCGGCAACATCTGCCGCTGCGGCGCGTATCGCAACATCGTCGCAGCGATCCAGGATGCGCGCAGCAAGCTCGGCAACGGCGGGAGGGACGCCTGATGCGCAACTTCGACTACGTGCGCGCCGACAGCGTCGCCAACGCCCTGGCCGCCCGCGCGCAGGATCACACCGTATTCCTGGCGGGCGGCACCACGCTGCTCGACCTGATGAAGCTCGACGTGATGCGCCCGGCGCGCGTGGTGGACATCCACAAGCTCAAGCTCGACGCCATCGAGCCGCTGCCCGACGGCCGCGTGCGGATCGGCGCGATGGTCAGCAACACCACGCTCGCGCGCGACGAGCGCATCCGACGCGATTACCCGGTGCTGTCGCAGGCGCTGCTGTCCGGCGCAAGCACGCAACTGCGCAACAAGGCCACCACCGCCGGCAACCTGATGCAGCGCGTACGCTGCGGCTATTTCCGCGACGGCGTCTCGCCGTGCAACAAGCGCGAACCGGGCTCGGGCTGCGCCGCGATCGGCGGCCTGAACCGCAACGTGCACGCGGTGCTCGGCGGCAGCGAGCATTGCATCGCCGCGCATCCGTCCGACATGTGCGTGGCGATGGCGGCGATCGGCGCGCGCGTGCAGGTGCAAGGCCCGCGCGGCGAGCGCGAGATCGATTTCCTCGATTTCCATCTGCTGCCGGGCAGCACGCCGTGGCGCGAACACGCGCTCGACGAAGGCGAGATGGTCACGCACCTCGTGCTCGACGCGCCGCTGGCCGGCAGCCGCTCGGCCTACCTGAAGCTGCGCGATCGCGCGTCCTACCAGTTCGCGCTGGCGTCGAGCGCGGCCATCGTGGTGGTGCGCGGCGGCACGATCGAAACGGCGCGGCTCGCGCTCGGCGGCGTGGGCACCAAGCCGTGGCGCGCGCTGGCGGCCGAACGCGCGCTGGCCGGCCAGCCCGCCACGCTCGACAGCTTCGCGCACGCCGCGGCGCTGGCGATGCAGGGCGCGCACGACTACGGCCAGAACGGCTTCAAGATCGCGCTCGGCCAGCAGGCCGTGGTGCGCAACCTGCAAACGATCACCGCCTGAGGCCCACGCCGATGACCCCTCTTTCCCATACGACACCGCGGAGCCAAGCATGAGCGATACGATCGTCGGACAGCCGGTGAAACGCGTCGACGGCCGCCTGAAGGTGACGGGCGCGGCGCGCTACACGGCCGATCAGCATCCCGCCGGAATGGTCTACGCCTACGGCGTGTTCAGCACCATCGCGAGCGGCCGCATTACCCGGATCGACACGCGCGACGCGATGCGCGTGCCGGGCGTGATCGACATCCTTCATCACGAACACGTGCCGCGCCTGTACCGCCCCACCAAGAGCCCGATCTCGCTGCCCACCGTGCTGCGCGCGAGCATCACCGACGAATCGCGCGTGCCGTTCGAGGACGCCACCGTCAACTACGCCGGGCAATTCGTGGCGCTCGTGATCGCCGATACCTTCGAGCACGCGCGCGAGGCCGCCTGCCGGGTGGCCGTCAGCTACGCGTCGAACCCGGCGATCGCCACGCTCGACCAGGGCCTGGAGAAAAGCGGCACGCGCGACGGCGGCCGCGGCCACACGCGCGGCGAACCCGAGCCGGCCTTCGACGGCGCGCCGCATCGCATCGACGTCACCTACCGCACGCCCGTCGAAACCCACAACCCGATGGAACTGCACGCTACCATGGCGAGCTGGGAGAACGGCCGGCTGCATGTCTATGAAGCGTCGCAGGGCGTGACCGTGCATCGCAACACGCTGGCCGGCGTGTTCGGCCTGACGCCCGAGCAGGTCACGGTGGAAGCGCCGTTCATCGGTTCGGGCTTCGGCAGCAAGCTGTTCATGTGGCCGCATTCGGTGGCGGCCAGCGCGGCGTCGCTGGCGGTCGGGCGGCCGGTTCAACTGCTGGTGCCGCGCGCGCAGATGTTCACCACCACCGGCCATCGCCCCGAAACCAAGCAGCGGCTGCGGCTGGCGGCCGACGCGAGCGGCAAGCTCACCTCGCTGCGGCACGAGTCGATCAACACCACGGCGATGACCGATTCGTTCACCGAGAATTGCGGCGGCGTCTCGCGCGTGCTGTATTCCTGCCCGAACGTGCTGGTCAGCCATCACACCACGCGCGTGAATCGCGGCTGCTCGACCTCGATGCGCGCGCCGGGCGCGGCGCCCGGCCTGTTCGCGCTGGAATCGGCGATCGACGAACTCGCGCTGGCCGCCGGGCAGGATCCGCTCGCGTTCCGCCTGAACAACCTCTCCACGCGCGACGAAACCGTCAACCTGCCGTGGTCGAGCAACCATCTGCCCGAGGCGATCCGCACCGCCGCCGAACGCTTCGGCTGGGCCGCGCGCAATCCGGCCACCGGCGCGATGCGCGACGGCCGCGAGCTGATCGGCTACGGCATGGCCGCCTGCAACTGGGACGCCTATCGCGCCCCGGCCGAAGCGCGCGTGCAACTGGGAAGCGATGGCGGCGCGCAGGTCAATTGCGCGATCCAGGACATCGGCACCGGCACGTACACGATCGCGGCGCAGATCGTCGCGAGCCTGACCGGCCTGCCGGTCGAGAAGATCAAGGTGAAGCTCGGCAGCTCGGATTACCCGCCCGCGCCGATGTCGGGCGGCTCGTGGGCCACCTCGAGCGTGTCGCCGGCGATCGCCGAGGCCACCCGCAACGCCATCGCGCAACTGAAGACGCAGGCCACCGCCGACGGCGCGCCGTTCGCCGGCGCGAAGCCCGACGACCTGCGCGTCGACAACGGCCGCCTGACCGACGGCAAGCGCAGCGCCACGTTCGACGCGATCCTGAAGTCGCGCCGCATCGCCAACGCCGAAGGCTTCGCCAGCAGCCCGGCCGCGCCCACCGGCAAGTTCTCGTTCCGCTCGTTCGGCGTGCATTTCGTGGAGGTGCGCTGGGATCCGGGCATTTCGCATCTGCGCGTGGCGCGGGTGGTCAGCGCGATCGACGTGGGCCGCGTGATGAACCCGCTCACCGCCCGCAACCAGGTGGAAGGCGCGATCGTGATGGGCGTGGGCATGGCGCTGTTCGAGGCCACCGAGTACGATCCGCGCACCGGCCTGCCCGGCAACAACAACTACGCCGAGTACCCGGTGCCGGTGCACGCCGATCAGCCCGAGATCGAGGTGATCTTCCTCGATCATCCGGACTACGAACTGAACGAGTTCGGCGCGCGCGGCGTGGGCGAGATCGGCATCACGGGGCTGGCGGCGGCGGTGGCGAACGCCGTGCATCACGCCACCGGGCAGCGCATCCGCGAGTTGCCGATCACGCTCGACAAGCTGCTCGACCCGGCCGCGCCGGTGTTCGTCTGAGCGGCGCACCTTCGAACCGGGAGCCGATGTGGACAATCTCGATCTCGACGTACTCGCCACCCTCGCCGGCTGGCTGCGCGACGGCCGCGGCGCGCTGCTCGCCACCGTGGTGCGAACCTGGGGCTCCGCGCCGCGCCAGGCCGGCTCGATGCTGGCCGTGCGCGACGACGGGCTGGCGGTGGGCTCGGTGTCGGGCGGCTGCATCGACGATGCGCTGATCGCCGACGTGCAGCGCGACGGCCTGCCGGCCGGCACGCCGTTCGCCACCACCTACGGGCTGGCCGCCGACGACGCGCACCGCTTCGGCCTGCCGTGCGGCGGCACGCTCGAACTGGTGCTGGAGCCGCTGCCGGCCGGGCGGCATGCGGCGCAGTTCGCAGCGCTGGCGGCGCGGCTGCGCGACGGCGAACTGGTGGCGCGCACGCTCGATCTGGCCAGCGGCGCGGCCACGCTCGCGGCCGGCCACGCCGACCGCGGGCTGCGCTTCGACGGCCGGCGCCTCGTCACGCTGCACGGCCCGCGCTACCGGCTGCTGCTGATCGGCGCGGGGCAACTGGGGCGTTACGTGGCGAGCGGCGCGCTCGGGCTGGGCTACGAGGTCAGCGTCTGCGACCCGCGCGTGGAGCACACCGGGCAGTGGGACGTGCCCGGCGCGCGGCTCGTCGACGGCATGCCCGACGACGCGGTGATCGCGCTGCGGCCCGACGCGCGCACCGCCGTGATCGCGCTCACGCACGACCCGAAGCTCGACGACCTCGCGCTGCTGGAGGCGCTGACCACGCCCGCGTTCTACGTCGGCGCGATCGGCTCGCGGCGCAACAACGCGGCGCGGCGCGAGCGGCTCGCGCTGTTCGATCTCGATGCGGCGGCGATTGCACGGCTGCGCGGGCCGATCGGGCTGTATATCGGCAGCCGCACGCCGCCCGAGATCGCGATCTCGATCCTGGCCGAGCTGACGGCGTGCCGCAACGGCGTGCCGATCGGAAGGCAGCCGAGCGATGTGGCGACGGGCAAGCGCGCCGAGCAGGAGGACGAGGCGGGTGATGCGATTGCGCGGGCGTGCGGGGTGGTGACGGCTTAGGGCGGGGGTTCACACGATCAGACGGAAAATCCCAGGCCGCGCCCTCCCGAGGCACACGGCGCTTCCGGCGTCAGCCACACCGGTTGACATAGAAACCGATCAGTCCATATAATCCGCGCATCTTCCACGAGGTTCATCCATGGCAAACCCCGCTGGTCTTGGCCGTCCTCGCGAGTTCGAACTGGAGGACGCCGCGCGCGACGCAATGAACGTCTTCTGGGACCGAGGCTACGAAGGCGCATCCCTGCCCGATCTGATCGCGGGCACCGGGCTGTCGCGCGGCAGTCTCTACAAGGCGTTCGGCGACAAGAAGGGCCTGCTACTGGCGGCGCTCGACCTGTATATGTCCACTGGGCTCAAGGCGTCCGCCGACATCCTCTCGCAGCCAGGCGCCGTGAAGCCCGCCATTCGCGATTCGCTGCTGCGCTACGCCCGCCTTTCGATCGGCGATGCCGGGCGACGCGGGTGCCTCGTGGTGGCCATGGCCACGGAAATGGCAGCACACGATGCCGAGGTCGCGGAACGCACCGGCCGCATGTTCCGCCGCCTCCAGCAGCTTTATGCGGGCGCGATCGTGCGAGGCCAGGCAAGCGGCGAGATTGCGGAACGCGACGAACAGGTCCTGGCACGCTTCCTGGTCTGCCAGATCGAGGGAATGCGCGTGCTGGGCAAAACCGGCGTGCTCGAAGCGGACATGCTCGCGCTGGTCGACAGCGCGATGCGCATCCTCGATTGAAATTTTTTTGTCCATTTTGGAACCAAATGGTTCCGTATATAGGTGCATCGATGCCCCCGAACACGCTCTCTTCACCCGATCCGCGCCGCTGGGCCATGTTCCTGGTCCTGCTCGTCGGCGCCTTCCTGCCGCCTCTGGATTTCTTCATCGTCAATGTCGCGCTGCCTTCGATCCAGGGAGAGTTGGGCACCACGTCCTCGGCCGAACAGTGGGTCATTTCCTCGTACGCGACCTGCTACGCCGTGACGCTGATTACCGGCGGCCGACTGGGAGACCTGTTCGGCCGCGGCCGCATATTTTTCCTCGGCCTGATCGGCTTCGCGGCGGCATCCCTGCTGTGCGGCGTCGCCGGGGCGCCGTGGGCGCTCATCATCGGACGCGCCTTGCAGGGCGTGACGGCCGCCATCATGGCGCCGCAGGCACTCGCCTCGATCCAGGCGATCTTCCCGGAAGCGGAAAAGCCGCTCGCGTTGAGCCTCTATGGCGCCGTCTTCGGCCTGGCCTCGGTGATCGGGCAGGCGCTGGGCGGCATCCTGATTTCGCTGAACCTGTTCGGCATGGCATGGCGCACGATCTTCCTCGTCAACCTGCCGGTGGCGACACTGGTCGTGCTGTTCGGCATCCCCCTGTTGAAGGAAACGCGCGCGGAGCACGCCCGCAAGCTGGACCTGGTCGGCATGGCCCTGTCGATGGCGACGCTGGGTGCGCTGATCCTGCCGCTGATCGAGGGGCGTGAAGCCGGTTGGCCGCTGTGGTCATGCCTCTGCCTGGGCGCGGTGCCGGTATTGGCATGGATCTTCTGGCGCTACGAAAGCCGGCTCGCCGGCCAGGGCGGCGCCCCGCTGCTCGATCCGGCCACCCTCCGGGCGCCGGGCCTGGGCCGCGCGTTGCTGGTCGCCCTGCTGTTCTATGCGATCGCCGCCTTCTTCCTGCTGTTCTCCGTCTATCTGCAAAATGCCCTGCATGTCGACGCCTTGAGCGCGGGCCTCGCGTTCCTGCCGTTCGGCGCGGGCTTCCTATTGGGCCCGTTGTCGACGCCGCTCGCTGGACGCCTGCTCGGCGCCTACGTCAATGCGTTCGGCATGGGCCTGGAAGTGGTCGGCTTTGGCGGCCTGGCCTGCTTGATCGAGGCATCGCCGGCCGGCATGCCGCCCGCCTTCGCGCCGCTTGCCATCACGCTGTTCACGATCGGCTTCGGACAAGGTCTCGCGCTGCCGACGCTGATGCGGATGGTGACCGGCCGCGTTGCGCCGGCCATGTCGGGCATGATCGCCGGCATCGCCAGTTCGACCTTGCAGGTCAGCACCGCGCTCAGCGTCGCGGTCATCGGCGGGATTTTCTACACCGTGCTCGGTTCGCGCCACGACCCGGCCTCCATTGCGCACGCCTTCGTGGTGGCGGCGCTCTGTATCGCTGCGTGCCTTGCCGTCGGCGCAACGCTGAGCCTCACCCTCGCCCGGCAACCCGCGATACGGCGTTCGGCGGTGGAGCGCCCCGGTATCTGAGGGCACAAGGACTCGCTTAAAACAAGGCGGCGTTTTCCGAGGTGCTTGCGTGTTCCTGTGCATCAAATGGGGCCGCTCGACGGCTTCGTGGCGAGCACGGCGCTATCGCTTCGATCTCGCTCCTGCTCCGAGCCCCGCGCCCACGGCTGCCCCAAGACTCAACCAAAGGCCCATGTTCTTCGTTACCGCGCCGAGGACGGCACCGATCGCCAAACCCACCGTGAGCCATTTGGCCATTTCCTTCCACTCCATGCATTGAATTGCTCGGCACGTTAGCACGAGGCGGCCATCTGGAATCAATGCAATGCGCAATGGCAGATCGCAAAGCCGAGCCGGTTCCATATCAAAATAAATCAACACAAGAACCTGATAGAAATAACAGGATTAAACAATTCTGTTGCGTCACTTGTTTCAAATCATTACACTCGCTCCCTCAAAACGAACGATTCTCATTTGACATCTCTTGGCAGGGTTTAGCCGGAAAGGCGTGTGCTTGACGCTGGTGTCGAATTCGAATCGCTCTTAAATGCAAGGAATGGAGAATTTATGTTTTCTATTGATTCGCAATCCTCAATTTCTCATCGCCTTGACCTGAGACTCGTCTCGGAATCCTGGCTGAACGAGCCAATTGATCTCGCCGTCGAAGAACTGCCGGAATCGCTGCATTTTGCGAGCGATTGCGCATCGTCCGTGGGTAGCGTCAGCACCACCGGAGGATGCGTGGGCGGGTGCGCCTCCAGCGCATCGACGGTCGGCTCGATGGGCAGCATCGTCAGCTCGGGCGGTGGCGGCGGCGGCGGTGGTGGCGGCAACGACGGCTGATTAGCCGTCAAGGCCGCTTTCCCGCCTCGCGGCGGCGATTAACTCCACCGTATCGCTTATCGTCTCCACGACACCGCTCACATGACAGGGATTCTGTTCGAAGTCTCGGGACTTTCGAAGTCGTACAAAGAAGTCAAGGCACTGAAAAACGTTTCCTTGAATGCGCGTGCCGGTGAAATTATCGGCATTGTCGGTCCGAATGGAGCCGGAAAAACGACGCTCATGGAGTGTTCACAGGGGCTGGTTTCCTATGAAACCGGCTCCATTACGCTATTCGACGAAGATGTCAGGCATGGATTATCGCAATCCGCCAGGCAGCGAATCGGCGTGGCGCCGCAATTCTTCGCATTGCCTGCGCTACTGACCGTTCACGAAATTCTTTCGATGTATGGCGCGCTGTATCGAAATGCAGGGCCGATCGAATTCGCCATTGAACGCGTGGGCCTGCGCCAACAGGGCAATACCCGCTTTGGCCGCCTTTCGGGTGGACAGAAGCGCCGCCTGGCGCTCTCGATCGCATTGATCGGCAATCCCGACCTGCTGTTCCTGGACGAGCCCACCGGCGATCTCGATCCGCAAAGCCGCCGCTACATCTGGGACATCATCCGCGACGGCGAGGCCCGGCACCGACGCGCCGTGCTGATCGCCACGCACCAGATGGACGAAGTGGAAGCGCTGTGCACGCGCGTCGTCGTCATCGACGAAGGCCGGTTGCTGGAGGACGGCCCTCCCCAGACACTGATCGCCCGGCATTGTCCCGAGCACCACATCCGCTTCGAGTTCGATGCCGACGCCCGGTCCGTGGTCGGCGAATGGCTCCCCGGCGTCGAACTCCTCGACACGGCGCAAGCACCCGCCCGCCTTCAGGCGCGCCTGGTCGCCAGCGACCTCGACGCGGTGCTGCACCGAATCCTTCGGCTCAAGGAGCAGAAGGCGGCCGGCATCCAGGATCTTCAAGTCGCGAAGAGCAGCCTCGAAGACGTCTTCATCCGGTTGACGGGCAAAACATTAAGGGATTAACCGTGCCGTATCTGTGGACCGTCTATCGGGCGTTGCTGCGTGCAACGTTCAAGGAATACACGCGCGACCTGCTGCCGTTGATCTTCTCGCTCGGACTGCCGCTGTTCTTCATCATCAGTTTCGGCGCGACGGAGCGCATGGGCCAGTCGAATGCGTCGTTTGCCCTCAACGTGGCCGTGGTTGGCGACAACGCCGCCGCGCGCGACGCATTCGAGCGCCTCTCGCAAGATGGCGCCTTTCACCCGCAGCGGGTCGCGGTGACCGACCTCGCCGAGTTTCTGCAGGCCGGCAAGTATCAGGCGGTGCTCCTGCCCGCCGGCACGCCGGGGGGCGAGCCCGCGCGGGCGACGGTCGTCACGCTGGCGCGCTTCGAGGGCGTCGGCCCGATCGTGCAGCGCGCGCTGAACCCGGAAAACCCGGCGGCCGCCTCGCAAGCCGCCGGGCTGCGCGTCTTGCCCAACGGCAGCGCAAGCTACTTCCGCTACGTATTCCCGGCGATTCTCGCCATTTCGCTGCTGCAGGTCGCCCTGTTCGGCACCGCGGCGCCGATCATCTCCGCGAAGGAAAAGGGCCTCTACCGCCAGTACCGGATCGTGCCGATGCCGCGCCTGGCCCTGCTGGCAGCCCAGGTATCGGTGCGGGTGGTGGTGTCGCTGGTGCAGATCGGCTTGCTGACCGCGATCGGCTGCCTGATCTACCAGGCGCCCATCGCCCACCCGTTCGCCTTCGTCGCGGTGCTGGTGATCGCCACGCTGACCCTGGTCAGTTACGGCTATGCGATCGCCGGCCTGTTCAGCCGGATGGGCGTCGCCACCGGCGTGCTGATGCTGTTCAACTTCTACTGCATGCTGTTCGGCCAGATGTTCAACGACCTGAGCGACAGCGCCTGGAAATGGCTGCTGCCCACCACGCCGATCAGCTTCGTATCCGAGGCCCTGCGCATGACGACCACCGGACAGCACGGGCTGTTCGAGATGCCGACTGCGATCGCCGGCATGCTCGCCTACCTGCTGGCCTCGACGCTGGTGGGTACCCGCTACTTCCGCTTCGAACAACAAGCACAATGAGACTGGAAACTCCTCGCGATCCGGCATTGCCGTCCACCGACTGGTGCTACTACAAGCTCTACGTCGGATCGAAACACGACGCCATCGACTACCTGATCACCGATGCCCTCGACGACGCACTCGACATCGTCGGCGATCGTCCGTGGTTCTTCCTGCGCTACATCGACGAACGCGGCGTGCATCTGCGTTTTCGCGCGAAGCTGGGTGCCGCCGGCCGGCAGGACGAGACGGCGCTGTACGCGGCGCTTCACAACGCCATCACGCAGTTGGCGCAGGCGCCCCAAAGCACCTACGCCCCGCTGGTGTCGATGGCCGGCAATCCGCCCGAGCCGCCGCGCACGCCCTTGCCGGTGATCTGCGAGCGCGCCGAATACGAGCCGGAACTCGACAAGTACGGCGGTGAACGCGGCATGCCGATCGCCGAGGCGCTGTTCCACCGATCGAGCGAACTCGCGCGCGAGGCCTTGCAGCTGGAACGCGAGGGGCGCGTCAATCGCAAGGACCTGGCGCTGGCGGTGTTCGTCGAAAGCATGGACGTGCTGCTGAAGGACGGAGAGGCGCGGCCGTTTCTCGAGCGCTACGCGACCTTCTGGCTGGCGGGCAATCCGGCCATCGGCGCCTTCAAGGCGGCGTTCGCCGAACGCGCCTACGAGATCCTCGACGCGGGCGAGCCGATCGTTCCCGCGCGCGACACGCTGGACGGCAACGCGCGCGCCTGGATCGCCGCCTGGCGCGCGGCCCTGGCCGACGCGCAGCAGGGCTACGGCAGGCACTGTCCGGCGTGGTCGCCAACGCTCGCCGAACGCCTCGCGTTCCACTTCTCGCATCTGATGAACAACCGCCTCGGCTTCAACGCCATCGACGAGGCCTATCTCGCGAGCCTGCTGGCCAAGGCATACGAAGCAGGCTACCGGCATGCAGTTGCATAACCGCCTGTTGCGCCCCGAGCTGGTCGCGCAGTATCCGTTTCTCTCGCTGGTCGCGCCGTTCGGCGGCGTGGTGCGCGGGGTCTACAGCCTGCCGCAGACGGAACTGCATGTGCCGCGCTTCCACGCCGTGCTGTCCCATATCGGCAACTTGTCGATGGCGTATTCCCATATCGCCGAACAGGCCGGCAACGACCTGCAGCGCATCGATATCGGAGGCTGCGGCGCCGACGAATCGCTCGACATCGCCATGATCCGTTCGGTCGCGGAGGCGGCCGAACGTTACGCCACCTGCGTCTACGACAAACGCGACGTGACGGTGGCGTCGTTCGCGGAAATGGACGAGCGCGGCATTCCGGCCGAGCGGATCCCGCGCTGTTCGGACCAGGAATACGCGCACCCCAAATGCCGTCTGCGACGCATCGATCCTCAGGCGCCGCTGCGCTGGATTCCCGGCTACTCCCTGCTGCATCGGCGCACCACCTACGTACCGCTGATCATGACGCATCTCTATGCGCGCCCATGGGCCGGCGAATCGTTCTGGCTGCCGATCTCGACCGGCGTGGCCGCGCATCTCGATTTCGCGCGCGCCGCGGTGGCCGCGATCTGCGAGGTGGTGGAGCGCGACGCCATTTCGCTGCTGTGGCTGCTGCGCATGCAGGCGCCACGCGTGCATCTCGACGAGCCGACGCCGGCCGCGCACGCGGAAAAGATCCGGCGCCTCGACGCCAGCCTGCTCGATCACCGGGTGTTCGACGTCACGCTCGACACCGGCATTCCCACGCTGTATTCCCTGCAATTGCGCGATGGCGCGCCGCATGCGGCGCAGTTCGTCAACTGCTCGACGAGCTTCGATACCTGGGGCTCGTACTCGAAACTGATCCGCGAAAGCGCGATGGGCCGGACCATCCTGGAGCATCGCCTGCCGGTGCCCGAGGATCTGCACGATTTCGTCGAACTCGAGCAGGGTGCGATCCACATGGCCCGCATCGAGCATCGCGCGGCGTTCGATTTCCTGCTTGCCCCGCACGAGGCCGACGCGCCCGCGCCGGAACCGTCCGCGCCCCGCCACGTCGGCATTTCACGCATCGGCCGAGGCCTGCCCACCGAGCCCGCCTCGCAGCTCAAGTACATCGTCGAGCGATTCGCCGCGCTCGGGATGGACATCGTGCTGGTCGACATGACCACCGACGAGCTGCGCGACGCCGGCCTGCACGTGGTGCGCGCGGTGATTCCCGATCTCATGCCGATGTCGGCATGCTACGGCTCGCGCTACCTCGGCCACGCCCGGCTGCTGCGCATGCAGCGCGAACTGGAAACGCGCACCGGCCGGGCGCACCCGATCAATCCCTATCCCCAACCGTTCGCCTGACACGACTCATGATCATCGTCCACCATGGCGCATTCGGTCTCGCGGTTCGTCAAACGCTCGTGGCGCAGTTGCCCGGGGCGCGCGTGATGACGCTCGACGAGGCCCGCCATCACGCCTGGGATGGCGAATCCGGCGAATTCGTCGCGCTCGCGCTCTCGGCACGGCCGACGATCGCGCTGCAACGTCTGTCCGACCGATTCCAGGCCGCCCGTCTCGCGCATTCGATGGTGGTGCTGTCGGATCATCTGCTGATGTGCGGCCCGCTCGTGATTCCGGGCGCCGGCCCATGCCTGCGCTGCGCGCTCCGGCGCTTCGCCAGCATGGTCGAGAAGCCGCGCACGGCACGCCAGGACCAGAACCTGAACGCCTTCATCGAAGCGCATCCCGACAGCGAATTGCCGGGCCATTTGCCGACGCTGGTCGAACTGGCGGCCCTGAAACTGTTGCAGCACGGCCGCTGCCGCGCCGGCGACGCCGGCCGTCTCAGCGCGCTCAGCCTGGTGGACAGCCGCACCGTCGAAAGCCGGGTGATCGCCCTGCACGGCTGCACCTGCCGTTCGCTGCCGCGCGCCTCGCTCGAGGAGCGATGGCTCGGCGCCCTGCGTCCCGCACTCGACGGATTGCTGCAATGAGCGACGCGATCCGAAATCAGGGCGCCTCGAGCGCGCTCAGCGCGACGATCTCGGCCGCCCAGTTCCTGCAGCACGAGGAACTGCTCGACGGCATGCCGAGGCGGCCCAGGCTGGTTCCCGAGCTGCTGCTGGTGCCGGCCGGCCCGACCAGCCTGACGCTCTATGGCGCACAGAGGCCTCGCACCCTGCAATGCGGAGCGGGCGTCGAGGTGCTGCGCAGGCTTCTGGCCTTGCTCGACGGCACGCGCACGCTCCCCGACATCGAGGCGGAGATCGGCCATGCCATCGAGGGTGGCGCAACCGGGCTGGTCTCGCTGCTGTTCCGCTACGGTCTGCTGGAGGAAGCAGACGACCACGCCACGCGCGAGCACGACATCACCGGCTCGCCGCCGCCCTCGCCGGCGGTGACGGCCTATCTGGGCCGCTTCGTCGGCGGCACGCGCATGCACGCCAATCGCGAATCGGCAATCCGCGCGGCCCAGGCGATCCGGCTGGGCATCTGGGCGCCGCGCGCGGCGGTCGCGAGCCTGCGGCGCGCGGTGGACGGCATGCCGTTCGGGGCGGTGCGCATCGCGGCGATCGAGGACGCGCGCGGCGGCCAGCCGGCAGCCCTCGACCTCGATTCCTCCACGCACGCGCTCTTCATCGGCACCGCGGGTCCGGCGGCCGGCCCGCTGGAGGCGCTGTCGGATCGCTGGCTTGCGAGCGGACGGCCCTACCTCAATGCCCGGGTCGGCCGGTCCGAGACTCACATCGGCCCTTATGTCCTGGCGACGCAGACCGCCACGCATCGCTGCGCCGCGCTGCAGATCGAACCGCCGGACGAACAGCCGGACGCGCTCGATCTCGCCTGGTGGGCCACGGTTGTCCTGCACGAATGTCAGCAGTTGCTGCTGGGGCTCACGCACGAGCTGTACCTGAACCGCGTGGTCGTGCACGCGGCGGGAGCGGAAGGTTTTTATCCGGTGGTCGTGAAAATGGCCTGGCTGACCGGCACCGCCTGGCAGAACGGAAGAGACAGCGACCGGCGGCACGCGAACGGCGCCTTCGCGGCCTGGCTTCATCACGTCGGCACCCGGCCGCCGCCGCGCGAACTGCTTTCGCCACGCCTGTTCCAGACGCATTTCTCGCTCGAGAACGTCAAGCTGCACGACTCGCCGCTGCCGCATGCCGGCGCCCGCGAGGAAATCGCGCTGGCGTCGCCCTCGGAGCTGCCCGCGCTTTCGTCGGCGACGCCGCCCGACCCGCACGCGCTCTCGCTGTCGACACTGGCGACCGTGCTCCGGCTCGTCGCCGGCTACCAGGCCGACGCGGACGGCGCGCCGAGACGCATCGCGCCGTCGGCAGGGCAATTGCAGTCCACCTCGTGCTACCTGGTGGCCAACGCGGTGCCGGGCCTGTCACAGGGCGTGTACCTGTTCGACGGGCCGCGCCACACCCTCGTCTCGCTGGAACTGCCCCAGGCCACCCGCCTGCGCCAATACCTGTACGGGCCGCTCGGGGCAGAGGCCTCCGGGGTGCCGCCGTGCACCCTGATCATCACCAGCAACCTCGCAAGGCTGCGCAGCAAGTACCACGATTTCGGCTTCAATCTCACGCATCTCGACGCGGGGGTCACCACCGCCTGGCTGGCCGCCTGCGCGGCGGCGGCGGGATGGCGCCTCGGCGCGCCTCCACGCCTTCCCGCCACCCGGATCGCCGACGCCCTGCTGCTTGCCGACGAGGCCAACACCCATCTCGTCTGCACGGCGCTGCATCTGTTCGGTGGCCAGGCCAGCGTCTCGCGGCCGCTGGTCGACGCCCGCGAGACGGCGGACCTGCTCGCCATGATCGACACGCCCGCGGATCATCTGGTGCAGGCCGCCGAACCCGCGCCCGACCACGACGCATCGCAAGGCGCGACGCTGCGCAAGCTGCTGCGCCGCGCAACGATCGACCAGCTCGACACGGTGCTGCTGCAACGGCGCGCGCGTTACGACTTCTCGGATCGGCCCATCGATGGCGAGTCGCTGCGAACCCTGGTCGCCCTGATGCTGAACCGGCGCGATCCGCACGAACGCGCGCGGCCCGCCGGCCCAGCTTGGCGCCCTTGGCTGCTGCTGCCGCGCGACACCGACATCCTGCCGGCCGGCGTGTATGACTGCCCGCAGGATGATCCGGCCAGTTGGCGCCGCCTCGGAGCACTGTCGGCCGGGCAAATCGGGCAATGCGTCAACCAGGCCAATTTCGAGCGCGCCGCCGCGATGCTGGTGGTGATCGCCGATCTGGAGGCGGCCTTGTCCGGTGGCGATCCCGCCGCCTACGGCAAGCTGCATCGCGATGCCGGCGCCGCCGTCGGGCTGGCCTGGATCGGCGCAAGCGGCATGGGGCTGGTCGGCGCGCCGTGCGGCGGCGTGATCGAACACGGGCTGCGCCCCTACGGCACCGATGGCTATCGCGCCACCGCGCTGTTCTCGCTGGCGCTCGCGCATCCGGCGCCGGCAGGCGCGCAGACGCCATGAACGAGATGCACGTCGAACCGGCGCAAGACGCCCCGCAACGCTGGTCGCTACGCACGGATGTGGCGATCGGCAGCCCTCAGGACAGCATGCTGATCCTTGCCGGAGGACGTTTCGAGCGCGCCTTGAAACTCAGCGGCGCAAGCTCGGAACTGGCCCGCCTGCTCGAAACCCCGGTCACCACGGCGCAGTTGGCCGAGCATCTGGCGGCCCGCTACCCGCGCCATCCGGCCGGCCAGCGCCATGCCGCGGTCGGCGCGTTCCTGCAGCGCCTCGACCGGGCCGGGCTGCTCGAAGCGCCCGCCACGGCAGTCGCCGGCCCGGCCGCGGCCGAAAGCGCCAGTCCGCCGATGCTGGCGCGCTGGCGCCTGCCGAATCCGGACGCCGCGGCACGTCGCGTGGCCGATGCGCTCGGCAAGGCGCCGGCCGCGCTCGGCTCCGCGGCGCGGGCCGGTCTCGTGGCCGCCGTGCTGCTGTGCCTGATCGGCATCGCGCGGCTCCACCCGATCGACCACGCGAGCCGGCTCGACGCGGCCAGCGGCGCCGGCATCGGCGCGCTGCTGCTGCTGTGGCTCGCCGGCCACGAATTTGCCCACGCCGTGGCCTGCCGGCTGCACGGCTTCCCGGTGGCGGGAGCCGGCCTCAAATTCCGGGGTTTCCTGCTGCCCTCGGCCTATGTCAACACCAGCGCCATCGCGCTGGGCGATCGGCGCGACGTGCAATGCGCGGTGGCCCTCGCGGGGCCGCGCTTCGACCTCGGTTTCGCCGCCTGCTGCCTGGCCGTTGCGCTGGCCGCCCCGCACGGCGGCGCGGTGTCGCTGATCGCCGAATACGGCGCGGTCGTGACGCTCGTCGCGCTGTTTTTCAACCTGACGCCGTTTCGCGCCTCCGACGCCAGCAGCGCCTTTTCGGCGCTCTTTTCCGAGGGCGGGGCGCCGGACGGATGGCCGCGCGCGCGCGCCGGCGACTGGCCGCATGCGAGCCTGTTCCATGGCCTGTACGGCAGCGCCTATGCCCTGCTGACGTTCCGCCTGCTGACGCAATTGATCGACTCCTTGACCTCATGACGCAACGCCAAGCGAATGTTTCGGCCGACCCCGCCGACGCGATCGGGATCAGGCTTGCCGGTTTCGCCCTGCTGCGGGTCGGCGGACTGCCGGCGCGCCATGCCGCCGACCTGCCCGGCGCCGACGCGATGCGGCAGCATGCCCGCCTGCGTGCGCTGGAACGGGAGCGCGAGCGCAGCGCTGCGCAGTATGTGGAGCGTCTCCACGAGACCATCCGCCATGCTCCGGACGACCCTGCCCGCTTCGCCCTGCTGGCGCTCAAGCGCGCCGCGTTCGGGAACCGGCGCCGGCCGTTGGCCGCCACGCTCGAAGCCTGGCTCGCCAGCCAGGCGCCGGCCACGCTCGCGGCACACGTCGCGTTCGATGCGGCGGCGGTGCGCTGCGAGGCGGCTCAGGCGCGCTTCTGCGAGATCGTTCACGCCGGCATCGCCGAGACGTCCGCCGCGCTCGAGGCGGCCAGCCGCGTTCCGCACTTTCGCGCCGCGCTCGCGCTGGCCGCGCCCTCGCTGATGCGTTCGCTGCCGGCGGCGGGCGCCTCGTGGGGGGCGTTGCCGCGCAAGAAACGCGTCGCCATCGAACGCACCCTGCTCGCCTACCTGTTGCGCGCCGCGACCAAAACCAGCCCGTTCAGCACGTTCGGTGCGATCGCGCTGGCACGCATCGACAGCGACGCCGCGCACGGCGAGTTCGATGCACGCGATGCCCGGCTGACCAGCACCAGCCTGCTCAATCGCAGCATCGCGGTGAGCCTGCGCGACGCGCTGTATGCGCCGGCCGCGATGTTCGAGCGCGACCTGCCCCTGAAGCGCAATCCGACGTTCCGCCTGGTCGCCCGACATGCGGCACGCAACGGCGTCGACGCCACCTCGGTGCGAGGCCGCGCCCGGAGCTACCAGCTCCGGCACGGCACGCTCTGGGCCGAGGAATTGGTGGTCGACAATCCTTCGCTGGCGCCCTTGCTGGCCGCGTTCGCACAGCTTCCCGAGCGGTTCCGGGCCTGCGATGCCGAGCAATTGCTGCGCGCCGCCGGCCGCTCGACGGAAGACGCGCGCCGGATCGTGCGCAGCCTGTTGCGCACCGACGTGCTGCGTCCCGCCATCCAGTGGAACGCGCATTGCGTGCGGGCCGCCGCACCGCTCGGCGCGTTCGTCGCCCGGCTCTCCGGTGCCGCCGAGCCCGCCCGGCCGATCGATCGGCCGGCGTCCGCGAACGCCGCGAGCCTTGCTCCCGGGCAGTGGCAAGCGCTCGCCGCATCGATCGCCGAGCTCGACGAGCTGGCCGAAAATTTCGCGCAATGCGCCGACACGCAACGCCCCGCGGCGCTCGCGGACATCGAGGCGCGCTGGCATGCCCTGCATCGCACGCTGGATACGCGGGAGCCGCCGCGGCTCAGGGTCCCGCTTTACGAGGAAGCGGACTGCCAGGGCGTGCACCTGGTGCTCGGCGAGGCCTTCGTGAAGCGCACCGTGAAGCGGGTCGCCGCCGCCATCGGCACGCGCGCGGCGCTGTCGACCGAGTATCTGTGGCTGCATCGCAAGTTCGTCCAGAAGTTCGGCCCGGGCGGCGTCTGCCACGACGCGGCGAGCTTCCTCGAACCCGCCTGGCACGAGTTCATGGCGTTCAGCGCGAACTTCAACCCGCACGCGCGCGACGATCTGCTGGCCGCCTGCGGCCCGATCGACTCGCGCGGCCTGAAGCTGCCCGTCACCGCCTATCTGCAGTTCGACACCCGCCAGCCCGAGACGGTGACGGACGGCGAACCGCTGGTGATCCTGAACGCGGCGTTCAACCGGATCGGCTGGCAATCCGCCCGCACCACCGCGGCGCGTCACGTCGATGCCGACGCCCGCGCCGACGCCATCGGCAACTGGCTGCGCCGCGCCGCGCAGCCGCTGCGCAACGTGACGCTGTCGGTCAGCGGCGAATCCAGCGGCTTGCAGCAGCACCGCCGTCTCGCCGACGCTCACGTGTGCGTCGACGAGGAGGTGGCCGAATTCGGCGATTGCAGCCTGAGCGACCTGAAGCTGCGCCACGACGTCGAATCGGGGCTGATCGAGATTCTCGGTCCCGACGATGCGCCGATCCGCCTGCAGTATCTCGGCGGCGCCACGCCGATGCCGGCCTGGGGCGCCAAGTACCTGCTGATCGCGCTGGCCGAGCCGGTCGAGATCGGCCGGCCCGCCGCCGACCTGGTGATGGCCTCCGACCACGATCGAGAGATCCGCCACCAGCCTCGCCTGGTCGAGAACAACTGCGTGCTGCTGCGCGCCACCTGGTGGGTGCGCGCGCGACGGCTGCTGGCCGAAGTCGATGCGGCGAGCCCCGAGGCGCGCGTCGCATCGATGCTCGACTTCTGCGCCGCGCATTCGATCCCCGGCGAGGTTTATGTCAACGGGCAGCACAGCGATTTCCTCAGTTGGGAATCGTTCGTCGACGTGAAGATTCGCAAGCCCGTATGGAGCCGGCTCGGCAATGCGCATTGCATCGACGCCGTGCTGTCGACCGCCCGGCACGCCGAGTGGATCGTGTTCCGCGAAGCGCTGCCGGCGCCCTCGGCAAGCTGGTGCCGGCTCGGCGACGACGCGCATGTCAGCGAACTGCTGGTCGAGATGGTGATCGACGTACCCGCGCTCGCGCTGCCCGCCGCATCCCGCGCCGACGCGGACCAGACCGCCACGGAACCGGCATGAGTCCGGATCCGCACCTCACGCGCGGCGCGCCCGCCGATTCCCTCGACGTGCTGACGCGCCCGCTGGGCGGCGCGCGCGCGCCGGACGCCGACGGCGGCCCCGCTGCGCGCGGCCGCCCCCCGCGCGCCGGCTACCGCCTGCTGGCCCTCGCCATCGGCATCGCGGCCCTGGCGGGCGCCGGGCTGTTCGCGTTCCGGCACGCGCCGGCGAACGTCGCCGACACCGCGCCGGCGGCTGCGACCCACCACGCGCCATCTCGACCGACGGACACCGCCGCCGGCGTGATCACGGCGGCCGGGCTGCTGAAGGCACGCCAGATCGCGACGGTATCCGCCGAAGTGACGGGCACGCTCGAGCGCGTCCTGGTCGAGCGTGGTCAGCAGGTCCGCCAGGGCGATCCGATCGCGCGGCTCGACACCTCGCTGCTCGAGACGGCGCAATTCGACGCGCTGACCGCCGTCGCCAGCGCACGCAGCGATCTGACTCGCGCGCAGGCCCAGTTGCCGCTCGCCGAGACGCGTCTGGCCCGCTTGAACCGGCTTCTGCCGGCCGGCGCCGTGCCGCGTCAACAGGTCGAGGACGCCCAGGCCGAGTACGTGCTGCGGGCCGCCGAGGTGCGCGCGCTCGGCCTGAAGGTGGACGCCGCACGCAACGCGCTCGAACGCAGCCGCATCGACCTGCGCAAAGCCACCATCCGCGCGCCCTTCGACGGCGTGGTGGTCTCGCTCGACGCGGCGCCCGGCGAAATCGTCTCGCCCATCTCGGCGGCCGGCAGCTTCGCGCGCACCGGGATCGCGACGATCGTCGCCACCGGCCCGTTCCATGCCGACGTATGGGTGCCCGAATCCCTGCTCGGCAAGCTGCACCAGGGCCAGCGCGTCACGCTCACGCCCGACAGCCTGCCCGACCTGCATGTGAGCGGGCAGGTGCGTTTCGTTTCGCCGGTGGTGGACGAACGGCGCGCCGCCGTCCTCGTCGAGATCGATCCCGACACGCATCCGGACGCGTTCAAGCACGACATGTCGGTCCACGTGGACTTCTTCCAACAGGAACCCCAGCTTGCCAGCCCATCCTCACATCCCTGACGGCGCCGCCGCGCCAATCCTGAGCCTGAGCCAGGTATCGAAGTCGTACGTGCGCGGCCGCGAGCACATCCAGGTCCTCGACGGCCTCGACATGGAAGTCTTTCCCGGCGAGATGGTCAGCGTGATGGGGCCGTCCGGCGCCGGCAAGTCGACCCTGCTCGACGTGCTCTCCGGCATCGCCCGCGCGGATCAAGGGCGCGTGCGGATCGCCGGCCACGCCTTCGAGCAGTTGCCGGAATCGCAGCGCACGCGGCTGCGCGGCCGGCATCTCGGTTTCGTGTTCCAGTTCTACTGCCTGATTCCGGTGCTGAGCGCGGCGCAGAACGTCGCCCTGCCGCTCGATCTGTGGCGCCTGCCGCGCGCCGAGCGCGCCGAACGCGTGCACGCCGCCCTCGCGCTGGTCGGCATGAGCCACCGACACGCGCACCTGCCCTCGGAACTGTCGGGCGGCGAACAGCAGCGCGTCGCGATCGCGCGCGCGGTCGCCGGCAACCCCGAAATCCTGCTGTGCGACGAACCCACCGGCGACCTGAACCGCGAGATGGGCGACGCGATCATGGATCTTCTCGAGACGCTGTGCGCCTCGCACGGCAAGACCATCGTGATCGTCACCCACGACCCGGCGGTCGCCGCGCGCGCGCATCGGCACTTCCGGCTGGATCACGGCAAGCTGGTCGAATACGCGCGGGAAACGGCGGCGGAGGCCTGATGTCGGCGCGCCTCCAATACATCGTGCAAAGCATGCGACGGCATCGGCTGCGCTCCGTGCTGACCGCGGCCTTCGTCGCGATCGGCTTCGCGACGCTGCTGATGACGATGGCGCTCGCGAACGCGCTGTCGCCCACCATCGATGCCAGCGCCGATCGGCGGCTGCTGGTGCTCAACGGCGTCAGCACGCAGATGCCGCTGCCCACCTATTACGCCGCGAAGATCGCCGGTGTCGAGGGCGTCGCCCAGGTCAGCCACGCGGCGTGGGTCGGCGCGTTCTTCCGCCAGCCCGGCTGGGGCGTGCCGGCGTTCGCCGTCGATGCCCCGACCTTCTTCGCCGCCAACCCGTCCCTGCAGGTCGGCGCCGCCGAACTGGACGCCTGGCGCCAGGCGCGAGACGGCGTGCTCATCGATCGCCGCTTCGCGCAACGCTACGGGCTCGCGCGCGGCGACCGCCTGCCCCTGCAGTCGTCGATCTGGCAGCTCGCGCAAGGCGGCGTGCTCGACCTGCGCGTCAGCGGCTTCGTCGACGAACGCGAGGAATCCGCGCCGCCGGCCCTGTACGTGCATTACGACTATTTCGAGGACAACCGCCAGAACGGCAAGGGGCTGACCAGCTACTTCGTGGTGCAGCCCGCCCCCGGCGCCTCGCTGGCGGCAGTGGCCCAGCGCATCGACGCCCTGTTCGCGCGGCAGGCATACCAGGGCATCACGCAGACCGCGCCGGTGCACGTCCATATGCAGCAGTTGCTGCAGCGCATGTTCGATTTCGGCAAGGCCATCACCTTCATCGACGGCACGATCTGCCTGCTGCTCGCGGTGCTGCTCGTCACCAACATCGTGGTGCTGGCGCAGCGCTCGCTGGACGATTACGCGCTGTTCGGCAGGATCGGATTTCCGGCGGCCTGGATCCGCCTGACCGCCTTCCTCCAGCATCAGCCGCTGGTGGCGTGCGGGGCGCTGGCCGGCGCCACGCTCGGGTGGCTCGGCCTGATCGCCCTGCGCAGTTGGGGGCCGCCGCAACTGAGCGGCCTGCACCTGGGCCTGAACGACGCGGCCTCGATCGCGGGCGTCGTCGTGCTGCTGGCCCTGGCGACCGGCCTTCCCGCGCTGTTTTCGGCCATCACCGCGAACCGGACAAGCTCATGAACGCTTCCCCGACCGTTTTGCCCCGCCGCGCGAGCGCGTCGTATCAGGCGCTGCGCCTCGGGCTGGTAGTGCTGCGGCATCTGCTGCAACGGCCGGCCTATCTGGCCGCCGTGGTGGTGTCGTTCGCACTGGTGGCCGGAGTCTGCGCGCTGACGTTCTCGGTTCGGCACGGCCTGCTGGCCACCGTCGAGGCCAGCCAGGAGCCGGGCCTGTTCTTCCTGATGAACGCCCAGGCGGATTCGGAGCTGTCGAGCATCGTGACGCCCGCGCAAGCCCTTTATCTGCAGCAGTTGCCGAACCTCGGCGGCGGCTGCGGCCCGGCCGCCGCGCGCGCCGGCCGCTCCCCGAACTCGCGCTGCTGACCCGCCAGGCGCCCGACGGGCGCATCGGCGACTTCATGGTGCGTGGCGTCACCGCCTCGGCATTCGAGATGTGCAACGCGCAAGGCGGCCGCCGCTACGCCACCCTGGTCGATGGCCGGATGTTCAAGGCCGGCGCGCGCGAGCTGCTGGTGGGCGCCGCGCTCGCCCGGCGATATCCGGAATTCGCGCCCGGCAAGTCCGTCACGATTCACGGAATCTCGTGGGCCATCACCGGCAGCTTCCAATCGAACGGCTCGATTCGCGAATCCGAATTCTGGACCGGCCTGGACACGTTGCGCACCGATTACGGCCTGGGCGAAAGCTATAGCGTGGTGGCCTTCACCGGCACACCGCAAGCCGATGTCGGCGCGTTCAACGACGCGCTGGCCGCGATCGAGAAGGGCAAGCTGCGCGTCACCGATGCCGCGACCCACTATGCCGGCAAGGGGCAGGATCTGGTGAGCCTGATCGGCCTGTTCGGTGTCGCGTTCTCGGCGCTGGCGGGTGTGGTGGTGCTGATCGGCGTGGCGGCGCTTGCCGAGTCGCTGCTCGTCAACCTCGCCACCGAACTGCGCACGCTGCGGCTGATCGGCTTCGGGCGCGTGCTGTTCGCGGCGTTCGCCGGGCCGTTCGCGCTGCTCGGCATCGCGGGCGGCTTGCTGGGCGCGCTGGCCTGCTGGCTGGGCACCTCGGCCCTGTCGTTCTCGACCTTCTCCAGCGCGCACGAAATCGTGTTCCGGCCGGTGCTCACGCTGCCGATCGCCGGTCTGGCGCTGCTCTACGGCACGGTGCTGGCGCTGGCGGCGGCCGGCGTCAACTACCGGCGCATCGTCCGCGGAGCGTGAGATGGCCGAGGCAGGGAAGCGCGCCATGAGCACCGCCGGGCCGTCGGGGCATCGCCGACAGCCGGATCCGGCTCGCCGGCGCCTGCTGCATGCCGGCCTTGCCGCGAGCGCGATGCTGGCCGCGCCGCCGGCGCCGGCGGCGCCGGCGGCGCCGGCGGCGATCGCCTCCGGCCAGGCAGGCCCCGGCGCGGCGCCACGCATCGCGACGCTCGACTGGACCGTGGTCGAGACCCTGCTGGCATTGGGCGTCACGCCTGTCGCCGCGGCCGACGCAGCCGGCTACCGGCGCTGGGTCGGCCAGCCGCCGATGCCGGACGGCGTGACCGAGATCGGCTTGCGGACCGAACCGAACCTGGAGGCGCTGGTCGGCGCCCGACCCGATCTGATCGTCATCACGCCGCAGTTCGAGCGTTCGCGGTTCCTGCTCGAACGGATCGGCGCGGTGCGCAGCATCGACTTCTATCCCGGTGCGGGCGACGCCCTCGGTCATGCCGAACACGCCGCCGCGACGATCGCCGATTGGTGCGGCCGGCCTCGCCGCGCCACCGCGCTCATCACGGAGGCACGCCGGCAGTTGGCCGAATGCGGCGAACGCGTCGCCGCGCGCAAGCCCCTGCGCGACAGGCCCTTGCTGATCGCCCAGTTCGCCGACGCCCGGCATCTGCGCCTGTTCGGGGCCCACAGCCTGTTCGACGCGGTGCTCGCACGGCTGGGGCTGCGCAATGCCTGGTCCGGCAGCGGCTCGCCCTGGGGCTCCGACCTGGTCCCGCTGACCCGGCTCGCCGCCTTCGACGACGCGGCTCTGGTCCATGTCGCGCCGCTGCCCGGCTACGTGCGCCTCGCACTGCGGGACGATCCGCTGTGGCGCGCGATGCCGTTCGTGCGCGCGCGCCGTGTGATCGCGCTGCCCGCGTGCTGGCCGTTCGGCGGCGTGCCGTCCGCGCTCCATTTCGCCACCCGGTTGCTGGCCCCGGCCGCGCACCCCGACGATATCCTCGATGCTTGACGCCACCTCCGTCGCGATCGGCCGCAAGCCGGGCTTCACGCAGCCGGCCGGGCGCCTGGGCCTCACCTGCGGCCTGCTCGCTGCAGGTGCCTGCGCGCTGTTCGCCACCCTGATCTGGCTGACGCCGGTGCCGATTTCGGCCGACGACTTGCGCCGCGCGCTGACGCCCGGCGCCGAAACCGGCAGCGGCAGCCTCGGCGCCTTGCTGCTGCGCGAGGAGCTGCTGCCGAGACTGGCCTTGGCGCTGGCCGGCGGCGCGGTGTTGAGCATGGCCGGCACGCTGTCGCAGTGGATCTTCCGCAGCCCGCTGGCCTCGCCCGGCACGCTCGGGATCCCGATCGGCGCCAAGGTCGCGCTGGCCGCGGCAAGCTTGATCGCGGGCGGCGCGGCACTGCCGCGCGAGGGCGTGGCGCTGGCCGGCGGCATCGCGAGCGCCCTGCTGTGCTTCGGACTGGCGAGCCGGCGACGCCTGACCGGCGAGGCGCTGGTGATGTGCGGCCTGCTGGTCGGCCTCGCGCTGGGCGCCCTCGACACCGTCCTGTATCTCGCCGATCCGGAAGACCTGGCCAGCCTGCAGGTCGAAGGCACGCTGAGTACGGCCCGGGCCTGGCAGGATCTGCGCGCCATCGGCTGGCTCCTGGTGTTCGGCATCGGCGCCTGCGCCGCGCTGCTGCGCCCGCTCGAGCTGCTGGTGCTCGACGATCGACATGCGCGGCTGCTCGGCGCGCAACCCGCCGTGCTGCGCCTGGCGGGGCTCGCCGTCGCCACCGCGCTGACCGCCGTGACGGTCGCCCGGATCGGCGCCATCGGCTTCATCGGCCTGGGCGCCCCAGCCCTGGCGCGCGCGCTCGGCGCGCGTCGTCTGGTCGAGCAGATCGCCGGCGCCGCGGTGCTGGGCGCCCTGATTCTCGGCAACGCCGACCTGCTCACGCAATGCGCCGCCTACCGCGGCGTGGCGAACGACGCCACCGGCGCGCTGGTCGGCCTGCTGGGCGCGCCGCTGCTGCTGTTGCTCTGCCTGCGCGTTCGCACGCCCCATGCTGACCCCGTGCACCCGCGCTCGGCCAACGCCGGCAGCGGCCTCTCGGCGGCCGCGCGCGCCAGGCTCACCCTCGCCTTGCTGCTCGGCGTCGCGGCAACCGTCGGCGCGGCGCTGTGGATCGGACGCGGCCCATCACACTGGACGCTGAGCGCGGACCCCGCCTTGTTCGCCGTGCGCTGGCCGCGGGTGCTGGCCGCCGGTGCGGCGGGCAGCCTGTTGGCCGCTACCGGCCTGCTTCTGCAACGCCATACCGGCGAGGCCATGGCCAGCCCCGAAACGCTCGGCCTGTCGGCGGGCGCGGCATTCGCGATGCTGCTCGGCATCGGCGTGCTCGGCGTCACCTCGCGCTCCGCGATACTCGCGCTCGGCCTGCTCGGCGCCGCGCTGACGCTGGCGATGGTGTTCGCATGGCGAAACGCGATGCAGGATGCCCGACGGCTGATCGTGTTCGGCATCATCCTGACTACCGGCCTCGCTTCCGCCAGGACGCTGGTATTCGCGCAAATGGATCCGCGCGGGCCGGGCCTGATGAGCTGGCTCGCCGGTTCGACCTACGGCGTGAGCGCCGGCGAGGCCGGCTGGACCGCGGGCATCGCCGCGATCTGCCTGGCGGCGGCCCTGGCCATGCATCGCTGGATCGCGCTCCTGCCGCTCGGCCAGACCGTGATGCAGGGGCTGGGCGTCGATGTGGTGCGCACGCGCACGCTGCTTCTCGTCCTGAGCGCCGTGATGACGGCGGCCGCCACCTGCGTGGTGGGCCCGCTGGCCTTCGTCGGCCTGATGGCGCCGCGGTTGGTCCGGCCGCTGCGCACCCGCGACATGCGCGCCCTGGTGGTGCTGACCGCCCTGGTCGGCGGCGCGATCATGATCGCCGCCGACTGGCTGGGGCGCGTGGCGCTCTATCCGATGCAACTGCCCGCCGGCGCCGTCGCCTCGCTGCTGGGCAGCGCCTGGCTGCTCGCCACGCTGATCCGGCGATGAGGCGCGGCTCCCCGAATCGAGCCTGGCCCGTGCGCCGCGCTTTCCGCACCGAGCGGCGCCATGCCCGGCCGGCCGGATTTGACGACGACGGCCTCCAGCCCTTCGTTCCCGACAACCCACACGAGCTTCAGCTTCGATGGAAAACCTCCTGACCCCGCCCGTCGACAACCGGGCGCCGTGCCTGCGCGATATCGAGGGCGCCGCCGCGAACGCGGCGCTATGTGGAGCCCGGCCATGATCCGCGACGGGCTCGCAGCGGAATTCGGCCTCGCATTGAGCCGGGCGGAGTTCGCCGGAATCGCGCCCGCGCGGCTGCGGACGCTGCTGCACCGGCACGGCTTCGTGCTGGTCCGGGACATCGAATTCGACCGCCCCGCCTTCCGCCGCTGTTTCGAGCAGTTCGGCGAGGTGGTGCATTACCTCGCCGATCCGCAGGCCGACGGTTATGCGCGCAGCGATGTGCTGGAGCTCGCCGGCCAGCCCGGCCGGGGCGTCGCGGGTCGCGGCCAGTTGCCGCTGCACGCGGACGGCGACAGGCAGCGATTCGTGGTCGACCACGTGTTCCTTTATGCCGCGCAAGTCGGCGGGCAAGGCGAAGGCGGCCGCACCGTGCTCTGCCATCACCGCGTCGCCAACCAGGCGCTGCCTGCCCACCTGAAATCGATTCTGACCGGGCGGGTTCATTCGGTGCGGTTTTCGAACACGCACGCCGACGCGCCGGATGCGCAGCCGGGCGACTGGATTCCGGTGCCGGTGTTTCCACGCACCGGCAGCGCGGAGCCGATGATGATCTACTTCCCGTTCGACGACGCCGGGCAGGCCTTCTGGGAGTGCCGCGTCGACGGCCTGGACGCCGTGGCCAGCCGTGAATATTTCGCCGAATTGGCCGCGTTCTATCGTCAGGCGCGATATGCCTACCGCCACGACTGGGCCCCGCATCAGCTGCTGATTTTCGACAACCGCACGCTGCTTCACGAGCGCGAGCCCTATGGCCACGGCCAGGCACATCGCACGTTATGGCGCGGGCTGACCCGCGAACGCACCGCGCCCGCCGCCCCTCGTCACGACCATGACAGCGTCCCGCGCTGAGCCGATCCCATGAACATGGTTTCCGAATCGAGCGCGTATCTGGCGCTCGGCAAGATCTACTTTCTTCGCACCATGGCCGGGCTCTCGACCGATCCCACGCTGGCCAAGCAACTGCTGTTTTCGGTGCGGACCGACAAGCTTCATTTCATCGAATCCGACGCAGGCGTGCCGCTCGGTTATATCGCATGGGCGTCGATCAATCGCGACACCCTGCGGCAGTTGCGCGCCACCGCGGCGATGCCCTACTACCTGCACGAATGGATGGAAGGATCGCTGTCGCTCGTGATCGACATCCTGGTGCTGCCCGAGTGGCGAGCCAGCGCGACCCGGCTGCTGTTGCGCGCCCGCCGCGGGCACCGCTCGGTGGTCACGCACCGGCCGCGCTTCGGCACCCGGCGCTATGCGCGGCGGGACGGATCGACCGGCAGCCGGGGAGACGCACGATGACTCTCCGACCGCATCGCCCGCGCCCGGCCTCACCCACGCTGGACTGGATCGCCCCGCTGCTGGTGCCGTTCACCTGCGTGCGGCTGCCCCGCGCGCGCGGCCTCTGGATCAACGCGAACTGCCCGCCCCCATGGCCGTCGGACGCGTGCCGGCCCGATGACGACGCACTCGAGCGGATGGCGGCAACCTGGGGGTTCGCCGCGCCCGATCCGCATATCTTCCATCCCGACGCGCTGGACTGGAATGCCTCCACGCGCGCGCTGGCCGAGCCTTACGGCGGCGCCGGCTCCGCCGGCAACGGCGGCGGCGCGCGGGTCGGCATCCTGCACGATGCGCAATTGAAGGGGATCGGCCGCACGCCCATGCTGGGCCGGCTCGTCAACATCCAGCATTCCTACGGCGCCCTGCTGCTGGATCAGGCCTTCACCGAGGCGATCTATTCGCACCTTGCCCAGACGCTGCTGCCTTACGGCTGCGCGCAAATCCACGGCATCGTCGACACCGGCGTGCGCGCCGCGTTCGAGGATCCGGTCATGCGCCGCTGGCGCGAGGGCGGCGCGACCGCACTGATGCTGCGCGAGCCGTGTCTGCGGCCGGCGCATTTCCTTCGCGCCGAACATTTCGAGCCGCGCGACGCACGCGCGGGCGTGCTCGACGATCCGGCCCGGGTGCGCCTGGCGCATCGTGCGCTTGCCGCGCTCTCACGCGGAACGGAAGGTTTCGAGACCTTGATGTTCGACTTCCTGACCCGCAGCGCCCGGCAATTCTCCGCGGCCCGCACCCATCGGCTGATCCATGGAATCGTGACCCCGTCGAACCTCGCGATCGATGGCCGCTGGCTCGATCTGTCGTTCAGCTCGATCCTGCCGCCCGGCGTCAACTGCAAGGGCGGGCCGGCCTCGGCGGCGTTCCTCTCCGAATACAGGGTGCCGCTGGTCGGCGTCATGGAGCTGGTGTACACCTTCAACAAGCTGCATGGGCATCGCATCGATACCGCCCAGTTCACGGCGCATCATCACAGGATTTGGGAGCGGGCGCGGGTCGCGGCGACGGCGAGCTGCCTGGGATTTTCGCCGGAGCGTTGGCGCAACCGGGCTGCCATGAGCGGCGCGATGCAGGCGATCACCGACGCCGTGCATGCCGTCATCACCGGCAGCGGCGCCATCGTCGCGGGCTTCGCATCGGTTCCGCTCACGCAGGGCTCGACGTTCGGCAGTGAAGATGGACTCTGGCACACGGTGCTCGCCCTGTTCGGCTTGCGAAGCGGACCGCGCAACGACAAGCTCGCCGATGCATTTGCCGAGCTGCTGGCGATGGATCTTGCCAGCACCGGCGCGGATCCGTCGGCGACGCTGCCGGGCCGGACCATCGCGCGTTTCATCCGGATCAGCCGCCCGGTATGGTTCGATGCGTTTCTGTTCCGGCCACGCATCGACGAACTGATGCACGCCGCCACGTCGGACAGCGCCGATCGCGCGGTTGGTTTCCTCGAGGATTGCCTTCGTCTGATCGACACGATCTGGTCGGAACGTGAAGACAAGACAGTGCTCGTCGAGCTGCCGGAAGCAAGGCTCGAGTTCGATTCGGCCAGCCGGCGATTCGAACTCCGCAGCCACGGATGCCGCTCTCGAGACCTATCCGCCGAGCAGACCGCCCGAATGCTGCGCGATGATTTCCCGAACGGACTGGCATGGCATGGATTCGACTTCCTGCCGGGCGTGATGGCGATCCTTGAACAGATTCCGGCGATGGAGCGTCGTCTTTCGCAGCACGTCGGCGCGGCAATGGTCCGGAACGGACCGTGATCCGCGACGAGCGCGCCCGTCGTTTCGATGAAGCCGGGCGCCAAGTTCCGGCTCCCATCGATCCGTTACACGTCCGCCGCGCCCGCCGCCTTCCCCTGCGCTACCTCGGCCAGCCCGATCACGAAATCGAGAAACACCCGCGTGCGCGCCGGCAGGTGCTGGCGCGACGGGTAGTAGGCATAAAGCGGAAAACGCTCGTCCGACCAATCCGGGAACAGGTTCACGAGCTGCCCGGCGGCGATCATCGGCTCGGCCGCGATCGCCAGCATCTGCGCGACACCCAGGCCCGCGAGGCATGCATTCACCTGCGCCGACGGATCGTTGAGCGTGAGCCGCCCGCGCGTGGCCACCTGGAGATGGCGGCGCTTGCGGTGAAACTCCCAGCGAAACGGCCGCCCCGTCATCGGGTCGCGAAATTCCAGCACGCGATGCGCGCCGCCGCCGGCCAGATCCTCGGGCTTGACCGGGCGGCCATGACGCGCCAGATAAGCCGGCGCGGCCACCGTCACCACGGCCGTATCGAGCAGCTTGCGGGCGATCAGCGTCGAGGCCTTCGGCTCGCCGAACTGGATCGCCAGATCGAAACCGTCGAGCACCAGATCGCCCACCGTGTCGCGCGCGATGCATTCGAGATCGAGCTCGGGATGCGCATCCAGGAAGCGGCCGAGCGGCGCGCCGAGCACCAGCGCATAACACACCGGATCGAGATTGACGCGCAGCCGGCCGCGCACCCCGGCCGCATCGCCCGCTGCGGTTGCGGCCGCTTCCTCCAGCCCCGCCAGATGCGGCAGCACGCGCTCGTGGAAGCGTCGCCCCTCGTCGGTCAGCGACACCGAACGCGTGGTGCGGTTGAACAGGCGGATGCCGAGGCGCTTTTCGAGCCTCGCGATCGCGCGGCTGACGCCGGGCGGCGTCATGCCGATCGCCTCCGAGGCAGCGGCGAAGGTGCCCGTCTCGACGACGGCCACGAACACGCCGATTCCACTGGACAGATTGTCGTGACGCGAGCGCATGGTAAGAGGGCCGGATGGGCCGGCCAAGGCTGGACAGTGGCGCACGGTATCACGGCCAAGGGCCGGCGCGGCAGGGGCGGCGCACGCGCGATAGGCTGCGTCGGCCCATCACAATAAGCCACGTTTATTAAAACGATAATCGGCAGATAGTTTTCATTATGACTAGGCTCCACTAGACTCCGTGGAAACCCTGATTCGTGCGTCCGCCGTTGGCGGCGCGGCGCACGATCCGTCATCTGACCGAGAGGCATACCGCATGACTGCTCTGTTTTCCCCGTTCGTCCTGAAGGACGCCAAGCTGCGCAACCGCATCGCCGTGCCGCCGATGTGCCAATACAGCGCCGTCGACGGCTTCGTCACCGATTGGCATCTGGCTCACTACACCAGCCTCGCGCGCGGCGGTGCGGGCCTGGTGATCGTCGAGGCCACCGGCGTGGCGCCGGAAGGCCGCATCACGCCGGGCTGCACCGGCCTGTGGGACGACGCCCAGATCGAAGGCCTGGCGCGCATCGCCGCGGCCATCAAGGCCGCCGGCGCCGTGCCCGGCATCCAGATCGCGCACGCCGGCCGCAAGGCCAGCGCGAATCGCCCGTGGGAAGGCGACGACCACATTGCCGACGGCGCCCCCGGCGGCTGGCAAACCATCTCGCCGTCGGCGAGCGCGTTCGGCAAGCAGTTGCCGAAAGTGCCGCAGGCCATGACGCACGACGACATCGCCCGCGTGCGTGGCGAGTTCGCCGCCACCGCGCGCCGCGCGCTGGCCGCCGGCTTCGAATGGCTCGAACTGCACTTCGCGCACGGCTATCTGGCGCAGAGCTTCTTCTCGCCGCACGCCAACCAGCGCACCGACGAATACGGCGGCGACTGGGTCAAGCGCGGCCGCTTCCTCAACGAGACGCTGGCGGCCGTGCGCGAAGTCTGGCCCGAACGCCTGCCGCTGACAGCCCGTTTCGGCGTGCTCGAATACGACGGCAACGATGCGGCCACGCTCGATGCGTCGATCCGGCTGGTCGGCGATTTCAAGCGCGGCGGCCTCGACATGCTGAGCGTGAGCGTCGGCTTCTCGACGCCCGACGCGAACATTCCGTGGGGGCCGGGCTTCCTCGCGCCGATCGCCGAGCGCGTCAAGCGCGAGGCCGGCCTGCCCGTGTCGTCGGCCTGGGGCATCGACGATCCGGCGGTCGCGAACCGCGCCGTGGAAAACGGCCAGCTCGACCTGGTGATGGTGGGCCGCGCGCATCTGGCCGATCCGCACTACCCTTACTACGCGGCCAAGAAGCTCGGCGTCGAGCGGCCGTCGTGGGTGCTGCCCGCGCCGTATGCGCACTGGCTGGAGCGGTATGCGCCGGCGATCCAGGCGGATGCTTGAGGCAGTGCGCAATGAACGGCCGCGAGCGTCATGACCGGCCGTAACCCGCAGCAAACGCCAGACGGCGGCACGACACGTGCCGCCGTTTTTTCGCTCTTTCCTCCACGTCCCATTCCTGCCGGGAATGGCTGTTATCGCCCCGCCCCGCCTTCTTCGCTGGCCGCCCGCCACGCATCATTCGCTCACCCCAACCCGTAACAGGAGCGAATCATGAACACCTTCCAAGCCCACACGATCGACACCGCCCCGGCCGCCTCGAAGCCCCTGCTCGAAGGCGCCAAGCAGGCCTTCGGCTTCGTGCCGAACCTGCAGTCGCACATGGCCGAATCGCCGGAGCTGCTGGCCGGCTACTCGGCGCTCTGGGATTTGTTCGGCAAGAGCACGCTGACGCCGCATGAGCAGCAGGTGGTCTACCTCACCGCGAACTTCGAGAACGACTGCCACTACTGCATGGCGGGCCACAGCACGCTGGCAAAGATGATCGGCATGGCCCCGGAGACGATCGCCGCGTTGCGCGCCGGCACGCCGCTGCCGGACCCGAAGCTCGAAGCGCTGCATCGCCTGACGACGATCGTGGTGCGCGAGCGCGGCTTCGTGCCTGAGGCCGATGTCGCGGCCTTCCTCGCGGCGGGTTACACGCGCCGCAACGTGCTCGAAGTGGTGCTCGGCGTCGCCACCAAGGTGATGAGCAACTACACGAACCATCTCGTTCATACGGAGTACGACGCGTTCATGAAGGGCAACGAGTGGACCAAGCCGGCCACCGTCTGACGGCCGACGACGACACCATCGGAGAACGATCATGTCACTGCAACAAGCCCTCGACGCCTTCAAGGCCGATTTCCGCGCCGGCAAGCCGCCCTATCGCGCACCCGCCGAGATCCATCCGATCATGGAGCGCGCCACCGCCGAACTGGTCGCCAGCGGCCAGGCCGGCCGCGCCGTGAAGGCCGGCGATCGTGCGCCGTCGTTCACGCTGCCCGACCCGAACGGCAAGCCGGTGTCGTCGGCCGACCTGCTCGCGCAGGGGCCGCTCGTCGTCACGTTCTATCGCGGCGTGTGGTGCCCGTACTGCAACCTCGAATTGCAGGCGCTCAACGCGGCGCTGCCCCGGCTGCGGGAATACGGTGCGAACCTCGTGGCGATCTCGCCGCAAACGGCCGCGAACAGCCGCAAGTCGGTGCGCGAGAACCACCTCGATTTCCCCGTGCTCAGCGACGCGCTCGGCGCGACGGCCGAGGCGTTCGGCCTGCGCTTCGCGTTGCCCGACTATCTGGTGACGCTCTATCGGCAGTTGAAGAACGACCTGCCGGCGTTCAACGACGATCCGTCGTGGACGCTGCCGATGCCGGCCCGCTACGTGATCGGCAGCGACGGCACGGTGCTGTACTCGGAGGTTCATCCCGACTACACGCATCGCCCGGAGCCGGAGGACATGTTCCCGGTGCTGGCGCGCGCGGCCGCCTCGCGCTGAGGCATCGCACGCATCACACGCGAGGCACGCGGCGTGAGCCGCCGCGTGCCTCGAATCGACAAGGAGAACCCATGCAGCAACGTACGTTTCTCGTCACCGGCGCGTCGAAAGGCATCGGCCTCGCGCTCGGCCGACGCCTCGCGCGCGCCGGCCATCGCGTGGTCGGGCTGGCGCGCGGCCCCGGCGATTTTCCGGGCGAACTGGTGAGCGTCGATCTGGCCGATCCGGCCGCCACCGATGCGGCACTGCGCACGCTGGCCGCGCGCCACGCCTTCGACGGCGTGATCAACAACGTCGGCCTGGTGCGGCCGCAGAAGCTCGGCGAGGTCGATCTCGCCACCCTCGACGACGTGCTCGCCGTCAACCTGCATCCCGCCGTGCAGGCAGTGCAGACGCTGTTGCCCGGCATGCGCGAGCGCGGCTGGGGCCGCGTCGTCAACGTCTCCAGCCTGACGATCCTCGGCATCGCCGAGCGCACCGCGTACGCGGCGGCCAAGGCGGCGCTCGTGAGCTTCGCGCGCTCGTGGGCGCTCGAACTGGCCCGCACCGGCATCACCGTCAACGCGGTGGCACCGGGGCCGACCGAAACCGAACTGTTCCGCGCCAACAACCCGCCCGGCAGCGAAGGCGAGCGCCGCTATCTGTCGGGCGTGCCGATGGGCCGCTTCGGCACGCCCGACGAGATCGCCGCGGCGATCGCGTTCCTGCTGTCGGACGACGCGGGTTTCATCACGGGACAGACGCTGTTCATCGATGGCGGTGCTTCGATCGGCAGGCAGGCGTTTTAGGTCGTGGATGGCGCGCTTTGAGCGGCGGGCGCGCACTCCGCCCCGGCAGCCAACGCTCAAGCGGATTTCACCTGCGCCTCCGCCATCACCTCCTCGACAAAATCGACAAACGCGCGCGCCTTCGACGTCACCATCCGCCCGGCCGGAAACACCGCCCACAGATCGACGCCCGGCAGCGTCCAGTCGTTCAGCACCGCGCGCACCTCGCCGCGCGCCAGTTCGGGGCCGAACATCCATTCCGACGCAATCGCCAGCCCCATGTGCCCGAGCACCGCGGTGCGCATGCCCTCGGCGGCGCTGACCCGCACCCGGCCCGACACGGCGACGGCCACCTCGGCGCCGTCGCGGCTGAACGACCAGGCTTCGCCGCCGCCGCGCTGCGAATAGACGATCACCTGATGGCGGCTCAATTCGGCGGGCGTCGCCGGCGTGCCGGCCTCGGCCAGATAGGCCGGGGTGGCCACCACCCGCCGCCGGCTGCTGGCGATATGGCGCGCCGTCATCGACGAATCGTCGAGCGTCCCCATCCGCAGCGCCACGTCCACGCCTTCTTCCAGCAGGTCGATCGAGCGATCGTCGAGGATGATGTCGAGCTGCAGGTCGGGATGGCGATCGACGAAGCGCTTGAGCATCGGCAGCACATGCAGGCGCGAAAAGGTGACGGCCGCACAGATCCGCAGCCGTCCCGACAAACCCCTCGACGAATCGCGCACCGCCTGCTCGGCCTGATCGGCTTCCGCGATCGACAGCCGCGCGTGTTCGTAGAAGCGCCGGCCCGCGTCGGTCGGCGTGAGGCCGCGCGTCGAGCGCAGCAGCAGCCGCGCGCCGAGATGCGCCTCCAGTTGGGCGATCGATTTCGATACGGCCGGCTGGCCCAGTTCCAGGCGGCGCGCGGCGGCCGAGAACGAGCCGGCGTCCACCACCGCGACAAAGGTTTCCATCGCTGCCATTCGGTCCATCGGATCGTCTCTCCCTGAGTCGGACGGGTTGCGGGTGCGCGCGAGCGTGCAGTCTAGCCCGCAACGGGCGAACCGACGAACGGACCAACGGACCGACGGAGGCGGACGCAAGAAAAGAAACGCCCCGAGGCGCGGCGTCATGACGGGCGAAACCGCGTTCGCCAGGACGCCGCGCCTCGGGGCACGGTGGTGCTCTCAGGTTCGGAGGCTTTTTCAGCCTCTCGGATTATCGGCTCCGGAACGCAGGTTCCTCGGCTCGCTCGGAATGCGGGAGGACATGGCTCCCTGGCTGTTGTTCGGTGATGAAATTCGGGGAAATCGCTTATGCGGAAATCGTCATCGCACACAATTCGGAATGCAGATTAACAATCCGACGCCCGATGAACAAGAAGAATTTATCGAGTGTGTTCAGCATTTTTCAGGCAACTGACTATTCAGACAGGAAGCGCCGCAGCGCCATGCGCACCCGGCAAGACGCTCTGCCTTGCGGCACAAGGCCCGCCACGCAGCGAGGCCGCTCCGCACTATCAAATCGCCAGCATCAATCGATTCGATTCACAACGAATCTCGCATGACGTTTCACCAACACTCATTAGTTTCGATATTAATCTGCGATCGCACGCCACTCGCCGCGATAATCGCCGTCACGATTTTTATTTCCCCCGGGGATTATCGGAACGCGCATACGCCGCCAGGCCTTCCGCGAGCGCCGTGAACGCGGCCATGCAGCGCGCGCTGCGCCGCAAATCCTCGTGCATCGCCACCCATGTCTGCAACTGCAGCGACACCGCGCGGCGCAGCACCCGGCGCAACGCCGGGTCGCGCGCCGCCAAGCCCGCCTGACAGAAGCCGATGCCGAAGCCCGCGCGAATCGCGGCCAGTTGCGCGAGATCGCTATCGGCGCTGAACGCGAAATCGTCGCGGCCGAGCGGCGCGAAAATGCCGCCGACGGCGCGCGTGAAGGCCGTCTCGCGGTCATAGCCGATCACCGTGTGCCGCTTCAGCTCGGCCAGCGTGCGCGGCGTGCCGCAACGCGCCAGGTAGCGCTCGTGCGCATGCAGGCCGATCTCGATGGTGCCCGCGCGGCGCGCCACCAGCGCCGCCTGCTCCGGCCGGAACATCCGCACGGCGATATCGGCCTCGCGGTGCAGCAGGTCGTCCACGCGGTTCGACAGCACCAGTTCGATCGACAGCGCCGGATGCGCCTCGCGCAGCGCCACCAGGATCGGCGGCAGCACCTCGACGCCGATCACCTCGCTGGCGGTCAGCCGCACCGTGCCGCGCACGCCGTCGCCCTGCCCGCTCGCGGCGCGCCGCAGCGCCGCCGCCGAGGCCGCCACGCCGGCCGCGTGCGGGGCCAGCTCGCGTGCGGCGTCGGTGGGCGCGTAGCCGTCCACCGAGCGCGTGAACAGCGTCAGCCCGAGCGCCGCCTCCAGCCCTTCGATATGCCGCCCGACGGTAGGCTGCGCGATGCCCATCGCGCGCCCCGCCGCCGACAGCGAGCCGGTGTCGAGCACCTGAAGGAAGGTCCGGTACCACTCCCAGTTCGGTTCCGCGTCGCGCATGGTATGCATTTTCGTATGGATGACCCATAATATTAGCCAATTTTCATGGGATTCCCGCCTGCGCATACTGCCTGACATCGAACGCGGCAACCGGCCGCGTGTCTTCAGGAGTCCGCCATGTCGACCCTTGCCCTGTTCGGCGCCGCCGGCGCGATCGGCCGCAGCATCGCCCAAGCCCTGCGCGCCGAGCACCGCGCCTACCGCGTGGTGGGCCGCCGCGCCGACGCGCTGCGCGCCACCTTCGGCGACGATCCGCTCGCCGAGATCGCCACCTGGAACCCCGATTCGCCCGAATCGATCCGCGCCGCGATGGCGGGCATCGATACGCTGGTCTATCTGGTCGGCGTCAATTATTGGCAGTTCGAACTGCATCCGCAGATCATGCAGCGCACGCTCGACGCGGCGATCGCGGCCGGCGTGCGCCGCATCGTGCTGATCGGCACCGTCTATCCGTACGGCCGGTCGCGCGGCAACCCGGTGCGCGAGGATCACCCGCGCGAGCCGCACACGTTCAAGGGCAAGATGCGCAAGGCGCAGGAAGACCTGCTGATGCAGGCGCACGCCGACGGCCTGATCGAGGCCACGGTGCTGCGGCTGCCCGATTTCTACGGGCCGGGCGTGGAGGCCAGCATGCTGCACGGCGCGATCCGCGCCGCCGTGCTGGGCGGCCCGGCCGATATGCTCGGCCCGCTCGAACGCGAGCACGAATTCGTGTTCGTGCCCGACGTCGGGCCGGTGGTCGCACGACTGCTCGATACGCCGGCCGCCTACGGGCGAATCTGGCATCTGGCCGGCGCGGGCGTCACGACGCAACGCGCGCTGGTGGGCGAGATCGAACGGCAGAGCGGGCGCACGCTGAAATTGCGGGTGGCCGGCAAGACGCTGCTGCGCGTCCTCGGCCTGTTCAAGCCGATGATGCGCGAGCTGGTGGAGATGAATTATCTGATCACGGAACCGCTGATCATGGACGACAGCGCGTTGCAGCGCCTGATCGGGCCGATCCGCAAGACACCCTACGCGGAAGGCATCCGGCAATCGCTGGCGGCCGTGCGGGAGCCGGTGCGGGCCTGAACTACAGGCCCAAGGTCAGCCCGCCGTGTCGAAGCGCATCAGCTCGGCCAGGTCGTGCTCGACCGACAGGCAACCGCGCTCGCGCCACTGCGCCGCGCCGATCTCGCCCGTGACCGCGCCGACGAAGCGCGTGCCGGCCGCGGCCGCCGCCTGCGCATCCATCTCGTGATCGCCGACATAGGTGGCGTCGGCCGCCGCCACGCCGAGCAGGTCGAGCGCCTTGCGCAGCCCCTCCGGATGCGGCTTGTGCTGCGTCACGTCCTCGCCGCCGACGATCGCCGTCACGTAATGGGCCAGGTTGGCCTGCGCGAGGATCTGCTCGATCCGGTAGCGGAACTTGGTGGAGACGATCGCCACCGGAATGCCCTGCGCGTGCAGCGTGAACAGCAGCGACGCCGCCTCGGGGTAGATGCGCGTCATGCGCACCATCGCTTCGTCGGCGTGCGCGACGAAGCGCGTGGCATACACGGCCGCTTGCCCGGCATCGTCGAGGCCGGTCAGGAATGCGAAGGTTTGCGCGAGCGTCAGGCCGATCGAGGCGACGATGCGCTCGCGCGGCGGCACCGGCAGGCCCATGTCGGCCAGCGCGCCGCCGGCGCAGAACACGATGGCGTCGCGCGAATCGGCGAGCGTCAGGTCGAAGTCGAACAGGTAGGCGCGGCTGGCTGGAAACATGGCGGGCGGAGAGGGAAAAGGCGGGAGCAAGGGGCGAAGCGACGATCATAACGGATGCGGCGGGCCGGCCGAAGTGCGCCGTAACGGAACACGGCTGCTCCGAATCGGAACAACGGTGCAACACTCGCGGCGGGGCTTGATCGACTCGATCGACTCAAACGGGCTCCGTAGGCGCAATCGCCTCAACCGAATCCAACGCCCCAATCGCCCCCCCTCAACCGCCCTCGCCGCCCCCGCCCTGCATTTTCCGATAGACCGTATTGCGCGACACGCCCAACTCCCGCGCCGCCGCCGACACGTTGCCGCCATGCCGCGCCAGCGTGGCCACCACCACCGACGCCGCCACGTCCTGAAGCCGCCCGCCCTCCGCGCCGAAGCCGTCGCCGCGCCGGGCCGCCTGCCCCGCGCTCGCAGGCAGGCTCGCCCGGCGCAGTTCGTCGAAGAAATCGTCGGGCAGGTGGGCGTGGCGAATCTCGCCATCGTCGTCCACCATCGCGGCGGCCGTGCGCAGCAGGTTGCCGAGCTGACGGAAGTTGCCGGGCCAGTCGCAGCGCTCGAACAACGTCATGACGTCGGGCGCGACGCGCAGCGCCCGCGCGCGGCCGCTGGCCTGCGCTTCCTGCTCCAGCATCCGCGCCACCACCACCCGCAGGTCGCTGCGCTCGCGCAGCGCCGGCAGGCGCACCGTCAGCCCGTTCAGGCGGTAGTACAGATCCTCGCGGAAGCGGTGCTGCGCCAGCATCTCGCGCAGATCGCGGTGGGTCGCGCAGATGATCGTCACGTCGATCGGAATCGACTTCGACGAGCCGAGCGGGTTCACGTGCCGCTCCTGCAACACGCGCAGCAGCCGGGCCTGCAGCGGATACGGCATGTCGCCGATTTCGTCGAGAAACAGCGTGCCGCCGTTGGCCTGCAGCAGCTTGCCCGCCGCGCCGCGCCGCCTGGCGCCGGTGAACGCGCCTTCCTCATAGCCGAACAGTTCGGATTCGATCAGCGTCTCGGGGATCGACGCGCAGTTGACCGCCACGAACGGCGCATGGCCGCGCGGCGAATCGCCGTGGATCGCCTGCGCGAGCAGGTCCTTGCCCGCACCGGTCGGGCCGGTGATCAGCACCGGGATGTCCTTGCCGATCACCTTGCGTACCTTCGCGATGACCGAGGCCACCTGCGCGTCGCCGGTGTCGAGCGCGGCCAGCAGCGAGCCGCGCGACGCGGCGGGCGCCGCCGGGGCCGGCGTCATCGTGCGCGCGCCGGCCGGCGCGGGCCGCGTCGCGTCGGCGCGCGGGCCGAGCCGCGTCTGCACGCGCGCGCAGGCCACGGTGCCGTTGCTGAGGTTCAGCATCAGGTGCGCGTCGTGGCTGGTGCGCTGCCAGTCGACGAGCTGCGCCCAGGTGGTCTGGAACAGCGACGACAGCGTCTGCGCGCGCAGCGCCGGCAATTGCAGGCCGAGCTGGAATTGCGCGCTGCGATTCGCCGAGACGATCCGCCCGTCCTCGGTGAACGCCACGATGCCCTCCATCAGCGTGCCGAGGAATTCGGGCCGGCCGTGGAACGACACCTGCAGCATGTCCTGGAACGTGGTGGCGAACAGGTAGTTCTCGATCATCTGCACCGACATCTTCGCCAGCGCCATGGTGTGCTGGTGATAGCTGCGGTGGTCGCCCGTCACGTCGAGCACGCCCGCCATCTCGCCGTACGGATCGAGGATCGGCACGCTGGAGCAGGTCAGGAAGCGGTTCACCGACAGGTAGTGCTGCTCGCCGTGCACCACCACCGCACAGCGCTCGGCCAGCGCCGTGCCGATGCCGTTGGTGCCCTGGCGGTTCTCGGCCCAGTTCGCGCCGGGCATCAGCGCGACGCGTTCGGCGCGCTGCAGGAAATCGTCGTCGCCGACCGAATGCAGGATCAGGCCGTCCGCATTGGTCAGCACGATCATGCTGTGGGTGTTGGCGATCTGGTCGTGCAGCGTTTCCATCACCGGCATCGCGTGCGCGCACAGGATGCGGTTCTGCTCGCGCTTGAGCGCGAGCGCCGAGTCGGACAGGATCTCGTAGTCCGGCTGCACCGAGGCGTGCAGCCCGAACATCTCGGAGCGCTCGTGCGCCTTGCGGATCGCCGTGACCGGCCAGTTGCCGGATTGGCCCGCCTCGCGCAGGGCGGCGTGATCAAACCTGTCGTGCATCGTCTCCTCCAGAGCGGCCCGGTCGTGGGCCGGGCGATCGCGGGATGCAACGCAAGCTCCGTGCCACGAGGAGAGTCAGCCGACGCTGCGGTTAATCGCCGAAGCGCTCGGCCCGCTCCTCGGCGCCATCCGCGCTCCAATATCGCCAGAGCCCGGATTGCTCGCCACCGAGATACGCGCCCTCGGCCGCCAATTGACCGTTTTCGTGAAAATCCCGCCACACGCCCTCTTCCTTGCCGTGGGCATAGTGCCCCTCGGAGGCGAGCGCGCCGTTTTCATGAAAGGCCGAGAAGAGTCCGTGCCGAACCCAGCGGGTTTTATCGGCAGACAACATCCGCGAGTAACGGAATTTGATGCCGCCGGATTCGAAGGGAATTTCGGCGATATGCAGATCGGCTTCGATGGACATGGTGTTCCTTTGATTTTGATGCGCCGGCATCCACGGCTCGTCGCGCGTCGCCGGTAACGTTTTCTTATTCGGGCAGGCCGTTTGCCACGGTTTTGGCGAGCCGTTCGTAATAGGCCGCCGAGCGTGCGTTGCCCGCTGCCTTGAAGCGCTTGGCCGTGGCATGCGCGGCGTGCTCCCCCAGTTGAAAGATCGGGTACATATCTCGACCTTCGGGTTCGCTCTGCGCTTTCAAGGCTTTGTCGAAATGGCTTGCCGTCATCCAGCCACCGCTGAGTTTCAGCAAGCCGCGCACGGGAAGCCCCGCCTTCATTTCGCCGAGAAAGAACTGATACGGCTCCGCGGTACCGATTCGCATCACGCCGAGCCCATCGGCCACGCCGCCAGGACAAGGCCCCTGCCAACGCGACGGCCCTGCGTCGAAATCCGCCGGCGTCGCGGCACGACACGCAGCGCCATCGGCCTCCGCGGCGAAGCTGGTTGCGGCGCCCAGCGATATCGCCAAACCCGTGACGGTGATCCAGAAACGGCTCATATCAAGCTTCCCTTTATCGATGAGGTGGGTTGTTTCAGCTTTGAAATGACAAAGATTGCCTTGCGGCGGGAGTACCCGCTTTAGCGCTTGGTATCGAATCGATCGGAACGCGGGACTTCCGGGGGCAGATGGTAATGCCTAATTCGATATTTCTCCAGATCATCGAACGGTATTCGCGCGCTCGTCAGAAGCAGGTAATGGCGACCGATTATCCTTGTCGAATCACCACGATATTCCAGTAAATTTTTCTTTATCGAGCATTGGATAGCTGCGGTCGAACCTCCCTTATTGCGGACGCTGCCCATTCAAAATACGGCTGCTTGATCCACTCCCCCCCTCAACGCAACAACGGCCTGCCGGCAGGTCGCCGAACAGGCCGTCGTCACCGACGCAGCGCCACGCATGCGTCGTCCAACCAGGAACGGGATCGCCGTTCTTCAGAAGAAGCCGAGCGCGTCCGGCTGGTAATTGACCAACAAGCACTTCGTCTGCTGGTAATTCGACAACGCCATCTTGTGCGTCTCGCGGCCGATGCCCGATTGCTTGTAGCCGCCAAACGCCGCATGCGCCGGGTACAGGTGATAGCAGTTGGTCCACACGCGGCCGGCCTCGATCTCGCGGCCCATGCGATAGGCGCGCGTGCCGTCGCGCGTCCACACGCCGGCGCCGAGCCCGTAATACGTGTCGTTGGCGATCTCGATGGCTTCCTGCTCGTTCCTGAACGTCATCACCGAGGCCACCGGCCCGAAGATTTCCTCCTGGAACACGCGCATCTTGTTGTGGCCGAACAGCATCGTCGGCTTCACGTAGAAGCCGTCGCCGAGGCTCGCATCGAGGCTCGCGCGGCTGCCGCCCGTCAGGCACTGCGCGCCTTCCTCGCGGCCGATGTCGATATACGACAGGATCTTGTCCAACTGCTGCCGCGAGGCCTGCGCGCCGATCATCGTTTCGAGATCGAGCGGGTTGCCGCTCTTGATGCGCTCGACGCGCGCCACCGCCTTCTCGATGAAACGCTCGTAGATCGATTCCTGGATCAGCACGCGCGACGGGCAGGTGCAGATCTCGCCCTGGTTCAGCGCGAACATCGCGAGGCCTTCGAGCGCCTTGTCGAGGAACGCGTCGTCCTGATCGAGCACGTCGGCGAAGAACACGTTCGGGCTCTTGCCGCCCAGCTCCACCGTGGACGGAATCAGGTTCTCGGCGGCGGCGTGCAGGATGCGCTTGCCGACCGGCGTCGAGCCGGTGAACGCGATCTTGGCGATGCGCGTGCTGGTGGCGAGCGCCTCGCCCGCTTCGCGGCCGAAGCCGCTGACCACGTTGATGGTGCCCGGCGGAAACAGGTCGCCGATCAGCTCCATCAGCACCAGGATCGACGCGGGCGTCTGCTCGGCCGGCTTCATCACCACGCAGCAGCCGGCGGCCAGCGCCGGCGCGAGCTTCCACGCCGCCATCAGCAGCGGGAAATTCCACGGGATGATCTGCCCGACCACGCCGAGCGGCTCGTGGAAGTGATACGCGACGGTGTTGTCGTCGATCTCGGAGATCCCGCCTTCCTGCGCGCGGATGCAGCCCGCGAAATAGCGGAAATGGTCGATCGCGAGCGGCAGGTCGGCCAGCATCGTTTCGCGCAGCGGCTTGCCGTTGTCGATGGTTTCGGCCACGGCCAGCACGCGCAGGTTCTTTTCCATGCGATCGGCGGCCGCCAGCAGCAGGTTCGCGCGGTCGGCGGCCGAGGTCTTGCCCCACTTGCGGCGCGCGGCGTGCGCGGCGTCGATCGCCAGCTCGATGTCGGCGCCGGTCGAGCGCGGCACGCTGCAGAAGGTCTGGCCGTTGATCGGCGAGACGTTGTCGAAATAGTCGCCACCGACGGGCGCGACCCACTTGCCGCCGATGTAGTTCTCGTAACGCGCGCGATACGGATACTCGATGTCGATGCCGTGGCGCTTGAGGTCAAACGGATTCATGGTGCATTCCTGTTCTGCATGAGGATCGGGAGGCCCGCGCGTCACCTGTGTCACGTGTGCGACGCGGGCCCTTGCCCCCTCGCGGGCCAGGCCGGCGAGGGGCTGCGGCTTACATGGCCGCTTCGAAAATCGCGATGACCTGCGCCAGCGTGGCCCGGCGCGGGTTGGTCAGCATGCAGGCGTCCTTCTGCGCATTGACGCCCATCACTTCGTGATCCTCGGCTTTCACGCCGAGCCCGGCGAGGCCCGACGGAATGCCGACCGAGGCCGACAGGCGGCGGATCGCCGTCACCGCCGAGGCGGCCGCATCCACCGTGGAGAGGCCCGCCGTGTTCACGCCGAGCAGCGCGGCGATCTGCGCGAAGCGCTCGGGCGCTGCGATCAGGTTGAATTCCGAAACGTGCGGCAGCAGGATCGCGTTGCACACGCCGTGCGGCAGGTTGTAGAAGCCGCCGAGCTGGTGGGCCATCGCGTGCACGTAGCCGAGCGACGCGTTGTTGAACGCCATGCCGGCCAGGTACTGCGCGTAGCACATGGCCGCGCGCGCTTCCATCGATTCGCCGTTGGCCACCGCCTTCGGCAGCCATTCGCCGATCAGCGCGATCGCCTTCTCGGCGCAGGCGTCGGTGATCGGCGTGGCGGCGGTCGAGACGAACGCCTCGACCGCGTGCGTCAGCGCGTCCATGCCGGTGGCGGCCGTCAGCGCCGGCGGCATCGCCACCATCAGGCGCGGATCGTCGATCGCGATCAGCGGCGTGCAGCGCCAGTCGACGATCGCCATCTTCACGTGGTTGCTGGAGTTCGTGATGATGCAAAAGCGCGTCATTTCCGCGGCCGTGCCGGCCGTGGTGTTGATCGAGATGAGCGGCGTCATCGGCACGCTCGACTTGTCGACGCCTTCGTAATCGCGGATATGCCCGCCGCCCGCCGTGACCAGGCCGATGCCCTTCGCGCAGTCGTGCGAGGAGCCGCCGCCCAGCGACACGATGAAATCGCAGCCTTCCTGCTGGTACAGCTTCACGCCGTCGTGCACGTTGACGTCGGTGGGGTTCGGCTCGGCGCCCGCGAAGATCACGGCCTGCAGGCCCGCCTCGCGGAGGGTGCTCGCGATCTGCTCGGACAGCCCCATCTTGTGCAGCCCGGCATCCGTCACGATCAGCGCTTTCTTCGCGCCCAGCGATTTGGCGCGCGTGCCGGTTTCCCGGGCGCAGCCGGGGCCGATCAGGGTGACGCAGGGGATGAAGAAGCTGTCGGTGCGATCTGCGATGCTGAGGTAGCTCATGTCGTCTCCAAAGTTTTGTGGGGGCATCCGGGTACCCGCAGCGCTTTTCGCAGGAACCGTACCAATCGTGAAAAGCCTTGCCGAACAAGGGTTTCGCGAAATCGGCCGGGTGCCCGCGATGTTGACGATCGCCACAGGTGTTGCGTTTCGAATCAACCCCGCAACAGTGTTGCAAGCGGGCGGAACAGCGTCCGGCCCCGTTTTTATGGCGGTCGCACCGTTTCGATACGGTCAATTCCGGCCCCGAATCCTGCCGTTTGCGGGTGGGCGTTCCCCCGTATTGACCTGCCGCGCCAGTTAATCAAAATGGAAGCATTCATCCGCCGGGAGAGGCGATGCGTAGCGTATTCAGGTCCGATCACGCGAATCGCGCAGCAGGCACGCCGCCGGCGTCGAATGCGTCCGTGCGCGCCCCCTCTCCCGCTGCACCGCAACAGCCCCGCTTCGGGGCGTCTGTCGCGCTGGTGCGCCGCAACCTCGGTTGTCCTGATTATTCCCGCGAGCCGCGCGCAGCCGGGTTCGCGCGCAATGCTGCAGCTGCACGGTTCCCTGTTCCCCTTCCCGCTTCTCGTTCCGGCACCTTGCCCGGAACGCGCGCCCGGCCTCGTCGAATCGGGGCCGTCCATCCGGCGTGCCGCGCGGCGCGCCATCCGAGCTTCTCCCGAGACCGTTCCGAGCGGCCGACCATAACGATCCCTACTCACGGAGCCACCGACCATGACCGCGACCACCTTCGATTCGAAATCCGTCATTGACCAGGACGGCTGGCTGATCCGCTATTGCGAGCGCGGCCGCGTGTCCGACTCGGTTATTCGGGGCGGCATCAGCGCGCTGCTGTGGCAGAAGCTGCGCACCGAGCATGTCGACGACGACGTGGCCCGCATCGACGCGCTCAACACCTTCGTCGACGACCTGAACCGCAGCCCGATCGCCACCGATTCGCAAACCACCAGCCGCGAGCTGCACGACATGCCGGCCGCGTTCTTCGAGGCGCATCTGGGGCCGCGCGTGAAGCAGTCGTGCTGCTATTTCCCGCAGGGCGAGGACACGCTCGCGCACGCCGAGGACGCGATGCTGGCGCTCTACGCCGAGCGCGCGGAGCTGGCCGACGGCCAGCGCGTGCTCGACCTCGGCTGCGGCTGGGGCGCGCAATCGCTGTGGCTGGCCGAGCGCTACCGGCAATCGCATATCGTCGGCCTGACCGTTTCGCAGCGGCAGCGCGAATTCGTCGAGCAACGCGCCAAGGCGCGCGGGCTGACCAACCTGACGATCGTGACCGGCGACATCGCCACCTACGAGTTCGCGCCTGGCGACGCTCGCTTCGACCGCGTGCTGTCGATCGAGAACTTCGAGCACATGAAGAACTACCGCGCGCTGCTCGCCAAGCTCTCGTACTGGATGAGCGACGACGGCAAGCTGTTCGTGCATCTGTTCGCGCACCGGCTGGTGGCGTATCACTTCACGGCGCAGGACGGCAACGACTGGATGTCGCGCCATTTCTTCGGCGGCGGCACGATGCCGTCGGCGGACCTGCTGCTGCGCTTCCAGGATCATCTGCGCGTGGAAAAGCAGTGGTGGCTCGACGGCACGCATTACCAGCGCACGGCCAACCACTGGCTCGCGTCGCTCGACGCCGCGCACGAGCAGATCCTGCCGATGCTGCGCGAGACCTTCGGCGAGGACAACGCGCCGATCGTGTTCCAGCGCTGGCGCATGTTCTACATGGCGGTGGCAGGCCTGTTCGGCTATCGCCACGGCAAGGAATGGGGCGTGGCGCATTATCTGTTCGACAAGCGCTCGGCGGCGGCGGTGGGGAACGCCTGAGGAGCCTGAATTCGGGCCGGCGGTTTTCCGCAGGCCCGATAGCGAAAAAAGCGCGTGCCATCGAAGGCACGCGCTTTTTGTTGCCGATCCCGCCGAGCGACGCCGCCGCCGTCAGGCGAGCTTGCGCACCTCGCTCAGTGCGCGTTCGATATCGGCCGGCGAATTGACGATGCCGGCCGAAAAACGTGCATACGACACGGCGTACGGCGTCGTGCTCGCGACCACGCCGCGTTCGCGAAGCCGGTCCACCGCGGCGGCCGGCGTCCAGCCCTTGACCTCGAAACAGACGAACCCGGCCGACAGATCGCGCCGACGCGGCGTGTGCAGCGTCACGTGACGCATGCCGGCCAGCCCTTCCTTCAATTGCCCGTTGAGATCGAGAATCCGGTTGGCGATGCGCGTGCGCCCGATGCGCTGGTGAAACTGAAACGCCTCCACCGTGGCCCATTGATTCTCGTACGCGAAGAAGCCGCCCGGGCTGACCCAGGCCGCCTGCGTCGGGCCGCGCGGGTCGCGGCCCTCGCGCCAGGCCGCGCTGGTCTCCGGCGACATCAGCGACGGAATCGTCGGCTGCACCAGCGCCCAGCTCGCGGGGCGGCCCCAGACGATGCCGTTGCCGTGCGGCCCCAGGATCCACTTGTGCGTGCCGGCCGAGAAGAAATCGCTGCCTTGGCGCGCGACATCCTCGTCGAGCACGCCGAAGCCGTGCACCCCGTCCACCACCAGCAACACGCGATCCGCCTCGGCACGCTGCGCGTTGATGGGCGCCAGCGCGGCCGACACCTCGCGGATCGGCAGCACCACGCCCGTGCCCGAATGCACCCAGGTCACGCCGAGCACGCGCGTATTCGGACGAATCGCGGCGATCAGCCGCCCGACCATTTGATCGGCCGAGGCCGTCGCGCTCTGTTCGTACAGCGCGATCTTGCGCATGCTGCCGCCCCACTTGTTGACGGCAAGGCGGATCGATTCGTGATGCGGATAGAAGTCGTGCGTGGTCGTCAGGATTTCCTGGCCCGGCTTCAGCGACAGGCCGTTGTAGATCAGCGCGAGCCCGACCGTGGTGCTGCTGGTCAGCGCGATCTCGTCGGGTTGCCCGCCCACGTATTGCGCGGCGGCGGCGGCCACGTTGCGCCAGAGCATGTCCTCGGGCTTCGCGAACATGTGATCGTCGAGATAGGCATACGGGTTCTCGTCGAGCGCGCGGCGATGGCGGTCGATCGCGGCGCGCACCGGCGCCGGATACGAGGCGAGGAAGAAGTTCGACAGATGCGCGAGGCGCGGGTCCAGATTGAACTGCGCGCGCACTGACGCCCAGTCGTACGGATCGAACGCAAGCGCGGGCGCATCGGCGGCGCGCGCGAGCGGCGCGACGCCGGCCCCCAGCGCGAGGCCGGCGGCGGCAGCACGAGAGCCGTGAGTCAGAAACTGGCGGCGATTGGTAGTCAACGAATGCTCCAGTAAAAGGTCGATTGCGCGGCGGCGCGGCGCGCCCCGCGCGCCCTGCTCATGCGCTGGCGCGTCCCGCGAACAGCGCGCCGATCCGCTTCCCGTACAGGCCGATCGCCAGCCCCAGCACGATGAACAGCGTGGCGAGGATCTTCGGCAGGCCCACGTGCTCACCGAAGATCGCCACCGAGCCCAGCATCCCGAAGATCGGCACCAACAGCGACAGCGGCGCGACCGTCGACACCGGGTATTTCTTCAGCAGCACGTTCCAGATCCAGTAGCCGAACAGCGTGGTGGGATAGGCCTGGAACAGGATCGAGAAGATCGCCTTGCCGTCGAAGTGGGCGAACGTCGCGGCGTAGCCGGCCGCGCCGTGCTGCAGCCAGGCGATCGCGAACAGCGGGATCGGCGCGAACAGGCTCGACCACACGAGGAACGCCAGCACGTCCTTGGTGCCCGATTTCTTGATGATGATGTTCGCCGTGCTCCAGGCGATCGCGCCGACGATCACCAGCGCCACGCCGAGCGGCGCCACGCTGCCGTCGGTGATCGTGATGATGCAGGCCAGCCCCAGCAGCGCGATGACGATGCCGGCGACCTGGTAGCGCGACAGGCTTTCCTTGAACACCACCGCGCCGAGCAGGATCGTGAAGAACGCGCTGAACTGCAGCACCAGCGACGCGATCCCGGCCGACAGGCCGGCCTGGATGCCGAGGTTGACGATGCCCCACAGGCCGATGCCGAAGATCAGGCCGTACGCGGCCAGATAGCGGAATTCGACCTTCGGCCGGCGGATCAGCAACACCGCCGGGAACGCGCTGAGCGTGAAGCGGATGCCCGCCAGGATGAACGGATCGACCGATTGCAACCCGAGCTTGATGACCGAGAAATTCAGGCCCCAGATGGCCGTGATGAACACGGCGAGCAGGATGTCGCGAAGCTTCATGATGATGTCCGATGGTGACGGAAGTGGCGGAAAGGGGAATGCGGCGCGCGTGGTTCGCACGCGCGCCGCGTTTCGGGATGGGCAGGATGGGCGAGCACGACGCTCAGGCCGCCTGCGCGACGGAGGCCGCGACAGAAGCGGCGACGGCCGGCGCGGTGCGGGCCGCGTCGAACAGCCCGCGCAGCCAGGCGTCGGTCTCGACCGCGTCGCTGCACGCGACGATCCCCGCGAGCGGCGCCTCGTGCGCCGAGTAGGTGATCCGCTGCTGCAACGCCGTGCCGGGCGTCAGCTCGGCCCAGCGGCGCACCACCGGATCGCGCCGGAACGCGTCGATGCCGTCGATGCCGCGATAGGTGCCCGGGCCGCCGGCATGGCCGGGGAACACGAACCAGCCGTGCCACGCCGCTTGCGTCTGGGTATCGGGCAACGCGTGCGAGGGCGGTTCGCCGGTCAGGATTCGCAGTTCCTCGGACGGCAGATGCACGCCGGTCGCCAGCTCGAAGGTGGCCACCACGTCGGCGCCCCCCACCCGATTGCCGACTTCGAGGAACACCGGGCCGGCCGGCGTCTCGATCGCTTCCAGGTGGAAGCTGCCGTGTCGGATGCCCACCGCCGCGAGCGCGCGGCTCGTCCACTCGCGCAATGCGGGCGTGAGCGGGAAATGGCAGGAACCGAGCGGCTTGCCCTGGGCGAACCCGAGGCAGGTGCCGACATAGCGGCTGGCGGTGACGGTGGCGAGACGGCCATCGGCGATCAGGCCGTCGAAATGCAGCACGTCGCCGTCCACGAATTCCTCGACCTGATAGGCCTGCGCATCGAGTTCGCCACGGTCGAGCCGCACCGCGCCCGAAGCGCGCGCCTGCACCGCGCGCAAGGCCGCCTGCGGGTCGGCGAACACCACCACGTCCTCGCTCGATGCGCCGCTGTGCGGCTTCAGCACGGTCCGGCCCGACCAGCGCGCGGCGCCCGGGTTGTCGAGCCATTCGGGAAGCCGCAGGTAGCGCGGCACGCGCAGCCCGGCCTGCTCGGCCTTGTGCTTCATGCGGACCTTGTCGCGCACGCATTGCACCGCGTCCACCGACGGCCCCTCGACGCCGAGCCATTCCCGCAGGCGAGCGGCATCGAGCAGTTCGTACTCGGACAGCGACAGGATGCGGTCGAAGCGGCGCGGCTGCGCGCCGAGCCAGGCGCGCGCCTCGTCGTAGGCGCTGTGCTCGCCGGGCCGCACCACCGCTTCGTGGCGCAGGTCGGGCGGCAGCGTATCGATGATCGGCTGGGTGCCGAAATACGTCACGTCGTGACGCGTGTGATCGATGCCGCGCGCGTAATCGATGCGGGCGTACGGCACCCGATGCAGGATCAGAATCTTCATGATCGGAATCTCCTCTCAGGCCGCGAGCGTGACCGACTGCGGAACATGGAAGCCGGCGCTGGCGAGCTGCGCGACCCAGGCCGCGCGCACCGCCTGCACCACCTCGCGGATGTCGGCGCGCGCGCCGTCCACGGCGAGGCAGGCCTGCGCCGCGAAGTCGCCGTTTTCGCGCGCGACGGCGGGAATGAAACGCGTGTGCGGCGACAGCCAGCCCCACTCGATCAGGTGCAGCGCCGAAGCCGGCAGCCCGCAGCGCTCGGCCGCCTGCGCGAACGTCGCGGCGAGCAGCGCCTCGCCCTGCGCCGTGGCGGGCGGCGTGAACTCGCCGTCCTCGGGCACGCCGAGCATCACGGTGGCCGCATGGGTGCTGCCCGCTTCGAGCCGGACGTCGCGCGGATGGCCGAACGCCGCATCCACCCAGAGCGCATAGAAATCGACCGCGTACACCGCCTGCGCGATGGTCCAGATCTTCATGCCGGCGGGGCGGCGGTTGGGCTCCACCACGGCGGCGCGCGTGCCGTCGTCGCTCAGTTTGATTTCGTTGTGGAACGGGCCGTCGCGCTGCCCCACCAGCAGGTTCGCGATGCGGCCGGCCCGGCTCAGGGAAGCGCGCTCGGCCACGCTCAGGCGCGCCGGGAGAATTTGCGCCACCTCCACGGGGTACTGGCCGTCGGCGCTGACCTTCTCCGTGATGAAGGCCGTGTCGCCCACGCCGTCGAACGAGTATTCGCGACGGTACGGAATCAGCGCCTCGCAGATCGCGCCGTTCGCCAGATACGGCTCGACCAGCGCGAACGCCGCATCGAGCCGGTCGCCGGCGCGCACCACCGCCACGCCGCGGTTGTTGCCCTCGCACGACGGCTTGATCACGAAGCCCGCCGGATGCGCCTGTGCGAAGGCCTGCACGTCGGCCAGCGAGGCGATCGCCGCGCTGCGCGGCGCCATGATCCGTTGCGCATCGAGCAGCGTGCGCACCGCGTCCTCGGCCAGGCGGTAGTCGCGCTTGCTGAACGCGCCGGCCGCCAGCGCGGCCGAATCGACCGGCAGGCCGAGCCGTTCGAGCAGCGCCGCGCCGCGCTGCACGGCGTTGTCGGAGAACACCAGGCCCGCGCGCAGGCGCGCCCGGTACGGTGCCAGCGCGGCCTCGGCCGCCTCGACGAAATCGTCGGCCAGCGGATCGAGATCGATCACGTAGCGGCAGATTTCGCGATCGCGCGGGCCGGGCGCGGCGCGAATCAGCAGCGTGTCGACACGGTGATGCGCGTGGGCGACACGCACCAGATGCGCGACGTCGGCGATGCGCGTCAGGTTGTAATCGACGATCAGCAACAGCGGGCTCGTTTCGCTCATCACTCAGGCTCCTGCGGTCGTTTCGCTGGTTTGGTAGCGCACCGCGAGCGTATCGGCCGTGACGGCCAGCAAGCGCGGCAGTTCGGCGTCGCGCCGCTCGCGCGGCAGATGCCAGAGGATCTGCCCGAGAAACACCTCGCGCGCGGCCGGCTCGATCTCGTCGCCGGGCTTGAGCAGGATCTGGGTCAGCAGCGGCGGCGGATCGGTCGGCTCGACGTCGATCCGTTCGATGCGGCCCGGCTCGGCGAAATAGACGCGGAAGAACGTGGCGCTGGTGCCGGGCGGCACGCCGTCGGCGCGATAGGACACGCTCGCCAGGGTGTCGAGATAGGCCGGCGACGGCACTTCGTCGGCCTGCGAGACGAGCAGGTCGAGCCAAAGCTCCAGCACGCTGGCCTGGCCGTTGAGCGCCTTCACGCTGCGCGAGATCAACGCGCCACCCACCCGGGGGTTCACCTCGATCAAATCCCAGCGCGCACCGTCGAAGCGCGCCTCGATATGAAAGCAGCCCCAATCGAGCGCCAGTTCGGCCAGCACCTCGCCGATCCAGGCGATGCCGGCCGCGTTCTGCGCGTCCGACAGCGAATGCGGCGGGCTGGTGCAGCTATCCTCGAGCACCGTGCCGTCGCGCTCGGTCAGTTGGCACTTCTCATGAATGCCGACCACGTAGGGGCGGCCGTCGGCCACCAGCACCTCGAAGCTGAACTCCTTGCCGCTCACATAACCTTCGGCCAGGAACTCGATGGTTTCGCCAAGCACGGACGTATAGACCGTATCGGCGCGCGCCTTGGCGGCGATCGCGTCGAGCGCTGCCCAGGTCGTGTCGCGCGCGAGCCGGAACGCGCCGTAGGATGCGATGCCGCGCACCGGCTTGACGAAATACGGGTGACCGTCGCGTTGCAGCTCGGCCAGCGTGGCGGGCGTCAGCTTGTGCGCACGCACCCGCGACAGCCCCGCGTCGTGCAACTGCGTGCGCACCTTCAGCTTGTCGCGCAGTTGATCGGCGCGCTGCCAGGGCAGGTCGCCCACGCCCTGCAACGCGTTGCCGTAGGCCATCAGCGCGCGATAGCCTTCCCACACGCTGATGCAGCCCTTGATCGTATGGCCCTGCTCATGCAGGGCCGCGAGGGCGTTCTCGAGGTCACGGGTACCCAGTTCGTGAGCATCCGTGGCGAACACCGTCTCCGCCAGCTCGCGCAGCGCGGCGAGCCGGGCGTCGCCGTGCTCGGGGAGCGGCCGCGACGACAGCACCCATGCGGCGAGGCCGCGTGCATGACACGCCGCGATCAGATCCTCGGCGAAAGAGAAACCGCAGTGACTCAGGATGAGAACGCCATCGGTTTTCATCATCGCTCCCCGATCAGGCCGCGGCTTTCAGCGTGGCGGCGATCTTGTCTTCGTAGAGTTCCTTGAAGTAGAGCGCGAGCACCGTCTGATGTTCGTCGAGGTAGCGCTTGAGCGCCTGGATATCGTCGTCGCTGCGCAGCAGGTGACGGATCGCGGCCCACACTTCGCCCGGGTGGTCGTCGTTGATATCCGTGTGCGAATGCGAGATCTGGCCGCCGATGTTGCCTTCGCCCACCGAACCCTTCAGCGCTTCGATCTTGCGCGGTTCGAGCTTCACGTTCACGTATTCGACCAGGTACGAATAGGCGACCACGCCCAGCGGCCCTTCGTGATCGAGCAGGTAGGAGAAATAGCCGGTCAGCAGCTTGGTCGACAGGTACGGCTCGGTGGCGAGGAATTGCTCGCGGCTCACGCCCGCCCGCTCGAGATCCTGAATGAACAGTTCGTCGTGCAGCATTTCCTCGCGCTCGTAGTTCGCCCAGATCTGCGCCGCTTCCGGGCTGCGCTTGGCGATTTCGACGAGCGCCTTCGATTCCGACACGCGCAGCAGGCGAATGCGCCATGCGGTTTCGATCAGGTGACGCTGGTAATAAGTCGAATCGATCGTCTTGCCTTCGAGGTGCGCGGCATACGGCACGGTTTCATACCATTTGTCGATTTGACCGTCGATGATGGCATCGATTTCTGCGCGCAATTCAACCGATCGTGCAGCATTGATGAACGGAACGCGATTCTCGAAGCCGACGTTTTTAACGCGATTGCTCATGATTACCCTCGTCAATAGAAGTGGAGTTTTCAATAATCACGTGCGAGAGAAGCCGCACGAATTCGTACTTCGCCATTCAGCCGGCATTGGCACGCCAGCCTGAATTCATCGCCCGGATAACCGAGCGCGTCGAGGAATTCCGCTTCCGGGGCATCTCGGGTGCCCAGATGCGGCAAGCCTTCGACGACCTCGATCACGCACGCGCCGCACGCGCCGGATTTGCAACCGAACGGGATCGATTCCTGGTCGTACAGCTCGAATTCCAGTTCGGTCAGGCTGCTGCCCGGAGGCAGCCAGGCCTCGGCGTTCTGCGGCAGGATCACGATCTTGTGCACACGCATCCCTCCCGGCCTGCGCAGGGCAAGCCGCGATAACAGTTGATCAGTATTGCGAAACGTGAGTACCGAAGCGGATACCGCTTCAGTCGGGCGAACGGAACATGCCGCCGTGGCAATTGCAGGGGTTCATTTATTTATCGGAGTCAGGTGTATTTTTCACGCGCTCCGATAATTATGTTTTCATCGGTGAGCGCGCGCTCTCAGGTGCGGAGCCATGCTCACATATCCGGTTGCGACTTGCAATCAGATTTTTTGCATATCCATTTCGTTTTATGGACTTTCAAACTGTCATCATGACTACATCAAACATGATCCGCATCCCGGCGCATTGCGCCACGAGTCGCCGCCCAGAACACCAGCGCGACGAAACTGATGCCCGCGCCCAGCGCGCACACGCCGAGCCACCCCGCGCGCGCATACACGGCCGTGGATGAAATCGCCCCCAGGCCGCTGCCCACCGAATAGAACAGCATGTAGCAACCCACCAGCCGCGCATGCGCCTCCGGCCGCGTGCTGAAGATCATGCTCTGATTGACGACGTGGATCGCCTGACCGCCGATGTCGAGCAGGATGATGCCGGCGATCAGCAGCCAGATCGAGGTGGTCATGAAGGTGATCGGCAGCCACGAAACCAGCAGCAGCGCCAGCGCGATACCGGTCGTCACCTGGCCGAGGCCGCGATCGGTCAATTGCCCGGCCCGCGCGGCGGCCAGTGCGCCCAGTGCGCCCACCAGGCCGAACGCGCCGATCGTCGTGTGCGACATCGAGAACGGCGGTGCGCTGAGGGGCAGCACCAGCGCACTCCAGAACACGCTGAACGCGGCGAACATCAACAGGCCGAGCATGCCGCGCACCTGCAACACGCGCTCATGCCACAGCAGCGACCCCATGGAGCGCAGCAGCGCGCCGTAGCTCAGTTGCGCACGCGGCGTGCGCGGCGCGGGCAGCAGACGCGACAGCACGATCAACATCACCACCGCGAACAGGCCCGACACCAGATACACCGCGCGCCAGCCCGCGATGTCGGTTACCACCCCGGCGAGCGAACGCGCCATCAGCAAGCCGATCACCACCCCGCCCTGCGCCGCGCCCACCACCCGGCCGCGCTCGCCGTCGCCTGCCAGCGTGGCCGAATAGGCGATCAGCCCTTGCGTCATCGCGGTGCCGAGCAGGCCGACGCCGACCATGCCGGCGAGCAGCGCCAGCGGCGAGGCCGAAATCGCCACGCCGACGCAGGCGAGGATCAGCAGCGCCAGTTGCACGGCGATCAATCGCTTGCGGTTCAGCAGGTCGCCCAAGGGCACCACGAACAGCAGCGCCAGCGCGCAGCCGAGCTGGGTGGCGGTGATCACGCCGCCCACGTCGGCATGCGAGATCTGGAAATCGTTCGCGATCGAATCGAGCAGCGGCTGCGCGTAATACACGTTCGCAACGCTGGCCGCGCAGCACACGGCCAGCAGCGTGACGATGGCCGTGGGCAGCCGGCCAACCGCACCGCCCTTATTTTCTGCATCGCCAAGCCGGCCTTCCCTGGCGGAATTCGCGGGTGAATTCATCAGTACTCCCCTGGTAAAGTGGTTGCAATTCAAAACTGGATGCAGTGTAGGGAAGGATGTTTTAAAATGCAACGAGTTGTGCGCGGCACCCAAGCCCGCGCAGGCGCGTCGAGGAGGTCAGAATGGTCAAGCAGAAGAGCGCGGCGGATTCGCCGTGCCCGGTGGCGCGGGCAACCGACATCGTCGGCGACCGGTGGGCATTGCTGATCGTGCGCGATGCGTTCGACGGCGTGCGCCGCTTCGGCGATTTCCGCAGCAGCCTGGGGGTCGCCAGCAACATCCTGTCGGCGCGTTTGAAAATGCTGGTGGATGCCGGCATCTTCGAGATCGTGCCGGCGTCGGACGGCACCGCTTATCAGGAGTACGTGCTGACGAGCCGCGGCGAGGCGCTGTTCCCGGTGATCGTGATGCTGCGCCAGTGGGGCGAGGCGAACCTGTTCGAGCGCGGCGAGAAGCACTCGGTCATGGTCGAGCGCAAGAGCGGCCGCGCCGTCCGCAAGCAGGTGCTGCGCGACGCCGACGACAAGCCGCTGAAGGCCGCGCACACGATCGTCAGGAAAATCGAGGCGTCCTGAGCGCCCATGAAAAAACCGCGCACGAGGCGCGGTTTTTTTTGGTCCATCGGTGATCGGCGGCTTCAGCGCACCACGGCTGCCCGTGCGCTGTCCTGACGGCGGCGATACGCCGTGTCGCGCGTCGCCAGCCAGTAATACAGCGGCGAAGTCAGCAGCAACCCCACGATCCACGACAAATCCGCGCCATCCAGGTAGCCCGGCACCGGGCCGGCATACATCGGCGTATTCATGAACGGGATCTGCACCGCGATGCCCACCGCGTAGGCGATCAGCGCCTGCGGGTTGAAGCGGCCGTAGATGCCGCCATCCACGCGGAAGATCGACTCGATGTCGTAGTCGCCCTTGTGGATCACGTAGAAGTCGATCAGGTTGATCGCCGTCCACGGCACCAGCACCACCAGCAGCGCCAGCACGAGGTCCACCAGGTGGCCGATGAAGTTGGTCGACACGCCGATCGCGCCGTAGCACGAGGCCAGCAGGATCACGATCGAGAACACGGCACGGGCGCGCGCCGTCGGAATCCAGCGCCACACGAAGGTCTGGATCGACGTGATGGCCGACAGCACGGCGCCATACAGGTTCAGCGCGTTGTGGCTGATCACGCTCAACAGGAACAGCACCAGCATCAGCGGACCGAACGGGCCGGTGGCCTGCTTGACGGCATCCATCGTATCGGCGCCCGGCGCAACCGCCAGCACGGCCACCGCACCGAACGAAAACGCCAGCGTCGAGCCGATCGCGCAGCCGAGGTAGGTGGCCCAGAACGTCGAGGACACCTTGACATTGGCCGGCAGGTAACGCGAGTAGTCCGATACATACGGGGCGAACGCGATCTGCCAGAGCGCCGACAGCGACACCGTGGCGAGCCAGCCGGCGAAGCCGAAGCCGCCGCGCGTCAGAAAGTCGGCCGTTTGCACGTGCGTGAAGATATAGCCGAAGCCCACCACGATGCCGATGCCGAGCACCCAGGTGCCGATGCGGTTCAGGATGTGGATGAAGCGGTAGCCGATGATGCCGATCAGGCCCGAGCCCACCGCACCGACCACGATGCCCACCGGCACCGGCACGGCCGAGGTAATGCCGTGCAGCGACTTGCCGGCCAGCACGATGTTGGACGCGAAGAACGCCACGTACATCACGCCCGCGATCAGCGTGACGAGCAGCGCGCCGAGCGAGCCGAACTGCGCGCGGCTCTGGATCATCTGCGGGATGCCCATCTGCGGGCCTTGCGCCGAGTGCAGCGCCATCAGCACGCCGCCGACCGCCTGGCCGACGATGATCGCGATGATGCCCCACACCAGGTTCAGGTGAAACACCTGCACGCCGAGCGCGCCGGTCACGATCGGCAGCGGCGCGATATTGCCGCCGAACCACAACGTAAACAGGTCGCGCACCTTGCCGTGGCGATCCTCGGGCGGCACATAGCCGATCGTATGCTTTTCAATCAATGGGGACGCGGTGCGCTCCGGGGTGGTCACGATGATGTCTCCTTGCGTGCGCGGCGTGCCGCGCTGAAGCGGTTGGGGCCAACCGGCGCCCCTCGTCAGGCATCAGCAGGCGCCCGGGCGAATCGCTCCCGCCCCGAATCCGTTCATATTTCGAAATCCGAACCAATCGCGAATGCGCGGCGAGCGTGGCGCCCGGTGCCACGGCCTGCCGATGAAAACCTGCTGGTCCGGCCGCGAAACCCCTGTTTCGCAACCGCCCGGCGTACGCGCTTTCATCGGTAAACCGTTGATGTGAGCCAAAATTTAGCGAAGCCGATAACATTTGAGAATTATCGTTTTAGTGTGTCTTGCAAAGCTTTTTGCTATGTCCAGAGATGAACCATGCGGAGCACAAAATCGGTGCCAAAACGCACCAGAACGGGCTTCGGCGGGCATCCGCAACCGATCGCCGACAAGCTTTCACGTTGCAAGGCGGCCGCCCGTGCGCACGTGGCAAGACACATTCGCGCGCCGGACCAAAAATAAAATTTATGCTCGCGTCATAAGATAAAAGTCGGCAGCGGGCCGCGCGCGGGTGCGCCGCGTGCGGTAAGGTGCTAGCCGATCCGACCGACACCCACGCGCGCGCGGGGCCGCCAGCCCCCTGCCTGCCCCACTCCGGCGCGCGAGCAGCAGAGGTTTCCGTGGCTTTCTATACATTGCGACAACTGAAGTATTTCGTGACGACGGTGGAGGCCGGCAGCGTGGCCGAGGCCTCGCGCCAGCTGTTCATCGCGCAGCCCTCCATTTCGAACGCGATCAAAGGGCTGGAGGAAAGCTTCGGCGTGAAGCTGTTCATCCGCCATCACGCGCAGGGCGTCTCGCTGACGCCGAGCGGCACGCGCTTCTACCGCAAGGCGCAGGAACTGCTGCGCATGTCGCACGAGTTCGAGCAGAACGCGCTGGCCGACAACGACGTGGTAACCGGCCAGATCGATATCGGCTGCTTCGAGACGGTCGCCCCGCTCTATCTGCCGCAACTGATCGCGGGCTTTCGCGAGCTGTATCCGGGCGTCAACATCCGGATTCGCGACGGCGACCAGCAGGAACTCGTGCAGGGCCTGACGGCGGGCACGTTCGACGTGGCGTTCGTCTACGAGCACGAACTCGACGGCACCATCGAAACCGAACCGCTGATGCCGCCCCAGAAGCCCTACGTGCTGCTGCCCGAAAACCACCGCTTCGCCAGCCAGGCGCAGGTGTCGCTGCGCGACCTGTGCGTCGAGCCGATGATCCTGCTCGACGTGCAGCCGAGCCGCACCTATTTCGTCAGCCTGTTCCATGCGCTCGGCCTCACGCCGAACATCGTGTTCGGCTCGCCGTCGATCGAGATGGTGCGCGGCATGGTCGGCCAGGGCTTCGGCTTTTCGCTGCTGGTCACGCGCCCGCACTCCGAATGCACCTACGACGGGAAGAAGGTCGTGACGATCGACATCGCCGAGCCGGTGGCGCGCTCGGGGCTGGTCAGCGCACGCCTGAAGCGCGGCCAGTTGACCAAGCCCGCGCAACTGTTCGTGGATTTCTGCCGCGAACGGCTCACGGCGTTGAGCGCCGCGCCGCGCGGCTGACGCGTCGCGCCAATGAAAAACGGCCCACTCGAAAGCGGGCCGCCTATGTCAGTACGTCAGGATGACTGAGCAAGCCTCGATGGCTCAGGCCTCGCGCGAGCTCAGATGCGTCACCAGCCGCGCCAGCATCGCATCGCAGCCGGCCAGTTGCTCGACGCTGACGAACTCGTCGGGCTTGTGCCCCTGATCCATGCTGCCGGGCCCGCACACCACGGTGGGCATGCCGGCCTGCTCGAACAGGCCGCCTTCGGTGCCGAACGCCACGGTGCCGAACTCGGTCGAGCCGGACAGCAGCGCCAGCAGTTGCGCGGCTTCGCTGTCGGGCGGCGTGGCCAGGCCCGGGTAGGCGCTGAGCGGCTGGAAGCGGATGCCGGTGTCGGGCTTGACGGCCTGCATCTTCGGCAGCAGCTCGGAGTCAGCGTAGCGGTGCAGGTCGTCGGCCACTTCCTGCGCGTCGTAGCCGGGCAGCGCGCGCACCTCGAAATCGAATTCGCACTCGGCCGGCACGATGTTCAGCGCGCGGCCGCCGTGGATCACGCCCGTCTGCACGGTCGAGAACGGCGGGTCGAAACGTTCGTCGTGATGCTCGGGCGCCGCGAGCCGCGTGCCGATCTCGCCGAGATGGCCGATCAGCTTGGCCGCGTATTCGATCGCGTTGACGCCGTACGGCGCGTAGGCCGAGTGGCAGGCCGCGCCCTTCACGTGGCAGCGCATCGCCAGCTTGCCCTTGTGGCCGAGCACCGGCTTCAGTTCGGTCGGCTCGCCGATCAGGCACAGGCGCGGGCGCACGGCGCGCCGCTCCAGTTCGGCCAGCATCGGCCGCACGCCGAGGCAACCCACTTCCTCGTCGTACGAGAACGCCAGGTGCACGGGCAGCGCCAGCTCGCGCTCGCGCGCGACGAAGGCCGGCACGGCGGCCAGCACCGAGGCCAGGAAGCCCTTCATGTCGGCGGTGCCGCGCCCGTACAGCTTGCCGTCGCGCTCGGTCAGGCGGAACGGCTCGACCGTCCACGCCTGGCCGTCCACCGGCACCACGTCGGTGTGGCCGGACAGCACCACGCCGCCGCGATCGCACGGGCCGATCGTCGCAAACAGGTTGGCCTTGGTGCGCGCGTCGTTGTAGAACAGCTCGCACTCGACGCCGTGCCCGGCCAGGTAATCGCGGATGAACTCGATCAGCGCGAGGTTCGAATCGCGGCTGACGGTGGCAAAGCCGATCAGCCGTTCGAGCAGATCGCGGCTGGACAGCACCGCGCCCGCCTCCGTGATGTGGGCGGCCTCACTCATCGCCGGGCACCCCGTAGCTCGGCGCGGCGGTCGGGTTGATCGCGCGCGTCAGGTAATCGGCCATCTGCGGCTTGTAGGCCTGCCACAGGCCGGCAAGCTGGCCGATCGGATCTTCGTCGGCCCAATCCACGCGCAGGTCGACGATCGGCCAGATCACGTCGCCGGCGATCTTCAGCGCGGCCGAGTGCACCGGGCCGGCCTCGCCGCCCGCCGCCAGCGCCGCCTGCATGGCGGCCAGCAGCCGGTCGGCCAGCGCGCCGGGCGCGTTCTCGAAGGCCGGCACCATCGCTTCGATCACGTTCAGGCCGGACAGCATGTTGCCGGCCGCGATGCACTGGTCGCCCGCCACCGCGTGATACAGCCCGAGCGCTTCCTTGCCGCTGAAGAACGCCGAGCGGCCCTGGCCGTCGATCACCGTGACCTGCCGATACTGGCTCCAGCCGTTCGCCGACAGCGCGCGGTCGAGCGCGGCGGCCGGATCGAGCTGGCCGGCCTCCAGCAGATCGAGGATCTCCGGGCCGAGCGCGGGCAGCGTGACGTTCTGCGTGGCCACCACGCCGACACCGGCGCGGACCCACGGGCAGCGCGCGCCCACGGCGATGCTCGACGAGCTGATCGCGATGCCGAGCTGGCCGGTTTCCTGACACCGGCCGACGATCGAGAAAGTCATGCGTGCCTCCTTAGGCCTGTTGCGGCGTCCAATTGTCGGGGATCACGGCGATCACGTCGATCTCCATCAGCCATTGCGGCTGGCCCAGCGCGGCGATCACCAGGCCGGTCGAGATCGGGTACACGCCCTTCAGCCACTTGCCGACCACCTGATACACCGGCTCGCGATAGCGCGGATCGATGATGTAGGTGGTGGTCTTGACGATGTGCGAGAGATCGCTGCCGGCTTCCTCCAGCAGTTGCTTGACGTTCTTCATCGCCTGCTCGGCCTGCGCGGCCGGATCGCCGAGGCCCACCAGGTTGCCGTCGAAATCGGTACCGATCTGGCCGCGCACGTACACGGTATTGCCGGCCTTCACGGCCTGGCACAGGTCGTTGTCGAGCGTCTGGTTCGGGTAGGTATCCTTCGTGTTGAACATCCGGATACGGGTATGCGTGGTCTGGCTCATGGGTTCAGTTCACCTAAGAATGGGGGATGGCGCTCAGGCGGCGGCGGGCGGCGTCCAGCCATCCGGCACCACCGCGATCACGTCGATCTCCATCAGCCATTGCGGCTGGCCCAGCGCCACCACCACGACCCCGGTCGAGATCGGATGCACGCCCTTGAGCCACTTGCCCACTTCCTGATACACCGGCTCGCGATAGCGCGGATCGATCAGGTAGGTGGTGGTCTTGACGACGTGCGAGAGGTCGCTGCCGGCTTCTTCCAGCAGTTGCTTGAGGTTCTTCATGGCCTGCTCGGCCTGCGCGCGCGGGTCGCCGAGGCCCACCAGGTTGCCGTCGAAATCGGTGCCGACCTGGCCGCGCACGTACACGGTATTGCCCGCCCGCACGGCCTGGCACAGGTCGTTGTCGAGCGTCTGGTTCGGATAGGTGTCCTTGGTGTTGAACATCCGGATACGGGTATGGGTGGGCATCAATTCACTCCGATTTCGCTGGTTTGGGCCGCTTGCGGAGCGGCTGCCACTGCGGCTGCGGCGGCTTCGCGCTGCGTGCTGTCGCGGTAGGTCTGGTACTGGCGCTGGATCGCGATGTGGTCGGCCACGTGCTTGGCATCGTGCCAGACGCCCCAGATGAAGCTCGAACCGCGGCGCGACTGCCACGGCAGGCCCAGGAAATAGATGCCCGGCTCGACCGACACGCCGCGTTGATGCTTCGGCTTGCCCTTGGCGTCGAACGCGTCCACCTGCAGCCAGCGGTAATCGGTGGCGTAGCCGGTCGCCCAGATGATCGACGTGACGCCGGCCTGGGCCAGATCCAGTTCCAGCAGCGGCTGCGTGAGGCAGGCCGGATCGGCCGGGATCTCGCGCGCCTGCGGCTCTTCCGGCAGGTCGAGGCCGTTGCGGGCGATGTAGGCGTCGGCTTCGTCGAGCAGCGACAGGTAGTTCTCGTCGCCACGCGCGATGTTGGCGGCCAGGTCTTGCTGGAAGCGCACCACGTTGCCGTCGAACGATTCGGTCAGGCCGACCAGGTTCACGCCCTGATGCGCGAGGCGGCGGAAATCGACGGTATGGCCGCCGCGCGCGCCGCTGACGGCGATCGTCACGTGCTCGCGGCCCGGCATCGCCGCTTCGGCGTCCCACTTGCCGAGCACGCCGAGCCACCAGCAGAAATCGCGGTTGCGATAGGCGCGCGGCGGGCGGTCGTGCGGGCCGACCGACAGATAGACGTTGCGGCCCGCGCGCTGCAGTTCATCGGCGATCTGCACGCCCGACGAACCCGCGCCCACCACCAGCACGCCGCCGGCCGGCAGTTGCTGCGGGTTGTAGTAGCTGGCCGAATGCAATTGCGTCAGCGCCGGCGAGGACGGCGCGATCGGCGGGATCACCGGCGTCTGGAACGGGCCGGTGGCCACCACCACGCGGGTCGTCTCGATCGTGCCGTCGCTGGTTTCGACCGTGAAGCCGGGGCGGCCGACGTTGCGCACCACCTTGGTGACGTCAACGCCGGTGCGGATCGGTGCGTCGTACTTCTTGGCGTAGGCCTCGAAGTAATCGGCCACGCTGTCTTTCGAGGCGAACGCATCCGGGTCGAGCCCTTCGAATTCGAGGCCGGGGAAGCGGTCGTGCCAGGCCGGGCCGTTGGCGACCAGCGAATCCCAGCGGCCGGTGCGCCAGCGCTCGGCGATCCGATCGCGTTCGAGCACCAGATGCGGCACACCGAGGCGGCTCAGGTGTTCGCTCATCGCCACGCCGGCCTGGCCGGCGCCGACCACCAGCGTGTCTACGACTGTGTTCCCGACTGTCATCGCGCGTTCCTCTGAAAAGCGGTTCAACCCGGCGCGCCAACCGCGGCCGGGTTCGGTTTCTGGTTCGCGGCTTGGCGCGCCGCGAATGGCATGCCTGGAATTCTGTTCAGAGGTGGGGGTTAAGGAAATGATGTTTTTTGTGGTCGCTGGTTAGGAAAAAGTTGCGAGAGGGCGGGAAGCGTTACGGGGCGCGGAGTTGCGGGCTGGAACGGCCGCTGGGAAAGGGGTACGGGGGGCGCGTGGGGAGCGGATTCGGCGGTTTTTTGGCGGGGGGAAATGGGAATTTTGGCGAGATTTTTGTGGGTGGCGGATAGGTTGACCGGGTCAAAAGTAGAGAGGAACGCATCGAGAGCGGGGGCGTCGGAGGTGTTCGGAATGCAGGCGCAACCTGGCTGCGCAAGCTGCTGACTATCACCGGCGTATACCACCGTGGCAATCGGCCTGCGGCCGGTAATTGATACCGTGGAACTGCTCCAACAACTCAGCGGGAATCGCCGGCAGCTCGGCCGGCTCGGCTTTCGGTTTGCGAGGCATACGTCCTCCTGGGGACATGAATATGCCTTGAACACAAAATTACGGACAGGCCCGGCATGGAACCGCAATCACCCCCACCGTGTCCCGCATCCAAGACAACGGGATGATCCGGTAGGTTCCGACCAGCTCGCCCTGTTCGGAATACTCGTACGCGATCGAATCCCGGATGCCGTCATTGTCGATGAACACCTTGATGCGTTTCGGATCGCGAAGCAACCCGCAACCTACGCACTTGAGCACGGCTTCCTTGCATGTCCAGCCGAGCAGGAATGCGACACGCCAGTCGTCGCATCGCGACAGGCACTCCTGTTCGTCTCGGTTGAAGACGACATCCGTTAGCGTCAGGGAAATTGCGCGGTCACACCGCTCGATATCGACACCGATCGAACCACCCTGCCTGATCGCCACCACGATCAGGTCGCCGGCATGGGACACGTTAAAGCCAAGCGATGCATGGGGCGGCGGCAAACCGGGCTTCCCGAATCGACCCGCAACGAACTTGCCGCAGTATGGCTCGCCGTCGATGCAGCGCCCAAGCGCCCGGCGCACGAACGTCCGCCCGGCAACAAAGCGCGTACGGCGGCCGGCATCGGCGATATCACGCGCATGGCCCCATTCCGCACCCGACAACATCCACGCTTCACCGGCCGACGCCTCAGCCCGACTGGCCCACGCCACCATCAACGGATTCGCATCGACGTGATGCATCAGCTCCACCGTCCCCGCCTGGGCCGCGCTCCACGGCAGCGGCCCATCCAGCACCTGTGCCTGGCGTCTCGGCATCCGCCGCCCCGCGCTCACGCGTTCACGGCGCCTTCTGCATCGCTTCGCGGACACGCTCCTCGATGTAGTCGATCATCCGTCCGAACGTGTTGAACGGCGAATTCTCGATGGCCAGATCACGCTCGTTGGCGAGCTGCAAGCGTACGCCCAAGCTTCGGAAGATCTGCTCTTCGAGATCCGCGATAATCGTCACGAGGCTCAGCGAATCGAGCTGCCCGGCTTCCGCGTACAGCTTCGTGTCGCGCCCCTGCGACAGATCTACCGATTGCTCAAGATAAGGATCCTGGCTCTTGATCGCATCGGTCAGCATTTCATTCAGTTGATCCTGCATGGTTGGGCTCCTTTCATCCAAATTTCGAAAAAATCATCCGGCGACGCGTTGCGCCGATCCGTCTTGAGAGAGCAGCCCCCGAATCTCGATGAACCGACCGCTCCTCAGACGTTCATCCGGTACGGGATGAATGAGGTCGAACACATCTGCCGCGCGCTGCTCCGCCGATACCGCATAGCCTGGCGTGCGGAATCGCTCGTTTAATCGGACATGCTCCGGAAACTCCGCGATGCGTGGGCTGAACACGATCTCGCGCGACAGTGCGGTATCGACGTTGCACATGCCCAGCACCGCAAAGAACACATCGGGATGCTCCTCGGCATAGACCCCGCACAGCGCCAGCAACGCAGCCTTCGACAGGCTGTACGGCAACATGCCGGCGCGAAACCGCACACCCGCTATCGACGCGGACGCGACCACGACCTCGGGACGAACCGGCAGCGCCATGAATTTGTCGAGCAGCACCTTGTTCGCCAACGTGTTGACGGCCAGCGTCCGCTGAATATCATCGAGCGAACATTCACGGGCGGGCGTAGGCCCCGCCCCGGAAACGCCCGCATTCAGGTATACGACGGACACGCCGTCCCTCGCGATGGGCGCGAACACCCCATCGAACAGGTCTGTCGTCTCGTCGAGCGTCTGCAAGTCGCACTGCCTGAAGATCATCCTGGGGTGCGCCAGCAAGGCATCGGGCCGACGTCGAGCGACGCCGTACACGGTCCGGTTGCGAGCCAGATAATGCGCGGCAAGCGCATAACCGATCCCTTCGCTGACGCCGGAAATAAATACACTCGCCACGTCACCCTCCGTCATTTCGATGACTGCGATCCCGCGCATGATCGAACAGGCTCAAAACTTGCCTGCCACGAATCCGCCGTCGACGGACAGCAGCGTGCCCGTCACATACGATGCCTGCTCGCCGAGCAACCACAGAATCGCGGCCGTGATTTCCTCCGGGTTCGCGAAACGCTTCATCGCGGTCGATTGAATCTTTTCCTGCGTCGACTCCGGGTTCGCGCGCAGTCTCTCCTCGGTATTCATGCCACCGAGCGTCGGACCTGGACACACGGCATTCACGCGCACCACGTGCTGGCCTTCCGTCGGACTCGCACTCTCGATCGCGGCAACCTGGGTCAGCATATTCAGCGCCGCCTTGCTGGTTGAATACGCGCTCTGGCGAGGCTGACCGAGCACGCCGCCACAAGACGACACGTTGACGATCGACGCGCGCTCGTGCCGCGCCATCAGGCGAATTTCATGCGACATCAGCAGCAGCGGGCCGATCAGATTGATGTTCAGTACGCGCCTCCATTCCTTCAGGTCCAGTTCGCGAACCGCAGCGCGCCGAGTCGTCACGCCTGCGTTGTTGACCGCGAGATCGAGACGGCCATGGCGGGATTCGATCAGGTCGAAGAGGCCGCCAACCGCGGTCTCGTCGGTAACGTCGAGCGCAACGTAGCGCCCGTTCTCGCCGAGCAGCGCCTGCGCTCGACCACCATCGTCCTCGTTGCGTCCAGTCACGTAGCAAAATGCACCCGCGCCGACCAGCGCCTGCGCGACGTTCAAGCCGATGCCACGCGTGCCCCCCGAAACCAGCGCGATTTTTCCTTTAAATGTCATGTTTGGTTTTCCTGATATTTCATTTGAATGAGCTGAGGCCGAAGATAGCGGGGATTAACGCAACAGAAGACCCGATCCGCCAGCGGCTCCCTCTTGTCTCGCAGGCAATACGAATCCCACCGGCAGCGGTCGACTTCGGCCGTGCGCCCCGACAATTCCTTCGACACGAACTGGTGATCCGCGACGATCGCGCGCCCGAAGCCGATAAAATCGGCGTCGCCGCTCGCGACGACAGCCTCCGCCGTCGCGAGGCTGTCGAGGTTGGCAGCGAAGCCGATAGGCAACCGCGTCGCCCGCTTCAGGAACCGCACCGCATTGCGTGACAGCGCCAGCGAATAGTCGCGGTCTCCGAGAAACTTCCCGAACGTCCCGGCCACGCCGGTCGCACAGGTAATCGCGTCGGCGCCCGCCTCCTCGAGCGCCTCGACGACGCCGCCCAACTGCTCCACCTGCAGCCCGGCTTCGCCGAAGCCGTCGTCGATCTGCAGGCGCACGAAGATCGCTGCACGATTGCCTGCCAGCGCACGCACGCGCTGCACGATTTCCAGCAGAATCCGCGCTCGCCCGAGCGGCGACCCACCCCATCGGTCCGTTCGAGAATTCGTTCGCGGCGACAGGAAGCTGCTCAGCAGATAGCCATTGGCCGCGTGGATCTGCAACATCGGTGCGCCGATCAACAGTGCCTGGCGAGCCGCCTCGCAAAAATGGCCGATGTATTGATCGATCTGCTCATCGCTCACCGACGTGACGTCACCTTCCACTGCGCCCTTGCCGGCCGCGAGCGCGTGAACGCCGTAATGCTGAAGCTGGACACCCAGCGCGACGCCAAAGCGCCGCGCGGCTTCGAAAACCGGACGCAGATCATCGGCGTGCGACGAGGAAGTCAGCTTCAGGCTCCGGTCCGTGTACTGCGATGCCGGATCGACCGACGAATTGCCGAGGAATCCGAAACTACATCCTCCCTGCATGATCGACGCGTAGATGTCGAGGAATTCGGGCAGCGGACGCCCCGTTGCATCACACACGTCGAAACCGACGGAAGAGAAGTACATCCGGTTCGGCAAAATCAGGCGAGGCCCGATCGCAAGCGGCGTCGTCAGGTTCGTAAAATGATTCATTGACATGGTAGCGTTCTCGACAATCCGCTCAACACGCCACGAAGCCGCGCTTGATCATTTCTTTCAGGCGCTCCAGCTCCGCGTACTCGACGTGACCGAAATCCCACATGACACCGTCCTCGTTCTGGCCGGCGCGCCTGGCGGGTACCTTAAAGCAGATGTCTCCGTCATAGATGAGCGTCAGGAACACATTGGACGTGTCGCCGAAATGTGCGGCGCTGGTCACGCACGATTGCTTGCCAATTTTCCTGAGCGCAACGATCGACTGCCCCATGCCATCCGACGTCAACAGCGAGATGACTGGCGCACTCGGAAGCGGCGCAAAACTCTCGGAATCGAACAGACACGCGTTGCGCGCGAGCTTGAACTTGTCGAGCCCGATGATGGGCACCACCGAATCGATACGGGCAATCAGCGCACCGCGCTGATAGAACGACGACGAGTAGCGCGCCTCGCGCGGCCGCAGGTCATGCATGCAGGTCAGATCGTCGATCACGATCTCAACCGGATACATCAGCTCCGCGTAGGCATGGAATTTCGCATTGAGCTCGCTCAGGCTCACGGTCACCGTGCCGAGTGTATGTTTCGAGTACGTGTATAGCTGGTAATAGATCGCCTGCCGCGCTGCCTCCAGCAGCATGATGCCGGGCACGTGCTCGTGTGGCTTTCGATAGAAGAAGTAATGGTCGGCAAGATTGACGAACTCGAAGCTCGTCGCACGCGCCGACACGCCGTTGCGCACCAGGAACCCTTCGATCGCGGCATCGCCGACCTGTGCGTCCGACTGCCTGCAAAGGCCTTCGATCACCTGGTGCGGAACGCCGCGAATGATCTCCTCCTTCACGACGTCGGCAAATGGCTTGCCGGTCACGAATCCGCGCTCCCGCACGGAGCTCAGGATGCGCCCGCCGGCACCATCGGATTCATATAGGCGCTCGAGCGCGGCCGCGTCGTCACAGGAATACGCTCCCGTTGATGGCGACATCAGTCGCGACGGCACGGTCTGCCGCGGGCGCGTCAGCAGGACATCGTCGGACGCGTTTTTATGAAGGAGCTTTGGAGAGATTGTCGTCGTATCGGTCATGTTTCTGCTCTACAGTGCGATTTCAACGTTGTATTCCTTGATCCAGCGATTCATCCATAGCGCCATCTCCAAACCGCCACGGTTATAGGGTTGGCTGATATCGGTCGGCGCGCGCCCCAGCAGCGCACGCACCTTCGCACGATCGATCAGGTCGAGAATCGGCGCGGCCGGATCGTCGAGCACGGCCGACAACTCGGCGCGCAGCCCCTGCTCATATGCGCCGTCCTGGGTTGCCGGGTAAGGCGTCTTGACCCGATTGAGGATGCTGTCCGGCAGCAGCGGACAGACGGCCTCGCGCAGCAAGCTCTTCTCCCGCCCGTCGAACGTCTTCATCTGCCACGGTACGTTGAACATGTACTCGACCAGCCGGTGATCGCAGAACGGAACCCGCACTTCCAGCCCGACCGCCATGCTCATCCGATCGTTGCGATCCAGCAGTGTCTGCAGGAATCGCGTCTGCGCGAGATACGACACCTCCCGCATCCGGCGGTCATGCGCGGATTCGCCGTCGAGCACCGGCACTTCGCGCAGCGCATCCTGGTACCGGTCAGCCCGGTAGGCATCGCGATCGAGCGACGCGACAAAGTCGGGCGCTAGCAGCTGAGTTCCGCCGAAATAGCGCGACGAGCCAGCGGTCAGCCACGGGAAAGTCTCGGCTGTCAGCGCGGCCGGATTCCTGAACCATTGATAACCGCCGAACACTTCGTCCGCCGCCTCGCCCGACAGCGCCACCGTCGAATGTTCGGACAACTCACGAAATAGCAGGTACAGAGACGGCCACATGTCGCCCCAATACGCGGGCGGCGCATCCACCGCGTTCAGGATATTGCGGCGGACCGATGCGTCGAGCATCTGATCGCTGGCCAGCAGCAGTTCCGTATGGCGCGTGCCCACGTGCGCGGCAAGATCCCGTGCGAACGGCGCATCGGGTGAGCCCCGAACCCCGTCGGCGGCGAACGCGTCGACGTTATGTTGGAAGTCGACCGAGTACGAAGCCAGCGCGCCGTCTGCCGTCTGCTGTGCGGCAATCGCAGTGATAGCCGACGAATCGAGCCCCCCGGAGAGCAACGTGCAGATCGGTACGTCGGACACGATCTGGCGTCGAACCGTGTCCGACAGAATGTCGTGCACGGTCGCGATCGTCGTCTGCCGGTCGTCGCAGTGTTCGCTGGCCTGAAGGCGCCAGTAGGTTTCCTTTCTGAGCCCGCTGCGATCAAGGATTACCAGATCGCCCGGACGAACTTCGAACAGGCCATCGTAGATGGTCAACTCCGGCGTCTTGACCATGTCCAGCAACTCGCGAAAGCCGTCCGCCGTGACACGCGGCCTCACGAGCGGGTGACGGAACAGCGCCTTCGGCTCCGACGCGAACACGAGCCCGCCCTCGCTCGGGAAGTAATAAAGCGGCTTCACCCCCAAACGATCGCGAATCAGGATCAAGCGCTCGCACTGGCTATCCCAGATTGCGACTGCGAACATACCGTTCAGGTGACGCGCAACATCTTCCTTCCAGTGCAGATAGCCCTTCAGCAGCACCTCGGTATCGCTATGGGTCTCGAACTCATAGCCGACGCGCTGCAGTTCGGCACGCAGGTCCTTGAAGTTGAAAATCTCGCCGCAGAACGACACCACGGCCGTTTTCCCCGCACGATCGACGGCCCGCATCGGCTGCGCACCATAGGCAAGGTCAATGATCGCGAGCCGTCGATGGCCGAGCGCGACATGCCCGTCGATCCACGCGCCATAGGCATCAGGACCGCGATGAACGAGCGAATCCGTCATCATCTGAATCAGATGATTCGGCTCGGGGAAATTTCGTTTGAAATCGATCCAACCGGCAATACCGCACATATCAGCCTCATAATTTAGTTAAACTTAATATTATAATTGCATATACATCTTTCAGAGTTTCAGCAGCACGCTCGTTTCTCTCGCGAAACGCAACCACTTGCAGCGACGCTTACACGGCCTCCAACGCCACCTCTACTGGCGCCAAAACCCGTGTTTGCGACAAGTCCACCAGCAGCGCGCCCCATGCCAGCCCCACACCGAATCCGCACATCACAACGCGTCGGCGCGCCTCGCCACGCTCCTCATGACGACGAGACAGGAGCAGCGGGATGGATGTCGAATTCGTGTTGCCAATGCCGTCGACGTCGACGGGCAGTCGCTCGGGCGCGACACCGAGCCGGTTACGGATGTAGTCCAGAATGAATCGATTCGGTTGGTGCAACGCGAACAGATCGATGTCTTCGAAGTCTCTACCCTGACTCTCGAGCAGCGTATTGATCGCTTCGGGCACACGGCGCAGCGCGAAGCTCATGACCGCAGCACCGTCCATCTTCAAGTAGCGAATCGCACCGGCGCGCTCCTCGTCTTTCTCGTACTGAAGGTTCACGCCGAGCAGGCTCCGGCCACTGCCGTCCGCACCGGATACAAAGTGCAGCACCTCGTCGCCCGCCGTGATCAGCGTAGCCGATGCCGCATCGCCGAACAGCATGCGGACCTGGTGATCCTGCTCGTCGACCAGCCGCGTATTGATGTCGCCGGTACACAGCAACACGTTCCGGCACGCACCCGAGGCCACGAGCGAAGCGGCCTGGATCAGCCCGTTCACGTAACCCGCGCAGCCTGCGCTGACGTCGACAACGAAGCAATTGGTCGGAAACTCGAGCCGATGATGCACCGCGTATGCACACCCCGGGCTCCAGACGTCCGGCGTCTGCGTCACGACGATCAACCCGTCGATCTCGGCCATGTCCGTTCCCCTGCCGCGCATCAAGTGCTCCGCCGCCGCGACGATCAGGTCGGTCGTTGTCATGCCGGCCGCCGTACGGATCGAGCCGATCCCCGTTCCGCGCACGATCCGCGCGACCTCCCGCTCGCCGTAGATCGCCGCGAACTCCGCCTCGCCGATCCTGCCGGACGGCAAAGCTGCGGTGATCGCCTTGACCGAAATACCGGAAATCGTCCTGGCGTCCATGCTCAATTTCCTTTCAGTTTCTGCACGAGTCCGACGAGATCGGAAACTGTGCCCAGCTTTGCCACATCCGGCAGAGTCAGTTGTTTCCCCGTGTGCTCCGTCACCAGCGCCACCACTGACAAAATGGCAAAGGAATCCCACTTTTCGTTTCCGCTCAACATTGTGGTCAACTCGAGATTCGCGGGATCGATATCCAGCGCCTTTGCGATTTGCGGCCTTAGACTTTCGAAATACAACTGCATGGCATTGCCCTCTTTTAAGTATTTTTGATATTGCTGCCCGTGCAGCATTGCCCTCGTCGATACCCGGTGATGCACACCGGGAAGGTCCCAACGCACAATCGAAGACTGCATCAACGGGCCGGCTGCGTATCGTCCACAGCGGAGCGCTCGTCGTTCTTTGGGACAGGTACGGGCTTCTTGCGCTCGAATACGATGGCGGCGATAAATCCGAGTGCCAGCGGCGCGACGGTTCCGTAGAGCGTGATCCAGCAGAAGCCCCGCGTCAGCGCAGCGCGCGCGGCGGCGATCGGAATGCCGCCGGCATCCGCTGCGGCGAAATTGCCCGCCGAGATCGCATCGATCAGATGGCGGCTCTGTGCAACCGCCGACAGCGTATCTGCCAAGCTCGCCGACACGCCCGCCACCAGCACAAAGCCCATGATTGCAATGTTGATCGCCAGCGAAATCATCCGCGCGCTGAACTCCATGCCGGAAGCCATGCCCGCCCGCTCTGGCGGCAGCGACCCGGTAGCGGTATTCGTCACCGGTGTGTTGGTCAACCCGAGGCCGATGCCCGCCACCAGGCAACCTGGCAGCAGCGTGATCCAGCTTGCGTGGCCGATCGTCGCGACCAAGTGGAGCAGCAGAAACCCGGTTGCGATCGTGTACAGCCCGAAAGGAATCACGAAATGCGGTCCTCGTTTGAGCAGCAATCGCTCGGCAAGTGGCGGCACTACGACCGTCGGCAGCGTATAAGCCAGCACGGTCATGCCCGCAGCGACGCTGCTGTAGCCGAGCGCCGCCTGCAAGTAGATCGGGAAGTAAATGACGAACGGCCAGAAGCTGAAGTTCATCCCGCATGCGCCGAGCAACGCCCCCGAAAAATTACGGACACGAAACGCTTTGAAATCGAACATCGGACGCGCGACTCGATTTTCAACAACGACGAACAGGATGAAGCTGACCACGGCGATCGCGAACGCGCTCACGCCGACCGGATTGCCAGCTTCGAGCTTTTGCCCCTGGGTGATCAAATACACCAGGCAGAACACGGACAGCGACAACGTCACCATTCCGCCGACATCAATCTTGAGTGCATGCGGATCGGACGACTCGACCACACCGGCGCGCGCAAGCGACATGGCCAGCGCGGAGATCAACACGTGAATCAGGAACACCCATTCCCAACTCGCGAAGCTCGCAATCAAGCCACCGACGATCGGCCCGAAGCCCAGCCCTAGCCCGAAGATCACGCCCCACCATGCGAACGCCGTGCCACGTTCCGGGCCGCCCTGGAACTGATGAGACAGCACCGCGACCTGACACGACAGCATCGCCGCAGCACTCACGCCCTGCAAAAATCTGGCCGCAATCAGCAACGGCGCGCTGGATGCCAATCCGCAAATCAGCGATGCCAAGCCGAAGACCACGATGCCGATCATGAAGACGCGCTTGCGTCCGAAGCGATCCGCCAATGCGCCCATCGCCACGAGCGACGAGCACATCGCGATCGTATAGGCGTTCATGATCCACTGGAGCTGCTTGAAATCAGCCGGCAATACGCGCTCCAGCGTCGGGAGAATAGAAGGGACGCTGGTAATTTCCAGCCCCAGCATGACCGCCGACAGGCAAATCGACGCAAGTGCGATTTTATTTTTCAATGATACGCCGACAGACATTAGCACCCTCCATAGCTTGAATGGATCGAATACTAGCAGCGTAATTTCACATTTAAACCCATCAAACAAGAATTTCTGCGACAACAAAACTCGATAGACAAAATACAAGATAGAATAGCTATCACCATTCTTATCTCGAAAAATGGACAAGCCCTTTGATGCAATCGGTTGTTACTGACAAAGATCGTGAATTTATACAAAAATTGCATCCCCGACACTACGAGCGATTGGGAGTCGAGAGAAAAGAAGGGGCGCGCTACGATTGAGGAGTCGCGATAATTGCGTTCGAGAAAGGAGTTCGGCGGCCGGGAATCTGCCAGTTGCAGCCCAGCCGCCCGCAGGTCATAGGGATGCTGTGTCCGAGAACGTCAGGCGCGCATTCCCCGATGCGTCAGCCAATGCGCCTCCGGCATCACCGAATCGCGCGTCGTCTCGGCCAGCATCTTCGCCAGCATTGCCTTGTCGAGCGGCACGCAGTACACGGGCCGCCTCCGCTCGAAACGCCATCCTTCGATGAGCGGCCCGGCATCAACCGCATCGTATCCAAGGCTATCCATCAGTCTGATCGCCGTGTTGCGTGCATCGACGTCATCGCCGGCGATCGGCAGCGCGCGACGATCTGGAGCCCCCGCGGGCCGTGCGTCTGGCACCACATCCTCCACCAGAATCGCGTTGAACGCCTTGACGACACGCGACTTCGGCAAATGACGCGCAAGCACGTGAGCTGTCGTCATCGCTCCGCTCTCGAGTTCAGACAGGCGGCCAAAGTGAAGAAAATAATTCTGCGGGTTAAGCACGATCTTGCCCTCGAGCGGCTCGGCCGGCACCGAGCGATAGGCCTGGAGCGGGAGCGCCGCAAACACGATATCGCCCATCTGCGCGGCTTCGTCCACGCGACCGACTTCGCAGCCGAGCGGCTTGCACAGCGCCCGAATAGTTTCCGGTCCGCGCGAATTGCTCAACATAACCTGATAACCAGCGCGCGAGGCCAGCCATGCGATCGACTGCGCCATACGACCGGCGCCAATGATTCCGACTTTCATACTCTCTCCTTTTTTAAATTTTCATCCGGCCGCATTGAGAAAAATCTGTTACCGGCAGCACGGACCAACAACGGCTCGCCATCCAAAACACAACACTCGATTGGCCACCGAATCGCCAACATGACGAAACAAAATAACTATTAAACAATGTTATAGTCGAACACGATAATGACAGAAATTATTTATATATATCGTGAGAAAACTGATCTTGGACGTCGATGCCATTCAGGCATTCGTAACCATTGCAGAATTTCAAAGTTTCTCGAAGGCGGCGGAAGCACTCGGCACACAGCAAGGCGCGATCAGCGTGAAACTGAAACGTCTGGAACAACGCCTCGGCCACAAGCTTATCGAACGCACCCCCCGCCTCGTACGGCTGTCCGCCCAAGGCGCGCTGCTCCTCAATGCGGCGCGTGAGTTCCTCGCTGCCCATGACCGCGCGGTAGCCGAACTGTCCGCCAAGCAACGCCGCTTCAGGCTCGGTATCGCCGAACATGTAGCCGGGCCGGAAGTTCCTGTGTTGCTTGCGCGCCTCTACGAGCGCGACCCGGCCTTGACGATCGAGGTACGTCTTGCCAATTCCCGCACCTTGATCGATGCCTTCGACATCGGCGATCTCGACGCCATGATCGTCCGCCTGGGAGACGATCGCCGCAACGGCTACGACCTCGGCCCAGAGAATTTTGGCTGGTTCGCAGCCCCCGGCTTCAGTCGCAGCCCGGGGGAACCGCTCCGGCTCGCGGCGCTGGCGCCCTGCTGCGGCGTGCGCGAGATCGCAATGTGCGCCCTCAACGAAGCGGGCATCAACTGGACCGAGGTGTTTGTCGGCGGCGGACACGCGGCAGTCACGGCTGCCGTGTCGGCCGGCCTTGCGGTAGCGGCCCTCTCGTGCCGGCTTGCCCCGCCCGACACGATCGAGGTCAGCCAGCGCTTCGGCCTCCCCGAGCTACCGTCGTCGAGAATCGTCCTGCATTCGACATTGTCGGACCAGCGCTCCCGCGAAGCGTTGCGCACGCTCGCCGCGACTTATCGGGAACATCATGCGTCCCGCCCGGCTTCGGCGCAATGCGAAACGCCAATTCTCGATCCCGAACACGCCGTGACAGTCGCGCAAGCCCGCACCCAACACCTGCATACCTGACGTCGGATCGCGCACCGCACGCAATACTGTCGTATCGCTTGAGCCGCCGGGCCAGCCCCACTTTCGCGATGGAGCAGCCCCCTCATCACGAGATCGGAGCCGACTGCCACCCTCCCGCAAGCGCCTTGTATAGCGCAACAGTCGCCGCCGCGCGGCGAATCCGGCCGTCTGCCGCTGCGTCCTGGGCCTGTAATAGCGTACGCTGCGCGTCGAGCACTTCGTAGTAGTCGATCGCACCAGCCGCGAAGCGCGTCTGCGCGAGCTGCGCGGCACGCGCGCTGTCCGTCGCCGCGCGCTCCAGATGCTCCGTTTCGTCACGCACGCGCGCCGCGCGCAGCAGCGCATTCTCCGTCTCCTCGAGCGCAAGCAGCACCGTTTGCTGATACCGCGCGAGCTGTCCCGCGGCGTCGGCGCGGCTCTGCACGATGCGCGCACGCACGCGACCGATGTCGAGAAACGACCAGTCGATGCCCAGCGCGATCAAGTTTGCATCGCTGCCCGTCCGGAAGACGCCATAGCTGTTTGTCATGCTGCCGAGCATGCCCGCCAGCGTGAGTCGCGGAAACAGATCAGCTGTAGCGACCCCGATCCGCGCAGTCGCCGCGTGCAGGCGCGCCTCGGCGGCCGCGACGTCCGGACGCCGGCGCAGCAGGTCGCCAGGCGCGCCCGGATCAATGTCAGCTGCGAGCGACGGCGGCGGCATCGGCACATCAAGCCAGGAGATCAGCGCATCCGGCGCTTGCCCCGTCAGCACTGCAAGCCGATGTTCGTCGACGCCGATCGTGGCTTCATGCACCGCGATGCGCGCGAGCGTCGATTCGAGTTGCGCACGCGCGCGCGCAACATCCAACTCGGAACCGCGCCCCGCACCGAATCTTGCGCCAATCAATGCAAACGTCTGCTGCTGGTTGTCGGCATTCTCGCGCGCGATTCGTAGCCGCTCCTGTGCGCCCCGCAGCTCGACATAGGTCCGAGCAACCTCGGCCGCGATCGACACGCGCACTGCGCGGATATCCACCGCGCTCGCCACGGTCTCCGCCTGCTGTGTCTCGATCCCGCGCCGCACACGGCCGAACAGGTCGAGCTCCCAGCTCGCGTTGACGGCCCCGCTCGAAATCGGATTGTCGCGAGCGGAGCGCGGCGCACCGAACGCCTGATCCTTGCTCAACAACTGGTGGCCAATCTGCGCGTTCGCGGTGATCGTCGGGACGCGGTCGAACTTCGCGTACGAGAGCAACGCGTTGGCAGCGTCGTAACGAGCGAGCGCAAATCGCAGATCCCGATTCGCCGTCAGCGCCTCATCGATCAGGCGGCCTAGCACGGCGTCGCCGAACCCACGCCAAAACGCAGCGTCGGCATCGGTCGATGAAGTGGCAGACCCGCTCCGGACGGACACCGGCCGCTCGTCGCGCACGAAGCGCGACGCCATCGGCTTCGTCGGCCGTTCGTAATCCGGCCCGACCGCGCACGCGGACAACGCCATTGCGGCGGCAATTATCAGAAATCGCATCGGTATCATCATTGGCGCTCTCCTTCGGGCGGCGTCACCGGTTGCTCGATCCAGACGGTCGATTGCCTGGCTTGCGCCAGTCTGCGGATCGCGACGTAAAACACCGGCGTCAGAAACAGCCCGAACAGTGTGACGCCAAGCATTCCCGCAAATACTGTCACGCCGGTGGCCGCGCGCACTTCGCTGCCCGCGCCCGAGCCAATCATCAGTGGTACCGAACCCGCGATGAATGCAATCGACGTCATCACGATCGGCCGCAGCCGCAACCGGCATGCTTCCAGTGCGGCCTCGACCGGGCTCTTGCCCTGGTTTTCGAGCTCGCGTGCGAACTCGACGATCAGGATCGCGTTCTTGCAGGCGAGGCCCATCAGCACGACGAGACCGACCTGCACGAATACGTTGTTGTCGCCACCGGACAGCCACACGCCGAACAGCGCGGCACACATGCATACCGGCACGATCAGGATCACCGCGAGCGGCAGCGTCCAACTTTCGTACAGCGCCGCCAGCACCAGGAACACCAACATCACCGCAAGCGGGAACACGAAGACCGCCGCGTTGCCCTGCGTGACCTGCTGGTAGCTCAGGTCGGTCCATTCGAGCGTGATGCCGGACGGCAACACGTCCTTCGCGATCCGCTGAAGCGTCACGATCGCCTGTGCAGACGACAGCGCGGCCGGGTCCGACTCTCCGATCAAGCCGGCAGCCGGGTAACCGTTGTAGCGCACTACCGGATCGGGACCGAACGTCGGCGTCACGGTCACCATCGAGCCGATCGGCACCATCTCGCCGTTCGCGTTGCGTACTCGCAGAGTCGCAATATCCTCGACGCTTTGGCGATGGGCGGTGTCGGCTTGCGCCATCACGCGGTAGACGCGGCCGAACACATTGAAGTCGTTCACATAGACGGATCCCAAATAGACCTGCAGCGCCTCGAACAGGTCGGTCAGCGCAACGCCTTGCGCCTTCGCTTTCAAGCGGTCGACCTTAACTTCCAACTGAGGGATGTTCGATTGATAGGTGCTCACCGGATGGTACATGCCGGGCGTCTTCGCGACCGCCGCCTGGAACGCGTCAACCGCGTTCTGCAACACGCCGTAGCCGAGCCCCGCGCGATCCTCCAGATAGAGCGCGTAGCCGGAGCCGTTGCCGAGCCCCTCGATCGGCGGCGGCATCAGCGCATACGCGAAGCCGTCCTTGATTCCGGAAAAGCGCGCGTTCAACTCGGCGCTGATCTGCTCGGCGCGACGCGTACGCTGATCGAACGGCTTCAGCAGGATGTACGAACTTGTGATATTCGGCGTATTGACGGACTGTAGCGCGTTCATGCCAGCGAACGCGGGCATCATTTCGACGCCGTCCGTCTCGTGCGCGATCTTCACCATCTCCCGTACCACCGCATCGGTACGCGACAGCGACGCACCTTCCGGCAGCTTCGCGCCGGCGAACAGATACAACTTGTCCTGAGTCGGGATGAAACCTCCCGGCACGGTTTTGAACAGCAATGCCGTTGCCGCGAGCAAGCCGATGTAGACAACGAACACCGCACCGCGCCGTTGGAAGGCCTGCGCAACCGCGCCATGGTAACGGTCCGAGCTTCGCACGAAGAAGCGGTTGAACCCCCGGAACAGCCGGCCGAACAGGCGTTCGAGCACGCGCGACAGCGCGTCTTGCGGCGCATCGTGCGGCCGCAGCAACTTTGCGGCGAGGGCGGGCGACAGCGTCAACGAATTGATCGCGGAGATCACCGTGGAGATCGCGATCGTCACCGCGAATTGCTTGTAAAACTGCCCCGTGACGCCCGAGAGGAACGCCATCGGCACGAACACCGCGCACAGAACCAGCGCGATCGCGACGATCGGCCCCGACACCTCCTTCATCGCCTGGTGGGCGGCATCGCGCGGACTCAACCCGTGTTCCATGTTGCGCTCAACATTCTCGACGACGACGATCGCATCGTCGACCACGATTCCGATCGCGAGCACAAGCCCAAACAGCGTCAGCGTGTTGATGGAATAGCCGAGCAGATAAAGCCACGCGAACGTGCCGACCACCGATACCGGTACCGCGACGAGCGGAATGATCGACGCGCGCCATGTCTGAAGAAACAGGATCACGACCAGCACGACCAGCACCACGGCCTCGATCAGCGTGTGTTGCACCGCACGGATCGATTCGCGCACGAACACCGTCGGGTCCCACATCGGTTTGTAGGCCAGCCCCTGCGGAAACCGCGTCGACAACTCGTCGAGCTTCTCGTACACGGCCTTCGCAACAGCGAGCGCGTTCGCGCCTGGTGCCAGGAAGATGCCGATCGTGGCGGCGTCGGATTGATCCAGGTGTGCACGCAGCGTGTAGTCGCCAGCACCCAGCTCGATGCGTGCGACGTCGGACAGCTTGACCACCTGACCGTCGGCGCCGTTTTTCAGCACGATGCCGCCGAACTCCTGGGGCGTACGCAACCGACCGCGCACGTTGATCGATATGAGGAAATCGGTGGCCTTCGATGACGGCTCCGCGCCGAGCTGGCCCGCAGAAACCTGCACGTTCTGCTCGCGCACGGCCGCGATCACGTCGCCCGCGGTCAGGCCGCGCGAAGCAAGCCGGTTCGGATCGAGCCAGATTCGCATCGCGTAGTCGCCGGAGCCGTACAGGCTGACGTCGCCGATGCCGGAAATGCGTGACAGCTCATCCTTCACATGCAGCGTCAGATAGTTGCGCAGGTAGAGTGCATCACGGCTGCCATCCGGTGAGATCAACCCGATATACATCAGCGGCGTCGACGATTGCTTCTGGGTGGTCACGCCGTACTGTCGAACCTCGTCGGGCAAGCGCGACAGCGCCTGGCTCACTCGATTCTGCACACGCACCGCGGCCGTGTCTGCATCCACGCTCGGCATGAACGTGACCACCACCTGCAGGCTGCCGTCAGAACCCGCAACCGACTTCATGTACATGATGCCTTCGACGCCGTTGATCGCTTCCTCAAGTGGCTCCGCCACCGACTCGGCGATCTCTTTCGGGTTCGCGCCCGGATACGTGGCGCGCACCACGACGCTCGGCGGCACGACTTCCGGGTACTCGCCCGTCGACAGCATCGGGATCGAGATCAAACCGATCGCGAAGATGACAATCGACAGCACGATCGCGAAGACCGGCCGGTCGATAAAAAATTTCGAGAAATCCATCGCCCCTCCGATTGTCAGTGAGTCGTTGCGGGCGCGGCCGAATCGTCGGCGGTCTGCGCGGCGAGCGCCTTCGGCTTCACCGATGCGCCGGGATAGAAGATCCGCTGCAGGCCCTCAACGACCACGCGGTTACCGGACTCGAGCCCGCTCTCGACGATGCGCCGGCCCCCGAACTCGCGGCCGATCGTCACGTCGCGACGCAGCGCCTTGTCGCCCGGACCGATCACGTACACGTACTTGCGGTCCTGATCGGTCAGCACCGCCTTGTCGTCGATCGTCAACGCGCGATCAATTTGTCCACTCGTCAACTGCACTCGCGCATACAACCCCGGCGTCAGCACGTGGTCTGGATTCGCGAGACGCGCGCGCGCGCGAATCGTCCCTGTCGCCGGGTCCAACCGGTTGTCGAGGAAATCGACTGTGCCCACATGCGAAAAACCCGCCTCGTTCGCGAGCCCGATGCGGACCGGGTTCGCACCGATTGCACGGTCGCGCGGTTCGGTACGCTGCCGACCGTAGCGCAGATAGCTTTGTTCGTCGCAGTCGAAATAAACGTAAACCGGATCCTGGGCCACGATCGTAGTCAGCAGCGTCTGGTCTGCACGGGCGAGATTGCCCGCCGTCACGATTGCACGGCCGACCCGTCCGGCGATCGGGGCGCGCACTTCGGTAAAGCCGAGATCGAGTTTTGCGTCCGCGACAGCCGCCTCCGCCGCGTTCAGGTCCGCGCGCGCCTGCGCGTAGGCGGCGCGCGCGTTGTCGAGTTCTTCCCGAGAGGTCGCGCGAGATGCGATCAGTGTCTGCACACGCGTGTGCTGCAGTTGCGTAAGGTGCGCCGTTGCGCGCGCACGCTGTAGTTGCGCCTTCGCGCGATCGAGAGCGATCAGATAAGGACGTCGATCAATCACGAACAACACCGCACCTTTCGCGACGCTATCGCCTTCCTTGTAGACGACGCGATCGAGATAGCCGCTCACACGCGGCCTGAGCTCGACCGCATCGACCGCTTCGACTCGACCGTTAAATTCGTCGGTGACATGAATCATTCGCGGTGCGATCGTCTCGACGCCGACCTCGGGTATAGGCGGCACAGCATCGTGCACTTCGCCCTGACAACCGACCAGCAAAGCCAGCATGCCGGCCCACGACGCCAACAAGCCCGCTTTCCGCGTGTGGCGTGCGTTTCCAAAACCTGAATGGAGAACCATAGCGTTTAGCAATATTTGATTGAATGACTTTGAATATCCGGCTCTCTCCCGGATCGGCCGTGTTGGCCGCAACGCGCGGCAGCCAGCCTGGAGACTTCTCACGCACGGTCCGTCGCTCGGACGACGGTAGGTGCAGAACTGATGCTTATCGTGCGAATGCTTTCTCCTCGCTCGTCAACTCAGAAGCGCGTGTTCTATGGAGGACACGGCACGGCAGTGACGGATCGCCCGACGTCACCGAGAATCCGTTTCAGCGCCGGCCGGACACGAGCACGCTCCAGACGCCGCCAGGCAACCTCGATCCCGGCCGGCATGCCATCGCCCGCGAGTCGTGCGGACGCGCGATACTCGCCATGCCGACTCAAATTCCCATCAAGACGTTACGGCTCGACGAATCGATCATTAATTCGGCATTTATCGATTCGGAGTGCCGGCACCGTGACAACCTTCAATGCCAGCGCGTGGAGGCACCACCTCCGCACCCGAGGGCGACAGCGATTGCGATCGCGTTCCGCTCGAACGCCGCTTCATACGCTTCGTGCAAAGGCCCACGAAGCACACGGCTCGATCGGTCGCGCGGCCTGTATCGTCTGCAACGACGCGGCTTCGGCTGCTCAGCGAAAACCGGCCATATAATCGGACCGCGCCCCAACCGCGATTAACTCGGACAGCAACGACACCGCATGGATGTCAAAAGCCAGCGTCAACGGCACCGATGAAGATGCCGTTACATCCGGAATAAAGCTGCGTCGGCGCGCCCGACGCAGCGAGATAGTCCATCAGCGCCATCGTGTGAATCGTCAACGCAAAAGCGGTCGCCGCCGCCTCGATTTGAATGACATTCGAGATGAGGCCAGCGATTCACTAAAAGCTAACAATTTGCTTTAATGTAGCGACGGGCGCACGCAAATGCAAATATTTTGCTTTAGCAGCGCTCTTTGCTTGATGTATCGCAAGAAAGAATTGGGATCGACCATGACAACGAGAAAGGGGTTGAGGCCGGGTGGCCGCAGTGCGCGCGTACAGGACGCCGTGCATCGCGCAGTCCGCAGCCTTCAGCAGGAAACCGGCCGAGACGGCCTGACCGTGCCGGCTATCGCGGCCCGCGCTGGAGTGAGGCCGTCGACCATCTACCGGCGCTGGGGCGACCTGCCGCAGTTGCTTTCCGATGTAGCGGTCGAAAATCTCCTGCCCGACAGCCTTCCGCCGAACACCGGTTCATTTCGACAGGACATGGAGGACTGGCTGGCTCAGTATCTCGAGGAGATGTCGTCCGAGGTCGGACGGACGCTGCTTCGCGATGTGCTGTGCAGTACCGATCCGCTCAATGCAGGACAATGCGCACACTGTATCGAGGAACAGCTAGACCTCATGCGCGAGCAGGCGCTGGCGCGCGGGGAGACCCCACCGGCCTGCCAGACCGTGATGGACTATGTCATCGCGCCGCTGGTCTACAGGATACTGTTCACGGCGGAGGCGCCGACGTACCCGTTTGCGCAGGCATTGCTGAATCGGGTGCTGGCACGGGTTGTCGATATCGAGGTATGAGCGGATGCAAGTGCCGACGTGCGCCCCGTAACGCCCAAGCTTTCCGTTGCGGCAGCGTCCAGTATTTCGGGAGATGTCGTCGCAGAACGCCAATCGTGTTTTGCTCATGCCGCGACGCGCGGGACAGTCAGAATTTCCGTGTTCGAGGCGAGTTGAAAATCATATGGATGGCCGAAAGAAACGTTCTTCGTAGAGGATTGCGAACTGATTCATCGCCGCCTTCCAATCATGAGCGGCCCGGCCACAATCAGGCGCAATGATACGCAAGGCCAGCCAGATGAGCGTTTCGACGAGCCCGACATCAAGAGCAAAACAAAAAAAGTATCTGATCGCTGGAGATCGGTCCACCGTTGGGCAGGTGACGGCCGGCTGGTATCGGGTCAACTACATCGGGGGGCAAGCCATTGACGATGCGGCTGCCGTGCTCGGCGTCAGATCCCGGGCTTCAACCAGCCGCCCCGAGGATTCCCGGCGCCAGCCACCGCCGCCTCGGCAACGCCCCGAAGCGGCACATCGACCGCAGGCCCCCTCACCCCAAAAACCGCTCCACCAACCGGACAAAATAACTCGCCCCCACCGGCAGCAACGCATCGTTGAAGTCATAACTCGCGTTATGCAGCAGGCAAGGCCCGCCGCCATGCCCATGCACACGATGGTCGCCGCTGCCATTTCCCAGGAATGCGTAACACCCCGGCTTCTCGCGCAGCATGAACGAGAAATCCTCGGCGGCCATGGTCGGGTCGGCCGCCGCGTTCACGTGCGCGTCGCCCACCAGTTCGCGCATCACCTCGACGGCCAGCGCCGTCTGCGCCGCGTCGTTGACGGTGGCCGGATACTGCCGCTCGAACCACACCTCGCACTCGCATTCGAACGCCGACGCGGTCGCCGCGGCCACGGCTCGCATGCGCGTCTCGATCAGGTCGAGCGTGGCGTCGGAGAACGTGCGCACGGTGCCGCCGAGCCACGCGTCGGTCGGCACCACGTTGAGCGCCTCGCCGGCGTGGATCTGCGTGACCGACAGCACCGCGCCGTCAATCGGATTGCGGTTGCGCGTGACGATGCCCTGCAACGCGTTCAGCACCTGCCCGGCGGCGAACACCGGGTCGCGGCCCAGATGCGGCATGGCGGCGTGGCAGCCGGCGCCGCGCAGCGTGATCTTGAACAGGCTGGTGGACGCCATCAGCGGCCCCGGCCGCACCGCGAAATCGCCGGCCGGAATGCCGGGCCAATTGTGCAGCCCGAACACGGCATCCACCGGAAAACGCTCGAACAGGCCGTCCTCGATCATCGCGCGCGCGCCGCCGCCCGCTTCCTCGGCCGGCTGGAAGAACAACTGCACGGTGCCGTCGAAGCCGCCATGCAGCGCCAGATGGCGCGCCGCGCCGAGCAGCATCGCCGTGTGGCCGTCGTGGCCGCAGGCGTGCATCGCGCCGGGCACGGTCGAGCGGTGCGCGAAGGTGTTGACCTCCTGCACCGGCAGCGCGTCCATGTCGGCGCGCAGCCCGATCGCACGCGTGCCGCTGCCGCGCTTGAGCGTGCCGACCACGCCGGTCTGGCCCACGTTGCGCGTGACGGCGTAGCCCCAGGCTTCGAGCCGCTCGGCCACCAGCGCGGCGGTGCGGTTCACCTCGAAGCCGACTTCGGGATGCGCGTGGATATCGCGGCGAATCGTCTGCAGTTCGTCGGCGTGGGCGAGGATGGAATCGATCAGTGTCATGCGGGGAACGGTGGAGGCGATCGCCGGGGCCACGCTGGCGCGGCTCCGGCGATGCGGGTGAACGAGATCAGATATGGAACAGTTGCGCCACCAGCGTCGCGCCGATGAACGTGCCGGCATTGGCCACGAACGACACCAGCACGATGCGCCAGCCGAGGCGGCGGAACGCGGGGATGTCCTTGGCGATCGACAGCCCCGCGAACACCAGCATCGGGGTGGTCACGCCGAGAAAATCGTTGTGCGAACCGAAGGCGGCGATCTGCGTGGCCCACGGGCACCACGGCGAGGTCAGGAACATCGCCACCACCGACACCCAGCACACGGCCGGAATGCGCCGGCCGGTGACGCGCGCCAGCGCATCGCCGACGATGGTCGCGCCCACCATGATCGCGATGCCCGGCAGCCCGACCAGCGGCGCGGTGCCGTGCGCGATCCAGTCGCACACCAGCGCCATCGCGGCCGTCACGATCCAGGCCGTGAGCTTGCCGCCGTAGCCGAGCGACGGCGCTTCGGTCTGCACCTCGCCGAGCGCCGGGCTGGCGGTTTCCGGTTGCGCCGAGGCCTTGGTGGTGCGGCCGATGATCGGCTCCAGCACGCGGTAGCCGAACACCGCCAGCGGCAGCGAGATGAACAGCGTGAAGTAGGTGCCGATGGTGGTGGTGATCAGGTTGCTGGCCGCCGCGAACGCGAGCACCGATTTCGCGGTTTCCGGGTCCTGCTGCGCGGCGATCGCGCCGGAGGCGGCCGCCATCATGCTGCCCGAGCCGACGCCCGAGCCCATCGCCAGCGCGAGCGGATCGAAGATGCCGAGGCTCGACACGAAGCCGGCGAACACGGCGATGAACACCGCGCCGAACACGGTGCCGGTCAGGTACTCGGCCAGCACGCCGCGCCCTTCGGCGGAATCCATGCCGTACTTCTCGCCGATGATCGCGAGGCTCGGCTCGCGGCCCACCGAGAACGTCGCGCCGATCGCCTCGCGCTTGATGCCGAGCAGCAGCGCGAGCGGCAGACCCAGCAGGATGGTGCCGACGAAGTGGCCGAACTCCTGGAACGCGAGCGCCCAGCCGGCCGCCGCGAGCTTGGGCAGCGCGCTGCCCACCATCAGCCCGAGCTTCGCGACGAACAGCAGCAGCGCGGGCTGCAGCACGGCCGCCGCGAAGAACTGGTTCGACACGTCGAGCCGCGCGCTGCTTTTCCAGCGCGCGCTGGCCAGGCCGAGCGCCGCGCCGAGCAGCAGCGCCCAGATCATCGGCAGCAGCACCACCTTGCCGGGCCCGATCTTGAACGTGAACGAGCCGATCCACTGCGCGATCAGCAAAATGCCGGCGGCATACAGCATGACCTTCGCCGCGCCCGCGCCGCCGAATTCGCGGCGTTCGATTCCCAGTGCGTGTTCCATCGCGACCTCCCCTTTTGAGTCCGGCTTCCGTCGTGCGCGGGCCGGTATTACAGATAACCGAAGGCGGTCGGCGGCGCTTCGGCCGTCTCGACCCACACGCTCTTGGTCTGCGTGTATTCGTACAGCGCCTCGACGCCGCTGGAGCGCCCGTAGCCGCTCATGCCGTAGCCGCCGAACGGCGAGGCGACGTTGATGGTCTTGTAGCCGTTGACCCAGAACGTGCCGGCGTCGACCTGCGCGGCCACGCGGTGCGCGCGCGCCACGTCGGTGGTCCACACCGCGCCGGCCAGGCCGAAATCGGTGTCGTTGGCGATCGCGATCGCTTCGTCTTCCGAATCGAACGGAATCGCCGCCACCACCGGCCCGAAGATCTCGGTGCGGGCGACGTCCATTGCGTTGGTCACGCCGGTCAGCACGGTGGGCGCCACGAAATAGCCGCCGTTGCCGAGTTCGGCCGAACCGGCCGCCAGCGTCGCGCCGGCCTCCACGCCGCTCGCGATCATCCGCACGACATGTTCGTACTGCTTGCGATTGTTGATCGGGCCGACTTCGGTGGCGTCGTCGAGCGGCGCACCCACGCGGATCTTTTTCGCGCCGGCCGCCACCATCGCGACGAATTCGTCGTATACCGAACGTTGCACCAGCAGACGCGAGCCGGCCACGCAGCTCTGGCCCGCGCCGGCGAAGATCGCGGCCTGGGCGGTGAGCGCGGCGCGCTTGAGATCGGCGTCGGCGAACACGATGTTGGCCGACTTGCCGCCCAACTCCAGCACGCACGGCACCACGCGGCGCGCGGCGGCCTCGGCGATGCGCGCGCCGGTAGCCGGCGAGCCGACGAACACCACCTTGCTCACCACGCGATGCGCGATCGCAGCCTGCCCGACCGTGTGACCGAAGCCGGCCAGCACATTGACCAGGCCGCGCGGCAGCCCGGCGCGCTCGCCGAGCCGGCCCACCACGATCGAGGTGAACGGCGTCAGCTCCGACGGCTTGAGCAGCACGCCGTTGCCCATCGCCACGGCCGGCGCGACCTGCCAGCCGCAGGTGAATACCGGCGCGTTCCAGGGGGTGATCTGCAGCACCACGCCGGCCGGCTCGCGGCGCGTGTAGTTCAGGTGCGAGGTGGGCACCGGGATCACGTTGCCGTAGAACTTGTCGGTCCAGCCGGCGTAGTACTCGAACATCTCGGCGACCTTCGCCACCTCGCCGCGACAATCGCGGATCGGCTTGCCCGAGCCGAGCGATTCGAGCCGCGCGATCGCCTCGGCCTCGCCGCGGATCGTGCGCGCCACCTCGTTCATCACGCGGCCGCGCGCGGCGTGCGTCAACGCCCACCATTCGCGCTGCGCGCGGCGCGCGCTTTCGGCGGCGTGCGCCACCACGTCGGCGCCGGCGTCGCGGTAAGCGAGCGTCGCCTCGCCGGTGGCGGCGTCGTAAAGCTGGACGGTCTCGCCCTGGCCCGCGACGAGTTCGCCGTCGATATACGAGCCGATGGTGGTCGCGCCGGGGAAGAAGTGCGCGAAGGCGGCGAGCAACTGGTCTGCGTGCTGTGTCATGTCGGTATTCCGTGTCGGATTCGTCGGTCGAAAACTGAAAAGGCGCAGCAGACTCAGGCCGGATCGAGGAAATCGACGATGCGGTTGAAATCCTCGGCGTCGCCGACGTGCTGCTCGCTGGCCGCCCACAGCCGCGCGGCCTCGCGCGCCACCGGCGCGACGCTGTCGAACTGGTCGAGCAGGCCCAGCGCGAGGCGCACGTCCTTGCGCATCAGCTTCATCGTGAAGCCCGAGTCGAACTTGCCGTTGAAGATCCAGGTGGGGTAGTTGGTCAGCGTCGCGCTGTTGCGGCCCGAGCCGCCGTTCAGCGCCTCGACCAGCTTCTCGGGATCGACGCCGGCCGCGCGCGCGGTACGCACCGCTTCGCTCGCCGCCAGCAGATGCACGCCCGTCAGCAGATTGTTGAGCAGCTTGGTGACATGGCCCGCGCCCACCGGGCCGACGTGCACGCGCTTCGCGCTGATCACGGCGAGGATCGGCTCGACCGCCGCGATATCGGCGTCGGCGCCGCCCAGCACCATCGTCATGGTCGCGGTGGCCGCGCCCTTCGGGCCGCCGCTGACGGGGCCGTCGACGAAACCGATGCCGCGCTCGGCCAGCGCCGCCGCCACCCGGCGCGTGCTGTCCGGGTCGGCCGTGGTGGTGTCCACCACGATCGTGCCGGGCCTGGCGTGCTCCAGCACGCCGCCCGCGCCGAGCACCACCGCTTCCACCACCGCCGAGGTCGGCAGCGACAGCAGCAGCACGTCGGCGTCGCGGGCGATCTCCGCCACCGACGCGCGCGCCGCCACCACGCCCTGCGCCGCGAGGCCGTCCGCCACGCCCGGCGCGGCGTCGTAACCGAGCACGGCATAGCCGCCGCGCCGCAGCGAACCCGCCATGCCACGCCCCATGTTGCCCAGACCGATCACGCCTACCGTTTTCATCCGACGAACTCCCGATTGCTGTTGGTGAAGGGCGGAACGCCGGCTTGCGGCCGCCTTGCAGTGACTCGATGGTGGTCCGGGCGAGCCGTATAATCAATCACCGCCAATATTGCTATTGTTCTAATTTTTAGAACGCTCGAATCGAGAACGCCGCGCCATGACCGACACCCTGACCGACAGCCGGATCGTCTATTTCTACGAGGCGGTGCGCTGCGGCACGATCCGCGCGGCGGCCGACTGGCTCGACGTGGCGCCGTCGGCGGTGAGCCGCCAGATCGGCCTGCTGGAAAAGGAACTGGACGCCACCCTGGTCGAGCGGCACGCGCGCGGCGTCACGCCCACCGAGGCGGGGCGTTGCGTGATCGAGTATTTCCGCGAGCAACTGGCGCACCGCGACGACCTGATCTCGCGCCTGCAGGAGCTGCGCGGCCTGAAGACGGGCGAGGTCAGCCTGGTGCTGGGCGAGGGCTTCGTGTCGGACCTGCTGGCCGGGCCGATGCAGCAGTTCTGCCGGCAGTACCCGGGCATCCACGTCAACCTGGACGTGGGCAGCACCAACGACGTGATCCGCAAGATCTCGAACGACGAGGGCGAGATCGGCCTCGTCTACAACCCGCCCGCCGAGCACAAGCTGGTGTCGCGCGCCTCGAAGCGGCAGCCGATGATGGCGATCGTCGGGCCGGATTTCCCGCGCCGCGCGCACAAGGTGCTGTCGGTCCAGCAACTGGCGACGTATCCGCTGGCGGCCACCCATCCGTCGTACGGCACGCGGCAGATGATGGAGGCCGTCGAATATGCCGAGCGCGTGCGGCTCGGGCCGATCGTCACCACCAATTCGTTCGCGATCCTCAAGGAATTCGTCAAGTCGGGGCTGGGCATCGCGGTGATGCCCGCGTTCGCCGTGGCGGCGGAACTGCAGGCGAAGGACCTGTTCGCGATCGACATCGCCCATCCGATCCTCGAAAACGCCGAGGCCCACATGGTCACGCGCGTGGGCCGCAAGCTGTCGGTGGCCGCCAACAAGATGCTGCAGATGATGACGGGGCAGATGCGCGCGTTCCGTTGAACGCCACGCCTCCCCGCCACGACCGTATATCATCCGGTGCAGACAGCCGCCGATTCCGCGACCTCCTTTTTTCGCCAGCCGATGAACACACCGAACGAAGCCCCCGCCCCCCGCGCGCTACGCGCCCTGACCGCCCTCGAAGCCCGCATCGTCGGCGTGCTCAACGAGAAGCAGCACACCGTGCCCGATACCTACCCGCTCTCGCTCAACGCGCTGACGGCCGGCTGCAACCAGAAGACGGCGCGCGCCCCCGTGATGAACGTGAGCGAGGCCGAGGTGCTCAACGCCATCGGGGAATTGAAGGGCGTGAGCCTGGTGTTCGAGGGCAGCAGCAGCCGCGTGCCGCGCTTCGAGCACAACCTGAACCGCGTGCTCGGCATCCCGAGCCAGGCCGTCGCGCTGCTGACCGTGCTGCTGCTGCGCGGCGCGCAGACGGCCGCCGAGCTGCGCCTGAATTCGGCGCGGCTGCACGGCTTCGCCGATGTCTCGTCGGTCGAGAGCTTCCTGGAGGAACTGGCCGAGCGCTCGACGCCGCTGGTGGTCAAGCTGCCGCGCGCGCCGGGTGCGCGTGAAAACCGCTGGATGCATCTGCTGTGCGGCGAGGTCAACCTGGCCGCCTACGCGGTATCGAGCACCGACGAAGGCGGCGCGAGCGGTGCGGCAAGCCCGGCCGAATTCGAGGCGCTGCGCGAGGATCACGACCGCCTGGCCGGGGAAGTCGCGCGGCTGCGGGCGCTGGTCGAGCGGATGGCCGGCGAACTCGGCATCGATGCCGGTTCGGGCAACGATTCGGATGCCGATTCGGCCTCCTGACGAAACCGCGCGGGGTGCGCCTCAGTCGAGCGCGCGCCCCTTCATTTCCGGAATCAGCCACAGCGTCGCGACGATGTCGAGCACGTAGAGCGCGGCCAGCGCCGCGATCGCCACGGTGAACGAATAGCGCGCCGCCAGCGCGCCCACCACCATCGGCCCGAAGCCGCCGATCGCGCGGCCGAGATTCCACAGCACGTTCTGCGCCGTGGCGCGCGCGGCGGTCGGATAGGCTTCCGACATCAGCGTGCCGTAGCCGCCCACCATCCCGTTCACGAACATCCCCATCAGCGCGCCGGCCCACAGCAGCGCGGCCGGGTCGCTCAATTGCGCGTAGACGATCACCATCGCCACTGCGCCCGCCTGATAGACGAGGAACGTGGGCTTGCGGCCGATGCGGTCGGCGAGCTGGCCGAACAACCAGACGCCGGCCATCATGCCGAGCACCGTCACTGCGGTCCACATGCCCGATTTCGTCAGCGAGAAGCCGAGCCGTTTCGCGAGAAAGGTCGGCAGCCAGATCATGATTCCGTAGTAGCCGAAATTCTGCACCGCGCAGAGGATCACGATGCCGGTGCTGGTGCGGGCCGTGCGCGCGTCGGCGAACAGCATCCGGAAGCGCGCGCCGAGGCTCGGCATGGCCGCCTCGGGGTGGCGCGCAAGGACGAACGGCTCCGGTTCGTGCAGGCGGTTGCGCAATTGCCAGGCCACCAGCGCGGGCAGCATGCCGACCGCGAACATGCCGCGCCAGCCGATCCATTGCAGCAGCGTGGGCGTCAGCAGCGCGGCCAGCAACACCCCGCATTGCCAGCCGAGCGCCACGTAGGACGACACGCGCGCGCGTTTGGCCGCCGGCCACGCCTCGGCCGCCAGCGCCATGCCGATGCCGAACTCGCCGCCCAGGCCGATGCCGGCCACGGTGCGATAGACGAGCAGGTCGGTGAAGCCCTGCGCGAGCGCGCACAGGCCGGTGAACACGGCGAACAGCGCGATCGTCCAGGTCAGCACGCGCACGCGGCCGTAGCGGTCGCTCAGTGCGCCGAAGATCAGGCCACCGGCCACCGCGCCGATCAGCGTCCAGGTCACCAGCGCACCGGCCTGCCCCGCATCGAGCTTCAGCGACACCGAGATGGCCGGCAGCATGAAGCCGAGGATCAGCAGATCGAAGCCGTCCATCGCGTAGCCGATCGCGGCGCCGGCCAGCGCTTTCCAGGCGTAGCGGGTGACGGGTTCGGCGGCTGGGGAGGCGGCCTCGGCGGCGGCGGGAAACTTCGATGACATGGCGGTTCGGCGGTGGGTTCGGATCGGGTGCGCGGAGGCCAGGTGGCCGGTGCGCGACCGAAGGATACCGCGACAGAACTCACCGCATCGTCAAGGTGCCGCAGCACCCTCGCCCACACGCAGGTGAATCGCGTCCCCATGAAAACGCGATGCGCTCGCCCGGCGGATGCGCACCGCTGCGGGGCGTTGCTCCCGGCGCATCAAGGCGATGTCGGCCCGGGTTGTCACGATGGCGGGGTACCGGGAACAACCTCCGGCCCCGCCGGCCTATCTATCGGGACGCGAGCAAGACGCCCGATTGACCGTCCCACACCAGTTGAGTGTGCAGGTCGCGCGTCCCGGCCAGCCGGCCGTTCACATACAGATTGGTTTTCATGCCATACACGCCTTGCGACGCGTCCGGCGGAAGCTTCAGCTCGAAGGAATTCTCGAAACGCCCGCCGGTGGCATTGTTGGCCTGCAGAGGTTTCGACCCGTTGCCGAATGCCTTGCCCTGCTTGTCGAATAGCACGAGTTGCTCGTTGACGTTCGTCACGGGTTCCGCTCGCCCGTTGACGATTTCGGCATCGGTCGTCACTTTGAACGGCTTGCCGCGCTGCACGACAGCGTTGCTGACTGCCACCTGATACGACACGAGCGTCGGCTGGACCGGCAACTCGCCGCGCGCCTGTACGTAGTCCGAATCGGATTGCTGGGCCGTCTTCAATTGACGTGAACGCACGTTGATGGCGTAGCAGCCCGCCCCACCCACCACCGCCCCCGCCGCCGCACCGATCAGCGCTCCCTTCGTGCCGCCGGCCAATGCGCCAATCACGGCGCCCAGCCCGGCCACGACCACCGCCGAACCACCGATGGAACACGGGTCCTGATTGGCAGCGGCATTGCCCGGCCCGCCCGCCCCCGGCGGCGTCGCACAGCCGGCGAGCATGCACAGCACCAAAGCTGGCGCCACCGGGCGCAACATGCGGATATCGATCATCTGGTCATCCTCGATTAGTTGATTGTGGTTTCGTTCTGCAGCAACTGGTGCTCACGATCCTGGATCTGCTTCAGCATCGGCGCCAATCGCGCATTGTTGGGATCCACTCGGCGCGCGCTTTCCACGAACGTTCTGGCAGCATCGAAATGGTTCTGTGCCAGCTCGCTCGATGCGGAGGCCAGGAACTGCCGCGCCATCGCAGCCTGCGCCGCTTCCAGTTGATTCGAGGCTGCCGGGCTCGGCGCGGGTTGCGGCGGCGCGGATGGCGTCGGTGCAGCCACCGCAACCGGTGCCTGCACGACCGGGGCGGGGCGTTGCATCGCGGCGATTTGGCTGCGCAACTGCGCGATATCGGGGCGCGTGCGATCCAGGCGCGTCACCTCTTCCATACCCGCTGCGGCCACCACCGCGTCGCCCGATGCAATCGCATTGCGAACCTGCGTGACGGCGGCATCGGCAGCGGTGGAGATCTGCGTCAATCGCTGAGCCGTCTGACGGGCGTCCGGTGTTGCGACGCACGTATCCGACAGTCGCGACAATGCAGTCTGCGCATCACGCAAACGCGCCTGACCGATACGGGCATTCACTTCCTCGACGCCACGTGAGCACTCGCGACTGAGCCTGGCCTGCGCCTGCTCGACCTGGCCCAGCAGATGCTCGATCACCGGCGAGTGGGCGCTGTCGCAAGAGCGCGTTGCAACGGCAATCTGCTCGCGTGCGCCGTCCAGATCGCCGCTTGACAGGCGCTGCTGCGCGCTCGACAGGCCTTGCTCGCAGCTTTCGAGCTTCTTGCTCGACTGGTGGCCGATATAAACGAATCCCGCGACAGCCAGCGCGCCAACGATCGCCGCATTGCGCAACCAGGTCTTGCCTGCGCCCGACGGCGCAGGCGCCGCACGCGACGGCGAGTTCGCGGCCTGCTTGAGCGCAGCGGCATCCGCTGCGGCCTTGGCTGCCGCCCTTGCGTTGTCGACCTCGGCTGCCTTGAGTGCTTCGGCTGCCTTGAGCGTTTCGGCCGCCTTGAGTGCTTCCGCCGCCTTGAGTGCTTCCGCCACCTTGAGTGCTTCGGCCGCCTTCAGCGCTTCGGCTGCCTTGGCGGCGTCCTGCTTCTCCTTCTCGCTTGCCGGCTTGGCCCCCGGGCCGGCAGACGCACTGGCCGGCTTGTCGGACGCAAACAGGGGCTTCGGCTCCGCCGGTCCGGCCGTGACAGCCGGCTGCCCGGCCAGTATCGGTGCGATAACCGGTTCCGGACCGGCATCCGCCGACACCGACGAGCCGCAATAGGGACAGTAGACGACCGGACCGAACAGCGGTCCGGTGCATTTCAGACACGTTTTCACGGCATCCCTTACATTGGCAGCGGCGGAGGCGGCGGAGGCGGCGGCGGTGCGACCCCCACCGGCAACTCGACGAACGATCCGAGATCGACCCACTCGGTCAGGCCCTGGCGCCAGATCTTGGTCGCGGCGGCGCTCACCTGGCCGCTCTGCACGTACTGGACGACCTGCGGCCCCGTGTACGGGCCGTACTGCTGGCCGGCGATTCCAAGCATGTACTGATGGCTGACGAGCGGCGCCGCCACCTGCCCCGGCAGTGGTGGGGCCGAAGGCGCAAGCGGTGGCGCAACCATCGGCGCAAGGGCGGGAGCCATGCCCGCGGGCGGCGCGCCCGGCATCAACGCCACGGCCGACGGCGTGAACGCCGTGGCGGCCGGAACGGCGCTCGACAAGGCCGCGAATTCCGGCGACTCCAGCTTGTCTGCGTCCAGCGCGAACTTGAGACGCAGCGCCCCATCGTCGCCCGGCTCGCGCACTTCCCATTCGTAGGCATCGGCATCCGAATCGGCGATCACCACGGCCCACACCGGCATGTTGTCGAGCAGCCGGCGCTCCTGACGATCCAGCTCGCCATCGGACAAGCCCTTGCGGCGCGCGCTCTCGCGCGATTCACGGCGCGCCTCGCCCGCAATAGCGCTGGCAAAGCCTTTCCGCTCCTGCTGGGCGCCGGTCGAATCGGACACCAGCTTCGGCGTATACACCGCGGATTCATAGAAGCCGCAAAGCGCCGCCAGCGCACTCATTTTCGGGCCGTCGAGCTCGGCGATCTGTTCTTGCACGCGCGCCACGATGGCGTTGCGGAAGGTCGGCGGCAAGCCGTTCTGCCGCACCGCGCGCTCGTTGCCGATACGCCGCAGGTCACCCCGCGCAACCGCGAACTGATACTGCCCAGGCGGCGTCACACGCTGCGTCGAGCGCGTCAGGACACCCAGCATCACGGCGTAAAGGTAATACTTGAAATCCTCGGCGAGACGGGCGATCTCGTCGGTCGATGGCGCAATCGGGTGCGAGAATTGCGTCGCATCGATATGCGCATGCACGGGGCTTTTCTCGGATTCCTTACGATAGCTGGTGCGCCAGCCGTCCAGGCCACGCAGCACGGTCATCGGGATACCCGACACTTCGCAATAGCACACAGCGCGACCCGGCATGCCGGTCTCGACAATCGACAACTGCGCCGGCGTCAGCCCGGCCTGGGTCGGCACCGCGGCTTCGATTTCGGCACCGAAGCGACGGCGGAACTCATCGGCGCGATTCACGCCGATAAAGCACTTGTATTGGTCCGAGTTGAGGCTGAAATCACCGCCCAGGTTGGCATCCACCCACGGCATCGCACAGGCCAGCAGCTTGCGGAAATACTCGGCTCGCGTCGCGGGCGTCATCTGCTCCAGCGCGTCGAACAACGGATCGCGCAACTCCGCGTCGGCATCGGCCACGCTCAGCACGGCAAGCTGGCGCTCGGCCATGCGCTTGACCTTCACGACGAGCTCGCCGCGTTGCTCCGTATCCTCCAGCATTTCGAACAGGCGGCGCGAGCCGCCGATGTCGCGAAACGCGTCGTCGGCCCATTCGCGCAGCGTCACGGCGTTCGGCAGCGGTACCTCGCGCCGTGGGGCCGACACGGCGATCAACGTGCTGTGCTCCTTCGCCAGATCCTGCTGGATGATCGTGTTCGCTCGATCGAGCTGCTCAACCATCTCCATGACATGCTCTCGCCCCGCCTGCAATTCACCGACCAGGCCCGACCACGTCGCACGCCCATGCGAATCGATGCCGGTCTTCCGACCCAGCCACGCCGATACGTCCTTCATCAGCAGCGCCGCCTCGGCCGCCGCCTTGGAACGCAAATGGAATTTCAGCGAATTCGCGATCTCGATGCGCAACTGGTCGAGCACCGTGGCCGACTGTTTGTCGGCATTGCTGAACAAGCCTTTGCGGATCTGCGAGAGATTGTCGAGCAGGCGTTCATATTCGCGGCTGCGCACGGCCTCCTTGATTTCCCGATAACGCTCGGCGTTGACTTCGAGCGCCGACACCAGCCCGGTACCGAGCGCCTCGAGGCGATCCTTTACCTGTTCGACGAGCGACAGCACGTATTCAAGGCCGCCGAACTCCTTGTTGTCGAGATAGGCGTAGAGCTGATCGGTAGCGGCCTTGCGAATCCGCTCGAACACTTCCCGGCGGCGTTTGCCGACGCGGTCTTCCGTTGTGTCGGCGGTCGAATCCTGGTCACGCACCGCATCGCGCTCGAGCAGCTTCACCGCCTCACGAATCTGCGTCGGCCATTCCTCCCGCGGGAAACCCGTGCGAATTTCGTCGATGCGCGTGTTCACACGCTGCTCGATCCCGGCCAGCAGCAGGCCGTTCTTGTCCTGCAACAGATCTTCGGTGACGAAGTAATCGAGAAACTCGCCCGTCGAACGCTTCAGTTCGATGGTCTTGTCGGAGAATTCGGGGAAGTCGCTGAACGGCGCCGGACGCAGGCCCAAATGCGCGGCCATGAAGGTGTCCCGCTGCTGGTCCGTCGCTCGATTGGCGCCCGTGTCGCTGCTGCCCACGCCAAAGAAGGCCTTGAGCATTTCCTCGGCCCATCGATAGGCGACCTCGTCACGGCGCGCCTCTTCGCGCGTGTCGAGCGTGGCGTGCCCGAATGCGGAATAGCGCTTCGAGTACGACAGGCGCATGTCGGCAAAGCGATTGCGCGGAACCAGCGCATCGTGCAGGTAGTTCTTGTGTTGCGCCTGATTGACGGCCACCGAACGCTTGCGGCGAGCGAAATCGCCGGAGGCAAAATCCTCGAACAACGCATCGGCCACCATCTGGTAAACATCGCCGATGTCTTTCGTGTGTTGTTGCGCGACGTTGCCGGAGTCGATCAGGTAGACCTCCTTGTACGGCTCGCGCGGCAACTCGGGCTGATCGTACGGATCCCAGCGTCCGACGTAGCCCTTGCTCCCCATCATCGTGGATTCCAGCTCCATCAGCGCGGCATAGCCGTTCGCTTCGGTGCGGTCCTTGTTGTTGCCCGCATAGCCGGTCGGCAGGAAAATCATCAACTCGATATCGGCATGCGTGACTTCGGCCTTGGCCAGCCAGCTCGCGAGAAGGCCCATATCGATGAACGCCCCGGATCCGGTACCGCCCGCCACCGACGCCACCACCACCACGCGGAATTTGCTGGTCTCCATGCGCAAGCCAAGCTCGGCGAGTTGCCGCTCGTGCGACAACCCGGCTTTCAGCGTTCGCAGCTTGATGCGAATCTTGTCGCGCAGCTTGGTGTACTTGTCGAACAGATAGAGCCGTGAAATGGCGCGGATCTGCCCCGCCCCCTTGGCCGGGTCGATACCCAGATCACGGATCTTCTTCGGCGTCAGCGACAGCCATTCCTTGACATGCGGATACTTTTCCAGCGCATCGTCGTCACGGCTGTACTTCTCCATGTCGAACGATTCGACGATACGTTCGTCGTCGGTGAATTTAACCAGCGGGAATTGCAGATCATCCGCCTGCGCCCGGTTGGTCTCGACGATGGCGCCGGTATCGAGATCGAACTGGATGAACTGCGCAACCGGGAATTCGGCGAGGCTCTCCACCCGTACACGCCGCGCCGCGTTACCCCAGAGCGTATTCAGAATGCGTCGACGCACCCGCATCAACACTTCCATGCCCGTGCCGCCGACGCCGATGAACAGCGTCGGACGCAGCTCGATGGTCTGTTCCTGTTTCTTGGCGGACTCGGCGCCAACGGTTTGCGAAAGGGTATCCGACATGGTGATGGCGATTCGATGGTGTTGACACAGGGCGGGACGACCCCGCGCTTATTTGCGGCCCGAAACGATCGCGAGCACGAGGCTGGCGATGGCGACGATGCCCAGCGGCGCCAGAACCAACGGGGAGAGAAAGCGTGCCGGGTTCACCGCAGGCAACACCACGGCAGTCGCGAGGCTCGTCAGGAAGATGAACAGCCACCAACCTGCCGCATTGGCCTTGTTGGGGGGGACGCGTTTGGTCACGAGCATGTTCGCGTAGGCGTTCTTGCCAAAGAAGAACGCCACGATCAGGATCAGCAGAATCGCGCCACCGATCATCAGATCGCGCGACGAGGTGTCGGTGCCGATGTTCGCCTGCGCCACGACCTCGGTATGCGTCGTGGTCGTGGTCGCGCTCGCATCGCTCGACGCAACGCTGGAAGTGCTGGCCGATTGCGGTGCGGGAATGGCAAACCCGGTGCCGTTGTCCTTCTGGTCTTGCGCCATCTGGGTAACTCCTGAAAAGCGGGTGCGTGTAAAAAAGCGGAAATCGTGCGGCGGCGCCGCGCTCAAAGCTTCAGCGTGTGTCCATCCGCCTGGCTGACGATCGACGGTTTGCCCAGGCCGCGACGGACCGTGCCGGCGGGAACGCCGTCATGGTTACGAAGCTCGAGGCGGCTGAAGGGTTTCATGACGATGTGCCGGGAGATGCCGTCGATCACGATCGGAAAGCGGCGTGTCTTGCCCGACAGCAAGGCCAGCGAGGCGAGCGCCGCGAGCAAGGCCAGCACCAGGCCAACCACCACGATCACCGGCAGAAGCGGGTACTGAATTCGCAGGACCACCGGGATCTGCACGCGCGATGCCGTCACGCCAGGCGGTGCGGCGAAGATGTCGGAGATCGGGTCGCCCGGAAACTCCGCCTGCAGGCTGGCGCGAAAATCGTCGGCGAGCGCAAGCTGCTGATCCGTCAGCGTCATGCCAACCGTCATCGGCACCAGCACCTGTTTGCCCATCGCGGCCAGGGCCGCCGGCGACCAGGCGGACGGCACCTTTTCGACCGGCAGCGAAAAGCGCGCCACGACCGATTGCGTCTGCCCCGGCTGCAGGTTGGCGATCACGGCCGGCGTGACCGTGACCGACGTTTCGCGCCCGGGCGCGGCCAGAGTCGCAACCACGTTGGCCTGGCGAATCACATACGGATAAAACAGGTTTTGCAGCGAAGCGCGCATCACCACTTCGGGCGTCAGTCGGCCTGCATCGACATCCAGGATCAGCGTGCGCTGGTCGGCGGCAAGGCTCGGATGCACGTCCGCGCTGTTCTCGATCGCGGCGGGCACGATACGCAGGCCGTCCGCGTCGAGCGGCTTGAGCCGTGCCGGCGGCTTGGTCAGCACCGACGACAGGCGGCCCGCCCTCAGGATCGCATCGAGCGCGCGTGAGGCCTCGTCGCCATACGCGAGGGCATAGACCATCAACCCTTCGGCCTGATAAAGCCTGCCTTTGACGGGCATGCGCAGCGGAAACACCAGGGTCTTCGAGATCGACGGCTCGAGATGGATCAGTCGATAGAAGTCGAGATTGCGCGCCGCCGTCTCCGGATCATTGCCGGGGCTGTTACGGTTGTTGGTGAAAATCCAGATGATGCCCGGCGCGGAATGGAACGGCCCGGTGATGGTCTTGACGACCGCCTCGCGAAAATCCGTATCGGCCAGCGCCGCGCCGCGATGCGCGACGCCCAGCGACGCCAGGCGCGGCCCCAGATCCGTCGGCCCCCGGTAGCTGCCAAGCAGCATCGGCGACACATTGCCGGCGGCTGTCTGGCTGAAAGCCAGCAGCGAAACGGTATCGTCGGCGCTCGTTGTCGCCTGTTCCACCGCATTGACGAGCGGCTTGAGTTGCGAGGCGGGATCGGCATAGAACGGCTCCATCCAGCCCGAGTTCTGCACCAGAAAGGCCTGCTGAATGCCGGCCTGCGCGCTGGCGGCCACCGCCATGACGAAACACGCCAGGAATACGCGACATGCACGGATCATGCGAGCCTCCAGCCCTGGATGCGCAGAGCGTCAGGGTGGTAGGCCCAGAGCATGCCGTCATGCGCGAACAGGCGCAGCCGCCACGGTGCGGTATGCGATGCGGTGTAAAACAACACTTCGCTGTCGTTGTCATCGAAGCACAACGCGAACGGAATTCGCTCGGCCTTGCGCTCGAAGATCGCGTCGACGCCGTTATCGTTGCGCACGCGGATGCCGATCACCTGGCTGCCGCCCGCCGCTTCGACCAGTGGAATCACGATTTCATTGGAGCCGGTGTCGTCGCCCAGCCCGAGATCGACCCACGGGAGCGCCTTATGACGCGTGGCGAAACGGAACACGGCTTGCCCAGAGCAAAACCGCGGTCCGGTGGGTTCCGAAATTTCAGCCTGGGTTCGCTCGCGCTCGATGCTGACATAGCAGTAGTCCCCCGTCCGCTCGTTGCGGCAGATCTGCCACAGGCCGCCGGCGCCCGATAGATAAGGGCTGCCGAACTGGAAACATGGCGTAAGCCCCTCCGGCCAGCGCGTAAACGACGCCGTCACGCCGCCATCGCTCTGACGCAAGCGAAGCTGCCCGTGCTCGGTGAGCCACAGCGCCGTCCGGCCGATCGCAACCGGCAAGCCGATTTCGCCGACCTCGTCGCGTCGCACGCCAGTCGACACTTCGGCCTGCAGTTTCCCGTCGCGCGCGGCCACGAAGCGGATCTGCCCGTCGGCATCGACGAGCGGCGCCCAGATGTCGCCGGCAAAGGCGAGCGGCGAACCCACCGCCGGCGCATTGCCGATATGGGCGACGGTGTATACGAGGCCACCGACATCGGCGATGAGGCAGGCCAGGCCGGATCGGGTCGGGATGTAAAGGCGGCTCGTCGACGATTCCGCATCGAGCGCCAGCTCGGCACGCCAGGCCGCTTCAGTCGATTCGAACTCCTCGAGCGCCACACCGCGCGCCTCGAGCGGCGCCCAAACTGCCGTGCCGGGCAGCCATGCATGCAATTCGCCGTTGAACGGATTGATCGCCACCAGGGCGTGTGCCGGCGTCCCGAACGGCAGAGAGCAGAAGAAATAGTTGCCGGGAGGCGGATTCGGCATTTGCGCGTCGGCATCGGCATCGGCACGTCGCGATTTCAAATCGGCCGGCAGTAATCCGGCGGCGGTCCGCTTCAAGCCATGCACGCTCGAACCGGTCAATGCCGAGGCGGCTGCATTGCCAAACGGTGGAATCCAACCGGGTGACGCGGAAACGGGAGCGGCGCACAACGACTGGCCGGTTTCCGGCGAAAAAGCGAATTCTGTCGGGAAATATCGCGGCGGTCGGCCACCGTCATGCGGCTGACGGTACAGAAGCGCGATATCGGGGGTTTGAAGGAATACCGAATGGCCGAGCGAAGTCTTCGCGAGCGTGAAGCCGCGATCGGATTGCGCCCATTCCCCGGAGCGCATTCCCCATGTTTCCCAGTTTTCTTCCATTTCTTATCTCTTGCGCCGACGCCACTTCTCGACGCAAATCACATGCGTATATGCCGAGCGAGCGTTTGACAACGCACATGCGTTACCCGCACCCCTGAAAGCAAGCGCGCCATCTTGGCATACCGAAACAGTCTTATCCACATATTTTTACTGCCTGGATACAGCCTCATTTCATGAAGGCAAGACGAGATCGGCACGTCTTCACAGCGATGCCAAAAACACGCCGGCAATCCTCGAAAAGCAATCCCAATAATATTAATTCATATATATCAATTACTTAGCAGTCTACGCCTCGCCCCGTCTTGCGCCCCATCGGCGCCGGGCGGCATGCCACACGATCCTTAACATGAAAACCTCGTGACGGACCCGGTTGTTTTTCAAACATATGTCGCGTCAGGCTATTTACACCCACCTGAAATCGCGGTAATCGCGCATACGTGATCGACAATCTCGAACTTGCACTGAAGCGGCGAGTTCAATTTGATATCGGCCGAGCCGCGACGACATCACGACGCAAATCGGCATCACGCTCGCCGCGCAAACGATTCACATACCCACGGCAAAGGTGCTTCGAACCATTCATTCAAAAATTTCTATGAAAACAGTGATTCAATATATTTTTTATTTATTAATTAAATTTTTTGATTTCATAGAAATCGGAAGCCATTTTCAACCAGCTTAAAAAGCAATGCCACGCTCAGTCACACGGCTACGGATTTGATCACCCATTCTTCATACTTGACGTCAAATTGACCGAATTTTCGCGAAATTTCTCGAAATCGGAATTTTTTACATACATCGCTTTCCAAATTTTCGGCGCTAGTTTTTATCAATCTAAAAATCACGTTTGTTTAGCTAAATCACCAAAAAATCAGGGATTTTTCCAAATAGCGGACCCGGCATTCCCCAGCGCACACTCGGGCTGACAACAAGCTTCCAGCCGTGGCCGCGCCTCGCGCCGCACCGGCATCGCGTTCGACAACACCTGGAGACAAGGATGCGGATGACCCTGAAGTGGGCCCTGGCGGGCGCGTGCCTCGCCGCCGTCGCCGCGCTCGGCGGCTGCAACGACGATGGCGGCGGTGCATCGCCGGCCTCGATCGCAAGCCAGATCGCCGGCGGCCTCGACAACACCCCGAACGCGGCGAACCAGCCCGGCCACGCGCCCGGCGGCCGCGTGGACATCGCGGGCCTGACGCAGCGCGTCAACGTCTTCATCGGCACCGGTGCGCCCGACGCGGGCGGCCTGTTCCCCGGCAACCTGAACCCCGGTGCGCAAACGCCGTTCGGCATGGTCAGCTTCGGCCCCGACACGCCGGGCAGCGGCCAGCCCTGGGGCAATGGCTCGGGCGGCTATTACTACTCGGACAGCAGCATCGATTTCTTCAGCCTCACGCACCTGAGCGGCCCCGGCTGCCGCGGCCAGGGCGCGGTGGCGCTGATCCCCGGCGGCGGCGCGCTGACGTTCTCGCACGCCGACGAGAGCGCCTCGCCCGGCTACTACCGCGTGAAAACAGGCAACGGCGTGGTCAACGAATTCACCGCCACCACGCGCACCGGCATGGCTCGCCTCAGCTATCCGTCGGGCACCGCCTCGCCCGAACTGACGCTCGACGCCACGCGCAGCAACGGCATGAAAAGCGGCGTCGCGCCGGGCCTCGTGAACGTGTCGGTCGATACGGCGCGCAACGTGGTGACCGGCCAGACCGTGGTGGGCGCGTTCTGCGGCGGCACCTGGTACAAGCCGGTGTACTTCTCGATCGCGTTCGACACGCCGCTCGACGCGGCCAAGACGACGCTCGCCAACGGCGTGGCGAAGCTCGTGTTCCGCGCGAGCGCGCATCGCGGCGCGGTGGTGCAGATGAAGGCCGGGATTTCCTCGGTCAGCGTGGCCAACGCGCAACTGAACCTCGCGACGGAAAACCCGGGCTGGTCGTTCGAGCGGGTCAAGGCCGAGCAGCAGGCGGTGTGGAACCACCGGCTCAACACGATCCAGCTCGACCTCGCGAAACCCGGCGCGCTCGCGCGCCTCGACGGCGCCACCGCGCAACGCGCGCGCAGCTACGTCACGCAGTTCTACACGGCGCTCTATCACGCGATGGCCGGCCCGACGGTGTACAGCGACGTGAACGGCGACTATCGCAGCATGCAGCAGACCGACCTCAACGCGGCGGCCAACACGGCCCCGGCGCGCGCCGTCGCCAATGTTTCGCAGTACGCAGTGCCGGGCAACCCGCGCGCCTATCGCACGCATTACGCGGGCTTCTCGCTGTGGGATACCTACCGTTCGGAAACGCAGTTGCAGGCCCTGCTGTTCCCGTCCGAAACGAGCGACATGATGCAATCGCTGGTGGCCGACGCGCGGCAATGCGGCGCGTTCCCGCACTGGGTGGACGGCAGCGACGACACCAAGCCGATGGAAGGCGACCACGCGCCGAACGTGATCGCGGCGGCCTATGCGTTCGGCGCGCGCGGCTTCGATACCGGCGCGGCGCGCGGCGTCATGCTGCAATCGGCGTTCGGCACCGGCGGCCCCGGCAGCGCGTTCGTGGAAGGCGCCTGCAACAACATGCCGAGCGTGGACGACAGCGTGGGCGCCAGCCCGATCGCCGACGCCTATTTGAAATACGGCTACGTGACCACGGATTCGACCTCGAACCATCACCCCGGCTCGATGACGCTCGAACTCGGCACCACCGACGAATCGATCGGCAACTTCCTCGCCGCGCTCGGCCAGCCCGGCGATGCGCAAAGCATCGCCACGCTGCACCAGCGTGCGCGGGCCTGGGCGCACCTGTTCAACGCGAACATCCCGGCCGCCCTGAACTACAACGGCGGCGAAACGAGCGGCCTGGTGCCGAAGGACGCGAGCGGCCAATGGGTGTTCAGCGGCCCCGACAACGGCGGCTTCCACGAATCGAAGGAACCGAACTATCTGTGGACGATCGGCCATGACTACGCGTCGGTGATCGCCGCGCTGGGCGGCAACGCGGCGGCCGTCGCGCGCCTGAACACGCTGTTCGGGCTGAACCCGGGCGACCCGTTCGGCGGCCCGCTGCCGAGCGCAGCCACGCTCGACAGCGGCGAGAACGGCAACACGCTCTACATCGGCAACGAGCCGTCGCTGCAAACGCCGTGGGCCTACAACTGGGCCGGCAAGCCGCAGCTCGCGCAGCGCGTGATCCCGATCGTCATGAAGCAGACGTTCTTCGATACGCCGGGCGGGCTGCCGGGCAACGACGATGTCGGCGCGACCTCCACGTTCTATCTGTGGGCGAGCCTCGGGCTGTATCCGGTGGTGCCGTCGGCGCCGGGCCTGGCGATGTCCACGCCGCAGTTCAAGGGCATGACGGTGTGGCTCGACGACGGCCGCAGGAAGCTGCGCATCGAGGCCGACGACGAGGCGCTGCTCAACGACAAGCCGTACATCAAGTCGGTACAACTGAACGGTACGACGTACCGTGGTTCGTGGCTGCCGATGGCCGCGATCGCCGGCGGCGGCACGCTGCGCTACACGCTGTCGGCCACGCCGACCGACTGGGCGACCGATCCGTCGCTCGCGCCGCCGTCGGGGCCGGGCGCCGACTATACGAAGGCGACCGCGTCGCCGTCGCCCTCGCCATGAAGCCGGGGCGTTACAGGCGGAACAGCGCGCGCGGCGATTCCGCGAGGATCGTGCGGCGCTGCGCGTCGTCGGGCACCCAGCGCTGCAGCGCGCGGGAAGCTGCTGCGTAATCAACGCGGTCGCGGTGCTCGGTGTGCGGCCAGTCGCTGCCCCACACCAGGCGCTGCGGCCCGAACGCGGCCAGCAGGTCGGCGGCCAGCGTCGCGCCGAGCGCCTCGCCGCCGCCTTCGCGCACGCTGCGATAGGCCGCCGACAGCTTGACCCACACGCGCCCGCTGTCCGCCCGCGTCAGCAGATCGCGAAAGCCCGGATCGGCCGCGCCGGCCGCCGGGTCGGGCCGGCCGAAATGGTCGATCACGATCGCACGGCACTGCGGCAGCAGCGCGTCGATCAATATGGGCAGGTCGGCCGCGCCGCGATGGATCTCCAGATGCCAGCCGAGCGCGTCGATGCGCGCGAGAAAGTGCGGCCAGGGCCCGCTGCGCAGGTCCGGCAGCGGCAACCCGATCAGGTTCAGCCGCGCACCGACGATGCCGCTCGCGGCCAGCGCCGCCAGCTCCGCATCGCCAATCTGCGGATCGACCACCGCCACACCGCGAAAGCGCTGCGGATAGCGGCATGTGACGCTCGCGAGCCAGCGGTTGTCGGTGCCGAGAAAGCTCGGCTGCACCAGCACGCCGTGCGACAGGCCGTGGCCGGCCAGATGCGCCACGTAGGCGTCCAGCGTCGCGTCGTAGTCGGGCGCGTGGCGGCGTTGCGCGGCCAGCGGCAGGCCGCTCACGAACAGGTGCGCGTGCGTGTCGACACCGGCCATCGGCGGCGCGGCGGCGGCGAGCCACGCGGCGCCGGCGGCAGACAGGCCGGCCTCGGCGCGCACGGCAAAATCGTCGGGCAGGGAAAGACTCATCGTCGACATGATCGGGAATGCGAAGGAAATCGAAACGGCACGCAATGCAATGGTGCAAACTCAGCGACGCGCCTCGGCCACCGCGCGCGCCGGCTCGGCGATGCGCCGGCCGCGCGTCTCGGGCAGCATCAGCGCGGCGATCACCACCAGCCCGTAGGCCACGCCGGCATCGATGCCGAGCGCCGAGCCAAGCGACATCGAGCTGCTCATGTGGCCGATCAGCACTGGAAAGCCGGCCGACACGATGCGGCCGAAGTTGTAGCAAAAGCCCACGCCGGTGCCGCGCACGCCTTGCGGATACAGCTCGTTGAACAGCGCGCCGAGCGTGGCCGGAATGCCGGCCGAGAACAGCCCGAGCGGGAAGCTCAACAACAGCATGGCGGTGTCGCCGATCGGCAGGAACACATAGATGTTGACCATCACGCCGCAGCACACCGCGAACAGGATCACGTTCCAGCGGCGGCCGATGCGGTCCTGCAGCCACGCGCTGACGAAGCAGCCGACGATGAACGCCACGATCACCACCGCCAGGTAGCCGCCCGTGCCGAGCACCGACAGATGACGCTCGGTCTTCAGGTAGGTGGGCAGCCAGGTGGTGATCGCGTAGTAGCCGCCGTGCGCGCCGAGGCCGATCAGGGCGCCGACGGCCGTGGTGCGCAGCACCGCCGGCGAGAAGATGCCGGCGGCCGTCGCCAGCACGCCCTGGCGCTGGCCGTTCGCGTCGATCGGCAGCGGCTCGCGCGGCGGCTCCACCACGTTGCGGCGCAGGTAGAGCACCAGCATCGCGGGCACCAGGCCGATCGCGAACAGCAGCCGCCACGCCCACTCCTGCGAGACGAACGAGAAGATCGCGGTGTAGAGCAGCACCGCGCCGCCCCAGCCGAAACCCCAGGCGCTCTGCACGATGCCCATCGCCTTGCCGCGATGTTTGGCGTTGACGGTTTCGCTGAGCAGCACCGCGCCGGCCGTCCATTCGCCGCCGAAGCCGATGCCCTGCAGCGCCTTCAACGCCAGCAACTGGTCGAAGTTCTGCGCGAACGCGCTGAGGAACGTGAAGAAGGAAAACCAGATCACGGTGATCTGCAACGCGCGCACGCGCCCGACCCGGTCGGACAGCACGCCGGCCAGCAGCCCGCCGAGCGCGCCCGCCACCAGCGTCGCGCCGCCGATCAGGCCCGCCTGGCCCTTGCTGATGCCCCAGACGGTCAGCAGCGTCGGAATCACCAGCGAAAAGATCTGGGTATCGGCGGCGTCCACCGCCCAGCCGGCAAAGCAGCCCCACAAGGTTCGTTTCTCGGCGGGGGTGATGTCCCGATACCAGCGCATGACCGTCTCCTCGATGCGGGCCGCGCGGCGCGCCGGCCCGGCGGCCCGGTGGTTCCGGCGCCGCAATTGATTGATAGCCGGCATTCTGGCGCGCCTTGCATGCGTCGTACACTATGGAATCGTTGATCTTTCATTGCATGAGCGTATGGAATCGGCTCGCATCCTCAAATACTTCCTGGCCGTGGCCGACGCCGGCAGCGTGACCGGCGCGGCCGACCGGCTCGGCCTCGCGCAGCCCGCGCTGAGCCAGGCCATCACGCGGCTCGAACGCGAGCTGGGCGTGAAGCTGTTCTCGCGCACGCGCCGTGGTGCGACGCTGACGCCGGCCGGCGAGGCGATCGTCGACGACATCCGGCTCAGCGTCGCGCGCATCGAAGCCGCCGAGCGGCGCGTGCGCGATATCGGCGCGCAGCGCGGCGGGCGGCTCACGGTCGGCTTCGTGTCGGCGGCGCTGTTCGAGGTGCTGCCCAAGGCGATCGCCGCGCTGCGCGCCGCCGTGCCGAACGTCGAGCTGACGCTGCGCGAGATGAGCAACGCCGAGCAGGCCAGCGCGCTCGAATCGGGCGAGATCGACATCGGCCTGCTGCATACGCCGGTGGTGGTGCGCGGCCGCATGCACGAGCAACTGATCGCGCGCGAGCGCCTGCAGGCCGTGGTGCACGACACGCATCCGCTCGGGCCGGACGGCCGCCTCGCGCTGGCCGACCTCGCGCGCATCGGGCTGGTGTGGTTTCCGCAGGGGCAGTTGCCGGTGGTGCGCGCGGGCATCCTCAGCGCGTTCCGCAAGGCCGGTTGCGAGGCCGAGATCGTGCAGGACGCGAACCGCTCGCTGACGGTGCTGGCCTGCGTGGCGGCCGGCTGCGGGGCGTCGTTGCTGCCCGCCTCGGTCAAGGCGTTGCAGTTCAGCGGCGTGCGCGTGTGCGAGATTCGCGACGGCGACGCGCTGCCGTTCTTCGAACTGAGCGCCGTCTGGCCGAACCGCTCGCGCCCGACGCTGGCCGACCGCTTCGCCGCGCTGCTCGAACGCGATGCGGCCAGCGACGCAACGCATGATGCGCCGGCCGCCTCGCGCAAGAAGCCCCGTTAGCCGCGCCGCCATCGGCCCTGTCGGCACGCGCTTCGCGCCCGCCTGACGCCGCCGTCATTTCCGTAACACCCGTAATCGTCGTAACGCCGCGAAAAAATCCGGCAACACGGCCGCTGCCGTTCGACGGGATTTCTTTCGGCTTCCGAACGAATGGCCTTCGCCTCGCACCCACGTTCGACACGAAAGCGCCCATCGCCCTCATCGCGACACCGCCGCACGCCTTGTTGCGCCTCGTTCGCGCGCGTCTCGCTCCGTCAGCCGCCGGAAAGAAACATGCAGTAAACACGAGGTAACCCGTCGCCGCGCGCCCGACGCGATACTCGCTTCCGTTTTCCCACCGGAGCGCGAACATGGCGCCGCCTCAGGCTTATTCGATCGATGCGCTGCACGGCTTCGAACTGACCGAAGACGGCCAGTACCTGATGCTCAACAGCAACCAGCCCGATCGCCTCGCCCTGCATTGCTCGGTGATGCACGAGCTGCTCGCGGCGTTGTCGAATGCGATCGGCTCGTCGGAGCGCATCCGCCACAAGCAGCGCAGCGTCAAGTTCGTGATGCCGTGCGAAGCCTGGACCGTCGGCCGCGATGCGGGCGGCGCGCCGGATTTGATCCTGTCGTTCCGCCTGCCGGGCGGCGCCGAGCTGTCGTTCCAGGTCGAGCGCGCACTCGCGGGCCAGATGGCCGACGTGCTCGCGCTCGCCAGCGGCCCCGCTTCCGCCCTGCCCCGCGCGGCCGGCGCACTGCAATAAGCGCGCGCCGTCGTGCGCGTCCGCCTTCCCTCTCGCCCGCGGGTTCCCCGCCTTTCCGCCATCCGCATGAATGCATCTTCCCTGTCGTCCCGCCGCCTGCGGTTCCTGACGGTCGCCGGCCTCGGCGCGACCTCCGTGTCCGCCTGGGCCATCGATCCGTTTACCGTCTCGGACATCCGCGTCGAGGGCCTGCAGCGGATCGAGCCCAGTTCGGTGTTCGCCTATCTGCCGATCAAGCGCGGCGACACGTTCACGGATGATCTGGCCTCCGAAACGATTCGCAAGCTCTACGCGACCGGCTTCTTCAACGACGTGCGGGTGGCGACGCAAGGCAGCGTGGTGGTGGTGCAGGTGCAGGAGCGCCCGGCGATCTCGGCGATCGATTTCGCGGGCATCAAGGAATTCGACAAGGACAACCTGACCAAGGCGCTGCGCGCCGTGGGCCTGTCGCAGGGCCGCTATTACGACAAATCGCTGGTGGACAAGGCCGAACAGGAACTGAAGCGCCAGTACCTGACGCGCGGCTATTACGCCGCCGAGGTGACCACCACCATCACGCCGGTCGATGCGAACCGCGTGTCGATCCTGTTCTCGGTGGCCGAAGGCCCGAGCGCGAAAATCCGCCAGATCAACTTCATCGGCAACAACACGTTCTCGTCGAGCACGCTGCTCGACGAGATGCAGCTTTCCACGCCGAACTGGTTCTCCTGGTACACGCGCAACGATCTCTATTCGAAGGACAAGCTGACGGGCGACCTCGAGAACGTGCGCTCGTACTACCTCGATCGCGGCTACCTCGAATTCAATGTCGATTCGACCCAGGTGTCGATCTCGCCCGACCGCAAGGACATGTACCTGACGGTCACGCTGCACGAGGGCCAGCCCTACACGCTGTCGAGCGTGAAGCTGGCCGGCAACCTGCTCGACCGCCAGGCCGAACTGCAGAAGCTGGTGAACATCAAGGCCGGCCAGCGCTTCTCGGCCTCGAAGCTGCAGGCCACCACCAAGGCGATCGTCGACAAGCTCGGCGAATACGGCTACGCGTTCGCCACCGTCAACGCGCAGCCCGAGATCGACCAGGCCACGCACAAGGTGGGCATCACGCTGATGGTCGATCCGAGCCATCGCGTGTATGTTCGCCACATCAACATCTCGGGCAACGCGCGCACGCGCGACGAGGTGATCCGCCGCGAAATGCGCCAGATGGAAAGCGCGTGGTTCGATTCGAACCGGCTCGCGCTGTCGAAGGATCGCGTCAACCGGCTCGGCTATTTCACCGACGTGGACGTCTCGACCGAGCCGGTGGAAGGCACCACCGACCAGGTGGACGTCAACGTGAAGGTGACCGAGAAGCCCACCGGCTCGATCACGCTCGGCCTCGGCTACGGCTCGGGCGAAGGGCCGATCATCTCGGCCGGCATCTCGCAGGACAACGTGTTCGGCTCCGGCACCAGCCTGTCGGTCACGGTGAACACGGCCACCACCTATCGCACGCTGGCCGTCGAGCAGGTGGACCCGTATTTCACGATCGACGGCATCCGCCGCATCACCGACGTGTATTACCGCACCAGCCAGCCGCTCTATTACTCGAGCACGACCGATACCAGCTTCCGCGTGATCACCTACGGCGCGTCGACGAAGTTCGGCATCCCGTTCTCGGAAACGGACACGGTGTTCTTCGGCGCGGGCCTCGAACAGAACCGGCTCGACGTGGATTCGACCACGCCGCAAAGCTATATCGACTACGTGAATTCGTTCGGGCGCGTGTCGAACAACGTGCCGGTCACGGTGGGCTGGTCGCGCGACAACCGCGACAGCACGCTGATCCCGAGCAAGGGCTACATGCTGCAGGCCAATGCCGAATACGGCACGCCGCTCGCCGCCACCACCTACGTCAAGAGCGACCTGCAAGCGCAGTACTACTACTCGTTCGCGCGCGGCTTCATTCTCGGCGTGAACTTTCAGGGCGGTTACGGCAAGGGCCTCGAAAACAAGCCCTATCCGATCTTCAAGAACTACTACGCGGGCGGCATCGGCTCGGTGCGCGGCTATGAATCGAGTTCGCTCGGCCCGCGCGACGCCACCACCGGCGACCCGATCGGCGGCTCGAAGATGCTGGTCGGCAACATCGAACTGACCGTGCCGCTGCCCGGCACCGGCTACGACCGCACGCTGCGCGTGTTCACGTTCGTGGACGGCGGCAACGTGTGGGGCTCGGAAGGCAACAGCGTGGGCGCGAACGGGCTGCGCTACAGCTTCGGCGCGGGCCTGGAATGGATCTCGCCGATCGGGCCGCTGAAGCTCGACCTCGGCTTCCCGATCGTCAAGCACACGGGCGACCAATACCAGAAGTTCCAATTCCAGATCGGCACGTCGTTCTGACGCGGCGGCCCCACATCCGTCTCCCGCAGCCGGGCGGCTTCGCGTAGGATAGCCGGCGGTCCGCGAGCGGACCCGCGGCGCCGGCCTGCGCCGCCTACCCCACGGAGACGTATGAACACTTCGACCAATCGGGCGTCGTGGCTCGGCGCCCTGCTGATCGCCGCCCTTTTCACCGCCGCCGCCCTGCCTTGCACCGCGCGGGCGGCCAGCTTCGATTGCGCGCAGGCGGCCACGCCGACCGAAAAGCGCATCTGCGCCGATCCGCAACTCTCCAGGCAGGACGAAACGCTGCGCGACCTCTACGCCCGCGCGCCGGCCACCCCCGACTGGCGCGCCGACCAGCGCGCCTGGCTCGCCACCCGCGACGCCTGCGCCGACGACGCCTGCCTGCGCAACGCCTACGCCGACCGCCTGGTCGTGCTGCGCCACGCCAACACGCCGTTCCACTGGGGCACGCGCTGGCAGCGCGTCGATTCGAGCGGCCAGCACGGCGCATCGATCGACATCACGCACGTGAACGACCAGCATTTCCTGTTCAGCTTCGACGCCGCGGCCGGCGCGAACTCGGGCGCGCTGTCCGAAACCGCCACGTTCTCCGCGCCGGGCACCGCCCAATACGTCGGCAACCAGAAGATGGATACCCAGGGCTGCGTGCTGACGTTCCGGCGCGTGCTGAACCGCCTGAGCGTGGACCAGAAGGGCGACCCGTTCGCCTGCGGCGCGGGCGTCGGGGTCTATTACAACGGCGATTACGTCGCCGCCGCGAAGGACCCGAACGCCGCGCCGAGCCTGCTGTCGCTCGGCATCGCGCGCAGCGTGGCCGAGGATGCCGCGCTGCACCAGTTGCTCGGCCACGACTACCAGACCATGGTCGGCACCGCCGGCGTGGTGGATACCAGCGCCGACAACCTCGACCACAACGGCGCGCGCGTGGCCGCGATGTTCGTGCAGGGCGTGGCGTGCGACACGAAATCGGTGCTGATGAGCGACGACCGTGGCCACCTGTGGGCCGCCGTGTGGGATGCCGGCATGCCGCCCGCGCCCACGTTGATGCGCTATTACACCAACGTGCCGGCCGATCGCGGCCGCTTGCCCAAGACCATCGCCGAAGCGAACACGCAAACCTGCCCCGGCGAAACCGTGGTGGTGAAGATGATGCCGTGAGGGGGTCGGGCGGCCCGGCGCGGGGTGATTGCGCCGGGTGCGTTCTTATTGCGTCATTTTGTTATTTCGGAATATCGGCCAAGCGCCGCTAAACGATATACCGCCAGCGCGGTTATACGGCGGGTTCCTTCCATTGTGGAAGGAATTCCATCACGAGTTGATGGACGAGTACGGCTTGCAGGGCGTCACGCCGACGCTTGATCGTGTCGCGACTCTCCTGGGCCGACATCCACTCCTTGAATCGGGAAAAATCGACCGGCGCGATGGTGGTCATATTGGCCATCCGCCCCATGTCATCGACGATGATCGTGGAGAAGGCCCGGGCGCTCAACAGGCGCCCGGCTCGCAAGGCTTGCACCGCAAAAAACTCTTCCCCACGGCCTTCGGTGAGAGGCAATGGGTGATCGTCCCCCTCCCGAGCTTCGCGACGGATGATGTCGATCTGGAATGCATCGGCGTTTATCGCCGTAAACCGATCTTCTTCGGATAGCTGGAAGGTCGGATCGATCTTCTGCAACACGCCCAGCAAGGTCGAATCCAGCACACTCATCTGCGCCACGAATTGCAGGCGTTTCCGGTTATCCCAAAGCAGATCCACATCCTTTGTGGCCATCGCATCGGGTTCCACGAAACGGACACCGGCTTCTGCCTCGTAGGCGTACAGCGCATGAGTGCCGACCACACGAAAATACTCGGCGATATCCCATTTTTCCAGACTGTTCAGGATGCTGACCAGCATGCGTGGCGCCCGGCCGACCCGCAGTGCGCGATTCATCCGCTCGTGCTCAGCAACGGTAGTCTTGAGCTTCTGCAGCCTTGCTTCGACGGACGCCTTGCGCTGGACGAACTTCTGGTGGATCGCGTCGGTCTTCTCGGAGCGCGGCCCGAGGCTGATCTGCCTGTTGCCCCCGGTTTGGCGGATCAAGTATTCGTTGCCACCCTTTTCTCGCCAATACATGGTTCCACGTACCGTCTTGGCATCCTTGCGGGCCTGCTCAAGTGCCTTGAATGCGGCGCAAGCGTCGATGTACTGCCGGGCGGTGTTACCGGACAGTGGAACGATCTGAGGTTCGTCCATGCTTTTCCGTGAAAAATCGTTTTTTTGAATCCTGCACGGAAAACCCTTATAAATCAATGAATTTCCAGGAAAAGCGACACCGGGATCAAAAGGGGTCCAGGCAGACATCGGTGAGGTCTCGGCCTAGCTGCGCATCGCTTCAAGCGACGGCGCAACGTCCTCACGGTTGCCGCAGCGATTATCTGCTCTCGGGCTATCGATGATTTGCGTTAACAGCTCTAAACAAACTCCCGCCATTCAAACCCGTCAATTTAGACAGTATTCGACTGGAATAAAAACTCGATTCGATTATCCCGTTTGCTTATTGCATTGACCGGTTATTAGGCCGTCGCATCTCGCACTCGGCACGCAATCGTTTGCGCATAATCGGCCGTGTAAAATTTTAAACTTTCGTGGTTTTTTTCATTGCGTCGTGCGATTATCGCCGTCGCGATGCTACCTATGTGTCGCAAGGAAGTTTCGTCGGCCCGTATTCCGCCGAAATTATCCAGTGCCTTGACGGTCCGCGCCGCCGGCGGCGCGGATCTTTTTACCGAGGCATTTTTTCAAATTAGTGCCGATTCAAATCGATTTGACGGCCAATCGGCCAATCATTCTCGCTGGCGGCATTAATTCCGCACCCGCGCCATTCAACCGCGCCCGACAAACGGCATATTGCTCGCCATCACCGTCATGTTCAGCACATTGGCCGACAACGGCAGGCTCGCCATATAGCCAACCGCATCGGCCACATGCGCCACGTCGAACATCGGCTCGGTCGCCATCGTGCCGTTCGCCTGCAAAACCCCGCGCTGCATGCGCTCCGACAATTCCGTCAACGCATTGCCGATATCGATCTGGCTGCAGACGATGTCGAACGCGCGGCCGTCGAGCGCGATGCTGCGGGTCAGGCCGAGCACCGCGTGCTTGCTGGCCGTGTACGGCGAGGTGAACGGCCGCGGCGTGTGCGCCGAGATCGAGCCGTTGTTGATGATGCGCCCGCCGCGCGGCAACTGGCGGCGCATCAGCGCGAACGCGCCGCGCGCGCACAGGAACACGCCCGTCAGGTTGGTGTCGATCACGTCGCGCCAGCGCTCCACGCTCAGTTCGTCGATCGGCACGGCCGGCGCATTGATGCCGGCGTTGTTGAACAGCAGATCGAGCCGGCCGTAGGTGCGCTCGATCTCGGCGTAAAGCGCATCGACGCTGGCCGCGTCGCGCACGTCCACGCTGACGGCCAGCGCCTCGCGGCCACGCGCCTTCGCCGCCTCGACGAATTCGGCCAGCGGCTCGGGCCGGCGGCCGGCCGCCACCACCGTGAAGCCGTCGTCGAGCAGGCGGTTGGCCGTGGCGCGGCCGATGCCGCTGCCGGCGCCGGTCACGAGTGCGATGCGCGGCGTGGCCGCTCGATTGGCTGGGGATTCCATCTGCGAGTCTCCTGGTCGTGGCGAAGGGAAAGGGGTGCCGGCATGGCCGCGCCCGGGGGGAGCGGGCCGGCGCGCCGCGTGCACGGCGAAGGTGCTAGCATGGCGCAACCCGAGGCACCGCGCAGCACGGCGGGCACGTCGCCACGGGCTTTCGATACGCTTGCATACCGTAGGGAACCAGGAGGAGCTATGTCTTTCGAGCATCGTGGATTTCGCGTGACCACGGATACCTTGCCGGACGATACCGGCACGCAGTGGCAATGCATCGCGAAGATCCACGGCATCGACGACGCGCATCGCGACGTCGAACTGCCGAACGTCGAACTGACGATCTCGCGCCTGAAGATCGACGTGCTGATGGTCATCAGCATGATCGAGCAGCGCGCCAAGGATTCGATCGACGAGTGGCTCGCGGCCCACTGAGCCGCGATGCGCCAGCCGCGCGTCACGGGCGCCAGCCCGGCGGCATGCGGTGGCCGTTTCACGGCGCGGCGGAAGTTCGTCGCGCCTGAGCGCTCGGCCGGCTTCGGTCCCAATCCACCGCGTTCCGGCTTTCCCGCTTCAGCCTTCCCCGCCTTCCCGCTTCGTTACTCGCTCACCCGCTTGATCCGCTTGACCGCTTCGGCCTGCCGTCCCGATGGATCGCCTGCCCGGCCTCGCTCGCCTGGCAATGTGTCCCGCGCCTGCGGATCACCAACAGCGTCGCGGCCGTTACGGCACCCCGCACCTGCGCTGCCCCGGCGCGCTGAAGACCTGCGCCGCGCATACTGCTGAACCTCTCGTACGCGCCGCCGCGCGGCTCACGCGCCCGGCGCGCTGCCGGCCAGCGCCGAATGCGCCACGCGGATCACGTCGCGGCCCGTTTGCCGGGCCTCGTACAGCGCGAGATCGGCGCGCACGTAAAGGCGCTCGAAGGTATCGCCATCCTCGGCCGCGGCAATGCCGCCGCTGACGGTGTAGACGCAATCGCCGCCCGGCGTCGCGACGGTGCGTGACGCGGCGGCCGCGCGCAGCCGCTCGCCGGCCTGCCAGGCCGCGCGCGCCGCGGTGCCGGGCAAAAACACGCCGAACGTTTCACTGCCAATCCGGCCGACCAGCGTATCGGCACGCAGTTGCGCCCCGGCCAGTTGCGCGAAATCGCGCAGCACCGCATCGCCGCCGGCGCTGCCGACGGTGTCGTTGATGCGATCGAAGCGGTCGAGTTCGAGCACCAGCAACGCGACCGGGTGCACCGTGCGCGGGTCTGCCAGGCAGTCGCGCACCGCCGCCTCGAACTGCTTGCGCGACGGCAGGCCGGTCAGCGCGTCGCCGTCGGTGCTGTCGCTGGCGCGGCGCAGCAGCGTGTCGTGCACCAGCATCAGCGCCGCGAGCGGCAGCATCGCGGCCGCCACCTCGGCGATACAAAACAGCATCGGCACCCTGACGTGCGCGGTGCACGCCGCGCCGTCGAACACCGCGCACAAGCCCATCAGCAACGCCAGCCCGGCCGTGACGCGGCGCGGGCGCACGATGTCCGCCGTCGGCGCGGGACGCAGCAGACGCCACGCGATCGACGCGCCGAACACCACGGCGAACACGCTGTTCGCAAGCGCCATCGCGGGCTGCCCGCCACCGCCCACCGCCACGCCGCCCAGCACCAGCCCGAGCGCGACCACCGCGCCGGCCAGCACCGGCCGATTCGGCTGCACGCCGGCCAGCCGCTGGCAGCCGGCGTAAAAGCAGGCGAGCGACGCGGCGCCGGCCAGCCCGGCCAGCACCAGTGCGAACGGCGCGGCCACCTGCCGATGCGGCAACGGCAGCAGCACCGAAACGCTGATCAGCGCGGCGCAGGCGGCCCATTCACGCACGCCGGGCAGCCGGGCGCGCCACAACGAGGCGTGCAGCACCAGCGCGACGATACCGATCGAGGCGGCGAAAACGAGGAAAGGCGGGACAGGATCTGACATTCGGGTAGCGGCGGATCAGGCGCGACGGGGCTGAGGCCGGCCTGCGGCTCGCGCTCGGCGAACCCGCTTTCGGCAAACGACATGCAATGGCTCTGACGCGCCCCGGACACCCATGTGATTCTCTCGGTCTGTTGTCTTGTGAATGGCTTCGGCCGGCCGGCGCGGTCGATACGCGCGGTCACGGCAATCGGATTCGATGCGCGTGCAACGGTGTGCGCATCCCGCCTGGACGGAGCGAAACCCGGCATCGTCGGCACGATCGCAGACGACGCGACGTGATTGTAGGGGGGCTTGCGGGCCGGTGGACGCCATGCCAAGAACTTTAACAATCTTTCGCCGGCGAACCTGGGCGTGCCGAAAGCGGCCCGCCCGACAAGGATTACAAGGACATTTCACCCGGATCGTAAACGGCGGCGCGGCGGCCGATTGCGCGGCACCGCGAACCACGCTACCCTAACTCCGATTCAGAAAGTCGGAGTGGACATGGCACATATCAGTACAGGGGTCGAATACGGGCTGCATTGCCTGCTTTATCTGATCGAGCCGGCGCCGGGCATGCGCGAGGCCAGCGTGCGCGATCTCGCGGAATTGCAGGGCGTGCCGGTGGATTTTCTCGCCAAGCTGTTCACCAAGCTGCACAAGGCCGGGCTGGTGATCGCCACCGAAGGCGCGAAAGGCGGCTTCGCGCTGGCGCGGCCGGCCGAGCAGATTTCCGTGCTCGACGTGGTCAGCGCGATCGACGGCGATAAAGCGCTGTTCGAATGCCGCGAGATTCGCGACCGCTGCGCCGTGTTCGAGGGCGCCAAGCCGGCGTGGGCGACGAGCGGCGTGTGCGCGATCCACTCGGTCATGCAGCAGGCGGAAAAGAAGATGCGCGAATCGCTGGCCTCGCAATCGCTGGCCGAAATCGCCGGGCGGGTGTCGTCGAAGGCGCCGCGCAGCTTCGGGCCGCAGGTCGTCAAGTGGTTCGAGGATCGCGCGGCCACGCGGCGGCGCGAGCGGAGCGGCGGTTCGCCGGCCTGAGCGGGGGCGCCGGGGCGGTGGCCGCGCGGCGCGATTCGGGTCGGTACAACGAAGAACAAAGGGCGGCACATGATGTGTCGCCCTTTTTGCTGGCTGTCGGGTTGCTGCGCGGGCCGTGCTTTGGCGGGTGGTTCGCCTTCGCTCAGGCCCGTACTCCGGCCCGACCTTCACACCCGCACCTCGACCCCGCCCTTTCACGCCACCACAATCCGCTGCGGATCGGCCGCGGCCAGCGCCTCGGCGCGGTTCGCCGCCGGCGGATAGATCCATTCCGAATTGATCTGCGTCTTTAGCGCCTTGGCCTGCGCGCCCTCCATCTTCACGACGCGATCCCAGCCTTCCGTATACACCGCGCCCCACGGGCCGAGATCGAGACACGTCACGTACTTCGGCTGGCTGTACGGCAGCGGCGCCTCGCCGAGCAGATCGGCGGCCGCGTTGTGGCCTGCCGAGCGGCCGAGGTTCATCGCATGCTGGCACGACATGGCCGCGTGGTTGCCGACCTCGTCGGTGGCCGCGTAGGCGCAGTCGCCCGTTGCGTACACCGCCTCCACGCCCGTCACCTTCAAATCGCGATCGACATGCAGGCGGCCGAAACGGTCGTGCTCCCCCGGCACTTGCGCGGTCAGCGCGCTGGCGCGCGCACCGGCCGTCCAGACGACGGTTTGCGCGTCGATCCGCTCGCCGTTGGCCAGCGTCACGCCCTGCGCATCGACGAACGCCACGCCCGAGCCGAGCTTCCAGCGCACGCCCAGTTCCGTCAGCGCTCGCGTGATGACCGGGCGCGGGCCGGGGCCGAGGTCCGGCCCGAGTTCGGCTTCGCGGTCCACCAGGATCACGTCCACCTCCGCCGCGTCGCCGAGGATCGCGCGCAGGCGCGCCGGCAGTTCGGCGGCCGTTTCGATGCCGGTGAAGCCCGCGCCCGCCACCACCACGGTGTTGCGCGTCTTGCCGGCAGGCCGCTCGGCCAGCGCGTGCAGGTGCGCTTCGAGCGCGGCGGCGTCCTCGACCTGGTCGACGTTGAACGCGTGCGGCACGAGGCCCGGAATCTCCGGACGGAACAGCCGGCTGCCGGCCGCCAGCACGAGCCGGTCGTAGCCGAGGCGCTGCGCTTGCGCACCGGCTTCGACGCCGCTCACGCCGACTTCGCGCCGCGCGACGTCGATCGCCTCGACACGCCCCGCCACGAAGCGCACGCCCACCGCGTCGAACAACGGCTGCAACGGCGCGCGCATCGCACGCGGATTGCGCTCGTAGAGGCGCGGGCGCACATGCAGTTCGGCGGCCGGCGCGACCAGCGTGATCTCGATATCGGTGCGGCCGCGCAGATCGAGCAGGCGGGCCGCCGCCAGCGCGCTCCACATACCGGCGAAGCCGGCGCCGATCACCAGAATGCGTTTCGACATGATGTTCTCCTGTTGGACGAGATGGGGCGGAATCGCGCCAACCGCGACCGCGCCTCGGTATCGAATAACTCGGATTCTATTGGTCGTAGTTCATGAGAGCAAGCGGCGATCGAAGAAGCAATCAACAAAAGATTGTTGCGGCTTCCGCGTCCTCATCGAAACACACTATTCCGACTCGATAAATCGTAGTTTCGCAGTCGCAAGAAAGGCTGCCGCCGTGCGACAATCGCTGTCCATCGAGCCGGCCGGCTCGTCCACCGGGCATCCCGATGAGCCAACGCGACCTCAAACTCGACATCGACCGCCGCCTGCAACTGCCCGTTTATTTGCAGATCTGCGAGCGCTTCCGGCAGGCGATCGGCGCGGGCCATCTGCGCCCCGGCGACCGCGTGCCGGCCGTGCGCGGGCTCGCCACCGAGCTGAACACCGCGCGCGGCACGATCGAGATGGCATATCGGATCCTCGTCGACGAAGGCTATTTCCAGGTGCGCGGCGCGGCCGGCACCTATGTGTCGCCGTCGCTGCCGGCGGCCGCGCTGCGCCAGGCGGCGCGCGGCGCAGCGAGCACGCCAGGTGCGGCAGACATACCGGGCACATCGCGCGCGGCGGACAAGGCGCGCCCCGCCACCGCCCCGCCGTACGACCCGGCCGGCACCCACGGCGGCGAAGCCTTGCCGCTGCAGCCGGGCCTGCCCGCGCTCGATGCGTTTCCGCGCAAGGTCTGGAACCGGCTCGTCGCCTACCGGCTGCGGCGCGCCGATCCCGCCGCGCTCGGCTACCCGTCGCCGCTCGGCTTGCCCGTGCTGCGCGAGAAGATCGCGACCTATCTCGGCGTGTCGCGCGGCGTCGAATGCACGCCCGATCAGGTGTTCGTGACGAGCGGCTATCGCGCCACGCTCGAACTCGTGCTGCGCGCGCTGGCCTCGCCCGGCGACCGCATGTGGTACGAGGACCCGGGCTATCTGCTGGCGCGGCGCTTTCTCGGCGACGCCGGCATGCAGCTCGTGCCGGTGCCGGTGGATGCGCAAGGCATCGACGTCGAACGCGGCGTGGCGCTCGCGCCCGATGCACGCTTCGCGGTGGTCACGCCGTCGCATCAAAGCCCGCTCGGCGTGACGCTCGCGCTGCCGCGCCGCATGGCGCTGCTCGACTGGGCCTCGCAGGCCGGAAGCTGGATCGTCGAGGACGACTACGACAGCGAATTCCGCTACGCCGGCCGCCCGCTGCCCGCGCTCAAGCGCCTCGACCGCCACGACCGCGTGATCTATTGCGGGACGTTCAGCAAGGTCATGGTGCCGGGGCTGCGGCTCGCCTATGTGGTCGCGCCCGAGCGCGCCGCCGCGCGGATGCGGCAGATCTACCAGGGCATGAACGCGGGGCCGCCCGCGCTGTTGCAGGCGGGCGTGGCCGACTTCATCGCGCAGGGCCATTTCGCGCGACACCTGAAGCGGATGCGCGCGCTCTATGCCGAGCGGCGCGTGTGGATGGCCGACGCGCTGCGCGAAGCATTCGGCGCGCGCCTCGATTTCGAATTGCCGCCGGGCGGCATGCAATTGGCGGCGACGTTCGCCGGCCATGCGCCGGCTGACGACGTGGCGTTCGCGGCAGCCGCGCGCGAAGCGGGGCTGGGGCCGAGCGCGCTGTCGGCGTGGTACGCGAACGGCCGCGCGAAACACACGCCGCGCGGCTTCGTGATCGGCTTCGCGAACGTCGCGAGCCGCGAGCAGGCGCACGCGTATGCGCGCACGCTGCGGCAAGCGCTTGAGGCTCAATGCGCTTAGTCTGCTCGGTGCGCCCGATGCGCCCGGTGCGCCCGATGCAAGCGGCCGATCCAAATCGCTCAGTTCCCCGAACGATGAACCGAGCCGCGCCTCAGCGCGCCGCCACCGGCTCCGCGAACGGCGCGTACCGCGCGAGCGCCGCACGCTCGCGCGCGAGTTCGGCCTGCACCGCCGCCTCGCCCATCACCAGCCCTTGCAGCGGGAAGAAGTGCACGTCGCGAATCCCGATCGAACCGAGCGCATAGCCGAGGTACGGGGTCAGGAAATCGGCCTGCCGCGCGTTCGGCCCGCTGTGCACGCCGCCCGAGCCGACGATCACGAAGCTCGGCCGGTCGCGCATCAGGCCGATCTTGCCGTCGGGCGTCGAGCGGAACGTGCGATGGATGCGCAGCACGTAGTCGATCCAGAGCTTCAGCGCGGCCGGCACCGTGAAGTTGTGCATCGGCGTGTTGATGACGAGGCAATCGGTGGCCTCGATCTCGCCGATCAGTTGCTCCGACAGCGCGAACTGCGCCGGGTCCGGCTCGCGCGAGGTGATCGCCACGGCATAGCCGGCATCGACGGGCGGCAGCGGCGCGCCGGCCAGATCGCGTTCGATCAGGCCGAACGGTCGGCCGGCCGCCGTCTCGCGTTCGCGCAGCGCCGCGATCGCCTCGTGCGCAAGTTGGTAGCCGTGGCTGGCCGCGCCATGCGGGCTGGCGTTCAGGAACAGCAGCTTCATCGTGCGGCCTCCTGCGTGGCGTGCGCCGCGAGCGGCTCGACGAAATGCATGCCGCGCGCCAGCAAGCCGTTGCGGAAATAGAAGCGCTGCGCGTGCGCCATGTGCAGGCCCGTGTCGAGCACGAAGCACGCGCAGCCGCCGTCGCGGGCGATCGCGCGCACCGCATCGAGCAGTTGCGCGCCGATGCCGTGCCCCTGCGCTTGCGGATCGACGACCAGATCGTCGACATACAGGAAGCGGCCGTAGATCAGGTTGGTCTGGTAGCGATAGCCGGCCAGGCCGAGCAGTTGGCCGCCACGGCTGGCGGCCAGCAGCCGGTAGCTTTCGGATTGCTGCCGCGCGAGTTGCGCGACGAAGGCTTTCGCGTCGTCCAGATGCGGACGCAGCACGCGCATCAGCGCGAACGCGCCGGCCTGCTCGGCCGGCGTATCGAGATGGCGGAATTCGACAGCGGGGTTCATGCACGCTCCATCGTTCAGTGACGAACCACACGATAGCGCCGCCACGTCATGGCCCATAGAGCCAGAAACGATCAAAACGACCGGGACATCGGGGAGCGGGCGATCGACCGCCTGGGCCGAGCCGGCGCGAAGGCTACGCCCTCAGAACGGCGGCACCGGGTTATGCCCCGACGACAGCACATACTTGCCGCCGCGCAATTGGTACACGGCCGTCTGGTGAATCTGGCGCGAGCGCGTGCCGTCGTCGGTGTCGGTCGATTCCACGCCGTCGAAGCGGATCTGCATCTCGCTGCCGCCATTGCCGCCGGTCACCAGCGCGAGCTTGCCGCTGATGTCGAAGCAGGCGGGCGGGTTGCTCGCGTCGGTGCCGACCGCCACGTCGGTGTCGCTCGCGGCCGCGCCCTTCGCCGCGCCGGGCTGCTGCAGCGCCGTCTCGCAATCGCCGCTCGCGCCGAGATTGTTGCCGTCCACCGGCACCGTGCTCGCGTAAGTCGCGATGCGGCCCGGCGCGACGCCGTACACCGACGCCCAGGTCCCGCAAAAGCCCTGCCAGCATCCGCCGCCCGTCAGGACCACGCCGAACTCGTCGGCGCCGATGCGCGCGACGCTGGTGTCGCCGTAGGTGCCGGCCACGCCGAGGTAATCCACGCCGTCCACGCGCTTGTCGAGCAGCCAGCCGGTCGCGTCGCGCCGGAAGAAGTACGCGCCGAGCCACGCGCCCGAGGCGTAGCTGTCGTCGCGCACGCCGGTGTCGGCCACGCCCACGCCTTCGGTCAGCATCACCGCGTGCGTGTCGTCGAGGCGGATCACCTGGCGCGGCGCGATCTCGACGCGGGTGGTTTCGGTCTTCGGTGCGGCGGCATGGGGCAGGCGGCCGGAATCGTCGCGCACCGGCAGCTCGACCTCCACCACGCGCGCGTTCGCGTCGTTGGTATCGCGCCAGGCCGGGAACACCACATGCATCAGGTCGGCGCGCTTCAGGCCTTGCGAGAACGCGCCGCTGCCGGAGGCCGCGTCGGGCGACGAGGCCTGCGCAGCGTCGGCCGCCGAGGCGATCGATGCCGCCAGCGCCGCCGCCGACGATGCGGGCGACACCGCCGATGCCGCGCTGCCCGGCGCGGGCGCGGCTGCGCCGCTTGCGCCGTTCGCGTCGTGCTTGCCGCATGCGCCGAGCAACAGCGATGCGCCGAGCAGCAGGGCCGGCATCGCGCCGCGCATCGAGGCGGCGGATTCGGCAGCGCCGGAAGGGAACGAACGGGACGGGCTGGCAGGATTCATCGGCGGAACGGGTCGGGGATCGGATCGATGCAGCAGGAAAAAATACGGCAAAAGCGCCGCAAAAAGCGGTTCGCACAGCGCGCGGATGTTACCAGATATTTCGGCCCAAAACGGGGCGCTTCCTGCCCGAAACGGGCCGAACCCGGCATCGCGCTCCATGCGAAAATCACTTGTCCATCAAGGGTTTAACCGACTTCGATGCGCCCACTCCGCACGTGTCGTTTGCCATCGAGCGGCCCGCTTCCGCCCCTGCTTCACCGCATTTCCTCATCCCCCGCCCCAACCGCAGCGACGGATTTCCCGCCCCGCTCCGTTCAAGTCAATACGACGCCGCTGCCGCGCGTCGTTTTGATGTCGATGTCGATCCAGGGAGAAAACCATGAACCAAATAAAACGACTGTTCCATCCGGCCCGGCTTGCCGCCGCGCTCTGCTTCACGCTCGCCACCAGCGCCTTCGCCCAGGCCGTGATCATCGCGCCGATCGCCCCGCCCGCGCCGCGCTACGAAGTGGTGCCGGGGCCGCGCACCGGCTATGTCTGGGATCACGGCCGCTGGCGCTGGGAGCACGGCGCCTACGTGTGGGCGCCGGGCCACTGGCAGCCGGTGCGTGTCGGCTACCACTGGGTGCCGGGCCATTGGGTCGCGCACGGCCCGAACTGGCATTGGGTGCCGGGCCACTGGGCCTGATCCGCGCCGCATCGCCTTCCGTCCCGACATGCCAAGGAATCCCCAATGAAACTGATCGCCATTCTCGCGCTCGTCGCGGCCACCCTGTCCGCCTGCGTGGTGGTGCCCGCACGGCCGGTTCATGTGCGCCCGGCCGCGGTCGTCGTATATTGATCGCGCGCGGAACGCGCCGCGCCGCAACGCGCGCCCGCGTTCCGCCGCCCGTTCGCCATGAACGGACCGACTGCCGCCATGCTCGCGCCCGCCGCGCTGCCGCGCCGCCATCGTCAGCCATCCTTACGGTTGGCACGGGGCCGCGCGAGCGCAGCGCCGGCCGAGCCCGCGTCACCCGTCGACTTGCAGGGAGCCGATAGCCTTGAAGCCATCCCGGCGCGCCTCGCCGCGCGCCCTACCGCCGCCGCGCCCGCGCCCGTGCCCGCGCACGCCGCGCCGGATGCCATCCGCCCTGCCGGATCGGGAGCCGCGACCGTGAGCGAACGCGATCCCGACGCCGAACTCGTCGCGCGTGTCGGCCAGCGCGACCCGGGCGCCGTGCGCGCGATGGTCGCGCGCAAGCTGCCGCGCCTGCTCGCGCTCGCAACGCGGCTGCTCGGCGACCGCATGGAAGCCGAGGATGTCGCGCAGGAAGCGTTCATCCGCATCTGGAAACAGGCGCCGCGCTGGAAGGACGGCGAGGCGCGCTTCGATACCTGGCTGCACCGCGTGGCGCTCAATCTCTGCTACGACCGGCTGCGCAGCCGGCGCGAGGAACCGCACGACGAGATGCCCGACGAACCGGACCCGCAGCCGCGCGCCGACGCACGGCTCGAAACGCTCGAACGCGACGCCCGCGTGCGCGCGGCGCTCGAGGCGCTGCCCGCCCGGCAACGTGAAGCGCTCGTGCTCCAGTACTATCAGGAACTGTCGAATATCGAAGCGGCCGGCCTGATGGGCATCACGGTGGACGCGCTGGAGAGCCTGCTCTCGCGCGCCCGGCGCAATCTGCGCGCGCAACTGGCCAACGACGGCCTCAGCGAGGAAATCAGATGACACCCGAACGATTCCGCATCATCGTCGAAGCCTACGGCGCGGATTCGCGCCGCTGGCCCGACGCCGAACGCGACGCCGCGCGCGCCTGGGCCGGCACGCATCGCGAGCAGGCGGGCGCGCTGCTCGCCGAGGCCGCCGAGCTCGACGGCTGGCTGATCGGCGACACCATCGCACCGGCCAGCTCGGCGCTGATCGAACGCATCGTCGGCACCGCGCCCGCCGCGCGGCGGCCCTGGACGCGCGGCCGGCTGTGGTGGTCGGGCGCGGCGGTGGTCGGCATCGGCGCGGCCGGCGCGCTGGCCGGCGCGCTCACGATGTCGGCCGCGCTGCTCACCAGCATGCAGTCGGCCAGCCACGAAAGCAGCTACCTGACCACCACCTTCGGCGGCTCGCCCGACGACTGGAGCGGCGAATGAACGGCCGCACCGGCACCGTGGTGCTCATCGTCTCGATCGTGCTGAACGTGTTCCTGCTCGGCGCGATCGCCGGCGGCGCCTATCAATGGTTCGCGCGCCACCCCGGCGGCAGCGCGGCCGGCAAGCCCGGCGCGAAGATCGCACTGCGCTTCGCGGCCGACGGGCTGCCGCCCGAGCGCGCCGAGCAATTCCACGAGGCGCTCGCCTCGGCGCGCCGCGAAAGCCGCATCTTCGTGCGCGAGGCGCGCGAGGGCCGGCGCGACGTGCTCGATCTGCTGGCCGCCCCGCAAGTCGATCGCCCGGCCGTGGACGAAGCGCTGGCCCGCACGCGCCAGGCCGATTCGTACCTGCGCGCGCAGGTTGAAAGCAACGTGGTGGATTTCGCGCAATCGCTGTCGCCCGACGAACGGCAACGCTTCGTCGACGGCCTCCGCCGCAGCGGCCAATGGCGCACGCCGGCCGCGCGCAGCGCCAAGCCGCCACACGAATGACGCGGGCGGACTCAGGTCCGTTCGATCCGGTAGCCGTAGTTGTAGACGGATGAAATCACGAGCCCGTTCCTGGGCCCCAAGCTCAGGCGCCGGCGCAACATGCTGATATAGGTAGCCAGCGTGGCATCGTGCTTGCGATCGACCACGCCCCACACCTGCTTGATCATTGCGTCCTTCGACAGGATCCGGCCTGCGCTTTCGAACAGCATCAGCGCCAGATCGAATTCGCGCACCGACAATTCAACGGGCACGCCGTCCACCATCGCGATCTGCGTGCCGGTATCGAGTGCGACCTTGCCGAGCTCCACCACCCTCGCCCGCCGCGTCTGCGGATAGTACTTGCGCGCCTGCGCGCCGACTCTCGCAATCAGTTCGCGTTCGCGCAGCGGCTTCACGAGGTAGTCGTCCGCACCGTTGTCGAGGCCGAACACGATGTCGTCTTCGCCATCGTGTTGCGTCATCATGATGATCGGCAGCGCGTCCGCAAACGCGATGCGTGCCCAGCGCATCACGTCGATGCCCGACATGCCCGGCACATCCCAGTCGAGCAGCAGCACATCCACCCGTGTCGACCGCACGATCTCGACGAAGCGCTCGCCGTCGTGGCATACCAGCGTCTGGTAGCCGGCCTTCTCCAGCCAGCGCGCCACCACGCCCGCCTGCGTCACGATATCTTCCAGGATTGCAATGATCATGCTTCGGACTCCTTCAATTGTCTGCCGGGCGCGCGGGCGAATCGCCCGACGCGCTCGGCAGGAAAACGAACCGCCACGCACGATAGGTGTCCCGATCGGCGAACTCCGCATAGCGGGCCGGAAACCCGCGCCGCTTCAGTGGCCGGCCGGCCGCTTCGCTGACCACGCCCATCACCCCGCCATCCGGCGCCTTGATGATTCCCCACGCGGCCGTTCCGCTGAGCGGGTCGGGATAGAGGCGCCGCAGATACCGCCCCGCCGGCAAAGTCCGGCGATCGTCCAGCAGCGCGTCGAGCGACGCCGGATAGCGGGTCTGGCCCGCCGCGCTGTAATAGCGGCCGATCGCGGCGCGATACTGATCGCCGACGAACAGCAGCCGGGCTTCGCGATCGCGCTGCTGGACGGTGCGCCAGACACGGGCGGCCTGGGTCATGCCCAGACCGACCGCGGCAATCAATATCAGCACACCGAAATAAGCAATGCCGCGCTGCGTGCGTGGGCCGCGCTCGCATCGGCGCAGATTACCATGTCGCATAGTGGCTTCCATCGAGCGCGCGCCCCGTGGCGCCGCTCCTCACATCCGCCACGCCGCCTGTCTCGCCGGCCTGCACGCGCCAGGAATTGCGCTTTCCCGTGATCGGGTCGAGCGGCACGTCGCGCAGATAGTGCATGTCCACCAGCGTATCGAGCGAGGCCGGGTTTTCACCGGTATCGGAACGGAAATCGTCGATCGACTGACGCAGCGTATTCAGGTTGTGTCGCAACACGGTTTCCTTGGCGCGGTCGCCCTGCTTAAGGTAGTTCGGTGCCACCAGCGCGGTCAAGGTGGCGATAATCGCCAGCACCACGAGCAGCTCGATCAGTGTGAAGCCCGCCGCGCGGCGGGCGCGGCTACCACTGGTAATACGGGACGCCATCGAGGCCCTCCTTGCGACTGGACGAGCGGATATCGAAGACGTCCTCACCCGAGGAAAAATCGGCAGGATCGCTCGCGTAACTGCGTGTCTCCCACATCGCGTCGGCCGCCTTGCCGCTGCAGTCGCACATCGGATCGTCAGGAATCCTGCGCAGGAAAACCAGCCGTGCACCGCCGGCCGAGCGCTTGTCCTCCACGCCATCCACGAGCGTGCGCAGATCCGGCGGATAACCGCTCTGGTCGACGGCTCGCTCGATCCGGCCTTCGTCCGATGCCGCCTTGTAGGCATCGAGCGCCGACCGGATCGCGATCAGCGCGCGGCGCAGTGCCGCTTCGTCTTCGCGACGCTTGACGATCTCGGCCATCGGCAAGGCCACGGTGGCGAGCAGGGCGAGCAGCGTCAGCGCCACCATCATTTCGATCAGCGAGAAGCCGCGCACACGTCGACGGGCGGTCATGCGCGAGTCCGCATCATGCCGATGCCCGGCTTTTCGCGGTCGTCCGGCTTCTCGCGGTCGTCCGGCGCCTTGCCGCGCACGTCGGACTCGCTGCGCGGCCGCGAGCCCGACATCGAAGGTGCGGACGGGGGGGCCGGTTCGATCGGCGCGTCGAGATCCGGGCCGCGCGGCTGCGCCGTGGCCGCCGGCGCCGCGGCGCTGGATTCGAGCGTCAGGGGTTCGGTGCTGATGCGGGTTTCGGTGCCGGACAGGAACGGCGTCACGGCCGAGGCCGGCAGGTCGAGATTGCGCTCGATATGCGGCGTGATCAGCAGCACGATTTCCGTGCGCTCCTGATTGCTTCCGTGCGCACCGAACAGCCGGCCGATCAGCGGCAGCCGCGACAGCCCGGGCAAGCCCGTCACGCTCTCGATCTCGTTGCGCTTGACGAGCCCGGCGAGAACCTGCGTTTCGCCATTGCGCGCCGTCATCAGGGTTTGCGCATTGCGCGTGCCGAGCGTATAGGCCACCAGTCCGCTTTTGGTGGTCTCCTTCGACAGAATGCTGCTGACCTCCAGGTCGACCTTCACGCTCACTTCATCGTCAAGGCTGATGCGCGGCTCGACCTTCACCATCAAGCCCACGTCCTGGTAACTCACCGACTCCGTGACGACGCCGTTCGCATTCGTGGTCGTGACGATCGGTACGCGCTCGCCGATCCGGATACTGGCCTTCTCCAGGTTGCGCACACGGATTTTCGGGTTGGCGAGCGTGCTGGTCTTGCCCTGCTTCTGCAGCATGTCGATCGCCAGCGACAACGCGCCGGATTCGCTCGATACGCCGATCCGGTCACGGTTCAGGCGCAGCAGGTCGCCAAGCGTCGGCGCAGCGCCGTCCGCCCCGGTCAGCGCGCCGAAGCGGATGCGGTCAGGATATTCGACACCGAAATCGAGGCTGTCGTTGACGTTGACTTCCAGCACCTCCACCTCGAGCGTGACCTCGGACTGCGCAATATCGAGCGCCGCCACGATGCGCTCCGCCACCGCGATCGTCTCGGGCGTGTCGCGCAGGACGATCGCGTTCACGCGCTCGTCCACGTAGATTTCCTTCGGCTTGATCATCTGACGCAGCGCGGTCATGACCGATTTCGCGTCGGCATGGGACAGAAAGAACGTCCGGATCGCGAATTCGGTATAGGTGCGGATTTTCTCCGGCTGTGCCGGGTAGACGAGCAGCGTGTGCGCGTCGATTACCGTCTTTTCGAGCTGGTTGGTGCGCAGCAGCAGGTTGATTGCGTCTTCGGCCGTGATGTGCTCGGCGAACAACGTGGTGGACTGCGCGGTATCGACGTCGCGATCGAACACGAAGTTCACGCCGGACACGCGCGAGATCACGTCGAAGATCGCCGCGATCGGCTGCTGCCTGAAATTGAGCGAAACCGGCTTGCGCATCGCATCGGATAGTTGCGGACGCACCGAATGGCTCGCCTGCGGCGCGCTGGGCGCAGCGTGCCCCGCGGGTTCGGACGCGGCACGTTTCGGCGAACGCAGCAGGTCGATGCGCTCGGCGATCGTTGCGGGGGGCTCCCCCGCCGTCGTGAGCGGGGGACTCGCGCACCCCGCCATCGCAAGTGCGGAAATCAGGAGCCCTAAACCGACGGTTGGTTTCATCACTGTGTTGCCAAAAAAAGTTTCGCTGCGAAATTCAGGGAATGGGCGGAGCCGGCGCAAGCTCGACCTCCACACCGTCGCGGATCATCACGATCGGGCCGGTATCGTCCAGGGCCTCGAGCCGGTAACCATCGGCAATCTCGCCACCCGGGAGCACCGCATCGCGAACGCCGCAGCCGCGCCCGCACAACAGGAAGGTCCTGCCACCGCCCTCCAGCACGACGATGCGCTGCCCCGGCTCGCGCCATTCGCCGGCCACGCTGAACGGCATGACCTGCTGCCGCGGCGCGGAAGCCACGTCGATCGGGGCGGCCAGGTCCGGTGGCTCGCCATCGGGCGGCGCCGCGCCCGCATCCTCGACACCGAGCGCGGCCCAGTTCTGTGCGGGAAACAGATCGACGGGGCGGGGCGGATCGGCGATCGCCTGAGCGAAGCCGGCGCTCGCGGCAGCGGCTGCCAGCCATCCGGCCGTCAGGCGAATCATGAGCGGGCGCATCACGTGTCGGGCCCCAACATGCTGACCTGCAGGCCGGCGTCGATGTCCGCGCTGTCGATGCTGTCACGTTCGATCGTCACGCTCTCGATGCGCACCATCGGTTGGCTGGCGATCGCCCGGATCGCTTCGCGCAGGCCGCGGTAACTGCCATGCAACGCGATATCGATGGTCAGGCGCCGTAACTTCCCCTTGACCTCCGCCGCGCTGCGGTAGGTTGCGTTCTTCCGCTCGAGCCCGTTCTGCGCGAGGATTTCGAACAGCGCATAGGCCTGCGTCCCGCTCTGCAGTTGCTGGACCTGATCGAGCGTCATCCCGCCGCCGGCTTTGGCGGCCCGCACCGGCAACGCCGCGAACTGTTTCGCCAGCTCGTCGTGCATCGCGGCGAGCCGCACGCGCTCGGGTTGCAGGTAAAGCGCATACAGGCCCAGCAGCGCGATGGCCGAGGCGGCGGCGAGCAGGCCGGGCACGCCCAGTTTCCGGGTGAGCGCATAGGCACCCCAGCGCAGGCGCGCGGCAAGCTGCGTCAAGCTCAACGTGTCGCGGGGCGTCATGGACGTTCGATGCTCAGACTGAAGTAGAAGACCGGCCTGCCGTTCTCGGTGGCGGCCCGATGCTGGAGCAGGCCGGTCCTGCGGTCGGGATGGCGGTCGCTCAGGCGATCGACAAACATGTAGATCTGCGCCAGATCGGCCGCGCCGCCTTCGATACGCGCCTGGCGGCCGGCCTTGTCCACCGTCAGCGATTTCAATGCGATATGCGGCGTCCAGGCACGTTCGATCCAGTCGATCACCGGCAAGCCCGAGTCCGTCGCGTTCGATTGCTGCGCGGCGAGCAGGCTCGCGATGCGGCGCTGCTCGGGCGTCCGGGCTTTCGCCAGACGCTGCTCGCGCTCGAGGCTGCGCTGTCGCGCGTCGATGCGCTGCGAGAGCCGATCGACGGCGTCGCGCACGGTATCGACACGCGTCCATTCGCGCCCGGCGAGCGCCATGACCGCCAAGGCACAGCACAGGGCAAGGGCCGCCGATGGCGTGATCCGCGCGCGCGTCGCGACAAAGTTCAATCCGGTGGAACGCTTCATGCCGGCGCCGCCAGCGATCGATCCATCAGCTCGACCGCCGCGATGCCGGCACCCAGCAGCGCACCGTCGAACCCGACCGCGCCGATATCCGCGCACGCCGGCAGTCCGGCCATCAGGGCCGCTGCTGCAAACCAGTCCCCGTCGCACGGCAACGTGACGACATCGCGCCACTGACCTCCGTGTCGGAACGCGCACGTCGCAACCGTCTGCTGGCGAAGCGCGAACGCGAAATCGTCACGATCCCGCCAGGCGGGGTACGCATCGAGCGACGCCGACAATGCGTCGCGCACGCTCGCGAGCCGCCAGCCGGCGGCGCGGCTGGCCCTCGTTATTTCCATGAGGAATCCTTCGCATATTCCAGCGGCAAGACGTGTCCGCCCCCAACGTTCGTGTGCGATCAGGATGCGCAAGGCACCGCGCTGCGCGCGCTCGGCGAACCGCATGCCGGCATACGCACGCCACGCGGCATCCGAGCTCAGGCCATCCTGCCAGGGCAACACCACGCCGTGCGCCCACGGATGCCCGACGACGATGCTCAGTCGATTGCGGAGCGTCAGGCGCGCTTTCGGCAGGCCGGCCAGCGCGCTCGACAGGGCGTCGGACACGTGGCCCGAGTGCGCCACGACGACATCCGCGGCCCCCGGGCATCGCGGCCTCCGGCCGGTGTGCGACCAGAGGCTCAGCGTGCCGGCATCGATCAGCGCGGTGGCGTCAATCCAGGGTGATCGCACGCTGCACCTCCTGGCAGGTCGTCGTGCGTGCACGCACTGCCGCCAGTGCAGCCTGGCGCATCGATCGGTACTCGGTGCAGGCCTCGAGCGCGCGCGCGCGTTTTTCGATCGAGCGCTCCAGCAGCGCCGCCTTCATGGGCGCGTCGAGCATCAGCACCTCGGCCAGTCCGATCCGGCCGTGATAGCCGGTGCCGCGGCACCGCTCGCAGCCCGTGCCCGGCGTCACCTCGCGCCGGAGCACATCGAGCGCCGCGCCGGCCAGGTCCGCGCCGTCCGTGGCGGCGTCGCCGCAGCCCGGGCAGATGCGTCGCACAAGCCGCTGCGAGACAACGCCGTTGAGCGCCTCGAGAAAGGTCGAGGTCTCCACGCCCATGTAGATGAAGCGGTCGATCACGCTGAAGCCGTCGTTCGCGTGGACGGTGGACAGCACGCGGTGGCCCGTGAGCGCGGATTGCACGGCAATCGACGCGGTATCCTCGTCGCGGATCTCGCCGACCATCACCGTGTCGGGATCGTGCCGCAGGATCGAACGCAGCCCGCGCGCAAACGTCAGCCCCTTGCGCTCGTTGACGGGAATCTGCACGACGCCGTTCAGCGGGTACTCGACCGGGTCCTCGATCGTGATGATCTTGTCCTCGCCGGTATTCAGTTCGGACAGCACGGCATAGAGCGTCGTGGACTTGCCGCTGCCGGTCGGGCCGGTAACGAGCATGAGCCCGTGGGGACGGTGCGCGAGCGAGCGGATGCGGCGCGCGGTGAGCGCATCGAACCCGAGCATGTCGAGGCTGACGCTGTCACCGCGCTGCGACGTGTCGAGCACGCGCAGCACGGCGTTCTCGCCGTGCGTGCCCGGCATGATCGACACGCGGAAATCGATGTCGCGCCGCTGCATCACGACCTTGAAGCGGCCATCCTGCGGCACGCGCCGTTCCGCGATGTCGAGCGCGGCCAGCACCTTGATTCGCGACAGCGTCTGCGTCGCCGCTTCGATACCGGGTACGCCGCGTACCGACTGCAGCACGCCGTCGATCCGGTAGCGGATCGTCAGCCCGTCCGCCGCCGATTCCAGATGGATATCGCTGGCGCGGCTCTGCAGGGCGTCGTACAGCGTCGAATTGACCAGCCGGACGATCGGGCTTCCGTCCCTGGCGATGCTCGCCAGCGAGATCGATTCGGTACGCTGGGCGTGGGTCTCGCCCGAGGCGGCATCGATCGTGATGCTGTCGATCGAACGCTCGTTCGACTCGATCTCCGCAAGCCGCCCCTCGACTTCGCCGGGCAGGCTCATCGCGATGCGCACCCGCGGCGCGCCGAAGCGGGCGAGCAGTTCGTCACGCACGCTGCGCGACAGCGGATCGGCCACCACGATGACCGGCGCGGCGTCATGCTCGACCGGCAGAACCCGCAGCGCCAGCGCCTCGTGCAGCGAAAGCAGATCGAAGCGCGTGGCGGCGGCGCGCAACGGGGCCGCGCCGATCGGCGCGATGCCGCAGCACGCGGCCACCTCGGCAAGCCGGCTCGGGTCGGCGCGCAGCAGCGCGTCGGCATACGCCGCGAAGCCGGTACCGGAATGCATCGATTCGGACTGCCAAGCTTGGATGATCGGTTGCGGTTTCACGTTGTATTTTCCAGTTGATCGGCGCAATCCGGCGCACGCATGCCGTGCCCGGCCGGATGGTTATCCGATGCTGCCGGCCAGTTCGAAGATCGGCATGTAAAGCAGCAGCACCACCGCGCCCACTATCGCGCCGACGGCCAGCATCACCACCGGCTCGAGGACCTGGCTGATGAGATCGATCGCGCGGTCGAGCGCGCCGTCGTGAAACTGCGCGATGTGCTCGCACATCCCGCCCAGATCGCCGCCCTGCTCGCCCACGCGCAACAGGCGCACCGCGACGGAGGTGGTCAGGGCGTGGGCCGCGAACACGGTGGACACCGGCCGGCCCGCGCGAAGCTCGGCCAGCGCAGCCGCGAGGCGCGGCTGAAACAGGTCGGGCAGCAGCTTGCCGGACAGCGCGAGCGCGTCGATCACGGGCGTGCCGCCCGCAATCAGCAACCCGGCGGTGCGGTAGTAGCGCGTCAGCGTGAACAGCAGGCAAACATCGCGCAGCTTCGGCGCGCGCCACATCAGCCGTTGCACCAGGCGCTTGGTGACCGGTGCGCGGATTGCGAGGGCGGCGCCCAACCCTGCCGCTGCGACGGCCACGCCCACCGCCACGCCGTGTTCGCGCAACAACGTGGCCCACCCCAGCATCAAGCGGGCGGCGGGCGGCAGCACCGTCAGCGATTCGAACACCACCGCGAAACGCGGAATCACGAAGAACGCCATGAACAGCAGGATCGCGACGCCCACGCCGATCACGACAGCCGGATAGATCAGCGCGCTCACCGCACGCTTGCGCATCTGCGCGATCCGCACTTCGTATTGCTGGTAGCGCTTCAGCACGACGGGCAACTGGCCGCTCCCCTCCGCCGAGGCGATCGTCGCGACGAGCAGTTCGGGAAAGACCCCGGGCTGCCGCGCGAGTGCCGCGGAAAGCGGCTTTCCCTCGACCATCACGGCGAGGACCCCGTCGATCACATGCTGCGATGCGCGGCCGGCGTCGGTCCTGTCGCGCAATGCCTCGAGCGCTTCGACCAGCACCAGGCCCGCATCGAGCAAGGCCGACAGCTCCTGCAGAAACAACGCGAGCGCGAACTTCGGCGCCCGCATGCGGACACCGGGCCGCGCGCGGCGCAGCGCGATCACCACGCCGCCCTGGGCGGCAATCCGCGCCCGCGCCTCGGCTTCGCTCGCCGCCTCGATCGTCTGCCAGGCCAGCACGCCGCACGCCAGCACGCGGAGCCGAAACGCATTCACGGCGCGTCCCGCCACGCATCGAGCGCCACGAGGCTGGCGTGCCGGTCGCGGGTCAGCAACCGGTACGCGCGCCAAACGCGCGTCGCATACGTCTTGCGCGCCGGCGCACGCGTGGCCGACGAGCCCGCGTTATAGGCGCCGACGGCATTCCAGGTATAACCATGGCGTTCGATGAATCCGGCGAGGATCGCCGCGCCGGCATCGACCGACGTGCAAGGCTCGTCGATCAGACGCTTGCGCGTGATGCCGATCCGGACCAGCCGCGGCAGATGCGTGCTGTTGATCTGCATGAGCCCGATGTCCTCGGTGCCGTTGGCGTTGGTGTGAATCGCGCGGGCATTCATCGCCGATTCGACTTTCGCGATCGCGACCAGCAGCAGCGGGTCGATACGGTGCCGCTCGCCCGCCGCCGTAAAGCAATTCCCCGCCGAGGCGGCAGGCGCGGCGGCGGCAAGCGACGCCGCCACGACGAGCCCGCGCCCCGCACGCTTACAGGCCATGGACGAGATCGGCATCGACGCCGCTGCCCCCCACGCGGCCGTCGCGGCCGAGCGAGACGATCTCCGCTTCGCTGTCGCGGCCCGGCACATTCCACTGGTAGGGGCGGCCCCAGCCGTCTGTCGGCACGGCCTTCGCGAGGTAGGGGCCATTCCAGCCGGGCGCGTCCTGCGGCGGCGTGACCAGCGCATCGAGCCCTTCCTCGGCACTCGGATAGCGGCCCGTGTCGAGCCGGAACTGCGTGGCGGCATCGCCGAGCGTCTTGAGCTGCGATTCGGTCGTGCGCACCTTGGCCTTATCGACCTGCGAGAACAGCTTCGGCCCGACATAACCCGCCAACAGCGCAATGATCAGCAAGACCACCAGCAGTTCCAGCAAGGTGAAGCCCCGCTGCGCCTGCGCTGCTTTCCATTTTCGAATGGTCACGTTCACGTTGTGTTCCTCGGTTGACCTGCCGACGCACCGGGCGGCACTGCCCCCATGCACGACGCCGTCATTGTCCGAGGCCGATGCGGACGCAACAACCTTCCTGAAAATATTCTCAAACTCGAAGTCCGTCCCCCCTCCTATTTCGAGATTGATTAAACATGCATTCAGGTTGATTGGCGCCGGCGGGCAAAGCCAAAACAATGCGCGAGTCTGCTCAGACATTCGTTCACATCATTAAGGATGACGATCAAATTGCGTTTCAATCAATCCCATGCCCGTCAATCGAGCATCATTAGCCTGTCCGGCCGCTCGCAAAGGCTGGCGTTCGCCACGATCGCCACGGCCAGCCTGCTCTGCTTCGCGCATTCGGCCAGCGCCGCGCCGGGCACGCCCAGTCTTCGGCAATACGAAATCACCTCGAAGCCGCACGGCTTCGTCGAGATCGATCTGCAGCAGGCCGGGGCCGCGCCCTACAAGGATCTCGTCAAGCTCAACAAGAAGGTCGACGTGCCGTTGCCCTTCGATATCTGGAGCAACGGCACCGCGGTCAAGGCGGTGGCGGTGGTGGACGGCACGATCGACAGCGCCTCGGAAATCAAGCTGACACCCGGCGGCGCGCAACGCGGAACCGTGGTGGCCAACGTCAAGACCGCGGGCGTGAAAAAGATGCAGGTACGCGTGTTCGACGCGAACGGCGCCTCGGCCGACAGCGCGCCGATCGACGTGACCGTGTTCGATACGATCCCGGAGCTTGCCGACACGCTGCCGGACAACGCCAGCAAGACCAACAAGCCGTTTGCGAAAAGCAAGGATTCGGTGGTGGCGGCCTACTTCGCGACCTGGTCGATCTACGATCGCAAGTTCAGCGTGGACAACGTGCCGGTCGAGAACCTGACGCACCTGCTCTATGCCTTCGTTCCGATCTGCGGCGGCGAAACCGTCAACGGCTCGCTCGCGCACGATGGGCCCAATGCCTTCCGCGCACTGCAACAGACCTGCCGGGGCTTGCCCGATTACAGCGTGGCGATTCATGACACCTGGGGCGAGATCGGCGTGACGCTGCCGGGGCAGACGGCCAACTCGCAGCTCAAGGGCGTGCTCGGCCAGATGATGGCCGCGAAGAAGCGCAATCCGGATCTGAAGATCCTGCCGTCGATCGGCGGCTGGACGCTGTCCGACCCGTTCTTCCAGATGCACGATCCGGCCAAGCGCAAGGTGTTCATCGATTCGACCGAACAGCTTCTGCGTACCTGGAAATTCTTCGACGGCGTGGATATCGATTGGGAATTCCCCGGCGGAAAGGGCGCCAATCCCGCGCTCGGCAATCCGGCCACGGATGGCGCGCTGTATGTCACGCTGATCAAGGAACTGCGGCAGATGCTCGATCGCCTCTCGGCGGAAACCGGCAAGACCTACGAGCTGACATCGGCGATCGGCTCGGGCCGGGACAAGATCGGCGTCGTGAACTACAAGGAAGCGTCGAAGTACATGAACTATGTCTTCGACATGAGCTACGACTTCTACGGTGCATTCAGCCTGACGGATCTCGGCCATCAAACCGCGCTGTATGCGCCGGCCTGGCGGCCCGACACGGACTACACGGCGGACAATTCCGTTGCGGCGCTGCTCGCGCAAGGGGTGGATTCGAAGAAAATCGTCCTCGGCGCGGCAATGTACGGCCGCGGCTGGACGGGCGTGTCGGGCTACTCCGACGGCAACCCGTTCACGGGCACCGCCACCGGGCCGGTTCCGGGCAGCTGGGAGCCGGGTGTGGTCGATTACAAGGCGATCGCCTCGAAGATGGTAGGACCGAACAACGCCGGCATCAACGGCTACGAATACCATTACGACCAGACGGCGGAAGCCCCTTATGTCTTCAACAAGGGCACGGGCGAACTGGTGACGTTCGATGATGCGCGCTCGGTGGTCGCGAAGGGCGACTATGTGCGCAAGCATCAATTGGGCGGCATGTTCGCATGGGAAATCGATGCGGACAACGGCGAGATCCTGAACGCGATGCACGAAGGCCTCGGTCACGATCAGGGCGGCACGCAGAACCACGCACCGGTCGCGAACGCGGGGGCGGACATGACGGTAACCGGCCCCGCTACCGTGACGCTCGACGCCTCGAAATCGCACGACCCGGACAAGGACGTGCTGTCGTACCGGTGGGAGCAGATCGGCGGCGCACCGCTGACAATCAGTCATGCAGACGGTGTGAAAGCCACGGTGGCGATCCCGGCCGTGCAGCAGGACACGCGGTTCGTGTTCCGCGTCACGGTGACCGACCCGGCGGGCCTGAAGGGCAGCGCGCAGGTGTCCGTCACGGCGAAGGCCGACGCGTCGGTCAAGCCGCCCCCGGCGGAAAACCACCCGCCGGTTGCGCGGCTCACGGGGCCGGCGGAGGCGAATGGCGGCCAGTCCGTCACGCTGTCGGCCGCGCAATCCACCGATCCGGATGGCGACAAGCTCACGTTCCAATGGACGATTCCGGCGGGCATCACCGCGCAGCCGTCCGGCGCAACGCTTAACTTCACCGCGCCGAAGCTGGCGAAGGACCAGTCGTTCACGTTCGCGGTGAAGGCCAGCGACGGCAAGCTGTCGTCTTCCGCCCAGCACACGGTTCGCATCAAGGCGGCAGATGCGGGTCACGGTGGCGCAGGCAATGGCGGCGAGGCCGGCGCGGGTAATGGCGGCGAGACCGGCGGCGGCACTGGCGGCACCGGCGGCACCGGCGGCACTGGCGGCACTGGCGGTGAATATCCGGCCTACCAGGCGGGCACGCAATACAAGGCGGGCGATGTGGTGTCGAACCTCGGCAAGCTGTTCCAGTGCAAGCCGTTCCCGTACAGCGGCTGGTGCTCGATGGCACCGGCGGCCTATGAGCCGGGCAAGGGCTTCGCATGGGGCGACGCATGGACGTCGTTCGGCGGCAGCGCAGGCGGCAATGGCGGGAGCGGCGGCGCAGGCCACCCCGGCAACGAAGGCGGCACCGGCGGCTCGGGCAGTACCGGCAACCCTGGCCATGAAGGCGGCACCGGCGGCTCGGGCGGCACCGGCAACCCTGGCCATGAAGGCGGCACCGGCGGCTCGGGTGGCACCGGCAACCCCGGCAACGAAGCCGGCACGCATCCGCAATACAAGGAAGGCACCCGGTACGCTGCCGGCGACATCGTATCGAACCGCGGCAAACTGTACCGATGCAAACCGTTCCCGTACACCAACTGGTGTTCGATGGCGGCCTGGGCCTACGAACCCGGCAAGGGCTCCGCGTGGGCCCAAGCCTGGGACAAGTACGCGAACTGACCTCCGCCCGTGACGCAGGGCCCGTGGCGCATGCAACCGCGCCATGGCGGCCTGCGCGTCGCTCGGCCGGCATCGATCGATGCCGGTCCGCCCCCGCCTCGCGCGGGGGCTTTTTCGTTGCATCCGCAACGACTCAACCGGGTTCGCGGCATTCCGCACCGACAACCGGCAAGCACACGGTAAAGCGGCTGCCGTGCCCCGGCACCGAGGCCACCTCGATCGATCCGCCGTGACGCTCCACTACGGCCTTGACAAACGGCAGCCCGAGCCCGACGCCCCGACTCGCGTCGCGCTCCGTCCCGCCCACCTGAAAGAACGGCTCGAACAAGCGCGGCATCGCCGCTTCGGGAATGCCGCGGCCCGCGTCCGCCACCACGATCGACACCCTGCCATCGCCTGCGTCGATCCAAACGTCGATGGTGGTTCCCGCCTCCGAGTATTTGATCGCGTTATCGAGCAGGTTGATCAGCGCCCGCAGCAGCATGTTGCGATTGCCGAGCACGAAAACCTCGCCGTCTGCCTCATCCGGCCATTCCAGGCGAATCTGCTTCGCGTTCGCCGCATGCCAGACCTGATCGACCGCCTCCATCACCCAGTCGCTGACCGGCACCGTCACATAGGCCTCCTTGTCGAGATGTTCGGCACGCGAGAGTTGCGTGAAATCCTGGGCCACGCGCAGGCTGTAATCGACCAGCTTGTGCAGATCCGCCAGGAAATCCGCATCCGGCGCGGCGTCGGCGACACCGCGCTGTTCGAGCAGCGACAGCACCGTCGACAGCGGATTGCGCAGATCGTGCGCCATATGGCGCAGCGTGAGGCGGTCATTTTCGACCGTTGCCTTGATGGCATGAATATCGACGAGGCAGATCATGCTGCCGGTCGAACGCCGAGGATCGCCGCCGCCGAACGGCGTCACCATCATCAGGTGGATGCGCGCATTCATCATCAGTTCAACCGAATGAATCCGGCCGGTGTCCCGCGCCGCCAGGATCGTGTCGTGCGCGATGTCCAGCACCCGCCGGGCGGCCGTGTCGCGATCCGCATCGAGGGTGCCGAGCATCGCGTGCCCGCACGCATTGCACATCCGCAATGCGCCGTCCTGCTCGACGAAGACCGGATACGGCAGCGTATGGATCACATCGACGTAGGTCGACTGCCACGCGCGGATGCGCGACATCGCCTGCGCAACGTCGCTGTCGTGGCGGTAGGCGCCCGGCGCCGGATCATCGGCGCCCGCCGTTTGCGCCAGGTCCGCGACCGCGTGCCGGTGCGCCAGCCCGCGCAAGCTGCGGTATTCGCGCATCAACGCGGCTCGCAGCCGGTCCGCCCGCCGCCAGCCGCATATCGAGAAGATCGTCACGCACACGGCCAGCGGCGGCCCGACCGGCGCCCAGCACGCGCCATACACCAGCGCCACCACCGCCCCGGCGACGAACAGGGCCAGCCACGCCAGCACGAATCCATACATGCGCCATCCCGGCACGAACAGGCAGATCAGCAACACGCCGATTGCAACGGCCATGCCGGCCACCCCTCGCACCGCCAGCGGCATGCGCCGTATCAGGTGCCCGTCGAGCAGCGCTTCGGTTGCGAGCGCATCGACTTCCGCGCGACGCAGTTTCTCCGCGCTGCCCGGCGAGAGATAGAACACGCCGGCCAGATCGGACATCCCGTCGCCGATGAACACGATCCGGTTGCGCCACGCCGCGTCCGGCACCCGGCCTTTCAGGACGTCCACGAACGAATGGCGGGCGAGATCGAAACGCGGCGGCAGGAACAGCAGCACCGGCTCCGCACCGTCACGCTCCGCCCGCGCGAGCCGCTCGCCGGTTCGCGCAGGCGCGACCAGGCCGGGATGCCGCGCCTGCGCCACGCGGATCGCCTGCAGGCTGACATGGGCGAATGCTTCACCGTCGCGGTACGGGATGGACGGCACGATGCCCTGCACCAGTTGGTTGCTGCTCACCGTGACACGACGCTGGCCGATCGCCGCGGCCGCTTCGTGCAGCGGTTTCGACGGCAGCATCACCGTATCGGCGCGGCCGTCGAGCAGCGTCACGTGCGCCGGCAGCACCACATTGCCGCGCCGCGCGATCACGGCCGCGAGTCCGGCATCGTCGCGGGTCGGCGAAATCATCATCATGTCGAGCACGACGCTCGAGGCGCCGGTCACGCGCTCGAGCACGCCGGCGAAATCGGCGCGCACGTAACGCCGGATATCGCCCAGTTCGGCGAACGTCTTCTTGTCGATCATGATCACGGCGACCTTGTCGCGCGGCCCGTGATCGGAACCCGAGAACGCGAGGTGCCAGTAACGCCGGTCGAGCGGCGCCATCAGTTCCTCGACGGCCGGTGCGCAACCGAGCACCGCGAGCAGGGCGGTGCCGGCCAGTTGCAGCCAGGTGGACGAGCGGACCGTCGCCACGCGGGCCGCAACCCGGCGCAGTGGCCCAAACTTCGAGTGGAAAATCCCGGACATGGTGTTGTCGTTCCGATGCCGGCATGCCGCGAAAACATTCGAGCTTCCGGCATGCGCGACGGCTTTCGCGTCGCGCGAGCACGTAATGGAGGTGCGGCAGTCTATCGCCTTCGATCGCGCATCTTGTCTGACAATTGCCTTTCACGCGACGAAAAGGCCGCGCCGACACGCCCTCGCCCGAGCGCTCGCGCGCACACTGCAGCGCCGCATCCGCCGCTCGAAAAATCCCGCACGAAAACATTGAACACAACCGCGTTGCGTTGCGTCACGTTGCGCATCGTTTAGTAAATCCAAGAAAAATATTACAGATGTGTTTATTCGATTGACGACGCCGGACGGCGACTCCTAGTCTTGTTACCGCTGCAAAGATTCGGAAAGAAAATGAAGCAAAAGATTCACGACGAGCCGGCGGTTCGTTCGCACGAGTCGCCGAACATGCAAGAAGCAGAGAAGAACGGAGAGAGACGATCATGAATCGATTCACGACGCTCGCCGCCACCTTGGCCGTGGCGTGCGCGTTGAGCGGGTGCGGGGGTGACGACGGCGGCTCAGGGGCCGCGTCGGTGCTGGCGGCACGGCCTTCGGCCAACGCTGCCGATACGGTCAATCTCGACGACGGCCGCGCGCTGTCGTTGACGCAGTATGTCGATCCGCTGATCGGCACGCTCGCGAGCAATTCGCCGAACCCGGTTCCGGCCGGCCAGGCCGGCAGCGTGGTGCCGGCCGCCGGCCTGCCGTCGGGCATGGTGCAATGGGCGCCGGACACCAACACCACGCCCGCGCCGAACAACAGCAAGGAGCCGGGCTCGCCGGCCGGCTATTACTACGACATCAACTCGATCCAGGGCTTCAGCGTCACCCACATGCCCGGCGCGGGCTGCGGCGGCAACGACGGCGAATTCCCCGTCATGCCGACCACCGACGCCACCCAACTGGTGCCGACCTTCAGTCATGCGAATGAAATCGCCAAGCCCGGCTATTACTCGGTGCTGCTCGATTCGCAGATCAAGGTCGAACTGACGGCTACGCTGCGCACCGGCTTCGGTCAGTTTTCCTACCCGTCCGGCAAGCCGGCGCTGCTGGTGCTCGACGCCACCCGCACCAACACGCGCACCTCCACGGCCGGCGCGATCACGCAGGTATCCGACAGCGTGATCTCGGGCAGCACCACCGGCGGCGGCTTCTGCGGCAACTCGGTGGCGGTGCCGGTGTACTTCTACGCGATGTTCGACCGGCCGTTCGTGTCGGGCACGTCCGTCTCGCAGGGCGTGGCGCATCTCGCGTTCGCCTCGGGCAAGACGGTCAAGATGAAGATCGGCATCTCGTACGTCAGCGTGGCGAACGCCCGGGCGAACCTCGACGCGGAAAACCGCGGCTGGGATTTCGACGGCGTGCGCACCCAGGCCGACGCCACCTGGAACGACGCGCTGAACGCGATCCGCGTGGCGGGCGGCACGGCCGACGCGAAGACCAAGTTCTACACCGCGCTGTATCACGCGCTGTGGGCGCCGAGCATCTTCAGCGACGCCAACGGCCAGTACATCGGCTTCGACAGCCAGGTGCACCAGGTCGCGAAGGGGCAGGGCGCGCAATACTCGTCGTTCTCGGGCTGGGACATCTACCGCTCGCTGATCCAGTTGAAGGCGATCCTGAATCCGTCAGACACCAGCGACATGATCCAGTCGCTCGTGAACGACGCGGATCAGTGCGGCGCGATTCCGCACTGGGTCAACGACAACGTCGAGGACGGCGTGATGCCGGGCGACGCCGGCTCGCTGATCGTGTCGAACGCCTATGCATTCGGCGCGCGCCGCTTCGACACGCAATCGGCGCTGCAGCACATGGTGAAGATGGCCAACATCCCCGGCACGGCCTGCAACGGCGCCACCACCAACGGCGGCCGCGCGAGCTATCTGCAGACGGGCTACATCACCAGCGGCGAATGGGGGCAGGCGTCGTCCACGCTCGAATACACGAGCAGCGATTTCGCGATCTCGCGCTTTGCCGCCGCGATGGGCGACACCGCCACGCAGCGCATGCTGCTGGGCCGCTCGGCGTATTGGCAGAACCTGCTGAACACCTCGCTCACGCCGCCGCTGATCGCCGCGCGCCAGTCGAACGGCGCGTGGATCGCCGAAACGCCGAGCAGCGGCGACAACTACGTGGAAGGCAATGCCGAGCAGTACACATGGATGGTGCCGTACAACCCGGCCGGCCTGTTCGCGCAGCTCGGCGGCAACACCGCCGTGACCTCGCGGCTCGACACCTTCTTCACGGTGCTCAACGCCGGCCTGAGCCTGCCGAACTTCTACATGGGCAACGAACCGACCTTCGAGGTGCCCTGGCTCTACAACTGGGCCGGCTCGCCCTCGGGCACGCAGCGCACGGTGCAGCAGATCATGAGCACCGCCTTCGGCACCGGCCCCGACGGCCTGCCCGGCAACGACGACCTCGGCGCCGTGTCCGGCTGGTACGTGTGGGGCGCGCTCGGCCTGTATCCGGAGATCCCGGGCGTGGCGGGCCTGGCGATCGGCAGCCCGCAGTTTCCGCAGATCGACGTGCGGCTCGGCAACGGCCGCAGCCTGCGGATTCGCGCCTCGGGCGCGCCGGCGTCGAGCTACGTGCAGTCGCTGTCGATCGACGGCCGTGCCCAGCACAGCCCGTGGATCGCCTACGACGAGCTGGCGAACGGCGCGACCCTGCGCTTCGCGATGGGCGATGCGCCGACCCAGTGGGGCACCAACGTGCCGCCGCCGTCGTTCGGCGTGCCGGTGGCGCTCGATGCGGCCGACAGCTTCAACAATCGCGGCTTCAGCGCCGACGGCGCCAGCAACACCGACGGCCAGGGCGCGGATTTCGACGGCAGCCTGTTCAGCTACTCGCTGAGCGCGCTGGCGGCGGCCGGGGTGCAGCCGGGCAAGCCGTTCCCGGTGGCGGGCGCGAACGTGACGATCGGCGGCGGCCCGCTCACGCTCGACAACGCCGTAACCGTCGGCCAGACCGTGATGCTGACACCGGTGCCGGGCGGCAAGGGCGTGGTGGTGCTCGGTTCGGCCAATAACGGGCCGAGCACGGGCGTGGCGCAGTTGAACTTCGCCGACGGCACCAGCCAGGCCGTCACGCTGGCGTTCGACGACTGGACGCTGAACGGCGGCGGTGCCAGCCCGGCCTCGGCGATCGCCGTGACGATGGCCTACCGCAACGGCGGCGACGGCCAGAAGGACGGCGTGAAGACCTACATCTTCGCGCAGACGATTCCCGTGCCCGCCGGCAAGATCGTGTCGAGCATCACGCTGCCGCGCCAGGTCAGCGCCGGCAAGATGCACGTGTTCGGGGTGGGTATCGCCTCCTGACCATTCGTCCGGGGTGGCAGCCTGACCCCGGGTTGCGTTTCGACTCACGCGCCGCGCAGTGCCGTTCCGGCTGTGCGGCGCGTTGCTTTTGGGGCGGCCGGCGTGCCTGTGCGTCCCGATCGTCATAAATGGCTTGCGCCCGGTAATCGGCTGTCATTAAATGCGTCGAATAATCAATGTCGATGGCAGGTATTCGTGAAATTGTGGTCAGAGCCTAGTAATATGGCGCCCTATCGACACTTGCCGCCCACCTATCGCCCCGCCGACCCACAATGAGCAATAACCTCAACGTTCTCGAAGAACAACTGCGCGAACTCGACCGCCAGATCGCGGACGCGAAGGCGGACGGCAAACGCGCCCTGCTCGCGACGCTGCAGGATCAAGTGCAGGAATTCGGCATTACCGAAGACGAGCTGCTGCGCGCGGCCGGCTTCCGCCAGACGCTCAAGCCGCGCAAGGCCACCCCCGCGAAGTACTACGATCCGTCCTCGGGCCAATCCTGGTCCGGCCGCGGCCCGCGCCCGAAGTGGCTGCAGGGCAAGGAACCGGACGATTACCTGATCGATCGCGCCCCGAAGCCGTGGTGGCCGGGCGAGGAATAAGGTTTCGCGGTCCGGCGCACGCCTTGTGCGCCGGTTGAACCTGGCGGCGCGATTTCGCACTTTTTTCGGCTTTCTTTCGCGTTCTCCGGCTTCTCCGGCTTCCTCCACCTCTCCCGCATCACCCGCTTCCCCCGCCTGTTCCCAACTCCGCTTCCCCGAAATTTTTTCGCCTCACGCGACGGATTCCCGCGCCTGCGCCGTGTAACGCTTATCTTCCACGCCGGCAGGACTCCGTATGAACGTTCCGTCCCGCACCCAGGCGGCGGCGATCGCGCTGAACCGCTTCGGCCTCGGCGCCCGCGCCGACGACAGCGCGCCGCCCGACCCGAAAGCCTGGCTGCTCGATCAGTTCGCGCGCTACGAGCCGCGCCCGGCCGCGTGGGCCGACCAGCCCGGCGCGGTGGCGCTGGCAACGCGGTTCGGCGACGAACGACGCGACTTGCGCGCCGAAGCCGGTCAAACGCAGGCCTCGCAGCCGCTGCCCGCGCCCCTGCCGGCAACGGCGTCCACGCCCTCGGCCGCCGCATCGGCACCGGCCAATCCCGCGCAGGCCGCGCGGCAGGCCGTCAACCAGGCGATCCGCAAGGAGAGCGTCGGCGTCTATCGCGACGCCGTCGATGCGCGCGTCGCGAGCGCGCTGGTCACGCCCGCGCCGTTCGTCGAGCGGCTCGTGCACTTCTGGGCCAACCATTTCGCGGTGTCGGTGGACAAGGGCCAGGTGGCCGGGCTGGCCGGCGCGTTCGAACTGGAAGCGATCCGCCCGCACGTGCTCGGCCGCTTCGAGGACATGCTGGTGGCCGCCGAACAGCACCCGGCCATGCAGTTGTTCCTCGATCAGACGCGCTCGGTCGGCCCCGACAGCCGCGCCGCCCTGCGCGCCGAAGCGCGCGACCCGGCCCGCAAGCGCGGCCTCAATGAAAACCTCGCGCGCGAGATCATGGAGCTGCACACGCTCGGCGCACGCAGCGGCTACACCCAGGCCGACGTGACCGAATTCGCGCGCGCGCTGACCGGCTGGAGCGTGGCCGGCGTTCGCGGCCCGCAGCCGAACGACGCGCCGCCCGGCGCATTCGTGTTCCGCCCCGCGCTGCACGAGCCGGGCGTGCGCACCGTTCTGGGGCGCCGCTACGATCAGGATGGCGAAGCCCAGGCGCGCGCCGTCCTGCAGGATCTCGCCCGCGCGCCGGCCACCGGCCGCCATCTCGCGTTCCAGTTGGCGCGCCACTTCGTGGCCGACGATCCGCCGCCGGCGCTGACCGAGCGCATCGCGCGCGCCTTCGAGCAGAGCGGCGGCGATCTGCCGACCGTCTATCGCACGCTGGTCGAATCGCCCGAGGCGTGGTCGAGCACGCATGCCAAGTTCAAGACGCCGTGGGACTGGACCGTCTCGTCGCTGCGCGGGCTCGGCTGGACCTCGCTCGGCAACCTGAAGGCCGCACCGTTGCTGACGCAACTGGGCCAGCCCGTCTGGCGGCCCGGCTCGCCGGCCGGCTACGACGACATCGCCGCCAGTTGGGCCGCGCCCGACGCGCTGGTGCGGCGCGTCGAGGTCGCGCAGCGGCTCGCGGCGCGCACCGGCGACCGCGTCGATCCGCGCGCGCTCGGCACCACCCTGTTCGCCGGCACGCTCGGCGACGCCACCTCCACCGCGGTATCGCGCGCCGAAAGCACCACCACCGCGCTCGCGCTGCTGCTCGTCTCGCCCGATTTCCAGCGGAGATAACCATGCCCGGTTCACGTCGCCGATTCCTCGGCACCCTCGCCGCCAGCGCCGGCGCCCTGCTGGTCGCGCCGCACATCGCGTTCGCCAGCGTGGCCACCGAGCGCCGCTTCGTGTTCGTGATCCAGCGCGGCGCGGCCGACGGCCTCACGATCCTGTCGCCGTACGCCGATCCCGATTACGCGCGGCTGCGCGGCGAACTGGCGGTCGATCCGTCCAGATCGACGCATCTGAACGGCACCTTCGCGCTGCATCCGTCGCTCGCGCAAACCGCGCGCATGTACCAGGACGGCCAGGCGCTGTTCGTGCACGCGATCGCCTCGCCCTATCGCGACCGCTCGCATTTCGACGGCCAGAACGTGCTGGAGACGGGCGGCCTCGCGCCGTATCAGGTCAAGGACGGCTGGCTCAACCGCCTCGTGGCGATGCTGCCAGCCACGCGCGAGAACGCCATCGCGCTCGCGCCCACCGTGCCGGCCGCGCTGCGCGGCGCGGCGCGCGTGACCTCGTACGCGCCGTCGGGCCTGCCCGGCGCGCCCGACGATCTGCTCACGCGGGTCTCGGCGCTCTACGAACGCGACGCGCAGCTCGGGCCGCTGTGGGCCTCGGCGATGGAAGCGCGCGGCCTGGCTCACGACGCCGGCGCGCGGCAGGACCCGGCCAGCGTCGGCAAGCTGGCCGCGAGCTTCCTCGCGCGCGACGACGGCCCGCGCATCGCGATGATCGAAACCGGCGGATGGGATACGCACAGCGCGCAGAACGCGCGGCTGTCGAACGTGCTGAAGGGCCTGGACGCGATGCTGGCCTCGCTGCGCGACGGCCTCGGGCCGGTGTGGAACGACACCACCGTGGTGGTCGCCACCGAGTTCGGCCGCACCGCCGCCGCCAACGGCACGGGCGGCACCGATCACGGCCAGGGCTCGGTCGCGATGCTGCTGGGCGGCGCCGTGCAGGGCGGGCGCGTGATCGCCGATTGGCCCGGCCTGCGCAGCGCCGATCTGTACGAAGGGCGCGACCTCAAGCCCACCGCCTCGCTCGACGCGCTGATCGCGGGCGCGGCGGCCGAAACGTTGCGGCTCGATCCGCAACGCACCGGCGCGACGCTGTTCGACCGCGCCGCGTCGCGACAACCGATGACGGGCCTCGTGCGCGCCTGACGCACAACCCGCCGCCGCGCCGGCCGGAACGCCGGCATTTTCACCACGACATCGATAACAGTCCTTGGGAGGACAACACATGAACAACCGATCGACATCGCGCGCCGCCCTGGCCGCCTGCGCCTGCGCGGCGCTGCTTTCCGCCTGCGTGGTCGCCCCGGCGCGGCCGCCGCGCCCCGCTCCGGTGGTCGAGGTGGTGCCGGTGGCACCCGCGCCGGGCTATCACTGGGTGAAGGGGCATTACCGTTGGGAAGGCAACCATTGGGCGTGGATTCCGGGGCACTGGGTGGCCGCTTACTGACGTCGCGGCACGGCAGCGGGCGGCGCGATGCCGGCCGCTATCGCCCGCTGCCGCCCGCTGCCGGCCGGTTCGGTCAGCGCGCCACGCGCGCGTCGCGATCGGCCGGCCCGGCGGCCGTCTGCGCCGGTTGGCCGGCCGCCAGCGCACGAGCGCGTGCGGCCAGCGCGTCCATCTGCGCATAGCCGTTGTCCAGGCCGCTGTAGGTACGCACGATCCCGGCGGTCGGCAGCCCCAGCATGCAATCCTCCACGATACGGTTGCCGATCCGGTAGGTCTGGTGATGCGAGCTGCCGGTGCCGTGCACCATCAATTGCTCGACCGGCAGGCCGGCCGCCTTCGCGGCCTCCACGTAGTGGACCTGCGAGCCGGCATCCACATCGGTGTCCGAACCATCCGTGGTCACGAACATCCGGAAGCCCGGCATCGGATGCACGCGCGACAACTGGTCGATCGGATCCCAGACCCCCGATAGCGGCGTGCCTGTCCAGTCGCTCGACCGTCCGGCCGCGCGGGCCCGGTACACCACCGCGGTCACGCCCGACGACGACACCGCGCAGCGCACATCGCGCCGCTCGGCGATCAGCGAAGCCACCAGCCCGCCGCCACCCGACTGCCCCACCAGCCCGAACTCGGCGATGCCGTAGCGCGCCTTGATGCGATCCAGCGCGGCGTTCACCACCTCGGTTTCGTAGCGCGTGCGCCGGCGGTTCTGATTGCCGCTGCTGCCGTCCACGCCCGGGCGGGCGAGCGACAGGTACGGCGTGCCGCCGCGCTGCTGCTCCTGTTGCGCGGCTTCCAGCACGCGGCGCGGCGTCCACTTGCCGTAGTTCGCCGACGCGCCGCGCAGCGACAGCACATCGCCATCCATGAACACGATCGCGCGCGCCACCCGGCCGCTCGCGAACGCGCTCGACGGGAAATAGCGAATGCATTCGCCGAACTCGGGCCCTTCCACCCAGACCGCGTCGGTGGTGGCCGCGCACTGCTCCGGCGTGGATTGCGATCCCGTGCTGGCCTCGCCCGGCGAAAAATGATCGTCGAGGCCGTAATTCCGGACCGTCGACGCGCAGCCCGCGAGCAGTGCGATCGACAGCACGGCGGCCCCTCTCCCCAGCAGCTTCCCCGTTCTCATGGCTCTCCTTTTTGTTAGTGAGCGGCCGCTGGTGGCAGCGCCGCGCCGCCATGGTAACGGAAGCCGATCGCGTTAACGATCCTCCGGCGCAACCGCCCGAATCGCCGCGCTGAAGCGCGCATGCGCGGCCGGATCGACCGGCCGGTGCTTGACCGTGCCGCTCGCCGGATCGTTGCCGAGGAAGTTGCCGCCCTTCCAGTCCCTCGCCGGCCGCACCGGCCGCTTCTCGAAGCCACCGCCACAATTCGGACAGACGTTGTGCAGCACCTGATCGACGCACGACACGCAGAACGTGCATTCGTAACTGCAGATGCGGGCGTCGCGCGAATCGGGCGCGAGTGCGACGTTGCAGTGCTCGCAACTGGGGCGGATTTCAAGCATGGCGGGCTGCCTCGATCGAATGGAGTGAACGGTTTGCCGGCTGCGCAACAGCCACGGCGATGCGCCATCCTAACGAATCGGCCAGCACCGAAACAGCCCGAAACCTGACCGGCATGGAAAAAAAGATGCCACCATGCCGGCATCGTTTCCCTGGCTCGTCATCCGTCATGCAAAAGGCATCGCTCCCGAATCACGCCGGCTTGTCGCGCATCTTCCTGGTGCTGCCGCCGCGCGTCCATATCCTCGATCTGGCCGGCCCGTTGCAGGTGTTCGGCACGCTGCCGGAGCTGGGCATCGCGCCAGTGGAACTGCGTTGCATCGGGCCGCACAGCGAGTTGAAGAGTTACCAGGGGCTCGCGCTGACCGCGATCCATCCGCTGCCCGCGCGCCTGCGGCGCGGCGATCTGGTGGTGGTGATCGGCGCGAAGTTCGCGTTCGAGGCGGCGCCCACGCCGGCCCAGCGGCAGATCGTCGACTGGCTGCGCGCCGAGGTGCAGCCCCGGCTCGGCGAGGTCGCGCTGGCCAGCGTCTGCACCGGCGCGTTCCTGCTGGGCGCGGCGGGCCTGCTCGACCATCGGCCGTGCACCACCCATCATCACCATCTCGACCGCCTCCAGCAGCGCCATCCGCTCGCACGCGTGCTGCCGAACCGGATGCTGGTGGATGCTGGCCACGTCTGCACGTCGGCGGGCGTGTCGGCCGGCATCGATCTGGCGCTGCATCTGATCGCGCGGCACTTCGGGGCCGCCGTGGCCGTGCGCGTGGCGCGCGAGAACGTGGTGCCGTTCCGCCGCATGAGCCGCGATCCGGCGCTCGACCCGCCGCTACGCCATCGCGATCACGGCAACGCGCTGGTGCACGCCGTGCAGGATTTCCTGAGCGATCGCCCCGATTGCACGCTGCCCTACGACGAACTGGCCGCCCGCTTCGCGGTCAGCTACCGCCATCTCGCGCGAATGTTTCTTCAGGAGTGCGGCATGACGCTCAAGCAATATCAGCAGCAACTGCGGATCGCGCTCGCGCGCAGCTTGCTGAAGGGCGGCGATGCGCCGGTCGAGCGCATCGCCGAGCTGTGCGGCTTCGGCAGCGTGCAGGCGTTTCGCAGCGCATGGCGGCAGGAGGAAGCGCTGCCGCCCTCGCAATGGCGAGCCAACGCCGTTCGCAAGCCACACGCATTGCCGCTGCAGTGACACGGGCCGGCCGGTAGAATCGTCCGGCCCGGCGCAGGGCGGCAGGCTCGAACAGCCGCCGCCGCGCCTTACATGCGGCTTTCCCGGAGATGCCCATGCCTCGCCTTCGTCACACCCTCTGTGCCCTCGCGCTCACGCTGCCGCTGTGCGGCCTGGCCCGCGCCGACGTCATCGAATCCTGGAGCACGATCGCCACGCCCGCGCCCCCCGTGCTCAAGCCCGTGAGCGTGACCGACCCCGCCCACACCGCGCTGCTGCTGCTCGATTTCGACGTCAGCACCTGCAACGCCCAGGAGCGCCCCGATTGCGTCGCCTCGCTGCCGGCCGTCGCCAGGCTGTTGACCGAGGCGCGCGCGGCGAAGCTGATGACGGTCTACAGCCTGACCAGCACCGGCTCGCTCGCGGGCGTGCCGCCGGTGATCGCAGCCAAGGGCGACGAAACGGTCGTGCGCTCCGGCGTCGACAAGTTCCTCAACACCGATCTCGAAGCGGCGCTGAAGGCCCGCGGGATTCGCACCGTGATCATCACCGGCACGGTGGCGCACGGCGCGGTGCTGTACACGGCGAGCGAGGCGGCGTTGCGCGGCTTCCAGGTGATCGTGCCCACCGACGGCATGTCGAGCAAGGAATCGTTCGGAGAACTGTCGGCCGCGTGGGTGCTCGCCAACGCGCCGGCCGGCGTCAGCAAGAACACCACGCTGACGCGGGCGGCCATGATCGGGTTTCCGAATCATTGAGCGCACTGACCTCAACGGCCACCCTCAGCCGTTGAGCATCCGGCCGCCGTCCACCACGATCTCCGTGCCGAGCGTCCACGCCGATTCGTCGGCGGCCAGATACACCACCGCCTGCGCCACTTCCTCGGGCATGCCGAAGCGCCCGGCCGGAATCGAGCCGACGATCTGCTGATCGACCTGCGCGCGATACGCCTCGGGAATCCCGAGCTTGTCGTACAGCGGCGTATCCACCGGCCCCGGGCTGACCGCATTGACGCGCACGCCGCGCTCCAGCAGTTCGCTCGACAGCGTCTTCGACAAGTTAAGCAGCGCGGCCTTGGTGGCGGCGTACACCGACGAATTCGGCGCGCCCACATGCGCATTGATCGACGTGTTGAGCACCACCGAGGCCGGCTTCGCGAACACCGGCAGCAGCGCCTGCATCAGAAAATACGGCCCGCGCACGTTGATGGCGAACGACGCGTCGAACTGCGCCGGCGTCCACGCATCGAGCGGCTGCCACACCGATACCCCGGCATTGAGAAACGCCACGTCGAGCTGGCCGTAATGCGCCTTCAGCGTTTCGGCGAGCTGGCGTTGCGCGGCCACATCGGCCGAATCGGCGCACAGCGCGAGCACTTCGCCGCCGAGTTGCGCGCGGGCCTCGGCAAGGCGGTCGGGATCGGTGCCGGTGATGACGACGCGCGCGCCTTCGGCGAGAAACCGCTTCGCGGTCGTCAGGCCGATGCCGGTGGTGCCGCCGGTGATGAGCGTGCGTTTGCCTTGCAGACGGGACATGGTGCGACTCCTGATCGTGAGCGCCCGGCAGCGGATGCGCCGGGCCGAAACCGAAGCATGGACTCATGCTCGAATCACGATAAGACGGCCTCACTGCATATAATCCATGCTTCGATTGCATGAATGGAGAGGCGCAGCCCATGGACCGTTTCCTGTTGATGACCTGCTTCGCACGCGCCGTGGAAACGGGCAGCTTCTCGGCGGCCGCACGCGACCTGGGCCTCGGCCAGCCGAACGTGAGCCGCCACGTGGCCGCGCTGGAGGATCACCTGCAAACCCGCCTGCTGTCGCGCACCACGCGCCGGCTGGCGCTGACGCCCGAGGGCGAGCGCTATTACGCCGAGGCGCGCCGCATTCTCGATGCGGTAGCCGAATCGGAATCGTCGCTGCGCGACGAGACCGCGCCGGCCGGCTTGCTGCGGGTGGCCTGCCCCACCGCGCTGGCGCACGCGTTCGTGATGCCGCAGGTCGGCGCGTTCCTCGCGCGCTATCCGGCGCTGTCGCTCGACCTGCAGATCGGCGATCGTTACGTGAACCTCGTCGACGAAGGCGCCGAGCTGGCGATCCGCATCGGCCATCTCGAAGACAGCGCGTTGCGGGCGCGCCGCATCGGCCTGTTCGAGCGAGTCTGCGTGGCCAGCCCCGCCTACCTGCGCAAGCACGGCACGCCGCGCGACCCGGCCGGCTTGAGCGAGCACGATTGCATCGTCTACACGCTGCTGGCCTCGGGCAGCACCTGGCACTTTCGGGATGCCGAAATAACGGTGACCGGCCGGCTGCGGGTCAACTCGCCGCAAGCCGCGCAGGAAGCGGTGCTGGCCGGCATCGGCATCGCGCACGGGCCGGCCTGGCTGTTCGAGGAAGGCCTGGCGCGCGGCAAGCTCAAGCGCGTGCTGCGCGGCCACGAAGCGCCGCTGGTGCCGATCCAGATCCTCTACGCGGCCAACCGTTTGCTGCCCAAACGCGCGATCGTGTTCATGGATTTCATCGCCGAAACGTTCGCCCGAATCCCGGCGCTGAACGTCGCGGGCACCTGAGCCTGCACGCCGCCCCGCCCTTCGCCGCAGCCCTCGGGTTAACACCGCCTGCCGCGCGCGACGCTTTTCTGCCATAAAGCTGCCGGCCAGCCCGTGAATTCCGGAGCGAACCTCGTCCGGACGCGCTGGCAGCGAGACGACAGAAAGGAAAGAATCATGCGGCGGATGCCTTCGCTGATAGCGTTGCGTTTTTTCGAGGAGACCGCACATCACCTGAGCTTCAACCGCGCCGCGGCCTCCCTGTGCGTGACCCAGGGCGCCGTGAGCCGGCAGATTCGCCTGCTCGAGGAAAGCATCGGCGCGCAGTTGTTCGAGCGCGATCACAAGGGCGTCAAACTGAGCGCGGCCGGCTTGCTGCTGTTGCCGTTCATCGAGCAGGCGTTCGACACCATCGAGCGCGGCATCCTCGAAATCACCGCCGTGCAGCCGGGCCGCAAGCGCCGGCTGACCGTCTCGCTGCCGCCGACGTTCGCCACCCAGTGGTTCTCGCCACGCCTCGGTACGTTGTCCGAAGCGCTGCCCGAAGTCGATCTGTCGATCCGCACCGAACCCACCGACGATTGCCACTGCCATATCCGCTTCGGCCGCGCCGCGCGCGCCGACCTGCAATCGGAACGCCTGATGCTGGAGCGTCACGCGCTGGTGGGCGCGCCGCGCTATGCGGGCACACCGCTCGATGCGCTGTTCGGCAAGGTGCCCTCGCTGCACGTGCTGCACGAAGGCAAGCGCCTGACGCTGTGGGCCGACTGGTGCGCCAAGGCCGGCGTGCCGCTCGCGCGCATCGGCGACGGCATCGAGTTCTCGACGCTCGAACAGGCGATCCACGCCGCGCGCAAGGGCGCGGGGCTGGCGGTGGTCGATCTCGGCATGATCGAGGAGGAACTGGCCGAAGGCAGCCTCGTGCCGCTCTCGCCGGTGGAGGCGATCGGGCCGTTCGGCTATTGGCTCGACATCGCGCCGGCACGGCTCGGCGACGAGCTGGTGGTGGCGTTCATCGCGTGGCTGCGCACGCAGGCGGCGTTGCATCGCTGAACCTGCGTTGCGAGCGCACGCACGAAACCCGCGCGGCGGATTCGCATCCGCCGCGCGGGTTCGTCGGCTTGAACGCTACGGAGACCTGAACGGTTCCGTCACGCCCACTCAGTGGCTGCCCGACGCCTCGTCGAGCGTCAGGTGCTTGGTTTCGGGCGCCCACGCGATCGACACGATCATGCCCACCAGCAGCACGCCGGCCAGCGCGAACATCGTCACGTGAAAGCCGAGCGTCGCGATGCCCACCGGCAGCAGGAACGTGCCGATCGCCGAGCCGAGCCGGCTGCACGCGATCGCCAGGCCCACGCCGCAGGCGCGCACCTCGGTCGGGAAGCACTCGGGCGGAAATACCCCCACCAGGTTGCTGAACGCCGACATGGTCAGCGTGAACACGCCGAACGCCACGATCATCCACAACGCCGCCGAATGCGGCAGCACGGCCAGCGCCACCAGCGATGCGCAGCACACGGCGAACGAGCCGATCAGGAAACCGCGCCGCGACATCTTGATCGTCAGCCAGATGCCGATCACCGCGCCGAGCACCAGGAAGCCGTTCAGCAGCAGATCCGCGCCGAAGCCTTCGGACAGGCCGATCGCCTTCAGGATGGTCGGCAGGAACGTGTAGATCGCGAAATACGGAATCACCAGGCAGACGAAGAACGCGCAGTTGAACAGCGTGCGGCGGATCATGTCCGGGCGGAACAGCCGCGCGTAACCCTGGCTGGCGTGCGGCGCGTCGCTGCCGTCGAGCACGACGTGCGCGCCGAAATGCTTGGCGACGATCGCGCGCGCCTCGCCGGCGCGGCCCTTGCCGAGCAGCCAGCGCGGCGATTCGGGCGTGCCGAGCCGGGCGATCAGCACCACGAACGCCGGCAGCGCCGCCGAGGCCAGCAGCCAGCGCCACGCGTCGGGCGAGGCGTTGCCGTAGTAAAGGCCGAGCACGTTGGCCACCACGTAGCCCACCGTCCAGATCACGCTGAACGAGCCGAGCAGCGCGCCGCGATGCTTGCGCGGCGAGAATTCGGCGAGGATCGCGTGGCCCACGGTGAAATCGCCGCCCATGCCGATACCGATCACGATGCGCAGCAGCGCGAGCTCGGCCGGCGAGGTCACGAAGAATTGCGCGGCCGACGCCAGCACGATGATCACGAAGCTGGTCAGGAAGATCTTCTGGCGGCCCATGCGGTCGGACAGCCAGCCGAAAATCAAACTGCCCAGGAAGATGCCGATCAGCGCCGAGCTGCCGATCACGCCCATCCAGAACGCATCGAGCGGCATCTGCTTGCCGAGCGCGGCGAGCGCGTAGCCGATGGTGCCGAGCGTGTAGCCTTCGGTGAAATGCGCGCCGAACGTGAGCCCGGCGATCTTGATGTGGAAGCCGTTGAGCGGCACGTCGTCGAGCCGCACTTCCCGCTGCGGCGTGGCGGCGGCGCGCGCCAGCGGCGCCGCGCCGGGCACCGCGCCCGTTTGCACATTGAGTTGATTCAAGCTGCCTCCGACATTGTTGTGGTTGTGTGCTGCCTGCCCCGCCCGCTCGATGCGGAACGGGCGGCCGCGCCCGAAGGCACGGCCGCCCGCCGGCGGTTCATCGGCCGAGTCCGGCCATCATCAGATATTTCAATTCGACGTATTCATCCATGCCGTATTTCGAGCCCTCGCGGCCGAGGCCCGATTGCTTGACGCCGCCGAACGGCGCCACCTCGGTCGAGATGATCCCGTCGTTGATGCCGACCATGCCGCTTTCGAGCGCGGCCGACACGCGCCAGGCGCGGCCCAGGTCGCGCGTGTAGAAATACGCCGACAACCCGAACGGCGTGTCGTTGGCCGCGGCGATCGCTTCGTCTTCCGTAGCGAACCGGAAGCAGGCCGCCACCGGGCCGAAAGTTTCCTCCTCGGCGATCAGCGCGTCGGCGGCCACGTCGGCCAGCACCGTGGGCTCGTAGAACGTGCCGCCGAGCGCGTGGCGGCGGCCGCCCGTCAACGCCCGCGCGCCGTGGCCGGTGGCGTCGGCCACGTGGCGCTCGACCTTGTCGAGCGCGGCGGCGTTGATCAGCGGGCCTTGATCGACCTCGCCCGCCAGCGCGTTGCCCACCCGCAGCTTGCGCACCGCGTCGGCCAGCCTGGCGGTGAACGCGTCGTACACGCCGTCCTGCACCAGGAAGCGGTTCACGCACACGCAGGTCTGCCCGGTGTTGCGGAACTTCGACGCCATCGCGCCTTCCACGGCGGCATCGAGATCGGCGTCGTCGAACACGATGAACGGCGCATTGCCGCCCAGCTCCAGCGAAAGCTTCTTGAGCGTATCGGCCGATTGTTGCGCGAGCAACTTGCCGACCCGCGTCGAGCCGGTAAACGACAGCTTGCGCACCACCGGCGAGGCCGTCAACGCGCCGCCGATCGCCACCGCGTCGCCCGACACCACGTTGAACACCCCGGCAGGGATGCCGGCGCGCTCGGCCAGCACCGCCAGCGCGAACGCCGACAGCGGCGTTTCCTCCGACGGCTTCAGCACCATCGTGCAGCCGGCCGCCAGTGCGGGGCCGGCCTTGCGGGTGATCATCGCGAGCGGGAAATTCCACGGCGTGATGGCGGCCACCACGCCCACCGGCTCCTTGGTCACGATGATCTGCGAGTTCGGCTTCGGGCTCGGGATCACGTCGCCGTACATGCGCTTCGCTTCCTCGGCGAACCATTCGAAGAAGCTGGCGGCGTAGCCCACCTCGCCCTTCGCCTCGGCCAACGGCTTGCCCTGCTCGCGCGTGAGCAGCTCGGCCAGCGCGTCGCGGTGTTGCAGCATCAACTCGCCCCAGCGCTTGACGCGCGCGCCACGCTCCTTGGCGGTCAGCGCGCGCCAGGCGGGCCACGCGCGTTCGGCGGCGGCGATCGCCTGCCGCGTTTCGGCCTCGCCGCCGCGCGCCACCTGCACGATGGTCTCGCCGGTGGCGGGGTTCAGCACCGCGTAGGTGGCCTCGCCCGGCGCCGCTTCATGCCATTCGCCGCCAATGTAATGGCCGCGCTTCAGAAATTCGCTCATCGTTCTGATTCCTTATGAATGGGCGGTGTGCCTCAGGCGGCTTCCGGCACCGACGAGAAATCGCCGGCGAATTCGCCCTGCGCCGGGCGCGATTCGCGCGCGATGCGGCGGCCCGCCGTGTAGTCGTTGATCAGGTCGCACGGCGTGTAGTTGCGCTCCAGCTCGTACAGTTCCTCGGCATCGAGCCGGGTATCGAGCGCGGCCAGCGCGCTGTCGAACTGCGCCACCGAATCGGCGCCCACCAGCATGCTCGACACGCCCGGGCGGCCCAGCACCCAGGCCTGTGCGACCTGCGCCGGCGCGACGCCGCGGCGGCGCGCCACGGCGGCCACCGATTGCGCCACGGCCAGCGAGGCCGGGTCGCCGTACATTTGCGCTGTGAAGAAATCGGTCTGGTTGCGCGTGGATTGCGCGTCGCAAGTCAGCAGGCCGCGCGCGAGCGGGCTGAACACCGACACGCCCACGCCCTGGTCCTGGCAATACGGCACCATCTCGCGCTCTTCCTCGCGGTAGGCGAGGTTCAGTTGCAACTGCATGTTGATCGGCTTGGCCCAGCCATTGCGCTCGCACGCCTGCATGATCTTCGCGAACTGCCACGTGTACATGGTCGACACGCCGATATAGCGCGCCTTGCCCGCGCGCACGATGTCGTTCATCGCGCTCATGGTTTCCTCGACGGGCGTGTTCACGTCGAAGAAATGCAGCATGTAGATATCGAGGTAATCCATGTCGAGGCGCTTGAGCGAGCCGTCGATGCCGTCGAAGATGTGCTTGCGCGAATGGCCGCCCGCGTTCGGATAGGCGCCCATGTCGTAGCCCACCTTGGTGGTCACCACGATTTCCTCGCGGCGCGCCGTGCGCTTCAGGATGCGGCCCACCACTTCCTCGCCCACGCCGGTCGAGTAGAAATCGGCCAAGTCGATGAAATTGACGCCGGCATCCAGCGCGCGGCGCACGATCGGCTCGCTTTGCGCCTCGTCGAAAATCCACGGCTTCCATTGCGGCGTGCCCATGTTCATGGTGCCGAGGCACAGGCGGGAGACCTTCAGGCCGGACTGGCCGAGGCGGACGTATTCCATGTTTCCTCCAGGGGGCGGCTCGGGTCGGCCGCGTGCTGTCTGTCGTCTTGATAAGGGATGCGTAGGAACGGGGCGCGCGTTCAGCCCTGCTTCGGCGTGTAGAACGGGTTCGACACGGCGCGTGCGGCGGCGAACACCGTGTCGCGGTTCGGCAGGCCTTCCATCGCCGCGACGATCGCGTTGCGGCAGGCGCGGTAGTTGTTCTCGAACACGGCGTCGAGGTTGTCGGTTTGCGGGTTCACCCAGTTCGCCGTCACCACCACCCAGTCGTTTTCGGCTTCGGGCGGCAGCGTGCCCTGCTCCAGCGCCTCGGCCACGGCCTTGGCGATGCCGGCCTGCGACGCGCCCCAGGTGGCGTTGCCGTGGAAATCGCTGCCGATCTGCGCCTTGTTCACATAGAGCGTGAGCGGCTTGGTCGGCACGCCCGGCTGCGCGATCACGACGAACGGTGCATGGCCCGCCGACGGCGTCGCCAGCGCGGTCGAGAACGCCTGGCCGGCCGGGCCTTCGCGCGGGCCGATCAGCACGTTGATGTGCGCCAGGTTCACGCCGGGGCCTTCGAAGCCTTCGCCGATATAGAGCGACTTGCGGGAGGGTGCGGTCATTGCGGTGTCTCGTCGATCAGTTTGAAGTGCGCCGATTATCGGCAGCGCCCTCGCCGTGCATGAAGCGATGTTTCCTGATCGGCGGCTATGAGCCGGCGTCATATCCGGGGGACTACCGATGGCCGCACAACGATGGCGGCGGGACGCGCTCGCAAACCGGCTTCGGGTATAGTCCGGCTACATCAAACCCGCGCCGCGCCGGCGGCTCACACGACCATGCGCATGATTGTCAGGCTTTGGAAAGCCAACAAGGGATTCATCGCCTTCCTGCTGTTGATGGTGGTTTTCCGCAGCGCGGTGGCCGACTGGAACGTGGTGCCGAGCGGCTCGATGCTGCCGACCATCCGGATCGGCGACCGCATCCTGGTCGACAAGCTCGCCTACGACGTGCGCGTGCCGTTCACGCATATCCGCCTCGCGCACCTGCACGACCCGCAGCGCGGCGACATCGTCACGATCGATTCGGCCGCCGCGCACGAGCTGCTCGTCAAGCGCCTGATCGGCCTGCCCGGCGACACCATCGCGATGCGCGACAACGTGCTGATCATCAACGGCAAGCCCGCGAGCTACCGGCCGGTGGGCGCGAACCTGCTGCGCAGCGATGCCGGCTCGCCCGGCGAATACCTGGCCGAGAAGATCGGCGGCCCCGCGCACACGGTGCGGCTCTCGCCCGACGCGCCGAGCCCGCGCGATTCGTTCGCACCGATCGTGGTGCCGCCCGGCCAATACCTGATGCTCGGCGACAATCGCGACAACAGCGCCGATTCGCGCTACTTCGGCTTCTTCCCGCGCGACGAGATCATGGGCCGCGCGCGCCGCGTGGCGTTCTCGCTCGATCCGGAGCGCGACTATCTGCCGAGGCTCGATCGCTTCGGGCGCAAGCTGGATGCGCCGCTGGGGTGAATTTCAAGCCTGGGTTGAAATCCAACTCGAAGTCCGACCCGCGCGGCTGAATCGCCGCGCCGTTTTCCTTTTCGCGTCCCGTTCATGCGCACGCCAATACGTTCCATCGCCGCCATCGCACTGTTGAGCAGCGCCCCCGCCGCGTTCGCGGCCTGCGGCGCGGCACCCTCGCGCTGCGACGGCAACCCGCCCTTGCCCGCTGCCGTGCAGAAGCTGATCCCGGCCGGCTACACGGTGCTCGACCACCTGGCCGGCGCGCTGACCGATGCGGGGCGCAAGGATTATCTGGTGGTGGTGCATCGCGAGCCGGACACGCAGCAGCAGGCGTCGGTGCGGCCGCTGCTCGTGATCACGCAGAATGCCGACGGCACCTACACGCTGGCCGCGCGCAATGACAGCGTGGTGATGAAGGCGGACGACGGCGGCATTTCCGGCGACCCGTATCTCGATCTCGACACCAACGGCCTCGCGATCAAGAACCGCTATTTCTCGGTGCAGAACGGCGTGGCCGCCGGGCCGAACCACTGGAGCGACAACATCACGTTCCATTACGATCCGGCGCGGCGCACGTGGCTGTTCCATCAGGAAATCGTTCACAACAGCGAGATGAACCCCGACCCCAGCCCGAATGCCGAGGCGCTGCTGCCGGACCACGCCACCGTCACGCGCGCGGACCGCAACAAGCCGGTGTCGTTCGACGCCTGGCGGCCGAAGCACTAAAGCCCGCCTTTCCAACATCGTCAGCCATCCGAAATAATCGAATCGGCGATTCGAAAGCGAATTTCTCACAGTGCGGCACACGCGTTGCCGCACTGCAAAAAACCAATCAGGACTTCCACACAACGGCTATTGTTTGGTGATATAAATCGCTACGCAATTCCGATCCCATGTGGCTGAATTGGTAAAAAATGAAAGATTCGAGAGACCTTCCCCTGCCCTCCCGCTGACTCCGTCTGCATCGCGGCACATCTGATTTCCCCCAGCTTCCCCTGACTCTTCGACGAGTACCGGTATGAGCGATCCTGTGTCCAAGCCGAGTTCGGCCGATTCAAGCAACGCGCCGATGGATCTGTCGGCCTATCTCAATCCCGCCAGCGACACGCCGGCCATGCCCGATCCGGCGGCCCCGCAGCCCGAGCCTTCATTGCCCGCGCTGGTGCCGCCCGAGATGCTCGCGCCGATGGCGCCCGAGGCGCGGCTCGTCGATCTCGCCTCGCTGTCGCCCGAGCAGCAGGCGCTGGCCCGCGAACGCGCGAGCCAGATCCGCTTCGACGACACCACCTCCACGCTGCGCTTCGTCGATCAGGCCTTGCAGCCGCTCGCGGCCTCGTCGCGTCGTTTGCTGTCCGAAACAACGGTCGGCGAGGCCGGCGAAATCGGCCGCATCGCGGCGGCCGTGATCGACGGCATCAAGATCCTGCGGATCGAGGAATTGCAGCAGGAAGCGCACGACGCCGCGCCGAAGGCCACCGGCCTGCTGGCGCGCCTCGGCCGCATCGGCAAGGTAGCGCACGGCGCGGTGAAATCGTTCCAGGAAAACCGCAAGGCGTTCCTCGCGCTGATGGACGACGAGGTCGCGCGGGCGCGCCGCATCCAGGGCGACCTGATGGTCACGATCCAGCAGCTCGACCAGCAATCGCAGGCGGTGCGTCACGGCGTGTCCGAACTGTCGCTGTCGATCGCGGCCATGCAGATCGCGCTCGATCGCGGCGTGGACGAGGCCGAAGCCTTGCGCCAGGCCGCGCTGCGCACGCGCACGGCCGGCGACGCGGCCATCGCGATGGATTACCGCAACACGCTCGCGAACTTCCGTGGCCGCATCGCCGATCTGCGCGAGGCGATGATCTCGGCCGCCAGCCTGATCCCGCTGATCGCGTCGAACCGCAAGGCCGCCGAAACTCGCGCCAGCAAGCTCGGCACCGGCATCATGGTGACCATCCCGCGCCTGATGGCGGTGGCCGCGCAAGCCGTGGTGCAGGCGGACACGCGCCGCGCCGGCGAGGAAAGCGAAAAGCTCGACGACGCCGCGCGCCAGATCACCGCGCTGGCCGTGCAGGGCAGCCACGAAGCGGCGGTGGAAGCGGCGCGCAGCCTCGGCGGCGACCCGCGCAACATCGAGGCGCTGGCCGCCGCGGCCGCGCAGTCGGTCGAAACCATGAAGGAAGTGCTGGCGATCGAGCAGCAGGTGCAGGCGCAGGATCGCGAGCGCGAACAGAAGCTGATCGCGGTGCGCAACCAGCTCGTGGCCGGCATGAGCGGCGTACAGGCCGACGCACTGGCCCGCCCGCTGGAGCGCTGAAATGAGCGATGCCGAACGCGTCATGAGCGCGGGCGACACCGCCCCGCTCGCCAACTTCGATCTGGATACCGCGTGGCTGCGTCATGCGCAGGCCGATCGCGCGAGCTTCTTCGAGCGCTTCGTCGCCATCGTCTCGCAGGCGCTGCCGCATCACGCGCAGGTGCATACGGTGCGGCGCGGCCTGCTGCGCAAGACCGAGCACGTGGTCGGCATCTCGATCACGTTCGATACCGAAACCTTCGTCATGCGAATGAACGACGGCCACCACCTGAGCACCGAGGTCGAGAAGAAGGTGCGCGGCGTGGTGCTGTCGACGCGCAGCCTCGCGCCCGGCGCATGGATGCAGGCCATGATGGCGCAGGTGCACGCCAGCACCGATCACGCGCGCACCATCTCCGAGCTGCTGGCCGGGCTCTGATTTCCAAGCCATTCTCACCACTTCGAGGAGCGCTCGATGGGCTGGTTGAAATCGCTGTTCGGCGGCACGGGGCCGGCTACGGCCACCACCGGCACGCCGCCGACGTCATCCCGTGCGCCGCTGCCTCGCGCCTTGCCGGACGGCCCGTTCTTCGACGAGGACGAGGTGCCGTACCTGGTGCGCCAGCGGCTCGCCGATTCGAAGCGCGGCGCGCTGCCGTGGGTCTCCACGCTGAGCGTCGCGGAACTGTCGCTGGCGCGCAGCCACGGGCTGCGGATGATCGCGCCGATCGCGGCCACCTGCTGGATGCACTACGGCTATTCGTGGACGGAAGGGCACGCGCAGGGCTGGCACCGCGCGCTCGACCGCCTGCGCGCCGAAGCGGCCGCGCTCGGCGCGAACGCCGTGATCGACACGCGCATGGTCAGCCTCGATCTGGAAGCCGGCGACAGCATGGATTACTCGCTGATCGGCACCGCCGTGCGCATCGAGGGCATGCCGCCGAGCCGGCAACCGATCGTCTCGACCGTGCCCGCGCTCGAATTCATCCAGTTGCTCGAAGCCGGCATCGTGCCGGTGGGGATCGCCGTGGGCGCGCATTTCGCGTGGAGCACCACGCCGCTCGACGCGCAGCCCGGCGACACCTGGAGCGGCAACCGCCCGCTCAATAAAACCGCCCAGTTCTGGGAACGCCTGCGCCGCCGCGCGCACACCGACCTGCGGGTGGACGCGGGCCGCCAGGGCAACGGCGTGCTCGCGCCGCTGCACTTCGGCCAGTTGTTCTACGAAGCGGAAGAAGGCCTGGGCCGCCTGCTCGGCCGGCACATCGTGATCGGCACCGTGGTCGATTGCGAGGACAGCACGCCGTTTCCGCACCCGGTCGAGTTCGTGCTCGACCTCAGCGAGCGGCCCGACAACCTGCGCAGCACGGGTGAACATCACCGCGCCTACGACAACAGCCTCTGAATCCTTCCCAGCGAGAGACCGGAATGAGCGACACGACCACGCAGCAAGCCACCCCGCAGCTTCCCGCCACCGCGCGCGAGCGCCTGCAGGGGTTGCGCAGCAAGGCGCATCCCAGCGCCGTCTTCACGTCGGATCTGTCCGTCAACGAATTTCTGCTGGTACGCAAGGCCGGCTTCGAGCCGATCGGCCTGTGCGTGGGCAGCAGCATTTATCACGTCGGCATCCAGTACGGCGCGTGGAATAAAAATCAGGAACTCGAAGTGTTGTCGCAGGCGATGTACCACGCGCGCGAGCTGGCGATGTCGCGCATGCGCGAGGAAGCGCGCGAGATGGGCGCGCACGGCATCGTGGGCGTGCGGCTCGAGATCAAGCACGTGGAGTGGGACGCGAACATCCTCGAATTCGTGGCGATCGGCACGGGCGTGGTGCATCACCACGAGCGCGAGGGCTTTCGTGCGCACGACGGCGGGCCGTTCACGTCGGATCTGTCGGGTCAGGATTTCTACACGCTGCTCAACGCCGGCTACCGGCCGATCGAACTCGTGATGGGCAGTTGCGTGTATCACGTCGCGCATCGCGGCCTGCTCAAGGCCTGGGGGCAGGCCGGGCGCAACGTCGAGCTGGAGGAATTCACGCAGGCCATTTACAGCGCGCGCGAACTGGCGATCGAGCGCATGCAGGTGGAGGCGCAGACGGCCAAGGCCGAGGGCGTGATCGGCACCATGATCCACGAGAAATCGTATCGCTGGGAAAGCCACGTGATCGAGTTCTTCGCGATCGGCACGGCGGTCACGCCGCTCAATACCGAGATCGAGGCGAAAGACATTCCGGCGCCGACGTTCGTGCTGTCGGTCAACGACTGACGCGGCACCCGCACACCGCGCACGCCGGTCGACCCGGCGCGCGCGGCCGGTGCTCACGACATGAACATGCCGCCGTCCACGTTGATGGTCTGCCCGGTGATGTAGCCGGCGTCCTCCGACGCCAGGAACGCCACCAGCCCGGCCACGTCGCTGCCCTTGCCGGCGCGCTTCATCGGGATGTTGTCCACCCACTCCGCCATCAGTTCGCCCGGCTTGTAGTCGCCGAGCAGCTTGCCCCAGGCCTCGTCGTTGTAGGCCCACATGTCGGTGGTGATGATGCCCGGGCAGAACGCGTTGACGGTGATGCCGGTGGGCGCCAGTTCCTTGGCCAGGCTTTGCGTGATGCCCAGTACCCCGAACTTGCTGGCCGCGTAGTGCGGCGTGTAGACGAAGCCCTGCCGCGCCTGCCCCGACGCGGTGTTGATCAGCCGGCCGCCCTTGCCCGCGCGCAGCATGCGCGTGGCCGCTTCCTGGCAGCACAGGAACACGCCCTTGGTGTTCACGGCCATCACCTTGTCCCACTCGGCTTCGGTCAGGTCGGGCAGCTTCGCGATGGTGATCACGCCGGCGTTCTGCACCGAGATATCCACCTCGCCGAGCTTGGCGGCCACCTCGTCGTACAGCGCGACCACGTCGGCCTTGCTGGTCACGTCCGCTTCCACGGCGATCGCGTCGCAGCCCATCTCGCGCAGCCGCGCGGCCGCGTCGTGCACGCTCTTCTCGTTGGCCGACACGCACACCTTCGCGCCTTCCTGCGCGAAACGCTCGGCAATGCCCAGGCCAATGCCACGGCTGCCGCCCGTCACCACCGCCACCTTGTTCACGAACCGCTTTGCTTCATTCGCCACCTTGCGTTCTCCTGAATACGTCCAACCGGGATTGATTCGATGCCGCTTCAAAGCCATCGCGCCGACGCTTTACACACGTCTCACAGACGCTCGATCCAGCGCAGCCACTGCGCGTGGTTGCGCGCCGCCACCTCCACGCCCGCGCCCGGCTCGACGCGCCGTGCGATCACGCGCTGCGCGCGCCATGCTTCCAGCGAGCCGATCAGGCCGGCCTCCAGCGCCGCCAGCGCGGCCGCGCCCGAGGCGGAGATCTCGCTGAGCACCAGCGTGCTGACGGGCCGGTTCAGCGTGTCGGCGAGCGTCTGCAGCAGGAACGGCCGCTGCACCAGCCCGCCGTCGAGGTTCAACTCGCTCAGGGGCACGCCGGCCGCCTGCTCCATCACCGTGATCACGTCCTTGATCTGATAGATGATCGATTCGTAGGCCGCGCGCGCCACCTGCTGCCATGAGGTCGAGAAATTGAGGCCGACGATTTGCGCGCCGCCCGGGTATTTCCAGTGCGGGCAGCCGATCCCCGAGAATGCCGGGATCACGTACACGCCGCCGTTGTCGTGCTCGGTGAACGCGCGTTCGGCAGCGGCGAAATCGTCGAACAGGTTCAGCTTTTCCTTGAGGAAGGCCGGCGTGGAACCGGCGCTGATCACGATGCCTTCGAGCGCGTAATCCACCCGCTCGCCGGCCGCGAAGCACAACGTGGAGACCAGCCCGTGCGCGGGCGCCTGCGGCGCGGCACCGACGTTCATCAGGATCGACGAGCCGGTGCCCATCGTGGCCTTCGCCACGCCCGGCATCAGGCAGCCCTCGCCCACCGCCGCTGCATGCGAATCGCCGATCATCGCGACGATCGGCACGGCCCGCGCCAGCAGGCCGTCGAAATCGGTCGCGCCGAACGGTGAGGCCGACGGGCGCGGCTCGGGCAGCTTCAGGCCGTTCAGCCCGAAGCGCTCGACCAGTTCGCGATCCCATTCGAGCGCGGCCAGATCGAACAGCAGCGTGCGCGATGCGTTGGTGTAATCGGTGCAATACGATGCGCCGCGCGTGAGGCGATACAGCAGCCAGCTATCGACGGTGCCGAAATACGCCTCGCCGCGCGCGATGCGCTCGCGCACGCGCGGCTCGTTCTCGTTGAGCCAGATGAGCTTGCTGCCCGAGAAATACGGGTCGATCAGCAGCCCGGTGCGCTCGAGGATCAACGGCTCCAGGCCATCGCGCTTGAGCCGCTCGCAGATCGGCAGCGAGCGCTGGCATTGCCACGACACGGCCGGCACCAGCGGCCGCCCCGCTTCGTCCCACAGCACCACGGTTTCGCGCTGGTTCGAGATGCCGATGCCGGCGATGCCGTTCACATCGCCGCCCTGTTCACGGTAGGCTGCCAGGCACTGCGCCACCGCCGTCAGCACCGAGCCGTACAATGCTTCGGGGTCCTGCTCGACGAAGCCGGTGCGCGGATGCGTGCACGGCACGGCCGCGAAGCCGCGCGCATGCACCTGGCCGTGCGCGTCGAAGATCAGCGCCTTGGTGCCGCTGGTGCCCTGGTCGATCGCCAGTATGGTTTGCATGGATGATCCGCTCCGCGTGCGTGGCTCAGGCCGTCAGGGAAACCATGCGCGATTGCAGGCGCTGCTGGAGCTGGTCCACCACCACCGCGAAGATGATCACGAGGCCCTTGATCACCATCTGCCAGAAATCGCTGATGCCGCACATCACCATGCCGTCGCCGAGGATGCTGATCACGCACGCGCCCACCACCGAGCCGAACACGGTGCCGCGCCCGCCCATCAGCGCCGTGCCGCCGAGCACCACGGCCGCGATCGCGTTCAGTTCGTAGGTCTGGCCGGTCAGCGGGTGCGCGGTCTGCAACTGCGCCGTGATCACCAGGCCGACGATCGCCGCGCAGAAGCCCGAGAACATGTAGACGAACAGCTTGACGCGATGGGTGCGGATGCCCGAGAACTTCGCGGCCTGCTCGTTGCCGCCGATCGCGTAGATGCGCCGGCCGAGCGGCGTCTTGCGCGCGATGAAAATGGTCAGGACAGCCAACAACACCATGATCCACACCGGCGTGGACAAGCCCATGATGGTGCCGTTGCCGATGAATTCGAAGCCGGTGTTGCCGAGCGCCGGGTTGCCTTCGAGGTCGGCGAACGTGCTGCCGTTGTTGACCAGCAGCGCCGCGCCGCGCACCACGTACAACATGCCGAGCGTGGCGATGAACGGCGCCACGTTCAGCGCGGTGATCAGGTAGCCGTTCACCGCGCCGATCAGCGCGCCGAGCACGCAGGCGATCACGGCCACCCCGAACGGCGTGAAGAACACCACGTGATGGCCCACGTGCACGCCTTCGAGCAGCAGGTAGCCGGCCGCCATGCCGCTGATGCCGACGATCGAGCCGACCGACAGATCGATGCCGCCCGTCAGGATCACCAGCGTCATGCCGATCGACAGGATCGCGACGATCGTGACGTGCTTGGCCATGATCAGCAGGTTGCTGGTGGACAGGAAATTGTCGGCCGTGAACGCGAACACGATGACGATCGCGAACAGCGCGATGAAGATGCGCAGCTTGAGCAGGCCCACCGCGATGCGCGCGGCCGTGTAGGCGCCCTGCCGGTTCGGCGTGGGGTGGACGGGGTGCAGCGGCGCGTTGCTGCTGTCGGAAGAATTCATGATGTCTGCCTCGTTGCCTCGTTGGCGTCAGATCACGGCGGTGACGGGCGTGGAAGCCCGCACGATGCGCTCGCTGTCGAATTGCGCGCGGTCCATCACGGCCGACAGCTTGCCGCTGGCCATCACGAACACGCGGTTGGAAACCGCCATGGCCTCGTCCAGCTCGGACGTGGCGTAGATGACGGCGATGCCGGCGCGGGCCAGCAGGCTGATGGTCTGGTAGACGTCGGCCTTCGCGCCCACGTCGATGCCGCGCGTGGGCTCGTCCATCAGCAGCACCTTCGGCTCGGTCAGCAGCGCCTTGCCGATCACCACCTTCTGCATGTTGCCGCCGGACAGCGAGGTGATCGGCGCGTCGACCGACGCCGCCTTGATGGCGAGCCGCTTGACGATGTCGTTGGCCGCCGCCACCTGCCGATCGCGGCGCAGCGCGCCGAACGACAGCAGGTTCGCGAACTTGCCGAGGCTCGACAGCGTCATGTTTTCGAGGATCGACATCAGTTGCACCATGCCCTGCTTCTGACGGTCCTCGGGCACCAGCGCGATGCCGGCCTCGATTCGCTTCGGGATCGGCAGGCGTTCGATCGCGCGCCCGGCCAGCTCGATCTCGCCCACCGCCAGCGGCTGCGCGCCGAGCAGCGATTCGAGCAGCTCGGTGCGGCCCGCGCCCATCAGCCCGTAGATGCCGATCACCTCGCCGGCACGCACCGAGAACGACACGTGATCGACGGCGTAGATGCCGTTCGGGCGCTTCAGCGAAAGCGCATTGACCTTCAGCACCTCGTCGCCCAGCGCATGCTGCTCGAACGCGAAGCGTTTCTTGGCAGAACCAACCATCGCCTCGATGATCCACGGAATGTCGATGTTGGCGATCTCGTCCTGCGCCACCAGCCGGCCGTTGCGCAGCACGGTGATGCAGTCGCCGATCGCCATGATCTCTTCGAGGCGGTGCGAGATGTAGATCACCGTCACGCCTTCTTCCTTCAACTGCCGGATGATCTTGAACAGGATCTCGACCTCGGTGCGCGACAGCGCGGAGGTCGGCTCGTCCATGATCAGCACCTTGATGTGCTTGGACAGCGCCTTGGCGATCTCCACCAGTTGCTGCTGGCCGACGTACAGATCGCCGAGCCGCGTGCGCGGGTCGAGCGGGATCTGCAGCCGTTCGAGCAGCACGCGGGCCTGGTGGTTCTCGGCCTTCGCGCGAATCACGCCGCCGCTCGTCAGTTCGTTGCCGGCGAAGATGTTCTCGGCCACCGTCATGTCCGGGAACAGGTTCAGCTCCTGGAAGATGATGCCCACGCCGTGCGCCTCGGCGCTGCGCACGTCGCTGATCTGCGCGATGCGGCCGTCGATCAGGATCTCGCCCGAGGTGGCCGTCTCCGCGCCGGCAAGCAGCTTCATCAGCGTGGATTTGCCCGCGCCGTTCTCGCCGATCAGCACGTTGACCTTGCCGCGCCGCACCTGGTAATCGACCTCCACCAGCGCGGCGGTGCCGGGGTAGAGCTTCGAGAGCTTGCGCGTCTCGATCACGTTGGCGCCGTTGGCGAGCCGCGCGTCGTCGGCATCCACGGCCGGGGCATGAACGGGCGCGGTCATTTCCAGGCCACCGGAATCGCGCGGATCTCGCCGGCCGGCTCGCTCCAACTGCTGTACACGGCGGCTACATCCACGCGCTCGCCCACTTTCAGCTTCGATTGCTCCGCACGCGCCACCACCAGCTTGTTGATCGCCTGACCGAACGCGGCGAAGCGGGTCTGGTCGTCGAAATCGCCGTATTTCACGCCGGGGAAGCCGTCGCGCACGCCGGTGCCGATCAGCACCGGGCCGGTTTCGAGCGCCACCTGCACCGGCTCGCCGCCGCTGGCCGGCGCCACGTCCACCACGGCCTTGCCCACGCGCGAGGCGGTGTCGATGCGCGACACCGTGCCCTGCACGCGAATCCAGAAATTGCACGGGAACGCCGAGCTTTGCCGGAAGCCGTACTGCTTGCACGCGTCGTCGAAATTCTGGTTCAGCGCGCCGATCACCTGCGCGGCCGGCTTCGCGTTCTTGTCGGCGTACGGGATCACCTGCTCGGTGAAGATCTTCTCGGGATCGGGGCCGTGATGCTGGCCTTGCGCGCGAATCGCCGCAAGCTCCTGATCGCTGACCACATGACAGCCCGCCAGCGACACGGCGCCGATCAGCAACAGCAGGCGCGTCATCGCGCGGGACGATGCGCCGCGCGCCGCGTGAATGGATGGAACCATGACATCCTCATCTGAATACGACTTCGGCGCGGGCCGCCGCGCACCGTGCGCGCCGCCTGCGCCATGCACCGGAACCGCTTACTTGGTGTAGTAGAAATCGTTCACTTTCGCGGCATTGGCCTTGGTGATCAGAATGCCGCGGAACAGTTGACGCTCCGGCTCGCCGGTCTTGCCCGTCTTCAGGTACTTGTCGAGCAGGTCAACGCCATGGCCGGCGATCGCCTGCGCCTGCAGCATCACGCTGGCCTTGAGCTTGCCGGCGAGGATCGAATCGCGCTCGTCGTTGCTGCCGTCGATGCCCATCACGATCACGTCCTTGCGGTTCGCGGAATCGAGCGAGGCGATCGCGCCCAGCGCGACCGGGCCGTTGCCGCTGATCACGCCCTTGATCTGCGGGTGTTCCTGCAGGATCGAATCCATCGCCTGCTTGGCCGGCAGCAGCGCGCCCTTGGCGTCCTGGCGCGCCACCATCTTCAGATCGGGGTACTGATCAAGTACCTGGTGGAAGGCCTGCGAACGCGTCACGCAGTTCTTGTCGGCGAGGTTGCAGGTCAGCTCCACGTATTCGCCCTTCTCGCCGATCGCCTCGACGAAGCGCTGCGCCACTTCCGAGCCGGCCTGAAGGTTGTTGTGACTGAGCTGTGCGATCGCAATGCCGTCCTTCGGAATCTCGCGATTGATCAGCACCACCGGCACCTTCTTCTCCTGCGCGGTGCGCACCGTGGCGACGCTGCTGTTCGAATCGGCGTTGTCGAGGATGATGCCCTTCACGCCCTTGCCGATCACCAGATTGACCAGTTCGTTCTGCTTGTTGACGTCCTCGCCGTGCGACAACACGATCGTGTCGTAGCCGAGCTTCTTCGCCTCCTTGTCCGCGCCCTTGGCTTCCGCCGCGTAGTACGGGTTGTCGAGCGCGTTCACCAGGATCGCGATGGTGCCCTTGCCGGCCGCGTACGCGCTGACCGGCTGCACCGCCGCCACCACCGAGGCGGCTGCCGCCGCCGTGACTGCAAGCTTCTTCCACATGTCTGTCGTCTCCGAATCGATTTTCTGTTTTTCAGGGAAGCGGCCGTGATACGAGCGGGGCCGCGCCGCTACCGCCACTTCAGCAAATCGTGTAGCCGCCGTCGATCATGATGTCCGCGCCGGTGATCATGTCCGCGCCGTTCGACAGCAGGAACAGGATCGCGGCGGCGATCTCGTCGGTGTAGGCGAAGCGGCCGACCGGAATCAGCTGCTTCATCTTCTCGCCCTTCTCGCCTTCCCACGCCGCCGCGCCCATCGGCGTCAGCACCACCGTGGGCGACACCGTGTTGACGGTGATGCCGCGCGCCGCCCATTCCTTGGCCAGCACCTTGGTCATGCCGATCAGGCCGGCCTTGGCCGAGGTGTAGGCGCAGTGCCTGTCGATCGCGACGGTGGCCGCCTGCGAGGCGATGTTGACGATCTTGCCGCCGTGCCCGCTCGACAATACATGGCGCGCGAAGTGCTTGGCGCACAGGAATGGGCCGGTCAGGTTCACGCCGATCTGCTGCTGCCATTCGTCGATGCCGATCTCCTCGGCCGGCGTCAGCGTGATGCAGCCGGCGGCGTTGACCAGCAGATGCAGGTCGCCGAAATGCGCCAGCGCGGCGGCCATCGCGCGCGCCACGTCGGCTTCGTCGGCCACGTCGCAGGCGAACGCGGCCGCGTTGGCGTGGCCGAGCGTGTCGAGCGCGGCCGGCACGCGCGCGGCCTCGAACGCCGGGTGCAGGATCGCGACGCGCGCGCCCTTGGCGATCAGCGCAGCGTTGGTCGCCATCGCGATGCCGCCGAGGCCGCCCGTCACCACCGCCACCTTGCCGTCCAGGCGGAATTCGAAATCGACGCCGTGGCGCAGCGACATGTCGTATTGGATGCTCACTCGCTTGTCTCCTGTTGTCCTGAATATCGGGCTGTCGGGTGGCGTGGGCTCAGTCGGCCGACAGCGCCAGCACCGCCTGCGCGATGCCTTCGGCGTCGATGCCGTAATGGCGGCGGATGCCCTGGCGCGTGCCGTAATGCGCGAATTCGCCCTCGGTCACGCCGAGCGTGGTCAGGCGGCGATGCAACTGGCGGCGCGCCATCAGCAGCGCCACGGTGGCGCCGATGCCGCCGTGCAGCGAATGCTCCTCGACCGTCACGACGGCCGCATGACGCCCGACGATCGCGGCCAGCGCGTCCTGGTCGAGCGGGCGCAGCGACGACAGATTCACCAGCGTCGGCCGCAGGCCGTCGCGTTGCAGCCGCTCGCAGGCGTCCAGCGCCTCGCCCACCACCGAGCCGAGCGCGATCACGGCCACGCCCGAGCCCTGGATCAGCACGTCGGGGCGGCCCGGCGCGAAGCGGTAGCCGTCGTCGTGCACCACCGGGAACTTGGCGTTGTCGAGACGGATATACACGGGGCCGTCGACCGACGCCGCGTAATCCACCACCTGCCCGACTTCAACGTCGTCGCACGGCGCGAAGATCTGCACGTTGCCGAAGCCGCTCATGATCGAGATGTCGTCGATCGCGTGATGGGTGGAGGCGAGCGGGCCGTAGGCGACGCCCGCGTTCAGGCCCAGCATCTTGACGTTGGTGGCGCTGTAGCAGATGTCGTTCTTGACCTGCTCGTTGGCGCGGCCCACCAGGAACGGCGCGGCGTTGGCGGTGAACACGATGTGGCCGCCGAGCGCCAGGCCGGCCGCCATGCCCACCATGTTCTGCTCGGCGATGCCCACGTTGATCACGCGCTCCGGGTAGCTTTCCTGGAACGGGCCGATCTTGGAGGTGGAGGTGGAATCGGCCACCATCACCACGATGTCGCGGCCCGCCGCCGTCAACCGGCTCAGCGCGCTCACCGCGCCGTCGCGCAAATCCGCCTGCTTACGCATGATCGAGTTCCTTCAGTGCCTGTTCGAGTTGCTGCTCGTCGGGGAATTTGTGATGCCAGGCCGGCACGTTCTCCATGAACGACACGCCGCGCCCCTTGATGGTGTGCGCGATCACGACCTTCGGCTTTCCATTTGTCACGTCGAGACTTTCGATTAGTTTCCAAATGGCATCGACATCGTTTCCGTTGACGTCGTGCACTTCGAAGCCGAACGCCCGGAATTTCTCGTCGAGCGGGTCGAGATCCATGATCTTGTGGGTGAAGTCGGCCAACTGGAGGCGGTTGCGATCGACGATCACGACCAGGTTGTCGAGGCTGAAGTGGGCCGCCGCCATCGCCGCTTCCCAGTTCGAGCCTTCTTCCAATTCGCCGTCGCCGGTCAGCACGAACACGCGGCCGGGCGCCTGGCCGTCGCGCGCCGCGTGGCGCTGCTTGGCCATCGCCAGGCCGGCCGCGATCGGCATGCCGTGGCCGAGGCCGCCGGTGTTGACGGTCACCCAGCTCGGCAGCTTCTGCCTGACCGGATGGCCCGGCAGGCGGGAATCGTCGCGCAGGTAGGTTTTCAGTTCCGGCTCGTCGAGCCAGCCGAGTTCGGCGAAGCAGGCGTACAGGCCGCCCACGCCGTGGCCCTTGCTGAGAATGAATTCGTCGCGCCAGTTCACGCTCGCATCGTCGTTCACGCGGTAGCGCAGCACATGGAAATACAGCGCGGCGAGGATGTCCGCCTCCGACATGTCGCCGCCCGTGTGCCCGCTTTTCGCGGCGGCGTTCATCACGCAGATCTTCTTGCGAATCTCCTGGGCGCGCCGGTGCAAGCTCTCGCCGGACTGCTTGTAAGGGTTTTCCATTCCTGCTCCCGCACTTCCTGTTTGCGTGAATCTAAGTTTCTGTTTCTTTCTTTGGAAAGTCAAAAGGAAAACGAACGAAACAGGGAAAACACCGAGCCACGCCCTGAGGGCCAGGCAAATCGGGCACAATACAGCCCGTAATGTCGATGCCCGCGCGCCGCGGCGCTTTGCGGGGAAAGCCAAATGGATCAACGGACCAGAACAGAAAAAATCTTCGAAAGGGTGCAGGCGGCCAAGCTGGTCAAGCTCTCGGAGCTATCCAGCGAGTTCGGCGTGTCGATGCCAACCATTCGAAAGGACATCGACGAGCTGCAGCGCCTGGGGCGCGTCGAGCGCGTGCACGGCAACGTGCGCCTGAAGCCTGCGCAGGCCGACGCCCCGCGCGCGGCCGTGCTGGCCACCAGCGAGGAAAAGGCGCAGATCGGCCGCAAGGCGGCCAGCCTGATCGCCAACGGCGACGCCGTGATCCTCGATTGCGGGGCCACCACCACCGAGCTGGCCAGGAACCTCGTCGAGCGCCAGAACCTGCGCATCGTCACCAATGCGCTGAACATCGCGATCCTGCTGGGCGCGGAGCCGACCAACCGGCTGATGCTGACGGGCGGCGTGTTCAAGGCCGAGACGATCGCCGTGTCGGGCGAGAAGGCCTCGCAGTTCTTCGAGGGGATGTTCGTCGACAAGCTGTTCCTGGCGGCGGGCGGCGTGTCGATCGAGGCCGGCATTTCGTACCCGGACTTCATCGATCTGCACGTCAAGCACGCGATGATCGGCGCGGCGAAAACCGTCTACCTGCTCGCCGATTCGAAGAAGTTCGGCAAGCGCGAGTTCGCCACGTTCGGCGCGATGGACCGGGTGGATTTCCTGATCACCGATGCGGGCTTGGCGCAGGAATATGTGGACTGGGTGACGGGGTTGGGGATCGGGATTATTTATGCCTGAGGGGCAATGCACGCGCAACGGCGCGGGTTGTGACGGGTTTTATCTGATATTCGGATAAAACGGGAATAGCTGATATACGGATATCTTGTAAATATCGGAATATCGGATAAAATCCGAATATCTGAAATTCGGATATCTCGAATGGCCCTCATCCTGTCGCCCCAGAAGCTGATGTCCGATCTGCAGCTCGGTCAATTGCTGAAGACGGCCCGCAAGCGGCGCAAGCTCACGCAGGCGCAGGTCGGTACGCGGCTGGGCCTGAGCCAGAACCGCATCTCCCATCTCGAACAGCACCCTGACGAGCTGAGTTTCCGGCAGTTGTTGGGCTGGTGCGCCATCGTCGGCCTCGAATTACGACTGGGCGAGCGCGACCCCGCGCCGCCGACCGACGAGCTGGAGTGGTAAGCGATGGGACGCCGCTCGCACAGCCAAACGCTCGCGCTCTGGGCCAACGGCGAGCCAGTCGGCCGCTGGACCCTCACCACGCGCGGCGAGATGGAGTTGCGCTACGACGATGCGTGGTTCAGTTCCCCGAGAGGACGGCCGCTTTCGCTGTCGCTGCCCTTCAGCGCCGGCAACAGCCCGCTGCGCGGTGATGCGGTCGCGCATTATTTCGAAGGATTGCTGCCCGACAGCGACACCATCCGCAAACGCGTTGCGGCCCGCTTCCGGACGGGCTCCACCGATGCCTTCGACTTGCTGAGCGCGATTGGCCGCGATTGCGTGGGCGCACTGCAACTGCTGCCCGAAAACGAAGTGCCTCGCGGCGTCGATCGCATCGATGGCATTGCATTGAATGACGACGACATCGAGCGCCACCTGCTGGAAGTCGTGGCGCCCGACCGCTTCGCCGGCACACGCGATCCCGACGACGATTTCCGGATTTCGCTGGCCGGCGCCCAGGAAAAGGACGCGTTTCTCTGGTGGGACGGAAAGTGGATGAAACCGCGTGGGGCCACGCCCACCACGCACATCTTCAAGCTGCCGCTCGGCCTGATCGGCGGCCGGCGCGCCGACTTCACTACCTCGGTGGACAACGAATGGCTGTGCCTGCGGCTGTTCAAGGCGTATGGCCTGCCGACCGCCAACGCACGCATTGCCACGTTCGGCACGCAGCGCGTGCTCGTCGTCGAGCGCTTCGATCGGATCGTCTCATCGGACGGCACGCGCCTGCTTCGTCTCGTTCAGGAGGATTTCTGCCAGGCTACCGGCACCTCGCCGCTGATCAAGTACGAGAACGAAGGCGGCCCGGGTCTGACGCAGTTGTTCGCACTGGCGCATCAGTCCCTCGATGCCGAGCGCGATCTTCGCACCCTGATGGCGACGCAAATCCTGTTCTGGCTCCTGCAAGCGCCGGACGGCCATGCGAAGAACTTCAGCATCCAGTTGCAGGGCGCCGCCGCCTCCGGTTTTCGTCTGACGCCGATCTACGACGTGATGTCCGCCTACCCGGTGCTCGGCAATGGCGCGAACCAGTGGGCCGCACGGGACATCAAACTGGCGATGGCGTTGCTAGGCAAGCGCCGCCACTACCACGTGCATACGATTCAGCGTCGGCACTTCAACAGCACGGCCCGGAAACTCCGCTACGGCGGCGACGCCGAGCCGCTCATTCAGGAGCTGATCGCGCGCACGCCCGCTGTGATCGAGCAAGTGCAGGCCGACCTGCCGCCGGGCTTTTCACAGCGCGTCGCAGACAAGGTATTGGGTGGGCTGCGGAGTGCGGTCCAGGCACTTGAACGGATGCCGCCCGATTGAGGCTCGCTGCGAGGTGGGCACAAGCGTCATGAGATGCCGCCCGCCCCGACGGGAATCCCGGCTCCCCCGCCCCCCTGCTCCGCCATCCCCGTCACCCACCGCTCGAACGCCGCCACCGCCTCGTCCCCGGCCCGTTCGGCGTTCACCATCAGCGTGAAATCCGGCGCGAGCCACACCGGCCCCGCGATCGGGCACACCAGCCGGCCGGCCGCGAGGTCGCGCTCGATCAGCGGCAGCGACGCCAGCGCCACGCCCAGCCCTTCCTGCGCGGCGGCCAGTTGCAGATAGACGTGATCGAATTCCACCTGCCGCGCCGGTTGCAGCCCGGCCGCGCCCGCCTCCTTGAGCCAGCGCGACCACGCCGTGCGCGTGCTCGACGAATGCAGCAGCGTGTGATGACGGAGATCGGCGACGCTCTGGATCGGCTTGTTGCGCAACAGCGCCGGGCTGCACGCCGGAATGCGCGCGTCGGCCATCAGCACGCGCGAGCTCACGCCCGCGCCGGGCTCCGGCCCGGAGCGCACGCCGATGTCGAACGCGTCGCCGATATAGCGCAGCTTGCGCGAGGTGGTGGTCACGCGCACGTCGATCTCGGGGTAGCGCGTGTGAAAATCGGCCAGACGCGGCAGCAGCCAGCACAGCGCGAAACTGGCCAGCACGTTGACGCGCACCACGCCCGACACGCGCCTCGGCACCTGATCGTGACGCAGCCGCGCCGCGCCGAACGCGAGCCGCTCGAACGCGCCGCTGACATCGCCGAGCAGGGCGGCGCCGTCGTCGGTCAGCACCACGCCGCGCGCGCGACGCTCGAACAGCGGCACGCCGAACCAGTCTTCCAGCAGGCGGATCTGCTTGCCGACCGCCCAGTGCGTGACGTGCAGCGCGTCGGCCGCGGCAGCAAAGCTGCCGAGCCGCGCCACCGCCTCGAAATGGCGCAGCGCGTTGAGCGGCGGCAGCGCATCGCGCTCCGTGCCGAGTCCAGGGCCGATCGGTGCATTCGTGCTCATGACGTGACTTTTATTCCCGTGAAGCCCGATATTACGTCAATTGAGCGGCGCGCCGCCGCGCCCTAGAATTTCCCTCGAATCGCCGTATTCCACGGCTGACACCGGGCTTCGATCCCCCCGTCGACTGCCTCAGGTCCCCCAACCCAACCGCCCTTCACCCGCGAAACCGCTCATGCGCTCCAGACTGTCCGCCGTGCTGTCGTCGTTTTCCCCGGCCCGCTCGCCCGCGCCGCCGTCATCGTCGACGTCGCGCCGCCGCGTGCTGTGGCTGTCGTGCGTGGCGCACGCGCTGCACGACGGCTACACGGACATGATCTACGTGCTGCTGCCCGTCTGGCAGGCCGATTTCGGCCTCGGCTACGGCGCGCTGGCGATGCTGCGCGGCATCTACGCCGGCACCATGGCGAGCCTGCAACTGCCGGCCGGGCGCGTCGCGCAACGCTTCGGCGCTCGCGCCACGCTGGTGGGCGGCACGCTGCTGGCCTCGCTCGGCTACGCATGCGCCGGCCTGTCGGGCAGCCTGCTCGGCCTGTGCGTGGCGCTGGCGATCTCGGGCAGCGGCTCCAGCACCCAGCATCCGCTCGCCTCGGGCGCGGTGTCGCGCGCCTACGGCCGCGACGCGCGCGGCCCGCTCAGCGTCTACAACTTCGCCGGCGACCTCGGCAAATCGGCGCTGCCGGCAGCCATCGCGCTGCTGATCACGCTGATGCCGTGGCGGCATGCGCTGTGGCTGATGTCGGTGCTCGGCGTGGCGGTGGCGCTCGGCCTCGCGATCTGGCTGCCGAACCTCGCGCGCACGGTGGTGGCGGCCGATGCCAAGGCATCCGAAACATCCGACTCGCCGGCCCAGGCGGCGCACGGCAAGCGCGCGTTGCGCTACGGCTTCTGGCTGCTGTTCTCGATCGGCGTGTTCGACACCGCCGTGCGGATGGGCGTGCTGACCTTCCTGCCGTTCCTGATGAAGGCCAAGGGCGCGTCGGGGCCGCAGGTCGGCACGGCGCTGGCGCTGGTGTTCATCGGCGGCGCGGCCGGCAAGTTCGCATGCGGCTGGATCGGCGAGCGGATGGGCGTGTGCGGCACGGTGCTGGCCACCGAAAGTGCGACGGCCGCCTGCATCGTCGCGGTGCTGTTCGCGCCGCTCGGCCCCACCTGGGTGCTGCTGCCGCTGCTCGGCACGATGCTGAACGGCACCTCGTCGGTGCTGTACGGCACGGTGCCGGAGCTGTCGCCGGCCGACGGCACCGAGCGCGCGTTCGCGCTGTTCTATACCGGCGCGATCGCGGCCGGGGCCATCGCGCCGGTGCTGTACGGCGTGCTCGGCGACCGGATCGGCGTGACGGGTGCGACCGTGGCCACGGCGTTGACGGCCGTGGCGATCCTGCCGATGGCGTTGTTCCTGCGTGGTTACCTAGCGCCGGACAAAACGTCGCAGGCCTGAGCGCGCGGCGCGTCGCCATTGCCCGGCGCCGCATGCGGCGCGCCGCTTCCCGTCCCGCGCCCGGCACCGCGGCGCTCCCCCGCCGCGGCCCACCCATCAAGCCTCTCCGGCCGATTCACCCGATTGCCTCGCCGCTACGACACTTCACGCAATCGCATGGCCCACACATCTTCCATCAGCAAAGCTCATAGCTCGAATCAGGAATATTCGCTTTGTCGAAGATATTCGCTCCGGCATAGTCGGAACACGCGGGCGGCCCCGCCAGCCGGTTCGTGATCCTGACTAACCGGTGCAGCCACGCCGCCGTGCGCACCTTGCCGAACTTTCGGTTTCCGAACCTTCGACTGATTCGCCACGACCATGGATCATCCGCTCCGCGCGGCGCTCGCCGCCGAACTGCATGCCCGGCCATTCCTGCGCGTGACGAGGGCCGTCACGCTGACGCACTTCGCCGTCTACAGCGACGCAGATCCGGCCCTGCACGAAACCCTGCTCCACACGCTCTGCACGGCGGCCGGCCTGCCCGCGCCGCCCGACGGCGCGACCCATCACGCCGCCGACAGCGCGCTCGGCTGGCAACTGAAATGGGAACGGCACACCGAGTTCTCCACCTTCACGTTCCTCGCCCCGCGCGACGACACGCAGTATTTCGACGACCTCGCCACGCGCCGCATTCCCCCTAGCTGGTTCGCCCAACTGAACGGCGTGCGCTTCGTCGCCGCGCGGCTCGAACTGCTGTCGGGCGACGCGGCGCAGGCCGCGCGCGCCTCGATGCGCGACTGGATCGACGGCCCGGTGCTGACCGGCAGCAACGTGCTCGGCAGCGGCAGCGTGTTCTGCGACTGGACGGTGCGCGACGACGGCTTCATGCGCTTCCTGGTGATCGACGACGATTTCCGCGAGGAGCAAGGCGGCCGGCTGCTGCAACGGCTCTACGAGATCGAGACCTACCGCATGATGGCGCTGCTCGCGTTCCCGGCCGCTCGCGCGCTGGGCCGCGAACTCGACGGCATCCACGCGTCGTTGCAGGCGCTGGTCGGCAGCATGGACGGCCGGCTCGCGGCCGGCGACGACGCCGATCTGCTGATGAAGCTGACCCACCTCGCCGCGCGCGTCGAGCATCTGGCCGAAGTCAGCGGGCGCTTCAGCGCGTCGCGCGCCTACGAAAAGCTGGTGCTGGCGCGCATTCACGAACTGCGCGAGGAGCGCATCGAGGGCGTGCCGACCATCTCCGAATTCATGGAACGCCGCTTCGCGCCGGCCATGGAAACCTGCCGCAGCGTGTGGTCGCGCCACGAGCAGATCGCCGCCCGCATCGCGCGCGCCGTGGACCTGCTGCGCACGCGCGTGAATCTCGCGCAGGAACGCGACGTCACGCGCCTGCTCGAAGGCATGGAACGCACCTCGCGCAACCAGTTGCATCTGCAACATGCGGTGGAAGGGCTCTCGGTGGCGGCCATTTCGTACTACGTGCTGTCGCTGGCGGCCACGGCCTTCAAGGCGCTGCACGTGATGAACCTGCCGATCGACCCCGAACTCGCCGAAGGCCTGCTGATCGGCCCGGTGGTGCTCGCGGTGGTGATGATCACGCGGCGCACGCGAGCACGCATTCGCGACGCCGATGACGCCCACGGCGGCCACGACCCGCATGCCGCGCCGGGCGGGCAACGCCCCGCCGGCGGCAGGCGGCTGCACACCGTGCGGCAAGCCACGCCCAGCGCCTGATCCTCAGGATTCCGAGCGACTTGCTTTTCATTTCGACTGAACCATCATGAACGCCACCACCCAAACCGCTGCCATCGCCGCCCCGTCCACCATCGAACGCACGCCGGCTCAAGCCGTCACGCCGTATCGCGCCGTGCTGCAACACCCCACCTCGGCGCTGGCCGGCCATGCGGGCGATCACCCCGAAGTCGCCACCAGCGCGATCCTCGGCTACAACTGATCGCATCGCGGGCGCGGAGGCGGGCTTCGGCGGTGAAACAGCGGTAAAGCGGCAGTTAGGCAACGCGGCGGCGGATGCCGCCCGAACGCTCAATGTCCGAGCGATTCGATCTTCTCGCCACCCGGCACGGCTTGCTGCGGGCGCACGCTCTGCTTGACCAGCAGCGCGACGCACGACACCAGGCCGGCCACGGCGACAGTGGCGAACACGTTGGCGAAGCTGACGTGGCGCGCCGTCAGGTTGGCGACCAGGAACGAGCCGGCGATGCCGCCGAAGCGGCCGATGCCGAGCATCCAGGCCACGCCCGTGCCGCGCCCCGCGGTGGGATAGAACGCGGCGGCCAGCGCCGGAAGCGACGATTGCGCCGTGTTCATCAGCACGCCGGCCAGGAACACGATCACCACCAGCGCGCCCACGTTTCCCGCCGCCTGCCCGATGAAATAGACGCTGACGGCCGTCAGCGCGTAGCACACCGCCACCACGCGATTGGCGTTGAAGCGATCCATCAGCACGCCGCTCAACACCGCGCCCACGCCGCCCAGCGGGAACAGCGCGGAGATCAGCGTGGCGGTTTTCGGCGCGAGGCCGGCATCCTTGAGCAGGATCGGCATCCAGTTGATCGACGCGTAGAAGATCACGAGGCCCATGAAATAGGCGATCCAGAGCATCACCGAGCCGACGATGTACTGGCGCGACAGCACCACGGCCGCGCCCTTGCCCGGCGTTTGCGGGGCGGTTTCGGTCAGCACGAAGCCGCCGGCTTCCAGCGCCGCCGCCGACACGCGCGCCAGCGTCGCGCGAATCCGCTCGACCGGCTTGCGCGTGGCCACCATGAAGCGCACCGATTCCGGCATCTTGGTCATCAGCGCCACGCTGAGCACCAGTGGCGCGACGCCGCCGAGCATCAGCACGCTGCGCCAGCCGAACTGCGGAATGATCCAGGCCGCCAGGAAGCCGCCGAGCGCAGCGCCGAGCGGGAAGCCGCAGAACATCAGGTTGATCACGGTGGCACGGCGGCGGTCGGGGCAGAACTCGCCCATCATCGTGACCGCGTTCGGCATCGCCGCGCCCAGGCCCACGCCGGTGATGAAGCGCAGCGTGGTCAGCTCGCCGATGCTGGACGAAAACGCCGAACCGAGGCAGGCCACGCCGAACAGCAGCACCGAGCCGGTCAGCAGCACGCGGCGGCCGAGGCGGTCGGACAGCGGCCCCGAGGCGAGCGCGCCACAGGCCAGGCCGAACAGCGCGGCGCTCAATACCGGCGCGAGATCGGGCTTGGTCAGGTGCCATTCGGACAGCAGCGACGGCGCGATGAAGCCGATCGCGGCCGTGTCGAAGCCGTCGAGCAGCACGATCACGAAGCACATCAGGAAGATCAGCCACTGGAAGGCGCCGAACGGCTGTTCGTTGATGAACGTCTGCACGTTCACGACGGGGCTGCGACTCATCTCGGGTCTCCTGCGGCGGTGGGGCGGACTGCGCCGCCTCTATCACGTTGATCGGCTCGGGTGCGCTGAAAATTCGTATGCCGAACTTCAGTTCCGAAGTTGAACACTTTAGTGTTGCAACGCAAGATCGGTCAACGCGGGGTAGTACCAATGGCAATCGTCATGTGAAAGAAAGCTTGCCGTGGGGTTGGGGCTCGGGCAGCGCTCGGCAGCCGAGCGAATGTCGATTTTCAGTTTCGTATTCGTGCTGCGGCGGCTACGCGACGCGTCTGTCGGCCCTGGGGAAAACGACAATCTCACTCGATCAAGGTGCGGCCAGGAACGTCGCGACGGCCTCGTTCAGCGAATCGGCGCATTCTTCCGGCAACCAATGGCCGCAGCCGGGAAGCACCTTGCCGGTGACGTGATCGGCGTAGCGGCTGACGACCTGCTGCTCGTATTCGCCCAGGCCGCCGTTGCCGCCACCGCCGATCGCCAACATCGGAATCCTGATCTTTTCCCGCGAGAGCTGCTTGTTGTCGAGCACACCCTGGTTCAACACACGGTAATACTCGAATGCGGCATGCAGGCTCTGCGGCTTCGCGTATGACTTGCCATAGAGATCGAGAAGCTGCGGCGTGAAAACCGCCGTATTGGCGGCATGCACCTTGATGAAGTGCTCGAAAAAGATCCGCTCCTTGCCGGTGATCAGCGTTTCCGCGAGCTGGTTGTCCGCATCGAAGAAGCTGAAATGCCAGACCAGCGATTCCCCTTTGGACGTAAATGCGGGGAAGCCATAGATGCTGTCGTCCGGAATGGGCGCTTCCATGTAGACGGCGCGCCGAATCGTGTCCTGATGCTTGACCAGCATGGGGTAGGTGTTCCAGATGCCGATGTCGTGCGCCACCAGATCGAACTGCCGGCCGCCGCTGAATGTCTCCGCCAGTCGATACAGCAACGGCGCCACGTCGATCGCGCGATACGACGCGGGAACCGCCGATTGTCCGAGGCCCGGCAGATCGACCGCCACGACGGTGTGGTTCTTCGCCAGCACCGGCATCAATTGATGCCACTCGTACCATGACTGGCCGAAGCCATGCACCAGATACACCAGCGGCCCGCTGCCGCCTTTGACGTAATGCAGGCGAACGCCGTCGACCGTCTGGTAATCGCTGGAAAAGCCCGACGGAACGGGAAATTCGTCGGCGGCGAACGTCGGCGCGGCAAGCAATGCAGCAGCCGAGACGGCAAGCGTTGAAAGCAGTTTCTTTAACACGGCAGGTTTCTCCAACTAAACGATGAGGATGAGCTTCGGTGTCGGCCATCGCCTGGGCAAGGGCCGACAAGGGAAATTTTTTTCGACGGCCGTTACGGGGCCGCGCCCGCTTTCACAACGTGATCGGTCATGGCCTGGATGCCTCAGTGTCCGACGCCGCGCACATGACGCGATCCGGCCTTGAAGCCATGCGTTCGCGCCGCTGCCGCGATGACGAAACCGATCGCCAGCAGCACCACCAATGCGAGCGGAAACGACGACGCACCCCACGTATCCAGCAGCACGCCGCCCACCAGCCCGCCACCCGCGATGGCGCCGTTCCAGGCCACGACGTTCATCGACAGCGCCACGTCTGCGCCGTCGCCGGCGGTGTCGGCCAACGCGGTTTGCAACAGCGTCGCCGCACCGCCAAACGTCAGCCCCCACACCGCCACGCCCGCATAGATGGCCGCCGGCACGCGCGCCAGCCAGACGAACAGCAGCGACACCGCGGCGAAGATCGCCAGGCTGGCCAACACCGCGACGCGCAGGTGGTGATCGACCAGACGCCCCGCGATGCCGATGGCAAGCAACGCGGCCGCGCCGAAGGTCAGCAACACCACGTCCACATTCGCCGCCAGGCCCGCCTGCGCCACGAACGGCGCGATGTAGGTGTAGAGAAGGTTGTGCGCCAGCATCCAGGCGATCACCACGCCGAGCACGGGGCGCACGCCCGGCGTCGTGAACACCCGTCGTAACGGCAAACGCTCGTGGCCGGCTTGCCCCGGATAATCCGGCACCTTGGCGAGCACCCACCCGATCAACACCAGGGTCAGCGCCGACATGACGGCAAAGGCACTGCGCCAACCGATCACGGTGCCCAGCCAGGTGCCCAAGGGCACGCCGAGCGACAGTGCGATCGGCGTGCCGACCATCGCCACCGCCAATGCCTTGCCCTGCTGATGAACCGGCACCATGCGGCGGGCATACCCGGCCAACAGGCTCCAGGCCAGCCCCGCCGACACGCCGGCGAAGAACCTGGCCGCGAGCGTCAAGCCGTAGTTCGACGACACCGCCGTGATCGAATTGAAAACGAGGAAACCCACGATGGTCAGCAGCAGCACGTTGCGTCGCCGCCAACCTTGGGTGGCGATGGTCAGCGGAATGGCGGCCACCAACGAGCCCAGCGCATAGGCCGTGACCATCTGCCCCGCCAGCGAGGTCGAAATGCCGAGGTCCGCCGCCATCTGCGGCAACAGCCCGGCCGGGAGGGTCTCGGTGATGATGCAGATGAAGCCGGTCATGGCCAGCGCCAGGAGCGCGGCCAGTGGCAAGCGGTCGTCCTTGGCTACGGTTGAAGTCAGTGTTGTCATGGAGTTCGTTGTCGGTGAAGGAGGGTTTCGGGGCCTCGAACCTGATCTGTCGGCTACGATATATAACGATCGGTACATATTTAGACGAAAGGCTCCCCCTGGATGCGAGCCGATGCAGGCATCCGAGGCGGGAATCCACGTTGCCCCTGCGGCAGGCAACGCATCTAGATATGTATTGATCGATACATTACTTGCCCGGCAGCAAGCTTGTCAACGACTTATGTATCGTTTAGTATTTTAGTCATCCCTACTTTCTGGAGTTCGGCATGGCGACAATGGGACGCCCACGAACCTTCGACCGGGACAAGGCGGTCGAGCAAGCGATGGCCATCTTCTGGCAGAACGGCTATGAATCGACGTCGCTGACCCAGTTGAAGGCGGGTATGGCCAACGGCATTTCAGCGCCGAGCTTTTATGCGGCCTTCGGTTCCAAGGAGGCGCTGTTCCAGGAGTGCGTGCAACGCTACCTGTCCACCCACGCGCAGGTCACGGAATGTCTGTGGGATACGCACCTGGCGCCGCGCGATGCCATCGAAACGGCGCTGCGCAACTCGGCGAAGATGCAGTGTGAACGCGGGCACCCGAAAGGCTGCATGGTCGGGCTGGGGGTCATGAGCGCGCCGTCCGAGGAACATGCGGCCGTGACCGAGCCATTGACACGTTCGCGCACGCGAACGCGAACCGGCATCACGACCTGTGTCCAGCGCGGCATCGACAGCGGCGAGCTGCGTGCCGATACCGATGCGCGGGCGCTGGCCACGGTGTTCGATGCATTCCTGCTGGGGCTTTCCACGCTGGCACGCGACGGGGTTCGTCACACCGTCATGGAGATGGCGATCGGGCAGGTCATGTCCGTGTGGGATGCAGCCTCTGCCCGTTGATGCTTGAAACAGGCAGCCCGCACCGAAAGCCCCTTACAGTGTCGCCTCGCCCATCCGCACCCGGCCGCGCATGCGCTTGCGATACCAGAACGTCCACGCCATCAGGCCGCCGAACGTGATGTAGCTGAGGATCGGCGTGACGACCAGCGTGCGCTCGATCGGCCAGACCCACGCGCACCAGCTGCGCAGCGCGCATTCGATGGTCAGGCCCAGCCCCCACGCCAGCGTGATCAGCCGCAACGCGGCGCGCACCGAGGCGCTCTCGTCCCACAGCGCCTCGAAGCGCGGCACGCCGTGCTCGCCCTGGCGCGCCATGGTGGCGCGCGTCAGGTAGTAGGTGATCGGCCGCCGGAACGCAAGCGACACCAGGAACACCACGCCGATCGTGCCGGACACGAACGATTCGCGCACCAGCAGCAGGCGCGGGCTGCCGCCCATCGCCATCAGCGCGATCGACAAGGCGATGCCGAGCAACGCGATGGCCGACAGCGCATCCACGCGGCGCGTGCGCGCGAATTCGACGATGCCCCACGCGAGCGGCGGCACGGCCGACGCATACAGCGCGCCCGAATCGCCCCAGACCGGCAGCGCGAGCCGGTAGACGACCCAAGGCAGCACGAAATTGACGACCAGTTCGGCAACGAAGGCAGCGCGAATTTTCACGGCGGGGGGCCGCGCGGGCAAGCCGGCACGGCGAAGGCAATGAGGGACGGGCCAGTATAAAGGCGAACGGCCAGCGAAGTGGCCGTGCCGGTAGCGCGCCCGCCGGGTGACGGGCGGCGGCCGAAGCCGCGTATGCAGGGTTACGTCGGGGTTACGTCGGGGTTACGTCGGGGTCACGCCGGGGTCACGTCGAGGCCGGCGCGCGGCCTTGGCGCGGCGCGCTCACGAGGCCGCTGCGCTCCACCAGCGCGCCGAACAGGAGGCCGAGCGTGGTCCACAGGATCGCCTGCATGCCGATCGCGGCAACGCGGAACTTCCACAGCACGACGGCCGGGAATGCGGCGGGCACCTCGTTGATGGTGGGTAGCGCGTATTGCACGGCCGCCACGATCGCGAGATAGATCAGCCCCGCGACGATCGACGCGTTCCACTGCCCCATGCGCGCCGCGAACGCGCGCCGCAGGTTCAGCGAGAACACGGCGGCGGCGATCGAGATCGCGATCATCAGGAAGAACAGCCCGGTGCGATAGCCGATCGTGTCGGGGTCGCCCACCGACGGCGGGTTCGCCGGGTACTTGAGGTTCGGCACGATCACGAGCGAGACGAACGCGGCCAGCGCGAGGCAGGCCGACAGCGTGCGCGGGCGCGTGCTGCCGATCCGCCCGTACGAGAACGCGAACGTCAGCGCGAACAGCCCGCCGAGCGCCGCGCCGTACACCACCACGCCGGTGCCGAGGCCGAGCCCCGCCTGTGTAGGACGGCTGACGAGTTCGGGTTCGGGCGCCTCGCCCTTGGCGGCGTCGATTTTCTCCTCGAACGAGATCGCCTGATCGACTTGCGGCTCGCCGGCGATGCGGGCGAAACCGAACGTGAGCAGCCCCGCGGCGATGCCGGCGAGCATCCCGCGTACCAACAGTTTTCCGACCATGGAAGCCCCCGTCAGTGGCAGGGGAAGCCGAGCAGATGGCGGGCGTCGTGCACGAACTCGTGCACGTACATGCCCGGCACGATCGAGGTCGCGCCTTCTTCCGCACCAACGAAATAGAGCGCGAGCAGCATCAGCAGGCCGCCGAACACGATCCACGGCATCAGCTCGCGGACGGGGATGGGCGCCGGTGCGGCGACCGGCTTCAGGGTGACTTCGGACATGAACGGTTCTCCAGGGATGACGCGCCCCGACTGGCCAACGAAGGCAGTCAACGGAATCAGGGGGTGAATCGCCAAGGCAGGTCTGGCTTGGGCACGCGGGGTGCCGCTCACAGTGGCGCGACCGCGCCGGATTCTCACCGGCTTCCGCTCCTGGCAACGGCTGGATTCTACGCGTGATGGCGGTGGAGCGGAAATGGGGAGCTGGGTTGGCGCTGAGTGGTCCTGATTAGCTCGGATTGGCTCCGGCTGTCTCGGCTGTCTCGGCTGTCTCGGCTGTCTCGGCTGTCTCGGCTGTCTCGGCTGTCTCGGCTGTCTCGGCTGTCTCGGCTGTCTCGGCTATCTCGGCTATCCCCGGCTGGTCCCTGACCCGCTCCGGCTGTCTCGCCCATCCGGCCGGCCCCGGCTGCCCCGATTCCCCCCGGGCGCGGCGACTGGGCTATGCTGCAAAACCGATGCGGCCCCTCCCGCCGCGCCTCGCCACCGAAGCCAGATGACCGTCACCGTCCGCCTGATCTCGCACGCCGCCACCGCCGAACTGCGCGCCGGCGCCTTCCCCGCCGACGAAGCACTCGACGCACGCGGCCTTGCCGACGCCGCGCGAGCCGCCGCGCAATGGCAGTGGCCGCGCGACGTGCAGGCGCTGTCGTCGCCCGCGCTGCGCGCCCGGCAAACCGCCGAAGCGCTCGGCTTCGCCGCCGCCGGCATCGAGCCCGCGCTGGCCGATCTCGACGCCGGCCGCTGGCGCGGCGCGAAACTCGCCGCGATTGTGCAGGACGCCCGCGACGATCTCGCCGCGTGGATCGCCAACGCCGCCGCCGCCCCGCACGGCGGCGAATCGTACGTGGCCGTGTTGCAGCGCGTCGGCGCCTGGCTCGACGGTCTGCCCGCCACGGCGAACCTCGTCGCCGTCACGCATGCAGCCGTGCTGCGCGCCGCGATCGCACACGCGCTCGGCACGCCGCCCGACGCGATGCTGCGCCTCGACATCGCGCCGCTCACGCGCATCGAACTGAAGCGCACGCCGCGCGGCTGGGTACTGCGCCTCGACGACGCCGGCCTCGCCTGATCCACGCTTCGTCCGCCTGAGCCATTCACCCCGTTTGCGGGAACCCGATGGAACGCCTATGCTGGCCGGGCAACGCGCTGCACAGCATGCTTCGCCATCGCCGCCCGGTGCGTGCTCGCGGGCGCTTATCCGCACCCGCGGGCACGCACCGGGCGGCGCTCTTCCCTTCCTGATCGAGGCCTCACCATGGCGTATTCGAACTATCACAAGAAGGATCTGAACGGTCGCCCGCTGCACCCCGAAACGCAGATGATGTCGTACGGCTACGACCCCTTCCTCTCCGAAGGCGCGGTCAAGCCGCCCGTGTTCCTGACCTCCACGTTCGCGTTCCGGTCCGCCGAGGACGGCGCGGCGTTCTTCGACATCGTGTCGGGCCGCAAACCGCTGCCCGAGGGCGAGGCGGCCGGCCTCGTCTACAGCCGCTTCAATCACCCGAACCTGGAAATCGTCGAGGATCGGCTCGCACTGCTCGACGGCTCCGAAGCCGCCGCCGTGACGTCGAGCGGCATGTCGGCGATCTCCACCGTGTTCCTCGCATTTCTGAAGCCCGGCGACCAGCTCGTGCAATCCGCGCCGCTGTACGGGGGCACCGAAACGCTGATCTCGAAGATCTTCCCCGACTGGGGCGTGGGCGCACATGCCATCGACAACGGGCTCGATGCGCAATCGATTCGCGACGCGCTGGAAGCCGCCGCGCAAGCCGGCCCGGTACGCCTCGTGCATGTGGAAACGCCGGCCAATCCCACCAATTCGATGATCGATCTCGACGCGCTGGCCGCCGAGATCGACGCCTTCGAGCAGCGCCACGGCTATCGCCCGATCTCGGTGTGCGACAACACGCTGCTCGGGCCGATCTTCCAGAAGCCGGCCGCGCATCGCATCGATCTGTCGGTGTATTCGCTGACCAAATACGTGGGCGGCCACAGCGACTTGGTGGCGGGCGGCGTGACGGGCGGCAAGACGCTGATCGCGAAGGTGCGCTCGATTCGCGGCGCGTTCGGCTCGCAGCTCGATCCGCATTCGTCGTGGATGCTGCTGCGCTCGATGGAAACCGTGGTGCTGCGCATGACGCAGGCCACCCGCACGGCCAGCCAGGTCGCGCGCTGGCTGGTCGGGAATCCGTATCAATCGGTGAGCGTGTTTCATCCCGAGTGCATCGAGGATGCGGCGTATCAGGCCGTGTATCGGCGTCAATGCACGGGGGCCGGCTCGACGTTCGCGTTCGTGCTGAACGGCGGGCGCGCGCAGGCGTTCCGCTTCATCAACGCGCTGCGGCTGTTCAAGTCGGCCGTGAGCCTGGGCGGCTCGGAATCGCTCGTGTGCCATCCGGCCTCGACGACGCATTCGGGCGTGTCCGCCGTTGCGCGCGAGAAGGCTGGCGTGAGCGAAGGCCTGATCCGGATTTCGGTGGGGCTGGAGCACGGCGACGACCTGATCGCCGATCTGGAGCACGCGTTCCAGGTGTGTGCGCAAACGCGCTAACTCACGGCCAGCAAGATCCACCCCGCCACGAGATCGGCCAGCAGCAACAACGAGGCCCCGCCCGCGATCATGCGAGCGGGGCCTCGCAGCTTGAAGGCGGCCCAGCCCAGCACAACGGCCAGGCCAAGCGTGACCGGCCAATAGATACAGCCGAACAGCGGCAGCAGAAGATAAAACGGAATGTCGATGCTGATATCGCTCATGGTGATGTCGAAGTCCTAAACGGAACACGGCGTTTCGAACGCCACCCGTAAATACGGGCTCCTCAGCAAACTCGCCGGCGTGACCGTGTTGCGTTGCCACGGAATCCGGCCGAAATACCAGAACCGCCAGAACGTCAGCTTCGGATCGGGATTGCGCCGCAGCAGGCACGCGAAGCTTTCCACCTCGCCGATCGGCACCTGCGTCGCCTCGCCGATCACCTCACGCACGAATCGCGAGCAGAACTGACGGCGCGAATCGAGATTGAAGCCGGTATCGTAGAACGCGCCCAAGCGCCGGCGCACCGCATCGCGCAAGCGGCCGCGATGCCCCGCGTCGAGCGACATCGTGAGCCGCGCCAGCGCATAGCGCCCGTGTTCCGAGCGGCCCAGGAAACGCGCCAGCGGCGTGACGCGCGCGAACGGAAACGTGCTCTCCGCCACCAGCGGGCCGTCATAGCCGAAATCGACGATCACGCCCACGTGGTTCGTCCACGAATCCGTCGCACGCGACACTTCCAGAAACGGCCGCGCCGTCACGCGGATGAACACCAGGTCGCCGATCCGCCAATCGTGCTCCGCGCTCTCCACGCTCATTCCGCCCGCCCCGCGTTCGACCGACATGTCGGCCTCCTCTCGTTGTGATGTGCGGGGCAGTGTCGTGCAAGGTCGCGCTTTTCGATTTTATTTCGACGAAATCTGCATAAAATGATTCGCCAAGTATCGATTTCCAATACCTCATGACCGAAACCGCCCAGCTCATCGTCACCATCAAGCAGCGCCTCAAGGCGGCGGGGCTGACCTATCGCGACGCGGCGCAGGCGCTCGATCTTTCCGAGCCGAGCGTGAAGCGTCTGCTCACCGGCGGCCGCCTGACCGTCGAGCGGCTCGCGCAGTTCTGCGGCCTGCTCGGCTTGTCGATGGCAGAGCTGCTGCAAGAGAGCGAAGCGGCCGCGCCGCGCCTGCACCAGCTTTCACGCGAGCAGGAAGCGAAGCTCGTCTCGAACGACAAGCTGCTGCTGGTGGCCGTGTGCGCGCTCAATCACTGGTCGCTGGAGGAGATGATGGCGGTCTATCGGCTGTCGAAGGCCGAGTGCATCAAGCATCTGCTCGTGCTCGACCGGATGGGCCTCGCCAGCGTGAAGCCGGGCAACCGCATCCGCCTGCTCGTCGCGCGCGATTTCGACTGGCTGCCGGACGGCCCGATCCGCCAGTTCTTCGTGCATCAGGGCCTGCCCGATTTCATGCGCAGCCGCTTCAATGCGAGCGGTGAAACGCTCGATTTCGCACACGGCATGTTGACGGCCGCCGCCTACGCGCAATTGCAGGGCGACATGCAGCGGCTGCGCAAGAAGCTGGCCGCGCTGCATGACGAATCGGCCGATGCGCCGTTGGCAGAGAAGCGCGGCACGGCGTTGCTGATGGCGATGCGGGTGTGGGAGCCGGAAGCGTTCCGCGCATTGAAGCGGGATGCAACGCTCGATTCTCCTGAACAGGTGCAATCGGCCCGAAGTGCGCGCCAATCCCGATAGCCAAAACTGCACGCCCCGCCTGCCGAATCCGCACATCCAATGGATGTCCGTCGACCCCGCTACTTCGTCGCCATCATTGATCCGGCATCGCGTCGGTGCTCGCCACGCCGCTGTTCATCAGCGTCGCGGAAAGGGCAGTGACCTTCCTGCGGCCGAAGCGGTCGGCCAGCGGGCCAAACGCGGGTCGAGCAGGGCCGCCCGCGTAGAGAAAGGAACGGTGCGGGAACAGCCGCGAAACGAGCCGGCCCCGTAGGACTCGGCGCGGCATATCGGAATTCCGGTTCGACATGCTCGTTCGCGGGCCGTTGCGTGGCGTCACCGCTGGCTCACCCGATTTCGCCAGGAACGCCGACTCGCACCGACTCGTGCCAACCCGCCCGCCGGCGAGGCCCACGCCGTTATCGCGTTACCGCGTTACACCAGTTCGCCGAGCGAAGCCGGCGCGAACCCGCGCAGTTCGCCCTCGCCCGAGCGCACCTTGTTGGCCCATTGCGCATCGGTCAGCAGCGCGCGGCCCACCGCGATCAGGTCGAACTCGTCGCGCGCCATGCGTTCGAGCAGCGATTGCAGCCCCACGCTCGTCGAGCTTTCGCCGCCGAACGCGCCCATGAAATCGCCCGACAGCCCGACCGAGCCGACGCTGATGGTGGCCGCGCCCGTCAGCTTCTTGGCCCAGCCCGCGAAATTGAGGCCGTGCTCGCCGTCGACCTCGGGGAACTCCGGCTCCCAGAAGCGGCGCTGCGAGCAATGCAGCACGTCCGCGCCGGCCGCCACCAGCGGTTCGAGCCACTGCGCCATCTCGTTCGGCGTGGGCGCGAGGCGCGCGGTGTAGTCCTGCTGCTTCCACTGGCTCAGGCGGATCACGATCGGGAAGCCCGCGCCCACTTCGGCGCGCACCGCCGCGATGATCTCGGCCGCGAAGCGCGCGCGCTCGCCGATGCTCGGGCCGCCGTAGGCGTCGGTGCGATGGTTGGTGCCGGCCCAGAAGAACTGATCGATCAGATAGCCGTGCGCGCCGTGCAGTTCGATCGTGTCGAAGCCGAGCCGCTTGGCCGCGCCGGCCGCCTTGGCGAACGCGGCGATGGTGTCGGCGATGTCGGCATCGCGCATCGCGACGCCGCGCTCCACGCCGGGCGCGTCGAGGCCCGACGGGCTTTCCACCGGCGCATCCGGCACCCAGTCGGTCATGAAGCTCTTGACCGCGCCGGTGTGCCACAACTGCGGCCCCATCTTGCCGCCCGCGCCGTGCACGGCGTCGATCACGCCCTGCCAGCCGGCCAGCGCGCGCTCGCCGTGGAAGAACGGGATGCCCGCATCGTTGCGCGACGCGGGGCGATCCACCACCGTGCCCTCGGACAGGATCAGGCCCACGCCGCCCTCGGCGCGGCGCTGGTAGTAAGCGGCGTTCGACGGCCCGGGGATGCCTTCCGGCGCGAACGAGCGCGTCATCGGCGCCATCACGATGCGGTTCGGCAGCGTCAGCGAACCGACGGAAAACGGCTGGAACAGGACATCGGAAGTCGAAAGCGACATGTAAAGCTCCGTGAATGAACGAACCACGATGGTATATTCCGGAAACCTGGTGTCAATTACGCACTTTTGTTCGCCTAGGTATCTTCGAGGAAACCATGTCCATTACCTGCGAGCGCTACACGTTTTCCGTGGATTGCCCGAGCCGCATCCTGTTCGACCAGATCGCCGACAAGTGGTCAATGATGATCCTGACCGTGCTCGACGCCGGGCCGCTGCGCTTCAACGCGATCAAGCGGCATCTCGAAGGCGTCACGCAGAAGGCGCTGACGCAATGTCTGCGCCGGCTCGAACGCAACGGGCTGGTCTCGCGCACGGTGATCCCCAGCTCGCCGGTGGCGGTGGAATACGAGATCACGCCGCTCGGGCGCTCGCTGCAGGGGCCGTTCAAGGCGCTGTATTCGTGGACGCTTCAGCATCTCGATCAAGTCGATGCGGCGCGCGCGGCGTTCGATGCGCGGGCGGAGGCGCAGGTTTGAGTTGAGGGAGACGCTGCGGGGCGGCCGATTCACCGCGCATCAATCTCCCCGCCAACCACCCAAACTCAACGCTCAAGCCCCACAACTCGCCGCCGTCGCTCTCGCCGGCCGCAGCCCCACCCACGCGATCAGCAAGCCACCCAGCGTCAGCACGCCGGCCACGACGGCCGCCGCATGCAGGCCGCCGGTCAGGTCGCCGAGTTCCGGCCGCACCAGCGCGCCGAACACCCCGACGCCCACCACGCCGCCGATCTGGCGCGCCGTATTGAGCACGCCCGACGCCATGCCGATCCGCGACGCGCCGAACTGCGCCAGCACGGCCGTATTGATCGACGGCACCACCAGCGCCGTGCCCACGCCCACCGCCAGCATCGGCAAGGCCACCGTCAACGCGCCGCTGTCGGCGTGCACGCGCACCAGCAGGAAGTAGCCGAGCGCGGCCAGCGCCTGCCCCGCCACCATCGGCACGCGATAGCCGAGCCGCGCGGTCAGCGCGCCCGAAGCCAGGTTCGCGACGGTCACCACGGCCGTCATCGGCAGGAATGCGAGCCCGGTATCGAGCGGCGAATCGTGACGCACGCCCTGGAAAAACAGGCTCATCGCGAACATCAACCCGTAATAGCCGAAGTTGGCGAACAGGCCGACGACCGCGCTGACCCGCATCGCGGCATGACCGAACAGCGACAGCGGCATCAACGGCTGCGCCTGGCGCGCCTCGACCGCCACGAACAGCGCGCCGCCCGCCGCCGCCACGGCGAAGCCGGTCAGCACCGGCGCGCTGCGCCAGCCGAGCCGGCCGGTTTCGACCAGCGCGTAGGTCAGCGCGGCCAGCGCCACCACGGCCAGCGCCTGCCCCGCGAGATCGAGGTGGCGCGACGCGTGACGCTCGGTGTCGGGCGCGTGCGCGAGCGTCAGCCAGATCCCGGCGACGCCCACCGGCACGTTGATCAGGAAGATCGCCGGCCAACCGAAGCCGGCCACCAGCAGGCCGCCCACCAGCGGCCCCGCGCCAAGCGCCAGCGCGGCGGTGCCGGCCCAGATGCTGACGGCTCGGGCGCGCGCCCGCGGCTCGGGAAACGCCGCGCCGAGCAGCGCCAGCGACGACGGAACGCACAGCGCCGCCCCCACGCCCTGCAACAACCGCGACGCGATCAGCATGACCGCGCCGCCCGACAGCCCGCAGCCGATCGACGCCAGCGTGAACACCGCGAAGCCGGCCACGAACACGCGCCGCGCGCCGAAGCGGTCGGCCAGCGCGCCGGTGGACAGCAGCAGGCTCGCGAACGCCAGCGTGTAGGCGTTGACCACCCATTCGAGCGCGCTCGAATCGAGGCCGAGGCCGTCGCGCATGCGGCCCAGCGCGACGTTCACCACGGTGACATCGAGGCAGATCATCACGAAGCCGAGGCTGGTGGCGAACAGCGCCAGGCGGGGCCGGAACGCGCGGGCCGGCGCGCAAGCGGAAGCAGACATGAGGACACCGTGCGGGAGAAGGCAATGCCGCGAACTGTATTGCGCAAGCCAGACTTGATAAACCACCGCCGGATAACAACAGAACCCACTATTATTTGCGGAATGGACCTGCTCAAAGCGATGACCGTATTCGTGCGCGTGGTGGAAACCGGCAGCCTGACGGCGGCGGCGGTGGCCTGCGATCTCTCCCCGACGATGATCGGCAACCACCTCAACGCCCTGGAGGCGCGGCTCGGCGCGCGCCTGATCCACCGCACCACGCGCAAGCAGCAACCCAGCGCGTTCGGGCAGGCGTACTACGAACGCTGCATCGAGATCCTCGGCCTGGTCGGCGATTCGGAGCGGCTCGCGCTCGATCACCTGGCCGTGCCGCGCGGGCGGCTGCGCGTGACCGCGCCGGTGGTGTTCAGCAACGAATCGCTGATGCCGGTGATCGCCGATTACTGCGCGCGCTATCCCGAGGTGAAGCTGGAGATCGTGGTGACCGATTCGCTGTCGGACCTGATCGACGACGGCTTCGAGGCGGCGATCCGCATCGGCACGCTCGGCAATCCCGATCTGGTGGCGCGGCCGTTGCGGCCTTACCGGCTGGTGCTGTGCGCGTCGCCGGCGTATCTGGAGGCGCATGGCGCGCCGGCCGCGCCGGCCGATCTCGCCGCGCATCAGTGTTTGAGCTACGCGTATCCGCCGCGCTCGGAGTGGTACGCGGCACAGCCGGAATGGGTGCTGCACGCGCGCGACGGCGAGTCGGAGCGCATCAGCGTGCCCGTCGACGGCCGCCTGAAGATCGACAATTCGGAAGCGCTGCGGCGCGCGATCCTGCGCGGCCTCGGCATCGCGATGCTGCCCGAGATGCTGGTGGCCGAGGATCTGCGCGCGAAGCGGCTGGTGGAAGTGCTGCCGGGGTTCGCCGCGCCCGATCGTGCACTGAACCTGCTGTATCTGCGCGAACGGCAGACCTCGCCGAAGCTGCGCAGCTTCATCGACTTCATGGTCGAGCGATTTGGGGTGGAGGGTGCGGGAAACGCAGGGGGCGCTGGAGGCGTGGGAAGCTCGGAAGGTGTGGAGCGTGCAGCGGGCGGGGGAAGCAACGGCAACGCGCCGCCCGCTCCCCCGCCCCGCCGCCGCGTGCGTCGCGATCAGCCCAGGTAATCGGCCTTGTTGGCGTCGAAGTACTGCGCCAGCGTCTGCGGTGCGCGGCCGATCAGCGTTTCCAGGTGATCGGTGACGATCGACAGGTTGCCGGCCCGCGTCTCGACATCGATCGACACCAGCATCGCGATCAGCCCGTCGGGCAGGCCCGCGCCCTTGAGCCCGGCCGCCAGTTGCGCATCGTCCACGCGCACCACGGCGAGCGGCTTGCCGGTGGCCTTCGCGGCCAGTTCGGCCACCTCGGCGGTGGTCAGCGCCTGCGGCCCGGTCAACGTGTAGATCCGGCTCTCGGCTACCGGCGTGTCGAGCCCCGCGGCGATCGCCTCGGCCATCTCCTCGCGCGCCGCGTAGGCGATCCGCCCGCCCTGCGCGGCCGAATACCACTGGCCGCCCTGCAGCGAATGCGGCAGCGACATGAGCAGGTTCTGCTGATACCAGTTGTTGCGGAAGATCAGGTGCGGCAGGCCCGTTTCGCGGATCGCGCGCTCGGTGCCGGCGTGATCCGGCGCGAACGTGATCAGCGAGCTTTCCGGGTTCGGCAGCGACGTGTAGGCGATCCGGCCCACACCGGCCGCCGCCGCTGCCGCCACCGCGTTGCGGTGCTGCTTCAGGCGCGTGCCGGCGCCGTCGAGCGCGTCGGTGGACACGATCAGCACCGTGCCCACGCCCGCGAACGCCTCGGCCAGGCCGGCCGAATCCTCGAAATCGGCGCGGCGCACGGCCACGCCTTGTGCCGTCAGGTCGGCGAGCTTCTGCGGATCGCGCGAACCGGCGACGATGCGCGCCGGCGCCACGCCGCGCGCGAGCAGTTTCTGGATCACCAGCTTGCCGAGTTGCCCGGCCGCGCCGGTAACGAAAATCGTGTTGCTCATGAGACAGCCTCATTTCGAGAGTTGCTCTCAAATCGAGAGTGCCTCGATAATCGGGCTTCGGCGGTGCGCCGTAAAGAAGGCAGTTTTTCAGGAGATAGTTACCTAATGGGAACCACCCCCAAATCGGCCAGCGCGTTGCAGGCCAAACTCGACGAGATGCGCGTCACGCTGGGGTCGATCTCCGATTGCCCGGTGCGCGACCTGTTGAACGTGATCGCCAGCCGCTGGAGCTCGCTGCTGATGATGGCGCTGGCCGAGCGCCCGTACCGCTTCGGCGAGCTGCGCCGGCTGGTGCCGGACATTTCCCAGCGCATGCTGACGCAGACGTTGCAGGAGTTGCAGCGCGACGGCTACGTGCACCGCGAGGTGTTCCCCACCAAGCCGCCCGGCGTCGAATACAGCCTGACCGAGTTGGGCGAATCGATGTTCGGCGCGCTCCACGTGCTGCTGCGCTGGACCGAGGACAACCAGGAGAAGGTGATCGCGGCGCGCGCGGAATTCGACGGGGCGCGGGAATCGGCTTCGGCTTGAGGGGGTTGAGGGGCTTGGGCGGTTGAATGGGCTCGGATGGCTGAATCGGCCCGAGCGGCCAAGCGGGTCAGGGCCATCGAGCCGGCTCAATCGCAAATCACGTTTCTCGAGGAGGAGCGCGCGCATGTCGCGGTCTTGCGATTGCCGGCCGGCGCGTTGCCGGCGATGTCGCAGACCGTCGTGGTACGCAGGGAGGGCGTCATGGCCTGCTTGCGAGAACACCATCGACTCGTTGGCAAGCCTGTCCACATAGCCGACTTTCGGCAGAACGCGGCGTCGCGCTTGGTCCCGATTCGGTGGCCAAGCTCGCATTGCCCGGCGTCATGTATGAAAGAGTGACGGGGACTTTCCCATCCCAAAGGCGGGCAGATTCTTTAAAATCCGTCGTACACGTAGACAGAATCCTCCCCCAATCTGAAAGAGCCTTCGATCAGTGCATCCTCTCGACAACCCCGCTTGGTCCGCGCTCACCACACTGCAACGCCCGGTCAGCTCGGGCAACGAATTGGCCCGCCGGTTCGACCCGTCCATTTCACCCATCGCAGCTGTCATGGATTCCACTGATCCACGTTGCTGGAGCGCTCTTGCCGAGGTAGTGGGCGCTGGCACGCAGGTCGGTGTTTTCGCCATTGCGACGAACGCGCCGCCCGAAGGGTGGGAGGTCGAGTGGCGCTATACCTTCGCGCAGATGATGTGCACGAAAGCGACTTATCGAGCGCCCGCGCAAGCATCCGAGAGCGCGGCATCTCATCCGTCGATACGCGCACTCACCCTTGCCGATGGTCCCGCCATGGTCGAACTCGCCACGTTGACAAAGCCCGGTCCGATGGAAGTACGAACGGTCGAGTTGGGCCGGTATCTAGGTATTTTCGACGATGACAACACGCTCGTCGCGATGGCCGGCGAGCGCATGCGGCTCGATGGCGCGACCGAGGTAAGCGGCGTCTGCACGCATCCCGAGCACCGGGGCAAACGCTACGCGCAGATACTGAGCGCGGCCATCACGCAGGACATCGTCGAACGCGGCGACACGGCGTTTCTTCACGTGAAAGACGGCAATACCGGCGCGGCCGGCGTGTACGAAAAGCTCGGGTTCGAAGTCCGCGCAGTGTTTGATATTGCGGCAATGACGAAGTGTTAGCTACCGTATCGACGAGGTTGACTCGTTATTGCGCACTTCGATGGTGTAAAGACCGCGACCTTGTCGCGTCGTCGGAGGGGCGGTTCGCGCGTGCGCAGTGTAGGAAGGACTGCTCATGACCGATTTCGGTCAGAAAAAGATAGCGTGGGGACGAGATGCCGCGTCCTGGGCATCTCGTCCTTGGCTGAACCTACCGCCTCTCTAGTTCGGTTGTTTGTTCGCCTTGCACGACCAACTCCATTCGTTGAGCCGATCTGCTGTAACGAGTGCATCCTCGCCGTTTTCCCAGCGAAAGGCTGTGGCCCAAGCAGATACACAAGCGTCCTCGCTCGGCGACAACGGATCAACTCAACGCGTCACGCCGGGACAAGGCGCATTGGCTGGAAGCCAAGTTTATTGGCGAACACTTGCTGGACAAGCACTGCGAAGGGAAGTGGCCGCCATGCCACCTCGATGCTGTCGATCAAACCGTTTTCGTCAAGATGCAAGTGTTCGTTACCTGTCACCTCAATGCCGTTGCAGGTGAAGCTAAAGAACACGGCCACGTCCTGCTCCGATGCGAACCGGAGATTGACATCCAAGCTATCGATCGTATCGAGGAATCCGGAAAGGACCTCGACGACCGCATCCTTGCCCACGGTGGGCGCAGGAAAGATCGGGCCAAAAAGTACGATGTTCTCGGCCAGATGCGGGACAATACGCAACTTGTCCTTGTTGCTCAACGCGTCGAAATAGGCATCGACATGGCTGGTGTTCATCTGCAATGCTCCTTCGGATTGGTCAGGAATTTCGGGTACGGCCGCGCCGAACCGGTCAGCGGGCGGCCCCCTATTTGAAGGGCCAAAATGTGCCGCGCGATGTCAGGTGCCGGGCTGACGGGTTCAGCGCTGCCGGCGGTAGTCGGCCAGCGGCAGGCCGCCCTGGCCCAAGTCCTCGATCTCGTGTTCGTGAAAGATCACGGTCGTGTCGTCATGGGGCTTGCCCATCACGTCGAAAAGCAAGTCGGCGATCCCCTTATAAATTGCGTTCTTCTGCTCTACCGTGGTTCGGTCCGCGCCTGGCGTGGTGCCTTCGCGTGTCACGAGAATGTTCACAAGCGGCATAGCGGGTCTCCAGGGAAGACGGGTAGCGCCCGTAGCGCCACCCTGAATAGAATCAGCGACCGGCGATCAAGCCACCGTCGACGTGCAGGATCTCGCCGGTTGAGAAAGCCGCGTCTTCGAGATAGAGCACCGCTCGAACGATATCCTCGACCTCACCTAACTTGTTCATAGGATGAAAGGCGGCGAGTTTCTCAACGATTTGCGGATCATGCATGGGCGTCCGGATGACCCCCGGCGCCACGGCGTTCACGCGGATGCCGCGCGTGGCGTACTCGATCGCCATGCTTTTGGTCGCAGCGTTCATGCCGCCCTTTGTCAACATGGCAATGAAGGCGGGGGAGCGCGAACTGGCGAACTCTGCCGTCGAGGCCGTAATCTGGACGACGTGGCCACTGCCCTGCTCCAGCATCACCGGGATGACCTGCTGGGTGGTAAAGAAAAATCCGTCGAGATTGGTCTTGAGCTTGAGCCGATAATCTTCCTCGGTATATTCGGTGAATGGCTTGCCGATGAAGATGCCGGCATTGTTCACCAGCGTGTCGATCCGGCCGAATTTTGTCAGCGCCGCCGTGACCAGCCGCTTGCCGGTTTCGGGATCACCGATGTCACCAGCGACGGTGACCAAATCCGGATCGGTCGAAGGTTGGATCGAGCGTGACGTGGCAACAACGCCATAGCCTCGCGCCCGAAAACCGTCGACGATGCCCTGACCCATGCCCTGCGACGCGCCGGTGACGATGGCCACTTTCTTGATAGTTGACATTTTTTGGGCTCCTTTACCCTTGCTTGAGGGCCCAAATCTACGAGATTGTCTGATCCGCGAAAAGTCACTATTCTCGTTCAATGACTGATCAAAAACGCACAGACATCGATTGGCAGGACGTCCGGATCTTCGTGGCACTCGTGCGGCAGGGAAGCTTGTCCGCGGCAGCCCGGATGCTCTCGGTGAGCCACGCGACGATCGCTCGAAGACTGCATTCGCTCGAACAGACTCTCGGTGAGAAACTCGTTGAGCGGCGCCCCACAGGCTACGTATTGACGCCTGCGGGAACGCTCGCGCTCAAGGCGGCCAATGACATGGAGCAGGCTGCTAACGTGCTTAAACGCGGTATGGCCGACGGCACGCCCACAGGTCTGGTGCGGATCAGTTCGTCGCCCGGCTTGACGGGGGGCTTCCTCACGTCGCGTCTCGTGTATTTGGCAATCCGCTATCCCTACTTGGACATTGACCTCGCCCCTGCACTGCGGTCCGTGAGCCTTGACCGGCACGAGGCCGATATCGCCATCCGATTCGACAAACCCAAGGACGGTGACCTCATCGCGCGCCCTCTTGCCACGGTAGGTTTTGGGTTTTATGGAACAGAAGAGGCCTGTCGGTCAGTAGAGGCCGGGGGCGATCCGATCTTTATCGGTTTCAACGAAGCAGACTCCTACTTGACTGCGGTGACATGGATGTCGGAACACTTCCCCCTCGCTCGCGTAGCGTTTCGCGTAAAGGACCAGTTTCTCCAATCGATCGCTGCGCGTTCGGGTGCTGGCCTTGCGTTGATTCCACACTACATTGGGCGTGCAGATCCGGCGTTACGAATCTGCGATTTAGGGGTAACGCCGCCGACCAGGGACGTGTATTACGTAATCCGCAGCCGTGATCGGCAGGACGCTGCGATCCGGCTTGTCGCAGAGGAATTAGTCGAAATGTTTGCGCAGGCCCGCGACCTCTTTCTTTGAAATTCAGGCCCTGTATCGGCTTTTTGCTCAATCCAATCAGTCACGCTCACCCGAGCCAACCGACACGATTCGATGGCATTCGAGCCCACGCTTGATTCCATTCCTGCGGTACCAGGCCTGAACGGACAGCCGCGCAAGCGTCCGAGCAAACTGCACGCCGACAAAGGATATGAGTTCGCTCGTTGCCAGTGCTATCCGAGACAGCGCGGCATCGAGGCCGGTATCGCCCGCCGCAGTATCGAAACCAGCCAGCACAGCCGCCGCGCCCCTCATTCACCCCCTCACTGCACCACCGCCGGACGCGCATTCCAGTGCGCCGCATCGGCCGATCCACCATCGGCACTCCCCTCTTCCAGCGAAACATTGCGCGTCTCGCGCCCGTTCACCATCCACAGCAGCGCGGCCAGCGGCCCCGGCAGCGCGAGCAGCAGCAGCCCGATCAGCGCCGCCGACGGCGTGCCGGTGAGCGCGTACACGTTGGTCAGCATCAGCGGCGCGACCATCGCGCCCACCCGGCCCACCGCCACCGATACGCCGAGGCCCGTGGCGCGAATCCGCGTCGGCAGCACTTCCGACGACACCACGTAGCCCGAGATATAGGCCCAGGTCACGCCGAACTGGATCAGACAGTAGCCGAGCACCATGCCCGGCAGCGTGTGCATCAGGTAGATCAGCACGATCGCGGCCGTCGTGAAGCTGTAGCTGACCAGCAGCGACACGCGCCGCCCCCACGCCTCCACCAGCACCGACGCGCACAGCCCGCCGAGCAGCGCGGCGACGTTGCCGTACACGTAGTACAGCGACATGTCGGCGGCCGGCACCTTCATGTACGGCAGGATCACCAGCGCCATCAGCGACAGCACGCCATACACCACCGCCGCCTGCGAGAAATTCAGCGCGCTGGCGAGGCCGCAGCGCAGCCGGTAGGTGCCGAACAGCTCGCGCACGTTGCGCCAGAACGCGGGCCGCGACGGCGTGTAGAGCGCCGGCTCGTAGCGTCGGCGCGCCTGATCGAGATCGGCGGCGGAGGTGCCGGCGCGCTCGGCGCTGGCCGCGATCCGGCCGACGATCGCCTCGGCCTCGGCGGTGCGGCCCTGTTGCAGCAGCCAGCGCGGCGATTCGGGAATCACGCGGCGAATCCAGAAGAACAGCAGCGCCATGGTAGTGCCCAGCCCGAAACCCACGCGCCACGCCACATCGGCCGGCAGGTGGTTCAGCACGAAGTACGAGATCGCGGCCGACAGCAGCGCGCCCACCGGAAAGCCCGACAGGATCAGCGAATCGGTCTTGCCGCGATGGCCGCGCGGAATGAATTCGCCCATCGTCGCCGTGACCGCCGAATACTCGCCGCCCACCGCGAGCGCCGTCATGGCGCGGAAGAACAGGAACGATTCGTAGTTCCAGGAAAAGATCGTCAGCACGCTGAAGCACGCGTACCAGAGCAACGTGGCGAGGAACAGCCGCTTGCGGCCGAAGCGGTCGGCCAGGTAGCCGAACGCGATCGCGCCCACCAGCATGCCGAACACCCAGATCGTCACGGCCAGCGAGCCTTGCGCCGAACTGAGGTGCCACTGGCCCTTGAGCATGCCGAACACGCTGCCGATGATATTGGTCTCGAACGAATCGAGCGCCCAGCCCACTCCGAGCGCGGCCACCAGCAGCGTGTGGAAGCGGGTCCACGGCATATTGTCGAGACGCGACAGCGCGTCGGTCCTGACGGATTGAGGCGTAGTCATGAAGTTCTCCTGACGATTCACGAGGCGAGCGCGGGCTGCGCCGCCTGCGTGAAATCGAATTGCGGGAAGCGCGCCGGCGCGCCGATGAAATTGCGGCCGCGCGCGCCGTCGAAGGCGTTCGCAACCAGGTCCTGCCATGCGTGGGCGTCGAGGCCGTAGGCGGCCGGGTGGCACGCCACGCCGAGCGCGTCGAGCCACGCTTCCAGCCGGGCCGGCGCGCCGTCGAGCGTGCCGAACACGTCGGCCAGCGCGCGGTCGCAAGCCGGATCGGCACCGAGCGCCGAGCGCATCACGGCCGGCAGGCAGAACGAGCAGGCCAGGCCGTGCGCCACACCATGCCGCAGCGTGATCGCGTACGAGATGTTGTGGGCCAGCGCGGTGCGCGTGTTCGAGAACGCGAGGCCGGCGCGCAGCGCGCCGAGCGCCATCGCCGAGCGCGCCGCCAGATCGCCGGGCGCGGCCATCACGCGCGGCAGCGCCGTGAGAATCTCGCGGGCCGCCTCCACGGCCAGGCCGCGCGTGACCGGGTTCGCGTTGATGTTCCACAGGCTTTCGAGCGCGTGCGACAGCGCGTCGAGCCCGCTGGCCAGCGTCGGTTCGGGCGGCAGGCCCGCCACCAGGCGCGGATCGACCAGCACCGTTTCCGGATAGAGATCGTCGCGGGCGAGCGAGAGCTTGCGCTCGCGCGCCGGGTCCCACACCGTGGCCCACGACGTCACTTCGCTGCCGGTGCCGGATGTGGTGGGAATCGCCACGATCGGCAGCGCACGCGAGGCGACGCGCGTGCGGCCATCCTCGATCCAGGCCAGCACCGGGTCGAGCCGGCCATGCTCGGCGGCCAGCACCTTGGCCGTGTCCATCACCGAGCCGCCGCCCAGCGCGACCAGCACGGCCGGCGCCTCCGGCAGCGCGGCGAGCCCGGACAACGCATCGCAGGCCGTGCGCAGCATCGTCACGGAAGGGTTGGCCTCGACGTTGTCGATGCGCAGCAGCGCCGGCCCGGCGAGCCGCTCGATCCGTTCGCACAGCGCGACGAACGGCTGGCCCGGGTACGTGACGATCGCGTAAGGACGGCCGGCCAGCACGCTGCCGATCGCATCGAGCGTATCGACGCCGAAGCGCACCCGCACCGGGTTGTGGAATTGCCAGCTCATCACGCGTGTTCCCCGGCCGCGAGGCGTTCGCCGATCGCGTCGATCACCACCGGCAGGTCGGCGATGCTGTCGATCACGTAATGCGCGCCCGTCTGCGCGAGGCGCTCGCGGGCCGGGCCGACGCGCGCGTCGCGGCCGGCGGCGTCGAGCGCCTGCCAGGCGTCGAGCGACAGGCCCACCTCGTTGCCGCTCGCGGCGATGCCCACCGTCCACATGCCGGCCGCGAGGCCCGATTCGAGGCCGGTGGGGCTGTCGTCCACCACCACGCAGCTGCGCACGTCGGGCGCGCCGAGCGCCAGCGCATTGGCCAGGCACATGTCCGGGTACGGGCGGCCGCGCGCCACGTCGCTGACGGTGCAGCAGTGATCGGGACGGTAGCCGTGGCGCTCGGCCAGCGGCTGCAGGTTGTTCATGACCTCGCGCGGGTAGCCGGTGGTGCTGCCGATGCGGATGCCGCGCGCGCGCAGCGTGGCGATGGTGTCGAGCGCGCCGGGGATCAGCGCGCTGTAGCGCTCGACGTTGCGCTCGTCGGCCAGCAGGAACGCGGCGTAGAGCCGGTCGATGTCGGCGTCGGTGGACGCCGCGCCGAACGCCGCGCGCCAGCGCGACTGCACGGCCGGATCTTCGAGGATCAGTTCGATGTGCTCGAGCTTGGCCGCGCCCATCGGCGCGCGCGCTTGCGCCTCGCTGATCGGCACGCCGGCCGCCTCGAACACCTCGCGGAACGCATGCACGGGCGCGAGGCAGCCGAAATCGAGCACGGTGCCGGCCCAGTCGAAGATCGCGGTGGTGACGGGGCCGCGATAAACGCGCTGGGCGCGATTCGCGGCGGGGGTATCGAGGCTGACGGATCGTCGCAGCATGCTCGGCTCCGGGGGGAAGTGGATCACGGACGCCAGCATAGTTTTGCAACATGACTCGTCCATGATCGAAATACCCGGTTCAACCGAATCGATCCATCGAAAAAATCGTTGGATTCCGGTTCGATGGCCGAACAGTCAGGCGGTGCAAGGGTTTCGGGCCGGTTTGGGTCCGATGCGCGATGCTTGCGAGACAATCCCTTGAAATAAGGGGTGGATCGATAAAATTCGCCGAGATTGCCTGCGCCGTCCGTCCCTGTTTTCACCACGCAGTCCGAACTTCCGTATCGATCGATGACCCTGACCCAGATTCGCGCTTTCCTCGCCGTCGTCCAGCACGGCGGCTTCACGGCGGCGGCCCGCGCGCTCGCCACCAGCCAGACCACCGTCACCTCGCAGGTGCAGGCGCTCGAACAGGAGCACGGCGTGCAGTTGTTCCATCGGCGCGGGCGGCGCGTGGAGCTGTCGGCGGTGGGGCTGGATTTCCTGCCGCTGGCGCGGCAGATCAACGGGCTGGAGAACGACGCGCGCTCGCTGCTGCACGACAGCGGCGAGCTGACGCGCGGCGTGCTGCGGATCGGCGCCGTCAGCCCGTTCCATGTGACCGAGATGATCGAGGCGTTCCACACCGCGCATCCGCGCATGCAACTGGCCGTCACGCTCGGCAATTCGGAGAGCGTGCTCAACGATCTCGACGATTACGCCTGCGACGTCGGCGTGATCGCGCGGTCGTTCAGCGACGAGCGCTACGAGATGACGCCGTATGCGAGCTACCCGGTGATCGCGTTCGTCGGCGTGGCGCATCCGTTCGCGGCACGCGAGGCGATCACGCTGGCGGAACTGGCCGGCGCGCCGCTGCTGATGCGCGAGCCCGGCTCGACCACGCGGCGCGCGCTGGAGGATGCGCTGGCGCGCATCGGCGCGACGCCGCGCATCGCGATGGAGATCGGCAGCCGCGAGGCGCTGCGCGAGGCCGTGGCGCGCGGGCTGGGGGTGGGCACGGTGTCGGTGTCCGAGTACGTGCCCGACGCGGCGCGGCTGCGGCCGGTGCGCATCGCGGGCGATCCGGTCAGCACGCATATCCATGTGTGCTGCCTGCGCGAGCGGCGCGAGAGCCGGCTCGTCGCGGCGTTCTTCGAGGCGATGCGGCGGTGCCGGCCGGCGGGGTGAAGCGTGGTGGGCGCAGTGGGCGCGCCGTTACCCCCTCACGCCACGCAGCGCCGCCGCGCGAACACCCTGCGCGTCAGGTCGAACGCCACCAGGTTGCCGGCCACCACCAGCGCCAGCCCGAGCACCGCGAGCGGCGACCAGCGGTAGCCCTCGAAGATCGTCGAGACGGTCAGCGCCACGAACGGAAACAGCACCGTGCAATAGGCCGCCCGCTCCGGGCCGATCCGGCCCACCAGCATCAGATACGACGTGAAGCCGATCACCGAGCCCGGCACGGCCAGATAGGCCAGCGCGCCGAGGTAGCGCGGCGTCATCTCCGGCACGAACGACAAACCGGCGACGGCCGAGCCGATCGTCAGCGCCGAGGCGCCGATCAGCATCGCCCAACTGTTGGTCATCAGCGGTTGCAGGCCGATCGCCTGCATCCGGCTCGACAGCAGGCTGCCGGTCGAGAAGCACAGCGTGCCGCCCAGCGCGATCGCGAGGCCGCGCCAGGTGGCCGCATCGCCGAGGTGGCCGGCCATCTGCTGATAGAACAGGCAACCGATGCCGGCCAGCCCGAGCAGCGCCCCGGCGATCGCGGTGGGTTGCAGCGGGCGGCCCAGGAACAGCCGGCCGTTGATCGCGTTGAGAAGCGGCGCGATCGAGAACACCACCGCCACCAGCCCGCTCGGCACCACGCGCTCGGCGTAGTAGAAGCACAGGAAGTTCAGGCAGAACAGCGCCAGCCCCTGCGCGACCAGGAAACGCCAGGCCTCGCGCGGCGGCATGATCGGCCGGCGCAGCGCGCGCAGCACCACGAACAGCACGGCGGCGGCGATCCAGAAGCGCCAGGCGATCGAGATCGGCGGCGGCACGCTGTCGAGCTGCCATTTGATCGCGATCCAGGTGGTGCCCCAGATCAGCACGGTGACGGCATAAAGCAGAAGATTCATGGCAAGGCGGCGTGAGGTTGGCTGGCGTTGCCGGGGGCCGGCCGAAGGCTTCGGCGCCGGATCGTCCCGGATGACCACTGTGCCGCCCGCCGGGCCGGGCCACTTGTCCGGAATTGCTGTCTTTGCGCGACAGCGCGCCGTGCACGCGCGCGCGCAACCCCGCGCGACCCTATACTGCGCCCATGAAGCCCGTCAGCCCGCCGATCCCCGCCGCCCCGCCCGCCTCCGCCGCCGAACTGGCCAGCGCGGCGGACTTGCCGTTCGGGCTGCAATCGGTGTGCCGCACGCTGGCCGACGCCGATGCGCGGTTGCAGCGCTTTGCGTGGCTCGGCGATCACCTCGCCATCGCCGAATGGACGCGCGAGACCGAGGTGGCGGAAACGGCCTACGACAACCCCGGCCACCACACGCTGTCGTGCTACGTGGCGGGCGGCTACCGCACCGAGCGGCAAAAGCTGCCGGGCCGCTACGGCGCGCCGAGCCGGCTGTGCGCGCTGCCCGGCGACCACGAATCGCGCTGGTGGGTGCGCGGCCAGATGCATTTCATGCACCTGTACTTCCTGCCCGAGCACTTCACGCGCCGCGCCGTGCGCGAACTCGATCGCGAGCCGCGCGAGCTGGAGCTGGCCGATCGCACCTATTTCGAGGATCCGCGCATCGCCGAGCAATGCCGCTCGCTGCTCAACGAGCGCTGGGACGACGTGGACGGCCGCCTGCGCGTCAACGAAACCGCGCACGAGGTATTGAGCGGGCTGCTGCGCGGGCAGAGCGTGATGCGCACCGGCGTGATGCACACGGGCGGCCTGGCGCCGGCCGTGCGGCGACGTGTGCGCGACTACATCGACGCGATGCTCGACCAGCCCGTCACGCTCGGCGAGCTGGCCGACCTGGCTGCGCTATCGGAATACCATTTCGCGCGGATGTTCCGCGTCTCGTTCGGCGCGCCGCCGCACGCGTGGATCGCCGAGCAGCGGCTGGCCCGCGCGCGTGCGCTGCTGCGCACCACCGCGCTGCCGCTCGTTCAGGTGGCCGCACAATGCGGCTACGCGAACGCCGCGCACTTCAGCCACCGCTTTCGCGACGCGCACGGCGCCACGCCCACCGCGTTCCGCAAGGCACTGCAGGGCGGCTGACGCGCCGCGCCGGTTGCGGTTTTCCGCGATCTGCCTATCATCGTGACCGTGCTCCGCTCCCGATCGACGATGACGCCGCTTTCTCCCCGCCGCCCCGCCCTTCCGCCGTCCTGCCATTCGCGCCGCATCGCGCGCGGGCGCCGCGCATGAACGGCCACGTCGCCTATACGCTGCTGGACCTGACCGGCACCTTCGTGTTCGCCATCAGCGGCGCGGTGGCCGCGCGCCAGCGGCGGCTCGACCTGTTCGGCGTGGTGTTCGTCACGTTCATCGTGGCGTGCGGCGGCGGCATCGTCCGCGACGTCTGCATCGGCGCGGTGCCGCCGGCCGGGCTGTCGAACTGGCGCTATCTGCTGGTGTCGATGGTGGCGGCCGCGCTGACGGTGGCCGCCTACCAGCGTGTAAAGAAGTTGCGCTACCCGGTGCTGCTGTTCGATGCGATCGGGCTGGGCCTGTTCGCCGTGGCCGGTGCGCAGAAGGCGCTGGCCTACAGCGAGAGCGCCGAGGTGGCGATCCTGCTCGGCATGTTCAGCGCGGTGGGCGGCGGCGTGATCCGCGACGTGCTGCTCTCGCGCGTGCCGGCGATCCTGCAGCGCGAGATCTACGCGCTGGCCGCGCTGTTCGGCGCGACCGTCGAGGTGGTGTCGCTGCGCACCAATTGGCTGCCCACGCTCGCGCCGTGGCTGGCGATCGGCTCGTGCGTGGCGATCCGGCTGTCGTCGCTGTATTTCGGCTGGCGGCTGCCGACGTTCGGGAATCGGCAGCGGGATAGCCAGTAGGGAACGAGGGCAGCGTTTGACGGCTCGGGGCCGCCGCGTTCGACAGCCCGGACCTCTCCATGCTTGCGCGCACTCGCCAGCCAGCGCGCCGCGTTCACGCACCCTTGCGTCCCCTCACCCCGCCAACACCGCCCCTTCGCGTCCCGCCGCCACGATCACCCCCGCCAGCGTGCGCGCCGCCGCCTCCATGCGCGCATCGTCGAAACCGCCGAAGCCGAGCACCAGCCCCGGCCGCGCCGTGCCGGGCGCATACATCGGCGAGACGGGCCGCACCGCCACGCCGGCCGCCAGCGCCTGCGCGGCCACCCGGCGGTCGTCGAAACCGGCCGCCAGCCACAGCACCAGATGCATGCCCTGATCGCTCGGCTCGCGCCAGGCCAGCTCGGGCGGCAGCGCGGCGTCGAGCGTCTCGATCAGCCGCGCGCGCCGCGCCGCATACACGCCACGCACGCGCCGGATATGGCGATCGAGATGCCCCTCGCCCATGAACGCGGCCAGCACATGCTGGTCGGCCTCGGGCGGATGGCGGTCCATCAGCACGCGCGCGCCGCGAAACGCCGCCACCAGATCGGGCGGCACGATCGCATAGCCGAGCCGCAACGACGGAAACAGGATCTTGCTGAACGTGCCCAGATACACCACCCGCGCCGGGTCCAGCCCCTGCATCGCCGGGAACGGATGGCCGGCGTAGCGCAGTTCGCTGTCGTAATCGTCCTCGACGATCCACGCGTCGTGCGTGCGCGCCCAGTCGAGCAACGCCTCGCGGCGGCCGACGCTCAACGGCATGCCGAGCGGATATTGATGCGACGGCGTGACGAACGCCGCGCGCGCGTCGGGCGCGAGGCGGCGGCCGGCGTCGACGTCGAGCCCTTCCGCATCCACCGGCACGCGCACGATCGCGTCGCGCCGGCCGGTGCTTTCGAGGATCGCCGTGATGCCACGATAGGCCGGGTTCTCGATCCAGGCGCGGTCGGCGGCGTCGAGCAGCACCTGGCAGGCCAGATACAGGCCCTGCTGGGTGCCGGTGGTGACGATCACCTGGGCGGCGTCGCAGCGCACCGAGCGCGAACGGCGCACGTAATCGGCGATCGCCTCGCGCAGCGGGCCGACGCCGCGCGTGTCGCCATAGCCCGACGGCGCGGCCGAGCCATGCGCGCGCAGGCGGTTGCCGAGCCGCCGCCAGGCCGCGTCGGGCAAGGTCGGGCCGCCCGGCACGGAGACGGCGAACGGGATCGGCGGCAGCGGTTCGAAATCGGCGGCGACAGCGGCGAAGATCGCGGCGGGCGCGGGGAGCCGGCGTGGCGGGAAGGCCCCGGCGGCGGCGGGTGCCGCTTCGTCGCCGCCCACCACCCCGAACGCCCCCTCTCCCGGCATCGACAACGCCGGCGCCACCCACGTCCCGGTCCGCCCGCGTGCGACCAGAAACCCCTCCGCCACCAGTTGCTCGAACGCCTCGATCACCGTGCCGCGCGCCAGCCCGAGCGCGGCGGCAAGCTGGCGCGAAGCCGGCAGCGATTCGCCGGGGCGCAGGTCGCCGCGCCGGATCGCGTCGCGCAACGCCTGCGCCAATTGACGGCTCAACTGGCCAGCCGCGCGGTCGAGCGGGCCGAGCGCGGGGATATCGGGGGATTGGGCAGTACGGGCCATCGTTTCTGGTCCAAAAAAATTGAATAAAACTGGCCCTTCATCATAGGCCAGCAACAGCGCAGAATCAGCCCATTCGATCAATCACGCCCCACCGCCTTCGGAGCCGCCATGTATCTGCCCGCCCCCTTCACCGAAGCGCGCCCCGACGCGCTGCACGCCCTGATCGTCGCCCACCCGTTCGGCGCGCTGGTCACGCACGGCGACGGCGGCCTCGACGCCAACCACCTGCCGTTCGAACTCGATCCGGGCGGCGGCACGCTCGGCGTGCTGCACGCCCATGTGGCGCGCGCCAACCCGGTCTGGCAACAAGTGGCGAACGGCGCGCCGGTGCTGGCGATCTTCCGCGCGATGGACGCCTACATCTCGCCGAACTGGTATCCGAGCAAGCACGAGGCACATCGCCAGGTGCCCACCTGGAACTACGCGGTGGTGCACGCGCACGGCCGCATCACGGTGCGCGACGACGAACGCTACGTGCGCGGCGTGGTGGCCAAGCTCACGCGCCGCCACGAGGCCACGCAGCCGGTGCCGTGGAAGATGGGCGACGCGCCGGCCGATTTCGTCGATACGCTGATGAAGGCGATCGTCGGCATCGAGATCGAGATCACGCGCCTGGAAGGCAAGAGCAAATTGAGCCAGAACAAGGACGCCCGCGACGTGCAAGGCGCGGCCGACGGGCTGCGCGCGATGGGCCGCCATGCGATCGCCGATGCGATGCTGGCGGGTGGGGTGGCGCCGGGGGGCAGCGGCAGCGGTAACGACAACAAGCCGGACTGAGACGCCGCGGACGCCGCTCCAATCGGCATCAAGATCGGCATCAAGCCCCCGCCGAGCCGCCCGGCACCCGTTCGCCGCGCCGCCCGCGCTCGGCGATCCGCTCGCGCATCGCCGCGAGCGCCCCGGAAATCGCCTCGCGATGCGCCGGATCGGCCGCGATCTGCGCCGCCGTGCGCGGCGGCCCGAGCAACGGCAGCGCGATCGAGGCCGGCGCCACGCAATGCGCCGACATGGTGGTCAGCACCAGCCGCAGCGCCGCCTGCGCATCGGACGCGCGCGGCGACGCGTTGAACAGCGCCACCGCCATCCCCGGAAAGCCATCGCTGGCCACCAGCCAGTCGAGCGCGTTCTTGAACGCGCCCGGAATGCCGCGCGCGTATTCGGGGCAGGCGATCAGCAGCCCGTCGGCCCGCGCGACCGCGTCGCGCAATGCCTGCACGGGCGACGGCGGGTCGTCCTGACGCTCGGGGTTGAAAGGCGGCAGCGTGTCGAGGCCACGCCAGGCCTGCACGCTCACGCCCGGCGCGCCGATCGCGGCGGCGGCATCGAGCAGGGCCGTGTTGGAGGACAGCGTGCGCAGGCTGCCCGACATCGAAAGCAATCGGATCATGATTCTCGAAACGGTGAAGCGCAGCCGGCCGCCGCGGCGCCCGAAGCGGGGCCGGTCCGCGCGAAAAAACCCGGCGCGAGTGTCCCACGTCCGGCCCGATCGCGCCGCCACGTGCCTGTGCACATCCACGCCCGTATCCAGGCCCAACGCCCGTGCACCCCGCCCCGAAGCCCGATGCCGCCGTTCGCGCCGTCCGGGGCTTCCTTTACAATGCACGGCATTTCTGTCCGTCGACGTTCGACGCTTACCGTATTCAGGGGCTTTCATGATCATCAAACCGCGCGTGCGTGGCTTCATCTGCGTGACGACTCATCCTGTCGGCTGCGAAGCCAATGTCAAAGAACAGATCGATTACGTGGTCAAGCAAGGCCCGATCGCCAACGGCCCGAAGAAGGTGCTGGTGATCGGCGCGTCCACCGGCTACGGCCTGGCCGCACGCATCTCGGCCGCCTTCGGCTCGGGCGCGGACACGCTGGCCGTGTGCTTCGAGCGTCCGGGCAGCGAAACCAAGCCGGGCACGGCCGGCTGGTACAACACCGCCGCGTTCGAGAAGTTCGCCAAGGCCGAAGGCCGCTACGCCAAGACGATCAACGGCGACGCGTTCTCCGACGAAGTGAAGCGCGTCACGATCGACACCATCAAGGCCGATCTCGGCCAGGTCGATCTGGTGGTGTACAGCCTCGCCTCGCCGCGCCGCACGCACCCGAAAACGGGCGTGGTGCACAACTCCACGCTCAAGCCGATCGGCAAGAGCGTCACGTTCCGCGGCATCGACACCGACAAGGAAGTGATCAAGGACACCGCGCTGGAGCCGGCCTCGCAAGAAGAGATCGACAACACCGTGGCGGTGATGGGCGGCGAGGACTGGAAGTTCTGGATCGACGCGCTGAACGAAGCGGGCGTGCTGGCTCCCGGCGCGAAGACCACCGCGTTCACCTACCTCGGTGAGCAGATCACGCACGACATCTACTGGAACGGCTCGATCGGGGCGGCCAAGAAGGATCTCGACACCACCGTGATCGGCCTGCGCGACACCCTCGCGGCCCACGGCGGCGACGCGCGCGTGGCGGTGCTGAAGGCGGTGGTCACGCAAGCCAGCTCGGCGATCCCGATGATGCCGCTGTATCTGTCGCTGCTGTTCAAGGTGATGAAGGAAACCGGCACGCACGAGGGCTGCATCGAGCAGGTGTACGGCCTGCTGCACGACACGATGTACGGCGCCACGCCGCACATCGACGAAGACGGCCGCCTGCGCGCCGACTACAAGGAACTCGATCCGCAAGTGCAGGCCAAGGTGCAGGCGCTGTGGAGCCAGGTCACCAACGACAATATCTACGAACTGACGGATTTCGCCGGCTACAAGCACGAATTCCTGCGCCTGTTCGGGTTCGAGATCGCCGGCGTGGATTACGACGCCGACGTCAATCCCGACGTGGCGATCCCGGGCCTGATTTCGGTCGGGTTGTAAGCGCGCACGCGCCGCGTCAGCGGCGCGTACCGCCAAAGGCCGGATGCGGGGGCGATGCCCCGGCATCCGGCCTTTTTCATGGGCGCGCGATGCGTCAAGCCAACGTCCGCACCTTCGGCTCGCGATCATAAAACCGCTTGCCTGCCGCACCCACGAACCCCTTCCCGAGATTCGCCAGCACACCCGCATCGGGCTGAATCCCCGCGCGATCGAGCAACGGCTGCGCGCCGGCCGTATGCCCGATCGCCTTCAAATGCGCGAACGCATCCAGCACGAACGACAGCGCCGCCGAATCCTGCGCGAGCTTGTGCGCCGCATCCTCCGTCAACACCAGCGCCACCGCATCGAACAGCACCGACGGTGAACCCGCCAGTTGCCCCTCCGCCGCCAGCGTCCCGCCCTTCACCGGCAGCCCGCCCACCTTCGGCGCGATCAGCATCGCCTTTCCGCCGTCCTGCTCGATGGCCTTCACCAGCGCCTCGATCTCGGCCTTGTCCGAACCTTCATCGAACAGCACGCCAACCTTGCGGCCCTTCAACGTATGCTTCGCATTCCCGACGATCGACAAAGCCGGCGACGCCTTCATATCCACCGGCTCGCGCGCAGGCGGCGCGGCCGGCGGCAACGCCATCGCCAACCCATCGGCCACGCGCTGCGCGAGTGACTCATCGACATTGCGCAGCCGCGACAGCATGCGCGTGCGCACATGTTCGAGCGACACCTTCGACAGCTCGAACACGAACGCCGACGCCGTATGCGCCTGCTCGATCGGCTCCAGCGACCGGAACAGCATGCGCGCCTGGCTGTAGTGATCGGCGAACAGCTCCGAGCGCACGCGCAGCTTTTCCGACGGATCATTGCGCTCGTCGTTGGCCTTGAACGTGCTGAAGCCTTCGGCCGGCGCCTCGCGCGGCCCGCCATCCTCGCCGGCATCGGCCAGCGAATTCGGCTCGTAATTGGCGCGCCCTTCCGGCACCTTGGTCTGCATCAGGCCGTCGCGCTGGAAGTTGTGGAACGGGCAGCGTGGCGCGTTGATCGGGATCTGATGAAAATTGGTGGTGCCGAGCCGCGACTTCTGCGTGTCGAGATAGCTGAACAAGCGGCCCTGCAGCAGCGGATCGTTGGTGAAATCAATGCCGGGCACCACGTTCGACGGCAAGAACGCCACCTGTTCCGTCTCCGCGAAGAAGTTCTTCGCGTTGGCGTTCAGCGTGAGCCGGCCGATGGTCTGCAGCGGGATCTCTTCCTCGGGAATCAGCTTGGTGGCGTCGAGCACGTCGTACGGCTGCTTCGCGGCCCAGGCCTCGTCGAACACCTGCACGCCGAGTTCCCATTCGGGGAAGTCGCCCGCGTCGATCGCTTCGAACAAATCGCGGCGATGATAGTCCGGGTCCGCACCGGCAATCTTCACGGCCTCGTCCCAACAGGTCGATTGCACGCCGAGCAACGGCTTCCAGTGGAACTTCACGTACTTGCCCTCGCCCTTCGCGTTGACGAAGCGGAACGTGTGCACGCCGAAGCCCTGCATCATGCGCAGCGAGCGTGGAATCGCGCGGTCCGACATCGCCCACATCAGCATGTGCGTGCTTTCGGGCATCAGACTCGCGAAATCCCAGAACGTGTCGTGCGCGGACGCGGCCTGCGGATAGCCGCGATCGGCCTCCATCTTCACGCTGTGGATCAGGTCCGGAAACTTGATCGCATCCTGGATGAAGAACACCGGGATGTTGTTGCCAACCAGATCCCAATTGCCTTCCTGCGTGTAGAACTTCACGGCGAAGCCGCGCACGTCGCGCGGCGTATCCACCGAGCCCGCGCCGCCGGCCACCGTGGAAAAGCGCACGAACACCGGCACCTCGTCGCCGGCCTTCTGGAACAGGCTCGCGCGCGTCAGTTCGGGGATCGCCTTGGTGCACGTGAACACGCCGTGCGCGCCGCTGCCGCGCGCGTGCACGATGCGCTCGGGAATCCGCTCGTGATCGAAGTGGAAGATCTTCTCGCGCAGCACGAAATCTTCCAGCAGCGCCGGGCCGCGTTCGCCGGCCTTCAGGCTGTTCTGGTTGTCGGAAATGGGCACCGCGAAATTGGTGGTCAGCACCTCGGGATGCGCCTGCTTGCCCTTGGCGCTGCCGCTGCCGGTGTACTGCTGATGCGTTTCGCCGCCGTTGCCGGTTGCGTCGGCAGCCTGGGGCGTTTTCGATTTGGCCATGCGTTTTCTCCACTGCGGGTTGTAGGGCGGGGACGGTTCGGTGCGCAATCGCACACACCGCATTCGCGCGGCGTGGTGGACGAGGTCTGCAAAAACTACAAACCGCGACCGATTGGCAACGATGTCGCGACACGGCGCAACGCCGGGCAGGCGGCCTGGCCGCGTGCGGCGCGCGCGAAACGTGTCGTCGAGGGAAGGTCTCGCAATATGCGGACCCGCCCGCAGGGAGGGGGAATGAAGGGAAACCGGGGCGGCGCGCAGTGGGGTCGGTCACTCGCCCGGCAAGGCGTCAGCGGGCCAGATGCGCGTCGACGAGCGGCGCGAGCGCGGCCGCATGCACCTTGGCGAGATCGTGCCCGCCGCCGGCCACCACGTGCAGTCGGGCATCGGGCAGCGCGTCGCGCAGGCGCTCGCCCACCGCGACGGGGCTGATCGGGTCGGCATCGCCCCAGATCAGCAACGCCGGCTGGCGGATCTCGTGCAGACGTGCGCTGTAGTCCTCACGATTCGACAGGAACCACCCGGGCAAGTGCGGATGGCTCGCGGCGAAGCCGGTGCGCCAATCCTGCGCGCCCGCATCGGCCATGTTCACGCCGCCCGAGGTCACGCTCAACACCAGGTGCGTGATCAGCTCGGGCCGTTCGAGCGCGGCGCGCACCGCGAGCAGGCCACCCATCGATTGCGCGATCAGGGCCGTGGGGCGATCGATACGGGCCAGCAGGCGCGCAAGCAGATCGTCGATGCCGCCGATCGACGGGTCGGCCGGCTCGCCGCCGAAGCCCGGATACGCGACGATCTCGCGCTCGGCCGGATGCGCGAGGCGCTCGGCCAGCGGACGCCAGAAGCCGGTGTCGCCCGACGCGCCGGGCAGGAACATCAAGGTGGAAGGGATGGCCATGGGTGTGCTCTCTACTCTCTATTGGAATCGTGATGGCGGACGCGACACGCGACGCTCGGCCAACGACGCGATGGCCGCGGCTGCGCGGGTATCATCTGGCTTTACCCGCCGCCGCCATGCTCACGCTCAAGCTGACGCTCGTCCCGCTGTTCCTGCTGGTCGTCTCGATGTCGGGCGCATGGTGGGGGCCATCGATCGCGGGCTGGCTGGCGGGGCTGCCCGTGGTGGCCGGCCCGATCCTGTTCCTGCTGGTCCTCGAACACGGTCCCGCGTTCGGCGCACACGCCGCGCTGCTCGCGCTGGCCGCCATTCTCGCATCCGAAGCCTTCAATTTCGCCTACGCGTGGACCTGCCGCGCGCGCGGCTGGCCACTCGCGCTCGCCGCCGGGCTGGCCGCCTGGGCGCTGGCCGCCACCGCGCTCGCGCACCTGCCCGCGCCGCTGGCCGCGTCGCCGTGGACCGCCGTGATCGCGGCGCTCGGCGCGGTGGCCTTCGGGCGCGCGTTCCTGCCGCGCAGCTCGGGCGGCGCGGCGAGCCTGCCGCTCGCGCGCCGCGACCTCGCCGCGCGGATGGCGGCGGGCGCGTTGCTCACGCTGGCCGTCACCGCCGTGTCGGGCCGCGCCGGGCCTGCCTGGAGCGGCGTGCTGGCCGTGTTTCCGCTGCTCGGCAGCGTGCTGGCGGTGTCGTCGCATCGCGCGCACGGCGCCGCGTTCGCGATCGCGCTGCTGCGCGGCATGGTGCTCGGGCGCTTCTCGTTCGTGGCGTTCTGCCTGGTGCTGGCGTTCGCGCTGCGCCATGCGACGGCGGAGGCAGCGTGGCTCGGCTTCGTGGCGGCGTCGGTGGTGGCGATGGGCGTGCAGTGGGCGACGCGGCGGATGGCGCGGGCGCAAAGCATGGGCGGCAAGGCCGGTGTGACTCAGTCGGCCGAAGCGGTTGAAGCGGCCGCCGCACAAGACGCCGGCTGACCGCCGCTTTTCACCGCGCGGCACAAGCATCGCGCGGCTTCGCGCATAAGCAAACCGCAAATCGATGGTTTCAAGCGGGCAGCGAAGCCGATTAGATTGCAGCGAACCCGGCCGGCGCGACGCCGGCTTGTCAGACACCCGCGCAACCCGCCCAATCGGCTTCCGATCCATGTCCCAAGACCGCACCACCGCGCTGCCGCCCGATCTCGTCACGGGCGCGGCATGGGGCGAACCGCCCCGCGACACCTATCCCGGCCTGGTCGCGCCGTTCCGTCCACTGTTCGCGCGCATCCGCGCCCAGGCCGTCGAACGCGAGATCGCGCGCGAGCTGCCGTTCGACGCGATCGACCGGCTGCGCGACGCCGGCTTCACGGCCGTGCGCGTGCCGCGCGACTACGGCGGCCTCGGCCTCGATCTGCCCGCGTTCTTCGAACTCCTGATCGAATTATCCGAAGCCGATTCGAACCTGACGCAGGCGCTGCGCGCGCATTTCGGCTTCGTCGAGCACGCGCTCGGCAGCCCCGCCGCGCGCCGCGACACCTGGCTCGCGCGACTCGCGAAAGGCGACATCGTGGGCGGCGCGTGGTCCGAAACCGGCGATGCAAAGCAGGCGCAATTCGCCACGCGCCTGACGCGCGGTGCGCAAGGCTGGCGGCTGAACGGCACCAAGTTCTACACCACCGGCTCGCTGTATGCGGACTGGATTCACGTCGGTGCGACCGACGCCGAGGATGCCTACGTCAGCGTCACGATCGACCGGCGCGCGAGCGGCGTGGAGGTGATCGACGACTGGGACGGCATGGGCCAGCGGCTCACCGCGAGCGGCACGAGCCACTTCCACGACGTGCCGGTGGACGAGCGCGAGATCGTCACCACCGCACCGTTCGACTATTCCGAAGCGTTCTACCAGCTCGTGCATCTGGCGACGCTGGCCGGCATCGCGCGCGCGGCCGTCAACGACGCCGCCGCGCAGGTGGCCGCGCGCCGCCGCAGCTACAGCCACGCGCCGGCCGCGCGCCCTGCGGACGACGCGCAAGTGCTGCAAGTGCTCGGCCGCGCGCGTTCGAAGGCTTGGGCGGCGGGCGCGGCGGTGGCGCTGTCGGCGCGCGCGCTCGAACGCGCGACGCAGGCGGTTGGTCGCGAGGACGCGCAGACAGCGATCGCCGAAGCCGAACTCGAAATCTGGCAGGCGCAGACGGTGGTGATCGAGCTGGCGCTCGACGCAACCGGCAGCGTGTTCGACGCGCTCGGCGCCTCGGCCACGCTGCGCAGCAACGGCCTCGACCGCCACTGGCGCAACGCGCGCACGCTGGCCTCGCATAACCCGCGCATCTATCGCGAGCGGATCGTCGGGGATTTTGCTGTCAACGGCAGGCTGCCGCAGGGGCAATGGCGGATCGGGATTGCTTGATGGTGGTGAACGGATGACCTGTAGTGTGTCGGAAACATTGTCCGTACCTGGAGCTTGCGCAGAAACGCACATGTTTTCGGTTCTGCCGCCAAGACCGGAGGGAAGCACGCAGAAAACAAAGAGGCTTGTCGTGCAGGAATCCCAAGCCGATATCTGCTTGCTTGGGCCGCGCCGCCAAGATAACATGGCCGAGTGATTTCACATGGCCAACTGAAATACCATGACCAAGCGACATGAGTGACCCTCATTTCTCTACCCGAGCGGCCGACCGCCTCGCCTCCCACTCCGTGCACACGCTGTTCGAAAGCAACGGCTGGGAAGTCATTGAAGCGTCTGGAGACAGCAAGGGCGCGGATTTCATTCTGACGAGCCCTCGTGGGCAGACCTATCACGCGGTATTGAAGGCACTGACGGAAGGTCGCGCCGACCGGGCAATCCCGCTATTTTCGCAGGCTCTACTGGAGTCGCGCGCCTACGCAAACGCACGGCACGACCGGTCCCGCCCTGCCGTAATCCTCTGGGTGGGGGCGGCATCGCCTGCGCTTGTCAAAAAGCTGGTGAGCTTCCAGAAGCAGTATGGGAATGGTGAGCCGCTCGCCATCCTCTCCGACGTGCCGCTGTACGCTGATTTTCCAGAACTCGAGGCCGAAGAGCCGCCAGTGAGCGTGCGACGCAGCAGTCACTCCGCACCGCCGACGCTCGTTTTCTCCGACCTCGCTCAATGGATGCTCAAGCTCCTGCTCGCGGCCGACATCAAGCGCGAAAACTTGATCAGCGCGCCGGGAAAGACGTACCTGACGGCGACCGAGCTTGCGCGCGAAGCTGGCGTTGCGGTCATGACGGCCACTCGGCTCATCAATGCCCTGAAAGAAGAGGGCCTTGTCGAGTTCGCGCCCCACCTGCGAATCGTGCAGCGACGCAAGCTTGCGCATCGTTGGAAGGCAACGTACGTGAAACCGTCTGCCAGCGTACCGATGAAATTCCTGGTGGCAGGCGTGCCCGAGGAGCAGCAGTTACGAAAGACGCTCAAGCGCGAAGCAGGAGCAACGCTCGGGCAGTTTGCGGCGGCCAACGCTCTGCGCGTAGGGCACGTCCATGGCGCGATAACAACGCTGTGGGTCCCCGACCTCGCAGCGGCTGAAGGCTGGCGAGGCCTGAAGCGTGCGCGCGACGGCGAACGGCCGGATCTCATCTTGAAGCAGCACCCATACCCTCAATCGTTGCTTCGTGGGCGCGTGATGTGCGATGGCGTCTGGGTATCCGACATCATCCAGACATGGCTCGACGTTTCCGCCGACCCGACGCGCGGCGCCGAGCAGGCCGCGGAACTTGAGCATGGCGTTCTGGCGAAAGTAGTAGGTGAAGGAGCATGAGCAGCTTCGCGGAATTCAGCAGACTTGCGATAACGCTGGAGCCGTGGCGCCAGCAGATCGTCTTTGTCGGCGGATGGGCATTCCGGTTGTTTGGGTACGAACCGCGTGCCTACACGGCGGACCACAAACCGATCTTCACCCAGGACGCGGACGTGGCCTATGACAAGCGAGAACTGCTCGACGGCGATATCAAGAAGGCATTGGAAGGCGCTGGCTTCACCGAGCAGCCGAACCTTGCCGGCGGGTTCAAGCCGCCGGCGATGCGCTACAACCTGAACGGCGATGAAAACGGGTTTTACGCCGAGTTTCTGACTCCACTCACCGGCAGCGGGAAAAAGCGCGACGGTAAAGGAGGATGGGAAGCAGACGCGACCGAACTGCACGCGGGAGTCGTCGCGCAAAAACTTCGGTTTATCGAAGTCCTCCTGTTTAAACCCTGGCTTGTGACCATCCCGAAAGAAGAGTCCGGGCTCCACGAGACCGTGGCCGATCTTCGCGTGCCGAACCCGGTGAGCTTCATGATTCAGAAGCTTTTGATCCGCGACAGGCGAGAGGGGAAAAAGCGCGCTCAAGACGTGCTTTACATCCACGGCACGCTCCAGATCTTTTACGGAGCAATCGAGGATGATCTCATTCCAATCTGGAAGGAACTGGAGGCCACGCTGCACCCCAATCAGCGAAGGTCAGTCCGCGAAGGCGTGCAAGAACTCTTCTACGAGATGAACGACGTCATCCGTGAAGCGGCCGAGATTCCTGATGACAAGCTGGACCCGGAAGCGATGCTGCAGTTGTGCAGGGAAGGCTTCGAGGATCTTTTCAGCGAGGGCTAGCACATGACGATGGCCTGGTCAGGCCGGACAACTTGGTGACAATTCGGCCACCTTTTTCCGCGAGACAACACCGGGCTGGCATCCCCAACAATTCCTGCTATTATGCGAAACAGCTACATTTCGTATATATAGGGCACCATGGGAATCATCAAGATATCAGAGTCGATGCACGACTCACTGCGCCGCACGAGCGGCGCCCTCAGCCGCTCGATCAACGCGCAGGCCGAGCACTGGCTGCGCGTGGGCATGCTGGCCGAGCTCAATCCGACGCTGGCCTACGGCGAAATCTGCCAGATGTTGCTGCGCGCCGAAGCGCAGCAGGCGGAGGACGACGCCCCGCTGCCGCAGGTGGCATGATGGCGCGCGCTCCTCAAATCCCGCTCCGCTCGCAGGCGGAAATCGAGCAATCGCGCGTGGCCGGCCAACTGGCCGCCGACCTGTTGCGCATGATCGGCGAGTACGTGAAGCCCGGCGTCACCACCGACGAACTCGACACGATCTGCCGCGAATACATCGTCGACGTGCAAAAGGCCATCCCGGCCAACATCGGCTATCACGGCTTTCCGAAGACGATCTGCGCGTCGGTCAATCACGTGGTGTGCCACGGCATTCCGTCGGCGCACAAGCTCGAAGACGGCGACATCATCAACATCGACGTAGCCGTGATCAAGGACGGCTGGTTCGGCGACACGAGCCGCATGTACTTCGTCGGCGAGCCGGACCCGGTAGCCAAGCGCCTCGTGGATACCACCTACGACGCGATGCGCGCCGGCATCCTGGCCGTGAAGCCGGGCGCGACGCTCGGCGACGTGGGCTACGCGATCCAGAGCGTCGCGCATGCGGCCGGCTTCAGCGTCGTGCGCGAATACTGCGGGCATGGCATCGGCACCGTCTATCACGACGAGCCGCAGGTGCTGCACTACGGCCGGCCCGGCGTCGGCACGCGGCTGGTGCCCGGCATGATCTTCACGATCGAGCCGATGCTCAACGCGGGCAAGGCGGAAACCAAGCAACTGGCCGACGGCTGGACCGTGGTGACGCGCGACCGTTCGCTGTCGGCGCAGTGGGAGCACATGGTGGCCGTGACCGCCGATGGCTTCGATGTCCTGACGGCTTGGCCCGAAGGCACGGGGCGTTATGCGCCGCTCGGCGCGGCCTCGGCTTCGGCGGCGTGATGCGCGTTCGTTGAAGGCGTCGCTTCGGTCTGCGAAGCGGTTATCCCATGCGGGTTGTCACGCGCCGCGCGTCCTTCGGGATGCGCGGCGCGTTTCGTTTGCGCGCCTTGCCGGCTGCGGTTTCAGGCTGCCTCGGTATCGCCGAGCCAGCGATACATCACGTGGCAATCGACCAGGCCGAGCGTGCGGTGGCGATAAGCGCGCGGCAACGTGCCGACGATCTCGAAGCCCATCTTCTGCCACAGCGCCACGGCCACCGTGTTGGTGGCCACCACCGAATTGAACTGCATCGCCAGGAAGCCCGCGTCGCGCGCCACCTGCAGCGAGTGCTCGCACATGCGCTGCGCCACGCCCTTGCCACGCGCGGCCGGCGCGACCATGTAGCCGCAGTTGCAGACGTGCCGGCCCGGGCCCACCGCGTTCGGCTTCAGGTAATACGAGCCGAGCAACTCCCCGTCCTCCTCCGCGACAAACGTGTGCAGCGGCAGGTCGATCCACAGCGCGCGCGCCGCCTCTTTCGTGACGGCCGGATCGAAGGCGTAGGTTTCCTGCGCCTCGACGATCGCCTGGAACGTCGGCCAGAAGCGGTCGAAATCGTCGGGGGTGATGGGGCGGATCGTGATCATCGTCGGTGGGCCGGGGCTTGAGAAGAGACGACGATTCTATCCGGATGCGCAGCGTTTATTCCTCCGCTCGCTTCGCCGTATCGCGCAGCATCGACACCGCGACCAGCGACAGCACCACGCACACGGCCACATACGCCGCGGGCGCGAGCTTGTTGCCGGTCACGCGCACCAGCCACGTGGCGACCAGTTGCGCGGTACCGCCGAAGATCGTGACGGCCAGCGCATAGGCGATCGAGATGCCGGTGGCGCGAATCCGGCGCGGGAACGATTCGCACATCAACGCGAACTCCGAGGCCGAGCCCATCGAGAAGCACAGCAACAGCAGCGCCGTGACCGGCATCACCACCGGCAAGGTCGGGAAGCGGTTCATCAGCATGAAGGCCGGAAACAGCAGCAGCACCAGCGTGCCGCGCCCGATGAAGATCGGCAGCTTGCGGCTGCCGATCCTGTCGGACAACCAACCAAATACCGGGCACATCACGAGGATCACGCAACTCGACGCCACGCCGACGAACATCGACAGCTTCATCGGCAGCCCGAGCGTGTGGATCGCGTAGGTCGGCATGTAGAACGTCAGGATGTAGGTGGAAACGGTGCCGCCCATCACCGTCAGCGTGATCAGCAGCACCGTGCGCGCGTGCTGCGTGAACAGCTCGCGCAGCACGCCGCGGTCGATCGCATGCGAGGAACCGGCCGGTTCCTCGGCGAGCCGGCGGCGCAGCAGCATGCCGACCGGCGCGATCGCCAGGCCCACCACGAACGGCACGCGCCAGCCCCAGCTTTCCAGCGCGCCCTTGCTCAATGCATTCGACAGCAGCGCCGCGAGACCCGAGCCCATCAGCGCCGCGCCGCCCTGCGTGGCCAGTTGCCAACTGGCGCGAAAGCCGCGCCGCGAGGCGTCGCCCTGCTCCAGCAGCGTGGTGGTGGCCGCGCCGAATTCGCCGCCCTGCGAGAAGCCTTGCAGCAGCCGCGCGAACACGATCAGCAACGGCGCACACACGCCGATCTGCGCGTAGGTGGGCGCGATCGCGATCAGGCCGGTGCCGGCCGCCATCAGCATGATCGTCAGGTTCAGCGCGGCCTTGCGCCCGCGCCGGTCGGCGTAGACGCCCAGCACCACGCTGCCGAGCGGGCGCGTGAAGAAGCCCGCCGCAAAGGTCGCCACCGACAGCAACAGCGAGGTGGTCGCGTCGCCGGCCGGAAAATACAGCTTGCCGATCAGGACAGCGAAAAATCCGTACACCGTGAAATCGAAGAATTCGAGCCAGTTGCCGATCACGGCCGCCACCACCGCACCGCGCGGCGACAGGCGAGCCGGTGCGGCGGCCGGGGTTTCTTCGAGGGGCAAAGCGAGCCGTTCGTCGTGCATGGGAATGTTCCTGATTGGGGCCGGCAAACCAGCGCTCACGCTGCCAGATAACGCTCGACCAGCCGCGTCCAGTACGCCGCGCCGATCGGCAGGTTGTGATCGTTGAAGTCGTAGTGCGGGTTGTGGACCATGCAGCCGTCCTCGCCCACGCCGTTGCCGAGCCGCACGAACGAACCGGGGCGCTGTTGCAGCATGTAGGCGAAATCCTCGCTGCCCATCAATTGGCCGGTCTGCTCCACCACGTGGTCGTCGCCCACCAGCTCCTTCGCGACCTGCGCGGCGAAATCCGTTTCGGCATCCGAATTGACCACGACCGGATAGCCCTCGATGTAATCGACCCGCGCCGTCGCGCCATAGCTGGCGGCCTGACCTTGCGCGATCTCGGTGATGCGTTGCTTCAGTTGCGCACGCACCGTTTCGCTGAACGAACGCACGCTCAGTTCAAGCCGCGCGTGCTGCGGAATCACGTTGCTGGCGGTGCCCGCGTGCATCGCGCCGATCGTGACCACGGCCGACTGCGACGGGTCCACGTTGCGCGCGACGATGGTTTGCAGCGCCATCACGATGCTGGCCGTGACCACCACCGTATCCACCGTCAGATGCGGGCGCGCCGCATGGCCGCCCACGCCTTCGATCTCGATCACGACGCGGTCGCCCGCCGCCATGAATGCGCCACGCCGCATCAGGAACTGGCCCGGCTCCGCGCCCGGATGGTTGTGCATGCCGAACACGGCGTCGCACGGAAAGCGCTCGAACAGGCCGTCGGCGATCATGCGCTGCGCGCCGCTGTCCACGCCCTTTTCCTCGGCCGGCTGGAAATACAGGTGCACCGTGCCCGAGAAGTTGCGGGTGCGCGCAAGCTGGCGCGCCGCGCCGAGCAGCATGGTGGTGTGGCCGTCGTGGCCGCACGCGTGCATCTTGCCGTGCGTCTCGCTCGCATACGGCAGGCCGGTGGCCTCGAGGATCGGCAGCGCATCCATGTCGGCGCGGATGCCGATGCGGCGCGTGCCCTCGCCTACCGTCAGCGTGCCGACCACGCCCGTTTCTCCCACGCCGCGCGTGACCTGCCAGCCCCAGCTTTCGAGCTTGTCGGCCACCAGCGCGGCCGTCGCCACTTCCTCGAAGGCCAGTTCGGGATGGCGGTGGATGTGATGGCGAATCGCGAGCAGGTCGGGGACGTCGTCGGCGAGGTCGGGGATTTCGGTGTAACGGTGCGCGGTGGGGGTGCTCATCGAGGCGGCTCCGGAGCGCCGCGCGCCGTCGAAGCGGCCTGCGCGGCAGGTGGGGGGATCTAGCGCGCACTATAGCCAGCCAAATCGCACCGGATAAGATGCGGGAATTTTCACCGTGATAAACAGGGTTTATCACCGGGTTCGGATTCGCGGTGGGCCGCGATGCCGCCGGAAAAAAATTCCGGCCGCCGACATAATCAAGGCCCATTTAAAGGAAAATATTCCGAATCGGGTTATCGGAAATATAAGCCGATATTAAATGGCCCCGCGACTTGATAATGAAACGTGCGTACCGAATTTCATATCCGCAACATGAAATCGATTACTTGAATTTCACCGGCGTCGAATAAGACAAACACGGTCAAATCACCGCGACAGCCTTGCAAGGAGTTGGTAGGATTGCGCCCAAGCAACGCGTCGGGCTTGGTCTTTCTGATCGCTTAGGGGGCAAGCTGGTGAGGTCGTGGGGCCCAGGGAGGGAATGACGAAGGCCATAGTCGTTCCCTCTCGCTTCGAATTTCATTTCATTTCCGGCGTGGCATGCCGCTTGGCGGTGCGATATTCTCCGCCCTTTCCGCCGTATAAATTTCATGCGGCCGCTTCAAGCGAAATAATCTCGAAGGCCCGCCGCCCCCAAAAAGGCAGGCCGTCGTGCATTAGGCGTAAACGTCTCTAAAATTGTCGTTTATGACCGTACCCTTTGGCATCGCCGCTCCCTACACTGGACTCCATCGCAAGTCGCGATCACCGCTCAACCAACGAACCGGAGTCCTCAATGAAAGTCCTCGCCATCGCCACCATCATCAAGCCGGTCACGCCCGAGCAACGCGCCGAGATCATGCCGCGCGAAGTGCCCGCCACGCTGAAGCTCTATCTGGACAGCAAGATCGAACAATTCTGGGCTCGCCAGGACAAGCCGGGCGTGGTGTTCCTGCTGGACGCAGAATCGGTGGACGCCGCGCGCGCCACCATTGATTCGCTGCCGCTCGTCGCGGACGGCTACGCGCAGTACGACTTCATTCCGCTCGGCCCGCTCGCGCCGCTCGGCATGCTGATCCAGGGTCAGTAAGGTCTCCTGGTCAATCGCGCGGCCCGGCATGCTTGCCGGGCCGCGCGGCGTTTCAGACCTTGCGCAGCACCGCTTGAATCAAGCCGGCACGGCCTTCGCGCAGGTTGCGCGCGAGATTGCCCGTCATGTCGCGAAAGCCAGGCCCCATCACGAGATGCAGGCCCAGCGGCGGCGGGCTGGTCATCTGCGCCTGGCGCTTCGCGCGCGCGTCGAACCACGTCAGCGCCACCGCGCTCGAATCCACCCACGATTGCACGGCGAAGCCCTGCGCTTCGAGCACGCTGCGCATGCGCTCGGGCGTGACGAGGAAACTCGATTCGGTATCGGTAGCCCACGGCACCGGGTAATGCAGCGGCGCGTCGGATGTGGCCACCACGTCGAAGATCGCGAGCCGGCCGCCCGCGCGCAACACGCGATGCGCCTCGCGATAGAGCGTGTCGCGATCGGCGATGTTCATGGCGACGTGCTGGGTCCAGGCGATATCGAACGTGGCGTCCTCGAATGGCAGCGCCAGCGCATTGCCTTGCCGGTAATGCGTGCGATCGCCCAGCCCCGTTTGCGCCGCGAGATATTGCGCCGCATCGACATAGGACGGCGACAGATCGATACCTTCGACATGACAGCCGAACGTCGAGGCCAGATAGCGGGACGGCCCGCCCAGCCCCGAGCCGATGTCGAGCACGCGCTGGCTGCCGTCGAGGTCGAGCAGGTCGGCCAGCTCGCGCGTGGCGTCGAGCCCGCGCGAATGGAATTGGTCGAGCGGCGCGAGATCGCCAGGCTGCGGCGGATGGGTAGCGTCGAAGCCGGCCGCCGCGAGCGCGGCGCGAAGGCGTTCGACGAGGCTGGGCGCAGCCTGTTCGTAATGCTGCGTGATGCGGGACGTTTCGGTCATGAGCGGCTCCGGTGCACGGCAGGCCGCCTGACGCAGCCCGCCCGATGGCCTAGTCTAGCCGCGCCCGCGCGCCGGGCATACGGTCACCCCCGCCAACTTTGCAGCCGATCACGCCAATCTCGCCACCGCGCGTGAATGCCGATGCGGATCGCGTCCGGCCGGTTCGACATCGAATCGTCATGCTCATCTTGCCGATACGCTTGCACGCGCAACCATCTCAGGCATTGCGTTGCTTCGAGGCCGGCTCCACGCGTGCGCCGCCCGGCAGCGCGCCGAACATATGCTGGCCGCACTTCGCCTCGCGCCACGCGGCCGACAGGCGATGCCCGGACACCAGGCGCTTCACCAGCGGCAGGATCTGCTCCCCGGCCAGCATGCCGAGCAGGCCCAGCAACGCGATGATCGGCGGCGCGGGCGACTGCACGCCGATCGCGCCATACACGACGCCGGCCAACACGCCCGCCAGCAAGGACAACACATAAGCCTTCATGGTTCGGCTCCCGTCGAGAGTGAGCCGGCGAGCGAATGCATCCGGCGAATTGCCCGCCAGCCTAACGGGTTTGCAAGAAGAACAAAAGCGCGCACCCGGTATTTAAGACGCTGTTTTTGGAATGGGTGCGATTCCATTTCTTGGATTTCTCGGCGACGCAATTGCGTGTCAAATAAATAGCGTTGGATCGCACGCCGGTCCGACGCAACCCGATGAAACCTTTTCGGTCGCGCCGCATGGTGCGCCGCCCTGATCTACCCATCCAAGGACGACACGTCATGAGCGATTCGAAGCTCGAAGTTCTCACTCCGCACAACAGCCAGTTGATCATCATCGATCAGCAGCCGCAAATGGCGTTCGGCGTGCAATCGATCGACCGTCAGGCGCTGAAGAACAACGTGGTGGCGCTCGCGAAGGCCGCCAAGGTGTTCGACGTTCCCACCACCATCACCACGGTCGAATCGCAAAGCTTCTCCGGTTATACGTACCCCGAACTGCTCGACGTGTTTCCCGATCACCCGGTGCTCGAACGCACCTCGATGAATTCGTGGGACGACCAGAAAGTGCGCGACGCGCTGGCCGCGAACGGCCGCAAGAAAGTGATCGTGTCGGGCCTGTGGACGGAAGTCTGCAACACCACGTTCGCGCTGTGCGCGATGCTCGAAGGCGGCTACGAGATCTACATGGTGGCCGACGCGTCGGGCGGCACCTCGCAGGATGCGCACGACTACGCGATGCAGCGAATGATCCAGGCCGGCGTGGTGCCGGTGACCTGGCAGCAGGTGATGCTCGAATGGCAACGCGATTGGGCCCATCGCGAAACCTACGATGCCGTGATGGCGATCGCCAAGGAACACTCGGGCGCTTATGGCCTCGGCGTCGATTACGCCTACACGATGGTCCACAAGGCCCGGCAACGCACGGCCGTGCAACACGAGATCCTCGCGCCGGTGCCGGCGAAGTAAACGCGCAGGCCGCACCGGGCAACCGGCGCGGCCTTCGTTAAACGGGTGAGGCTTCCGCCACCGCCCACGGCGCGTGCGCCAGGTGTTCCATCAGGAAATCGAGCAGCACCTTCACGCGCGCGGCGCGCAGCATGCCGGGCGGCGTGACCAGGTTGACGTTGATGTCGGCGATGCGCCAGTCGCACATGATGCGTTCGAGCGCACCGCTCTTGAGCGCATCCCACACCAGAAACTCGGGCTGCAACGCGATGCCTTGCCCGTCGAGCAGCGCCGGCAGGATCACGTCGGCATTGTTGGTGCGCATGCGGCCATGCACCGGCACCGCGCACTCCTCGCCCGATTCGGCATGACGAAAGCGCCAGAAGTCGGGCGACGGCAGGTTCGTGTAGATCATGCTCAGGTGATGTTCGAGCTCGCGCGGATGCTCGGGGCGGCCGTGGCGCGCCAGGTAGGCCGGCGATGCGACGAGCGGCCGGCGCACCGCACACAGACGGCGCGCGCGCAGCGACGAATCGCTCAGGTCGGCGATGCGGATCGCGACGTCGCAGCCGCTCGACACGATATCGACGAGGTGGTCGGTCAGCACGAGATCGACATCGACCTTCGGGTAGCGCTCCAGAAACACCGGCAACACCGGCGCGAGGTGGCGCAGCCCGAACGACATCGGTGCATTCAGGCGCACCACGCCGTGCGGTTCGAGCGCATGCGAGGACGCTTCGTTCTCGATGCTCTCCGCGTCGGCCAGCAGTTGCAGCGCGCGGTCGCTGAGCAGTTCGCCGGTGGGCGTCAGCGAGAGCTTGCGCGAGGTGCGGTACAGCAGCATCGTGCCGAGCCGCTGTTCGAGGCGCGCGATGGCCTTCGACACGGTGGGCTGCGAAATGCCCAGCAGGTTCGCCGTCTTGGCGAACGAGCCGGTTTCGACGACGCGGGCGAAGATCGCCCAGGCTTCGAGATCGGGTAAGGCTGGCATGGTGAAGTCGGAGAAGGTGGAGATTCAGGCGCCGGATCTGACGCTAAGGAATAGTAATCAATTTTCAATCGCGGCAGCGGTAAGCCGCGATGCGGACCCGGGAGCAACGCCCGGATTCTAATTCGATCGGGAGGTCGAGCGCATGGAAACTTATCTCGTCTCGCTCGGTGCGGGCGCATTGATCGGCGTGATCTACAGCGCGATTCGCGTGCGCTCGCCGGCGCCGCCGCTGATCGCGCTGGTCGGTCTGCTCGGCATGGTGCTCGGCGCGCAGGCGCTGCCCGCCGTGCGGCTCTGGCTCGGTGCATGAGCCATCGCTCTCCCCGCTTCGCCCTCCCCGCTCCGTCGCTTCTTCGACAAGGAAACGCCCGTGAACACCATCACGAAGCAACCCGACCTGATCCTGCATAACGGCCGGATCACCACGCTGGACCGCGCGAACCCGATCGCGCGCGCCGTCGCCATCGCCGATGGCCGCTTCATCGCCGTGGGCGACGATGCCGAGATCGTGCCGCTGGCCGGCAGCGCCACGCGCGTGGTGGATCTGCAAGGCCGCCCCGTGTTGCCCGGCCTGATCGACAACCACCTGCACCTGATTCGCGGCGGCCTGAACTACAACATGGAGCTGCGCTGGGACGGCGTGCCGTCGCTCGCGCTGGCGATGGAGATGCTGCGCCGTCAGGTGGCCGTCACGCCCGCGCCGCAATGGGTGCGCGTGGTGGGCGGCTTCACCGAGCACCAGTTCGCCGAGAAGCGCCTGCCGACCATCGACGAGCTGAACGCCGCCGCCCCCGACACGCCCGTGTTCATCCTCCACCTGTACGACCGCGCGCTGCTCAACGCCGCCGCGCTGCGCGTGGTGGGCTACACGAAGGACACGCCCGAGCCGCCCGGCGGCACGATCCTGCGCGATGCGTCCGGCACCCCCACCGGCCTGCTGCTCGCCAACCCGAACGCGACCATCCTCTACGCGACGCTCGCCAAAGGCCCGAAATTGCCGATCGAGTATCAGTACAACTCCACGCGCCACTTCATGCGCGAGTTGAACCGGCTCGGCGTGACGGGCGCCATCGACGCGGGCGGCGGCTCGCAGAATTACCCCGACGATTACGAAGTGATGCGCAAGCTGCACGATGCGAACGAGATGACGGTGCGTATCGCCTACAACCTGTTCACGCAAAAGCCGAAGGCCGAGAAGGAAGACTTCGTGAACTGGACGCAGTCCGTCACCTATCACGACGGCAGCGACTATTTCCGCCACAACGGCGCGGGCGAAATGCTGGTGTTCTCGGCGGCCGACTTCGAGGATTTCCGCGTCGCGCGCCCCGAATTGCCGCCCGAAATGGAAGGTGAACTCGAAGGCGTGGTGCGCGTGCTCGCGCAAAACCGCTGGCCGTGGCGCCTGCACGCCACCTATGACGAAACCATCAGCCGCGCGCTCGACGTGTTCGAGAAGGTGAACGAGGAAATTCCGCTCGACGGCATCAACTGGTTCTTCGATCACGCCGAAACGATTTCCGAGCGCTCGATGGATCGCATCGCCGCGCTCGGCGGCGGCGTGGCCGTGCAGCACCGCATGGCCTACCAGGGCGAATACTTCGTCGAGCGTTACGGCGCGCAGGCAGCCGAAGCCACGCCCCCCATCAAGCAGATGCTGGAGAAAGGCCTGAAGGTGTCGGCCGGCACCGACGCCACGCGCGTGGCCTCCTACAACCCGTGGGTATCGCTGTCGTGGCTCGTGACCGGCAAGACGATCGGCGGCCTGCGACTCTATCCGCAGCGCAGCCTGCTCGATCGCGAAACGGCGCTGCGCATGTGGACCGAATACGTGACCTGGTTCTCGAACGAGGAAGGCAAGAAAGGCCGCATCGCCGTGGGCCAGCTTGCCGACCTGATGGTGCCCGACCGCGATTTCTTCGCCTGCGCCGAGGACGACATCGCCGGCACCAGCGCGCTGCTGACCGTGGTGGGCGGGCGCATCGTGTGGGGCGCGGGGCCGTTCTCGCAACACGACCTGCCGATCCCGCCGGCCATGCCCGACTGGTCGCCGGTGCGCGAATACGGCGGCTACGGCGGTTGGGGCGCCACGCAACGCGCGGGCGCGCCGCTGCAACGCGCGGCGGCCGCCGCCGCGCAATGCGGCTGCGCCACCGCCTGCGCGCTGCACGGCCACGCCCACGCGAACGCATGGAGCCGCGACTTGCCGACCTCGGACGCCAAGTCGTTCTGGGGCGCGTTCGGCTGCGCCTGCTGGGCGATCTGAGATGCGCACGCCGCATCTCGCCGGCAACCCGCGCTGGGTGCGCGCGCTGCTGGCGTGGCCGTGGGCCGCGCCGCTGCTGCGCCTGGCGCTGGTATCCGCCTATCTGGTCGGCGGCATCGACAAGCTGCTGCATTTCCACGACGCCGTGGCCGAGCAGGCGCACTTCGGCCTGCAACCGGCCGCGCTGTGGGCCGCGCTCGCGATCGCGGTGGAGCTCGGCGGCTCGCTGTGCATCGTCGTGCGCCGCTTCACCTGGCTCGGCGCGGGCGGCCTGGCGATGCTCACGCTGGTGGCGATGGCCGTGGCCAACGACTTCTGGAACCTGACGGGCGCCGCCCGCTTCATGGCCTTCAACAGCTTCTTCGAACATCTCGGGCTGATCGCGGCGCTGGCGCTCGCCACGCGGCTCGACGATCTCGACGGCGGGCCTGGCGCGTGACGCCTCGCCCCCTCGTTTCGATACGGACTTCAAACCAACAGGATTACCGAACATGATCACGATTCGCTCCACCTTGCTGGCCCTGGCGATCGCCGCCGCCGCGGCCACCGCACCGGCCGCCTACGCCAAGGCGTCGTTGGGCGCCACGCCGGCCGCCGCCACGCTCGCCGTCGGCCCGCAATACGACACCACCCACGTCTACGTCGCGCCCGAGGATTTCGATCGCTTCACCGACAGCTTCGTGGCCACCTTCGGCGGCAGCAAGTCGAAACAGGGCGTGTTCCAGGTCACGCCCACGCCGAGCCAGACGATGTCGCAGCTCGTGTTCACGCCGGCCGGTTCGATCTCGGTGTTCGGCTTCAAGACGCCCGTGCCGCATCCGTTCGGCGCGGAGCGCACCGGCTACCTCGTGACCGACATGGACGCCGCCGTGAAATCGGCGCGCGCGCACGGCGCCGACGTGATCGTCGACACGTTCCCCGACCCGATCGGCCGCGATGCGGTGATCGCCTGGCCCGGCGGCGTGAACATGCAACTCTATTGGCACACCGAAGCACCGAACTACGCGCCGCTGCAAACCGTGCCGGAGAACCGCGTGTATGTATCGGCGCAAAGCGCCGGCAAGCTGGTACGCGATTTCGTGGCGTTCTCGCACGGCAAGGTGGTGTCCGATGTGCGCCACGCGCCCGGCGTCGAGATCGGCCGCCCCGGCGACACCTATCGCCGCATCCGCATCGATTCGGGCTTCGGCAAGATGACCGTGCTCGTTACCGACGGCCACCTGCCCTACCCGTTCGGGCATGACATGACCGGCTACGAAGTGGCCGACCTCGACGCAACGCTGCAAAAAGCCGAGGCCGCCGGCGTGAAGACGCTCGTGCCGCGCTTCTCGTCCGACGGCCGCGACGCGGCGATCGTGCAGTTCCCGGGCGGCTATATCGCCGAGATCCACGCCGCCGCGGAGAAATGAACGACCCAATGAAATCCGAGGACACGCTGCTGGCGGCAATCGCCGGCTTCGTCGATACGCTCAGTTTCGTGGCGCTGTACGGGCTGTTCACCGCGCACGTCACCGGCAACTTCGTGTTGATCGGCGCGGGCGCCGGCGGCTACGGGCAGGGCATCCTGCTGAAGCTGGCGGTGTTTCCCGCGTTCGTGGCCGGGGTGGCCGGCAGCAGCCTGCTGGTGCGCGTGCTGCCGCGCCATCACGCACGCCACGGCGCGCGGTTGCTGCATGCGGCGCAGGCCGTGCTGATGCTCGGCTTCTGCGTGGCGGGCGTGGCCGCGTCGCCGGTGGCCGCGCCCGACGATCTCGCCGCGGTGGTGGCCGGCATGCTCGGCGCGTTCGCGATGGGCGTGCAGAACGCACACCCGCGTTTGATCGCGCGACCCGGCGTGCCGAATACCGTGATGACCGGCAACGTCACGCAGGCGATTCTCGATGGGGTCGACATGCTGTCGGCCGGCGCGTCCGGGGCCGTGCGCCACGCCGCGCGCGCCCGCTTCGCGAAGATGGTGCCGGCCATCGTGGCGTTCGCGCTCGGCGCGGCGGCCGGCGCGCTCGGCTGGCGGCACGTCGGCTTCTGGGCATTGCTCGCCCCGGCGCTCGCCCTGGCCACGCTCGCGTTCACCACCGGCGATGCACCGTCCCCCGATTCGTCCCATGCCTGAGGCGGCCGGCGTGCCGCCCTCCATCGAGGAACCCACCATGATGCCGACCCCGCCGCGTGCGCGTCGTATCGAGAAAGCCGCCGGCATCGTCGCGCTGGCCGGCGCGCTGCTGACCGGCGCGAACGCGGCCCGCGCCGACACCACGGACACCGCCGACGAACCGCCCGCCGAAAGCTGCACCGCGAAGCGGCCGATTCCGTCGTTCAACCGCTGGCAGGAAAACTGGGGCACGCTGGCGAACCCGTGCCTGCCGCGCCGCCCGCTCGACGGGCTCAAAGCCATCCCGCTCGGCGCCGATCCTTCGTGGTACGTATCGTTGGGCGCGAATCTGCGCGAGCGCTTCGAGCTGAACAACACGCCGTTGTTCGGCCTCGGCGGCACGCATCAGGACAGTTGGCTGATCCAGCGCACGCAGGTGCATGCCGATGCGCGCTTCGGCGAGCATGTGCAGGCGTTCGTGCAACTGGAAGACGCACGCGCGTTCGGCAAGAACACCGTGTCGCCGGTCGACAAGAACCCGCTCGACGTCGAACAGGCGTTCGTGGCCTATGTCGGGAAACTGGGGGCCGGCACCGTGAAGGCGCGCGTCGGCCGGCAGGAAATGGCGTTCGACTTGCAGCGCTTCATCGCCGCGCGCGACGGCCCGAACGTGCGCCAGGCCTTCGACGGACTGTGGGGCGATTACGAAGTCGGCCAGTGGCGCTTCATCGGCTATCTGACGCGCCCCGTGCAGTATCGCGACGTGGATACGTTCGACGACACGTCGAACCGGCATCTGAAGTTCAGCGGCCTGCGCGTGGAGCGCAGCGGGTTCGGCCCCGGCGATCTGTCGGCGTACTGGTCGCGCTACGAGCGCGACGGCGCGAGCTTCCTCGATGCCAAGGGCCACGAGCGGCGCGACGTGTTCGACGCCCGCTACGCCGGCAAGGTCGCGCCGTTCGATTGGGACATCGAAGCAATGGGACAGACCGGGCAGGTGGGAGCGAGCACGGTCGGCGCCTGGGCGTTCGGCGCGTTGGGCGGCTATACGTTCTCGACGCTGCCGGGTACGCCGCGCCTCGGGCTGCAGATCGACGGCGCATCGGGCGATCATCATCCGGGCGACGGCCACGTCGGCACGTTCAACCCGCTGTTCCCGAACGGCTATTACTTCACGCTGGCGGGCTATACGGGCTACAGCAACGTCATCCACGTGAAGCCGTCGCTGACGTTCAAGGTCACGCCGAAGGTGACGTTGCTGACGGCACTGGGCTTCCAGTGGCGCGACACCACGCAGGACGCCGTGTACGGCCAGGGCATGGCGATGGTGCCGGGCACGGCCGGCAAGGGCAGCTTGTGGACGGGGATGTATGCCCAGGTTCGCGCCGACTGGCTGGTCAACGACAACGTGGCGCTGGCGCTGGAAGCGGTGCATTTCGAAATCGGCGATTCGCTTCGCGCGCTGGGGGCGCGCAATGCGGATTATGTGGGCGTCGAAGCCAAGTTCGGCTGGTAACGGCCGATGCCGACGGAAAGGGGATGAGCATGCCGCAGACTGAAATGGAACTGGCCCGCCTGCGCGCCGCCGCCCATGCCAACCTGGAAGACGCCCGCATCTGGCGCTGGTACGCGGATCTCATGGAAGACGAGCGCATCTGCTGCACGCACACGCGCGACGGCTGGCTCGTGACCATCGACGACCGATATACCGTGGAGGATGAATCGTTCGACCGGGCCGTGCGGCTGGCGGCCCGCCAATGGTTCGATATCCCGACCTTGTCCGTCACGCTGCGCCGTCGCCGCAAGCGCGGCGTTGTGTCGGCCCCTGGGCCGCTGCCGCAAGTCGTTTAGCGGCAGCCCCCTACTTCAACACCACCGGCAAACACCGCACCCCGCGAAACGCAATACTGTTCGTCCGCTCCACGCGCGCCGTATCCACCTCGAAATCCGGATACCGCTGCGCCAGCGCCGTGAACACGATCTGCGCCTCGATGCGCGCCAGCACCGCGCCCAGGCACGTGTGAATCCCGTGCCCGAACGACAGCACGCGCGAGCCGCTGCGCCCGATGTCGAGTTGATCCGGCTCGGCGAACTGGCGCTCGTCGCGATTGCCCGAACCGATCAGCACATGCAGATACGTGCCTTTCGGCACCCGCTGCTGCCCGATCAACATGTCCTCGCTCGCCGCGCGCCCGGTCACCTGCACGGGCGCGTCGAAGCGCAGCAGTTCGTTGACGAGCGACGCGGCCAGCGCCGGCTCGTCGACGAAGCGCTGCCATTGCTCGCGATCGTTCGCCAGCGCCAGCAAGCCGTTGCCGATCAAATGGCTGGTGGTGGCGTGCCCCGCCGCCAATAACAGAATCAGGTTCGAGATCAGCTCGGCCTCGGTGAGCCGGTCGCCCGCTTCCTCGGCGGCCACCAGATCACTGAGCATGTCGTCCTCGGGCACGGCGCGGCGCGCGGCGATCAGTTCAGCGAAATACCGGCGGAACTCGGCGATGCTGCGCTGCACGCTCGCCACCTCGTCGGCCATCATCGGCCGCCCGCTGATGATGCTGCCGAACGCGACCGACCACGCATGCAGTTGCTGGTGCGCCTCGCCCGGCACGCCAAGCACGAGCGCGATCGCCAGCACGGGCAGCGGCACGGCGAACTCGGTCACGAAATCGGCCGGCCGCCCCGCGCACGCGGCCAGGCCATCGTGCGTCAGCGCTTCGATGCGCGGCCGGAACGCGTCGAGCCGGCGCGGCGTGAACGCCTTCGCGAACAGCTTGCGCAGGCGCGTGTGGTCGGGAGGATCGAGGAACAGCATCTGGTTCGCCAGCGTCTTGCCGATATCGAGCGCGGCGGGATCGGTTTCATCGGCCAGGTTCAGGCGCGAGGCCGAAAAGCGCGAATCGTCGAGCACGGCCACGATGTCCTCGTAGCGCGACACGAGCAGGCTGCCGACGTGCTCGTCGCGGTGCACCGAGCCGACATCGCGCAGCCGGCGATACCACGGATACGGATCGACGCGCTGCGCCGGGTCCATCAATTCGTACAGCGAAAAATGCCGATTCTCGGGATCGCGCATCGCGCCTCCTTGAGCTGGGAGTGGCGCCGGTCAGGACCGGCGGCCGGGCCAGGCTGGGGTGACCTGCATTCTGCTACGCACCGGCCGGCGGCGGCAAGCCGGCGCGGCGCGCCCGGCGACGCTCGGCCCGCGTGCGCAGGCGGTCCATGTACAGGTAGACGACCGGCGTGGTGTAGAGCGTCAGCATCTGCGACACGATCAGGCCGCCCACCAGCGTGATGCCGAGCGGCGCGCGCAGCTCCGCGCCGTCGCCATGCCCGAAGATCAGCGGCAGCACGCCGAACAGCGCGGCCAGCGTGGTCATCAGGATCGGCCGGAACCGCAGCCGGCACGCCTCGTGAATCGCATCGAACGGCGTCTTGCCCTGCCGCACCGCCACGATCGCGTAGTCGATCATCATGATCGCGTTCTTCTTGACGATGCCGATCAGCAGGAAGATGCCGATCAGCCCGATGATGTCGAACTCGGTGCCGGACACCAGCAGCGCCAGCAGCGCGCCCACCCCGGCCGACGGCAAAGTCGAAAGAATCGTAATCGGGTGAACGTAGCTTTCGTACAGGATGCCGAGCACGATGTAGATCGCGGCCAGCGCGGCAACGATCAGCAGCAGTTGGTCCGCCAGCGCCTTCTCGAACTCCTCGGCGGTGCCGGCGAACGCACCGTTGATGCTGGCCGGCATGCCGATGTCGGCCATGGTCTGGTAGATCACGCGCCGCGCGTCGGACAGCGCCGCGCCGGGCGGCAGGTTGAACGAGATCGTCACGGCCACGAACGGGCCTTCGTGATTGATCGCGATCGGCGTGGTGCCCGGCCCGAAGCTGGCGATCGCCGACAGCGGGATCATGGTGGATTTCGAGGTGGACACCGCCTCGCCCGACGAGGTGCCCCCCGACTTGCCGGTGGCCGCGATGGCGTTGAGCGAGGCGTTGCGCGCCGAATCGGTGGAAACGGCCGCCGCGCTCGACGCGGACGACGCGGTGGCCGCCGTCGCGCCCACCGACGCCGTGCCCGCGCCGCCCACGCTCGGCGCGACGAAGGTGCCGGCCGTGGCGTTGGTCAGCGCCGAGCCGTTCGCCAGCCCGCCCGAGGTGCTGATGTACACCTGCTTCAGCATTTCGGGGTCCTGCCAATATTGCGGCGCAACCTCCATCACCACGTGGTACTGGTTCAGCGGGTTGTAGATGGTGGACACCTGGCGCTGGCCGAACGCGTCGTACAGCGTGTTGTCGATCTGCGCCGGCGTGATGCCGAAGCGCGCGGCGGTGGCGCGATCGATGGTCACCCTCGCTTCCAACCCGCCTTGTTGCTGATCCGAATTGACGTCCTTCAGTTGCGGCTTCTTCTTCAGCGCCTCGGTCAGCTTGTTGCCCCACGCGTAAAGGTCGGCCGTCGAATCGCCGTAGAGCGAGAACTGATATTGCGCGTTGGTCTGCTTGCCGCCGCTGCCGCCGAGATCCTGCGCGGCCTGCAGGAAGGTTTGCGCGCCGGCCACGCGCTCCAGTTGCGGACGCAACCGTTCGATGATCTGGTCGGCGCTGAGCTTGCGGTCGCGCTTGTCCTTCAGCGTCACGAACATGAAGCCGGAATTGGTGGTGCGCCCGCCGCGAAAGCCGGCGATGCTGAGCACGTCCGGGTCCGACTGGATCATGTGCATCATTTCGGCGAACTTCTTTTCCATCGCCTGGAACGAGGTGGACTGATCGACCTGAATCCCGCCGATCAGCACGCCCGTATCCTGTTGCGGAAAGAAGCCCTTCGGCACGATCACGTACAGCGCCATGTTCAGCCCGACCGTCGCCACCAGCGACAGCAGCGTGATGCGCCGGTGCCGCAGCGCCCATTGCAACGTGCGGTCGTAGCCGCCCTGCAGGCGCGCGAAGCCGCGTTCGAGCCAGCGCGCGAGCCGCCCCTCGCGGCGATGCTGGCCGGCCTCGGGCAGCAGGCGCGCGCACATCATCGGCGTCAATGTGAGCGAGACGAACAGCGACACGACGATCGCCAGCGACAGCGTCATCGCGAACTCGCGGAACAGCCGGCCGATCAGCCCCGTCATCAGCAGAATCGGCAGGAACACCGCGATCAGCGACAGGCTGATCGACAGCACCGTGAAGCCCACCTCGCGCGCGCCGTCGAGCGCGGCCTGCATGCGCGGCTTGCCGTTCTCGATATGCCGCATGATGTTTTCGAGCACCACCACGGCATCGTCCACCACGAAGCCGGTGGCCACGATCAGCGCCATCAGCGAGAGGTTGTCGAGCGAGAAGCCGAACAGGTACATCGCGCCGAACGTGCCCAGGATCGAGATCGGCACGGCCACGCTCGGAATCAGCGTGGCGCGCCAATTGCGCAGGAACAGGAACACCACCATCACCACCAGCGCCACGGCCATCAGCAGCGTGTGCTCGGTGTCGGCCAGCGACGAGCGGATCGTCACCGAGCGGTCGAGCACGGAATCGAGCGCGACGTCGGGCGGCAGCGCGGCGGCCAGCCTCGGCAGCGCAAGCTTGACGCGGTTCACCGCGTCGATGATGTTCGCGCCCGGCGAGCGATACAGGATCACCAGGATCGCGCGCTTGCCGTTGGCGCGGCCGAGGTTGCGCACGTCCTCCACCGAATCGAGCACCGCGCCCACGTCCTCCAGCCGCACGGCGGCGTGATTGCGATACGCCACCACCAGGTCGCGGTATTGCGCCGCCTTCGAGGCCTGATCGTTGGTGTAGAGCTGGTAGTGGGTCGGGCCGAACTCGATCGCGCCCTTCGGGCTGTTGGCATTGGCCGAGGCCAGCGCCGCGCGGATATCCTCCAGGCCGATGCCGTAATGGAACAGCGCGTGCGGCTCCAGCTCGACGCGCACCGCCGGGTTCGCCGCGCCGAACACGTCCACCTCGCCGATCCCCTCGATCTGCGACAGCGCCTGCTGCAACACCGTGGACGCCGCGTCGTACACGCGCGCCGGCGAGGCGGTATCGGACGTGACCGACAGCACCATGATCGGCGAATCGGCCAGATTCACCTTCTGGAACGTGGGGTTGCTTCGGAGGCTGGTGGGCAGGTCGGCGCGCGCCGCGTTGATGGCGGCCTGCACGTCGCGCGCCGCGCCGTTCAGGTCGCGCTCCAGCACGAACTGCAGGCTGATCAGCGAATTGCCGAGCGAACTGGTGGAGTTCATCTTGGTGACGCCCGCGATCGCGCCGAGATGCCGTTCGAGCGGGCTGGTCACGCTGGTGGCCACCGTTTCCGGGCTGGCGCCGGGCAGGTTGGCGAACACCGAGATGGTAGGGAAATCGACGCGCGGCAGCGGCGACACCGGCAGCTTCATGAACGCGAACACGCCGGCCAGCGCGATGCCGATCGCGAGCAGCGTGGTGGCGACCGGACGCCGGATGAACAGGCCCGACAGATTCATGCGCGCGCGCCGCCGGCCGAAGCGCCCAGCCCAACGGTGGCCAGAACGGCGGCCCCGGCGCACCGGCCGGCCGGCAACGGCGAAGCCCCCGCCCGGAGCCTGCGGGCGGTCGCGCTGCGCCACGGGCCGAACGCCCGGAATGTGGATGTCTGCATGGTTGCCGCTTCGTTCTCGTTGCGTGCGCCGGCAGCGGGCACGCCTGCGCGCGCCGCCGTCTCTCAGGTCGATCGCGTCGCGCCTGCCGTCACCCACGGCCCGCGCGCGCCGACGAGCGCCTGCCGCTATCGCGGCGGATCGGGCATTCGACCGTCGCGGTGCATGGAAGATTCCCGGCGAGTCGGGAATCGCGCCCGGGGCTGGCGTCGTCGCCCGCTATTGTAATGATCTGGCGGGGCGGCGTACGGGTGGGTGCGGTGGCGGCCTTACCGGGCCGATTCGCGATAGTTCGCGAACTTCGACATCTGGCCGATGCCGGGATTGAAGCAGTTGCACGGATCGAGCTCGCGGTAGAACGCGGCCAGCGCCGGCTTCGCGCGATACAGGTGGCCGACGTTGTGCTCGGCCGGATATTCGGCGCCGCGCGCGTCGAGCAGCGTCCACATCCGATGCTCGACCGCGAGGCAATCGTGGCCCTTGCGAACGATGTAGTCCTGATGAAACACGTGGCAGAGGAAATGGCCGTAGTAGAGCTTGACCGCGATGGTGTCCTCGATCGCCTTCGGCAAGGTTTCCACCCAGTCGCGATCGTTGCGCCGCAGCGCCACGTCGAGCGCCACGATGTCCTCCACCGCGTCGCTGTGGATCGCCCGGTAGCGCACCGCCGCGCCGGCCGCCGCGAAGCGCAGCAGGAACGCCTTGGCGCCCTCGTCGGGCGTGCATTCGAAGAAATCGCCGCCGGCCTTCGCGAAATACGCCGCGAGCCGCTCGCGCGTGGCCGCCACGCTGTCGGCCGATACCTTCAGCATCAGGTGATGCTCGAAACGCTCGCGAAACGCCTTCATGCGCGGCGGCAGATGGCTCGGGAACAGCCGGCTCACCGCCTGCAGCACGCGGTCGCTCAGGTGTTTGGGCAGGAACCCGAAGCGATTGGCGATCGCGTCGAAGCGGCTTTTCATGGCGAACAGCGCCGGCAGCCGCGCGGTGCCGAGGTGATGGATCGCCAGGAACGTGTCCTTGCCGTAGCGCTCGGCGATGTCGAACGCGTCGCGGTGCAGGTATTCGCCCGAGATCGGCAGTTGCGGCAGCTCGCGCAGCGCTACGCGGCGGATCTCCGTCAGTTCGTCTGGGGAATTCGTGCCGATGTAGAACACCTGGGTGCCCTGCTCGATCGGGAACGTATCGAGCCGCACCGCGAACACCATCAGCTTGCCGGCCGAGCCGGACGCCTCGTGCAGACGGCGCGGGTCGGCGTTGTAGCGGGCCGGGGTGTCGGCGTCGATCTCGCGCACTTCATCGGCGTAGTGGTGATCGGAGGCGGCGCCCGCGTCGTGGCGGATGTCAGCCTCGGAAAACGCGCGGCGCTCGATCCGGTCGAGGATCGCCTCCGGATCGTCGCCCAGCGCCACGCCGAGGTGGTTGACCAGGTGCAGGCGGCCGGCCTCGTCCACCCGGGCGAACACCGCCATCTCCGTGTAGGCCGGGCCGCGCCGCACCAGCGCGCCGCCCGAGTTGTTGCACACGCCGCCGAACACCGACGCGCCGATGCAGCTCGACCCGATCACCGAATGCGGCTCGCGGCCGAGCGGCTTGAGCGCGCGCTCGAGCTGGTCGAGCGTCGCGCCGGGCAGGCAGATCACCTGCCGACCCTCGTCGATCACGTGGATGGTGTTCATGCGCGTGGTGCTGACGATCACGATGTCGCGGTCGTAGGCATCGCCGTCGGGCGTCGAGCCGCCCGTCAGGCCGGTGTTCGAGGCCTGCGTGATGACGATCGCGTTGGCGGCCACGCAGGCCTGCAGCACCTTCCACTGCTCGACGATCGAGCCGGGCCGCACCACCGCCAGCGCGCGGCCCGAGCCGAAGCGAAAGCCGGTGCGGTAGCGCCGCGTGGCCTCGTCGTCCACCAGCACCTCGTTCGCGCCGACGATGCCGCGCAAGTCCGCCAGCAGCGCCGCGCCGTCGGTGCGCCCCGCCTGGTTCGATCCGCTCGATCCGCCCGCTGCTTCGTGCCCTGCCGTCATCGTGTTCTCCGTGCGTGATTGGCTCGCCGCGCGACGATCCGCGCAGCCGATACCGGAAAGCATAGAATCGCGGCAATCATTAGTCCAATATCTCGATACCGCGATTTGAAGACGAAAACGATATGGAATTCCGTCAACTCCGCTATTTCCTCGCCGTCGCCGAGCATCTGCACTTCACCGAGGCGGCGGCCTCGCTCGGCATCGCCCAGCCGCCGCTCAGTCAGCAGATCCTCAAGCTCGAGCGCGAGATCGGCGCGCGGCTGTTCGTGCGCCACCCGCGCCGCATCGAGCTGACCGAGGCCGGGCGGACGCTGGCCGAGCGCGCGCGGCGCATCGTCGACGACGCGCAGCAGGCGCTGGTGGAGGCGCGCAACGCCGGGCGCGGCGAAACCGGCCGCCTGTCGCTCGGCTTCGCCGGTTCGACCGTGTTCCATCCCGCCATCGCGCTGACCATGCAGCAGTTTCGCCACGACTACCCGCGCGTGGCGATCGGCTGCGAGGAGAGCAACAGCGTGACGCTGCTGGAAAAGGTGGGCGGCGGCCAGATCGACGCCGCCATGGTGCGCATGCCGCTGCATTGCGGAGAACTGATCGTCGAGCCGCTGGCCGACGAAGCCATGATCGCCGTGCTGCCTCGCGGGCACCGGCTCGGCCGCCGCAAGCGCGTCGATCTGGCCGATCTGGCGAACGAGGCGTTCATTCTGTTTCCGCGCGGGATCGGGCCGAATCTCTACGATTCGATCATCGGCGCGTGTCATGCGGCCGGGTTTTCGCCGACGATCGGGATGGAGTCGCCGCAGATTTCGTCGGCGGGCAACCTGGTGTCGGCGGGGTTCGGCGTGGCGATCGTGCCGGCGTCGATGCGGCAGGTGCAGGTGGACGGGGTGAGCTTTCACGAATTGCAGGGCAGCCCGCTCGGCACGGGGATCGCGCTCGTGCATCGGCCGCGCGAGGCGTCGGCTACGGTGCGGAATTTCGTGCGGGTGGTGAGGGAGAGGCGGAGCGAGGCGGAGAAAGCTTCATCGAGGTTGGGCCTCGCCTGACGCGGGCCTTGTCAATCGACGTTTCGGCGTACAGTGGAGCGCGCTCGTTGAAGTCGGATCGATCTTTCGCGAGGCACGGGTTTCATACTTTCTCGGAGAAATGCATGAAAGGATATTGGGTGGTTCTGGGTGGCGATGTCACGGATCAAGAAGCGCAAAAGCAATACGCCGCGCTGTGGGCGCCGATTGCCGAGCAGTATCAAGCCAGACTCAAGGTGCTCGATTCGAGCACGGTATTGGCCGAAGCCGGCCAGACCAAGCGCGTGCTGCTCGTCGAGTTTCCGTCTCTCGATGCGGCCAGGGCATGCTACGCCGACAGCGCCTACCAGGAAGCCAAGGTGTTCGCGCTCAAGGCCTATCAACGCGAGTTGCTGATCGTCGAGGGCGACTTCGCCTGACCGCGCTCCCGCCGGCCGAACCGGCCGCCGCACGCGCGGCCGGGCCGGATCGCTACTCGGTTGCCTCGATACCTCAGAAGGCAGCCCAGCCGAGCGCCGTCACGTAAAGCCCCAACCCGAACACCACATGGCTCGCCAACTGCAACGCACAGGCCTTGGCCGGCGTCGGGGTGTTGGCATTCGCGACGCCCGCGCCCATGCCCGGCGCCATCACGAACCACCCGGCCAGCACCGTCACCACGCCGACGATCAACGCCGGCAACAGCGTCGGCGCATCGGCCCACGCCATCCCCCAGATGCCGAGCAAGGCGGCGGCATAGACGATGCCGATGAAATAGTGGCCTGACCAGCCCAGCAGCCGCTCGCCCGGAAACGGCGGCGTGGCGCCGATGTTCTGACGATGGAACTTCAACCTCGTCAGGTATCCGAACCAGCGGCCACCCAACACCCAATTCGCTCGCGGCGCGCCCATGACCTCGGACATGAACACTTTCCAGAGATCGAATATCGCGGTCGCGCCGCAACCGATGACGATGCTCGACGCGATGAAGCTTGCTGTGCCTGAGGCGCTCACAATCACTGACTCCGTTATTTGGTTTTCCGCGCCGATCTCCGGCGCGACAGGACGCTAAGGATAGGGCAAAAACCACGGCCGGCGTGCGCGCGGCGAGTGGAGAACAATGCATTTGGAATGCGCAATTGCCAGAGCGCGGGCATCGAGCGCCTCAACCCGCCCGCCCCCTGGCCGCCAACGCAGCGCCGCGCCCCGCCCGCGCCGCCAGAATCCCGCCGATCGCGCCGCCCACGTGGCTCTGCCACGAGATGCCCTGCGTGAACGGCAGCGCCCCGATCAGCATGCTGAACCCATACACGCCCACCACCACCAGCGCCACGACGACCGACACCGCATCGCGCACGTACAAACCGCGCGCCACCAGATACGCCGCATAGCCGAACACCAGCCCGCTCGCGCCGATATGCACCGAATACGGCGCACCGAGCAGCCACGCGCACAAGCCCGCACCCAGCATCGCGCCAATGGTGGCGTCCCAGAAGTTCGCGATGCGCGGCCACATGCACAGCCAGCCCAATACGAGCAGGCCCGAGGTGTTCGCCACGATATGCGCGAGGTTCGCGTGCAGCCACGGCGCGAACAGGATTCCCTGCAAGCCGCCGAACGTGCGCGGCACCACGCCGTGGTTGTCGAGGTGCAGCCACGGAAACAGCGCGGACACGAAAAACACCGCCCACATCGAGCCGACGAAGCCGGCCAGCAGCGTGACGCGCGCCTTCAATTGCGCGCCGAGTTCGTGAATTTTTCGCATGTCGGGAAACGGAAAGGGCCATGACGATCGAGCGCCGTCATCTTAGCTTGAACGAGCCCCATTCAGGGCCGGAACTCCGCGTCCACGCCGAGTCGCTGCCGCCGGATGTCAGCGGCCCGAGGGATTTCCCGTCGCCGTCGCCGTGGCCCCGCCGGCCGGCACCTCGCGCCGCAAGCCGTCGAGAAACACCTTCAGCCCTTCGAACAGCGGCGTGATCGCCTGCCACAGCGCTTCGTCGTGCAGCAGCTTGTATGCGCCGGTCACGCCGGGCGAGGTGTCGTGATGCGCGGCCGGCTGCCAGGCGGCCACGTGCTGGATCGCATCCGACGCGGCGAACGCGGCCTTCTCCAGATGTCCGGGAGGAATGCGCGACAAGGCGTTCAGCAGTACGACGAGATTCTGGATGCCGTTCTGCGCGGCGGGCTGGCCGAGGCCGCCAAGCACGTCGGCGATCTGGCTGTTGGCATCGACGAAATTGTGCGCGACGCGCAGGAAGCCGTTCTGATGCAGGCTGTCGAGCAAGTGGCCGAGCGCGTCGTGCGCCGCGGGACGGGGTTGCGACCGCGCCGGGTCGGTGTCGAAAGAATCGGCCATCGTGGTTTCTCCGGTGGTTGCCGCGTCGAGCGACGGGCGAAACGGATCAACGGCGGCGCGGAAGAGAGGGAGCCCGGCCGCGCCGATGAGCGACGGATCGTGGCACAGGTCGCGCGTCGCGCGCAGCACATGCTCACCGCCGATTGACAGCCGCCCCGCACACGGACCGCACGCCGATTGCGCCGGCAGGCGGCTGACACGAACGATGCACACGCAACCATCAGTGAGCCGAGCATCACGCGTGCCCGCCGCGCCGCGCTCCGTCCGTCAACCGGCTTTCCAACGCCTGACAATCAATCGGCCACGCGCGGGAACGTCAGCACGAAGCGCGTGCCCTGCGCATCGCTTTCGGCATGCGCGGCGCCGCCATGCAGTTCCATCACCGAGCGCACGATTGCGAGGCCGAGGCCGGCCACGCCGCCGTCGGCTCCGGCGATCTGCCGGCTGCGGGCCGGATCGCCGCGATAGAAGCGGTCGAAGATCCGGTCGAGCAGCTCGGCCGCGATCGGCTCGCCCTGGTTCGCCACGGTGACGGTCAGCGCCGCGGGCGTGTCGTGCGCGATCAGCCGGATCGCGCCGCCGCGCGGCGTGTAGCGCAGCGCGTTCGCGAGCAGGTTGCCGATCGCGCGCCGGAACAGTTCGAGATCGGCCGTCAACTGGCCGTTGCCCTCCACGCTCAACGCGGAGCCGGCCTCCTCGACCAGCCCCTCGAAATACCCTGCAATCCTCAGCAATTCCTCGCGCACCTCGAAGCTGCGCCGATGCGTGACGAAGCCCGGATGTTCGGCGCGCGCCAGGAACAGCACGTTCTCGATCATCCGCGACAACCGTTCGTATTCCTCCAGATTCGATTCGAGCAAGGTTTCGTATTCGCCGGTGCCGCGCGGGCGGCTCAACGCCACCTCGGTCGCGCCGCGCATGTTGTTGAGCGGCGTGCGCAGGTCGTGCGCGAGATCGGCGCTGAATTGGGACAGTTGACGAAAGCCGCGTTGCAGGCGCGTGAGCATGGCGTTGACGGCATCCACCAGCGGCGCCAGCTCCTGCGGCACGCCGCGCCCGTCGAGCCGCGCATCGAGGCGGTCCACCGTGATGCGGCCGGCATCGGCCACCACGCCGCGCAGCGGCCGCAGCGACAGACGAATCAACGCATAGCCGATCAGCACCGAGAGCGCCGCGCCCGCACCGCCCGCCAGCCACAGCGTGTCGCGGTAGCGGTCGAGCAGCGCGGCGCCGTCGTGCAGGTTGCGGGCGACCACCAGCGCGATCACGCTGCCGTCGCGCAGCCGCGCATCGGTGACGATGCCGTGCACCGGCATGCCATCGCGTGCAGTCCAGGCGACGATTTGCGTGTCGACGATGCGCGCCTGTGAATCGACGTGCGGCGTGCCGCGCGGCACGATGGCCGCGAGCCGATCGGCCGGCGGTGCGGAATCGGGTGCATCGCCGGGATCGGGATCGGGGTCGGTGAATGCGGCTGAGGCCGCAGCGGAGGCCGCGCGGGCCGGCCTGGCTTCGTTGGCGTCGCCGCGGCTCATGTCGCCGGCCTGCGCGGGCCGGGCGCGCGCGCCGGGCTGGCCGGGCAGCGTCACGGCCAGGTTGCGCGACGCGACGATGCGCCCGTCCGCCGTGGCGGCCGCGAACGACAGCGCGCTGTTGCCGAACACCACGCTGGTCAGGCGCTCGGCGTGCGTGCCGACCTCGGCGGGCGTGGCCAGTTCCTCGGCGAGCCGCCGCGCGTGACGCGCGGCCAGCACCACGTCGAGATCGCTCTGCTGGCTGACCTGGCGGTCCAGCCCGAGATAGACATAGGTGCCGACCAGCGCGAACACCGCCAGCGTCATCACGCCGAACGCCACCGCCAGCGCGACCGTCAGCGAGCGCGCGCGCATCAGCCGGCGTCCTTCAGTTCGAGCACGTAGCCCACGCCGCGCACGGTGTGGATCAGCTTGGTGGGGAAATCGTCGTCCATCTTGACGCGCAGGCGCCGGATCGCCACGTCCACCACGTTGGTGTCGCTGTCGAAATTCATGTCCCAGACATAGGAGGCGATCTGCGTGCGGCTCAGGACTTCGCCCTGGCGGCGCGCCAGCAGGTGCAGCAGCGAGAATTCGCGCGGCGTCAGGTCGATGCGGGCCGCGCCGCGCCGCACGCGGCGGCGCATCACGTCGATTTCGAGGTCTCCGATCGCGATCCATTCGGTTTCGCGCGGCGGGCCGCGCCGCGCCAGCGTGCGCACCCGCGCCAGCAATTCGACGAAAGCGAACGGCTTGACCAGATAATCGTCGGCGCCGAGTTCGAGGCCGCGCACGCGGTCTTCCACGTCGTCGCGCGCGGTCAGGAACAGCACCGGCGTGGATTTGCTGGCGCGCAGGCGCTTGAGCACGTCCCAGCCGTCGAGCACGGGCAGCATGATGTCGAGCACGATCACGTCGTACTGCTCTTCCTCGGCCAGCAGCAGGCCGTCGGCGCCGTCGGCCGCCAGATCGACGCTCATGCCCGATTCCTCCAGCCCCTTCTTCAGATAGGCGCCGGTTTTCGGTTCGTCTTCGACTACGAGGATTCGCACCGCGCGCTCCTGTCCCATGAATACGCGTCGATGGTACCGGGATTCGAGGGTGCCGGGCGACCCGGCGGGGCGGATGACAAAAATGTAATACGGAGCCCTGACGGACGGGCCGCCTGGCGCGGAACGGGAGCGGGTGCATGACAGGGTTGTCATGCGGCGCGGCGAGCCTCGATGGCGCCAACGCTCGGGGCCAAGGACGCAAGCCTTACGGTCGCAAGCCGCGAAGCCCCTCGGGGCCGGACCCGCCACCACCGCCCGCTCAATCCCCCCGAAACGCCCCCACCGCCTCGGTCAACTGCCTCCCCTGCACGTCCAGAGCATTCGATGCGGCCGCCGCCTGCTCGACCAGCGCGGCGTTGTGCTGGGTGACGTCGTCCATCTGCGTGATGGCGATGCCGATCTGCTCGATGCCCTGACGCTGCTCGGCCGACGCGGTGGCGATCTCGCCGACGATGGCCTGCACGCGCGCCACGGCCTGCGTCACATCGCTCATGATCCGCCCTGCCTCGCCGGCCAGCCGCGAGCCGTCCTCGACCTTGCGCGACGAATCGCCGATCAACCCGTGGATCTCCTTGGCCGCCGACGACGCGCGCTGCGCGAGCGAGCGCACTTCGCCCGCCACCACCGCGAAGCCGCGCCCGTGGTCGCCGGCCCGCGCCGCTTCCACGGCTGCATTCAGCGCGAGGATGTTGGTCTGGAACGCGATGCCCTCGATCATGCCGGTGATGTCGGCGATGCGCCGCGCGCTGTCGCTGATCTCGCCGATGGTGCCCACCACCTGCCCGACCGACGCGCTGCCGCGCCGCGCGATCTCGGCGGCGTCGAGCGCGAGCGCGCTGGCCTCGTCGGCCGATTCGGCGTTGCGCCGCACCGCCGCCGTCATCTGCTCCATGCTGGCGGCCGTTTCCTGAAGCGACGCGGCCTGCTGCTCGGTGCGCGCCGACAGATCGGCGTTGCCCGAGGCGATCTGCGCCGCGCCGGTGGCGATGCCCTCGGCCGAAGCGCGCACGGTGCCGAGCAGCGCGATCAGCCCGGCGCGCATGCGCGCCAGCGAGGCCAGCATGCTGCCGGCCGGCGCGCGCTCCGCGCCGTCGAGCACGGACAGGTCGCCTTCGGCGAAGCGCGCGATCGCGCCGGACAACACGGCCGGCTCCGCGCCGAGCGTGCGCAGGATGCTGCGCGAGGCGGCCAGCGTCAGCAGCGTGACAATCGCGCCGAGCACGGCGAGCGCCGCCAGCGAGCGCCCGAGCATCCGGTAGTAGGCCTGACGAATATCGTCCTGGTAGGCGCCCGCGATGAAATCCCAGCCCCACGGCGCGAAGCGCTGCGCGTAGCCGAGCTTCGGGCTGGGCTCGGTCTCGCCCGGCTTGGGCCACCAGTATTCGAGGAAGCCGCCGCCCTCGGGCGACGCACCGGCCGCCGCGATGCCCTGGTACAGCGCGTAGCCGTGCGCGTCGTGCCAGTTCGACATGTCCTTGCCGTTCAGCGCGGGCGAGGTGGGATGCATGACCATCACCGAGTTCGCGCCGATGATCGTCACGTAGCCGTTGCCCGCGTAGCGCAGGTCGGCGATGCGCGCGATCGCCTCGCGGCGCGCGGCGTCCATGTCGAGCTTGCCCGCGCGCGCCTCGCGCTCCAGCCCCTGCGCCACCGAGGCGGCCATCAGCACGATGTTGCGCAGGTCCGCGCGCCGTTCGCCCAGTTGCAGGTCACGCGCCTGCCAGGCGCTCCACACGGCCAGCACCACCAGCCCCACCCAGGCCAGTGCAAGCGGCAGCCACAATTTCTTGCGCAGCGTCATCCCGTTCATCAGGAATCCGTCCGAAAAAAAGCGCGCGCCGCCTGGCCCTCCGGCCCGCAACGCGCGCGATCAACAGCGGCAACCGCCGGGCCGACCCGGCCACCGCCGCACTCGCTCAACCGCTCACTCAGAACACCGTGCGCAGGCTCAGGCTCGCCCCGAAGTTGTTGGCCTTGCCGGCGAACGTCAGCGGGCCGTTCGGATCGTTGACCGACGCGCCCGACAGATGGCTGTGGTCCACTTCGAGGTACACGTCGGTGCGCTTGCTCAGGATGTAGTCGGCAATGCCGTAGACGGTCTGGATCGAGCCGCTGCGGCCCGGCGACACGTTGTTCGCATGATCGTAGGCGTACGAAGCAATGAAGCGCCATTGCGGCGACAGCGCGTAGGTCGCGCCGACGCGCAGGAACGCGTCGTTGCGCGCGCTGGTTTGCGCGCTGCCGGCGGCCGTGGTGACGTTGCTGATGATGCTGGTGTTCGACAGCGGGCCGCCGGAATTGGCGGTGGCCACGTTGAAGCCGGCGTCGCGGCGCGCGTCGATGCCGTACAGGAACAGGCTGAGCGGCCCCCACGCATAGGTGCCGCCGAACGAGCCGACCACCAGCTTGTGGCCGCCGCCGTCCTTCGATTCCGCGCCGGCGATACCGACCTTGCCGCCGTTGAAGTTGTAGATCAACGAAGCGGTGGTGGTGCTGCCCGACGCGCCGCTGCCCGGCTGGCCGCCGAACGCGTGCTGCACCTGCAAGCCGACCGGGCCGAACGATTTCTCGTACTGCACGGTGTTGTCGAAACGGATGCCGACCAGGAACAGCGACCAATCCGTGGCGTTGATGTTGCCGCCGCCGATCGGATCGAAGTTGAACGCGTAGAAGTTGTAGATCCCGCCGTATTGGCGGCCGAGCTTGACGGTGCCGAAGCGGTCGCTCTGCAGGCCTACCCAGGCGAAGCGGCCGAACAACTGGCCTTGCTGGTCCGACTTGCCGTTGGCGATGTTGAAGCCCGATTCGAGCTGGAAGATCGCGCGGTTGCCGCCGCCCAGATCTTCCACGCCCTTCAGGCCCCAGCGGTTGCCGTTGACGGCACCTTCGTTGACGCCGGTGGTGTTGCCGGCCGCCGAAGTCTGAAACCGCACGGCTTCGTCGATCAAGCCGTACAACGTGACGCTCGATTGTGCGTGCGCCACGCCGCAGGCGAGCGCGATCCCCATTCCGCCGATGATCTTTTTCATTCGAATTCCTGATTGATTCGTTCTGGCCGCGTGGTTCGAAAGTGCAGCGCGGCATCCGCCCGGCCGGCGATGTGTCGTCCATCCCACCACAGGCCACCCCTGCTCCGCATCCCGCGCGCCCGGTCTTGGCCGGTTCGTGCGGGACGTTTCCCTGAGCACGGTTGATTCTGTTGCAGCGTCGCGGGCAGGTCGAACTTGAAAATTAAATCGCGCGCATAAGGAATTCGAATACCGGAATACGTCGGGCGCGCACGCACGAACGCCGCCGGGCGCGAATGCGCCGGGCGGCCGAATCGGAATGGAAAGGCGCAACGGAACGCCGCGAACGCGGCGCCGAAAAACAACAGGAATGCGAACGAGCGCCTACACCATGACGCGCGCCGCGCCTTCTCCGAGGCGCGCCGCGTAGGCGCGCACGGTGTCGACGGCGATCTCGACGAGCCGCTCGGTCAGGTCCGAGCCGGTGCGCCACGCGATCACGAACGGCAGCGGCGGCGGCACCTCCAGCCCTTCGAGCTGGCGCAGCGTGCCCTTTTCGAGCGGCAGCGTGACGAGCGCGGGCGGCATCGCCGCCACGCCGAAGCCGGCCTGGGTCAACTGGATCATCGCGGCCACCGAGTTCACGCAGCTCACGCGCGCCTCGCCGATGCCGAACGATTGCATCAGCCGCAGCAGGTCCTGGTGCGGGCGCGAATGGCGCGAGTAGGTGATCAGCCGCTCGTTGCCGAGCCGGCGCAGCGCGGCGGTCTCGGTTTCGTCGGGTTGCAGGCCGCTCACGCGCGAATTGGCGGCCGCGATCCACACCACCGCCAGTTCGAGCACTTCGACGCTGCGGATCGTTTCGTCGCGCAGCATGTCGGTCTGGATCACCATGTCGAGCATGCCGCGCCGCAACTGCTCGTTCAGGTTGAGCGCGGTGTCGGAGGTCACTTCGATGTCGAGGTTCGGATAATGGGCCATCACGTCGGCCACGAAATCGACGAACCACGAGTGGATCGCGCTGTCCATCGCGCCGATCCGGATCGTGCCGTAGGCGAATTTCTCGCCCTGCAGCGATTCGTAGAGCTGCGTCATCGACTGGCTGACCTGCTCGGCGTGGCGCAGCACGCGCTCGCCCTCGCGGGTGAGCGTCACGCCCTTCGGCTCGCGCTTGAACAGCTTCGCGCCCAGCTCCTGCTCCAGCACCGAAATGCGGCTGGAAATGGCCGCCTGCGTCGAATGCAGCTTTTCCGCCGCCAGGCTGAAGCTGCGCAGCTTGGCGACCCAGATGAACGTTTCGAGGAACTTCAGATTCACGCCGCGCCTCCTTGCGCCTCCGGACGGCAAAAGCCGGATTGCGCTGGCAACCCGGCTTTCGCGTCCTGCCGGCGGCGCTGGGGCGCGCCGCCGGACCTGCACCAGCTATACAGCAGAATGATTTTGACGGCTACCTCGCGCCCGAAGGCGCTCCCACCGCGCCACACCGCCTACATCATCACGTACAGCAGCACGATATTGACGGCCAGCAGCGCGAACGCGGTCGGCACCTGGGCGCGGATCACGCCGTACTTGTCGCGCAATTCGAGCAGCGCGGCCGGCACGATGTTGTAGTTCGCGGCCATCGGCGTGAGCAGCGTGCCGCAATAGCCGGAGAACATGCCGATCGCGGCCAGCGGCGCGGGGTTCGCATGGAACATGCCGATCAGCACCGGCACGCCGATGCCGCCCGTCATCACCGGGAACGCGGCGAAGCCGTTGCCCATGATCACCGTGAACAGCGCCATGCCGATGCAGTACACTGCCACCGCCACCAGCTTGACGTCGAGGTTCACGTAGGCGGTGGTCACATGCGCCACGGCCTTGCCCACGCCCGCATCGGCGAACACCAGGCCGAGCATGCCGAGCATCTGCGGCAGCACCACCGCCCAAGACAGCACGTCCACCAGCCGGCGCGCTTCCAGCACGCCCTGCTGCGGCCGGTCGCGCGTCATCGCGCAGGCGAATGCGAACGCCACCACGCAGCCGATGCCGAACGAGGCCAGCGTGGCGTTCTTCGGATCGATCAGCGCCGTGCCGCCAAACACCAGATGCGGCGCGAGCAGCGTGCCGATCACCGTCACCAGCGGGATCGTCAGCGCGGGCAGGAACAGCCGGTTGCCGAGCCGCAGCGCGCTGTCGCGGCGCGCTTCGTCGCTCGGCACCTTCGGCTTGCCGCCGACCACCCCGCCGAAGCCGGCCACCAGCGCCATCGCCACCACCAGCACGCCCACCACGTCGGCCGGCAGCTTGTCGCCGGCCAGGAACACGATGCCGTAGACGATCCAGAACGCACCGGCCAGGAAGCGCTTCGGATGCGCGCGATCGCTGACGATCACGCCGCCGATCACGATCAGCAGGATGCCGAGCAGCCAGAAAAATACGTTGAGCGAAACGATCATGCCTGTTCTCCTGGTGCGCGATCGAGATGCGGCGCGGCGGCCTTGCCGTCCGGGGCGGGGGAAGCCGGGGCAGCCACCTGGCGCGCCACCCAGCCGTCGAGCCGGTAGAGCCGGAAGCCGTGAATGGCGAAGGCCGCCACGGCGGTCGGAATGCCGTACACCGCAACGTGCATCGGCTCGACCACCACGCCCGATTCCTTCAGGAACGTGACCATCAGCACGATCGCGCCGAACGCCACGAACACGTCCTCGCCGAAGAACAGCCCGACGTTGTCGGCCGACGCCGAGAACGCGCGCAAGCGCTCGCGCACCGCGTCGCCGAGCTTGCCGAAGCGCGCCTCGGCGGCGCCTTCGGCCATCGGCGCGACCAGCGGCCGGACCATCTGCGGATGCCCGCCGAGGCCGGTCAGGCCGACCGCCGCGGTCAGCTCGCGCACCAGCAGATAGGCCAGCAGCAGGCGGCCCGGGGTGGCGGCGCGAATCCCGCCGATCCAGATCTGCGCGCGCTCGCGCAGCCCGTGCCGTTCGAGCAGGCCGATCACCGCGAGCGGCAGCAGGATGATCAGGCTGATCACGCGGGTCTTGATGAAGCCCGCGCCCATCGCGGCGAGCACGTGGTCGAGCGGGAAATGCGCCGCGAGGCCGGTCGCGACGGCCGCGGCCACCACGATCAGCAGCGGGTTGAAGCGCAACGCGAAGCCGGCGACGATCAGCGCGACGCCGACAAGCGGGTACAGATTCACGGTTGACTGCATCGAAGGATCTCCTGGTGCTACGGGGGGTGTGGGCTGCGCCTGACGGGCAGGCGAAGCGGCCATCTCAGTGCGCGTGCGCCGCCTGAGCCGCGGCTGCCGCGCACCTGTTCTGTTGCTTATTCCGCGTGGCCGTAGCCGCCGCCGCCCGGCGTCTCGATCACGAACACGTCGCCGGGCTGCACGGTGGTGGTGTGGGTCGCACCGAAGTGCTCCACCGCGCCGCCCGCGCGCTCGATCCAGTTGCGCCCGACGCTGCCCGCCGCGCCGCCTGCCAGCCCGAACGGCGGCACGCGGCGGCGGTTGGCGAGGATGTTGGCGGTCATCGTCTGGGTGAAGCGGATGCGCCGCACCGCGCCGTCGCCGCCGGCCTGCCGGCCCGCGCCGCCGCTGCCCGCGCGGATCGCGTGCTGCTCGACGATCACCGGGAAGCGCCATTCGATCACCTCGGGGTCGGTCATCCGCGAGTTGGTCATGTGGGTCTGCACGGCCGAGGTGCCGGCGTGGCCGCCGCCCGCGCCCGAGCCGCCCGCGATCGTTTCGTAGTACTGGCGGGCCTCGTCGCCGAACGTGAAGTTGTTCATGGTGCCCTGCGAGCCGGCCAGCACGCCGAGCGCGCCATACAGCGCGTCGGTGATCGATTGGGACACCTCGACGTTGCCCGCCACCACCGCGGCCGGATACACCGGGTTCAGCATCGAGCCCTGCGGAATCACGATCTCGATCGGCCGCAGCACGCCTTCGTTCATCGGCATGTCGTCGTTCAGCAGCGTGCGGAACACGTACAGCACGGCGGCCTTGCACACCGAGCCGGGCGCGTTGAAGTTGCTGGCGCGCTGCGCGCTGGTGCCGGTGAAATCGATGCGCGCCGAACCCTGCTCGCGATCCACCGTGACGCGCACGCGGATCGCCGCGCCGTCGTCCATCTCGTAGGCGAACTCGCCGTCCGACAGCGTGGCGATCGCGCGGCGCACGGCTTCCTCGGCGTTGGCCTGCACGTGGCCCATGTAGGCGGTCACGACCTCCGCGCCGTAGCGGCCCACCACGCGCAGCAGCTCGGTCGCGCCGCATTCGCAGGCGGCCACCTGGGCCGTCAGATCGGCGATGTTCTGGTCGATGTTGCGGCTCGGATACGGGCCTTCGGCGAAGCGCGCGCGCACGTCGGTTTCGAGGAAGCGGCCGGCCGCGACGATCGGCACGTTGTCGAGCAGCACGCCTTCTTCCTCGATGGTGGTGCTGTTCGGCGGCATCGAGCCGGGCGTGATGCCGCCCACGTCGCCGTGGTGGCCGCGCGCCGCCACGTAGAACAGGCGCTCGCCGCCGTCGGCGTCGCTGCCGTACACCGGCATCACCACCGTGATGTCGGGCAGGTGCGTGCCGCCGTTGTACGGCACGTTCTGCATGAACACGTCGCCGCGCCGCATGGTTTCGCCATGCTTGCGAATCACGCTCTGCACGCTGTCGCTCATCGAGCCGAGGTGCACCGGGATATGCGGCGCGTTGGCGATCAGGCCGCCGTCGCGGTCGAAGATCGCGCATGAGAAATCGAGGCGCTCCTTCATGTTGACCGAGTACGAGGTCTTCTCCAGCGTCACGCCCATCTGCTGCGCGATCGACATGAACAGGTTGTTGAAGATCTCCAGATGCACCGGATGGCGCGCGGTGGTGATCGCGTGCGCCGCGCCGGCCGCCTGGTCGCGATCGAGGCGCAGCGTGCCGTCGTCGAGCACGGTGGCGGACCAGCCAGCGGCCAGCACGATCGTCGAGATTTCCTCGGTGATCAGCGCGGGCCCGTCGAGACGCGCGCCCACCGCGAGGTCGCGGCGCGCCTGCAGCGGCACCGTGGCGGCGCGGCCGTTCGCGTACAGTGCGGCGCTCGCGCCTTCGACGGCGGCGGCGTTGGCCTTGCGCGGCGCGGCGCCGTGCAGCATCGGCGGCTCGGTCAGGCCCACCGCCTCCACCACCACCGATTCGATCACCAGCGGCTTGTCGTTCATCGCGAAGCCGAAGCGCTTGCGGTGCAGCGTCTCGAACGCGAGCGCCATGTCGGCGGCGTCGCCGAACGGCACTTCGAGCGTCGAATCGGTATCGCGATACTTGAGGCGCGCGGCGCGTGCAGCTTCCACGCGTTCGCGCGGCACATGCTGCGCGAGGATCGCGGCCACGGCTTCGTCCTCCAGCGCGGCGAACGAGGCGTCGAGCGTACTGACGGCCGCCGCATCGAGCAGCGCCTCCACGGCGCGCTCGCGCAGCACGCGCAGGTCGGCGAGGCCCATGCCGTACGCCGACAGCACGCCCGCGAACGGGTGCAGCACGATGCGGCGCATGCCGAGCGCATCGGCCACCGCACAGGCGTGCTGGCCGCCCGCGCCGCCGAACGCGCACAGCGCGTAATCGCTGACGTCGTGGCCGCGCTCCACCGAGATCGTCTTGATCGCCTGCGCCATGTTGTCGACGGCCACCGCGAGGAAGCCTTCGGCCACCGCTTCGCCGCTCATCGCGCGGCCGGTGTCGCGCGCCACCTGGGCGGCCAGTTCGGCGAACTGCGCGCGCACCACGGCGACGTCGAGCGGCAGGTCGCCGTTCGGGCCGAACACGTGCGGGAAGTGATCGGGCTGCACGCGGCCGAGCATCACGTTGCAGTCGGTCACGGTCAGCGGGCCGCCGTTGCGGTAGCTGGCCGGGCCGGGATACGCACCGGCCGATTCGGGGCCGACCTTGAAGCGGCCGTTCTCGAAGCTGCAGATCGAGCCGCCGCCGGCCGCCACGGTGTGGATGTCCATCATCGGCGCGCGCACGCGCACGCCGGCCACCTGCGTTTCGAACACGCGTTCGTAGGCGCCGTCGTAGTGCGCGACGTCGGTGGACGTGCCGCCCATGTCGAAGCCGATCACGCGGCGCTCGCCGGCCTCCTCGCTGGTGCGCACCGCGCCGACGATGCCGCCGGCCGGGCCGGACAGGATCGCGTCCTTGCCCTGGAAGCGGCCCGCATCCACCAGGCCGCCGCTCGATTGCATGAACATCAGCCGCACCGCGCCGGTGTGCTCCGTGACGCGGCTCACGTAATCGCGCAGCACCGGCGAGAGGTAGGCGTCCACCACGGTGGTGTCGCCGCGGCCGACCAGCTTCATCAGCGGGCTGACCTGATGGCTCACGGACACCTGTCGGAAGCCGCATTCGCGCGCCAGCTCGGCCACGCGCAGCTCGTGCGCCGGGAAGCGGTAGCCGTGCATCAGCACGATCGCGATCGATTCGATGCCGGCCTCGCGAGCCTCGGCCAATGCACGGCGGGCCGAGGCCTCGTCGAGGCCGCGCAGCACTTCGCCTTGCGCATCGACGCGTTCGTCGATCTCCGCCACGCGCTCGTACATCTGCGCGGGCAGTTCGATGTGGCGCGCGAAGATGTCCGGGCGCTCCTGATAGCCGATCCGCAACTGGTCGGCGAAGCCGCGCGTGATGGCCAGCAGCGTGCGGGCGCCCTTGCGTTCGAGCAGCGCGTTGGTGGCGACCGTGGTGCCCATCTTGATGACTTCGATGCGCTCCTGCGGCAGCGGCGCGGGCGCGTCCACGCCGATCAGGTCGCGGATGCCCTGCACCACCGCGTCGCGGTAGCGCTCGGGGTTCTCGGACAGCAGCTTGTGGGTAACGAGTCGCCCGTCCGGGCGGCGCGCGACGATATCGGTGAACGTACCCCCGCGATCGACCCAGAACTGCCAAAGGCCGTCGTCGGCCTGGTCGTGCGATTGAGGAAACTGTGCGTCTTGCTGCGTGACATTCATGCCGTCATCTCCGGGGCTTGCCGGCCACCGTGCCGTCATGCCGGGGCGCGGACCAAACCGTGTTGTGATGGGCGGATTGTCGGGGCGGCCCCGGAAGGCGTCGAGGAAGAAAAATAAATCCGCCGCATAACGAAATGCTATTCGGCGGACGGATGCGTGAAAGCCCCGGCTGGTGGGGCTTTCGGGGGGAAGTGGAGGGGGCGAAGGTGCCCGGATCGGGCCGCGTGCAGACCGGTCGGACCAGATCGGGGCCGGGGGCCGGGGGCCGGGGGCCGGGGGCCGGGGGCCGGGGGCCGGGGGCCGGGGGCCGGATGCCGGATGCCGGGGACCGGGCCGAGTGACGAACGCCGGGCAGCCGACGGGCGGGGGTCGGGCGCGCCGTGCAGGACGCGCGAACGCTCAGGCGCTCGCCGCGTGCGGACGCTTGCGTAGGTCGACCACCGCCCAGTGATGCACGAGCAAGCCGGCGATCGCCAGCAGGCCGCCCACCCAGCCGGTGGACGACCAGCCCATGCCGGCCTCGATCGCCACGCCGCCGAGCCACGCGCCGAGCGCGTTCGCGATGTTGAACGCCGAGTGATTGAGCGCGGCGGCGAGCGTCTGCGCGTCGCCGGCCACGTCCATCAGGCGCGTTTGCAGGATCGCGCCGAGCGCCATCACCGTGCCCACCAGCAGCACGTTGATCGAACCGGCCACCGCGTAGTGCGCGGTGAAGCTGAACGCGACCGTGACCACCGCCGTCCAGATCAGCACGTAGCGCGCGGTGCGGTCCAGCCCGCGATCGGCGAAACGTGCGCCGAGCAGGTTGCCGGCCACGCAGCCGATGCCGAACAGCGCGAGCACCACGGGAATCGCCGCCGCGGACATATGCGCGAGTTCCGTCATGGTCGGCTTCACGTAGCTGAACACCGAGAACAGGCCGCCGAAGCCGATCGCGCCGGTGGCCAGCGTCAACAGCACCTGCTTGCGGCGCAGCGCGCCGAGTTCGCGCAGCGGGTTGGCCTTCGGATCGCAGGGCAGGTGAGGCACCCACAGGCGGATCAGCACCACGGTCAGCGCGTTGATCACGCCGACCACTGCGAACGCCGCGCGCCAGCCGAGCCATTCGCCGATCGCGGCCACCAGCGGCACGCCGAACAGCGTGGCCAGCGTCAGGCCGAGGAACACGTTCGCTACCGCCTGCGCGCGCTTCTCGCGCGGCACCAGGCTGGCCGCCACCAGCGCCGCCACGCCGAAATAGGTGCCGTGCGGCAGGCCGCTGATCAGGCGCGCGACGGCCACGCCCGCGAAGCCCGGCACGATCGCGCTGGCCAGGTTGCCGAGCGTGAAGAACAGCATCAGCGCGATCAGCAGCGCGCGGCGCGGCCACTTCGCGCCGAGCACGGCGAACACCGGCGCGCCGATCACCACGCCGAGCGCGTAGATGCTGATCAGGTGGCCGGCGGTCGGGATCGAGATGCCGAGGTCCTGCGCCGCGTTCGGCAGCAGGCCCATGATCACGAACTCGCCGGTACCGATGCCGAAGCCGCCCACGCCGAGCGCGAACAGCGCGCGGCGCGTTTGCGCGGCGGATAGCTCGACCGATACGGGAATGACGTCTTCCGCGACGTCCGAACTGACAGACATGTGAATTCCAATCCAGTGTGGTTGACAACGGGCGCGCGCGGCGGCGGCCGGTTCGAGCGATCGCTTTATCGGAGTGATGGCGATCGGTTTGTGACATGCAAAAACATGCGGGATGTCATGCGCGAGGACGGCACTCTACACGAGCGTCGTTGAGTTCGCGTGTCAGGCGGCGGGCGGGCCGCACTGTGGTGGTGCGGGTGCGCTCGCAGGCTTTACTGTGCCAGGGTCGAGGGGTGAAAAAAAATGGTTTTTATTGATGAGGGGATCGATGGGGGTGATAAATGGGGAGTGGGCTCATGGCTATAGGTCGAGTGTTCGCGTAGCCGACGCGGCTGGTGCCATGCTTTTCCGACTTTCGACTTTGTCGATTTAAGCGACTTGGCAAACGGCCTCGGCGGCGGTTTCCGGCCAGGAAGATACATTCGATAACCGTCGTTCAATCGTTGAAGGTCCACACATCTATATGAGTGCCGTCGCAAGAGGCATAGATTTCTCACCCGCCGCGCGTTCCCGCCATCACGCCTGGTTAGAAATATCTACGCCGCCAGACACCGGAGCGAACTGGTATCCCGAACGCTCGAGATCGTCTTGTAATGCAAGCGTTGCAATGTTCGATTCAATTTTGACAAAGGCGTATCCGCGTTTCGGCTGCATTCCAGGGGCGCCAATGATGTATCCCAACATCAGAAAACGGGCTTGGCACGGAATTTTGATCGGCAGCGGTACGTTCGGAAGCTGCGCAGTGATTCCAGAAAAAAGAGGCAGTCCTCTATTGCGATCCCATAGGGTTGTAAACTTATTCATATGGACGCTTGCCCCGGCTATTTTAAATGATTCCCCCTCGTCACTTCGATGACGATTAACGTCTGCAGAAAAATCACCAACTTGGACTCTTTCATCTAGCAAAATATGGAACACCGCATATTCAGCCGGGACTGGGGACTCGTTAAAAACGGAGAGCGATATGTCGATATCTTGCGAATAGCCTTCCTCGTCCGGTATCAAAGCAATGTGCTCTTTCCCAGAAGAAAGCGAGAACCTAGCACTGATATCCGGGGTGGATGATCTGCCGCTGACATCGCGAATTTCGTACTCTTCCATCGGGACAGATTCGAAATTGAATCGCTTGTAAAAACGCTTGTCCGATGCCTGATGCGGCGCCATGGCGCTCTGCGGCACCCACACAACATAAGCGACGCGCCCAGGCGCACTTTGTGGAAGCGCCACCTGGTTGATTCGAACGCCATCGATTCGGCGTTGAATGCGCGAATTGATAATTTGCTCCAACCACTCTCTTGTGATGTCCGATGGATCGAATCCGAGATCGAGCGCTTGAGGAAGATGGCCATTTTCGATTATTCCGTACACGATGGTTCCACCCGCTGCGTTGGCCAATGCGCTGACGTCTTTGCTAATTTCGTTCTTCTTCCCGTCACTGCGCTGCAGTGCATCGCACCGTTTATAATCCAACTGCACATTCTCTTGAACCCCAAGTTCAATGAGCTGAAGAAGATCAGACTCTGTCCACAACCAAGGTTCGTTCCTCACGCTGCCCCCTTAACTTCAAAGACAAATGAGCATGATGTTAAACGAATTTTGAGCATTATGGAGTGCGTACAAAATCTTTAACTATTTTGGAGGTAGTCCATGTATTCATACGAAGAACGCGCGCGGGCGGTCGAGCTTTACCTGAAACTTGGGAAGCGCATCAAGGCGACCTTTCGCCAGTTGGGCATGCTGTGTTGCTAGTCCGATAAGAATCCTTAGGCAGTTCTGACAACGAGGATACGAACGGATGCGATCGCAACTTTGCGCAATGAACAGGGCGGCAAATTGGGCAGGCACTATTGTCTCAGGCGCTTCGGTGTCGGCAGATCGCGAAGTGGCGGCAAGTGACCGTTGTCGAGAATTTCGAATGGCTCGAACGGGCTGGTATCGACCGCCCGGGAGACACGCCCTCCAAAGGGCGAATCGATGCATCCCAGTCCCTACATCGCATCGTGGGCAGCCGCACACGCCCTTCCGATCGTTCCTGCAGCCGGTTAAACGAACATAAAATGGCGCTGAGCAAGGGGGGCGGTAGTCCGATTTCATAGTCGTCGATGCGTCGTTCTACGCCCGGATCAAATGTTAGACTCACAAACATGTGCGTCGTTGTATCGCTTCCCCGAGACTCAAGATGATGAAATCCACAGAAAATCAAGAGCGCGTTTACAAAATCCTTGTGTATGCCCTTGAACGGAAGGGACTGCCCGTTCCCGCCGAACCTATTCGAATGAGAAATTATTCCGTGTTCTTCGAGAATTATGGCACGGCTAGGCGATTTCAAGAATACGATGGCGTTGTCTTGTTTCAGGGGCTATTCGAGACGTTTGAGCGACAAAATAATTACATAAGCTCATATCTCCGGCATAAATATGACCCCGATGAACTGGACAAGCGAAAGAAGGAGACCATGCTTCTGTTGGAAAAAGAGGGATTCATCTGCTATCTCCTGACCGAACCTTTCATCGATCACGCGGATGGACGAGACTTTGGAAGCACCGATCTCGTCAAATATCAGTTGCTTCACAGCCAATTCTATCGCGAGAACTTCGCCTCGCGCCATGCTCATCCTGCTCCCGTGCTCAGCGAATTCAAGCGGTTCCTAGAAATGTTCGGAGCGGCAAACAGCTATTTCACGTCTCACAATGATTCGCTAGATTTCCGCCCATTGGCGACATCCAATGGAAGGACTGTGGGATTCGTGCTCAACCGAGGCGAGTACGTGGTTCCATCTCTAGTGCCTGATAGCCGCAAAGACGTCGTCAGTGAGTATCTTGAATTATTAGTCGATGCCGTTACTGCGGTGCACAACAAGATGCATCAAATCTTACCGAAATGGATTTCTTCATACAAATTTGAAGAGGAGGATTTTTTATCTGCAAAAAGAGATAATTTAAGTTCTGCAATAGCCGAAATCGATGACCAATTTCAGAAGTTGGCCATATTCAAAGCGGCTCTCTTTCATAGTGGCCCCGATCTGGTCGCTGACGTGGGTGCGATACTGCACGCGGCGTTAGGCACGCCAATTGATGCGACTGATGACTTGCGAGAAGACATCAAACTATTGAACGAAGATGGAAAAGTAATTGCGATATGCGAGGTAAAAGGTATCAATCGCGGAGTCGGGCGAGAGAACATAAATCAGACCGATTCGCATCGCGATAGGTCGGGATTTGATAATCGGCTTCCTGCAATACTTATTGCAAATACGCACATAAAGAGTGCGCGGTCGATAGCCGAGAAAGATCAAGAGATCGATGGGCAACAGATCAGGCACGCAGTAAATATGCGTATTCTTGTCATGCGAACTATCGACTTGCTCGGCGTGCTTCGGCTAGTGCTCGCAGGAAAGGTAGCTCAAGAAGATGCTCGAGCCCTTATCCTAGGGAATGTTGGCTGGCTTCGTGTGGAGGGGGACGGAATCAACGTCCTTAACGGACAGTAGAAATCCCGACGCGATGATCAGCTCTCAGTCGTGCCCGACGTAAATGCCTACCGATCAGCATATCTAGGCTGCGCGCCTAAGAAGCTGTTGCGAAATTAGTTATCCAGAGATTTGAGACGTGTCCAGCAAATCAAGGCACAAGCCAAAGACATAAAGGCCTCGTGTACATGAGCGTAGCGTTCATAACGAATTTTGAGCCGTCGAAACGAGTGCAACCAGGCAATCGAACGCTCCACTGGCCAACGTGTTTTTCCCAGTCCACTGCCATGTGGCGCGCCGATTTTTGCGAGCATCGGCGTGATGCCGCGCTCACGCAAGCGCTGCCGATGGGGCTCAGAACTGTAGCCCCGGTCGCCTTGTATGATTTGCGGCTTGCGCAGCGGACGTCCCCGCTTGCCCCTGATGTGTGGAATAGCATCGACCAGCGCATCAAGCTGGGTAATGTCGTGACGGTTTGCTGCACTCAGGATGACCGCGAGCGGGATGCCTTGCGCGTCGACGATGAGGTGGTGTTTGCTGCCGAGCTTGCGCCGGTCCGTGGGATTCGGGCCGGTTTTTTTCCCGCCAGTACGGCGCGGATCGATGAGCTATCGACGAGCGCACGCGAGAGGTCGATTTCGCCACGGCGACGCAACTCGGCCAGCAACGTTTCGTGGATGCGTTGCCAGACGCCGGCCTGTTGCCACGCCACGAGCCGTCGCCAGCAAGCCGTGCCTGAACCACATCCCATTTCTTGCGGGAGTAGATTCCACGCAATGCCCGAGCGCAACACGAACACAATGCCTGCCAGCACCGCGCGGTCGGGTGTCGGTTTGCGGCCTGCATACTGGCGATTGCGTGGTGCTCGCACCGGCAGCAGCGGTTCGATGAGTGACCACAATTCGTCGTCTATCAGTTCTTTCGGCATCGCTTCCTGTTGGGCAAAACAAGACAGAAAGTTAACACCAAGTCGGAAAAGTTAACAGACCCAAAACCTAATTTCGCAACAGCTTCTAAGACATTCCCTGTGCGGCTGCTTGGGTTTAAGAGCGGCCGCGGGAGTGTCAGAAATTCCGTGTTCGAGGCGAGTTGAACATCACACGGATGGCCGAGCAAAACGTTACTCGTAGAGGAGAACGAACTGATTCATAGCCGCCTACCAGTCATGGGCGGCGTGTCCCCCCCCCGCCCGTGGCGCGGCTACCCGCAAATCGCTAATCCCCCCGCGCCCACGATCGGAACGGAGACGCCCCCCTACTGCGCCCGCGCATGCTCCGCGAACCCAATCGCCTTATAGTCATAAGTCGGATAAAACTCCGTGCGATACGCACCCCAGGCCGTATCCTCAAGCACGCGATTCACCTCCCGCACCCGCGACGCCGGCAGCCTCAGCACGATCACCTGCCCGATCCCCATCGTCACCGTCCAACTCACCACTTCGACACCGGGCGGCGGAAACGCCTTGTAGAAGCCTTGCTTGTCCAGTTGCGCATTAAGCTCGCGCAGCGGACGCGACTGATCGTGCTTGAGGAACACCGTCAACAGCACAGCGTTATCGGGCGTCGCCACGGCACTGCCCGCCGGCGGCGCACCCGAAGGCTGGGCCTGCGCGGCCAACGGCACGACCATCGACGTCACAGCAGCAGCCACGGCAACCCAGCGCAGACAGCTACGAAATCCACAGATCACAGGCATGTTTTCGCTCCCGGTTGGAAACGGGCCGCGCGGAATGCCCGGCCCGTGCAAACGCCCGGCGAGCGTACACCGGATCGCGCCGATGCATCGCCCCCACGCAGCTCGCGAAAGCCCGTCGCAAGCCATCCACAGCCATGACGAAACAGCACAATTTCTTGTTGCATCGCCCAACGGGCACGGCATAGAATCCGCCCTGTCTCGAACCGAATCACCCTGACCACCCAGAATCATGGAATCCATGTCTAGTAGCGACAGTTGCTCGCCGGCCTTGCCCGGCGACCCCCTGACCCGTACGCGCTAGCAGCCACAGTTCCCTGTCGCCGCTGCCCGTACCAACGGCGCAGCGCGCATCTTCCGGCCCGGTCCCGCACCGCTCGGGCCGCTCTCGATACCGCCTGCCTACCTCGATGTCCGATGCGAATCGTTCGCACCGGCAATGGACATCCGTGTCCGGACCCGCCCCAGCGGAGATCGCGATGTACGTGCAAAAATTCATGTTTGTTTCGCATTCCTACTTTAGCCTGCGCGACGATGCGCTGGCCGGCCTGCTGCCGCCCACGCATCCGCATGCGTATGCCGCAGGCCCCATCGATCCCGGCATCGATGCACGACCGGAACCGGCCCACGATCCGCAACAGACGGATCAGCCCGGCCAGATCGCGGCGCCCATCCGCATCTGAGCCCGGCGACGCGCGCGCAAGGGCCTCGCCCATGCGACGCGCGATCGCCTCGTCGACGACAATACCCCCACAAGAAAATCCGATGAAGACACTCGCCCACTCCCTTCTCGCCGCCCGCCAGCCTTGCGCCAGCCACGCGGCCCCCGCCCCGCTCCGCCGGCTCGCCCGCCGCGCGGCGCTGGCCTCGGCGTTCGCCACCGCCGCCACGCTCGCCGCCACGGCCCAGGCGCAGGAAGCGGCCACGCCGCCGGCCACCGCCGCCGACGACGCCCCGGCCGCCACCGGCCTCTGGCAACGCGCCACGCTATTTGGCGACCTCGGCGGCCTGCGCCCCGCGCTCGACCAGCACGGCGTGACGCTGACATTGCAGGAAACCAGCGAATACTTCGGCAACCTGTCGGGCGGCATGCGCCGCCTCGGTGCCTACGATGGCGTGACGCAAGCGGCAGTCAGCGTGGATACCAGCAAGCTGTTCGGCCTCGCGGGCGGCACGTTCAACGTCAGTGCGCTGCAGATTCACGGCACCAACCTGACGGCCCGCGCGCTCGCCGCGCAACAGGCGATCAGCGGCGTCGAGGCACGCCCGGGCACGCGACTATGGGAGCTGTGGTACGGGCAACAGTTGGCGGGCGGCGCGGTGGACCTGCGCGTCGGCCAGCAAAGTCTCGATCAGGAATTCATGGTCAGCCAGTACGCCAGCAGCTTCGCCAATTCGACGTTCGGCTGGCCGGTGCTGCCGTCGGTCGACATGCCGGGCGGCGGCCCCGCCTACCCGCTGTCGGCGCTCGGTGCACGGCTCAAGGTGCAGGCCACGCCCGCATTGACGGTGCTGGCCGGCGTGTTCGACGGCTACCCGGGCGGCAACCCGCAGGACGACGCACAACAAACCAACCCGCACGGCACGCGCTTCAACCTGCACGACGGCGCGTTGTGGATCGGCGAACTGCAATACGCCGTCAACAAGCCGAGCGACGCAGCCGCCGGCGATGCCGATGCCGCGAAACACGCGGGCCTGCCCGGCGTCTACCGGCTCGGCCTCTGGTACGTGTCGGGGCACTTCAACGACCTGCGCGACGACAGCAACGGTGTGCCGCTGACCTCGCCCGCCTCGAACGGCATCGCGCAGACGCATCGCGGCACCTACGGCGCCTACGCGATCGGCGATCAGATGGTGTGGCGCTCGTCGAGCTACGCGGCGCGCTCGCTCGGCGTGTTCGCGCGCGTGATGGGCGCGCCCGGCGATCGCAACTCGGTGAGCCTGTCGGCCCAGGCGGGCGTCACGCTGAAGGCGCCGTTCGCGGGCCGCGACAACGACACGGCCGGGCTCGCCGTGGGCTATACGAACGCGATGCTGAACGTGGACGCCGCAGCAGGCCCGGCCTACGGCATCAGCGGCGCGACGCGCATTCACGAGACGGTGATCGAGGCAACCTATCTGTATCAGGTCGCGCCATGGTGGACGCTGCAAGGCGATCTGCAATACATCGTGCGGCCGAGCGGCGGCTACGCCGTGCAATCGGACGGCGCGGTGCGCGCGATCCGCAACGAAGTGGTGGCCGGCCTGCGCACCGTCGTGATGTTCTGACGCGGCAAGACAACGCGCGGCTTCAGGCGCCGAACGCCCCACCCACCGCGAACGCCCGCGCCGCGAAACGCTCGGCAATCCGGCGATGCGCCGCGCCGTCGGGATGCAGGCGATCCGGCAACGGCAGTTCCGCCTCGTCGGCTGCGCCGTACAGCGCGAGGCCGTCGAGGTAATGCAGATGCGGATCGTCCGCCGCGCGCTGGGCCACGATGCGCTGCAATTCACGGCGCACCACGCTCAACGTCAGCTTGCCGGCCGCGCGCTCGGCCGGGTCGCCGGTGGCGCGGAACGCCACCTTGCCCTGCGCGAGCGCCTCGGTATCGAACGCGCCGGGGCCGGGCGTTTCCTCGTGAATCGCGCAATGGATCGGCGAGATCACGAGCAGCGGCGTGTCGGGATGGCCGTCGCGGATCGTGTCGAGAAAGCCGTGCACCGCCGGCCCGAACGCACGCAGCCGCATCAGGTCGGCGTTCACGAGGTTGATGCCGAGCTTCACGCTGATCAAATCCGCGCGCATGTCGCGCATCGCGCGCGCCACGAACGGATCGAGCAGCGCGCTGCCGCCGAAACCCAGGTTGTACAACGCCACGCCGCCCGCCGCTGCCGCCAGCGCGGGCCAGATGCCGGTGGGGCTGGCCGCGTTCGAGCCTTGGCTGATCGAGCTGCCGTGATGCAGCCAGATGCGCTGCCGAGCCAGCTCGGTCGCATCGAGCGGCACGAGCGGCGCATCGCTGCGCAGCGCGGCCAGCAGCACCGTTTCGTTATGCGGCAGCCAGATCTCCACGCGCTTGTCGGCGGCAGCCAAGCCGTCGAAGCGCAGCGTGGCCGGCGTGCCCGATTCGTGTGTCGCGGCGCCGGTGCCGAGCGAGATCGTCACGGCATCGCCGCCGTCGGCGCTGGCCTGCGCCATTCGCTGCCCGTCCACCATCAGATCGAACACGCCGGGTGGCCGCGCGGGCACGCCGGCATAGCGGTAGCGCGTGGGCAACACGTCGAGTTCGAGCGCGGTGGCCTGCGTACGGAATGCGAGACGCACGCCCGAGGGCTGCGCCTCGACCATCGCGAATTGCGGATCGGTGTTCTGCGCGCGGGCGCGGGCAGGCAGGCGATGCACGCGCACGCCGCGCGGCGTGGTTTCGAGTTCGCTCGCGCCGTGCACGAGCGCGTCGGCGATCGGCGTGGCGATCGCCAGGTGGCGGGGTTGCGTCATGGTGTCGGTCTCGGAATGCGGCCGGACGCCGCCAAAAGAAAACGGCCGATCGCGAGGATCGGCCGTCTTGTCTTGCGGTGCGGGCCTGTTCTTGGCCCGGCACATGATACGCCGGCGGGCGCTTAGTTCTTGACGTCGTAGCGGTCGGCGTTCATCACCTTGGTCCACGCGGCCACGAAGTCACGCACGAACTTCTGCTGCGAATCCTCGCTGCCGTACACCTCCGACAGCGCACGCAGTTGCGCATGCGAACCGAACACCAGGTCGACGCGGGTGGCCGTCCACTTCACTTCGCCCGATGCGCGGTCGCGGCCTTCGTACGTGTCGTTCGCGTCCGAGGTGGGCTTCCACTCCGTGCCCATGTCGAGCAGGTTGACGAAGAAGTCGTTGGTCAGCGCTCCCGGACGGTTGGTGAACACACCGTGCTTCGAATCGCCCACGTTCGTGCCGAGCACGCGCAGGCCGCCCACCAGCACCGTCATTTCCGGCGCCGTCAGCGTCAGCAACTGCGCCTTGTCGACCAGCAGCTTCTCGGCCGGCACCGTGTACTTGGCCTTCTCGTAGTTGCGGAAGCCATCGGCGATCGGCTCCAGCACGTCGAACGATTCGACGTCGGTCTGCTCGGCGCTCGCGTCGCCGCGACCGGCGATGAACGGCACCGTGATCTTGAAGCCGGCCGTGGTGGCGGCCTGCTCGACACCCGCGTTACCGGCGATCACGATCAGATCGGCCAGCGACACCTGCTTGCCGTCCGCCGCCGAGGCGTTGAAATCGCCCTGGATCTTGGTCAGCACGTCGAGCACCTTGGCGAGTTGCGCCGGCTGGTTGACGTCCCAATCCTTCTGCGGTGCCAGGCGAACGCGTGCGCCGTTGGCGCCGCCGCGCTTGTCCGAGCCGCGGAACGTCGAGGCCGAGGCCCATGCCGCCGATACCAGTTCCGACACCGACAGGCCCGAGGCCAGCACCTTCGCCTTCAGCGCGCTCACGTCCTGCTCGTCGACCAGTGCATGCTCGACAGCCGGAATCGGGTCTTGCCACAGCAACTCTTCTCTCGGCACTTCCGGCCCGAGGTAGCGGGCGCGCGGGCCCATGTCGCGGTGGGTCAGCTTGTACCAGGCACGGGCGAACGCGTCGGCGAACTGGTCCGGGTTCTCGTAGAAGCGGCGCGAGATTTTCTCGTAGGCCGGATCGGCGCGCAGCGCGATGTCCGAGGTCAGCATGGCCGGCGCGCGGCGCTTTTCCTTGTCGAACGGGTCCGGCACGCTGTTCGCGCCCATCCCGCCCTTCGGCTGCCATTGATGCGCGCCGGCCGGGCTCTTGGTCAGTTCCCATTCGTAGCCGAACAGGTTCCAGAAGAAGTTGTTGCTCCACTTGGTCGGCGTCGACGTCCAGATCACTTCGAGGCCGCTGGAGATCGCATCTGCGCCCGAGCCCGAACCGAACGAGCTCTTCCAGCCGAGGCCCATCTGTTCGAGCGGAGCCGCTTCCGGCTCCACGCCGACGTGCGAGGCATCGCCCGCGCCGTGCGTCTTGCCGAACGTGTGGCCGCCTGCGATCAGCGCGACGGTTTCCTCGTCGTTCATCGCCATGCGGGCGAACGTTTCGCGGATGTCGCGCGCGGAGGCCAGCGGATCGGGGTTGCCGTTCGGGCCTTCCGGGTTCACGTAGATCAGGCCCATCTGCACGGCGGCCAGCGGGTTTTCGAGGTTGCGGTCACCGGTGTAGCGCTTGTCGCCGAGCCAGGTGGTTTCCGTGCCCCAGTAAACATCCTCGTCCGGTTCCCACGTATCGGCACGGCCGCCGGCGAAGCCAAACGTCTTGAAGCCCATCGATTCGAGTGCGACGTTGCCGGTCAGGACGATCAGGTCGGCCCACGAAATCTTGCGGCCGTACTTTTGCTTGACCGGCCAGATCAGCCGGCGAGCCTTGTCGAGGCTGACGTTATCGGGCCAGCTGTTCAGCGGTGCGAAACGCTGTTGGCCGCCACCCGCGCCGCCGCGGCCGTCGGCCGTGCGGTAGGTGCCGGCGCTGTGCCAAGCCATGCGGATGAAGAACGGGCCGTAGTGGCCGAAGTCGGCGGGCCACCACGGTTGCGACACGGTCATCAGTGCGCGCAGGTCCTGCTTGACTGCGTTCAGGTCGAGGCTGTTGAACGCTTCGGTGTAGTCGAAGCCGTCGTCCATCGGATCGGACAGGTTCGAGTGCTGATGGAGGATCTTCAGGCTCAACTGGTTCGGCCACCAGTCGCGGTTCGTGGTACCACCGCCGGCCGTGTGATTGAACGGGCACTTCGACTCATTCGACATTGTGTATTCTCCTTGATCGCAACGCTCGTCGACCCGGCTCGTGGGGAAAGAGGAACCGGGTACTGCTTAGGGTCTGTGAATACTAACGGCTCGGTTTCGCGAGCGGAAATTGGATTATTTGATCGCGGCGCATCGAAAAAACTAACGGCCGCCGATTTGCGACGCATTGTGTGACGCGCGTTCGCTCGCGGCCCGCACCGGGTGCGAGCCAGCCTAGCGAGGCTTCGTGTCGAAACGATGTCCCGCGACGACACGGTTTTTGCGCAGCGCATCAACCCCGGCACGCCATTGCGCCAACCACCCTCGCATCGATGCGACCGCAACCGAATGCGGAGCCGGCGCAATGCCCGGCGGCGGCCCGGCCAGGATTTGATACCGTTGCGATTGTGGCGCAAGACACGTTTTCTTGCGCATAAGCCTTTTTGCTTCCCCGTCGCTTCTTCCGGACCCCTGATGACCCGTATCCGCAACCCCATGAACCTTGCGCAACTGCAAGCCTTCGTCGCCGCCGCGCATCACCGCAGCCTGCGCGCCGCCGCGCGCGAACTCGGCGTCACGCAGCCGGCGATCACGCACACGATCCGCGAGATCGAGCAGGCGCTCAACGCGGAACTGCTGGTGCGCAGCGTGCGCGGCGTGGAGCTGACCGCCTGTGGCCAGGCGCTGCTGCCGCGCGCCGAGCAACTGCTCGGCGACATGCGGCGCGCGGTGGAAGCGGTCGAGCAGGTGAAGGGCGAACTGTCGGGGCGCGTGGCGGTCGGCACCATGCCGTCGATCGCGCTGACGGCGCTGCCGCGCGCCGTGCAGAAGTTCCGCGCGACGATGCCGAACGTGCATCTGCATCTGACCGAGGTGACGGTGCCGAACGCGCTGACGCAACTCGGCAACGGCACGCTCGACATCGCCGCGATCCATCACCTGCCCGCGCTCGATCGCGAGTTCGTGCAGACGCCGCTGCTGTCCACCGAGTTCGTGGTGGTGATGCGCGCCGGGCATCCGCTCGCGAAGGCGCGCAGCCTGGCCGACCTGCTCGACGCGGAATGGATCGTCACGGTCGATGCCGAGGATTTCCCGCACAGCGTGATGATGTCGATGTTCACCACCCACGGGCTGCCGTTGCCGCGCAGCCTGCTGCGCGCGCCGTCGTCGTTCTCGGTCACGCTCGGGCTGGTGTCGCGCTCGGACGTGATCGGCTGCTTCACCAAGCCGCTCGCCGACATGGTCGCGCCGCTCGGCATCCGCACCGCCGTGCTCGAGGAAACGCTGCCGGCCTACGAGTTGTCGATCCTGTCGCGCCGCGACCTGCTGCCGACGCCGGCCGTCACGCAGTTCATCGCCTGCCTGAAGCAGGCGGCGGCCGACACGCTCGGTTGAACGCCCGGGCATCGGCGCGCGCCGATTGCCATCATTTTTCGCAGCAACCACAGAAAGCTTCCTTACGTTATTGCAGAAATCTCAATAAATATCGGAACGTGGCGGGGAGCCCTCGCTATTCGGGCTTTTACTAACAACCCGCGACGTTTTTTGTCTTGATAATGTTTACCGAACGCTCGTCCACATCGGCCGGGCGTTTTATCCCGTCAGCCCGGCGGCAGCCATGCCGGGCGGAGCGCAAACGCGGCACGACCGCGCGCAAACCCACGTATAACGAGGAGTCATAGTGAAAAAAGTTCTGGCGGCCCTGACCATCTCGCTGCTTGCCGTTTCGGCCGGCAGCGCCTACGCAAAAGACTGGTCGACGGTCCGCTTCGGCGTCGACGCCAGCTACGCGCCGTTCGAATCGAAGGGCGCCGACGGCAAGTTGGTGGGCTTCGACATCGATCTGGGCAACGAAATCTGCCGCCGCATCGCCGCCAAGTGCGTGTGGGTCGAAAACGATTTCGACGGCATGATCCCGGCCCTGAAGGCCCGCAAGTTCGACGGCGTGCTGTCGTCGATGTCGATGACGCCGCAACGCGCCGAACAGATCGCCTTCTCGGCCAAGCTGTTCAACACGCCGACGCGCCTGGTCGCCAAGCAGGGCAGCACGCTGCTGCCGACGGCCGATTCGCTGAAGGGCAAGTCGGTGGGCGTCGAGCAGGGCACGATCCAGGAAACGTACGCCAAGACGTACTGGGCGCCGAAGGGCGTGACGATCGTTCCTTACCAGAACCAGGACCAGGTCTACGCCGATCTGATCTCGGGCCGCCTCGATGCGACGCTGCAAGATGCCGTGCAAGCTGAAATCGGCTTCCTGAAGACGCCGCGCGGCAAGGGCTTCGTGTTCGCCGGCAAGGACATCGACGATCCGAAGACGCTCGGCGAAGGCGCCGGCATCGGCCTGCGCAAGGAAGATACCGACCTGAAGACGAAGATCGACGGCGCGATCGTCGCGATGCGCAAGGACGGCACGTACGACAAGCTGGCGAAGAAGTACTTCGACTTCGACGTCTACGGCAAGTAATCCCGCTGCCATGCGGCATCCGACAGGCCCTGCGGGGCCTGTCGTGCTTTGTGGCGGGCGGTTTGGCGTGGTGCCTCGCCGGGCAATCGCGCCGCGCCGATTCTTTGTCGATCCCCCGCCGATTCCGGGGCTTCCCCGGGCTTTTTTCGCGCGCCACGTACAATCGTCGTTTCCTCGCTCCGGACGAACCCGCGCGGCGGCTCCCGGCCGGCCGCCCCCGATCATGCAAACGCTGACCCATCCGCTGATTTCCCCCACGCTCGGCACCGAGCGCCACATCACCAGCTTCCATTACGGTCCCCGCAGCGGGAAGAAGGTCTACATCCAGTCGTCGCTGCACGCCGACGAGCTGCCCGGCATGCTGGTCGCCACGGTGCTGCGGCGCCATTTCGCCGCGCTGGAGGCGGCCGGCAAGCTGCGCGACGAGATCGTCGTGGTGCCGGTGCCGAACCCGATCGGCCTGTCCCAGCACGTGTTCGGCGACCATCTCGGCCGCTTCGAACTGAACACGATGCAGAACTTCAACCGCAATTTCCACGATCTCGCGGCGCTCGTGATGCCGCGCATCGAGGGCCGGCTGACGGCCGATGCGGCGCGGAACCTGGCCGCCGTGCGCACCGCGACGGGCGAGGCGCTGGCCGAGCAGAAGCCGCGCACCGAGCTGGAATCGCAGCGGCTGGCGCTGCAGCGGCTGTCCTACGACGCCGACGTGGTGCTCGACCTGCACTGCGACAACGACGCCGTCATGCACCTGTATACCAACCCGGATCTGTGGCCCGACGTCGAGCCGCTCGCGCGCTACCTCGGCTCGCAGGCCTCGCTGCTCGCGCTGAATTCGGTCGGCAACCCGTTCGACGAGGTGCACAGCTTCTGCTGGTCGGAGCTGCGCGAGCGCTTCGGCAACCGCTTCCCGATCCCGAACGGGGCGATTTCGGTGACGGTGGAGCTGCGCAGCGAGCGCGAGGTGTCGTGGGAACTGGCCGAGCGCGACGCGCAGGCCATCGTCGATTACCTGACGCAGCGCGGCACCATCGACGGCACGCCCGCGCCGCTGCCGCCGCTGGCGCATCCGGCCACCCCGCTGGCCGGCGTCGAGCCGCTGGTCGCGCCGGTGTCGGGCGTGCTGGTGTTCCGCACGCCGGTGGGCATCGTGGTGGAGCCGGGCCAGGAGATCGCCGACATCGTCGATCCATTGACCGAACGTGTCGTCACGCTGAAGGCCAGCGTGCGCGGCGTGCTGTATGCGCGCCAGGTGGTGCGCTTCGCCACGGCCGGCATGGAAGTGGCCCGCGTGGCCGGCACCACGCCGTTCCGTACCGGATCGCTGCTGTCGGCCTGAGGCCGCGCGGTTCGCGTTCGCGCCAATGAAAACGGCCGGAAGGCGCGCGTGGCGCCTTCCGGCCGTTTTTGCATCTTGCCGCCTCGCGGCGAATGCCGTTCAGAACGCCGGCACGATCGCACCGGCAAACTTCGCGTCGATGAACTTGCGCACGTCGTCCGACTCGTAGGCCGCCACCAGCTTCTTGACCCACGGCTTGTCGCGATCCTGCGCGCGCACGGCGATCAGGTTCGCGTACGGCCCCTTCAGATCCTCGATCGCGATCGCATCCTTGGTAGGCGTGAGCCCGGCTTTGACGGCGTAATCGGTGTTGATCGACGCCGCGTCGAGATCGGGCAGCGCGCGCGGCAGTTGCGCCGAATCGAGCTCCACCAGCTTGATGTGCTTCGGATTCGCCACCACGTCGAGCGGCGTGGCGTTCACGCCGTTCACGCCCGCGCCCGGCTTGAGCTTGATGACGCCGTACTTCTGCAACAGCAGCAGCGCGCGATTGCCGTTCGACGGATCGTTCTGGATGCCCACTTTCGCGCCGTCGGGCAGGTCCTTCAGCGATTTGAGCTTCTTCGAATAGAAGCCCATCGGCGCGGTGTAGGTCAGCCCGACGCTGACGATCTTGTAGCCGCGCTGCTTGATCTGGCTGTCGAGAAACGGCTGATGCTGGAAGCCGTTGGCGTCGAGATCGCCCGAATCGAGCGCCGCGTTCGGCTGCACGTAATCGTTGAATTCGATCACCTTGATCTGCAGGCCGTCGTGGCCGGCCACCTTCGCCACCTCGTTCCAGATCTGCGCGTCCGGCCCGCTCATGGTGCCGATTTTCAGCGGCGCGCCGTCGGCCCAGGCCGCCGATGCGGCCGCGAACATCAGCGTGCCGCCGATCGTGGCAAGCCTCGCGAACTGCGCGAATCCGTTGGTCAAACGCGGCATGGCATCCCCTTTTTCGTGTTGATTTGCATTGAATTACGCTGAATTGGCAGCGCATCGTCGCATTTGGGGGGTCGGCCTCCAACCAAGCGTTCGTCATCTGCATCGATGACGAACCGCGAAAAGCAAAAGCCAATTCGTCATATCGGTTGCAGGTGCAACGAGCCATTCGTCTGCTGTGGTGCGGGCGCTACAAAAGCGAATTATGACAATCGCTGTCACATTCCTTGCGCCGCCCGCATGTAAAGTCCGGTCCGTTCCTTCCAAACGCCTTCAAGAGCCCCGGAACCGCACACACCTAATTTCGCTCGGAGATTGTCTTGAACAAGAAACTGTTGACCACCGCCGTCCTGGCAGCCACGGCCACCGCTGCTCACGCTCAAAGCAGCGTCACGCTCTACGGCGTGATCGATGCAGGTATCAGCTACGTTAACCACAGCTCGGTTACCGGCGGCTCGGCCAAGAATTTCAAGTATGACGACGGCGTTGCACAAGGCAGCCGTTGGGGCATCCGCGGCACGGAAGACCTGGGCAGCGGCCTGAAGGCAATCTTCGTGCTCGAAAACGGCTTCAACAGCGGCAACGGCACGCTGGGCCAAGGCGGCGCGATGTTCGGCCGTCAAGCCTACGTCGGCCTGTCGAAGAACGACATGGGCACGGTCACGTTCGGCCGTCAGTACTCCTTCTCGACCGACATCCTCGGTTCGAACTACTCGACGGGTGGCAACACGGTCGTCGGTAACTACGCTTACCACGTCAACGACATCGACCAACTGACCTCGAGCCGCATCAACAACTCGGTCAAGTTCCAGAGCGCCAACTACTACGGCCTGACGTTCGGCGCGTTGTACGGCTTCTCGAACCAGGCTGGCGCCTTCGCAGGCTCGCCGACGGTCGGCACGACGACGGGTTCGTCGCGCGCATACAGCTTCGGCGCGAACTACGCGAACGGCCCGTTCTCGATCGGCGCGGCTTACACGGACATCCGCTTCCCGGCGCTGTCGACCCCGGCATTCTCGACCGCCATCGCCAACATCTCGACGGGCACGGTCAAGGATCTGCGTACGTTCGGCGTGGGTGGCCGTTACGTCTGGGGCCCGGCAACGGCATGGCTGCTGTGGACGAACACGTCGTTCAGCGCGATCAACTCGAACGGCACGAAGTACAACGCCTACGAAGCTGGCGCAAAGTACGCTCTGACGCCGGCTCTGTCGGGCGCAGTGGGCTACACGTACACGAGCGCGTCGCAAGGCAACGCGTCGTACCACTGGAACCAAGTGAACGGTACGGTCGACTACGCACTGTCGAAGCGTACGGACGTCTACGCACTGGCCGTGTACCAGCAAGCTTCGGGCCGTGGCGTGCAAGCGCAGATCGGTTCGTCGACGAGCTACTTCGGTACGTCGGGCACGGGTTCGAAGAACCAGATCGCTGCTCGCGTCGGTATCCGCCACAAGTTCTAAGCATTCGCTTTACCCGCGAAGTACTACGGCAGAAACGTCCCGCTCCGGCGGGACGTTTTTTTTGGCCGCTCTTAAGTTTCATTTAATTCTGGATTGAGAGGATCCTCTCACCCCCCTGTTGGCCGCCTGAGCATCGGCGGCTTTTTTTTGCCCGCGTGCCCGGCGACCGTCGCCAACGGGGAAGACAGGACCGGAGGAAACGATGATCGAAGATATTGTTTTCAGCAATCTGCCCACGATACTGACGCGTGAACACGCGTTTCCGGTTCAGAGTTGCCGTGTTTCGGTAACCATGCAGCGCCCATGGGGCCGGCCGTACCGGCTCGTCGAATGGACCATGCACCTCGACGCGCCGGCTCGCCGCCGCATCGTCCCCGCCGAAAGCACCGATGTGCAGATCGCCGAGGCGGTCGCCTCGCACATCCCGGGTCGCCTGTTCGAAGATGGCGCCTCGCTGATCTGAACGCCGTTTGGCTCGTTCTCGTCGGTCAGGTTCTCTGATCGTCGTCATCCCGTCGTGCCCCGAATTCGGGCAAGCGCGACGGGAATTCTGCTACGCTCCCCGTTTTCCGCTCGGTATTTCACACTATGGAAAACCCATTCAACGAACGCGGTGTCACCGTCACGCGCAACGGGCTGTCGAGTGCGGGGCTGGTCTTTGCGCTGCGCGACATTCGCGACGTCAGCGTCGTGACCGTCAACAAGGATCGCATCGTGCCGATCGGCATTTCGCTGATCGGCGTGGCCGGCGTGATTGCCGGGGCGCTGTATGGATCGAGCGCCGGGCTGGTGATCGGCGTGATGCTGGCCGTGGTCGGCTATCTGGCCTGGATCTCCCAGGACGTCACCTACCGGTTGATCGTCGATACGGCCGAGGGCAAGCGCGAGGCCGTGGTCAGCGTCGAGCGCGAGTTCATCGAGCGCGTCTCGCAGGTCGTGCTGCAGGCGAAAGCCGCGCAGGCTGCCCAGGTCGCGACCGCGGCGGTCGCTGCGAAGTAGGCACTCACCTTTTCGTTTTCCGCCGACTGGCTTGAAAGTCGCTGATAGCTTGATGATGTGGCCCGGTGTTCCGGGCCACATGCCGTTTACGCGGCGGTTTGCCGGGAGTTCGTTCGAAGCGACTCGTCAGGCTGACCGTTAGTTGCGAGAAGGATTTGTCATCGACATTGTATTGATAATCATTCTCATTTAATATTTCAGCTTTCATGACTGTCTTTCGCCGGTTCCGACACCGGCGACACGCAAGCCAGGTGGGTCCGCCACCGAGCCAGCCACGCTCGACGCCTCGACCGGAGATCCACCTCATGCCTCGCCATCCGCTATTCCGCCGGCTGCGCCGCACCGCGCCCGCCGGCGCATTCGATCTTCAGCCCATCGCCGATCCCCATCGCGACCCGCAAGACGGCAGCGCCGATTCGGCGGCGACCTCGGCCACCGCCGCGCATCGCGACGATGCCGCCTCGCTCGCCCATCTCCCCGCCGCCAAGCCGGCCGCCTGATGCCGCCCGGCTCGACCACCTTGACGAGCGCCGGCACCGGCCCGCTCGCCGAAGCGGCCGCCTCCGACGCGATCGCGCGCCGCCGTACCACCGCGCGCCTCGTGCTGGCCGGCCTGTTCGCCGCGTTGCTGTTCGCGATGCTGGCCGCCTGCTGCATCGGCGCGTACCGGCTGACACCCGCCCAGTTCGCCGCCGCGCTGTTCACGCCCGACGCCGCGTCGCAACAGGCCCGCGCCGTCCTGCTGGAAATTCGCGCGCCGCGCGTGGTGCTGGCGGCGTTGGTCGGCATCGGCTTCGGCGCATCGGGCGCGGCAATGCAGGCGCTGTTCCGCAACCCGCTGGCCGATCCGGGGCTGGTGGGCGTGTCGAGCGGCGCGGCGCTCGGTGCGGCCGCGCTGATCGTACTCGGCCCGATGCTTGCGTCCGCAACCGTTCCGGCCGCGTGGCTGCCGGTCGCCGCGTTCGCCGGGGCGCTCGCGGTGGCCGCACTGGTCTACCGGCTCGCCGCCACGCAGGGCCGCCTCGCGCTGCCGCTGCTGCTGCTCGCCGGCATCGCGATCAACGCGCTCGCGGGCGCGGCGATCGGCCTGCTGACCTACGTGGCCAGCGACGCGCAACTGCGCTCGCTGACGTTCTGGAGCCTCGGCAGCGTGGGCGGTGCGCAATGGTCGACGATCGCCGTGGTCGCCCCGTTCGCGCTCGCGGGCACGGCCTGGCTGCTGCGCGAACGCGATGCATTGAACGCGCTGCAACTCGGCGAGGCGGAAGCGCTGCATCTCGGCGTGCCGGTGCAGCGCGTCAAGCGCGGCGTGCTGATCGCCACGGCGCTCGGCATCGGCGCGCTGGTGTCGTGCACGGGCGTGATCGGGTTCATCGGACTGGTCGCGCCGCATTGCGTGCGGCTCGTGTGCGGCCCGGACCAGCGCGTCGTGATGCCGGGGGCGGCCCTGCTCGGCGCATTGCTGGTGGTGGCCGCCGACCTGGCCGCGCGCACCGTGGTGGCGCCGGTCGAGATCCCGCTCGGCATCCTGACCGCGCTGATCGGCGCGCCGTTCTTTCTCGCGTTGCTGCGCAAGCGTCGCGGCGCGCTCGGCGGCTGATGCCGCGCCCTCGCCTTCCCTCATGCTGATCGCCGAACGACTTTCCCTCGCCCGCGGCCGCCGCGACATTCTGCGCGGGCTCTCGCTGCGCATCGCACCCGGCTCGGTCACCGCGCTGCTGGGCCGCAACGGTGCGGGCAAAAGCACGCTGCTGAAAGCGCTGGCGGGCGATTTCCACACAAGCGGCAGCGGCCTCGGCCGGCAGGTTCGCATCGACGGCCGCGTCACGCTCAATGGCACACCGCTCGATCGGCTCGGCGCGGTGCAGCTCGCACGGCTACGCGCCGTGCTGCCACAAGCGGCGCAACCCGCGTTTCCGTTTCTCGCAGAGGAACTGGTGCTGCTCGGCCGTTACCCGCATGCGAAGCAAACGGGCGCGCTCGGCACGCGCGATCATGCGATCGCGAGGCAAGCGCTCACCCTGGCCGATGCGGGCACGCTGACCGGCCGCGACGTGACGACGCTGTCGGGCGGCGAGCTGGCGCGCGTGCAGTTCGCGCGCGTGCTCGCGCAGTTGTGGCCCGACGACGACACATGCCATCCCGCCGACGCCCCGCGCTATTTGCTGCTCGACGAGCCGACCGCCGCGCTCGATCTCGCGCACCAGCATCATCTGCTGGCCACGGTGCGGCAACTGGCGCGCGACTGGCGGCTCGGCGTGCTGACGATCGTCCACGACCCGAACCTGGCCGCGCGTCATGCCGACCGCATCGCGTTGCTCGCCGACGGCGACGTGTTTGCCGAAGGCCCGCCGGCCGAACTGATGCGGCCCGAGGCAATCGAGCGCTGCTACGGCTTCGCGGTGAAGATGCTCGATGCCGGCGACGACGCGCCGCCGGTGATGGTGCCGGCCTGAACGGCGCGGCGGAAAGGGATCAGCGGTCGCGCATCCGGCGGCCGCTATACAGCTAGCTAGCTATACGCACGACGACGATGCACGCTCAAGCGCGGCGCGCCTGCGCGAAGAACGCGCCCACCGCCGCCACGAACGTATCGATGTCCTCGCCCGACACGTCGCGATGCGTGACGAAGCGCGACGCGTACAGCATCTGCGTCAGAATCCCGCGCGCCTTCAGCCAGGCTTCGAGCGCCACGCAATCGGCTTCGGGGAACTGCGCGAACACCATATTCGTAGCCTGCGACAGCACCTTGACCTCGCCGATCTGCGCGAGGCCCGCGGCCAGCCGCTCGGCATTGGCGTGATCGTCGGCGAGGCGCTCGACGTGATGATCGAGCGCGTAGAGGCACGCGGCCGCGAGCACGCCCGACTGGCGCATCCCGCCGCCGAGCACCTTGCGCCAGCGGCTCGCCGTGTCGATCAACTCGCGGCTGCCGACCAGCACCGAGCCGACCGGCGCGCCCAGGCCCTTCGAGAAGCAGATCGACACGCTGTCGAACGGCGCGCACAGCGCTTCGAGCGACACGCCGCTCGCCACCGCCGCGTTGCACACGCGCGCACCGTCGAGATGCGCCGCCAGCCCGCGGCTGCGCGCGAGCGCCGTCGCTTCGTCAACATAGCCGGCCGGCAGCACCTTGCCGCCGATCGTGTTTTCGAGCGCGAGCAGGCGCGTGCGCGCGAAGTGGTGGTCGATGGGCTTGATCGCGGCGGCGATGCGCTCGAGCGGCAGCGAGCCGTCGGGCGCGTTGTCGAGCGGCTGCGGCTGGATGCTGCCGAGCACGGCCGCGCCGCCGCCTTCGTATTTGTAGGTGTGCGCCTGCTGACCGACCAGGTATTCGTCGCCGCGCCCGCAATGGGCCATCAACGCCGCCAGGTTGCTCTGCGTCCCGCTCGGGAAGAACAGGCCGGCTGCCTTGCCGGCGCGCTCGGCCGTGACGGCCTGCAGCCGCGCGACCGTCGGATCGTCACCCCAGACATCGTCGCCCACTTCGGCGGCAGTCATGGCGGCCAGCATCGGCTGGCTTGGGCGCGTCACGGTATCGCTGCGTAAATCGATCATCAGGGGCGTCCTCGGAATGGCGCCGGCGAGCCCGGCGCAATGGATAGGAAGAATCCGAGTGTACGCACTTCGCTGCCCGGTTGGCGGGGTTCGTCCCGATCAACGAGCAGCGAAGCGAGAGAAAGGGGCGGAACCGCCCCTTCGAACCAGCATCAGATCGCGCCTTCGACCTCGCAACACAAGTTCAGCTCACGCGGCAGGCCATCGCCGTGCGTGGCGCGTTCGAGGTTGGCGTTGACGCGGCCCAACAGGCTGGCGAGCTGACGGCATTCCTCGTCGCTCAAGCCGTCGAGCCCGACGCGGCCGGCCTCTTCGAGCACCGCACGGCCGTCCGGCAGCTTCCGGGCAGCGTCGTCGGTCAGGGAAATGAGGCGGCTGCGCTTGTCTTCCGGATCGGGCACGCGGCAGACGAGGCCGTCGCGCTCCATCCGGTTCAGCAGTTGCGCCATGCTGGGCTGCTCGACCTGCATGCGACGCGCAAGCTCGGCTTGCGACAACGCGCCTGCTGCTTTCAGCAGGCCGAGAACGGGAACCTGGCTCAGCGCGAAACCGAGGTCGCGCAGGGGCCTGTCGACGACACGCGTAAACAGCCGCGTGGTCAGGCCAGCCAGCTTCAATGGATGTATTGATGAATCTTCCATTTAGCGAAGGATCTCTCGGAAAAATTTCAATTAAAAAATAGTAATCGATCGTTCAAGATTTTCCCATACCTGATTGCGAATAACGTGCAGCGCAATTGCGAAGGGACCTGAAAGTCGATTTCCCCCGTTTCCAAAAAATGGCGAGCGAAATAAGTCGGGCCGGCGGGATTCTTCATATCTATCGCCGACCGCCCACGACGTGAAATTCTGATTTCCGGAATGAAGCCGAACGCCGGGAGTGACTTCGACACGGCACGAACTCAAGTCGCCGCACGTGATGTGCCTGCGCGCGGATACCCTCAATATCGACGCCTGCGTGGCGCGTTATAGCGCACTATCCGTTCACAATTTGAGCATGATCAAGGTCTGTGTTCAGACAACAAGAAGGGGTCTGAACAAATACCTAGTTTTGGTGAGCAATTTTTCGCTTGTCGGAACAATTTCCCGATGTCTGCCTGCGGGCGCGGATGCCGCTCGAGCGAGTGGCGACTAGTTGCACATACATTTATTTTCGAGTTGCGCCGGGAATTTGAAAAAAGACATGATCCATACAAAATGTTCTCGCGAATCAATCCGGCTTGATACTGTATATCGCTTGCATTGCTTGAAATTTATTCTCTCGCCTCGCACTGCACAAAATTCCGTAATGAGAAAAGAATTACGTGAAACGATTGCGCGCATCCGGAAGGGTCGAAACCGGTCCGTAGTCGCTGCTTAATTTCATAACTATCGGCTCGAACAAAAACGGCGCAATGCCCGTTTCAGGTGCATTGCGCCGTTCCGGATGGGTTGCGCCCGGGCGGTCAGTCCGGGTCAGTCCGGTGGCGGCATGTCGGGCGGCGGCGGCGGCGTGTAGCCGCGATTGGCGCCGTACGCGCCGCCGTAACCGCCATTGCCGTAACCATCGGGCGGCGGTGCGCCGCGCACCCGGCCCGGCACCGGCACGCGGTCGCCGGCCGCGTACATGCACTGCATGTACGCGTAGTCGTAGCGGCGCTGCACGTCGTAGGCCGAGCCTTGCGCCGCACCCGCGCCCACCGCGCTGCCGGCCAGCAGCCCGACGCCCGCGCCAACCGCCGCACCGGCCCCGCCATTGAATGCCGCCCCGGCGGCCGCGCCGAGCGCGGTGCCGATCGCCGCGCTGCCCACCGCGCTGGCGGTGGCGGCCTGATTGGCCGACACGCCGCCCACCTGGTTCATCGCGTATTGGCGGCAGTTGCCGTCGTCCACCTGGAACTGGTTGAAGGTCTTGCCCGTGCCGGGCAGCGCCATCACGCTCGGCCCGGGCGGCACCACCGCGCAGGCGCTCAACAGGCCCGCGCCTGCCGCCACGAGCGCCCAGCGCCCGCAAGTTCGAATCTCGAATGTCATGGGGGCCTCGTCAGGGTTGCGGCGGGCGGGCCGGCACTTCACGCCAGCCGGACGCGCAGGTCTTCGCATACGGGTAGTAATGCTTCGACGCGTTGCAGTAGTACCAATAGCCGGGTTGCAGCGGCGGCGCGCCGGCATCCTGCTCGGGCTGCACCGGGCCGGGCGGCTGGCCCTGCTCGACGTATTCGGGCGGCGGCCCCGGGTCCATCGGCACCGCCACCAGCGGCGGCGCGTAATAGACGGGCGGTGGATACCAGTAAGGCCCCGGCCCCCAGCCCGGGCCGCCGATATACACCCCCACCCGCGCCGCATGCGCGGCACTCGTGGCGGTCACGGCGGCAAGCGCCGCGACGCCGAGCACGATTTTCAATTTGCTCACTTCACGCTCCGGAAAACGCGGGCCGTACCGCCCGCGGTTGTCGATGTCCGAGACGCTACTCGTGCGCATCACCGCTTCAGTTACGAGTGTGCGCAGGGTTCTTGCCGGTCGTTACATTCGTGACCGGCCGATGGCAAAACCGTGTCGCGCGGTCCGGCCTCGATTACCCGGTAACGCGAAGAAATATTCGGACAGCCGGCGAAGGAAAAGCGCGCGCCGGACGTGAAGGGCAATTGCAAAAGGCGCGTCGGCCAATCGAAACGCCATGGCCAGTTCGATGCCGCGCCATTCCGGTTTCCCGTGCCGACCATCGTCGACATGCGCAGCCATGAACGCGAAGCGGACGCCACGCGCTTCTCAGCGGTCGATTGCCGCAGGTGCGACGCACTACCGCATCTCGATCACGCCGCCTGCGATTTCAAAAATTTGATGCTTATCAATGCCTTATCTAGATGTTGATCAATAACAAGAATTTGGCGCGATCAAAGTGCGACTAGTTGGCACATTTCACAGCCCAGGCGCGATCACGATACTGCGTCCATCCCCGGCGTCGCAGCGTATCGCGCGGCGACGGGAGGGCCGCCCGGCACCCGCCCGCGGCCGTCGCACGCATCGGTCATACGCTCATGGAAACCGCTCTTTCTGCACTGGATCTGGCCCGCCTGCAGTTCGCCTTCACCGTCTCGTTCCACATCGTCTTTCCCGCGCTGAGCATCGGCCTCGCGAGCTTCATCGCCGTGCTCGAATACCGCTGGCTCAGAACCGGCCAGGCGCACTACAAAACCCTCTGTCATTACTGGTCGAAGATCTTCGCCGTCGCGTTCGGCATGGGCGTCGTGTCCGGCGTCGTGATGAGCTACGAGTTCGGCACCAACTGGGGCGGCTTCTCCAGCTTCGCCGGCTCGGTCACCGGCCCGCTGCTGATGTACGAGGTCATGACCGCGTTCTTCCTCGAAGCGGGCTTCCTCGGCATCATGCTGTTCGGCTGGAACCGCGTCAGCCCGCGCGCGCACTTCGGCGCGACGCTGATGGTGGCGGTCGGCACGCTGATCTCCACGTTCTGGATCCTCGCCTCCAACAGCTGGATGCAAACGCCGCAGGGCTTCGCGATCGAAGGCGGCCGCATCGTGCCGACCGACTGGTTCAAGATCATCTTCAACCCGTCGTTCCCGTACCGCCTCGCGCACATGGCGATCGCCGCGTTCATCGTGGCTGCGCTGGTGGTGGCCGCCACGGGCGCCTGGCATCTGCTCAAGGGCCGCCGCGACAAGACCGTCACGACGATGTTCTCGATGGCGCTCGGCCTGCTGCTGATCCTCGCGCCGATCCAGGCGGTGGTGGGCGACCAGCACGGCATCAACACGCTCAAGTACCAACCGGCCAAGATCGCCGCGATCGAAGGACTGTGGGACACCGAGCAGGGCGGCACCGCGCTGAACCTGTTCGGCATCCCCGACATGCAGGCCGAAACCACGCACTACGCGCTGAAGGTGCCGCACCTCGGCAGCCTGATCCTCACGCACACCTGGGACGGCGAGATTCGCGGCCTCAAGAGCTTCGCGCCCGAGGATCGTCCGAATTCCACGCTGATCTTCTGGACCTTCCGCATCATGGTGGGCCTCGGCTTCGCGATGATCGGCCTGGCGCTCGCGGGCTGGGTGCTGCGCCGCCGTGGCCGGCTCTATGAAGCGCGCTGGTTCCACAAGCTCGCGCTGGTGATGGGACCGACCGGCTTCATCACGCTGCTGGCGGGCTGGATCACGACCGAAGCCGGCCGCCAGCCGTGGGTGGTGTACGGCGTGATGCGCACCGCGAACGCGGTTTCGCCGCTGACCACGCAGCAGGTCGGGCTGTCGCTGCTGACCTTCGTGTGCGTCTACTTCCTGGTGTTCGGCACCGGCATCTACTACCTGCTGAAGCTGATCAACGCCGGCCCGGCGCTGCCCGACGCGCCGCACGGCGGCCACGACGGACATGGCGATCACTCCGGCCGCCGCCCGCTGTCCGCGCCGGATCAGTTGATCGACGCGGCCTGAGCCGCGCCGCCCCGACAGAACACGCACAAGGAACCATCATGGACGTCACCGTCATCTGGGCTGCGATCATCGCGCTCGGCCTTTTCATGTATGTGGTGCTCGACGGCTTCGACCTCGGCATCGGCATCGTCTTCCCGTTCTTCCCCGACGAGAAGGAACGCGACCTGATGATGAACACCGTCGCGCCCGTCTGGGACGGCAACGAAACCTGGCTCGTGCTCGGCGGCGCGGGGCTGTTCGCGGCATTCCCGATGGTCTATTCGACGGTGCTCTCGGGGCTCTACCTGCCGCTGATCTTCATGCTGGTGTGCCTGATCTTCCGCGGCGTGTCGTTCGAGCTGCGCGCCAAGGCGCGCCGCACCAAGCACCTGTGGGATCTCGCGTTCATCGGCGGCTCGGCCGGCGCGACGTTTTTCCAGGGCATCGCGCTCGGCGCCTACCTGCAGGGCATTCCGGTGCAGAACGGCCAGTTCGCCGGCGACCCGTTCGGCTGGCTCACGCCGTTCTCGGTGCTGACCGGGCTCGGCCTGATCGCCACCTACGCGCTGCTCGGCTGCTGCTGGCTGGTCGCGAAGACGGAAGGCGACCTGCAACGCCGCCTGCATCGCGTGGTGTTGCCGCTGACGATCGTGCTGCTCGGCATGATCGGCGTGGTCAGCATCTGGACGCCGCTGCAGGAGCCGGCCGTCGCGCAGCGCTGGTTCGGTTCGGGGCTGTTCGTGTACCTGATGCCGGTGCCGTTCCTGGTGGTGGCCTGCGGCGTGTGGATGGTTCGGGCGATCCGTGCGCGCCGTGATACGCTGCCCTTCGTGCTCGCGCTCGCACTCGTCGCACTCGGCTACATCGGCCTGCTGGTCAGCCTGTTCCCGTATGCGATCCCGCGCAGCGTCACGATCTGGGAAGCGGCCGCGCCGCATTCGAGCCAGATGTTCACGCTGGTGGGCGCGGCGGTGATCATCCCGATCATCATCGCCTACACGACGCTCGGCTACTGGGTATTCCGGGGCAAGATCCGCCATGAAGACAACCATTACTACCACCACTGAAACCGGCGCGGGCCGCCCGCGCCGCCTGCCGGGCTGGGTGTGGTTCATCCTGCTCTGGGCGGGCGGCGTGAGCGGCGCGGTCGCGCTCGGCTACGCGTTCAAGATCTTCATGAACCTGACGCTGTTCGCCGTCACGAAGTAGGCGGCGTTCGCGTTCAGCGCAGGAACGGCGCGATCTCGCCGGCCGCCTCGTCGAAGCGCTCCGTCAGGAAATCGAGCAGCGCACGCACGCGCGGCGCCATGTACTGGCTGCGCTGAAACAACGCGTGCACCGGCAGGTCCGGGCAGCGCCACTCGGGCAGCAGCAGCACGAGCCGCCCGGCGCGCAGGTCGGCGCCCACGTCCCAGATCGACTTCATCACCGCGCCGCGCCCCTCCACGGCCCATTCGCGGGCCAGCGCGCCGTCGTTGGTCTGACGCGCTCGCTCGGGCGGCGCCGTAAACGACACCGTCTCGCCGTCGCGCGAGAACGTCCACTGGTTGGCCAGGCCGGCCGACGAACCCAACAGGATGAAATCGTGCGCCGCCAGCGCGTCGGGATGCGCGGGCGTGCCGCGCGCGGCGAGATAGGCCGGCGAGGCGCACAGCACGCGGCGGTTGTCGGCCAGCCGGCGCGCGATCATCGCGCTGTCGGCCGGCACGCCGAAGCGGATCGCCAGATCGATGTCGTCGTGCAGCAGGTTCGACAGCGAATCGGCCAGCACCAGCGTGAGCGCCACTTGCGGGTGACGATCGTTGAATTCGTCGAGCCAGCGGCGCAGCACCACGCGCCCGAAATCGGAGGTGGCCGACACGCGCAGCGCGCCGCCGATCGAGGCGCGGCCCAGTTGCAGGGCGGCGCGTGCGTCGTCGAGCGTCTGCAACGCGTGCCGGCAGTGCGTGAGGTAGAGCCGCCCCTCGTCGGTCAGGCGCAGCTTGCGCGTCGAGCGCTCGAACAACTGCGTGCTCAGCGTGCCTTCGAGTTTCAGGAGCCGTGCGCTGGCCGCGGCCGGCGACAAGCCGAGCTTGCGGCCAGCCGCCGACAGGCTGCCGAGATGCGCGGCTTCCACGAAGAGACGGATGTCGCCGAGGTTGTCCATGAGGGTCGGGAATGGGGTGGCGTGGGCGTGCGCTGCTTGCCTACGACGCGCGCGCGGCCGGTGCCGTTGATGCCGCAAGCGGCGATGCGGAGCGCGAGGCACCCGGCATGGTAACGCGGTGAGGTGCGGCTTGGCTTGGCTCGATGCGGTGCGGCTCGATGCGGTGCGGCTCGGCTCGGTGCGGCTCGGCTCGGCTCGGCTCGGCTCGGCTCGGCTCGGCTCGGTGCGGCTCGGCTCGGCTCGGCTCGGCTCGGCTCGGCGGCGAACGGCGCGTGCCGGGTTCATCGGACGCGGCCGACGCGCAGCGCGCCGCCGATCGAGGCGCAACGCGCCGCCGATCGAGGCGCGGCCCGGTTGCTCGGCGGCGCGCGCGTCGTCAACAGCGAGCGTCAACGGTTCGCCGCGCCCCCTTTCGCTCAGGCGATCGCGCCGCCGCCGTCGATCAGCACGGTGGAGCCGGTCGCATACGGCGTGGACGCCAGATAGACGATCGCATTCGCGACGTCCTCCGGCTGGCCGACGCGCCGCGCCGGCAGCCGTCCGGCCGCGCCCTGATAGAGCTTCTCGCGCGCTGCCTCGTCGAGCTTCGACCACAGCGGCGTGGCGATCAGCCCCGGCGACACGGTGTTCACGCGCACCGGCGCGAGTTCGAGCGCCAGCCCGCGCGCCAGCGCTTCGAGCGCGGCGTTGATCGCGCCTTGCAGCACCGACGCGCCACTCGGCCGCACGCTCAGGAAACCCGACACGAACGTCAGCGAGCCGCCCTCGCGAATCCGCACGGCGCGCGCGACGCGGTAGGCGCCCCAGAACTTGCTGTCCATCGCCGCCTGCGCGTCCTTCAGGTCGAGCCCGCGCACCGGGCCGGTGGCCGTCTGCGCGGCCGACACCACCACGTGATCGAACGCGCCCGCCGCGTCGAGCCAGGCGCGCACGCCGTCGTCGTCGGTGATGTCGAGCGCGGCGGTGCGCACACCATGGCCGATGCGCGACGCGCTCTCGGCCAGCTTCTGCGCGTTGCGCGAGACGATCGTCACGGTCGCGCCGCGCTCCGCGAACGCGCGTGCCGCCGCCTCGCCGATGCCGGAGCTGCCGCCCACCACGAGTACCTGCTTGCCGTCGAATGTCATCGGAAATGCCTCCATCAAGGTTGGTTCACGGGAATGCGGGCGCTTACCGCGCCGCTTCGGCCTCGCGCGCGAGCGCGGGGTAATCGGTGTAGCCGCGCGCATCGCCGCCGAACAGCGTGGCGCCGTCCGGCTCGGCCAGCGGCAGGCCGTGTTCGAGCCGGTACGGCAGATCGGGGTTCGCGATGAACGGCCGGCCGAACGCGACGAAATCGGCGTAGCCGTGCCCGAGCACCCAGTTCGCGCGCTCGACGTCGTAGTTGCCGGCCACGATGATCGGTTGTACGAAACGTTCGCGGATCTCGCGGCGGAACGTTTCGGTGAATTGCGGCGCGTCGTCCCAATCGGCCTCGACCAGATGCAGATAGGCAATGCCGCGCGCCTGCAGGAACACGGCCGCCTCCAGAATGGTCGGCAAAATGTCGGGGCAGGCCATGCCGCGTGCGGTCAGGAACGGCGCAAGACGGATTGCGGTGCGTTCGGCGCCGATCTCGTCGGCGATCGCGTCCACCACTTCCTTCAGGAAGCGCAGACGGTTCTCGCGCGAACCGCCGTATTCGTCGGTGCGCTGGTTCGACAACGTGCGCAGGAATTGATCGACCAGATAACCATTCGCGCCATGCACCTCGACGCCATCGAAGCCGGCTTCGATCGCATTGCGCGCCGCTTGCCGGTAGTCCTGAACGATTTGTCGGATCTCGTCGATATGCAACGCGCGTGGCGTGGGGCAATCGACCATCGCGCCCTGGCCGGTGGCCGGATCGACCTTCCAGATCTGCGCGTCGAACGGCACCGCCGATGGCGCCACCGGCAGCGCGCCGTCGTGGAAATCCGGGTGCGACATGCGCCCGACGTGCCACAACTGCAGGAACACGCGGCCACCCTCGGCATGGATCGCATCGGTCACGCCACGCCAGCCCGCGACCTGCGCGTCGCTATGGATGCCGGGCGTAAACGAATAACCCTTGCCCTGCGGCGAGATCTGCGTGGCCTCGGTCACGATCAGCGCCGCCGAGGCGCGCTGCGCGTAGTAGCGCGCGTTCGTCGCGTTCGGCACGTCGCCGGGCTGCGTGCTGCGGGCGCGCGTCATCGGCGCCATCACGATGCGATGGGCGGTATCGCGGCCCGCCAGCGTGGCGGGGCTGAAAAGATCTGGATTACTGATGATCGTCATGGTCGATGTCACTCGTTGCGGGATGAGGGAGGTGTGATGGCGCACGGGGCCGGTTCTTCCTGCATCGCCATGACGAACTCGATCGTCACACCGGGGGCGAGCGGCACGAACAATTGCAGCTCGCCGGACAGCGGCACGCGGTTCACCTGATGGCGCAGCCCGTGCTGCTGCACGCGCGCGATCAGGGCGGCCCATGCATCGCTGTCATCGACGCGCAGCGCCACGTGATCGATGCGCGGCACGCCGCGGCCGGCCATCGCCGGCTGCGTCGCGCGCACCACGTGGATCACCGCACGGCCGTCAGCGTAGAACCAGCCGCCGTCCACCGCGAACGGCGGGCGCGGGCCGCGTGTCAGGGCGGCCACCTCGGCGAAGAAGCGGCATACGCCGTCGAGGTCATCGGTGACGATCGTCGCGTGATCGAGTCGCATGAGTCAGCCTGGGCAAGAAGAACTGAAGCCCATTCTGAAACCGGCGCTAAATATTGAGAATTGGGCCGACTATTGAAGGATTTTCAAATAAAACAGAAAGATGTGAAGGCGGGGCGTGGGTGGGGAAGTTGGATTGCGTTTGGCGGGGGGGTGGCTTCGGCGACCACGGTCGCGGTGGGCGCGGTGGGCGAAGTCGACGCGGTGGGCGCAGTGGCTCCGGTGGTCGAGCGGTGGCCGAGGCTGGCCAACCAATGCCCATGCGGTGGTCAAACGGCAGCCCAGTGGCAACCGACCGGTATCAAGCCACAGCCGAGCAGTGCTCAAACGCCAAACCCAACCACCACTGCCGTCAGCGCGCAGCCCGTTACGCGTCGAGCGCTCGCTCGATATCGCCGAGCAACCCGTCGAACCAGCGGCGCAGGCTGCGGTTCGACAGCGAACGCGGAATCGACCACGCAATCAGCTTGTAGACATCGTTGCGGCGCACCTTCGAGGCGCGGCCCGGCGCGAGCCATGCGTCGTTCTCCACCAGCAAGCGCATCGTCTGCAGGCCGATCACGATCGGCCAGATGCAGGCGAGGCGCAGCCGCATCGCCGTGGGCGGAATCGCGAACGTGTAATCGACGGCCGCGCGGAAATGGCCGAGCGACACGCGCACCAGATCGAGCATCACCGGCCGCGCAAGCTGCGAAGCGTCCTCGCGAAGCAGATCGGCCGGCGCAATGCCCGCGCGCGACAGCCGGTCGAGCGGCAGATAGCAGCGGCCGATCCGCACGTCCTTGGCTGCGTCGCGCAGCACATTGGTCAGTTGCAGCGCCTTGCCGAAACGAATGCCGAGCGCCTTCATCTCGTCGCCGTCGCGCAACAGCTTGCCGGGCTGATGAACCAGCGTCATGGTCGTCCAGAATTCTCCGACGCAGCCGGCCACCATATAGGTATAGCGATCGAGCGCCGCGTCGTCGGGCAGCGCGGCGAGCTGCCCCGAGGTTTCGTCGGGGAACGTGACGAGGTCGAACTCCATGCCCTGGCTCAACGTCGTGACGATACCGCGCACGGCCGCGCGATCCGTATCGTCGAGCTGCGCGAGGATCGCGAGCGCCGGCCCGAGCGATTCGAGCAGCACCTTCTCGTCGGATGCGGTTTGCTGGCTCGCCACCTCGGCCGCAATGGTGCGCAACGCCGCCTCGTCGGGCCGGCCGTTGGTCTGCTCGCGCAGCGACAGCAGCCATTCGAGACGCCGCGCGGGCGGCAGCAGCGAGGTATCGGCGATCGTGTCCGCCGCTCGCGCAAGCAGGTAAGCGAGGCCGATCGGATCGCGCATGCCGGCGGGCAGCACGGCGAGCGTCAGGTAGAACGAGCGCGACACCCCTTTCAGCAAGGGGCCGAGCAAGTACGCGCGGGAGGCTTGGGTCATGCGGTGTTCGTGTGGGTCGTGGTTCCGGGCTGCCGCATTGTAGCCGCCATCCCCTGGCCGCCGCGCCATGCGCGCCGGAATCGCACCACCCCGCACGGTTTATGCGCAAAAAGATTTATTTTTTTGAATTGCCCCGCGCCATCAAGAGCGCCCGCAGCGCCCCGCCGATGCGTACAATCGCACCCATTTGAACGAAAGAGTGTGGTGTCGACGATGGCAATGAAGAAGACGGATCTAGAAAAGAACAAGGCATTGAAGCTGACCAACCCGCTGAAGCAGACGGGTTCCTCGCCCTTCGGCAAGAGTGCGGTCGATTCGGCAGCGCTCGACCGGCGCGAACGCCGCCGCATCGAACAGGCGCAGGGCCTCGTGCCGTTCGCCTGCAAGCTCAACGTGGAACTGGTGGCGGACCTGCAAAAGCGCGCAGCCGAGCATCCGGAAGGCATGACGGGCCTGCTGACCGAACTGATTCAGGCCGGCCTCGCGCAACGCGGGCAGTAAGCCACTCGCAGATCGACAAACTCAAAAGTAAGCGGTCACTAACGGGCCGGAGCACGGTGGACAAGACGTCCACGTGCCCCGGCCCGTTTCATTTGCTGCGCGGCATCAGGCTTCGATCGATGCGGCGGCCGGATAATCGAGCGTCGTATCGTTGCTGCGGTTCACGAGGTTCGTGAACGTGATCGCGGCGATCGCCAGGCTCACCTCGATCACCTGCCGCTCGGTGAAGCCGGCCGCGATGAAGGCGTCGAACGCGTCGGCGGGCACCGTGCCGCGCGTCGTCACGAGCGTGCGCACGAAGCGGACCAGCGCGTCGCGGCGGTCGTCACCGGTCGGTTGGCCGGCACGCACCTGGCGCATCGCATCAGGCGACAGGCCCGCATACTTGCCGGCCAGCGTGTGCGCGGCGAGGCAGTAATCACAGCCTGCGTTTTCGCTGACGGTCAGCTTGACTGCTTCGATCTCGGCCTTCGTCAGCGTGCCGCCCGCGAGGAGCGTGTCGATACCCAGCATGGCGGACAGCGCTTCCGGGTGATGGGTGCCGATCGTCGCGTAGGCGTTCGGCACCTTGCCGACAGCCTTGCGGATCTTCGTGAACACTTCGGCGGTGGTGCCGGTGGCATCGGCGGGGGCGATCGTGGACAGACGGGACATGGTGGCTTCTCCTGCTTCGGGTTTCGGTTTGAGCGGTTCGTCACTGCTGTGACGGTGAAGCCAGTTTAGGCGCCCAGGAAGAGTTATTTAATACTCGATTTTCGCTTAATCATGCTCATTCGTCTCACCACGACACCACCTCTGCAACGGCGTCGTCAACGCCCGGTCGCGCCAAGCCACGCGCATGCCAGGCCGGCACGTGCAAACGACGCGATCGATCTCCCGACTTAAATTCAGTACATCTGATCATTACGGCGCCACATGAAATCGACGTCGTCCGGGCTCGACATCACAGCGCCATTAAAGCCGATGTATATGCATCGACCATCTTTCCCGCGAACGCGGCCGGGCCGCCTGATTCGACAGAAAGACATCGGCATCAAACGACTGAGAAACAACGAAGGAACGATGAAGAAAGCTTAAAGCGGTGCAACGAAGAGGGAATGGAACACCGGCACGAACGGCCGGTGCAAGGAACGCAGCGCAGGCGTTCCGGTTTCCCGGCGCGCCAAGCGGCGCGGGGAAGCCTCGCGCATCGTTCAATGATGCGCCGGCCATGCTTTTAAACGGCTTATTTCGCGATCAGGAAGCGGTCGCGGTTCTTTGCATCGCGAATCCACAGCGGTGCGCGGCCACGGCCCGACCAGGTTTCACCGGTCTTCGGATTATGGTATTTCGCTTCAACCGTGCTGGCCGGCTTGGCGGCCTTGTTCGATTTCGACGCGCGCTTGCGGCCGTAAATCTGATCTTCGGTAATGCCGAACTCGGCAACCAGGCCACGAATTTGCGCGATCACGGCGTCCAGTTCGGTAACGCGTGCGGCTTCGGTGCGTTCCTGGAGTGCGTCGAGTTGCGCTTTCAGTGCCTTGTAATTTTCTGCCATTTTATGACTCCCATTTTTCGTGCAATTGATACGATTGAGCAATCCCGTCATCGCTCGTCGGCAGTATAACCCTTGATAAACGCCATACGCCAACATCCGGTGCATTGATCCGGTGCGCGATGCGCCACATTGGCTCGTGATCCTTGGCATGAATCGCCCGGCAATCGAATCCGGCATCGCCAATTTTCATTCGGATTCGGATGAAAATTGGCGATGCCGGCGCAATGTTTTCGAGGTGGAAAGCGTTTTAAAGGAATCCGTAACACCAGATCAACCACATTGAATCGCCGTTCAATCAATCCTATGCAGAAAAGACCACGGCAGCCATGCCGTCCATCTGGGTAAAGCTGCGAACGAAGCGGTAAGGCTGATCGCCGATTCGAATGTCATTGCCGCCCGACGAAGTCAAACCGAGCATATCGTCGGCAAGCGAGACGGCAATCGTGCCGATCTTTTTCAATTCTTCACGCGGTTCGGCGGGATCGCCCAGATACACGGTGCAGACGTCCGGCGCGTGACGCATCATCACGACGCTGGTGGCCTTGTCGAGCGCGCGCTCCAGGTATTCGGCCAGCGCCTGCAATGATTCGGGTGCGCCGGTGCGGCCACCATATGCAGCCTGATCGTTTTCCATGATGTTGACCTCCCGGTGGGAATCGGTTGCCGGATTTGAATACGGCTCAACGCGACAAGCCGGTGCACATAGTATGGCCTGTGTTTGTCGCCGCGAAGGCAAGGCGGCAAACGATCGGTGATGACGACCGGTGCGGTAGGGGAAAAAGCAGCGGAATACGGCCGATACGGAGCGGCGGCCGCTAGAACTCAGCTTGCCATGGATATCGATTCCATAACAAAAAGTAAAAAGTCCTTGTACCTGACATTGGATAACATCCATCACAGACATGAATCGTCGCGCGATAGAATCGTCCATCACGCAGAAACGCATACGTTTCCTTCGCCCCGTTGCAGAGCGTGGGTCGATTCCGACCTGCTGTCTTGACCGTGGCAAGCGGGTCGCCGCGCAGCCAGAACCGCCGCGCCCAACCCGTTCGCAGTCCGCAGTATGCCGAATGCGCCGACACCATACATATCCAGACAGGAATCCTTAATATGCAGACCAAGCCGTTCATCGCCCTTGAAGACGCGACCCGGGTTCTCGCCGCCGCCCGCGCGGAAGCCGAAGCCAACAAGTGGGCCGTGTCGATCGCCGTCGTCGATGACGGCGGCCACCTGCTCGGCATGGTGCGCCTCGACGGCTGCGCGCCGATCGGCGCGGAAATCTCGATCGGCAAGGCGCGCACCTCGGCGCTGGGCCGCCGCGAATCGAAGGGCTACGAAGACATGGTCAACGGTGGCCGCACGGCATTCGTCACCGCGCCGATCCTGACCACGCTCGAAGGCGGCGTGCCGCTGATCGTGGACGGCCACGTGGTGGGCGCCGTCGGCGTGTCGGGCGTGAAGCCGGCCGAAGATTCGCAGATCGCAAAGGCCGGCGCCGCCGCCCTCGCCTGAGCGGGCCCTGCCCCAAGCCCTGGCCCGACTCGCCCCGAGACGCATCGCCGCCGCTTCCCACCGACCGACCGCGGCGCCCCAACCGATTTTTCTTTCAGGAGCAGACCATGACGGACATGACCCAGCGCGACAGCCTTCGCGTTGCCGAGAATCTCGCGCAATTCATCGAAACCGAAGCCCTGCCCGGCACCGGTATCGCGGCGGATAATTTCTGGCGCGGCTTTGCGTCCCTCGTGCATGAACTGGCGCCGAAAAACCGCGCACTGCTCGCCGAGCGCGACCGCCTCCAGGCGGAACTCGATACGTGGCACCGCGAGCATCCCGGCCCGGTGTCGGACCTGAACGCCTACCGCAGCTTCCTCGAAAGCATCGGCTACATCGTGCCGGCGCCGGCCAGCTCGAAGGCCACCACGGCGAACGTGGATATCGAGATCGCCGAACAGGCCGGCCCGCAACTCGTGGTGCCGCTGTCGAACCAGCGCTATGCGCTGAACGCCGCCAACGCACGCTGGGGCAGCCTGTACGACGCGCTGTACGGCACCGACGCGATCCCCGATTCCAACGGCGCCGAGCGCTCCGCCCAATACAATCCGAAGCGCGGCGCGCAGGTCATCGCCTTCGCTCGCCGCTTCCTCGATCAGGCCGCGCCGCTCGCGCACGGCACGCACGCCGATTCCACCAGCTATCGCATCGAGAACGGCAAACTGTTCGTTGAACTGAACGGCAGCACCACCGGCCTGAAAGACCCGGCCCAGTTGATCGGCTTCCAGGGCGACGCCGCCGCGCCGTCGGCCATCCTGCTCAAGCACCACGGCCTGCATTTCGAAATCCAGATCGACGCCAACGATTCGATCGGCAAGACCGATTCCGCCCACGTGAAGGACGTGCTGATGGAAGCGGCCGTCAGCACCATCATCGACTGCGAGGATTCGGTCGCGGCGGTGGACGCCGACGACAAGGTCCAGCTCTATCGCAACTGGCTCGGCCTGATGGCGGGCAATCTCACGGAAGAAGTGTCGAAGGGCGGCAAGACGTTCACGCGCCGCCTCAACGCCGACCGGCAGTACACCGGAACGAACGGCAACACCGTCACGCTGCATGGCCGCTCGCTGCTGTTCATCCGCAACGTCGGCCATCTGATGACGAACCCGGCCGTGGTCGATCAGGAAGGCCACGAGATCCCGGAAGGCATTCTCGACGGCGTCGTCACCACGCTGTGCGCGCTGCATGACCGCACCCACAAGCTCAACTCGCGCACCGGCTCGATCTACATCGTCAAGCCGAAGATGCACGGCCCGGCCGAAGTGGCGTTCGCCAGCGAGCTGTTCGGGCGCATCGAGAGCCTGCTCGGCCTGCCGCGCAACACCATCAAGATGGGCATCATGGACGAGGAGCGCCGCACCAGCGTGAACCTCGAAGCGTGTATCGCGCAGGCATCGGAACGCGTCGCGTTCATCAACACGGGCTTCCTCGATCGCACCGGCGACGAAATGCACACCTCGATGGAAGCCGGCCCGATGATGCGCAAGGGTGACATCAAGTCGAGCAAGTGGATTGCCGCCTACGAGCGCAGCAACGTGCTGGCGGGCCTCGCGGCCGGGCTGCGCGGTCGCGCGCAGATCGGCAAGGGCATGTGGGCGATGCCGGACCTGATGCACGCGATGCTGGAACAGAAGATCGCCCATCCGAAGGCCGGCGCGAACACCGCCTGGGTGCCGTCGCCGACCGCCGCCACGCTGCACGCACTGCACTATCACGAGATCGACGTGCAGGCGGTGCAGAAGGAACTGGAAAAGACCGACCTTGCAAGCCTGCGCGACGAACTGCTGAGCGGCCTGCTGACGATTCCGGTCGTCGCGAAGGCCGAATGGAGCGAGGACGAAATCCGCAGCGAAGTCGAGAACAATGCGCAGGGCATTCTCGGTTACGTGGTGCGTTGGGTCGATCAGGGCATCGGCTGCTCGAAGGTGCCCGACATCCATAACGTCGGCCTGATGGAAGACCGCGCGACGCTGCGCATTTCGAGCCAGCACATCGCGAACTGGCTGCGCCACGGCGTGGTGTCGCCGGAGATGGTGCGCGAAACGCTGGAGCGCATGGCGCGCGTGGTGGACAAGCAGAACGCCGGCGACCCGAGCTATCAGCCGATGGCGCCCGACTTCGACAAGTCGCTCGCGTTCAAGGCCGCCACGGCGCTCGTATTCGAAGGCCGCGAGCAGCCGAGCGGTTATACCGAGCCGCTGCTGCACGCGTTCCGCCTGCAAAAGAAAGCCTGAGCGCGCGGCGCCGATAAGCGGCCGAATCGCGGCCGCTGATGTCATCTGCACCCCGAAGCGTCGGACGCGAGTCCGGCCTTCGGGGTGTTGTCATTGGTGGCGCGCAACGATCACCCCGCCATCTGCGCGAGATGCCACGCCTCCGTTTCATCGTTCGCCGGAAACATGCTCTCGATGCGCAACTCCTGCGCGGCGATGCTCTGCGGTGTGCCGACGGTGGCCACCATCGAGAAGTATTCGACCACGCTGCCGTCGACCTCGAAACCGATCGGAATCACCGGCACGGCCGCCGACTGCGCGGGCGCACCGCGCAGCCGCCAATCCGCCGGCACGCCGGGATACGCGAGCAAGGCATCGAGCAACTGCCGCGTGCCGTCGTCGACGACGTTCCCCACCGCCTCGCGCTGCACGCGTTGCAGCATCGCGCAGGCCACCTGCGGCCAGTCGTGCACGAAGGGCTGCAAGCCCTGCGGATCGAACAGCAGATGCAGCAGGTTGCGCGGGCTCGGGCGCGCCGCCAGATCGACGAAGCGCCCGAACAGGCGCGGCGCGGCGGCGTTGGTGCTCAACACGTTCCAGTAGCGGTCCATCGCAATAGCCGGAAATGGCTCGTGCTGCCGCAGCATCCGATCGACGGCGCGCGCGACGGCCTGCATCTCCTGCGCATTCCACGCCGTCTCGGGAAACAGCGGCGCGTAGCCGGCCGCCAGCAGCAGGCCGTTGCGCTCGCGCAGCGGCACGTCCAGCGTTTGCGCGAGATCGAGCAGCGTCTGCCGCCCCGGCACGCTGCGGCCGCTCTCGATGAAGCTGATCTGCCGCTGCGACACGCCGGCCTCGTACGACAGATCGAGCTGGCTCACGCCGCGCACGTCGCGCCAATGGCGCAGCAGATCGCCGAGCGCGGTCGGCGGGCGTTTCTTGGGCGCGGAAGCGATGAAATCCATATCGATCAGTCCTGCGAAGCGATGCCCGCACGATACCGGCTTACGCCGGGGCGTGCCAGCGATGGGCGTCGAACGGCGCATCGAGCGGCGGCTGCGCGACACTGCCCGTGTAGTTGGTGACGGTCGAGGCGGCCACCACGGCAATCGCTTCGAGCACCTGCGCGGGCGCGAAGCCTGCGTCGAGAAAGCGTTGCAGTTCGGCGTTCTCGATGCGGCCACGCGTCTCGATCAGCCTTCGCGCAAGCGTCGAGAGCGCGCGAGCCCGTGCATCGCCGGGTGCGCCGCCCACGCGGATCGCATCGACATCGGCTTGCGGCACGCCCTGTTGCAGCGCCAGCGCGCTATGGAACGCCACCGCCCATTCGCAGCGGTTGGCGACGGCGTTGGTCAGCAGCAGCGTCTGGATCTCGGCTTCCGAAAAGCTGCCCGCATGCACGCTGGCGAACAGGCCGACGAAGCCGTTGAGCAACACGGGCGAACCCGCCATCGCGCCAGCGATCGCGGGAATCGTGCCGAACGCGGCGTGCAGTTGTTCGAGGGCGGCCACCGAAGCGGGCGGCGCCGAGGCGAGCGTATGAACGGGAAAGTGGGACATGGTGGCTCCTGGGTTCGCCGCGCGGCGGGCTGCCGCGCGATGAACCCAGCTTAGGGTCGCGCGCGCGGCCGGCCAATTACATGCGAGGTAATCGGCCAGCCGCGCCGGGCGCCTAGGCGGCCGTGGTGTGCGGCTCGGCCGCGCGCCGCACCCGCCCCGGCGGCAGCGTCGATTGCCGGTAAATGCGCTTGGCCATCTCCAGGAACGCCGTCATCGCACTCGATACATAGGTATCCTCACGGCGCACGAACATGGTTTCGACGTGCGCCAGCTCGCGCGGCAAGCGGTGGAGCGCCACGTCGCCCGAGGTGGCCGCGTCGGCCACCACGCCCTTCGGCAGCAGCGTGATGCCCACGCCGGCCGACACGCAGTTGACGATCGCGTCGAGCGAGCCGAATTCGAGCGGCTTCGCCACCACCACGCCGATCCCGGTCAGGAACGCGTCGAGCCGCTGCCGGTACGAGCAGCCGGCCTGGAACACCACCGTCTTCAGGTCGCGCTGGCCGGCCAGCTCCTTCAGCGAACGGATCGCGGGGCTGGTGACGAGCACCAGCTCTTCCGCGAACACCGGCTCGACATACAGCGCCGGATGCTTGACCGGGCCGGCCACGAACGCGCCGTCGAGCCGGTAGTCGATCACGTCCTGCATGAGCCCTGCGGTGGTGCCCGAACTGACGACCAGCCGCACATCGGGCCAGGTGCGCGCGAATTCGGTCAGCAACGGCGACAGGCGCAGCGCCATGGTGGTTTCGAGCGTGCCGAGCGTGAGCGTGCCGGACGGCTCGCCGGTGTCGGTGGCCGCCGAGCGCGCCTCGGACACCAACTGCGCGATCTTGCCGACGAACGGCAGCATCCGCTGCGCGGCCGGCGTGACGGTCACGCCGCGCGCATGGCGCTGGAACAGCGTCACGCCGAGTTCGTCTTCCAGCGAGCGGATGCGCGCGGTGACGTTCGACTGCACGGTGTGCAGTTCGGCCGCCGCCTTGTTCATGCTGCCGTGACGGGCAACGGCTTCGAGAGTCTTGAGATCGGCCAGGTCCATGATCGATGACGGCCATGCCGCCGCAAAGGATGATCGACGCCACGATTGTAGCGACGCGCCCGGCGCGCCGGGAAACGAGAATTCAGCATAACAGCTATCTGAATTGAAGATAGCCCCTATCTCGACAATTCAGTTCTGTGGATCGGTGATGGCGCGTAACCTCCCGCTATCGAATCGAGTGAAGGAACCCGTGCCATGCAACGCGCCGCCGACTCCTCCGCTCACGCCACGCGCGCGGCGCGCGGCGTGAGCGTCGCCCGGGCCACCCTGTCCGGCTTCTGCGCCAGCCTGATCGGCATCGGGCTGGCGCGCTTCGCGTACACGCCGCTGCTGCCGGCGATCGTCGATGCGCACTGGTTCGCGCCCGCGCTCGCCGCCTATCTGGGCGCCGCCAACCTGGCCGGGTATCTGGCCGGCGCATTGGCGGGCCGCCAGGCCGCCGCGAAATTCGGCGTCACCGCCACGCTGCGCGCGATGATGCTGCTGGCGACGCTCGCGTTCGCGGCCTGCGCGTTTCCGGTGTCGTTCGGCTGGTTCTTCGCGTGGCGCTTCCTGGCCGGGGTGGCCGGCGGCGCGCTGATGGTGCTGGCCGCGCCCACCGTGCTCCAGCACGTGCCGGCGGCGCGGCGCGGGCTGGCGGGCGGTGTGATCTTCATGGGCGTGGGCGTCGGCGTGATCGCCTCGGGCACCGTGGTGCCGCTGCTGCTGCAACGCAGCCTGCAGGATGCGTGGCTCGGCCTCGGCGTGCTGTCGCTGGCGCTGACCGCGATCGGCTGGACCGGTTGGCCGCGCGACGCCGCGCCTCACGCCAGGCCGGTGCAGCATCGCCCGGTCAAGGCCACGCGCACGCTGCGCGCGCTCTACGCCGAATACGCGCTGAACGCGGCCGGCTGGGTGCCGCACATGATCTTCCTGGTCGATTACGTGACGCGCGGGCTCGGCCAAAGCCTGCAGGTGGGCGCGCAATACTGGGTGCTGTTCGGCATCGGCGCGACGCTCGGGCCGGTGCTGGCCGGCGCGCTCGCCGACCGGATCGGCTTCGGCAACGCGCTGCGGCTCGCCTTCGTGCTCGAAATCGGCGGCGTGGCAATCCCGGCGCTCGGCCTGGGCGCCGTGTGGCTGATGCTGTCGAGCGTGGTGGTGGGGGCGTTCGTGACCGGCACCGTGCCGCTGATGCTCGGCCGCCTGCACGAGCTGCTCGCCCATCATCCCACGCAGCAGGACCCGGCATGGCGCACCGCCACGGTCGGCTTCGCGCTGTGCCAGGCGCTGGCCGCCTACGGCTTGTCGTTCGTGTTCTCGCACAGCGGCGGCGACTTCCGCATGCTGTTCGTGATCGGCGCCGCGGCGATGATCCTGGCGCTGGCGATCGATATCGTCGCCGCCGCCACCGCGCGCCGCGACTGATTCGCCGCCTACCGTCATTCCATCGTCCGACCGGCCCTGGAGATCCGCCCCCATGTCCCGCCCCGCCGCCACGCCCGCACCTCGCCCCGAACCGACCGCCGCGCCCGCCGGCGCCGGCGCGGGCGGCTATGCCGAACGCAACGCGCGCTACTGGAAGCGCAATCTCGCCGTCTGCGTGTTCGGCTCGTTCACCACGCTGGTCAGCCTCAGCATGCTGCTGCCGTTCCTGCCGCTGTACGTCGAGCAGCTCGGCGTGGCGTCGCCGGCCGCCGTGGTGCAATGGTCGGGCGTGGCGTTCGGCGCAACCTTCTTCGGCACGGCGATCACCGCGCCGCTGTGGGGCCGGCTCGCCGACCGCTACGGCCGCAAACCGATGCTGATCCGCGCCGCGATCGGCATGGCGGTGGTGATGTCGCTGATCGGCGTGGCGCACAGCATCACGCAGCTCGTGGCGCTGCGGCTCGCGGCCGGGCTGATCGGCGGCTACGCATCGGCGTCGATCGTGATGGTCGGCACCCAGGCGCCGCGCGAGCGCGCCGGCTGGGCGCTCGGCGTGCTGTCCACCGGTGCGCTGGCCGGCAACCTGATCGGGCCGCTGGTGGGCGGCTTCCTGCCGGCGCTGGTCGGCATTCGCGGCACGTTCTTCGTGGGCGGCGCGGTGATCGCGGTGGCCGCCGCCGCGACGATCCTGCTGGTGCGCGAAAACTTCGACCGTGGCCGCGACGTGCGCCCCAAGGCATCGCGCGGAGCGAATGCGCCCGCCCAGACCGACACCGGCCGCCGCGCCGCGCTCGGCGTGCTGCTGCTGACGGCGATGATGGTGCTGCTGGCGAACATGTCGATCGAACCGATCATCACCGTGTATATCGGCCAGCTCGGCGTGCCGCACGGCGATCTGGCGCGTACCGCCGGCATCGTGATGGCCGCCTCGGCGTTCGGCAGCATGCTGACCGCGCCAAGGCTCGGCGGCCTGGCCGACCGGGTGGGCGGCTGGCCGGTCATCATCGGCTGCCTGCTCGTGACCGGCCTCGTGATGCTGCCGCAAGCGTTCGTCACGCACTGGTGGCAACTGGCGCTGTTGCGCGGCGCGATGGGCATGTCGCTGGCGGGGCTGCTGCCGTCGATCGCCAAGCTGGTGCGGCACGCCGTGGACGAGCATTCCTCAGGCAGCGTGCTCGGCTACCTGCAATCGGCGCAATTTTCGGGTCAGGTCGTCGGGCCGCTGCTCGGCGGCCAGATCGGCGCGCACGTGGGCCTGCACGCGGTGTTCTTCGTGACCAGTGCGCTGCTGGTGCTGTGCGCCGGGCTGAACGGCTGGGTCCTCGCGCGCGGCAAGGCGGCCGGCAAGCTGTTGCGCTGAGGCGCGCTGCGGCACGCATTCGCCCCCCTATGCCTCAGACAATTTTTTTCGGCTTGGCGAACGACTATTGACGTGCGATAACAGGGTTATCCCTGACTTCACCGGAGCCCGACGATGGCCACGCTAGAGGCGTTCCGCTCCGTGCTCGACGACACGCGCACGCCGGAAATCATCCGCAATCACATCATCGATTCGCTGCAATACACGCTGCGCAATCACGGCCAGATCTTCACCGCGAAGGAGATCGAATGGCTGAGTACCTGGGACGACCCGCGCATTCCGCTCGCCGCGCGCAAGGAACTCGCCAAGCGCGAGCCGGCCTCGGCCGACGCACATTGAACGGTGTGCGTGCGACGGTAGCGGCAGTTGCCGCCGCCGAGCCGCCGCAATAGACAACGCCCGCGCATGCGCGGGCGTTTTTCATGGCGAGCCGGTTTTTCTGCCGGCCCCATATCAACCGGCGGCCTGCCCGCGCTGGCGGCGCAGGCCGCCGTGCTTACTGCAGGCCGAAATCCACACGCGTGGTCGCGCCCTTGTCTTCGATGCCCTTCGCATCGAGCTTCGGCGCGACGATGAACATGCGGCCCGGATCGACCTTGCCGTCCAGATACTGCCGCACGGCCTGAGCGCGCTGCTGCGCGAGGGCGCGCAGGCCGGCGTCGTCGGCCGGCGCGTGCGCTTCGAGCGCCTGCTTCATGTCGGACTCGGGCAGCGTCTTCTGCATGCCGATCAGGTTGCGCGGCTTCTTGAAATCGGCCGCCTTGTAGGCTTCGGTCAGGTATTTGAGGTATTCGTCCGGCGCGACCTTGACGGTCATCGGATCGACGCTCTCGCCCTGCCCCACCACACCCTTCAGCTTCTGCTGACGCACCAACCGTTCGACATAGGCTTCGCGCAGGCCCGGCAGGTCGCGCGCGGGATCGACGCGGCCGGTCAGATCGAGCCGGACCGATTGCTTCTGGGCCAGCAGTTTGGAGATCGTGTCGAGCTTCTGCTTCGAGGCATCCGTCAGCGTGGCGAGGCCCGGCGCGAATTCGACGTAGCCGAGTTCCTCGCCGTTGCCGCCGAACGCGCTGGCCAGCAGCGAGAACGGCGAGGTGATGGCCTTCTTCAGCAGGTTCAGCACCGCATGCCAGATCAGCCCGCTCACGCTGAACTCGGGGCTCGACAGCGACCCCGACACCGGAATGTTCACATCGATCTCGCCGCGCGAATTCTTCAGCAGCGAAATCGCGAGCCGCACCGGCAAGCGCGTGGCCGTGTCGTTATCGATGTGATCGCCGAACGTCAGCTGATCGATGAAGACGTGGTTGTTGGCACTCAGTTGATCGTCGGCCAATTGGTAATGCAGATCGACGTTGAGCTTGCCCTTCGTGATCGGATAACCCGCGTACTTGGTCGAGTACGGCGTGAGGTTGGTCAGCTCGATGCCGTGCGCCGAGGCCGTCAGGTCCAGCGCCGGCTTCGCGATCAATGGATTCACCGTGCCCTTGATCGAGATCGGGCCGTTGCCTTCGAGGCCGGCTGCCACGTCCACCGGCGCGCTGTCGCGCGATTCGGTGCCGAACGCGCCCACCGTGCCTTGAATATCGACCAGATCCGCCGTGTAGTTCGGCTTGATGAAGTTGTCGGTGTAGGTGACTCGGCCGCCTTGCAGCACCAGCTCGCCGAAGCGCATTCGCACCGGCTGGCTCGGCGGCTCGGCCGCCTTGACCACGACCGGCACCGAGGCGGGCAGCGGCGCGCTGGCGGCGTTCGTTGCGGCGGCGGCAACCGCCGCCTTCGACGCAGCCCCCGACGCCGGCTGCGCGCTCGCCGCCGCCACGGCCGATGCCGTAACCGACGCCGCGCTCGCTGCCCCGGGCGACAGCGGCACCGGCTCCGCGCCGCTCGCGTCGCGAGTCAGCGATTGCGCCGGGCCGGTTTGCTTGGCCACCACGTCGCTGAGATTCAGGCGCCCCTGCGCATCGAGCAGCACGCGGCCGTAGAAGTTCGCGAACGTCACCCGCGCGGCATCGACATCCAAGCCCTGCGCGCTGTCGTAGTTCGCCTTCAGGTTCGACAGCCCCAGCAAGCGCCAGCCCGCGAACGGATCGGAGGTGGCCTTGTCGAGCATCCGCACGTCGACCAGCGCGACGTCGCCGCGATACGCCACTTTCGTCGCCGCCTTGTTTTGCGACACCGCCAGGTTGCCTTTCGCATTGAGCAGCGCGCTCGCGACCGTGGCATTCAGTACGCCGCCGAAATACGGCTCGAAGGCCGCCGCGTCGAGCCGGTTGCCGTCGATGCGCAGGTGCGCGTCGAGCGGTGTGGCCGTGATGTCGCCCGTGACCGCGAACGTGCCCTTGCGATTCAGCGTGGTGCGCAACGAGAGCGGCAACGGCTTCGACAGGTCGTCGGTGATCGGCCCGACCTTCGCCTGCAGCGGCGCAAGCGCCAGCTTGACCGGGCGCGGCGTGGACAGATCGGTAAAACCGGCCTTCGAATCGGTCAGGTTCAGTTCGCCGATGCGGTAATGCCACGGCTCGGAGGCGGTGGCATTACCGCCCCTGGCGTTCTCGGCCGGCCGTGCGGGCTTGGCGGGAGCGACCAGCGAGGCCAAGTCGATATCGCCATTCTTGAGCCGCGCCGCATCCACGGCGAGGCCGTTGACGTCGACGCTGGCGATCTGCGCATTGCGCGCGCCGACGTCGATGCGCTGCACGTTCACCGTCGCCTTCTGCAACGTCAGCACCGGGGCCTTCGCATACGGCGCGCCGACCTTCAGCGCGCTCAGCGTCAGCGTGCTCGGCCCGACATTCGCCGCGAACGGCGCCTTCGACCAATCGGCGAACGCATCGACCGACGCACCGAGCTTGCCGTCGATCAATTTGGCCGAGGTCGCGCCCGACAGATACGGCGCGAGCGCCGGCAGCGCCAGCGCGTCGAGCGTCAGATGGCCGCCCGCCTGCTGCTGGGCGAGGCTGAACGCACCGGCCGCGCTGAACGCGCCGCCCTGTGCCAGCGTGGTCGACACCCAGAACTTCGCCGGCTGCCGGCCCTGCAGCGTGAAACCGGACAACGTGGTCTTGAGGTTCGCCAGCGTGAGCGCGGCGGCGGGCGCGACCGACGCGTCGCTGACGTGGATCGTGCCGTCGTCGATCGCGAGGCGCGCCACCGTGAGATCGAGCGGCTGGGGTTTGGCCGCCTGTTTCGTCGCGGCGGCTGCGCTGGCCGCACCGGCCGACGCCGCCACCGGCTTGTCGGCCGCGCTGCCCGGCTGCGACGCCGCCAGCTTCTGCACGTTCAACACGCCCGCCGCATCACGCGACAACGTGACGACCGGCTTCACGAGACGAATTTCGCTGAAATGCAGCACGTTGCGCAGCGGTTCGAGCGACGCGGCGCCAAGATGCAGTTGCTGCGCGGCGAGCAACGGCCGGCCGGCAGGATCGGTCACGTTCGCATCGGCCAGGTCGACGGTGCCCGACACGCGCAGCGCGGGCGCATCGCCATCGATCGAGAAGCGCACGGCCAGATCGCTCGACAGCCGGCCCGACGTCACCTCCACCGGCAACTTCGCCGGCGCGTAGGACAGCAGCTTCGGCACATCGAGGCCATCGAACTTCAGGTTGATTTCCGACTCGCGCGACTGCGCGAACGGCTTGGTCTTGCCGTCGATCGCGATCGGGCTGCCATCGAGGCGCAGCTTCAGCGTGGGCTGCACGAAGATGTTCGTCTTGGACGGCAGCGTGGCGACGAACGGCACGCCGAGCGACCATTGATCGATCGTGTGGGTGGCGCCGAGCAGACGGTCGTCGAAATCGATGCGCCCGTTCGTCACCTGGATATTCGACACCGAGAAACGCGCCGGCCCCGACGACGACGGCGTGGAGGAGGGCTTCGAGAATTTGTCGACGATATCGCTGAAATTGAAGCGCTGCGCGTCGTAGCGAACGATATGGAAGCGCGGGGAATCGATGCGCACTTCGTCGACGATCGGCGCGCCGCGCAGCAGCGACGACCACGCCGCGCGCACGGTGAGCTTGCCGATATCGACGAACGCGCCCTGGCCGCTGCGCTCGCCGAGGTGCACGCCGTCGGCCTCGAGCCGCAGCGTGTAGGGGTTCAGCGAGATGCGCGCGATGCTGGCCGGGCGGTCGAGCTGGCGGCTCAGTTGCTGTTCGGCGAGATGTCGGATCAGCGGCGGCGCGGCGAAGAAGCCGAGCAGGCCGAACACTGCCAGGAACACGACGATGCCGATCGCCACGCGCTTCGTGCGACGCGAGCGGGCCGCGCCGCCGAGCCGCTGCGCGACGGAGGGACGGGATGCTTCAGGCGGGTTTTTCTGAATGCTGGACATGCTGAGTACCGTTGTGACGACAGCAGAATGCCATCTGCAAAATCGGGACGGAAGCCCGGCTTCCGGAAGTATAGGCGGTCGGCGGGGCGCGGCGGTGTCGAGGGGGTGGGGGAGGTGGAGGGAGATCAAGCGGGTGGAGTTCGGCTCGCACGTGCCCAAAATGACTGACTGCCCCTCGATTAGCCGAATGCGTTGGATTGGAATTTTCCAGGGTCCGGCAGTCGGCTCATGGAGCACGCATGCTGCGTGCTTCGCGTTGAAACCTTGCCGTGCTCCTTGCCGACTTGAACCGGCGCACACGCCGGGTTCCGGGAATCCTGGCAAGTTGCCTCGCCCTCGATTTGTCCGGAGAGGCGGGTATTGCCGCCGATCGGCTCACGCCACGATTCACTTGATCAACCGCATCCCCGCGACCTTCGAGGCCGTCACGTCAAACGTAGCCGTGTACTCACACGCCGCAACATGCCCCGACCGCTCGATCAGGCAGTCCGCGAAATCCGCCTTCTGCGACGCGACGAAAACGCGAAGTGCCTTTCGCACCGTGTCCGCACCTTCGACCACCAGTTCTTTGGTGGCGATCATCGAGTCGATGATATTTTTCATCTGTTCGCGCTCGACGCCGTAGCAACGCCCCAGGACCCACACGACCTCGACCAGCGCGATTTGCGAAATGTACCCCGGCCGCTCGGCCGACAGCGACTCCATCAGCATGGTCGCCTTCTTCGACTGCGCGGCATCGTCTTGGGCGAAGTAGCGGACCAGCACGTTCGTATCCAGTCCGATCATCGCGCAGATGCTCCCTGCTGCGCGACGGCCATGTTCATGTCCTCGATCGACACCGGTTTTGCGGGCTTCTTCACGATACCCTTGAGCGACGCCAGCGATTGCGTGACGGGATAGACCTCATACCGGCCGGTCGCCTCGTTGAAGCTGAATTCGATCCGGTCGCCGGACTCCAGACCAAGCTGATTGCGCACGTCCACCGGGATCGTGACCTGGCCCTTTGAAGTCATCGTTGCTGTTGTCATGGCGACACCTCCTTTACTCCTTACTTTATGGTAAGGAATTTGGAAAAGCAAGCGTGTCCCAAGCGCGCCGCACCACTAAAAACACCCATGTTGACTCACGTCACTCGCCGAGCCCCTCGCGCCACCCGCCCCGCCGCCAAATCCCACGCCCCGCTCCCCACAGTCTTGAACACCACCGCCCCGCCCTGCTCCACACCGTCGCGCACCGCCGCGCCGATCGTGCACACCTGCGACCCATCCACCCCGGCCTGAATCAGGTCACCGGCCTCGGCCTGCGCCGCCTTCCGGTCGTCGACGAACACGCGGCTTGCGCGAATCGTCTGCGCCCCGATCTCCGCCGCATCGGGCGTGAACGCGCCCACGCCGATCACGAGCCGGTTCTCCCTGGCAGCCTCGGTATACACAGGCACTTTGCTGGTCGTCGCCATGACGACCGTATCGACCTCGTCCGGTATCGCGCCACCGCCCGCCGCCGCGCCAGCCAACCCCGCCACGATCACGCCCTGCTGCGCGAGCCGCGCGCAAAACGCCGCCTCCGTTTCCGCACTGCGCCCCCGCACCCAAAGCCGCGCCGCCGGATACAGGTTGCCCATCGCCAGTGCGTGCGCGCGCGCCTGCTGCCCGGTGCCGACGATCAGCATCGCCTTTGGCTGCGACGCATGCAGCACGCGCACGCCGAGCATCGACAACGCCGCCGTGCGGCGCGCGGTGACGGTCGGCCCATCGAGGATGAACTCGGGGCGGCCCGTCTCGCCGTCGCACACGGTCACGGTGCCGAAGATCGTCGGCAGGCCGCGCTGCGCGTTGCCGGGCGCGACGCTCACCAGCTTGTGGATCGCCACGTCGCGCGCGCTCGCCGGCATCGACAGCAGCACGCCCTCGGCGCCGAGCGGCACGCCGACGCGCACGGGCGAATGAATCTCGCCGGCCTCGTGCTGCACGCTGGCTTCGGCCAGCGCATCCACGAGCGTCTTGAAATCGAGCAGCGCCGCCGTTGCCGCGGCGTCGAACACGGGAATCGAACTCATCGAGGTTGCCTTGATCGCGTGGAAGAAGAAGAACGGCTCGCGCCAGCGATGACCGCCATCAGAAACGGCCGGCGCGGAACGGCGTCAGATCGACGGCAGGCGTTTCGCCGGCCATCCGCTGCGCGATCAGCTCGCCGGTCAGCGGGCCGAGCGTCAGGCCCAGATGCTGGTGCCCGGTGGCGACGAACACGTTCCGCACCACCGGCAATGCGTCGATCATCGGCAGATAATCGGGCAGCGTCGGGCGGTCGCCGAACCAGCGCGTCGCGATCTCGGGCCGCGGCTCGGACGGGAACAGCGCGCCGAACTGCCTCGCGAGCATCTCCGCGCGGCGCCAGTCCGGCGCCTCGGGCGGCCCAAGCTCGACGGTGCCGGCCAGCCGGATGCCGTCCTGCATCGGATTGCATGTAAAACCGCGCTCGACGAAGCTGACCGGCACCGAAATCGCCGCCCCCGACGGCTGCGCAAGCTGGACGTGATAACCGCGCTCTCGCGTGAGCGGAATCCGGAAGCCGAGCGTTTGCGTCAGCGCCGCGCTGCTTGCGCCCGCCGCAATCAGCAGCTTGCCGAACTGCCGCGTGTCGCCGCCGATGCGTACGCTGACGCGGCCATCGCCCAACGGTCGAATCTCACTGACAGGCGCCTGCACGAACCGCGCGCCGGCGGCGATGGCGGCATCGACAATCCGCACCACGGCCAGCCTCGGATTCGTGATCGACGCCATGCCGGGGAAATACCGCGCGTGGCTGATCCGCTCGGTCAGCGTCGGCAGGTAGTCGCGGCGAACCTGCGCCGCGTCGAGGTTGCGATAGGCCACGCCATGGTGATCGAGCAGGCGCAGATGCCGGCGCTCCTGCCCGGCGTCGGCCGGCCTCTCGAACACGTAGAGCGAGCCGATGTCGCGATACAGGTCGTTCAGGATCGGCTGCGCGAGCAAGCGCCGCCAGGCGGCGGCGGCCATCGTCACGACGCTGGCCAGCGATTCGGTATTGCGTCGGAAATTCGCCGGCAGCGATTGCCGGGCGAACGCGGCCATCCACGGCGCCATCCTCGGCATGCCGCGCTTGTGCAGCTTCAGCGGGCTGTCGGCCTGCAACAGCATACGCGGCATGCCCGCGAGCGTGTCGGGGCTCGCCAACGGCGCGACATGATCGACGGCGATGATGCCGGCATTGCCGAACGAACACCCGCGCCCCGGCTCGCCGGTGTCCGCGAGGTGAACGCGAAAGCCCCTTGCCGTCAGGTTCAGCGCGGCGTTCGCGCCGATGATCCCTGCGCCCACCACCAGAATGTCTTCCATGGCCTGCCGCGACGAGTCATAACGATTCGCCCGATACTAGCCCAACAATTTCCGATAGGAAACAAAATCTCCGATCGGGACATTCCGAATCTCGCAGGCCCGCTCAGCCGCTCACGGCGTTGTACGCGCCGGCCTGCTCCAGCAGCCAGCCCCGGAACGTCTCCAGCGGCCGGCCGTGGCTCAACTCGGTCGGATAGACGAGGTAGTAGGAAAACTGCACGGGGAACGTTGCATCGAACGGAATCACCACGCCGAGCTGCTCCAGCTTGCCTTCGACGAAAAACTTCGGCACCAGCGCCACGCCGAGCCCGGCCGCCGCGCCCGCGATCAGCATGGTGTGCAACTCGTAGCGCACGCCCTGCATCGTCAAGGGATTCTTGATATCGAAGTTCTCGAACCAGCGCGGCCACGCATCGGGGCGCGTGGTGGAATGCAGCAGCGGGTAGTTCAGCAACTCGTGCGGCTTCCTGACGGGCTTGCTCAACAGCGCGGGCGAGCACACCGGCACCACTTCCTCGCCGAACAGGTAATCGGACGTGGTGCCCGGCCAGCTCGGCTTGCCGTAATGGATCGCCGCCTCGAAGTGGGTTTCCTCGAACGGAAACATCTCGGTGCGCACGCCCATGTTGACCCGCACGTCGGGCGCGCGATCGTTGAAATCCTTCATGCGCGGAATCAGCCATTGCGACGCGAAGGTGGGCAGCACGGCCAGTTCGAGATACCCGCCGCCGCTGCCGTGCGCGATGATCGACAGCGTGTCGCGGTCGAGCGTCTCCAGCGAACGACGCACCTGCGTGGCGTACAGCCGCCCGGCCCGCGTCAGCACCACGCGCTGCTTCGAGCGCACGAACAGGCGCACGCCGATCTGCGATTCGAGCGTGGCCACCTGGCGCGAGATGGCGCTTTCCGTCAGGAACAGCTCCTTCGCCGCATAGGTGAAGCTCTCATGCCGCGCCGCCGCTTCGAAGGCCATCAACGCGCTGAGGTTGGGGATCTTGAATTTGCGCATGGTTGTTCATAAAAGTCATCAACTGGCAATTTAATCTCGCTTTACGAGGCATGCAAGCGCCTCAATAATGCTGATCACGCAAGATTCGGCCTGCATCGGCGGGCCGCCCCTTCCCCTCGATTCCCTCGCCGCAAGGCGGAACGGCACTGTGAGATACGCGATGCGCAATGCGAATGTAGAGCGGCTTCTGGCCCGGCTGCTCGGCCAGGACAAGACCGACGCCCTGTTTTCCACCCTCAACGCCCCGGCGCTGCTGGCCGATTGGGAAGACGGCACGGTCACGCGCGCGGAGCTGGCGCAGGCCATGAACATGGCGCTGTTCGAGGATCTGCTGCAGCGCTCGGAAAACGGCCGCATCTACACGCGCGAAACGATCGCCAACGGCGGCTCGGTGTTCTTCGATCACGGCGCGCTGCGCACGGTGCGCTGGGCGCAAAACGGCGCGCTGCCGCCGGGCGAGGCGGCGTTCACGCGCATCCTGCGCCCGCTCGGCTTCAAGCTGAACGGCCGCTACCCGCTCGACAAGCTCAAGATGACGGGCCGCGCCTACGCGCACGAAGATGCACCGGACGAAATCGCGCAGTTCTTCGTCAGCGAATTGCACCCGGAGCGCTTCTCGGCCGAATTCCAGCAGGCGGTCACCCGCATCGTCAGTACCTCGAAAGATCCGCTGACGCCGCTCGCGGTGTCGCAACTGTCGGAACTGGAGCGCGACGGCGCGCTGCCGATCGAGGCGGCCGAAGCGCTGCTGCCGGTGATCGTCGGCGCATTCGCACGCCACCACGACGTGCCGTCCGAATCGGACTACGAAACGATCCTGCTCGAATCGGCCGAAATGGCCTGGATCTCGACCGAAGGCAACGCCTTCAATCACGCGACCGACCGCGTGGCCGACGTGTTCCGGCTGTCCGACGACGAAAAAGCCAAGGGCCGGCCGATGAAGCCCGAAGTGGAGCGTTCGCGCTCGGGCCGCGTGTTCCAGACGGCCTACCGCGCCGACACCGTGGAGCGCCCGTTTCGTGCCGCCAACGGCGAGCTGGTCACGCGCAAGGTGCCGGGTTCGTTCTACGAATTCATCACGCGCAAACGCAGCTTCGAGCGCGAGACGCGCCGCTGGGAAACGGACCTGCGCTTCGATGCGGGCAACGCCACCGGCATCTTCAAGATGACGGCGAACGCTGCGCAGGAAGCGGCCGGCGGGAGGTAAGGAAAGAAGGTGCGCGGCCGGCGCCGCTCAGGCGCGCGGCTTGCCGCGCGAGGCCGGCGATTTGACTTCCGCGCTGTACGGCGCGGTGTCGCCGCCTTCGTTGATGAGCCACAGCACTTCGGCGTCCTGCTTGCTGGTGGACACGGCGGCGTGGCCGGTGCGGCTGTCGAAATAGATGCTGTCGCCCGCTTCGAGCACGGTCGGCGAATACAGTTCGGAATACAGACAAACCTGCCCGCTCAACACGAACAGGAATTCCTCGCCTTCATGCCGTCCCCACTCGGCGAACGCGTCGAGCGAGTGCGCCGTGATGCGGATCCGGAACGGATACATCGACTTCTGCGCCAGTTCGGTGGCCAGCAACTCCATCTCGTAGCAACCGGCCGAATGCGGCTGGCCCTCGCCCTTGCGCGTGACCGCGCGACGGCCGCTCGCGCGCGGCTTCGGCGTCGAGCCGAACAGTTCGCCGAGATCGATTTGCAAGCCGTGGACGATCTTCTGCAACACGTCGAAGGTGGGCGACATCGCGCCGTTCTCGATCTTCGACAACGTGGAGCGCGACACGCCGCACACGCGGCTGGCGGCTTCGAGCGTGTAGTCGAGATGCTGGCGGGCGGCCTTGACGCGCTTGCCCAGTGCGGAGGACGCGCTCTCTACGGGCTTCAGGGCAGGGGTGTCCATGCGGGGAAACGAAGATAGGTGGAATTCGGGGCTGTTTCCAATACTACCATTGCGCCGGCGCCGTCTTGCCTGACCGAGCCCGCCCCGTTTCCCATCCGAAACAGCGGCCCGTGAACGCGCGGCTCGTCGCGATCGCCGACAGGCTGGCCTGGTACTGCGCATCGAACATCGCGTCGAGCCGACGCCGGCTCGACGGCATGCGCGGGTCCGTCGCCAGGACCACCGAGATATCGTGCGCCAGCGTTTGCAGCAGCAGGCGCAGCATTCGGCAGCGCCGCAACGTCGAGGCGAAGCTGTAAGCCTCGCGAAACAGGCGCATGCGCACGACGCGGCTTGCCACGCCAAGCTCGCGCGATACCTCGCTCAAGGCCCACGCGTGGCCGGGCCACAGAAACATCTGCTGCGCGAGCGTCCTGCCGAACGGAATGCAGGACCCGTTGCGGGATGCGCTGTCCGCTGCCGCGAACGCCTCGCGCATTACGCCCCAATCGGGGCCACCGAGCAGCGCGCCGGCCGGGCAGGATTCCAGAGTTAATGTGCCAGACGCACAACCGTCCTCGCCCGGCGTCAACGAAACCGTGAACAGCGTCTCGGCCGGAATGCGCCAGCCCGGCCCGTGCGCGCGCTTCGCGAGTACCGCTTCGGCCTCCACTGCGTGCACCCCGGCGTGCTGCGCCCAGTCGATCGGGAACGGGCAGCGCAGGTGATGCAGGCGCAGCGGTCTCGCTAGCGAAAAGCTCAATTTCATGGGGTCGGGCGGCGGATTGAGTGCGCGCGGCGCAGCGAAGAACGAACCGGCGAAGCAGCGGAATCGTACCGGAGATCGGTGCGCGAAAACATTGATTCGAACGCCGAGGCTGCTCGCACGGCAGGCCCCGCATGCGGGTATGTCCCGAACCCGCAAAATCGCGGCGAACGTGCCCCGCTCAGGCCCGATATACCAGGGTTGATGATCAAACCGCATCATGTATCGAATAGATATCGTTTGATCGCACGGTTTTGGTTTTGGAGAATCCCCCCAAACTTCTTCGCCGGGGAACGGGCTGGCGCAGCGGAAAGCCCGGGAGCGGCGCTCCCGATCATCGACTCTCAGCATCAGGAACGCTTCCATGCCCTTCTGTTTTTGCACTCGTCGCCGCGCGCTCGCCATTGCCCTGTCCGGTCTGTTCGTCACGGCCGCGGCCCAGGCGCAGGAAGCCGTCATCAAGATCGGCGTGGCGGCGCCGCTCACCGGCGGTGCGGCGGCGTACGGCAAGGACATCGAGAACGGCGTGCGGCTCGCGGTGGACGAGGCCAACGCCCGCCACCCGCAGGTCGCCGGCAAGCCCGTGAAATACGTGGTGGCCCCGCAGGACGACCAGGGCGACCCGCGCATCGGCGTGCAGGCCGCGCAGCAACTGGTGGACGACAACGTGGCGGTGGTCATCGGCCACTTCAATTCCGGCACGACGCTGCCGGCCTCGCGCGTCTACGCCAAGGCCGGCATTCCGATGATCACGCCGGCCGCCACCAATCCCGCCATCACGCAGAGCGGCCTGAACTCGGTGTATCGCGTGATCGCCACCGACACGCAGAACGCCGGAAACGCCGGCCACTACGCGGCCACGGTCACCCAGGCCAAACGCATCGCGATCATCGACGACCGCACCGCGTTCGGTCAGGGCGAAGCCGACGAGTTCGAGAAGGCCGTGAAGGCCGCGGGCGGCACGATCGTCGCGCGCGATTTCACCAACGACAAGGCCGTGGATTTCAGCGCGCAACTGACCAAGATGAAGGGCGCGAACGCCGACCTGGTGTTCTTCGGCGGGCTCGACACGCAGGCCGCGATGCTCGTCAAGCGCATGCGCCAGCTCGGCATGAAGGCGCAGTTCCTGGCCGGCGGCGGCGTGATGGACGCGAACTTCCTGAAGATCGCCGGCGACGCCGCCGAAGGCGCGGCCGTGTGGGAATACGGCCAGCCGCTCGCCACGCGCCCGAAAGGCAAGGCGTTCGAAGCAAAGTTCAGGCAGAAATTCGGCATGGACATGCTGGCCTACGCGCCGTTCGCCTACGACGCCACCTACATCGCGATCGCGTCGATCGAGAAGGCGAACTCGGCCAAGCCGGCCGACCTGAACGCCGCGCTGAAATCGACCGATTTCAACGGCATCACCGGCACCATCGGCTTCACCGCCAGCGGCGACCTCAAGAACCCCAGCTCGACGCTCTATCAGGTCAAGAACGGCGCCTGGACGCCCGTGACCACCCGAGCGGCGAACTGATGCACGGCACCTGCATTTTTTGTTACCGATGCGAAGCAATCGGGTGCGCGAAGCCGCGTTTTATGGCGCGTTGTCGCGCCCGGAACGCGCGTGTATAGTTTCCAAGCTTACTCATTTCTCCTATCGGAAACACAAGGATTGATACCGTGACGCCTTCGACCATTCTTTCCAAGCTGGACATTGCCCATCTCGCGGAAGCGGGCGACATCGCCGTGCATTCGCCGATCAACGGCGAACTCGTCGGCCGCGTCGCGAGCCAATCGGTGGCCGACGTGGACGCCGCGCTCGCCAAGGCGCACGAAGCGTTCAAGGCCTGGCGTGAGGTGCCGGCCCCGCGCCGCGGCGAACTGGTGCGCATCCTCGGCAACAAGCTGCGCGAGCAGAAACAGGCGCTCGGCAGCATCATCACGCTCGAAACCGGCAAGATCCTGCAGGAAGGCCTGGGCGAAGTGCAGGAAATGATCGATATCTGCGATTTCGCGGTGGGCCTGTCGCGCCAGCTCTACGGCCTGACCATCTCCTCGGAGCGCCCGGGCCACCGCATGGCGGAAACCTGGCACCCGATCGGTGTCTGCACGGTCATCTCGGCGTTCAACTTCCCGGCCGCCGTGTGGTCGTGGAACGCCGCGCTCGCGCTGGTGTGCGGCAACGCAGTGCTCTGGAAGCCGTCGGAAAAGGCGCCGCTGACCGCGCTGGCCGTCGACCGCATCCTGCAGGACGCGCTCAAGGAATTCGGCGACGCGCCGGCCGGCCTCACCGCCGTCATCAACGGCGGCCGCGACGTCGGCGCGAAGCTGGTGTCCGACCCGCGTTCGAGCATCGTCAGCGCCACCGGCAGCACCGAAATGGGCCGCGCGGTGGGCGTGGAAGTGGCGCGCCGCTTCGGCCGCTCGATCCTCGAACTGGGCGGCAACAACGCCGGCATCGTCACCGGCACGGCCGATCTCGAACTCGCGCTGCGCGGCATCGTGTTCTCGGCGGTCGGCACCGCCGGCCAGCGCTGCACCTCGCTGCGCCGCCTGTTCGTGCACGAAAGCGTGTACGACACGGCGGTCGAGCGTCTCAAGACGTTCTACGGCAAGGTCGTGATCGGCAATCCGCTCGAACAGGGCGTGCTGATGGGGCCGCTGATCGACGAAGCCTCGTTCGATCGCATGCAGGCTGCGCTCGAAAAGGCCAAGGGCCAGGGCGGCAAGGTGTTCGGCGGCGAGCGTCACACGGTGGCCGGCAACGAGAAGGGCTTCTACGTGCGCCCGGCGATCGTCGAAATGCCGTCGCAAACCGATGTGGTGCTGACCGAAACCTTCGCGCCGATCCTCTACGTGCTGAAGTACAGCACGTTCAACGATGCAATCGACGCGAACAACGCCGCGCACCACGGCCTGTCGTCGTGCGTGTTCACCACCGACCTGCGCGAAAGCGAGCGCTTCCTGTCCGATTCGGGCAGCGACTGCGGCATCGCCAACGTCAACATCGGCCCGAGCGGCGCGGAAATCGGCGGTGCGTTCGGCGGCGAGAAGGAAACCGGCGGCGGCCGCGAATCGGGTTCGGACGCGTGGAAGGGCTACATGCGCCGCGCGACCAACACGGTCAACTATTCATCGGCGCTGCCGCTCGCGCAAGGCATCGACTTCAACCTCGACTAAACAACCGCGCCGGGTCGGCAGCCCGGCGGGAGGGGGACGCCGCACGCCCCCTCCAACCCCATCCGCTCCATCGCCATTCAGCATTTTCATCGATCGATCCGGATGCAATCATCAGTCATCCTGAATTCTCCAATGTGGAGCCAGACGTGAGTTCTCAAGTCGTTATCGTTGGCGGCGGCGTGATCGGCAGTTCCATCGCGTATTTCCTGCGTGCGTCGGACCCGACGGTGTCCGTCACCGTGATCGAACGCGACCCGAGCTACGCGCGCTCGTCGTCGGCGCTGTCGGCCGCGTCGATCCGGCAGCAGTTCTCCACGCCGCTGTCGATCCAGATGTCGCTGTACGGCATCGCGTTCCTGCGCGAGATCGGCGGCTTGCTCGAAGTGGACGGCCACCGCCCGCAGATCGAACTGCACGAAGGCGGCTACCTGTTCCTCGCCACGCCGGCCGGCGAAGCCATCCTGCGCGAGAACCACGCGCTCCAGCAAAGCCTCGGCGCGGACATCGACCTGATGCACGCCGACGCGCTGAAGGCCAAATTCCCCTGGCTCAACGTCGACGATCTCGCCGCCGGCGCGTACGGCCGCAGCGGCGAAGGCTGGTTCGACGGCTACGGGCTGGTGCAAGCGCTGCGCAAGAAGGCGCAGGCGCTCGGCGCTCGCTACGTGGCCACCGACGTGACGGGCCTCGTGCTCGACGGCCGCAAGGTCACGCACGTGGTGGACGCCAAGGGCGAACGCTACGCGTGCGACACGCTGGTCAACGCGGCCGGCGCCTGGGCCCGCAAGATCGCCACCCTGATGGGCATCGAGATTCCCGTGCATGCGCGCCGCCGCAGCATCTTCAACGTGTCGTCGCCGGCGCGCCTGGCGCACAGCCCGCTGCTGATCGACCCGACCGGCGTGTACTTCCGCCCCGAGGGCAACACCTACATCACCGGCACCTCGCCGTCGCCCGACAACGATCCGGACGACCTGCCGCTCGACGAAGTCGATCACGCGCTGTTCGACGACGTGATCTGGCCGACGCTCGCGCATCGCGTGCCGGAATTCGAAGCGCTACGCGTGGAGAACTGCTGGTCCGGCTACTACGAATACAACGTGTTCGACCACAACGCGATCATCGGTTACCACCCCGACATCGACAACTGCGTGTTCGCCAACGGCTACAGCGGGCACGGCCTTCAGCAAGGGCCGGCCACCGGGCGCGGCGTCAGCGAGCTGATCCTGTCGGGCCGCTACGGCTCGCTCGACCTGTCGTCGCTCAGTTGGGCGCGCGTGCTCGAAAACCGCCCGATCGTGGAGCGCAACGTCGTCTAGCCTTCCCCACCCGCCTTCCTGATCGACCGACATGTACGCATTCACCGCGCCGTTCCAACACCCTACGGGCTCGCCGATCCGGGAGCTGTTCAAATACCTGAGCGTGCCCGGCATGATTTCCTTCGCGGGCGGCTACCCGGCCAGCGACCTGTTCGACGTGGAGGGGCTCGGAGAGGCGTCGGCGCGCGCGTTTCGCACGCCGGTGCGCTGCCTGCAATACGGCCCGACCGACGGCCTGCCCGAGCTGAAGCAGCAGTTGCTCAAGCTGATGGCACAGCGCGGCGCGCCCTGCGCGCCCGAGGAATTGCTCGTCACCACCGGCTCCCAACAGGGCCTCGACCTGCTGCTGCGCGTGCTGGTCAGCCCCGGCGACGTGGTGCTCACCGAGCAGCCGGCCTATCCGGCCACGCTGCAGGCGCTGCGCTTGCAGCAGGCGAAAATCGTGACCGTGCCGGTGGACGGTGACGGCCTCGACGTGGCTGCGCTGGCCGCCCTGCTCGATTCGGGCGCGGTAGCGGCGCCGCGCCTGCTCTATACGGTGCCGACCTTCGCCAACCCGACCGGCGCCACGCTGTCGCGCGCGCGTCGCATCGCACTCCTGAAGCTTGCCGCGCAACACCGCTTCGTGATCGTCGAGGACGACCCCTACGGCGACCTGCGTTTTTCGGGCGAGGCGTTGCCGTCGATGCTTGCGCTCAGTGCCGAGGTGCCCGGCTCGCGCGACTGGATCGTGCATTTCGCGAGCCTTTCGAAGATCGTCGCGCCGGGCTTGCGGGTGGGCTGGAGCGTCGCGCCGGCCGAGATCACGCGCCGCTGCGTGGTGGCCAAGCAGACGGTGGACCTGTGCAGCGCGCCGTGGCCGCAGGCCACCGCCGCCGAATATCTAGCCGACGGCGCGCTCGATCGCCACCTGCCGCGCATCACGGCCGCGTATCGGCGCAAGAGCGAGGCGCTGTGCGGCGCGTTGCGTGCGCAGCTCGGCGAGGCCGTGGCGTTCCACGAGCCGCAGGGCGGCATGTTCGTGTGGGCACGCATGGCCGACGTGGCCGCCGATACGCTGCTGGCCCGCGCGATCGAGAACAAGGTGCTTTTCGTGCCGGGCAAGGCGTTCTATGCGGATCAGGTCGATCCGCATGCGCTGCGCTTCTCGTTCGCAGCCCCAGGGATGGAGGAGATTCAGGAAGGAGCGGGCCGGCTCAGGCGGGCGTATGAGGAAGCGCGTTTGGCCGGTTGAGCTTTGCAAGCCGAAAGCGACCGCGATCGGCACGTGCCTCGTCGTTCTATCGCACTTGTGCGCGATGCCCCGCAGCGCCGTTTTGCGCCGCCGCGCGCGGCTTGCCGCGCTGAAGCAGATAGACCCCCGCGAAGATCCCCACCATCGCCGCCAGATCGAGCACCTGCGCCGTCTCATGCCCGATCGACACGCCCAGCACCAGCGCCACGACTGGCGGGATGTAGGTCACGCCCGACGCGGCCACTGCACCGAGCCGCCCGACGATGAAGTAGTACAGGATGTAGGCCACGCCCGTGCCGGTCAGCCCAAGGCCCAGCACCAGCCCGAGCGCGGCGCGCGTGTCGTGAGTGACGGCCGAGATGCCGTGGAAATCGGTCACGCCGCTCAGTACCGCCAGCGCGAAGCCGATCTGCCAGGTCGACAGCGCCAGCGGCGACAGGTCGAGGCCCGACAAATACCGGCGCGCATAAACGAACGAACAACCCACGCTGAACGAGCCGGCCACCATATACGCCACGCCGGCCAGGTTCACGCCCGCACCGTGCGCCCGCCACGGCTGCGCAATCATCAGGACCCCTGCGAAACCGCAGGCGATGCCGATCAACATCCGCGCCGTGGGGCGTTCCTGCCGCAGCAACGCCCACGCGGCGATGAACGCGAACACCGGAATCGCCCCGCTCAACATGCCGGCCACGCTCGAAGGCAACAGCGCCGCACCCTTCGCGAACGCATAGTAGTAGATCACCGTGGCCAGCAGCGACATCACGAGGAAATGATGCGCGTGGCGCAGGTGTCGCCATTTCAGATCGCCCCGGATCAGTGCCGCGACCAGGATCGGCAGGAATCCGAACAATGTGCGGAGGAACACGATCTGCATGGTGGAGATATCCACGCTCGCCCACTTCATGAACAGGAAGTTGGTGCCCCAGATGAGGCCGAGCGCGACGAAGGCGAGATAAGCGGGATTCATGGCGGCGGGTTCGAAGGATTGTCGTGCTCCGGATTGTCGGGATTGCGCCGATGCGGTACAAACCATATAAATTCCGCCATGACATAGAAAAACTTCATCATGAAACCCGTTCCGCCGATGAAAGCCTTGGTAGCCATGGAAGCCGCGATGCGCCTGGGCAGTTTTACTCTTGCCGCGCAGGAGTTGAGCGTGACGCCGGGGGCGGTCGGCCAGCAGATTCAGAAGCTGGAGGACTGGCTCGGCATCGCGCTGTTCGTGCGGCAGATCCGCCAGGTCACGCCAACCGCCGAGGGGCGCGCCTATTTCGCGCGCATCCAGCCCGCGCTCGCGGAAATCGTCCAGGCAAGCCGGCGCGTGCGCGAGCGCCGCAACCACAGCCTGCGGATTTCCATGCCGCCGAGCTTCGCCGCCAAGTGGTTCGCGCCGCGCATGGCCGACCTGTTGCAGGCGCATCCGGGCATCGCGTTGAGCCTGTCGACGTCGGTCGCGATCGTCGATTTCGAACTCGATGGTGTCGATCTGGCCGTGCGTCACTTCGATGGCATCGACGCCAATCTGGCGGTCGAGCGGCTCTGCGCCGATGCGGCGCACGCCTATTGCAGCCCCGCCTATGCGAAGCGCCTGAAGCTCAAGCGCCCCGGCGACCTCGTTGCCGCCACGTTGCTGCACAACACGCTGCATCCGCACTGGCACGCGTGGCTGGCGCGCTTCGGCCCGCTCGACGACGCTGGAATCGACGCCATCGCCGGCATCCAGTTCGATCAATCGCTGATGGCGATCGAGGCGGCCGTGCGCGCGCAAGGCGTGGTGCTGACGAGCCCGGTGCTGGTGGAAGCGGAGTTGGCGGCGGGCACGCTGGTCGAGCCGTTCGACGCCGCGCTGCCGTTGCCGAACGGCTATTACCTCGTGCATCCGCGCACGGAAGCGCTGCCGCCGAGCGCGGCGGCGCTGAAGGCGTGGATGATCGCGAGCATGGCGGCGGGCGCGGGCAATTAATGCGCGGCCATCGAGATCACGGCCGCAGCAAGGGCCCGGCCTTGCGCTCCAGCAGCGCGATCAGCTCGGGCTGCATGTACGCATAGTTGTCCGGAATATCGAGGCAGACCACACGCTTGCCGCGCAAGTGCGCGGCGAACGCCTTCGACAACTTTGCCTTGTGCGAACGCTCCATCACGAACACGATCTCGGCCCACGCGAGATGCTCGGGCGACACGGGTGTGTCGGCATCGGGCGCCAGGCCGGCCGAATCGGTTTCGATGCCGGGCCATCCGGCGAACACGGTTTCGGCGGTGGGGCTGCGCAGCCGGTTGCGGCTGCAGATGAAGAGGGCGCGGGTCAAGATGCGGGGCTCGGGCTGGCGTGCAAGAAGCCTTCGGCGACGGCCTGCCTGATCGACGCGGCAACCTGCAACTCGCAGGTGCGCCGTTGCTCGTCGTTGATACTCTTGCGTCCAAACCCCTCGCGCCGCAAGGCCGTGGAGAGATCGCCGATCTGCATGCAGACATCGCCGTTGTCCTCGGCTTCGGCGACCAGATAAAAGCCGTCACCCATCGGACGTGCATACAGGCTCGTACCTTCCTTCGCCTGTTGTTGCAGCAGAAAACGCCCGGTGGCATCGAACACGAGACGGTAAGCCGTACCCGGCCCCGCCAACGGCGCGACGATGCCCCAGTCCCAGCTCCCGAACTTCATGGCGTCGCCCGGCATGCCGCGCAGCGTGTGCTCATGCGGATATTCAACGACGAGAAAATGAAGGCGATCCAGATCGACCGTGCGATTCGCCACCAGCACGAGCCCGCCGGCACTGAGCAACGGCCCGAGCAGCACTGACAGAAGAACCCGCCAACGCCGTCTCAGCACGGCCCGTATAGTCTCGACACAGGCCACGATCGCGAGGATCGAGAAGCCGAGCAACGCCATCAAGTGTGTGATGACACTGTCGCGGCTGCCCATCCACAGCAGGCAGCACAAGGCCAGCCATCCGAGCCAGAATGCGGCCGGCCACAACGTTAATCGGCCCCCGCGTGACGGCTCGTGCCGACCAGCGCTTGACGCAAACGACATCTGACGTGATCCCCCGCGGCCTTGAATCGGATTGATTTCTTGTGCGCAGGATCATAGCCGGTGCGGACGATCCGAATATGAGCCCCGCCGATCACGCACCCCTCAACGCTTGATCACCGCCGGCGGCTGCCACGTCCCATCGGTCGCCTCCGGCTTCGGCGCATACAACCGCAACGCGAGCCGGAAATCGGCGCGCGGCGCGGGCAGCCAGTTCGCCGCATGCGCGCGGCCCGGCGAAGCGGCCGACACGACGATGTCGACCGAGCCGTCGCGGTTGCGCTGCAGCCGGTCGTAACCGCCGATCGAGCGGCGCGCCTTGCCCACATCGGGCAACGCGCCCTCGGCCGTGTACGGCGTCAGCGACCAGAACGCGCGCACCGGCGGCAGGTCGCGCGACGCGAAATGCAGCACGTAGCGGTTCGCGCCGTTCAGCGTGTTGCCGTCGTTGTCGGCGGCTACCACCGCCACCGTTTCGTCGTCGCGCGTGCCCGTGCCGAAGCCGGTGGCCGCCGCGTAGGCGCGCAACGCGTAATCCTGGCCGTAATGGCCGGCGTCGCCGCCGAGCCAGTGCCAGCCGTCGGCCGACAGCACGTTCGCCGGTGGCGCGGTCAACCGCGTGCGCGCATCCTCCACGCCGCGCGTGGCCGCCGCCAGCTTCTCGCCGCTCCAGTCCACCGGCGTGCCGGGCTGCAAGCCGATCTCGTCGAGCACCTGCGCGACGTGCGGGTCCGCTTGCGGCGGCGGATTGTCGTGCAACGCGGCCGCGAAGCGCGAGAAGAACGCCTTCGCGTCGAGCGCGGCGACGCGGTCGGCCGCGGTAGCCGCCGTGGCGGCATCGGCCGGCGTGTCGGCAAGCTTGGCGGCATCCTTCGCCGCCTTCGCCTCGGCGCGCGACGGCCGCGCCGAATAGGCCGACAGCGGCGTCACGCGCACCGCGTGCTGGCGCCGCCGCGCTTCGGCCAGATCGCGGCCACCACCGGTGCGCACCTGCACGCCGATCCATGCGTACTGCGATGGCAGGTCCACGCGCCGCACGTTGGCCGGCAGCGTGCCGTGGAAATCGGGGCCGACGAAGGCAATCGTTTGCCCGCGCCCGGCCGTATCCGCGCCCGACGACCACGCCACGTTGGTCCACATGTCGAGCACGCGCACGTCGAGATAACGGCCGCGCGCGTCGGGCAGCGACACGATCGCCGGCTCGGCGCTCACGTCGAGCCAGCCGCTCGCATCGAGCGTATCGACGCCCGGCAGCGGCGGATTGATCGCGCCGGGCGCGGGCAGCGCGGCATCGTAGCGCAGCGTGTTGTAGGGCGTCGCGCCACCGCCGGACGTGGCGGCCTCCCGCGCGACATCCATCATCACGAGCGGGTAGGCATACACATAGGAATCGGCGACTTCGCTGCGCATCCAGCCCGTCTTGCTGGCGACGACGTCGGGCTGTTGCTGCTGCTGCGAAGCGCAGCCGGCGAGCAACACGAGAACGGCAGCCGCGCCGGCGCTGAGCCGGGCGGCAAAAATTTGGCGAGAGATTGTCATTGGTTTGGGCGCACGGCGCAGCCTGTTCCGGCTGCACATGTTGACCGGCAGCCGATACGCGCGGGTCTTCCTCGTAGCGTGTGGCGGGCTGCATTCGACGCGTCGAACGGCGTGCATCGTACCGCGCGCATTGCAACAAAAACAGTGTGAATGCACACCTTATCCGGGGTCGAAGCGCATTGCATCCTAAAAACACGACAATCCGATGAAAACGATACCGATTGATGAAATAAGCACACGCATGCTCGAAGCGGCGCGCGACGGGCGCGGCCGCTGGGCGCCGGAAGGAAGCCATCGGCGAAAACGCGCACAATGAGCGTTCGCTTCCTTCTCCCAATCCGCTCATGACTCTTCTCGATCCCGCCGGCATCACGAGCTGGCACGCGCATATCTACTTCGACGCCGCGAGCCGCGACGCCGCCTGGGCCTTGCGCGAGACGATCGGCGAACAGCTCGGCCAGCGCGTGCAGATCGGCCGCTTTCACGAGCGCCCGGTCGGCCCGCATCCGATGTGGTCGTATCAACTGGCGTTCGAAGGCGCCGAGCTGACGCCCGTGCTCGGCTGGCTGGCGCTGAACCACGGCGCGCTCGACGTGTTCGTCCACCCGAACACCGGCGACGCGCTGCGCGACCATCGCGATTCGGCCGTCTGGATCGGCCGTTCGCACAGCTTGCGGCTCGAGGCCTTGTTCGGCTGAATCGGGCTTGTCGGCATTTCCATCCCTTGTCAGGAGTTCACACGATGTCATCCGAAATTCAATTGGTCGCCGTTCTGCAGGGTGCCCCGGGCACCGGCGATGCGCTCGCCGAAGCCGCCCAACGCGTCGCCGGCCCGAGCCGCGAGGAAGCCGGCTGCCTCACCTACATCCCCTACCGCGACACCGATCGCGCCGACCGGATCGTCTTCATCGAACGCTGGCGCGATCGCGACGCGATCGCCCAGCACGAGCGCACGGCGCATTTCCAGGCGTTCGCGGCAACCGTGAAACCGCTGCTGGCGGAGCCGCTGCATATCTCGCTCCTCGGCGAACTGGGCGGCTGAGGGGCGTCGGCCCCGGTTCGTCGCTTTGTCGGTTTGCCGATTCGTCGATAAAACGCTTGACCTTCCCATCATGGGACCAATAAATGTCAAAAATCCTATACCCAGCAAAGCCACTGCTAGATTTTGGCGTAAATTTGGCGTACCTTTCGACACAAACGATTCATACAGCCTCGAAACTTGCGAGCTAGAATTCGATTGCAAACACGAAGTAACTTCGCTCGATTGCGAAGTTGTTACATGCGATCTTCATCGCACACAATGCTGAAATCATTTCCTTGTGGTACGTTCGGTGTACAGACTTGCTGTACGACAAGGGTTGCGGTTGGTGCGCGACGCTGTCAACCTGACGTGGTGTTTTTTCGTTACCAAAGTGGGCTTGAAATTTTTGCCAGATGACACATATTGGTAACGTGGATCGTTGATTTAGTTGGATTTTGTTGTTGTGCGTGCTAAGCTACTCGGCTTTCCACGCGGCCCTTGAGACCATTTTTTTTGGGGCCACAACCTAGGGGTTGAACAATAACAATGGCTCCGAGTCCGTTTTCGATCCAAGCAGGCAAGTTGGTTGCCGATACGTGGGCTGACGTGTTTGCGGCCAGCAACACCGTAATCAATCAGTCACGACTTTTCGGCTTAACGGGCATTCGGATCATTGAAGACCCAAATGTTCCGCAGATTCTTGAGGACATGAAATTGGTGTCAGGAATGCTCGATACGATCGCGAGCCGGCTTGGCTCGCTTGATCTCGACCATGACACCGTTCGTCTCCTGATGAACACCAAGGAACAACTCTCCAAGCTGGAGAATGTCGCCGCCGCGATCGTGGCGGACGACGAAGAGCTTTACAACCAAGCTGTTGAAAAACTGAAAGAACAAGCATTCTTCTAAGAATTTATTGTCGTACTGTACTCTCCATCCGGGTGACTGCCATGACCATGCAAAACGTGAGTTTTCTTGACTGCGCACGCAATGACGCCGAGCGTGAAATGCTCGAGATGTTGCGTGATCTCAACCTCGCCGCGAAGAAGTTGCGCGCTCGACTGGACGGTTTGACCGTGCAGCTCGAAGATGCGCATGAGCTGGCGGTGGCCGCGTAAGTAGCACTCGACATTTCGAGGCATCAAAAGGCACCTTCGGGTGCCTTTTTTGTTAGAAGCGGAGTAGATTTGCTCCGCCTCTAGGTCGTCATGGACACAGGAGACCACACGAGCTGTGCCTCAAAACAAAAACGGGCCAGATTGAGATTACTCGGCCTGCGCACCGCCGCTAAAAAAGCCCGACTGGCTCCGCGGCCACGTCCCAGTTGGAGATGATCAATTCTTGCCTGTCGACGCCTCCGCCGCCGCCAACGGTGTACTGAATCGGCACCGCCTCGATGTGGAACCCATCGAACACGCACCGGATCTCCGGATGGTCGTTCAAGCTCACGATCGCGCGCCCCTTGATCCCGCGCAGCTTGGCCGCCATTTTCTCGTACTCGGACAACGGGAACGACACGCCATACCCTTCCGTCTCGAGGTACGGCGGATCGAGATAGAAGAACGTCGCCGGACGATCGTAGCGGTCGACGCAATCGGACCAGTCGAGCCGCTCGACGTACGCACCGGCCAAACGAAGGTGCGCGGCCGACAGCTCCTCCTCAATACGCAGCAGATTCAGCCGCGGCGGCGATGTCGCGGCAATCCCGAACGTCTGAGATTCGACCTTGCCGCCGAAGCAATTTTTCTGCAGGTAATAGAAGCGCGCGGCGCGCTGGATGTCGGTGAGGGTTTCCGGGATCGTCAACTTGAGCCACTCGAAAACCTGCCGGCTGGTCAGCGCCCATTTGAACTGCCTAACGAATTCCTCGAGGTGATGCTGCACCACCCGGTACAGGTTCACCAGTTCGCCGTTCACGTCGTTGACCACCTCGACCTTCGCCGGCGGCCGCATGAAAAATAACGCGGCTCCACCCGCGAAAACTTCGACGTAGGTTTCGTGTGCCGGAAAGCGCGGCAGGAGATGCGTCGCGAGGCGGCGCTTACCGCCGATCCACGGAATAATTGGTTTTGCCATTGTGAAAGCCGTTCGATAACTTGGTGTAAAATCCGGCCCGCCCACCGGTGGGTAACAGGGCCTTGGCTGATTCACTGGCTAAGACAGTGGAAAGGCGACCGGCCAGCGCGTTCCCGCGCGCTGATCGGCCGCCCTGTTCTTTACTGCTCGCTGCAGCCCGCCGTTCCCGGCCGAACCTTGCAGACGTAGTCCTGCAACATCCTCAGTTTGTCGATTTCGTTTTCGTCGTCTCCTGCGACGGCGAAAATGCGCTCCGCAGTCGCTGCGTCGACGTCTGCGTAGGCGGTCGAACCATCGCCCACGCCGGCGGCGCCGGCAGCGCTGGGCACGTCGACACCACCGCCACCGACGGCGGTACAGCTTGCGACGGCGATGCGCAGCCGCTCAGTACCCGAGCGCAAAGCAGCGCGATAATCGCGACTCTCGTTTTCATGCTTGATCCTTTCTTTGGTTCGTTGCTTGTCGGCGGCCGCGATGTCGGCCGCCGCCTTGTCGTGCGCGGCGATCGCGCGCTGCTCGGCGTCGAGCGCCGCGCGCGACATCACCTGCAGCTGCTCGGCGTGCAGCCGGGCGTCGTCGGCGCGGCCGGCGCGCTCGACCGCCAGCTCGCGCCCATCGACGACATGCGCACCGAACGCGCCGGCCACGCCGGCGAGCGCGGCGACGATGAGATATCCGATCCACGCCTTACCCATCACAGCCCCCTTTCGCAGAGCGAGCGCTCCGCCGCCCTGCGCTTCACGAGGCCCGGCAGCGTGTCGCACACGGTTTTCAATTCGCCCGTTTTCGGATCGCGCACTTTCCGGCAATTCGCGAATACCCAGCGCGGCTTTCCGTCGTCGGTCTCGTTCATGGCACGGCACGCGGCCGGCCAGTTACCCGCGTTGAATCGCTGCGCGACGGCACTGCCGCAGTACGCGCTGGCGCCGACGTTGTAGGCGAAGCTCACGGCGGCCGCGAGCTGAAACGGATGGCCGGCGAGGCCGGGCGTGCAGCGCAGAACCGGCTCGGAATGTGCGATCAGCTGCGTATCGAGCGACGCGCTGCATTCGGCATCGCTGTAGCGCTTGCCGACGACAACGTCGTGCGTATCCCCCATGCACTTCGTCGGGATACCCACCGGATCGACGTAGCCAACCAGACGCGTTCCCTCAAAGCCCGGAACGATAGAAATCAAAAGGGCTGCCGCAGCAGCCCCCACCACACCCACCAGCGTTTTCTTACCCGCCATAGTGCTTTTCCTCGATTTCGTGCAGCCGCGCGTTCGATTCGCGCTCCTCGCGCTTGTCCTTGCGGTACACGTAGATTGCATTGATCGCCGCCGTCAGGATCGCGGTCACGATCCCCACGACCACGCCCAGATGGTCGAAAGTCATACCCGCGCCCATCGACACTGCGCTGCCCGCGTAGCTGGCAGCCTCCACCGGAGTCACCCTCATCTATCCCCCGTAAACGAAAACGCCGCCCTGGTGGGCGGCATCCGCACTGCATTCGGCTTTGTGCGCCGATCTCGTTATTGCGCCGCCGGCGCCGCGGCCACCTGCTCGCTGTCGAGCCAAGCGACGACATCCGCAGGAAACACGGCGCCGGCCGCGCGCAACGCTGCGAGCGCGCTCGCGACGGCCGACAATTTCTGATCGATCGTCAGCACCGCCGGCGCGGCCGGCACCGGACTAGCTTTGTGCAGCAGCTTCATTTGCTTTCACCTCCACGTTGAAAGTCTTGTCGAGACAGGGGAACGCGCGCACCGTCACCACGTACGTTCCCGGGTTTTCGAATTCCAGCTCGCAGTCGGCGTCGGCGCACTGGTATGCCTCGCCGTCGACCACGATCTCGCACGGGACCGGCAGGCTGCCGAGCACCAGGCCATCCAGCACCGCCGGGTTGCTCGGCCGCGCGGCGATCTCATCCGCCGCCGTCACATAATCGCTATCGGCCGAGCCGGCTCCGAACACGGTCCGCCCGCCGAGCAGCACCGGGGCGAGTGCCGTGCTGTCGTTCGGCACCGTACCCGCGACAAAGATACGGCCCTGCGCATCCGCGATCACGTACTTGCGCAGCTCGCTCGGTGCTGCAGCGACCGGCGCACTCGGCGCGATCACGATCGGCGTCGGCTCGACGGCAGCCGCGTCGGTCGCCTCCACGTTTTGATTTTCCATATCCCACCCGTCAAAGAAATGCGATGCTCGACGTCAATATCCAGTCACATCGAGCACCAAGAAAGAAGCCTCAAGCGCGCCGTGCGCGTCATACCCACCATCGCCGCCGCCGATACCCTGTCGCGTAAACGCATAGTCGAAGCGAACGGACCCGCCGCTGAATTGACTGCCGATCGTTCTCTCAGTGATGTACATGTCCTGACTGCCGCGCCCATCCTCGTCCCAGAAACGTTCGGAGGAAACCTGCGCCGCAGCGTAAATCCGAGATCCGTCATAGCCACGGCTTACCGCCCAAGGCATCGCCCAGCCCGTATTGCCGAGCGCCGGCGGAGGCAATATCGAAGGGCTCGACGGATAGACCTGTACGAAATCAACGACCCGGCAATACTTCAGCGAGCTATCAAACGTCTTCACGCCGGACGCATTGAACAGCTTCATATCGCCGTTTCCGCCGATAACTTGCGGCAGCCCGAACACGTACAGATCGAACCAAACCGGATCGCGCGACTTAATGAGGAATGTTGTCGCCGCACCGGTTCGATACGACTCGGCAACAGCAACGACCTGGGACGTACATCGCACAGCGACGAGAGGATTACCGACCTGCGAATCAGCCACGGTCAAAACAAACCCCGCACCAGAATTCATATTCGCGCTGTAGTAATCCGATTCATGCGCCGCGCCCAGCGCCTGGGTCGAGACAGCGGTGTGATAGACGAGCGCCAGGTTCTGATACGTATCGTCGAGCAGCACCGTCCCTGCGTCATTGATCACCGTGATCGGCATCAATATTCCCCGTAGTTCAAAAGCACCGGCGACCCGTCGTCAGTAAAGACCGACCACATCAACACGTTGCCGTAGATCCGCAATTGCTTCTGCGCGAGCCGTGCCGATCCCAGTAGCGTGAAATATCCCCATGCTGGGCCGCCGCCACGGGTCGGGACGGTGAACTGTCCCGACCCGTTGCCCACCTGAATCGATCCGATGTAACGGCAAAGCCGGCTCGACAAACTGAACTGAAGCGAGCTGTCCTCGTTGTACAAGTCAAATTTAGCCATCACACACTGATGTCGATTCGCAACGTTCCGGCCGCGTCGTAAAACCGAGTTGAAGTATTCGTCTCGACCTTTCGACCGCTGCCGCCCGTGCCGTTGTTTTCGTAATTCCCATTGCGATCGAGACGCCAACCCGTTCGGCCGGAAACGTAGTTATCCGACTGGATGTAGTTGCCGACCATCGCAGTGGTCAGCCAGCCCGCATCAATAAATGCCTGCGAGATAAAGACCTGCCCGTTTTTCACCACGAACGGCGTGCCGAGTACATCGGTGCTGGAATCGATCACCGCGAACGTCGAAGCGTCAACAATCACCCTGCCCTCGACCGTCTCGCCGTCACCCGTCACGCCGGTTGTAATGCCAGCCATTACCGTATGGCCACCAGCAGTCACCTGCGTTTTGATCTGGTACGAAGCCGACACCTGACCGTCGAGCGTCGCGACCGACTGCGAAACCGTCTGCACCGCCGCATTCGTGTTGCCGACCTGCGCCTGCACATCAAAGAGCTGCCGCGCCGTTGCCGCCGCCTGATCCGCGATGGCCTGCGTGTTCTGCTGCACCGTGCCGCGCACATCGCCGACCTGGCCCTGCACCGTTGTGATCTGCTGGCCCAGCGCCGACACTGCGTCAGCGCGCGCCGTCGTCTCCGCAGTGATCGCCGCGGCGTTGTCCTTCACGGAAGCCGCGACGATGTCGACGCGCTGGCCGAGCGCACCATCCGCATTGACGCGCGCGGTTTGCTCCGACGTCAAAAACGCCGACGCCTTCCCCACCGCAGCAGAAACTGCGTCAACGCGTCGGCCAACCGCCGAAACGGCATCGGCCATCGCATCGCGCTCGGTGGACACGCCGACCAACTTCGACGCATCGCCAGCCAGACCGCCCGCATCGCCGGCAAGCGCCGGCGACCACTTCGCCTCGACGCCGTCGACACGCTTCGCCGTCGCAGCGTCAGCACTGGCCCGCGCAGTCGCCTCGGCCGTGATCGCTGCAGCGTTGTCGCCGGCCGCGGCCTTCACCGCATCAATGCGCTGGCTAAGCGCGCCATCTGCGCCGGCGCGCGCCGTTGACTCGCTCAAGATCGCCGCCGCGTTATCCGCTGCCTGCGCCGCCACCACGTCAATCCGCTGCCCGAGTGCGCCATCCGCATTGACACGCGCGGTTTGCTCAGACGTGAGGAACGCCGACGTCTTGCCGACAGTCGCCGTTACCGCATCGACACGCCGGCCAACCGCCGATACGGCATCGGCCATTGCATCGCGCTCGGTGTATACGCCGACCAGCTTCGAATCGTCGCCAGCAAGGCCCGACGCATCGCCGGCCAGGGCCGGCGACCACTTCGCCTCGATGGTTTCGACACGCCGCGCCGTCGCCGCGTCAGCCGCTACACGCGCCTCTGCCTCCTCCTGAATGGCAGCCGCAACGTCACCGGCTGCAGCCGACACGGTATCGATCCGCCGACCCAGCGACTCATCTGCGGACTGCCGCGCCTCGCTTTCCGAAGACACTGCGGCGCCGCGTGCCAGCGCCTCTTCCGCGAGCGCATCGGCACGATCGCGGACCTCCTGCGCAAGTGCGGCAGCGCGAGCGTCAGCCTCGCTTTGCAGCGCGTCGGTGCGATTCCTCACCTCCGCCACGATCGCGGCCGCGTTGTCGCTCGCCTGTTTAGCGATCGCCGGAATCTGCTCAATCGGCTCGCGCAGCGACGCGACCAGCGAATCCTTGTCGAGCTGGCCGCGGATGTACTCGAGGATAGGCCCGGCATCAGATCCAGACTGGCCCATGACGCCATCACTGCCCGGGAACCATGCGCCAACGTTGCCCGACCGATCAACCAGGCGCACCCAAAAAAAGAACTGCACGCCAGCCGCGAGGCCGGGCATGGTGTACGCGTTCTGGGGATACGGAAAATCCCCGAGCCGCTGCGCACGCGTTCGATCATTGACCTCGCTATACCAAACCTCGGTGCGCTGCGTGTCCTCGGCACCGTCCGGGAAGCCCCATTCGATGCCGATGCCGAACAGCTTTTCGGCCGTCCGCAGGAACGTCACCACCGGCGGCGGCGTCGTCTTTCCCTGCAGCTGCGTGGCCACGCTCACGGCCGGCAGCGACGGTAGGTTGAGCGCGTTGTAGGCGATCACACGCCCGACGTACTGTCCCGCATAAATCCCCTCCACCTCGATGCTGCCCGCGCCCGTCCGGCCGGCGAGAATCCAGTCGCCGTTATCGCGACGCCACCACACCTCGTAACGCACCGCGCCCTGCACCGCGTCCCAGGCAACGACCATCGAGGTGACTGCGATGCCCTGATCAATGCGCGAATACGAGGACAAACGGACGTTGCTCGGCGGCGGCTGCACCGATGGCGGCGTAACCGTAATTGGCCGGGCCTCGATTGTCGTGCCGAAATCGACGTTGTCGAATTTCCCCGGCTCGTGCTGCACCGCCGTGATATCAAACTGAAACGTCTTTTCGTCGCGACGCTCGGCCACCGAAACAATCCGATAGGTCGGGATAGCCAGATCGTCCGCGTCGACCGCCCACACCGCCTCGGCGACCGGCGAAATCGGCCAGTCTGCCGACACCGTCACCGCACGCCCGACCACGGCGGACACGATGCGCGCCTCATTGCGGCCGCTCGGCAGGTTCACGATCAGCGTGTCGCCGCGCTTCACGACCGGATCACGATCCACCGTGATCGTCCGCCCATCTACAGCATGAATACGGCCGCTGATTGGCCGCCCAGCCAGCGCCGAATCCGCGATGCGCACGATCTGCCCAGGCCGCGCGAACACGCCATCGAGGCCGACCGAGAACGCCACCTCCTGGGTTTCGAGCTTCGACGTCAGCAGCGCGTGCTTGCCTAAGCGAATAGCCTGGCCGCGCGACGTGCAACCGATCGCGGTCAGCTCCGTTGTACGCACGCCATACCGCAGCTTTCCCTGCCGATCTTCGACCGGCTCGACGACCTGCTGAAAGTGATTCGACGGATCGCACCACGAAACCAGCGCCACCGTGTAGCGTGTTTTCCGGCTGGTGCCTTGCCGCACGAACTTCCCGCCGATCACGTTGCCGGCCGTATACGTGTAGACCGGGTCGGCTGGCATGTCCGCCACCGCCCAAATCTGCGACTGAGCCCAGTAGGTCATGCCGCGGAACACGCTGGCCAGATCGTTCAATACCTTCGTCGCATCGCCGCGCGTCTGCAAATACAGGTTGCAGGTCATACGCGGTTCCTGTCCACCCAGCCCGTCGGGCACCAGTTCGTCGCAATACTGGCCGATGCGATACAGCTCGTACCGATCGAGCTGCGACGGGTTGATGCGATGCCCCATGCCGTAACGCGGATGCAGCGCCAGATCGTAGAAAATCCAGGCCGGGTTATTCGTGTACGCGACCTTGAACGTTCCATCCCAAGCGCCGACATAGCTGCGCGTCACCGGATCGTAATTCGACGGCACGCGAACGCGGCGGCCTCGCATCCGATACGAGCGTGTCGGAATTCGATTGAACTGCGACGCGTCGATCGAAATTCCGGCGAGCGCCGAATTTGGATATCGGAGCTTCGCGTCGATCACTTCCGTGACGGATTCGATCGTCATCGTGTCGGCCACCGTCGCGCTGTTGGCGTTCGGCGTTAGCCGCACGACCCGCAACACCCAGCCGGCACGTGCCGGCGGCAGGTTGATGCGGTGCGTCCGCTCGTATTTCGACGACACCTTGAAATCGAAGGCCGAGACGAGCATCACCTGATATGCCCCGCCATCGGTCGCGACCTCGATCCTGTAGTCGACGCGATAGCCGCCCACGTTACCTGTCGACGTATCCGCCTTCTGCCATTGCTGCGTCGAGATCCGGACGCGCAGCGCCGACAGATCAAGGTTTGTCACTGCACGCACGTATGGCGCGTCACCTTTCAGCTCGACGCTAACGCCGATGTCGTTATCGACCTCCGGAAAACCCGCGATGTAAGTCTGGTCCTGCGAACCAGGCCGGAATTCCACCGTCGCGCCCGTGAAGTTGAATGAGCCGTCGGAATTCTGCAGAGGCGTGCCATCGAAGAAAACTGATTGCAGCCCGTTGACCGGCCCCTCGATCTCTCCCTCGGAGAGAATATCGAGCACGCGCGCATAGGAGATCGATCGCGCCGAATCCGGGGCCTCTACCGGGCCGCTGCTGCCGCCGCCGCTTTTCTTGTACCCAACGATATCGCTCATATTTCCCCTACATCTGATCTTCCGCATAGATGCCGGCCGACGCTACCGCCGATCCGATCTCCAGTTCGCCATAGAGCAACGGCACCGGGCCGCCCTGCGCCGTCGTGTTGACCGGACCATTGAACACCGCGCTCGGCGTGTTCTCCGGTGCATCCTTCGTCGACAATCCCTCTGGCGACGGAGCGAGCAACTGAGCCATTCCGCCGGCAGCCATCGCGATACCGGTCCCCAGAAAGAAGCCCGATGCCCCGGCCCAAAGCGCGACGTTCAGGCCCGGAATGAACGACGCCGCGATCATTGCGGCGCCGATCAGGATCTGGAACAGGCCGCCGGATTTAGCCCCCTGAAGCACCGGAGCAATGCGAATATCGTCGCCGCCGGCAGGCTGGCCCAGCTGCTCTAGCGCGAGGTGACGCTTGCCGACCAGCACCGCGTAGCCGACGCCGCGGTCGCGGCTCGACACCAGGTCGCGCTCGAAGCCCGGCACCATCATGCAGAGCGCCCGGACAGCGTCGGCCGCGCTGCTCACGACGTAGCGATGCACGCGGCCGAAGCGCGTGCCGAGCGCGCCGTACAGACGAATGGTTCGAACTCGCTCGCTCATCGCTCGTACCTCACAACGAGGCGCGTGATTTCGCGCCAATAACCGCCATACGGATCGCGACTCGACAGACGCCCATACAGGTGGTGCAGCATCGTCCCGTCGCCCAGATAAACGCCGGCGTGATTCGGCACATCGGCGCGCACCTGCATCAGAATCACGTCGCCGCGCTGCAGCTCGGCACCATCCACGACTGGCTCGAAACCGGCGTCGCGATAGTGCTGCATGTACAGATCGCCGCCTTGCCACCACCACTCGTCGCGCCGCGCGAAATCGCGCAGCACGACGCCCCGCTCGGTACGCCACCAGTCACGGACAAGCGTGTAGCAGTCGAGCACGCCGTGCGCGAACGATCGGCCGACGAGCGGAACCTGAAAGCCGCATGGCTCGATCGTGACCAGGTCGCCGACCAACACCGCGCCGCTATCGTCGCGCCGCACCTCGACGATGTGCCACGCGATGCCCGACGCCTCGCAGGCGGCCTGATCGGCCTCGGATGCGGCGGCCGGCGCGTCCGGATGCGAGTGCACCACCGCCACCACCGCGCCGCGATCCTCGGCATCCGCAAATTCCTGCGCCGGCAGCACGAAGTGATCACCACCGGTCGCGGCATTGCTGCATTCGACGTACTGCTCGCGTCCGCGCGCGACCACCACCAGCCCGCAAGACTCGAGCGGATAAGCACGAATCGCGTGAGCGCGAATCGCGTTGAGAGTTTTCGTTTCCATGGATCAGGTGCGGACCAGGCCCGCTGCTGGAAAGCCGCCGTACGGCAACTCATTGTTCTCGCCGAAGCGGAGCTTGCAGGAACGCACCCGCAAGCCGCATCGGTCCTTTTCGGCATCGGCGGTCGGCACATCGTTCTCGTCGGCGCACGGCCCGCCCGTGTAGCCGCACTCGGCCGACCGGTATTCCCAGCTGCACATGCCGGCGATGATCTGCCGGCGGGGCAACTGCTCGCCCTGAAAATCCAGCGGCGACGACAGCTCGAATTCGACGTACTCGTTATCCTCGTGCGACTTCCGCTCGATCTCCCAAAGCTCTGGCGGGAATTCCTCGCCTGGGTCAGCGCTCGGATTTCCGTCGGGAAAATTCGCCGCGTCGAGATACGTCACGAGCGTGCGCCGACGCGTGACGGTCGCCCCGACCATGTCATCGAGCGCAAGGCACAAGGCCGAAATCGAACCGTCCAAATTGCCGACCTGCAGCGTGGGCTGGGCCTGCGTGCCGGAACCCGACACCTCGAAGCCCTTCGCCTCGAGGGGCCAAGCGGTGTAGTCGACGCCGCGCCACGTAATCGGCTCGACCTGTCGATGGCCGTGGAAGTAGGCGACGTCACCTCCTATGGCCGTGGCGTCGAGTTCGTACAACAGCACCTCTGCGCCCGGCTGCAGCAGTTGCGAATCCGCGATGACACCCATGCTGCCTCCCTAGAACGCGACGCCGGCGCCACGCAGGCCGATCTGGCAGCGACCGTCCGACGTCTTTCCTGCGTACAGCCGGATCTCGTAATTGCGCCCCGGAATCAGGCCTGATTGAGCGAGGGGAATCGAGACCGATTTGGCCCAATACAGTCCCATGTCGCCCTGGTTGAAATCGACGCCCCAGCTCTCGACCACGACAAAAGTCTGCGCGACCGTGTCGTACAGGCGCAGTTCCAGCGCGAGAAAGAACGCATTCCCCGAAAGCCAACCGAGACGCATCAGAGCCGTAACAAACAGGACACCGGCACCCTCTGTCGGGTGTGTGTAGGCGAAGCCGAAGACCTGGCCGAGCTGATCGGAATTCGAGCCATTCGACGGGATTTGCTCGCTTGCGCTGCTGCCGAGCGAAATGTTCCGCTGACCGCTCTTGATAGCGACCTCGCTCCCGTTGATGCGGAATTTCTTGTCGTTCATCGTGAACTGAAACGATCCGCCGGCACTGCCGCCCCAGAATCCCGCACCAGCAGACGACGAATAGAAATAGCCCGGCGAGCCACCAAGGCGAACGCGCCCCTCGTCCGAACCGGCACCGCCGATGATTTCGCTTCGCGTCGTGATCGTGTTGGCCACATCGAACGCGCCACGCACCGAGAGGTTGCCTGACACGATCTCGTTCCAGCCGATCCGACCGCGCGCGACGCAGTGCCAGCCGTACCCGTTATCGCACTGGTACAACGCCCAGTCGCCGTTCTGCAGCGACCCCATATCGATACCTTCGTTGTTCTGCGGCACGATGCTGACGGCCTGCGCGAGGTTCCAGAGCAGGATCGTAGAATTGTTCGGCGTCGTGCTCGCCACCGGCATTGGCAAGGACTTGCCTGCATCCTGAAACAATAAACCGACACGCTTCCCCAGGTGCGTCGCGTCGAGCGCCTTGGTATCGGCAACGTACGTGATATCACCAGCGACCGTGCGCTCGAGGCGCGCCAGGTTTCGGTTCATCTTGTCGTTCCCCGATCGATAGCTGTCGCCACCGGTCCCGGCATTGTCGTTGCCGAGGTTGATTAGCTCGAAAGTCGTCATAGGTCACGGAGAAAAAGTTTGTTCGAACGTGGCCGTAATCGTGAAGACGGTCGCGGTGTTGAAAACCCGGCTCATCGCCTTGCACACATACAGCCCCTGCTCGCCACCAGGCGGGGTAAAGAAAAACGCACGCGCGCCGCGATGCTTGCTCAGAAAATCGCGGATTGGCATCACCACTTCACGACGGCCGCGAAACGTGAGCTGCCACGAATCCGACTCGTTATTGATCCCGTCCTCGACGCGCTGCGTAAAGCCGTCGCCGAACTTCGCCTCGCGCACCGACCACGTCGTATCGCCTTGGCCGCCGAGCGCCGGCGACCACGAAAAAGTCTCTGTCATGCGAGCGCCCATGAAAAAGGCCCGCACGCGGCGGGCCGAAAATTAACGCTGGTACTGCATTTTCCAAAGTAGGCCACCTGGCCGAAGCTGCTCGGTCAGGAAGGCTTTCATCATCGACTGGATCATCGACTGTAACTGCGCGGCGAGGCCGTCGTTTGCCGCACCACCCGAGCCGGCCCCGTTCTGCACCGTGACCGGAGCCGAGATCGACAGCGCGAGGCCGCCGGCCGCGCCGGCCGCGCCACCACCTCCAACGAGCCCGCCCGAGGCGAAGCGAGCGAAACCGCTCGATACCGCCGCCCCCATGCCTTGCCCGTTGATGCGCTCGAGCAGGCCTCGCACACCGGGCCGCTGCACCGCCGCCGCACGAACCACGAACTCGCCGTCGGACAGCTTCGCGTCGATGCTGTCGCTCGTCGCCGTGCCTGCACCGCGCACGATCCCGCCGCTCGCTCGCGCGATCGTAAAACCGTACGTGTTCTGACCGACGCCGTAGTTGCCGGCCACCGAGGCGCCGCCCATCAGCGCGCTTGAACTGATCGCCGACGCGCCTAGGCCAAGCGCCGTGCTCAGCCAGCTCGCGCCCTGCGAGATCGCCGCGCGCGCCTCGTAGCGCGCGAGATCCGCGAGCATGCTGGTGATCAGCGATTTGAAGTCGAGCTTACCGGTCGTCACGAACGATTCGAGCGCATCCTCCGACCTCTTGAACAGGTTCGTGAATGCATCCTCGGCATACTGCGCCGCGCTTGTCGCCGACTCCTGATAGAGCGCCATCGCACGCGACGCACCAACGCGCCAATCGGACTGCAGCGCCAGGCGCTGCGCCAGATAGCCGCGCTCCCGCTCGACCTGATCCTGCTCGGCCGCGTTCAGCTTGGCGATCTCGCCCGTGTATTCCGGCGTGTTCAGCGTGCCGTCCTTACGGGCGCCCTTCGTAAGCTCGTCGCGCCGGCGGCGGAATTCGTCGCTGACGCGGCTGATCGACGTGTTCAGATCGCGCGCATTGTCACCCTGCGACAGCGCGTCAAGCGAGCGCTGCACCTCGCGCGCACGCTCGCTCGAATAATCCGCGACCTCAGCGTCGAGCTGCGCGCTGCGCTCCTTCAGCTTGTTGATCGCCTCGCGCTGGCGAACCTCATGCTCCAGGTTCGCCGCCGTCGTGTACGCGGCTCGGATCGCGTCGGCGCTTTGCAGCGTGCTCTTGTCGGCGGCCGTCAGCGCCGTGCGCTTGCTGCGCAGATCGGTGATCTTCTGATCGAACGCCAGCAGATCCTTTTCCGACTGCGTCAGCTTGTCGGACGCCACCGCCTCGACCTTGAGCTGCGCGATGCGCTGCTGGATGTTCTCCAGCGTGCGATCGCCCTCGGGCGTCGTGACCGCCCGCGCATGCGTCTTTTTAGGGTTTTCCGCGGCGTTCGCCGCCACCTTCGCCGACTGATCGGCCGCTTCCTTCAGCGTGTCGTCGTAGGCTTTCTTGCCGCGCACCGCGGCGGCCGCGACGGCCGCATCAGCCGTGAAGCCATATTTGTCGTATTTCTTGCTGTTGATCGCGGCCTGAAATTCCGACAGCGCCGCGGCCACGACCATCTGCTGATTCATGAGCGCCAGCTCACGCGTCAGGTTGTCGATGTTCGTGCGTGCGCCCGAGGCGGCCTTGCCGTCCTTGTCCTCGATTGCCTTCTCAAGCTTTTTGTACGACTCGGCCCGGCCCGCGAGCAGCCCGACCTGCTTGGCCTGCGCGTCGTTCGCGCCCTTCGAGCGCGCCTCGTACTCGGCCTTGGCCTGGGCAGACAGCCCGACGACGTCGGATTCCTCCTTGATCTTCGTGATGTACTTTTCCCAGGCCTCGACCGCCATGCCCTTCGCGAAGAAATTATTCGCGTCGGTCAGCAGCTTGATCCCGTCGGCCGCGTTGCCCGCAGCCGCGTTCATTGCGTCGAATGCCTGGGCGCTTTTCTGCGATGCAAGCGCCGCGGTATCGATCGAGCCGGCCGCCCTCACCATTTCCTCGCGCAGATCGCTACTGCTACCCGTCGCACCGACAAACGCTGCAATCAGGCCGCTGATCTGCTGCGACTTAGCGTCGACGCCCATGTCGGCGGACTTGATACGATCCAGCCCCGCGAGAAACTGATCCAGCGCCTTCTGGTCGCTGTCGGACACCAGCGGAATCGAGCCGTCGTACACAACCGGCGTAACGGCCTGGGAAGCGCGCATTGCCAAGCCGCGATACCCGGAATCCACACTGGCCACCGCGTCCTGCTGCGAGTGCTTCGCGCGCATACGCTCCGCCTCTTGCAGCAGAGGCGTGAGCTGCCGGTACTTGCCGATGATCTCGTCGATCGGCGCCTTCATGTCGATGATGCTCGACGTGGCACTCGCCGCGTTGTCGCGGAACACCAGCCAGTTGACGGCCGCGCCGAGCGCCACCGTGGCCACTGTCGCCAAGATGCCCGGCAAGCCACCGAACACGCCGAGCAACCCGGTGCCGATCGAGCGCGCCATCGTGCCGGCGCTGGCGAATGCGACCTGCGACGCGGCCGCCGCCTCGGTCGCCGCAGCCAACCGCGCAGTCGACGCGGCAGCCGCCGTATCGGCTCGCGCGCGCGCCTGCTCGGCAAGCGTCACATCGCGCTCGGCCGCCGCCAGCGCCTTGTCTGCCGCCGCTAGCGAAACCGTGTACTGCTGCCGGTCGATCTGCCCCTTGTTGAGCGCGGCTTCCAGCGCCACGCGGCGCTGCTGCGCCAGCGACAGCGCCGCCTCCGATCGTTCCAGCTCGGCCTGCGCCGCAACCGTCTCGCGCGCGATAATCGCCGCGTACGGCGTGCCGATAATGCGCGCGCCGATCTCCTGGCTGTTCGACAAGTTGCCGCGCGCGGTGGCCACCTGCGCGGCCGCCGCAGCCTCAATCGCCCGCGCCTCGGCGATCTTCGCCTGCGTGTACTCGATTGAGCCTGCCGTCAGCGCGGTTTGCAGCGCGAGGCTTTCACGCATCGCCCGCAGGCCGGCCAGCTCCGCAGCGGTGGCCGCCTCGGTAGCCTGCGCGCGCTGCAGCGCCATCGCGGCCGCCTCCGCGTCGGCCGTGGCCTTCTGCAACGCAGCAGCAGCCGAATCGCGCTGCTGAACCGTCTCCGCCGCCAGCGCCGCGCGCGAGGCAATCCACGCCTTCGCCGCAGTCGCCGCCGCCACCGACGTCTGCACAAAATACACGCCGAGCCGGCCGGCCGCCAGCGAAGCCGACACGGAAACGATCGCCGACAGATTGTCGGCGACGTACAGAATCGCCGACGACAGCTTGCCGCTCGCACCGGTCGCCTCGTTCGCATGGCCGACGTACGCCAGCACCTCCGTCTGCAGCCGCGTCATCGACTGGCCGACCGTAATGTCCTGCTTGCCGAACAGCGTATCGGTGCTGTTCGCCGCGTTATTCAACGCGTCGACCAGGTTCGTAACCGTTAGCTTGCCTTCCTCGGCCATCGCCTTCAGGCGCGCCGACGATGTACCCATACCGCGCGCGATCGCATCGGCGACGGCCGGCAGTTCCTCGAGCACGCTGTTCAAATCCTGACCACGCAGCTGGCCTGACGCGAACGCTTGGCCGAGCTGCACAATGCCCTGCCGCGCAGTGTCGGCCGACACGCCGGACAGCGCGACGGCCTTGCTGATCGTCTGCACCAGCGGCCCGACCTGCCGAATGGTCAGGCCGAGATTCTGCGTGTTGTTCGCGATCCGCTGATACAGCTCGGCCGTCGCGTCGAGCGGCTGCCGCGTCTCGCGCGCGATATCCAGCACGGCCTGCTGCGCGACGGCAAAATCCGCCTGATCACGCGTGACGATCTTGAGCCGGTTGCTCAGGTTCGTCCATTCGTCCGCATACTCAATCAGCTGGTGCACGCTGAATGCAGCCGCGGCCGCGCCAGCAAACTCGCGAAGCGCACCGCTCGCGCCCTCCAGCGCGCGCACCGTCACCTGCACACTCGCGGCGTTCGCCACGAGCGCATCGTCGACCGTACGCGCGCCCGCAACCACCGCACCGAAATACGACCCCGACGACGACACCATCCCACGCATGCGCGCATCGAACGCCGACGTGTTCGCCGTCACGGCGACGACTAATTCCCGCAGACTGGTTGCCATATTTTTCCGCCTACTTCGCCATACTTAGGAGTACGGATTTAAACGAACCGCCGCCCTCCATATCCCCCGCCTCGCCCTCGCTCTCGTCCTCGGCTTCGCCAACATCGACGGCCGGTTCGCCGCTCCAGTTCGGCAGCATATCGGACAGCTTCACCTTGCCGCCCTGCGCCTGGAAAGCCGACGACGCCATCATCGCCGCAAGGAAATCGCCTCGATCGTCCGAGATCGGCGATTCCGAGTCGAACCACTGCCAGAGGCTGAATTCTTCGGCTGTCATCTGCGCGCGCAGCTCGGCCAACGTGCGGCCGAGCCGGAGCGCAAGCGCCATTTCTAGGCGGAGGGTTGGGTTTCGGCGGGCACGTTTTTTCCGTCTTCGATCGGATCGACGTTCAGCTTGCCGATCTCGATCGCCTTCGCGACGACGCGCTCGTGAATTGGCCCGAACGTTGCGGCCACGTCGCCGACGTCGATATCCGAGAGCAGGCGCTTGCCACGGCCGTCTTCGTCACGATAGAACGCGACGCGCACGAACAACCGAGCGTGCGATTTGACGTGTTCGGCTTCCGGCACCGACAGAAACTTGCGAGTCCGCGTATCGACGTCGTCCTCGGGCTGGACATCAGCCAGCGCAGTCAGCTCGCCCAGCCAGAAATCCTTATCGTCTTTCGACGGCGAGCGGACCGTTATCGGGCCGCCCCATTCGGGCACGTCCAGCACTTCTACAGGCCAGCCGACGAGCGGATCGAGGATTGCAGCGCGCAGCGCCGCGGCGGTCGCCATTGCGATCGGGGTTGTCATGATGATTTCCTGGTGAATGGTGGGTGACGTCGATTAGCCCGCGGCCGGCGTCGTGACGATCTTCGAACCGCCGCTCAGCCGCAGGCTGTACGTCGACGACACGACGCCGTTGACGGCCGCCTGCCATTGGTACTGACGCACCATGCCGACCACGAGGAACTTCGTCGAATCCTCGTCGGCGAACGACACGCGGATCACGTACTTCGCCTTGCTCGTGTGCGCTGCGAGCAGCACCGCCTGGCCGGCGTCGCTCGGCTTGTAGTTGCCCTCGATCGACAGCTCGCCCGGATCGCCGAGGCCGAGCTCGAATTCCTTCTCGTCACTGGCGAACGTAGTCGTGTCGATTTCGTCGGACTGGCCGCCCTGAAACGAAACCTGCTTGCCCGACGTGCTCAGGTCGACGAACACCAGCCCTTGGGCGTCGAGATCCTCGCTCGGCAAGCTCGAGATTTCGAGCTTCAGCCCCTGCGACTTGATGCGCTTGCTTTTACCGGCCATAGAGCCTCCAAATAAAAATGCCCGCGCGAGGCGGGCGAAAATTCAACACGAAACAGCGGCGTCAGAACTGCACGCCAAACTCCAGACTGACGCGGAACGTCTTGTCGACGCTCGAATAGTCGTCGGGCAGATCCGTCACGGCGCCGAGCGAAAACTGCGCCGTCGCCGCTCCCATCAAATCGCAAGCCTGATCGGCCATCGAATCGGCCGTCGCGTACGTTGCGGCGTAGAAATCCACCTGGTACGAACCAGACCGACCACCCGTCAAACCGCCGAGCGCCATCTCACGCTCGCCGCTCACGAGGCTTACGACGAAATACGGCGCCGCCGTCCCTGCCGGAGCAAGGCCGATGAAACCGTTGCCGCCGGCCAGGCCGGCCAGCACATCGCGAATAACGACCGTGCTCAACCGAAGCCCCCTGTAATTTTGTCGATCGCGCGCGCGATCTCGGTACGAACCGCCGACTCGGCCTCGCCGATGCCCTGGTCGAATGCAGGCCGGATGAACGGCTCGGCTCGGCTATAGCGCGTGCCGAGTTCGACGAAACGCCAATAGAACGCATTCGTGGGCGAATCGGCACCGCCCTTCGTGCTCACGCGCACGCCCGCGACCGCCAAACCCGGTGCATCCTTTTGCTTCAGCGCTGCCGCCTTGATGTTCTTGCGCAGCTTCCCGGTCTCTTTCGGAGCACGCTTTCGAGCGCCGGCCGCGAGCACCTTCGCACCGGCCACCGTCGCCTTGCGCAGGACCGCGCGCGTCTGCGACTTGGCCAGCTTCTGCAAATCTTTCTGCAGGTCACTGAGGCCGATCACCTGCACCGACATAGCTTTCTCCTGTCTTGACGGACAGATCGACGTGGCCAGCGCCGCGATTCGGCAGCACGGCAACGATGTCGAAAATCTGCCCGAGGTAACGCACGCGCATCGTCGCGTCGATATCCGATCGATACCGAATGCGCACGCTGGCCACCGCCGACGAACGCGTCGCGCCCGACACGACGTGCTTCACGCCGTTGATGAATTCGACATTCGCCCACACGCGCGCATGCAGCACCCACGAATCCGGCAATGCCTCGCCATTCTCATTGGTAGCGCCGCCGGCGCGCTCGATATCGACCCGCTCGGTAAGTTTTCCGGCTTTCATGGTCACACCGTGTAAAAGCGGTCGCCTTCAACCAGCCACGCGACCGCAGCGGGCAACGCGCCGGCTGTCGGCTCGCGATTGGCGTACCACTCGCCGATCAGCAGCAGCATCGCCTGGTCGTGCGCCTCGGTCATCACCAGGCCGGAGCCGTCGGCGGCTGCCTCGAGCGCGGCGGCCGTCTCGTACAGCTTTCGCTTCAGATAGCCTTCGAGGCCGATGCGGGCCGACGCGATGTAACCCTGCAGCAGCACATCCTCATCAGCCGATTCAACCCGACACTGCAATTTCGCGCGGGCGAGATCAATCACGACCACCTCCCTTGACCAATCGCGCCGGCACGCGCGGAGCGCCCGGCGCCGGCCGAGCCACCGCAGCATTCATCCGCGGGCGCGGCAGCCGTCCGCGCGGGTCTCGCGCATCGGGCATGCTCAGCGCGCGGTTTGCATATCGCTTGTCCACGACTCCCCCGAATCGTTGCAGGCGGCCGGTCTCCCGGCCGCCTGATTGGCTTAGGCGCCGCCGCCAGCAGCGGCGGCCGCGTCGATCTTCATCAGCTTCAGCGCATTGCTGTCGAGAACGCCACCGCCAACACGCTTCGTCGTATAGAACTGCACGAACGGCTTGTTGGTATACGGATCGCGCAGCACACGCACGCCAACGCGGTCGACGATCTGATAGCCGCGCTTCCAATCGCCGAAGGCAATCGGGAACGCGCCAGCCGCGACGTCGGGCATGTCGTCGTTCTCGACCGCCGCGTAACCGAGCAGGCGATCCGGCTCGCCCGACTGCAGGCCCGGTTGCCAGATGTAGTCGCCGCGCTCGTCCTTCAGCTTGCGCACCGCGGAGACCGTCAGGCCATTGAGCATCCACGAGCCGTTCTTGCGATAGCCCTTCTTCGTCGCGTACACGAGGTCGAGCAGGCCGTCGGCGGAGATTGCAGCCGCCGCGCCGGAACCCACGAACTGAAGCGTGCCGAAATCGCGATCGTCGTCGCGCTTATTGTTGCTGGCGTACGCCAGAAAGCCCTTCGGCTTTTTGTTCCCGTCGCCGGCCGTGAACGCCGCGTTTTCCTGGTCGGTGAATTCCTGCACGACTTCGGACGAGATCCACGCCTCGACGTCGAAGAAGATATCGTCGAGCGAACGCTGCGTAGCATTCGGGTTCGCGTAGATCTCGCCGAAGAACGACGAAATCTGCGCCAACTTCGAATTGGCCGTCGTCGGCCGCTCGTCGGTTTCGCCCACCCAGCCCGACCCACTGCCACCGAGATTGACGAGCTTCTTGTAATCGTCGGTGCTGATCGTGATCTGCGCGGCCACTTCACGCATCGGCGTCTCGCGCTGGAGCAGCTGCAGGATGTTCTGGTCGAACTCCTGCGGCACGGCGATACCGCCGTCGGAATCCGATCCGGTGTTCACCGATTTTGCACGCAGATCAACTTCGTTCGCACCCTTGCGCATGAAGCCGAGAAAATTCGACTTGTATTCCGGGTCCGCAGCGTCGTCCTGGCCCGGCAGCGGCAGGCGACCGGATTTCGTTTCGAGCGACTTGAGCGCCGACTTCAGCTCGTCGAGCGTCGTATTGATGTTGCTGAGCTTCGCCTCGTAGTCGGCGCCGCTACCGCCTTTCTCGAGGTTGTTGATGCGGGCGTCGTTCTGCTTTTTGAATTCTTCCCACGCGACGCCCTGCTCCTGAACGAGCCGCTTGATTTCGACCAATGCTTCCATATGCTTCCCCTATGAATTAAACGAGCGCCTTACCGCGCGCCTCGATCGCCGACTTCAGATCGGCCAGCCCACTGACCTCGACGCGATCGCCGAGCGCCCCATACCCTTTCGCGAGCAGGCCGGAGGCCTGGCTCGCACTGAATCCCATGTCGCGCAGCAGCAACTCGAGCGACCGCTCATCCGGCACGCTGCCGGCCGCGAGCGCGCTTTTGACCGTCTGCACGCGAGCCTCGTCGTTCGCGGGGAATGTCACCGGCGATACCTCCCACAGATCGATCTCGCTCAGCAGGAAAACACCCTTCCCGCTGTCGTACGACCAACCGCCATCGGCCAACTGATAGCCGATCGACAGGCCCGAAATCGAACCTGCCTTCATGTGCGCGTACGCGCGGCGCGCCGTCGGATCGTCGTCGATCAGCAACTGCCCGGCGACGTACAGGCCGTGCTGGTCCTCGTGCATGGCCGTGTAGATGCCGATCGGCTCGTCCGATTTGTGCTGCCAGAGCATCGCGGGCAGCCGGCCCTTCGCGGCCCAGTTCGAGAGCGATTTCGTGAACGCGCCCGGCTGCACAACGTCGCCATACGAATCGACGACGCCGAACACCGATCCGTAGCCCTCGAATTCCCCCGTATCCTTGACGGCCTTGATCTGGAAGCCGACATCCATTCGTTTAACTGCCATCGCTCTTTTCCTTTCCAGAACCGCCGTTGACCGCCATATTTACCGGCGTGAGATACACGTCGCCGCCTTCCCGCGGGTTGAGATCCTCGAGCGCACGGATTTCGTTCGAGCTCAGCGCACCGCACTGCTGCATGCGCATGTAGAAATTCGACCGCGTCTGCATGTCCGCTCGCATCAACGCATTGAGGTTGAAGTGCGCGTAATACTCGGCCTGGTCTTTCGGCGACAGCAGCGAGGCCGCATAGCGCTGCTCGATCTTCACCACGTACGGCACCATGCAATCGATCACGAAATCGAGACTCTGCTGCTCGATGTTCGTGAATGTCGCGCGCTCGAGGTCGCCGATCTTGTGCGGCGGCACGCGGTACAGCCCGCAGATTTCGGAGCGCTGCATCTTTCGCCCCTCCAGCCATTGCACATCGGCGGCGTTCATCGCGACCGGCTGAAACTTCAAGCCGGCCTCGAGGATCGCGACCTTCCACGCGTTCTCGTCGCCGCTGTAGGTCCGCTCCCAGTCAGCACGAATGCGCTTGTAGGCGTCGTCCTTCAAAGAGCCGTCTGTCGACAGCACCCCGGAAATTCGCGTGCCTTGCTTGAACCAACGCGCGCCCTGGCGCTCGGCCGCGATGCCGAGGCCGATCGTCTCGCGGTTGTACTGAATGGGGTTGATACCGGTGAGCCCATCGCGTGCAAACAGCCGAATATGCAAAACCTCGGACGCACCGAGCGTGCGCGTCGCCCCCGACGGAAATGTCACCTGATAAGTCACGTTCCAGCCCGCATCGAGCTTCGGCGTAACGCACGCTGGATTGAGCGGCAACAGCTCACGCAGCTCGTCGCGAACGACGTTTTTCCACGCGTAGAAATTGCCGTGCTGAGCGAGCGTCAGGCCCACCAGCTCGTTCCACTCGGCCGACGTCATGAACTCGTTCGCCGCCACGCGGATAATCCGGTCGACCGGATGGTCCGATGCGCTGCTCCGCGTCTCGCCGACGCGGCGCTTCAGCGAGCAAGGCAGCATGCCGAGCGACTCGGAGATGACGCGCACGCACGAGAACACCGTCGAGAACCGCATCGCCGTCTCGGCCGAAACGTTCACGCCGGTCAGCGACTCGTACGACAAGCCGATCATGTCGGCGAGCGCCTGCGACGAATCGATGACGCCCGGCCCGGCGCTCTTGGCGAGGAATCCCATCAGGCCTCCCCGCTCTCGCGCGCAGGCGCCGCCGTCAGCACATCGAAGTCGATCCCGGGGCCGAGCACGAGAATGCGCACGCGCCGCGGAAACGCCGCGAGAAACTGACGCTCCAACGCCTGCCGCATTTCCTCGGCCGGATGCGCAACGCAGCGCACCACCACGATGTCACCGTCGGCTACGTCAAGCGCGCCGTCGTCGCCGATCGGCTGACGCTGGATCAGCCGCACCGGATTGCGCGCGCGCGACAACGCCTCCAGCGCACGCCGGATACGAAAGAGAAAATCACGCATCAAAGACTCCTGAGACCGCGCTCCGCGTACGGATCGTCCGGCGTTTCATGCAGCAGCGCGCGGCTAAGCGCGCCGCAGGTTGCGACAATCGGATCGATACGGCCGCTCGACCGCTTCTTATCCGGCTTTATGTTTTCGTTGCCGTCGATGTAAAGCGCGACGTTCTGCGCCGCCCAGCGATACACCGGGTTCCCGCCGTGACGCCATTTCTTGCCGTACACCAGGCGCTCGAGCAACTTCGCGCCCGGCGACAGGCCGGCAACGCTTTGCGGCACCTGCACCATGTTCACGCCGGCCTCGATCAGCTCGTTAGCGAGGTGCGTCGCGTTCCACACGTCGAAGCCACATTCGACGAGCTCAAATATTTCGTGCGCCTCGATCACCTTGTCGCGCACGACCTTGAAGTCGAGCACGTCGCCGTCGGTCACGGTGAGCCAGCCCTCGGCCTCCCATTTTGCGTACGGCGCCATATCGCTTTTCGACTGGCTATCGACCTTGGCTCGCGGCACGAAGCAATAGACCAGAACGAACCATTCGTCATCCTCATCAATCGGAGGAAAAGTCAACACGAACGCGGTAAGGTCAGTCGTGCTCGCGAGGTCGAGGCTGCCGAAGCAACGCCGGCCGCGCAGCTGCCGCTCGTTGAATTTCTCGCCGCCGCGATCCCACACGTTCACGTCGAACCAAGTCAGCGCCGAGCTAACCCAGACATTCAAATCCTTCGTGAAGAAATTCGCCTTCGCGCTCGGCAGATCCTTCGCTTTCGTCGCCTGGGCGACCATGTAATCGCGGGTCTTCGCGCTCCCGAGGCTCGGGTTCGACTTGACCCACACTTCCGGATTGAACGGATCGTCGCCGACGTCGAGCGTGAAAATGAACCCGAAGAACGCATCGTCGACCTTCAACCCACGCAGCACCGCGACCAGATATCCGCGGATCTCCGTGCAGATCCCGTCGAGGATGTACCCGGCCGTGGTGATCGCCAGCAACAGCGGCTGCTGCCGCGCGCCGAATGCCGACTCCATCACGTCCCACACCTCGCGCGTCGGGTGGGCGTGCAGTTCGTCGACCACGCAAACAGACGGGTTCAAACCGTCGAGCGACTCCGCGTTCGCCGGCAGCGGCTTGAATACGCCGCTGCCTAGCGCGATACGCTCCTGGTTCGCGCCGTCGTAAATCTTCACGACCTTGGCGAATTTCTTCGATTTGCGGTGCCGGCGCTTGTAGTTGTCGAGCGCCGGTTTGAAAACGCTCATCGCCTGCTCGCGCGTCGTCGCGATCGTGTACACCTCGGGGCCGATCTCCCGATCCATCAGGAACAGGTAGTCGGCCAGCCCCGCCTTCCACGTCGACTTACCGTTCTTCCGCGCGACTTCCTCGTAGCCAACACGAAAGCGACGCAGGCCGGACCCGGTCCGGCGCCACCCGATCAGCACGGCGGTAAAGAACCGCTGCCACGGATCGAGCGTCAGGCACTGGCCGGCCAGCGCGCCCTTGATATGCAGGAACGACGATTCGATATAGCGGATGCAATGCCACGCATGCGCGGCACTGAACACCAGGCCACGGGCCGGGCCGTCGACGAGATCCTCGTAGTGCCGAAGCACGCCGAGAAACACAAACTCGCCGACCACCACCTCGCCGCGCAGCACCGGCAATCCGTACTCGACGTCCCACAGCTCGGGCGCGGCCGGGGCTAGACGTTCAAGGCGCTCGGGTGAGACTGAGCGTGTCCCGTCAGCTGATCGAACAAATCGTCCTGCGGGTTCTCGTCCTGCATCTTCGACTTCGCGATCAGCATCGACGGCAGTGTCAAACACGCTTCGGGAAGACACTTGAGCAGCCCCTCCTTCAGAGACTTCGCCGCGTAGTACAGCTGGTGCGGCTGAGCGTGACCGTTCGGCGTGACCGTCATGAACGATCCGTTATTGATCCGCTCGAAGTCGCGCAGCTGCACCTCGGTTTTCACCCACCGCACGAAGTCGGTGCAGATGATCGCGAGCGCGACGCCTGCAGTGCGATGCGGCACGCCCTCATCGCGCAGCGCCGAACAGAGGTAGTCCCAGACCTTCCGGTGCTGGGAGTCGAAGTGGACGCCGGGCGGCGGCTTTGGCGACTGGATTTGCTTTCCAACCGCCTCGACCGGCACCGACGTTTCGGCCGCATCCGGCGGCCCGCTCACATCGTCAAACGAGGCCATAGAGCCCTCCCAAAGAAAAAGCCGACGAAAAAGCCACCAAGGCTTGTTTCATCGGCTCTACAAGGCGAGAGTCTTAACCCCCCCCCTCTCTCAAAAATGGTCGCCATAAAATCGAAGCTGAACGTGCGGTCGAAGCCGGACAGGCCGCAGAGATTGAACCCCCTACCCCCCAGGCGTGTTCCAACTGTCGAGCGCCCCGTCGACTGTCGAGGCCGGACGGCCGCGACGTCGACGCGCACGGGCGCGGGCCGCTTCCTTCGCGGTCTTCGCCTTGTGGCACGCGTCGCACAACGATTCGAGGTTCGCCGGATCGTCCGTACCACCCTCGGCGCGGTTCACGATGTGGTCCACCGTCGTCGCCAACGTCACGCGATCGCGGCGCAGGCACGCTTGGCACAAGCCCTTGTCGCGCTTCAGGATCTCGGCGCGCGTGCGCTCCCAGTTCGGCGCGAGGCCACGCTCGCGTCGGTTGCCGCGCTCGCGGTCGGGCCGCCAGCCGACGGCGTCGGCCTTGTGCTCATCGCAGTAGCCGGGCGTCTCGACGAGGCGACCGCATCCGCGATGGCGGCATGGAGTCGGCGCTTTCTTCGGCATCAGAATTCGAACGGCTGAATGCGATCCGACAGAGCGCCGTCGCCGGCCTGGCGCGCAGCCTGCTCGGCCGCGATCGCATTGGCGTTCGCACGGCACGCCGCTGCCAGACCGTCGATCGACGCGGACAGCGTGATCTTGTCGACCTCGACCTGATCGACGAGCGGCTGCGCCAGCCACAAGACAAAGCGCGCATACAGGTTCTTCATGGGTTGCCCTCGGGAGCGGCGCAGCGCGCCAATGCAAAAAGCCCGCGCGGCATACACCGGGCGGGCTGGATTTTCGTACTCGCGACCTGAAAGCAAAAGGCCCCGACGCTTGCGCTGTCGAGGCCTTTGAGGTTCGTCCTGACGTGACACGACCCGGCAAGGGCCGCGTCACTCGGTAGGAACCGGAATCAGATTGTGGAGCGGAGTGTAAGCGAGCTATTTCGATTCCGCAAGAGGCTTCTCTCCAATCCGATCGATGACGGCCTGCATCGACACGAACACACGCGGCGGCGCCGGCGGCGTCAGCAGGTCGAGCAGCGCACGCCGAGCCTTAGCCGTCTCCAGTTCGAGATGACGTGCAGGCCAGACCTTGATGCGAAGCCGACGGCAAATGAATTCCGGCTTCGCGTTCCAGAGGTACAGCATGCGCAGCAGATCGCGGTGCGACGGATGCAGGCGCCGCACCGCGGCCTCGACTTTCGCTGCGTCCGCGACGTCGAGCGTTGAGTCCACCGACCGACCGCCCACCGACGGGAAATAGATGCTCGCCACCAGCGAATCACGACCACCGCCACCACCGCGCCCGGCCTCGGCGCGCTTCCAATTTTCCATTCGTTCGTCGAACGTCATACCAACCCCGTTTGTTATTCGTAGATGCCGACGTGCTGCCGGCAGTAGCCTCGACGCGACGATCCCGCGCCGAGGATTGATGTCGCGACGTGCGTGCATCGCTGGCCACTCTCGTCGACGTGCGAACAGATTCGATCGTCGCCGGCAGGCGATGCAGCTACCGGCGCTCCCGCCTTTCGCAGCGAACTGTTGCGCCGCTTGCGCAGCTTTTCCCAATGCTTCCGGAGCTGCGACGGATGCGTGACGACGGTGGTCCAGAAGCCATCCGCCAGCGCCCAAGCCCAGAGGCAAGCGATGTGCTTTGCCGCTCGCCCATCCTCGACGCGCATCTCATCGACGGCAGTTGCCCATTCCGCAATCGACGGCCGCGCCGCGCCCGGATCGCTGTCGAGCAGGCGGTCAGCCATCCATCGCGCCAACATTTCGCCGCCCGGCTCTTGACGATCTTCCTCTCTGCTTGTACCCTCACCCCCCAGAATTACCGCCGGGGGTGCATTAGAAAGAGAGGGTGTTTCGTAAACTCTGACTACTGGGTTGTTAGTTGGAAGCACGTTCCAGTAACTTTCAAAATCCACCCCTTCGCTGCTTAAATCGTAGGCAACTTCGGAACCGGGTTCCACCAAGTTGCCTATTTCTTCAGCAGCTTCGGAACCAGATTCCAGTAACTCATCGCCGCAATTGGAACGTGGTTCAGGTAGGTTGCTCAATTTTTGAGCATTACTGGAACCAGCTTCCAGTAACTCCCCGGCATTACCTGAACGTCGTTCATGTAGGTTGCCTACTTTTTGAGCACCTTCTGTCGAGGGCTCGAATGCAACCGCCGCCAGCCCGATATCAATGTCATCCCGAAGGCGACGAGCGACGTCATCCGGCCACGCGAGCCGATAGTGGCAATGCGCCCACCGCCTATCCCGACGCCTGGTCTTCCATCGGATCAACCATCCGCCGCTAATAGCTATTTCCAAGTGCGTTGTTACCGCACGCTCGGACAAGCTCGCCTTCTCGGCGATCGTCTCCAGCGACGGCCAGCAGGTGTCATCCGCCGCATTGGCGTATTCCGCGATCACGAACAACACGAGTTTTGTCGTGCTGCCAAGGTCACTCTCAGTCATTGCGCGGCGCCATGTATATGAGGTTGGCACTGCCATCAATATGCCCCCGAAGGTTGTGCGTAATTCTCGAAGCGCGCCAACTCGTTTAGGAATCCTAGTCGAATGGTCGCGAGCGGCCCGTTACGCTGTTTCGCAATGATCAGCTCGGCCGTGCCTTTGTCTTGGCTGTCGGGGTTGTACACCTCGTCTCGGTAGATAAATTGGATGACGTCCGCGTCCTGCTCGATAGCGCCCGACTCGCGCAGATCCGACATCATCGGGCGCTTATTCGGGCGCTGCTCTAGGCCGCGATTTAGTTGCGACAACGCGATCAGCGGCACGCCAAATTCCTTTGCGGTTTTCTTCAGCTCGCGCGATATCTGCGAAACCTCGGTCGTTCGATTTTCGCCACCACCATCGCCGGACATGAGCTGCAAATAATCCACAATGATCAGCCCGAGCTTCCCGACCTGGCGCTGCAGGCGGCGCAGCTTCGCCTTGAATTGCAGCGGCGTGATCGACGACGCGTCGAGCAGGTGAATCGGCGCGTCCGCGAGAACAGTCGTGCCATGCGTGATGCGCGTCCAATCCTCGTCTCGCAGGTTCGCCGTGCGCAGCTTGTGTTGATTGATACGGGCCGCGCCGGCCAGCATTCGCGTCGCCAGCTGCTCATCAGGCATTTCGAGAGACAGCACCGCGACTGGCAGGCGCAACGCAACGGCAACGTGCTCGGCAATATTCATTGCCAGCGAGGTTTTGCCCATCGACGGACGGCCCGCCAAAATAATCAACTCCCCGCCGTGCATGCCGTCGGTCACTCGATCAAGGTCGAGATATCCCGTTGCGACGCCCCCGATCTGCGCGGCGCCGCCTGCGGTGTAGCGCTCGTCGAGCTGCTCAATTACCGCCGTGAGCGCGCTCGCGATTGGTCGGAATTCCGCGTCGGCCGTCTGGTTCTGATCGACAATCTGCATCAGCGTCGACTGAGCCAAATCGAGCAGCTCCAGCGGACTGCGGCCGTTCGGCTGCAGCACGGCCTGACGCATGCGCTCGGCGACGCGCAGCATGCGACGAGAAATCGATCGATTGCGCACGATCTCGGCATACCCGCGAATGTTCGCGGCGCTCGGCGTCGACTGCACAAGGTCGTTTAGATACGCCAGCGGCTCATCGACGCGCGCGTCTGTCGAGCGGAGCCGCTCGTACACGGTGATGGCGTCGGCCACCGCACCACGCTGAATCAGGTCACGAATGGCGCGAAAAATCACGACGTTATCGCCGACCGTAAAATCGCTCTCGCCGATTAACCCGGAAATATCCTCGAATGCTTCATTGCTCAACAGCAGAGCGCCGATAACACTTTGCTCAGCCTCCGGCGCCGACGTGCGGGCGAGCGCATCCGATGGGTCTAATTCGCCCATTCCAACGTTCTCCGAAATTAATCAGTTAGGCGCGACGGCGCCGACGGCGCAACGCGACGCGGCGTGCGATCCCGATAGTCTTTTCAATCTCTCGCTGCGCATCGCGCCCGACGCGCTCAATCGCCTCGGCCTCGTTGCGCCCGATCGCGACAGCCTTTGCCGCCCGCTCAACCTCGTCTGCCAGCGAGCCGGCGCCACGCGCAACGGTCAGCACGGAGCGCACCAGCGCATCGACAGTCTGCTCGCCGTCCGGCCGCTCCACCGCCGTGGCCACCAGCCCAAAGCGGGCATTGAATGCGTGCACCGCATCGAGCGCGTGCGGCTGGTTCTTTTCCAGCATCCACTCGACGAGTAGTTCGAACATCTCCCCGGAAATCCGCGTTTCCTCGACCTCGCGCAGGCGGCAGCGAAGCGCCTCCCCGGAAATTCGCGTGCCGCGCCTTTCGGTCAAAAATCGCGCGGCGTCCTCCACCTTTCCCGGCGTATTTAGGACGGACGTGTAAAGCACGTCGATCCAAGCCGTTTGGCTATATTTGTTGGTCACAATTTACCTTTGGAATTCACTGCATTTCATCCTGTTAACGTGTCGCGAAGTTCCGTAGGATTCGTCCTGCCCCGTTTAATCCACCACGAAAAAACAGGCCATGAAACCTACACGCTTTCGCATCGCACGCACCCCGAAGCCCGCGCAAACGCAGTTCAAGCAGCGCTCGCGCGGAATAATCCAATCGTCGAATCAGGTCGAGCGCGACCTGCGCGCTTACGAACGATTTATTTCGAACCTGTTGAACGTAGCCACCGCCTCCGATCGGCAGCCATGAATACCGATGCCCAGCAATCGGATCGCGCTGAGCGTCGCGGGCATGCGACAGCGCATCGTCCAATCGGTCAGCTCGGGCCAAACGTCGCGCCAGTCTTCCCGAAGGTCGCGGCGCGTGACGGCGCCGTCGGTCGCGCGCTCAATCGCAACGCAGCTTTTGATTGGGACGGGCCGGGCGCCAGTGCGCCACTGGCTGATGACCGACGGCGCGGTCCCCAGCGAACGCGCGAAGTCGGCAGCCGACGGCGCGTCGGCACTTGAGAGGTAGGTAGTCAGTTCCATGACGCGAACGATAGCGTAACGCTACCGTACGGTCAATCGCGTTTCGCGAATTCCAGTCGAAGCTGATATCGGATGCAATACGGACAATGAAAACGTGCCACGAAATCAGGCGAGAACAACTCCGCGCCCTCATCGACGAGGTCGGCGGTGCCGGGCGCCTCTCCGACTTGATCGGGAAGACCGACATTCAGATCCGGCAATGGGTCAATGCGTCGAAGGACTCGCGCACCGGCAAGCCACGCGGCATTTCCGATGACGCGGCGCGCCACATCGAGCAGATGACCGGCAAAGAAATTGGCTGGCTCGACAACGATCCCGAGATCATCGCCGGCTGGAGTCGCCTGACGGAAATACAACGCGCCCAGGTTATGGGCTTCGTGAACGGGCTGATCGCCCAATCTTCGCAAGCCCGCCACGCGACAGCCTTCGTAGAAGAAGGCGATACGCCGGGCAAAGCCGGCGCCTCAACTCAAAAGCGCAAAGCGAGTTAATCCGGCGCGCCGATCCGGTGCGCCAACGCTATCAGCCAGTCGGCAACCTCTTGCCGATGTTCCGGCAGCACACGAATTCGATGGCTGATAGCGCCATCCTCCCCCACCGTAATCGTCAGGGTCGACACCGCCTCCGGGCGAAACCTCCCCGCCACATCCGCCAACGCCAATCTTGGCGCGGCCTCCGCTGGCTCGTCGGCCCCCACCGAAATCGCCACATCACGCTGAATTGCTCTTTTCATTTTCCCAACGCGCACCTAAACAGGACAGCCCAAAGTACTGTATATACGTACAGTATCAGGGATCGTAAGAATTTGCACCTTACTTCTATCCTACAGAAATCGTTCGCGCTCGGATAAATAGAGTTCGCGTTACGCTATTGCACCATCGTTCGCGTTACGCTACCATCCGCCTCACTTAGTCGGCGTCTGACGCCATGTGAGGTGAACGAAATGCATGCACTGAATAAGCACTGGCTGCGCGCCGCGCACCTTCTGGCGCGCCGCGACTGGCATCCGTTAGTCGGCCTGCTCGGCCTCTACCTCATCGCCAGCGCTATCGCGCCGGCCTACGGCATTTGAGGTGCGCGATGACAAACGTCCGTAGCGCAAAACAGCTCGAGGCCGCGTTTATCGAATGCCTCGAGGTTGCCGCCCAACCAGCCAATCCCGACGACTTCTCTGGCCGGCCCCAGCGTGACTTTATTTGCGCGATGTCCGGCGCACTACGCGGGCGCGGACTCTCGGATCTCGCCGACAAGCTGGCGATCGCTGCCGATATGGCCCATCTCTGCCGCGACACTTCTCCGAAGGTGGCTGCATGAACGCGCCGATGCCCCTCTGGAAAATCGTCCTGCTTTGGCTCGGCGTCGGCATTGCCTGCGTCATCTGGACGATGGACGACGAGCCGGCGCCAGCGGCGCCGATCATCGCGACGCGCGATGCGTGAGGCCGCCATGCAGAAATCGACCGTTCCACTTCACCTGCTGCGCGTCGAGTGGCAGTTGCTGCGCATGCGCGGCAGCTTCGACGAGGCCGTCAAGCGCGACAGCGTGCGCCGCACGCTCGAATCGTCGCATCGCGCCCGCGAGAATCGCGAGCGCGCGCGCGGCCGCTTCGACATCAAGCGCATGCAGGCCGGCGACGCCGAGGACTGACCGATGCCTCGCTGCCATGTTCGTTGCCGCCACTGCACGCGGCGCCGTTGCCTGCCCCGCCATCCCGATCGATACGAACGCCTACCGGCCTGCACCGCGTGCGGTAGGCGTTCGTATCGCGTCGACAAATGGATGAACAACCGGAACGCGGGACGCATGCGCTGCTTTGGCTGCTCTGGCTACTGGTTCCCCCATCGTCGCGGATCTTTGTATTGCTGGCATCGGGCCGACGGCACCGGCCGATACCCGGGCGATCCCGATTTTGCTGATCGCAATTACGACGGCCTCGCGGCCTGACACACCACCACCATAAGGGGTTTTCGCATGTCACTGTTTCAGTCTTTGCATGAGCTGGCGCTCGTCGCGCCGCTCAATATCCTGATCTCCGACGAAGGCGGCGGCCAGCTGCGCGTCAACGTCACGCCGCAACCGACGAAGAAAGAGCAAAAGCTCTGGCCGCTTTCGGTCGCAGGCACGCCGGCGGAACTCGACGAGCAGTTCGCCGAAGCGGTCGCCGTGTATCAACCGGGCGCGCTGTCTGTTCTCGACCAAGCCCGCGCATGCGCATCGGCCAACAACGCCAGCGGCAAGGCCGCCGAACTGACCGCACCGAAGGCCGACGCAGCCGGGGCTGCAGAAAAGCGCGGCCGCGGCCGGCCGCCGAAGAACAAGGCCACCGACGCAGGCGCCGGCAGCAGCGACGCAGGCCAAGAGCCGCAAGCGGACCCGCGCCAGACGTCCATCCTCGACGACAACGCCAGCGCAGGCCCGGTAGCCGCCGACGCACCGACCGCCGACGCGCCCGCGCTTGCAGCAGCACCGGCGCCGGTCGAAGCCGCCCCGATCGCGCCGGCCGCAGCCGACGACGGCGTCGACATGTACTGATCGCACGGAGCCAACATCATGGAAATCCAAGCTCTCGCGCGCGAATTCATCTACAACGGCGCCAAGCTCGCCGACCCGGCGCCGGCATTCACGCTGCAGCAGGTCCGCGACTTCTACTCGCAGACCTACCCGGAACTGACCAACGCCGAAATCGAAGGCCCGACCGTCAAGGGAAACCGCAACGTCTATACCTTCCGGCGCGCCGTCGGCACGAAAGGCCTGACGCTGCGCGAAATGAGCAAGCGACTGCGCACCAACACGCTGACGCAGGCCCAACGGCTGCCGACTCAGATCGGCAAGTACGACGCCGCCCTCGCATTCAGCGTGGCGCGTGTCGCATCGAACAACGACAACACGGCCGAACGCCTGCGCCTGCCGTCATCCCAGGTTCCGCTGCTGCCATGATCGCCGCCCCGCTCACCCTGCCCCGCATCGCGCCCGACGTGCCGACGCGCTACACGCTCGGCGACGACGCAGATTTCATGCGCCGGTTGTCGCTGGCTCTGTTGCGCGGTCGCCAGTTGACCGAAGCCGACGCCGCAAAGCTCGACGACTCGTCGACCGAGAGCGACTTGGCCTTGAAGGCGCTGCCGCGAATCTGGAAAGAGATCACCAGCGATATTGGCCCGTTCGACTGGTGCCTTGCGATCAGCGACGAAGGTAAAAACGGATGCCGCCCGCAGAACACCGCGCTCGTACGCATCGTCACGGAACAAGGGGCAGGAAGCGGCCCGATCCGATTTATTGGCTCGGGAATTCGACGCCTCGAATCGATCCAGCAAGGCCTCGGGCAAACGGTGCTCGCCGTCCTGTACGAAGTTTGTCACCACTACATGCCGTCCGTGTGCACGCCGCACGAGGCAATGGGGCTGGCCGAGTACATCTACTGGCACGGCAACTACGACGAAGTCGCAGCAATCGAGGAACTTCGCGACGCTCACCACGAGCCGGGCCAGCCGGTGCTGCCCGATGAGGAGTTTCTCGCGCACATCGACGTTCCGCGGCGTGCCGATTTCTTTGCGAGCGCCCCCGCGTGGGCGGTGAAGCCCGAGCGCACGCTCGACGCGCGCGAGGTGCGCCGGCATTACGACACGAACCTACAAGCGTGGGCGGCCATCGACGCGTGCGACGAGATCCACCGAATCATCACCACCAGCGGCCCTTTCGCGCGCGTCGATCTGAAAGACACCAGCGAATACTGCCTCGACTATTCCCTGATTCTCGCTTGGGACAAAGGGGACAACTTGGGGCGGATTCTCGACGACTTCTGGCAAGGCGAAATGCAGTGCGGCGACCCCGAGTCGTGCACGGCGCTTCACATCTCCACCGACGGCCGCGCGCTCGGTAGTTGGCTTGATCGCATGCGCAATACGGCGAAGCTCGCCAAAGCCGTTTCGCATTTGGTCACGCTGATCTCGACGCACGACGGGTCAGATATCGACGGCGAACCCGTCAAGGTACAGGTGCGCGTATGAGCCGCGTCGATGTTTATGGGAACGGCGACGTGTCGCTCGACCTACATTCCGCCCTGCTCATCTACAAGAATGCGCACGACAACCAGGTCTATGTCACGAGCCACTCGGCCCGCGTGGTCGATGGCGCACCGACGCTGATGGCCGGCACGCCGATCACGCGCGCGCAACTGGCCGATTTCGTCGCCGTTGCATCGAAACAAGTCGGGCACGAGGGTTTCATCCACGAGCGCGCGATCTTTACCGCGCCCGGTGTCGTCGCCTGGTGGACGCCGGCCGCACAGCGGCAGGTTTGGTTTTCCGCCGATGCGCCGATAGGCGAACGCTCAGCGGCCACGCACCACCCTGCGCTGCTATTCGTCGCGCGAGGCGAGTCTCGCTACGTTTTCGCGCTCGCGGAAAACCGCAGGCCAACGCCCGACACGCCTGTCTATCAAGCGCCGTACTTCAACGTCAGCGCCGACGGCAGTATTTGCACCGGCAACGTGGACATTGCAGCCAATCCGACGCCGACTGACATCGAGCGGTACGAAGCCGATGAGTTTTTCCGCAGCAGATTCACCCACGCGAACGCCCCGAAGCTGATCAACGGAGGCAGCGCGGCTGACCTCTGGGTCGAGTTGCTTGACGGCGCGCAATTTCCCACCGAGCGGCTGATCAGAACCGAAATGAACGTCGCCGCCACCATCAAAAAAATCACGCAACGGAGTTAATCGTCATGAGCAGAATCGAAACCATCAAAAACGAATTCGAGACCGCAACCGGTGCAGTGCTCGAGCAGCTCGGTAAAGCGCTGTCGACATTCACGCGCGCCGTCGCCGACGAAGTCACGGCAGGCCAGCAGCGCGCGATTGCCGCGCGGGCCGACGACGAGAACATCGCGCTCGACAACGCGCTGTTCGACAGCGCGCCGGTAGCGGCCGTGCCGCGCCACGCCGAATTTGCCCCGCTGCTCGACGTCGGCCACCGCTTCCTGCTCGCGGCCGAAGGCCTGTTCGTCGAGATCCGCCGGCCGTGGCTGCACCTCATCCAGCAGATCACGCCGCTCGACAGCGCCGGCCCGCGCCCGCCCTACGGTTCGATCGAGCCGAAAATTGAATTCGCGTTCGGACGCCTCGGCGCGGCCGCCGCGCACTTCCGCCAGTTCGCCGACGAGTCGGCCGCCGCAATGCCGAATGAGCATGCCGCCTGCCTGATCTGGAACAGCACGAGCAACGAACTGACGTACCGTTCGGTCGAGGTAATCCGCTCGTCGCCGACCGAGATCACGATCAACCGCCCGACGCTCGCCGACGACGAAAGCCTCGCGATGGATCTGCACAGTCACGGCGCCGGCCCGGCGGGATTCAGCGCGCAGGACGATCTGGACGACGCCGGCGAGGTGAAGATCGCCGGCGTGATCGGCGGCATCGGCACTGGCACGCCGAGCGTCGCGTTCCGCCTTTGCGCCCTCGGCAAGGCGATCACGCTGCGCGTTCCCGTCGAGGCGTTTTTCGCCAAACAGGAGACCGCAGCGTGAACCTGATTGAAATTCTCGAACTTGCCGCACGCGCGGCTGGATGGGAATCGCGCCGGCACAAGGTGCGCGACGTGACCGGCCTGTTTGTTCGCACGCACGTCGGCGCCGACTGGCAGTCGTTTGACCCGATGAAATCGAAGGCCGACGCATTCGATTTGGCGGCCGCCGCGCGCATCGATACGACCCACCACGCCGACTATGTCGCGGCCTACGCTGGCGCCGGCGCGTTCCGTCAGTTCTCGCACGACAGCATCGACGCGCGGGACACGCCGGCGGCGGCAAAGTCGGAGCGCGAGCGCGCGACGTGCCGAGCAATTACCGAATGCGCTGCGCAGATCGGCCGCGACGTCGGCGCGCCGTGGTGGAGAACGCTTTGATGAAACAGCACAACACGCCCGCCCGATTCATGGGCGACCGCCGCGTGCGCGTGACGCTGATCGGATGCGGAGGCACCGGCTCGCAGATGCTGAGCGGCCTGGCCCGGCTAAATCACGCGCTCGTCGAGCTTGGCCACGCCGGCCTGCACGTTACCGCCTTCGACGCGGACACCGTCAGCAGCGCGAACGTCGGCCGCCAAATGTTCAGCCCTGCCGACGTCGGTCAACACAAAAGCGTCGTGCTCACACACCGCGTGAATGCTTTCTTCGGACTCGACTGGACCGGCCGGCCGGTGCACGCCGGCCCGGACCAGCTGATCCGAGGCGGCCCCGATCTGGCGATTATGTGCGTTGACAGCGCGGCCGCCCGCGCGAAGCTCGAGCCGACGCTGGCGGCGTCGAATTGTTATGTGATGGATCTCGGCAACCGCGCGAGCGACGCGCAGGTGCTGCTCGGCGCGCACAAGAAAGTCAGCGGGAATTCCCGCGACGGCGGCAGCACGCCGCTGCGCTGGCCGTATGACGTGTTGCCCGAGCTGATCGACACGACGATTCCCGAGGACGACACGCCGAGCTGCAGCCTCGCCGAAGCTCTCGAAAAGCAGGAGCTGTTTATCAATCAGGCCGTCGTCACGCAGGGCCTGGCCATCCTCTGGGAATTCTTCCGGCACGCCCGCCTGACGTGGTGTGGTGCGTTCATCAACCTGAAGACCGGCAACGTGCGGCCGGTAGCCGTTTAGGCGGAGCTATGTGCCAGCAGATCTACGCGAAGATAAAACGAAATAGTAAGTACTACGGACAATCGAAACCCGGAGAGCGCTTTCCCGTTCACATTCAGCATCAAGGCGGCTGGGAGTACGTGGTGTACGGCAACAACAACACCTACCGGCTGGCCGATGTGAATCTCTTTGTCGTCGGCGACGACAACGTCGAACTGCGTATCTCGTAATTAAAGGCGATATCTGAAATGACCGACAAAACCAACACGCCCAGCCGGCTGCTGAACATCGGCCCGCACGCGACCGCACCGACCCCTGCCGGCCCCTTGAACGGCATCCCAGCGACACCTTGTCATGACGAAGGCGCTATCGCTCGTTGCTCTTACTGCGGCCGCTATTCAATCGATCCCAGCACGCTGCGCGGTCGATCGCCGCAATGCGAATGCGGAGAAAGAGACGGATGGTGCGGTAGCTTCGTGAAGCCCGGGCCGGATGCAAAGTGGAGCGGCGCTGCGCCGGCCGCGGCCGACCAGCAGGCGGCCGCCCTCGTGCCAGCGAGCTATGGGGCACCCCTGAGGCGCGCGATGGATTTGCTCGATAGGAAGCTCGGCGACACCGATCCGAATACCGAAGGATTGGATGAAGAGGAGATCGAGCGGACCTATCCGGTGTTCGCTGCGATGCGCATCATCGTTGCACTACACGACGAGGCGTCGCAGGCCGCCGCACCGGCCGAGGCGCGCGAGCCGTTCCAGGCATGCGTCCAGCCGTGGATGCTCGAATGCTTCGGGCCGGTGATCGCGGCCGATCGCATCGAGCGCAATCACCGGTTCCTCGAAGAAGCGCTCGAACTGGCGCAGGCGCTGGGCTGCACGGCCAGCGAAGCCCACCAGCTCGTCAACTACACCTTCGGCAGACCCATCGGCGAGCCGGCGCAGGAAGTCGGCGGCGTCATGGTCACGCTGGCGGCCCTGTGCCTCGCGAGTGGGCTGGACATGCACCAGGCCGGCGAAACCGAACTGACCCGGATCAGCGAGCCGGCGATGGTGCTCAAGATCCGCGCGAAGCAGGCGGCCAAGCCGAAGCACTCGCCGTTGCCGCAGGGAGTGCCGGCGCGCACGCCCTACTAATGGTGCGACACCGGTCCGCTGTAGACGGATGAAGGGGGCGAGGCATGAAAAAGCCAAGCAATGCTGCCGTCGCCAACGAGAACGTAGGTCGCCTCGCGTCGATCGGGCTGAGCGCCCTCGCCGACAGCCTCGCTGCGGATCGTGCGGAATGGATAGGAAGGCCGGCGCGGCCATTCGAACATCACAGCCAACGACGTCGGACGAGCGGGCAGAAACGTTCGATGACTGGTTCGAGCTACGTATCGCCAGGAAGGCGATCAGATCTTCTGCCAAGTCGGCTTTCCCGCGGAGAAGTGGGAAGCCGTGAGAGCGGCGATCGATGCACCGATCGCCTATCGGGAAAATCCCGCATCCGGAGACGCGGAACGACCGTCGCAATAGAAGGGTTACTTATTGAGTATTAGCGTTTGATAGTTCGTCGCGATGATCTTTGCGACTTCAACGTCGAGGTCAGCTCCGCCTTGCGGATGAATCTGTTTAACGATCTGCTTGGCGAGATCGAGGTGAAGCAGCGTCAGCGATGCGGCTTGATCCGAGCGCTGCACTCGACCGGGCCCTGCCTCTTTTTGAATAGCCATTTATAACCCCTTTTTTGTATGTGGACGGCAACGCTATCACACCTAATTCATATCGAAATGACTGCGACGCGAGTTCATTCAAGAAAGTGATTTTGTTATGGAGGTCGGCATGACCGATCAAGGAAAAAGCCCCGCACTAGGCGGGGCGCGCATCACCATGGAGGACTGCCCATGAACATGAGCGAACCGGAACAATTCATCGCCGAGCTGCGCCGCCTGGTCGACGCGCTCGCCCAACCCAGAAAGCTCGAAGAAACCTTATGGAGCACCGAGCAAATCGCAAAGTGGTTCGGCTTGTCGAAGCAGACAGTTGAGCTTCGTGTCGTAACGCGCCCAGATTTCCCCCCGGGCGTTCGCCCCGTCGACACGCCGCAGGCTCAGCGCCGCTGGTTTGCGAGCGACGTCGTCGACTGGGCGCGCCGCAACCGCGGCCACCTACCGACGCCGCGCAAGGGCCGGCCGCGCAAGGCCACCTAATCGAGGCGTGCCGCCAGTTCGGCGGCCGTCTCGTCGTAATAAATCATCAACGATTTCAGATCGCGGTGACCGATCATCTTCGCCAAGGCCAGAACGCTCAGCCGCCTCGATAGGCGCGTCGTCGCTTCGTGTCTCGAGTCGTGGAAATTTAAATCCCCCACCTCCGGAAAGCCCTTCTTGGCCTCGCGGCGAGCCTCCCACCATGCGTGATTCACACTCGACGTCGAGATAGGGAAACATTTCGGCTCGCCGTCGATATTTGGTAGGCGGCGAAGCAACGAAACAGCCTTCGTTGAGAGCGGCACATCCCGGGCATCCCCATTTTTTGATTTCGGGATACGCACGTAACGCTTTTCGAGAAATATATTTGGCCATGTAAGGCCGATAATTTCACCCCGCCGCATGCCTGTCTCGATCGCGAACATAAATGCTATCGCCGTGTAATGCCTTCCGCTGCTTGGAACGCCGTCATCGGTCAGGCCGAGCGCGGCCGCCATGACTTTCACGTCCTCCTCGGACACCCTGCGCGTACGCGAAGGCGGATTCTTTGGCCTCTTCACCCCATGCACGGGATTCGTCGCGATCCATCGCCATTCAGACACGGCCGCCTCGAAAACGGCCGACAGCAAATTTAGATCGCGATTCACGGTCGACGCCTTCACCGATGCCAACCTCTTATCCCGCCACGCCTCTACGTGAGCTGCCTTAATTTTTCTCAGTTGGTCGCCGGCGAAATCCAACTCACTGCGGAGGAATGCTATTCGCTCGACGTTCCAGTCGTGCCCCGCCTTGCCGGGCGAAATCCGTTTAATATATTCGTCGAACGCATCGGACAGCGTCTTGCTAACCTTCGCAATCGAACGTCGCTTGCCGCTGTCGATCTCTGCTTCAACCTTCGTCGCCCAGGCTACGGCCTCCGCCTTTGTGTCGAACGTCGCCGAGTCACGCACCCCGCCCTTAGCCACCTCCGCTCGCCACGTCGAGCCGCGCTTACGATACGTTGCCAATCCCCTCTCCCGTTGGCGTAAATTTGGCGTATGCCTTAGCAAGATTCTGAGGGAATCTGGGGAAATTTGCGAGATAGCGAGCGCCGGGAAAACACCCGGAAGCCTTCCCGGTATTGGCTTTGCGCGATTTTGATGAAGTTTGAAAAAGCCCTTGACTTTCCCATCATGGGAAGCTTGATACTTCGGTCATCGTCGGCTTCGGCCGCGCTTGACCGGATTTCACGATGAACGATCTGTCCCATCCCGCTGCCTTCGACACCACCGAGCTGGGCGTCGAAGGCATGACCTGCGGCGGCTGCGCGCGCCGCGTCGAAAAAGCGCTGGCCGAGGTGCCGGGCGTGCATGCCGCGCAAGTCGATCTGGCGGGCCATTCCGCCACGGTCAGCGCGTCCCCGGATGTCGATGCGGGGCAGTTGGTCGAGGCGGTGGCGGCGGCCGGATATCGGGCGGAGGTGCGGGGGCGGGTGGCGGCTGCGACGCCCGCTGCGGCTGTGGCGCCTCCGGTCACGCTCAACGTGAGCGGCATGACCTGTGGCGGCTGTGCCCGCCGCGTCGAGAAGGCACTCGCACAAGTGCCGGGCGTGGCGCAGGCGAAGGTCGATCTGGCCGCCTCGCAAGCCACGGTCGAACTGGCTCCCGGTGCTGAAACCGATATCCAGGCGCTGATCGACGCCGCAACCACGGCCGGCTATCCGGCGGAACGAATCGCGCCCGCTCCGTTGATGCTTCACGTCAGCGGAATGACTTGCGGCGGCTGTGCCCGCCGCGTCGAGAAGGCGCTCGCGCAAGTGCCGGGCGTGGCTCAGGCGAAGGTCGATCTGGCCGCCTCGCAAGCCACGGTCGAACTGGCTCCCGGTGCGGAAACCGACGTCCAAACGCTGATCGACGCCGCAACCACGGCCGGCTATCCGGCTGAACGCATCGACGCGGTCGGCGCGATCAAGGCAACGCCCGCGATCGAAGCCGACCCACCAAAGCCCGAACCCGCACCGGTTGCCGTCACGTTCGTGCCGATGCCGAAACCGCGTCCGAAGAAGGTCGCGAACATCGCACCGGAAGCCGAAGCACCTTCCACGACGACATTCGAACTCGACATCGGCGGCATGACCTGCGCGTCCTGCTCCAGCCGCGTCGAGAAGGCACTCGCGCAGGTGCCCGGCGTGTCTCGCGCCTCGGTCAACCTCGCGACCGAACGCGCCAGCATCAGCGGCAACGGCTCGCTGTCGGCCGCGCAATTGATCGCCGCCGTTGAAAAAGCCGGCTATCGCGCCACGCCCGACGAAACCGCCGAAGCGGCCTCAAGCACCGCCGCCGCCACACCCCAACCGATCGAACTCGATATCGGCGGCATGACCTGCGCGTCCTGTTCCAGCCGCGTCGAAAACGCGCTCGCGCAAGTGCCCGGCGTGTCCCGCGCCTCGGTCAACCTCGCTACCGAACGCGCCAGCATCAGCGGCAACCCATCGCTGTCGGCCGCGCAACTGATCGCCGCCGTCGAACAGGCCGGCTACCGTGCCTCCGCGACGGCCGCCGCCACGCCAGCCGACGCCCAACCGTCCTCAGCCCCCCGCCCGAGCGGCGAAGCGCGCAAGGCCGCCGAGGCCCGCCGCGACCTGCTCCTGCTGATCGGCTCGGCCGTGCTGACCGCCCCGCTCGTCGCGCCGATGGTCGCGGCGCTGTTCGGCGCGTCGCTGATGCTGCCCGCGCCGCTCGAATTCGTGCTCGCGGCCGTGGTGCAGTTCGGCTTCGGCGCGCGCTTCTATCGCGCCGCGTGGCACGCCGTGCGCGCCCGCGCCGGCAACATGGATCTGCTCGTCGCGCTCGGCACCTCGGCCGCGTTCGGCCTCAGCGTCTGGCAACTGCTGCGCGCGCCGGGCCACACCGAACATCTGTATTTCGAGGCGGCGGCGGTGATCGTCACGCTGGTGCGCTTCGGCAAATGGCTCGAAGCGCGCGCGAAGCGCCAGACCACCGACGCGATCCGCGCCCTGAACGCGCTGCGCCCCGAGCGCGCGCGGCTCGTCGAGCACGGCACGGAACGCGAGGTGCCGCTGGCCGCGCTGCGCGTCGGCTCGCGCGTCGCGGTGCGGCCCGGCGAGCGCTTCCCGGTGGACGGCACGATCGTCGAAGGCGCGTCGCACGTGGACGAATCGCTGATCACGGGTGAAAGCCTGCCGGTCGCCAAATCGGCCGGCGACCGCGTGACGGCCGGCGCGATCAACGCCGAAGGCGCGCTGACGGTGGAAACCACGGCCGTGGGCGCGGAAACCACGCTGTCGCGCATCATCCGCCTGGTCGAATCGGCGCAGGCCGAAAAGGCGCCGATCCAGCGCCTGGTGGATCGCGTCAGCGCCGTGTTCGTGCCGACCATCCTCGCGCTCGCGCTGCTGACGTTCGCCGGCTGGCTGCTGGCCGGTGCGCCGGCCGAAACGGCGATCCTCAACGCCGTGGCGGTACTGGTGATCGCCTGCCCGTGCGCGCTGGGGCTCGCCACGCCGGCCGCGATCATGGCCGGCACCGGCGTGGCCGCGAAGCACGGCGTGCTGATCCAGGACGCGCTCGCGCTCGAACTCGCGCAACGCATCGAGGTGGTGGCGTTCGACAAGACCGGCACGCTGACCGAAGGCAAGCCGTCGGTCACCGCCTTCGAGTCGATCGGCACGGCGCGCGGCGACGCGCTCGCGATCGCCGCGGCGATCCAGCGGCGCAGCGATCATCCGCTGGCGCAAGCGCTGGTCGCGGCGTTCGACGCCGAAACGGCAACCGATCGCGTCGACCACGCCGGCAACGTCAGCGACGCCAAAGCCGTGGCCGGACGCGGCGTCGAAGCGCGCGTCGACGGCACGCGCTATGCGATCGGCAGCGCACGCTGGCTGACGGAACTGGAGATCGACGTGCCGGGCGCGGCCAGCGCCCGCGCCGCCGAACTCGAAGCGGCCGGCAACACGGTGTCGTGGCTGATGCGGCTCGACGCGCCGCGCGCGGCGCTCGCGCTGATCGGTTTCGGCGACACGGTGAAGCCCGGCGCGCGCGACGCGATCGCGCAGCTCCAGGCGCTCGGCATCCGCACGGTGCTGGTGACGGGCGACAACCGCGGCAGCGCGGCGGCCGTCGCGCGCGAACTCGGCATCGACGACGTCCACAGCCAGGTGCTGCCGGACGACAAGGCGCGCGTGATCGGCGAACTGAAGGCGGCCGCGCAGGGCGGCGTGGTGGCGATGGTGGGCGACGGCATCAACGACGCGCCGGCGCTGGCCGCCGCCGACATCGGCATCGCGATGGCTACCGGCACCGACGTGGCGATGAACACGGCCGGCATCACGCTGATGCGCGGCGATCCGGCGCTGGTGGCGGCCGCGATCGACATCTCGCGCCGCACCTATCGCAAGATCCGTCAGAACCTGTTCTGGGCGTTCGTCTACAACTTGGTGGGGGTGCCGCTGGCAGCGGCCGGGCTGCTGAACCCGATGCTCGCGGGCGCGGCGATGGCGTTCTCGAGCGTGAGCGTGGTCACGAACGCGTTGCTGCTGAAGATGTGGAAGGGCGAAGCACGCTGAAACCGGCGCGCCGTCTGGCGCGCACCAATGCCAAGAAGCTCGCGCACCGTCATGCGGCGCGCGAGCTTCTTGGTTTTCAGCGGGACGAATCGTGACGAATCGGGGACACGAATCGAACGTACGGCAGCAGGAATGCGGCGGAAATCAGCGGCGCAGCAGGCCGAAACGCGAGATGTGCGACTTGCGCTGACGCTCGGCTTCCGCGTGGCGGGCAGCGTACGAGTAGTCGCGGTCGAGCGGCAGATGCGGCGAAACGAACAGATCGTCGATCTTTTGAAGCAGGGCGAAGATGAGGGTCATGTGCGGCTCCCGGCTGGGCAGTGGTGATCAGGGTTTTCCCTAGGAACGAATATTAAGGGTTTTCCCCAATCAAATCTAGTGCGCCGCAGCATTCTGTGCGGTAAACGCGACGCGACATGCCGACGCATAGCATGCCGCCCCGAATAAAAAAGCCGGCGCGTCGCAAGACGGCCGGCTTGATCATTTCAGGGTCGAAGCCTGTTGTACCTAGCGAGGGCGGCGTTCGCGGCGCGCCGGTTGCGGACGCGGAGCCACGGCGCTGCGATTGGTCAGGCGCTGTACCTGCACGCCGAGTTCGTCGGCACGCTGCTGCATCGCAGCAAGATTGGCCTGCTGGGTTTCCTGCGAGGAAGTCAGGTGATCGACCCGGCGTTGCAGTGCGTCGGCGTCGCGATGCGCGCTCGACAGCGCCGTCGTCTGCAGGCCCAGCGCCACGATCGCGATCAGCACCACCGCCGCGAGCGCGAGCAGCAGGCGGTTCACGCGACGCATCTCGCGGTCGGCCGCGCGGCGCAGGTCGACGGTTTCGAGCTGCAGCGCGCGCAGGCGATCGGACAGCGGATTCAGTTGCGCGTCGAGATCGATGACAGGGGCCGCCTCGGCCGGCGTGGGCGCGGCTTCGGCGGCGAGGCTCGGGCTCGGATTCACGGCCGATGCCGGCTTGCGAATGGCCTCGCTGACCGGCGCGGGCGTCGCGGGCGTCGCGTCCGCCGCCACGGCCGGCGCGGCCTTGCGCTTCGCCGCGCCCGATTCGGCACGTCGGCCACCACCGCGCTTGGCGGCACCTGCCTTGGCTTGCGCGGCGGTGGTGTCGGGGGCCGAAGCGCCCGACGCCGCAACCACGTCGGCGGCCGCCAAACCCGCCACCGCCTCCTGCACCGCCGCGACCACTTCGGTCACATCGACGGCAGGTTCCGCTTCGTGCGCCATCGCCTCGGCAACGGCATCCGTGTTCGCGATGGCTTGCGCGAGTGCGTCGCTCGTCGTTGACGAGGCTGTTGACGAAGCCGGCACAGCAACCGAAGCCTGCCCCTCCACCGTCGCTGCTTCGGCAGGCAAATCGAAGCCATCGAAGCTGCCTTGCTGCGAACTCTGCGCCAAGGCTTCCACAGCCTCCACGGCGGCCTCGTGCTCGGCGGCCACCGCCACCGCACTCCGAGCCTGCCCGTCATGCGCACCGGGCGGCACCGCGCCGAACAAGTCGATCGCGTGCTCGCCCTGCACATCCGCCACCGCTGCTGCCGTTTCATCCACCGCAGCAGACACGGAAGCCGGCGCCACCGCGCCGTCACCCTCGACACGCAAGGTCGCGCGCGCGGGCGAATCGCCGCTCGCCGCGGCGGCGCTGCGCCGGCGAGCCGGCTTCGTCGCACGGGGAGAGCGGGGGGAACGGGGACGGGATGGCACTCGGGATTCGATCATGGAGCAAGGGCCGCGGACATCGCGATCCGCGCCGCCCCGTCAGACGCGACCACTCGATGTCGATCGCCTGCGAGCCGGCCCGGATGCCCGGCAACCAGCAGCCTCGGGGACGGAAAGGCCGCATTGTCGCACGGCCGCCCGCTCGTCCCGCGCGAAGTGCGGCGCGCCCGCAACGCGCCTTTGTTTCGCCTCATTCCGCGCCGGCCAAACCCTCCTGCTCCTTGAACAACTGCACGCCCGGCAGCTTGCGCAATTGCGTGGCGATCCGCTCGTATTCGAGGGACGAGACGCGCGCCAGCGAGATCGTCACGTCGTCGCATTCGGGCTGCTCCTCGCTCTGCTGCACGATGAATTGCTTGACGCGCGCGCTGTCGGTGCCGAGCGCCGTGTGCAGCGTCGAAAAGGTCAGCGAGCCGCGTTCGACCAGCAGCGTCATGTGGCGGCGCTGGCGCACGGTGATGTAGCGCTTTTCGAGCGGCTTGATGCCGGCCAGGATCACCAGCACGATCACAGTGGCCGCGATCGCGGCCACGTAGAGCCCGCCGCCCACTGCCAGCCCGACCGCCGCCACCGACCACAGGCTCGCGGCCGTGGTCAGGCCGCGCACGATCTCGCCGCGCATCAGGATCGAGCCCGCGCCGAGAAAGCCGATGCCCGACACGACCTGCGCGGCGATCCGCGACGGATCGAGCACGATCTGCGGCTTGCCGAGCACGTCGGCGAAACCGAACGCGGACACGATCATGATCAGCGCCGAGCCGACGCACACCAGCATGTGGGTGCGCAGGCCGGCGGCCCACGACAGCCGTTCGCGTTCGAAACCGACCACGCTGCCGAGTACGGCCGCGAGAACGAGCCGCATGATGAGTTCGAAGTTGTTGAGCATGCGTTCTCTCCTTCCTGTTATTGTGTCGGCGCAATGACGCCGGCCACGGGCGCTTCGCCCGGCCGCCGGCGCGCCGCCGCACCTTGATAGACCAACGAGTTTTGATGATGTCCGCTACCCGCCCCGCCATCGACCAGGCCGCCGACTTGCGCCGGCATTTCGCGGAAATCGTGCTGCCGCTGTGGCGCGGGCCAGGGTTCGACCCGTCGATGGGGCTTCCGTTCGAGGCCGTTGCGCCCGATACCCACGCCCCGCTGCCCGTCACGCGGTTCCGTGCGATGGCCTGCGCGCGTCAGTTGTTCGTGTTTGCGAACGCGGGCGACCTGGCTCAGGCGGATACCCTGTTCGACGGATTGTGCCGGAACTTCCTCGATCGGCAACACGGCGGCTGGTTCTACAGCGTCGATGCGCAAGGCGCGCCGCTCGACCGCAGCAAGGATCTCTACACCCACGCGTTCATCGTGTTCGCCTGCGCGGCGTACTTCGCCGCCACCGGCAATCGCGACGCGCGCCAGCGTGCCGAACACACCGCCGCGCTGATCGAGGATCGTTTCGCGCCGGCCCCCGGCGACGCCTGCCTCGACGCCGCACGCGCCGAGAATTTCTCTCGACTCGACGGCCCGCCGCTGCAAAACCCGCTGATGCACCTGACCGAAGCGTGGCTCGCGGCCGCCAGCGCGTTCGGCGACGCCGCCTTCGACGCGGCCCTGCTGCGCACCGCGCAGGCGGTCGAACGGCGCTTCGTCGATCCGGGCACCGGCTGCGTCGCGGAACTGCCGCTGGGCAGCGAAGGCAACCGCTTCGAGCCGGGCCACCAGTTCGAATGGTTCTATCTGGTGCACGAGGCCGGCGCGCGGCTGGCCCCGACCGGGCTGGCCGACGCGCTCGAACGCGCGTACCGGTTCGCGGAACGGCATGGCGTGGATACCGTCACGGGCGGTGTGTGCGCGGCCACCGACGCGCACGGCGTGTGCCTCGACGCCACCCAGCGGATCTGGGCGCAGACCGAATACCTGCGCGCGCTCGCCACGCGCGGCGCGCAACCCGGCTCGCCCGATCTGGCCGTGCAGACCGAACGCTTCGCGGCGCGCTTCCTGCATCCGCGCGGCTGGTTCGAATGCAAGACGGCCGACGGCGCGATCGCGCGCGCCGACCTGCCGTCCACCACGCCCTACCACCTCGTCACCGCCTACGCGGCGCTGCCCGGCGCGCGTTGAGCGCGGAGCGCCGGGCAGCGCCCGTCAAGCAAGCCGCGTGCCGCGCGTGCGGTGCGGATGAGCGGCCATCGCGCCGCGAATCTCCTTGCGTATCGGCCGGGCGCTTCCTAGAGTGAAGCGCAAGCGCCGGCCCCCTGTCGGTTGCACGGGGCACGGCCCCGCCCACTGCCAAGGAAGGTCGATGACGGACATCGTGGATCACGCGCGCGGCGCGCTTCTCGCCCAGCCGTTCAGCATGCTGCTCGGTACGGAACTGATGACCATCGGCGGAGACGAAGTCGCGCTCAGCCTGCCGATCCGGGACGAGCTCAGGCAACAGCACGGTTTCGTGCACGGCGGCGTGATCAGCTATCTGGCCGACAACGCCCTGACCTTCGCGGGCGCGCTCGCGCTCGGCCCCCGCGTGGTCACCGGCGAATACAAGATCAACTACCTGCGTCCGGCCACCAGCGGCCGCCTGCTCGCGCGCGCGAAGCTGCTGCACGGCGGCCGCAATCAGGCCACCTGCCAATGTCATGTATTCGTGGTGAACGGCAAGGAGGAGCGGTTGGTGGCGGTGGCGCAGGGCACCATCAACCGGCTCGGGGACGACCGCGCCGAACTGGCGCAGGAGACGGCGGCCTGACACGCGGGCCGCACCGGATTCGGGCGGGGCGCGCAGCGCGCCCCGCGCCGTTCAAGCATCGATCAATCGACACCGCTCAAAACGCATCGCCCGGCACGCGCACCGTGCCTTCCATCAGCACCCGCGCGCTGCGGCTCATGATCGCCTTGGTGACCACCCACTCGCCGCCAATCTGACTGGCCTGCGCGCCCACCCGCAGCGTGCCCGACGGATGCCCGAAGCGCACCGCCTCGCGCTCGCCGCCGCCAGCCGCCAGATTGACGAGCGTGCCCGGGATCGCGGCGGCGGTGCCGATCGCCACGGCCGCCGTGCCCATCATCGCGTGGTGCAGCTTGCCCATCGACATCGCGCGCACCAGCAGGTCCACATCCTTCGCGCCGACTGCCTTGCCGCTCGACGCCACGTAATCGGCCGGCGGCGCGACGAACGCGATCTTCGGCGTGTGCTGGCGCTGCGCGATCTCGTCGAGCGAGCGGATCAGGCCCATGCGCAGCGCGCCGTAGGCGCGGATCGTCTCGAAGCGCTGGAGCGCGGCGTCGTCGCCGTTGATCGCGCCCTGCAGTTCGGTGCCGGTGTAGCCGATCGCCTCGGCGTTGACGAAGATGGTCGGAATGCCGGCGTTGATCATGGTGGCCTTCAGCGTGCCGATGCCGGGCACCTCCAGGTCGTCCACCAGATGCCCGGTCGGGAACATCGCGCCGCCCGCGCCGTCTTCGTCGGCGGCCGGGTCCATGAATTCGAGCTGCACTTCGGCGGCGGGGAACGTCACGCCGTCGAGTTCGAAATCGCCGGTTTCCTGCACCTCGCCGTTCGTGATCGGCACATGCGCAACGATGGTCTTGCCGATGTTGGCCTGCCAGATGCGCACCACGGCCACGCCGTTTTCCGGCACCCGCGACGCCTCGACCAGCCCGCCGGAAATCGCGAACGGCCCGACCGCCGCCGACAGGTTGCCGCAGTTGCCGCTCCAGTCGATGAACGCCTTGTCGATCGCGACCTGGCCGAACAGGTAATCCACATCGTGACCGGGCCGCGTGCTGCGCGACACGATCACCGTCTTGCTGGTGCTGGAGGTGGCGCCGCCCATGCCGTCGGTCTGCTTGCCGTACGGGTCGGGGCTGCCGATCACGCGCAGCAGCAGCGCGTCGCGCGCCGCGCCGGGCGTGCGGGCGGCTTCCGGCAGGTCGTCCAGCCGGAAGAACACGCCCTTGCTGGTGCCGCCGCGCAAATAGGTGGCGGGAATCCGGATTTGGGGAACGTGGGCCATGGTGATGCTTCCTGAAATGACGAGGGCGGCGTGCGGGCCGCCCGAACGCGAGGCGGCCGCAGCCGCCCCGCCCGATGCAATGGGCCGTCGCACGCGCCGGCCGCGACGCTCACGCTGCCTGCGACGATTCGAGGAAATCCTGCGCGAAGCGTTGCAGCACGCCGCCCGCCTCGTAGATCGACACTTCCTCGGCGGTATCGAGCCGGCACGTCACCGGCACCTCCACGCGCGTGCCGTTGGCGCGGTGGATCACCAGCGTCAGGTCGGCACGCGGCTTGCGCTCGCCGATCACGTCGAAGGTTTCGGTGCCGTCGATGCCGAGCGTCAGGCGGTTCGCGTCGGGCTTGAATTCGAGCGGCAGCACGCCCATCCCGATCAGGTTGGTGCGGTGGATTCGCTCGAAGCCCTCCGCGACGATCGCCTCCACGCCCGCGAGCCGCACGCCCTTGGCCGCCCAGTCGCGCGACGATCCCTGGCCGTAATCCGCGCCCGCGACCACGATCAGCGGCTGCTTGCGCTCCATGTAGGTTTCGATCGCCTCCCACATCCGCACCACCTTGCCCTCCGGCTCGATGCGCGCGAGCGAGCCCTTTTTCACGGCGCCGTCCACCACCGCCATCTCGTTGACGAGCGTGGGGTTGGCGAACGTGGCGCGCTGCGCGGTCAGGTGATCGCCGCGATGGGTGGCGTAGGAATTGAAATCCTCCTCGGGCACGCCCATCTTGGCGAGATATTCGCCGGCCGCGCTATTGGCCATGATCGCGTTCGACGGCGACAGGTGATCGGTGGTGATGTTGTCGCCGAGCACCGCCAGCGCGCGCATCCCGGCCAGCGTGCGCTCGCCCGCCAGCGCGCCTTCCCAGTAAGGCGGCCGGCGGATGTAGGTGCTTTGCGGCCGCCAGTCGTAGAGCGGCGCGACGCTGGCGCCCGCCTGCTCGGTGCGCGCGAACATCGGCTCGTACACCAGCCGGAACTGCTCGGGCTTGACGCTCGCGGCGACGATCGCGTCGATCTCGGCGTCGTCGGGCCAGATATCGGCGAGCAAGACCGGCTTGCCGTCGGCATCCTCGCCGAGCACGTCGTTCTCGATGTCGAAGCGGATCGTGCCGGCGATCGCGTAGGCCACCACCAGCGGCGGCGAGGCCAGGAACGCCTGCTTCGCGTACGGGTGGATGCGGCCGTCGAAGTTGCGATTGCCGGACAGCACCGCCGTGGCGTACAGGTCGCGCGCGACGATTTCCTGCTGGATATCGGCGTCGAGCGCGCCCGACATGCCGTTGCAGGTGGTGCAGGCGAACGCGACGATGCCGAAGCCGAGCGCTTCGAGATCGGCCAGCAGCCCCGCTTCCTTCAGGTACAGCTCGACCGTTTTCGAGCCGGGCGCGAGCGAACTTTTCACCCACGGCTTGCGGGCCAGGCCGCGCGCACGCGCGTTGCGCGCCAGCAGGCCGGCCGCGATCACGTTGCGCGGGTTGCTGGTGTTGGTGCAGCTCGTGATGGCGGCGATGATCACCGCGCCGTCGGGCATCTGCCCGGCGATGTCCTCGTGCGGCGCGGCGATGCCGCGCTCGGCCAGCTCGCGCGTCGGCAGCCGCTTGTGCGGGTTCGACGGGCCGGCCATGTTGCGCACCACCGTCGACAGGTCGAACGCGAGCGTGCGTTCGTACTGCGCGTTCACGAGGCTGTCGGCCCACAGGCCGGCCGTCTTCGCGTAGGTTTCGACCAGCGCGACCTGCTCGTCGCTGCGGCCGGTCAGGCGCAGATAGTCGAGCGTGCGGCCGTCGATGAAGAACATCGCGGCGGTGGCGCCGTATTCGGGCGCCATGTTCGAGATCGTCGCGCGGTCGCCGAGCGTCAGGCTGGCCGCGCCGGCACCGCGGAATTCGAGGTACGCGCCCACCACCTTCTGCTTGCGCAGAAATTCGGTCAGCGCGAGCACGATGTCGGTGGCGGTAATGCCGGGCTGGCGCTCGCCGGTCAGCTCCACGCCGACGATGTCGGGCAGCCGCATCCACGACGCGCGGCCGAGCATCACGTTCTCGGCTTCGAGGCCGCCCACGCCGATCGCGATCACGCCGAGCGCATCCACGTGCGGCGTGTGGCTGTCGGTGCCGACGCAGGTATCGGGATAGGCCACGCCGTCCTGCGTGCCGATCACCGGCGACATCTTCTCCAGGTTGATCTGATGCATGATGCCGTTGCCGGGCGGGATCACGTCCACGTTCTCGAAGGCCGTCTTGGTCCAGTCGATGAAGTGGAAGCGATCCTCGTTGCGGCGATCCTCGATCGCGCGATTCTTGGCGAACGCATCGGGATCGAAGCCGCCGCATTCCACGGCCAGCGAGTGATCGACGATCAGTTGCACCGGCACCACCGGATTGACCTTGGCCGGATCGCCGCCGCCCGCCGCGATCGCGTCGCGCAGGCCGGCGAGATCGACCAGCGCGGTCTGGCCGAGGATGTCGTGGCAGACGACGCGCGCCGGGTACCACGGGAAGTCGCTGTCGCGGCGGCGTTCGATCAGCTGGCGCAGCGCGTCGTCGAGCCGCGCGGGCTCGCAACGGCGCACCAGGTTCTCGGCCAGCACGCGCGAGGTGTAGGGCAGCGTGTCCCACGCGCCGGGCGCGAGGGCCTCGACGGCGGCGCGCGCGTCGAAATAATCCAGCCCGGTGCCGGGCAGCGGTTTGCGATTGGCGGTATTCATGTTCTGGGCTTGCGGGGAGTTCAACGAAGGGCGGCCCGTGGGCCGCCCCGGGCGCGATCAGCGTTGCTCGATCGGCACGAACTTCAGGTCTTCCGGCCCGGTGTAGTTGGCGCTCGGTCGGATGATCTTGTTGTCGACGCGCTGCTCGATGATGTGCGCGCTCCAGCCGGAGGTGCGCGCGATCACGAACAGCGGCGTAAACATCGCGGTCGGCACGCCCATCTGGCGGTACGACACGGCGCTGAACCAGTCGAGGTTCGGGAACATTTTCTTGGCGTCCCACATGACCGATTCGAGCCGCTCGGCGATCTCGTACAGCCGCGTGTCGCCGGCCTCCTTCGACAGCTTGCGCGCGACTTCCTTGATGACCTTGTTGCGCGGGTCCGAGATCGTGTAGACCGGATGGCCGAAGCCGATCACGACTTCCTTGTTCTCGACGCGGCGGCGGATGTCGGCCTCGGCGTCGTCGGCGTCGCGGTAGCGGCTCTGGATTTCGTACGCCACCTCGTTCGCGCCGCCGTGCTTCGGGCCGCGCAGCGCGCCGATCCCGCCGGTGATGGCCGAATAGATGTCGGAGCCGGTGCCCGCGATCACGCGCGTCGTGAACGTGGATGCGTTGAATTCGTGCTCGGCGTAGAGGATCAGCGAGACGTGCATCGCATCGACCCACGCCTTCGACGGCGTCTTGCCGTGCAGCAGGTGCAGGAAATGGCCGCCGATCGAATCGTCGTCGGTTTCGGTTTCGATGCGGCGGCCGTTGTGCGACCAGTGATACCAGTACAGCAGCATCGAGCCGAGCGAGGCCATCAGGCGGTCGGCGATGTCGCGCGCGCCGGGCAGGTTGTGATCGTCCTTCTCGGGCAGCACGGTGCCGAGCACCGACACGCCGGTGCGCATCACGTCCATCGGGTGCGCCGAGGCGGGAATCGCCTCCAGCGCCGTTTTCAGCGCGGACGGCAGGCCGCGCATCGCGCGCAGCTTGCTCTTGTAGGCGGCCAGTTCGGCCCGCGACGGCAGCTTTTCGTGCACCAGCAGGTAGGCGATTTCCTCGAACTCGCAGGTTTCGGCCACGTCGAGGATGTCGTAACCGCGATAGTGCAGATCGTTGCCGGTGCGGCCGACCGTGCACAGCGCGGTGTTGCCGGCGGTCACGCCCGACAGCGCCACCGATTTCTTCGGCTTGAAGCCGCCCGCTGCGGCCGGGGCCGCGTCTTTCGTCTCGCTCATCTGATGTACTCCTGATCCGGGTGGAGGGTCCGTTCTTGGTTTGCGTTGCCTGGCGACAGGCGGCTCGGGCGGCTCAGTGCCGGCCCTGGCTGAACAGTTCGTCGAGCTTGTCTTCGTAGGCGTGGTAGCCGAGGAAGTCGTACAGCTCCGCGCGCGTCTGCATGGTCGGGACGGCGGCCTTCTGGGTGCCGTCGCGGCGCACGGTCTCGTAGAAGTTCAACGCCGCCTTGTTCATCGCACGATACGCGCCGCAGCAGTAAAGCGCGATATCGACGTTCACGCCGCGCAGCTCGTCGAGCGTGAACATCGGCGTGGAGCCGAATTCCGTGAGGTTCGCGAGGATCGGCACCTGAACCGCCGCCTTGACGCGACGGTAATCGTCGAGCGTCTTCATCGCCTCGGGGAAGATCATGTCCGCGCCGGCCTCGACATAGGCCTGCGCGCGCTCGATCGCCGCGTCCAGCCCCTCGACGGCGGCCACATCGGTGCGGGCCATGATGACGAACTGATCGTCGGTGCGCGCGTCGACCGCCGCCTTGATGCGGTCGACCATCTCGGCGGTCGGCACGCATTCCTTGCCGGGCCGGTGGCCGCAGCGCTTCTGGCCGACCTGGTCTTCCAGGTGCACGGCCGCCACGCCGGCCTTGATGAACGAACGGATGGTGCGCGCGATGTTGAAGGCGCCGCCCCAGCCGGTGTCGATATCGACCAGCAGCGGCAGATCGGTGGCGTTGGTGATGCGGTTCGCGTCGATCAGCACGTCGTCCATGGTGCTGATGCCGAGATCGGGCATGCCGAGCGAATTGGCGGCCACGCCGCCGCCCGACAGATAGACGGCCTTGAAGCCGCTGGCCTCGGCCATCTTGGCGGCGTAGGCGGTAATCGCGCCCACCACCTGCAGCGGCGATTCGGCGGCGACGGCGGCGCGAAATCTCGCGCCGGCGCTGGAAAGCGGGGAACTGCCCATCGAGTGTCTCCTGACATGTGTCGTTGCCGCTGGATAGTGCAAGACCCGGGCCAGCCTCGATGTTCGGCGCTAAGTGGCTGATTCGCAATCGAAATGCGATTCGGTGCGGCACAAATAGAGTTCATTATGGAAACCCGCGATTTCAAATTTGAAATGCAACGGCGATAATGCACGCCCGCTTCCGTCGATCGCCATCGATCCCAGCCGCCATGACGCCCGATCCCGCCCCGCCCCTTCGCCCGCGCATCTGGGCGGTCGGCATCAGCCGGCTGCGCGCGCTGTTTCGCGACCTGGCCGACGAATACGCCGCGCGCGCCGATCTGCGGATCGTGGTGAGCGGCTACGACGAGGCGATCGCCGCGCTGGCGACGGCCGGCACGGAGCGGCCCGACGCGATCGTCGCGGCCGGCTCGAACGGCATGTACCTGAAAACCCATGTGGACGTGCCGGTGGTGCTGGTCAGCCCCACCGGCCACGACCTGCTGCATGCGCTGGCGCGCGCCCGGCGCGACGCCGCCGCGCCCGTCGCGCTGGTCAGCTACGGCGACACGCCGGCCGACCTGCGCCGCTTCGCCGCCGCGTTCGGGCTGGACATCGTGTTCGCCAGCTACCAGTCGCGCCCGGAAGCCGAGGCGCGCGTGCGCGAGCTGCAGGCGCGCGGCATCGATACCGTGGTCGGCCCCGGCCTCGTGACCGATCTCGCCAGCGCGGCCGGCATGAACACCGTGTTCCTCTATTCGCACGCCGCGGTGCGCGCGGCCGTGGATACCGCGCTCGAAGTGGCGCACGCCACGCACGCCGAGGGGCTGCGCCGCCAGCGCCTCGACAACCTGCTCCAGCACTTGCGCGACGGCGTGGTGGCGCTCGACGCGCGCGGCCGCGTGGAGGCCATCAACGCGCGGCTGGCGCTGGCGCTCGGCGTCGATCCGCAAGCGGCCGTGGGCCGCGTGCTCGACGACCTGACGCCCGAGCTGGCCGCGCTGCGCGGCGCCGACGGCGACACGCTGGCGACCGTGCGCGGCGTGCGCTACGTGGTGCATCGCGGTCCGCTGGCGGCCAGCGGCGCGGCCACCGGCAGCGTGCTGACGTTCCAGGAATCGCGCGCGGTGGAGCGGCTCGACCGCACGCTGCGTTCGCAGCCGCACGCGCAGCGCTTTTCGGCGCGCTACCGGCTCGACGACGTGATCGGCGAATCCGCGCCGATGGCGCGCGTGCGCGAGCTGGCGCGCCGCTATGCCAAATCGGACGCCACCGTGCTGGTGCTCGGCGAAAGCGGCACCGGCAAGGAAATGATCGCGCAGAGCCTGCACGCCCTGAGCGCGCGCCGCGCGTTCCCGTTCGTGGCGATGAATTGCGGCGCGTTCCCCGAAGCGCTGCTCGAAAGCGAGCTGTTCGGCTATGACGAGGGCGCGTTCACCGGCGCGCGGCGCGGCGGCAAGGCGGGCCTGTTCGAAGCCGCGCATCGCGGCACGCTGTTTCTCGACGAAATCGGCGAAATGCCGCTGTCGCTGCAAAGCCGGCTGCTGCGCGTGTTGCAGGAGCGCGAGGTGGTGCGGCTCGGCTCGACCGAACCGATCCGCATCGACGTGCGGATCGTGGCCGCCACGCACCGCACGCTGCTCGACGCGGTGGAGGCCGGCAGCTTCCGCGCCGATCTCTACTACCGGCTCAACATCCTCAACATCGCGCTGCCGCCGCTGCGCGAGCGGCCCGCCGATATCGCCGCGCTGGCCGCCGAACTGCTCGCGCAGGCGGCGCGGCGCGAGCCTCGGCTCGCCACGCGCGTGCGCGACGCCGGGGATGCGGCGCGCATCGTCGCGCCGGTGGCGAGCGCGCTGGCGCGGCACCGCTGGCCGGGCAACGTGCGCGAGTTGCAGAACGTGATCGAGCGGATCGCGGTGGAATTGGCGGAAGACGAGAGCGATAGAGAAAGCGATGACGGCAGTGCGCCGTTGTCGCTCGATGCGCTGTACGCGATCGCGCCGGAGCTGTTCGTACCGGGCGAGAGCGTCGGCACGGAGGCGCTCGCCGCACCGCAGGACGCCGCGCCGACACTCCACGAACGCCGCCGCCGCGTCGAAGCCGACGAAATCCGCGCCGTGCTCGACGCCTGCGATGGCGACCGCGAGCGCGCCTGCGCCGTGCTCGGCATCAGCAAGACGACGCTGTGGCGCAAGCTGGCCGCCACCGCCGCAGGCACCGGCACCCACGCCGTCAAGCCGAAACGCCCCCGCTGAGGCGGCGCGTCGGGCGGCCTCAGCGCCGCACCGGCTCGCCCCGACATCCCCGCGAAGCCCGCCCGGCGGGGCCTTCACGCCCACCTACCCGTCCTTCACCCCGCCTGTTGTTACATTCCGACATGAGAATTACTTTGAAGATGACAATGATTCGCATTTAATTTATAGTCGCGTCTCAATAAAAAGTGCCGTCCCGCTTCGTCCAATGCTCGCAGGACCGATTGACGGAATGGCCGGCCCGCCCGGATTCCGAACGACGCCCTGGGACGGAGATTTCATCAATCCGTTAGTGCGTCCTATGTCATCCAGCAACCCTTCGCCCGCCTGGGCTCTTTCGCCGATTTCCTGGGCCTGCCTGTCGCTTGCGGCAGCCTGCGCCTTCCCTGCCGCCGCTTCGGCGCAAACCAGCACCGCCGCACCGGCCAGCGCGTCCGCCACCGCCGTGCTGCCGACCGTCGCCGTCAAGGGCAAGCTCGAGGAGCTGCCCGGCGACCTGTCGCCGACCTTCGGCGGCGGCCAAGTGGCGCGCGGCGCGGATTACGGCGTGCTCGGCAAGCAGCGCAACATCAACGTGCCGTTCAGCATGACCACCTACACGTCGAAGCTGATCGAAGACCAGCAGGCGCGTACGCTGGCGGACGTGCTCGATAACGATCCGGCCGTGCGGAGCGCGTTCGGCTACGGCAACTTCTCGCAGACCTTCGTGATTCGCGGCTTCACGCTGGCCGGCGACGACATCTCGATGAACGGCCTGTACGGCGTCACGCCGCGCCAGCTTGTTGCCACCGATGCGGTGGAGCGTGTCGACGTGCTGAAAGGCGCCAACGCGTTCCTGAGCGGCGCGTCGCCGAACGGCTCGGCCGTCGGCGGCGGCATCAACATCCAGCTCAAGCGTGCCGACGACAAGCCGCTCACGCGTGTCACGCTCGACGGCAGCACCGGCGGCCAAGTGGGCGAGCACATCGACATCGGCCGCCGCTTCGGCAGCGAAGGCCAGTTCGGCATCCGCGCCAACCAGGCCACCAGCGGCGGCTCGACCGACATCGACGACGCGCACCATCGCGCCACCACGCAGTCGCTGTCGCTCGACTATCGCGGCGACAAGCTGCGCCTGTACGCGGATTTCCTGCATCAGCGTGACCGTACCGACGAAGGCCGCAGCACGGTCTACACCACGGGTTCGGGCGCGATCCCGGCTCCGCCGTCGGCCACCGGTAACTACTCGCAACCCTGGGCGTTCAGCGACCTGGAAGACACCGTCGGTATCCTGCGTGCCGAATACGACTTCGCGCCCGGCTGGACGGCCTATGTCGCGGGCGGCATGCGTCACACCGACGAGAACGGCGAGTATGTGTCGCCGACCTACAACGTGTCGACGGGCGCCGTGACGATGAGCCGTATGGGCGTGCCGTACAAGCAGAATGCCCAGTCGGCCGAAACCGGTGTGCGCGGCCATTTCTCGACCGGCCCCGTTTCGCACATGGTGGCGGTCGGTGCCGCGTTCTCGCGCCTGGACACGCGCACGGCCTACACGCTCCCATCTGGTACCTACCCCGGTTCGCTCGACAATCCGGCAGCCGTACCGTATCCGCCCACGACCTACGTTGGCGGTAACCCGGCGGACCCGAGCACGACCGTGATGACATGGACGCGCAGTGTCGCCGTCTCGGACACGCTCGGCTTTTTCCATGATCGCGTACTGTTCACGATCGGCGCGCGCAACCAGTCGCTCTCCACCACCAACTATCTGTATTCCGGTCCGGTCAGCAGCGTCTACAGCCAGTCGGTCACCACGCCGGTGTTCGGCCTTGTGGTCAAGCCGACAGACAACTGGGCGATCTACGCGAACCGCTCGGAAGCACTGACCCAAGGAGACTCCGCGCCAACGACCGCGAACAATTACGGTCAGACGCTCGCTCCGTATCGTTCGAAGCAGTACGAGGTCGGCACCAAGTACGACGCCGGCAGCTTCGGCGCTGCGTTCGCGCTCTATCAAATCGAAAAGCCATCGGCATACACGAACCCGACGACCAACGTCTTTGCTGCGGACGGCGAAGAACGTCACCGCGGCGCGGAACTGTCGATTAACGGCGAGCCGATGAAGGGATTGCGTCTGATTGCCGGCATGAGCTATATCGATGCAACGCTGCGCAATACGTTGAACGGCGCGACCGACGGCAATCGCCCGATCGGCGTACCGAAGTTCACGTTTACGGCGAACGCCGAATACGACCTGCCGATGCTGCCGGGCGCAACACTGACTGCGCGCTGGATTCACACCAGCTCGGAATATGTCGATACGGCCAACACGATGACGATCCCGTCGTGGAACCGCTTCGATCTCGGCGCACGCTACACGACCCAACTGTTCAAGAAGGACACAACCTTCCGCGTGACGGTGCGTAACGTGGCGAACAAGTCGTACTGGGCGGCGGTGTCGAATTACAGCTATCTGTCGCAAGGCGCTCCGCGTTCGATCTGGCTGTCGATGACGACCGACTTCTGATGATGTGAAACCGGGCCGGTTCGCCGGCCCGGGCTGCGGTTCCCATTTGCGGTGCCGCTTGTTGTATTTCTCGTTGTTCACGGCTTGCGGCGCGCGCCGGTCTCGATTGCGGGTCTCCTCCTCTCCTCGCATCGGGCCGGCGTTGCGCGCCGCTCTTCACGCCACACCTTCCCGCGGGTTCCAACGCGCCGCCCGGCTTCAGCCTGCCTCGAACGACGGGCCGCCCGTCTCGGCATTCGCCGGCTCGGCCAGCACGCGCCGGATCGCGTCGATCTCCACGAAGTCGAGGCCGGAGACGGCCGCGAGAATCCGCTCGGGCGCGGTCGGGCGCCCCACCGCGTAACCCTGCACGTAATCCACGCCGATCGAGCGCAGCGCCTCGAAGGTCTTCACGTCCTCGACCCATTCGGCGATGGTGCGCATGCCGAGGTTCTTGGCGAGGTTGACGATCGATTCGACGATCGCGATGTCGGCCGGATGCTCGCACATGGTCTTCACGAACTCGCCGTCGATCTTCAGCGCGTCGGCCGACAGCGCCTTCAGGTACTTGAACGACGTGTGGCCCGCGCCGAAATCGTCGAGCGCGATGCGGATGCCCATGTCGTGCGCGCGCGCGATGAAATGCTGGCTCGTCTTGAGGTCGTGCAGCGCCACCGTCTCGGTGATCTCCAGGCACAGGAAATGGACGATCGACGCATGCGCCTCGAGCCGCCGGAAGATTTCGGCCACCACGCGCTCGTCGTTCAGCGACGCGCCGCTCAAATTCACGCAGATGAAGCGCGTCTTGACCAGCGTGTGCCGGTTGGCCTCGATCCAGTCGAGCACCATCGACAGCACCCACAAATCGATCGCGCCGATCGTGCCGGAGCGCTCGAACGCATCGATGAAATCGACCGCGCTCAGGACCGTGCCGTCCTCGCGACGCAGCCGCAGCAGCACCTCGAAATCGAGCGCCTCGCTCGCATGCGTGACCGACACGATCGGCTGCATGGCCAGCAGCAGCCCGTCGGGGATGGTGTCTTCCTTGAGCGTGCCGATCAGCGCGATATCGCGCGAGCGGCGCTCGACGTCGAGCGCGTCGCTGCGGTAGACGATCACCTTGCCGTTGCCGTCGCGCTTCGACTCGCGGCAGGCGAGATCCGCGTGCGCCACTACGTCCTGCACCGACATGTTCGGCATGCATTCGACCACGCCGATCGAGGCGCGCACGCGGAACGCGCGGCTGCCGATGGGGTAGGGCAAGCCGCTGACCGCGCTTTCGAGGCGCAGGCACAGCGCGGCGGCCTCGTCGACGCTGGTGTTGGCGAATACGCAGACGAATTCGTCGCCGCCGATCCGGCCGATGACGCCGCGCCCGTCGAGGCAGGACTTCATGCGCACCACGAGCTGGCGCAGCACCTCGTCGCCGGAGGCGTGGCCGAACATGTCGTTGATCAGCTTGAAGCGGTCAAGATCGACATAGGCGACCGACCAGGGGGTGCGCGCCGCCAGCAGGCCTTCCATCACATGCTCGATGCCGCGCCGGTTCAGCGCGCGCGTCAGCGAATCGTGCTCGGCCAGGTAATGCAGCCGCGCGACGGCCTCGGCGCGCTCGGTGACTTCCTCCAGCGAGCCTTCGTAGGCGTTCTCGGAGAAGATCGCGCGCAGCGAGTAGCGGTGGTTCATGGTGTGCGCGTCGTGCGCACCGTTGATTTCGACGGCGCTCGCGCCGCCCCGCATGGCCAGCTCGCGCAGTTGCGTCCACGAGCCCTTGTCGAAGAAGTCGATCCAGAGCCGCTCGCGGTAGGTATCGCGATCGAGGCCGAGCATCGACAGCAACGCCGGGTTCGCGCGCGCGAAGCGGCCGTCGGGATCGAGCGTGAACAGGCCGATCGGCGTCAGTTCGTAGGTATTGCGCAGTTCGGTTTCGGATTTCTGGCGGCGGGCGCGGTCGGCGCGCATCTGCTCGGCGATCGCGAACGCGGCCATCATGCTCGACGCCAGCGAGGTGGCCACCGGGTTCAGCACGCCGAACAGCATGCGCGTGCCGAGCGCGGCCGCGAACACTTCGGACAGGATCGAGAACAGCACCACCGACAGCGACGCCACATACCAGATCACGGTGCGCGTGCGGGCGCGCAGCAGCATCTGCGCGAGCACGAACAGCAGCATCAACATGCCGATGCCGGCCAGCGCCCACAGCGCGGGGATATACAGCCGGTACGGCAGCACCACGGCCAGCAGCAGCATCAGGCCGCCGCCTACCTGGACGATCTTCAGCAGCCACAGCAGCGAAACCTGGCCGATCTCGCGGCGGAACAGCCGCCCGAACAGCGAGACCGTCACGATGTAATACACCGAGAACGTCAGTTGCCGGACGAAGTCGATCCAGTTCGGCGGGATCGTGTGGTCGAGCCAGATGTTGTCGAAGCCGAGCGCGTTGGCGGCCAGGCGCTGGTTGCCGACCAACCACACCGCGAACACCACGTAGGTCCACTCGCGGTTGATCACGGCCGTGACGAAGATGAAGATCGCCAGCGTCAGCAGGCCGCCGCAGATCAGCGAGGCGCTGCGCTCGAACTGCAGGCGCGTGGCCGACAGCGCGCGCCCGGTCAGGCGGCTCGCCGTGACGTAGGCCGGGCCGCTGTAGAAGCCGCGGCAGAGGATCGCCGCACCGTCGTTGGCCGCGTCGATACGCAGCGCGAAACCGGCGGCGGCCGTCTGCATCGCGCCTTGCGTGGTGATGCGGTCGGCGCTGCCGAGCGGCGCGAGCGTATCGGCGTTCCAGCACGACAGCGATTTGGCGTGCCGCGACGCGAAGGCGACGTAATTGTGGGTATCGGGTTGCGCGGCGGCCGGCTGGCCATCGAGCCGCATCCAGACCGGATATTCGGAAAGATGGGTGCCGAAGCGCAGGGTGACGGGCGCGGCATTCAGCTCGCGCGCGGCATCGGCCCGCGAGGCCTGGCCGGTGCGATCGATATAGGCGTGGAAGCCGAGCGGGACGGTGTCGATCGCCACATTGCCCGACGGCGACACCGAGAAGAACAGCGCCGTGGCAACGGCGAGCAGCGCGGGGACGAGATAGATGGAGAACAGATCGAAGCCGCGGTCGAAAAATCGCCCGCTGGTCAGCTGTCTGAATTCTGAAACCCACTCGGACAACCGCATAACTCCTCTCCTCCTGTCGCACCCCGAAACGTTCCCGATTCTAATCGGCCTTCATGCGTTCCGCTGCCTTTAAATGTGAAGGATGATGACCGACAGCGGCCCATGCGCCCGGCCCGAAGGCCGGGCGTGCCGGGCATCGCGAAACGCTGCGGCCCGGCCCGTGCATCAGGCCCGGCGCGGCGTCACGTCGATGTCCGGATGGTGCGTCTCGAACACATAGCCATACAGAGGATGCTGTACTTCCGCCCAGCGGCGCTGCGCCGCCGCAACCGGCTTGGCCAGCACCCGGTGCGGCATGCCGCCGACGTGCGCCATCGGGAAGAACTCGTTCGCGCCGAACACGTCGTCGAACAACATCGACTGGTAATCACGATCGAGCGGCGAGCGCGCCGTGATCACCATCCAGTCGATTGCCGCTTCACGGCAGTACGTGAACAAGGCCTTGCACAGCGCGACTTTCACCGCGCGGCCGATCATGCCGCCGCGCACCGCCAGCCGGGTTGCTTCGGCGAGCCGGCAATCGGTCAGCCAATCGGGCAGCGCCACCGACCCTTGAAGCGGCAACGGCCCGTGCGCGTTGGTCTGAATCCGCATGGTGCCGACCGGCTCCCGATCGAGACGCGATTCGGCCAGCAGCACGACCGTGTCGTGACGGCGGTCGATCGCCTCGACCGCCATCGTGTCGGCGAATTCCGGCGTGTGACGGCCATAGGCCGAGCGGCGCATGGCCACCACGCGCTCGAGATCCGCTTCGTCGTAGACGGCGCGGATCGTAAATGGCAGACGTTCGCTGCGCAGCGGCAGATCGACGGGCGGGATGATCGGGTCGACAAGCAGCGAACCGGTGGCGAGAAGGGAAGGATTAACGCGATCCATGGTGAGCTCCGTAGCATTTCGTGGAAAAGACGTCGTGCGATGCGCCCGCCATTCGGGCAAACCGCGACGCGAATCGAGATTCGCACGAAACAACTATCTGAAACGTCACGAAAGACCGCTTACCTACCTGGAATAATTGATGAATTTCCATTCCCGATTCATTGATAAGAATTGGGGGTCGGGAAACGGATCCGACAAGTCGCCCGGCATCGTGCCCGCCGATGCCGAATGGCACTTTGGAAAGCCTTGCCGGCGCTGGCTTTTCAGCAATTTCCCGGCAATTTACGGGGTTGGACTAATCGAGGTGCAACCCGGTTTCGAGGCGATTTCCTGAATAGCGCAACGATGTTTTTTTACGGGAGTTCTCCGGCTCTGTAATAAATCAGCGACCGCTGAAAAGGATGCGGGTGGCGAATTGAATCGGGGGCGGCCACGGCGCGCGATGCCGCGAAGCGCGGGAGAAGATGCGGAAAAGCGCGGGTGCACTTATTAGGTGCGCAAGCAACCATCCATCGGCGGCGATGATTTCCGTGCGAATGTTTCGGCGTGCTGCGGCGTGTTGCCGGATCTTTCCGGAACCGGCTCGGGGCCGCTGAACGGCCCGCCGGGTTCAGACAGCGGCGCGCGTCGTCTGACGTTGCTCGCCGAGGCCGGCGATCCCGAGACGCACCGTCTGGCCCGGCTTCAGATAGACGGGCGACGGCTTCACGCCCATCCCCACGCCGGGCGGCGTGCCGGTCGAGATCACGTCGCCGGGTTGGAGGCTCATGCAGCGCGACAGGTAGGCGATCACCTTCGCGACGCCGAAGATCATCGTGCGCGTGTTGCCGTTCTGGTAGCGATGGCCATCCACTTCGAGCCACAGGTCGAGCTGCTGCGGATCGGCCACCTCGTCGCGCGTGACGAGCCACGGGCCGATCGGGCCGAACGTGTCGAACCCCTTGCCCTTGTCCCATTGGCCGCCGCGCTCGATCTGCCATTCGCGCTCGGACACATCGTTGATCACGCAGTAGCCGGCCACGTAGTCGAGCGCATCGGCTTCGTCGACGTTCTTGCAGGCGCGCCCGATCACCACGCCGAGTTCCACTTCCCAATCGGTCTTGACCGAATCGCGCGGAATTTCGATGCCGTCGTCCGGCCCGCACACTGCGCTCGTCCATTTCGCGAACACCACGGGTTCGGTGGGCACGGCCAGCCCCGATTCCGCCGCGTGATCGGCATAGTTCAGACCAATGCAGACGAACTTGCCGATCTGGCCAACGCACGCGCCGATGCGCGGCGCGCCAGGCACGAGCGGGAGCGCACCGACATCGAGCGCACGCAGCCGCTCGAACGACACATCCGACAGCGCGTCGCCAGCAAGATCGGGGATCACCGCCGACAGATCGCGGATCTGGCCTTGCGCATCGAGCAGACCGGGCTTTTCCTGGCCCACCGGGCCGTAACGCAACAGTTTCATGACGAGCTTCCTGCGGTTGAACCGCCGGACCGGCGGCGACGACCGATTGTGCCTGCGTTGCCACCCGCGCGCGGCGGCCGGCAAACCGCCGTTGCACATGCCGGCGCGTGCGATAAACGGACACGCTGCCGACGCAATGCTTGGGGAAATACGACGATTATCGGGTCACGATCGCATCGGATGTTGTCACATGACAACACGTTGACAACGCTCGGACACGACCATCACCACGAAGCGGCGGGCCTCTCGCCCGATCGAGGAAACTCGGCTCGAACCCCACCACTAAATTCGCTCGCCAACCGGGCGATATCATGCCTACGATCCATTTCTTTTCGTTTACCTCCGCTCGATAAACAGCGCCATCGATTCCCCTGCTCCGGGCGTTCGCCCGATGGCGGCGGAGCGCGTTCACTGCCAGATGCGCCACGCCGACTGCAATTCCTGTAAGCCCAGGCCGGGCACGCTCGCCGCTTCATCGGCTCACGAGCGCCCGGCCATGCAATGACGAATCACCATGCCGATCACACCTGCAGCTTTCTCGAAACCCGCCACGCCCCCCTGCCCCCTCGAGGAAGTCGAGCGTTACCGCGCACCGGCGCTCGACAAGGGGCTCGACATCCTCGAACTGCTTGCGGAGCAGAAAGAAGGCCTGACCCGCACCGAAATCACCAAGCAACTGAGCCGCAATGCGAGCGAGATCTACCGGATGCTCGAACGCCTGGTGGCGCGCCAGTACGTCACGCGTTCGTCGGGAGGCGACCGCTACACGCTGAGCCTCAAGCTGTTCGCGCTCGCCCACCGCCATCCGCCGATGAGCCGCCTGATCGACGAGGCGCTGCCGCTGATGCAGCGTTTCGCCGACACGGCCGGCCAGTCCTGCCACTTGTCCGTCTACGATCGCGGCAGCCTGCTCGTGATCGCGCAGGTGGACGACCCGGGCGCGTGGGGCATCACCGTGCGCCTCGGCTCGCGCGTCGGCCTGGCCGACACCGCCTGCGGTCAATTGATGCTGGCGTTCCAGACCCGAGGCCAGCGCGAGCACATGGCCGGCCAACACGCGAAGCTGGCCGGCGCGGCGCCGTTCGACGCCGCCGCATTCGAAGCCACCGCCACGACCCTGCGCGCCGACGGCTGTCTCCGCCAGGAATCGCGTCGCGCCTACGGCGTCACCGATCTGGCGTTCCCGGTGCTCGGGCCATCGGGCCACGCCATCGCGGTGCTGACCTGCCCGTACGTGCAGCGGATCGACGCAGCCGGCGGCCCGTCGCTCGACGACGTCACCGAACTGCTGCGCCGCACCGCGGGCGGGCTGTCGATGAGCGACCTGCACGCGGCTTGAGCCGGGCTTGAGCCGAGCCTGAGCCGAGCCTGAGCCTGGCTGAGGCACGAATGGGGCCGCGAGCGGACATCGAGCGGGGTCTCGCCCAGCGAATCCCTCGTGCGGCGCAACGGCGCGCAAGCCGCGAGAGGCCCGCCGGTGCTCGCTTGCACCGGCTCGCAACCGCCGCACGAACCGGAAACGGCAAGCGCGTGCTGGATCGCATCGCCGCACGACGCTAAAATGGCGGCCCCTTCCGCAAACGACGCCCGCTTACCGAGCGGCGCGCTCACGATGACCCTCATGGCCAAACTTCTGACCGATCTCGAATTCCAGCGTTTCTCCGAACTTCAGCAGAAGCAGGCAAGCTTCACGATCACGCCCGAAGAGGCGGATGAACTGCGCGATATCGTTGCCCGCGCGCAGAAAAAGCGCGACGACCGCGCGGCCGCCATGCAGGCGATCGAGTCGTACATCACGCAATTCGATATCTCGCCCGACGAACTGTTCTCGCCCGAACAGATCGGCGACGCGGCTCGCACCTACGGCCTGATCTCGGCCAGCAAGAAGGAGCGCGTGCTGCCGCCGTCCATCACGTTCAACGGCAAGCCCTACCAGTGGACCAAGACGCTGCCCGACGACGTGCGCGCCGCCCTGTTCGACGCCTTCACGGGCGGCGAATCGGTGAAACGCTTCATCGCCATGCCGAAGGACACGGCGCGCTCGGCCCTGACCATCGCCCGCCTCGAACGCGAAACCGGCGCCGTTTATACCGAACCGCTGCTCGAAGAGCTCGCGCTGTCGCGTCCGCTGATCGACGACGCCGCCACCAAGCTCGCCGCGTAAATCGCGTGCGGCGCGGGCTTCATGCCCGCCTGCGCCGGGGCTATGCCGCAGCAGCGACCGCATTGTGCGTCGCTGTATCGCCCCGGCGCCTCCTCCTGCAAAGCCTCACCTTCACCCTCCCGAATCTCCTCACCTTCGTTGCATCTCCGGCAACGCGCTCACGCCTGCAGCTTCATGCGGAATGCAACCACACTCGGCTCTTCGCCCGACGACACCGTGAATCCCGCTGCCCGTGCAAGGCCGATCATCGCGCCGTTCTCGCGCAAGGCCTCGCCGATCAACCACCGGGTGCCGCGCGAACGCGCGTAATCGATGATCTGCGCCATCAGCAAACGGCCCAGGCCATTGCCCTTCTGATCGGGACGAATCGCGATCGCGAATTCGGCGGTTTCGTTGTCGGGATCGGCCACGGCGCGCACCACGCCGAGCGTCTGCCGCTGCCCTCCCACTACCTCGGCCGTGGCGATCAGCGCCATCTCGCGGTCGTAGTCGATCTGCGTCATGCGCGCGACCTGCGAGTGATCGAAGCTGCGGATCGAACCGAAGAAGCGCATGCGCAGATCGTCGGGCGTCATCGCGCCGAGCAACGCCGTGTGCGCAGCCTCGTCCTCGGGGCGAATCGGCCTCACCGTCATCGTGGTGCCGCGCCAATCGACGCGCTGCTCCAGCCGGCGCGGATACGGCATGATCGCCAGCCGCCCGCGCCCGGTGGCGAACCGCAAATGCACGTCGCCAATCTCGACGCGTTGCGTCAACACGCGCAACGCCAGCGACAGCCCGACCAACTCCCGCACCTCGCACACCGCCTGCGACAGCGCCATCAGCGCTTCGAGCAACGGCTCCGGCGCGGCCCGCTGCGCGTACGGCGAACGACGCACCACCGCGCGCGCCAGCACGGTGTTGAACGGCGGCAAGGCATACACGACGAACGGTGAGGAAGCGCCATCGGCCGACGGCACCGAATAGCGGAACACCGGGCCGAAGTTCTGATCGTCCATCATCTCGACACCCACCGTGACGATCAGCGAATCGGCATCGGGCGCACCGTCGCGCGCGGCCCGCAAGCCGAAGTGCGCGAGCCAGTTCGCCGCCTCCTCGCCGCTCGACTCGACGGGGCCACGCGCGGCGGCAGCGCGCGCTTCTTCCTGCGCCTGTGCGACCGAGGCCGGGGTTTCGGGCGGCAAGCCCTCCGGCGTCTGCATCAGCAGTTCGCGGCCGAGACGGTAATCGACGAGGCGTGCATAAGCACGCGCCAACCGTTGCGGCGTGGTGTGCACGGGAATGCCGTTCGTGTGCAGCGCATCGCGCACGGCCGCATCGACACCGCCGAAAAAGCACGCGACGATACCGCGCGGAGCCGTGCGCTGCGCCTCGATCAGCTCGCGTGCCACGGCATCCACGGGCGCGCTGTGAGAAGTTGCATGTACAACGAATAGCGTGCCGGCATGACCTTGCGCGCCGAGCGCACGTACCGCCGCGCCGAACGCTTCGGGCCGCGCATCGTCGCCGAGCAGCAGCGGGTTGCCGGCCTCGATCCCCCGCGGCATCGGCATCACGGCCGCCAATGCGGCCGTGGCGGCGGGCGACCAGGGCGCGAGCGTCAGGTCGCCCGCTGCGCCGAGTGCATCCACGGCGAGCTTCGCCACGCCCGCATCGCTCGTGATCACGGTGGCCGCGTTGCTGGTGGCGATGCGGCCGATGCCGAGCGTTTCGATCTCGTCGAGCAGATCGTCGAGCGCCTCCACGCGCACCATGCCGGCACGCTGGAACGCCGCCGTATAGAGCGCATCGCCGGGATCGGCGCGGCCTGTGCGCAAAGCCAGCACCGGCTTGTTGCGCGCGGCCGCGCGGGCGGCCGACATGAACTTGCGCGCCGATTTCACGCTGTCGAGTTCGAGCAGGATCGCTTTGGTGGACGGATCGCTCGCGAGGTAATCGAGCACGTCGCCCGCATCGACATCGGCCTCGTCGCCCAGCGCGACCGCGTGCGAGAAACCGAGCCCGCGCGCATGCGCCCAGCCGAGCGCGGCATTGGTGAGCGCGTTCGACTGCGATACCCAGGCCACGCCACCCGCCGTGGCGCGATAGGCCGGTGCACCGAAATGCGCGTTCAGGCGCGGCGTGACGATGCCGAGGCTGCCGGGGCCGACGATGCGCAACAAGTACGGCTTCGCCGCTTCGAGCGCACGCTCGACCGAAGCGCGCTCGCCCGCCGTGCGAGCTTCGCCGACCAGAATCGCCCCCCGCGCGCCCAGCGCGCCGAGCTGCTTGACGATGCCTGGCCAGGTGGCGGGCGGCGTGCAGACCACCGCCATCGACGGCGGCGCCGGCAACTGCGAGACACGCGCATACACGCGCAAGTCGCTCAGTTCGTCGTACTTGGGATTGACGGGCCACACCGGCCCGCCGAAGTCGCCATCGAGCACGCGGCGCCAGACGATCGCACCAATACTGCCTTCGCGGCGCGACGCGCCCACCACGGCGACTGACTTCGGCTGGAACAACGCATCGAGATTGCGAACGGTCACGGTGCCTCCTTCTCGGGTTGCCGCGTGAGACGCGACGGTGAGCCGTAGCATAGGCGAAGGCCCCGGGGCTGCCTATATGCCGAACGGCCGACTACCGCGGCGCGCAGATCCACATCACGATGTCTCTCGATCGCACGACGCGATGGCAGGCGGCAGGCCGGCATCCGTCATGCAAAGGTGAGCCAATGCGGGAGGCAAGGTGAGAACGTTCGGGATCGAGGGTGAGGAGATTCGGGAGTGCCTTCCAGGTGCGTGCCGCACGGCGCCGAGCGGCGCGTGGCGGCGAACCCGGTTCAACGTGCCAATGCGCGATGCCGATGCGCAAAATAGCCGAAATCACCGGTCATTATTGGTATTTAACCGGCAATTTACGCATCATTGCGTTGGATTGATTTCGGGAAACACAATTTCCGAATTGTTTCACACGAGCGTGAAACCGCAAAAACAAAACGGCGCGAACGACCTGCGGCCGATTCGCACCGTTGGAGAAAGCGCCAAAGGTGAGGTTTTTCGGGAATCACTCCTTGATCAGGAAGCGGTTCCGATTCTTGCCGAGCCAGGCCGGCGCGCGCCCCCGCCCGCTCCAGGTGTCGCCCGTCTTCACGTTCAGGTATTTGGCAGGGAGCGGCTTCTTCGGTTTGGCGGCAGTGGCAGCGTCGCGGAAACCAAGCTCTTCAGGCGTGATGTCGTATTCCGCGATTTTCGCCTTGATATCGGCAATCGCGTCGGTGGTGGCCTTTTCGCGTTCCTTGTCGATTTTCTGCTGCAGCTTCTCGAGCTGCACGGTCAGTTGCCTATAAGTCGCCATATCGGATCGCACTCCGTGTTTGGTTATTTGGACAGTATAGAAATCAAATTACGCGGGGTTGATATTTTTTCGTATTGCGTCCCGGCTGACCGACGAGACGCCACCGCTCAATTGGTGCTTTTGGCTTTACATGCGAACAGCAGCGTGCGGCTGCCGTTATCGACGGATTGCTGGATCGTATCGACATCGCCGCCGCAAATGCCGCGCGCATTCTCGAAACAGGTATCCCACGGGCCGCCGGCGGGGCAGGAAACCTGCGTCGTGGCGCGCCCATCGGAAGTAAATAACGGTGCACCGCCGCCGCAGCCTGCGAGGCTGGCGAACAGGGCAAACGCCAGGAAAAGTCGTGCGGTCGGCTTGCGTGCCGAGGGCACCATCGCCAATCGATGTGTCATGGAGGGTTCCGGTCTGTGTGCTTTCGAGACGACGCGAGTATGCCATGCCATATGGCGTGGCAGTCGATTCGGCCGACCAGAAAACACGTCATTTTTGAGGCAAACGGTTCAACGGACAAACCCGTCGCCCCTATACGCGAGCCGGGTGCGGCATCCTCGTTTCGAAACAGGATAGGGAACGGCTTTGCACCGCACGAAAGCACCGGCGGCAACACCAACCCGGCGCGGCGATTGCTGCGCGAACCACGGCTTACCGGCTGCCTGGCAAGACCTGACAAGTTCACGGCGACGGGCAGCATTGAGCCGTTAAACGCAAGCCGTGCGATCGCGCCGTATCGCCAACTTCGCATACCGAAGCCATATTCAAGGTCATACATCAGTTTTATCTTGTTGAAACATGCTGAATATTCTTAAACATTCGATATACCGCCCGGTATATTCAGCCGTCACCCGGTTTCGCAATCGTTACGCCGAAACGCACTCGGCGGCACGATTGCGGAACTTGAAAAATAAACGCGATCGGGCCGCATCGGCCGATGCGGCGGTTTCAGGCCTCGATACCGAGCGCGGCGATCTTCTTGTAAAAGGTGGCGCGCCCGATGCCGATGCGGGCGGCGGCTTCGACAACGCGGCCGCCGCTCGCCGCCAGCGCTTCGTTGAGGAAGCGTCGTTCCCATTCGGCAAACGCTTCGGCGTAGGCGACGGTTGCCGGCGCAACGGTTTCGGGGGCGACATCGGGCTCGGCTTCAGCCGGCATCGCCTCCCGCACGATATCCGTCGCACGCGAGCCCATCGCGCCCGCCGCCGTGCCCGCGCCCACGAACGGCGCCAGCACCTCGGCGTCGATCAGCGCGCTGTCCGACAACATCAACGCGCGTTCGAGCGTGTTGCGCAGCTCGCGCACGTTGCCGGGCCAGGTTTGCGCGGCGAGCAGGCGCAAGGCGTCGGCGGTCAGGGTGCAGTGCGCGGCGTGCCCGTGCTGCGCGGCCAGTTCTTCCAGCGTCGCGTAAACGAGCGCCTCGATATCCGAGGCGCGTTCGCGCAGCGGCGGCAGGTTCAACGTCAGCACGTTGAGCCGGTAATAGAGATCGGCACGGAAGCGGCCGGTTGCGACCAGCGCCGGCAGATCGGCCGAGGTCGCCGCGATGATCCGCACGTCGGCGCGCACGATCCGGTTGGAGCCCACCGGCTCGAACTCCTTGTCCTGCAGCACGCGCAGCAGCTTGCCCTGCAGCGGCAACGGCATGTCGCCGATCTCGTCGAGCAGCAGCGTGCCGCCATCGGCCAGCTCGAACTTGCCGATACGGCCCTTGCGGTCCGCGCCGGTGTAGGCGCCCGGCGCCGCGCCGAAGAATTCGGTTTCGAGCAGGGCATCGGGAATCGCCGCCACGTTGACGGTCACGAGCGGCTTCGAGGCGCGCGCGGACGCCGCGTGGATCGCATGCGCGAGCAGTTCCTTGCCGGTGCCGGTTTCGCCGAGCAGCAGCACCGGCGCATCCACGAGCGCGGCACGGCGCGCTTGCCGCTTGGTTTCCAGGCTCGCCGCGCTGGTGCCGACGAAACTCGCGAACGTGTATTTCGGCCGGCGCGCCTGCGCCAGCGAACGCTGCGCGGCAAGCAACTCCTGCTGCACCTGCATATAGCGCGCGAACAGTGGCGTGAGTGTCTTCAGTTCGTCGAACAGGGCGAAGCCGATCGCACCCACCGTCTCGCCGGCTTCGTCGAGCAGCGGCAGACGCGTGACGACGAGCGGCTCGCGGCCGGTTTCCATGATGTCGAGCAGGGTGGGCCGCCCGGTCGCCACCACTTCCCGCATCAGGCTATGCGGGATCACCGCCTCGCAATCGAGCCCGATTGCCTGCTGCGGATCGGCGAAGCCGAAGCGCGCCGCATAACGGGAATTGATCCAGACCACGCGCGCATCGCGGTCGACGATCAGCGTACCGGCGCTCGAATGCTCGAAGGTGCGGAACAGCGATTCGGCGGCCCGCGCCAGCACATCGCCGTAGCCTGCCGGCAGGTTCGACCAGTCGTTCATCATGGTGTCGTCGTCTCCGTTTATCGTCGGAGCATGCGTGCCGTCTCCGAATCGGGACGGATTATCTCATTGTGTAGACACACGCCTAAAACCGGCTCGGCCTCGCCCGGACGACGTTCGATGTCGTTTTCCGGCACCACGCAACTGGCTTTGTCCTGGAATCGGGACAGCTTCGGTAGAATCGATCGCGACAATCGCACCGCACGCTGGAAAATTCCGAACAAATCGGCACGTATCGGCCGAGAGCCGAGGCAGCAAGCACTCTGGCATGGAACCTGCGTTACAGCGTCGTTCTGCAAATCGGGCAGCACACGCCCCGGCAGCACGTGTGGACGGGCACACACCGGCCACATCGAAAGAATCAATAAATAGGAGACTCACTTGTCATTCATCATCGTCCTTGCTGCGCTGGCGTTCCTGATGTTCGCCGCCTACCGCGGCTACAGCGTGATCCTGTTCGCGCCGATCGCCGCACTGGGCGCCGTGCTGCTCACCGATCCCGCTGCCGTCGCCCCCGTCTTCTCGGGCATCTTCATGGAGAAGATGGTCGGCTTCGTCAAACTGTACTTCCCCGTGTTCCTGCTCGGCGCCGTGTTCGGCAAGGTGATCGAGCTGTCCGGCTTCTCGGAGTCGATCGTCGCCGCCGCGATCCGCTATATCGGGCGCTCGCGCGCCAATGCGGTGATCGTCGCGGTCTGCGCGTTGCTGACTTACGGCGGCGTGTCGCTGTTCGTGGTGGTGTTCGCCGTCTATCCGTTCGCGGCCGAACTCTATCGCCAGAGCAACATTCCGAAGCGGCTGATGCCGGGTGCGATCGCCCTCGGCGCGTTCTCGTTCACGATGGATTCGCTGCCGGGCACGCCGCAGATCCAGAACATCATCCCGTCCACGTTCTTCAAGACCACCGCATGGGCCGCGCCCGTGCTCGGCACGATCGGCTCGGTGTTCATCATCATCGTGGGCCTGACCTACCTCGAATGGCGTCGTCGCGCCGCGATGGCCAAGGGCGAGGGCTACGGCACGTCGCTCGTCAACGAGCCGGAGCGCGTCGAAACCAGCTCGCTGCCGAACCCGATACTCGCTGTCGCGCCGCTGGTGCTGGTGGGCGTCGCGAACTTCCTGCTGACCAAGTGGATCCCGCAGTGGTACAGCGGCGCGAGCTATACGGTGCCGCCCGAAGTGCTGCCGGGCCTGCACGCGCCGGTCACCACGCCGATCAAGACGGTGGTAGCGATCTGGTCGGTCGAGGCCGCGCTGCTGCTGGGCATCCTGCTGGTGGTGATCACGGCGTTCCCGCGCGTGAGCGCGCGTTTCGCGACCGGCACCAAGACGGCCGTCGGCGGTGCGTTGCTGGCCGCCATGAACACCGCGTCGGAATACGGTTTCGGTGGCGTGATCGCCGCGCTGCCGGGCTTCCTGGTGGTGAGCGACGCGCTCAAGAGCATCCCGAATCCGCTCGTCAACGCGGCCGTGTCGGTCAGCTCGCTGGCCGGCATCACCGGCTCCGCCTCGGGCGGCATGAGCATCGCGCTCGCCGCCATGTCGGATACCTTCATCAAGGGCGCGGAAGCCGCGCACATTCCGATGGAAGTCCTGCACCGCGTGGTGGCGATGGCCAGCGGCGGCATGGATACGTTGCCGCACAACGGCGCGGTGATCACGCTGCTGGCCGTGACCGGCCTCACGCACCGCGAGTCGTATCGCGACATCTTCGCGGTCACCGTGATCAAGACGCTCGCCGTGTTCTTCGTGATCGCCTTCTACTACGCAACCGGCCTGGTCTGACGGATCGCGCGGCGCGCCGGCCGGCATGGCGGCGCGCGCAACACCTTGGTGCATGGCTGCGTGGCGCCACGCCGCGCAGCCCGTTCGCTGCCCAGGCCGCCGCATCCCCTCTTCGCCGAATCAAAAAAACCGCGCCGCCGGCCGCCCGGATCGGCATCGATTTTCCGCGTCGCCGCGCCACCTCGGCCGGCCGTTCCGGGCCGTCCCAATGGTCAGTTCGATGAACGCGATATGTCAGACCTGCCGTCCGTTTTGCGGCGTCTCGAATCTCGAAATTGTCGTTGCAACTGACCGGTTCGCGTTACACTGCGCTGGAGCAGTTCGCAAGACAACATCTTCCATTGACACGATACGAGGACTTGTTCGATGCGCACGACCGGTGCTTCCGGGGCGATGGCCCTCCTGAGCGAACTGGATTCGGCCGATGGCCGCGAGCTGCGCTCGCTGCGGCTCGAAGCCACCGACGACGGTAAAAGCGTGTTGCTGATCGAGGTCGACGAGCGCAAGCCCGGCATCCATCGCGAAGTGCGCTACGAAATCACGCCGGCCGAGCTGATCGCCGCGATCCGTTCTCATGGCGCGGAGCTGCCCGGCGAATCGCACATTGCCGCCACCTTCGCCCGCACGCCCTCCTGATTCCCTGTCGTTACGGTGAGCAAGCGCCGCTCGCTTTGCTCACCGCTTCATCCGGTCGCCCGACCTACGCTCAGTTGACTTGAAAAAGGCCGATAATCGGCCCATCTGCGTTGCTTCCACTCATCGCCTCTTTTTCGCGCCACGTTCGCCATGCTGCATGATCTCGTCGTCCGCTACGGACCGCTCATCGTGTTCGTCAATGTGCTGGCAGCCGCGCTCGGCCTGCCCGTGCCCGCGATGCCGACGCTCATCCTGTTCGGCGCGATGGCCACCCTGCACCCCGACATGATCGGCATGCAATTGCTGCCGGTGCTGCTGCTCGCCGTGGCCGCCGCGGTGCTCGGCGATTCCGCCTGGTATCTGGCCGGGCGCCGCTTCGGCGGCCGCACGCTCAAGACGCTCTGCCGGCTGTCGCTGTCACGCGACAGTTGCGTGAAAAAAACCGAGCAGTTCTTCGGTCGCTGGGGCGTGCGCGTGCTGGCGATCGCGCGCTTCGTGCCGGGCCTCTCACTGGTTTCGGTGCCGATGGCCGGCGCGCTCGGCACGCCTTACCGCACGTTCGTCGGCTACGACGCGCTCGGCGCGTTGTTGTGGGCCGCGGTCGGCCTGCTGGTCGGGTTGCTGTTCGCCGAGCAGATCGACTGGCTGTTTACCGGTGCGAGCCAGTTCGGCCAGGCGGCGCTGGTGCTGATCGGCCTGCTGCTCCTGCTGTATGCGAGCGTGCGCTGGTCGCGTCGCCGCGCGCTGCTGCGTACGCTCGCCAATGCGCGCATCGACGTGGCCGAACTCGAACGGATGATGCTCGCCGACCCGTCGGCGCTGCCGGTGGTGGTGGACGTGCGCTCGCCCGAACATCGCCGCCTCGATCCGTTCTCGATTCCGGGCGCGGTGTTCGCCGACGAGCGCAACGTGCGCGAATTCTCGCTTCGCTATCCGCTCGGGCAGAAGTTCGTGGTGTATTGCTCGTGCCCGAACGAGGTGTCGGCCGCGTTGATGGCCAAGCGCCTGTCGGACGCCGGCTTCACCGACGCCCTCACGCTGCGCGGCGGCCTCGACGCGTGGCGCGACACGGGCCACGCGCTGGCCGGCATTGCCGGCATCGAACCGGCCGGCATCGCGCCCGCGCCGAAAACGGCCTGACCCCGGCCGCCGTCGCTCAGAACACCGACACGGGCAGGTTCACAACCAATCGGTATTCCTGATTGGTGCTGTCCGAATAGTGCGCCGATCCGACGTGCCACATCGCGATGAAGGTGATCTTCGTATCCTTGAGGCGGCCGCTCTGGATCGTGTACGAAGGGATGAAACCGAACTCGTGGTGGCGGCCCTGCACCGGCAGGCCGTCCTTCCAGTAGATGCCGGCGTGCGTCGGATCGTTCGCGGCGCCCGCCGAACCGTCCGCGCCCCAGCCCGTCAACCCCCACACCATCGCCTTGAAGCCGGGCAGCCCGGCATCCTTGCCGTAGAACGTGTAGCGCAACTGCAGCGATTTTTCGTGCGGCGCGTTGTAGTCCACGTCCATCGAATCGACCAGGAAGATGCCGTTGGTTTCGTTCAGGTAATCGAAGTATTGATCGCCGAGCACTTGCTGGAAACCGAGCAGCAATTCATGCGGGCCATGCTGCGCGGCGAGCGACAGGCTGTACGCGTTGTTGTCGATCTTGCCTTGCCGCGCGTCGCCCGTATCGTGTGTCGAATAGACGTTGCCGAAGCCCGTCCACTTCACGCCGCTCGGCGCGCCGTAGCTCTGCCGCACCGACGCGTAATACTGGTTCCACACGTTCTCGGCCTGGTTCGCGTAGAGCGCGACGGAGCCGGTGGGCGAGTAATCCCAGGTGCCGCCCGCATACGTGAGCCGGTCGATTCGTGTGCCGCCGTATTGCGAGGTCAGATCGACCAAGGTCGAACGGCCGCGTGCATCGGTCTTCGTGAAGCTGCCCGCTTCGAGCATCACGTTGCGGAATTCGTTGCTGACGATGGTTGCGCCGAGAAAGGTCGGCGGCAGCGCACGATTGTCGTGCGGCTCCATGAACGGGTTGTCGACGATCTGCAGACCGTACTTGATCACCGTGTTCGAAATTCGCGCCTTCACGTCGTACACGCCGGGGTAGGCCCAGCCGAGCTGATTCGATCCGCCACCGCCCTTCGCGACGTGCACCATGTTGCCGCCGCCCGCGCCGCCGTCGAGCTTCAATGCTGCGTACACCGAAGCATCCACGCCGAAGCCGATCAGCCCGCCGGTGTAGCCCGATTCGAAATTCGCCATCACCGCCTGAATCCACGCATGACGATGCGGGCCACCCTTCGCGTCGAGCGCGTCGGCGTAGTTGCGGAACATCAGTTCGAGGTGGCTGTCCTGCACGAAACCACGCGATTTCGATTGCGCGGAGGCGTCGATGCTCGGCACGGGCGACGGCGCCTGGTTCGCTTCGGCATCGATCACGGCGTTCGGCGTGGTGGCTTGCGCCAGTGAAGGCGCGGCGGATGCGGCAGGCGCGTCGTCGGCATGCGCAGGTGCGGCGGCGATCCCGGCCAGCACGGGAAGCATCCAGGCGAGGCGCGACGCACGGCGCGTACGCCGCGGAGTGGCGGTTCGATTCATCGTTATGGTGTCTCTCAGGTTTGGCCTGCGCCGCCGCGCGAGCGCATCGTCAAGGCGCACGCTTGCCACTGGCCGCAAACGTCAAACACGGCAGGCGCGCGAGCGCTGCCCTCGCGGCTTTGGAAACGGCGCGATAGGCGTGACGATGAAAAGCGGAAAAGCCGACGGCTCAGCGAACGGTGGGCGCTGCGTGTTTTTGATGTGGCTAGGAGAAGCGCGGGGGGCTGTGCGACGTGACGATCATGTCGTTATCCTGATTATCTCCGAAGGGGCACCCCGTTCGGAGGAACGGCAGATGACCCGGTTTTTAGAAGAGTCGCGGCGTACCGACCCAGACCACCACCGATTCCTGCTTCGCGGTGTTGACCCAGCTATGCGGCACGGTCGACAGGTAATGCGCGCTGTCGCCGGCCTGCACGACGAACGTCTTGCCTTCCAGCGTCAACGATACTTCGCCCTCGATCACGTACAGGAATTCCTCCCCTGCATGCGTCGTGACTTCCGAGCGCTTCTGCCCCGGCGGCATGCGCACGAGAATCGCTTCGAGCTGCCGGCCGGCCGACACGTTCGTCAGTCGTCCGAACAGATTGGTCGAGTCGGCGAAGCTGAAAAAGCGCAATTGCTCGCCACGGCACACCGAACGTTCCTCGCTCGGCGTCTCGACGAAATACTGCACGTTCACGCCGAGCGCCTGCGCAATGCCGGCCAACGAGGTGATGGACGGCGAAGCCAGGCCACGCTCGACCTGGGACAAAAACGGCTTTGAAATACCTGCGGCAGTGGCCGTATCGTCAAGCGTGCGCTTCAGGCGCTGCCTGAGCGCACGAATCTTTCCGCCCAGTTCCAGAGCCGCACTTCGGGGCTGCGTATTTTCAGTGGAAGCAACCATAGCAGGCCGAAATCCGATCGTCAAAAAAAGTTTGATGGAAAGCAACGAAGTTTGATCGATATGGCTTAATCTTCGTCTTCGTGACCGTGTCAACGAGACGGCCTGCGCCTTGGCGCACCCCGCGCAACGCTGCTGCGAAGCGTCATCTTGCCAGATCGCTCGTGCAATTCGTGCTCGATTCGCAGCATTCCTTAGGGAAGAGTTTGCGCAGCGTGCCATCGCGGTCACGGAAAAACGGGTTGTCGCCGCATCGGTCGCGGGATTTCCCGAAGTGACGGACGGCAACCGCGTCATGACAATCGCGGCCGCACCGAAGCGCGACCACCTCGCGTCCGGCCCATCGTCATGGCCGGCACCAGCCCACCGGCTGCCTGCCGCTCCGTTTTACGCGCCCCTATCCGGTCGCCCCGAGGTTCATCCAACATGAATGCCGTTCCAAGCCCCGCGCACGCGATGCGTGCCAACGCCGCCGCAATCCCTCGCGCCGCACGGCCGCGATGCAAACGTTGTCGTCATCACGCGAGCACCGCCCCACCCGCCTGAGCATCGCCCCTCTTGCCGACGCGCCGCCTTCCGGCGCCGCGACATTCCGAATCCGCCGCATCCGTCACCCACGATGCGGCGCTAAAAACGATATTCGAGGACAACGATGCCCGTCTCGACACCTGTTTCCAAAACGCGATCATTCGCAACGGTCTTTCTGATCGAAATGTGGGAGCGCTTCGGCTATTACGGCATGGTCGCGCTGATGGTGCTGTTCATGGTCGAGAAGCTCGGCTTCGACGACAGCAACGCGAACCTGATCTGGGGCGCGTTCGTGGCGCTGATCTACGCGGCGCCGTCGGTTGGCGGCTGGATCGGCGATCACGTGCTCGGCACGCGCCGCACGATGCTGATCGGCGCCGCCGTGCTCGGCCTCGGCTACCTGATGCTCGCGATGCCGAACGACAATCTTCAGTTCCTCTACGCATCGCTCGGCGTGATGGTGGTGGGCAACGGCCTGTTCAAGGCCAATGCCGCGAACCTCGTGCGGCGCATCTACGAAGGTGACGACGCGCGCCTCGACAGCGCGTTCACGATCTACTACATGGCGGTCAATATCGGCTCGACCGTTTCGATGCTGATCACGCCGTGGATCAAGGATCGCTGGGGCTGGCATCCGGCCTTCGCGGTGTGCTGCGCCGGGATGCTGGTGGGCCTCGTCAACTACACGCTGATGCAGCGCACGCTCAGGCATGTCGGCTCGCAGCCCGACGACGCGCCGATTCGCTGGGGCCGCGCGGCGGCCGTCGCGGGCGGCGGCGTGATGCTCGCGCTGATCACCACGTTCCTGCTCGGCCACAAGGCGCTGGCGGTCGCGGCCGTCTGGACCGCCGCGTTCGTGGTGCTGGCGATCTTCATCTACATGATCGCGAAGGCCAACCGCTCGGAGCGCTCGGGCCTGATCGCCGCGCTGGTGCTGATCGCGCAGGTGATCCTGTTCTTCATCTTCTATCAGCAGATGTCCACCTCGCTGACCTTGTTCGCATTCCGTAACGTCGATCCGGGTTTCATGCTGTTCGGCACCACGCTGTTCACCTGGAGAGCGGGCCAGTTCCAGGCGCTCAATCCGATCTGGATCATGCTGTTGAGCCCGGTGCTCGTGTGGATCTACAACTCGCTGGCGAACCGCGGCGTGAACGTGCCGGTGGCGCTCAAGTACATGCTCGGCTTCGCCGTGGTGGCGGCCGGCTTCTTCGTGTTCGCGGCGAGCGGGCGCTTCGCGGTGGACGGCCGCGTGTCGTCGTGGTTCATGGTCGGCGGCTACGGCCTCTACTCGCTCGGCGAGCTGCTCGTCAGCGGCCTCGGCCTCGCGATGATCGCGCGCTACGTGCCGGCGCGCATGGGAGGCTTCATGATGGGCGCGTACTTCGTCGCCACCGGCATTTCGCAGTATCTGGGCAGCGTGGTCGCGAATCTCGCGAAGATGCCGTCGCACGACCTGCCCGCCACGGCGTCGCTGCCGCTGTATGTGCACCTGTTCTCGACGCTCGGCTGGGTGGCGGTGGGCGGCACGCTCGTGTCGTGCCTGCTGCTGCCGCTGATGGCGAAGCTTTCGCGCGCGCATCAGAGCCACGCGCAGGCGCGCGAACAAGAGAGCGCCGCCCTGCACGCAAACGGCGCGGCAACTCAGTAATATCCCTCGGCGCGCGGCGCGCGCGCCACAGTCGGCCGGCGAAGCGCGCCACGGCGTCCTACACTGAAAGCAGCCCGCACCCGGGCCTGCTGGAGAGTGAGATGAACAAAAGGACGATGCGGATCGTGCGCACGCTGGCCGATATCCGTCGTGCGCAACGCTGCACCGCGCTGCGCGCCGCGCGGGCGGCGGCCGAAGCGGATGCCGAACTGGCTCGCGCCGCCGAACCGTCGGACACCGCCGACGAAGCCGATAGCGACGCCACCACCACCCCTGAATCCGCCTCCCGTATTCGCTCACCTTCGCGGTGAGCGAAGCGGGCCGGAACGAAAAAAGCGCCGAAGCCCGGCGCTTTACCTCGTTGCTCGATCGCGTTGCGTCCTACGCGGGCGCACGCCGCATGCGCTGCCACCAGCCACCCGAACTCGCGAGCGTCAACAGGCAACCGAGCGCGATCGTGTCGGCCGCGAGGCCCACGCCGAACGGCGAGAAGCGCGGGCTCATCGCCGCGTGGTGCATCAGCGAATCGAGCGTGAGCGAGATCGCGGTGCCCACCACATAGCACACCAGCCCACGCTGCCCCACGGCCACCACCGGCTGCACCGCACGCGCGAGCTTGCCCACCCAGCCCGAACGCACGAGGTCGGCCATCAACCACGCCACCGCCAGGAAACTGAGCACGCGCGGCCACGCCAGGTCGCGCTTCATCAAGCCTTCGGGCAACGGCAGCCCCGAGAACAGCTTGTAGTACGCGCACACCAGCACGATGCCGAGCGCCACGCCGGTCAGCACCGCGCCGTAGCGCCCGGCCGCGAGGCCGCGATAGATCGGCTGGCAGCGCACCAGCGCGCCGAGCACGAACATCAGTTGCCACGCGAACGGGTTGAAGCTCCACTTGAACGAGGGCGTATCGAGCAGCTGCGTGCCGAGCCACCCTGACGCGAGCCACGCGGCGAAACTGCCGGCGAACAACCACACAGGCCAGCGGCGCGCGAGCGGCACGATGGCCGGCACGGCCAGCGCGAACAGCACGTACATCGGCAGCACCGACGCCAGATACGGCTGGCGCTGGAACGTCAGCACTTCGATCAGGCCGGTCAGCGGCGTGGCCAGCATCACGCTGACATCGTCGAGCGCGAGGTTCGGCGATTCGATGCCGTAATGATCGAGCACGGCGGACACCACCAGCATCAACGTGGTGGTGGCCAGGAACGCGCGATAGATCTGCACCGCGCGCCGCATGAAGCGCCGGCGCGCGACATCGGCGCCATAGCGCTCCGACATCGAGACGAACGCGCTCGCCGCCGCGAAACCGCCGAGGAACACGAACACTTCGGCCGCATCGCACAGCGCGAACGAATGCAGCGTGAACTTCGATACGATGCTGCCGCCGATATGGTCGACGACGATCATCAACAGCACGATGCCGCGAAAGAAGTCGATCTCGATCACGCGGCCCGAGCGCGCCGGCGCGGCCGCATTGCGCACGTTGGTCACTGCCATGACGCACGCTCGGAACAAAGCGGCGCGCGAGCGGAAGCCCGACCGGGCATCGAGAGCAAAGCGAAGGACTGCGTAGCGAGGAGCGACGACAAGCGCGCGGCGAGACACGTATGCCTGACTCGCGTGCGCCGGAGCGCCGGGGCGAAGACTGGACCGTTCATCGGAAAGGGACCGCATACGAAAGTGGGACGGTCCGGAAAGTCTATACGTCGCTACGGGCATACCCTAAGTAACAAAATGCAACCAATTCTTCCGATCCGTGACTGTCAGCCTTGCCAGACAAGCGTCAGCGATCCGTCATCGATTTTCGCGAGTTTTGATCGCAGAACGAAACAATCGAAATGACATGCGTGGAATTCACTACGTGATCCGAAAGAAAATGCAGGAAGGAGCGCGGCGCGCACAGGCGAGGTGCAAGCCGCCGAGCGGGGTCAGTGCGCCTGCACGCGCCGCATGATCAGATAGCTGTGCCAGGCCGTCAGGGCGACGGCGATCCAGATCGGGCCGTAGGTGCCGAGTTGCTGCGCGCTCAGCGATTCGCCGAGCAGCAGCACGGCGGCCGCGACGATCAATACCGGCTCCACGTAGCCGAGGATGCCGAACAGCGCCATCGGCAGCATGCGGCTCGATTTCAGATAACAGCCGAGCGCGAGCGTCGACAGCACGCCGAGGCCCGGCAGCCACACCGACAGCAGCATCGCATGGCCGCCGACCGGCGTGCCGATCGTGACGAGCGTGAGCACCGCCACCGGCAGCAACGCGAGCATTTCGACGGCGAACAGCGTGAGCGGCTCGACATCCATGCGCCGGCGCAGCATGAAGTACGGCGGATAACCGATCGCCACCACCAGCGTCGGCCACGCGAACGCGCCCGTCACCCACAGCTCGTGCACCACGCCGAGCGCCGCGAACGCGATCGCGCACCATTGCAGCAGCGACAGCGATTCGCGATAGACGAAGCGCCCCACCAGCACCATCGTCAGCGGCAACAGGAAATAGCCCAGCGACACTTCGAGCATGCGTCCGTGCAGCGGCGCCCACAGAAACAGCCACAGCTGCATGCCGAGCAACGCCGCACCGCCGATCACGGCCAGCGCGACGCGACGGCTGCCGAGCATGCGCCGCAGCAGCGCGGCGAGTTCGCCGAAGCGGCCGCGCAACGCCACCAGCGCGAGCGCGCCGGGCAAGGTCCAGACGATGCGCCACGCGAAGATGTCGAGGCCCGTCAGCGGCGCGAGCAGCTTCGCATACACCGACATCAACGCGAACAGCGCCGACGCGGCCACCGACAGCGCGAGGCCGCGCCGTGCTTCCGGAAATTCCTGAATCATCGCTCCCGCCGGCCCCGATCAGTTTTGCTGGAACCGCTCGAAGCGCTTGTCGGTCTGGCGCTCCTCGAACTCCACCTCGCTCACGCGCGCGGCGGGCGGCCCGTGACGCAGCCAGGCGAGCATCCGGTCGATGTCGGCGGCCGGGCCCTGGATCATCGCCTCGACCGAGCCGTCCTCGAGATTGGAGACCCAGCCGCGCAGCCTCAGCGCATGGGCCTCGCGCACGGTGGCATGACGAAAGCCGACACCCTGCACCACGCCGCGCACGCGCACGTAGAGGGTTTCCACCCGTTCGTCGAGATCCTTGCCGCTCATGTCGCTCCTCATCCGTTTGCATCAAAGCCCCGCATTGTAGTCGCGTCGCATGGCGCGCGCCGGACGCCCGCGCCATGCGCAGCACGTACAATCGCGCATCACGCATAACCGCCGCGCACCGCGTTCGAACCGCGCGACATCAAGGAATGGCATGACTGATACACAACGCGATCTCGTACTCGTGACCGGCGCGTCCGGCTTCGTCGGCTCGTCGGTGGCGCGCATCGCGCAGGCCCAGGGCTATCGGGTGCGCGTGCTGGTGCGCGCCTCCAGCCCGCGCACCAACGTCGCCGGGCTCGACGCCGAAATCGTCACCGGCGACATGCGCGACGAGGCCTCGATGCGCCAGGCGCTGCGCGGCGTGCGCTACCTGCTGCACGTGGCCGCCGATTACCGGCTGTGGGCGCCCGATCCGCTCGAGATCGAGCGTGCCAACCTCGAAGGCGCCGTCGCGACGATGCGCGCGGCGCTGGCCGAAGGCGTCGAACGCATCGTCTATACCAGCAGCGTGGCCACCTTGAAGGTGACCAGCTCCGGCCAGTCCACCGACGAAACCTCGCCGCTCACGCCCGAGCAGGCGATCGGCGTCTACAAGCGCAGCAAGGTGCTGGCCGAGCGCGCCGTCGAACGGATGATCGCCGAGGACGGGCTGCCGGCCGTGATCGTCAACCCGTCCACGCCGATCGGCCCGCGCGACGTGAAGCCCACGCCGACCGGCCGCATCATCGTCGAGGCGGCCACCGGCAAGATCCCGGCCTTCGTCGATACGGGGCTGAACCTCGTGCATGTGGACGACGTCGCGCACGGCCACTTCCTCGCGCTCGAAAAAGGCCGCATCGGCGAGCGCTACATCCTCGGCGGCGAGAACCTGCCGCTGCAGCAGATGCTGGCCGACATCGCCCAGATGGTCGGCCGCAAGCCGCCGACCATCGCGCTGCCGCGCGGGCCGCTCTACCCGATCGCGTACGCCGCCGAGGTGGTCGCGAAGTTCACCAAGCGCGAGCCGTTCGTGACCGTCGACGGGCTGAAGATGTCGAAGAACAAGATGTATTTCACGTCGGCCAAGGCCGAACGCGAACTCGGCTATCGCGCGCGGCCCTACCGCGAAGGTCTCGCCGACGCGCTCGGCTGGTTCCGCGAGGCCGGCTACCTGACGCGCTGACGCGTCGGCGACGCGCGGCGGGCAGGCATCGCCGCGCTATCAGCACTTTGTTACACGTCGAGGTCGAACCGGGCACGATGCACCGGTTAAAATCGCGGGTCCTACGTAGAGAAGGCACGCATGAACCTGAACGACCAGATCGAAGCGCTCGGTGCGGGCATCGATCAGCTCATCCACACCGCGCAAACGGTCGCGGGCGCCGCGAAGGCCGCGATCGAATCCGCGGCCGCCGATCGGGCTGCCGCCCAGGCCGCCGGTGAGGAAGCGAGCGCCGCACGCGCCACCGCCGAACAGTTTTCCGCCGGGCAAGCGGCGGCCCACCTCGCCGCCAAGCAGGCCAGCGCCGATCGCGCGGCCACCGAAGCCCTCCATGAACAGATGCGCGCCGTGCAGGCCGCCGCCGAAGCGGCCGCCGCACAGGCCGTCACCGATAAAACCTCGGCCGAGGCGCTGGCCGCGCGCGTCGGGATCGATCGCGAAGCGGCCGATGCCACGCTCACGCAGGCCACCGCGCAACGCGAAGCCGCGGAAGCCGCAACAAAGCGCGCCGCGCACGAGCGCGACAACGCAGAACGCGCAATAAAGCAGGCGCAGACGGAACGCGAAGCGGCCGACCTCGCCATCAAGCAGGCCATCACCGAACGCGATGCCGCCGAGCTGGCCACCCAGCAGGCCGCCAGCGAATGCGCCACCGCCAAGGCCGCGATTTCGCAAGCGCTGGCCGAGCGCGAAGCCGCGCATACGGTGGCCCGGCAGGCCGCCGAGGATCACGAAGCCGCGCAAGCCGCCGCGAAACAGGCGGCCGAGGATCGCGCCGCCGCCGAGGCGCTCAGGCAGCAAGCCGCGGCCGACCGCGCGGCTGCCGAAGCGGCCTCCGCGCAGGCAGCAGCCGATCGCGATGCGGCACACGCCGCGCGCCGTGAGGCCGAGAACACGCAAGCGGCGAGCGCCGCGGTGGCCGTCGTGTCCGCGCAAGCCATCGGCGACACCGCCGCCGCCGACCTCGCCACCCAGCAAGCCGCAGCCGACCGTGAAGCCGCCGATGCGCTGATGCAGCAGGCCGCCGCCGATCTCGACGCAGCCGAAGCCGCCCATCGTCAGGCCCGCGCCGAGCGCGACGCCGCGCAGGAAGCTGCGGCGCAAGCCGCGCGCGACCGCGAAGCCGCCGATACGCTCGCCGCGCAAACGCGCGCGGAACGCGCCGCGCTGGCCGACGCCTCCGAGCAGTTCGAAGCGGAGCGCGCGGCCGCGCAGGCCACGGCCGCCCTCGCCTCGGCCGACAAGGCCGCCGCCGAATTGCTCGCCGCCCAGGCCGCCTCCGACAAGGCGGCGGCCGAAACGGCGCTGCGCGAAGCCACGGCGAAGGAAGCCGCGCTCGAACAGGCCGTCGCGGCAGCCGAAACAACGGCCACCGAAGCGGCCGGCGCACCGGCACCGCAGGCCGTCGAAACCGGCGCCGACGCGAAACTCGTCGTCGCCCGCCCGTCGCTGGACGCCGTGACGCTCACGATCGGCACGCACCAGGTGCCGTTCCCGCCGTCGCAATTGAGCCAGTTGATCGAGGAACTCGCCCACGCGCGCGCCTCGATGACGACCGAGCAGCCCAAGGGCCTGCCCGCCGGCTGGCGCTTCGTGTCGACCCGCAATCCGATGATGGCGGTGCAGAAGCAGTCGAACGGCGACCGCCTGCTGGTCGCGCGTCACACCGGCTACGGCTGGGTGCCGTTCACGTTCTCGCCGGACACGGTGATCCAGATGTACATGCTGCTGACGCAGTAAGGGCGGCAGGCCGGAACGGCCTCAAAGGCAAAACGGCACACGATCGCGAGATCGATGTGCCGTTTTTCATTGAAGCATGCGCGACGCGGAGGATGGTCAGACTTGAGCACGCCGATGGACCCCGCCACGCGCGAATTCGTCTGGGCCGTCATGTCCGAATTTTTCGTCGATAACGAGATCGACTACGACACCGAAGCGGCCAGACTCGCGCGCTTTCCGTTCGACGCCCTGCGCACGATCTTCTTCGAGGAGGTCGCGCCCGTCTGCGGCCCCAACCTGCTGACGCCGGTTCCGCCGGTCTGGCTCGGCTTCGACACGAGCACGCTGGTGGCCGAAATCCGCGCGCGGCAAGCCAGACGTGAGCGCTCGCTCACGCACCGGCTGCGCCACCGGGCGGCGGTGCTGTATTACCGGCTCGCGCTCGCCAACACCTGGAAGACGGTGGCCGCGGCGCTCGAGCGTGCGCAAGCGCTGCCGCCGTCCGCGCCTTAACGCTCTTAACGCTCGACCGGCGCCTGCACGCGCGCCTTCCACTGCCCGCCCTTGCCTCGCCAGTAACGCCACGCCGACGCGAACGTCGCGCCGTTGTAGAACAGCGCGACCAGCGGCAGCGCGGGCGCCCACAGCAGCGAACGCCGGTAATAGGCCAGCATCGGCGCATAGGACGCGCTCATCGCCGCCCACGCGAGCCAGGCCGGCCAGGCCTGCGCGCCGTACGCGAGCGCCGCGACGGGCGGCAGCAGATAGATGATCGACATGCCGAGCAGCGTGCCGGCCAGCAGCAGCGGCGAGTAGCGCAACTGCGTGAACGCGGTGCGCGCGATCATGTTCCAGATGTCGCGCCAGCTGTCGTACGGGCGCAGCGACACGCTGCGATCGGCCAGGTCGAGCCGGATCGGATGATGCCGGCCGCTGCGGTGCTTGATCTGCGCGGCCAGGCTGCAGTCGTCGATCAGCGCGCCGCGAATCGATTCGATGCCGCCCGCTTCCTCCAGCGCCGCGCGCCGCACCAGCATGCAGCCGCCGGCCGCGCCGGCCGTCTTGCGGCGCGTGTCGTTGATCCACGAGAACGGGTAGAGCTTGGCGAAGAAGAACACGAATGCCGGAATCAGCGCCTTTTCCCAGAACGAATCGCAGCGCAGGCGCACCATCAGCGAGACCAGATCGCGGCCCTCGGCCTGCGCGCGCGTCACCAGTTGGGCCACGGCGTCGGCCGGATGGCCGATGTCGGCATCGGTCAGCAGCAGGTAATCGGCCGGCAAGCCGAGCGTGCGGACCGCGGCGATGCCCTGCGACTGCGCCCAGACCTTGCCCGACCACCCGGCCGGCAACGGGCGCGCGGCGAGCACCGTGAGGCGATCGGCGTGCCGGGCAGCCAGCGCGGCGGCGCGCGCGGCGTCGGCGGTGCCGTCGGTGCTGTGGTCGTCGACCACGATCACGTGGAAGGCGCCCGGATAATCCTGCCGCACCAGCGACGTGACGGCCTCGCCGATCACGTCCACTTCATTGCGCGCCGGCACGACCACCGCCACCGCCGGCCATTCGCCGGCCGCGCGCGCCGGGGCGGGCAGCGGCGCCGGCGGGTTGGCGCGCCAGAAACCGCCGCGCGCGAACAACAGCACGCACCAGATAACCAGGGACAGACAAGACAGGCCAAAAACGATCTGGAGCGTCATACCCCGCCCTCCGCCGCACCGTTTTCCGACCACCCGCGCACGCGCTGCAGCAGCGCCAGATACGGGGACACACCCTTGAATTGGACTTTCATCCGGATCGCCTGTGAGGCCCGCGCGGCCAAGCTCCGCCGCAGGGCGCATTCAAAACCGCGTAGTTTATCCGGGTTCGGCGGGCCGGGTTGCGACGGCGAATTCGGTTGCGCCGCAACACCTTCGAGCTCATCCAAAGCACGACCGGGCCGATAGCGTTAAAATGCGCGATTAATCTGGCGGTCGGTGCATGCGAACCGGTCGCCATAACATCGAGTTGGGGCGATCGGGCCGGCCTGCCGGCCGTCTCAAACCCCGCGTAGTCGTCGGAGTTCGCCCTTTATGCGTGTCATTCTTGCCCAACCCCGGGGCTTCTGTGCCGGTGTAGTCCGCGCGATCGAGATCGTCGATCGGGCGCTGCTCCAGCACGGCGCGCCTGTCTACGTCCGGCACGAAATCGTTCACAACCGCCACGTCGTCGACAACCTGCGCAACAAAGGGGCGAAGTTCGTCGAGGAACTCGACGAGGTGCCGCACGGCGCCGTCGCGATCTTCAGCGCCCATGGCGTGGCGCAAACGGTCGAGAAGGATGCCGAGGCGCGCGGGCTGGATGTGCTCGACGCCACCTGCCCGCTCGTCACGAAAGTGCACGTGCAGGGCCGCCAGTATGTCGCGGGCGGCCGCCGCCTGATCCTGATCGGGCATGCCGGCCACCCGGAAGTCGAAGGCACGATCGGCCAGATTCCCGGCGAAGTCACCCTCGTGCAGAGCGAAGCCGAGGTTGCCACGCTGTCCCTGCCGGTCGATACGCCGGTTGCCTACGTGACGCAGACCACGCTGTCCGTCGACGACACGCGCGGCATCATCGAAGCACTGACGCGCAGGTTCACCGATATCGTCGGCCCGGACACGCGCGACATCTGTTATGCAACACAAAACCGCCAGGCCGCCGTGCGCGAGCTGAGCAGCCAGGTGGACGTACTGATCGTCGTCGGCGCGACGAACAGTTCGAACTCGAACCGTCTGCGCGAGATCGGCACCGAAAGCGGTGTGCCGAGCTATCTCGTGGCCGATGGTTCGGAAGTGCGCGCCGAATGGCTCGCGAACGCGCAAACCATCGGCCTCACGGCCGGTGCGTCGGCGCCCGAGGAAATGGTCGAGGACGTGATTGCCGCGCTGCGTGCGCTGGGCCCCGTCGACGTCGTCACCATGACCGGTCGCGAGGAAAAGGTCGAATTCAAGTTGCCGGCGAAGCTTCTGCAAGCTGTCGCCCGCGAAGTCTAAGGAGGACATCAATTGTCTATTCCGCTGCTCCAGCAAGTCCGGGTCGGCGCATACATCATGCGCAACCACCTGTCCGGCAACAAACGCTACCCGCTCGCGCTGATGCTCGAGCCACTGTTCCGCTGCAACCTGGCCTGTAACGGCTGCGGCAAGATCGACTATCCGGATCCGATCCTGAACCAGCGTCTTTCCGTCGAGGAATGCCTGGGCGCCGTCGATGAAGCCGGCGCGCCGATCGTCTCGATCGCGGGCGGCGAGCCGCTGCTGCACCGCGACATGCCGGAAATCGTCAAGGGCATCATGAAGCGCAAGAAGTTCGTGTACCTGTGCACGAACGCGCTGCTGATGGAAAAGAAGATGGACGACTACGAGCCGAGCCCGTATTTCGTCTGGTCGGTCCACCTCGACGGCGATCGCGAAGCGCACGATCATTCCGTGTCGCAGGAAGGCACGTACGACAAGGCCGTGGCCGCGATCAAGGAAGCCAAGCGTCGCGGCTTCCGCGTCAACATCAATTGCACGCTGTTCAACGACGCGATCCCCGAGCGCGTGGCGAAGTTCTTCGACACGCTCGAGCCGATGGGCGTCGACGGCATCACCGTGTCGCCGGGCTACGCCTACGAGCGCGCGCCGGATCAGCAGCACTTCCTGAACCGCGACAAGACCAAGACCCTGTTCCGCGAGATCTTCAAGCGCGGCGAGGGCGGCAAGCGCTGGTCGTTCAGCCAGTCGTCGCTGTTCCTCGACTTCCTGGCCGGCAACCAGACCTACAAGTGCACGCCGTGGGGCAACCCGGCGCGTACCGTGTTCGGCTGGCAGAAGCCGTGCTATCTGGTCGGCGAAGGCTACGTGAAGACCTTCAAGGAACTGATGGAAACGACGGAGTGGGACAACTACGGCGTCGGCAACTACGAGAAGTGCGCGGACTGCATGGTCCACTGCGGCTTCGAAGCCACGGCCGTGGTCGACACCATCACGCATCCGCTGAAGGCGTTCGCACTGAGCCGCAAGGGCATCAAGACCGACGGCGCGTTCGCACCGGATATCCCGATCGACAAGCAACGTCCGGCCGAGTACGTGTTCTCGCGCCACGTCGAGATCAAGCTCGAGGAAATCAAGATCGCCGGCAAGGGCAAGCTGCAAAAGCCGGCCAAGGCCGCCAGCGCGGTTTGAGGTTGAAGGCCGGCTAGTTCGCCAGTCGGCCTGCGACGATCGAAACAAGGGCGCCCCGGAGTCGATCCGGGGCGCCCTTGTGTTTTGAGCGCTGCCGAGGCACGGTACGGGCATCCAACCATGCCGGCCGCTACACCCGCCCATGACCGCCCCCACCCTCGCCTGCCTCCAAACCGCCCGTGCCCTCGTCGATCGAGCCTGGGCCAACCAGGCCGCCTACGACGGCACGCTGCGCGAAGCCGCTGCGCTGCTCGATGCGGAACGCCTGCGCCACCCGCACGACGTGGCCGTGCTGACCTGTCTCGGCGCGGTTCTGTGCGATCTCCAGCAGCACGCCCAGGCGCGCGAGCATCTCGAACAGGCCGTCGCCGAAGGCGCAACGGACCGCAACACGCACTTCAACCTGTTCGTCGCCCTGCTCGGCTGCACGACGCAGGCCGAGGCGCAGGCAGCACTGAAACGGGTGGAAGGGCTGGAAGCGAACCCCGCCACCTGGCAGGCCTACTTCGACCCGCACGCGCGATGACGATGCGGCGCGGCTCACGCCCAACGCACACCTACCGCCCCTCGCTCACCGCATTCCCGGCCTCACCGCGCGCCGCCGACTGCCGGCTCAACACCACCGTCAACACCGCCGACAACGCCAGGCTGGCGCCCACCACATACAAACCCGCCGCATAACTGCCCGTCACGCCCTTGAGCCAGCCGATCGCGAACGGCCCGACGAAGCCGCCCAGGTTGCCGATCGAGTTGATCATCGCGATCCCGGCCGCCGCGCCGGAGCCGGACAGGAACAGGCTCGGCATGGCCCACAGCGGCGCCTTCGCGGCGCTGATGCCGATGTTGACGATCACCAGCGCGGCAATCACGCCGACGATGGTGCTCGCACCGCCCGCGAACACGAAGCCGACGCACGCCAGCGCGCACGGAATCACCACGTGCCAGGTGCGCTCGCCGCTGCGATCGGAATGCCGCGCCCAGAGGATCATCGCCACCACGGCCAGCACGCTCGGAATCGCGTTGAGCAGGCCCGTCTGCAAGGCGTCGAAGCCGTATTGCCGGATGATCAGCGGCGCCCACAGCCCGAGCGTATACAGCCCGGCCGAGGTGCCGAAATAGATCAGCGCGAGCGCCAGCACACGCATGTCGCGCAGCGCGGCGATCGGCCCGATGGTGTGGCCGACGCGCGCGTGCCGCGCCTCGGCTTCCGATTTCAGCTTGGCGATCAGCCAGTCGCGCTCGTCGTCGGCGAGCCAGCGCGCGTCGGCCGGCTTGTCGGTCAGCGCACGCAGCACCACGAAGCCGAGGATCACGGCCGGCACGGCCTCGATCACGTAGAGCATCTGCCAGTCGCGCAAGCCGAACACCGACGGCAACTGCATGATCGCGCCGGACATCGGCGAGCCGATCGCGGTCGAGATCGGCGCGGCGGCCATGAACCACGCGGCGGCCACGGCGCGCTGGCGCGTCGGGAACCACTGCGCGAGGTAATAGATGATGCCGGGGAAGAAACCGGCCTCGGCCACGCCGAGCAGGAAGCGCACCGAATAGAAGCTGGCCGGCCCGGTGACGAGCGCCGCGGCAGCCGAGACGATGCCCCACGAGATCATCACGCGCGCGATCCAGATGCGCGCGCCGACCTTGCTGAGAATCAGGTTCGACGGCACCTCGAACAGGAAGTAGCCGATGAAGAACAGGCCGCCGCCGAAGCCGAACGCGGTGGGCGTGAGGCCCAGATCGGCGTTCATGGTCAGCGCGGCGAAGCCCACGTTGACGCGGTCGAGGAAGCTGACGAAGTAAAGCAGCATCACGAACGGAATGATCCGCCACATGAGCTTGCGCGTGACGCGGCGCTCGAGATCGGTGTGCATGCGTGTCTCCTGCGGCCTCCCGGCGCGATGCCGCGCGACGAAGCCGAATATCGTGATCGACGGGCTTCTACGGCCCCGTTCGATGGCGCGCCGCCCGAATGACGCGCGGCGCAACGTGATGCATGTCGTACAGAACAACCGGCGGCGGCGGGCCCACGGCCCGCGCCGCCGTGCTTCAGGCCGCGACGGCCGCGCGCTGCGCCAGCCGCTCGCACACCGCCGCCGTGACCTGCTCGGTGGTGGCGTTGCCGCCGAGGTCGCCGGTATGCAGCGCCGGGTTCGCCGTGACCGCTTCCACGGCCTGCATGACGCGCGCGGCGGCCTCGTGCTCGCCCAGGTGTTCGAGCAGCATCACCACCGACCAGAACGTGCCGATCGGGTTTGCGACGCCCTTGCCCATGATGTCGAACGCCGAGCCGTGGATCGGCTCGAACATCGACGGATAGCGACGCTCGGGATCGATGTTGCCGGTCGGCGCGATGCCGAGGCTGCCGGCCAGCGCAGCGGCCAGGTCGCTGAGGATGTCGGCGTGCAGGTTGGTGGCGACGATCGTGTCGAGCGAGGCCGGGCGGTTGATCATGCGCGCGGTGGAGGCGTCGACCAGTTCCTTGTCCCACTTCACGTCCGGGAATTCCTTGGCGATCTGGTTGGCGATCTCGTCCCACATCACCATCGCGTGACGCTGCGCGTTGCTCTTGGTGATCACCGTCAGCAGCTTGCGCGGGCGCGACTGCGCCAGCCGGAACGCGAAGCGCATGATCCGCTCGACGCCGGCGCGCGTCATCATCGACACGTCGGTGGCGGCCTCGATCGGGTGGCCCTGATGCACGCGGCCGCCCACGCCCGCGTATTCGCCCTCGGAGTTCTCGCGCACGATCACCCAATCCATGTCCTTCGGGCCGCAGCGCTTGAGCGGCGCATCGATGCCCGGCAGGATGCGCGTCGGGCGCACGTTCGCGTATTGATCGAAGCCCTGGCAGATCTTCAGGCGCAGGCCCCACAGCGTGATGTGGTCGGGCACGTCGGGGTCGCCGGCCGAGCCGAACAGGATCGCGTCCTTGTCGCGCAGCGCGTCCAGCCCGTCGGCCGGCATCATCACGCCGTGCTGGCGGTAGTAATCGGCGCCCCAGTCGAAATCCTCGAAATCGAACCCGAAGCCCGCGCCCGAGGCGGCCAGCGTTTCGAGCACGCGGCGGCCGGCCGGGATCACTTCCTTGCCGATGCCGTCGCCGGGAATGGTGGCGATGCGATAGGTCTTCATGCAGTTGTCTCCGTTTGGCTGTCTGTCAGTGCAATGACGGTAACGCGGCAGCCGGTATAAAAACCGGTGCTAGACTCAAAGCATCTTTAACTTTGATTCACAAGTGGCCGTCATGACCGATGCCGTGCAGCCCGCCGACCTGGCGTTCTTCTCGACGCTCGCCGCCTCGGGCAGCCTCAGCGCCGCCGCGCGCGAGTTGGGCCTCACGCCGGCCGCGGTCAGCAAGCGGCTTGCGCAGATGGAGCAGCGCGCGGGCGTGGCGCTCGTCAATCGCACCACGCGCCGGATGGCGCTGACGCCCGAGGGCGATGTCTACCTGGAGCGGGCGCGGAAGATCCTCGACGAGATCCAGCAACTGGGCGATCTGCTGTCGAACGCCAACGGCCAGCCGCGCGGCCTGCTGCGCGTGAACGCCACGCTCGGCTTCGGCCGCAGCGCGGTCGGCCCGGCCATCTCGCGCTATGCGCGCCGCTATCCCGAGGTGGACGTGCAGTTGCAGTTGTCGGTCACGCCGCCGCCGCTGACCGACGACAGCTTCGACATCTGCATCCGCTTCGGCGAGCCGCCCGACACGCGCGTGGTGGCGCGCCGGCTCGCGTCGAACCGCCGGCTGCTGTGTGCGTCGCCGGCCTATCTGGCCGAGCGCGGCATGCCGCGCAAGCCGGCCGACCTGGCGCGCCACAACTGCATCGGCATTCGCCAGGGCGACGAGGCCTATGGCGTCTGGCGGCTCACGCACGGCCGCGGCAGTGCGCGCGCCACCGAGGCGGTGCGGATCGGCGGCAGCCTGACCACCAACGACGGCGAGATCGCCGTCAAATGGGCGCTCGACGGGCACGGCATCCTGATGCGCGCGGAATGGGACGTGCTCGACTATCTGGCCGATGGGCGACTGGTGCTGGTGCTGCCCGATTGCGAGACGCCGGCTGCGGACATCTACGCCGTGTATCCGCGTCGGCTGCAGATGTCGGCGCGCGTGCGCAGCTTCGTCGATTTCATCGCGGCGGAGTTCTCGCAGCCGCGGGTGGGGGGCGGAGGGCCGGTAGGAAGCGCTGCACCACCGCCGGCGGCCGAAACCGCGCCGGCCAATCGGCGGGCGAAGCGCGGGCGTTGATTGCGTTTCGACGCGGGTCGATGCGAACCGGCGCGAACCGATGCAATCGCATGCATATCGACATCTCCACGCCGCCCTGCCCGCCCGTAACCCGCCGTAACACGCGCCATCTGGCTCCACGCGCACGAAACCGCGCCCCTCGCGCCCGTGCGGATTGCGGCTGCGCGCGCCGCGATGCTATCGTCGCCCGGTGCGGCGCCGGAGACAGCCGCGCCCCCGTCACGCTCCGAACCCCGATGACATCCACCACCCCCGACTCGAAACGGCCCACCACGGCCGGCCTGTTCCTGATCTTTTCGCGCATCGGCCTGACCAGCTTCGGCGGCGGCCTGAGCGGCTGGTTCATGCGTGAATTCGTCGAAACGCGCGGCTGGCTGACCGAGGAGGAATTCCTCGACGGCCTCGCGCTGTCGCAGGCGCTGCCCGGCGTCAACGTCAAGAACCTGGCGATCTGGATCGGCTACCGGCTGTGCGGCTGGCCCGGCGTGTTCGCGGGCTTCTGCGGGATCATCTTTCCGCCCGCCGTGGTGATCGTGCTGCTCGGCTTGCTGTTTGCCGAGATCACGCGCTTCCCCGTAGCGCACATCGCGCTGGCCGGTGCGGCGGCGGCGGCGATCGGCTTGTCGCTGTCGATGGCGATCACGGCCGCGCGGCGGCTGCCGCGCCGCGTGGTGCCCTACGGCGTGTTCGCGGCCACCTTCGTGGCGGTCGCGGTGTTCAAGGTGCCGGTGCTGTGGACGGTGCTGACGGCCGGCGTGCTCAACGTCGCCTACGAATACTGGCTGCTCACGCGCGGCCGCCGCACCTGAGGCCCCGCCATGTCACGCACCCTCGTCGCCCTGTTCGCGCTGTTCGCGCCGCTGTCCGTGGCCACCGTCGGCGGCGGCCAGACCATCATTGCCGACATGCAGCGGCAGGTGGTGGACGTCCACCACTGGATGACGCACGCGCAATTCGTCAACGATTTCGCGGTCGCGCGGCTCGCGCCCGGCCCCGGCTCGCTGCTCGCCACGCTGGTCGGCTTCCAGGTGGGCGGCCTCGCCGGCGCGCTGGTGGCCACGCTCTCGCTGTTCGGCCCGACCGCGTTCGTGATGGTCGCCGTCACGCACCTGACGGCCCGCCATCGCGACGCGCCGTGGCAACTCGCGCTGCAATCGGGGCTGCGGCCGGTGGCGGCGGGGCTGATCCTCGCGGCGGTCTATACGCTGCTGCAGGGCCTCGATGGCGGCTGGATCGCGATCGCCACGGCGCTCGTCTCCACCGCGCTCGTGATGCGCACGCGCATCAACGCGCTGGTGCTGATCGCGGGCGGTGCGGCGCTGTTCGCGATGCTGCATGCGATCGGCGTGCTGTGAAGCGGCGGCTTGCCGGCGTGACGAGTCCCGACGAAGCCGCCGCATCGAAGCCGATACCCCCAAGCCACCGCAGGCCAACGCGACACGCCGCGACGCACACCCGACATGTTGCCGGCATGCGCCTTGAAATAAGACTTGCCCGATACCCAAACCGGAGCCGATCGGACAGAATGGATTCGTTGGGCATCGCACCTGGGTGTCCAGCCTAGAGAGTTGAGACGATTGGCCGCTCCTTGCGAGCGGCCTTTTTTTGTGTGCCGCGTTCACAATTTTCCCGCTGCCTTTCGTTGCTCCCCGCACGTGCCCTCCGTCACGTTACGCACACGTAACATCCCGGGCCACATCACCCCTCGCGCAATACCCGAACCCTTGATTTCATGGGAGTTTTCACGCTGGCAAGCTTATTGCTGAGATACCTGCAACCCATATCACCCCCACGCTCGTGGAGCTTCACATGGATATCGCAGGCGTCGCACACTCGCTGCTGGACATCAACGAATTCGACGTGATCGACGGCGGCACCCTGATCCGCGAATCGCGCAACGCATCGCCGGTTCGCAGCAGCGGCCCCTCGGTCATCGACGCGCCGCCACTGACGCTGTACGGCGCCTATCGCCAGGGCGTGGCCGACTATTTCGCGCGCCGCCCGAACCCGTACCGCAACGGCAGCCGGCTTTCGGACGTCTGGCACGAAGGCCGCCTCGAAGCAGCCACGCGCACCGCGCGCAAGGCCCACTGAACACAGCGCGCGCGGCGCGCATCAGCACCGCGCCTCACGCGCGTCCCACACGCCGCCGCGTGCCCTGCCCGGCAATCAACGCATCAATACGGCATCGACCAATCGAACAGCGCCGCCTTCAGGCGCATCAGCGCTTCGTCCGTCATCGTCTCGTTGGCCACGTGGTGGAGCCAGGCCGGCGACGCGTCGTTTTGCTCGCCCACGCCGCGCACGATGCCCGTCAACGTCAGTGCCTCGACATGACCGGTTTCGGTGGCCACCGGCAGCACGACGGCGAGCGTTTCGCCAATGGCGGCCAGCGCACGGTCGGCCGCGATCGAAAAACCGCTCGGGCTGACGTCGAGCACCAACCCCACACCTTGCACATCGCCGGCCGTGTAGCGCGCGGCAAGCCGCACCGGCACGCGCGCATCGCGACGTTCGCGCACGCGCTTCAAGTTGGCGGGCGTCGACAGGATCAGATACGGCGCCGGCTCGTACGCCACCGCCTCGACCACCGACGTGAACCAGTAGACGGCCGACTGACCGATCGCCATCGCATCGACCTGATCGTTCGGTGAGAAATCCACGGCGCGCGGCTGCAGCGGCCGCACGAACAGCGGGCCGGACGGATGGGTGCCGAGCAGGCGGAAGCGGTTCAACTGGCGCATCGTCGAGCCGCGGCGGCGCAGGCCGATCATCGCGTCCGCAGGCAACGCCAGACGCGGCGCCGCCGACGCGGACGCTGCCGATTGCAGCGCCGCCGCATTCGCTTCGGCGTCGGCCAGTTGCGCATCGGACAGGCCGTCGGCCTGGGCGCTGTCGCGTTCGACACGGCGCACCGGCGCGAAACGCGCGAACAGGAAGGCGATGGCGTCGGCGTCGAGCGTTGCGCCGGCCGGCATCAGCGGCGCGCCGCCGGCGTCGAACAGCGGCCAGGGCAGCGGCGCATCGGCCGTCAGATCGGTGGCGACAACGGGCAGGACGGGACGGGTTTCGGTCATCGGGCTCACTTTGGGCGTAGGGATGTTGATTCGTATGACGGCTGCATAGGTAAAAACCTGAGCACGCAGTGATACCTCAAAACGTAGCTGCCCGCATCCGTCGCGGGATGCGGGCAGCGCGTACGACCGGGTGACCGGACGACGACGGCGAGTGCCGGGTGCTCAGGCACGATGATGCCGCGCGAGTCGTCCTCGCCGGCCACGCCGTCGCCCCGAAACAGGTAGCGGGATTTGCGTTCCTTCTGCGCCGGGCCGCCCCACTGGTTGCTCGCGCGCAACATACGGTCGCCGCGCTCGTGAGCGGCGGCGATCGCGGTCGTGAGCATCGACTAGCCGGCCTGCTCGATTCGCGCAGCGCTCATTTTTGTATTGCTGCTTGAAAAAACGAACGAGGCCTTCATCGCCCCCTCCCCGATCACCGGCTTCCGGTCAAGCGACATTCGGACTTCGCGAGCCATCGAGACGGACACCCTGCAAATCGATTGCATATGTGCATGATGATCCTGGTTGCGTCTCCATTCACGACGCCAATCGCCATAGTCGCATTCAATGGCACGCACAGCGCGCCATTGAATGCGACCGTGATCGGATAAAGCGGAATTCACGACGTATCCACGAGCTGTCATCTCGATCGTTCGCACCGCCCGAAGTTTTTCCGAAAACCAGCCATTTCCGAAAGAAACGGCGCATTGACATTGCTATTCACGTACGTCGATTCGCATGATTTCTTCATTCGATCGTTATTCAATAAAAATGAATATCGCGCTCTAAAAACAACAGGCCAATCACCGATCGATTCATCCATCGAAAGCGAAAATCGCCGAATTCGCTTCGGCCGCACGACGCTCGCCGTGCGCCTTTACTGTGCGACGTTTTGTCGTAAATCGGCAGAATCTGTGGGGTACTTGTCCGAGATCGAGCCGATCCAATTATTAGAATTCGCTCCGCGCTCAATTCCGACTCAACTCGTCGAGCCACCCGCCTACGCCCCGTCCGGCATCCGATCCGCTTTTCATTGCCATCGTCATGGCAACCGGCACTGGGCGCTCATATCGCAACCCTCACCTGTTTAATTCGATGGAATTCTCGATGAAGCAATCGACGCTCATGTCCTGCGCCGCGGCGGCGCTGCTCGCCGCGGCGCCCGCCGCGCACGCCGCCGACGGCACGATCACGTTCACCGGCAAGCTCAGCGCCTCGACCTGCAAAATCGACGTGAACGGCGGCGGTGCATCCACCTCGGTCACGCTGCCGGTGGTGTCGACCAACGCGCTGGCCGCCAACGGCTCGACGGCCGGCAAGACGGCGTTCTCGATCAAGCTCACCGGCTGCGCACACGACGAAAGCAACAAGGTCACGGTGCGCACGTATTTCGAGTCCGGCCCGAACGTCGATCTGGCCACCGGCCTGCTGAACAACACCGCCGCCGACGGCGAAGCAGCCAAGAACGTCAAGCTCGCGCTGATCGATCCGCAAACGAACACCGACATCAAGATCGGCGACCCGTCGCAGATGGCCAACAACCTGGCAGTCGAAGTGCAGCCGGACGGCACGGCCTCGATGCCCGTTTCGGTGGCCTACCGCGCAACCGGCGCGACCACCGGCGGCAACGTGCAAAGCGCCGTCACGTACTCGATCATCTACCAGTAACCCGGTTGCGGCGCGCCGCCCTGTGAGACGGGCGCCGCCCACCCAACGCCCCCATCCGTGAATCCTCTCGCCCTGTTCCGCCCCGCCGCGCCGGCCATCGCCGCCGCAGCGCTCACGCTCTCGCCCGTCGCGCCCGCCTTCGCCGGTGTGGTCCTCGACGGCACCCGCGTGGTCTACCCGGCGCACGACCGCCAGGTGACTGTCCAGATCCGCAACGAAGGCGCCTCGCCCGTGCTGGTGCAGAACTGGATCGACGATGGCCGCCGCGACGCGGAGCCCGAAGCCATCGACGTGCCGTTCGTCATCACACCGCCCATCGCACGCGTGGAGGCCGGCAACGGCCAGGCGCTGCGCATCGCCTACACCGGCGCCACGCTACCGGGCGACCGCGAATCGGTGTTCTGGCTCAACGTGCTCGAAATTCCCGCGAAACCGGCCGACGGCACGAACCGCAACCATCTGCAGTTCGCGTTCCGCAACCGCCTGAAACTGTTCTTCCGGCCGGCCGATCTGCCCGGCAGCGCCAATGCCGCGGCGGCCCGGCTCACCTGGTCGCTCGTGCCACGCCACGCGGTGCCGGGTCACGCGCTGCGCATCGTGAACCCCACGCCGTTCCACGTCAGCCTCGCATCGATCGAGGTAGGCGGCAAAGGACGTCGCATCGAGAATCCGCCGATGATCCCGCCGTTCGACACCGTCACGGTGCCGGTGCCCGGCGTCGATCGCGCGCCAGCCGGCGCGACGGTCCACTACGAAAGCATCAATGACTTCGGCGCAATCACGCCAGCCGATGCCGCGCTCGGCCAGCCGTAACCCGCCATTGAGCGCCCCCGGCCGGCGCCGCACTGCCGTTCGCCCGGCGCCACGCCATCGGGTTCCCATCCCCGTGCTCCGCCGCCTTCCAGTCGCGAAGCGCAGGCCGTTCTGATCCCGCGTTTCGCGTTTCCAGCCTGGCCATGTCGCCCCTTCGTCCGCGCGCTTGCGCCACGCCTGTCTTCGTCACGCGCCCGACCGCCTTCGCGATTGCGATCGCGACGATGCTGGCGATATCGTGCGACGCTGCGCGCGCCGACGGACAGCCCCCCGTCGAATTCAACAGCAGCTTCCTGCGCGCGGCCGACTCGCGCAAGGTCGATCTGGCCCGCTTCGCGTTCGGCAACCCGATCGCGCCGGGGCGCTATGACGCGGCCGTCACGGTCAACGGCAAGGAAATCGGGATGCACACCATCGATATCGCACGGCGCGGCGAGAACACCCGCGCACGCCCGGCGATCTGCACGTCGCGCGCGCAGCTCGCGACGTTCGGCGTGGACACCGCGCAGCTCGACGCCGCCGCGCTACGGCAGCTCGACGCGCCGAGCGCCTGCTTGGAGCTGGAAGACCTCGTCGACGGCGCGCAGGCGCACTTCGATCCCGACACGCTGACGCTCGCCGTGACGATCCCGCAAGCGCTGACGGTGCGCACGCCGCACGGCTACGTCGACACCTCGCAATGGCAGGACGGCGTGACGGCGGGCTACGTCGGCTACACGTTCAGCGCGTACCGCAACCAGACGCACGGCCACGCCGACCTGAGCACCTTCACGTCGCTCTCGGCCGGCCTCAACATCGGCGAATGGCACGTTCGCCACGACGGCTCGCTCAGCACACAGCCCAAAAGCGCCGCCCGATACCAGAACGCACTGACCTACGTCGAGCGCGATCTGACCACGCTGCGCGGGCGGCTCACGCTCGGCCAGTCGAACACCAGCGGCGAACTGTTCGATACCTACCGCTACACCGGCGTGCAGGTCGAAAGCGACGACCGGATGCTGCCGACCTCGCAACAAGGTTACGCGCCCACCGTGCGCGGCGTGGCCAAGAGCAACGCACGCGTGAAAATACGCCAGGGCGGCACGTTGATCTATGACCGCGCGGTGCCGCCCGGCCCGTTCGTGATCGACGATTTGCTGCCGAACGGCTATGGCCGCGCGCTCGACGTGAGCGTGACCGAAGCGGACGGCCGCGTGCGCCGCTTCTCGGTGGCGTACGAATCGGTGCCGATGCTGATCCGCCCCGGCAACACGCGTTATTCGGTCACCGCCGGCCGGCTCGACAGCAGGCTGCTCGACGCCAAGCCGGCGTTCTTCCAGGCCACGGTGCAGCGTGGCGTCACCAACGCGCTGACCGCCTACGGCGGCGTGCAGGCCACCGCCCGCTATCTGTCGGTGCTCGGCGGCGTCGCGCTCGGCACACCGGCAGGCGCGCTGTCGCTCGACGTGACGGCCGCGCGCACGCGCATCGGCGGCAACACGCAGATCGGCACCAGCACGCGCGTGAGCTTCAGCAAGACGATCGAATCGACCGGAAGCAGCATGTCGCTCGCAACCTATCGATTCTCGTCACGCGGCTATCTGAGCCTCGTCGATGCGCATCAAGCGATCGATTCGACCGGCGAACGCGGCGACAGCGTCTACACGCGCCCGAAAATGCGCACCTCGGTGCTGCTCAATCAGGCGCTCGGGCCGCGCTGGGGCAGCGTGTTCGTCAGCGCGTCGTCGCAGAACTACTGGAACCGCAGCGCCACCGACCTGCAATTCCAGGCGGGCTACAGCAACCGCTATCGCAACCTGTCGTATTCGGTCACCGCGAACCGCGTGCGCGCCGTCGGCGGCACGGCCGACAATCAGTTCATGCTCAGCCTGTCGATGCCGCTCGGCCGGCAGCCGCGCGCGCCGCAACTATCGCTGAACCTCGATCGCGGCGTGGACGGCGGCATCGGCGCGCAGGCGATGCTGAGCGGCGTCGCGGGCAAGCGGGGCCAACTGGCCTACAACGTCTCCGGCAACCGCGACGCGGGCGGCCAATCGGCCGGCTCGCTCAACGCGCAATACCGCGGTTCGCTGGCCTCGGTCAGCGCCGGCTACGGCCAGGGCAGCGGCTACCAGAACGTGTGGCTGGGCCTGAGCGGCACCGCCGTGATTCATTCGGGCGGCGTGGCCTTGAGCGCGGACACCGGCGACACGATCGCGATCATCTCGGCGCCGGGCGCCGCCGGAGCGACCATCAACGGCTCGTCCGCGTCGCGGCTCGACCGGCGCGGCTACGGCATCGTCACGGGCCTGTCGCCCTACCGTGTGAACGACGTCACGCTCGATCCGCGCAACATTCCCGACGATGTGGAACTGTCGCTGACGAGCCAGCGCGTCGTGCCACGCGCCGGCGCGATCGTGGAGCTGCGCTACCCGACCGTCACCGGCCAGCCCGCCCTGTTCGAGGCAACGCTGCCCGACGGCTCGCCGGTGCCGTTCGGCGCGTCGGCCACCGACGCCGACGCCGACGGCCACACGGTCGGCATCGTCGGCCAGCACGGCCAGCTTTATGCGCGCCTGCCGCAACGCAGCGCCGGCGCGGCGGACACGCTGACCTTGAGCTGGGGCAACGGCCGCCACGCATCGTGCGTGATGACGGTACGCGCGCCCGATGCCGATGACAGCAAGCGCATGGGCGCGGCACGCGCGACCTGCGAACCATTGCACGATGCCGCCGCCCTTTTTATCCCGGCTCACTGAAGTATTCACGCTCATGAAATCGATCCACCCTTCTCGCTTCGCGGGCCTCCTCCGCGCGTTGGCCACGCTCGTCTGCCTGTTCGCCGCCCATGCGGCGCACGCCCAACACTACGTCAATGGCTGCGCGCTGGTCGGCGGCACGATCGCCACGAATTTCACGTCAGCCATCCCCACCACCTCGATGACGCTGACGGTCGGCCGCGACGTGCCGAACGGCACCGTGCTCTACCGCTACTACGTCACCGGACCGGCCGCGAAAATCGAATGTTCCATGAGCTTGACGCGCACCTCGTACAACCCGAACTGGATCACATCGACGCAGAGGAAATCGAGCTGGAATCAAGGCATATACGGCGGGAAAACGTGGGAAACGGGGGTGCCCGGAATCGGCGTAGCGGTTCAGTTGCCCGACGACAGGACCGTGCTGCCGTATCGCGCCGAATACAACTGCGGCCCGACGTGCACCCACACGTCGCCGACCGGGAAGTTCCAACTGGTGTTGATCAAGACGGGACCGGTGTCACCGGGATGGATTCAGAGCTCGGCGTTGCCGACGGTCGGCTCGAACTGGTGGCGCGACCCGTTCAGCATGCTGCCCGACGACAGCGGCCTGAGCGTGACTCGCGTGAAGTTCTCCGGCAGCATCCACATCCTCGCGCGCACCTGCCGCACGCCGGACGTCAACGTCGACATGGGCAACGAGCTCACCAACACGTTTCGCGGCAAGGGCAGCGGCAGCCGCTGGCGTGCGTTCAGCGTGCGGCTCGAGGACTGCCCGAGGTTCTATCGCTCGCAGATCGTCGCGGTCAGCGATTTCAAGTCGCCGTCAGCCGACCCGACCACGTGGATCGAGAGCACCACGCCGAACCAGCTCGGCGTGGTGCTGACGCCGACCACCGCCATCCTCGATCAGGCGGCCGGCGTGGTAGCGCTGTCGCCGGGCACGCCGGATCAACCATCGGCGACCGGCGTCGGCCTGCAACTGTCCACCACGGGCGCGGGCGCCGGCACACCGGTGCAATACGACACGGTCATGCCCACCGGTATCACGCCCACCATCGTCGACGACGCGACCTATCAGTTCGACCTGTTCGCTCGCTACTACCAGACGGGCGATGCGATCACGCCCGGCCAGGCCAATTCGGCCGTGATGTTTACGATCGACTACCGATAGCACCGCGCAGCGCCCATGAAAAAAGCGCGGGCCGACCTGGCCCGCGCTTCGTTTGTGCTTCCACATCGCTCATCGCATCAGCAGCACTTCCCCGCCCCGCTGCCGTAGCGCGCGTTCTGCCGCTCGCGGAAAAACGCCTCGTACGTCATCGGCTCGCGATCGGGATGCGTCGCGCGCATGTGCGCGACGTAGGTTTCATAGTCGGGCACGCCGACCATCAGCCGCAGCGCCTGGCCCAGATAGCGGCCCGCGCTGCGCAGGTCGTCGCCGAGATCGGTGAACATGGTGCGCCCCCGTGCCGTTCAGCGGCCGCTGCCGAGCGCCTGCCCGGCGGGCAGCGGCTCGAACGGCGTTTCGTTCGAGGTGGGCCTGGCCGCGCGGCGCGCGCGCAGCACGGCGATCACGCCATATATCGCGATGCTGACCACTACGAACATGAACAGCCCCGCCAGCACCGCGTCGATGTAGTCGTTGACGATGATCCGCTGCATCTGCGCGATCGACTTGGCCGGCGCGAGCACGGTGCCCGCATCCACCGCGGCCTGCAGCTTCGCCGCGTGCGCGAGGAAGCTGACCTTCGGGCTGGCGTCGAACAGCTTCTGCCAGCCGGCCGTCAGCGTGCACATCAGCAGCCACACGGTCGGCACGATCGTGACCCACGCGAAACGCTCGCGCTTCATCTTGAACAGCACGACGGTGCCGAGGATCAATGCGATCGCCGCGAGCATCTGGTTCGAGATGCCGAACAGCGGCCACAGCGTGTTGATGCCGCCGAGCGGATCGACCACGCCCTGGTACAGGAAGTAGCCCCACGCGGCCACGCACAGCGCGGTGGCGACGAGGTTGGCCGGCAGCGATTCGGTGCGCTTGAGCGCCGGGTGGAACGTGCCGAGCAGGTCCTGCAGCATGAAGCGGCCCGCACGCGTGCCGGCATCCACGGCCGTCAGGATGAACAGCGCCTCGAACAGGATCGCGAAGTGATACCAGAACGCCATCATCGCCTGGCCGCCGATCACTTGATGGAGGATCTGCGCCATGCCCACTGCCAGCGTGGGCGCGCCGCCGGCCCGCGCGACGATGGTGGTTTCGCCCACCGCCTGCGCGGTTTGCGTGAGCATTTCGGGCGTCAGCACGAAGCCCCATTGGCTGACGGTTTGCGCGACGGCTTCGGGCGTCGTGCCGAGCACGGCGGCCGGCGCGTTCATCGCGAAATAGATGCCCGGCTCGATCACGCTGGCGGCCACCAGCGCCATGATCGCCACGAACGATTCCATCAGCATCGCGCCGTAGCCGATGAAGCGCAGGTTCGCTTCGTTGTCGACCAGCTTCGGCGTGGTGCCCGAGGCGATCAGCGCGTGGAAGCCCGACACCGCGCCGCACGCGATCGTGATGAACAGGAACGGGAACAGATGGCCCGACCACACCGGGCCGCTGCCGTCGACGAACTTCGTCAGCGCGGGCATCTTCAGCTCGGGCGCGACGAACAGGATGCCGATCGCGAGGCCGAGGATCGTGCCCATCTTCAGGAACGTCGACAGGTAATCGCGCGGCGCGAGCAGCAGCCACACCGGCAGCACCGAGGCGATGAAGCCGTAGCCGATCAGGATCCACGTCAGTTGCGTGCCCGAGAACGTGAACAGCGCGGCGAGCACCGGCGAATCGTGCACGTGCTGGCCGAACACGATCGAGGCCATCAGCAGCACGAAGCCGATGATCGACACCTCGCCGATGCGGCCCGGGCGGATATAGCGCGTGTACACGCCCATGAAGATCGCGATCGGGATCGTCGCGGCCACCGTGAAGGTGCCCCACGGCGAATTGGTCAGCGCCTTCACGACGATCAGCGCGAGCACCGCGAGAATGATCACCATGATCAGGAACGCACCGAACAGCGCGATCACCCCGGGCACGGTGCCCAGTTCCATCTTCACGAGATCGCCGAGCGAGCGGCCGTTGCGGCGCGTCGAGATGAACAGCACGATGAAATCCTGCACCGCGCCCGCGAACACCACGCCGGCCAGCAGCCACAGCATGCCGGGCATGTAGCCCATCTGCGCGGCCAGCACCGGCCCGACCAGCGGCCCGGCGCCCGCGATGGCGGCGAAGTGATGGCCGAACAGCACGTACTTGTTGGTCGGGACGTAATCGAGGCCGTCGTTGAACTTGACGGCCGGCGTCATGCGCAGGCCGTCGAGCTGCACCACGCGAGTGGCGATGAAGCGGCTGTAGAAGCGATAGGCGATCAGGTAGACGCAGATCGCCGCGATCACGATCCACAGCGCGCTGATGCGCTCGCCATGGGCGAGTGCGATGGTTCCGAACGAGAACGCGCCGAGCAGCGCGACTGCAATCCAGAGCAGGGTTCCGGAAGCCCGATTCATGGTGTCTCCTGGCTATTTTTCGACATCGTCGCGCCGCAAGACAGCGCGAACTGGCGGACGCGCGAGGCCCGTTTCGACGGGCCCGGCGCTGCCGCGTATTGTTCGCGTTCGGGGTTCCGCTCACAAGCGGACAACTACGTAAGCCCGCTACGTAGCAATGCGTACGGGTAAGCCAGGGGAGCACCGGCGGACGCCGGCGCGGCGGGGTTCAGCCGTGGGGTTCAGCCATGAGCCACGTCGCGCACCGAGATGGCGGCCACGTCCACGCGCGACGGCAGGATCGCATCGCGCTGCGCGCGATCGGCCACGCGTTGCAGCACGGCGATGTCGTCGTTGGTCACGGCGCGCTGCGCGATCGACGAACGGCCCGTGATGTCGGCAGCCGCATCGGGCGGCAGGCGCGTCAGCGACGCATACACCTTCGCGTAATCGGCCGGATGCGCAAGCGCCCAGCGGCCGGCCTGTTCGAGCCGCGTCAGCACGTCGGCCAGCGCGGCGCGCTTGGCGCGATCGGCCAGCGTGGGCGCGGGCGAGGTCAGGAAGCCGAGGCCCGAGTTGATGCCGCTGCCGTCGCGCACGATGCGCGCGCCGCGCCGCACCACGTGGCCGTAGTACGGATCGAACGTGGCCCAGATGTCGATGCGCTTCGATTCGAACGCCGCGAACGCATCCACCGGCAACACGAAGCGCACCTCCACGTCGTGCCGCGACAGCCCACGCTCTTCCAGCGCGCCATACAGTTGGTACTGCGAAATGCTGCCGCGCGCCGACGACACGATCACCGTCTTGCCCTTCAGGTCGGCCACGCTGCGCACCGGCGAATCGGGCTGCACCACGATGCCGAGCGCGGCGGCCGAACCGGCGCGCGTCGCGACGATCCGCAGGTCGGGATCACCGAGCGCCGCCGTCAGCACCGGCAGGTCGCCCGCGGGCGCCAGGTCGATCGCGCCGGCGCGCTGCGCCTCGAACAACGGCGCGGCGCCCTGGAAATTGGCCCAGCGGAACTGGTAGCGCGTGCCGTCGAGCACGCGCGCGGCCTCGGCCAGCGCGCGCAGGCCGCCGGCCTGGTCGCCGAGCACGAGCGTGACCTTCGAGACATCGACATCGCCCTGCGCGGCGTGCGCGAGCGGCGGCGCGACGGCGAAACCGGCGAGCGCCGCGCCGGACAGCCCGGCGAGATCGGCAAGTCGGCGCAACGCGCGGCGGCGGGCGGGCGACAGTGCGGGCAACAACGGCTGGGAGGATTCACGACGCATCGATGGTGGCCCCGAATGGCGCCGCGCCCCGGTGGCGCGGCAGGCCGCCAAGATTAAGGAAGCGCGCCGCCGCGACCAACCATCGAAATGCGAAATGCTTATCAGCGGCGGCGGGCCGCTTCAGGCAAGCCTCAGGAACGCAGCGAACGGATGAAGCCCACCGCCAGCACGGCATAGAAGCCACCGCAGAACAGGCCGAAGGCCTTGCGCGTGCGCGCGAAGAACGGCCCGGCCGCGCGCGCCGAAAAGGCCAGCGCATAGCCCATGAAGATGCCGGTGCCAAGCAGCGCGCAGAAGCCCACCAGCACGAAGCTCGTCCACGCCGGTGCGTGCGGCGACAGCCCGAGCGAGGTCACGGTCAGCCAGGTCAGGATCGCCTTCGGGTTGGTCAGGTGGATGCAGAGGCCTTGCAGATAGAAGCGCGTGAGCCGGCGGCCGTGCGCCGGCGCGGCCACGGCCAGCGGGTCCCGCGGCGACAGCGCGCCGCGCACCGCCTTGTACGCCAGCCAGAACAGATACAGCGCGCCCAGCACCTTGAGGGCGATCAGCCATTGCCGGTACGACATCAACAGCGCGGACATCCCGGCCGCCGCCGTCACGCCCCAGCACAGCGAGCCGCTGATCACGCCGGCCGCCATCGCGAACGCCGGCTTGCGGCCGTGATGGAGCGCCGTGTTCGCGATCGACAGATTGGCGGGGCCGGGCGACAGCGTGCCGACCAGATAGACGGCGAACGCGACGCCGAGATTGGAAACCACTTCGACGGACATCGTGACGATCCTTGGGGGCGGTGGCGAAGCACGGAGGGCGACGCGGGCGTATCGGCACGCGTCGGGGTCGGCCGATTATGCGCCGCGCCACGGCGCGCGACAGAGACGCCTGCCACGGCGCACGGCCGGAACTGTCACGTCGTTTCGAGCGGACACTTGGCGGCGAGCGGGAAGAAAGCGAACCATGAAATGGCGATGCACGCGATGGCGCAAGATGAATCGGCAATTCGAATTCCGATTAAAAATCGAAATTCATTATTGCGATTATTGGAGTGTCGCGCATAAAAAAGAGCGGCCGAAGCCGCTCAAGCGTGACTCGTCTGTCTACCCACAGAAAGTGGAAACGAGTGCGCGAACACTAACACCGATCACATCACGCTATTGATCCGATTTAGTTAATTAATCATTGCAGAATCACAAGGAATCAAGCACCGCGGCCTTGCTGCTCAATCCTTGGGCAGAATTGTTTCCAATTCAGACGAAAGTGCGCGGAACAAGCCAGATGATTCGGCTTTATTTTTTCATTTAAAAGAATAATACGGAAAATCTAACAAATCTTTCTGTGTAATCCGTGCGTATTGTTTTCGATACAACACTGAATTTCATTTTTCCGAATTAAATCTGACTGGTTAGTCTCACGTCACTCCAAAACCACCACACGCAACCCAACTGCCAATAGGAGCTGACACACATGAAACGCATCGCCCTGACGCTCGTTTCGCTTGCATCCGTCGCAGCGATGACCAGCGCCCACGCCCAATCGAGCGTGACGCTGTACGGCTTGATCGACACGTCGCTGACGTACGTGAACCACGCCCAAGGTTCGAAGAATTCCTGGCTGCTGGGCAACAGCAGTAACGGCAACCTGGCGGGCACGCGCTGGGGCATCAAGGGCAGCGAAGACCTCGGCAGCGGCCTGAAGGCGATCTTCCAGTTGGAAAACGGCTTCAACCCGAGCACGGGCGGCCTGGGCCAAGGCGGCCGCATGTTCGGCCGTCAGGCGTTCGTGGGCCTGTCCAGCGACCACTTCGGTACGGTCACGCTGGGCCGCCAGTACGATCCGCTGATCGACCTGATCCAGCCGATCACGGCCGACAACTACTTCGGCAGCGCGTTTGCCACGGCAGGCGACGTCGACAACTACGACAACAGCTTCCGCGTCGACAACGCCGTCAAGTACACCTCGCCGCTGATCTCGGGCGTGCAGTTCGAAACGATGTACTCGTTCGGCGGCATCGCCGGCTCGACGAGCTCGAAGCAATCGTACTCGGCAGCCGTGTCGTACAACGGCGGCCCGGTGGCATTGGCTGCCGGCTACTACTACGCAGCGAACACGGCCGGCAACGCAGGCCAGCGCGCAGGCTGGTCGAGCACCTCGGACGGCACGTTCGACGGCCCGATCAACGGCGGCTACCAGACGGCGCACTCGCTCGGCATCGCACGCGTGGCCGGCCAGTACACGTTCGGCGCATTCACGGCCGGCGCGAGCTACAGCAATGCGCAATACAGCCGCGACGGCGCCTCGACGTTCGCCAAGGCCGAGCGCTACAACACCGGCCAGGGCTTCCTGAACTACCAACTGAACCCGTCGCTGCTGCTGGGCGTGGGCTACAGCTACACGAAGGCCACCGGCGACACGTCGGCCACGTATCACCAGGCATCGCTGGGCGCGGACTACACGCTGTCGAAGCGCACCGACATCTACATGACGGCCGCCTACCAGCACGCCAGCGGCACGACGCGCGACTCGGTCACGGGTCAAACGGTGGCCGCGCAAGCGTCGATCGGCTCGTACGGCTACGCCGGCACGAACTCGCAAACGCTGGTCAATCTCGGCCTGCGTCACCGCTTCTAAGCATCGGCGCAACGGCGCGGGCGGTTCGTTTCGAATCGCCCGCGGCGCCCGCGCAAACGAATGGCCGCCCTCTCGGGCGGCCATTTTCATTACGGCGACGACAGCGGCAGCGCGTTACAGCGCGCCGTCGAGAATGCGCCGGTAGAACGCGTGCTCGGCGTCGAGCGCGTGCGCCTGGTTCGCGGCCTGGCGGAAGCCGTGCCGCTCGTCGGCGTAGTAATGCACCTCGTTCGGCACACCGTTCGCGTCGAGCGCGGCGGCCATCGAGCGCGTCTGGTCGGGCGTGACCACCGCGTCAAGTTCCCCCTGGAAGAACACCACCGGCACGCGGATCGAATCGGCATGCACGAGCGGCGTGCGCGCCAGATAACGCTCGCGGTCGGCCACCGGATCGCCGATCAGCCAGCGCAGGTAGCGCGCCTCGAACTTGTGCGTGTGCGCGTCGAGTTGCAGCGGATCGCTGACGCCGTACAGGCTCGCGCCGCCGCGAAACACGTCGCGGAACGCCAGCGCGCACAGCGCCGTGTAGCCGCCCGCGCTGCCGCCGCGCACGAACGCGCGCTCGGCATCCACCAGGCCTTGTTCGGCCAGATGCGCGATGGCGGCGCAGGCGTCATCGACGTCGGCCACGCCCCAGGTCAAATGCAGCGCCTGCCGGAACGCGCGGCCGTAGCCGGTGCTGCCGCGATAGTTCAGCAACACGATCGCGAAGCCGCGCTGCACCCAGTATTCGAGGCGCGGGCTGTACACGGCGTAGTTCGCGGCGGTCGGGCCGCCGTGAGCGAACACCACGACGGGCGGGGCGGCGCTTGCGGTCGCGTTGGCTGCGGCTGCGTCAGCATCATCGGCCGCCTCGGGCAGGTACAGATAACCGTAAGCCTCGCCGTTGCCGCTCGGAAAGCGCAGCGCGCGCGGCAGCGTGATCCGCTCGATCGGCATCGACGGCCTGACCGCGCGCAACACCTCGACGCGATGGTCGCGCCGATCGATCGCGAGGATCGCGGCCGGGCAGGTGGGCGACGCGGCGATGCAGTACAGATGCGTCGCGTCGGCCGCCAAGTGATGAAACTGGCTGTAGTCGGACGCGAGCGGCGTCAGCGTGCCGTCGGCGTCGCGCACGGCGAGCCGGCCCCAGCCCGATTCGAACCAGGTCGAGAAGCTGCCGCCGCCGTCGAGCGGCAGCCAACTGCACGCGCCGAGCTGCCACGGCGCGGCGGCGTGGTCGCCGGCCTCGGCCGGCAGCGGTACGAGCGCGGCAGTGTTGTCCTGACCGGCGCCGTCGCCATCGCCATCGCCATCGAGCCGCCACGGCTGCCAGAAATTCGCGCGATCGGTCAGGCACACGAGCCGCCCCTCGGCGTCGAACGCGGGCTGCTGCACGGCCTCGTCGTCGGCCGCGCCGGCAATCGTGCGCGCGGCTTCGCCGCCGTCGCGCAGCATCAGCCGCGTGGCTGTCCACGGTTGATGCGGATGCTGCCATTCGATCCAGGCAAGCCGCGCGCCGTCGGCGCTGCGAACCGGCGCGGCGTAGAAATCCGCGCCCTCGGCCAGCACCTCGCGCGCACCGTCGAGCAGGCCGATCGACACCAGCCGGTGCGTCTCGCCATCCTGCTCGACGGCGAGAATCCGGCCATGCGCGTGGCGCAGGTCGCCGTAGCGCAACCCTTCGGGCGTCAACGGCTGCGGCTCGGCCAGGCTGTCCGGCGCGAAGCGATAGATGCGCTGGTCGCGCTCGTTGACGAACGCCAGGTGCTCGCCCGCCACGCAGAACGCGCCGCCGCCGTATTCGTAGACACGCCCGCGCGCGCTGAAGCCGTCGGGGCTCACGCACTCGATCGCGCCGGCGCGCGCGCGCCAGATCCGGCACATCGCGTCGGCCGGATCGTATTCGGTCCAGTAGACGCCGGACGCGCCGGCCGTCAGTTCGACGAAATCGCGGCCGGCGGCCACGGCTTCGGCGGCCGTCAGCGGGGCGGCGCGCTCACGGGTTGAGTCGTTTGGATTGCTTGGCATTTCGGAAGATCAGCGGATGCGTGGTGGTGGGCCGGGGCTGCACGGCTTCATCGCGCGCGCGCAGGATCACCGGGTGATGGGGCGACTTGCCGCAAACCGGGTCGGCATTGGCCGCGTCGCCGGTCAGCATGTAGGCCTGGCAGCGGCAGCCGCCGAAATCCTTCTGCTTCTCGTCGCACGAGCGACACGGCTCGGGCATCCACGCATCGCCGCGAAAGCGGTTGAAGCCGAACGAGTCGTGCCAGATATGCCGCAGGTCGTGATCGCGCACGTTCGGGAACGCGATCGGCAATTGCCGCGCGCCGTGGCACGGCAAGGCGGTGCCGTCGGGCGTGACGGTCAGGAAGATGCTGCCCCAGCCGTTCATGCAGGCCTTCGGCCGCTCCTCGTAATAATCGGGCGTCACGAAGATCAGCTTGCACGGGTGATTTTGCGCGGCGAGCTTCTCGCGATAGTCGTTGGTGATGCGCTCGGCGCGCTCCAGTTGCGCGCGCGTGGGCAGCAGCGCCTCGCGGTTCAGGTAGGCCCAGCCGTAGAACTGGCAGGTCGCCAGCTCCACGAAATCGGCATCGAGCGCGATGCACAGCTCGATGATGCGGTCGATGTGATCGATGTTGTAGCGGTGCGTGACGAAGTTCAGCACCATCGGATAACCATGCGCCTTCACGGCGCGCGCCATCTCGAGCTTGTGCGCGAACGCCTTGTCGGAGCCGGCCAGCATGTTGTTGACCTGCTCGTCGCTCGACTGGAAGCTGATCTGGATGTGATCGAGGCCGGCGCGCTCGAACGCGTCGAGCTTGGCCTCGTCGAGGCCGATGCCCGAGGTGATCAGGTTGGTGTAATAGCCGAGCCGGCGGGCCTCGGCGATCAGTTCGGGCAGGTCGGGCCGCACCAGCGGCTCGCCGCCCGAGAAGCCGATCTGCGCGGCGCCCATCGCGCGCGCCTCGCCCATCACGCGCACCCAGTCGGCGGTCGTCAGTTCCTCGCCCTGTCGCGCGAAATCGAGCGGATTCGAACAGTACGGGCATTGCAGCGGGCAGCGGTAGGTGACTTCCGCGAGCAGCCACAGCGGCAGACCGACCGGCACGGCCGGTGCGGCGGCGGAAGCGGGCGCAGAAACGGAAGCGGCGGTGGCGAGGGCGTCCGTCATTCGCGCAGTTCGATCCAGTGCTTGTCGAGCGCCACCAGCATGAACTGTTCGACATCCTCACCGAGTTCGGGCACGCCCGGAAACTGCGCGTCGAGTTCGGCGACGATGGCGGCCACGCTGCGCTGGCCGTCGATCAGCCCGCCGATCGCGGCCGCGCTCTCGTTCAGCTTGATCATCCCTTCGGGGTACAGCAGCACGTGCGCGTCCTGCGCCGGCTCGAACTGGAAGCGGTAGCCGCGCCGCCAGACCGGGGTGCGTGATCGATCGAAACTCATAGTGCGATTCCCTTGTGCCAGGCACGCTCGGCGGTGACGGTGTGATACGGCGGCCGGTTCAGCTCGTAGGCCATCGACATCGCGTCGAGCATGGTCCACAGAATGTCGAGCTTGAACTGGAGGATTTCGAGCATACGCTGCTGCGCGTCGTGGCTCGTGTAGTGCTGCAACGTGATCTGCAGCCCATGCTCCACGTCGCGGCGCGCCTGGCCGAGCCGCGAGCGGAAGTAGTCGTAGCCGGCCGGGTCGATCCATGGGTAATGGCGCGGCCAGGTGTCGAGCCGCGACTGGTGGATCTGCGGCGCGAACAATTCGGTCAACGAACTGCTGGCCGCTTCCTGCCAGCTCGCGCGGCGCGCGAAGTTGACGTAGGCGTCGACAGCAAAGCGCACGCCCGGCAGCACCAGCTCCTGCGAGCGCAGTTGATCGGGGTCGAGGCCCACGGCCTGGCCGAGACGCAGCCACGCCTCGATGCCACCGTCCTCGCCCGGTGCGCCGTCGTGGTCGAGCAGGCGCTGGATCCACAGCCGGCGCACCTCGCGATCGGGGCAATTGGCGAGGATCGCCGCATCCTTCATCGGGATGTTGACCTGATAGTAGAAGCGGTTCGCGACCCATCCCTGGATCTGCTCGCGCGTCGCCCGCCCTTCGTACATGGCGACGTGATACGGGTGATGAATATGGTAGAGCGCGCCTTTGGCGCGCAAGGCCTGCTCGAACTGTTCGGCGCTCAGGGCGGTCTGGCTCATGGTTCCTTCCATTCCTTCCAGTGGTTCGGATGTTGCGGGGCGGGCCGAGGCCCGCGAAACGGCGCGGACTGCGTTCAGAGGTCGATCCGCATGCCGTCGAACGCCACCTCGATGTGCCGCCGCGCGAGTTCCGCGCGCTCCGGCGACGCTTCGTCGAGGATCGGGTTGGTGTTGTTGATGTGCGTGAGGATCTTGCGCGGCGCCGGGAAGCGTTCGAGCACCTCGATCATGCCGCCGGGGCCGCTCTGTGCGAGATGGCCCATCTGGCGGCCGGTGCGCGTGCCCACGCCGCGGCGCTGCATCTCGTCGTCGTGCCAGAGCGTGCCGTCCACGAGCAGGCAATCGGCCCGCGCCATGCGGGCGGCCAGCGCGTCGTCCACCACGCCGAGGCCCGGCGCGTAGAACAGCGTGCCGCCGGTGCGCAGGTCTTCCACCATCAGGCCGATGTTGTCGCCCGGATGCGGATCGTGACGATGCGGCGAATACGGCGGCGCGGCGCTTTCCAGCACAAACGGCAGGAAGCGCAGGTTCGGGCAGGCCGGCACGGTGAACGCGCGCTCCGGCTCGACCGGGTTCCAGCGCAGGCCGCCGTTCCAGTGGCGCAGCATGGTGAACAGCGGAAAGCCGGTGCTGAGGTCCTCATGAACCATGTCCGTGCACCACACGTCGAGCGGGCAACCCTCGCGCAGGCTCAACAACCCGGTGGTGTGATCGATCTGGCTGTCCATCAGCACGATCGCGGCGATGCCGGTGTCGCGCAGCGCGCGGCCCGGCTGCATCGGCGCGAACTGCTGCAACTGGGCGCGGATGTCGGGCGAGGCGTTGCAGAGCACCCACGACACGCCGTCGTCGGAGATCGCGATCGACGATTGCGTGCGGGCGCGGGCGTCGACGCTGCCGTCGCGAAACCCGGCGCAGTTCGCGCAATTGCAGTTCCATTGCGGAAAGCCGCCGCCGGCGGCGGAGCCGAGGATCTGGATATGCATGCGTGTGATCGGTGAGGGGCCGACGCCGGCACGAACGCCGGGGCCGGCCACAAGAAAAATAGCCTCGGCGAACCGAGGCTAGGCATGGCCTTGGGAGCGGCGTCGAATCAACGATTCGAGATGTACATCGTGATTTCGAAACCGAGGCGCAGGTCGGTGTAGGCAGGCTTGATCCACTTGGACATGGCAATTCTCCATTCGGGCGATACGGGCAGCCCGGCGTGACACCGGGCACGAGACGACCGTGAAACACCAACGCAAACGCGCGGCAGGAGCCGCGCGACTGGTTTTTGTTTCGGAAAGGTCTGCGGGCATCCTATCACTTTGTCCGATCCGGTGAATTCCGGCGCCAGCGGGCGATCGTGCCCCGTGACCGTGGCAAAGCCGCTGCGCTAAGATGCCTGCTCCTCTCCCTCTCGCCCCCGCCGCCCGCCATGAGCATCGAATTGACGAAGGAAGCCCGCGCCGACGCCATCGCGTCGCTGCAGCGCTATTTCGAAAGCAACATGGACGAGCCGATCGGCAATGTCGCCGCGGGCGCGCTGCTCGGCTTCTTCCTGGAAGAAATCGCCCCGACCGTCTACAACCAGGGCGTCGCCGACGCGCAGACGCACCTCCAGGAGCGGCTCGCGGAACTCGACTACACGGTGCACGAGGACGAATTCACGTACTGGTCGCGCCAGGCGCCGAAGGCCAAGAGCCGCAGCAAGTAACGGGCCCCGCGGCGGCGGCGGCGGCAGGCCGCGCCGTTTCGTTCGACGCGGCCCGCCTCGCTCAACGGCGCGGCACGTTCTGGTCGAGGAAGCGGTGGATCACCGGCGCGATCTCGGCCACGTTGGTTTCCAGCGCGAAGTGGCCCGCGTCGAAGAACTGCACCTGCGCCTTCGGCACGTCGCGCTTGAACGCTTCCGCGCCCGGCGGCAGGAAGAACGGATCGTTCTTGCCCCACACAGCCAGGATCGGCGGCTGGTACTTGCGGAAATACTCCTGGAACGTCGGATACAGCGCCACGTTGCTCGCGTAGTCGCGGAACAGGTCGAGCTGGATCTCGTCGTTGCCGGGGCGCGCGACGAACGCCGCGTCGAGCGTGTACGCCTCGGGGGCGACCTGTTCCGGGTCCTTCTCGCCGTGCGTGTATTGCCACTTGATCGCATCGGGCTTCAGGAACGCGCGCAGCGCGTCGCGATTGGCCTGCAACGGGTCCTTCCAGTACTTCTGGATCGGGTTCCAGCCGTCGCTCAGGCCTTCCACATAGGCATTGCCGTTCTGCGACACGATCGCCGTCACGCGCTCCGGATGCGCCGCCGCGAGCCGCCAGCCCACCGGCGCGCCGTAGTCGAACACTTCCAGCGCGTACGTGTCGAGATGCAGGGTTTCGGTGAAATGGTCGATCGTCTGCGCCAGATGATCGAACGTGTAGGCGTAGTGGCTGCGATCGGGGCTTTCGGTGAAGCCGAAGCCCGGCAGGTCGGGCGCGATCACGTGATAGCGGTCGGCCAGACGCGGCATCAGATCGCGATACATGAACGACGAGGTCGGGAAGCCGTGCAGCAGCAGCACGGTGGGCGCCGACGGGTTGCCGGCCTCGCGGTAGAACACCTTCACGTCGTCCACCTGCACGTAATGGTGACTGATTACGGGCGCAGCGGCGGCCGCGCGCACATCGGGCGACGCCGCGTGCGCCTCTGCACCGCCCGCAAGCCCGCCGACCACGCCGGCCGTCATCAGTGCACCCATCAGCAACGTATTGATCTTCATGGCAAAACCTCAGATTGGAATGTGATCCGGAAACCCGCACGGTTGCCGTATAGCGTCATGTAACTGGCAACAACGTTTTTTCAGGTTACGGATGCGGAACGTAACCTGTCAACAGGTTTTTTATGAGTTACAATCCGTCCATCGATTTTCCGGGGGTTCAGGATGAGCACCGCAAGCACGGCCGAGGGCGCGACGGCGCTGTTCGTCGGCGACGATCTCGCGCTCGATTTCATCAACACGAAGTACGGCGTGGACGACGGCCGGCGCGATCTGCTCACGAGCGACGCGGCCGTGGTCGACTGGCTCGTGCAGGCCGGCGTGCTGCCCGCCACCGATCGCGGCACCGCGCCGGCCGGCCTGCTCGACGCGGCGCTGGCGCTGCGCACGAGCGCGCGCACGCTGGTCGAGCGGCGTCAGTCCGGCCAATGGGCGGACCCGGCCCCGCTCAACGCGGTGCTGGCGTCGGGCCGCCATCATCTGGAATTGCAGTGGCCGCAGGCGGACGAACCGGCGCTGGTGTCGCGGCGCACGGACCTCGGCGCGGCGGCGGTGCTGCTGCCGGTGGCCGAGGCGCTGGCACGGCTGCTGGCCGAGGCCGATTTCGGCCTGGTGCGCAAATGCGAGTGCGACGAGTGCACGCTGCTGTTCCACGACCGCACCAAATCGCATCGGCGGCGCTGGTGCAGCATGGCGATGTGCGGCAACCGCATGAAGGTCGCGGCGTATCGGGCGCGGCAGAAGGGATGAGCGAAGGGAGAGGCGCGGGGATCGGGGCGGTGAAGCGCCCGCGTAGGCGGTGGAAGGGCAGGACAAGCCGTGAAGCGCGATCGCGGCGCGGCGGCGGTTTGAGCCGCTGCCGCACCGCGATCGGTCAGGATCAAGGATTCGTGCCGTTGCCGCCCGTGGAGGGCGCGTCGGGCGTGGGCGTCGGCGAATCCGAAGGCGGCTCCGACGGGAAGCCGTTGCCTGCGCCTCCGCCGTTCGCTCCGGCGTTGCCGGGGTTGTAGGCACCGTTTCCGGTACCGCCGTCACCCCCGTTCGCGCCATTGCGTCCACGATTGCCCGCTGCCGGCGCGGGCTGCTGCAACACCGGCGGCGCGGACGCGCTGAACGTATCCACCCCCGACGCCGCCCGCGCACCCGCCGCGCCGCGATTCAGGAACGCGCCGAGCGGGTCCGAACCGCCATCGGCCGCCGCCGCCGTGCTGGCAGCGCTAGCGGCACTGGCCGCGCTCGCCGCCTGCTGCTGCGCCTCGTCAGGCACCGGCGCAGGTGCCGGCGTCGCACGCGGCTTCGCCGGCGCGGCCGTCTTCTCCGGCTTCGACGGGAACAGATACGTCATCCAGTCGGTCAGCTTGCCGCGCAGCGTATCGAAGAAGCCCGGCGGCGATTCGGTGTCGAACTTCGCACGCGCATCGATCAGCCTGGCGCGCAACGCGCGCTGATAGAAATCGCCGACCATCGGCAACGCGCTGCGCGCGCCTTGCCCCCAGTTGTCGCCGAGCGTGACGCGACCGTCGTCGAAGCCCACCCACGCGCCCGCCACGAGCTGCGGCTGCATCAGGATGAACCAGCCGTCGGTATTGCCCTGCGTGGTGCCGGTCTTGCCCGCCACGTCGCCGCGAATCCCGAAGCGCGAGCGGATCGCCGCGCCGGTGCCGCGATTGATCACGCCGCGCAGCGCATCGACCAGCGTGCGCGAGGCCGACGCCGACAACGTGCGCTCCGGCGGTGCGGGCGCGAATTCGGCCAGCACGTTGCCGTTGCGATCCTCGACCTGCGTGACCATGCGCGGCTCGACATAGCTGCCGAGGTTCGCGATGGTCGCGTAGCCGGACACTATTTCCTTCAGCGTGACCGGGCTGGTGCCGAGCGCCAGCGACGGCACCGCTTCCAGCGTGCTGTCGCGCACGCCCATCTCGCGCGCGAGCCGCGCCACCTTGACCGGGCCGACCTGCTGCATCAGTTGCGCGGTGATGCGGTTGCGCGAATAGGCGAGCGCGTCGGCCAGCGTCATCGGCTTGCCGGTGGGCGGTTCGGCGTCGTCGGGGCGCCAGATCTCGCCGCCCTTGAGCGGAATTTCGACGGGCTGGTCGATGAACGTGTCGGACGGCTTCATGCCGTCGGCAAACGCCGCGCCGTACACGAACGCCTTGAACGTCGAACCCGGCTGGCGGCGCGCCTGCTGCACATGGTCGAACGGCTCGTTGGTGAAATCGCGGCTGCCCACCCACGCGCGGATCGCGCCGTCGCGCGGGTCGATCGCCATGAAGCCGGCCTGCACGTCGGCCTTCGCCTTGCACAGATTGCGCAGAAAATCGCGATCCTTGTCGAGCGTCTTGAGTGCGGCCGCGTCGTCCGCGCCGCCGTCGCGCGCGGCATGGTACTCGGGCGTCTCGCGGATGAAGGTCTGGAACAGCGGGCTGCCCGGGGCACAGCCGCTGCCCGAATTCCACATGCCGTTGGCGACGCCCTGCAACTGGTTGGCCTGCAGGCGCAGCGCCTGCGTCGCCATCGCCTGCAGGCGCGAATCGATCGTGGTCCTGACGATCAGCCCATCCGAATAGACGTTGTAGTCGTTGCGGTCGGCCCAGCCGATCAGCCATTTCTTCAGTTGCTGCGCGAAGTGCGGCGCGGGGCCGGGCGGCTCCTTCTGGCGCTCGAAATCGATGCGCAGCGGCTTCTTCTGCAACACCGCGAACTGCGCCGGCGTGAGCTTGCCGAACTTGACCATCTGCCCGAGCACCGTGTTGCGCCGTTGCAGCGCGCGCTCGGGGTTGATCACCGGGTTGTAGTAGCTGTTGCCCTTGAGCATGCCCACCAGCGTGGCGCTGTCGAGGATGTCGAGCTGATCGGCGGATTTGTCGAAATAGGTGCGCGCGGCCATCTCCACGCCGTAGGCGTTGTAGAGGAACGGCACCGTGTTCAGGTAGGTTTCGAGGATCTGCGGCTTGCTGTAGACGGCCTCGATCTTGAGCGCCGTGATCGCTTCCTTGAGCTTGCGCGTGAGCGTGGGGGCGCGGCCGATCTCGTCGGGATACAGGTTGCGCGCGAGCTGCTGCGTGATGGTCGAGCCGCCCTGACGGTCGCCCGAGAAGGTGTGCAGCGCCGCGCCCGCGGTGCGCTTCCAGTCGAGGCCGTGATGCTCGTAGAAACGGTGATCCTCGGTCGCGATCAGCGCGTCGACCATGTGCGGCGAGATGTCGGACAGCGCCACCCATTCGCGGTTCGACGGCTTGAACTCGGCCAGCAGCTTGCCGTCGGACGACATCACCTGGGCCGGCGCATCGACGCGCGCCTTGCGGATATCGCCGATGCTCGGCGTGAACGGAATCAGGATCACCACGTACAGCGCCAGCAACGCCGGCAGCGCGGCCACCGCGATCAGCACGCCGCGGCGCGTAGGGTGCCGGACATGCCCGAGCGCACGCGAAACATACGGCCGGGCGTGTTCGACGGCGGCGGCCACCCGGGGCCGGGCGGCGTCCCGCCAGGCGGCGAGGCGGGACAACAGACGAGTCAGGAAACGACGGCTCACGCGAAACACCCGGAAAGGCGAAAGCGTGCATCGTATCAAAGCCGCCGGGGCGGCCGGTCAAGCGCCTGCCCGGCACGCCGGGCCGCCGAACGCGATGCGAGCGGGCCGAATTCGCCCGCTCGTTCCGCTGACATCGCGGCGATGTTTTTCGCGCCACATTATTTCGGTTTCCGAATCGATGAAAACAGGCATCGGGCAACGCGCTCGTGGACACACAACCGCCCGCCCGTCCCGCCCTTTCTTGCCGTCATCCCGCCGCCCCGGCCCGATGGCATAATCGGTCCCGCTCTCACTCCGTCGCTGCGTGCCGCGCGCCGGCACCTCCCCACGATGACCGATTCGATCACGCTTCCCGCTCCCGACAACCCGCTGCGCGTGCTCGTCGTCGACGATATCGCCGCGAGCCGCACGGAAACCGCCTCGCAAGTGCGCGCGGCCGGCCACCGCGTGATCGAGGCCGACAGCGGCGCGACCGCGCTGCGCATCGTCGAGGGCACCGAGGTCGATCTCGTGCTGCTCGACCTGCTGATGCCCGACATGGACGGCTTCGAGGCCACGCGCCGCCTGCGCGCGCTGCACGAGCGCGCCTGGCTGCCGATCGTCGTGATGTCGTCGCTGAGCGGCGCCGAACATTTCGTGCGCGCGGTGGAAGAAGGCGCCGACGATTACCTCGTGAAGCCGGTGGACGGCGCGCTGCTCGCTGCCAAGATCCGCAACATCGGCCACGTGCTCGAGCTGCAATCGCGCGTGTCGCACCTCGCCGCGCACAACCGCGAACTGTTCGATCACGTGGGCGACGCGGTGCTGACCATCGAGGACGGCGTGCGCATCTGCGACGCGAACGAGGCCGGCTATGCGCTGCTCGGCCTGGCCGCGTTGCCCGACAACGGCGTGCCGCTCGATTCGCTGCTGCCCGCCGAGCTGGCCGAACGGCTGCGCACCGATACACCGCCGGCTTCGTGCCAGGCCCACGTGCGCGGCCCCGCGGGCGACGCGTTCCCGGCCGACATCCGCATCAGCCGCTGGCGCAACAGCACGCGCCCGCGCGTCTCGCTGGTGATCCGCGATCTGACCGAACAGCGCCGGCTCGACCGCCTCAAGGACGATTTCCTCAGCACCGTCAGCCACGAGCTGCGCACGCCGCTCACCTCGGTGAAAGGCGCCATCGACCTGCTCGCGGGCGGTGCGGCAGGCGCCTTGCCCGCGCCCGCGCAGAAGCTGGTGGATATCGCGCGCCGCAACGGCGAGCGGCTCGGCCGCCTGATCGACGACGTGCTCGACGTCGCCAAGCTCGAAGCCGACCGCATGGCGCTGCAACGCCGCGCCTGCGCGCTCGATACGCTGCTCGACGAGGCGCTGGCCGCCAACCTCGATTACGCGCGCCGCGCGGGCGTGGTGCTCACGCGCGTCGGCAAGCCGTTCGGCTGCGAGGTGTGGGTCGATCCCGACCGCTTCCTGCAAGTGATGGCGAACCTGCTGTCGAACGCGATCAAGAATTCGCCGGCTGGCGGCGCCGTGGAAATTCGCGGCCATGCCGACGGCGCGCGCGCCCGGATCGCGGTACGCGATCACGGCGGCGGCATCCCCGAAGCGTTCCGCGCGCGCATCTTCGAGAAATTCTCGCAAGCCGACGAGCGCGACCGCCGCGTCGGCACCGGCACCGGGCTCGGGCTGCATATCACGCAGGTGCTGGTCGAGCGCATGCACGGCCGGGTCGGGCTGGTGTCCACGCCGGGCCACGGCGCCGAATTCCACGTGGACCTGCCGCTCGGCGACGCCTCGGCCACGCTGCCGCCGGCGCGCCCGGTGGCGTTCGTGATCGACGCCGATGCCGTCGCCCGCGCCCGCGCGGCTGCCGCGCTCGCGCCCCGATTCGACACGATCGAGGCCGCCGCGCCCGACGCGCTGGGTGACGCCGCCGTGATCGCGCCGGCGCTGCTGGTCGCCGATCCCGCGCCGGACAGCGCCGAAGCGTTGCACCTCGTGCGCCGCCTGCGAGAAATCGCCGGCCCCGCGCCGATCCTGCTCTACACTGACGACGTTCCGGCCGCCGCTTCGACGCTCGCGGCCGACCGGTTGCCCAAACGCGGCACCGACGACGATGCGCTGCTGCGTGCCGCGCGGCGCATCGCCCACCCCGACGGAGGTTCCCATCGATGAGCGCGACGCTCCACAAGGTGCTCTGCGCGGAGGACGACCCGGATATCCGGGCGATCCTCGAGTTCAGCCTCGGCGCGGTTGGCGGCTATGAAGTCCGGCTGTGCCCGGACGGCGCCGACGCACTGGCCGAGGCCGACGCATTCCAGCCCGACCTGATCCTGCTCGACGTGATGATGCCGACACTGAGCGGCCCCGACACCATGCGCGCGCTGCGCGAAAAGCCGGCGCTGCGCGACACGCCGATCGTGCTGATGTCGGCGCGCGCGCTGCCCGACGAAATCGAGGCGCTGCTCGAACACGGCGCCACCGGCGTGATCGTCAAGCCGTTCGATCCGATGACGCTGCCCGAACATCTGAAGATCTACTGGGATTACGCCCGTGATAAACGCGCCGGACACGCCTCCTGAATTCGAGCGCCAGCTCGCGTTGCTGCGCGCGCGCTTCACCTCCGGGCTCGGCGCACGCCGCGACGAACTGACGGCCGCCTGGCACGAATGGAACGCCCTGGCGGGCACACCCGATGCCGACCGGCCGCGCGCGGTGCTCGCGATCGCGCTGCACCGCCTGGCCGGCGCGGCGCTGTCCTACGGCTTCGAGGCAATCGGCCTGGCGGCGCGCGCGCTGGAAGGGCGCATCACCGCCGACGGCGCGCAGCCGGACAGTCAGAGCGCGCCGTTCGCGGCGCTCGTGGCCGGTATCGACGAGGCGTACGCCGGCGCATCGCGCACCGCACCCAACACGCCGCCCACCGCCCAATAGCGTCCCCGTGCCGCCGCCCGCCGGGCCGCGGCCAGCCCCAAGAGGATCATCGAGATGGAATTGCAGACCACCCACGCGCCGTCCGGCCCGCTGCTCGTACGCTCGGCCGACCCGCATCTCGACGCCGGCAACGTTCAGGCGTTCAAGGATGCGATCGCACCGCTGCTCGCCCAGGAAGCCCGCATCGTGTTCGACATGTCGTCCCTGAGCTTCGTCGACAGTTCCGGCCTCGGCGCGCTGATCGCGTGCCTGCGCGAGACGCATCGGCGCGGCGGCGATTTCAAGCTGTGCGCGATGACCAGGCCGGTCAACGCGCTGTTCGAGCTGATGCGGATGCATCGCGTGTTCAGCGTGCACGCGAGCGCCGACGACGCGCTCGCCGCGTTCGCGTGAACCCGGGCCGCCCGGCACCCTGATGCGGGCACGACGCCGCTCGCGGCGCGTCACGATCGCGCCACACTTTCCGTCCCCACCCATGCTGCAATGCACGCCCGACGGCCCAGACAGCCCCGGCCGGGCAGCCCACCGATGCGCGCGGAACGCGCAAGGAACCACACGATGGCCCGCTGGCCCGACCTGCGCACTCTGACGAAACGGCTACCGCGCCGCCCGCCGGCCCGCGCCTCGGCCCATGCTTCGGCCGCGCTGCTGTGCGCCGCGCTCGCGAGCGCCGGCAGCGATGCCGTCGCCGGCAGCGTGCTCGATCGCATCCACGCCACGCGCACGCTGCGCGTGTGCCTCTCGCAAAGCGACGCCGGCATCAACTACCGCGACCCGCGCACCGGCCAGCCACGCGGGCTCGACGTCGATCTGGCAGCCGCGTTCGCCACCGATCTCGGCACCCAGCTCGTGATGATCGACACCCGTTTCGACACCTTCGCCGACGATCTGCTGGCCGAGCGCTGCGACATCGCCATGCTGGCGATCGCCGCCACGGCGTCGCGCCATGCCACGCTGCGCTTCAGCAAGCCGTACCTGGAAGGCGGCATCGTCGGGGTCGCATCGCGCGGCAGCGAGGTGGTGCGCACCTGGGCCGACATCGACCGGCCCGGCGTGCGGGTGGGCGTGCAGCGCGGCTCGCAGGTCGAACCGCGCCTGCGCGAGACGCTCAGGCACGCGACCATCGTGGTGCTCGACCCGCAACGCAACCGCGAGGAAGAGCTGCAATCGGGCCGCATCGACGTGCTGATCGGCGGGCTTCCGTATGCGCACCGGCTGCTGGAGAATGCCGAGTGGGCCCAGCTTGTCGCGCCGCCGCAGCCGTTCGATCCCATGCCATACGCGTATGCGGTGCGCCCCGGCGACGATGCCTGGCTGCACACCGTGGACGCCTTCATCACGCGCATCCAGCACGACGGCCGGCTCGCCGCCGCGGCGCGCCGCCATCACCTGACCGAGGTCATGCTGCTCCAGTGAAACGAATCGAAGCGATCATCCGGCATCACACCGCGCACCTTCCGGCCTGGCTCAACAGCCGCTCGGTGCTGATCGGCGGCACGCTGGCCGGCGCGCTGCTGATCGGCGCGGCCGGCGCGTTCGCCTGGTGGGAGCATCGCGGCGCGATCAACGACGAACGCAACGCCGCCGTGATGCTGGCGCGCGCGCTCGACGACGAAAGCGGGCGCGCGATCGGCACCGCCAATTCGATCGTGCGCTCGATCGACAGCATGCTCCAATCGCCCGACCGGGCGGGCGCCGGGCTGGCCGACGCGCTGCTCGCGCGCACCATCACCGGCACGCCGGCGATCCGCAGCGTCTCGCTGGTCGACAGCGAGGGCGAGGTGATCGCCAGCTCGTACGAGCCGAACGTGGGCATCCGCATCGATCAATCGCGGCTGCCGGGGCCGCGCGTGCCGAACCCCGACGGCAATCTCACGATCGGCCGGCCGCTGGCGGGCCGCGACCTGGCCGATTCGCTGCTGGTGCGCGGCGCGCGGCCCGCGCCACCCAATGCGCTGCCGCTGCGCTTCATCCCGCTGGCACGCACCAGCGTGACGCCGAGCGGCGACGTGGTGCGCATCGTCGTCTCGCTGAACCCCGATTACCTGAAGAGCACGTTCCAGATGCTGCTGGCCGACGCGCCGCGTTCGGCCGCGCTGGTCATGCTCGACGGCACGCCGGTGATATCCACCGGGGCGCCGCTCGACAAGGGCGACAACCTGGTCGGCTCGCCGCTGTTCCGCACGCGGCTGCCGCATGCCGAAGCCGGCGCGTTCTCGGCGCTCGACCTCGACGGCGTGAGCAGCATCGGCGCCTATCGAACCGCGCGGCGCTGGCCGCTCGTCACCATCGTCGCCACCCCGGCCGATCGGGCGCTGGCCGGCTGGCGCGCGCTCGCGTGCTGGGTGGCGTTCGGCGCCGGCGCGGTGCTGGTGCTGTGGGGCGTGGTGTGCACGGCGGCCGCGCGCAGCCTGCGCCAGAACGCGCTGACCATCGCCGCGCTCGGCCAGTTGATGCGCGAGATCGCGAGCAGCGAGGCGCGCAACACGGCGGTGCTGACCAGCGCGATGGACGGCATGGTCACGCTCGACGCGCTCGGCCACGTGGTCGAGTTCAACCGCGAGGCCGAACGCATCTTCGGCTACCGCGCCGAAAACCTGATCGGCCAGCCCGGCGAGGCGCTGCTGCCCGACGAGATCCACGAACTGATGCGCGAACGCGCCGCCGGCGAGGACGATCGCTCGAACGCGCCGCGCAGCCGGCTCGAACTGAACGCGCGGCGCGCCAACGGCCGCGTGTTTCCGGCCGAGATCTCGGTCGCGCCGGTGGACGTGGACGGCGAGCTGTTCTACTTCTGCACGGTGCGCGACCTGTCGGAAGCCAAGCGCGTCGCGCAGGAGCGCGCCCAGTTGCTGGCCAAGTACCGCGATTCGTCGTCCGACCTGCGCGGCCTGAAGAACGCGCTCGACGAGCACGCGATCGTCAGCATCGTCGCGCCCGACGGCACGTTCCTCTACGCGAATTCGATGCTGGCGTCGGTCAGCGGCTACCCGAGCGACGAACTGATCGGCCAGTCGTTCCGCCTGCTGCGCCCCGACGACGCCACCGAACAGGCCGTGGACCGCCTGCCCGAGCTGATCCGCGAAGGCGCGCCGTGGAGCGGCCAGCTGGTGCACCGCCGCCGCGACGGCTCGCTGTTCTGGACCGCCTCCACCCTGGTGCCGATCATGAACACGTCGCAGAACACCAAGCACGCGTTCCTGATCCAGACCGACATCAGCCAGCAGGTGGCCGGCGAACACGCGCTGCAGGCCGCGCAGCGCGCCGAATTGGAACTCGGCGCGGGCATCCAGCGCGGCCTGCTGATCGGCGACCTGCCGCCGGCCGTGCACGGCTGCCTGATCGCCAGCTTCAACGTGGCCTCGCGCGGCATCAACGGCGATTTCTTCGATTGGTTCGAATTCGACGAAGGCTGCTTCGACCTGCTGGTCGGCGACGCGATGGGCAAGGGCGTGCCGGCCGCGCTGCTCGGCGCGGCGCTGAAGATGCAGTTCTCGCGCTCGATCGCCGAGCTGATCGCGCACGGCGTGCCCGGCGCACCGCGGCCGTCGCCCGCGCGCATCGTGGCGCACGCGCAGCACGCCATGCACGCGCGGCTGCAGGCGCTCGACAGCTTCGTCACGCTTTGCTACCTGCGCATCGACCGCGCGCGCGGCACCGCCACCTGGGTGGGCTGCGGGCACGAGGAAACCATGGTGTTTCGCGGCAAGGCGCCGCCCGAATTCCTGCGCAATCAGCATCCGCCGCTCGGCGTGATCGAGGAGGACGAGGTGTTCGAGGATACGGTGCGGCTCGGCGCGGGCGACACCGTGGTGCTCTATTCGGACGGCCTGACCGACGCGGTCGATCGTGCCGGCGAGCGATTCGGCCTGAATCGCTTGTCGTCCACGCTGCGCGGGCTGCTGCCGAGCCACCGCCGCCCCGGCACGATCGTGCGCGGCATGCGCGCGGCGGTCGAGGCCTTCACGCACAGCGCGCGGATTCCCGACGACATGACGATGCTGGTGCTGCAACTGCCGGACGGCGAAGCGCTCGCGCGCCGCGCGCGGCTCGACCTGCCGCGCACGCTGTCGCAGTTGCAGTTGCTGCGCGGCTTCGTCGTGACGCACGCGGCGGCCGGCATCGGCGAGGACGCCGCCGCCGCGCTCGCGCTGGCCGCCGTCGAACTGGCCAGCAACGTGATGCGCCACGATTCGCAGCCGGGCGACGGGCAGATCGAGGTGGTCTGCACGGCCAATCACGGCGCCGCCACGCTCGAATTCGTCTACGACGGCCGGCCGTTCACGCCGCCGGCCGAGCTGGCGCCCGATTTCTCGGGCGAATCGGAAGGCGGCTTCGGGCTGTTCATCATTCGCGAAAGCTGCGACGAGGTCAGCCACGCGCACCTCAACGGCATCAATCGCGTGCTGCTGACCAAGCGGCAACATACGGTGCCGATCTGACACCACTGCCGGGGCGGCCGCCCAGGCCGCCCCGGCAGTGGCCGTTTTCTCCTCAAATCCCTCGAACGTCAGGCATCCGGCCCTTTATAGGTACCTACGTTTGCAGTTTCGTCACGATTCCTCGGCCGATTCGCGTTGAAATACGCCCATCCACGCAGCAGGGGCTACGCGATGATCGCAATTTCTTTGGACGCACAACAACGTTGCAGCCGCCAGTCGGGCGGCAGGCAGGACGACGTTCGCCTGCAGCCGGGACGGATGCGTCATCTGCCGCAATCGGCCCGCGAATGGCGCCGGCTGCGCGCGAACGCCGCGCCGCTGCGCCGTCAGCCCGCGCCGTGCTGGGTCGGCAGCGCGTTCCGCGCGCCGCTGGAGGAAGAATTTTGAACGCGCCGCGCATCGCCGTGGTGGTGACGGGGCGCGATCGCGGCGGCGCGCTGTCGCGCTGCCTGCGCAGCGTGCACGGCGCCGACTGGCACGATCTGCCGGTCGAGGTGATCTACGCGACCGATGCGCCGCTCGGCCGGGACGCCGCGCTGGCCGCCCTGAAGGGCGCTCGCGTGGTGCGGGCCGAATCGCTGTCGGCCCACCATCCGGTCACGCGCGGCGCGATGCGCAACGCCGGCTGGCGCGCGACCGAAGCCGACACGGTGCTGTTTCTCGCCGCCGATACGCTGCTCGACCGTCAATTTCCGCGCAAGGCGCTCGCCCAGCTCGAACGGCACGGCTACGCCGCCGTGCGCGGCCAATGCCGCGAGGCGCTGCCGCATCAGTCCGGCTACGCGGCCGTGGTCGACCTGGACGGCCTGATGCCGGCCGGCGACGCGCTCGATTGCGCCGGCGATGCGCTGTACCGCCGCGAAGCACTCGATGAAGCCGGCGGCTTCGACCCCTATTACATCGACGGCGAAGCGGCCGACCTGTGCCAGCGCCTCAACGCGCAACGCTGGCAGATCGCCGAACTGGACCTGCCGATGGCGCGCCACGACGACGCGCTAACGCGCTTCGGCGACTACTGGCGCCGCGCGGTGCGGATCGGCGAATCGTATGCGGCCGCCGATGCGCGCGCCGAAGGCCGCGCCGCGTTTCCGCACGGCCATGCGCCGCAACGCAACCTGGCCTGGAGCGCCGCGCTCGGCGTGGCGCTGCTGACCTTTTCCGTGCTGCTCGCCGTGCTGCCGCAGATCGCGTGGAGCATCGCCGCGCTGTTCGCCGCCGCGCTGCTGCACACCACGCTGAACGCCCGCTCGAATGCCGGCGATTGGCGTCTTGCCACGCTCTATGCGCTGCATGCGCATCTGCAACAACTGCCGATTCTCTATGGCCAACTCGCCTATCGCAGCCGTTACGCCGCCGCACGTGCGCGACGCGCGGCTCGCCACCAGCCTGGCGAAGCGCAATGACGAGGCCGGCCGCGCGCCAGCGCCGGAATCCGCCGTGATCCGGCTCTATGGCACCCGGCAGGCCGCGCCGTCCGACACCCGCCCGTCCCCGCACAAGCACGTGCTGGCCCGACGGGCGTTGTCGATCCTGATCGTCGCGCACAACGCCGCCGATCGGATCGACGCGCAACTCGAGATGCTGGCGATGGCCGCGCGCTATCGCGACTGGCAGGTGATCGTGATCGACAACGCCTCGACCGACGGCACCGCCGAGCGCATCGAGACGCGCTTCGACTGGGTGCGGCTGATCCGCTCGCCGGTCAATCTCGGCTATGCGGCCGCCTGCAACCTGGCCGCGCAGGAGGCGCTCGGCGCGCTGCTGCTGTTCCTGCATCCCGGCGCTCACGCGCAGCCGGCGATGATCGCGCGCGCCGCCGCGCGCATGCTCGTCAATCCGCAGGTGGGCATCGCGGGCGGGCGGCTGGTCGATCGGCAGGGCTACGACGTGCCGACCTCGCACCGGTTCCCGACCACGCTCGGCGACGCGTTCGCGTGGCGCGGGCCGGCCGCGCATGGCGAGCAGCCGCGTCATCCGGCGCTCGATCCCGACCTGCTGCCGCGTCCGCCGGCGCGGCGCGTCGATTGGGTGTCCGACGCGTTCGCGATCGTGCGGCACGACGTATTCCGCTATCTCGACGGCTTCGATACGCGCTTCTTCATGTATTGCGAGGACATCGATTTCTGCCGGCGCGTGGGCGAGGCCGGTTTCGAGGTGATGGTGTGGCCGGACGTGCGCGCGCGGTTCGTGGCGCGCACCCATGCCGATGCCTGGTTCGAACCGCAGGCGGCGGCCCAGCGCGAACGCTGGCGGCTGCGCAGCCGCCTGCTCTATCTCGGCAAGCATCGCGGCACGACCAGCGCGTGGCTCGCGAACCGCGTCGAATCGGCGTGGCTCACGCTGGCGGGATGGGGGTATCGCTGCGGCGGCGGGTTGTCGTCGAGCGGACAGGGGCATCGTCATGCGCTGGCCCGACGCGCGCAGGTGGAAGACGCCTGGCGCGCCACCGACGGCGGCCGCAACGCGCCGCCCGGCCCGTGGCAATGACGCGCATAGGCACGGCGGTCGAAACAATCGCAGGAAATGAAACGAAAACGCCGCAGCGCGTCGCGATGCACGACGCGCTGCGGCGTTGACCGCCTTGTGAACGCAGCCTTGTGAACCCGGCCGCCCGGCTTTACTCCGGCGCGTCGAGCCGCACGCAGCGGTAGCCGTAGCCGTAGATCGGGATCACCTTCCAGCCGTTCGAGCCGTCGAGCTGCAGCTTCTTGCGCAGACGGCTCACGTGCGTGTCGACGGTGCGCGTGTCCACGTCGGCATGCACGCCCCAGACGCGGTTCAAGAGGTGATCGCGCGACAGCAACTGGCCCGGGCTCTGGAACATGTAGACGGCCAGATCGAATTCCTTCTGGGTCAGATCGACCGCCGTGCCGTTCACGGAGATCCGCACGCGCTGGATGTCGATCTCGTAGGCGCCGAGCGTGAGCGGCGCCTTGCCGCCCAGCCCGTAGCGGCGCGCCACGGCCGCGATCCGCGCCAGCATCTCGGCCGAACGGGCCGGCTTGACGAGGTAATCGTCGGCGCCGGCGCGCAGCGCGGTCAGCACGGTCTGCTCGTCGTCGCGCGCGGTCAGCACGATCACCGGCACGTTCCAGCCGAGGTTGTCGCGCACCCACTGGATCATCGCGTCGCCCGTGGTGTCGGGCAGCATCCAGTCGATCACGAGCAACTGGTAGCGGTCGTTCTTCAGCGCCTCGGTGAATGCGGCGCCCGTGGCGAAACCCTGTGCGCGATGCCCGCCATGTTCGAGCCACAACATGATCAGGTCGCGTTGGTCGGCATCGTCTTCCAGCACGGCGGTCAGCATTGCGGGTACTCCATCCAGAAAATGGCCCCATCTTACTCACCCCGTGGGCGATTGGGAAATCGACTTCTCACATCGCCGTGCGCGCGAGGCCGGCAAGCGCGCACGGCCAGCCGCGCTGCGCCGCCGCGAAATCGCGGACAATAGCGCCGGCGCCCGCCCCACGGCGGGCCGCGTTTCCCCGTCGACCGAACATGAAACTCAAGGCGAAGATCCTCCTGCTCGCGATCGTGCCGTTCCTGGCGGCGATCGCCGCGATCGGCTTCGGCGTGCGCCAGCAGGCCACGTCGCTGGCGCGCGCGCAGCACGAGACGATCGAATCGGCCTATCTGGCCAGCAAGGAACTCGAACTCAAGCATTACGTGGAGCTGGCGACCAGCGCGATCGCGCCGCTGTACGCCGCCTCGCGCGACGGCGCGGCCGGCGAGGACACGCGGCGCGCCCAGGCGCTCGAAATCTTGCGCAAGATGGATTTCGGCCCCGACGGCTACTTCTTCGTCTACGACCTGCAGGGCAATTCGCTGATGCATCCGCGCGAGCCCGAACGCGTGGGCCGCAACTTCTGGGCGATGCGCGACGCATTGGGCGCGCCCACCATCCAGCAGCTGGTGGAGGCGGCCTCGCACGGCGGCGGCTACGTGCGCTACCAGTGGCAGCGGCCGTCCACCGGCCGCATCGAGGGCAAGCTCGGCTACGTGGTGGCGCTCGAACGCTGGGGCTGGATGCTCGGCACCGGCATCTATCTCGACGACGTCGACCGCGCGCTGGCCAACATCGACGCGCGCGCCTCGGCCGAAATCGACAGCACCATGAAAGGGCTGGCCGCGATCGCGCTGGCCGGCGCGGCCGTGATCGCGCTATGCGCGCTGGTGCTCAACGTCAGCGAATCGCGCCACGCCGATGCGCGCCTGAAAGCGCTCGCGCAGCGCGTGGTGGAATCGCAGGAAGACGAACGCGCGCGGCTCTCGCGCGAGCTGCACGACGGCATCAGCCAGATGATGGTGTCGGTCAAGCTGATGCTCGAATCGGTGCTGGAACGGCTCGAACGCGGCCCGGCGCGCGATGCGTCGGCCGAAGGCGCGCTGGCCAAGAGCGCCGCGCGGCTCGGCGACGTGCTGCGCGAGGTGCGCCGCATCTCGCATGCGCTGCGGCCCGCGATGCTCGACGATCTCGGCCTGGCCGCGGCGCTCGATCAGTTGATCCGCGAATTGCAGGGGCAGGGCGAGAGCGGGGTCGAGATCGGCTACACGCAGGTCGCCCATTCGGGCGCGCCGCCGCTGCCGGCCGCCGTCAATACCGCGCTGTTCCGGATCGCCCAGGAAGCGCTGACCAACCTGCTGCGCCATGCGCAAGCCACGCGCGGCGCGGTGTCGCTCGACATCGGCGCGCATTCGGTGGCCCTCAGCGTGGCCGACAACGGCCGCGGCTTCGACGTCGAACGCACCCAGGCCGATCCGCACCGCGGCGTCGGGCTGCGCAACATGCGCGAGCGCATCGCGGCGCTCGGCGGCATTCTCACGATCCGGTCGCAGCCGGGCCACACGGTGATCAGCGCGCGCGTGCCGCTGCGCGCCGCCGCGCCCGCCGCCGCCCGACCCACCGACACGGAATCACGATGACGGCTTTCTCTCCCGACGCTTCGGCGCGCACCGCCCGGCTACTGCTGGTCGACGATCATCCGCTGGTACGCGACGGCCTCAAGATGCGGCTCGAAGCCGTGCCGGGCCTGGTGGTGGCCGGCGAGGCCGGCAATGCGGCCGACGCGCTCGCGCTGGCCGCATCGCTCGAACCCGATCTCGCGCTGATGGATGTCGGCATGCAGGGCATGAACGGCATCGCGCTGGCCGGCGTGTTCCACGAACGCTTTCCGGCGATCCGGGTGGTGATGCTGTCGATGCACGACAACGTCGAATACGTGACGCAGGCCGTGCGGGCCGGCGCGAGCGGCTATCTGCTGAAGGATTCGCCGGCCAGCGAGATCGTGCGCGGCATCGGCGCGGTGCTGGCCGGGCAGACCTTCTTCAGCGAGGGGCTGGCCGCGCGGATGATCCACGCCAGCGCGGGGGCCGGGCCGGTGGAGCGGCTCACGCCGCGCGAGCGCGACATTCTGGATGCGCTGGCCGAGGGGCTGTCGAGCAAGCAGATCGCGCAGCAGAACGGGTTATCCGTGCGCACCGTCGAGACGCACCGGCTCAACCTCAAGCGCAAGCTCGGCATCGAGGGGCAGGCGGAATTGATCAAGTTCGCGGTGGAACAGCGCCGCCGTTAAGCGGTGGGCGGTGGGCGGTGGGCGGTGGGCCTCAGCGCGCGAGGCGCGCGACGGCTTCGGCGTGCTGCGGGAACTGGCGCTCGAGCGCCTGCGGGTCGGCCAGCTCGAATTCGGCGAACTCGAAGCCCGGCGCAACCGTGCAGCCCACCAGCGCGAACCCGGCCGAGTCGGCGCAGGCCGCGCCGAACCAGCGCCCGGCCGGCACCACGGCCTGGCTCACGGCACCGGGATGCAGCAGCGGATTGCCGAGACGGTGGATCACGAGGCCGTCGGCATCGTCGAGCAGGTAGACGTCGAGCGGATCGCCCGCGTAGAAATGCCAGACCTCGTCGGAGCGGATTCGATGCCAGGCGGAATACGCGCCGTCGCACAACAGGTAGTAGATCGCCGTGGAGGCGCTGCGCGACGCGCCGTCGGCCTCGCGCGCCACGCGCAGCGGCGCGCGGTAGGTTTCGCGGAAATAGCCGCCTTCGGGGTGCGGCAGCAGCGCGAAACGCTCGATCAGTTCGGCGGCGGCAGGATGGGCGGAAGCGGGCGCGGCGGTAGGCGGCATCGGAAGCACCTGGGAGCGGAGGGGGCGGCGCGGGCGCGCCAGGGCAGCAAGGCATGTGCCCGGACCGGCGGCGAAACCGGAGCGGGCGGCCTGCAGATCAGAGCGGCAATCAGGATTGCAGATCAGGCCGGCCGGGGCGCATCGGCTGACGCGCCCCGGCCGCCGTCACGTCAGTTGACGCGCGCGTTGTGCTTCTGCAGGTACGCGATCAGGCCGTCGATGCCGCCCGAGGCGAGCTGCGCCTTGAACTGGCCTTGATAGACCTGGATCAGCCACGCACCGGACATGTCGATGTCGTAGATCTTCCAGTCGTTGCCTTCCTTGCCGAGCCGGTAGCCGACGTTCTGCGTGTCGCCCGGCGTGCTCACGGTGGACTGCACCAGCGCATCGCTGCCGTTCGCGCCGCCCGCCTTGAACGAGAACTTCGCGTCCTGGCCGCCGAGCTGGGCCAGCGAGGCCGCATAGGTGCGCGTCATCAGGAGCCGAAATTGCTTGTACAGCTCCTGTTGCTGGGCCGGGCTGGCCTTGGCCCAGTCGGCCCCGACGGCGATCCGCGTGGTGCGCTCGAAGTTGGTGACGGGCAGAAAACGCGTCTCGACGACCTGCGTGATCTTGCCCATGTCGCCGCCGCGCGCGCCCGGATCGGTCTTCATGGCGTTGACCGTGCCTTCGACGGCATTACGAACCACGTCCACGGGGGCGCTTTGCGCGAAAGCCGACACGGAGACGGCCGCCGCAGCGACGAATGCAATCAGATGACGTTTCATACGGTGTTCGTGCTCGCTAAAAAAAGAAGCCGGCGCCAATAGGCCCCGGATCGAAACAGTATAGCGGCCCGAGCCCGGCGCAGCGCCGTCGAGCCCGCTGCGGAGCGCGCCGTTACGTTTCGCTTACATTTGTCACGGACTACTGACATGATGTGGCCGGCGGCGCGCCGCATCCGGCCACCCGATGCCGGTCGGGTCGGACGCTTTTTCCGCCGGTCGCCCCGGCCAGCACCGCTGCGTGGGGAAACAGCCCCGAAATCGTGGCGCCGGTATACTTGAGCACTTTGTCCGAAGGACGTCCCGCCAGCCCGCCCCATGCTGACAACCCTACTCGTCCGACTCGTCGCCTGGTCGGTGCGGCGCCCGTTGCTGGTCGTCGCGCTATCGCTCGTGATCGCCGCGTTCAGCGGCGTCTATACCGTCCAGCATTTCAAGATCAACACCGACATCAGCAAGCTGATCGACAACGCGCCGCAATGGGCCGCGCTCGGCAAGGCCGTGGACGACGCGTTCCCGCAGCGCAGCCAGACCATCCTCGCGGTGGTGGAAGCGCCCGCGCCCGAATTCGCCTCGGCCGCCGCCAACGCGCTGGCCGCCGCGCTGGAGAAGGACACCCAGGCCGGCAAGATCGGCCAGGTGTCGCTGCCGGCAGGCGGCCCGCTGTTCGAGCGCGACGCGCTGCTGTTCCTCACGCCCGACGACGTCAGGCGCACCACCGCGAAGCTCGCCGACGCCCGCCCGCTGGTCAACACGCTGGCGCAGGACCCGAGCGTGCGCGGCCTCGCCACCACGCTGTCCACCACGCTCGGCCAGCCGCTGCTGACCGGCCAGGTCACGCTGCCGGGCATGAAGACGCTGCTCGCCCGCGCCGCCGCCACCGTCGACGATGTGCTGGCCGGCAAGCCCGCCGCGTTCTCGTGGCGCGCGCTGGTCGATAGCGATTCGGCGAAACAGCCGGCGTTCGCGTTCGTGACGGTCGAGCCGATGGTCAACTACGGCGCGCTGAAGGCCGGCGAGCAGACCTCCCAAACCATCCGCGCCACCGCCGCCTCGCTCGGCCTCGACAAGCGCTTCGGCGCCGTGGTGCGCCTGACCGGCGAGCAGCCGCTGGCCGACGAGGAATTCGCGTCGGTGCAAGACGGCGCCGCCGTCAACGGCATCGGCACGCTGATCGTCGTCCTGATCATTCTGTGGCTCGCGCTGCGCTCGAAGCGGATGATCGGCGCGGTGCTGATCACGCTGGTGGTGGGGCTGGTCGTGACGGCCGCGCTCGGCCTCGCGATGGTCGGCTCGCTGAACATGATCTCGGTGGCGTTCATGGTGCTGTTCGTCGGGCTGGGCGTGGATTTCGCGATCCAGTACGGCGTGAAATACCGCGAGGAGCGCCACCGCGATCCGAACCTCGATCACGCGCTGCTCGGCGCGGCGCATGCGATGGGCATGCCGCTCTCGCTGGCCACGGCGGCCGTGGCGGCCAGCTTCTTCTCGTTCCTGCCCACCGCCTATCGCGGCGTGTCGGAGCTGGGCCTGATCGCCGGGGTGGGCATGTTCGTGGCATTCCTGACCACCATGACGCTGCTGCCCGCGCTGCTCAAGCTCATGCACCCGCCGGGCGAGGCCAAGGCGCCGGGCTTCCCGCGCCTCGCGCCAGTGGACGATTACCTCGACCGGCATCGCAAGCCGATCCTGATCGGCACGCTGGCGGTGGTGATCTGCGCGCTGCCGCTGCTCACGCGCCTGCATTTCGACTTCAACCCGCTGCATTTGAAAGATCCGCACACCGAATCGATGGCCACGCTGATCGCGCTGAAGGATTCGCCGGAAGCGGGTGTCAACGACGTGCACATGCTCGCGCCCACGCTGGCCGACGCCGACGCGGCCGCCGCGCGCCTCGCGAAGCTGCCGGAAGTGGGCCGCACCACCACGCTCACGTCGTTCCTGCCGCCCGACCAGCCCGAGAAGCTCGCCACCATCAAGACGGCCGCCGACACGCTGCTGCCCGCGCTGACGCAACCGGCCGCGCCGCCCGCCGCCGACGCGCAACGCGTGGCCGCGCTCAAGCGCGCGTCGGCGCTGCTCGAATACGCGTCGGAAGATCACCCCGGCGCGGGCGCGGCCGAGGCCAAGCATCTGTCGCAATCGCTCGCCAAGCTGGCCGCCGCCGATGCCGCCGCGCGCGACCGCGCCGAAGTGGCGTTCTCGAACACGCTGACCCTCGCGCTCGGCCAGCTCGCCTCGCTGCTGCAGCCGTACGAGATCACGCGTGCGAACCTGCCGCCGCAGATGGTGCGCGATTGGGTGGCGCCCGACGGAAGCGCGCTGGTGCAGATTTCCCCGAAGGTGCCGCCGGGCGTCGACCCCGGCGACGACACCATGCTGCGCCATTTCGCGCAGGCCGTGAAACGCGCCGAGCCGGCCACCATCGGCGGCCCGATCTCGATCCTGCATTCGGCCGACACCATCATCAAGGCGTTCCTGCAAGCCGCCGCGCTGTCGCTCGTGTCGATCACGATCCTGCTGTGGATCACGCTGCGCCGCTTCGGCGACGTGCTGCGCACGCTGATCCCGCTGCTGGTGTCGGGCGTGGTCACGCTCGAGCTGTGCGTGGTGTTCGGCATGCCGCTGAACTTCGCCAACATCATCGCGCTGCCGCTGATGCTCGGCGTGGGCGTGGCGTTCAAGGTGTACTTCGTGATGGCATGGCGCGCGGGCCAGACCGGCCTGCTGCATTCGAGCCTCACGCATGCGGTGCTGTTCAGCGCCGCGACCACGGCCACCGCGTTCGGCAGCCTGTGGTTATCGCATCACCCGGGCACGGCGAGCATGGGCAAGCTGCTCGCGCTCGCACTATCCTGCACGCTGATCGGCGCCGTGGTGTTCCAACCCGTGCTGATGGGCAAACCGCGCGTGCCACGCGCGCCCCAATCTCCCGACATCAATGAATAAACCGCGAATCCTGGCCGCAAGCCTGGCCACCGTCGCCCTCCTGAGCGGTTGCGCGACCGGCCCCAACCGTACCCCGGGCGACCCGCTCGAACCGATGAATCGCGTGATCTTCTCCGTCAACGACACGGTCGACACGCATTTCGCCGCGCCGATCGCGCGGGGCTACCAGAAGGTCACGCCCACGCCGCTGCGCACCGCGATCAGCAGCTTCTTCTCGAACATCAGCGACATCGGCAACGTCGCCAACAACCTGCTGCAATTGCGCGTGACCGATGCCACCGAGGACGTGATGCGGGTGGTGATCAATACGGTGTTCGGCGTGGGCGGGCTGTTCGACGTGGCGACGGTGGCCGGGCTGCCGAAGCACCATCAGGATTTCGGCCTGACGCTCGCGCGCTGGGGCGTGCCGGCCGGCCCGTACCTGGTGCTGCCGCTGTTCGGGCCGAGCTCGTTCCGCGACGGCGTGGGCCGCACGGTGGACGTGCGCTTCAACCTGCTGAACTACATCGAGCCGGCCGTGCGAAACCCGATGTACATCGGGCAATTCATCAGCGGGCGTTCCGACCTGCTCGGTGCGTCGGACCTGCTGCAGCAGGCTGCGCTCGACAAGTATTCGTTCGTGCGCGACGCCTACACGCAGCAGCGCCAGTCGCAGACGTATCACGGCTCGCTGCTGCGCACGTCGGGTGCGGCCGGCACGCTGCCGGGCGGGCTGCCGAATTACGACGATCCGGACGCGAGCAACGGCGCGGGTGGCGCGAACGGCGAGCCGACCGGCCTGCCGAACTACGCCGATCCGGGCGCGGATGCGGCGGCTTCGGGCGCCGCGGCCACGGCCGCGCCGTCCTCGCCGCTGGCACCGTCGATCCCCGTGCCGCCGGCGGCTCCGGCTTCGCAAGCCGCGCCCGCCAGCGCCCCCGCCGCGCCCTGAGCGGGGCGCCTCGCACACGCTCCGGCACGGCCCGGCGGCGCCTCGCTTGCGAAGGCGCCGCCGGGCCGCGATCCGTTTACCGCTTGTCTTGCGCTCCAGCCTCCGACTCCGCGAACGGCAGCGTCTGCTGCCCGTTCGCGCGCATCCCGAACACGTTCAGCGTCATCGCCACCAGCGCGTAGTAGCCGAGCAAACCCACCAGATTGATGACCACCACCGCACCGAAGCGCGCCGCCGCTGCGTCATAGGTCGCGTCGGACACGCGCTGCGTCTCGTAAAGCTCGGTCGAGAAACGATGGATCAGCGCGTCGTCGGCATCGTCGAACACGGGCGCGTCGCCGCGCTGGATCGCTTCGGCCACCGCCTCCGGCACGCCGGCCTGCAGCGCGATCGGCAGATGGATATACCACTCGGCCTGCGAGCGCCAGCGCGCAGCCGTGACGAGAATCGCCAGTTCGGACAGGCGCAGCGGCAAGCCGGTTTCGTAGCGGCAGAACGCACCGAGCCGCTGTGCGTGCTGCGCGAGTTCGGGGCTGTGGATCCAGCCGAGGAACGGGCCGTTCAGGTTGCCGCGCGGGCCGGCGAGGATTTCGTCGAGCACCGCGCGTTGGGCGTCGGTGGCCTGAGCGGTGTCGAACGGGGGAAGGCGGTCGGTCATGTCGGTTCCGGGGTCGAAAATCGGTAGGGGAGCGAGCGCGCTTATCGTAACGCGCCGCTCGACGCGAGCGCCGCATCCAGCGCATCGGCCAGCCGCGCGACGATCGTCTCGATCTGCGCGGCGGTGCTGATGAACGGCGGCGCGAGCAGCACGTGATCGCCTTGCCGCCCGTCGATCGTGCCGCCCATCGGATACACCATCAACCCGCGCGCCATCGCCTCGCGCCTGAGCGACGCATGCAGCTTCAACGCGGGATCGAACGGCGCCTTGCTGTCGCGGTCAGCCACGAATTCGACGCCGACGAACAGGCCGCGCCCGCGTACGTCGCCCACGGCCGCGTGATCGGCGAAGCGTTCGCGTAGTTGCGCGCGCAACTGTTCGCCGCGCGCCAGCACGTTGTCGAGCAGGCGCTCCTCGGCGATCACGCGCTGCACTTCGAGCGCGGCCGCGCAGGCGATGGCATGGCCGAGATACGTATGGCCGTGTTGAAAGAAGCCGGTGCCGCCGACGATCGCGTCGTAGATGCGATCGCACACGAGCGTCGCGCCGATCGGCTGATAGCCGGCGCCCAGCCCCTTGGCGATGGTCAGGATGTCGGGCGAGATGCCGTCTTCCTCGCAGGCGAACAGGCAGCCGGTGCGGCCCATGCCCGACATGATTTCGTCGAGGATCAGCAGCACGCCGTACTTGTCGCAGACGGCGCGGATCTTGCGGAAATACTCGCGCACCGGGGGCACCGCGCCGGCCGTGGCGCCCACCACCGTTTCCGCCACGAATGCGGCCACGTTCTCCGGCCCGAGTTCGAGGAACGTGGCCTCGAGTTCGTCGGCCAGGCGCTGTGCGAACGCATCGGTGCTTTCCTCCGCGCGCTGCTCGCGATACGCGTAGCAGGGGCTGACGTGATGCGCGTCGATCAGCAGCGGCAGGAACGGCTCACGCCGCCACAGGTTGCCGCCGATCGCGAGCGCGCCCAGCGTGTTGCCGTGATAGCTCTGCCGGCGCGCGACGATATGGCGGCGCGCGGGCTGGCCGATTTCGACGAAATACTGGCGCGCGAGCTTCAGCGCGGCCTCGATCGCCTCCGAGCCGCCCGACACGAAATACACGTGGCCGAGCCCGGCTGGCGCGGCCGCAACGAGCCGGTCGGCCAGTTCCTCGGCCACCTCGGTCGTGAAGAACGACGTGTGCGCGTAGGGCAGGCGATCGGCCTGGCGCTTGATCGCCTCGATCACGCGCGCGTTGCTGTGGCCGAGGCACGAGACGGCCGCGCCGCCGCACGCGTCGATATAGCGCTTGCCGTTCGCATCGATGATCTCGATGCCGTCGCCCGCCACCGCGACGGGCAGCGAGGCGCGCGGGGCGCGGTGAAATACGGTGGTCATGCTGGGCTCCTGAGGCTGGAATGCCGCTCGATATGCAATAGGGAAGAAAAGGGGGAGGCCATCGCCTCAGCCCGCGTCGCGCGCCACGCGCAGCGCGAAACCGGTCGCGCCGCCACGGCGCACCGTGACATCGACGCCGCTCGCGCAGATGTCGAACGCTGCCGTGGCCAGCGTGTTCTCGTCGTCGGGGTCGGCCGGATCGGCGCGGAAGATAGACAGGCCGGGGCTGGCCACGATGCCGTCTATCTCGGCGACCGCCGCCGGAAACGCCGCCTCGGCCGCGCGCCGCAGCACCGGCAGCAGCGGATCGCCAAGCCGTGCCGCAACGGCCTGCCAGGCGGCGCTGCGGGCGCGATATGTATCTATCTCGGGGCGCGCCAGTTCGCCGAGTTGCCGGCCGATCTCGTGCGGCGTGCCGGCAACGACGACGGGGTGAAGTACTTTCATTGATGACCTTGCGGATACAAAAAGGGAAATCGGTTGTGCCGCTGCCGGGCGGGGTCGCATCGGCATTCGACAACATACGATTCACAAATTGTATATCTCAACAACAAATGTTGTCACTCAGGACGACATGACATCGCCGCTGTTGCGGCACGCATCGGAGAAGGGAAGCGAGCGGCCTGGAAGCCGCTCAGGTGGCGACGCCGCGATCGCTGCCGGGCGGCGTCAGCAGGCGGTCGTCATGCAGGCGGGCGCGGCAGGCATCGGCGAATTGCCGTGCCAATTCCGGCTCGGCGAGGAAGCGTTGCGCCTGCGTGTCGGTAATGCCGTAGTGTTCTTCGTAGTCGACCAGACGGTTCGATACCGGGATCGACAGATAGCGGCGGCCCGACGGGGATTCCGTGCCGATCGCGTAGCGGCCGGCACGGGATACGAAGGTATCGAGGAAGGGCATGGCAGGCCGGGCGCGGTTTACAGCCCGCGCCAGGCGCCTTCGCGTTCGAAGGCGTGACGCGCCTGGATCAGCGCCGTCTTGGCCGCGCGCGCGTCGCCGGCCAGCTTCAGCAGCGCGCCGAGTTGCGACGGCTGCTTCGCGAGTTCGCGCAGGATCGGCACGATCGCGGTGGTGCCGTCGTCGCGCAGGCCCGCGGTGGCCGCGGGCGGCAGCGTGCGCCACGCCGGATCGACGATCGCGCGGCACACCGCGAACGGCACGCCGCGCGCCGCCGCGAACGCGCCGGCGATATGCGATTCCATGTCGACCGCCAGCGCGCCGTGGCGGGCGTGCAGCAGGGCTTTCTGCTGCGCGTCGATCACGGGCGCGCCCACCGCCGCCATCCGCCCGCGTCGCAGCGTGAGCGCGACCGGCGTGCCGCGCAACGCGGCGGCGAGCCGCCGGTTCCAGGCGGCGTCGGTCACCACCTCGCCGAACGGGCCGTCGATCGCGTCGGCAATCACCAGCGCGCCCGGTTGGAGATCGGGCGCGAGGCCGCCCGCCGTGCCGAAGCTGATGATGCCGGCGCAGCCGCGCGCCACGGCTTCGGACAGCGCGCGTTCGAGCCTGTCCGCGCGCGCCGCGAAGACGGTTTCCACGCCATCGCCGCGCGCAATTTTTGCCTCGAAGGCCATGCCGGTGACGGCGATGACCGGTGCCTGGGTCGTGAGCGTCGCCATCCGCTTACATGCCCACCGTGACGCGCGTCGTGCCCGCGCGCGTCAAGGCCCGGAAGCGCGCCACCGCCCACAGCGGGAAGAACTTGCGATAGCCGTGATAGCGCAGATAGAACACGCGCGGGAAGCCGGTGGCCGTGAAGCGCGCTTCGTCCCACAGGCCGTGCGCCTTCTGCTCGGCGATCAGCCAGGCGATGCCGCGCGCGACGGCCGGATGCGCCACTTCACCGGCCGCCATCAGGCCGAGCAGCGCCCAGGCCGTTTGCGACGCGGTGCTGGTGGCGGCCTCGTAGCCGCGATAGTCGAGCTTGTAGCTGTCGCCGTCCTCGCCCCAGCCGCCGTCGGCGTTCTGGATCGACAGCAGCCATTGCGCGCCGCGCTGCACGCGCGGGTCGTCGTGCGCGAGGCCGGCCGCATTCAGCGCGCCGAGCGCGCTCCAGGTGCCGTAGATGTAGTTCATGCCCCAGCGGCCGTACCAGCTGCCGTCCGGCTCCTGCTCGGCGAGCAGGTAGTCGAGCGCGCGCTGCGCGGGCTGGCTGTTCGCCGTGGTTTCGCCGAGCTGGGCCAGCATCGACAGGCAACGGCCCGACACGTCGACGGTCGGCGGATCGAGCAACGCGCCGTGATCAGAGAACGGGATGTTGTTCAGGTAGTGATGGGTGTTCTCGGGCTCGAACGCGCCCCAGCCGCCGTCGCTGCTCTGCATGCCGACCACCCATTCGCGGGCGCGGGCGATGGCGTCGCGGTCCACGTCGGATTGCGTGAGGCTGGCCGCGCGGTCCATCGCCAGCGCCACCACGGCGGTGTCGTCCACGTCGGGGTAATGCGGGTTCGCGTACTGAAACGCCCAGCCGCCCGGACGCACGTTCGGGCGGCGCGAGATCCAGTCGCCGCGCACGTCGAGGATCTGCAGCGGGCGCAGCCATGCGAGGCCGCGCAGCACCGCCTGCTCGGCGCGCGGCTCGCCGGTTTCGAGCAAGGCGTGCGCCGCGAGCGAGGTGTCCCAAACGGGCGACAGGCAGGGCTGGCAATACGCTTCGCCGTCCTCGTCGTCGCCGATCACCAGCAGCTTCTCGAGCGAGCGGCGCGCCGTGGCGCGGTTCGGATGATCCTCGGGGTAGCCGAGCGCGGCGTACATCATCACCGAGTTCGCCATCGCCGGATAGATCGCGCCGAGGCCATCCTCGCCGTTCAGGCGCTCGTCGACGAACTGCACGGCCTGACGGATCGCGCGTTCGCGCGAGTAGCGCGGGAACAGGCCGTCGACCAGGCGCAGCAGGCCGTCCACGCCACGGAAGAACGTGAACCAGCCGGGGCTTTGGTGGCCCTGGCGCGGCAGCAGGCCGGCGTTGACGGGCGGATTGACGAACAGCTCGTCGACGCGCACGCCGAGCGGGTTCTTCGCCAGCGGGCGCTTCGCGCTCAGCACGAGCAGCGGCACGGTGACCGTGCGCGCCCAGTACGACACCTTCGACAGATGGAACGGGAACCACTGCGGCAGCAGCATGATCTCGACCGGCATCATCGGCACCGCGTACCACGGCACCACGCCGAACAGCGCGAGCTGGATGCGCGTGAAGACGTTCGACATCTCCGCGCCGCCCATCGCGTGGATCGCGTTGCGCGCGCGGACCATGTGCTCGGCGTCGACATCGTCGCCGATCAGCTTCAGCGCGAAGTAGGCCTTCACGCTGGCGCTGACGTCGGGGCGGCCTTCGGCGAACAGCGGCCAGCCGCCGTCGGGCAACTGGATGCGGCGCAGATAACGGCCGATCTTGCGTTCGAGCACGGGATTCGGCGTCTCGCCGAGGTAATGCACGAGCAGCACGTATTCGGCCGGGATCGTCGCGTCCGCTTCGAGCTCGTAGACCCAGTGGCCGTCGGGCCGCTGGTCGGCCAGCAGCGTGTCGATGGCGCGGGTGATCGCTGTGTCGAGTTCGGCGGGGGCGGGGGCGGTGACGGCGGGTGGCGCCTCGGCGGCCGGGGCGGCCGCGGCGGTTGCCGCAGCCACATCGGCGGGCGCAGCGGGCGTCACCGGCACGGCTTCAACAGACGGCGTGGCCGGCACGGCCCGCGCAACGGCGGCCGCTGCCACATCGCCAGGCGCAGCAGGCGCAACCGGCGCGGCGGTTGCCCCCGCAGCCGTTTCAACTGCCGGATTCGCGCGCAGATCCCCGGTGGCGGGCGGCGCGGCGCGGTTCGGTTGCGCGTCGTCCGGTGTGGTCGAGTCGGTGAGATCGTTCATCGGTCCCTCTTTATCATGCGGTGCGTGCGGTACGGCTCGGCGGCACGCGCCGTCGATCGACGCGGGCAGGGCGGCGGTGCCGTCGCCCGCGAACAGCGAATCCGGCCCGCGCAAGCGCAGGGCCGGGCGTTTCAGGTTCAGCCGAAACCCCGGATGTGCACCCGACAAAGTGGGAGCAGCGCAATATTCCGGCGAAGCGGGTACTCACATTGAGACATGCCGCCGAAGCGTCGAACCGACGACCCTGCGATGCGGCGGACGAGCCGCCGATCGCCCGGTGGCGGCATGCCATCGGATCAGAAAAGCGCGTAGCGCAGCAGGATCAACAGCATCCGCAGACGCGGCTTGCGCACCGGTGCGCGTGGCGCGGCAAAGCCCCGCGCGAGCGCGGCCTCGAGGATGCAGCGATAGGCGCCCGACATGATGCGCGGCGCGCGAACCTGCACGCGAGGCGTGCCGTCCATGACCCGGTCGGCATGCGCGAAATGCGCGGCGGCGCGCTCGGCCAGCGTCGCGCACACGCGCGGCAGCGCCGGATGCGCGGCGATCGTCTTCGGATCGGTGACGGGAATGCCTTCGCGTTCGAGCAGCTCGCGCGGCAGGTAGCAGCGGTCGATATCGGCGTCTTCGTCGATGTCGCGCAGGATGTTGGTCAACTGCAGCGCGCGACCGAGATGGTGCGCCAGCTCGATGCCCGGCGCTTCCTGCATCCCGAAAATCCTCACCGACAGGCGGCCGGCCGAACTCGCGACGCGATCGCAATACAGATCGAGCGTGGCTTCGTCGGGCGCGCAGATATCTTCGGCGGCATCCATCGCCATGCCGTCGATCATGTCGTGAAAATCCTCGCGCTTCAGGCCGAACTTGCCGATTTCGCGCGTCAACGGCACGAGCGAGGCGCGCGGCGTGCCGGCGAAGCAGGCGTCGATATCGGCACGCCAGCGGTCGAGGTCGGCCGCGCGGACGTCGCGCGGGCCGCCTTCATCGGCGATGTCGTCGACGGCGCGGCAGAACGCATAGACCTGGAACATCGCCTCGCGCTGCGCCGCCGGCAGGATCCGCATCGCGCGATAGAAGGAGCTGCCCGATGAAACGGCAGCGGCGTCGGTTTGGGTTTCGTCCACGGCTAGATTGCTGACGGCCAAGACAGGCTCCGCTAAAACGCCCTCGCGGGCGATGGAAGTAGCCACGCCCGATGGGGATGGAGTTGCGTGCTAGATGCGCGAACGATGCGCGCAGACAGGCTTGATTGACCGGCGGATGGCCGGAAATGGCGGGAAGTATAGCAATGTTTGACACCCGCTGCCGCTTGTCGGGCGCGGGCTCGGCCGCTTACGCGAACACCATGTCGCGTTGCAGATCGAGGGCGATCAAGCCCATCGCGCGCGCCAGTTGCAGCACCTGCCGGCGATCGAGGCGCGAACCGATGAAGCTCGTGACCTGGCCGTCGAGATCGGCGGTGAACTGGAAGGTCGCACCGCCTTCGCCGAACCAGGCGCCGGGCACGGCATCCGACTCGCGCCAGGCCAGGCCGTTGATCACCAGCCCGATTCCATCGCGAATCGCATCGACCGCCGCGATCGACGGCGCAATGTCACCGAGATCGTCGAGCGAATACGGACCGGGCGTTTCGGGGCGGCGATAAAAGAAGTAGTCGGTATTCATGACGCGGCTTCATGAAGGGGGACTCCGAAAATTAGCGCGAGATGCGGTAGGAATGGAATAGGCAAATTCTTATTCTGTGGTGTGGCGGAAACAGTTTCGCGAAAATGAAAGCTATTTGTTATGTCGATGCCCGAAATTCGCCGATTTTCGAGACAAGGAGGGGTATCGCGCGCCGTCTCGCAGCAGGCTGGATTCGCTGGCGGGAACCGGCAATCGCGCCGACAATCGCTTCTCGATACGCCGCACCGGCCGCCCCATCCAACGAGAGGAGACATCCCATTGAACGGTTCCGATCCGCACAGCGCACCTCGTGACGAAGCCCGTCTGCCGTTCGTGCTGGTGCACGGCGCCTGGCATGGCGCATGGGCCTATGAACGGGTCGCCGCGGCGCTCGCGGCACACGGGCATGCGAGCCTCGCGCGCGACCTGCCCGCTCATGGAGTGAGTGCCGGCTATCCGGATTCATTCGGCGGGACGGACCTCGACGCGTTCGCGCAGGAGCCCTCGCCAGTCGCGGCCGTCACGCTCGACGCCTACGCCGACCACGTTCTCGACACCATCGACCGCGCCTGCGCGCTCGGCCACGACCGCGTCGTGCTGGTGGGTCACAGCATGGGCGGGCTGGCGATCACGGCGGCGGCCGAGCGGGCCCCCGAGCGCATCGCGGCCATCGTTTACCTGAGCGCCTTCATGCCGGCCTCGGGCGTGGACGGCCTCGATTACGTGCGCGCGCCCGAAAACCGTGGCGAGATGCTGGCCTCGTTGATGTGCGCCAGCCCGCGCGCGGTCGGCGCGCTGCGCATCGATCCGGCCAGCCGCGACCCGGCTTACCAGGCCCGCCTCAAGGAAGCGCTGTTCGCCGATGTCGACGACGCCACGTGCCGCGCGGCGGTGCGCCTGCTGTCGTGCGACGTGCCGGCCGCGCCGTTCGCCACCCCGATCGTCACCACGCCGGCGCGCTGGGGCGCGATCGCGCGGCACTACATCGCCTGCTCGCAAGACCGCGTGATCCTGCCGGCGCTCCAGCAGCGCTTCATCGCCGAAGCCGACGCGTTCACGCCCGCTCTCCCGACCCACGTTCACCGGTTCGACAGCAGCCACTCGCCGTTCCTGTCGCAGCCGCAGGCGCTGGCCGACCGGCTGGCGGCCATTGCGCGCGAAGCGGCCACCTGACGCCTGACACGCGCACGCCGCGCGCCGCGCGCATCGCACGGGAAGGCCCGGAATCGCCGGGGGCCGCCCGCGAGTCGTTTATGATGGCGATCATTCGATACAGGCCATCCCACGCTGCGGTTCCCATCATCATGACGCCCGACCGGCACGACGCCACACGCTCATCATCCGCCGCCGATTGGCAGGACGAGGAGGCGTCGTTTTCGAGCGGCGCGCCCGAGCAGGATTTCGCGGTACGCCGCATCACGCTGATCATCCTGCTCGCCGCGGCGATCGTGCTGCCGTGCGTCTACGTCGCCGTGATGGCGTACAACGATCTGCGCGCGCGCGAGGCCACCGCGCGCGACGTGACGATGCGCACGGTGCGCGTCGCCGAGGAACACGCGCTGAAGGTGTTCGACCTGACCGAAACGCTCGACGCGCGCATCGTCGATCTCGTGCAGGACCTCGACGACCCGGCCATCCGCAACGCCGAAGCCGACATCCACGACACGCTCAACACGATCGGCGGCGGCTACCCGCAGGTGGCGGCCGTGTCGATTTTCGGCGCGAGCGGCATGCTGCTCGCCAACAGCCTCTATTACCCGGCGCCGCACGCGTCGATCGCGAACCGCGACGATTTCATCGGCGTTCGCGACGGCAAGGTCATCGAGCACATCTCGCGGCCGATGCACGGGCCGCTGCGCTCGACCACGCCGAGCCTCGTCTTCAACACCGGCGTGCCGCGCCTTCACAGCGACGGCAGCTTTGCCGGCATGGTGTCGATCGCGCTGAAATCCTCGTACTTCAACGCGTTCTACCGCGACCTGCTCGGCGGCGACAAATCGCCGATGTCGATGGCGCTCACGCGCAGCGACGGCTCGGTGCTCGCCTCGTATCCGCCACCGCCCGACACCGGCGACGAAAAGCTCGACGAGCACGACGCGCCGTTCGTCAACGCCGACGCCCGCAATCCGCGCTCGGGCATCATCCACGTCGAGCACGAGAACGGCTCGAACGAAATCGTCGCGTATCGACAGGTGGGCTCCTATCCCGTCTACGTGACTTGCGCGTATCGCACCTCGGCGATCTGGGGCGCGTGGTACGAGCACCTGAGCGTGCTGTTCATCTCGATGTTCGCGCCGTCGCTGGCGTTGTGGTGCGTGATCTGGCTGTCGCTGAAGCGGCTGCGCGTCGAGGAAGAAGCGTGGGATCGTTGGCAGGCCGAAGCATCGATGCGGCGCTCGATCGAATCCGCCTACCGCCAGTCGCGCAAGATGGAAGCGCTCGGCAACCTGGTGGGCAGCGTCGCGCACGATTTCAACAATCTGTTGATGATCATCTCGAGCAACATCCAGATCGTCCGGTTGCGCGGCACGGCCCTGATCGATACGGAATTGACCGCCATCGAGCGCGCATTGAAGAACGGCCAGTCGCTGACGCGGCAGTTGCTCGGCGTCGCGCGCAAGCAGCCGTTGCGCAGCGAGACGATCGACGTGCCGCAATGGCTCGGCTCGTCGTGCCGCGAACTGCTGAAAACCTCGCTCGGTTCGAAATCGGCACTGATCATCGAGATGCCGCCCGGGATCTGGCCGATTCGCGTCGACATCGCCGAGCTCGAACTCGCGGTGATCAACCTGTCGGTCAACGCGCGCGACGCGATGCCGTCCGGCGGGCGCTTCACGATCGACGCGCAGAACATCACGTTTCGCCGCGAGGATCGCTTTCCGCTGACTGGCGATTTCGTGCGGATCTCGCTATCGGACACCGGCAACGGCATGGCGCCCGAGGTGCTCGCGCATGCATTCGAGCCGTTGTTCACGACCAAGCCGAAGGGCATGGGCACGGGGCTCGGGTTGCCGCAGGTGTTCGCGTTCTGCGAGCGTTCGGGCGGCATCGCGACGATCGACAGCGAGGTGGGGGAGGGCACGACCGTGCGGCTGTATCTGCCACGTGCCGGCGAAAGCAAAAGCGACGGCGTAGTGGCGGCCGCGCCGTTGGTGCTCGAAGCCGCTGCGCCCGACGCCGAAGCGCCGAACGAAGGCCTGCGAATTCTGCTCGTGGAGGACAACGGCGATGTGGCGGCCGGCACCGAAGCGCTGTTGAGCCTGCTCGGCCACCGCATCACCTACGCGGCGAACGCCGACGATGCGCTCGTGCTGATCGACACACCCGCCGATCCCGACGACGACGCGCGCCCGTTCGAACTCGTGATCTCCGACATTCACATGCCGGGCAAGCTCAACGGCATCGATCTCGCCGAGGCGATCGAGAGCCGCCCGGGCGCACTGCCCGTGATCCTCGTGACCGGCTATGCGGAAGAATTGGACCGCACTCGGCGCGTCAGCGCGCGTGTGCTGTCCAAGCCGTTCGATATCGGTTTGCTCGATGAATTGCTGCGCGAGATCCGGCAGGCGCGCGATGCGCGGAAGGCGGCGGCGCGGGCGTGAGTTGCGTTCGGCTGTACGCGGGCGCTGAAGCTGGTTTGCCGTCAGCGCCCGCCGTACACGACCCGTGTCGGGTCAGACGCTCGCGTGACGGCGCACCCACGCCACGTAGCGATCGACGAACGCCTGCAGGAATTTTCGCGTGTCGTCGTTGACGATCTTCCCATCCGCATCGATGCGGCTCGTGTCGTGCTTGATGAACATCTCGGGCTGGCCAAGCGTCGCGATATCGAGGTAGGCCAGCACATTGCGCAGATGCTGCTGCGCCAGCGCCGTGCCGGCCGCGCCCGGCGACGTGCCGAGTATCGCGCCCGGCTTGCCGCTCCACGAATTGTGCCCCCACGGCCGCGAACCCCAATCGAGCGCGTTCTTCAGCACGCCCGGAATCGAGCGATTGTATTCGGGCGTGACGAACAGCAAACCCTGCGCCGCTTCGATCTGCTGCTTGAACGCGGTGGCCTCGGCAGGAAACGCCGAATCGTAATCCTGGCTGTAAAGGGCAAGCGCACCGATGTCGGCGAACTCGAACGAGAAGTCGTCGGGGGCCAGCGAGATCACGGCCTTCGCGAGCGCCCGGTTGAACGATTCGCGTCGCAGGCTCCCGACAACCACGGCAATTCGATAAGTCATCACGTTCTCCTTCCGTTCATTTGAGAATCCGGCCGGATTCGTTCGCGAATGCGCCGTGGCGGCCCATTTACAGGCAAACCAGCGCAAGTCCTGACCCGCGGGCGATCGGGGCCGGCTTTCCACAAGGTTTTCCACAGAAACTGTGGATAACTTTTCGGCGGCGCATGCCGGGGAATCGATATTGACCCGGCAATTACAGCCACGGCCCCTTGCGCCGGGACAGCATAGCGCACAAGTTTGACGATGAAATGCGGTGGAAAATCAGGTCGAAAATGGGGGAAGAAAACGGATGAGAAAGCTGCGACGGGCGATTTCGGACCAACGCAGCAGTTTTTTAAAAACTATAAGAATTATTCGAACAAGGCAGCGACGGATTCCGGGGGACGGCCAATCGCGGCCTTGCCGCCGCGTACGACGATCGGCCGCTGCAGCAGGACCGGGTTGGCGGCGATCGCCTCGTAAATTTCGGCATCGCTGATGCCTTCCGCGCCGAGCCCCAATTCCTTGAACGGAGCCTCGTTGTCGCGAACCATGTCGAGCAGCGGGCGCCCGAGTTGATCGTGCAGCACCTTCAACTCGGCGACGGTCGGCGGCGTCTTCAGATACTCAACGACCTGCACGGCTTCGCCAGCCTTGTTCAAGGTATCGAGCAGCGCCAGCGTTTCGCGGGACTTCGAACAACGTGGGTTGTGGTAGATCGTGATCATTCAGGTGGGCTCGCCAGGGAAACAGGATGAGCGCCTATTGTAGCGACGCGGCGGGGGAGGGCAGTTTATGCGCATAAACCGATCCATTTTCCGCCATCGATACAGCGAGCCAACTGCCGACAAGCACCAAGCCAGCCATCTTTATGCGCATAAACCTCCCCCGAATGGCTAAATCTTGAGCCGACGCACACTTAAAGATTGAAATAAGAAATTCATCGGGTAAAATTTTGACGACCAAAACAGGAGTGAAAATTGGCAGCCGAAATCATTGCGGTCACTCAGCAGAAGGGTGGTGTGGGCAAAAGTACAATCGCCATGCACCTCGGCGCGGCATTTCATGAGAAAGGTAAGCGCGTCCTCGTCGTCGATGCCGACGGCCAAAACACACTCATCCACTGGTCGAGCGCGGCAGGGGAGAGCGACAACGGTATCCCGTTTCCGGTCGTCAACCTCGCTGAAGCCGGTGGGCAGATCCACCGTGAGATCAAGAAGTTCATCAACGACTACGACATCATCGTCGTCGATTGCCCTCCGTCGATCACCGAAAAGGTCTCGGGCGTCGTGCTGCTGGCAGCCACGGTTGCCGTGATTCCGACGTCATCGTCGCCGGCCGATTACTGGTCGAGCGTTGGCCTGGTGAAACTGATCCAGCAAGCGCAGGTCATGAATGAAGACCTGCGCGCGGTATTCCTGCTGAACAAGACCGAAGAGAAACGCATGCTGACGCGAGAGCTGAAGCGTGCGATTGAAGAACTCGGCTTCCCGCTGCTGAAGACCCAAATCCCGACGCGCGAAGCCTACAAGCAGGCGATGGCGCTGGGGCAGACCGTCCTGCAGATGAACGACCGTGGCGCACGACTTGCCGCAGCAGAAGTTCGCGCATGTGCCGACGAAATCGTCGCCATGCTGCCCTGAGTTTATGCGCATAAAGGACCCTGA